>OZ245051.1:0-4072054 GCA_965224515.1 Sedimenticolaceae bacterium
GTCGCCGACGTCAGGCTCACGCTGTAACCTTCGTTGCCTTCGAACACGGTGTCGTCCACCGCATCAACCGTCAGGCTCGCCACCGTCGCTCCATTGGTAAACGGGCCGGTCAGCGTCAGCTCGTTGGTCGCCGCGTTGTACGAGGCGTTTTGCAGATCTCCAAAGTCGGCCGGGTTGATCGCCGTACCGTTGGCGGTATCCAGGCTCAGCACCACGGTTTCACCCGACGCAACATCTCCTCCGCTCAGCACGATGTTGTAGGTCGCACTGGCGCCTTCGGCTACCGTCGCATCTCCGCTCAGGGTGAACGTCGGCGCGTCGTTGTCGGTAATCGTCGTGTTCTGTGTCCCCGTCGCGCTCACCGTCGTGCCATCCACGGTCGCCGACGTCAGGCTCACGCTGTAACCTTCGTTGCCTTCGAACACGGTGTCGTCCACCGCATCAACCGTCAGGCTCGCCACCGTCGCTCCATTGGTAAACGGGCCGGTCAGCGTCAGCTCGTTGGTCGCCGCGTTGTACGAGGCGTTTTGCAGATCTCCAAAGTCGGCCGGGTTGATCGCCGTACCGTTGGCGGTATCCAGGCTCAGCACCACGGTTTCACCCGACGCAACATCTCCTCCGCTCAGCACGATGTTGTAGGTCGCACTGGCGCCTTCGGCTACCGTCGCATCTCCGCTCAGGGTGAACGTCGGCGCGTCGTTGTCGGTAATCGTCGTGTTCTGTGTCCCCGTCGCGCTCACCGTCGTGCCATCCACGGTCGCCGACGTCAGGCTCACGCTGTAACCTTCGTTGCCTTCGAACACGGTGTCGTCCACCGCATCAACCGTCAGGCTCGCCACCGTCGCTCCATTGGTAAACGGGCCGGTCAGCGTCAGCTCGTTGGTCGCCGCGTTGTACGAGGCGTTTTGCAGATCTCCAAAGTCGGCCGGGTTGATCGCCGTACCGTTGGCGGTATCCAGGCTCAGCACCACGGTTTCACCCGACGCAACATCTCCTCCGCTCAGCACGATGTTGTAGGTCGCACTGGCGCCTTCGGCTACCGTCGCATCTCCGCTCAGGGTGAACGTCGGCGCGTCGTTGTCGGTAATCGTCGTGTTCTGTGTCCCCGTCGCGCTCACCGTCGTGCCATCCACGGTCGCCGACGTCAGGCTCACGCTGTAACCTTCGTTGCCTTCGAACACGGTGTCGTCCACCGCATCAACCGTCAGGCTCGCCACCGTCGCTCCATTGGTAAACGGGCCGGTCAGCGTCAGCTCGTTGGTCGCCGCGTTGTACGAGGCGTTTTGCAGATCTCCAAAGTCGGCCGGGTTGATCGCCGTACCGTTGGCGGTATCCAGGCTCAGCACCACGGTTTCACCCGACGCAACATCTCCTCCGCTCAGCACGATGTTGTAGGTCGCACTGGCGCCTTCGGCTACCGTCGCATCTCCGCTCAGGGTGAACGTCGGCGCGTCGTTGTCGGTAATCGTCGTGTTCTGTGTCCCCGTCGCGCTCACCGTCGTGCCATCCACGGTCGCCGACGTCAGGCTCACGCTGTAACCTTCGTTGCCTTCGAACACGGTGTCGTCCACCGCATCAACCGTCAGGCTCGCCACCGTCGCTCCATTGGTAAACGGGCCGGTCAGCGTCAGCTCGTTGGTCGCCGCGTTGTACGAGGCGTTTTGCAGATCTCCAAAGTCGGCCGGGTTGATCGCCGTACCGTTGGCGGTATCCAGGCTCAGCACCACGGTTTCACCCGACGCAACATCTCCTCCGCTCAGCACGATGTTGTAGGTCGCACTGGCGCCTTCGGCTACCGTCGCATCTCCGCTCAGGGTGAACGTCGGCGCGTCGTTGTCGGTAATCGTCGTGTTCTGTGTCCCCGTCGCGCTCACCGTCGTGCCATCCACGGTCGCCGACGTCAGGCTCACGCTGTAACCTTCGTTGCCTTCGAACACGGTGTCGTCCACCGCATCAACCGTCAGGCTCGCCACCGTCGCTCCATTGGTAAACGGGCCGGTCAGCGTCAGCTCGTTGGTCGCCGCGTTGTACGAGGCGTTTTGCAGATCTCCAAAGTCGGCCGGGTTGATCGCCGTACCGTTGGCGGTATCCAGGCTCAGCACCACGGTTTCACCCGACGCAACATCTCCTCCGCTCAGCACGATGTTGTAGGTCGCACTGGCGCCTTCGGCTACCGTCGCATCTCCGCTCAGGGTGAACGTCGGCGCGTCGTTGTCGGTAATCGTCGTGTTCTGTGTCCCCGTCGCGCTCACCGTCGTGCCATCCACGGTCGCCGACGTCAGGCTCACGCTGTAACCTTCGTTGCCTTCGAACACGGTGTCGTCCACCGCATCAACCGTCAGGCTCGCCACCGTCGCTCCATTGGTAAACGGGCCGGTCAGCGTCAGCTCGTTGGTCGCCGCGTTGTACGAGGCGTTTTGCAGATCTCCAAAGTCGGCCGGGTTGATCGCCGTACCGTTGGCGGTATCCAGGCTCAGCACCACGGTTTCACCCGACGCAACATCTCCTCCGCTCAGCACGATGTTGTAGGTCGCACTGGCGCCTTCGGCTACCGTCGCATCTCCGCTCAGGGTGAACGTCGGCGCGTCGTTGTCGGTAATCGTCGTGTTCTGTGTCCCCGTCGCGCTCACCGTCGTGCCATCCACGGTCGCCGACGTCAGGCTCACGCTGTAACCTTCGTTGCCTTCGAACACGGTGTCGTCCACCGCATCAACCGTCAGGCTCGCCACCGTCGCTCCATTGGTAAACGGGCCGGTCAGCGTCAGCTCGTTGGTCGCCGCGTTGTACGAGGCGTTTTGCAGATCTCCAAAGTCGGCCGGGTTGATCGCCGTACCGTTGGCGGTATCCAGGCTCAGCACCACGGTTTCACCCGACGCAACATCTCCTCCGCTCAGCACGATGTTGTAGGTCGCACTGGCGCCTTCGGCTACCGTCGCATCTCCGCTCAGGGTGAACGTCGGCGCGTCGTTGTCGGTAATCGTCGTGTTCTGTGTCCCCGTCGCGCTCACCGTCGTGCCATCCACGGTCGCCGACGTCAGGCTCACGCTGTAACCTTCGTTGCCTTCGAACACGGTGTCGTCCACCGCATCAACCGTCAGGCTCGCCACCGTCGCTCCATTGGTAAACGGGCCGGTCAGCGTCAGCTCGTTGGTCGCCGCGTTGTACGAGGCGTTTTGCAGATCTCCAAAGTCGGCCGGGTTGATCGCCGTACCGTTGGCGGTATCCAGGCTCAGCACCACGGTTTCACCCGACGCAACATCTCCTCCGCTCAGCACGATGTTGTAGGTCGCACTGGCGCCTTCGGCTACCGTCGCATCTCCGCTCAGGGTGAACGTCGGCGCGTCGTTGTCGGTAATCGTCGTGTTCTGTGTCCCCGTCGCGCTCACCGTCGTGCCATCCACGGTCGCCGACGTCAGGCTCACGCTGTAACCTTCGTTGCCTTCGAACACGGTGTCGTCCACCGCATCAACCGTCAGGCTCGCCACCGTCGCTCCATTGGTAAACGGGCCGGTCAGCGTCAGCTCGTTGGTCGCCGCGTTGTACGAGGCGTTTTGCAGATCTCCAAAGTCGGCCGGGTTGATCGCCGTACCGTTGGCGGTATCCAGGCTCAGCACCACGGTTTCACCCGACGCAACATCTCCTCCGCTCAGCACGATGTTGTAGGTCGCACTGGCGCCTTCGGCTACCGTCGCATCTCCGCTCAGGGTGAACGTCGGCGCGTCGTTGTCGGTAATCGTCGTGTTCTGTGTCCCCGTCGCGCTCACCGTCGTGCCATCCACGGTCGCCGACGTCAGGCTCACGCTGTAACCTTCGTTGCCTTCGAACACGGTGTCGTCCACCGCATCAACCGTCAGGCTCGCCACCGTCGCTCCATTGGTAAACGGGCCGGTCAGCGTCAGCTCGTTGGTCGCCGCGTTGTACGAGGCGTTTTGCAGATCTCCAAAGTCGGCCGGGTTGATCGCCGTACCGTTGGCGGTATCCAGGCTCAGCACCACGGTTTCACCCGACGCAACATCTCCTCCGCTCAGCACGATGTTGTAGGTCGCACTGGCGCCTTCGGCTACCGTCGCATCTCCGCTCAGGGTGAACGTCGGCGCGTCGTTGTCGGTAATCGTCGTGTTCTGTGTCCCCGTCGCGCTCACCGTCGTGCCATCCACGGTCGCCGACGTCAGGCTCACGCTGTAACCTTCGTTGCCTTCGAACACGGTGTCGTCCACCGCATCAACCGTCAGGCTCGCCACCGTCGCTCCATTGGTAAACGGGCCGGTCAGCGTCAGCTCGTTGGTCGCCGCGTTGTACGAGGCGTTTTGCAGATCTCCAAAGTCGGCCGGGTTGATCGCCGTACCGTTGGCGGTATCCAGGCTCAGCACCACGGTTTCACCCGACGCAACATCTCCTCCGCTCAGCACGATGTTGTAGGTCGCACTGGCGCCTTCGGCTACCGTCGCATCTCCGCTCAGGGTGAACGTCGGCGCGTCGTTGTCGGTAATCGTCGTGTTCTGTGTCCCCGTCGCGCTCACCGTCGTGCCATCCACGGTCGCCGACGTCAGGCTCACGCTGTAACCTTCGTTGCCTTCGAACACGGTGTCGTCCACCGCATCAACCGTCAGGCTCGCCACCGTCGCTCCATTGGTAAACGGGCCGGTCAGCGTCAGCTCGTTGGTCGCCGCGTTGTACGAGGCGTTTTGCAGATCTCCAAAGTCGGCCGGGTTGATCGCCGTACCGTTGGCGGTATCCAGGCTCAGCACCACGGTTTCACCCGACGCAACATCTCCTCCGCTCAGCACGATGTTGTAGGTCGCACTGGCGCCTTCGGCTACCGTCGCATCTCCGCTCAGGGTGAACGTCGGCGCGTCGTTGTCGGTAATCGTCGTGTTCTGTGTCCCCGTCGCGCTCACCGTCGTGCCATCCACGGTCGCCGACGTCAGGCTCACGCTGTAACCTTCGTTGCCTTCGAACACGGTGTCGTCCACCGCATCAACCGTCAGGCTCGCCACCGTCGCTCCATTGGTAAACGGGCCGGTCAGCGTCAGCTCGTTGGTCGCCGCGTTGTACGAGGCGTTTTGCAGATCTCCAAAGTCGGCCGGGTTGATCGCCGTACCGTTGGCGGTATCCAGGCTCAGCACCACGGTTTCACCCGACGCAACATCTCCTCCGCTCAGCACGATGTTGTAGGTCGCACTGGCGCCTTCGGCTACCGTCGCATCTCCGCTCAGGGTGAACGTCGGCGCGTCGTTGTCGGTAATCGTCGTGTTCTGTGTCCCCGTCGCGCTCACCGTCGTGCCATCCACGGTCGCCGACGTCAGGCTCACGCTGTAACCTTCGTTGCCTTCGAACACGGTGTCGTCCACCGCATCAACCGTCAGGCTCGCCACCGTCGCTCCATTGGTAAACGGGCCGGTCAGCGTCAGCTCGTTGGTCGCCGCGTTGTACGAGGCGTTTTGCAGATCTCCAAAGTCGGCCGGGTTGATCGCCGTACCGTTGGCGGTATCCAGGCTCAGCACCACGGTTTCACCCGACGCAACATCTCCTCCGCTCAGCACGATGTTGTAGGTCGCACTGGCGCCTTCGGCTACCGTCGCATCTCCGCTCAGGGTGAACGTCGGCGCGTCGTTGTCGGTAATCGTCGTGTTCTGTGTCCCCGTCGCGCTCACCGTCGTGCCATCCACGGTCGCCGACGTCAGGCTCACGCTGTAACCTTCGTTGCCTTCGAACACGGTGTCGTCCACCGCATCAACCGTCAGGCTCGCCACCGTCGCTCCATTGGTAAACGGGCCGGTCAGCGTCAGCTCGTTGGTCGCCGCGTTGTACGAGGCGTTTTGCAGATCTCCAAAGTCGGCCGGGTTGATCGCCGTACCGTTGGCGGTATCCAGGCTCAGCACCACGGTTTCACCCGACGCAACATCTCCTCCGCTCAGCACGATGTTGTAGGTCGCACTGGCGCCTTCGGCTACCGTCGCATCTCCGCTCAGGGTGAACGTCGGCGCGTCGTTGTCGGTAATCGTCGTGTTCTGTGTCCCCGTCGCGCTCACCGTCGTGCCATCCACGGTCGCCGACGTCAGGCTCACGCTGTAACCTTCGTTGCCTTCGAACACGGTGTCGTCCACCGCATCAACCGTCAGGCTCGCCACCGTCGCTCCATTGGTAAACGGGCCGGTCAGCGTCAGCTCGTTGGTCGCCGCGTTGTACGAGGCGTTTTGCAGATCTCCAAAGTCGGCCGGGTTGATCGCCGTACCGTTGGCGGTATCCAGGCTCAGCACCACGGTTTCACCCGACGCAACATCTCCTCCGCTCAGCACGATGTTGTAGGTCGCACTGGCGCCTTCGGCTACCGTCGCATCTCCGCTCAGGGTGAACGTCGGCGCGTCGTTGTCGGTAATCGTCGTGTTCTGTGTCCCCGTCGCGCTCACCGTCGTGCCATCCACGGTCGCCGACGTCAGGCTCACGCTGTAACCTTCGTTGCCTTCGAACACGGTGTCGTCCACCGCATCAACCGTCAGGCTCGCCACCGTCGCTCCATTGGTAAACGGGCCGGTCAGCGTCAGCTCGTTGGTCGCCGCGTTGTACGAGGCGTTTTGCAGATCTCCAAAGTCGGCCGGGTTGATCGCCGTACCGTTGGCGGTATCCAGGCTCAGCACCACGGTTTCACCCGACGCAACATCTCCTCCGCTCAGCACGATGTTGTAGGTCGCACTGGCGCCTTCGGCTACCGTCGCATCTCCGCTCAGGGTGAACGTCGGCGCGTCGTTGTCGGTAATCGTCGTGTTCTGTGTCCCCGTCGCGCTCACCGTCGTGCCATCCACGGTCGCCGACGTCAGGCTCACGCTGTAACCTTCGTTGCCTTCGAACACGGTGTCGTCCACCGCATCAACCGTCAGGCTCGCCACCGTCGCTCCATTGGTAAACGGGCCGGTCAGCGTCAGCTCGTTGGTCGCCGCGTTGTACGAGGCGTTTTGCAGATCTCCAAAGTCGGCCGGGTTGATCGCCGTACCGTTGGCGGTATCCAGGCTCAGCACCACGGTTTCACCCGACGCAACATCTCCTCCGCTCAGCACGATGTTGTAGGTCGCACTGGCGCCTTCGGCTACCGTCGCATCTCCGCTCAGGGTGAACGTCGGCGCGTCGTTGTCGGTAATCGTCGTGTTCTGTGTCCCCGTCGCGCTCACCGTCGTGCCATCCACGGTCGCCGACGTCAGGCTCACGCTGTAACCTTCGTTGCCTTCGAACACGGTGTCGTCCACCGCATCAACCGTCAGGCTCGCCACCGTCGCTCCATTGGTAAACGGGCCGGTCAGCGTCAGCTCGTTGGTCGCCGCGTTGTACGAGGCGTTTTGCAGATCTCCAAAGTCGGCCGGGTTGATCGCCGTACCGTTGGCGGTATCCAGGCTCAGCACCACGGTTTCACCCGACGCAACATCTCCTCCGCTCAGCACGATGTTGTAGGTCGCACTGGCGCCTTCGGCTACCGTCGCATCTCCGCTCAGGGTGAACGTCGGCGCGTCGTTGTCGGTAATCGTCGTGTTCTGTGTCCCCGTCGCGCTCACCGTCGTGCCATCCACGGTCGCCGACGTCAGGCTCACGCTGTAACCTTCGTTGCCTTCGAACACGGTGTCGTCCACCGCATCAACCGTCAGGCTCGCCACCGTCGCTCCATTGGTAAACGGGCCGGTCAGCGTCAGCTCGTTGGTCGCCGCGTTGTACGAGGCGTTTTGCAGATCTCCAAAGTCGGCCGGGTTGATCGCCGTACCGTTGGCGGTATCCAGGCTCAGCACCACGGTTTCACCCGACGCAACATCTCCTCCGCTCAGCACGATGTTGTAGGTCGCACTGGCGCCTTCGGCTACCGTCGCATCTCCGCTCAGGGTGAACGTCGGCGCGTCGTTGTCGGTAATCGTCGTGTTCTGTGTCCCCGTCGCGCTCACCGTCGTGCCATCCACGGTCGCCGACGTCAGGCTCACGCTGTAACCTTCGTTGCCTTCGAACACGGTGTCGTCCACCGCATCAACCGTCAGGCTCGCCACCGTCGCTCCATTGGTAAACGGGCCGGTCAGCGTCAGCTCGTTGGTCGCCGCGTTGTACGAGGCGTTTTGCAGATCTCCAAAGTCGGCCGGGTTGATCGCCGTACCGTTGGCGGTATCCAGGCTCAGCACCACGGTTTCACCCGACGCAACATCTCCTCCGCTCAGCACGATGTTGTAGGTCGCACTGGCGCCTTCGGCTACCGTCGCATCTCCGCTCAGGGTGAACGTCGGCGCGTCGTTGTCGGTAATCGTCGTGTTCTGTGTCCCCGTCGCGCTCACCGTCGTGCCATCCACGGTCGCCGACGTCAGGCTCACGCTGTAACCTTCGTTGCCTTCGAACACGGTGTCGTCCACCGCATCAACCGTCAGGCTCGCCACCGTCGCTCCATTGGTAAACGGGCCGGTCAGCGTCAGCTCGTTGGTCGCCGCGTTGTACGAGGCGTTTTGCAGATCTCCAAAGTCGGCCGGGTTGATCGCCGTACCGTTGGCGGTATCCAGGCTCAGCACCACGGTTTCACCCGACGCAACATCTCCTCCGCTCAGCACGATGTTGTAGGTCGCACTGGCGCCTTCGGCTACCGTCGCATCTCCGCTCAGGGTGAACGTCGGCGCGTCGTTGTCGGTAATCGTCGTGTTCTGTGTCCCCGTCGCGCTCACCGTCGTGCCATCCACGGTCGCCGACGTCAGGCTCACGCTGTAACCTTCGTTGCCTTCGAACACGGTGTCGTCCACCGCATCAACCGTCAGGCTCGCCACCGTCGCTCCATTGGTAAACGGGCCGGTCAGCGTCAGCTCGTTGGTCGCCGCGTTGTACGAGGCGTTTTGCAGATCTCCAAAGTCGGCCGGGTTGATCGCCGTACCGTTGGCGGTATCCAGGCTCAGCACCACGGTTTCACCCGACGCAACATCTCCTCCGCTCAGCACGATGTTGTAGGTCGCACTGGCGCCTTCGGCTACCGTCGCATCTCCGCTCAGGGTGAACGTCGGCGCGTCGTTGTCGGTAATCGTCGTGTTCTGTGTCCCCGTCGCGCTCACCGTCGTGCCATCCACGGTCGCCGACGTCAGGCTCACGCTGTAACCTTCGTTGCCTTCGAACACGGTGTCGTCCACCGCATCAACCGTCAGGCTCGCCACCGTCGCTCCATTGGTAAACGGGCCGGTCAGCGTCAGCTCGTTGGTCGCCGCGTTGTACGAGGCGTTTTGCAGATCTCCAAAGTCGGCCGGGTTGATCGCCGTACCGTTGGCGGTATCCAGGCTCAGCACCACGGTTTCACCCGACGCAACATCTCCTCCGCTCAGCACGATGTTGTAGGTCGCACTGGCGCCTTCGGCTACCGTCGCATCTCCGCTCAGGGTGAACGTCGGCGCGTCGTTGTCGGTAATCGTCGTGTTCTGTGTCCCCGTCGCGCTCACCGTCGTGCCATCCACGGTCGCCGACGTCAGGCTCACGCTGTAACCTTCGTTGCCTTCGAACACGGTGTCGTCCACCGCATCAACCGTCAGGCTCGCCACCGTCGCTCCATTGGTAAACGGGCCGGTCAGCGTCAGCTCGTTGGTCGCCGCGTTGTACGAGGCGTTTTGCAGATCTCCAAAGTCGGCCGGGTTGATCGCCGTACCGTTGGCGGTATCCAGGCTCAGCACCACGGTTTCACCCGACGCAACATCTCCTCCGCTCAGCACGATGTTGTAGGTCGCACTGGCGCCTTCGGCTACCGTCGCATCTCCGCTCAGGGTGAACGTCGGCGCGTCGTTGTCGGTAATCGTCGTGTTCTGTGTCCCCGTCGCGCTCACCGTCGTGCCATCCACGGTCGCCGACGTCAGGCTCACGCTGTAACCTTCGTTGCCTTCGAACACGGTGTCGTCCACCGCATCAACCGTCAGGCTCGCCACCGTCGCTCCATTGGTAAACGGGCCGGTCAGCGTCAGCTCGTTGGTCGCCGCGTTGTACGAGGCGTTTTGCAGATCTCCAAAGTCGGCCGGGTTGATCGCCGTACCGTTGGCGGTATCCAGGCTCAGCACCACGGTTTCACCCGACGCAACATCTCCTCCGCTCAGCACGATGTTGTAGGTCGCACTGGCGCCTTCGGCTACCGTCGCATCTCCGCTCAGGGTGAACGTCGGCGCGTCGTTGTCGGTAATCGTCGTGTTCTGTGTCCCCGTCGCGCTCACCGTCGTGCCATCCACGGTCGCCGACGTCAGGCTCACGCTGTAACCTTCGTTGCCTTCGAACACGGTGTCGTCCACCGCATCAACCGTCAGGCTCGCCACCGTCGCTCCATTGGTAAACGGGCCGGTCAGCGTCAGCTCGTTGGTCGCCGCGTTGTACGAGGCGTTTTGCAGATCTCCAAAGTCGGCCGGGTTGATCGCCGTACCGTTGGCGGTATCCAGGCTCAGCACCACGGTTTCACCCGACGCAACATCTCCTCCGCTCAGCACGATGTTGTAGGTCGCACTGGCGCCTTCGGCTACCGTCGCATCTCCGCTCAGGGTGAACGTCGGCGCGTCGTTGTCGGTAATCGTCGTGTTCTGTGTCCCCGTCGCGCTCACCGTCGTGCCATCCACGGTCGCCGACGTCAGGCTCACGCTGTAACCTTCGTTGCCTTCGAACACGGTGTCGTCCACCGCATCAACCGTCAGGCTCGCCACCGTCGCTCCATTGGTAAACGGGCCGGTCAGCGTCAGCTCGTTGGTCGCCGCGTTGTACGAGGCGTTTTGCAGATCTCCAAAGTCGGCCGGGTTGATCGCCGTACCGTTGGCGGTATCCAGGCTCAGCACCACGGTTTCACCCGACGCAACATCTCCTCCGCTCAGCACGATGTTGTAGGTCGCACTGGCGCCTTCGGCTACCGTCGCATCTCCGCTCAGGGTGAACGTCGGCGCGTCGTTGTCGGTAATCGTCGTGTTCTGTGTCCCCGTCGCGCTCACCGTCGTGCCATCCACGGTCGCCGACGTCAGGCTCACGCTGTAACCTTCGTTGCCTTCGAACACGGTGTCGTCCACCGCATCAACCGTCAGGCTCGCCACCGTCGCTCCATTGGTAAACGGGCCGGTCAGCGTCAGCTCGTTGGTCGCCGCGTTGTACGAGGCGTTTTGCAGATCTCCAAAGTCGGCCGGGTTGATCGCCGTACCGTTGGCGGTATCCAGGCTCAGCACCACGGTTTCACCCGACGCAACATCTCCTCCGCTCAGCACGATGTTGTAGGTCGCACTGGCGCCTTCGGCTACCGTCGCATCTCCGCTCAGGGTGAACGTCGGCGCGTCGTTGTCGGTAATCGTCGTGTTCTGTGTCCCCGTCGCGCTCACCGTCGTGCCATCCACGGTCGCCGACGTCAGGCTCACGCTGTAACCTTCGTTGCCTTCGAACACGGTGTCGTCCACCGCATCAACCGTCAGGCTCGCCACCGTCGCTCCATTGGTAAACGGGCCGGTCAGCGTCAGCTCGTTGGTCGCCGCGTTGTACGAGGCGTTTTGCAGATCTCCAAAGTCGGCCGGGTTGATCGCCGTACCGTTGGCGGTATCCAGGCTCAGCACCACGGTTTCACCCGACGCAACATCTCCTCCGCTCAGCACGATGTTGTAGGTCGCACTGGCGCCTTCGGCTACCGTCGCATCTCCGCTCAGGGTGAACGTCGGCGCGTCGTTGTCGGTAATCGTCGTGTTCTGTGTCCCCGTCGCGCTCACCGTCGTGCCATCCACGGTCGCCGACGTCAGGCTCACGCTGTAACCTTCGTTGCCTTCGAACACGGTGTCGTCCACCGCATCAACCGTCAGGCTCGCCACCGTCGCTCCATTGGTAAACGGGCCGGTCAGCGTCAGCTCGTTGGTCGCCGCGTTGTACGAGGCGTTTTGCAGATCTCCAAAGTCGGCCGGGTTGATCGCCGTACCGTTGGCGGTATCCAGGCTCAGCACCACGGTTTCACCCGACGCAACATCTCCTCCGCTCAGCACGATGTTGTAGGTCGCACTGGCGCCTTCGGCTACCGTCGCATCTCCGCTCAGGGTGAACGTCGGCGCGTCGTTGTCGGTAATCGTCGTGTTCTGTGTCCCCGTCGCGCTCACCGTCGTGCCATCCACGGTCGCCGACGTCAGGCTCACGCTGTAACCTTCGTTGCCTTCGAACACGGTGTCGTCCACCGCATCAACCGTCAGGCTCGCCACCGTCGCTCCATTGGTAAACGGGCCGGTCAGCGTCAGCTCGTTGGTCGCCGCGTTGTACGAGGCGTTTTGCAGATCTCCAAAGTCGGCCGGGTTGATCGCCGTACCGTTGGCGGTATCCAGGCTCAGCACCACGGTTTCACCCGACGCAACATCTCCTCCGCTCAGCACGATGTTGTAGGTCGCACTGGCGCCTTCGGCTACCGTCGCATCTCCGCTCAGGGTGAACGTCGGCGCGTCGTTGTCGGTAATCGTCGTGTTCTGTGTCCCCGTCGCGCTCACCGTCGTGCCATCCACGGTCGCCGACGTCAGGCTCACGCTGTAACCTTCGTTGCCTTCGAACACGGTGTCGTCCACCGCATCAACCGTCAGGCTCGCCACCGTCGCTCCATTGGTAAACGGGCCGGTCAGCGTCAGCTCGTTGGTCGCCGCGTTGTACGAGGCGTTTTGCAGATCTCCAAAGTCGGCCGGGTTGATCGCCGTACCGTTGGCGGTATCCAGGCTCAGCACCACGGTTTCACCCGACGCAACATCTCCTCCGCTCAGCACGATGTTGTAGGTCGCACTGGCGCCTTCGGCTACCGTCGCATCTCCGCTCAGGGTGAACGTCGGCGCGTCGTTGTCGGTAATCGTCGTGTTCTGTGTCCCCGTCGCGCTCACCGTCGTGCCATCCACGGTCGCCGACGTCAGGCTCACGCTGTAACCTTCGTTGCCTTCGAACACGGTGTCGTCCACCGCATCAACCGTCAGGCTCGCCACCGTCGCTCCATTGGTAAACGGGCCGGTCAGCGTCAGCTCGTTGGTCGCCGCGTTGTACGAGGCGTTTTGCAGATCTCCAAAGTCGGCCGGGTTGATCGCCGTACCGTTGGCGGTATCCAGGCTCAGCACCACGGTTTCACCCGACGCAACATCTCCTCCGCTCAGCACGATGTTGTAGGTCGCACTGGCGCCTTCGGCTACCGTCGCATCTCCGCTCAGGGTGAACGTCGGCGCGTCGTTGTCGGTAATCGTCGTGTTCTGTGTCCCCGTCGCGCTCACCGTCGTGCCATCCACGGTCGCCGACGTCAGGCTCACGCTGTAACCTTCGTTGCCTTCGAACACGGTGTCGTCCACCGCATCAACCGTCAGGCTCGCCACCGTCGCTCCATTGGTAAACGGGCCGGTCAGCGTCAGCTCGTTGGTCGCCGCGTTGTACGAGGCGTTTTGCAGATCTCCAAAGTCGGCCGGGTTGATCGCCGTACCGTTGGCGGTATCCAGGCTCAGCACCACGGTTTCACCCGACGCAACATCTCCTCCGCTCAGCACGATGTTGTAGGTCGCACTGGCGCCTTCGGCTACCGTCGCATCTCCGCTCAGGGTGAACGTCGGCGCGTCGTTGTCGGTAATCGTCGTGTTCTGTGTCCCCGTCGCGCTCACCGTCGTGCCATCCACGGTCGCCGACGTCAGGCTCACGCTGTAACCTTCGTTGCCTTCGAACACGGTGTCGTCCACCGCATCAACCGTCAGGCTCGCCACCGTCGCTCCATTGGTAAACGGGCCGGTCAGCGTCAGCTCGTTGGTCGCCGCGTTGTACGAGGCGTTTTGCAGATCTCCAAAGTCGGCCGGGTTGATCGCCGTACCGTTGGCGGTATCCAGGCTCAGCACCACGGTTTCACCCGACGCAACATCTCCTCCGCTCAGCACGATGTTGTAGGTCGCACTGGCGCCTTCGGCTACCGTCGCATCTCCGCTCAGGGTGAACGTCGGCGCGTCGTTGTCGGTAATCGTCGTGTTCTGTGTCCCCGTCGCGCTCACCGTCGTGCCATCCACGGTCGCCGACGTCAGGCTCACGCTGTAACCTTCGTTGCCTTCGAACACGGTGTCGTCCACCGCATCAACCGTCAGGCTCGCCACCGTCGCTCCATTGGTAAACGGGCCGGTCAGCGTCAGCTCGTTGGTCGCCGCGTTGTACGAGGCGTTTTGCAGATCTCCAAAGTCGGCCGGGTTGATCGCCGTACCGTTGGCGGTATCCAGGCTCAGCACCACGGTTTCACCCGACGCAACATCTCCTCCGCTCAGCACGATGTTGTAGGTCGCACTGGCGCCTTCGGCTACCGTCGCATCTCCGCTCAGGGTGAACGTCGGCGCGTCGTTGTCGGTAATCGTCGTGTTCTGTGTCCCCGTCGCGCTCACCGTCGTGCCATCCACGGTCGCCGACGTCAGGCTCACGCTGTAACCTTCGTTGCCTTCGAACACGGTGTCGTCCACCGCATCAACCGTCAGGCTCGCCACCGTCGCTCCATTGGTAAACGGGCCGGTCAGCGTCAGCTCGTTGGTCGCCGCGTTGTACGAGGCGTTTTGCAGATCTCCAAAGTCGGCCGGGTTGATCGCCGTACCGTTGGCGGTATCCAGGCTCAGCACCACGGTTTCACCCGACGCAACATCTCCTCCGCTCAGCACGATGTTGTAGGTCGCACTGGCGCCTTCGGCTACCGTCGCATCTCCGCTCAGGGTGAACGTCGGCGCGTCGTTGTCGGTAATCGTCGTGTTCTGTGTCCCCGTCGCGCTCACCGTCGTGCCATCCACGGTCGCCGACGTCAGGCTCACGCTGTAACCTTCGTTGCCTTCGAACACGGTGTCGTCCACCGCATCAACCGTCAGGCTCGCCACCGTCGCTCCATTGGTAAACGGGCCGGTCAGCGTCAGCTCGTTGGTCGCCGCGTTGTACGAGGCGTTTTGCAGATCTCCAAAGTCGGCCGGGTTGATCGCCGTACCGTTGGCGGTATCCAGGCTCAGCACCACGGTTTCACCCGACGCAACATCTCCTCCGCTCAGCACGATGTTGTAGGTCGCACTGGCGCCTTCGGCTACCGTCGCATCTCCGCTCAGGGTGAACGTCGGCGCGTCGTTGTCGGTAATCGTCGTGTTCTGTGTCCCCGTCGCGCTCACCGTCGTGCCATCCACGGTCGCCGACGTCAGGCTCACGCTGTAACCTTCGTTGCCTTCGAACACGGTGTCGTCCACCGCATCAACCGTCAGGCTCGCCACCGTCGCTCCATTGGTAAACGGGCCGGTCAGCGTCAGCTCGTTGGTCGCCGCGTTGTACGAGGCGTTTTGCAGATCTCCAAAGTCGGCCGGGTTGATCGCCGTACCGTTGGCGGTATCCAGGCTCAGCACCACGGTTTCACCCGACGCAACATCTCCTCCGCTCAGCACGATGTTGTAGGTCGCACTGGCGCCTTCGGCTACCGTCGCATCTCCGCTCAGGGTGAACGTCGGCGCGTCGTTGTCGGTAATCGTCGTGTTCTGTGTCCCCGTCGCGCTCACCGTCGTGCCATCCACGGTCGCCGACGTCAGGCTCACGCTGTAACCTTCGTTGCCTTCGAACACGGTGTCGTCCACCGCATCAACCGTCAGGCTCGCCACCGTCGCTCCATTGGTAAACGGGCCGGTCAGCGTCAGCTCGTTGGTCGCCGCGTTGTACGAGGCGTTTTGCAGATCTCCAAAGTCGGCCGGGTTGATCGCCGTACCGTTGGCGGTATCCAGGCTCAGCACCACGGTTTCACCCGACGCAACATCTCCTCCGCTCAGCACGATGTTGTAGGTCGCACTGGCGCCTTCGGCTACCGTCGCATCTCCGCTCAGGGTGAACGTCGGCGCGTCGTTGTCGGTAATCGTCGTGTTCTGTGTCCCCGTCGCGCTCACCGTCGTGCCATCCACGGTCGCCGACGTCAGGCTCACGCTGTAACCTTCGTTGCCTTCGAACACGGTGTCGTCCACCGCATCAACCGTCAGGCTCGCCACCGTCGCTCCATTGGTAAACGGGCCGGTCAGCGTCAGCTCGTTGGTCGCCGCGTTGTACGAGGCGTTTTGCAGATCTCCAAAGTCGGCCGGGTTGATCGCCGTACCGTTGGCGGTATCCAGGCTCAGCACCACGGTTTCACCCGACGCAACATCTCCTCCGCTCAGCACGATGTTGTAGGTCGCACTGGCGCCTTCGGCTACCGTCGCATCTCCGCTCAGGGTGAACGTCGGCGCGTCGTTGTCGGTAATCGTCGTGTTCTGTGTCCCCGTCGCGCTCACCGTCGTGCCATCCACGGTCGCCGACGTCAGGCTCACGCTGTAACCTTCGTTGCCTTCGAACACGGTGTCGTCCACCGCATCAACCGTCAGGCTCGCCACCGTCGCTCCATTGGTAAACGGGCCGGTCAGCGTCAGCTCGTTGGTCGCCGCGTTGTACGAGGCGTTTTGCAGATCTCCAAAGTCGGCCGGGTTGATCGCCGTACCGTTGGCGGTATCCAGGCTCAGCACCACGGTTTCACCCGACGCAACATCTCCTCCGCTCAGCACGATGTTGTAGGTCGCACTGGCGCCTTCGGCTACCGTCGCATCTCCGCTCAGGGTGAACGTCGGCGCGTCGTTGTCGGTAATCGTCGTGTTCTGTGTCCCCGTCGCGCTCACCGTCGTGCCATCCACGGTCGCCGACGTCAGGCTCACGCTGTAACCTTCGTTGCCTTCGAACACGGTGTCGTCCACCGCATCAACCGTCAGGCTCGCCACCGTCGCTCCATTGGTAAACGGGCCGGTCAGCGTCAGCTCGTTGGTCGCCGCGTTGTACGAGGCGTTTTGCAGATCTCCAAAGTCGGCCGGGTTGATCGCCGTACCGTTGGCGGTATCCAGGCTCAGCACCACGGTTTCACCCGACGCAACATCTCCTCCGCTCAGCACGATGTTGTAGGTCGCACTGGCGCCTTCGGCTACCGTCGCATCTCCGCTCAGGGTGAACGTCGGCGCGTCGTTGTCGGTAATCGTCGTGTTCTGTGTCCCCGTCGCGCTCACCGTCGTGCCATCCACGGTCGCCGACGTCAGGCTCACGCTGTAACCTTCGTTGCCTTCGAACACGGTGTCGTCCACCGCATCAACCGTCAGGCTCGCCACCGTCGCTCCATTGGTAAACGGGCCGGTCAGCGTCAGCTCGTTGGTCGCCGCGTTGTACGAGGCGTTTTGCAGATCTCCAAAGTCGGCCGGGTTGATCGCCGTACCGTTGGCGGTATCCAGGCTCAGCACCACGGTTTCACCCGACGCAACATCTCCTCCGCTCAGCACGATGTTGTAGGTCGCACTGGCGCCTTCGGCTACCGTCGCATCTCCGCTCAGGGTGAACGTCGGCGCGTCGTTGTCGGTAATCGTCGTGTTCTGTGTCCCCGTCGCGCTCACCGTCGTGCCATCCACGGTCGCCGACGTCAGGCTCACGCTGTAACCTTCGTTGCCTTCGAACACGGTGTCGTCCACCGCATCAACCGTCAGGCTCGCCACCGTCGCTCCATTGGTAAACGGGCCGGTCAGCGTCAGCTCGTTGGTCGCCGCGTTGTACGAGGCGTTTTGCAGATCTCCAAAGTCGGCCGGGTTGATCGCCGTACCGTTGGCGGTATCCAGGCTCAGCACCACGGTTTCACCCGACGCAACATCTCCTCCGCTCAGCACGATGTTGTAGGTCGCACTGGCGCCTTCGGCTACCGTCGCATCTCCGCTCAGGGTGAACGTCGGCGCGTCGTTGTCGGTAATCGTCGTGTTCTGTGTCCCCGTCGCGCTCACCGTCGTGCCATCCACGGTCGCCGACGTCAGGCTCACGCTGTAACCTTCGTTGCCTTCGAACACGGTGTCGTCCACCGCATCAACCGTCAGGCTCGCCACCGTCGCTCCATTGGTAAACGGGCCGGTCAGCGTCAGCTCGTTGGTCGCCGCGTTGTACGAGGCGTTTTGCAGATCTCCAAAGTCGGCCGGGTTGATCGCCGTACCGTTGGCGGTATCCAGGCTCAGCACCACGGTTTCACCCGACGCAACATCTCCTCCGCTCAGCACGATGTTGTAGGTCGCACTGGCGCCTTCGGCTACCGTCGCATCTCCGCTCAGGGTGAACGTCGGCGCGTCGTTGTCGGTAATCGTCGTGTTCTGTGTCCCCGTCGCGCTCACCGTCGTGCCATCCACGGTCGCCGACGTCAGGCTCACGCTGTAACCTTCGTTGCCTTCGAACACGGTGTCGTCCACCGCATCAACCGTCAGGCTCGCCACCGTCGCTCCATTGGTAAACGGGCCGGTCAGCGTCAGCTCGTTGGTCGCCGCGTTGTACGAGGCGTTTTGCAGATCTCCAAAGTCGGCCGGGTTGATCGCCGTACCGTTGGCGGTATCCAGGCTCAGCACCACGGTTTCACCCGACGCAACATCTCCTCCGCTCAGCACGATGTTGTAGGTCGCACTGGCGCCTTCGGCTACCGTCGCATCTCCGCTCAGGGTGAACGTCGGGGCATTTGGTGCAGGCAGTGGCTCTGCATCAGGTTCAACTGCAGGCAGCCCCTCTTCCTCTTCAGTCCTCTCATCTGCGAACTGGAGTCCACGGGTTTCAAATCCGCTTTCGGGGGTTACACGTTCTCCTGTGCGTTCGATGGCTACCGGGTCGCCGGCGCTGTCGCTGGTGGCATCACCGCCGCCTTCGCCGCCGGCAGCAGGTGCTTCGAGTATTTCGGTGGGGTCAGCGCCGGCAAGGAGGGCTTGCTGGATGTCGTCGATGATGGCTGTCTGGTCCTGTATCTCTTTGGCTGTGTCTATGTCGTAGACTTCGCGGTCGATGAGCGCTTCGGAATCACCACCGAGGGCGAGAGCTGCTCCGTCCCTGAACTCGATGACCACGCCGCCGTCGGGACCGGTCTGAATGATCTCATCAGGAAACACCATGTCACCGACACTGAGAACACGGACTGTGCCATCTGTGCTGGTGGCTGTTGCGTGGCCTTTTACCAGGCGTACATATCCGATTGCGCTGCCTTCGATGTTGCCTACGTTGGTGTTCTCTTTATCAGCCATGACGTTCTCTTCTTATATATAAGTTGATGAGTGCCAAAAAGAATGCTTTTCCCACTCCGGGTCAGCCTAAAGAATGGACCAGAAAAGGGAAGAAAAATATTGGACTTTGGTACTAGAGCGTCAGAATGACGGGAAACTTAAACTTTGCTGCCATTCACCAGCAGGGCCAGTTGCAGGCGATCCCGGGTGTCGGTTTTTTTGAAGATGGTACTCAGGTGGGCTTTGACCGTGCGCTCGGTGATACCCAGGTCATAGGCTATGAGTTTGTTGCTCTCACCCTTAGCAACCAGCCCTGCGATTTCCAGTTCACGCCTGGTGAGGGATTCAAGCTTATCCCCCGCACCATTATCAGCAGGCTCGCTTTGAGGCTCAATAGGGGCTGAGCCTTTGATCAGGTGCAATATCAGTTCGCTTCCGAGCCATATCTCGCCTGAACGCACAATCTGTACTGCCTGGTTGAGTACCTCTGGATGCATCTGCCGGTTGCCGTAGCCACGGGCGCCGGCACCGATCAGGACCACGCCCTCTTCCGGTTTTGGAAAAGTCGCAAAGGTAAAGACTGGAATATCATGAAAAGAGGATATGAGACGGGAAACCTGGTGCTTTTCCAGATCGCTGGTCTCTAGGTCGAGAAGTACCATCTCAGGTTTACTGCTCTCAAGAAACTCTTGAACTTCGGAGACAGAAAAAACCGTCTCAATCTGATCCTCGGCATCAGCCAGGCCGGTCAGCCAGTGGTCTCTTAGTTCGAAGTCTTTGCAGCAAAAGAGCATCACCTGTGGATTTACCTCTCCCGAAGGGCCTTCTCTTTAGCCCGCAGGACAGGTTTCAGCAGGTACTGAAGGACTGTTTTCTTACCGGTGACGATATCCACTTCAGTCTGCATGCCGGAGATAATCTGCAGGGAGTTTGCCTCCGAGCCAAGATAATTACGGTCGGTCCGCACTCTTACCTGGTAGTAGGTCTCGTCGTTTTCGTCTTTTATGGTGTCGGGACTGATCTGTTCCAGCTTACCGTCCAGACCACCAAATATCGCGAAGTCATAGGCGGTGAATTTCACAATGGTCTTCTGACCTGGACTCAGAAAGCCGATATCTTTGGGGCTGATCTTCGCTTCGATCAACAACGTATCTTCAAGGGGTACGATCTCCACCAGCTCCATGCCCGGCTGTATGACTCCGCCAACGGTGCTGACCAGTATCTGTTTAACTGTGCCATGCACCGGGGAGCGTACCGCGGTTCTTTGCACCCGGTCTTTGAGGGTAACACTGGACTCCTGCAGGCGTGACACCTCGGCACTGACTTCGTTGAGCTGCTCCCGCGCCTCACTTTGGAAACGCAGCTCCACCTCGTCCGCCTTCTTTTGTGCCTCGTCAAGCTGTGATCTGACCCGTGGTATTGAGAGTGTGGTTGACTGGAGGTCCCCCTCAAGCTCATTCACCTGGCGTTCAAGACGCAGCACTTCCACCTCGGAGATAGCCCCTGCACTGACCAGGGGCTTGGTCATGGTCAACTCTTTTCGAACCAGGTTCAGGCTGCGCCTGAGCTGAGACCGCTTTGCATTGAGTTCACGCAGTTCCTGATCCCGCTGGGCCACCTGTTCCGAGAGGATGCTTTTACTGTTCTCCAATTGAGAACTGCGTGCTTTATAGAGACTGCGCTCCTCTGCAATGATTTCCGGGGCTTCACTGGCAATCTCCTCGGGCACCTTGAACTCGGTGCCTTCGGCTTCGGAACGCAGTCGCGCTGATTTGGCTTTGAGTGCAAGAAACTGCAGGCGGGTTTCGCGCAGTGAAGAGGAGAACCGGGTATCATCAATCTGTAGCAGCACCTGGCCCTTGTCCACTGTCTGACCCTCTTTAACCAGCAGGGCACCAACGATCCCACCTTCGAGATTCTGCACCACCTGGACCTGGCTGGAGGGGATCACCTTTCCGACACCGGTTGTCACTTCATCAAGCTCGGCCCAGTTGGCCCAGGTCAATGCAGCAATAATAAAAACAGCTGCCATCCAAAGAATCAGTCGGCCACCGCGGGGGGTTTTGATCAGAACCGCGGCACTGGCATCGGACATGAACTCTAAATCATGACCAGAGACAGCACCACGCCGGTCATTCATGGTCTGGGGCAGTACCGGCTCATCTGTTGGCTTGTCGTTAGTCTCAGTCATTGATATTCATGGTTGTAGTGAAGACTACTCATCTCCAGTGCGCAACTTGCCCTCTTTCAGCAGTTGAAGTACCTGCTGTTTGGGTCCATCCGCCACCAGCTTCCCCTGATCCAGCACGATCAAACGATCAACAAGATCCAGTACCGAGGAACGGTGGGTCACCAGCAGAAATGTCTTGCCCTTGATCAGCTCTGTGAGATTGCGCTTGAGAGCCTCTTCGGAGCTGTGGTCCATGGAATTGGTGGGCTCGTCCATCAACAGGTATGCCGGGTCATGCAGCAGCGCCCTGGCGATAGCCACGCTCTGGCGCTGACCACCCGAAAGATTGTCCCCACGTTCGCCCACCGGAAGGTCAAATCCCTGGGGATGTCGTTTAATGAGTTGATCCACACCTGATATCTCTGCGACACGCAGGATATCCTGGTCATCGGCATGGGGCGTTCCCAGTACGATATTCTCTCGCACAGTACCGTAGAAAAGCGTCACATCCTGGGGCACATAACCGAAATTCCGCCGGAGATCTGCTGGATCGATCTGGCGCACATCGGTGCCATCGATGCGTACTGCACCCTGGGTTGGCAAAAACAGGCCCTGGATCAGTTTTTCGATGGTTGTCTTGCCGGATCCGACACGGCCGATGATTCCGACCCTTTCACCCGCCTCAATGCGGAAACTTACGCTGCTCAGTGCTTCAATCTCTGCAGTGGGATATTGAAAACTTACATTGTCAAACTCAATCGCGCCGTTTAGCTGTGGCCTGCTGAGGAAAGACTGTCCTTCCGGACGATCAACAGGCTGGGACATAATGCCATTGAGGCTGTCGAGGGCTGTTTTTGCCTGGAAATAGCGCACAGAGAGATTGGCTACCTGGGCCATGGGTGCCACCGCACGCCCGGTAAGCATCACCGCGGCGATCAGGCCGCCCATGCTGAGGTCACCATCGGTAACCTGATAGACGCCGACGAGAATAACCCCGACCTGGGACATCTGCTGCAGGAACCCTGCCATGTTGACAGCGGATGAGGAGAGTAACCTGGAACGCACCCCCCACTGTGCAATGTGTGCGGTCAACTGCTCCCACTTGCGTTGCAGTGGGCTCTCAGCCCCCAGGTGTTTTATGGTCTCAACCGCGGAAAGGCTTTCGATCAGGGTGGCGCCCTTCTGGGCGGACGCGCGAAAGGAGCTCTCAACGGAACGCCGAAGCGGGGCCTGAATAATAATGCCGTAGAGCAGTATCAGGAGGATCACTGAAACCGCCACCCAAACCACGGGGCCACCGATAAACCAGATCACCATGAGAAACAGGAAGACAAAAGGAAGATCAACCAATGTCGTTATGGTGGCTGAGGTGATGAACTCCCTGATGCTTTCAAACTCACGCAGGTTGTTTGCAAAGGCACCCACCGATGGCGGTCGTACCTCCATTCTCATGCCAAGCACCTGCTCGAATATCCTGGCCGAGAGAAGCACGTCGGTCTTCTTTCCCGCGACATCCACAAAATAGCCACGCAGCATTTTCATGAGGATATCGAAGGCGTAAACCAGGGTGACGCCAACCGCCAGAACCCAGAGAGTTTCAGTGGCATTGTTGGGCACTACCCGGTCATAGACGTTCATGATGAACAGCGGGCCGGCCAGTACAAACAGGTTGATCAGGAAGGAGGCGACCAACACATCACGATAGATGCGCCAGGAGCCGAAAATTGTCCCCCAGAACCAGTGACGGGAGCGTACATTGAGCACTTCTGGGGCGCGGTCATCGAAACGGTGTTCGGGGCGGGCAAAAATAGTGTAGCCACTATAACTCTGCTCTAGTTCCTGTAGAGGCACCTCTGTTTCGCTGGCACCACTCTCGGGCTGCATGATCCGTGCAATACCTGATTCACGATCAGTAGAGAGGAGAATACAGGCCTGCTGCTCGTTGAGCAGAAGTATCGCGGGGAGTACCAGCTCGGAAATCTTGGAGATCGGCCTGCGCACCACCCGGGCAGTGAGGCCGGCTCGTGCGGCTGCTCTTGGGAAGAGTTCGGGGGTCAGCCGGTAATCAACCAGGGGCAGGCCAGCTTTCAGGGCATCCGCAGACATGGGCCTGCCTTCAAGCCGCGAAAGGGTGACCAGGCACTCCAGCAAGGGATCATCGAAGGTGGAGCCATCCTGGGGATGTTCCCAATCCTGCCCCGCTCTCTCTTCCGACTCTGACGACATTAAGAATCAATTCTCCGAATATGTTTCCAGTCGCAATTTCAGCATGACTGTATTAATGTTTTGTTATTGCCTGCCGATTAACAAGTCCACGGTAACGAAACTACACTTAACCAGACAAATAATAAAGATAAACCAGATGCCATTTATTCAACGTGACCCATCCGGCAAGATCACTGCCCTGTTCGATGCGCCCCAGCCCGGGGCAGACGAAGAGCTACCCCCCAGTCACGACGATGTCCTTGCCTTTCTGCTCACTGATCAGAACGAGGATGAGACCAAGGCCTACCTAAGCAAAACCGACGCAGAAATGGTGCGCGTGGTGGAGGATCTAATTGATCTGCTCATCAGCAGAAATGTCATCCTCCTCACCGACCTGCCCCTGGTTGCACAAAAGAAGCTGATTGCGCGCAAGCAGCTCAGGTCAAATTTCCAGACCGAAAATCCCGTGCTTATCGATGGCGATTCAATACTCTAGCCATCCTAACCATTTCTGAACATCACGCCGTTAATCGGCACACAGCATTAATTCTTGAATTCTTAAAGTAAATGGCTGACCAGGCCATCTGCCAGTTTCGGCTCGAACCAGGTTGATTTGGGGGGCATCACCTCACCGGCATCGGCCACCGCCATCAGTGCTTCCATCGAGGTGGGGTACATTGAGAAAGCCACCCCCATCTCACCGCTGTCCACACGGCGCTCCAACTCTTCAAGTCCACGGATTCCACCAACAAAATCAATGCGCTCATCGCGCCGCGGATCGGATATTCCGAGAATGGGCTCGATCAGCTCCCCGGCAAGGATACTCACATCAAGGCTGGAGACCGGGTCATCCCAGGGCACACGATCAGGTTCAACCCGCAGCTCATACCATTGACCGGCGAGGTACATGCCAAACTCTGTTCGCTTGGACGGAGAGAATGCCTGAGCACACGCCTTGACCTCAAATCTCACCTTGACCCGATCAAGAAATGTTTCCACATCCAGTCCGTTCAGATCCCGCACCACCCGGTTGTAAGGCAGAATCTGCATCTGGTTGTGAGGGAAAATAACGGTCAGGAAATAATTGTATGGTTCATCACCGGTATGTCCGCTGTTGCCGGCCTTTCGCTGGGCAGCCACCCGGGACGCTGCAGCAGACCGGTGATGGCCATCCGCCACGTAGAGCGACGTCATTCCATCAAACAGCTCCCCCACCCTGGCGATCTGTTCATCATCAGAGATCAGCCAGACCTGGTGTCTGACTCCATCCAGGGCTGTAACATCGAGGTCTGCATCGGCTTCAGCAGCTGCCACCAGAATAGAGTCCAGCTCCTGCTGGCTCGGATAGACCAGAAATACAGGTCCTGTCTGTGCATCCAGTGCATCGATCTGGCGTACCCGGTCATCCTCTTTCTTTGGCCGTGTGAATTCGTGTTTCTTGATCCTGTCGTGGTCGTAGGCATCCACCGAAGCCGCTGCAACAAGGCCGGTCTGGACATGATCACCCATGGTCAAACGATAGACGTAGTAGCAGGCTGACGGATCCCGGGCAAGCACACCCTCGTCGACCATTTTTTCCAGATTTTCGGCCGCTTTCGCATAGACCTCGGGGGCATAGGGATCAGTCCCCTCCGGCAGGTCGACTTCGGGGCGTGAAATGTGCAAAAAACTCCAGGGCTTACCAGCCACCATGGTACGGGCTTCAGCCTCGCTCATCACGTCGTAGGGCGGTGCCGCCACGTCTGCTGCACGATCAGCGGATGGGCGCAAACCAGGAAAGGCTTTAATCAGTGGCATTGGAAATCCTTATTATTAGGTCCCCTTCTGCGGGAGACATCAAACAGGCCATCGGAACCAGCCCAAACCGGGCAGGTCTCCATTAGCTGGCCTGGCAAACCATATTGGAAAACAATTCTTTCAAATACGCACCAGGATGTCCAAGAGCTTAGGGGTGGTTCTGTCCTGGTTAAGTGTGTTTTTCAATAAATCATTCATGTTACGTAGGTCGGCCTTCAGGCCGACATGTCGGGCTGAAGCCCGACCTACAAGGGCTTGATAGACTATAAAAAGCTGGCTTCAATACTTAACCAGAACAGGGCCTCAGGGGTTCACAGCCGCCTCCAAGCGCTCCATCTCGCCAACAATATGTTTGACCGAGCTGGCTATCCTCTTCTCTTCACCACTTTTCAGCGCTTCACTCAACTGGCCGGCTGCATTGACAAGGGCATTAGCATAGCAGTCACCCGCTGCACCGCGCAGTGTGTGGCCCAGTTCACGAAGCTTACCCATGTCACCCTGCTGCAGAGCCGCTTCCAGTCCTCGTTGAAGACCGGGCAGCATATCCATCAGCATTCCAATAAGCTGGTCTGCCACCTCCTCTTTGCCTGCAGCATGGGTTATCGCGGCATCACGGTCATAGACCCGCTGATTATCACCTGATGTCACTGTGGATGGGCGTTCATGTGAGGTAGAGCGTCCGGTCCAGTACTTCACTGTGCGGATCAACAGCTCCTCATCAACCGGCTTGCTGACACAGTCATCCAGCCCCTTGCTGAGAAAGTGTTCATGCTCTGCAGGCAGTGCGTGAGCTGTAACCGCAATGACAGGGGTACGCTGCCCTTCTCTCTCTGCGTTTCTGATCTCTCTGGTTGCATCAATACCGTTCATACCCGGCATCTGGATATCCATGAAGATCAGGTCAAATGTTTCGTTCAGGGCCAGTTCAACAGCCGCTTCGCCGCTCTCAGCCTCCCTGACGATGACACCGTGTTCACTCAACAGGGTCTTGCTCAGCAGCAGGTTGATCGGATTGTCATCAACCACCAGCACGCGAAGCCCCTTGAGACCGGAGTCCATGATGCAGTTTCTATGGGCTGCCTTATCCCAGGCGGATTCAACCGCGTCCTGTGACTCGAACAGGCCCGAGAGTGCTTTTCTGAGAGAGAAATAGCCTATGGTCTTGGATAGAATGAGAGACGGAGCTGCGCTGTCTTTGTTGTCGAAATGCAATGCTTCAGGATTACCCGCTAACAACACCAAGGGTACCTGGGTACGTCCTCTGCAACAGTTTATCCTGTCGCCTACCGCCTGTTCATCGCCTTTCCCGCGGGAGGCCATAAAAACGACATCGACGCTGCCAGGCTCCACCACAACCGGGCATGAGTCAGCCTGCATATCCGCTGTCTCTTTGATCACAGCCCCCATGCGGATAAGTGTATGCCTTATCGAGCGTCTCCAGCTTTCGTCAGAGTCACACAGTAGAACGCGCTTTCCGATCAGCGGAGCTGCGGTATCATCGGCCTGCGCACCGGATTCCTGGCTGTCTAGCCTGACATTGAACCAGAATGTGGAGCCCTTGTTGAGGCTACTCCGTACACCGATCCGTCCACCCATGCGCTCAACCAGCTGCTTGGATATGGTAAGTCCAAGTCCACTTCCCCCGTGACGCCTGGACATGGAGGCATCAGCCTGGGTGAATGCATCAAACAGCTTTCCATGAGACTCCAGGTCGATTCCAATACCGGTATCCTCAATGGAGACACAGACCTGCCCGGGAATATTCGCATCGGGCTCTACCCAGACCGAAATCCGCCCATGATCTGTAAACTTTATGGCATTTGAAATCAGGTTATTCAAAATCTGTCGTATGCGCACTGGATCACCCATAAGGGCTGTTTCCAAATCAGAGTGGATACCGTGATAAAGATCTAACCCCTTGCCATAGGCATGAGGGGCCCACAGGGCGATACTCTCGTCAACCACATCCAGCAGGTCGAAAGGCTTTTTCAGAAGATCCAGCCTGCCTGCCTCAATTTTTGAATAGTCGAGTATGTCGTCGATGATCACCCTCAGGCTCTCGATAGAGAGTTCGATGGTGTGAACATATTCAGACTGCTCTTTATCAAGTGAGGTTCGGGAGAGCAGCCGGGTGAAGCCTACGACACCATTCATCGGTGTTCTTATTTCATGGCTCATATTGGCCAGAAACATGCTTTTGGCACGATCTGAAGACTCTGCCTTATCCTTCGCGACTCGCAGTTCACGGGTTCGGTTGGCCACCTCCCGCTCCAGGTTCAGGCTATGCTCCTTGAGCAGGCTCTCTTTCTCCTGGACCGCCTCCTGCATTATCTTCAGGTTTTCAGCCAATCGCTCAATCTCATCCCCCACATGTACAGTTGCCTGGGAATGGGGTTTGGGAGTGACAGGCTTATCCGTTCTTGCTGAGGACTCAAATGCGTTGCGGCGAAGAATCTGATCAGCGGTTATCTTTTCAGCCGAAAGAGTCAGCTTCTCCAGTCTAGTCAGAACGGTTTTCCTGATAATGAATCCCATGGAGAGCATCAAAACAACGAAAACCACGGTAAAGAATATCTCCAACTCACTGATCCGGTTGGCAATGATCGCCCTGTAAAAATCTTCCGACAGCACAACAACCACCGACCCAAGGCGCGTATCCGCCCCCCCGTCACCAGTAGAAAACAGTATATCGCTCTCAAACGTTTTGCCCTCGATCTCTCCCGCTTTTATATACTGCGCAACCTGGCTCTCATTATGGTAAACCGTGGCCGAGAGAATATTCTCACTATGGCTACCGATATTTTCGAGAACGGTTTCCAGTACCGGGTAATCCTCTATCAAAAGCATCTCTACGCTGAAGTGCGATATGACCCGGGTTAATTCACTGCCCTGCCTGTCCAGCAGTTCACGCAGTGTCTTGCGCTCATCATTCACCGTTAACCAACCGAACCCCACCAGGACAACGGAGAGTACGATCAGAATAATTGTGATAATACGAAATGAGAGGCTCATTGCTTGCTACCGAAAGCCTCTGCCGCCTTGATTGCGTTCCTGATCATATCGTAGTCACCATCCTCGGCCGCAAGGAAGCCATCACGCTTGATACTCTTCAACACCTTTTTATCCTTAAGTCCGAACAGGCTGTCACGTAATCCGTGAAAAATCCTGAAGTCCAGTCCTTCACGGGCAATCCAGGGCTTGGTGACAGAGGGGAACTCTGCAATTTTTCTCAACCCTTTTGACACCGAATATTTATTGAACGTATTTTCATTGATGGCACCTGCATGATACTTGCCGGATGCGACGGCAAAGGCCACCTTGTCGTGACGCCCCAGGTAGCTATGACCACCCAGGTCAGATGAAGATATCCCTGATCCTGCCAGTAATGCCTGGGGAAGATACCGACCGGTGGTTGAACGACTGTCACCAAAAGCGACTCGCTTTCCCCTGAGCTGCTCAATGGAGCGCATCAGTGAGCCTTTGGGTACCGTTATCACGCCATTGAATAACTTACTGCCCCCATTGCTCTCCATGGCGAGAAGCTGAAGTCCGGGGTTTTTATCCTTAGCAAGGACATAACTCACAGGACCGAACCTGGCAAAGTCAATTTTGCCTTTCGACAGGGCCTCTATCGCGCCGGCATAGGTCGGGAAAATTTTCATCTGAAGATCTACATCTATACCCCGGCCTGCGAGGTCATCCCGAAGGTACTGCAGAAACGGGGTCATCTTCCGGTACATCTCGGTGGGACGGATATGGGTATAGACACCGAAAACAAGTGGCAGCCGGTTGACTGACGTCTCGTTGACCTGGTCAGCGCGTAGTGGAGTAAAAGAGAGCAGGAGTGCGAAGAAAAACGCCCACCAGGAGAGACAGGAGCGCATCCCTTTGAGAGCGATAGCTGATGATGGCAGCTGCAAAAACAAGCCTATTCCTTATGACTCAGATTTCGAATGAAATCTAAGGAGATCATAGGATATATTTCAGCGCAACCTCAAGCCGCGA
Source organism: Sedimenticolaceae bacterium (assembly GCA_965224515.1). Classification (GTDB taxonomy): domain Bacteria; phylum Pseudomonadota; class Gammaproteobacteria; order Chromatiales; family Chromatiaceae; genus Sedimenticola_A. The sequence goes on from OZ245051.1 coordinate 29,173, forward strand.
AACCAGGCTTCAAACAGGGGGAAAACAACGAAGTAAATCAGCCCGCACCTGGATCAAATCCACCCGGGCGGCACTGGGCAGGCAGGTCAACCAGGCAAGAGGGGAAGTTACTCCCGCTCTTCAATCCATGCCATCTGGATCGCTTCGAGGATTTTTTCACCTGAGTGTTCAGGATCATCATTGAACTCAGGCAGATCCATGACCCAGCTGCGCAGATCGACAAAATTGATGGTGGTTGGGTCGACATCGGGATAGATCTCATCCAATTCGATGGCGATATCCAGAGTATCCGTCCATTTGAGGCTCATGGCATGACGCTCCTATAAAAGGCGATCAGTGGTTTTCTGACACCATGTTGATCGTGTACTTGGGAATCTCTACAACCAGGTCTTGGTTCCCAACCACAGCCTGACAGCTGAGGCGGGACTCAGGTTCGAGTCCCCACGCCTTGTCCAGCATATCCTCTTCATCCTCATCCGCCTCATCCATGGAGTCAAATCCTTCGCGGACAATGACATGGCAGGTGGTGCAGGCGCAGGATTTTTCACAGGCGTGCTCGATATCGATGCCATGCTGAAGGGCAGCATCACAGACGGTAATACCAGGCTCGGCCTCTATGACCATACCTTCCGGGCAGATCTCTTCGTGGGGCAAAAATATTATCTGGGTCATATCACTACTTCCGTCCTACTCAAACTCATCCACAGTGTGACCGGACATCGCCTTTTTCACACTCGCGTTCATTCGCCGCTCAACATAGAATTCGCAGCTCTTCTCAAGGGCCTCGATGCTCTGCTTGATGGCCTTGTGGCTGTCACTTCGCGCAACTGATTGAAGCGCGCCCAGGGAAGCCTCGACGGTTGCAAACTCGTCCTGACTTAACAGCATCTCGCCGTCTTCATCCAAGGCAGCACGCAGTGCCTCAATGACTCGGTCGGCTTCAACCTGCTGTTCTCTCAGGCGGCGCGCTTCCATATCGTCTTCTGCATGCTCAATGGAATCGCGCAGCATGGTTTCGATTTCTGAATCCGTAAGCCCGTAAGAGGGTTTGACCTCGATACTGGCCTTTACGCCACTGCTCTGCTCCTGGGCCTCCACGCTCAGCAGACCATCAGCGTCCACCGAAAAAGTGACCCGGATACGTGCTGCCCCGGCAACCATTGGAGGAATACCTCTTAACTCAAAACGTGCCAGTGAACGGCTGTCTGAGACGAGTTCCCGTTCTCCCTGCAGCACGTGCACCGCCATGGCGGTCTGCCCATCCTTGAAGGTGGTAAACTCCTGGGCCCGTGCAACGGGTATGGTGGTATTGCGGGGGATAATCTTCTCAACCAATCCACCCATGGTTTCGATACCCAGTGAGAGCGGGTTGACGTCGAGCAGCAACATCTCCTCTTCAGGCTTGTTGCCAGCAAGGATGTCAGCTTGAATTGCCGCCCCGATAGCCACAACCCTGTCCGGATCTATGCTGACAAGGGGCTCGGTGGAGAAAAAATCGCCGATCAGTTCCCGTACCCGTGGAACCCGGGTCGAGCCACCGACCATCACTACATCTTCTATATCCTCTGCTGTGAGTCCGGCATCTCTGAGTGCCCGGCGACAGGGTGCCAGGGTTTTGCGGATCAGGGGATCAACCAGCGTATTGAACTGGTCCCGGCTCAGCTCACCTTCCCAGTGAGTCCCGTCATCGAGCTCCACCTTCAATGAGGTAGTGTCGTTTTCGGTCAAGGCCTCCTTGGCCACACAGGCATCGCGCATCAGTCGACGTAGCATGGCATGGCCCGCATCATCGCTGATTCCAGCCTCAGACATGATCCACTCGGCAACCAGCCGGTCGAAATCATCGCCACCCAGGGCCGAATCACCCCCCGTTGACAGTACTTCAAACACCCCGCGGTTGAGTCGCAGAATGGAGATATCGAAGGTTCCGCCACCCAGGTCGTATATGGCGTGAATACCGTCTGAACCGCTATCGAGCCCATAGGCCACAGCCGCTGCAGTGGGTTCGTTCAAGAGCCGCAACACTTTCAGTCCGGCTATCTTGGCTGCATCCTTGGTAGCCTGGCGCTGGGCATCGTCGAAGTAGGCCGGGACGGTAATCACCACTCCCTGCAGGTCACCACCCAGTGTATCTTCGGCGCGTTTGACGAGGCTTCTCAGTATCTCGGCAGAAACCTCAACCGGGCTGACATCGCCGGCGACGGTATGGATTCGGGGTACAGAACTCTCTTCCTGGCGAAACTCGTAAGGAAGCCGGGATCCCAGGGATTTTATGTCGTCTACCCCCCGCCCGAGCAGTCGCTTGGCCGAGGCGATGGTATTCAGGGGATCGGTGGTCGCTTCAGCCTTCGCATCGTGACCAACAACAACACTATCCGCAGTGTAGCGGACGACTGATGGCAATATATGGCGTCCCCGTTCATCAGGCAGTGTTTCTGCCTGGCCGCTTCTTACACTGGCCACCAGGGAGTTGGTGGTACCCAGGTCAATGCCGGCTGCCAGTTTGTGCTGGTGCGGGGCAGCCGATTGACCGGGCTCGGATAGCTGTAACAGTGCCATTGGTCGTGATTTCCTCAGTATGCCTCGTCCAGCTCTGCCTCAAGGGACTCGGCGTCATATCTCAGCTTCTGCAAAAACTGCATCTTGCGCAGAATCTCCCGTGCCTCTGCCAGCTGATCAGGCGTGGCGGCTTCAAACTGAACTGCCATCTGACCAACCAGGGAATTGATTTTTCTGTTGATACCGCTCATTAAATCCGAAATGACCGCGTAGGGATCATCGGCATCTTTCGCCTTCTCCAGCTGTTCGCGGAGTTCCAACTGTTCCATCAGAAACGCCGTATCCTGGGTCGTCTCTTTCTGTGCATCTACATCAATACCGTTTAGAGACAGCAGATAGCGAGCCCGCTGAATCGGGTCTTTGAGGGTATCAAAAGCTTCGTTGATCCGTGTTGCGCCCTGCATGGAGAGACGCCGCTCCTGATCGGATGCATTGGCATAGCGGTCAGGATGAACTACCCGCTGCAGTTCACGATAACGGCCGGACAGCTGCTCGGCATCAATAATATACCCGGCCGGCAGCCCGAACAGTTCAAAATAGTTTTTTGAGAAATCAAGCATGATTACTTGTCTGTCTTACACGAAAAAGGGGCCGGACACACCGACCCCTGAGCAGTGGAGTATAGACTTAAACGGTGAAACTTTCACCGCATCCGCAGCTGTCCTTGACGTTGGGATTATTAAATTTGAAGCCCTCGTTGAGACCCTCTTTAGCATAATCCACCTCGGTTCCATCAAGATAAGCGAGGCTTTTCTTGTCAATCAGGACAGTCACGCCGCGATCTTCAAAGATCACGTCATCCTCAGCCTGCTCATCGGCAAACTCGAGTACATAGGCCATGCCCGAGCAACCGGATGTGCGAACTGCGAGGCGGATACCCAGACCCTTGCCCCTGCCTTCAATGAAATTCAGCACCCGGCTTGCTGCTGACTCGGTTAATGTGATCGACATTGCTTGTACCTCTTCGATCAACGCCTGTTTGACAGACGCTGGCGTTACTTCTGTTTTTCAGTGTAATCCTGTACCGCAGCCTTGATTGCATCTTCGGCCAGAACAGAGCAGTGAACCTTGACCGGTGGCAACGCCAACTCCTCTGCAATTTCGGAGTTCTTGATCTGCTGAGCCTCGTCCAGGGTCTTACCCTTCACCCACTCAGTCAGCAGACTGCTGGATGCGATAGCGGAGCCACAACCGTAGGTCTTGAACTTGGCATCCTCGATCACGCCATCATCGTTAACCTGGATCTGCAGTTTCATCACATCACCACAAGCGGGAGCACCAACCATGCCGGTACCGACACTGCTGTCATCGGTGTCGAGGGAGCCGACGTTGCGCGGATTTTCGTAATGGTCCAGAACCTTGTCACTATATGCCATTATCTTACACTCCAGATTCCAGCAGGCCATCAGCGGCCACTGGGTAACTATTCAAAATCAATGGGCAGCCCACTGCACCGATTTAAGATCAATACCATCTTTGAACATATCCCAAAGCGGGGAGAGTTCGCGCAGACGGGTAACCTGATTGCGTACCAGGTCGATTACGTAGTCGACCTCATCCTCGGTTGAGAAGCGACCGATGGTGAAGCGAATCGAGCTATGCGCCAATTCGTCTTCCCGACCCAGTGCCCGCAACACATAGCTCGGCTCAAGGCTTGCAGAGGTGCAGGCCGAACCCGAAGAAACCGCAATATCTTTAAGTGCCATGATCAGGGACTCACCCTCGACATAGGCAAAGCTGACATTGAGGTTACCGGCCACGCGCTTGTCCAGGTCACCGTTAAGGTAGACCTCTTCCATGTCCTTCATGCCGTCCCAAAGACGGTTGCGCAGGGTCAGTACTCTTTCATTTTCCTGTGCCATCTCTTCCCTGGCAATGCGAAACGCCTCTCCCATACCGACTATCTGGTGGGGGGCCAGGGTGCCTGAGCGCATCCCGCGCTCGTGGCCACCGCCATGTATCTGCGCTTCAAGGCGCACACGGGGTTTACGCTGTACATAGAGGGCGCCAATGCCCTTGGGGCCGTAGATCTTGTGTGCCGACATGGAGAGCAGGTCGACCTTCAGTTTCTCCATGTCCAGCGGAACCTTGCCGGCGCTCTGAGCCGCATCAACATGGAACAGGATTTTGCGGGCCCGGGTCATCTCGCCGATGGCCTCGATATCCTGAATCACGCCGATCTCGTTGTTCACGTGCATGATGGAGACCAGGATGGTGTCGTCACGCATTGCCGCTTTCAACTTATCCAGATCGACAAGACCATCGGGTTCGGGATCCAGGTAGGTGATTTCGAAACCTTCACGCTCAAGCTGGCGGCAGGTATCCAGAACAGCCTTGTGTTCGGTCTTGCAGGTAATGATGTGCTTGCCCTTCTTATGATAGAAGTGAGCCACACCTTTGATTGCGAGGTTGTCGGACTCTGTTGCACCGGAGGTCCAGACAATCTCCTTGGGATTGGCATTTATCAGGGCAGCCACATCACGGCGCGCCTGTTCCACCGCGTCATCCGCATCCCAGCCGAACTGGTGGGAACGTGATGCCGGATTACCAAACATACCTTCGGGGGTGAGGTACTGGCACATCTTCTCAGCCACCCGGGGGTCAACCGGTGTGGTCGCAGAATAGTCCATGTAAATTGGTAACTTCATCTGTAATTACTCCGCAAGCGCTTATCGCTTAACTTAAATCAGGCGCGAGTGCCCGCATCCAGTGAATGTTGTTGAGTGGAGAGCGACTGGTGCTGATCGTCCTGACGCTGGGCAACTTTCTGCACGCCGCGTCTGACCATCAGGTCATTCAGACTGATATCACTCAGATAGTCATAAATCTGGTCGCTCAGGTCATGCCACAAGTCGTGGGTCAGGCACCGCTCATTCTTCTGGCAGTTGTTTTCTCCACCGCAGCGGGTGGTATCAACCTTCTCGTCCACCGCAGTGATAACTTCGGAAATGAAGATATTCTCAGCATTTCGACCCAGGGTATAGCCACCACCCGGCCCTCTCACACTGCTGACCAGGTCCCGCTTACGCAGGCGGGAAAAGAGTTGCTCCAGGTAGGAGAGGGATATATCCTGCCGCTGGGCTATATCTGCCAGCGTTATGGGGCCTTCTCCAAAGTGGAAGGCCAGATCCAGCATCGCTGTTACGGCATATCGGCCTTTTGTGGTCAACCTCACTACTGGTGCTCCTAGAAATATTTGTTGTGGCTAATATACAATACCAACCAAATTAGTCAAGTATTAAAGATACCCTCAGGATGCTCCACCACCTTCAACAGAATCGTCTGTATCAGGTTGTATTTTAAGTAGTTCTTCAGCCGTTGACGCGATTTCGCAGGATTCCATCTCTGGTATATCGAGGTCCGGTTGCTCCTCGCTTACCTTTTTCAGGACCTGGCACATGCTCTGCATGCGTTGATCCATCACGTGGATATGATCCAGCATGCAATTAATGGCGTGAGCCACGGGGTCAGGTGCATCGCTGGTAGCACCGTAGGCGTCAAACCCCATCTTGTCCGCAATCTTCGACCGGTGGGCATGATCCTGGTGGCTACCAACAGTGATCAGCCGGCCGGGCACTCCCACGACAGTGGTCCCTTCAGGAACCGGTTTCACAACGACGGCATTTGATCCAATTCGGGCACCGTCCGCTATATCTATGGGTCCGAGTACCTTGGCTCCTGCGCCAACGACCACATCATTACCCAAGGTTGGATGGCGCTTGCCCTTCTGCCAGCTGGTACCACCGAGAGTCACACCGTGATAGAGGGTGCAGTCATCGCCGATAACCGCGGTCTCCCCGATCACCACGCCCATCCCATGGTCTATGAAGAAGCGTCTGCCGATCTGGGCACCGGGATGTATCTCGATACCGGTCAGCCAGCGGGCAATATGCGAAAGCATCCTGGCCAGCCAGCAGAGGCCGGCATTCCAGAGGCGATGGGAGAGTCGATGGACCAGCACGGCATGCAGCCCGGGATAGGCCGTTAACACTTCAAAAGCGTTACGGGCTGCCGGATCCCGGTCAAACACACAACTGATGTCTTCTCTCAAGCGGGAGAACATGAAATCACCCAATCCAAACCTTCGGCGAAAGACCGACTATTCTACTGGATTATTGTGGTGGGTTACACAGAAAATTAGCTTTTGAGGCAATAAATCACTCTTCACGGCGCATGGACTTGCGCCCCTGGGCGGCACTGAGAATGCCCCGCAGGATATTCAACTCTTCAGCATCGGGGCGAGCCCGGAAGAAGAGCTTTCGCAGCCGCCGCTGCAGCTTGTTGGACTGGCGCGGGTCTGAAAAACCGATATCACACAAAGTCTGTTCCAGATGGCCGAAAAAGCTCTCCATTGCATCGGCCGTGGCAACATCAACCGTCTCTTCCGTGGAAACTGACTGCCCCTCCAGGGAGGCCATCTGCAATTCATAGGACAACACCTGAACAGCCTGCGCCAGGTTGAGCGATGCGTACTCCTCGTTGGCCGGTATGTGCACCAGGAACTGGCAGCGGTCGAGCTCACTGTTGCGCAGACCGGAGCTCTCACGGCCGAAGATCAGCGCGACCTCACCCTGCCCTGCTTCCTCAAACGCCCTCTCGGCACACTCTCTCGGCTGCATCTGGGGCCACTGGACTGAGCGAAGACGTGCGCTGGCCCCAACCACAAGACGACACCCCTTGAGCGCCTCATCCAGATCGTCACAGACCGTTGCCCTGGCCAACAGGTCATCGGCACCGGAAGCCCGTGCGGTTGCCTCTGCGGATGGGTAGTGTCTGGGCCGCACCAGGTAGAGATGTTCCAGGCACATATTCTTCATTGCCCTGGCCACAGCCCCTATGTTTCCCGGGTGAGAGGTCTCTATGAGTACAATTCTTACATTTCTGAGCATGGCGCGAAGATTACCCCATCATAAGAGGTGTCGTCATCTGTAAATTTCCCTTTATCCTCTTGCCTGCTTCATGTATCTTTCCCGCCCATGCATCCGATGAATAATATTGCCATACGTGCCGCCCGCAGCGCCGGCAGCGTACTCACCCGCTATTTCGAGCACGTGGACTCCCTGACGGTTACCGACAAGGGAATGAACGACTTTGTCACCGAGGTGGACAAGGCCGCAGAGCAGGCGATCATCGAGGTCATACGTAAAGCCTATCCCGATCATTCGATCCTGGCTGAAGAGAGCGGCAAGCACAGCGGCAACGACTACCAGTGGGTGATCGACCCCCTGGATGGCACCACCAACTATCTCCACGGTGTACCGCAATTTGCCGTATCCATCGCCCTTAAATACAGGGGTGTGCTGGACCAGGCTGTCGTCTACGATCCCATCAAGGACGAGATGTTCACCGCCAGCAAGGGTGCGGGTGCACAGCTGAATGACCGCAAAATTCGGGTAACCAATCAAAAGAGCCTGAGCGGCGCACTTCTTGGCACCGGCTTTCCTTTTCGGGACCAGACCCATCTGGACAGCTATCTCGGCATGTTCAAGGACCTGGTAAAAGATACCGCAGGAATCCGCAGGCCCGGTTCGGCTGCACTGGACTTCGCCTACGTTGCCGCAGGCCGCTTTGATGGCTTCTGGGAACTGGGACTCGCCGAGTGGGATTTTGCAGCAGGCGCCCTGCTGGTGAAAGAGGCCGGTGGGACGGTTTCTGATATCAGTGGAGGAGGACGCTTCCTGGAGACCGGCAATGTGATTGCAGGTGGACTGAAGCTCCACAACGAGATGGTAAAAATCATCAAGCCCCATCTGAACGACGCACTGCGCGCCTGAACCTAATCCTCACCGGCCTTCAGTCCGAGCCGATATAGCCCTCACACCTCTCAAGTGACTATGAATTTGTCTCCTGCGCCAGCAGGGCATGCCACTTGTCGAGCCTGGCAGTTTCCAGCCTGACTTCAGGCTTTCCGCCACTGCCAATCCACAAGGCATCATGGTTAAAGCTGTAGACAGGGGTTATATCTCCACGCTCTGCGAGCCTGACCACCGGATCACTCAGGTTATCAAGCACCAGGCTCTTGGCGCGATCACTTCCAGGCGGCGTATAGAGCAAAACCATATGCCCCCTCGCAGGCTGCTTCAGCTTTACATAGGCGATCCTCAAGCGTGATACCGGAACACCCAGCGTCCTCAAGGTGAAATATTTTGCTATGGCGAGATCCTCACAGTCCCCACCCTGCCTCAACAGTGTCTCCTGAAGCGGTGCCCAGCTATCGCCCCCCTGCCGGCTATCAGGGAAATAGCGGAAATCGTTGAAAAAGCGGTTAACGCCCTGCAACTTCTCAAGCTCAGAGCGATCGATATACTCCCCTATAAGTCGGGCCCAGCTTCCATCCCTCTTCCCCGCGTCCCCCGCAATCGTCTTCACCACAGCACCGTCTGCGGAATCAGTTGACCCATGGGCAGTCAGAGGCGCCATAATCAAGGCAGCCAGAAGAAGGAGTGTATAGGCAATCAAGCCAGCTCCAGCGCAGACCGGCTCACCGCAAGCCCCTGCTCTATAGCCCGGTATAAACTTCCCGCCAATATTCAGCTGCATATCGCCTCACTCCAGGACTCTTAAAAACCTTATCGATCCACTGTCGAACAGGGTGGATCAGCCTTAGGATTGAGACGAAGAGTGTCGAAAAGCGGGGGAAAAAAATGTGATCAACGCCATAACTCTCCGCTTACACAGAGAGATTTGGGCCAAAACTGAGACACGGATCAAAAATCCCCCACGAATGGAAAGATATTTACAACCTGGAGCACAGAGCAGAAATTGAGCTACTTCATGACTGGAAGGTGAGGAAAAAGCTCAAGGTTTTGGAATATTGACCGCTAAACGGGTTGTAGAGGCAGCAATAGCGCTATGAAGCGCTGGTTTTCAGTGGATACGGGATGACGTACGACAGAGACAAAGTTACCCAGGTAAGCGACCGCGCGCTTGAGATGATCATGCGTGACGTCATGGATGGCCTCGTGGAGGTATCCCTGGAGTCGGCATTCTCTGACCGGATCTGCGATTTCGAGATTATCGAAATCGAACCCAGACGGCACAAAACCACATCCGCCAGAACCAGCCAGCAGAATGAAGACGCAGAGGTGATCGAATTCACTCGTCTGAAACGGGCAAGTCACTGAAACCCTTCCCGATCAAACATGCACAAAAAAGCCGGCGTAAAAGCCAAGGCGCTTACTTAACCTGTTGCACTTTTCTGTAAACAACGCTACAGAAAACTGGTAAACCATCGTCATTCCGGCGCAGGCCGGAATCCATAAGCTCTTGAAATTACTGGACCCCGGCCTTCGCCGGGGTGACGAATATTGGGTTGCGGTTGTTTGTGGCTACCGGCAATCAGCGGTGCAAATTAACGGGAAATTTTTAAACAAAGAAAAACCCCGCAAGCCATTGATTTGGCAGCGGGGTTTTCATTTTTTACAACAGGTTAAGTAAACGCCTTATGGCAAGGCGTTTACTTAACCTGTTGCACTTTTCTGTAAACAACGCTACAGAAAACCGGTAAACCATCGTCATTCCGGCGCAGGCCGGAATCCATAAGCTCTTGAAAATACTGGACCCCGGCCTTCGCCGGGGTGACGAATATTGGGTTGCGGTTGTTTGTGGCTACCGGCAATCAGCGGTGCAAATTAACGGGAAATTTTTAAACAAAGAAAAACCCCGCAAGCCATTGATTTGGCAGCGGGGTTTTCATTTTTTACAACAGGTTAAGTAAACGCCTTATGGCAAGGCGTTTACTTAACCTGTTGCACTTTTCTGTAAACAACGCTACAGAAAACCGGTAAACCATCGTCATTCCGGCGCAGGCCGGAATCCATAAGCTCTTGAAAATACTGGACCCCGGCCTTCGCCGGGGTGACGAATATTGGGTTGCGGTTGTTTGTGGCTACCGGCAATCAGCGGTGCAAATTAACGGGAAATTTTTTAAACAAAGAAAAACCCCGCAAGCCATTGATTTGGCAGCGGGGTTTTCATTTTCTACAACAGGTTAAGTGAACGCCTAGCGTAAAAGCCGGCTTTTTAGTTTACAGGAGATAAAGGGGGTTATACCTGGCTCTCCTCCACTTCTGCACCCTCTTTCTGGACGGGCATCAGGTCTGCTTTGCTGATACCGAGCATCAGCACCGCCGTACTGGCAACATAGATGGATGAATAGGTACCGACCACCACACCGATGATCAGCGCCAGTGCAAAGCCGTGGATAATCTCACCACCAAAAATAAACAGTGCCAGCAAAACCAGCAAGGTGGTCAATGAGGTGACCAGGGTACGACTCAGGGTCTGGTTGAGAGAGGCATTGATCACGTCCGTCGAGGTACCCTTGCGCATTTTGCGGAAGTTCTCACGAATTCGATCATAGACCACGATGGTGTCGTTAAGAGAGTAACCGATCACCGCCAGCACAGCAGCCAGGACCGTGAGATCAAACTCGATCTGGAAGATCGAGAAGATACCGATGGTGATCAGTACATCGTGCACCAGGGCGATGATGGAGCCCAGGGCAAAACGGTATTCGAAACGCAGCGCAACGTAGATCAGGATACCGACCAGTGCGTAGAGCATGGCCAACCCGCCATCCTCGGTCAGTTCATCTCCCACCTGGGGACCGACGAACTCCACCCGGCGCAGGTCGATTGAACCATCCCCCGCCGCCTGGCTGAGTGCAGCAAATGCCTGAGTACTCAACTGGGCACTGCTCAGCTCTTTCTGTGGAGCCAGCCTCACCAGTACATCCTGGGATGTGCCGAAGTGCTGGACCGTGGCATCGGGAAAGTTCCCTGCAGACAGGGCATCGCGCACCTTGGAGAGCTCCACTGCTTCACCGTAGCCCACTTCGACCAGGGTACCCCCTGTAAAGTCGATACCCAGTTCAAGACCGCGCACAATCACCGAGGCGATGGCAACAAGTATGACTGCAATGGAGATCATCATGGCCAGCTTGCGCTTGCTCATGAAGTCGATTTTTGTATTGGTTTTAAAGATCTGCATACCAGTGCTTATCCGTTGTTATCCGGTTCAAATAGCGAGTTTCTTGACACGTTTTCCACCGTAGATCAGGTTGATCACGGCACGGGTGCCCAGAATAGCTGTGAACATGGAGGTCAGAATGCCGATGAACAGGGTCACGGCAAAACCTTTGATGGGACCGGTACCGAAGCTGAACAGCACCACCGCTGCAATCAGTGTGGTGATGTTGGCATCCACGATGGTGGAGAGTGCTTTTTCGTAACCGGCAAAAATACTGGCCTGGGGAGTGCTGCCGTTCCTGATCTCTTCTCGGATACGCTCGAAGATCAACACGTTGGCATCCACAGCCATACCCACGGTAAGTACGATACCGGCAATACCCGGCAGGGTCAGGGTGGCCTGCAGCATGGAGAGAACCGCCACGATCATCACCAGGTTGAACATCAGGGCCATATTGGCCACCAGGCCGAACACCCTGTAATAGACCACCATGAAGATCATGACCAGCACCATGCCAATCACCACCGACATGAAGCCCTGGTCGATGTTGTCCTGGCCAAGGCTCGGACCGATGGTACGCTCTTCAACGATATCGATGGGCGCGGCCAGTGCACCGGCACGCAGCAACAGGGCAAGGTTATGGGCCTCTTCAGGACTGTCCAGACCAGTGGTCTGGAAGCGTTTGCCGAAGGGCTCCAGGATGTTGGCGACACTGATAACCTCTTGAACCGGAATCTTGCGAGTCACGCGCTCACCGTCAACCATTTTGGTTTCGGTGCGGGTTTCGATAAAGACAACCGCCATCGGCTTGCCGACATTCTCAGTGGTCACATTGCGCATGCGACGTGCGCCCTGTCCATCAAGGCTGACAGATACCATCGGCTGACCAGAGCGCTGATCAAATCCTGATGCGGCATCGGTAATCTGGTTACCGGTGACGATCACCCGCTTCTTGAGCAGGATGGATCGTCCTTCGCGCGTCTTGTAGAGCTTGGAGCCGACCGGAACTTTTCCTGCCAGGGCATCTTCCACACTGTGCTCGGTATCTTCCAGGCGATACTCCAGGGTAGCTGTGGCACCCAGAATATCCTTAAGCTTTGATGGATCCTGTGCGCCGGGCAGTTGTACCACGATGCGCCTCTCACCCTGCTGCTGGATGATAGGTTCAGAAACACCCAGGGCATTCACACGATTTCGCAGGGTGGTGATGTTCTGCTCCAGTGCGAACTTGCGCACCGATTTCATCTCGGGCTCACCCATGCTGGCCTTGACGAGGAAGCCATCGACCGCATCTTCCGTCTGGAGGATCAGGGTACGAAACTCGTTACCTATTGCCTCCTGGGCCTTATCCCGCTCCTCTGCTGTCTTGTATTTTACACTGACCGTATCTCCAGCCTGGCTGACCTTGATATAGCGCAGTTTCTCTTTCCGCAGATGCGTCCGGATATCACCGGTATAACGCTCCATCGCTTTTTTAAGCGCTGAATCCATGTCCACATCGATCAGTACGTGAATACCACCACGCAGATCCAGTCCCAGGTACATCGGCAGCGCACCCATGCTGCGAAGCCATCCGGGCACATCCGTGGAGAGGGTCAGCGCTTGCGTGTAATCACTTCCCAGCTTTTCCTCCAGTACCTCTTTTGCACGCAATTGGGTTTCGGAGTCGGCAAAGCGAAGCAGCAGCTTGTTGGGACCAAGATCTGCAGACTTGATCTCCAGCTTGGCCGCCTTGAGCGCATCGTTGACAAGGGATTCGGTGCCGGCATTGACTTCAGCTCGGCGGGTGCCGGAGATTTCCATCGCCGGATCCTGATCGAAAATGTTGGGCAGTGCGTAGATCAGTCCGATCAACACAACCACTATGACCAGGAGATTCTTCCAGAGGGGGTATCGGTTCATGGTTTTTTTTTATGAATGAGGAAGCAGCAGGATCGCAGTCTTAGTCAGGCAGTGAAAGCAGGTCTGTACATAATCAGGTACAGACCTGCAACACCACTCAGAGTTCTTTCAGTGAACCTTTCGGCATAACGGTATTTACGGCCTGTCGGCGGATCTTGACCTCGACACCTTCGGCAATTTCCAGCTTCACCATATCTTCATTGAGATCGGAGATTTTGCCCATGATACCGCCATCTGTCTGAACCTCGTCGCCCTTGGACAACGCCTCTACCATCTTACTGTGCTCTTTCTGGCGCTTCATCTGGGGACGAATCATCAAGAAATAGAGCATGATGATCAGACCGACAGGAAGAATGAAGGCCTCCATACCACCGCCCTGGGATGCACCGCCGGCGGCCTGGGCCATGGCATCAGAAATAAAGAAACTCATGCTGTTTTCACCTGGTTAATAGTCATTGTTAGCTTTCACGGGCATCAAGCAGTCGCCCATTTATAATTAAGCGCAGAATTATGCCACAGTTGTTAACGATTGGCCTGCCTATTTGATTGGGTGTCTGCCGGGTAAAATCAAGCATCCATCACAAAAAGAGTGGAATAATGCACCGCATGAGGTCAGGGAAGGTTTAGGCAGCCCCGGCCACACCACGCATCTGGTAGAACTCCCTGGCGAACTCATCGAATCTACCGGCTTCGACAGCCCCCCGAATATCACGCATAAGCGATTGATAATAATAAAGATTATGTATCGTATTCAATCTTGAACCAAGAATTTCGTTGCATTTGAACAAGTGCCGCAGATAACTGCGACTGTAATTTCTGCAAGTGTAGCAATCGCAATGGGGGTCGAGAGGCCCCGTATCGTTGGTATGCACTGCGTTGCGGATGCGCACCACACCCTCATGGGTGAAAAGGTGGCCGTTACGGGCATTACGGGTAGGCATCACGCAATCGAACATATCGACCCCCCGGCGTACCGCCTCTACGATATCCTCCGGGGTGCCCACCCCCATCAGGTAGTGGGGCTTGTCAGCGGGTAGGCGGCTCGACAGGAAATCCAGCACCCGCCAGCGGTCTTCCGGGGGTTCACCTACCGACAGACCACCAACGGCATAACCGTCGAAACCGATATCCATCAGCCCATCCAGGGACCGTCCACGCAGGGATTCGTAGACTCCCCCCTGGACAATACCGAACAGCGCGGAGGGGTTGTCACCATGGGCCTGCCTGCTGCGCTCGGCCCAGCGCAGGGAGAGCTCCATGGAGACCCGGGCCTCCTCTTCTGTGGCAGGGTACGGGGTGCATTCATCAAAGATCATGACGATGTCAGAGCCAAGCTCCCGCTGCACCGCCATGGACTCTTCCGGCCCCATGAAGATGCGACTGCCATCCACCGGGGAACGGAAATGCACCCCCTCTTCCGTGATCTTGCGCATCTTGCCCAGGCTGAAGACCTGGAAACCACCGGAATCGGTCAGAATCGGCCGCTGCCAATGGGTGAAATCATGCAGATCACCATGCTGGCGGATGATCTCGGTACCCGGCCGAAGCATCAGGTGGAAGGTATTGCCGAGGATGATCTCTGCCCCAAGCCCCTCCAGTTCTTCAGGCGTCATCGCCTTTACCGTTCCATAAGTACCTACAGGCATGAAGGCTGGGGTCTCAATGGTCCCCCGGTCAAAGGTCAGCCTGCCGCGGCGGGCGAATCCATCATTATTGAAGCACTCAAATTTCATATTCTGTTTCAAGCCTGAGTTTTATGACTTATGTCAAAGTTCTATCCGGGAGATCTTATTGACTAATTAAAGGTTGTATTAGAAACTGGCCATGTACTGATCGTATGATCAGTACTCACTCCTCCATCCTCCTTTGGTGGATATTTCTGGCGCGGTATTTACATACCGCGCCGATTTTTTTTCAGCCTCCCTTCAATCCGCCCCTTTTCCAACCAGAAACATGGCGTCCCCATAGCTGAAGAAACGGTAGTGCTGCTCCACGGCGTGGCGATAGGCTGCCATGGTCTCCTCGTAACCCACGAATGCGGAAACAAGCATCAGCAGGGTCGATTCCGGCAGGTGGAAATTGGTCACCATAGCGTCCACACTGCGAAACCGGTAACCGGGACGGATGAACAGGCGGGTATCCCCCTGGAACGGCTTGATTTCGCCATCTGCTGAGGCCGACTCGAGACTGCGTACACAGGTGGTACCCACGGCCACCACCCTGCCGCCCCTGGCCCGGGTCTCCCGCACCTTGTCGCAGACAGTCTGATCCACCTCGAGATACTCGCTGTGCATCACGTGATTATCAAGGTTATCAACCCGCACCGGCTGAAAAGTCCCTGCACCCACATGCAGGGTCACCCGCACACTCTCAATTCCTTTCTCCGCCAGGCGATTCAGCATTGGCTGATCGAAATGCAGGCCTGCTGTAGGAGCTGCCACAGCCCCTGGACGATCCGCATACACGGTCTGGTAGCGCTCTTCGTCAAGCTCACCGTCATCCCTTGATATATAAGGGGGCAGCGGCATATGACCGGCCCGGGTCATCAGATCCATCAGATCCATCCCGGGAGAGGCCAACTCAAACAGGTCCCCCTGCCGCTCGACCACCTCAAGCACCTGCTCATCGACCATGATCCGGCTGCCCGGCTTCGGTGACTTGCTGGCGCGCAAATGGGCCAGTCCACGACGGGCATCCACAACCCGTTCGATCAACACCTCCACCTTGCCGCCACTCTCTTTGTGGCCGTGCATGCGCGCAGGCATCACCCGGGTATCGTTGAATACCAGCAGATCATCAGGCCGAAGCAGGTCAACAAGGTCAGAGAAATGCCTGTCTCCCAGTTCTCCCGAGACACCATCCAGGCACAATAGACGGCTGTCGCCGCGTTTTGCCGGGGGGTACTGGGCAATCAGCTCTTCGGGCAGGTGATAATTGAAATCTGTTCTTTGCATGGCGGCGCATATTACCATAGCCCTGGATTTGCGCTGACCATTGAAATGGCTATACTACGGCTCTCCAATTGCCGGGGTGGCGAAATTGGTAGACGCAGGGGATTCAAAATCCCCCGGTGGCAACACCGTGCCGGTTCGAGTCCGGCCCTCGGTACCAAACAGGCTTGGTTCAATCCAGGCACGGAAAAAGGCCTGCGATTGCAGGCCTTTTTCGTTAAATGCCAATCAATCCTTATTCGGCTGAATGCAATGATGATGGTACGCCTGCAAAACTCACTAAACGCCTGGAACAGCGATGTCTTCCCCTCCACGCTGAAAGAAGAAATAGAGAAGTTGCGAAGTGATGTGCTTCCCATCGCTCATGTCATTGGCCAAGGCAACAAGTTGGATGACAGTGACTTAGGCGTGATCGTCAACGAGATCAGTGACGACCCGCAACAGATCCGCGCAAAAGTCGGGGTATTCTTCGCTGAAATAGTCGACTGCGTCACCTGCTGCGGTGGCAACGGCATGCATGATGAGGCGTACTGCGAGCTGGAAGTCACTATCGACAAGGCATCGGGAGAGGCCTCTTTCAGTCCGTTGTGATAAAAATAGATATATCTATGGTATATCCAGCAGATATAACCTGATCATCAAGTAAGATACGCTGTCCCACCAAGAGTGAATTTTGTCTCAAACCCAACCCAGAACCATCCTGTCAATCAGCAGCCAAAATTGATCGGGTATCAGCGTCAAATTTTAGATACTGATTGATTCCCTGGATACTATTTCCAGAGTAAAACCAAGGCATAGCCACGGCTTGTTTTGGTCGCGCTTATCAATATACCGCCTATACTTTGAGTATCAGAGATCTGTGACTGAGGGGGGGTATTATGAACCACCTGATCAGAATCATGATGGCGGTGACTGGCTTTATCGTATTAACTGGAGCAGTTGCCGAAGGTATCGGAACGCACAGGGGTAAGCCGAGCCTGGTTCCGGATGAGATTATTGTTACTTATGATATAGCTGCAACCAGTGGGCGCAAGGCGAATATCCGTCACGCCTACGGTTTGACCAAGAAGCGGGACAGCAATAAAGCGGGCGCATTCGTCGTCTACAAACACCGTAATCCGAAGGCCGTTCTTAATATGCTGAAACATGAGCCCGGTGTTGTCTCGGTGGAGCAGAATGCCTATGCCTTCGCCTATATGTCGCCCAACGATCCGTACTATTTTCCCTATCAGTGGAATATGGAACGAATCGGCATGGAGAGTGCTTGGGACTACAATGCAGGCGCAGGCGTGACAGTTGCCGTTATCGATACGGGCGTCAGGGAGTCACTGCTGGACTTGGCAGGAACCCTTTTCACAGCGGGCTATGACTTCGTCAATAGCGACCTCGATCCCAATGATGACAAGGGGCATGGCTCTCATGTTGCCGGAACCGTTGCTCAAACGACAAACAATAGTCTTGGCGTGACGGGAATTGCCTATAACGCCACGCTGATGCCGGTCAAGGTGCTGAACAAGCGCGGTACAGGCACCAT
Organism: Sedimenticolaceae bacterium; assembly: GCA_965224515.1. GTDB lineage: Bacteria > Pseudomonadota > Gammaproteobacteria > Chromatiales > Chromatiaceae > Sedimenticola_A. Next base: position 47,089 of record OZ245051.1, read on the forward strand.
TGATGATATCGCTGATGGCGTTTATTTCGCTACCGACAACGGTGCAGATATCATTAATATGAGCCTGGGCGGCCCCTCCTACACCGAAACACTGGAGAACGCAGTAAATTACGCCTGGAACCATGGCGTGGTTGTCATCTGCGCTGCAGGTAACGAGAGTAGTAGTGAACCTGCATATCCTGCCGCTTATGAGAATGCGGTTTCTGTCAGTGCAACAACCTATGGTGACAGCCTGGCATCCTACTCCAACTATGGCGACACCATTGATATAGCGGCTCCCGGCGGTGACACCGGTGACAATAATGGTGACGGCTACGATGATATGATCCTGCAGAACACCTTTCTGCGCAGGAATGAGGGTTACTACTTCTATGCGGGAACCTCCATGGCATCACCTCATGTTGCAGCGGTTGCCGCACTGGTGAAATCAGCCAACCCTGAACTGAGCAACATTGAGATTCGCGGTATTCTGGAATCGACAGCAGAAGATCTGGGGGCTACCGGCTGGGATCAAAGTTTTGGATATGGATTGGTGGATGCCTATGCAGCAGTCCAGGCCGCAGGTGGCAGCGGCGGAGGTGGTGATACTACTCCACCCGTTCTGTCGAATCTGGCTGAAACCGTGACAATAAACGCCGCGATTATCACATGGACGACCAATGAAGCGGCTGACAGCGTGGTCAATTATGGTCTTGATGCAAACTATGGAGATAGCGTATTTGATACGCTGCCAGTGACACTCCACACGTTAGAGCTGACGGGGCTGACTGCCAATACCGAGTACCATTACCAGGTGACCTCAACAGATGGTGCCGGCAATAGTGTGCAGTCTGCTGACCGGGTCTTTTACACCTTACCTGCAGGTGAGGACTCCTATATGCATGTCTCGGATATCAGTCTCACGACATCCAGTCGTGGTGTGAATACACTGGCTCATGCGGCTGTGACCATGATGGATGACAGTGGAAATCCGGTCGAGGGTGCCACAGTCTACGGTAGTTGGTCCGGCGCCGTTTCCGGGAGTGTCGCCGGTACTACAGGGGCTGACGGAAGCGTTGTGCTCTCATCTCCAAAGACGAAGAGTGGGGTCAACTTCACATTTACGGTGAATGACGTTCAGCATGGTGCCCTGACCTACGATGCAGAACAGAACGTAGAGACATCTGATTCCATCTGACGGGTGACTGACACTCCTCCAAAACAACAGCAGGTCCACGTCTGTGTGGGCTTGCTGTCAATATAAGGGGCCATTGCAGCCAACCAGAGAAATGCTGGCGGACTACTCCAGTGCCGCAATGGCCAGCAGCAGGCTCTCCTGGGAAGCAGTGCTTGAGGGTCGGCCCTTCACCCTAGTGGGCCATGCGGAAAGTTCGGTTACTTACAGAGCCCCGCTAGTGGGTCAAGGCAAGCACAAAGGCCTGCAAATGCAGGCCTTTGTATTTAACGCCCTACTATCGCCTGATTCGCATCATTGCCAACGATCACTGAGCTGCTGTGCTGGCAATTCGATAGTTGTTCTTGCCCGTTTTTTTCACCTCGTACATGGCGCTGTCGGCACGCTTCACCAACTCCTCCTGGCTGTTGCCATGATCGGGGAAGATGGCTATCCCAAGGCTGGCACCAACTGTCAGTTGGTGCTCCCTGAAGCGGTAGGGTTGCCGCAACGAATCTATCACTTTGCGGGAGACTCGCTCGGTGTCGATGGCGTGCTCGATGCGGTTGAGAGTAATCAGGAATTCATCACCACCGATGCGCGCGACTGTATCTACTTCACGCATGATTGTCTTGAGACGAGCGGCCACCTCCTTGAGCACCAGGTCGCCCGCCTCGTGACCATGGGTGTCGTTGACCGTTTTAAAGCCATCCAGGTCGATAAAGAGCACAGCCATCCTCTCATCGTTGCGGCGTGCCATGGCAATGGCGGTATTGATCCGGTCTTTTGCCAGGCGCAGGCTGGCCAGGCCGGTCAGTGCATCGTGTGTTGCAAGGCGTTGAATCGCACGTTCAGCCTCCTTGCGCTCGGTGATGTCGTTCCAGACACAGAAGATGGCGACCTGTCCCTTGTAGGGAATCCGGGTAAGGGAGACCTCCACCGGGAAGACCGTACCGTCTCGCTTCTGATGGCTCCATTCGAAACGGTGGTAACCAAACTCCATGGCCCTGCCGATCATCAGCTTTGCCTTTTCCTGAGAGGATTGACCATCGGGCTGAGTTTCAGGGGACAGCTTCCAGGGGGGGACATTGATCAACTCTTCGGTGTCGTGATAACCCAACAGCCTGGCCGCCGCTTCGTTGGTCATGGTGAAGTGATTGCCCTCGATCACCCACATGGGCTCTTCGGAGCTCTCGAAGATAAGGCGGTACTTCTCTTCACTCTCACTCAGCTGACAGTTGGTTTCGTTGAGTTGCTCATTGATTCGGGCCAGATCGGAGGTACGCTCCTTGACCCGCTTGCGCAGGATCAGGTTCCAGGCCAGGATACTGGCCGTTGCGAGCACCACAAGCATGCCCAGCAAGATCATCAACTGCTCGCGAGAGAGCTGCCACCAGGCGCGCTTCGCTATCTCGAAACGTACCCACTTGTCGAGGATGACCTGCCGTTCGGCGTCACTGATCATCGTCAACCCCTTGTCGAGGATTTGATGCAGTTCTGGCCAGTCTTTACGTATTGCCAATGATAGCCTGTAGAAATAGCCTGACTCACCGGACACCTTGAGATTGCTGATGCCCTCCTGCTCCATGTAGTGGGTGGAGGTGGCCAGGTTGCCCACCATGGCGTCCACCTCGCCGAAGGAGACCTTGCGCAGGGCACTGCGAATGTCGGGAGCGACCTCGAGTTGGATATCCGGGTAGCTGTTCAGAATGTAGTCATGGGCTGCGTAACCGGAGACCACGGTCACCCTTTTACCGGCCAGGTCCTGCATACCCAACAGACCCTGCTCGTCACGCCGAGTCATGATAACGGCAGGCACTTCGATCATCGGCTGGGTGAACGCCATATATTCGAGACGCTGCTCGGTGGGGCTGGCCGCCGCCCACATATCCACCTCGCGGCTTTGCGCCTGGGCAACCGCCTGGTCCCAGTTGTCAAGGCGTACGATTTCGAAGTTGATGCCAACCTTCTCCTCCAGCAGCCGCACATAGTCAGCGGCCAGTCCGTGGTAAGCACCACTCTCGTCAAAGTACTCGATGGGGGGGAAGTCTGGATCGGGAGCGACCCTGATTACCGGATGTGCCTTCAGCCACTGTCGCTCCTGCCTGGTGAAGAGGGTCTTCTCCTGATTGACCTGCAGGCTGCCCACCGGCAGGGCACTGGCTTCGATGCCAAAGCGATGGAGTTGGAGACTGTCGAAGATCAGCCGGTTGGCGCCCTTTTTGAACACGGGCACCTCGGCCACAGGCTTTCCGTCAAGTATCTCCTGCATCAGGCGCGCCGCCGTCTTACCCTGGTAGTAACCACTGATGACATGGCCTCCGACAATACCGTGACCGACACGGAAATCGAGCATGCCATAGACCGGCGCATCTGTTGCAGAGGAGATCAGCCGGGTGCTGTCACTGGGCGGGTAGAAGACGTCGTCTCCATCCCTGTAATAGTTGCCGAGTATGACCAGGCTGTCTGCCGGCAGCAGGGCCAGCTGCTTCTGCAGTTCGGCCATCGGCAGCTTCTCTGCGTAGCTTACCGGGAGTTCCAACCCCATCTCTTCCAGTTGGGCGCGGATACCCCGGTTCCATGCGCGACCGGTGGGCAGGTAATCGTTGACCACGAAAACCTGCCGGGTATCAGGGTGCAGTCTGAGAGCAAGTTCCAGGGTGCCGCGGGCGTCGAAATGTTCAGGCACACCGGTAAAGTTTGGGTGGCCGTCAAGCTGTTCATCCTTGAAGAAATTGACACCACAGAAGACTACAGGCACCCCGGGGAAAAGACGGTCGCCGTAGCGGCGCATGAAGTTGAAGGCGTTGTTGTCGGAGGCGAGGATGACATCGATGCGCCGCTTGGCATACTTGCTCTGCAGAAAGGTCGCAATCTGGGATTCGTAGCCAGGGGTGAAAGGGACCCGCTTGGTGTCCATGTACTCTGAGAATATCTCAGTACCCTGTTCCTGGGACTGCAGCACCTCGCGCACACCTCGCTGCACATCGCCGACCCAGGTCATACTCGAGTGATAGGAGTTGAGGATCAAAACCCGTTGATGCTGATCCGCGGCAAGGGGCCCCGCCAGGCAGACCAGGAATAAAATAAACAGCAATGAATATATTAGGAGAGTCGCTCTTGTTTTCATTCTCTGCTCTCACCCGGAATAACGGCACTCACCCCCGACTTCCTGTGATAGTACTTTAAGATAACGAGAGGGGTTCCGGCTTTATAAATACCTGACCATAATAATAGCTAATTTCGCACAAGTATCAGAGAACTCCCAAGACCTTATTGTCTAATGGTGCCAGTAATCTAAAAGTTCTTATGGAATTCCCCATGGCCTCTCTAGGTATCGCAACCTGTTAACTCGACCCATTTAATAGCCGCCCACACCTAGAAAAACTCTACTTTATCCATTGCCGGAGCGTGATGCGGTTAACATTTTAAATCATTGGGAAACGCGCTGTCGTGGCGCGTGAGGGTTGGCAAGAAACGGTATCAGGGACGTTGGGCTTATACTCTCGATTGGTAACACGCTTTGGAAAGCCCTGCGATCATGCTATTGGGATAGAACCTTATTTATCCCTAACAGCCAGGGGCAGCAGAGTCGGTTTTCGTGTAACTATCAAAGTGGTTTATCCTTCCCCCCAAAAGGCCCCAATCGTTTTAAACTCCCAAGAAAAAGGGCAACATCACTCTACTCCCAGGTCGTGAACGCCTATCCTCATCCGCTCTGTAGACAGAAGTTTTCCTGCCAACTGCGACGGATGCAAGGCACCAACACCTATCCCCAGTAATTTACCAAGTTATTTATTTATAAAGGAAAATTAGGAATTAAGCGTATTTGACCAAGGCTTTTCAAACGAATATATTCCTCACCATTCTGATAGCCCCACCCCCGCTATCTTCGTTGGCAATTGCCAGTTTAATTGCCTGAAGACCCTGCAAAGCGGAGCTTGCTACCGGTCCTCAGGCATTTGGCAAGAATTTATAGAGGGCATCATGAAATCAGACGGCAACATCACAGACATTCGCGGCTTTCTTCCCCATTTCGGGTCCGAGCAGCTGATCCAGCACTGCCGGGAGAAACAACCCCTTGGCAGCACCAATCCCACTGAACTGATGGACAATCTGCCGGTGGTGCTGCGTGGCGCACTGGACCTTCTACTGGAACAGGGCGACTACCACCAGGATATATCCTCCAACAAGGCCATTGCAGCGCGCTTGCTGGCCCTGACCGTGGTAAGGCTCGAAGAGCAGCAGTATCAAATCTGATACCGCCGGCTTCAGCCCTCCAGTGCCCGGTCAACCAGCTCGATCCAGTGTTTGACCGGCACCTCGGAGGCTGCCGAGAGATGGAGCTGACAGCCGACGTTTGCGGTAGCGATGACCTCGGGGTTATCCAGGGTCAGTGCCTCAAGCTTGTTCCTGCGCAAGGTACGGCTCAGCTCCGGTTGCAGAATGGAGTATGTCCCTGCCGACCCGCAACAGAGATGCGTGTCCCGGGTCTCGGCCAGGTCGAAGCCCAGTCTTTGCAGAATATCCTCCACCACCCCTGAGAGCTGCTGTGCGTGCTGCAGGGTACAGGGACAGTGGAAGGCCAGTTTAGTCGGTTGAAGCTGCAGCTTGAGCCGGGCAAGATCCTCGGCTGCAATCACCTCGCTGAGATCCTTTGCCAGTGCGGATACCCTGGTTGCCTTGCCTGCATAGTCAGGATCATCTGCCAGCAGGTGGCCATACTCTTTGACCATGGCCCCGCAACCCGAAGCGGTGATGACTATCGCCTCCACCCCCTCTTCAATGGCAGGCCACCAGGCATCGATGTTTCGACGCATATGCCCGCGTCCGTCCTCCTGGGCACCAAGGTGGGTATCCACGGCACCACAGCAGCCGGCTGACGCAGCAGTTTCAAGTGCAATGCCAAGCCGGTCCAATACCCGAGCTGCAGCCGCATTGGTCACTGGCGTTGCAACAGACTGGGCACAACCCGCCAATACCAGCATACGCCGTTCATGAGTTCCCGAGGCAATCATCTCTTCGGCCTGGCGCGCAGGCACCTGACGCTTCATCCCCTTGGGTAGCATGGGCCGCAACCATTGGGCCGGGCGCAACAGGGCCGCGAAACGCCTGGGGTATGGGACAATCTTCCTCAGGGCCCAACGCATCAGGCGCTGGTCAAGGGAACGCTTCACCTTCTCCTCAACCATCCCACGCCCGATATCGAGCAGGCGGGCATACTCAACGCCGGATGGGCATGTGGTTTCGCAGGAGCGGCAGGTCAGGCAGCGGTCGAGATGGGTCTGGGTCCGGGTGCTGACCTTGCTACCTTCCAAAACCTGCTTGATCAGGTAGATGCGCCCTCGTGGCCCGTCAAGTTCATCGCCCAGCAGTTGGTAGGTCGGACAGGTGGCGGTGCAGAAACCGCAATGTACACAGCTGCGCAGGATGCGGTCAGCCTCCTGGCCCTGGGGGGTATGCAGTATTGATTCAAGTATGGATGTCTGCATCAGAACTCCTGGTACAGACGCCCGGGATTAAAGATACCCTGGGTATCGAACGAACGCTTCAGATTACAGTGCAGCATCATGACGGCATCAGCCTGGGGATGAAATACCTCCGAGCTGCGATCCCCTCCCCTGAACAGGGTGGCGTGACCACCGGCTTCCGCGACCACGCGGCGAACCTCACCAGCATCTGCATCTGTCACCAGCCAGCGCTGGGCGCCACCCCAGTCGATAAAAATCTTTCCTGCCACTCCCAGTTGCGGCGTCTGGGATGCAACCGAAAGACGCCACAATGGTAAATTGGTATCAAAAAAGCTGTGCTGGTGTTCACGCAATGTGTTCCAGAACCGATGCCCCTCTTCCAGCTGATCACCACCGATGCGCCCACGTGCGGCTTCGACACCCTTTGCGGATCCGCAAAGACGCACATGGAGCTTCAGGCCGTCATAGGCGGCTGCACTGATGGGCCATGACTTGGCCGCCCAGATGTTCATCAGGCGAATGGCATCCGCCTCGCTGCGTTCCTGTACCAGGGTAATCTCGGTATGCGGCTTAGGCATCACCTTCAGACTGAGATCCAGCATGAGTCCCAGCGTCCCCATGGCGCCTGTCATCAGTCGTGAGACATCGTAGCCGGCTACATTCTTCATCACCTCGCCACCGAAGCGAAGCTCACGTCCCGCTCCATTGATGATACGGCAGCCCAGCACGAAATCCCGCGCCGAGCCGGCGTAGGGACGACGGGGGCCGGAAAGACCGCAGGCAACAGTTCCACCCAGGGTGGCCGCGTCACCGAAGTGCGGGGGTTCGAAGGCCAGCATCTGCCCCTGCTCATCCAACGCCGCTTCGATCTCTTTCAGCGGCGTACCCGCCCGGGCGGTAATCACCAGCTCCTTCGGCTCGTAGTTGATAATGCCCCTGTGCCCTGCCAGCTGCATTGGCGTAGCGTCGGTCTCACGGCCGAAGAAGGCCTTGGTGCCGCCCGCAGTCAATGAGAGAGCGGTGCCTCGGGCGGAAGCATCTTCGACCACCTGTATAAAGTCCTGGGTCAGATCATTGGCCTTCATCATGAGACCTCCCCTTCCCGAAGAGAGGGCGTGGTGAGTGTCTCGTGGCCCAGGGTCTTGTATTCGGAGCACTGTTTGGGTTGGGGAATCGCCTTGCCGGGATTTAACAGGCCATCGGGATCGAAGGCCTGCTTAAGGCTGCGAAACTGCTCAAGTTCATGGGGGGTGAACTGAACACACATCTGGTGAATCTTCTCATGCCCCACACCATGCTCGCCGGTGATAGTGCCACCGACGCGCACACTCAACTCCAGGATCTCAGCACCCAGGTCCTCCGCCCGTTTGAGCTCACCGGGCTGGTTCGCATCATAGAGGATCAAGGGGTGCAGGTTGCCGTCGCCGGCATGAAATACATTGGCAACGGGCAAATCGTACTGCTTTGACAGCTCGCTGATACCGATCAGCACCTCGGCGAGGCGTTTACGGGGCACGGTACCATCCATACAGTAATAATCAGGGGCGAGCCTGCCTACTGCCGGAAAGGCCGATTTGCGCCCTTTCCAGAAGCGAATCCGCTCCTCTTCATCCCGGGCGGTGCGCACTTCGGTGGCACCACGATCCAGCAGCAGCTGACGCACCCGCATCACGTGCTCGGACACCTCCTCGTTGCCGCCATCCAGCTCGCACAGCAGAATGGCAGCCGCATCTGTGGGATAGCCTGCATGGACAAAGTCCTCGGCAGCCCTGATCGCCAGGCCATCCATCATCTCGAGTCCCGCGGGGATAATACCGTCGGCAATGATCTCTCCCACTGCCGAGGCAGCCTTCTCTACATCATCGAAAGCGGCAAGAAGCACCTGGGCCCGTTCAGGACTGGGCAGCAGTTTCACCAGAACCTCAACCACCACACCCAGCATCCCCTCGGAGCCGATCATCAGCGCCAGCAGGTCATAGCCGGGAGCATCCAGGGCACTGCCGCCAAGGGTAATCAACTCGCCCTCGGGAGTGACCACCTTGAGCTCGAGGATATTGTGAACGGTCAGGCCGTACTTGAGGCAGTGTACTCCGCCGGAGTTTTCCGCCACGTTGCCGCCGATGGTGCAGGCGATCTGTGAGGATGGATCCGGGGCGTAGTAGAGACCATGTCCGGCCACAGCTTCGCTGATGGCCAGGTTTCTCACCCCGGGCTGAACCCGGGCAGTGCGACCCATCGGGTCGATATCGATAATGCGGTTGAACTTGGCCAGGCCCAGCAGCACACCGTCACCCAGGGGCAGTGCACCACCGGATAGTCCTGTACCTGCGCCACGTGCCACCACCGGAACACCTTCCCGGTGGCAGAGACGCATTACCTCCTGAACCTGCTCGACCGTCTCAGGGAGCACAGCGACCATGGGCATCTGGCGATAGGCAGGTAGACCGTCGCACTCGTAGGGACGTAAGGCCTCATCTTCGTGAATCACTGCCTCATCGGGTAAAAAAGCGCGTAACGCTAGGAGAAACTCTCTCTCATTCATATCTTATTATTTGGATAACAGCGCAAAAAATTCGACTTCGAAACTCTGAAGCTTTTTAACCGTTTAAACAACCCACAAAATAACCTGGATTACGGAGCACAGCCACCGAGCAGGGAATTCACCCACTGTTTTCAGGGTGGAATACCCTGAAATATCTACTAAAGTTCAATAGTACTCAGTCGATAATGAGAATAAGTTCGATTCAGGCACAAATAGCACGGATTTGCAGGTGCCGCTGTAACCGCTTGTGAATACGGGGTTTTTCAATGATCACCACTGTGCCTTCAGACACCAACTCTGTCAGTGAGCATCTTCGCGCGCTCCATACCAAGATCAAATCCTTTCACCCCCAGATCGTACGTATCGCCATCGCACTCTACGATAGAGAGAGTGATGAGTTGAAGACATTTGCCCACAGTACTGACGGCCAATCGCCACTCAATCACTACTCAGCAAAACTGGCGGATGTGCCATCACTTGCCAGACTTGCCAAGAGCGGAGAAGACCGGGTTATTGATGATCTTCTGACTACAGAAGATCCAAACAGCGCCCACGCGATAAAAATCAGGGCGGCCGGCTACCGCTCCAGCTTCACCTCCCCCTTCTACGAAGAGGAGGATCTGGCAGGCTTCATGTTTGTGGATTCCGACACGCCGTACTTTTTCACACCAACACACCAGAACATGCTCTCTGTCTATCTCCAGCTTGCCGTGATGAGCCTGCTCAACGCGCTGACGCCGCTGAAGATGCTGAAATCATCCGTGCGCATGGCACGCCACCTGAGCCACTTCCGAGACGAAGAGACCGGGGCTCACCTGGACCGTATGGCCCGATACTCCCGGCTCATCGGGACGGGAGTTGGAGCCCAATACAACCTGGGTGATGAGTTCATCGAATTCGTCTACCTGTTTTCACCGCTACACGACATAGGCAAGATCGCCATTCCGGATTCCATCCTGCTTAAGCCCGGAAAATTGACTGAGAGTGAATTCGAATTGATGAAGCAGCATGTCGCTCAAGGAGTCGAAATAGTGGACAGCATGGTCCATTCGATGAAACTCAATAAGCTGAAGCATGTGGATATTTTGAGAAATATCGTCCTATACCACCATGAAAGCTACGATGGCAAAGGCTACCTGGCCGGACTGTCTGGCGATGATATCCCCATTGAGGCGCGCATCGTCGCCGTGGCCGATGTCTTCGACGCCCTCACCTCTGAACGTCCATACAAGAGTGCCTGGAGCAATGACGAGGCATTCGACTACATGACCGGTGAAGGCCGTGACAAGTTCGATCAGAAATGTGTCGAGGCACTGGGCTCCCAGATGGATAAAATCATCGAGATCCAGACGCTCTTCTGCGACTGTGATGACGAGGAGTTCACGTTGCAGGACAACCTCCTGGTGGATATGGCCGGCTGAGCTCCGGCCGGAGCAGAAGAGTGCAAACCCTCCCGCCCCGACAGGGGCAGAGCTGATCAGACAACAGGATGGAACTCCGAGGACTCCTGGGTCGCCATGTGCTCGTAAGTCTCCCAGCGCAGGTTGACCAGTTCCTGGGCCACGTTCATCAGGTGGCTGGCCTCATCAGGGTTGGTGCGCAACAGCACATTGTAGCGCGCCTCGTTGTAGGCGTACTCCTTGAGGCTGATCCTCGGCCGCGGAGAGTCGAGCACAAAGGGGCGTTCACCCGCCGCACGCCGTTCCGGATTGAAGCGGATCAACGGCCAGTAGCCACTGGCCACCGCCATATCCTGCTGGCGCAGGCCCTGCTGCAGATCGTAGCCGTGGGCAATACATGGGCTGTAGGCGAGAATTAGCGAAGGCCCCTTGTAGGCCTCGGCCTCGCGCATCGCCTCCAGGGTCTGCTGGGGGTTGGCACCCATGGCCACGCGGGCCACGTAGACGTTACCGTAGGAGATCGCCTGCATGGCGAGATCCTTCTTGCCGATCCGCTTTCCCGCCGAGGCAAACTTGGCCGATGCCGCGGTAGGCGTGGACTTGGACATCTGGCCACCGGTGTTGGAGTAGACCTCGGTGTCCAGTACCAGCACGTTGATGTCACGGCCACTGGCCAGGGCATGATCAAGACCGGCAGAGCCGATATCGTAGGCCCAGCCGTCGCCACCAACCAGCCAGACCGAGCGGCGTAGCAGGTGATCCACAACGGATTCCAGGTTGCGAGCCCGCGGATCGTCGATCTTGGGCAGCATCGCCTTCACATCGTCCACGCGCTTGCGCTGCTGGCGCAGCTCTTCACCCACACGCTGTTCGGAGTGGACGATCTCGTCCACCTTCTCCTCACCAACCCACGGTGAAAGCTCCTGCAGCAGATCCTTGGCCATGTCCATGTGATTGTCAGCGGTAATGCGCATACCCAGGCCGAACTCGGCATTGTCCTCAAACAGGGAGTTGGACCAGGCCGGGCCACGCCCCTCGCTGTTGATGGCCCAGGGCGTGGTGGGCAGGTTGCCGCCATAGATGGAGGAGCAGCCGGTGGCATTGGCCACCAGCAGGCGCGGGCCGAACAGCTGGGAGAGCAGCTTGACGTAAGCGGTCTCGCCACAGCCGGCACAGGCCAGTGAAAATTCGAACAACGGTTCCAGGAACTGGGCACCACGCACCGAGGAGAAGTCAACACGACCGCGGTCGTTCATGGGCAGCTTCTCGAAGTAGCGTACATTGCCCTGGCCCTCTTGCAGCATCGGTTTACGGGCTTTCATGTTGATCGCCTTGATGCTGCTGTCTTCCGGGCTGCTGGCCGGGCAGGACTCGATGCAGACACCACAGCCGGTGCAGTCCTCCAGGTAGATCTGCAGCGTGTACCGGGTCTCGGGGAAACCGCGGGCGCTGATCTTGGCCGACTGAAACCCCTCGGGGGCCTTGTCCAGCAGACGCTCATGGTAGAACTTGGAGCGGATCACGCCGTGGGGACAGACAAAGCTGCAGTTTCCGCACTGGATACAGATGTCCGGCTCCCAGTAGGGAACGGAGTCCGCCAGGTTGCGTTTCTCCCACTTGGTAGTGCCGCTGGGATAGGTACCGTCCACCGGGATCAGGCTCACCGGCAGGTCGTCCCCCTTACCCTCAAGCATCGGGGCGGTAACCTTTCTTACAAACGCCGAAGCATCCGAGGTAACCACCGGATCCAACTCACGAATACTGGTAATGGATGCAGGAATCTCCACCCTGTAGAGATGATCCAGGGCGGCATCCACCGCCTTGAAGTTCTGCTCAATCACCGCCGGCCCCTTGCTGTAGTAGGTCTTCTCAATAGCCTTTTTGATCTGGGCTATGGCCTCGTCCCTGGGCAGTACACCGGAGAGGGCGAAGAAGCAGGTCTGCATCACGGTATTGATGCGCCGCCCCATGCCTGCATTGCGGGCGACGGTTGAGGCGTCGATGACGTAAACTTTCAGCTCCCGCTCCAGGATGATCTGCTGGGCCATGCGGGGAAGCTGCTCCCACACCTCGTCCGCACTGAAGGGGCTGTCGAGCAGAAAGGTTGCCCCCTGCCCTGCGTTCTTCAGCACCTCGGTCTTGTAGATAAATCCGAACTGGTGGCAGGCAATGAAGTCCGCCGTTTGGATCAGGTAGGGCGCCCTGATCGGATATGGCCCGAAGCGCAGGTGGGAGACCGTCTGGCTCCCCGCCTTTCGTGAATCATAGACAAAGTAGCCCTGGGCATAGAGGTCGGTATTTTCACCGATGATCTTGATGCTGTTCTTGTTGGCACCCACGGTACCGTCTGAGCCCAGGCCGAAGAAGAGCGCCCGGGTCATGCCGGGCTTCTCCAGGTCGTATAGGGGATCCCAGGGCAGACTGGTATGGGTCACATCGTCATTGATGCCGATGGTAAAATGGTTCTTCGGATTCTCTTTCAGCAGCTCGTCGCACACACCCTTCACCATGGAGGGTGTGAACTCCTTGGAGGAGAGACCGTAACGGCCACCCACCACCCTGGGCAGTCTCTCCAGCCTGCCTTCAGAATGGGCCTCCATCAGTGCGGTCACCACATCCTGGTAGAAAGGCTCGCCACCGGAGCCGGGCTCCTTGGTACGATCCAGCACGGCGATCTTGCGAACCGTGGCCGGCAGTGCCGCCATAACCTGATCGGTTGGAAAAGGTCGGTAGAGACGAAGTTGAACAAGGCCGAACTTGCCGCCCTGCTCGTTGAGCTCTTCCACCGTCTCCATCACCGTCTCGGCACCGGAGCCCATGATAAAGATCACCTGCTCGGCATCGGGTGCGCCGTGATACTCCACCAGGCTGTACTGGCGCCCGGTCACCTCCGCAAAGCGGTCCATGGTCTCCTGCACAATATCGGGAGTCGCCAGGTAAAATGGATTGGAACTCTCCCGCCCCTGAAAATAGACATCGGGATTCTGGGCCGTGCCACGGATAAAAGGATTGTCCGGATTCAGACCACGCTGGCGGTGGGCATAGACCAGGTCATCATCAATCATGGCCCGGATCTGTTCATCGCTGAGCAGTTCCAGCTTGTTCACCTCGTGGGAGGTGCGGAAACCGTCGAAGAAGTGCATGAACGGCACACGGGCCTTGAGGGTCGCCGCGTGACTGACCAGGGCCAGGTCATGGGCCTCCTGCACCGACGCCGAGCAAAGCATGGCAAATCCGGTCATGCGCGCCGACATCACATCCTGGTGGTCGCCGAAGATGGAGAGGGCCTGGGCCGCCAGGGAGCGGGCCGCCACGTGGAATACGGTGGAGGTAAGCTCACCTGCGATCTTGTACATGTTGGGCAGCATCAGCAGCAGCCCCTGGGAGGATGTAAAGGTGGTTGTCAGTCCGCCGGTCTGCAAGGCACCGTGAGCGGTACCCGCTGCACCGCCTTCACTCTGCATCTCGAACACATCGGGCACCTGACCCCAGATGTTCTTCACACCCTTGGCGGACCAGACATCCGCCGACTCCGCCATCGGCGAAGAGGGTGTAATTGGATAAATGGAGCAGACCTCGCTCACGCGGTAGGCGACGTGTACGACAGCCTCGTTGCCGTCAACTGTTACGAATTTCTTGTTTTCACCCATGGGAATATTTACTCAGCAAATCCGGGTTCGGAGACCATCTCGATGGCATGACATGGGCACTGCTCGAAGCAGACCGCGCAGCCGGTACACAGCTCGTAGTCGTAGCGGTAACGGTTACCCTTGCCGAGCTTGATCACGGCTCCCTCGGGACAGGATCCGTAACAGCCGTCACACTCAAAACAGTTGCCACAGGAGAGACAGCGGCGGGCCTCGAACAGGGCCTCGGACTCGTTAAACCCCTTGAGGATCTCGTCAAAGTTTTTCCTGTCCACCAGGGGCAGATGCTCCTGCTCACGCTTGGGAGCGTGGGTCTGGTACCAGAGGTGGAGCTTTTCATGTTCGATGATGGGGTGCTTGGCCGCCTTGTCGTAGCTGGTACCCCGCAGGTAGGCGTCGATGTGTCTTGCCGCCTTCTTGCCGTGGCCCACGGCGATTGTCACCGAGCGCTCGCTGGGCACCATGTCGCCACCGGCGAAGATTCCTTCATGGCCGGTCATCATGTTGGGGCTGACGGTTACTGTACCGTCCCGCTGCAGTTCAATACCCGGCACAGACTGCAGAAAATCCGTGTCGGTATCCTGACCCACGGCCAGGATCAGCGCATCGGCCTCCAGGGTCTCGACCTCTCCGGTGGGCCGTGGACGGCCGTTCTCATCAAGCTCCATCACTTCGACCTTGAAGGTGGTCTGGTCGATCTCCTTGATGGTGCGCAGCCACTTGATCTTCACACCCTCTTCGAGCGCTTCGTCGGCCTCGAAGTCGTGTGCAGGCATACTGGCGCGATCGCGACGGTAGATGATCATCGCCTCATCCGCGCCCAGGCGTTTGGCGGTACGGGCAGCGTCCATGGCGGTGTTGCCGCCGCCGTAGATGGCAACCCGGCGACCCAGGCGCAGGGGCTGCTCGCTCTTGGCCTCGCGCAGGTAACTCACAGCATCCATCATCTTGCCGGCGTCACGGGCCGGGATATCGATCTTCTTGCTGATATGGGCACCGACCGCGACAAATACCGCATCGAAGCCGCCGGTCTCTTTCTCGGCCAGCACATCTTCAACCCGGTGGTTGAGAACGATCTTGACCCCGATATCCTCGATACGCTTTATCTCTGCCGCCAGTTCGTCACGGGGCATACGATAGGCGGGAATACCAAAGTGGATCATGCCGCCAGCGATAGGGCCCGCCTCGTGGATCTCGACCTGGTGACCCAGGCGTGTCAGGTGATAGGCGGCGGAGAGCCCGCTGGGCCCGGCACCGATCACCAGGATGCGCTTGCCGCTGGGCTCTACATCAAACTCTGGTTTCCACCCTTTCTCCAGGGCCATGTCGCCGAGAAAGCGTTCCACCGCATGGATACTCACCGTACTGTCGGTGTAGTTGCGGTTACAGGCATTCTCACAGGGGTGATAGCAGACCCGGCCATGGATTGACGGCATGGGGTTGTTTTCGATCAGCGTCTGCCAGGCGGCTTCGTACTCACCCTCCTGGGCCAGTGCAAGCCAGGCCTGGATATCCTCACCCGCAGGACAGGCGTTGTTGCAAGGGGGAAGAAAGTCGAGATAGACGGGGCGGCGCGTACGCAACGCACCTGTCCCCTGTCCGGGCTTGGTCATATCCGGACTCGAGGTCATGAACTTTACGGTCATATTTTTGTGCCCCTTGAGAGGGGACCCTCTAATTATTTTTTAGCCCCCTATACCGGTCAAATTGGGCCGGACAGTTGGCTGTCAGTGCATAGATTATTAAGCCCCGGGAAACCTCTCTGCCCTTCTCTTAGCGGATGAGCTGATTTTTGTCTGTGGACGTCCCCCGCGGGTGAGGAGCAGGATACAACGCAACAACCCTGGGGTCGAGGTGGATTTATGAATGGGTAAAACAGGAACAGAGCATGCTGCACGGCAGCAACCCAGGTGAAATACCCGGGGCACTGCCATGAAAGGAGGTTTACTTGTTCTTCTTTGATTTTTTCTCTTTTTTCGCCTTTTTCTCTTTCTTCAGCTCTTCGCCTTCAGCCGCACCTTCGCCTTCGTTTTCATCTTCCCCCTCCTTGACCTTCTTCTCCTTGCTGCCGGCGTAGCGCTTACCCTTCTCCATTCCCATCTCGCTCGCCTGCTCTTCAGCCACACCACCTGCACCATGACCCTTGCCGCCTTTGGCAGCCATTGTGTTTCCGGCACCGATTGCCAGCAGAAATGCAAACAGGGTTGTGATGAATGTATTCATATTCCGGTACTCCAATAAATATCTGGTAATCCCGCCATTATCACCCACCGGGCTAACATGACCAGGGAATTAATCGATTTTGCGAAATAATCGCCTGACCAACTCTCTGTTCTGGGCTCATATTCACAGTTTCAGACGCATATAAGACACCTATTCCCTACCCATTTCAGAGGATTCATTTATGCTTTGAAGTATAGGGTGAAAGAAGTTCACTCATTATCCTGTTCGACCTGGAGTAAACCATGAAAAAACGCCTCATCATCAAGTTGGCATTGACAGGGCTGACGGCATCTCTCCTGCTCATCGCACCTCTCTCCTATAACCTGGACAGTGGTGATCTGACCTTCTCTGACCTGGCCGCAAAGGGTGGCAATGGCGGGGGCAACGGTGGTGGCAATGGCAATGGCCATGGTCCGGGGGGCAACAGCGGTAATGGTCTCGGTGGAGACATTGCCGGCAACCAGGGTAACGGCAATGCATTTGGACACTCCAAGGATCAGGGTGGCAACGCCTTTGGGCACGACAAGGAGAAGGGCCTGGGAAACAATCACGGCGCCATATCAAGCAAACTTGGCCGGTTGAATGCAGCCCACGCCTCACCAAACGCAAGGCTGCATGCCGCGCCCAATTCAGCAGTAGGTATGATTGCGACCTATGAGCAGGCCTACAGGGATGCCCAGGCGGCCGTCTCCGGTGCTCCATCAACCGCAGATATAGAATCTCTCGAAGAGGCTCTTGCAGGTGCGATTGCTGACCGCGACGACCCTGAAGCAGACCCGGACCTCGCTGATGATCTGCAGGCTGCCGTTGATAAGGCCCAGGCGGACCTCGACGCTGCAAATGAAGCAGCCGCCGCCGGCGACGAGGCCCAGCAGGCCGCTGCTGACGCGCTGAACGATGCGGC
This sequence comes from Sedimenticolaceae bacterium, assembly GCA_965224515.1. Taxonomy (GTDB): domain Bacteria; phylum Pseudomonadota; class Gammaproteobacteria; order Chromatiales; family Chromatiaceae; genus Sedimenticola_A. The sequence continues at coordinate 64,429 of OZ245051.1, forward strand.
CAATAAGAGCATCACTGATGAGGATGGCATGATCGACGATGAGATCAAAGGCGCGGTAAACGATCTGCTCGGCATAGACCCCGAACCCGATATCGCTCTTCAGGTGTCGTCACCAGAAGAGACAGCACCGGCAGAAGAGTAGTTTCAAAGGCCCTAAATCAAGCGGCGGATCTCCTGAAGGTCTGCCGCTTTTTTATTTGAACTTCGGCGACTCTTTCCTCAATAGAGCTACTGCTTTCACGATACCAGCATCAGCCTTCAATCCACGCACGTTAAGAAACTGTCCCATTGCCTGGTCTGTCTTTGGCCCCCTGATACCATCCGCATAGCCCGTGCTGTATCCCAGCCTGCCAAGCGCATACTGCATATAGCGTACTGTTGGCCTGTTCCAGTAACCCTTCATCTTTGCCGCAGGCTTCCAACGTTCTGCCCTTACCAGTGCGGACCTGTAGCTGGCCGGGGATAGTTTCTGCTGTAACTTGGCCAGCAGTTCAGAGGCCTGTTCATGACCACCCATCTCGGCAAGTTTGAACCAGCTGGCGGCCTCCATGTGATTTATTGGCAGGCCGATCCCCCGGGCGAACAACACCCCAAGGGAAAACTGGGCGTCCCTGTGTCCCTGGCCGGCAGACATGCCGTACCACCTGGCGGCCCACGCCCGGTCCTTCACCACCCCCCTGGCATTGAGATAGGCGTCACCCAGTTGATACTGGGATCGCTTATGTCCCACCTTGGCCGACTTGAGAAACCACTGCACAGCCTTTGGATGATCCTGTTCAGCACCAACCCCGGAGTAGAGTGCCGAAGCCCACATGAACTGTGCATCCACGTGCCCTGCCTCAGCCGCCTTTTCAAACCAACCGGCAGCGGTCGTGTAATTCTGAATAACTCCCTTGCCGCTCATGTAGAGCATACCCAAACGGTATTGACTCTCCCTCTCCCCAGCCTCTGCACTCTGGTGCATATCATGCACACTCACCACATCTCTTACCACGGGCATCTGTTTGCACGAAACGAGGAACGACATCGCCAGCAGACAAAACAACAATATCCCTGTGCATTTAAGAGTTGAAAGCATCCTTCGTTCCGTAACCAAAGTTGTTCTCCCATTGTTTTCAAACATACTTTATTAGTCTCAAGTACTTTAGTTGAAGATATCAAGCTGTAACAGATTCCATGTTTTTCATGTAGCCAGATAGGCTACAAATGAGAACAAAATGGCAAATACCCAAAAAATTATGCGTAGTAATACTTATGAATTTTCCCAATATACCCAATTGAAGAAAAATTTCTGCATATTCACCGGGTTTTGATACTCACAAGCACTTCCAAACTGTCGGCTTTGGTATATAGTTCTTTCTGATGTCTGCCGTTGAGCAGGCAGTCAAATCGGCATATAGGGATATCATCAAAGAGCCTGGCTCTGATCAATGACACACTTGATCGATAAGCCGTACGAGTTCAGCTCCCTGGCAGCAGCCAGGGTTCCCGCTGCCCCTCCCCCGTGTAAAAAACATCTCTCTCATCCGGTCCTGATTATCAGGGCAGGGAAACCGTGCGCCTGTTCATTAAAGGATTACGAACCATGGCTTTCAATGCTGAATATTTTCCCGACATACATCTAAACCTGAATGTAAGGGGTCTCGGTCAATCCGCCACCCTTGCCATCAACGAGCGATGCAAACATCTCCACGCTAAAGGAAAGGAGGTCTTCCGACTGGGCCTTGGCCAATCTCCCTTCCCTGTCCCGGCCCCGGTGGTTGAGGAGCTGAGAGTCAACGCCCATCAGAAAGACTACCTGCCAGTCAAAGGCCTGCCCCAGTTGAGGGAGAGTGTGGCCAGCTACCATGAACGCAAGGAGGGGGTGGAGTACAGCGCGCAGGACGTCCTTATCGGCCCCGGATCGAAAGAGCTGATGTTCCTGGTTCAGCTGGTCTACTACGGCGATTTGGTTATACCGACTCCAAGCTGGGTCTCCTACGCGCCCCAGGCAACTATCGTAGGCAGGCATATCCGTTGGGTGCCCACACGCTTCGAGGATGGCTGGCGTATATCACCCGGGGAACTGACAGCAGTCTGCCAGAAGGACCCTACCCGCCCACGGATTGTCATTCTCAACTACCCCAACAATCCCAGTGGCACCACCTACCCCAGGGAGGAACTCCAGGAGCTGGCCGCCGTGGCAAGGCGTTACAAGCTGATTATCATTTCCGACGAGATCTACGGTGAAACCCGTTTCGACGGCAAGCATGAATCCATTGCCCGTTACTACCCGGAAGGCACCATCATCAGCGGCGGACTCAGCAAGTGGTGTGGCGCCGGGGGCTGGCGGCTGGGCACCTTCACCTTCCCCAGCAGCCTGCGCTGGCTGCTCGATGCCGTGGCTGTAGCAGCCAGCGAGACTTTCACCTCCACCAGTGCGCCAATACAACACGCTGCTGTCCGCGCCTTCGAGGGAGGCCTTGAGATGGAGCGTTACCTGAGCAACAACAGGCGTATCCTCAAGGCGATAGGAGAAAAGCTCCATGCTTCACTGGACGAGATTGGAGTTAAAGTGCCCAGGCCCGAGGGTGGGTTCTATATTTTCCCTTCGTTTGAAAATCACATGATGAAGCTGCATGCCAGGGGAATCACCACCAGTACCCAGTTGTGTGAGAGGCTGCTCGATGAGACCGGTGTAGCCATGCTTCCAGGGACAGATTTCGGTCGACCGGCGAATGAGTTGATCGCCAGGGCCGCCTACGTGGACTTTGATGGTGCACATGCCTTGGTGGGAGCTGAGGGTATCCCGTTGGACCAGGAGCTGCCAGACGACTTTCTGGAGCTTCACTGCAACAAGGTCCTGACGGCCCTGGATCGGCTGTGCAGTTGGCTTGACTAGGTAGTATTACGTATATTTACAGCGTACCGTCCTTGAGGCTTGCGTATAAAACGCCACTCTTGTAGGGTGACATGACGTGCACGTAAGTGGGTATGGCCTGCGCCATAGCACACATTGCACTGTATACACTGCGCAACACTTGGCGGGTTAAGGGACGATATTCAGAAAGCCATACAGTCCGAGCAGACTCAATGGCTGGTAAAACTTAACAGGGAAAAGTCAGCACTATGTTTCAACCGAAGCCCCAGCTTCAATGCACCGGACAGTCACACTGGATTTCACCTGATGTATCCCGGTTGACTGCTGAAGCAACCCCCCTGTTTCACAACACCAGGCATGCCACTCTTTTCCCACGGACAGCACCCCGCTGCCATTGCGCATTTTCAATACCAGCCTTCGGGCATTGACCAAGCTTAAACCTGGTCAAATCTGAATCCCTTCGTCACAAGTCGGGATCAGTGTTTTTTTACTTTATCTGGTCACTGGACCGCTATCACTAAAACATGGTCAGGAGGAAACTACATGTTTACTAAACGTATGATGACAACCGCTCTTATGGTAACCGGTCTTACACTGGGTGCCGCTGGGACTGCGAGCGCCCAATCATTCATCACCATCGGCACCGGCGGCGTAACCGGCGTTTACTATCCCACCGGAGGCGCCATCTGCCGCCTGGTCAACAAGGGCCGCAAGGAGCACGGCATTCGCTGTTCCGTTGAATCCACCGGCGGTTCCGTCTACAACCTGAACACCATCCGTGCCGGCGAACTGGACATGGGTGTTGCACAGTCCGATTGGCAGTTCCACGCCTATAACGGCACCAGCAAATTCAAGGATGCCGGCGCCAACAAGGAGCTGCGTGCAGTATTCTCTGTACACCCTGAGCCTTTCACCGTCGTGGCAAGGGCCGACTCAGGCATCAAGACTTTCGCCGACCTGAAGGGCAAGCGCGTCAACATCGGTAACCCCGGTTCTGGCCAGCGCGGCACCATGGAAGTGGTAATGGAAGCTCTGGGCTGGAAGAAGTCTGACTTCGCCCTCGCCTCCGAGCTGAAAGCCGCTGAACAGTCAAAAGCACTGTGCGATAACAAGATCGATGCCATGATCTACACCGTTGGTCACCCCTCCGGCTCCATCAAGGAGGCAACCACCTCCTGTGACACCATGCTGGTACCGGTCACCGGTGCAGTGATCGACAAACTGGTTGCAGATAACGACTACTACCGCACCGCCACCATTCCAGGCGGCATGTATCGCGGCAACGCCAACGACACCCAGACCTTCGGTGTTGGTGCGACCTTTGTCAGCTCAACCAACACCTCGGCCGACACCGTTTACCAGGTGGTCAAGGCTGTATTCGAAAACTTCGACAACTTCCGCAAACTCCACCCTGCCTTCTCCAACCTGAAGAAGGCAGAGATGGTCAAGGACGGCCTCTCCGCACCGGTTCATGACGGTGCAGCGAAATACTACAAAGAAGCCGGCCTGATGTAAGCCGACAGTAAAACGGGCGGTCTTTCCGCCCGTTTTACTTCATTTCACCATAATCCCGGCAAACCTCTCTTTGCCATCAATCGATCCACAATAGAATATCCCAGGGGTTAGCAGCCATGACTGACCAGAACACCCAGGACAACGTATCCGACCAGGAACTTCAGGAGATGGTCGCCCAGGTAGACACGGGCGCCCGCCACCCCTCCGGCAATGTAGGAAAACTCCTGTTCGGCATCCCACTCGTCTGGTCCCTGTTCCAGCTTTGGTACGCCTCACCCCTGCCCTTTTCCTTCGGCTTCGGTGTCTTCAATGACACGGAAGCCCGCGCCATTCACCTGGCCTTCGCCCTGTTTCTGGCCTTCACCGCCTACCCTGCATTCAAGTCATCACCCCGTACCGAGATACCCTGGCAGGACTGGCTCTTTGCACTGCTGGGATCATTCAGCGCCGCCTACATCTATCTCTTCTATGATGAGTTGGCTGGACGCTCAGGAGCACCCACCAGCGCTGACATCGCTATAGGTATCTGTGGCCTGATCATGCTGCTTGAGGCAACGCGCCGTTCTCTGGGTCCGCCACTGATGATCGTGGCCATCGTCTTTCTGACCTACACATTCGGTGGCCCCTACATGCCGGACGTCATTGCACACAAGGGTCAGAGCCTCTCCAAGGTGATGTCCCACCAGTGGCTGACCACAGAAGGTGTATTCGGTGTTGCACTTGGCGTCTCCACCAGTTTCGTCTTTCTGTTCGTACTGTTCGGTGCCATGCTCGAAAAGGCCGGCGCCGGCAATTATTTCATCAAGGTCGCCTTTGCCCTGCTGGGCCATATGAAAGGGGGCCCTGCCAAGGCGGCTGTGGTTGCATCGGCCACCACGGGACTGATCTCAGGCTCGTCCATTGCCAACGTCGCCACCACCGGTACCTTTACCATCCCACTGATGAAACGGGTGGGTTTTCCCGGCACCAAGGCAGGTGCCGTCGAGGTTGCAGGCTCGACCAACGGGCAGCTCACTCCACCCGTGATGGGTGCGGCCGCATTCCTGATGATCGAGTATGTGGGTATCTCCTACATCGAGGTGATCAAGCACGCCATACTGCCTGCGCTGATCTCATACATCGCCCTGGTCTACATCGTTCACCTGGAAGCCCTGAAGGCAGACATGCAGGGTCTGCCGAAGCGTGTCCATTCAACCCTGGCCCAAAAGCTGATGACCTTCGCCGCGGTCATCACCGGCATCTGCGCCATAGGGATTGGTGTCTACTACGGCATCGGCTGGATCAAGACCTACACAGGGGACGCCGCCATTTATATCGTCGGGGCACTGGTGTTGACCACCTATATCTGGCTGCTGAAGTTCTCCACCCGATACCCTGAACTGGAGGTGGACGACCCCAACAGCGAGGTCCTTGAACTTCCGGAGACCGGCCCCACGGTCAAGGTCGGGCTCTATTTTCTGCTGCCCATCGTGGTTCTCATGTGGTGCCTGGTGGTGGAGCGTTTCTCACCCGGCCTCTCGGCTTTTTGGGCCACGACTTTCATGATTTTCATCGTTCTGACCCAGCGGCCACTATTGGCCCGCTTCAGGGGCACTGATACCACCGGCAGCATCATGCAGGGCATAAACGACTGCATAGACGGCCTGGTGCACGGCGCCCGCAACATGATCGGTATCGGTGTCGCCACTGCTGCAGCCGGCATCGTGGTCGGTACCATTACATTGACCGGCATTGGCCAGGTGATGATCGAGTTTGTTGAGTTCATCTCCGGCGGCAACCTGATGCTGGCGCTTATCTTCACCGCCCTCATCTGTATCATTCTGGGCATGGGCCTGCCCACAACCGCCAACTATATTGTCGTATCGAGCCTGATGGCCCCGGTTGTGGTTGCCCTGGCGGCTACCAACGGCATGATTGTCCCCCTGATAGCCGTGCACATGTTCGTCTTCTATTTCGGCATCCTGGCGGATGACACGCCGCCAGTGGGTCTGGCGGCTTTTGCCGCCGCCGCGATCGCAAAGAGCGACCCCATCAAGACAGGTATACAGGGATTCACATACGATATACGTACTGCAATTCTGCCCTTTCTGTTTATATTCAACACCCAGTTGCTGCTGATAGGCATCGGCAACTGGTTCGAGCTTCTGCTTGTAATTGTCAGCGCCACCATTGCCATGTTGTTGTTCGCAGCCGCTACCCAGGGCTACTGGCTTACCAAGAGCAGACTGTGGGAATCGCTTGCCCTGCTGCTGGTGGCCTTCACTCTGTTCCGCCCCGGTTTCTGGTGGGATGAGGTCTACGCCCCGGTCAAGACAGTGGATGCCAGGGAGATTGCTGCAATTGCCCAGCAGGTCCCGGACCAGGGCGAGCTCCAGATGCTCGTGGCCGGAGAGAACATCGACGGCAAATTTATACAGAAGACCATCCTGCTACCCATGGGCGAGGCTGGCGAAGGAGAACAGAGACTCTCGAATACGGGCCTCGAGATAAGAATCGATGGCGACAAGGTGATCGCGGACAATGTCATGTTCGACAGCGACGCCCAGAAAGCGGGGCTGGATTTCGACTGGCAGATCATCAGTATTCAGCAAGAGGCTGAGAGACCGCCGAAGCAGTTGATGTTCATTCCTGCAATTTTCCTGCTTGGATTTGTGGCATTGGTTCAACGCCGCCGCAAAGAGGGAGAACCCGAGCTGCAGACTGCATAGCACTGCGTCCCTGGGCTACGAAAAAGGGCATGTAAACACTTCAAGGAAAGCACAATGTTCACCAAAATTCTTATGCCGATCGACCTGCAGGAGACGCAGCTGGCCGTTAGAGCCGTGCAGACCGCTATTGACGAGGCGAGGAAACACAGCGCCGAGATATATGTGCTGACCGTGATCCCCGATTTTGGTCTGCCCCTGGTGGCCTCGTTTTTTCCTGATGACGCAATGAAGGATGCCATGAAGGGTATCGCCAAAGAGTTGAAAAAATACATCAAGGCCAATATCCCTGACGATATCACCGTCCACCCGCTGATTGCCGATGGCAGTCCTGCCGAGATCATTCTCAACCAGGCGAAGAAACTCAAAGCCGATCTCATCATTATCCCCTCCCACGCCCAAAGCCTGGGACAGGTGTTTCTCGGTTCCTGCGCCGCAAAGGTGGTGGAGCGTGCCCGCTGCTCGGTGATGGTGATCAAGAGTTGATCCACATGCTTGAATAGCCGGCCAGGCGCCCCAATCTTCAGCTGAATCCGATCTGTTCAACCCTTGGGCCGCCTATGTCAGACCTCAATCTCCCGCTACTGCTCGAGCCGGACGCACTGCAACCCCTGCTCGGCAGCGATGACCTGCTGGTGATCGACCTCTCCCGCTCCACCACCCACAGCCAGGCACATATCCCCGGCGCCATCTTCCTGGACTACGGCCGGATCATCGCCATGCAGAAGCCGGTGATGGGCCTGCTGCCTTCCGAGGAGGAGTTAACGACCCTCTTCTCCGCCCTTGGGATCGGAAGTGACACCCATGTGGTGGCCTATGATGACGAAGGCGGGGGGAAAGCCGGGCGCCTGATCTGGACCCTGGAGGTGATGGGACATAACAAGGCGTCCCTGCTCAACGGCGGTCTTCACGCCTGGGCAAATGAAGGCTTTCCCATTACCCAGGAGCTGACCGAGCCCAGCCCCGGTGTTTTCACCCCCAACCCCACCGACACACCCGTTGCGGACACAGACTATATTCTTGGACGCATGAAAGATCCGGACGTAGCACTGCTGGATGCCAGGTCGCTTGATGAATACCGGGGCATAAAACGCTTTGCCGATAAAGGGGGGCATATACCAGGCGCGGTCAACCTGGACTGGGTCATGGCCATGGACCAGGGCCGCAACCTGAGAATGAAGCCTGCGGATGAGTTGAAAACAGTGCTGGCCGATATGGGCGTGACACCGGACAAAGAGGTGATCACCTACTGCCAGACCCACCACCGCTCCTCCTATACCTATATCATCCTCAAGGCACTGGGTTACCCGCGTGTTAAAGGCTATCCCGGATCCTGGTCTGCCTGGGGCAATCACGACGAGACCCCTGTCGCGTGAGAAACAGCTGAATGAGACAGAAGCCTTCCCGCAATCCACTATTCAAACTGGTCCTGTTCGCCACTGCCCTTGCAGTGATCTATGGCGGCTATCACTGGGGCAACAGGTACTCGAGCTATTACACCCAGACTGAAAACCTTCACCTGATGCAGATCCCCCAGCAGCTGACCCCGTTCCAGCTGACGGACCAGCATAAGAAAACCTTTTCAATTCAGCGATTGAAAGAGCACTGGAGTCTCATCTTCTTCGGCTATAGCCATGCCGAACAGACGGCCGGGGAGATGCTCACCCTCGCCACCCGTGTACACAACCGCCTGGCTGATGCGCCTGAACTCCAGAAAAACCTACAGGTAGTCTTTGTCACCCTGGATCCACAGCGGGACGACCACCAGGTACTCGAAGAACTGGTGGGCCGCTATAGCAAGGATTTCATTGCCCTCACAGGCGACGAAACCGAGATCCGCAAGCTGGCTGATCAACTGGGCGTGATTTTCAAACCCAGAACCGGTGCCGAAGAGGGAATCATAGACCACGGCACCAGCATGGCCCTGATCGATACCCAGGGTGAACTGACAGGCCTGTTCAAGGGTGCAGTAAATGCGGCCTCAATGGCCGCCGACATCAAAACCGTCGCCGAGCGCTAGTGGCCCATGCAGGAAATAAGGTAAGACTCAGCCAACCCACAAATCTCTGTTTACCGGATTGTAGGTTGCAGGTACCATCTCCCGAAACACAAACTCACCAGACAGCAAGCAAAAGCATGAACTCATCCCACTCTTCCGGTGCAAACGGAGATATCACCCTTTTGGATCGGCTCTTTGCCATCCTGCTCTACCTGTTGCCCCATCACCTGCTCTCCCAGATGATGCACTGGCTGACACGCAACGAGTGGGAACCACTGAAGGATCGGATGATCAGGGGCGCCATTCGCATCTACGATGTGGATATGTCCATCGCCGCTGAGCCCAATCCGGCAAAGTACTCATGCTTCAATGCCTTTTTCACCCGGGCGCTGAAACCTGACGCCCGCCCCCTGGACAGCGAAGAGAAAGCCATAATCTGCCCGGTTGATGGTGCAGTAAGCCAGGCAGGAGAAATCAAGAACGGCCGGATATTCCAGGCGAAGGGTAGAAACTACACCCTGGAAGAGCTGTTGGGGGACGACCGGGATATGACCCGGCAGTTTGCTGATGGCAGCTTCGCCACCATCTACCTCTCGCCCAGGGACTACCACCGCATCCACATGCCCCTGGGCGGCAGGCTGACCCGGATGAGCCATGTTCCGGGCCGTCTCTTCAGTGTCAGCCCCTCCACAACGCGAACTGTACCCAGGCTGTTCAGCCGTAATGAGCGGGTGATTAACCTGTTCGAGACCGATGCGGGTCCCATGGCGGTCATCATGGTTGGCGCCATTTTCGTCGCCAGCATGGATACCGTGTGGGCAGGAACGGTCGCCCCCTCCTCCCGCAGGGTCAGCCAGTGGGACTACACCGCTAGCGAGCCCCAACCTGTTGACCTGGAAAAGGGTGACGAAATGGGCCGCTTCAACATGGGCTCCACTGTTATCCTTCTGTTCGGCAAAGAGGCCATGGCCTGGTCGGACAAACTGCAGTCAGGCGACAAGGTTCAGATGGGTGAGGCCATCGGCATTTTCGGTGAAGAGGCAGAAAACGCTACTGCTGATACGCTACCCGAAGAGAACTAGGACCGATTACCGCCGGTGGCTCCTGGGCACGGCACCGAGACTCTCCTGCAACCTGAGATTTCGCTGGTTCAGCATCGCCTCCAGACCGGCATCTGCAATCAACGGGTGAGCTGTCTCAGCTTGTGAAGTGGATTGATTCCGCTGATTTGAATCGGGGCCATGTGGCGTCTCGTCCACATGTGGCCATACAAGGACAATGGCAACCAGGCTGACGGCACCGCCGATTAACAGCTGCTTTATTCTTCCTTCCATATCACCCTCCACGGAACAGCTCCTCTGCCGACTTCCTGGACTGTGTTTCATGACATGACGTATACCAGGGAGACTTCGCGGAACAGCGCTTCCAGCAGGAAGAGTCTGTAGTGCAAGAAGGAGTAAATCCTCAGGCTGAAGCACCTGTCCGCTTGGTGGGAAAGTTATGGCAACCACGGGTGGAAAACCATGAATACAATGTTGAAAAATGTATCTACGGGTTTAGGGATTTGTACGTTTTCCCCGGATGGGGAGTGTTGAAAGCAGTGAATGATCAGGCGCGGTCAAAAGGAAACGCCAACACCTCATTGATGTGGGCCGCACCGGTTAACCGCATCAGCAACCGGTCAATACCCAGCGCCACCCCTGCACAGGACGGAAATCCATGTTCCAGGGCATCCAGCAGGTGCTCATCCATGGGCACAGCCGACTTGCCCGCAGCGGACCGTTTTTCAAGGTCTGCCTGAAACCGGCTTCTCTGCTCAGAGGCATCAGAGAGTTCATGGAAGCCGTTAGCCAGCTCAAGGCCATCCATGTAGAGCTCGAAGCGCTCCGCCACCGGTGGATCATCCTGGCGTATACGGGAGAGTGACGCCTGGCTGGCCGGGTAGTCGTAAACAAAACAGAGACCATTCTGCCCAAGCCCGGGCTCAATACAGTGGCTCATCAGCAGATCCAGCCAGGCATCCCTGTCCGGGAGATCAAGAGAATCCGCCCCTGGGATCCTGCGCTGAAGAGCGACTTCACGCAGTTCATCTATATCAGCCTGATGAGGATCGATGGCGAGGTGTTGCTGGAACAGGTCACGATAGCTCAGCCGTTCTGCCGGGTATGGCTCTGCTAACAGGGAGTTGATCAGACTCTCCACCTCGTCCATCAGGCAATGATGGTCGAAACCGGGACGATACCACTCCAACAGGGTGAATTCCGGGTTGTGCAACCGCCCTGCCTCACCATCACGGAACACCTTGCAGATCTGAAATATCGCCCCGCTGCCGGATGCCAACAGCCGTTTCATGGGAAATTCAGGTGATGTCTGCAGGTAGAGCTCCCGACCTGCCGCTGCTCCGGGCCCTGTAAAGCGGGAAGTCATGCAATCCAGGGCCGGATCAGTGGTGGCATAGAAGGAACAGGCCGGCGTCTCCACCTCGAGCACACCGGCCTGTCTGAAAAATGCCCTGATATTTTCCAGCAACCCGGCACGCGCCCTCAGCATATCGATGGACGCAGCAGGTCGCCAGTTTTCGCTATTGGTCACGGCCGGGGATTAATCGTCCTTGGCCCGGGAGACATACTCTCCTGAACGGGTATCCACCTTGATCACTTCGCCGATCTGTACAAACAGCGGAACACGAACTACGGCACCGGTTTCAAGGGTTGCGGGTTTACCGCCACCACCCGAGGTGTCGCCCTTGAGACCGGGATCGGTTTCGGTAATGGTCAGGATGACGAAGTTTGGCGTCTCAATGATAATGGGGTTTCCATTCCACAGGGTGACCGTGCAGACATCCTGCTCCTTCAACCATTTGGAAGCATCCCCAACGGCTTTCTCATCGGCGCTGACCTGTTCGAAGGTATCATTGTCCATGAAATGCCAGAACTCACCGTCGTTATAGAGATACTGCATATCCATCTCCATAACATCAGCCGCTTCGACGGATTCGCCGGATTTGAAGGTCCGCTCGATCACGCGGCCGTTCATCAGGTTGCGGATTTTCACCCGGTTGAAAGCCTGGCCTTTGCCAGGCTTCACAAATTCGTTTTCAATAATGGAGCAGGGATCGCCGTCGAGCATAATCTTCAGCCCCCCCTTGAACTCATTGGTACTATAACTTGCCATCTCTTCCTCACGAGCAACAACGACTGGAAACGCGAATGATACATCGAACCGAGCCTTCATGGCAGACTCCAGTGTGGCAACAGGCCCTGGGCAGCGCTTTTACCGACCTGGAAGAGCTGTTTGAGTACCTCGGGCTGGACAAGGCGCTACTACCGGCAGGCCTGGCAGCATCCAGAAGTTTCAGGCTGCGGGTGCCCCGTGGTTATGCTGACCTGATCACCAAAGGTGACCCTGCAGACCCCCTGCTGTTGCAGATATTACCCCAGGGCCTGGAACTGGAAGAGGTCCAGGGGTTCAATACAGACCCGGTCAATGAGCTCGAAAAACGCCAGGCCACAGGAGTGCTGCATAAATACAGCGGACGCGCCCTGCTCATCACCACCGGTGCCTGTGCCATCAACTGCCGCTACTGTTTCCGCCGTCACTATCCCTATGCTGAAGATTCCGCACACCAGGAGCAATGGCAGTCAGCACTAAATTATCTTATGGAAAACAATGAGATAAATGAAGTCATTCTAAGTGGAGGCGACCCTCTGGCAATGAGTGACAGCGCCCTGAACAGGCTGGTGGAGTCGCTGCAGCGGATTCCCCATATAGAACGCCTCAGAATACACAGTCGCCTGCCTGTCGTACTGCCAGAACGCGTAACCGATCAGCTGCTCGACCTGCTGAGTGGAACACGCCTGCAACCGGTAATGGTTCTCCACACCAACCATCCGCGAGAGCTGTCAATGGAGGTGAAGGCAGGATTGAGCAGCCTGAACAGTCATGGGGTCAGCCTGCTCAACCAGTCTGTTCTGCTGCGCGACATCAATGATGATCCGAAAATCCTGACAGAACTGAGCGAAACACTGTTTTCCGCCAGGGTCACGCCATACTATCTGCATATGCTGGACCGGGTGAAGGGTGCAGCTCACTTTGAAGTCAGTGAGCCCATGGCACGGGAAATCTATTCCAGTCTCAGGAAGATGCTGCCCGGTTACCTGCTGCCCAGGCTTGTCCGTGACGATGGGGAAATGCCCTACAAGTTACCTCTTTTCTGAGACCTCGACAGGCTAAAATACCGCTTTTAACTGGTATACAATTCAATAGCTACTATATATAGTTTAAAGACAGGTAAATTAGGGATTTCCCTCCTACAGATGCAGTAGAAATCACACAGCCATCAGAGTCCCTGGTGAACACTCAAATTTGATGGCCGGAAGGAATTAGAGCGGTAGTTTATGGACACGCAGGAAAAAATCGGTCTGATCATACCGGAAAGAAGTAAAGCCCAGAAAAACAACTTCCTCACCAAGCCGGAGGAGGTTAAATCATGGGTCTCGAATCTGCCTATCGCCAATATCGGTGAGACATCCCGCCAGGTGTTCAAAACACTGGTCAAGTTCAACCGAATAGAGATGCCCAGCGCCACCCGTATCAAGGTGGCCGAAATGTTCAGACAACCCGTCGACTACCTGACCAGCAACCTGCGCAAATACTATTTCGATGCATCTTTTCCCCTGGCGGCGAAAAACCGCAAAATCGCGGTACTCAACAGAGAGCTCTATACCGAGCTGGCTATCGCCTACAAGATTTTCCTGGAAACTGCCGGCAGTGATCGCCGTGACCAGAAACTGGCAGTCATAGCCATCCACCGCGCCATACGACATCTCTGCCAGGTCGTCTATCAATCGGCCGTGATCTACGACCCGTATCCTGATAACACATGGCGCGAACTTCACCGCCTTTATGCTCTCGCAGAGCAGTCCGGTTACCAAGACCTGCCGGTCAAGGATAACGACGAAAAAGCAACACCCAGTACCATCAGCCGCCTGTACAAAGAGATTCTGCTCTTCGCAATCAGTTCACCCTACCGTGTGCGCCAGAGAGAGATCGACCAGATCTACAGCCAGTTGCCTGAATGGAGCCAGCAGATCACCCTTGAAATGCCTGAGGGTCTGTCCAGTCGCAAAAACCTGTTCATAACCCACCTCTGGTCAGATGAGCCCCCATCGCACATAGAGCTGCACGACAGGGAACCGAGCCAACGCTGCAGGCAATTTGATACCAGTGAACTCTTGAGCCGGATGCAGGAGATTTTCAGCGAGACACCAAACGGGTCGAATACCGAGAGCCGGTCAGGACACCAGATTTCACAAAATCTGGCACGCCACCTGATGTTGTCATTTACCGAAGCACCTCAAAGAGAGTTCGTTCGCACACGGCTCAACTTCCAGCTCAAGGTTGCAGTCGGCATCAATACCATTCACTCGCTGATATCAACCATCGGTGCTGAAGAACCGGTAAGACCGACCGAGAGTTCTCCCGACGCATCCGATTGGCTGGATGATCAGCACGTGGGGAATCCGGGCTACAAAGATGCCTTTTACACGCTGAACGAGGAGAAGTTCACCCTCAGTGCAGAACAGGTTCCACTCTTGTCTGACACAGAGATGACAACACCGCCCGCTATTGAGGAATCACACCATCTCGATGACATGCCATCCTGGGCCAGCAAACAGGATGACTCAGCCAACACCTTCAGTTGCACTACGATCAACGAGAGTGCCGGGGGCTACTGCATAAGCTGGAACGGCAACGATGCGCCGCATATCAAGATCGGTGAAGTGATCGGCATTCAATCTGCCAGCAACAGCAAGCTCTTTTCCATCGGCGTCAGTCGCTGGATGAGAAATACACCGGATGGCGGCATGCAGTTGGGTGTTGCGATCATGGCTCCAAGTTGTGCCGCTGTATTTGTTCGGATCAAGGACGCTGACCACAGCAGGCAAAGCGGCCTGCTTCTGCCTGAAATGAAGGCCTCAGAGCTGCCGGCAAGTCTGATACTGCCCACCCTGCCCTTCAAGGAAGGTCACATTTTGTGGCTCGACGAAGGAACTGGGGAAACCGAGGTCCGTCTCACCAGACGACTGGAGACCAGTGGTGCTTTTGCCAGGTACCAGTATGCCTACCTTGATGAGCAGAACCGTGACTCCGATAACGAAGACCAAAGCGACGGAAGTGACTTCGACAACATTTGGTCCATGCTTTAAAATCCATCTACAAACACGAAGGGCGCCGGGGTAACCACTACCCATCCCGTTACCATTTTTTACTTAGAGAGCTTCTGTTCCTGACAATTCGGCCATGAATGACACGATAAACGCTGACTACGCCATAGATCTGCTCGTTATTGAGCAGTCACTGAACGATGCAGAAGCAGAGATCAGCACACTGAGAAATGCCAGTCTTGTCATTCATCCCACCAGCGTAACCGATGAACAGCAACTCCTGGATGCACTGGAGCAGAGTCATGACATGATTCTATGCTGTGCAGATCATCCGACCATCCCCCTTAACTCTGCCATGGACCTCTGCCAAAGGGCCCAACCGAATACTCCGCTGGTACTCATCTACCGTGAGCAGTCGCCAGATACCCTGCTGCATGCGATGCACGATGGAGCGCGTGATGTGGTGTCAGCAGATGACCCTGAGCATCTGCAACTGGTTATCAAGCGGGAGTTCGGTGACCTGCTGATCAGGCGCCAACTGGCCGCGGTTCAAAATCAGCTGCGAGAGACAGAGCAGCGCTGCACAACGCTTATTGACCACTCACGAGATGCCATTGCCTACGTACATGATGGAATGCATGTACATGCCAACCCGGTCTATCTCGAGATGTTTGGACATGTAGATCTCGATGAAATCGAAGGCCTGCCGATTCTCGACCTGGTTTCGTCCGAAGACCACAAGCGGTTTAAGAAATTCTTACGCTCTCTCGATAACAAAAATGACTCGGCACGCATTGAAGTGAACTGCCGCAGCAGTGAAGATTCCATCTTCGAAGCGACCCTCGAGTTCTCTCCTGCCACCATAGACGGCGAACCCTGCACCCAAATCATCATCAGGGACCAGTCCCAAAGCAAGGAGCTACAGAAAAAGATTGCTCTCCTCAGCAGCCAGGATGTACAGACAGGCCTGGCCAACAGGCAGTTCTTCATGCACAGCCTGGAACAGAAAACCGAGGAGCTGAAAGAAAAAAACCAAGCCTGTTCACTTTTCTATATCACCATCGACAGCTTCCAGCAGGTCAGGGGAGAAATAGGCGTTGCTGCAAGTGACGGTCTGTTACTCAACCTGGCCAATACACTGGCTGCCCTGGTAGAGGAGAAGGAGCTGCTTGCCCGTTTCGGCGACCATACCTTTACCGTCCTGAGCGAAAAATCCAGTGCGGTGGATGCCGAACCCCTGGCCGAGTTGATCAGAAGCACCATTGAAGAGATCTGCTTCAATCATCACGGTGAAACCATCAGCGTAACTGCCAGCATTGGCATCTCGTACCTGGGCGATGAGGCCGAGAACAGCCAGGAGTTTCTCAACCACGCCTACCAGGCCTGCGAGGCAGCCCGCAACGAGGGCGGAAACCGTTTCTCGCTCTACGATGCCCAGGAGATGCAACCCGCCTACGGAGAGCAGGAAGACCGTAACGAAACAAATGTCACCGAACTCATCCGCCACGCCCTTGAAAAGGACAGGTTCCGGCTGGTGTATCAGCCTATTGTCAGCCTGCAGGGTGACACACGCGAAAACTACGCTGTGCTCATCAGGCTGCTCGACAACAAGGACGAGGAGATTCTTCCCAACTACTTCCTGAAGTATGCCGAAGAGAGCAACCAGATGGCGGAGATCGACCGCTGGGTGATTAAAAACACCATCGAAAAGCTCTCCTATGAACGCACTCACGGAAGAAAGGTGAATTTCTTTGTCAGTCTTTCATCTGCGGCACTGGAAGATGATGGCCTGCTGCTTTGGGTCTGTGACTGCCTGCGTGAACAAAAGGCGAAGGGTGCGTGGCTTACATTCCAGGTGAAAGATTCAGACCTTCGCTCTCACACCCAGTCTGCAAAAAAACTGATTGATGGCCTGAAAAAGATCAAGTGCCAGCTCGCAGTTGACCAATTCGGCAAAAATCCGAAAGGCGAAACACTGCTGAAGCATCTACCGGTAGACTACGTGAAACTCGACCCTGCACTGATGAAAGACCTCTCCAGTCGCCAGGAGAAGCAGGACACCCTTAACGCCCTAAACACGCTTGCCCTTTCGTTCGAGGCTAAAACCATTGCTACCGGAGTGGAAGATGCAAATAGTCTTGCCATCCTCTGGACAGTGGGAGTGAACTATACCCAGGGCTATTTCCTGCAGGAACCTTCTGCAAATATCGCTTACGACTTCACCGGACCCTGATTAGATATACACTGTAATCACTCCGGCACTCACACGCGGTGATCCTGCCTGATCGAGATCCAGGCAGAACCGACGGTCACTTGAAGCAGTCCGAAATTACTGATTGGTACTCTAGGAAAGCCATCCTCTAGCTGGGGATGCTACGGCTTGTTCTAGCAGGGCTCATGGCCCTTGTCTGGTAGTAACGGTGTAACTGGCAAGACGCTTGCCGGGAAAGAGCTTACCAGGGCATGAAAGTGTTCATGAAGGACATGGGACGTGAAATATTGCGGTTCATCAATGCCATATCATTACGCATGTAGTGAGTGGAGCTGGTCAGAGACTGCATGGACTTATCCATCGAATGCATATTGGTGAGCATGGGTTCAAGGGTTGCGACCTTATTGTCAATGCTCTCGATATGGGTAGTCATGGTGCGAACATTGGCTGTCAGGTGAGACATATTTTCAGAGACTGCCTGCATATTGCTTGAAAGCACCGTCATGTTGGAATCGACGCTGATGGCAAGATAATGAACATCCTTTGCCAGGCTGTAGACCAGGTAGAATCCATATGCAGCGAGGATGATAAAAGCAAACAGGGAAGGATAGACAATCAGTTCCCAGCGGCGTGCACTGGTCTCGAAAGCCAGAGACAACCGGTCCATGGAGTAACCCACTTCAGACTGCTCAGCATTTTTTTCTCTCATTTTCGCCTCACTCTTACCAACCATCCAGATCATCCAGGGCAGAGCCAGTCATCCACCCGTCTAATGCATATAACATTAGAATTTCACATTATACTAACAAAGAAGCCGATTAAAAACTCAGTAAGTTCCTTGGATAATATCTCAACACCGGGGTTCTTTGCGACCTCTCCCGCTACGAGTGAATGACACCCGAAGCAGGAGGGGTTGTGATCACACGAACTGAGCCGTCAGAAATCGCCTTCAGCACCGCGTTTCATGATATCAAGAATGACCTCTTTAACATGTATTGCCTCTTCCTTCAGCTCAGGAGGCAAGGGCTCACCGCCATAAATCATCAGATCCATGTTCAGCGCCATGAGCCAGAGTTTACCCTGCTTGTCCTCGATCAAGGTGATCCTGCAGGGCAGATAAGCCGAAAAGGCGTCACTGTAGTCCAGCATTCTGGCTGCAGTCAGTGAGTTGCAGAACATATAGATCTTTACAAAACGGAACTCTTTACCCAACTTGGCTTCAACATCCTTGTACAGCGGCAGTTCACCGACATTAGAGATATTGTGCTCGTTGGCAACGAATTTCATGGTCTCTTCAACCTCTTCAGGCGAAAGACCCTCTACTACTTCCATTTTCCAAACACTCGCTTCCGCAGCATTCTTGGTTGCCAAAAGAGTCTCTGCCATCTCTTTGTAAACCCTGGCGGCATCCGGATCAAAGCCCGAGATCATATCCTTGGACTTCACTGTTACCACACCAAAGCCGATTACAGCCAACAGACCAATCAACGCGAATATATTTCTGATTGCACCCATTACTACCTCTCCTCACTCATTATTTTTGAAGGCTTGCTGTCATTAGCCAGAGAGCCATCATTTTCCTCAATTTTGGATCTTATTGTTTCGCTGCGTTGCTGATCAACCTGCTCCAGTGCATTGAGCAATTCATCTGCACCGTCATTATTGCCAGCACTTTTATACAGCATTACAGCAAGTTCAAACTCCGCAAAGGCGTCATCCATCCGTCCCTGTTTCAACAGAATGTTACCCAGTTCCCCATGGGCACCGGGATTTGCCGCATCGGCGCGGATCACATCACGATAGAGATCGATTGCCGCGCTTTCATTCCCTGACCAGTAAGCCTGACGCGCCTGTTCAATCGATATCTGTGACGTATCATCGCCACTCCCGTCCGACACCGGCTCAACTGAAGGCCTGTAGTTGAATCCTGAAGCATCCTCTACGATGGCAGAAGGAAGCTCCACAGCGGCAGCCTCCTGGGGAGGCTCTACATCAGTAACCGGCGCTTCACTGATCATGATCTTATCAGCGTCTACAGTCTCAGCAGGTCCCCTGGTATCTGCAGCATCAGTGATCGTATCGACCGCTGAACTGACTACCGGGTCTTCGGGGATGCTTCCAGGTTTCATCTCCTGGATAGTCGAAAGCTCAACTGCCACATCTCCTGCAGGCGCAGCTTCGGCGCTCTTGTCATCCACACCCAAGCCAAAAATCGCCTGACGATAAATGATACCTACCAGGATAAACAGCACTATCACCAGAACAACTGTGTGCTGAAGACACCAACTGAGGGCTTGTTTCACAATCTACCTCCAGTCATGTACCTTCAGCGAACTATCTTAGGATAGAGCTTGGAGCATAGGGCGTTGAACTCCTTTGACCCTTTGCCCTTTGAATTAAGTTCGAACACGGCCATTCCTTCACTGAAGGAGCGTCTAAAGATTGTACGCTGGGACAATCTCGGCTTTATGAACTTGATACCAGGCAGGGAGACCAGTGCAGCTGCTGCCTCATCGGTCTCTCTGACAGCATGATGGGTATCACCCCGGTTGATAAACCCGACAATCTCCGGGTTATCGCCATCACGCACCGAGTTGACGAACTGGATAAACCGCTGGGTTGACCAGATATCCGCCTGTGAAGGAGGTACGGGTACCAGGACCCGCTCTGCAAGGGCTATCGCTTTTTTCATCATGTTCAAGTCAGCGGTGCCAATATCGATCAGCACCTCGTCTGCACCCTTGAACTTCTCCAGATCGAGCGCTTTTTTGCCTTTTACGGTTATCGGGGGCTTGTAGCCCTCCTCTTCGCGCACTTCCGCTACATCCCTGAGCGTGGCCTGGGGATCCAGATCGATAACCTGCACATTGGCTTCAGCCATGGAAAGCCATACCGCAAGATTGAACGTGACCGTGCTTTTACCGGAACCGCCTTTCAGACTACCAACAACGGTGATCATAACGCTTCAATCCTCATCATTAATCCATCTTAATCAAGAACCTGGATATACCTTTCAGGCAGCCAGATTCACTCAGAAGCCCCTGTTGTCATCCACCTGGGCCAAGCCCTGTTCTGCAATGTTATCAAGGGGTCGCCACTTATAGGCATTAAACTGTTTTCCCTGCCAGGCTTGAGCTACCGGAGCCTGGTGCCTTGCCATAGGCCATCTCGTACCCTGCTGTACCGGATTGATAAAACGCGGGTCAGGACGATAGCGGTAGGCACCTGGATTGGTGAATCCCACCCTGGGCTGCGCCTGGGGGTAGAAGGGACGGTTGTACTGTTGATAGGCCATGGCAGGGGGCGCCATGGGACGAAACTGGTACTGGCCCTGAGCTGGCCATGCCTGCCTGACAGGAGCCTGGGCATAAGCCGGATAGGGCGAGCGTGGAGCCATGGCCCTTTGGGTTGGCATATATGCCGCCATTGGCTTGGTCCACGGGCGGAAGCGATAGGTGGGATTTACCGGTGCCCGCATCGGGTAACCTCGACGTACCTGCTGCATCGCTGCCTGCTGCATTGCCACCTGTGGCTGCATCTGCGGCCTGAAACGGTAGCTTGGCATGGCAGAGCCAAACTGCGGACGGTATGCCATCTGTCGAGCGGGATATCGTGGGGGCACCGGGGCAGCCGCTACCGGGTTCATTCTGTAGGCCGGGGCCATATAACGCCCTCTGGGCCCTGGATAACTGCTCCTGGGAATATACCCAGATCTTCCGCTATTGAAGCGGGCTGGTGCACTCCATGGGTTATGGCGCTGCTGTGTCCAGGCAGACGCATAACGGGGATTGGCTGGCATTGAGGCGTAGGGCATTGGAAAATAGCCAGGCCCATTGAATGCCATTGGTTGCGGATAATAGTAATTAGGCCGGGGTTGATAGCTCGGCATAAAAGCCTGGTTACTGTAGCGGGGCCTGAATGTGGCGTAACCCTGGCTCAGTGATGCTGGAGAATAACCGGGGATCGCACCCTGGGGTATAAAAGCCGGTGCAGCCAATATCTCACCCGAAGCCAGCATGGAAGCACCGATAGCGGTGATCAAGATGGCCATTTTTTTAATTTGCTTTCTCATATACTGCTTTCCGTTTTCGGATCTCTGGTCAGTTCAGGCACCAGAGACACCTTCAGTTGGGATTCTTTAATCTTGCCGGTCAAGTGAATCGGTTGATCAACGCTGTGCCGGCCTTCCTTGTTGTGGTGTGATTTTCTTATAACCTGCTGGTAGGGTAAACAGGCCGGGATCCTGTGGAGCGACATTGATATTTTTCATCTCTCTCACAAATCCGCCGGGAAACTCTTCCCGTACGGCAAGATTCAATTCGGGGTCGAACCAACGATAGGTGCGCTGTGCAGGCTGATTCCCATTGGCTACCGTCATTTCCCACTTTTCGACAGTCCGGTTGCCGAGTTTTTCCAATCCAAGCATTTTCAACTCGCTGCGTTGCCCGTTTGATGACTCCTGGCGCAGCAGGATTCCGCGTTCTTTGTCCAACCACTGAACACTCTGGTAGCTTTTCCCCTGCTGGTTGAGCTGGATCTCCCACTTGACGGCCTCGCGCCCGTTCACACTCTCCTGCCCCAGGTTCTTACACTTGGCATCCCGCAGCCCCTGACAGGGATTTGCATCACCCTGCTTTGCCTGCACCTGTGGCGCCCCCCTGCCCTGCATCTCCATATAACTGTGCTGGGAAGGATAAAGTATCCAGCTGGTATTGGTTTTGTTATTGATGATCTGGATGACCTGTTGCCCGGCCTGCTGCATCTCGGTGCGCATATGATCGGTACCTACAAAAATCCGGCCACCGCTTACTTCACCACGTTGCCCTTTCTGGGATATATCAGCGGAAAACTGTAGCGACGTATGGGAATCGGCAAGCGCCAGACCATTTATCAAGCCGCCCAGTAAAAGGGGCAGTGCAATCAACAAACTGGTTTTTTTCATTCGATCCACTCCATCCAACTTCACGCCCCTGCTAATAATTTCAACTGGTTCGTTTTTTCTAATTATTCTGCACGCTTACCGGTAATCACCCGGCCGAAATCCTGGCGGGGCCTCTGGCGGGTTGTATGGCGAATGGTCCCGGCTTGAATAACCGAAACCCTGCCCCCATGCCGGAACCGGGCTTGGCTCACGGCCTCTCTTGCTTTTCTGCTTCAGCGGCCTGAATACAGGCCCTGGCGCAAGACTACGCCCGTATCCACTACCTGCTTCCTGTTGCCAGTTATATGCTGGATTGACAGGGCGATCATAAGCGGGAGCCTGCTCGGGATTTTCCGCATCTCCAGGCATGCGACGAAACTTGTATCCCTGCTGTGCAATACCTGGTGGTGTCATCCGGGGCATATTCGGGGGCGCCGGATAGTTTCTGTTGCCTCTCTCACTCTCACCATACGAACGGTAGGGCGCTGCCAATGCCGGCGGGTGTGAGGCTGCAGGCGCTCCTCTGCCATACATATTGCCCTGCGGGCCAATGCCAGACGGGGTGCGGCTGTTCTGGTAGGCGTCAGCACTTCTATCAGGAAATGTATAAGGCTGTTGCGGCACAAATGATGGCGAGGGTGGGACAGCCCGTTGTGCGTTCTTACCCTGAGATACCCTTTCATCCTGGGTCAGAGGACGAAAACCGCCATATCCACCATAGCCATAACCCTGGTACTGCTCAGCAGCAGTAAGCGACGCCCCATGCCCGGCAAGAAGCAACAGTACGGAACTTAGCAGTACAGGAAACCGCGGCAAATTCATAACTCTCCTGGATCGAGGCTCATCATCATCTATTCAAGCCCATCACCATTGTTCACTTTCAGACGAATACCCCTGCGGCCGCCTTTTTTAGCCTCCGCCGTCTGTTTAGCAGATTTTTCAGCCGGCTTGGTCTTTTCTGCCGGTACTGCCGCTGCTTTTGGGGCAACCTGCTTCTTGACCACTTTTTTCTTTGCTGCCGCTTTTTTCAAGACCGGTTTCTTGGGTGCAGCCTTCTTGGCAACACTCTTCTTTGCAACGGCTTTCTTTGCCGCGGTCTTTTTTGCGACACTCTTTTTAACCGTCTTTTTAGCGACGGCTTTTTTAACTGCCTTCTTCTTGGCGGGGCTCTTCACCGGTTCAGCTTTTACAGCTGCTGGCGTTGGAGCCTTTTCATCGGATGCTGCGCCCTCGGTATCGGCCTGAATAGATTCAGGCGCTGGCTCATCCGGGGTTGCCTTCGCCACTGCCGGTGCTGCCCCTTTACTTGATGCCTGGGCATCAGCAGATACCGGCTGGCTTCTGGTTTCTGCCACATCACTGTCCGCAGCGGCGGGAGCAGCTACCGGAGGAGTCGACGCAACCGGTGGAGGCGGCGGTGGTGGCGGTGGTGATTTCTTCTTCACCACCATCTGGCTGATCAGCAGAAAAATACCGCGTATGGCATAGAACAGCATCATCAGCCCACCGGCGACCTTGGCCCATATTGTCAGCAGCAGTGGCGGCTTGTAGGCAGCAGGCTCTGCAGGTTTTTCAGGCTCGTTCTCGGGGAACTGGATCAGCGACGGGTCGGTACATCCAGCAGCAGCCACCTCACACAACGATTGACTGGCCTTGATACAACCCAGTGGAATCACAATCAGGGTAAGTATGGTTGAAACCATCACACCTGAGGCAAGAGAGATTGCCATGCCCTGGAAAATCGGATCGGTGAAAATCACGCTTGATCCGCAAACAAGCGCAAATGCGGTGATCATGATGGGACGTGTACGTGTCTTGCACGAACGGATTACCGCTTCCGCTACCGGGGTGCCCCTCTGAATCTCATGGACGGAGAAATCCACCAGCAGAATCGAGTTACGCACAATGATACCGGCGAGAGCAATCCAGCCAATCATTGATGTGGCCGTAAACTCGGCGCCCATGATCGCATGCATCGGGATAATACCCAGAAGCGTCAGGGGGATAGGTGCCATGATCAGTGCGGGGATACGGAAGTTACCGAACTCCCAGACCACCAGGATATAGATCAGGACCAGGGCCACCATGAAGGCGGCACCCATGTCACGGAATGTCTCAAAGGTGACCGTCCATTCGCCTGTCCACTCGAACGATGTCCGTGTGTCATCCGCCGGCGGGCTGAACCAGTGGAAACCGTCATCGACCATTCCGCCCTCATGCAGCTTGACGCCATCAGGACTGGTGTAATCCTGTTCGGCCAACAGATCCTGAACCTGGAACATGCCATAAACCGGAGCTGCCAGTTCGCCACCGACATCGGCCACGACATACTCCACGGAGCGCAGATCCTTGTGGAAAATGATCTCCTCTTCCTGGATGCGCTCAAAACTTCCCAGCTCCCGCAAAGGCAGGGTCACTCCGGATTGTGACTGGATTGGCAGGTCCCCAAGCCGACCTATCTGAGAGCGCTCAGCCAGGGGTACCTGGATGATAATATTGATGGGTTCATGGCCAGCGCGCTGCTTTACGTCGCCGAGTACCATACCGCCCAGGGCCATGGAGAGATTTCTGTTGATGGCATCGACAGAAATACCCCGGCGCACCGACTTCTCGGTATCAACATCGAAACGCCAGTACTCGGATGGCTCGCGCAGATAACTGTCCACGTCCACCAGGCTTTCGGCCTGTGAGAACATCTTGGTCAGGTCACGGGCAAACTGACGGCGTACCTCGGCTGATGGGCCATGCACTTCGGCCACGACAGACTGCAGCACTGGAGGCCCGGGGGGCATCTCAACCACGGCAGCCTTGGCACCGGTTCCCTTGATGAATCCCTGAATATCCGCTCTCGCCTGAACCGCCAGCTCGTGACTGGTTCGATCGCGCTCTGTCTTGTCCAGAAGCTGAACCTGAACTTCCGCCTGCCAGGGATCCTGGCGCATGTAGTAGTGACGAACCATACCGTTGAAATCGAAAGGCCTGGCAGTACCGGCGTATACCTGCACCGCGGTAACCTCTGGCATCTTGCGCACCTTTTCAGCGATACGGTGGGCCATGTTGGCAGTCACCGGTAGCGCAGTGCCCTCGGGCATATCCAGCACGATGGCAAACTCAGGCTTGTTATCCAGGGGCAGCATTTTCACCGCTACCCACTTGGTGTAGAACATTGAACAGGCAAAAAAGAATGCGCCCCACATCACCACCTTGAAAAGCACGCGCTTGCGGGGATACTCAATCATCGGGGTGAGAATGCGACGGTAGAAACCTTCCAGCCACTCTGCCTCTTTATGCTCTCGCTGCTCCGCGACATGCAGGTAGTTCATACTGGGTCTCAGCCAGCGTGAAATTGCCAGCCAGGGCGTGAACACAAATGCCGCGAACAGGGAGATCAGCATGGCCGCCGAACCCAGGGCAGGGATTGGCTCCATGTAGGGACCCATCATGCCGCTCACGAACCCCATGGGCAGCAACGCAGCGATAACGGTAAAGGTCGCCAGAATGGTGGGGTTGCCCACCTCGCGCACTGCATCCACCGCAGTGTCTGCGTCGGTCTTGCCCTCTTCCAGCCATCGCCGGTATATGTTTTCCACCACCACGATAGCATCGTCCACCAGGATACCGATGGAGAAGATCAGGGCAAACAGACTTACACGGTCAATGGTATAGCCCGTAACCCATGCATAGAAAATCGTCATCAGCAGCACAACTGGAATAACCAGCACTACCACGATTGCAGGGCGCAGCGCCCTGAATGCCACCAGCACCAGGAGGAACACAAAGCCTGTGGCCATAAACAGCTTGAAGATCAGCTCGTTTACCTTGTCCTTTGCGGTCTTACCGTAGTTTCTTGTAACGCTGACCTCAACGTTGCTGGGGATCCGGGTACCCTTGATATCGTTGACCCGCGTAATGATGGAGTTGGCAACATCAACGCCGTTGGCGCCCGGCTTCTTTGCCACCGCAATAGTCACCGCGGGCACACCATTGGCCTGCAGGCCTTCAGGACCTGCCGGCCCTGTGTAATAGGCTACCAGCTGACTGGCGTCTTCGGGTCCCTGGGAAACCCGTGCAACATCATGCACATAGACAGGCACATTATTATGGGTACCCACAACCAGCTTTGCGATATCGTCGCTGGTCTTGAGAAATGAACCGGTCATTACAGTGAAATGGGTATTACCCGACTCTACGCCACCCGCCTGCTGTTCGCTGTTTGCGGTACGGACGGTATTGGCGACCTGGTCCAGGCTGATGCCATACCCGGAAAGGCGCTCAGGAAAAACTTCGATGGTAACCTGCTCCGCACGGCCGCCCACGACAAAACCGTTGCCTGTATCGGGCAGCTCCTTGACGCTCTGCAGGACATCATGGGCCAGCATACGCAACTGGCCGTCATCCACGTCGGGCATCGCGTCCCCATCCAGGTCTTTTGACCAGAGGGTGACATTGACCACCGGAACATCATCAATTCCCTTGGCCTTGACCAGGGGTGGTGATACGCCCGGGGGGATCTTGTCCATGTTGGAATCGATCTTGTCGTTCACCTTGACCAGCGAGGGCCCCATATCCTCGCCCACCTCGAACTGAATGGTAACCACACCCATTCCACGCTGTGAGGCCGAGTAGACGTGTTTGACGCCGGGGATCTCACTCATGATCCGCTCCAGCGGTTCAATGGCGAGGTTTGCCACCTGGTCAGCCGACGCGCCCGAGTACTGGACGAAAATATCGACCATCGGCACGGAGATCTGTGGATCCTCCTGCCGCGGCGTCTCAACCAGACCGAGCAAACCCATCAGCATCATGGAGATAAAGAACAGTGGGGAGAGCGGTGAATTGATGAAGAATCGCGCGGTACGACCGGCGAGACCGAGATGTTCATCTGCCGACTGATCTGACTCTTGCAGATCGCCGTTTTTCGGATCTTCCTGACTCATATTTTATTATTACGCTGTTTGTCTATGCGAAAGAACCAGTACTTAAGTTAAAGATGGCTGCCCCAGGGGGCAGCCATCTTCATCTTCAGCGGTTCCCGCCAGTATTCGGAGATGACCAGCCGGAAGTGACCCCGGCACCCGGGTTGCGATCAATTCGCTCGCCCTCGCTCAGGCCGGACAGCACACTGGTATAACCACCATCCAGGTTCTCACCCACACGGATGAGGCGAAGCTCCCGCTCACCTTCTGCTCCGATCACGTAGACTCCGGGCAGACTTCCGTTATAGCGGATCGCACTTGTGGGGATCACCGGGTAGTTTCTCGCAGGCGCCGTGAAATCGGGCACCAGAACCTTGGCGTACATGCCAGGAGCAGACACGCCTTGTGGCAGGTCAATCTTTACTTTTACCGTGTGGCGCTGCGCGTCTGCCATGGGAAAAATCTGGGCGACGCGTACTGGAACCACCTGGTTACCAACGTCCAACTGGGCCTGCAACATCATGCCTTCACTCAGCCCCGGACGCAGCCGGGCAGGAACATCCACAGAGATCTGCAGGTACTCCACGTCGGCAAACACAAGCAGGGGTTGCCCCGGCTGCATGGTGTCGCCCTCTTCCACAAACTTTTTCATGATTACGCCGCTGAAAGGCGCCATGCTTTTAGCATCCCGGAGC
This sequence comes from Sedimenticolaceae bacterium, assembly GCA_965224515.1. Classification (GTDB taxonomy): domain Bacteria; phylum Pseudomonadota; class Gammaproteobacteria; order Chromatiales; family Chromatiaceae; genus Sedimenticola_A. Next base: position 92,419 of record OZ245051.1, read on the forward strand.
TTGGCATCGATTGCCTGTATCTGGGACTGGGCAGCGAGTAGTGAATTCTGGGCCTGCTGAATCTGTACACCGGAGCTGTAGAGGTCTGCGCGACGTTCCACACCTTTGTTTCGCGTACCGGAGAAACTCTCCATGGGGCTGGTAAACATCTGATCAAACAGGTTAGGCATACCCATGCCACCCATGGCCTGCTTTGACTGGGGAGACCAGAGTTCGCGGCTGTACTGCACGCCGGCAGCACGCAGCTGGGCATCTGCAGTGGCTACCTGGGCAGCCGCGGCATTGCGTTTGGCCAGCAACTCGGAGTCATCCAGAGATACCAGGAGCGTACCCTTTTCAAAGGCATCACCCTCAATACCCGCCAGAAACTTCACCCGACCGGGGAGCTGGGCGGAAAGTGTGACTTCCTTGTAAGGAATAACCGTTCCACCCAACGATACCGTTGGTGCTCCACGAGCCTGCTGCACCGTAAAGTATTGGGCACCACCTGTCTGAGAGAGAGCCTGGCCGGGCATCGCTGCGGCGACAGCTACCCCCACCGCCAAAACGAGAGCTTGGGCTTTTCTAACCATCTTATTGTTTAACCTGCTAATTGATACTGCCGACGGGGGAATTCCCCCCGCCGCACGAACTCACAAGTGAAACGGAGGTTACGACCGCCCCATCACTGTGAAGCTCTTGATAAATGGTCCCGCCATGCGCGGATCCTTGATCATGGCACCGTAATCACCAACCTTGAACTTCATCTTGCCGGAGGTGAATGCCATGCCCAGTCCCATCATGCCGGGTGGCTTACCGATCCATTTCTTCCACTGGGCATCGCTGCACCGGATATCCCAGTTCATCTCTTCCCCATTGAATGCGCCAGCAGATGTCGCCTTCCCGTTTTCAACGGCAAGGACGCCACGGGGCTGATCTTCCCCGTCATAACCGTAACCAATGACACTATTGAAGCCGATTTGCGCCAGAGCATCGGACAGATCCGGCTCTGCGTTCCACTGCTCCATATAACTTTTCATCCACTCATCGGAAAACAGGTCAGCCATAACTACCTCCACGTGTTTTATCTTAGTTTTTCTGTTTTATTTTCCACCGCTCTTTAGAGAACGCCGGGGTCTTGTAGGACCATTTTCATATGGCCTTGAAGTATCCCTTATGGGCAGGTCTATTGCAACAAACTGTAACGCCTAAAATCAAATCAATCTCCATCCATAAGCATTTGGGCATATACGTATTTTTAGGCGTTCACCCCCTAATAAAAACCACACTGAATGACAAGTAAACTCACCCAACAGACATATCAGACTATGCCCGAAACCTGGGTCGGGTTAGTATGTAATCAGAATAAAAAACGGATGACGACACCGTTATCAAGGGAGTAGCAGATGACAATGGCCGGCAGAGTGATAGAAGGCAGACTCAAGCACCTCGAGACACACCTTGAGCAGGAGAACCCTGTACTTCTAAGTACAGTCCAGAGCTTCAGGCAACTGGACAAAATCGCCTACAGCATGGGGTTGCTGCACCAGGAAACCTCCTTTGCCACCCAGATCCCCTGGTGGCCCCTGATATCAATTCTTGGCACCTTCTCATCCGGCAAGTCGACCTTTATCAACCACTACCTCGACTATACCCTGCAGAGGACCGGCAACCAGGCGGTGGACGACAAGTTCACCGTGGTCTGCTACAGCAGGGAGAGCACTGCCCACGCCCTGCCCGGCGTGGCGCTGGATTCCGACCCCCGCTTCCCCTTCTACCAGATGAGCAACGAGATAGAGAAGGTGGCCCAGGGCGAAGGTCAGCGCATCGACTCCTATCTCCAGCTCAAGACCTGCCCCAGCGAGCAGCTTCGAGGCAAGATCATTATCGATTCCCCGGGGTTCGATGCCGATGCACAGCGCACCTCAACCCTGCGCATTACCGACCATATAATTGATCTGTCAGATCTTGTACTGGTCTTTTTCGATGCCCGGCATCCTGAGCCCGGCGCCATGATTGACACCCTCGACCACCTGGTCAGCAACACAATCAAGCGGCCCGATGCGGGTAAATTCCTCTACATTCTCAATCAGATCGACACCACAGCCCGGGAAGACAATCCCGAAGAGGTCGTCGCGGCATGGCAGCGCGCCCTGGGCGAGAGAGGACTCACAGCAGGGCGTTTCTACACGGTTTACAACCCCGATGCCGCCGTTCCTATTGATGATGAAAACATACGCAACCGCTTTGAAGGCAAGCGTGATGCCGACCTGGGCGAGATCCACTCCCGCATGAAAGAGGTGGAGATCGAACGCGCCTACCGCATCGTCGGCGCCCTTGAGAAAACAGCCAGGGATATCGAAGAGCATGCTGTACCCGCAATCCAACAGGCCATAGAGAGCTGGAAGCGCAGGGTTCTTTGGGGTGACGCGGTTGTTTTCGGCCTGCTTTTCGCAGTACTTCTGGGCCTGACCATCAAGGCAAACTACTGGGATGGACTGGCGTTCGCCCCGCCCTGGCTCGAGCAGATAGCATCCAGCCCCGGCTATCTCTATTCAAGCGCGATTGTGGTGGCAGTGGTCGTTTTCGGGCTGCATTACCTGGTGCGCGCACTTGCCGCCCGGAGCATGTCCCGATTCATCCGCAGACTCGCCCAGAAAACCGGTATCCGGGGCGATCTCGCAGGGGCCTTCCAGCGCAACACGCGCCCCTGGCGCAGCATTTTCGCCACCAGCCCCGCAGGCTGGGGACGGGGAGCAAAGAAACGGTTGAAGCGGGTTATGGAAGACAGCAACACATACGTGCAGACACTCAACGACCGCTTCACCAATCCATCAGGTGAAGACCTGGTAACCGTGCAGCACAATCCGGCAGAAGAGGAAACGGCTCAGACTGAACCAACCGCAGAAGCCGAAGAGACCACGGAGCAGCAACCGGAAAAGGTCTGATCCGGGGTTATGCTGTGCGTATAGGGATCGACCTGGGAGGCACCAAGATCGAAGGCGTCGTCATGAACAGTGATGGCGAAATCATCCATCGACTCAGGTCAGACACCCCTTCCAGTGATTACAGCGCCACCCTCCAGGCCATCAAGTCAATGCTGGAGACCCTTGAAGCCGAGGTCTCCACCCAGTGCAGCATAGGCATAGGGACGCCAGGCTCCATCTCACCCAGCAGAGGGGTATTGCGAAACTCCAACTCGGTCTGTCTCAATGACCGGCATCTACAGCAGGATCTCGAGCAACTGCTGCAACGCCCCATTCGCATTGCCAACGACGCCGACTGCTTCACCCTCTCAGAAGCGATTGATGGCGCCGCCACCGGCGCAAAATCAGTATTCGGTGTCATCATCGGTACCGGCACCGGCGGGGGTATTGTGATCGACGGAAAGCTGGTCTCCGGCCCCAACGGAGTAGCCGGCGAATGGGGCCACAATCCACTCCCCAGGCCAACCCGTGAAGAGATGCCCGGCCCTGATTGCTACTGCGGCAGGAGCGGCTGCATCGAAACCTTCCTCTCCGGCCCGGGACTGACCAGGCACCACGCCCTACTCTCGGGAAAAACACTTACCGCCAAAGAGATCTCCCGGCTTGCACAGGAGGGAGATCGTTCAGCGGAGCAAACCCTCTGCACCTACGAAGACCGCCTCGCCAGGGGATTGGCCAGCATCATCAATGTCCTGGACCCTGAAGTAATCGTACTGGGGGGCGGCCTCTCCAATATTCAACGCCTCTATCACAATGTTCCCCGGCAGTGGGAGCAGTACGTCTTTTCGGATAGTGTGACCACGCGGCTGGTACCCCCGCACCACGGCGATTCAAGCGGCGTGAGAGGCGCAGCCTGGCTCTGGCCCCACCCACCCCGAAAGTAAACACAAGAGCACGATGCTCCCCAGGGTGACGAGGGGATCTGTCTTGTGTATTATCGACACTATCCTTTGTGTAAACCATACACTTAGCAAGAGATATGAACCAAAGCCACTGCTATGAATACCCCCACCCTGCGGTTACCACTGATGTCGTGGTATTTACCATCAGGGAACAGCGCCTGCAGTTGCTGCTGGTCAAGCGTGGCAGCGAGCCCTTCAAGGGCCATTGGGCCCTGCCAGGCGGCTTTGTGGATATCGATGAAGACCTGGAGGCCTGTGCCAAACGGGAACTGCAGGAGGAGACCGGTGTAAGTGGCGTCTACCTTGAACAGCTCTACACGTTCGGCAAACCCGATCGCGATCCCCGGGAGCGAGTCATCAGCATCGCCTACTATGCACTCGTAGCATCAGAAAAACTGGAGCTGAGAGCCGCCAGCGATGCGACCGATGCCGCCTGGTTCCCCCTCGAACAGCTTCCCGAGCTGGCTTTCGACCATAACCGCGTGATAGAGATTGCCCATGAGCGCCTGGTCTCAAAACTGGGCTACTCCACCATTGCTTTTCAATTCATGCCCGAACAGTTCACCCTCAGCGAGTTGCAGAGGGTCTACGAGATTTTGCGCAACGAACCACTGGACAAGCGCAATTTCAGAAAATGGATTTCGACCCTCGATCAAATTGAGGAGACCGGAGAGCAACGCCGCACCGGCAATCACAGGCCTGCCAAGGTCTATCGCATAAAACACCCTGACCGGGTTGAGATCATCCGCTAAGGCAAGAGAAGTTAGATGACTGATACAGTTTCACCACAAGATATCGCCCTTCGTCCCATCGAGGTACCACCCCATCCCGAATGGCCGAGCATCTCGCCTGAAGAGAAGGAGAGACTCAAAGACCGGATCAAGACGCTGCTGAAAAAGCGTAACGCCGTGCTGGTGGCCCACTACTACACCGATGGCGACCTGCAGGAACTGGCCGACGAGACCGGTGGCTGCGTGGCCGATTCCCTGGAGATGGCCCGCTTCGGCAGCGAACAGGAAGCAACCACCCTGGTGGTGTGCGGGGTGCGTTTCATGGGCGAGACAGCGAAGATTCTCAATCCAGAGAAAAAGGTGCTGATGCCCGACCTCAACGCCACCTGCTCTCTCGATGAAGGCTGCCCCGCCGAAGAGTTCGGCCGGTTCTGCGATCAGCACCCGGAGCACGTGGTTGTGGTCTATGCCAATACCAGCGCCGCAGTTAAGGCCCGCTCAGACTGGATGGTCACATCCGGCATCGCACTGCCGGTAGTCAAACACCTGGCCGAACAGGGCAAAAAGATCCTCTGGGCACCTGACAAACACCTGGGACGCTATGTACAGAAGCTCACCGGCGCCGATATGATTTTCTGGCAGGGCTCCTGCGTGGTACATGAAGAGTTCAAATCCGTCGCCCTGGAGCGCACTCGACGCCTTCACCCCGATGCAGCGGTACTGGTACACCCCGAGTCCCCTGAAGATGTGATTGACCAGGCTGACCTGGTTGGCTCAACCACAGCATTGATCAATGCCGTCACCACCATGGATAACAAAGAGTTCATCGTGGCCACCGACGGCGGCATCTTCCACAAGATGAAGGAACTGGCCCCCGACAAACAGTTGATAGAGGCTCCAACCGCTGGTGAGGGGGCAACCTGCCAGAGTTGCGCCCACTGCCCCTGGATGGGCATGAACTCCCTGTTCAACCTGCTTGAGGTCCTGGAGAGCGGTAACAACGAAATACACATCGATGATGATACCCGCAATAAAGCGATAGTCCCGATCCAGCGCATGCTCGACTTCGCCAAACAACAGGGTGTCGGCACTAAGAACAAGGGGAATAGATAATCATCGGATACAACATGCGCCAGAGAACGGCGTGCATGTCACTCTCTCTCAGTCAAAACCTTTAGCCCCATACCACCCGAGATCATAAAGGGAGCGCTATCAACGCTCCCTTTATGCCGATTGCAAGCCGGTCATTTGCACCCATAATTTCAAACACAACCCTGGGTAAACCCACCCATGACCACACCAAAATGCCCAATAAAAATGAAGTAAAATAATAACCCTGCCATTTTTGACCAAAATCAAGGATTACCCAGATTCGTTCCGGTAAAAGCAGTTGTGGGGGGTTGCCCGAACTGCCGGTGCAGTATCAAGTGGTTAGGCGATTCATAAGTAAAAAAGAAGCACGGAATCCCTAAATCAACATCAAACAAGAAGTACTGGGATTCCTATGCCTGTCACGTGAAAAAGGGAGTAGGAGTATGATCAAGTACATCCTGGCCGGGGTCTGTCTGATCCTGGCATCAAATGTGTCTGCGGCGGTCAAAGAAGCGCCAAAGGCAATGTCCGAAGAGACTAAAGAGTGTGTTAAGTGCCACAAAAAGAACAATCCCGGTCTGGTCCAGATGTGGGGTTCAAGCAAGCACTATGGTGCGAACGTAGGCTGCTACGAATGTCACCAGGCTGACCCGAAAGACCCGGATGCATTCATCCACGACGACAAGAAAGTAAAAAAGCACATATCCATCATCGTATCTCCCAGTGACTGCGCAAACTGTCACGAGTCTGAAGCGGATGAGATGCAGAAGTCTCACCACGCAGATGCGGGTAAAATCATGGGTTCCCTGGACAACCTGCTTGCAGAGGTTATCGAGGGCGATAACGGCATGATCACCCCTGGTTTCCCGGACGGTATCTCTGCAGCGGCAGTCAACGGCTGCTGGCAGTGCCACGGCTCTACCGTGAAGGTGCTTGAAGATGGTGCACTGGATCCTGCCACCTGGCCCAACACCGGTATTGGCCGTATCAACCCAGACGGCTCCAAGGGCACCTGCGCTGCCTGCCACTCTCGCCACAGCTTCTCTGTTGCACAGGCCCGCCAGCCCGAAAACTGCGGCAAGTGCCATATGGGTCCCGACCATCCCCAGATAGAGATCTACAACGAGTCCAAACATGGTATCGCCTATCGCGCCAACCGTGAAAAGATGAACCTGGAGAGCCCCAAGTGGATCCCCGGTGAGGACTACTGGGCAGCACCCACCTGTGCCACATGTCACATGAGTGCAACCAAGAAACAGACCATCACCCATGATGTGGGCGATCGTCTGAGCTGGAACAACCGTCCTCCTGTCTCCAAGAAGCAGGGCTGGGTAGAAGGCTCCGTGGGCTGGGAAGATCGCCGTGACAAGATGAAAAATGTTTGTCAGTCCTGCCACGAAGAGGGTTGGGTCGAAAACTGGTACATCCAGTATGACGGCCTGGTTGAGCTCTATAACCGCAAGTACGGCAAGCCCGGCGTCGAGCTGATGAAGGCAGCCAAGCCTTTGATGAAGGGTCCCAAGTTCTCTCACAAGCTTGACTTCGTATGGTTCGAACTCTGGCATCATGAAGGACGCCGCGCACGTATGGCAGCATCCATGATGGGACCGGACATCACCCACTGGGAAGGTACTTACGATCTGGGTAAGAACTTCTACATAGAGATGGTGCCCGAGCTGAGAGAGCTGATTGAACACGGCAAGCACGGCAGCGCTGAAGACAAGAAGGCAGCCGCGAACCTGGAAAAAGTACTGACCAAGGTACTGAACTCAGACTCGCACAAGTGGTTCCTCGGCAAAGAGGATCCCAAGAAGGCTGCAGAGCGTAAGAAGCGCCAGGCTGAGTTCAAGAAACGTTACTCGAAGAAGCACTAAGTAGCGCCTGGAACAAACGTCTGCGTTAGACGTACAAACCTCCACCCCTTGCGGGGTGGAGGTTTTTTTATACTGATCCAACCTGGCAAACAGAAAAAATAGAGATCAATTATTCAGGAAGCTCCCACCCAAGCACCCTGCCCTCGTCAAACCAGACATAGCTATGGAGCTTGGAAGTGGGATGGTAGTACCAGGTATCGAATATCTGCTCTTGTACCCGTGCGGGCTTTCCCAGCAACTTTCGCACATCGCTGGCGGGCATCTCTTTCTTGATCCTCTGCCAAAGAAGCCGGTCTTTCCAGCGGTCCTTTGCACCTACATCAGTCAATTGCTGCTCAAGTGCAGCGACCCTTTTCTCAAGGTCTGTTATCTGCCGCTTCATTTGCTGTACGTCATCCGCCTGTAAAGGCGCAACGCACAACAGAGAGATGAACGACACCTGGAGTATCTTCAATGAATTCACAAGCCCACCACTAATATTGCCTTGCCTGAAAAACAGGAAGAGGTTATTTCTTTGTTTCGACAGGAGGATTAGCAGGAACGGTGGCCTTTCCATGACCTGAATCCATCACATCCTTAGCCTGATGTAATTCGTCCATTTTGAATTTGTCGATCTTCTGCTTGATGGCGATCTTGTACTCTTTTGCAAGCTTGTGATCAGGGTCCAGTGACAACGCCTGGTCCAGCATGGCCATGGAATATTCAAGTGCACCTGAATGCTCATAGAGGAAGGCCAGTGCGATAAACAACTTGGGGTCCTCGGGAGAGAGCGTAATTGCATCCTGCATGGTACTGATACCCCTGGTGTAGTCCTGCTTCAGCAGGTAAACACCCATGAGCTTGCGGTGGGCATCCAGGGACTGGGGGTTCTTCTTGATCACCTCGTTCAGGATTCCGGCCGATTGGTCCAACAACTCAGCCCTCTGGGGAGAATTGACCTCCATAGGGAGAGCCTGGGAGTAGAGCTTCATTGCGGCTGCAATATCAGCACTATCCTCACCAAAAACCGCCCCAGCCTGGGAGAGTGTCAATGACAACGCAAGCACGGTTGAAGAAACAACCCCTCGGATCGACTTCATAACCTTCCTCCTCAACTGATTTTATTCTATTAACTACTTGTATCCGTAAAGAAAGAGTCTATACCAATCACCATTGGGTGTCCGCCGGAAAACGCTATTTGAGAGTGACTATTTTGCAAATCGAAGCACTGTATGAACGCACTTCTCCAGCTACCTCTCTCTCAACGCTCTTTGTTCCTCAATATGCTGTTCAAGAAGCCCTTCCATACGCTCCATACGCTGCTCAATGGCCTCGGTATGCTCACGAATCCAGTGCACCTCGCCGGCCTCACCCTGACCATGCTCCCTGTCGTAATCTTCATGCTCCTTCTGCAGAACCTCAAGCACGATACCGATCATCATGTTGAGAAAGACAAAGGCCACCATGAAGATAAAGCTGAGGTAAAAGATCCAGCTCAAAGGGTAGACCGACATGGTTTCGTACATAACATCGGTCCAGTCTTCAAAGGTTGCCACACGAAACAGGGTCAGCATGGAGATAGAAATGTTGTCCCACAGCTCCGGGTTGATCTTATTGAAGAACATGCTGCCCATGGCCGCGTAGATATAGAAGATGATGAACATCAACAGCGAGACATAACCCATGCGTGGTATCGCCTTGACAAAGGCATTGAGCAGGACCCTTAGCTCAGGAATCACGGAGACCAGGCGAAGCACCCGAAAGATACGCAGCAACCGCCCCAGCAACGCCATCTCACTCTCATCCACCGGCACCAGGCTGGCGACCACGATAATGAAATCGAACAGATTCCAGCCCTTGGAGAAAAATGCTTTCAGGCTCTTCTCTGCCACCATGCGAATCATGATTTCAGCCAGAAAGAAGAGAGTCACGGCCAGATCGAGAACCCCAAAAAGATCCAGCACGTAGGGGGAAATATGATAGGTCTTGGCACCGATAATCAGTGCCGAGGAGATGATCACTGAAATAACGAAGTACTCGAAGTACTTGTTGTTTCTGATATCGACAAAGCGATCTTGAATCACAGATACAGACATGATGATACAGCTCGGAAAACGTTTATGTTTACAGATGGTTACAGTTATTCATGGCATGCAGCCTGGAGAGCCGGATACCGTTCGAGATATACTAAATAAGGTGGATTGGCTGAAATTCAAGCCACTTGGGGGACGATCACCGGCCGCACTGCCCCGGCAAGCCACTGAGTCCGGCCGAGTCGCAAAGCCGTCCGGCATCGAGCACTTCAATTTCCCCGCCTTTGACCTTCAGCATTCCCTGGTCGGAAAGCTTGTGCAGAATTCTGGAAAATGTCTCGGGTTTTACGGACAGACGCGATGCCAGAACACCCTTCGGAGCGTCCAGATTGAAAACACTCTCTCCGACAGATAGATACTGGCCATAGAGATACCTGGAGACACGCTCCTTGCCTGACTGCATGGTGAGACGGTCAATTTCATCGACCATGCGCCTCAGTCGCATACTGATATCGGCCATGATTCTAAAACAGGTATCCATGGACTCACGCAACAGGGTCAGAAAGGCGCGGCTGTCGAATGCGATCAGTCGAGTCTCCCCGATGGCACTTGCACGTACCGGATAGGCGGGGGCTTCTGAAAACATCAGCGCCTCGGCGAAGGTCTGACCATTGCGTACCAGCTCAATCACCTTCTCATCACCATTCACCGAGGTACGGGCAAGCTTCATCTGCCCGCTGACCACCAGGAAGAACCGGGTAGCGCTATCCCCCTCTTCAAAGACCGCTTCACCGTCCTCCAGGGTAAGATCACGCCCCATTTCTGCAACCCTAGCCAGCTGATTATCATCCAACTGGGAAAATATGTAGATTTGCCTCAGATCACCAAACATTACTTCCACACCTGCCCCAACATATACAGCCATCTTAGCCGACACTCATGGCTGGAATCCACCAGCCAGGGAAAACAGTTATCAAAAGAACGCGCTTCCCCTCGTCAGGATTGCTTGTAGAGAGAGGCGTTTGTCTCGCGGTAAAGAATCACCGCCTGGAGAAGATTGAACATCAGGATTGCGTTAGAGAGGACAAAAAAGAGGCCCGCCACATGGGACAACCAGGTTGTAATAAAAACAGCGCCCAGCATGCAACCAACGGCAAGCAGGTGAGCATAGAACTGCAACCTGGCTCTCTTGTCGGGAACAAACTCCTTCATATGTGGAATCATCACATCCATATTCATAAGGGTCATCTGGCGGTTCTGCAGATGAAACCACGACAGGAAAGGAACTATCTTGTAAAGCATCCCGTTAACCAGGGAGACGGCAAAACCAACGAGCACTAAAACACCGAGCAGGACCGGGCTGACTGCCCCCCCCATCCCGCCATGCAACCAGAACAGAAATGCTGTCACCGCAGATACCAGGCCCGTTTTCCAGAACATCAGGGTGACGTCCCGTACCTTCCTCCTGCGCCGCAGTATCAAGCTGTAGGTGGTCACTGCAAACAGGACATATGCACCAAGCAGCAACAGAAGAACACCTTGGGATATTGTGTTGACCTGGTATCCATTCCAGGTAGCTACCTCCAGTATTGACCAGAGCATGAGAGCGAAAAAAAGCGAGACTGCCAATCCCTTTCGCATCCATAGCGGATACTCAGGCGTGATATGAAACATCGGGACGACCTGGTAGGAGACACCGATGATCAGCAACCCGACCCAGCCCAGAACACCCCAGCCGACGTGAATATCCGCCAGGCGCACCAGGTACTCGACACCCCAAAGATCCACAACGCCGCCAACAAGGGTCACACCGATAAAGACCGTAACCGCCAGGGCTGCAACAGCAACGCGCATTCCGGTCACTGTAAAATTGGGGAATCCAACATGCCATAGGGCAGTACCTATACCCACTATGAAGATGGCGAACCCTCCACCCAGGGCAAACAGGGCAACAAACATCCAACCTGTCTCTGCCTGCGAAAAGCCCACCACCAGGAATAACGTCCCAATAACCAGCAGCGTATGAACGGTTGTGCCCAATAACATAACTTTTGGCACAGGTGATCCGGCAAGCACCGGCAGCATCTGAAACATTGCCCCGCACATCACCATGGCCAGCATGCCCAGCGTAACAAGATGGCTCACCGACAGGGTAATGGAGTTCCAGCGCGAGAGAAAAACATCAGGGCCGAAAACAAGCAGGCACAAGCCAACACCAATACCAAACAGTGGTGCTGTCAGGAAAAAGCGAAACGGTACCGAAATCGGGGGGGCCTGTTCAAGCGAGAGGTTTGCGGTATTCAGCATTCTGAGAATGCCCTGTTTGCCTCGTTTGTTGAAACCGGGTCATCCTGGTGCCAGATGAAGATTTCATAGCCGGCCGGACCGCCTTCCCGGCACAACCACCCATGACCGGACTTTTCAATCATGGGGTAGAGCAGATTTGGCTCACGACGATGAATCACCCGCAGGTACTCTCCAGGCTGGAGAGAGGCCACTGCATGGAGGGTCTGCTCCAGCGGCTCGCAGGGTTCAAGTTCACTCACATCGAGAAGACGTTCCATTGTATAACCCTGGCTCCACACCGAGTGACGCAGACGCGCTGTCGCGCCTGTCTTAAACCTCTTTCATTTGCTGAATAATGGTCTCAGCGTCAGCAGCCAGAACCTGGTCGGCCATGCGGTAGAGCATCTGTTCTTCTTTCATGTTGTGTTGCTGCATGATCATCATCAACGTCTCTGACAACCCAAGATAGCGCTCGTGATCCTGCAGTTCCACAGCCTGTTTCATTTCACCGAAAAGCTGGCGCATCTGTATGTGCTCTGAGCGCATCACCTGGGTCGGCCCCATGGTCTGTCCGGTACGTGATTCAAAGCTTGGAAACAGCACCCCCTCCTCCATCGCAAAGTGGTGCTCCATCGCCTCGTGGAACTCGGTAAAACCAGGACCGCCCCTGGCCCAGTCTTTTTTTGACACCCACTCTTCCACCAGGGCAAATATCTCATCACACCGACGATGGTCGCTGGAAAGTGTTTCTGTAATAGCTGTCATGTGCGAGGAATCTTCATTAAAAATAGATTGTAAAGCAGTCTGCACAGCCACTCTATCTACTGCCTTGATCAACATCAAACAGGCAAATCGAACTGAATGCTGCATTGCAACCCGAACCCTGGGGTTGTGGATTGTACAGGGCGGCCGATCCCTGTGAAACAGATTCCCCGAGAATAGATCCGGCAGAAAAGATCTCCAGGTATAAAAGTATTTTAGTATTCAATAATTCACTTAAGACAGGTGGTTTTATATTTATTTACTTTACAAAAATGGACAATTTGCCTTACCATCCGGGCCATAAAAGTAAAAAGCAGATCCCCCATGATTTGCTTATGCACCGGAAAGCAGTAAGCAGTACAACAATTGCTCTCCTTGACGGTCCTTACCATCTCGCTACAAAAAGAACATAACGTCCAGCTATAGATCTTTAAATAAGAATGGACAAGCGATATGGCATGAAGTGTCACAGGGGGATGAAATAAAAAGAGGGTGGATGTATGTCAAGCAGTTCTATGGGCAACGGCGGGTCACGCAAGAAAACCTATATTGTCCTGATACTAGTATTCTTTGCAGGCGTTATCTTTACAGGCCTGTTCAATATCGGCCTCTCCGCAACCAATGAGATGGCATTCTGCACCTCCTGTCACTCCATGAAAGTGAATCTCGAGGAGTACAAGGAGACCCCCCACTACAAGAGTGCGTCCGGTGTCAGGGCTACCTGTGCGGACTGCCACGTTCCCAAAGAGTTCATTCCAAAGATGATCGCCAAGGTGATGGCAGCGAAAGACGTCTATCACGAGATCATGGGCACCATCGATACCCCCGAGAAATATGAAGCCCTTCGCTGGGACATGGCCAGCCGCGTCTGGGCCAAGATGAAGGCCAACGACTCAGCCGAGTGCCGCACCTGCCACGACTATGACCAGATGGACCTGAGTGAACAGGATCGCAGTGCCCGCAAGCGACACGGTCGCGCAATGGACGAAGGCAAGACCTGCATCGACTGCCACAAAGGAATAGCCCACGAAGAGCCTGACGAGCCTGACGAGGACGAAGACGAAGAGACGGGCGAAGCCTGATCCCAGGCTTTTAAATAAAACCGAAACAAGGTTTAAAGATCCATGAAGCAAAAAAAGATCTTCGCCCTGATCCTCAGCGCCAGCCTCAGCCTGACTGCCTATGCAGGGGATGCCAAACAGGAAAAAGAGTTAAGACTGGCCGCGAGTATCGGTGACGCAGAAGCTATCATGCAGCTGCTGGACCAAGGGGCCAATGTCAACAGCAGCAACGAAATCGGTAAAACCCCTCTCATGATGGCCATTGAGAGCGACAGCATGGAAGCTACTGCCGTGCTGCTATCCAGGGGAGCTGAAGTCAATGCGGCTACCGAAGCGGGTTGCACAGCCCTAACCTTCGCTGCCGAGAATGGCCATGACGCACTGACCGCCCTGCTGCTGGAAAGAGGGGCAGACCTGAATGCACGGACCCGTGCAGGCTGGGATGCACTGACCATTGCCGCCCGCTACGGCCTCACCGACATGGTCGACCAGCTCCTCTATAAGGGAGCTGATCCAAACGGTGGCGACAAGGACGGCCGTACCTCACTGATGCATGCAGCGGAAACAGGTCACCCGGAGACTGTAGCCCTTCTGTTGAAGGGAAAAGCGGACCACAGCGCCAGGGACAAACATGAATCCACTGCACTGATCATTGCTGCCGACAAAGGTCACTCTGACGTGATCGATGTTCTGCTCGATCACGGCGCGGATATCAATCTGCAGGACGTCGACGGCGCCACCGCCCTGATCTGGGCCGTGGGACAGGATCACTATGGAGCTGCCGAGCGTCTGATTCGCCGCGGCGCCAACATCAATCAGCAGGATGCAGACGGAATAACAGCGCTGATGGAAGCAGCCTCTGTCCGTTCAGAGAACCTGGTCAAACTCCTGCTTGAAAACGGTGCTGACCCTGCCATCAAAAGCAAACGCGGCCGTACGGCAATGGATATTGCCGCAAAGAAACGAAATAAAAAGGTTATCGCACTACTTGAGAACGCGGTATCCAAATAAACCACCGCGGAATGAATTAACTATTCCGTGAAAGAATTAGAAGGATTTTCATAGATGCGCAGTGAAGCGCGTATGGAGAAGATGCAGCCTACTCCGATCAATGCACTGGAGTAAGGTGCATTGTGAAGAAGAAGAAGGTTAATCCTCTTCATGATTGCAAAAGCCTGAAAACCAAAGGAGGTATCATGGCGTATAAAACGTTTACAACGGCCATTCTGGCCGCAGGTCTGGCACTTACAGCTTCAACTGCTGCAGTTGCTGCTGACAAGGCCGCACCAAAACTGATGATGGGTGCCAGCGACAGCATGCTGGCAAACACCTGTGCAGGTTGCCACGGCACCAACGGCGCGAGCCAGGGTCCCGCAGCACCTACTATCTCCGGCCTGTCCAAAGACTACTTCGTAGAGACCATGGCTGGTTTTGCCAGTGGTGAAATAAAATCCACCATCATGGGCCGTATCGCCAAGGGCTACAACGAAGCCGAAATTGCTCAGATGGCCGACTTTTACGGTGCCCAGCCTTTCGTCAAAGCCAAGCAGAAATTCGATGCCAAGCTGGCCAAGAAAGGTGCCAAGCTGCACGACAAGTACTGCGAAAAGTGCCACGGCGACGGTGGTCAGTCTGCTGAAGATGATGCCGGCGTAATGGCTGGTCAGTGGACCCCCTACGTAAACTGGCAGCTTGCGAACTTCAAGGACGGCTCTCGTGACGCCCCCAAGAAGATGAAGAAAAAAATGAAAAAGATGCTTGATAAAGAAGGCAGCGCGGGCGTAATGGCCCTGCTCAACTTCTACGCAAGCCAGCAGAAATAAGGTAGGAGGCAAGCCAATATGAAAATTACTCGTCGTGGATTTATCCAGACCGCTGGTGCAGCAACAGCTGCCGGCATGGTTGGCGTCCCCTACATCGCTCTGGGCGCAAGCAAGAAGGTTGTTGTTGTTGGTGGTGGTACCGCCGGTGCGACAGCCGCCAAGTACATCCGCATGGCGGATCCCACAGTGGACGTGACCCTCATCGAGGCGAACAAACACTACTACACCTGTTACATGAGTAACGAGGTACTGGGTGGTGACCGTTCCATCGATTCCATCAAGTTCGGTTACTCCGGTCTTGGCAAGCACGGTGTCAAAGTCGTCAACGACAAGGTCACCGGTATCGACGCCAAGTCCCGCACCGTGAAGACTGCCGGCGGCAAGAGCTTCGGCTACGACCGTTGCGTGGTTGCTCCCGGTATCGACTTCAAGTGGGGTACCATCGAAGGCTACGATGCAAATGTTGCCAACGACATCCCCCACGCCTGGAAGGCCGGTCCCCAGACCGTGACCCTGCGCAAGCAGCTCGAGGCGATGAAAGACGGTGGTACCGTGGTTATCGCACCGCCGCCAAATCCTTTCCGTTGTCCTCCTGGACCCTATGAGCGTGCCAGCCAGATTGCTCACTATCTGAAGCAGCACAAGCCCAAGTCCAAGATCATCATGCTGGATCCCAAGCCCAAGTTCTCCAAGATGGGCCTGTTCACCGGCGCCTGGAAGAAGTTCTACGGTTATGAGACCGACAATGCCATGATCGAGTGGCACGGTGCCCAGGAAGAGGCTGGTGTGGTCAAGGTCAACGCCGGTGCGCGTTCCGTGACTACCGCTTTCGGTGATGAGATCAAGGCAGACGTGCTCAACGTCATTCCTGCTCAGGTCGGTGGTGCCATCGGCTCCGCGGCTGGTCTGGCCAACGACAAGGGCTGGTGTCCTGTGGATCTGGCTACTTTCGAGTCCACCATTCACGCCGGCATCCATGTCATTGGTGACGCCTCTGTTGCCACCGGCATGCCCAAGTCCGGTTACGCTGGTAACTCCCAGGCCAAGGTGTGCGCAGCGGCAATTGTTGCCATGCTCAACGGTCACGAGCCTGGTACGCCATCTTACGTCAACACCTGCTACTCCATTGCAGCCAAGGATCACGGTTTCTCCGTTGCCGCGGTTTACCGCCTGGCGGAAGACGGATCCAAGATCACCAAGGTATCCGGTGGTCTGACTCCGGGCGATGCGAGCCCAGAGGTGTTCAAGCGTGAAGTGGCTTACGCCCACAGCTGGTTCAAGAACATCACCCACGATATCTTCGGCTGATTGTTTTTGTAACGCCAAAAGAGACGGGGCCTTCGGGCCCCGTTTTTTTTTGCACAAGGATGTGCTTATGCCGCGGAGCACATGGATGTGCGAGAACGGCGCATGTACAGGATGTACGGTATGCCGCGGGCGCAAGGATGCGCAGGAGCGGCGAGGTCAAACACCCGACCAGTAGGTCGGCCTTCAGGCCGACATGTCGGGCTCTTGTGCCCGGAGTGTGAAAGCCCGACCTACAAGGGTTGCAGAAACAATTGCGTCGATTTATCAGCTCGTAACCGGAACATAGCGAACAAAACACCCGCACCCCAGAGAGAGGTCGGGGCAAATACACGACCAGTAGGTCGGCCTTCAGGCCGACATGTCGGGCTCTTGTGCCCGGAGTGTGAAAGCCCGACCTACAAGGGTTGCAGAAACAATTGCGTCGATTTATCAGCTCGTAACCGGAACATAGCGAACAAAACACCCGCACCCCAGAGAGAGGTCGGGGCAAATACACGACCAGTAGGTCGGCCTTCAGGCCGACATGTCGGGCTCTTGTGCCCGGAGTGTGAAAGCCCGACCTACAAGGGTTGCAAAAAAAATTGCGTCGATTTATCAGCTCGTAACCGGAACATAGCGAACAAAACACCCGCACCCCAGAGAGAGGCCGGGGCAAATACACGACCAGTAGGTCGGCCTTCAGGCCGACATGTCGGGCTAAAGCCCGACCTACAAGGGTTGCAGAAACCACTGCGGCAATGTTTTAGCTCGTATCCGGAACATATCAAAAAAACACCCCGCACCTCATAAAGATGCGGGGTGTTTCAATCCGGCCAGGCTACTGGCAGCTTTTCAGTTCAGCGTCTTGGTGGCTGTGGACGCCCATAGGCCGGCGTATGAGGCATGGGCTGACGCGAATACTTCGGGAAATCCGGATTCTGCCATCCTGGCTCAGCCAGTTTCTCTCCCACAGGTTTCAGGCGGGAGACATAGTCCATTACCGCCGAGATATCCCTGGATGTAAACCGGCGAATCTGCTTGACCATCTTCTGATCGGCATTGCGGCGCTTGCCCGTACGGATCCACTCAAACTGGCGCATCAGGTAACGGTAGTGCTGGCCCATGATCAGCGGAATATGGTCCTTCTCATCACCCTGTCCCTTATCACCATGACAGTCGACACAGTTCTCCCTGTAAAGCTGTTCGCCATGCTCCAGGTCATTTCCCGGTCCGACGCCATTGTTTGGATTCATGGGCAGAGCGGCTATGTAGGCAGCAACATCCGCAATCTCCTGTACACCGCCGAGTAACTGGGGTGATGTAAAGGGACGCATTGTGGGATTGTCACGGTTTCTTGCCCGTATATCGGCCAACTGCTTGATGGTGACACTGGGTAATTGTCCGGCAATCTGTGGGTACATACCGCTCTCCATACCCCAACCTTCCGGTGTATGGCAGACGTTGCAAAGCCTAAAAACTTTCCGGCCATTATCGAGATTGGGGGTCAGATGCAGGGCCTGATCCAGTTCCAGTGCTGCATCTTCAATACCAGATGCAGAAAGGGTACCGCCCGCCAGGGCCAAGGTGCCTGCCAGGGCACCCGCGAGAAGACGTTTTGGTGACAAAATCCACCTCCAGTAGCAGATCGTAATCATAATGTATCTGAAATGTGATCATTCAGGTGGTGTATTGTAAACAAAATATGGCCACCGATTGACAGAGATTTATCAAATATACGAATGATTTACCAAATTATCTGTTATCCCATGATTTTTATATGGTTGTACGGGGCAGGGTAGCCCCAATTTAAGACAGCATACTAAAAGCAACCGGTTAAACTAGAATCGGAAAATGGTCCGTTTTAATGAAGCAGAGGCATTATGCAGTTCGACGCCTGAATCCGTACCAGGGCGTCATCCAGGTAATCGAGACTGCAACCGGTCGTGCTATCAGTTTCGACAGTTTCCATTGGGAGTTGCAGATCCAAACTGAACGCCCTGACGATCTTTGGGGCGCTGTCAGTCAGGGCGAGCCTGTAGTGGAGTTCCTGCGCTTCGGCACCTGGTCAAAGGGATCGGGGCTGCGCAAGGTGCCAGCCCACCCTCTTCTGGACCTTCGCAGCATGCACCGTGAGGCGGAAGAACTGATAGGGGTACTGGAGGCAGGCAGCAATCCCCTGCCCTTTCCTCTTAATGACCGCTATGAACTCTGGCTGCTCGATGAAAAGGAGCTGCTCCCACTGGCTCTTCTTTCAAGCAGCATACTTCCGCCAGACACATCCGGGCGGGCGACCGCGGCCTGGAAGTGCGCAGAAAAGACCCAGGGTGATTTCTCCTCTCCTGAACTCGATGAAGCTCGCCCCGCACACCCCAAAGACACTAGCCCCCATCCGCATATCAGTGCCCTTGAGCGCCTGGTCAGAATTGAAGCAGGGCACAGAGTAAGCCAGTGGTTCGAACGCCTTCCCGGGGGGAATGGCAAAGGACTGGCACACCCCCACTGCCAGGAAATAGCCAACAGGGAACTGGACAAAGAGCTGTTTCCCGAACTGCTGTTGCGTGAACAGTGGAGCGACTGTTACGACCAGGTACTGGTTGCCGATTACCTGGCCTGGCTCTCACCACGCCTGCTGGAACTGCAGAATATTTCCCGGTCAAAACGTAAAATACTGGAACAGCATGCCAGCGTTTATGCATTGGAGGTGGATGCCAACTGGCGTCTCTATCCTGAGATCATCGACACTTCATTCCTTGATACCGCAAGAGTGGAAGCCAGGCTACGCAGTGCCCACTCATAAAGGCCAGCTACTCATACTCTTCCCAGTATCATATTATGGTCATGAACAAAGCGCTTACGTACCCATGATATGACCATACGCTGGAAACTTTTCCTCACAATAGTTACTGCCCTGTCGGTGAATCTTGCCGTCAGTCACTACGCTGCACACAAGTACAAGCAGGCGCATATCGCTGCTGCCGAAATCAGAGACACCTCTTACCTGGTCGTTACCACTGCACTCTCGGCCCAGGTCCATTTTAAAAAGCAGGTCCAGGAGTGGAAAAACATACTGTTGCGCGGACACGTTTCCGAGTCCTATGAGAAATACCACGGCCAGTTTCTCCGGGAGGAGGAGATCACACGCGCCAAGATCACACAATTAATATCGATGCTTGGAGAGGAAGAGACCGCCTCCAGGATAACAGCCAGCTCCTTCCTGGCCGCCCATCACAGGCTGGGATTCGCATATCGCTCTGCCCTGGAAGCCTTTGACCGCAGCAGCCTGGTATCACACCTGGAACTGGACAGGCAGGTTCAGGGCATAGACCGTGAACCCACAGACCTGATAGACCAGGTTGTCAGCGCCTCTCTTGAATACAAAAAGGTACGCTTGGAAAAGGTCACTGAAGACCTGAACTCCATCGAAAACCGCATTCTGATCGTGCTGGTGACCCTATTGGCGTTAACCGTAATCATCTTCCTGATTCTGGCCAATCACCAGATAGCGCGCCCGGTTCAGACAGCCACAGAGATCGCCCGCAGGATTTCCGCTGGTGATTTTTCAGGAGACATCCCCAAAGGCGGCACCGATGAAACAGGTCAGCTGCTGAGAGCACTGGACAGCATGCGTTCCAACCTGCAGACATCGCAGCAGAAACTCCGCGAGGAGCAGAATTTACTCGCTCACCGCGTGGAGGAGAGAACCCAGGAGCTCAACATTGCAAATGAGGAGTTGGCCAGGGCAGCAAAAGCCAAGGACCTTTTCCTGGCCACCATGAGCCACGAGTTGCGTACTCCTCTGACTACCATTCTCGGTCTTACTGAGATGCTAAAGGATCAGCTTTACGGCCCCATAAACGAAAGCCAGGATAAATCCCTGGGTACCATCGATGAGAGTTCACGCCACCTCCTGGCGCTGATCAACGACATACTGGACGTGGCCAAGATCGAGTCGGGGAAAATGGAACTCAACTGGGACTATATTCCGGCAGCACAACTTATTGAGGGCAGCCTGAGGCTTGTGCGTCAACCTGCCCAGCGCAAGCATTTGAAGATTGAATACACAATCGACCCTGAAATAAACCTTATTCACGGCGACAGCAGGCGCCTCAAGCAGGTCCTGGTCAATTTGCTCGGCAACGCGGTGAAGTTCACCCCGGAACATGAATCTATCGGCCTCGATGTAACACTGGCCAGTGACAGATCCCACATCAATCTGACGGTCTGGGACAACGGCATCGGCATTCACCTGCAAGACCAGAAACAGTTGTTCCAGCCATTTATTCAACTGGACAATGCAGCAACCCGACGCTACAGCGGCACCGGCCTGGGCCTGACCCTGGTCAACCGCATGGCCCAGTTGCATGGCGGCAGTATCAGCGTGACGAGCGAACCCAACAAGGGCAGTCGTTTCACTTTCAGCCTGCCCTGGAACAGCAAGGACAATGAACCCAAGCAGCTTTCAGAGGCCATGACTTCCGATGCTGACATGACATCGGGAGTTGATACCGGAGACATCCATGTCCTGTTTGCCGAAGACAACCCCAACAACAGGTTGATGATCAGCGAATTCCTGCGCCACCAGGGCTTCAAGGTTACCCTTGCCCAGACAGGCTCTGATGTCCTCAGCCAGTCCCAGGCAGCCCGCCCGGACCTGATCCTCATGGACATACAGTTGAAGGACATGGATGGCAGAGAAGTAACACGCATGCTGCGCGAGATTCCGGGACTCTCCCATACGCCAATCATCGCCCTCACAGCCCAGGCCATGCCCGGTGACAGGGAAAGCTGCCTGGATGCCGGAATGGATGACTACCTGAGCAAACCCGTTGGATTGAAAGAGATCCTTAACCACATAATCTCCTTCCTGAAAAAGCGCAGGCTGCTATAAGAGTACCGGCAGGGCTTCGACCACGTAACGCTCCTCTCCCCCTGGCACCAGGGCATCAAACGGATAGCAGGTAACCAGGGTCAGCTGAGATCCATCTTTAAGCAGAACATCCAGGTTATCCCGGTGTTGAACACTTCTGTGGTATACCGCATATTCCACCACCCCTCCGTCGGGACGTACCAGTTCGATGCGGTCCCCCGGCAGTACTGACTTCAGGAAACTGAAGTGGGTGTCCCTGTGTCCACTGATCACGCTGTTGCCTGGTGTTGCCGGATCCGCGGTTCCGAAAAGATGCCCCGGCCCAAACGCCAGGGTACGGCCACTCGCCCCGGCAAGCACCACCTGGTCCACATCCAGACGTGTCATTTTCAAGCGTGCAACCGGCCAGGTATCAGCCCAAGGCCAGGGGGGCACCCTTGCGCCACCCTGCCGGGTCTCCTGCCACGCCTGTTGCAACAACTCCTGCGCAAGGTAGGCCTTGGCCTCAATGTAGACTCCCTGGGAAAACTGCCAGCCACCCAGCACCAGCAGGCCCGCCGCCAACATGCGATACCACATCATCAGCACACACCTCTTTGGCGGCGCTTTCCGATAACACTCACCAGCCAGCCGCTTATCATGGCCAGCATACCCAGCAGAAGATTCAACAGAGCCGGGGTAGCCGTCTGGGGCATGCTTCCAAATACCTTGTTCGCACTCCACCCCCTGGGTAAATGAACAGGCACGTTTTTCCCAGTCAAGGTCTGATCCACAGGGCGAGAGGGGGTTTTATCAACCGCCACCAGGCTGGTGTACTTACTCACCAGCCTGTGTTCCAGCGCCAGCTCCAGCACCTCTTCCCGAACCTCCCTTTCAGACCGGCCACGTACTTTCTGATCCATCAGGTCGGCAATTTTCTTACGCACCCACAACAGGTGTACCCCCGGGCTGTCACCACCCCCCTGCAGATTGACCTGCTGCTTCCATGGGTGTGCCGCAGACTTTCCACGAACCGTGATCGATTTTCCGCTGATATTTCCTTTTACCGCCAAAACCAAAGGTTCACCCTGGTACAGGTCAGGAATGCGCCTGGGCCACACCTCGACCTGGGCACCCTCCCCCCACTCCACCTCAAGATCATTCAACACGGGGGATTCCAATTTACGGAACAGGTCACCCATTTTGCTGCGAACCTCTGATACTTTGCCGATATAGGTAAAAGTTCCGCGCCCGAACTTCGCAGCACGGGTCATGAAGAAGCTGTTGGGTGCAGAGCCGATTCCAACGGTAAACAATCTGCTGTCACCCAGTTTTCTCTCTATCACTTCAAACAACGCTGACTCGTTGCCAACACTGCCGTCAGTCATAAAAACAACCTGGCGTAGCCAACCGGACTCCTCATTCCCGTTAAGTGCAGCCTCAAGGGCAGGCAACATCTCAGTGCCTCCATCTGCAGAGAGCGCATCAACATAGTCCCCTGCCCGCTCAAGATTGCGCCGGCTTGCCACCACCGCAGCGGCAAAAAGAGAGTGTGTCGTGCTGTTGAATTGAATAATGTTGAATCGGTCATCAGGAGTCAGGCGTGCCAGGGCCATTTTCAACGCCTCTTTTGCCTGGGCGATAGAATCACCATGCATGGAGCCGGACGTATCGATCACAAAGACCATCTCCCTGGGTATTCGCGCACCTGCGCCTCCAGCACGAGGTGGCATCACCATCACCAGGGAGTAGTTGCCGCCCTGCCACTGCTCATTGAACAGGGCAGCATAGGGTTCACTTCCGGATTGCGGGGACCATGTCAGTTCAAAATCACGGTCTCCAATCACCTCATCTCCACTCAATCTGATGGTGTGTACATTATTCTCATCACGGGTACTTTCGATCTGGTGGTACGTACTCTCAAGTCTCGCCAGGGGGAAACCTGCCGCCAGCTTCACAGTAATACTCACATTGTTCACCTCCCCTTCAACAGGATCGATAACAGGTGGTGTGATGTGAGAGGCATCTGTCACCTGGTCGGTATCCAAGGCCCACCCGCTGCCGCTGAAGGTTCTGACCTCATCCCTGCCTAAAGGGGTGCCTGGTATATATCGGGGGGCGACCACCAGGGGAAAACGGATATTGAATCTCCCGTTCTCGTAGCGCAGGTCCTGCTGATACTCGATCTCAACCAGCACCTCTTCCCCGGGCCCGATGTTGGCTACCCTGGTGGAGAAGATATTAGGCCGTTGCTGGCTCAACAGGCTTGCCTTCTTACCTGCCCGCTTAGCCTGCTCATAGGTCTTGCGGGCCTGGGACTTCTCCTGTATCTCGCCTTCGATCATGCGCTCTCCGATCTTCAGCCGCATACGATCCACTGCCGCCTTTTCCGGAAGCGGAAAAACATACTCCCCTTCCACCCACTCCTTGTCTGGGTTCCTGAAGCGCTGACGAACCGAGACCCGGGCAATCATGCCGCTGACATCCATCTCCACATCGGTTTTGAGCATGGGTGCATCAACACTGACGCCGCCGCTTGCCAGTTTCAGAAGCAGGCTTCCTCTCCTGACCTCATCTGTCGCCATTGGCGGCAGATTGGCCATCCCGGCATCACCAGGGGTTTCAGCATGTACAGCTGAATTCATCAACAACACCATCATGGCGAACAGCAGAGCACCACCGATTCCACTGAGAATGGAATAGAGGGAGATGCAAAACATATCCTTCAACAGTAACTGGTTAGCGTTGCTTTTTTGCATGGTGCCGTCCTCCCTTCCTGTGCTTGAGTGAGTGGTGTGAAAACCTCTCCTTATCCCTGGTCAACAGGCGATAAAAATCGCTGTTCGGGTATTCGGGTGACGCGTAGATAAACTCTTCACTCAGAGGCTGAATCACCCGGTTCATGATGTGCCCTCCAGGCAAAAGCGGATCAGGACGCGACGATCATATCCAAGCCCCTCTGTATCAGCAGGAGAATACTTGCTTCCCTCTTCTCCATGAGGGATTTTCTGGATACGGGATGCCTTGATACCTTCTGCCTGCAGGTAACGTGAGACGACCTCCGCCCGCTTGGCAGAGAGCCCCAGGTTGAATGCATTGCCGCCTCTCTGGTCGGCAAAGGCATCGACGTGAATGAATAACTCGGGGAATGCGGACATTGAACGTGCCAGGCGCTTCAACTGCTGCTGAAGGTCCGGTTCCAGAGAGGCGCTTTCCGTACGGAACTGAATATTCAAAACCATCCCGTTGACAATGGCTTCCAGTTGACCCCGGCGCTGCATCTTCGCCTGATTCAACAGCTGATTCAGCTGCAGATGCTGTGCCCTGCTCTCTTCCAGCTCACGGTTCAGCGCGGATACCTCTTTCCGGACCTCATTTACACCCTCCGCCAGGCCATGGGTTCGGCCAATCAAGGCACCGCCGGCGGCTCCCAGAATCAGACCGGGCGGCCCAGCAACAATGGCTCCGACAATTGAACCTGCGCCCATTCCTTTCCACTCCTTACTGCGTACCTCATAGAGAAAGTCATCCCCTTCAGACGCTGCAACCGACTGGCTTATCAACAACCCCGCTATTGCGATTACCGACCACTGCTTCTTCACGCTCTTCTCCTGCTGTCTAATTGGCCCAGCGCACCATCCCTGGCAAACGCGGCTTCCATCGCCTGCGCCGGATAACTGAATTACACACATAAGAACTGGCACGCGGCTTACCGGATAGTGGCAATCGGCAGGCAGAATCTGTC
Source organism: Sedimenticolaceae bacterium (assembly GCA_965224515.1). Taxonomy (GTDB): domain Bacteria; phylum Pseudomonadota; class Gammaproteobacteria; order Chromatiales; family Chromatiaceae; genus Sedimenticola_A. The sequence continues at coordinate 117,806 of OZ245051.1, forward strand.
AATAATGTGGCAGGACGCCCTGGCCAAAGAGGGGTTGTCAGAGCTGAAGATGTGGCGGTTTCGCTATTGATACCAGTATGTCAGGGGGCATCAATTGTTTGCCTCATGCAAGAATACATTTGCAACGGTGAATATATTGGTACTAATATTTAGATCAGCCTGCTGACAGGCTGGTGGATTTTCCTAACAAACTAGCAAGAGAGCGTCATGTCAAATCAAGTTACCGGCACAGTAAAGTGGTTCAACGATAGTAAAGGTTACGGCTTTATCGAACGTGAAGACGGCAAGGATGTCTTTGTGCACCATAGCGCAATTAACGGAAGCGGATTTAAAACTCTGCAGGAAGGCCAGAAAGTGACCATGGAAGTTACCGATGGACAGAAAGGCCCCCAGGCAGAGAACGTAACACCTCTCTGATACCGGCAAAGACCCCACTCCCCTAAAGAGACCTGCTGGTCTCTTCAGCTGTTGCCGTGTCGTGCAGTGAAAATTGCGCGATGGTTTTTTATTGCCGGGAGAAATTGCATCTCCTCACGTCCCGGCTTAGCATCTGGCTATCAGCTGTCAATTTGAGCATCACCTCATGGGTACACAGATCGCCATCGTTGAAGACGAATCTGCAATTCTCGAGAACTACACCGACGCACTGACCCGGCAGGGCTACCTGGTGAAAGGCTATTCCAACCGCCGGGAAAGCCTGGACGCTTTCAAGACCAAGCTACCTGACCTGGTGATCCTCGACATAGGTCTTGGAGATGATGTCGATGGCGGTTTTGAACTCTGCCGCCAGCTCCGTGCCATGTCGCCCACGCTGCCCATTATTTTCCTCACCGCCAGGGACAGTGATCTGGACACCGTATCAGGCCTGCGCCTCGGTGCTGATGACTACCTCACCAAGGACATAAGCCTACCCCACCTTACAGCCCGCATTGCAGCACTGTTCAGGCGCCTAGAGGTGATACAGCAGCCCGCTCACCAGGAGAGCGTCATTAAACGCGGTCCGTTGCATATCGATATGGACCGTATACAGGTAACCTGGAAAGAGACCCCGGTGGATCTCACGGTTACCGAGCTCTGGTTTGTGCATGCCCTGGCTAACCACCCCGGTCACGTTCGAAGCCGTGATCAGCTTATGGAGGCGGCCAATATTCTGGTGGACAGTACCAGCATCAGTACCCACATCAAGCGTATCAGGCGAAAGTTCGAGCAGACGGACGCGGGTTTCGAAGCCATTGAAACCGTTTACGGTATGGGCTATCGCTGGAAAAGCTAGTGCCACAACCCTTCCGTCACAGCATCCGGTTCAAACTTCTCCTGGTCTCCCTGACACTGCTGGTCATTCCCTGGGCCGGTTACCGTTACGTACAGGGGACTGAAAGCTTTTTGCGGGATGCCCAGGGAACCATGCTGCTTGGAACAGCACAGGCGGTGGCTGCACTGCTCCATAACCATGAGGATATGTTTGTCACAGGTACCGGTGGCACCCAGCCTGTCCACGACGACACCTTTCTCTATGTACACCCACTCTCCGGCCCTATCCAACTGGATGGCTACGATGAAGACTGGCAGCCTCACCTGCGAAATATCTGGCACTACAAGGGAGAGAGTGATCTCTCATTCGAAGCACTGCTGGGAGAGCGTCGCAACTACCTGTACCTGCTGGTGAAGGTGGATGACAACCGCATCGTCTACCAGGCTCCGAATGCGCGCGAAATTGAAAAGAGTGACCATATATCCCTCCGGCTCGCCTCCCCATCGGGAGAATTCATGCACTATGGCTTGACCACCATTGCACCAGGCTGGATAGTCGCAGAAAAAGTCACCTTTCGTGCGGGGCGCAAGCGGCTGTCCGAAAGCGAACCCCGCATACAGGGTGAATGGACCGAAACCGAAAAGGGCTACACGGTGGAACTGCGTATTCCCCGCTACCTGATAGGTGACCGCCTTGAGCTTGCAGTGGGTGATGTGGATGACCCGGCAACCCGGGAACTGATGGATACCATCAGCACCGGGCAGGAGGATAAGAACACCCCGCCCGGCCGGTTGGTCACTCCAAATTCCGAGATGGAGCGTATCATCGGCGGACTTGAACACGAGAATGCCCGCATCTGGGTGCTCAACCGCCACCGACAGGTTCTGGCCAAACGCGGAGCACTGCACACCGAAACGCAAGACCATCAGCCCCGGCAGTTCTCACAACAGTTACTGAAAGCGATGTTCAGGCTCATCGTGGATCAGCCCAGCGAGCAGTTTGTGGATGAGTTCTCGGGCAGAAGTCGCCTCTCGGGCCCGGAGCTCCTGGCCGCCCTGGACGGTACACCGGATACCCGAAGACGCATTACACCGGATGGTGAAGCCACCATTCTCTCGGCAGCCTGGCCCATCCGCTCTCCGGGAGGAATCGTGGGCGTGGTGCTGGTAGAACAGAGTACAAACCAGATACTGGCACTACAGAACACGGCATTGGAGAGGCTGTTCGGCACCACCGCCATGCTGTTTGTCGCCACCCTCCTCCTCCTGCTGGCTTTCGCCACCCTGCTGACCCGACGTATCGGCCGGCTGCGCAACCAGGTAGAGAGGGCCGTCACACCAGACGGCCGCATCAAGGGTGAGCTGACCAGTGACAGGGCAAGAGATGAAATAGGTGATCTCAACAGAAGTTTTTCCGGAGTACTCAACCGTCTTGCCGAATATAACCGCTACCTGGAGGCCATGGCTTCCCGCCTGGCCCATGAGCTGCGCACCCCCCTGACCATTGTAAAATCCTCCCTGGAAAATCTTGAACACGAACAGAGTGATGCCCAACGGGTTCGCTATATCACCCGGGCCAAGGAGGGCAGCGAGAGACTGGGGCTTATCCTGCACCGGATGCGTGAAGCGACCCGTCTTGAACAGCTGTTGCAACAGACCGAGTTGGAGCCGTTCGATCTGGGTCTCCTGGTTTCAGCCAGTGGTGACGGCTACCGCTCGGCCTTTCCAGGTTGCCGGTTCGAGGTTCGCATACCCGACACCCCGGTAAACGTCCGTGCTGCCCCCGACCTGCTCAGCCAGGCACTGGACAAACTGGTTGCCAACGCGGTGGATTTTCATCTTGCGGGTTCCCCCATCCTGCTGAGTCTTGAGCAGGCAGATGGACCCTCGGCACTGCTCAGCGTCATCAATCACGGCCCAACACTGCCCGAGGGCATGACTGAAGGTATCTTCGACTCCATGATCTCTGTGCGAAGTACAAAGGGGGACGAACCGCATCTTGGGCTTGGCCTCTATCTCGTACGCCTTATCGCCGAATTTCATGATGGCGAGGTCTCGGCCAGGAACCTCCTCAAAGCGGATGGTGTCGTAATCAGTATTCGACTACCCACGGAGCATTAACCCATGGACCCCGCACCTTTTATCGCATTCTCCCTTATCCTGATGATCATCATTGGCGTGCTGGCGCTCTTTCTTGCTGGCAAGGACAGCAAGTCGAGCAACATGGATGATCCCGAGAACAGAAAACAGGACCGGTCTTTCTTCAAGCGCTTCTGACACTCAGGTCTTGATACCGATGCCCTTGCGCAACAGGTAGAGCGCAAAACTGCTCAACCCGATAATGAACAGCAGGATAATTGAGAGCGCCACCCCCATGCCGATATCGGAGACTCCGAGCAGTCCGTAGCGAAACGCATTGACCATGTAGAGAATGGGGTTGGCGAGTGAGGCCGCCTGCCAGAACTCAGGCAGCATCTGGATGGAGTAGAACACCCCGCCCAGGTAAGTCAGTGGCGTCAGCACAAAGGTGGGAATGATCGATATATCATCGAAGCTCTTTGCAAACACGGCATTGATAAAGCCACCCAGCGCAAAGAGGATCGAGGTGAGCACGAATACCAGCAGGGTCCAGGCGTAGTTGTGTATAGATAGCTCGGTGAAGAATATGGATACACCGGTAACCGCGATACCCACCACAACACCACGTGCCACGCCGCCACCGACATAACCGGCCAGAATCACCCAGTGAGGCACAGGTGCGATAAGCAATTCTTCAACATGCTTCTGGAACTTGCTGCTATAGAAGGATGAGACCACGTTGGCGTACGAGTTGGTGATCACCGCCATCAGGATCAGCCCCGGCACAATGAAGTCGATATAACGGAAACCATCCATCTCCCCGATACGATCACCGATCAGGGTACCGAAGATGACGTAGTAGAGGGTCGTGGTAATCACAGGGGGTAACACCGTCTGCATCCAGATACGGATAAAACGCAGAAACTCCTTGGTGATAATCGTCGAAAAGGCGGTCCAATAGCGTGGGAGATTGCTCATGCAGCACCCCCCTTACGACTGCTCTCGACCATATCGATGAAGAGCTGCTCCAGCCGGTTCTGCTTGTTACGCATACTGATGACCTCTATCCCGTTGCGTGACAGCGCATCGAACAGGCCATTGATGCCCTGATCCTGGGTCACAGCCACCTCCAGGGTGCAATCGTCCACCCGGTCAAGCACGTAGCCTCCCAGCTGTGGCAGCTCTGCCAGTGTCCCCTTCAGATTCAAAACGAAGGTCTCTGTATGCAGCCGCTGCAACAGTCCACCCATACTGCTGTGCTCGACGATCTCCCCCTGGTTGATAATGGCGATATTGCGACACAGGCTCTCCGCCTCCTCCAGGTAGTGGGTGGTGAGGATTATGGTGGTGCCCCTGCGGTTGATATCGGTGAGAAACTCCCACATGGAACGGCGGATCTCGATATCGACACCGGCTGTGGGTTCGTCAAGAATCAGCAGCCTGGGCTCATGCACCAGGGCCCGGGCGATCATCAGACGTCGCTTCATGCCGCCGGAGAGGTTGCGGGCCATCTCTTCACGCTTATCCCACAGGTCCAGCTGGCGCAGGCTCTTCTCCGCCCGCTGCCAGGCCTCCTTGCGTGGGATGCCGTAATAGCCTGCCTGGTTGACAACGATCTCCGCTACCGGCTCCCAGACATTGAAATTGAACTCCTGGGGTACCAGGCCGATATTGGATTTCACTGCCTCTGGCTCACGGTCCAGGTCATGGCCGAACACCTCCACCCTGCCCTCGGTCTTGTTCACCAGCGAACTGATGATGCCTATGGCAGTGGACTTGCCGGCGCCATTGGGCCCCAGCAGGGCAAAAAAATCCCCCTGCTGAATCTCCAGGTCAATCCCTTTCAGGGCTTCGAAATTGTTGCCGTAGACCTTGCGCAGGCCCTGTATGCTCAGTGCGCTCATGATTACTTCTGGTTACCGTCCGGTCGAATAGCTCATCATATCGGCTTAAGTGGGGCCATTGAAACCTGTTTAAAGACAGCAAACCCCAACTTCGTCATGGAAGCACGCTGTGGTTTCCAACGCCAGCCCCGCTATAATGGCGGACATATAAAAATTGTGTCCTCCGGAGTGATTCATGAAAAAAGTGACCATTGTGGGTGCGGGATTTGCGGCCCTCACCTCAGCCCAGAAATTGCGCAAGCTGGGTCCCGATATGGAGATCACCCTGGTCGCCCCGAAACCCGAGTTCACCTACCTCCCCGGCACTATTTGGATACCTTCGGGTATTCGCCAGCCCGAGGATCTGCTGCTCAACCTTGAGCACTTCTTCAGAAAACACCGCATCACCTTCCACCAGGGCGCTGCCACCGGCCTGAAAGACGATGGCCGCACCCTGGTGACAGATAACGGTGAGATCGCCAATGACGGACTGCTCATCTGCTCTGGCGGACGCTTCATCAAGAAGCTGCCGGGTATTGAGCACAGCATCACCCCCTGCGAGGGCATTCCTGCCGCCATGAAAATCCGTGAGCGGCTGCAGGAGATGAAGGGGGGCACCATCGCCGTGGGATTCGCCGGCAACCCCAAAGAGCCCTCCGCCATGCGTGGGGGGCCGATGTTCGAATTCCTGTTCGGTATCGACCGGCAGCTTCGCCTGGAAAAGCGCCGGGACAACTTCAACCTTATCTTCTTCACCCCCGCACCCAGTCCAGGCAACCGGCTCGGTCCCAAGGCGGTAAAGGGATTGCTCAAGCAGATGGAGAAGCGCAACATCCGCACCCACCTGGGGCATAAGATGAAGGGTTTCACTGAAAACAGGGTGATGACCGAAGGCGGCGAGTTTGAAGCCGACCTGATCCTTTTCATGCCGGGTATGACCGGCAACCTGTGGTTCGATAACACCGACCTGCCCCGCTCGGAAGGAGGCCTGATCCGCGCTGACCGCCAGTGTCGGGTAGAGGGAATGGAGAAAGTCTACGTGGCTGGGGACTCCGGCAGCTTTCCCGGCCCCGACTGGATGCCCAAACAGGCCCACATGGCGGACCTGCAGGCTGAGGCCGCCGCCAGTAACCTGGTTGCAGAGTTCAACGGCCAGGTACCCGGTGAGACCTTCAAGGTGGAACTGGTCTGCATCGTAGACAGCCAGACCACGGGCATACTGGTGGCACGCACCGAGAAGCGCAACCTGGTAATGCCCCAGATGCGCCTCTTCCACTGGATGAAACGACTCTTCGAGTGGTGGTACCTGCGCCAGTACCGCTAGCGATTCAACACGCCGCCACAGAGAGGGGCACAGGCCCCGCTCTGTGGCAGACTCTCTACATCGGGCTGTCACCCATATGGCTGCGCCTCTTCATCAGGTCGAGGATACGCTGGGTCAGAATCAATTCCATGGCGTACATCATCTTGCCGCCCGGTATGATCAGCGTATTGAAGCCCGAGATAAACGAGCCCTCTATCAGACCCCGCAGGTTCAGCTTGTACTCCACCGACGGCTTGTCCTTGAGAAAGTGGATCAACACCAGGCTCTGGTCCGGCGTCGGGATACCACGCACCATAAAGGGATTCGATGTATCGACGATTGGAATACGCTGAAAGTTGATATGGGTGTGTTCGAACTGCGGCATGATGTAGTGCATGTAGTCGTACATCCGCCTGTGAATGACGTCGATCACATCCTCGGACTGATAGCCGCGCTGACTGGTATCACGTTGTATTTTCTGAATCCACTCGAGGTTGATGGTGGGCGCCACGCCAATGAGCAGATCCACCTCGTCGGCCATGTTTTTGTCATCCCACACCACGCCGCCGTGGAGTCCCTCGTAGAACAGCAGGTCTGAGCCCACGGGAAGTTCTTCCCATTCGGTGAATGTACCCGGCTTGGTGCCGTAGAGCACTTCCTCCTGTTCATCATGAACATAGTGCCGGCGCTTTCCCGTACCGGTTTCCGCATAAGTGCGGAAGAGTTCCAACTGCTTGTCGAACAGGTTGCACTCGGGCCCGAAATGGCTGAAGTTGCGTCCCTCTTTTTCCGCCTTCTCCAGCTCCTTCTTCATCTCCTTCCGGTTATAGCGGTGAAAGCTGTCCCCTTCAATGAAGGCTGCCTTTGCCCCCACCCGGTCAAAGATATGTTCCAGTGCACTTTTCACTGTGGAAGTTCCGGCACCGGAAGAACCTGTGACCGCAACAATAGGATGCTTTTTAGACATAAATCCCTCTCCCTAAAACCTTTTAATTATTATGGGAGTTACAGGTATACACTAAATCGAGTTGTCTGTATTCAACTGAATTACCGCACTCCCGGTACGACTGACCAATCTGTTATTCGGCGTAAGGTACTGTTAATCCTGATAATACGATCATTGTTTGTGTCTGCCACCCAGATAAGATCACCATTGACCGCGATCCCACCCGGTTCATTCAGACTCGCGCCCAACATCTGAACTCCATCCCCCGGCTGGCCATTTCCGACTATAGTCCTGACTTCGCCGGAGACCAGGTCATAGCGCTTTATCTTGTGATTATAGGTATCCGCAATGAGCAGGCTGTTGTTGTCCAGCATCGACAACCCCAGGGGGTGCTGAAGCTTCACTTCACCACGCTTTCCGTCCTCATCGCCAAATTCAAACAACCCCTTTCCAAGAAGAGTCTTTACACGTCCCTTTTTAAGATCAATCTCCCTGATGGCAGACGCCTCAGAATCCGCGACATACAACTTACCATCAGAGAGTGCGAGCCCACTGGGCTGACTGAATGTAGCCACTTTCAGAGCACCATCGTCCAGACCCTCCCTGCCAGAACCGGCAAAGGGTGCAATCTTCCCGGTGTCCAGCTCCAGCCTCCAGATCTGGTGAGATCCCGCCATTGCGATATAGAGATCATTGCCATCAAGGGCCAGGTCCCATGGCGAGCGCAACGCTATTGACCGGGCATTGGATGCGGGGTGCATCTGCTGGGCCAATTGGCCATTACCGGCAATGGTGGAGACTGTTGCAGTGGAGAGATCCACCTGGCGCAGGGCATGATTTCCTGTATCGGCCAGGTACAGGGTGTTACCGGATTTCACCATTCCCTGGGGGTAGGCAAACTGCGCACTTTCCAGACTACCGTCTCTGAAGCCGGCAGTGCCATTGCCTATGACACGCATTTGGTCACCGGAACTGTTCCCAATGACAATTCGGTGATGGAGGGTGTCGCTGACGATGAGGTCCTCACCACTGCTGATGATCTTACCCGGAGAGGCCAGTGGTTGATCGACAATGCGAAGGGCTTCAGGGTGCAATGGCAGCTTGGGCAGAGGATCAGTCCCTGGTTTCTCCTGTAGCAAGTCAGCTATCAGACCTTCAAGAAATTCACCATGACCTTCGCCGGCAACATAGCCGACCACCCTGCCCCTGGTATCAATCACCATCAGTGTCGGCCACGCCCGCACACCATAGAGCCGCATCAGTTCCAGGTCTTTATCCTGTATAACAGGGTGTTTTCGATCATACCGCAGGAGAATCCGACGCAGGGTATCCATGCGCCGTTCATTGTCGAACTTGGGTGAATGAACACCGATAACAAGGAGCGAGTCCCCGAATTTCTTTTCCAGTTCGCGCAACTCATCCACAACATGGATACAGTTGATGCAACCGTAGGTCCAGAAATCAAGCACGGTAACGCGCCCCCTTAGATCTGCAATATTCAGGGGTTGGGAAACATTGAGCCAGGATAGGTTCTTAGGAAACTCCGGTGCCGCCACCCTCTCTCCATAGGCAGCCGTGCATATAAGCAGGGATATGATTGAGACAAGGATTTTAAGGCTGAGTGAATTCCTGTGAGCTATCAGGTTCATCGCTCTCGTTCTCCAGGGGAAACCGTCAACCGTGTGTACTGGCGATTGGAGAGACAGGATTTTTCATCGTTTGGAAAAAACGCCTGCTCTCCACCATGAGATCCAGGATAGTGGAGAACAGGAACAAACTCCATGGCACGCGCCAGGAGATTCAGCCTTTCAGCGCACGGATATAGGCAACGAGCGCTTTAATATCAGCATCCGGGATATCGGCACGACCCGGCATTGTGGGAGCACCACCGTATTGGGCGGAACCATTTTTAATGATGTTAAACAGATCCGTATCAGTTCCGGCTTTGCCGTCACCATCGGTATCATATTTAAAGCTCCCTTCAGAAAAACTCCTGGGTTTTGGGTCAAATGCCGCGGCAGCGGGGGTGTCCCCTTTGCCGGTTGGTCCATGGCAGCTTCCACACGCCCCGACACCATCGTATACCGCCTTGCCTGCAGCGACATCTGCCATTGCATTAGGCGCCAGGGCAATTAAAAGGCCGGTCAATGATATGGCTCCGGCAAAATACTTGATTCTCTTCATCTATCTCTCTCCTATGGTATTGAATATCTGGTTATTGTTATTATCCGCCCCTGATACAGGGCATCGTAATCTCCCCTGAACTCTCTACTCTCTTACAGAGATTATTAACCCACACGCTACACAGCAGGCCCCATACCAGGCATGTAGCTGGCGGGCGCCTCTTCATGGTTGGTCTTTGGCCTCATCCGCTCTTCAATCTCCTCGGAGCTTGGCCTGGGTTGATCAAGAATGGATGCCAAAAGATCCCTGATCTCTTCACAATAGGTTGCTGTCAACATTGCAACTCCTGCAAAGTAGGGTGTTCCACAGCGCCCTGCCACGCGTTCTGCAAAGGAGCTGATCCAGCGCAGAAGATGCTCATCCATAAACCTGGCAACTTCACCTAAATGCGCTGCAGACCCGGGAGTCGAGAAAAGATGGGAAAGAAACTGCAACTGCAGAACCAGGTGATCATCGGGCCTTATTCGCCAGTCTTCCGCTGTTAAACCATACTCTTCGTACCAGGATCGCACCTGGAACATGCAGTCCTGGCAGACCAGGCTTTCTTCATCGATCCAGACGGACTCCTCCGGTGAAGCCATAATGCTGTAGTTGAGGTAAATGGCTGCATAGTCAACGGCCAGTTCATTGATTGTCGTCTCATCGATCTGTTCCGGCAGCGACGCCAGCGCATGCTTCATGAGATCCAGTGCCTGGGAACCGTTTACACTGACAAGTCTCATCCCCAACCCTTCGGGAAAACCCTCCTCCCGCAGAAGTTGAAGGAGAGGTTCATCGGGTTCCCTGTCATGCAGGGCGGCAAGCATGGCCAAGTCATCAGCCACCGCATGACAGAGCGTATCCAGAACCTTGGAAGACTTCACGCCTTCAGCTTTCGATGCCTGCACCATCACTTAACCTTCCCCTTGCTGTGAGCAACAAAACCGATCGACGGTTTGGTCAGATCGATATTCGCCATGTTTTTCACCTGGCGCGTAACTTCATCGTTGGGTCCCTTAGCTACCGTTTTAAGTTCACCGCTCCAGATCTCTTCAACCGGACCAATATCCAAGACGCGCATCATGCAGGCCATGACGCAGTAGGGCTTTCTGCCTGCTTCAATCTCGTCAACGCACATGTTGCACTTCTTCATGATGTTGTCATACGCATCAAACTGGGGTGCACCAAATGGGCAGGCCGCCTCACAACGCCGGCAGCCGATACACAGTGTTGAGTCGATATCGACAATGCCATCCTGCTCACGTTTGAAAATGGCACCGGTGGGACAGGTTGGCAGGCATGCTGGTTCGCTGCAGTGATTGCAGGACATATTCACCTTGTAGGCATACACGTCAGGGTAGGTACCACCCTCGACGTACTGCACACGTCTGAAACGCGGCCCGGCCGCCAGGCCATTCTTGTCCTTGCAGGCGATCTCACAGGCCCGGCAACCGATACAGTCAACGTTATTGTGGATAAACCCGAACTGCTGCTCCGGCACGACCGGAGTATAAGTCTCACGCTTGCGACGCTTGACGGCTTCCTTGATCTTGGCCTTGTCTTTTTTTTCTGACATCTCTGTTTCCTCCAAGATTAAAGATCACGCCGAAAGACATGAGCACGGGATGTCGCCAGTTTGTCCCAACCCGGGCGATGTTCCAGATCTGTTTTTTTGATATCACAGAGCACGGTGTTATAAGCAAAGGCGCCGGCCGGACTGGGTTCGTCCAGGGTAAGCATGTCGGGGTTACCGGCACGGTCCACACCATTCTCATCCAGGTCGATCCAGGCCCCCTCATGCAACACAGCAACACCCGGCATGCAGCGTTCAGTGACGTAGGCAGGCACCACGCACTTACCACGGTCATTCCACACTTCAACCGTGTCGCCTGTCTTGATCCCCAGACGCCTGGCATCAGAGGCGTTGATTGTCACCTCCTGCTCATAGGTTTCGCGAAGCCAGCTGCAGTTATTGAAAATTGAATGGGTACGCCAGCGTGGATGGGGAGAGATCAGGTGGAACGGATGCTTCTCAGTCTTGGGACTGTTCAGGGATTCCCAGGGCTCGATCCACTTTGGTATGTAAGGGATCTCTGAGCCGTACATGGTTTTCTTCCAGTCCGTAATCTGTGCAAGCTGCGTGGCAAGAATTTCAATTTTTCCTGATGGCGTCTGAAATCTCGCACCATTTTCAATCTGGTCCTTAAACGCCACGTGGGGCTCGTCAAAAGTAAACTTGTAGACGCCCCGTTGCTTGAACTCTTCCCATGACATATTGACGTGCTGGTGTGGGATCACCTTGTTGTTCCACCACTCGCTCAGGTATGCCTCATCCACCTGGTCATCGTTATGGAAGTAATCCCGGGTGGCCTTGGGATTGAATGCCTTGCCGAACACGTCACCACCGAGACGGTAGGCCAGTTCTGTGAAGACCTGGAAATCGCTCTTCGACTCACCCATCGGCTGAATCACCTTGGGCCGGTGAATGTAGTAGTGTCCCTTGTACCAGGGCAGGGCCACATCGTGGCGCTCAAAGTGCGTGGCGATGGGAAGTAGGATATCCGCGTAGAGACCGGATGGCGTGATGGTGGAGTCCATACAGACCACCAGTTCCATCTTTTTCATCGCCTCTATCTCTTTATTGATATTGGTCAACTGGTTCAACCAGTCTGACCCCTGCCAGAAAATCCCCTTGATATTGGGTATCTGGCCATCGGTGTCATCCTGCCGGGGCCAGAGACCGATCTCTTCTCGCTTCACATCAGGATAGTTGAGCACGCAGTGTGCCCAGCGGTCAGACTTGATCGACTGGAACCAGATATTGGAGTACTGATCGTAGGGATAGGCAACCGCCTCTGCATGCCAGGCCTTACCAACGCCCTCGGCACAACCGCCCAGGATACCGATATTACCAGTCATGGCCTGGAGTGCTGCAGCCATTCGGTTGTACTGCTCACCGTAAGCGTTCCGCCCGGGCGCCCATGACGCCTTGAGTGCAGCCGGCTTGGTTGTGGCGTACATATCCGCCAGCTTCCTTATATCCTTGGCAGAGACGCCGCAGATCTTTTCAGCCCACTCAGGGGTCTTGGGCTCATCGTCATACTTGCCCAGGATATAGTCCTTGAAATTTTCCTTATCCTTGGCCCACTCAGGCATGGTCCCTTTGTCCATACCCTGGCAGAATTTATCAATGAATTCCTGGTCGTGAAGGTTATTGGTAAAGATATGATGCGCCATACCGGCCATCATGGCAGCATCGGTATTGGGTTTGATCGGTATCCACCACGCATCGTACGCAGATGCCGAATCGGTGTACTGGGGATCAATGAGAACGAACTTGCATCCACGCTGTTTGGCCATGCGCATATACATGAACGTATTGCCGCCATGAAAAGTGTAGGCTGGATTCCAACCCCACATGATCATCAACTTGGAGTGGGCAAAGGCATCATCCTCGTTTCCGTCCTCGATGGTGCCGAAGGTCATGCGCGAACTGAAGGTTGTGGCCTGGTACGATGGCACTGACCACGAGTTGGTTCGGCTCCCGAACATGCCGAGGAAGCGCGCCAGCAGGCCTTCGATCTGATCCGACTTATGCAGAACACCGTAGGATGCACCGGCATAGCTCTGGTCCAGCAGCGCGGTAGGACCGTAAGTGTCCTTGAGGTGAACCATTTTTTTGGCCACGAAGTCCAGCGCCTCATCCCAGGAGACCCGCTTGAACTTACCCTCGCCACGCTCACCCACCCGCATCATGGGATAGAGCAGGCGCTCTGCCGAATAGAGGCGCTGACGATATGAACGTCCCCTCAGGCAGGCTCTCAGCTGAGGCTCCTCGTTCCCGTCCTTGCCGAAATATCCACCTCTCTGATAGCGGCCGTCATCAGTAGAGAGACGCACAACGACATCTTTCCACTTGTGTGCCACAAGCATATGCCTGGAACCGCAGTTATGGGCACAGCTGGTCACCACTGTCTCCAGTTCATCATCTTTCGGGTAAGGCTCGTAGGCGAAAGCCTTTGCCTCCTTGGCGGTCTTCAGCTCGACCAAACCTCCGGCTGCAATCACGGCACTACCGGCAGCGGTTGTTTTTAGGAATGAACGCCTAGACAGATTCAGGCGCCCAAGTAATTCAGTATCAGTTTTCTTGTTGCTCATCCTTACCTCTCCGTCAGAAGGCTATTTCGCGGCCTGTCGGGTTTTGATCTGAAATCTGGGCTCAGACTCGGTCGGGCGGTCTTTGGCCCAATCTGGAGTCTCTTTCGCCATTCCCTTCCAGGCATGACGTGGATAAGGGAATGAAATGCGATACCACTGTCTTCCACCATGGCATCCGTAGCAGGTATCCGAGTCTTCCTTGCCAGCCTCCTCAATGGCATCCGCCTTGAGATAGTTGACCTGGTGACGGGTTGTGCGAATACCTGAATGGCATAACAGACAGTTGTCCTGGAACATGCTCCGCGACTCAGACCAGGGACTTGGAAGGCCCATGATTTTGTATGGACTGGAGCCATGGCACATCAGGCAGGTCTCGGGATTGACCGCCTTGCGCAGAGTAAATGAAGTGTTTGCATGGTCCGGGGGAAGATGTGCTTCCTCACGCGGATCATTTCCCTGGTGACAGGTGTTGCATTTCATATCCATGAGTTGCTTTGCCAGGGGAGTGGTAAGGTGGCGACGATGAAAAGTCTCCTGCTCACCCTCATAGGTACTCAGGGTCTGGTACCAAGCCATCACCTGGGAGGATTTGATTCCGGCCGGTGACTGCGCCAGCACTTTCCGGTCCAGTATCTCCTGATGACACTCAAGGCACTGTTCATCTGTAGCGTCATCAATGGCAGGCTTGAAATGGATCGGGTTCCATCGTGCGCTTTCGTAATCCCCTTTCACATCATCAGCAGCATGAGCACCACCGGCTACCATGAAGGCCAGAGAAAGGAAAAGGGTGACAAATGTAAACTGTGTTTCCAACTTCATAGTTATTGCCTCGCCCATAATGATGCAAGTCGCATTGCTTTGATGCAGGAGTTGATTTAATAGAAGGGCGCTTCCATGCGCCCTGATGCGTCCATGCTGGGGGACTCAGTGAACTAGACTGACGTCTTAGTTCCAGCCAGACATGCCGGACATTCCGCCCATACCTGACATACCACCCATACCACTCATGCCGGACATTCCGCCCATACCAGACATTCCGCCCATGCCGGACATGCCGGACATACCGCTAGCTGGATAGAAGAAGATCTGACCCTGAGGGGTGATTTTGAAATAACCGGACATGCCGCTCATTCCACTCATACCGGACATTCCGCCCATACCGGACATTCCGCCCATACCGGACATTCCGCCCATACCGGACATTCCGCCCATGCCGGACATTCCGCCCATGCCGGACATTCCGCCCATGCCGGACATTCCGCCCATGCCGGACATTCCGCCCATACCGGACATTCCGCCCATGCCGGACATTCCGCCCATGCCGGACATTCCGCCCATGCCGGACATTCCGCCCATGCCGGACATTCCGCCCATGCCGGACATTCCGCCCATGCCGGACATTCCGCCCATGCCGGACATTCCGCCCATGCCGGACATTCCGCCCATACCGGACATGCCACTAGGCATCCAGACCCAATTGCCTGACATACCAGACATTCCGCCCATGCCGGACATACCGCCCATGCCGGACATTCCGCCCATGCCGCCCATGCCGCTCATACCGGACATGCCGCCCATGCCGCTCATACCGGACATGCCGCCCATGCCGCTCATACCGGACATGCCACCCATGCCGCTCATACCGGACATACCGCTAGCAGGATAGAAGAAGATCTGTCCCCGGGGAGTAATCTTGAAATAGCCGGACATACCGCTCATGCCGCCCATGCCGCTCATACCGGACATTCCGCCCATGCCGGACATTCCGCCCATACCGGACATTCCGCCCATGCCGGACATACCGCCCATGCCGGACATTCCGCCCATACCGGACATACCGCCCATGCCGGACATACCGCCCATGCCGTTCATGCCTGACATGCCACCCATGCCGTACATGCTGGCAGATGCCAGAGGGGCCGCAGCAATCGCAGTAGCTAGGCCAAGAGCTTTTATAGCTCCTTTAAGACTTGGCATTCGAAATTTATTCATTTTGGATTCCTCCATCGAGTGTTGATATATGGCCTCTATGCGAGACTGTCTCTTGTGCTTCCCGCTGTACTTACCAGCAACAAGCAAAAGTCTTTGAGTTTTATCGGTTGTTCTGGAAATGCCATCCACGAATGTCATAACGCCCTCTCATTCCGGGACGAGTGAATGGCGTATACCAATTCCCCTGGTTGTCCAGGAAATAGAGACTGCGTGGATAAGGCTTCTGAACGCCTGTAAGTGCGTGTTGATACCAGGACTTGTCATGCCGCACCCATTCGATGACGGGTGCACCAACAGGCCTTTGTGAAGGCTCAAGACCAGCAATGGGATAGCTTGCAGATACTGAGGACGCTATGGCCATCAACATTCCGCTGCAGATGGGCAGAAAAAACCGCATCATATTTTCTCCTTCTGGCTGAATGACATCTCTGTGTCCAATCACACAGGCACAACACCTATGGCAACTGCCGTGCCAGAAGAGAAAATAATGCTCTTACTTATTGATATTTATATATTTTATTTGTTAACAACAGTGTGCATAAAAGGCTGAAGAAAGGGGAAATCTGTCTATTTGTCATGCAGCACCCAAAGAGGGATAAGGTTCCATTGAAAACAGACCCCGGGACTGCACCCGAATGTAAGATTATTCTTTCGATATTTCATCCGGTTACACAGTTATATTTCAGTTAAATGTAAATTAATTACCAGCAATAACAGATGGACTGACAATACGTCATAGCGTGAAAAAAGCGTTAGAGAGTTGCCAGGAACTGCGACCTGAAGTCGTAGACTTTATGAATTAATGACCACCGAAAAGTATTGCACCTTGCTCAGTACAATAAAAATAATAACGGAGGCCGTATCAGGGCCTCCGAAACCGGCTGGCAGTATAACAATCCGCAAAAAGGGTAGTGATCGGATTGATTAAATCGCAGCCATCAATCGAGCAGAATCGCACCACCGTCAGATGCGCGAATGGCCAACTGATGTTTAAGGCGATAAGGCGCTGAATCGCCCACAAGGCTGACCATGTACACCCTTAGCACCTTGCGGATTCTTCCAACCTGCATACCTGTGCGACCAGACATATCCAGCCACGCCTGGGCAAGCTCTTTAGCTTCAGCCCATTCATCCACCGGGAGCTGTACCCTAACGGTCGACGGGAGATAAATCACACACTCCCCCGATGCAGGCTTATAATCACCAGAGCTCTTGTCAATACGTGTTTTCACAAGGGGATGAAACATCATTGATCCATCTTCCCCTTTCTCGATTCTCCAGTATTCAAAACCGGGGAGATCCGGTATCTGGTATGCACGGGACTGAAGGGAAACAGGCTTATCTATTGCTTCAGAAGTATTTTCACCCTTAGCAGGCTTAATAACCAGGCTCCCATCAACCTGCCAGCTCGCCTCCCAACCCCTTTGTTTCAGGGCCTCTCCCAACCTTCTTCTCTCCTGCTCATCAGTGACATCCGGCGTCGTGTCTGGTACGGATTCGGCTTCCGGCCTGCGATAGATAACACTTCCATCCTCTGATTGATATTCACTCCAACCCGTCTCTTTAAGGGAATCACGCAGGCTATCAGACAATTGTCTGTCCGCCTCAACAAAACCGGTTATAAACAGAAGAAGAAAAAACAGTCCGAATCGTTTGAAGCTTGAACAGGCTCCAGTACTTTTATCTTTATTCATGTCGGGAACTCCTCCACAGGATCACGCAGACAAAATCTTAAAGATTCGAAACCTGCAAAAGTTACGCCAAGCCCATAGTGGCCACTGTTATGGAGAGTGAATGCAATAGTACGGAGCTGTTTTTATGACAAACTGACAGTACAGCCGGTTGCAAATACAGCAGTGTCAACGAAAATGAATGTGAATAACTGACTGAAGGCCTAATCGATTACCTGGAAAAGATTACTGAACCGGTCACTGCTTCTGCAGAGTGAACACCGGACATCCATCTCACTTTTCTCCTCCACCATACTGTAGGTAACACCACAGGCCTCGCATTGCTTTGACAACAAGGGGATTTCTGTCTGTTTCGGTTCTTTCCATGAATCCACTGAAATTGCGCCATCCTCACAGATATCAACACATAGCATACAACCAATACATAATTCAGATTTAACCAGATAGTAAGACGTTTTGTCATCGTGAACGAGCGCCCGTGCGGGACAGATCTTCACACAGGCATGGCAAGCGCTGCATGAAAGGGTATCCATCACCGGAACATAAGGCAATGGCCCCTTAAAACCTGTTGACTCAAGCCACTGTCCGGGAGAGTTCATTTTACTCAAATAATCTGAACTCAGATCATCGTGTGATGCGGTGGAACTCAATCCAAGCAGTTTTGAGAAGAAACCTCTCCTGCCCCTGTCGGGTTGTTCAATGTCTGCGTCATTTCTTTCCATGCACAACCCATGGGAGTACTCCAATACAATCATGGGCATGTTTCGCGAGAACAGGGCACTGTTCAAACCCATGAATCTCGACCAGAATCCCTCTTTACTCGAACGGTCACAGTCACTGCAGCCGCCAATACATAACCTGATTCTCCGCATACCATCGCGATAGACCGAGACAAGAGTCAACAGGTCTATGGAGTGGATGCATTCAATCCGGTTTAATGCGGAGTATTCTGAAACATCACTGCAGACAATCGATAGAATATTGTGCTCAAGCTTTAATATCGGCTTGTTCTCAACAACAATCGAATTGGTTGTACAGACCGGCGCACAAAGAGCACACCCGTCACAGGAATTGGCATCGAGGTCAATAGACTCTTCTGTAAGAATCCAGGCGTTCTTCGGACAGACATCAATGCAGGCACGGCAGTTACTGACCGCAGTTGTAGCAAGCAGGCATGATTCCGCATTGATTCGCGGCAGATTCTCAGCAGTCATAACCAGATTCACCCTTCAACATGATGTACAGCTGTTAACCAGAGCAAAGGATATGCCAAAAAGTAATCTGTATTGAATTACAGCTGAAGGTCAAGATGTGACAACCCGTGAGGTTTCGATCAATAGCATTCCATCAGTCAACATCTCTGACAGAATGGCAGAACTAATGCTACGCTCGAGCCAATCCATTGATTCTTATGTCTTTTTAATATGACAAAATGACATACGGAAAGCGGAACATGATTCCGCTTAGTTAATCCAGAAAAAATCCGGCCCGGATATTTCCGGACCGGCAAAAAGCCACTAGGGCTCATCACAAGGGTCGTTCTCAAACTCTGTTTCAATATACAACAATCGGTATGTCACCGTTGGACTCGCCATCCCTGGCTTATTGCTAAATAATCCGATGTTTTCCGAACACTAAAATACCGGGCTGGTATACCCGTCAGTTGTCCTGATAATCAGCTGATTTCTGAGACCGTGAGGTGACTCAGAAGCAACGATACTAACGATGTAAATCTTATTAACCTTCCTGATTCTCCCGACAGAAACACCATTAAAACCACTCAATTTAAGCCATGCTGTGGAGATCTGGTGTGCTTTGCTCCAACTGTCGATCTGATCTTTCGCCATGGCGTTGTTTCCAGACATACCGCTCATGCCGGACATACCGTTCATGCCAGCCATACCGTTCATGCCAGCCATACCGTTCATGCCAGCCATGCCGTTCATGCCAGCCATCCCGTTCATGCCAGCCATGCCGTTCATGCCGGACATCCCGTTCATGCCGGACATACCGTTCATACCAGCCATGCCGTTCATGCCGGACATCCCGTTCATACCGGACATCCCGTTCATACCGGACATCCCGTTCATACCGGACATCCCGTTCATACCGGACATCCCGTTCATACCGGACATCCCGTTCATGCCAGCCATACCATTCATGCCGGACATCCCGTTCATGCCAGCCATGCCGTTCATACCAGCCATGCCGTTCATGCCGGACATGCCGTTCATTCCGGACATGCCGTTCATACCGGACATCCCGTTCATGCCAGCCATACCATTCATGCCGGACATGCCGTTCATACCAGCCATGCCGTTCATGCCGGACATCCCGTTCATACCGGACATGCCGTTCATACCAGCCATGCCGTTCATGCCGGACATCCCGTTCATGCCGGACATCCCGTTCATACCAGCCATCCCGTTCATTCCGGACATGCCGGACATCCCGTTCATGCCGGACATCCCGTTCATGCCGGACATACCGCTCATGCCGGACATACCGCTCATACCTTCCTGTTCAGCTGCTACCGCAGGCACACTGGCCATGCCTGCTATCAGGGCGGCACAACCGACTGTTCTAATTACTTTCTTTAACATTATATTTACCCTCTGGTTTCACTTTTTTATTTGCTGGTTCAACATCTGCACATGCATCTCTTTCACCAGAAAAAAGATTGCAATTACGGTTGCAACCAGCGTGCCAAATCTGTCGAAAAAGAAAGCAGCAACTTCCCAAAATTAAAAGGCATCCAATAATTCTCATAATTCACAACAAGTTATGAATATTGAACAACAGCTGCAGGGAAGATGATCACTTAGCGCGAAAGTGTTTGTCAGGGTGTGGGCAAAATGTCTGTATGGCGTTACATGCCATATCGTCAGTTAACAGGGGCTGGATTGTTTCTGAACTGCCATAACAGACTCTCTCCCGGGCCTCCCTGGTTAACGGGATTAAGGGGCTACCGGCGGATGTGTGCCTGCGTATATAACAGGCTATCTATTCAATGAATTAGCAGAGCGCATCCAGTGGAAACCACGCCACCTGGCTGACTCTTAATTCCCATACCGAGTCTATCACAATGATTTAAATAAGTTTTCAATTCAGATGACCAGCTGATCAAAGCTGAAACAGCAGTGAAAAGCGGCCATCTTAACTGACAATTTGTCAGGGAAAATCCCGGAGAAAGGGTTAGAATCGAACTTATTTCTCCATCCCGGGGTTTGATACCTGGGAGTGTTTTGGACACGAATCAGCGCGGAAGCCGGCATGCTCTTTTGGATGAATTCACGATTAAACCGTCGCTTTATCGCAGCAACGGCAGCAGGATTACTGGTCAGCACCCTGATCTTCATTCTGCTGTTTATCGGAATGTACAGAAGTGAAATCGGGCATGCACAAAAAGAAGCTGCATCCCAGGTAAACCAACTGCTGCGCACCTCCCTTGAAAACGCCATGCTGAAACGCGACCTGGAGGGTCTTCGAAGTATTGTAAGCGGCCTGGGCAACCAGCCGAACATCGTCGATATCATGATCACCAACCCTGCTGGTGAAATCCGCTTCTCATCATCGAACAACCTGCTTGGCAAGCATCTGTTCCATGACGCTTCTGAACGTGAAGCGACCACAGGTTTCGTGATCAATCACCAGGGTAGCGAAGTTCTGCGAAGCATCAATCCGGTGCAGAATAAGCCACCCTGCATAGAGTGCCACGGGCCAATAGAGAAGAGCCCGGTCAATGGCATTCTTTATGTCGACTATGATGCAGCCTCTCTTCGAAGCAACGCGAAAGAGACTACTCTTGTTCTGATGGGAACCGGATCTCTCATTGTCATCATTAACATTGCAGGGGGCTGGTGGTTCATACGCCGCTATATTTTAAAACCCGTCGCAACACTTTCCGAAGCAAGCGAAGCATTAAGCGTTGGTAAACTGGAAACCCGGGTCAGGTTAAGTGGTCATGATGAACTTGCCACTCTCGGCAACACGTTCAATCGCATGGCGGAGAACCTCCAGGAAAAAATCAGTGAGTTGGCTGAGAAAGAGGCTTTTCTGCAATCGCTTGTCGACGCTATCCCTGATGGCGTTCGGATAATAGACAGTGAGTACAAAGTAATTCTGGCGAACAAAACATACAGAGATCAATTGGGCTTATCTGACAACGAAACTCTCGGATACTGCTATGAAACAACACATGGAAGAAGTGAGCCCTGTCCGCCAACACTGACAAGTTGTCCAATACATGAAATAACGATAACCCAGCAACCGATAAAGGTTCTGCATCAGCATGTTCGTACTGATGGCAGCAAAATGGGTGTAGAAGTCTATGCCGCGCCATTAAGAAGCAGGATCCACGGCATAGAACAACAGCTTATCGTGGAATCGATCCGCGATCTTGAAGAGACGGTGAAATACTCACACGAGCAGAAACTGTCTGAACTTGGCCGCCTTGCTACAGGCGTAGCCCACGAAATATACAATCCGCTGGCCTCTGTCCGATTCGCGCTGCATGATTCACAGCAGGCCCTTGAAGCGATGGATACACCAACGGACGAGATCAGTAATTATCTAAATGTACTGGAAAAGGAAGTTGATAAGTGCGTTACGGTGACTGAACGTCTACTGAAACTCAGTGCACCCCCCGGCTCTCCAACCCAATTGATAAACATATCGACTCTCTTGAATGACACCATCAGCCTCATCAAGTGGGAGGCAGAGTCAAATAAAATCAACATAATCCAGAACTACGAGGAAGATATCCGTCTTCTGGCCATTGATGGCGACATGCGTATGGTTACCCTTAACCTGGTACAGAATGCTTTCCATGCAATGCCGGAAGGTGGAACGCTTGAGATCAGCTGTAGCCGTGGCGAAAAAGGTGTGGTGATTCGTTTTGCTGACTCAGGCAAGGGTATCAAGGCTCACGACCTGAAATATGTTTTCGATCCCTTTTTCAGTAGACGTGCCGATGGCTCACACGGCACAGGCCTTGGCCTCTCCATAGTCAAGGCAATTATTGAAAATCATGACGGTACAATTTCAGTCAGCAGCAAACCTGAGCAAGGGAGTGTATTCGAAATCAACTTAACCGATCCTGACAGATCCCAGGGCAGCGAACCATGAGTGATAAGATCCTTGTCATAGAAGATGACGCAACCCTAAATCACCTGATTGTCCAACAACTGACAAAGGCCGGCCACCAGACAACAGGTGTTTCATGCTGGGCTGATGCCCAACAACACCTGAACAACAACGAACCGTCTTTGATCGTGATGGACGGACGCCTTCCTGACGGCGACAGTCTTGAGCAGTTGCCGAACATTGTCGATGAGTACCCAGTCATAATTCTAACCGCCTATGGGTCTGTCAGGAACGCCGTGGACGCAATGAAAAACGGGGCGCAGGATTATCTTCTGAAGCCACTAAGCCCGGAAGAACTACTGCTCACAGTTGAGAGAACACTCTCCAATGCCGCGCTGCGCAGTGATCATCAATTCTGCAAGCGCCAGCTTCATGCAAAAAACTCCAGAAACCGCTCGCTCGTAGGCCACAGTGAAGCACTGGAAGAGACAAAACACCTGATTACAGATGTAGCCAGGGATGACATTACCGTACTTGTCCAGGGAGAGAGCGGTTCAGGCAAAGAACTGGTAGCTCATGCCATCCACGAGAACAGTCATCGTTCTTCCCGGAATTTTGTCGCTGTAGACTGCTGCACATTACAGGAAAAGCTTTTTGAATCGGAACTGTTTGGTCATGAAAAAGGCGCTTTTACCGGCGCAGACCGACAGAAGAAAGGACTGATTGAAGGCGCCGAGGGTGGCACACTTTTCCTGGATGAGATAGGTGAAATTGATGCCACGATACAGGCAAAGCTTCTTCGTGTGCTCGAAACGGGAATTTTCAGACGTTTGGGCGGCACAAAGGACCTGACCGCCAATGTACGCATGATC
The DNA here is from genome assembly GCA_965224515.1 of Sedimenticolaceae bacterium. GTDB lineage: Bacteria > Pseudomonadota > Gammaproteobacteria > Chromatiales > Chromatiaceae > Sedimenticola_A. The sequence goes on from OZ245051.1 coordinate 141,229, forward strand.
GCTGCAACAAACCGCGACCTTGAAGAGATGGTTGCCGAAAACAGTTTCAGGGCAGATCTTTATTACCGCCTGAACGGATTCAGTATAACCTCACCACCACTGCGTGACCGCCGTGAGGACATCCCTGACCTGGCCCAGCACTTCATCAAGAATCACAACTTCTCCCGTAGAATCGACAAGGAGCTAACTCCTGCTGCGTTGCGAAAACTTATTGCATATGACTGGCCTGGAAACATACGCGAACTGAAGAATGTTGTTGAGCGTGCCATCATTCTCTCCAGGGACAAGCAAAAGATACAGCCAGAACACCTCGCCTTTGGTTCATCCAACAAAAGCCAGGGCGCTCTGATCAACCTTACATTCAAACATGACCCAAGTCTTGACGAGGTAACTGCAGAGTACCTGCAGCACCAGCTGAAGAAATACTCCGGCCGCAGGTCTCAGGTTGCAGAAGTGATGGGCATCAGTGAACGAAGTGTCTACCGCATGATAAAGCGGTTCAACCTCGTAGATCAGGCCTGAATTTACTGATGTAAATAATAGTCATACCCTGGAGTTATGGTTATTACTGACTGAACTCGGTTTCATCATTAATAAATGATTTTGCTATTTCAAAACGAAGCCTTTTATCTATACCAATGCCCTGCCATCCTGACGCCAGATCCCTTGCCGCCAGGGCCACGGGAAGACCTTCATGACTTCTGATCAACAGGGTTTCAGTAATACCGTCAGAAACCTGTTCGATAATTTGACGTCCGTACTCATCCTGATAGTCAATCTCACCCTCTTCATCCCAATTGTCACTCTGCTTTTCATCCAGGGTTACAATCGCCAATGGCCGGTCATCCATAGCGGCAATGAATTGATGAAGCTCATCAAGGGTACGCTGCCGGGAGTCATCTTGACTATCGTTATCATCCACATCAGTGAACTTGAGTTTGTATTCAGCCATGGTAATCCCCCTTTGGATTAAAATAGATAAGCACATACAACCAGAATACTTTCATATACTGCAGGCCGGATCTACACATAATAAACAGTCAATCAAATGGTAATGTAATGGAACAGAAGAGCACCAAGGTAAAAAAACGTGCTGGAAAGCTAATTCACAGCACCGTATCTCACCATGCTGCCGAAAGGGCAAAAGAGATAAATGCTAAATACGGCCCGACAATAGACTATCCGACAGTCCTACGAATACTCGATGACAGGCGATGCATCAGGTACCCTGTAAATATTCTGTTTACTTCAGATGAGATCGAGAGCGGCCTTTTCGCCAAAACGAAACCAGTCTCGGATAACCCTGATGATGGTTATACCATCTTTCTTCATAAGCAATTAGAAGGCCGTCATGACTCTCTCCCTGCCCTGATTCTCTACCAGTCGGTACTTGTGAACTATGGAGATCTTGCGACAGCTGATGATGCTGAGATTTTCGGATCAGGAGTCCTCGGTATAGACCGGGAGGCATATTATCAACAGATAGTAGCCCTTACCGATTCCCTATGGAACAGCTGATCACTGAGGCAAACCTGAAAGCCATTCTGCAACTGCATTCATCTCATCCTCACTGATCATATGCATAACATTGGTCATCGCTATAGAATGTGAATTGTTACGCGATCCGCTTTTTATATCTTTCATCTGGGCAACCATGTACGGTGCATTCTGTCCAGATATTTTTGGATATTCAGACATTACAGGCTGATTTCCATTCTCACCATGACAGGCGATGCAGGCTTTTTCCCTGTACAGGGTCGAGCCATCGAGAGCAAAAACATATTTAACCTGAAGAATGGCCATGGAAACCCAAAAGGTCAGTATCACTATTTTGTTTAATTTCATTCCGCTAACCTCTATAACATGTACCTGAGAATGATCTGCTGGGAGATCGCTCTACGCTACGCCTTGCACGCCTTGTGAAAAGCCACTGTTCCACCAAGCATCGGCTGTCCGATGACGTCAGAGAACCCAAGTTCGGATAACAGCTGTGACAGTTCATCAGTTGAGTAAAACAGGCGGATGGCTTCAACAAAATAATTATGACAGGAGACAGCAACAGGACTGGATCGAATAGCCCATGAAGTCATCTTGAGACAGGCCTTGAGATAGAGATAATAGGACTCCTCAATGACCCTGTTAGCAGGCCGTAGCATGTCGCAATGATAGAAATGACCACCCGGCTTCAACACCCGGTTTATTTCAGAGAAAACATCGATAACCCTGAGATGCCTGGTTGCATACTGCAGTGTTACCACGTCAAAGTGATTGTCCGGGAACGGAAGTCTGTGAACATCACAAATACGGCCTTTGATTTCAAATCCCTGCTGAGAGGCCAGGTCTTTTCCAACCTCCTGCATTGCGTCACTGCGATCCACTGCATAAACATCGAGTTCAGGCTGTTTTTTAAGAAGCTCAATACCTATCACGTTTGTTCCGGCACAGACATCGAGCACCCGATGACCTGGTTCAACATCAATTGTGGCCACGAAACGACGCCGAAGCCCCTTTAACGTTCCCATGCTTGCAAAATCGTTTGCCCTGTCATAGACAGCGGCCACATCAGCAAATACAGCATTGATCTTGTTTTCCCAAATAGCCTCAAACGCCGCTCTCCGAGCCGCCTCTTTTTCTTGAAAACTGGTCATAATGCCTCTCTACCCACAAATAATATTCAGTTAATGTCCCGGACCGTGTTCGACACGCTCATGATTGGCGTTTGTCATTCCCTTGGGAAGATTTGGTGCCGGCTCAGGGATCAGCTGGGCAAAACCCGATAGCCTGTCACCCTGCTCTACATCATGGGGGTTGTGACACTCGGTGCAGGTCCACCAGCGCTTCTTTCCACCCTTATCCCACATACCGATCCGCTTGCCATGTATACCATCACGCCAGTACCTGTAAATCTGACCATGACACTTACCACAGAGTTTTTGAGGCTGATTGAAGCTGACCTTGTTGTAAAAGTTATCAACCAGCTTTGTCCTATCGACGGGATGATGGCAGTCCAGGCACCAGATCCCGCCTTTACCGTGCTTCAGGGCCATTGAGTCGGGAACAATATCCTTATGCATCTTCAATGGACGTGGAAATATATTTTCTGGAACCGGGACATACTTACCGTCATGGCAGGCGACTGAACAAATCGTCAACAGTTTGTTCCTGTCAATCTCAGGTTCCCGTGGCTTTACCACCGCCTCTTCGTGTGTATAGTCGGCTTCAATGGGCATATCCCCCATGGGAATAGTTCCCTCAAATGGGTCAGACCAGTGCAATACCGCACCAGTTGTATCCGAACACGTCACATTGGTTACACCTGGTTTTATCTCACGCTGCTGTACTTGGCTTTTCCCTTCCCTGCTTTCGAAACACTCTTTGCTCTCCAGGGTCTCCCCACCGTATGCTGTGGAAACGGTGAGCACTGCCAGGAGGCACAATCCAACAGCTGATTTAACCACTTGATATCCGGTCATTGTCTTTCGTCTCCTGATAGCATTGGGAGGTGCGCTCTGTTGTGTATGCGTTAGCAACTTTTTCTCAGTACAGTTCTCATGTTGCAGGCACATCGGAACTCTCCCTATAGCTGACATCCCCGATCAACACACCTACAGCCCCTTTAATCAGAACAGTTAGAACAAAAAATCCGATTGCCCACACACCTATAACAATCATCAGTTCAATCATGCTTGGGGTGTATTCGCTGAACTCTCCGATAGGGGTTGGAATTACTCCAGGCAACATCAGACCCATACCTTTCTCAATCCAGATTCCGGCAAACACAGCAACACAAAGAAAGGGAAGCACAAACAGGTTCTTTCTCACCCGTGGAATCAGTAACAGAACAAACGATCCAATCATCAGGCCCATCGCCGTCCAGAAGAAAGGCACAAGAGCGTGAAGTCCGTTGTGGCCAAACATCAGGTACTGCAGCCCGAGGGAGTGCTCCGTACTTGGATATAGTTCTGTGACCACTTCGGATAAAGTTAGAAACAGTGCGATGCCAAGACACCAGACCACAATCTGGGACAGCATGTGTAGTGCTTCATCCGCTATTTTCATGGGTGTGAACTTTCGCACAAGCATGAAGACGATAATGATCAAAGATGGACCTGCAGCAAATGCTGTGGTTATGAATTTGATCGGCATCACCGAGTGGAACCACATGGGGCGTGACGGCATGGTATTTATCAGAAAAGCGGTTACCGTGTGTATACTCAAGGCCCAGACAATGGCGATGAACACAACTGACAGGTAGAAAGGCTTGTTTAACGGCTCACCTGTATATTTTTTATACATAAAGTAGAAACCGCCAACAATATTCAGCAACAGATAGCCTGTCAGTACAATCACATCCCAGGTCAACATGGCATGGGGCCAGTTGAATATTCCGATCACTGGTAGTATGTGCCAGATTCTGTCTGGTCTTCCCATGTGCGCTGTAACGAACAATAGGCACATGATCACTGCAGCAATAGCGAGCATTTCGCCCAGCACTACGATCTTGTGCAACTCGTGATGCTTGTAGACATAAGCTGGAAACACGACAGTCACTGCTGCTGCGGCCACACCCACCATAAAAACAAAGCTGGCCAGATAGATTCCCCAACTCACCTGGTCGGTAAGGTTGGTTACTATCATCCCATCACGGATCTGTACATATTCACCGTAACCCCAGAGCATGATGAAAAAAGAGAGGAACAGCATCCAGGCCCAAAACAGGATTCCGCCAGTAAACCCGGCACGAATAAAATCAATTGCAAATTGGATAAAGCGTTTCACGTGATACCCCTTAATCCATGAAGTAGAAAAACTTGGGATAGGTATTGAGATCAGCCCGCAGACGGAATACTTTCTTTGTTGCAAGCACCTTGCGCACATCACTCTCCGGGTCCAGTAGGTTCCCGAGTTTTCGAGCACCGACCGGACAGACCTCAACACAGGCCGTCCAGCGACCTTTACGGGTGCGCTGAACGCAGAAGGTGCACTTTTCAGCCACACCCTTCATACGAGGCCTGTTCCCCAGGTAATGGGTGTTTGGATTCATCTCTTCGGAGGGCAGATCAGGCTCACCCCAATTAAAGCGGCGAGCCCAGTAGGGACAGGCACCAATACACATGCGGCAACCTATGCACCAGTTGTAATCGATAACTACTATTCCGTCAGGATCACGGTAGGTGGTGCGCACGGGACAGACTTTTACACAGGGAGGTTTTTCACACTGCATGCACTGCATGGGCAGGTAGAAGGCATCTTTCTCAGGCACCTGGTCAGGTTCGTAATAATGCTGTCCCTCCAGCACGACACCTGCTGGCTTATACGCATTACCACCCACCTGAATACCTATATCATCAGGATATCCTGCACTGTCCCTGTCTTCCTCTGAAAACTGACCCTTTTCCAGTCTCAGTACACGAATCCACTCAATCTCCTGTTCATCGCCCCTTGACTGGTTGTTCTCAGCAACACAGGCTTTTGCACAGCGCCTGCAACCAATGCACTTCTGGATATTGAGAGCGTAACCGAACAACACCCCATCCATAGCAGGAGAGCCATCCACAGTGACTTGTTTACCGAACTCTTCGGAATAGCGTAGTTCCAACCTGGAGATGGCCTCCAGTTTCTCCTCTTCTGTCATCAGCCGATAGTTTTTCTGAAAATGTTCAGCCCAACTGACATTAGTTGTTGCCTTTGCCTGTTTCGGATTTGAAAGAAGCATGGCTGCGCCAGATAGAGATGCCGCGCTATAGGTACCTGCCTTACGCAAGAAATCCCTACGCGAGGTGTTCGCAATACTATTCTCTTTTGTCTTTTTATTTGGCATTTAGTACCCCTGGATCAGTTGGGATCGTATTATTCAGTGCAAAATAATCATGTTCGCTCAAATAATCTGACACGTAGTTGAACCTTGCCAGAAGACCATTCGTTCATTGAGCGTCATCACGAATGGCTCAACTATTCTCTGCATAGCTGTCAATAAATTCCTGAACCATTTCAAGCTTCTCCTGCTCGGTCATAGCAACGTACTCACGACGCATCAACTCTTCTTCACCAGTCAGGCTGTCCTTTACATAGCGCTCTCTCATGCTTGGCCTAGGTACTGATTCTGTAACTGCTTTAGCCAATCCTGCTGTTGCTGTAACCGATACAGCACCAACTGCAGCTCTTTTGAAAAATTTTCGCCTGTCATCTGAGACACACTGTTCAGCACTATCAACTTCAACCCGGTTGCTCTGTTCATTGGATATCCACTTACGGATCACCTGTAGCGAACGCTTTAACATACTCAACCCTCCTCAGAACAATTCGTCTATATAACGCAAACCCAGCCGCTCCCGGCATCTGCCGAATGCAAAACAACTCAACTGATTTGATCAAATGCTTGAAACCATTATTCAGCCAATTAATTATCTAATTTAAGATGACTAAACAGTTCCAAAAATCAAGAATTTGGAAAGCGAACGCAATCGGTATGCCAACATCCTATAAATCAACGTATCTACCTGTAATATCTAAATAATGTTAAGACAGACACAGACGAAGCCAATCAATTCAGCATCTGGAACATGACAAGATGGCATATCACACCTCGGGCTATGTATTAAATATCTGTAAACAAAAGAAAAATACACATGCCAAAATGGCATTGATCTATTCTTTATCTACCAGTAGCCAATACAAGCTGACGGATGGCAATCACATTTCAACCGAATTTCAATAAACGGTTCAATCCAGGTTTATCCGGCACTATTCAGACATTGCATTTTCAAGTAGAAGGCTGACATTCCGATTGCGCTTTTTTGCTGCAACATCAAGTGCGGTCCGCCCCCGCCTGCTCTTCAGGAATGGATCGGCACTATTTTCAAGCAACAATTTAACCAAGCTCTCAGATCGTATTGAAGCGGCTTCCATCAGCGCGCTAATTCCATCTGCATCCTGTTGATTGACATCTGCCCCTCGGCGTAACAGCCGCTCTGCAGCCTCAATATGATCCTGGCCAACAGCCCAGATAAGGGCTGTAGCACCATCTGAATCAACCGCATTGATATCTGCACCACTGTCCAGCACCAGGTCAATGACATGGGCATGACCTTTATCTGCTGCTATCAGCAGGGCTGTCGAACCATGATCATCACGTGCCGAGAGGTCCGCCTTATTATTAAGAAGCAGCATGATTGTTTCAGGATGGCCTTTTTCCGCTGCATGCATAAGTGCTGTCCTTCCATCCCTGTCACCCTTGTTTGGATCTGCCCCTTTGTAGAGGAACTGCTCAACCATATCAGTCAATCCGTACCTTGCAGCGATAGTCAGCGCATCCCACCCGGCACGTGTCCTTGCATTGAGATCAGCACCTCTCTCCAGCAGCAGAGCACTAAGTGCATCGTGACCATTCTCTGCAGCAAAGGTAAGTGCCGTACATCCGGCATCAGTAGCTGCATTGACATTTGCCCCCCTTGAAAGCAGAGCAGCTGTGGCGTCCATACTGTCACTCTCTATCGCCATCATGAGCGCGGTTTTGCCGATATTATTCGGACTATTAACATCTACCCCACGGTCCAGCAGCAGGTCGATACCTTTCACGTCTCCAATACTGGCTGCCATGCGTAACTCTTTCTCCTGCGTCACATCGCCGGCAAAGGCATGCAGACTCATTCCAGCCGTGATTAGCAGAGCCAAAATCGTTTTCTGTTTCATGAATCTCTAAACCTTGTTGTGGTTCTGAACTGATAGCATCTGGATTATGACTCGCCCTTGTCATCCGGCTCATCAGGCTCATCAGGCTCTTCATGGGCCAATCCCTTGTGACAATCGATACAGGCCTTGCCTTCATCCATTGCCCTACCGTGGCGCTTACGTGCACTACGGTCCTGCTCGCTCATGTCCATTTGTTCAAACTCGTGACAGGAGCGGCACTCTCTTGAATTGGTGGCCCGCATCTTGTCCCAGACGCGAGTCGCCATTGCCCAGCGTTGAGATTCATATTTTTCCGGCGTGTCGATGGTACCCAGTATTTCGTGCAGCACATCCTTGTAGGCCAATACCTTCATTACCATTTTTGGTACAAATTCCCTGGGGACATGGCAATCCGAACAGGTGGCGCGCACACCGGATGCGTTTTTGTAATGAGTTGTCTCTTTATACTCTTCGTAATTTACTTTCATGCTGTGACATGAAATACAGAAACCCATCTCGTTGGTTGCAGATAAACCAAGATTGAATAGACCGGTAAAGATTATTCCTGCGAAAAATACGATACCAAGCACAATAATTGTTCTTTTGCGGGAACCGCCGCCCCCTGATGAACTACTCGCCATACACCCACCCTCTTTGTTTTACCTTTGAAACACCCCCGTATCGCTCACCTGTTGCGGTGAACCCAGAATTGCTTTTGTTTCGATAGGGGATAACCCACGTCGATAGAGACGAAGCCTGATAAGCGATTGCAAACCACGTGCCACATTGCCCAGACACAGCTATACACCTGCTGTTGAACAACAATGGACTTTACTTATGGCAATGGATCGAAGCGATAAACTGCATAACCATGACAAGATGGCATGCAGATACAATTCAGTTCAGTTAATGGATTGTTATTAAAAAGAAAAACAGAATGCCAAATTGACATGCAGGGGAAATAGAAGACACCCACCAGTCTAGGGAGGGGGTATCATCTATAGGGTAGTGTTGCTGTAAAGCGGGGCTACTGCCGGATGTCAGCTATCCACCCAGTCGGCCGGGCGTTTCTGGTCTTCACGAAGCACCGGGGCAAAATAATCATCGGCATAATCCAGGTCAACATCATTGCCATCTTTATCTATCATCGGCATATCGTAGTCTTTCCAGCCACGCATGCCGGTTTGCAGTGAACAGACATTCTCATATCCGAGAACCTGCATGGAGTGGGCGGAAAGGATACTTCGGTACCCTGAACGGCATACAATAACGATTTCACGTTTTCGAGATTTTACCAGTTCAGGCTCTGTCTCTTCATAGTCCCATTCACAGGCAGATTCCAGAATACCCCTGGGAACGTTCATCGCGCCATCTATATGCATAGCATCGAACTCGTAGGGTTCGCGAACGTCCACGACCAGCAGGTCCGGGTTCGCTTCAAGACGCTCTTCCAGGTCCCACGGCATGATCTCCTTAACGTCGGTCATACAACTGCGGATCTGTTCAATAAACCTAATCATGATTATCTATTCCTGTACTGCCTAGGGCATAGCCCGCTACCAATGCATGACCGTGAGGCGGCATCACGTATCAATTCGAATTCAACCTCTAGGACAGAGACTCTGCTCGACGGCGATCACTGCCGCCTCAACCCGGGAGTGGACGTCGAGTTTACGCAGTATCGCCTTCACATGAAGTTTAACCGTACCGTCTGAGATACCCAGGTTACGGGCGATCACCTTGTTGCTCTGCCCCTCGGCCAGGTGGCATAAAATCTCGCGTTCGCGGGGCGTCAGATCAGAGAATGCATCCTGTGCAGCGGAGCTGTCCGATTCACCCTGTACCGCCTTGGCCAGAATACCAGTCAGCTCTTTGGCTACAACAGTTGAGCCGGCGACGATCTCTTCCAGTGCGGTAATCAGTTCATTGGGCTCCATGTCCTTGAGCAGGTAGCCCTGGGCGCCGTTCTGCAACGAGTCTATAACGTCCTTCTCATCACGACTGGTTGTGAGCATTGCGATGGGCATTGTCAATTGACGTCCGCGAAGATCCTTCAGCACTTCTATACCCGTCATGTCCGGCATGCGCATATCCAGCAGCACCACATCCGGCTGTTCTTTGGCCACCATTTCGATTCCCTGCTGACAGTCACCCAGCGCCCCAACGACATCGATTCCCCGGCGCTGCAGCAGTTCCTGCAACCCGATACGAAACAGGGCATGGTCATCAATCAGCAGTATGCGCATCAAACAGCCTCTTGTTGTTTTGGTGCCCTACGGGCATCGGCATTATAGATCAACTCGACCCGGGTTCCCTCACCAGGCTCACTCTCGATCCGGATACTGGCACCAAGACGATGAGCCCTCTCTTCCATGATGGAGAGTCCGATATGTTCTCCCGGGTTACCACTTGGACTGGCGTTTTCGAAGCCCACACCATCATCCTCTATCAGGACTGTATATTCGTTATCACCCTGGCAGGTCAACAATACGCGCACGGTATGGGCCTGGGCGTGTTTTCGTACATTCACCAGGCTCTCCTGAACAATGCGCAGTATCTGCATCTCCTCGCTTGCCCCGAGATTTATCTGGCGACAGCTTTTCTGGAAAAAGATCGGGGTACCGGTCTCCTGGCGGAAACGCTGGGCAAGTTTCTCCAATGCCGGTGCCAGCCCCCGTTGATCCACCGGTGCACGAAAATTGTTGAGCAGTTCTCTCAGTTCGTTATGGGCTTCGTCCAATGCGTTCCTGATTCTGTCCAACTCACTTCGGCTCTTGGGGCCCACATTTTCAAGCTCCTGGGTCTCCTCCAGCATACGGACCTGGAAGCGCAGGCTGGCCAGGGTCTGCGCCAGGGAGTCATGGAGCTCATGAGCCAGGGCGGTTCGCTCCTGGATAATAGAGAGCCTGTGAGCCTCTTCATCTGAACGTTGCTTGGCGATTGCGATACCAAGATGATTGCCAATGGTGTCCAGCAGGTACTGCACATCATCGCGTCCCTTGCTCTCCGCCCTTTTTACGTAGATACGATAGAGCCCCAACTGATCACCATGATATTCAAGGGGCACGGTAACCACGTCCATCTCGTTGAGACCATACATGTGTCGGTTGTTGCGCACTGAGCACTCTGCAGCGCCATGCTCACACAGGATATCACCGCTTGTGAGAGCCTTGCCGCACTCGCAGAGTGGAACCGGCAACTGCTCCTGCTCGGTCATGGGCTGATCATCCAGTCCGACACTGCCGACCAGGCGCATCTGTTCCTGGTTGGTTGCCAACTGCACGGTGGCGGCCTTGCCGTGAACAATCCCTTTGAGTACCACCAGGTAGCGCATCAGCAGGCCATCCATGTCGTCCACTTGGTTGATACTGGAGGCGACGTCATAAAGGATATTCACCGCCGATGTCTGCTGGGCCAGGCGACGGGTCTGGCGTGCCACGCGATTATCCATATCCTCGTAGAGGTCGATCAGCTCACCACTCAGACTGTCCAAGTCCCTGGCCACCGAACCGAGTACACCGACACTCTCAAGGGGCAGGGATGACCAGGGATCACCCTGGCAGACATCGGCCACCGACTGCTCGAGCTCCACCAGGGGTTTGAGGAGTTGACTACGCAGACGCCCTGCACCCACCAGGCCGGCAACCATTGAGAGAAAGCCGACCAGGATCATCAATACAGGGAGATTATGCTCACTGCCGATACCGGCAAATACCAGTATGGCGAGAATAAAGTTAAAGACCAGGGTGGTTGCGAGCGCACCCAGGGGACCAAGCAGCCGACCCACAACGAGGATGCGCAGAATGGAGGAGCGGTTCATCAACGAGGCCAAAAAGCCTTCGCCAACCATGCCGCCTGATTGCTGTTGCTCTTCCTGGAGATCGTTCATCGGTTATTTGTGCAAGACTCTGTCCCAGTTAAGTATTGAAACCAATTTTTGCAGCCTATCCAGCCCCTGTAGGTCGGGCTTCAGCCTGATGGGTAAAGGATTGATTCTAACACGAACACCCCGTTTCTCACCCGGCCAAGAATCAGCCCGACAGCACCCCGTTTACCGCTTTCAGCTGTTCAAATGCCAGCGCCTGTCCCAGCTGTGCCCCTTCAATACCCTGTGCCTTCAGCGCCTGCACAGAGATGGCAGATGCCGCCTTTAGCGACTTGCGGTATAGAGGGCAGATACGGGCTGCATCCCGGGGAAAGAGTGAGGAGAGCAGCGACAGCAGAGACTCGAAACGCTCCCCCTGCTGCTGGGCCCTGGAGCGGTGAAGAAAGTGCACCACCCCTGCTCCATCACCACTGAGAGGCGCCGTAAATGACGGAGCCAGATCCACGGCGAGGGTTACCAGCTCCAGGTAATCTTTCTCAGCCCGCATACCTGATAACGCATCCGCATCAGCACGAACAGACTGAAACATGACCGAGGCAAAGCGCACCCTGGGATCCCTGCTGATGAGGCTTGCCCTCTTCAGTGCAGAGACGGGTTCACTGTCACCTTCCCCGGCATGGGCCCCCGGGTCTCCCATGCTTGCGGCCAAATTGGGCATGGTCACCTCAAGGGCACCGCAACGGTGGAGTACTTCGAAGAAGCGCCAGGGCTGATCAGTAACCAGGGCGAGCTTCATCTCCTGCCACACCCGCTCTGGCTTCAGCGCCTTGAGATCAGCCGAGGCCGCCATTGTCTTCATCAGGGCATGGGTGCCATGTGCTACCCTGAACCCCCATTTTCCCAGCCGGGCTGCGAAACGGGCCACCCTGAGCAGCCGCACCGGGTCTTCCGTGAAAGCCGGGGTGATGTGGCGCAACATGCCGTCATTCAAATCCTGCTGACCCTGGAACGGGTCAACCAGCACACCCTGTTCATCCTCGGCAATGGCATTGATGGTCAGATCACGGCGCTGCAGATCCTCCTCCAGGGGCACGTCGGGACCGGCATAGGTCTCGAACCCCTTGTATCCCGGACCTGTCTTGGTCTCCCTGCGTGCCAGGGCATACTCCTCACCGGTATCCGGATGCAGAAACACCGGGAAATCAGCATCGGCCCTTTTATACCCCTGGGTCAGCATCTCCTCTTCCGTTCCTGCAACCACCACCCAGTCGACATCCTTGACCGGGAGATCCAACAGGCGATCCCTCACTGCGCCACCGACTTTGTAGACCTTCATACCCCGTCCCCTGGCAGCTGCTCACGCTCTTCCTGCTGTAGCAGCCACATGTTGTGATAGATGCCACCGCTGGCCAGCAACTCCCGGTGGCTGCCCTGCTCCACGATACGCCCCTGATCCATGACCAGGATACGGTCGGAATCCACTACCGTGGAGAGACGATGGGCAATAACCAGGGTGGTATGGTCCTGGGCCACCTCGCGCAGTGTCTCCTGGATCGCCTGCTCGGTCTTGCTGTCGAGTGATGAGGTCGCCTCGTCGAACACCATTATTCGGGGGCGTTTCAAAATAGCCCTGGCGATGGCAATACGCTGCTTTTCACCGCCGGAGAGCTTCAGGCCACGTTCACCCACCAGTGTCTCGTAACCCTGGGGAAGGGATTCGATAAACTCCCGGATATGGGCCATGCCGGCTGCTTTTTCAACCTCTTCCCGACTCGCACGGGGGCGGCCATAAGCCAGGTTGTAATAGATGGTATCGTTGAACAGCACAGTATCCTGGGGCACGATGCCAATCGCCTCGCGCAGGCTCTGCTGGGCCACCTGGCGCAGATCCTGCCCATCGATGGTGACCTGCCCTTGTGTCACGTCATAGAAGCGAAACAGCAGTCTGGACAGGGTGGATTTACCCGCTCCGCTGTGCCCCACCACGGCGACCTTCTCCCCGGGTTTCACCGTAAAATCCACGTCATGAAGAATCGCCCGATCCGCCTGGTAGCTGAAATCCACATGCTCGAAGCGCACCTCGCCCCGGGTCAGTTTCAGGGGCTGCGCATCCGGCCGGTCCTGTATCTCCGGCTGCTGCTCCAGCAGTTTGAAAATCAGGTCCATATCCGCCAGTGAATACTTGATCTGGCGATAGACGATGCCCAGAAAATTGAGAGGAATGAACAGCTGCAGCATAAAGGCGTTGACCAGCACCAGGTCACCGATGGACATACTGCCCTCCACCACACCATTGGCGGCGAAGAACATGATCGCCATGACACCGATACCGATAATCGCACCCTGGCCGAAGTTGAGAATGGACATCGAGGTGGTGCTCATCACCGCCTTGCCCTCCCACTCGCCCAGGGTGGCGTCAAACCGGTCAAGCTCCAGCTGCTCGTTGCCGAAATACTTCACCGTCTCGTAGTTGATCAGGCTGTCCAGGGCCTGGCCGTTGGACTGGGACTCCAGCCGGTTCATCTGCAGGCGGTAATCCATGCGCCACTCGGTTACCGCAAGGGTGAAGGCCACGTAGACCGCCACCGTACCGAAGGTGACCAGGGTGAATGCCGGATCATACTGGGTGAGCAGGATAGCCGCGACCATGGCGAACTCCACCATCATCGGCAGGATACTGAACACCATGTAGTTGAGAATGGTGCTGACACTGCGGGTACCCCGCTCCAGGTCCCTGCTGATAGCACCGGTCTTGCGCTCCAGGTGAAAGCGCAGGGAGAGATCATGAAGGTGAGCCATCACCTGGGTGGAGAGGCGTCGCATGGCATGGTAGCGCACACGGGCGAAGACCACGTCCCTCAGCTCGTTGAACAGTGAGCCACCGACCTTGAGCAGCCCGTAACCCACCAGCAGGAACACCGGCAGAACCAGCAGGGTCTGTTCACTCTTCTCCAGGCCATCCACGATCTCCTTGAGCACCAGGGGAATGCCCACATTGGCCATTTTGGCCAACACAAGACAGGCCAGGGCCAGCAGGGCGCGTCCCCTGTAGTCCCAGAGATAGGGCAGCATGCCCCTAAGATTCTGCCAATCCCTACGATCATCATGGGGACGGCTATAGGCGTGTGTAATGTGTGACATTCAGTGTTCTTTTGTTGAGGAAGGGGCCATTAACCGCAATAGTCGCCTGGAATTGAACCGTTTGCGGCGCTCTGATGTATACCTTTTATCTGTTAAAGTACACAAATCGTGTCAATTGTATGAAACTTTCGCAACCCGGCGGATTCTATATGAATTCGACGGTCAGCGAACACCGTGTACTTGAGAGTAGTTTTTTATGACCCAGGATTGCAGTTACAACGAACTTTATGCCCTGCAGGCGATGGATGACAGCATGGAGCCCGAGTTCCCCAACGGTTGCGTAATCGTAATCGAGCCCTCGCAGACCTGTGCCACTGGCGCCTACGTGGTGGCCACCGTTGATGGCGAGCGCTGGTTCCGCCAATACGTGCGCGACGGCCAGGGAGGGGAAAGTCTGGTAGCTCTGAACAATGCCTATCCTGCCATTGAGCTGGCAGGCACCCAGTTCAAAATCGAGGGTGTTATCGTACAGCGCAACATCAAGCGTGAAACCAAGCACTACCAGCCCTACCAGCCCAACAACGGTGAGAACGAGATCCCGCTCCAATAACCGGCATGCCTATTACCCTCCCTCTCATTGCCGCACTGTTTTCCCTCCTGTTACTGGCAGGCACCTCCGGCTGCAGCGATAAGCCAGGGGGTGCTCAAGAAGTAAAAAAACGCCCACCCAGTGAGCACCTGGTCGAGGTGATCCCAACTCTGCGGGAACAGACCAGAAGTACTCATGAGCGCACAGGCAGCCTGCGCGCCAGCCGCACAGTGCGTATCCACAACCAGGAAGAGGGCCGTATCAAAGCGGTCCCTTTTTACGAGAGCGACCAGGTCAGGCAGGGGGAGACCCTGATCAGGCTGGATGACGCCCTGCTGCAGGCCCAGCTGAGCAAGGCCCGTGCAACCAGCCGCCAGGCCAGTGTGGACCTGAAACGAATTCGCGGCCTGGTAAAGAAGAGGGCCGCCTCGGAGGACGAACTGGCACGTACCCAGACCGCCCTGGACGTAGCCAACGCTGAACAGAGGCTACTGGAGACCCGGCTGGGGTATACCCGTATCAACGCCCCTTTCAGCGGCGTTGTCAGTGAACGGAAGATCGAACCCGGAGACGTGGTATCCAAGCACAGCCACCTGCTGACCATCACCGACCCCGGCTCCCTGGTCACCGAGATCAATGTCTCCGAACTGCTGCTGCCTCACCTGGAAAAAGACGACCCTGTAACGGTACGCATCGACGCATTGGGCAGCCATCAATACACCGGCAAAATACTGCGCATCCACCCCGAACTGGACAGTGTCACCCGCCAGGGAGTTGTAGAGGTGCTGCTGGAGCCTGTTCCTGAAGGTGCCCGTGCCGGCCAGTTTGCCCGGGTCACCCTCAACACCGCCCGCACCGAGCGCCTGTTGATCCCCTTCGGTGCTATTCGCCGGGACCGAAGCGGTGAGTACATCTACCTGCTGAACCAGGAGAACAAGGCCCAGCGGCTGCCGGTAAGAAGCGGGATCCGCATCACGGACAAGATTGAAATACTTGAAGGCCTGGAGGCGGGACAAGAGGTCATCACCCGCGGATTTCTCGGACTTTCAGAAGGCAAGAAGGTAAAAGCGGTCAACTTGACCGACACAGCTGGAACCGGGTCCCCCGGACGATAAACTCCGGCATTTGCATAATCGCCCGGATGGCCGGGCTTCTACAGTCATTGAGCGGGCAAACTGATGAAACAGCCCACTAAAACAATCGGTGGCGGTCTGGCCACCTGGTCACTGCGCCATCCCATCGGGGTGGTGATGATCACCCTCGCCATCATGGTGCTGGGGCTGTTTGCCCTTCAACGGCTGAACATCGATCTGCTGCCCCATATTATCTATCCCGATGTCCGGGTACGCATCATGGATCCGGGTGTGCCCGCGACCATCATGGAAGACGAGGTGACCCGGCAGCTCGAAGAGCAGCTGGCGATCACCGAAGACGCCGTGCATATCGAGTCCCAGACCAGTGAAGGGCGCAGCGCGGTATCGCTCTCCTTCGAATACGGCAAGGACATCGACATTGCCCTTCGCGATGCCAGCACCCGCCTCGACCGGGCCAAGCGATTCCTTCCCGACACCATAGACCCGGCAGTGATCTACAAGCGGGACCCCTCCCAGATACCCATCGCCGAATACGTGGTCAGCTCTCAATTGCGCGATCCGGTGGAACTGCGCAGCTGGGTGGATTACAGCCTGGGAAAGTGGCTGCTCAACATCCCGGGGGTGGCTGCAGCTGAAGTGGGGGGTGGCCTGGTACGCGAGATCCAGGTTCTGGCTGACCAGAACCGGCTTGCCGGCCTGGGGCTCGATATTCTCGACATCGCTGACGCCCTGGAGAGCGGCAACAAAGAGACCCCCGCCGGGCGCCTGATCATGGACAACACCGAGATAAGCGGGCGTACTGCCGGGCGTTTCCGTAGTGTCGATGACATCCTCAACCTGCCGATACCGGTTGAAACCGCCGCTGGCACGACACAACTGCTGCGGCTGGGCGAAGTCTCACAGGTGATTGACGGCGCAGAGGATGAACGCCTGCGCATCCGCCTCAATGGATTACCAGGCATCAAGCTCTCGATCCAGAAACAGCCCCAGGCAAACACCGTCGCCGTTGTGGACGCAGTCAACCGGCAACTTGAACAGCTCGAGATAGATGGACTGATACCCGATGACATCGAAGTACGCATCGTGGACGACCAGGCCCGCTATGTACGCCGTTCACTGAACAATGCCATCACTGCCGCCGGCAGCGGCGCCCTGCTGGCCATGCTGGTGGTCTACATTTTTCTGGGCAGCCTGCGTCGCACCCTGATAATCGGCAGCGCCATTCCCATCGCCATACTGGTCACCTTCATCCTCATGGCCTCAGGCGGCCTGACCCTTAACATCATGACCCTGGGCGGCCTGGCCCTGGGTATCGGCATGCTGGTGGACAGCACCATCGTCATGCTTGAGAACATCTACCGCCATCAGCGCAAGGGCGAAGACCGGGACCAGGCCTCCAGCCAGGCCGCCTCCGAGGTCAACAGCGCCATTGTCGCCTCCACCTCGACCAACCTGGCTGCGGTACTGCCCTTTCTTTTCATCACCGGCCTGGTGGGACTTCTGTTCCGGGAACTGATCTTCACCATCTCGGCAGCCATCGTTGCCTCCATGCTGGTGGCGCTTACCCTGGTACCAGCACTGGCCGGGCGCATACCTGCTGGACGTGAAGGTCTGCTTCGCCGCAGTGTCAACACCGCCCTGAACCATCTGCAGAACGGCTATGCCTGGCTGCTGGGCAGGATAATAAAGGTCCACTGGCTGATCATCGCCCTCTTCATCGCCGGCTTTGCAGTCTCGGTTCCCCGGTTTCTCGACAGTAAACAGATCTTTCTGCCGAGCATGGACGAAGGGCTGGTCTATGTCAGCATCAAGGCAGACCGGGGCACCAGTGTTGCCCGCATGAACCGCATCACCGAGAAGATCGAGGGGATACTCTCGGGACAACCCGAAGTGGAGACTCTCTTCACTACCGTTGGTGGACATGTCTTTGGACGCTCCCAGCACGAGTCGGCCAACCACTCCAGCATCAAGGTACACTTGAAACCCCTTGCTGAACGCAACGACATGCCAACCAGAACCTGGATAGGCAAGGTCAACAAAATGGTGGCCAAGGAGCGCATGGCCGGCATCAAGGTGCGTATTTTCAGCCGGGGAATCCGTGGTATCCGCCTCAACCGCAGCGACGATGATTTTGCTCTCAGAATAAAGGGGCCTGACCTGGAGATACTGGAAACCCTGGCCGAAGAGTTGTTGCAAAAGATAAAACCGGTGGACGGATTGAACAACCTCCAGCACTCCGCTGAGGAGAAGAACCAGGAGCTATCCATACGCGTCGACAGGGAGCGGGCCGCCAGTTACGGACTGACAGTGGAGGATGTGGGCAAGGCCCTGCGTTTTGCCCTGCAGGGCAGCAATGTCACAGACTTCATCACCGATGACCGCGCCATCGATGTGCTTCTGCGACTGGACGAAGAGGCGATCACAAACCCTGCGGATATGGAAAATATCATTCTCTTCAGCAACACCTCACCCCGTGTTCCGGTTCGCCTCTCTGACATAGCGATGGTGGAGTTGCAGCCCACACCGTCGGCCATCATGCGTGACCTGCAACAGCGCATGGTCGAGGTAAGCGCCTCCCTCACAGGCGACAAGACACTCAACGAGACCATTCAGGCCGCGCTGAAAATCGTTGAAGAGATGGAGATACCCAAGGGTTACACCATCTACGAAGCAGGCAACCTGGAGACACTGAAAGAGGGGCAAAGCCTCAGTTACCAGCTTCTTGGGTTGGCCATATTCCTGGTCTTCGTGGTGATGGCAGTACAGTATGAATCTCTGCGCAATCCCATTGTCATCATCATCAGCGTTCCCTTCGCTGTCATAGGCGTGGCCCTCGGTCTGCTGCTTACCGGACTGCCCCTCTCGATGCCAATCTGGCTCGGCATGATCATGTTGGCGGGAATCGTGGTCAACAACGCTATCGTACTGGTCGAGTATATCGAGATACAGCGACGTACCGGCCTCGTGGTAGGTAAAGCGATAGTCGAAGCCGCCCGTCTTCGGCTGCGCCCTATCCTCATGACCACCCTTACCACCGTGGTGGGCATGCTCCCCCTGGCATTGGCGCTGGGTGAAGGCTCTGAAATGCTCCAGCCCCTGGCGGTGACCATCGTCTCCGGTCTGCTCTTCTCGACCCTGGTCAGCCTGGTACTTGTTCCCTCGGTCTACCGCCTGATCAATACCGGGGATTGAATTAACGGCCGCGCTGCAGGTCTGACAGAGAATAACGACACAGGATGGAGAGTGAGCATGAAGAACATTATGATTGGCGCAACCACCCTGGTCATGGTCGCTGGTTGTGCAGAACAGCCTGGTGACACCAGGATTCCAGGCCGCTGGTACACCCAGGCCCAGGTGGAACAGGGCAACACAGTTTTCCAGAAAAACTGTGCCTTGTGCCACGGCGAAAGAGCCCAGGGGCTTGTCGCCGACTGGAAGAAGAGCCTGCCCGACGGCTCCTACCCCCCGCCCCCTCTCAACGGCAGCGCCCACGCCTGGCACCACCCGTTGAACATGCTGAAGCGCACCGTGGACAATGGCGGCATCCCGCTGGGCGGCAAGATGCCCCCCTTCAAATCGATACTGAGCGACGATGAGAAATACGCAGCCATCTCCTATTTCCAGAACTACTGGAGCGATGAGATCTACAACGCCTGGAAGGAGCGTGGTGGCCTTAAATGAACACCAAACCCCACGCCGAATCCTGTGATGAAAACTCACAACCCATCCTGGAAGTACTCAAGCCCAGGCTACCAGCCAATACCAGGGTGTTGGAAATCGGCAGCGGAACAGGCCAGCACGCTGTCCGGTTTGCCAGAGAACTGCCATGTATCACCTGGCAGACCAGTGACCAGGCGGAGATGCATGGCGGAATCCATATGTGGTTGGACGAAGCGGCCCTCGCAAATGTACTGCCACCCATCGAACTGGATGTCACCACAGATCACTGGCCCAGTGAGCAGTACGACGCTGTATTCAGTGCCAACACCGCCCATATCATGTCAGCAGAAGCAGTAGATGCCATGTTCAGAGGTGTCGGAAAGGTATTGAGAGCCGGTGGCCGGTTCCTTCTCTACGGCCCCTTCATGTACCAGGGCAAACACACCAGCGAAAGCAATATACGCTTTGATCAATGGCTGAAAGAGATTCAGCCCCATCGCGGCATACGTGATGTGGAGTGGCTTAAACAGATAGCATCCGAGAGCCAACTTCATCTTGAAGAAGACATTGAGATGCCAGTCAACAACCGCATCCTGGTCTGGTGCAGAATGAGATAGTGCTGGACAGACTGAACAGACTGGCTAAAAGAGCGGCGCCGTTCCAAGGCACGGCCCTTATCTTCTCCTTGGCTTCGCTTCTGGCCATAACTGCCAGCCTTCTGCTATTGGAACCTGGTGAAAGCGACTACTACCTCTACCCCCTGATAATCATCTTCCTCTGGTTTCTGAGCATCTACGCCCTGGTCGACTGCTTTAATGAGATACCAAGCCACCCGAGAGAGCAGAAAGGCTTACTTAACAAACTGAAATCAACAGCAGCACGGTGCTGGAGTTGGCTGGTAGGAGTTGTCTTCATCACGACAACTCTTGGCGTCATGATACTGTCCTGGAAGCTAATAAACCTATGGATTAAAAACTATTGAGGCTCAACTGCAAAAGAGTAGCGAAAAACGGCAACTGCAACCATGAAAGCTGCAAAAATCCCCAATTCAATGGATACCGCGAGCACCTTCTGCCATGTCTCGAAAAAGTAGAAGCCGGATATAACCCCAACCGCCCAGAACCCAACGCCGGATAGCACCGCACGTTTCAGGGATGCCCTGTAATTTGACCTGAAGCGCTGTTGGCATGAGGGACACTCAAACTCCGGTTGCTTGCTCCGCCATGAGTCAATTACAGCATCGCATTTTGAACACCGGGACCCATTCGCCGAGGTATCTGCGGACCGGGAGGTGCGGTGCAATCCCCCGCTAACCGACAAGCTTCACCACCGTTTCAGCTGAGCTTTTGTCGATATCAAACTGCACTTCGCAATACTCGTTCGTCTCATCAGGAGGAGTTGGGTCATCACTGCAGTTGCAGCCGGCAACAATACCCTTGAAGTGAATACCCGCTTTGACATGGATAGTCTCCGGATCATCAGACACACTGATAATCATGACACTGAAATCATCCTCTTTTGCATAGCTGGCATGGGAAAGACCCTGCTGCAGAGGTAGCAGGTTGCCACTCAGATGTTCAAGCTCTTCTTTCAGGGCACTATTGAAATCTGGTGTTTGCCATGCGCCTAGCGCTTTAATTAATTTAATCATCTGCGGTTTAGTAGATCAGGAAAGCCGGACACGATTCCAAGAATACAGCCACCAAGAGTTACAAGCTAATATCTTTCGGCTAGTTTGCGAATCTCATCAGCAACCGCTGAATGCTCTTCCTTGTACCTTTTCAAGTCATTCCTCATCTGAAGAATTTCCTGCTCTATTGTCTCATTGGTCAACTCTACGCCGAAATCAACCGGGGCACTTTCTATTCCCCACATTCTTTCGACAATCTTTTTTCCAAGCACAGGTCTGTAGTGACTGGATTCAAAATACCACTCAACTGAATCCTGCTTATCCTCGACCGAGGAGAACGACTCACTGGTAAATGACGTTATCCTTGAGAAATCCATAAGCATTAACCGGCAGGATGCTTGATCTCGCCGCTCTACAATTTCCGTCACTTTACGCTTCCAGGACAGAAAAGACTCCCAAAGTTCAACGCTATCAAAAAGCAACAGTTGTCGAACATGATAAGGTGATATGAACAGTTTGACTTTGATGTTCAGATTACAGGCATCGTTGAGCAGTCTATCCAGGCTGGCCAATCTCCCGGCACTCGCTGTCCAATCACTTTTTTGTTTCCAGACTGCAACAATAGCTTCTTCAGCCTTCAACGTACTGCCATGTAATCCAACCTCGCGAATCCATTCTATCCAATTGGCTTTGTTGTAAGTACCGTACAGAGAGGAGTCATGTGCACTGAAAGTCATTCGCATCATGTTATACAGGGTACCCTTCGACCACAGGGCATAGCCAAATCGCTGTAACGGACCAAGGTATGAAGCGCTTTGTGAATCGCCAAGATCTAAAAATGATGATGATCCGTGAGATGTCGTGAAAAATTCCCCAAAATCCAAACCAATAAGTAGTGTACGGGGGGCCTGATTTCCGATGGCATAACGAATGTATGCATCCATTTCATCAAAGGTAGCCGCGGAGATACCGAGATTGAACGAGCGACCAAGATAACGCTGAATATCCGGATCATCGACATCAAATCCCATGCCCACCCTGGAGGTTCCGGCAATCAGGGTCTCTGCCCTGACAGCCGGCAGCAACAAGGCTTTTCTAAAACGCTCTTCACCCCAGACACGATCCCCCAGAAAGGATGAAGACCGAAAACCGTTTATTCGAAAATACCCCCATGGATCAAACCAATAACTGGACAGCGCACTCACAACAATCAGCACGCCGAAAAACATAATCAAGGCACGAAAATAAGCTTTCACAGTTCAGAACTGAAAATAGATAAATCGACTGGTACCACCCATAAATGAGAGCGCCAGGAAAAACATCGCGGCAATAATTGCTGCCCATTTACGATTGGCTTGAAATCTAAGCCTGGATGCTCCGGGCAGCAAATCCGGAGGTGTCTGCTTGGGAATATTTGAACGTTGATCTATAGCGCTCCAAAACGATCCGAAAAACTTTTGCGTGCTAGGCAGCCCCCAGACAACAACAGCCATCAGAATAATTTGAATGGCATCATACCTGGTCATAAGTTTCATATCATAAACAAATGCGTGAAATGCGCCATTCAAAAGCAGTGCGACACCATCTGACATCCTGTCAAAGACAGCAAAAGCAACTCCAAGGTCGCTGGATCTGAAAAGCACCCCGATAACCATGGTCACAACAAAAGCGCCCATCATTGGCAGCCATGGAGATAAGAACTTTGCCCGCCATTTGATTCCGAGATAATCCATGAGTTCGCCCCTGTAATGAGACATCGCCATCAAAAGCCCTTGAAGTCCTCCCCAAATCACGAACGTCGCCCCTACACCATGCCACAATCCGGAAACCAGAGTGGTTACCATGAGTGCACCCATGGTCCCGATTTTAAGCCGCTTGGAGCGTGCCAATGGAAAAAAGACATATTGGCGCATAAACGCACCGAAAGAGATATGCCAACGCCGCCAGAGATCAAACCGGTTCACTGCTCGATAAGGTGAATCGAAATTAATAGGAAGATTTACATTGAACATTCTGGCCAAGCCAACGGCCATATCCGCATAGCCGGAAAAATCAAAATATATTTGCAACTGAAAACCCAGGGCCGCACCCCAGGCATCCAATGAAGCCACATCCTTTTGCAGATATATTGCTTCGTAAACATTATCTACATAAGGCGCTATACCATCGGCCAGCACAACCTTCTTGAACAGGCCGACGACAAATATGGAAAGCCCCAGGGCAATACTCTCCCAGCGCCAGTTGCACAGCCCTTTATTCCTGAACTGAGGCACCAGCTCCCGGTAATGAACAATGGGCCCCATAACCAGTTGCGGAAAAAACAGAATGAACAGGCTGTACTCCAGGACACCAGATCTACAAACCCTGCCACGATAGGTGTCCACGAGAAAGGCTATCTGCTGAAAGGTAATAAAAGAGATCGCGAGTGGAATCAGCACATCCTCGCTGGTCGAAAATGCCGCGGATACGCTTTGCTCCGGATCGAGAAACCCAGCGATTATCACCTTGTAGTAGAGAAGCAGTAACACGTTGCATACCACTGCAAATATAACCACTGCCTTCCTTCCGGAGCTATCCTGCTCCAGCCACCAGGCCACGCCATAGTTGAATATGAGTGAGGCCAGAAGCAGCCAAAGGTATGCGGGTTCCCAGCTGGCATAGAAAACGATAGATGCCAGTATCAGCCAGACAAGTGAGGCCGGCTGTCCCAACCACTTCCCAATCAGGAAGAATCCAGCGAGCACCAGCGGAAGAAAAACGACAATAAATAAATATGAATTGAAAAGCATTAATGCACGCCGGTGAATATAGAGATAGGAGGGCCGGGATAAGTGAGGTTACTTCCCGGACTCATGGTGTATTTTCCACCAGTAGTGTGCACCTTCCGAAACCGAGTCTAGAATCTCCTGGCGCCTTTCCGGGGGAGTCAACTCTGCAAGCAAACGGATACCAGTCTCTCCATGTTCGGCATCAGCCACGATATGTCCCGTGAAAAAGACTATTTCATCTCGTCCAAAACCGCTTTTAAGCAATCCATCAACTATGGGTAAGTATGTCTGCGGGGCATTACTCTCTATACCGACCAGCAAGTAGGCTATGGCTGCAAGCCAATCTTTCTCCCCGATACGTTCCTCAAAGCCCCCAATATGGTAGTTTTCCACTGCCATTTCGCAATCCGACTTATTCAAACCGGCTGCAATAACAAAACGCTCGGCCCAGGCGGTATGCCTGTTTTGTTCAATCAGCCTGAGTCCATGGTTGATATCCACCACGGCTCCAGTCTCTTCCATCAGATTTTCAAGAATATGCAGTCGGGCAGTTGGGTTTGTGGTAATGCGTAGCAACTTTGCCAACTGGCGGGGAAAGTGAAATGCTCCCGCAAAAAGCTGCCGGGCATATTTTTGCAGCAGAGACCGTGGAGCACGCCCACTGGAGAGGATGCGGATCAGCCTGGTCTGCTCCATCGGTTTACAGTGAGCAACCCGCTCAAGTTCACTCCTGAAATCCACTTCAATAGCCACCCTGATTGGCTATCACATGCTCCATGAACGGTTCAATAAAGCCTTCTGGCGTCAAGCGGCCCCGGTAAGTATTACCAAGATCCGGCCAGTCTGTAAGCTGAATCTGGATGCCATCATGGGAAAAATCTATGTAGTGTTCACCCTTGCCACGGTAGGCCAGAATCTGTTCTGAACTCAGTCCTGTCATCTCTGATGCAAGCTTTACCAAGCCATCGAACGACAACTGGGGGACTTCTGTATAGCGTCCCATCGGACCCACATTACGCAAGTGGAATTCACGAACCTGGGGTCTGTTACGAACATACTTAAAGAAATCGACCACATGATGATCATTAACCCCCGGAACCACTATCATTCCAAGAGTTACAAAGAAATTCTCTTCACACAGCACATCCAGTGCAGCCAACTTACGCTCTGCACATGCCATGTCATCAACTTTCTCGTACAGGGCATCCTCCAACCCCCCATTCATTGACATGTGAAGAGTTCGCAATCCAGCAGATTTCAACCGCTTGCTATATGACCTATTGGCAAGCTTGAGACCGTTGCTGCACAACACCGGCAGGTGCCCCATTTTTCGTATGCTGCTGACGATCTCTTCCAGATCCTTTCGAACTGTTGGTTCTCCACCAATCAAGCGCACCCTGGTTCGATTCGGGAATCGTTTAATAATGTCGAGAAACCACTGGGCGTCAAGATCGGGAATATCGCGGTTGGGCACATAACAGTTACTGCATTCCATATTACATCGATGCGTAATATCGACCACTACCGTCTGAAAAGGATTCTCTTCCGGAGAAAAAGTGGTCCCCGTGGAAACATGGGAGATTGACTCATGCATAACTCGTCACTACCTTGCTGATTGCCTCAAGACGGCCAGAAATCATCGCCGACTGCACTTGCGAGGAGTGCATGGTACCAAGTCACTTGGCAAGGAACAGTAATCCTTTCGGCAATTCTGTTCAGTTACTTTACCCCTCTTTTGCATAACCATAAACACCACAAACAGGCATTTACCCGAACCACCGAATCAATAAAAATTTCTGATCATGATCAAGCCCAATTCAGAGGGTTATTTATGTTAGAATTCTCTGTTATTCGTTTTCTGATGCCAGCCGCCCAACGCGAAAGTCCGCTTTCTCACATAGCGCGATTCCACCGGCGGCCACATTAATAACAACTTGAAGTACAGAGAATAATGCCGCTTCTTACGCTGCTATTGCTGATGCCCCTCGCAGGTGCTGTGATCATCGCCTTCCTGCCGGGTGATCTGTCACGCTTCATCCGCAAGGTCGCTATCTTTCAGTCGGCCTTAACCCTGTTGCTTGCCTGGGGGTTAATCAATGTTTTCGACCCCTCTGTCGCCGGTCTACAGCTCTACGAACACTACGACTGGAACCCGCGCCTGGGCACCTCCTTCTCCCTGGGTATAGATGGCTTCTCCTTCCCGATGGTACTTCTGGCCACACTGCTCTGCTTTATCGCGATACTGGCCTCGGCCAGCATCAAGAAACAGGTAAAAGGCTACTACCTGCTGGTACTGGTACTGGAGTCGGCCATGATGGGCGTCTTCATGGCCCAGGACTGGGCGCTTTTCTACATGTTCTGGGAATTGACCCTGATCCCGCTGTTTTTCCTTATCGATCGCTGGGGTGGCAAGAACCGCAGCTCCGCATCCCTGAATTTCGTGCTCTATACCATGACTGGATCGGTATTCATGCTGGTGAGTCTGCTGGTGCTGTTCGATACGGTGCCCGGCCACTCGTTCTCCATGGAGTCATTCTCAGTCGGCGCAAAGGGTATTGAGGAACAGAAGCAGATCCTGATTTTCCTGGGTTTTCTGATCGGGTTTGGCGTTAAGATGCCGATCTTTCCAATCCACGGCTGGTTGCCACTGTCCCATGTTGAGGCTCCCAGCCCTATCAGCATCCTGCTCTCCGGAATCCTGTTGAAAATGGGATCCTACGGCCTGATCCGCGCAGCAGAGATGCTGCCTGGTGCGGTGATTGCCTTGCAGGGCACCCTTGCCACGCTGGCCCTGATCAGTCTCATTTACGGCGGACTGCTGGCCTGGCGCCAGCGTGACCTGAAGAAGATGATCGCCTACTCATCGGTAAGCCACATGGGGGTGGTACTGCTTGGCATCGCCTCCCTGACGGTTGCCGGATTGACTGGAGCGGTCTACCAGATGGTTGCCCACGGGCTGGTGGCAGGCGCAACCTTCCTGTTGATCGGCCTGCTCTACGAGCGCACCCACACCCGTGACGTCACCCACTACAGCTCGCTGGTAAGGGTCACACCCCGTTTTGCCTTTTTCACCGTTCTCGCCTTCGTCGCCGCTGTGGGCCTTCCCGGCACGGCCAGTTTCGTCGCCGAGTTGCATACCCTGATCGGCGGCTATGAGCGCTGGGGCTGGATGGTGGTACTGCTGACCGTCGGTGTACTGATCAGCGCCGCCTACGGGATCCGTACTGTTGGACGGCTCTTCACCGGACCTGTCCGGCCCGAGATGGAAAAAATCAGCGACCTGCGTCCCAGTGAAATGTTTGCCGCCAGCGTACTCACCATCGGCATTCTGCTGCTGGGTATCTTTCCTGCCCCCGCGCTGGAACTGATGACAACATCCGTCACCCAGCTCAGCAGCACCTTCGCGGCCTACTTGTAAGGAGGTAGAGGATGCCCAACACAACGTCCACAAGCGTCGACCTCCGCCAGCAGCTGAAAGAGGCCCTGGAACACTTTGAACATGTGCTGCCCGGACAGGCACCGATCAAGGATTTCGTACACCACAATACCCTGCATGGTTTTCAGCATCTGAGTTTTTTCGATGCATTGAAGGCCGCCCATGACATCACCGGCGCTTACGGCTACCTGCCTGCAGAGAAGTTCCGGGAGTACTTCAGCCAGGGACGCATTACAGAAGCCGATCTCGATAGTGCACTGGATCAACTCGAAGAGTTGGATGCCGATGACGTTGTGGCACACCTGGGAAATAGCCAGCTGGCCAGGCGCGATATCTACAAGGCGGTTCTGCTCCACCCCCTGAAACCGATTACAGGCTGCCAACTCAACTGGCAGATTGAAGAGCAGAACGCATTCACCTGTTTTCAGAATGACGTTGCCCAAGCCAGCCGTGACCGGCTGTTGAGCGAGTCACAGGGTGACGAAAAGAGCGCCATCAGCGAGCTCTGGTCCGCCATCCTGGCAAAGCTCGGACTGGAGCATTTCATCCTGCACCCGGAGGAGCTGCTCGATCTCTCCGCCGACCAGGCCGAACGCATGATCAGCGAATTGGCGGCCGGTGAGCAGGCTGAAACCACCGACCACCTGCTGGTGCACCGGCTGGTACGCAAAGAGTCGGAACAGCAGCGAGAGAAACTCTTCAACGATGTGGGTGAGAAGATCACCCTCAGCGGTCTGCTCAAAGCTATCACCGGATACGACCTGATGGACGATATCCGCCCGCTGATGGCGCGCTATCTTGGGAACTACCTCGACCAGGGAATGGCCTCGTGGCACAGCAGGGACCGCGACAAGGGCTTCTATTATGCCTGGCGTAAGAGTGCTCTGACCGACCAGGCCTGGGTATTTGAAGAGATGCCTGACTGGCAGGACCAGATCGAAAGCCTGCCCGACGATGCCATGGAGACCATCGCCAACGAAATGATGCGCCTGGGTCTTTCAGAGGAGCACTGGTTTCACTACCTGGAACGCATGTCCCTGGATCTTCCCGGCTGGTCCGGAATGTTTCTCTGGCGCCATCTCAATCCGGGTTATGAAGGCTCGGATGAGGTCAAGGTGGAGATGCTGGACTACCTGGCCGTACGCCTGGTGATAGAGCGCCTGTTCGCCCAGCGTCTGTGCCGGGATACCTGGCAGGTGGAAGCCAGCCTGGACACCCTGCGCTGGTACTTCAGACGCCGCCGTTCTGAATTCTATGTCCGCTATGCCCTGTTCAGCGACCGTATTCCTGAATACCTGGCCACCCGCGCCCAACGATTGAGCGACCACTACACGGTGGATTCCGCTGCCTACAAACCGTGGCAGCACCTTGCTGACATGATCTGGACCTGGCGTCGCAGCCCGTCGGCTGACAAGCCCGAAGGCTATAGCGTCTACAGCAGCGCCTGGCCCCTGTTCAAGCTGGCCCAGCATCTTGGGCTAAGAGCCGAAGTGATCCGAAATCTCAGCGACGAGCAGATAAAGGCCATTTTTACCTGCGTGAAGCGCCTGGAGCCGGAGATATTCGGTTACACCTGGCTGTTGGCCTATGAGCGCAACTACCGCGAAGAGATCTTCAACGCCCTCGCCAACAACCGTGGCCGCGGCACCTGGCCTGAGCGCAAGTCACGCCCGGAGGCCCAGCTGGTCTTCTGCATGGATGACCGCGAAGAGGGCATCAGGCGGTACCTGGAGGGGAACAATCCCTCCATTGAGACCCTGGGTGCTGCCGCACACTTCGGTGTGCCCCACTTCTGGCGCGGACTGGACGACAGCTGCGTCACCGGCCTCACACCCGTGGTACTGGTTCCCTCCCACGAAGTCCGCGAGGTGCCCCGACCCGAAGATAAACAGTGTTGCGAAAAGCACCGGAAACGGCTCAGCCTGAGGATCAAGGCCAGGGATACCCTGCACCAGGAGATCCGCCGTAATTTACTGAGCTCGACAATAGCCATCGCAGCCTCTGCGCCGGTGGCCCTTGCAGGGCTGGCCGGAAAGGTCTTCACCCCACGGATATTCGGCCAGTTTGCCGACAGCCTCAAGCGTAAGTTCGATCTGGGGGTTACCACCGATATCGAGCTGACCGCCGAGCAGGCGAAAGAGGATCTGAGCCCGGATAACCTGCAGCAGGGGTTCACAAACGAAGAGCAGATTACCCGGGTGGGGAACTTCCTGCGCACCATCGGGCTAAAGGATGGCTTCGCCCCCCTGGTGGTGATCATGGGCCACGGTTCCGACAGCCACAACAACCCCCATATCGCCGCCTATAACTGCGGTGCATGCAGCGGCAACCACAGCGGCCCCAACGCCCGCATCTTTGCAG
The DNA here is from genome assembly GCA_965224515.1 of Sedimenticolaceae bacterium. Taxonomy (GTDB): domain Bacteria; phylum Pseudomonadota; class Gammaproteobacteria; order Chromatiales; family Chromatiaceae; genus Sedimenticola_A. Next base: position 171,345 of record OZ245051.1, read on the forward strand.
CCATCGCCAACCGGCCGGAAGCCAGGAAACTGCTCGAAAGCGAGTACGGCATAGAGATCCCCGATGACTGCTGGTTCCTCGGCGCAGAGCACAACACATGCGATGAGAGCATCACCTGGTATGACCTGGACAAGATCCCTGCCGAACAGCAGGCCAACTTCGACCGGCTCAATGACCAGGTGAAACAGGCCGCTATGGAGCACGCCCACGAGCGCTGCCGCAAGTTCCACTCCGCCCCTGCAGCCCCAACGCCCAAACAGGCCCTGAACCACCTTATCGGTCGCGGCATGGATTTCAGCCAGGCAAGGCCTGAACTTGGCCATGCGACCAATGCCGTGGCCTTCATCGGACGCCGCTCACTGAGCCAGGGCGCCTTTTTCGATCGCCGTGCATTTCTTATCTCCTACAACCCAACCGAGGATCCCGACGGAAGCATCCTTGAACCACTGCTGCTGGCCAATGGTCCGGTGGGCGCCGGCATCAACCTGGAGTACTACTTCTCCACGGTAAACAACGAACTCTACGGCTGCAGTTCAAAGATCATGCATAACGTCACCGGCTTTCTTGGTGTAATGGAGGGGGCCAGCTCGGATCTGCGCACAGGCCTGCCTCAACAGATGATCGAGATCCACGAAGCGATGCGTCTGCTTGTGGTTGTCGAAGCGAGTATTGAGACCCTGACCAAAATCTACACCCGCCAGCCCCCGCTGCAGGAGTTGATCGGCAACGGCTGGCTGGTAGTGGCTTCAGTTGACCCGGACACAGGCGAAATCACGCTGTTCGATCCCAGCGTGGGCTTCGTCCCCTGGGAGAGCGAGATAAAACCCCTGCCGGTAGTCAAGCAGACCCGCGACTACTACGCCGGACACAGCGAACCCCTTCCGCCAGTGTTGATAGAAAAAACGGAGGTGAGCCCATGAGCGGTTACGCCTGGCTGATCCCCCTGCTTCCCCTGCTTGCGGCAGCTCTTATCGCCATCACCTACATCTATGCGGATAACCGCGGAGAGAAGGGCGAGAAGTTCACCAGTGCCATCGCCGTCGGTGCTGCACTTATTTCAACACTGCTCACCCTGTTGCTGGATCTGCAGGCGCTCATCAACGGCGTGCCGGGCCAGGTGGAACTCTTCCAGTGGCTCTCAGTGGGGAAATTTCAGCTCGATATCAGCCTGACCCTTGATAGCCTGGGCCTGGTGATGACTACCCTGGTTGCGATACTGTCACTGCTGACCCTCAAGTTCTCGGTCAACTACATGCATCGCGAGGCGGGATTCCAGCGCTTCTTCATCATCCTGTCTCTGTTCATGGGAGCCATGCTGCTGATCGTGATGGGAGGCAGTCTGGCCATGGTCTTCATCGGCTGGGAACTGGCGGGGGTAAGCTCCTACCTGCTTATCGGCTACGCCCTTGAGAGACCAACCGCCACTGGCAACGCCACCCGCGCCTTTGTCACCAACCGCATCGGAGATGCCGGTTTTATACTCGGCATATTCCTCACCTACCTCTGGTTGGGCGATGTCGACTGGCCCACCATCGCTGCAGGCTCTGGACAGCTTGAGACCCTGAACGCCGGCCTGCTGGGGGCGGGGTTTCTGCTCGCGGCCCTCGTCAAATCAGGCCAGGTGCCATTCTCTGCCTGGATCACCCGCGCACTGGAAGGTCCCACCCCGTCAAGCGCAATCTTCTACGGTTCGTTGATGGTGCATGCCGGTGTCTACCTTGTGATCAGGCTTGAACCCGTATTTCTGCAGGCCCCCGCCATGATGGTGCTGCTGATACTGTTTGGCCTTGTCACCATGCTCTACGGCTGGCTCAGCGGCCTGGTGCAGACCGATGTAAAGAGCTCACTGATGCTCTCCACCACGGCACAGGTTGGCATGATGTTCCTTGAGTGCGGACTGGGACTGTTCGAACTGGCTACATGGCATCTCGTGCTGCACGCCATCTGGCGCGCCTACCAGTTCCTCCATGCCCCGGCATTGATGCACCTGGTAAGCCGCAGTGCGCGCCCTGCCCCTGCCTGGCTGACCCGGAGCCGCAGACTCTATACCGCCGCCTTGCAGCGTTTCTGGCTTGACCAGATAGCGGACTGGCTGCTGGTACGTCCCACCCGCAGCCTGGCCAGAGATACCCGCGATTTTGACGAGCAGGTTGTGAGCCGGATCGTAGGCCTGCCCAGCCAGGTCAGCGCCATCTCATCCCTGGCTGAGTGGCAGCAGCGCAAGAAACAGGGTTACATCAGTGCCGAGGGTGAAATCGGTCGCGGGCGCGGCGTATTTGGCCACCTCATGGAGTGGATCGCCTCGCTGCTGCACTGGTTCGAAGAGCACCTGGTACTGCAGAGCAGTGGGGATGGTGTCACCGGCATCATACGCAACCTGGGCTGGTACGTACTGCAGATTGAGAAGCTGCTGGCCCAACCCCGCTACCTGATGCTGTTGATCATGGCGACTTTTGTGGTGATCCTCTGATGTCGATAACAGAACTACACTGGTCCGCACAGGCGGGCTTTCCAATCCTCGGCCTGCTGCAACTGCTGCCACTGGCCGCTGCCATACTGACCCTTTTCATCAAGGAACACCGTTCAATTATCGGTCTCGGCATAGCTACCGCAGCCGCTGAACTGCTGCTTGCGATACACCTGTTCCGCCTTTATGACCAGAGTGTGGATACGCTCCAGCTCGCCGAGCACTTTACCGTTTTCGGCCCCTTTGCCTACCATGCAGCGGTGGATGGCGTCGGCGTGATCTTTGTCATGTTGACCGCCCTGCTCACACTGCTCATGGTGATCTATGGTCCCTTGCGAGTACAGGGTGATGACAGCCGCCTGATGGCACTGCTGCTGGCTACCGAAGCAACAATGATGGGGCTGTTCACCAGCATCGACATGGGCTGGTTCATGCTGCTGTCAGTGGCCCAGGTGCTGTTGGTGGGCGCCATGGTCAGCCGCTGGTCCAGCTCACCTGAGAAGGATGTTGCCCAATCGAGCTACATGCAGTTCATGGCCACATCACTACTGCTGACCCTGGTGGGCACCACCATGCTGGGGTGGCACCACCACGATGCCAGCGGTGGAGCCTGGTCTTTCGATCTGTTCGACCTGGTGGGGGATCACCTGGATCCCGAAGTTCAGACCGTTATCTTCTTCCTGCTCTTTTATGGTCTGGCGGTGCGTATTCCGCTCTTTCCCCTTCACGGCTGGCTGCCCACCGTTGCCGAGCATGGCACTTCCGCCCTGGCCCCGGTCTTTCTGATCGGACTCAAGGTAGGCATCTATGGACTGATTCGCTTTGTGCTGCCGATCCTGCCTGAAGCGGTGCAGCAATGGCACCAGTTCGTTGTTCTGTTTGCCACCATCGGTGTCTTCTATGCCGCCTTGCTGGCACTGATGCAGATAAATATGCGCCGACTGCTGGCCTTTGCCGTGGTCAGCCACACCAGTATCCTGATTATCGGCCTGTTCAGTCTCAACAAGCTGGCCTTTATGGGCAGCGTGCTGCTGTCGGTAAACTTCGGCCTGGCAATCGCCGGCCTGCTGATCATGATCGGACTGGTCTACCGGCGCACCCGTACTGCGTTGCTGCCCAGGCTGGGCGGCCTGTTCGACAGCATACCGCTGATCGGCATCGCCTTTTTCGTGGCCGGCCTCTCCATCGTAGGCATGCCGGGCACCCCCGGCTTCGATGCCGCTCACCTGGTACTTGAAGCTGCCATGCACCGCTTCGGAGCCCTGATCACCATCGCCGCGGCGCTGGGCAACGTGATCGCTGCCGGCTTCCTGCTGTGGGCCTTCCAACGGGCCTTCCTCGCCTCCCAGGCTGAAGACGCCAAGCCGGTGAAAGTGGAGCGTGCCACGGGATCAGAGACACTGCTGGCGGCCACGGTGATTGTTGTCCTGCTGGGCAGCGGATTCTACTCCGAACCCTGGATCGAGTTGGTGGAAAAATCGTTTGAAGGACTCAGTACCCTTTACTCCACGGTTCATTAAGGTTTTCGAGGATACCCGTTCATGGTCGATCACACTGTTGCAACCGAGGCTACGCTACCGCTGATCAGCCTGCTGCTGCTCTCTCTACCGGTGGGTGCACTGCTGATATGGCTGATGCCCGATTCTGCCAGGGCGCGCTGGATCGCGTTGGCTACCGCACTCATCGACCTGGGACTGACCCTCGCCATCCTGTTTGGATTTGACCGCGACAACCCAGGGTTCCAGTTTGTCGAGAAGAGTGACTGGATACCATCGCTCAACATCCACTACCAGGTGGGAGTTGACGGCATGTCGGTACTCTTCCTGCCGCTGACTGTACTGCTGTTCATCGGAGTGCTGCTTGCCTCCTGGACCAGCATACGCACCATGCCGAAGCTCTATTTCTCACTGCTTCTGCTGCTGGAGAGCGTCACCCTGGGCGTCTTCTGCGCCCTGGACACCATGCTCTTTTTCCTGTTCTGGGAGCTGACACTGATCCCCCTCTACTTCCTGGTCAGCCTTTGGGGCATAGGGCCCAACCGTCGCTACGCCGCTGTAAAATACACCCTCTTCATGCTGGCCGGCGGTGTGCCCCTGTTGTTCGGTTTTATCCTGCTCGCATTCAATGGCGCTGACCCTGCTGCCGGCGTTCCAACCGGCCTGAACTTCGATTACCTGAGCCTGGTCAAAACCACACTGCCCACAGAGGCTCAACTCACCATATTTATCCTGCTGCTGCTTGGTTTTGCGGTTAAGACACCTGTCTTCCCCCTGCACACCTGGATGCCGGTACTGACCATGGAGGGGCCTGCCAGTGTCGCCGCCCTGATGACAGGTCTCAAGCTGGGCGCCTACGGCCTGATCCGCTTTGCCGTACCCCTGGCGCCGGATGCCGCCCAGGAGCTGGACTGGCTACTGGCTGGCCTGGGAGTGGTGGGTATTATCTACGGTGCCGTGGTGGCTGTTAACCAGACCAACCTGCGACGTATGCTGGCCTACTCCAGTATCAGCCACGTTGGTTTGGTGGTACTGGGTATCGCATCGTTCAACCTGCAAGGGGTTCAGGGTGCCCTGTTTCAACTGCTCAACTTCACCGTGGTGGCTGGCGGTATCTTTCTCCTCACCGGTTTTCTACACCACCGGGTCGGCTCCACCGACCTGATCAACCTGGGGGGCAGCTTCCGCAGCATGCCGCTGCTGACATCGTTCTTTCTCCTGTTCGGACTTGCCAGCATGGGTGTCCCCGGCACCAACGGTTTTCCTGCGGAGTTTCTGATCATCATCAGCGCTCTTGAGACACATACCGGTGCCGGTCTTGCCGCCCTGTTCGGCATCATCCTGGGTGCAGCCTACTTCCTTACCATCTATCGCAAGGCATTTCTCGGCCCGGTCAGAAGCGACACCATTGCCGACGCCCTGGATCTGCGCCGCCGCGAGTTGATTTATATCTCCGTCCTTGCGGTGCTGATCCTGACCGCCGGCCTCTACCCGTCGGGCGTATTGGATCTGACCAACAGTGCCAGCGAGGCCTGGGTAAACCGCCTCTCAGCCATCAGCAGCTGAACCGGCGACTGCCCACAGGGCCACCCGCGCCATCACTGCCGGGGTGGGCTACAATTTATTGCAGATAAGATGTTCATGCGTGAGCGTGGGTAAACTGCATGAAAAGAGGACACCGTTACTTTCTATGGCTCTCGGTTATCTGGCTCTTGATCCTGGGCCAGTCCAGCCTGGCAGATACAAACCAAGCCGATATCACATGGCGCAGCCAGGATATCCAGGGCCAGACCGAAATCCATCTCTATTTCTTCTGGTCCCGACACTGTCCCCATTGCCAGGATGCCCGCCCCTATGTGGAGACTCTTCCAGACACCCACCCCTGGCTCAGAGTACACTCCCTGGAGATCACCCAAAGCCATGACAACCTGATCCGCTACCAGGAGATAGCTTCAGCTGTTGGACAGACGGCGAGATCGGTTCCGGCTTTCTTTGTCTGCGGCACCCCGTTCATTGGCTGGGATGAGCCAGAGAGTATAGGCCGCATGCTGCTTGAACGCGCAAAGAACTGCCTTGATGAGAACACACCGGCAAACCCGGCAGCCCAGGGTGCGATAACCAGGCTACCCCTTGTTGGTGATATCGATATCAATGGCCTGTCATTGCCGCTGTTCACCCTGGTTATTGCCGGACTTGATGCATTCAATCCCTGCGCTTTCTTCATCTTGCTGTTTCTGTTGAGCCTGATGGTACATGCCCGGTCCCGTGGGCGTATGTTGCTGGTGGGTATGACCTTTGTCACCATATCCGGCCTGGTCTACTTCATGTTCATGGCGGCTTGGCTGAACCTGTTTCTTCTTGTGGGCGGCATGCCTTTTGTTTCCCTGGCTGCCGGCCTGTTGGCCTTGCTGATCGGGGGATTCAATACCCGGGAGTTCTTTTACTCAAATAACAGAGTCAGCCTGACTATTCCGGAAGCATCAAAACCCGGACTCTTCAAACGTATGGGCAGTCTTCTCTCCACAGACAGCCTACCCACACTGCTGACGGGGACCATTACCCTGGCAATCGCAGCAAACAGCTATGAGCTGCTCTGCACTGCGGGGTTTCCCATGGTTTATACCCGCACCCTGACCCTGCACCAACTGGGAGAGACGACTTATTACCTCTACCTGGCGCTCTACAATCTTATCTATATCATTCCGCTGATGATTATCGTCCTGATATTCACAGCCACACTCGGCTCGCGGAAACTCAGCGAAAGTGAGGGACGCCTGCTTAAGCTGGTATCAGGCATCATGATGCTGCTACTGGGTTGTGTTCTGATCATCGCACCTGAGGTTCTCAGTCATTTCCAAACCGGCATACTCTTGCTGTTAACCGCCGTGATACTGACGGCAGGAATCCGGTTTTGGGAAAAGAGCAGCAGTTAATCTACAGCAATATTTGACATAATGCCTTATTCCACAACAACTTAGATAAAATAATAAATTAAAGAATATTTATAGCCCAGACGCTAAGCTTAGTTATATGAGTTGCCTGTTTTCACCCTGGAATAAGCCTGAATAGACCGATGACTGTCATAAAAGACAAGCTGATCACCCTGAACGATGATGAGTTCATCGTAACCCGGACGGATACCCGGGGTAACATCATCTACTGCAACCGCTCGTTTCTGAAGATCTCCGGCTACCGCGAGAAGGAGCTGTTGGGACAGCCTCACAACATCAATCGCCACCCTGAAATGCCCAGGATCATCTTCAAAATGATGTGGGAGAGGATTCAGGCGGGAAATGAGTTTTGCGCCTACATTAAAAGCCGTTGCCGTGATGGCAGCTACTTCTGGGGATTCTCCAACATCACCCCCTGTCATTCACCCTCTGGAGAACTGGTTGGCTACCAGTCGGTCAGACGACACCCAAGAACGGAAGCCCTGGATGTTGTCATACCCCTCTATGACGAACTGTTGAAATCCGAACAACAAGCGGGCCTTGAGAGAGCCATGGAGGCCTCCCAGAAACTGCTTCAGTCAAAACTTGAAGCCCAAAGGACTGACTATGACCAATTTATCCTTTCGCTTTAACTCTCAGTTTTCCGCCAGGCTGGCGATTATCCTGCTTGTACTGATTGTCATCATCGACTTTGCACATTACGGCCTGGATCCGCGTCCTATCAGTTACCTGGTCGTGGGTATAGTCGTCTTCCTGATCCGCTGGCAGACCATCCGTCAGGACAGGGAGATGCTCGACAAGGTCAAGGCGATGGGACTGGCCATCAAGGAGGGGGACCTTAACTACCGCATCACCAGCATAGACCCATCCCACGAACTGGCCGAAACCGCATGGAACCTGAACGACGGCCGGGACCAGGCGGAGACCTTCATCAAGGAGGTACAGAACGCCTTCTCACTGGCTGAGCAGGACAAGTTCCATAGAAAGTGCTTTCCTGAGGGCCTGCAGGGCAGTTTCAGACAGATAGCCATAAGCATCAACAAATCCCTTACTGCCATGGAGAAGGCATTGGGTGATCGCCAGACCGAGCACACCATCAACGAGATCTCCGAGCTTAAATCAGAAGCTCTGCTGGACAATCTGACCCTGAGCCAATTAGACCTTGTGAATATCACCGAGGATATGAAACACGTTGAAGAGATCTCCAACGAGGCTGTTGGTATTGCAATAACAGGCCAACACTCCATAGCGGGCGTCACCGAACACCTCAACCAGTTGTTGGAGAGAATTCAGGCCATCCATCAATCATCCCAACAACTGCGTAGCCGCAGTGACGAGGTTTTCGAAGTTCTCTCGCTCATTACGGGCATTGCGGACCAGACCAACCTGCTGGCACTCAATGCCGCTATCGAGGCGGCTCGGGCCGGGGAACATGGACGGGGATTCGCGGTGGTTGCCGACGAGGTGAAAAAACTGGCCGAGAGTACCAAGGAGGCCACTGCCGATATTGAGGAGATGATCAGGTCATTCAACACGGCAACCGGCGAGATGGCATCCGATACAGAGCATATGAACGACATGGCCAGTATTTCACGACAGGCGGTGGACCGGTTCGAGGGTAGTTTCAGGCAATTTGCCGACATCGCAAAGACAACCCATCAGCGGGTCTGTTTTGCCCGTATCGTCAGTAATGCTTCACTGATCAAGGTCGACCATATGATCTATATGCAGAACGGCTACCACGCCTTTGAAACCGGGGAGGGATCACCGGAGTGGAATGCGGTACAGGTCGACCACTACAACTGCCGTCTTGGCAAGTGGTACAACGAGGGCACCGGTAGCGAACTGTTCGGCCACCTGGCCTCCTATATCGAGATGCAAGAGCCTCACGCCCTGGTTCATAAAAAGATTCACAAGGCGCTGGAAATTTCAAAACAGAACTGGAGCACAGATCCCAAAATACGCGAGCAGTTGTTGGGCACCTACCGTGAGGCCCAGGAAGCAAGCCAGCAGCTGATCCAGTTCTGCTCAAGCTTCGGGAGTGAGAAACATCGCTGCGAAGAGTTTATTGAGACTACTTTCAACGAGGCTTTCGGCCCCGAGATATCAAGAGCTTAGACCCCATCCGCAGCAAGGGGTTAATGCTGGATGGTTTTACAGGGGCACCTCTTCGTAAACAGGCAGACTTCACAGCTGGTCCAGGTATTCTGAGTACCCCTCTTTCGCCATCTCATCTTTTGGAATAAACCGCAGGGATGCTGAATTGATGCAATACCGCTGGCCCGTAGGGGCCGGACCATCATTGAATACGTGCCCCAGGTGGGACTGTCCATAATGGCTTACAAGCTCAGTGCGTGGATAGATCAGTTTATAGTCGGTTCGCTGTTCAATATATCTATCATCCAGCGGCCTGCTGAAACTGGGCCAGCCGGTACCGGACTTGTATTTATCCCTGGATGAAAACAGCGGTTCTCCGCTGACGATATCGACATAGATACCTTCACGCTTCTCATTCCAGTACTCGTTCTTGAAGGGGGGTTCGGTTCCTTCGTTCTGGGTCACCTCATACTGGAGCTGGGTCAGCATCGCTCTTAACTCACCCTGCCCTGGACGTGAGAACCGGCTGGAGTCAACTTGCTGCCCGGCAGCTCCAACCTCACCATTGTTTTCAGCGCTGACGATATAGCTTGTTGCCAATGCTATTGCCACCAGCAGGCCAAGGGTAATTTTCCACATCTGTTCTCTTCTCCAATACTGAGCTACTTCAATAGTAGACCGATCCGGACCGGGATTTGTTTCCATGCCTGTGTCAGGCTGGCAATACACCGTCCGTCTCTCATGATACCCACAGCAGCGCCACATGGTCTTTTACTGAGTCAACATACTGTTATTTATGAATAAAACAACAATCCCTTAGCGGCATTATTTTTACTTATTTATTTTAAGGTAATTTTATTGGCTGTTTGAGTGTCCGGAAAATAGAATACGCCCTTGAGTAAGATAGCAAGGAGGCTAAATATGTCGTTTCTCGTTTGGGACAGCTCCATGGAGACCGGGATCTCCATCCTCGATGACAGGCATCAGCAGATCATCACCACCTACAACACCCTGCAGACAGCATTCCACTCTACTGACCGGGCCCGAATTGAATCGTCCCTGATGCAGCTCATTGAGCGCTTCGAAAGCAATTTCTTGTACGAAGAGTCGTTGTTGGAACAGTCTGGATACAATCTTTGCGATGCTCACATTGCTCTTCACCAGGCCTTCATTCTGAAACTTGAAAAGCACCTTCAACGATTCAGGGCCAATGAGGATATTTCACGCAAATTCGACTCGGACATCACAATCTGGGCCTACAACCACATCCGGCACGAAGATAAAAAATACCTGGCCTACGTCAAGCCACTGCTCAACAGCGGTATCAAGGGGTGGTTTTCCAGGCAGGCCCAAAGAGTCCTCTGACTAAGGCACCCAGGCCTCAAATACGCTTCCTGACTTCGTCCCAAAGCTGTTCATAGGCCTTTCCTGCCACGCTGCTGGCTGCATAGCTGCCAACCGGCGCACGGTGGATACCCATGCGTTCCACGTCGCTGGCATAGGGTATGTAGGTTGATAACAGCTCAGGGTGCTGACTGGGAAACTGCTCCAGAATATCCAGGTGCATGCGCTTTCTCCGGTCCACCATGGAGAAGAACGGCATGCGCTCCACGTTGGTGATCTTGTGACCATCCAGGAATGAGATCAGCTGCTGGTAGGTACGCAGTGACAGGGTGGTGGGTATGGTTGGAATCAACAGGCCATCCGCCGCCCGGAATATATTCTCGGATACAAGGGAGATGCTCGGAGGGCAGTCGAGGATGATTCTGTCAAACTCCTCGGAGAGTGGACGAAGAAGCCGCATCAGCTGCTTGGCCGGCTTTTTAGCCTCGCCGAGCACCAGGTCCATATTGCGGTATGAGAAATCTGCCGGCAACAGGTCAAGATTTTCAAAATCCGTACCCTTGATCACATCGTCAAGTTCGCGCTTGCCCCTGATGATCTTCTTGCTTCCGCCTTTCACCCGGGGTTTAACCCTGAAGTAATATGTCGCCGCCGCCTGGGGATCCAGGTCCCAGATCAGGGTGCGGTAGCCTTCCCGCGCTGAGAGATAGGCCAGGTTGACCGCGGTAGCGGTTTTTCCCACCCCACCCTTGATGTTGTATACCCCGAGAATTCTCATCCCGCCTTCTCCTTCTTATTCTTTTTCTTCGGCGCGAACAGATCCTCGAATACACCACAGTTACCGGCTGCTGAAAATGCCCCAAAGCGTGCGGCAAAAACCGCTCTTGCCTGTTGTTGCATGCTCAGCAGATCCTCTACAAGCATGCCCATGGCAAGCAGTGTGTCGGCCGGGACATCACCCTCCTGGATCATCTGGTGCGCGAACGTTCTGAGCTTATCTGCCTGCACTTCCAGGTCCTGAAACTCGCCGAGGTTGTCCAGCAGTGACTTCAGGGACTTGATAAGCGGTTTCACCCGTTTCTGGGGATAGAGACTCTGAAAGAACTCCAGCAGGTAGCGCAGCTTCTTACAATCCTTGCGCAGCTCATGGAGCATTTCGGGGGGGGAATCTGGCTGTATGGCCCTGCCATCGGCGAGCAGTCGCTCAAAGACCCTGTAGATGCGGCGCCCGGCCACGTTAATCACCGGTTTCGCAGCATTGGAAGCTGTCGGCTTTTTCGGTACCGGCGCCTCGAGAAATTCACGCCACTCTTTAACCAGCACCCTGAAGTGAGGAGAGTTGATCTTGCGCACCATCGCCTGGTGCTCACTTTTCTGGTGGGCTACCAGGAAATCGTGCAGGGGCTGCATGTCCTTGCGGAACTGTTCAGGCAGGCTGTCCCGGTACTCTTCGTAACCGAGCAGGTAAACATCCATATCACGGGTCGGCCCGGTGATTGAACCGATCCATGCCAGGCGGGACTTGAAACGCTCTATATCCTCGTCACTGAACACACCCTTGATCTGGGTCAGGGCAGAACGTGTGCGCCTTGTGGCCACCCGCAGATCGTGTAGAAACTCGGAGTCCAGATCAGCCTTGGTCCCCGGAATATTGGTCTCCAGCGTATTCAGCAGGTGCAGGTGTATCTGCTTGGCCACCTTGTCGGCCCGCTGCTTCGGGTCAAGTTTGAAATCGAGCTTTGAGCTGTAATCGGCTATCTGCCCACCAATGGACGCGATACCACTTTCAAGGAGGCATCCACCTCCACTCTTCAGTTTCAGTTTACCGCCCAGGTACTTCTGCACCTTCGCCAACTCTCTGCCGTACCCCCTGACCGGCAGCAGCCGTATATGGCTACCCATGGGCTTGAATGCCCCGCTTCTGGGCGCCCTGCAGCTGTTGGATTCCAACACGATACGCACAACGGTTTTGGCCTCGTCATCCAATACCCTGAGCGTCAGCAACGCAGTCTTCAGCTCCAGCTTTGGCAGCAGGGCACGCATCTCCAACAGCGGCTCCAGCTGGTCCCGGGTCAGCCCCTGGGGCAGTTCCTGGTAAAAACGAGGCATCTCCCCGGTCAACCGGATGGTCTCCCGGGGACTGGCCTCATCCAGGTCACTCCAGATCAGCATGCGATCACCGGCTACCTGTTCCTGGCGCAGCACACCACCCCCCAGGTAGAGACGCCAGTCGAAACTGTCGTAATAGACCCTGCTGACCTGTCTCTCACTCTCCTGGTCCAGAAAGAACCTGTCGCTCAACGCCCTGATGGTTTGATCAGTATCCCATTCTTCGGGCAATTCAAAGCGGAAAGGTGCTGTTTCCATGTCGTCTCACTTCAAGCTGTAGGTATGCCGCAAATATTGCGGCCCAATCAGACAATACTAATCCACCCATGGCGAATTGTTAATTACTATCACCGGAGCCCGGGCTATACCTCCAGACTTTTTGAGGCAATCTCATAAACATCTTTGGATACTCCATCCGAGCCGAGCACTCTCTGTAACTGGTCTTTCATCTTCTCCTGGCGAACAGCGTCATAACGCTGCCAGCGCGCCATCAGCCTCAGCATGCGTGCGGCTACCTGGGGGTTGAGGGCATCAAGCTCCAGTACCCGGTCTGCAAGAAATTGATAACCTGCACCGCTTCTGTCATGAAACAGAACAGAATTCCCTGCACAGAAAGCACCGATCAATGCACGCACTTTATTGGGATTTGAAATGGAAAATGCCGAGTTACCCATCAGGGACTTTACGTGATCAAGGGTATCCCCACGCTTTGAAGTCGCCTGAACGCTGAACCACTTATCGAGTACCAGCGGGTCGTCCTTCCATCGCTCGAAAAAATCTGACAGCAGCTCATTTCTGCACGCGGAATCGCTTGAGGCCACCAACCCCAGGGCGGTGATCACATCGGTCATGTTATGGCCCTGGCGGTATTGATCGATGCACAACTGCTCCACTTCGCTATCACCCTGCAACTGCATGAGGTAACCAAGAGAAAGATTGCGCAAGGCTCGACGTCCTATGGATGCAGGTTCAACGTCATACTCCCCCTCTTCCCTGTTGGCTTCGTATGTGGACATGAAGTCGTTACGCAACTTGCTGGCCAGCAGGCTCTTCAGGTATTCCCTGGCGTTGTGGATGCCGTCCACATCAACTTCATCCATCTGATCTCCCAGATATGCCTCGGAAGGCAGAGAGAGTACTTCCGCAAGCAACTGCTTGTCGGCAGCAGCATCATTCAACGCCTCACAGAAGGCCTCGATATAGCCAACAGGCACCTGGTAGCCCGGATCATCCACCAGTCTCAGCAAGACTCTCTGGGAGAGGCTCTGGGCCGCGTCCCAGCGATTGAAGCCGTCTGTATCACTGGCCATGAGAAACATCAGGTTCTCGTCGCTGTAATCAAAGTGAACTTTGACCGGCGCGGAGAACCCCCTCAGCAAAGAGGGCACCGGTTGTACCTGGACATTGAGAAAGCAGAAGGTCTCCCTCTCCTCCCGCAGTTCCAGAATCCGGGTGCCGCTGACGGCCTGGCTCTCCCCTTCCAGTTGAAGGGGAATCTCCTGACCTGCGGCATCCAGCAATCCCACAGCCAGGGGGACATGAAACGGAAGCTTTGAACCCTGTCCCGGTGTTGCAGGACAGGTCTGTTCAACAGTCAGGGTGTAGGTGGATGCTACCTTGTCGTAAACACCTGAACAGCGCAGCTCAGGGGTACCTGCCTGCTCATACCAGCGTTTAAACTGATCCAGGTCCTTTTCGCTGGCATCGGCCATACACTGAACAAAGTCATCGGTGGTCACCGCTTCACCGTCGTGCCGGTCGAAATAGAGATCGGTTCCCTTTCGGTAGAGATCAGGGCCCAGCAGGTTGTACTGCATACGCACCACCTCGGCTCCCTTTTCGTAAACAGTGACGGTGTAGAAGTTGTTGATTTCGATATAGGAGTCAGGTCGCACAGGGTGGGCCATTGGACCAGCGTCCTCGGCAAACTGGTGGGCTCGCAACAGGCGAACATCCTCGATACGCTTCACCCCCCTGGAACCCATATCAGCTGAAAACTCCTGATCCCTGAATACCGTCAAACCCTCTTTAAGGCTGAGTTGAAACCAGTCGCGGCAGGTGATGCGGTTTCCTGTCCAGTTATGAAAGTATTCGTGGGCAATAACACCCTCAATGCCCTGAAAGTCATGGTCGGTTGCAGTGTCCTGGCTGGCCAGCACGTACTTGGAGTTGAAAACGTTAAGTCCCTTGTTCTCCATCGCGCCCATGTTGAAATCGTTTACCGCCACGATCATGTAGATATCCAGATCGTACTCCCGCCCATAGCGTTCCTCGTCCCACTGCATTGCCTTTTTGAGTGAATCCATGGCGTGATCACACTTAGCGATGTTCTCAGCCTCGACATATATTTCGAGGGCCACGTTACGACCGGAAGCAGTGGTGTAGCGGTCTTCGATATGCAACAGATCCCCGGCTACCAAGGCAAAAAGATAGGCAGGTTTTGGAAAGGGATCTTCCCACTTCACCCGCTGGCGACCATCACCAAGCTCTTCACGCTCTACGGGATTGCCATTCGAAAGCAACACCGGGTACCGGGACTTGTCTGCGATGATGGTGGTGGTGAAACGTGACATCACGTCCGGGCGATCCAGAAACCAGGTGATTTTCCTGAACCCTTCGGCCTCACACTGGGTACAGAACATGGCTCCCGACTTGTAGAGCCCCTCCAGCGCAGTATTCTCCTGGGGCTTGATTCTCACCCGGCTGCATAAGCTGAACCGATCCGGCACCCGGTAAATGGTAAGACCGGCGGAATCCTGTAGATAACCATCATGGGCCAGATCCTGGTCATCGATTGCCAGTGACAGCAGCTCCAGCCCCTCGCCATGCAGGTGCAGAACCGAATCACTCTCCTCGGAGAGCGGATTTCGCCGCATGGTGAGGGTGGATGTCACCAGCGTCTCCTCTTCACCCAGTTCGAATATCAGGTCGACCCTGTCGATCAGGTATTTTGGAGGCCGGTAGTCCTTGAGAAAAATGGTCTTGGGAGCTTCACGCAACATGGAGAACCTGCTTCATCATATTGTTGGGAAAGCGGGTCGCTGCCCGCATATAGTCGTCCAGGGGTCGATTATGTAGGATCAGCCCATGATAACGAAACCCGGTATATTTAAGGGTTTAATGGACGCAGGTTTTATGGACCCCCTAATTTGCTGCTGCTAGGATAATCCGCAACACAGGAACACGAGAGGAAAGGCATGCCGAAAGTTGAGATGTACACCACCGCCATCTGCCCCTACTGCATGCGGGCCAAGGCCCTGCTGGACAGAAAAGGTGTGAAATACGAAGAGATGCGCATCGAGGGAAACCGTGAACTGATGCGCGAGATGATCAAACGCAGCAAGCGCAATACGGTACCCCAGATATTCATCGACGAATTCCACGTGGGCGGATATGACGACATGGCTGAACTCGACGCCTTTGGGAAGCTGGATCCACTGCTGAAAATAGAATCTGACGAGCGGGATACAGAGATCACATGAGTCAACCTGCGCAGCTGGAGAGCCTGCGGCTCGACAAGTGGCTTTGGGCAGCCCGTTTCTTCAAGACACGGCAACTTGCCGTTGAGGCGATCAACGGGGGCAAGGTCCATCTGAACGGCCAGCGCACCAAGCCCGGCAGGGAAGTAAAGGTCGGCAGCAAGCTGCGCATCCACAAAGGCTCTCTGGAGTGGGACATTACCGTCACCCAGATTCCCAAGCAGCGCCGCCCGGCCTCGGAAGCCATACACTTCTACGAAGAGACTGAGGAGAGCAGGATCAGCCGTGAAAAAATCGTTGAAGATCAACGCCTGCTGCGCGCCGCCGCGCCCAAGCTGCCCAGTACAAAACCCAGCAAGCGGGACAGGCGGATGATCCACCGTTTCACGGGCAAGGAGTGAGACGGGAGCATGGACCAGGACATTTTTCGCAAAACCTACCGTGAGATGAACGAGCGCGCCTGCGTGTTCGAGAAAAGCAATCTCTCGGACGCCTGCCGCTGCACCCAGGCGGAACGTTTCTATCTTGCCGAAAGAGAGGGTGTGCACTGCAAATCGGAGCAGGCCCAGGAGAAGTGTATAGACTTCATGGGCCTTCTGCGTCAACAGAGCCGCTTTGCCCTGAAATCAAATGATGTGAGCGAAGTACTGCCTCATGGCAAGGCGATGCGCATTCAGGTCGGGGGGATGCGTGGTGTATACCTCGCAGTCCATGATGAAGAGGAGGCCCCTGTTCAGATCGAAGATGTGCACAGCCTGCTTCAAAGAGCCATCGGGAAATTTGGTGACCTGTCAAAACTCCCCTACCAGCAGATCATGATACAGGTGGCAGCCTACAAAGGGCGCACCAGGGGCAAGCGAAACCGCTGAAGCGGTCTCACCAATCCTGGGAAGAAGTGATATTCACTGGCCTGAAATCCACTACCTGCAGATTGCACGATAGATTGCTACTATCTTCCACTACATATATTGATCCGGGTCATGGACGTTCAGCTCCCTTCCTTCTTGAATAGGAACTGAACACTGGGTGACCGAATACCGGCCAGAAAGAGAATAACGATCCGGCCACTCCTCACACCCAGCCCTATCAGGCCCGGCGGGGTCATTGAAGCCCGGCTTCACCGCCCCGAACAGAGCCATTGCACAAACCTAAGCACCTGAGGAGAAACAGATGCCTGCATATACCACCCACGATATCCGGAATATCGCCCTGGTGGGCCAGACAGGCGCCGGTAAAACGACGCTGGTTGAAGCCCTACTGTATCGCGCTGGCGCGATACAGAACCAGGGCACTATCGAACGGGGCACCACCGTTTGTGATTATGACCCCCAGGAGAAACAGTACGAACACTCACTGGACTCTTCCCTGGTCCATTTCGAAAAGAGCGGCAAGCAGATCAATCTGCTCGATGCCCCGGGACTGCATGATTTTTATGGGCGCGCTTTCGGTGTGCTTCAGGCTGCAGAGACCACCGCGGTCGTTATCAATGCCGAAGAGGGTATAGAGGCCACCACCCAGTCGATGATGGAGCACGCCAAGGCCGATGATCTCTGCCGTCTTATCATCATCAACCAGATCGACAGTGCCAACGGCAATCTCGAACAACTGGTTGAAGAGATCCGCGAAACCTTCGGCAGCGAGTGCCTGCCTCTGAATCTGCCATCGGCAAGCGGAGACAAAGTCATCGATTGCTTCTTCAAGCCGGAAGGGGAAGAGACGCGTTTCTCCTCGGTAGCGGATGCCCACACCACCATCATCGACCAGGTTGTCGAGGTGGATGAGGAGCTCATGGAAATCTACCTGGAACAGGGCCAGGAGCTCTCCCCGGAGCAACTGCACGATCCATTCGAGAAAGCGCTGCGGGAAGGTCACCTGGTACCGATCTGTTTCACTTCAGCTGCTACAGGGGCCGGTATTGATGAATTGCTGAACATCATCGTCCAGCTGATGCCCGATCCCACTGAGGGCAATCCGCCACACTTCCTTAAAGGTGAAGGTGAGAAGGCAAAACCTATTGAGATCACTCCCGACCCGAACAAACATGCAGTGGCACATGTCTTCAAGGTGAGTAACGACCCTTTCCGGGGCAAACTCGGTTATTTCAGGGTCTACCAGGGTACCCTGACACCAAACTCGCAACTCTTCATCGGTGATGGACGTAAACCGTTCAAAGCTGCCCACCTGCTCAGAATCATGGGCAAGGAGCAGTCAGAGATGAGCAAGGCGATCCCCGGTGATATCTGTGCCGTAGCCAGGGTGGAAGAGATATTCAGGGACGCCGTACTACACGATTCCCACGATGAGGATCATTTCCACCTGCAGCCGGAAGAGTTTCCCATGCCGCTCTTCGGCCTGGCGCTGATCCCCAAGAAGCGGGGAGACGAGCAGAAGCTCTCTGATGCCCTTCACAAGCTTGAATCCGAGGACCCCTGCCTGGTGGTTGAGCACGATTCACAGGCTAATGAGACCATAATACGCGGACTTGGCGAGCTGCACCTGCGGGTCATCCTCGAACAGCTGGAGGAGCGCTATAACGTACACGTGGACACCCGCCCACCAAGCATTCCCTATCGCGAAACCATCGCTGGCAGGGCAGATGGTCAGCACCGCCACAAAAAACAGACAGGTGGCGCCGGCCAGTTCGGCGAGGTTTACCTGAAAGTGGAGCCCCTGCCGAGAGGTGAAGGCTTCAAGTTCGTGGACGAGGTGAAGGGTGGCGTTGTGCCTGGACAGTTCATCCCGGCGGTTGAGAAAGGCGTACGCCAGGCGATGGACGAGGGGTTTGTGGCCGGCTATCCGATTCAGGACCTGAAGGTCACGGTATACGATGGTAAGTACCACGCCGTGGACTCCAAGGAGATCGCTTTTGTATCAGCTGGCAAGAAGGCGTTCCAGAGCGCCCTGGAGAAGGCACGACCGGTAGTGCTCGAACCAATGGTCACCATTCGCATTACCGCTCAAGGAGAGGCCATGGGCGACATTACCGCTGACCTCTCAACCAAGCGCGGGCGGGTCAGCAACACCGAGGCCCTCAATGGAGGACGCATGGTAATCAGCGCCCTGGTGCCACTTGCCGAACTGGATGGTTACAGCTCCAGGTTGAAATCTATCACCGGCGGTGAGGGGACCTATGACCTCGCCTTCAGTCACTACGATCCCGTACCAGACAATGTGCAGCGCACCCTGGCTCAGAAATACCAGGAGAGCCATCACGGGGGAGAGTGAAGTCAGAGAGTGAATAACGCTCCCTGAACTACAATAAAAGGGCCGGCTGCTGATAGCAGCCAGCCCTTTTTTAATGGCCAGGGGACGATGAACTGCTGCAGGGCAGCAAGATTTCATTAAAGATTACCGTTGGTTTTCCGATAGCATCAGGAGTGACTACGGTTTTTCCGCCTGGAAACCAACATCTCTGCAACCACTACAACAACCGAAGCATGTCGATTTCGATACAGTTCGATCACAAGCGGCCTCGCCTTTTTCTATCCGCCAGCTTTGCTGTTTTTATAGGATTGATGCTGGCCATTACAACCATAGCGCTTTTGCGCATGGGCAATATTGGCGCTCACATGGAAAAGGTGGTTCAGCAGAACACTACCCAGGCAGGCCTGATGATGACCATTCGCACGGCCACCCGTGAGCGGCTGCGCCTGCTTCACAGTATGCTCAACTCCGATGACCCCTTCGAGGCTGATGAATACTTCATGTCGATCCGTGACAGGGGTGAAGAGGTGATCTCCAACCTGTCAGCGCTGGAACGCATGGAGCTATCCCCGAAGGCCAAAGCCCTGCTGGAGAAGCTGAAAGAACCAATGGGTATCTCCGCCGAACTGCACTATGAAGTGATCGACCTGGTACAACAGCAGAGGAAAGCTGAAGCGAGGCTGTTACTGATAACCCGGACCACGCCAGCACAGGATCGAGCCCTGGACATCATGGACAGTTTTATCCGTCAGCAAAAAACAAACAGCAGGGCCGCGCTGCTTCAAGCGTCGGATGAACTGAATACAGCCTATACACAGCTTTTCAGCCTCACCGGTATCGCCATACTGCTGGGCACAAGCCTGGGGGTGTTCGTTGTCTTCCGGATCGGCGCCTTGGTGGACGCACACAGACAGCACAGTCACCAGCTTTCAAATGCAAACAAAAACCTGGAGCTTGAAGTCAGAGAAAGAAGAACAGCTGAAGAGAAGCTACACTTGGTGATGGGGGAACTTGAGCAACGGGTAGCGGAGCGAACTGCAGAATTGAGCGATGCCAACAAGGCTTTGACCCGGCTTGCCAGCTACGACAGCCTGACAAAACTGCCAAACCGTGCTCTTTTCAAAGAGCGCCTGAAAATGGCCCTTGCCCACGCCCGGCGCAATCAAACAGAAGTGGCCCTCCTGTTCATGGACCTGGACGGATTCAAGCAGGTCAACGATCTGCTTGGCCATGAAGCGGGAGACCGTGTTCTTCAAGAGACGGCCAGACGGCTGTGCAACTGCATACGCGAAGAGGATACCCTGGCCCGCATGGGTGGCGACGAGTTCACGGTTATTCTCGGCAACCTGAGAAACCGGGATGATTCCACACTGGTAGCGAGCAAACTGATTCATGCCATTGATGCACCTTACGATATTGACGGTACCACTCAACACGTCGGCATCAGCATAGGCATCAGTACTTACCCTGATGATTCTGACGACATGGATACCCTGCTGCAACATGCAGATGACGCCATGTACAATGTGAAACGTTCCGGCAAGAACAACTACCTCTACTATTCAGTTCCCGAGAACGACTGAAAGGTTTCAGATCAGCTTCCTGGCCGTACAGAATCCATACCCCAGTTCCATGATTTTTTTATTGCCATACCAGACAAGCCATACCATTCGACACCAAGGCCTGGAAAACTCAACACGGCACAGCTGTGATTAAACAACGTACTGCCGGGATTGATCACAAGCCGTCCAGCTATCCGCTCTGCAAATACCTGGTGGGTATGCCCAACCACCAGCACATCATGATTCAGCTCTTTGAGTCGCCCGCTCCAGTAGGCGAGCTGCTCATCAATCATGGCACCGGTTTCATCAAGCAGCCTGATCCCATCCATGAGCTGATCCGGAGGGCTGGCGTGCACCATGTAAAGCGCTCTTCCCTCAATGTTCATCTCCAGTGATACAGGAAGGTTGTCAAGATAACGATAAGTGGCCGATTCCCGGCTGCTCACGTCCCGGGCGAGATACCAGGCCTCGTGGTTGCCTGAAACACCTCTGCAGCCACTTCTGACCAACAGGTCAACCGTCTCCTCCAAAGCCGTCCCGTAGCCTGCGATGTCCCCGGCACAAAGAATACCCTTCACCCCCTCTCTCTGAAATATGGCCAGGGACTCTTCTACAGGCCCCGGAGTGGCATGGGGATCGCTGATAATGCCTATCTTAGAGTTCAAGATATGCCCTTACGGATGAGGTGCATGGAGAACCACAAATAACAATCAACCATCTGATGAATCCTGGGCTTCGCCCTGCCCTGCGTATTGCTGCCGCAATGTTGTCCAGCGTGCCAGCCTGGCCTGGATTTTTCCGTTGAAGCTCTGCTCAGGGAATTCCTCATCCGCGTTGGCCACGCCTGCCTCCAGTCCGCTTAAAAGTGTCATCGCCTCTTCAACATGACTTACTGCATAGACAGCAAACTGATCATTTTCAACTGCATCGATAACATCCTGGCGCAACATCAGGTCCTTGATGTTCGCCTTGGGAATAATCACACCCTGCTCATTAGTAAGACCACGGGCTTTGCATATATCGAAGAACCCCTCGATTTTCTGGCACACACCACCAATTGCCTGCACCTCACCGTGCTGGTTAACTGAGCCGGTAATGGCCAGGGACTGCCTGATCGGAATATCGCCAAACGCTGAAAGCAGTGCACAAAGTTCCGCCGTCGAAGCGCTGTCACCCTCAATTTCGCCATAAGTCTGCTCAAACACCAGGCTGGCCGAGACAGAAAAGGGTTGATGCTTGGCATAGCGCCAACCGATATAGGATGCAAGAATAAGCACCCCCTTGGAGTGTATGGAGCCCCCTTGTTCTATTTCGCGCTCTATATCGATCAACTCGCCACTGCCAAGCCTTGCCGTTGCACTGATACGGGTAGGCATACCGAACATGTAATCTCCTACCTGAAGAACGGACAGGCCATTTACCTGGGCCAACTGCACTCCCTCTGTGTCGATCTTCAGGGTGCCTCTCAACACCTCTTCATGCAGGCGTTCTCGTAGTTGGTCTACCCGCTGTGTCTGGGCATCAATCGCAGTCTGCACATCCTCACGACGAATAACCTCACTCTCATGCTGGGCAGCCCAGTAATCTGACTCACGCAGCAGGTCGAGCAGGCTACCCATGTGCAGCGAAAGTTTTTCTCCATCATCCGCACGGCGGGCACTGAATTCGATAATTCTTGCCACGCCTTCATTTTCAATATGCCTAAGTTTCTCGCGCTCCCTAAGCGTTGTCACAAGGCGCGCAAATTCAAGATCGTTTCCATTGCTTCTTGCCATGTCCTCAGAGAAGTCGGCAGCAACCTTGAACAGGCTGCCAAACTCCGGGTCATACTCTTTCAGCAGGTAATAGAGCAGGCGGTCACCAATCAGAATCACCTTCAAATCAATGGGTATGGGCTCGGGTTCGAGGGTGATGGTACTGACCAGACTGAGCTGTCTCTCCAGCGACTCGATCCGAATCTCCCGTGCATTTAGAACCCGCTTCAATCCTTCCCATGCAAAGGGATTGGACAGAATCTTCTCCACATCAATAATCAAAAAACCACCATTGGCACGATGCAGGGCGCCGGGTTTGATCAGGGTGAAATCTGTCATCAGGGTGCCCATACGGGAAAAATGCTCAACACGCCCAAGCAGGTTTTGATAAGTCGGATTGTCTTCATAGACAATCGGCGCACCCTGGATCTCGGCATTGTCGACCAGCAGGTTGACCCGGTAGTCATCATATTGGGGATCATTGCTGGATGGTGGTTTCTGCTCTCCGTGGTCATGTGCCTTGAACAGTTCGTGGTTATCTATAATGTCTGTCTTCGCAGCTTCGAAATAACGGATCACATCCGGCAATTTGCTGTATTTTTTCTCCAGTTCGCTGACCAGCCTGTCCACCGCGATCTCAACAAACTTACGATCCAGGTCGATGAATTTCTTTCTGACCTCGTGCTGCCAGAGAGGCATCTTACCCATCACCTCTTTCAGCTCTTCCTTCACCTCTTCCAGAACGCTGCTGATACGCTCTTTATCCTCTTCCGAAAGCGCCTGAAACTCTTCGCTGTCAAGCACCTTGCCTTCAATCTCAGGGGCCAGGGTGTACCCCGTTGGGGTATCAATCATGGCAATCCCACGCTCAAGCGCCCGTTTACCCAGGCTCTCGGCAACACCCTGCTCATGTTCTTTGTATTCGGCGTTGATCTCTTTGACCCGCCTGCGGTACTCGTCATTCTGAAATACGGCTGGAATATCCCTCAGCAGGTCGCCGATGAGTTGCTCCATGTCATCGTGCAGTTGCCGGCCGATCCCGGCGGGAAGTCTCAGAGCATGGGGGATATGGGAATCTTTGAAATTGGCCACATAGCACCAGTCGGCTCTTCTCACCTCCTGTTCGGCATGCTTGGACAGGGCATCCCGGACAACCGTATGCCTGCCAAGACCTGTAGAGCCCATGACATAGAGGTTGTATCCTTCGTGCCCCATACCGACACCGAAATTGATCGCATCCAGTGCCCGCTCCTGGCCTATAGTCTCCTCCAGACCCGGCACGGACTCAGTGGTATCAAAATCCCAGTCAGCGGTTTCACACCGGTGGTAGAGCTGTTCTGGTATCAGGGGATTCATCACAGGAGCACCTATCGGCAAGTGATTGTTCTTCCTCTTACCTCTAAGACTAGCAGCCTTCTGATAATCCGTCGGTGAAAAGCTCCCCCGCAAATAAATCCAAAAACCGTTAAGATGGCTGCCATTTAATCCATCTACAGGAATAACCCACGGTGCATATCTGGATAGACGCAGACGCCTGCCCAAAACCGATCAAGGAGATTCTGTTCAGGGCGGCAGAGCGCACTGAAATCCCACTGACCCTGGTTGCAAATCAACCAATGCGTACCCCTCCCTCCCGTCATATCAGCACAATACAGGTGCCTCACGGTTTTGACGTGGCAGACAACTATATTGCGGAAAAGGTGGAAGATGGCGACCTGGTAATCACCGCAGATATTCCCCTGGCTGCCGATGTAATCGAGAAAGGCGGGCGGGCGATCAGCTTCAGGGGAGAACTCTATACCACCGACAACATTAAGCAGCGCCTGAGCATGCGTAATTTTCTGGATGAATTGCGTGGCAGTGGAGTGGACACCGGTGGACCATCCTCCTTCAGTCACAGTGACCGAATGGCATTTGCCAACCAGTTGGACAGGATTCTTGCCGGCAAATAGATCATCGTTGCCAGAGAGTATTTACCAGCACAGCTCATAAAAAAGGGACACGCCAAGGCGTGTCCCTTTTATCAAGAACGGTTTGAGAACAGGACTTAGAACTCGCCTGTTGCGCCAGCCATCATGATGTCCAGCATACTGCGGTTCACACGGATTGCCACATCCAGTACCTCCTGGGGCAGGAGACTGCTGTTGATGAGCATATCAAGGTTGAGCATCATCAACTGCAGATCGCCGTTCTGGTCTTCAACCAGGGAGATTCGGCAAGGCATGTAACTGGAGAAGATTGGGTTGCTCATGACCATGATACGGGCATCCATGGGGTTACAGAACTGGTAGATGCTGAGGTAAGGCGTTTCAACACCACGTGCCTCAAGCTCCTTTGAAACCTCCTGCTTGCCGACGAGTTTCAGATTCAACTCTACCGCCTTGGACATCATCGCCTCTACAGCATCGTCAATCGAGACCCCTTTCTCAAGCGGCATCTGTGCCACGGTCTGGGTAATATCGGTAATCTGCAGTCCACCACGCTTTGGCCGCTGTGGAGGAGTCGGGCGCTTGGGTGCTGCTGCCATCCTCAAGCGAGGCGGCATAAAATGTTTACCTTCTACGATTTTCTTGTCATCAAGGGTCGCCAGGTAGGCCGCTATATCCATAACCTCATTGTCTTTGTATTCATCGAAGCTGTCGTCTTCCGGGTCGTTATCATGGATGCGGAACTTGGCCTGAAACATTTTCACAGATTGGAAAACATACTCGGTGTGCTGACCGGCCAGGGGTGGGGCCTCTTTCTTGGGCTTTCCGTATCCATCTTTGGCATGGCAGGTCTTGCACTCACCCTTGTACAACTTTTTGCCCTTCTCTACAGACCCCGGCAGGCGGTGCACGATATTGAAGCGACGGTCTGATCCGATATCAAGACTTGAAAGATAGGCTGAAACATCCTCGATATCCTGATCGCTCATCTTGTCAAGACCAGTGGTACTGACCATCAGCGGGTTCTTGCGCACACCGGTAACATAATCCTTGGTGGCCTTAAACAGGTAATCCTTGGGCAAGCCGGCAAGACGGGGAGCCAAGCGACCGGATGCACCCTGACCATAGATACCATGGCAAAGTGCACAGGTTCGGTTAATCATTTCGCCGTTAACCAGATCGGCAGCTTGAGAAATCAATGGCGACATCAGCGCCAGTAGCATCAGCAGTTTATTCTTCATAATCACTCTCCACTTTCAAAAATCATCCCATTTCTCTAACTGGTTTTTTTTTAGAAATCATCTCAACCAGCTTATCGAACAACAGGAATTAATAGCGGCTCTTTTTTATTTTGAGCCTGTTTCAACACCCATTAAGTCAGCATATTTGAATGTTCGAATATACGGACATTATCATGCATGAGGGGTGCTACCAAACAAATTGCCAAAGAACTTTTTTATGGACACGACTGACAAGATTTTATTTATAAAATCAATAGCTTATATAGTTTTTCCGCATGTTCTAATATGCTTAATATTCAATGCTTTTCGTGGTCATATCCTGCTCTCTATTGGCCCAACCTTATCCAATCCATACCTAAACATAAACACAACGTTTACACGCTTTTTCTTCTGCAGAGCAGCCCCTGAATACCCAAGCCGTATAAACCATCTCGCCAACTGCTATATTTATAATCAAGGTTACAGGTTATATGTCCAGACCGGACAATGAACCAATGGCAGGGCGGTATATGAGGACTCCCTCACCCATCGCAGCTGCATTTGCCCTTTCCGTAGTGCTCTGTGTGGGTTTTTGCAGCATGAGACTTACAGCTGCAGAGAATGCCGTTTCAGCCATCATGGACCTTGTAGTTGTAGAGATCAGGGAACGACATCCACCTTATGAAAGATTCTGCACTGATTACAATAATGAGTGTGAACTCACCCCTCCCTATCGATTAGAGATGACAGCCCAACTTCTGGACCTTGCCAGCCGCGTAAACAGAACAGTCAATCATGACGTCATCTTCTCCCTGGACATGACCCAGTACGGGGAGGAGGAGTACTGGAATTATCCTGACTCCGGTTTTGGCGATTGCGAAGACAAATCTCTTGAGAAGCGCAGAAGACTGGTCATGAAAGGTATATCAAGAGGCGCCCTCAGAATGGCTATAGCCCATCACAGAACACACCACACACCTCACAGTGTGCTGTTACTAGAAACCAGCCAGGGTACATATGTTCTTGATACCTACACCAGCCGGATAAAACTCTGGCATGAAACACCCTACAACTTTGAAGCGAGGGAAAGAACCAACGGAACATGGGAACGGTTTGATCAACAGACCTGGAAATTTGCGGACGTTTTCTGAACCCCAGGATAAGCGGCCCGGTTGATAGCGCGAATTACAGTTCAGAAATCAAGTATCTCACGGGGGACGCGGACCATCGAAAGCAACTGCCTGTAATCATCACCTATCTCCAACTCGCTTAGGCTGATTGCAGCCCCATCAGAATCAACACTCTTTTCCACTTTGATCCCCATACGATCCACCCGTATTGTATTCTCCAGAATTTTTATCAATTCCTGGGGCAATGCCAGATACTCAAGTATTCTTGTCAGGTAGACCTCTGGGTTTCTCAGGTCCTCATCGTGATGGATTATTCCCGAGGCAGATTTCTGCTGATCATGCTTCAGACCAATTATATGAGACCGCATATATCTGACCACATTATCAAACAGTGTCTGCTTTAGAGATAACCTTACTTCTGCTTCCGTCATAGAGGGTGCCAGTACTTGATGTCCGGAAAAAACAACACTTGTCTTTTCCACCTCGCGCAGCAGGATATCCCCCCGTATTTCACTACCCAGAATTGATTTTTCCTTGTAGCGGAGGAAAAGGATGAAGAAAATCTCATCTGCACCCTTGTGTTCAGGTGTAAGGAGGTAGTCATGCATATCATAAAACTGGTTGCACAGTTCTGTCACTTCGTCCAGCCTTGAGAAGAAGGCGGACACTTGGGGATCGTGCAGAAAAGATTCCCTGGAGATCAACAGCGCCTGTGGTAGCTCATCCACCAGTTGGTCGATATGCAGCAGCAACGCCTTTGTCCCTTCCCTTAGGCGCTTCTGGTAGCGTGAAATCGCCCGCATTCTGGAGTCGGTCCGGGTCACTATGCTTTCTATGGCATCTTCCAGCCTGTCCTCTTCGGCCAACAGCGCCTCACGTTTTTCACTCTGTTTTTCAAGGAGCCCCATGAGCTGGTCCCACTGCTCCTGAAAATACAATCGTAAAGCTGATGCCTCTACAATGCGCTTATCTTTCATCTTTCCCTGTACACGAGTCAGTGCTGTAAGTTAATCCCTGCTTTTAACTCTAGTACAGAGACCAACAAAAGTAGAGTGGAGTTAAGCTGTGCAGCAGACGGCGACACCCATTTTGGCATCGATATATGAGAACGGAAAATTTGCCCGGCCAGAGGCCTATTGAGTAGTGGAAAGTCGGGAGATATGTTCGCCTACCGCAACCAGCACCGGCTCGAGTTTGCGCCGCATCAGGCTGCCCATCGCGGTGCTACCGCTCAGGGCCGGCCTGAGTATTCCCCACCCTACCCCGGACAGGAATCTCAGTGCGACAAGGTCTTTCTCAACTGCTGGAGCAGCCTCCATACAGGAAAGAGCATGGGGATCATGAGCCATGTAGTCACGGGTATCAGCCAGCAACGCTTCAATAGTACAGTCAGGGTCGCCTTCGGGTCTGATTGTATTGAAATAGCCACGAACAATATCAAGGGTGGTGTTTACCACCTCCTGTGTAGGTGGTTTGGCCAGTATCCTTTCAACCGTATGCAGGAAGCTTTGACCATTTGCTGAGGAGGCCGCTATAAGCAGACCAGCCAGGGGGTTGTCATCATTGGCAAGGGGGCCAAGCCGTTGACTTAGCGATTCATGGTCGGCCCTGGGTGGTTGTTTTTCAGGCAGGTCATTAGGTGCCGAGGCTATAAAACCTACCAGGTAGGGGATTTTTCGTGCAGCTTTTTTCCATAGAGCCAGTCGCTTTTCATCATCAAGCAGACCTGGCTGTCCGGCCATGCGGACGGATTCCATCATATCCTCAACATCGGTCTCAAATGGCAGATACTCAACCAGATAATCAGCCATCTCCTTACCAATTTCAGACGAGGCAATCGCCTGGGTCTGGAGCATTCTGCGGGCATTTTCCGCTTCCGGCACAGCCCACCACGCCCTGCGGGCAAGCTCTACCGTCAATCCCTCTGCACAAACCACGGCAAGCACTGCCTGGGGATCACCCAATTGAAGCAACTGTTCGAGACTCTGCTCCCGCATCTGTCCCTGCCTGGTCCAACGCTGCAGGTAGAGTGGATAACCACCAGGACTGCCAAGTGCTTTTTCAGAAAGAAATGCCCTGACTATTTTAAGGTATTTTTCATCACCCCCGGAAGGTGACAACTTTACAGTCGCCTCGCCATTTGGAAGCAATCCGTAAAGGGTCATACTGGATTCATTAATACGTATGGCCAGGGGCTTGTTGGCCAACAGTACATTCAGGCGCAGGGCATCTTCGCTGGCAAGTTCCATAGATCTATCTGATGCTCAAAGGGGCGCTAGGGATAAGCCCTGTGTGACCGGCGGTCACACAGGTAGAAATACTAATCTTCAGTAGGCGGGGTGTAGTTTGCATCTTTTGGATTGAGAAATATAAAACGGGTTTGACCGTCATCCATCTCTACGAAATCCATCACGGCCTCATCCAGTAGCGGTACAGATTCCGGGGCTATCACGACCTCGATTCCACTGCTGGTAATCTGGATATCCTCATCCTTTGCCTCATCGAAACCCATCAGGTAATCGATGGTGCCATCGTCCTTTTTACGGGCATCCATGCGTAGGGCCATCCCTTCTGTACCACCCATCCTGGCGGCTACACGAACCTGTTCTGCTGCGAATTCTGTCATTTCGAACATGGAAAACTCCTGGATCCGGCAGTCTTAGAAAGCCATTACTGAGACTGCTTCGTTACTACAACCTCCTAGTTTACCTCGAAATCAGACTGATTATTACCCGGTAAATTAAGACAGTTTATGGAAAACAGGCCGGCCGCCCGAAATCAGCGTCCAATGCAGGCCTTTACGTGATCAATAAACCGCTGGGTCCAGCGGTTTCCACCGACATCCCGCAGGTGGGTATAGCTGGCCAAGGTGTTTTTATAAATAACCCCATCGTGCTTACCATCAATACCCGAGCCCCGCTTTACGTCATAGGCGTAGCTGACTCCATCCCCGATATGCTCCAGGGCCGAGTAGTGAAATTCATGCGCAGCCACATCAGTCACAGCAGGGGTATCTGGTTGAGGCCAAGGCATATCCGCTCTCTCCTGCAGCTTGACGTACCCCCTCCCCTGGGGCTTTTCGTACATTACGGTATCGCCAGGAATCGCCCCAACCATGCTGCAGACCTTTCCTTCCCAGGTCACACTGCGCGACAGGTACATCAATCCGCCACACTCCGCGTAAACCGGTCCGTCTGCTTCAATGAATGCCTTGATACTGCATCTCATGGACTCATTCGCCTCGAGATCTTCCATGACCATTTCAGGAAAGCCTCCGCCAATGAACAACCCGTCCACCCTGGGCAGTTCACTATCTGTAAGGGCATTAAACTCCACAAGTTCAGCCCCTGCGGCTTCAAGCTTTTCCAGATCCCCCGGGTAGTAAAAGCCAAAAGCCCTGTCCCTGGGAATACCAATTCTGACCCCAGGTCCTTCAAAGGTCTCGACCCTTGGGGGAGAATCATCGACTGAAGGCGAAGAGGCAGCTATGTCGAGCACACTCTCCAAATCAACCTGAGAACCGATAACCTCTCCAAGTAAAGTGATCTGATCCCTCGCCTTCGCTGCTTCATTGCTGGGTATCAGACCGAGGTGACGCTCATCAATTTCCAAGTCCCTGGCATAGTGCACTGCACCCACCACGCTTGCATCCGTATAGTGCTCAATCACCCTGCGAAGCTTGCTTTCGTGGCGACTGCCTCCAACCTTGTTGAGTATGACCCCCTCTATGCGCACCTTTGAATCGAAGGCCTGGTAACCGAGAATCAACGGGGCAATCCCTCTCGTCATGCCACGGGCGTCGATGACAAGGATTACCGGTGCATCGAGAAGTGCTGCCAAGGCAGCATTGGAGTTGCTTCCATCAAGGTCAAGACCATCATAAAGCCCTTTGTTTCCCTCAATCAGGCCTATTTCGGCCCCATCCATATGCCTAGAAAACTCAGACCGAATCTCTGATGAGGCCATGGTATAGAAATCAAGGTTTATGCAGGATCTTCCGGTAGCAGCCGTAAGCCAAAGGGGGTCAATATAATCAGGCCCCTTTTTGAAAGACTGTACAGCCATGCCACGCATTTTCAATGCAGCACCCAGGCCGATTGATACCGTGGTTTTTCCTGATGACTTATGGGCGGCCGAGATGAAGAAATAGGACATATTGAAGGTTGTTCAGGGTCGATTTCTTGATAACTAATATAGTTGGGCTGAACAGCTGACGTTGCAAGCCCGTAAACAGACTTTATAGCCCGTAATCACAGCAAAAACAAAAAAACCACCGCTGAGATCCCTCAACGGTGGTTTCTTGTGAGCCTTGGGGTTTCTTAAGCGTTTTCTGCTTCAGATGGATCCTCAAGGTTTTCTGGCAGCACACGCAGCATGCGGGAAGCCACGGCGACCAGAGTCATGGCAATAGCTACGCCGGCAATACCCAGCATGGCCTCTGCCAGAGTCGGCGTATAGGCAGCAACAACCCCGTCATAGAAACTGCTGCTGACAACCTCTTTACCCGGGAAGATGCTCATCGGGAAAGCCTGACCACCAATCACGATTACATATACCTGGAAGAAGCCTCCGATCAGAACAAGCAGCGAGGCGGAAGCAATAGCCATTCTCGAGTGTGCAAATGCAGGCGAGAAGAGCAGAAACAGTGGGATAATACCACCAATCAGGACCTGACCCAGCCAGAACATGGTCGTATACACACCGCCATTCATGAGGACGAAACTCTCAACACCATGGTGCTGGGTGATATACAGGTTGGTCAGATGGTATAC
This sequence comes from Sedimenticolaceae bacterium, assembly GCA_965224515.1. Taxonomy (GTDB): domain Bacteria; phylum Pseudomonadota; class Gammaproteobacteria; order Chromatiales; family Chromatiaceae; genus Sedimenticola_A. The sequence continues at coordinate 202,858 of OZ245051.1, forward strand.
CGCGGTGAAATAGAGAACTGCCCCTACGAAAACACCCAGAAGGTTTTTCAGTTTTGCCATTCTCACTTCGCCGATTGAACGCCCAGCCCACCAGTAAGCAGCCATCAGGCTTATGATGAAGAAAGCAAGGCCGAAGCTGAAAGACATGATAATAAACATCGGAGCCATAATCGCAGCATCATATGCTTCACGGGCAACCAGGAAACCGAAGATGGAACCGGTACCGGTGGTCAGCGCGAGACGCCAGAAGAAGGCTGCGAAGCCCAGGGGTTGGTAATATTTGGCACCGTAGCGACGGTCCATCATAGCCCAGAGATAGAGACCCACTATGGCGAAGAAGCCACTGTAGAGAATAACGTTCCAGGCAAAGATCGACTTGAAGTTATAGGTGGTCATCGCCACGATTAAACGATCCGGGCGACCCAGATCGAGAACCAGTACCGCCAGACCGCCAGCCAACAGGCCAATGGCCAACAGACCGGAAAAACGACCCAGTGGCTTGTACATCGGACCACCGAAAACCGAGCCAATAGAGGCGACATTCAGTGCACCTGATGCAGCGACGATCAGAAAAATGGCGAATACGTGAGGCAGGCCCCAGACAACCTGGTTGCTCATGCCTGTTACGTAGTGGCCGTTATGCTCCATGTAGTAGGTGGCACCCATACCGAGCATGATAATGAACGCAAGCAAAGCGAGACCGCCCCAGTAACGGGGGGATTCACACCAAAGTTCGCGATAATGCATCTTTGCCATTGAATACAGTCTCCCCAGTTACACTTCGGTGTAACGAACACCGGTGTTGAGTTCAAGATCAGCACGAATCTGGCGGCTGCTCTTCTCTTTCAGGGCCTTTGAGATCGCGCTTGAGGGATCTTTAAGGTCGCCGAATAGAATCGCCTGGTGGCCATCTTTCGTACAAGCGTCCTGGCATGCGGTAGTGGTGGCACCACCATCGATGCGAGGCGCACACATGTTGCAGGATTCAACACAGCCCTTGCCGCGAGGCGCATGTACAACCTGCTCCGCAATATCGGAGTGGATGAAGGAGCGAGCCTTGTAGGGGCATGCCATCATGCAGTAACGGCAACCGATACAGGTGTGACGATCCACCATCACAATGCCATCGGCACGTTTGAAGGATGCACCTGTGGGGCAAACATCAACACAGGGAGGATGTTCGCAGTGCTGGCACATCATCGGCAGATTGGTTACGACACCGGTCTGCTTGTCCTTCAGTTTTACTTTACGTATCCACTGGGGACGCTGAGCATTCCACATCTCGTCGGCCTGGCCCTCAGGCTTGGTCAGCAGGTCGATGCCATTTTCTTTGTTGCACGCATCGACACAGGCACTGCAGCCATCGGCACACTTGGTGGTGTCAACCAGCATACCCCAACGGGTATCACTGGAAACTCCATCATCGGAGCCAGCATTGGCAACTGTCAGCATCACACCGGGAGCGACCGTAGCTGCAGTTGCAGCGAGTGCGGTTTTACCCAGAAATTCGCGTCTCTTCATATCGGGCTGGTCATTATGCTTAATCATGATCAGTCCTCCAGAACCTTGGCATGGAGCTGCTTAAGCTCTTCATTAGAAAATGCAGCAGTCTCACCGTCATCAAGCAGTAAACCGAACTTGCTACCGCCTGTCGCCTTCGCTGAAGAGTTCATCTCCTGCGGGGTCTTGCGGTGGCACTGAAAGCAAGCCACGTTGACTGCCGTATAGTTGTGGCAGGCTTCGCAGAATTCACCTTCAGCATTTACCGGTTTGTAATTGCCCTGATTATCCTTGGATGCGTGACAGTCGATACAGCCGGAAAGGCTGTTCTTGATGTCACGAATACCTTTACGCACGCTCGCGTGACGATCGTGCTGCAGATAATCCATATGGTTACGACGCATTTCCGCCGTCGGGGCAACACAGGCTTCCTCTGAGGCCGCCTTGGAGCCCGGTGTTACAGCTGATCCGCTGTGGGCTGCCATGGCCAGGGCTGCGAACAGCCCTCCCACGAGCAGTACGGCGAATCGCTTGATGCCGGTTGAACTACGCATTACAGCTCCTGTTATTCACCAAGACCCATCTGGATGTAACCGGTGGGGCACACATCGTGACAGATGTGGCAACCGATACAACGGGTGTAGTCGGTATCAACATAACGACCAGTGGTGTTTTCGCTCTTCTTGACACGGAATACTGCGTCCTGAGGGCAGAAGACAACACAGTTATCACACTCGAAGCACATGCCGCAGCTCATGCAGCGCTTGGCTTCGTCGACAGTCTCTTCTTCGCTCAGACCGTTCATGCGCTCCTTGAAGTGGTGCAGGACTTCGTCACCATTGGGCACGTCTTCGGTACGCAGATTGCGTGGAGTGAATTCAAAGTGGCCCAGGAACAGGTCGCTTGAAGGAATCACTTCTGCAAAGGAGCGATCTTCGTAGTTGTGAACTGCATACTTGGCAGAATCAGTACCACGCTGATCACCGGCCTTGGAATCGAAGTGCTCAGGATCCAGACCAGCCTCGTGCAGTTTCATTGACAGGTCAAAGAAGTGCACGTCAACCTTCGGACGCTTGCCGAGCTCTTCGCTCTTCATGTAGAGATCTATGCTCTCTACTGCAACGGAGGCCTGACCGATAGCGGTTGTCAGCAGGTGAGGACGAACAATATCGCCAGCCACGAAATGTCCGGGCTTGCCGGGCACCTGGTAGTTCTTGTCGGCATCGATAAGATTACGATCGTTAGCCATATCTTCAATGCCGGTCATGTCACCGCCCTGACCGATGGCAGATACGATGAGATCGGCTTCCAGGACACGCTCGGTACCTTCAACGGGAACCGGGCTCATGCCGTCCATGGTGCAATCACAGACCTTCAGGCCGGTAGCACGGCCATCAGCACCGACAATCACTTCCAGAGGCATAACGCCATCCAGAATGGTGCAGCCCTCTTCCAGAGCGTCGTTGATCTCATGCTCTGCAGCAAACATCTTGTCCTTGGTGAACAGGGAGGTCAGGGTTGCTTCTGCCTGCTCTGCTGCATCGGCGATAGCCTGGTCGTGAACAATGCTCTCGTCAGCAACGATATCTTCAGGGTTACCGATCGCTGCGTTATAACCGATACGGCGGGCAACGGAGATAACGTCGATAGAGGTATCACCACCACCGATACATACGACCTTCTTTCCGGTAGCCTTCATGCGGCCAGCGTTGAAAGCCTTCAGGTAAGCGACACCGGATACACAGTTGGGGGTACCTTCCCAGCCGTCAACAGGAAGACCACGACCACTCTGGCAACCGAGGGCCCACAGAATGGCGCCGTACTCTTTTTCCAGGTCGGCTACAGATACGTCGGTACCGACACTGACACCGGTCTTGATCTCAACACCCATGTCAACGATACGCTGAATTTCTGCCGCCAGCTTATCGTGAGAGATACGGTAGTTGGGTATGCCGTAGCGCATCATGCCGCCCAGCTCGGGATCTCTTTCGAATACTGTTACGCCGTGGCCCAGCTTGCGGAGCTGGAAGGCTGCTGCCATACCGGCAGGGCCACCACCAATAACGGCGACTTTCTTACCGGTGTCTTCACCAGCAGAAAACTTATAGCCTTCAGCCAGTGCGGTATCACCGATGAACTGCTCAACAGAGTTGATTCCGACGAAGTCTTCAATGTCGTTACGGTTACAGCCACCCTGGCAGGGTGCGGGGCAGACACGACCCATCATTGAAGGGAAGGGATTGGAGTCGGTAGCACGCTTGAAGGCGTACTCTTTCCAATCCATACCTTCAACAGGCTTCTCCTGGCCACGAACAATTGCCAGCCAGCCACGAATATCGTGACCGGAGGGACAGCTGCCCTGACACGGAGGTGTCTTGTGTACATAGGTTGGGCACTTGTGGGAAGTATCTTCAACAAAGATCTTCTCATCCCAGCCACCCCATTCGGTGTCGCCCTCTTCGTAGCGGCGGAAATTCAAATTGTCTTTCATCTCTTCAGTAGGAGTTGCCATTAGTAAAGTCTCCTTAACCTATGTAATTCATAATTCTTGTGCGTTGAAGCTATTGCGACAACGCGCGTCTATTTATAATCCTTCAGCAGCGGCTTCCCGCTACTCTTCGGTCTTCTGACCTGTCAGGACAATTGCGTTACTTACCAACTGGTGAACACTGACGATCTGATCCATATCCAGACCGTAATAAGGCATCACCTTGGTAAACTGGCTCTTGCAGATGGCGCAGATCGCAGCAACATGGGTTACACCATGTTCGTCGATCGCGTTCTGCAGTGCAGTCATGCGCGGCATTGCACCCTTCACACGGATCTCCATGAGATCGTCGGTCAGCAGACCACCGCCGCCACCGCAGCAGAAGGTACGCTCACCAATAGTGTTGTGATCCATATCGACGTAGTTGTTACAGACCGATTTGATCACCGCGCGTGGAATTTCGAACTGACCACCTGGTTTGTCACCCATGCGTGTGGCGCGGGCCACGTTACAGGAGTCGTGGAAGGTGATCGTCATGTCATCGTTCTTTGACTTGTCGAAATTCAAACTACCCTTCTCAATGAGATCATTGGTGTACTCACAGATATGCTGGGGCACAGGGTAGTTTGGATCGAGAAAGTCGAAAGGACCTGCCAGCGTATTCAGGAATGCGTAAGCAACACGCCAGGCGTGGCCACACTCGCCGAAAACAATACGCTTGACACCCAGTTCCAATGCCGCCTTACGGATGCGCATCGCAACATTTCGCATGTTCTCGTACGAGCCGATGAACATGCCGAAGTTACCGGCTTCGGAAGCGGTGGTGGAGAGTGTCCAGCTGATACCGGCCTCGTGGAAAACCTTACCGTAACCGATAAGCCCATCAACATGAGGCTCAGCAAAGAAATCAGCTGAAGGAGTAACAAGCAGGATATCAGCGCCTTTAACATCAAGAGGGTACTTGACCTCAACACCGGTCTCGTCAAAAACATCCTCTTCCAGTCCTTGAACCGTATCAAGGATTGCCGGGCCAGGCAGACCCAGGTTGTTACCAACCTTGTGTACCTTGGCAATGATTTCGTTGCAGTACTTCTGACCGTAGCCGATGCTGTCAAGAATCTCGCGTGCCGCCATGGAGATCTCAGCAGTATCGATGCCGTACGGGCAGAATACGGAGCAACGACGACACTGTGAGCACTGGTGATAGTAGCTATACCAGTCATCCAGGGTCTCACGGGTAAGATCCTCGGCGCCAACCAGTTTCGGGAAGTATTTACCCGCAAAGGTGAAGTAGCGACGATAAACCTTGCGCATCAGGTCCTGACGACCCACCGGCATATTCTTGGGATCTTTGGTTCCCAGGTAATAGTGGCACTTGTCAGTACAGGAACCACACTTCACGCATGCATCAAGGTAGACCTGGAGCGAACGATAGCGATGACGCAAGTCATCAAGTTTCTCCAGGGTCTTGTCATGCCAGTCTTCAACCAACTCACCAGGAAAACCCAGGTCGGTGTTGTGTTCCGGATTTTTGACAACGAATGGCTTCAGGTGAGCCATCGTGCCTTCCTCTAACGCCGGTACATCCACGTGCTCCTGGAGTTCCGGTACCTCAAAATCTGCCTTAGCCATCTATTGCCCTCTCGGCTACGTACAGGTTAATTATTCTTGCTCTTCAAGCGCTTTGGCCCATGGAGCCAAATGACGCTTTTCGCGCGGGTTGTCCACCTGATTACGGCTCGGGCTGAAAAATATGCCCGGTACGTGCAGCAGCTTGCTGAAGGGGAACAGAATCATCAGCAGCGCAACCAGCAACAGATGAACAATCAACGGAAAATCTACTGGCAATTCACCCCAACTGAAGATGAAAACACCGGTAAAGAACTGTTTGACCATCACGATATCCGTGTGGGCGACGAAAGACATCATCAGCCCGCTGACACCTATCACCATAAGGATGACAAGCCAGAGATAATCGGAGGGCGCTGAGATATAGCGCACCCGGTCAACAAAAATACGTCGCAGGAAAAGACCGCCCAGACCGGCAACCATTGCAAAACCGGCATACTTGCCGAAAGGTTGAATCAGTTCGATGGGAAGCCATACAGGATCGATAAAATAGCGCAGGTGGCGAAGCAGCACTATGAAGAGTGCCATGTGGAACATCCAGGAAAAAATCCAGGTCCACTTGGTGCTCTTGAAAAGACTCTCAAAGAACACCACTTCACGGAATAAACGCATAACCACACCGGCCTCGCTCGTGGGCGCCGGGGTAGTAGGAATCTTTAATGGAGCTGGTGTCTGGGCGTATTGCTTGATCTTCAGAGCAAGGCCAATCACCAGAACAAGGGTCGCTACGATAAACAGCAACGCGTAGAGAGTCGACATGTTCCTGCGTTCCTCAGTCGGTTAAAAATGACCGGGAGGGAAACCCTCCCGGTCGATTCTTGCGGCTTAGATGCAGCCAGTCGGCTTCGGCAGACCAGCGAAACGGCAAGCCTGCTTACCAGGACCGTAAGGGAACAGAGCGTACAGGTACTTGCTGTTACCCTTTTCCTTGCCCAGTTTCTTACCAACAGCCTTGGTCAGAACACGTACGGCAGGAGCGATCTGGTACTCGTCGTAGTACTCACGCAGGAAGTTGATGATGTCCCAGTGCTCTTCGGTCAGCTCCAGCTCATCTTCCTTAGCCATTTCTTCAGCTACTGCTGGTTCCCACTCACCCAGGTTTACCAGGTAACCTTCTTCATCGGTTTCAAAGGTCTTACCGTTTGCTTCGATAGCCATGATATTTCTCCTAAATTCAGGTAGATAAAATTAGTGTTGGGTCAGACCCAGGAAACGACCTTGCTGTGCTCTGCGGCGAGATCCACAAACCCAGCGTAATCAACGATCTCAACACCTTCGATTACCCGATCCTCTGAGAGTCCACGGGCTTTCATATCGGGACCCAAAGCGTATACTTTCACGCCCTCGGCCGCCTTCACCTTTGATTCGGTGGCTCCACCCTGCATTGCAGCGTAGACACCGTCTTCCATCAGCAGTACAGCGCTGCCTGATACGGCATAACCAATACAGCTGTCAAAAGAGCTTTTTTCGTAAGGCGATTTGTTTACAGTATGTAATTCACTCATGACAATACTCCACCTTAGAAACTGAAGACGACGTCTTGGCCAGCCATAACCTGTGCCAGCTCTTCGCGGCTAACGAGACGAATGGAGTCCTTTTCGGCCCAATCTTCATCTTCGTCTTCCCAGGTCAGGGGCATCAGGTCGTCGATAGTAAGACCACGCTCTTCGAGAGACTCTTTCTCAACGTAGAGCTTGGTTACTTCGTAGTCACCCAGTGCGGAATAGGTCGGAGAGAAGTTTTTCATCTCAACTTCCGAGGTATCCTGACCCTTGACGATCTGGTAAACACCATCGTCAACGAATGCCAGGCTTACGTCCTGCTCAAATGCAGCACCGATCAGTACAACTTCCAGAGACTCCCACGCATAGATGGTTCCGTAGGGAGCACGACGGTTGAGGTACAAGAGCTTTTTAGTAGTTTCAGACATGTTTCACCCTCTATGCTCAATCGCCAAACACAACCAGACGATCCGACTGTACAGCCGCTTCAATCAGCTGGCCCAGGCCAGAGATACGAAAGCGCGGATCAATATTGGTGGCGTCTTTGCCGTTACGCTCTGCTTCACCGTCATCGACGATACCGCGACGCTGTGCTGCAGCAACACAAACAACCATATCAAGGCTGTGCTTCTCACCAAGCTCAGCCCAGCGGTTGACGATATTGCGGTCATCCTGGGGCGGAGTGGTCAGACGCGTGCTGTTACCGACACCATCGTGGTAGAAGAAGATACGAAAAATCTCGTGTCCCTTCTCCAGTGCCGCCTTGGTGAACAAGTAGGCCGAATCAGACGCCTGATGCTGATATGGCCCTTCGTTAATCTGAATAGAAAACTTCATTGACTGTCCTTTCTATTGAGCAACCAATCAGAAGCGGATGTGTGCAGAAGCGTTCAGATTCGCACGACCACCACGCCAGTTATCGATGTGGTACTTGGTGAACGGCAGACCGGTCTTCTCGAAGAAACGGGGCCAACCGATACGCTCTGCCCACTCGCCGATACGCTCCCAATCCTTGGCGTCCGCTTTATAAGCAGACAGGATCTGTTTCACGACATCGGACACTTCAGGCCAACGGGGTGGATTGTTGGGTACGCCAGCCGCTACCAGCTTGTGGAAGGTAGGCTTGGAGCGGGCGTTTGAGTTCTTGCCACCAACCCAGATCGCGAACTTGGAGTGCTCGGGATCGTTGATCTGCATCGGAGGACAGGGAGGGAAGCAGGCACCGCAACAGATGCACTTCTTCTCATCAACTTCCAGAGAAGGCTTGCCGTTAACAACCGCAGGACGGATAGCAGCAACCGGGCAGCGAGCAACAACAGTAGGACGCTCACATACGTTGGCAACCTGATCGTGATCGATCTTTGGCGGCTTGGTGTGCTGAATGTTGATAGCGATATCACCCTGGCCACCGCAGTTGATCTGGCAGCAGGAGGTAGTGATACGTACACGGTTAGGCATCTCTTCTTTAACGAACTCATCGTGCAGTTCGTCCATCAGGGCCTTAACAGCACCTGAAGCATCAGTACCGGGGATGTCGCAGTGCAACCAGCCCTGGGTGTGAGAGATCATGGATACAGAGTTACCGGTACCACCGATAGGGAAACCTTCGGCATTCAGCTTGTCGATCAGGGGCTGAACCTTGGACTCTTCAGAGACCATGTACTCGATATTGGAACGGATGGTGAAGCGAACGAAGCCTTCGGCAAATTCGTCAGCGATATCCATCAGTTTACGGATAGTGTAGACGTCCATCTGACGCTGGGTACCAGCGCGGACAGTCCAGATTTCATCACCACTGTTTGCTACGTGGTGCAGAACGCCGGGACGGGGACGGTCATGCCATTTCCAGTCGCCATAGTTTTTCTTCAGTACCGGGTGCAGGTACGCATCCATCTCCGGTACACCTGTTTCATCGGGCATGCGAGGTGCTTCAGCCATTATTGCCTCCAATTCGCTTTAATTCTGTTTCGCTATGCGCACTTGGTGCGCGAGCCTGCCGACACCAGGTCGGCAGGCACTCGGTTTAATGGATTACTGAGCAGCCTGGCGCTCGTTCCACTTGGCAGCTTCGTCGTCCCAATCATCCATACGTACGTATGGATTCATGCGAGGACGCTCGATCATGTTGGCATCAATCTCAATATCGATGCCTTCGAGGAAGTTGGTCAGACCGATACGCTCGATCATCTCACCGGTACGCTCGTGCTCCAGTGCGTTCTCGGCGAAGAAGTCCAGTACCTCGGTAGCCAGCTCTTCCAGCCACTCGAAGTCCTCGTCTGTTTCCATCTTGTGGAAAGGAACGATCACGGTACCCATGAGGTCACCGATCTTCAGGGTACGCTTACCACCGATCAGGATGGATACACCCTTGTCATCGCCAGGAGCAAGAGCCTTGGTCATGACGTTGATGCAGTGCATGCAGCGTACGCAGTTCTTGTTGTCTACAGCCAGGGTGTCGTCATCGTTCAGAGACAGTGCCTGGGTGGGGCAACGAGTGATCACGTTATCGATGATCTTCTTGCGGCCCATGTCGGCAACGTACTTCTTGACCTCTTCCTGGTCGACCTTCATGTCGTCGCGCCAGGTACCGATGGTAGCGAAGTCAGCACGCTGGATGGAGTTCATGCAGTCGTTGGGGCAGCCTGAAACCTTGTATTTCATTTTGTAAGGCAGGGCTGGACGATGCAGATCGTCAAGTGCGTTGTTGACCAGGGTACGCATGGTGCGGCCTTCGTCAAAGCAGGACTGCTCACAGCGGGCAGCGCCAACACAGGACATACCGGTACGTACAGCGGGACCAGCACCACCCATGTCGAAGCCCATCTCGTTGATGGCGTCGAATGCAGGCTGAACGTTATCAGTGGTACAACCCTGGAACATGATGTCGCCGGACTGACCGTGGAAAGCGATCAGGCCTGAACCGTACTCTTCCCAGATATCGCAGAACTTGCGCATGGTGTTGGTATCGTAGTGCATGCCTGGAGGCGGCATGATACGGATAGTGTGGAATTCGGCTGCAGCAGGATAGACAGGTTTCTCATTGTCGTCCTTCAGCTCGGTGAAACGTGGGATAACACCACCGCCATAACCGATAACACCGACGGTACCACCTTTCCAGAAGCCCTTGCGGGTTTCGTAGGAGGTCTCCAGCTGACCCATCAGGTCGACCATCATGTCGTTGTCGTTGGCCAGGCGCTTGAGACCGGTTACAAAGCTGGGCCAAGGACCGCTCTCCAACTGGTCAAGCATGGGGGTATCATGCATCGGTTTTGCCATCAGTTATTCTCCCATTGGTCTAATTCATGGGTTTCTGACGTCATGCTGGCCTTTGGGCCTGTAAGTACGTCCTAAACCCTGGATTCGCAAACCTTCCAGAAGATAGGCTGATTTCGGTCAGCCTTCTTCAACATGCCGGGCATTTTAGGAGTTCCTTATGCACGGCAATATCCCGCTAATGGGGGGGTAGGGGTATAAATGGGCATATCCATAAAGGGATATATAAAAAGTAGCTAATATATGAATTTATGCTTTTTCTGAATTTATATTGCTATAAATTTCATAGAGATAAGCGCACTATTTCCCTATAACCATGAGTTTTTCATTCTAAAACAATGACGCATTGCAACAATAAAAATCCCCACTTTTGACTTGCATTACCCTGAAAATATGAGGTTCAATACGCAAAAGCCTAGTGTAATACTTGGTTATTCACTGGCGATATATATAAGGCATAAACTTGACGAGGTGTAATAAATGCTCCTGCTCAGTGAGGTTCTGATCCAGAGCCCGGACATTGATTCGTTTGACATGCTTGTGGAGCGAATAAAGGAACGGCGCAAAACAGAGATGTTTTTCCGCATCGACGTAAAACCCCAGTTCAGTGATACGCCCGAAGACTGGGAAGACCGCCTCGAAGCGGCATTTACCTGATTCGGCAGTAGAGGATAAGTAACCGTGAAATACCTACAGACCGAAGCCCTGCTTGAAGGTAATGAGTGCTCAAACGATGCCATCCCCTCCGAACAGGCGGTTGAACTGCACCTTAAAGAACTGCAGGAGCAGATTGATGCCTTGCCGGATGATGCACCTGCCGAAGAGAGACTCAGGCTTACCCTTGACCGCGGTTATGGACTACTTGAGATCAATGCCTTTGAAGAGGCGTGGAATATTGCCCGCGATTCTTTCGATCAGGCGATAGAGACCGAACAGTGGCTGCGCGCTGTTGAGGCCTGTGACATCATGTTTCAGACCGAGCAGCCGGAGTCTTTGAAAGCCCTGGCCCAGGGTATTTGGCTGGGAGTCACCTTCCCTATCGACCCTGAACTCAGCGTAGCCATGCTGCAGCACCTTGTTGACGAGAGTGTAGACCGTTCAGACGGTGCCGCAGTTGCTGCTGCCACCGCCTGCTACCTTGTTGACCTCCGGGCCAAGGAGAAGCAGAAAGAAGATCTCCAGTTTTTCACCATGCAGCTACTTGGCCAGGTGGCCCGCAAGCACAGCCAGGTTGAAGAGCAGGAGATTTTTGACTTCTGGATGGAACAGCTGGAATTGAAAGACCCCGCAAAATTCCTCCCCCGCCTTGCAAAGGTGCTGGATGTGCTCAGCAATGGCAACTGGTGGTATGACCGGGATACACTGCGCGGCAAAATCCCTGAAGAGGCCTGACAGGCGGTAAATCAAAATGTATTGGCAGGAAGATAGCAGCGAAGAGCAGTTTGTAGTTCCGGAAGACGTTGTCGATCTGGCGTTCAGAATTGACTGCCCCACCCTTCCCGTAGATCACGCCTGGACGCTTTCAGAAGCTATCAGCGCCATTCTCCCCTGGTTTGGCGAAGAGGCGCAGACCGGCCTGCATATCGTACATGGCGCCGATACGGGCAACGGATGGGAACGACCAACAGAAGCCACAGACCTGCTCTATCTCTCTCGCCGCACCCCCCTGGTGCTCCGCCTTCCCAGGCATCGCACCCAGGATGCCCATGAACTGTGCGGAAAAACCCTGGATATTGCCGGGCATGTCATGAAAGTGGGAAATCCGAAACAGCGCCCCCTGAGCATGACCGACATTCTCTACTCCCGTTACATGGTCTGTGATCCTGACTGGAGCGAGGAAGAGTTTATCCAATGGGCAGTGGGGCAACTCAAGTCCATGCGTTTGAAATTCAAGAAAATACTCTGTGGAAAGAGCTGCGAGCTTCATCACCCGGAAGGCGCGCTCCTGACCCGCAGCCTGATGGTGGGCAACCTCTCTTACGAAGATGCCGTCTTTCTGCAGGAGGAAGGTTTGGGCCCACTGCGTAAAATGGGTTGCGGCCTTTTCATTCCCCAAAAGAGTTTTTAATCCCAGCCCGCAGTAATTCTAGGTTTGAATTTCTGCCAGCTCCCTTTAATATATTAGGTTTTGCTAACTTTAAAAATCGGGGCAGTTGCTCGCCACAGAGTGAAGTACACATAAAAGCCCTGCAGCATTAAGTTCGAGAAGGAGAAAACAATGTCCTATGAAGTAAACGGTACAAGCATTGAGGCCACTGCCAACGGCTACCTGGTCAACCAGGAAGACTGGAGCGAAGACGTAGCCGCAGTGATCGCTGAATCTGAAGGCGTCGCCCTGTCCGAAAAAGCCTGGGATATCATCAACTACCTGCGTGATGAGTATTTCAACAACGGTGGTAACCAGCCCAACGAACGCAACATGGTCAAGCACTTCAAGAGTGAATGGACCGACCTGGGCAAGGTTGATACCAAGGCACTCTACGTTCACTTCCCCATGGGTCCTGCCAAGCAGGCCAGTAAGGTTGCAGGTCTGCCCGAGACCAAGCGAAAAGGCGGCTACTGAGTACCAACCTCAGGTGCTGTAAAAAAGGGGCTTCGGCCCCTTTTTTTATTGTCCGGATTTTGTCCATAATTCACCGGCCAGTTGAATAAACACTCAAGAGTTTGAAAATTGGACGATAATTACTAAAGCGGCGGCTGAGAAAGCCCCTGTCTGGATGAGTAAGGAGGCTCTTCCTTTCGCATTGATAACCCGGAGAGATCAATGACAAAAACAACAGAAGAGTCAACCGAGCTCCGCTCACCAGTCCAACTTGTGGTACTGGAAGGCCATGACAAGCCAGCGGGTTATCAACGAATTGTTATATACGAGGAAAACCCCGAAGGACGTTTTGTCAGCACCAGGAGTCGTTTCAGCGCACTGGTGATGGATGATATCGAATCCGTTGGAGATATCATCGGTATCGTCACCCCGGTCCCCTACCATCACAGCCTGGTGTTCGAAAGCCCGGCGGTAGTCAATAAAAACGACAGACGCCACGACCCGCGAAGCATCTACCAGGTCCTGCGCAGCCACATCGACCGGCGCAACAAAAACATCATCATTGCCCTGCCCCATTCAGACAGGCATCGCGGAGAGCTTGAACTACGCCAAATCCGCTTCAAGCCCCATGTCTCGTCAGTGAAGAAATCACTCGTCTTTTCCCGCTGGCAGGATGTGGTAAACCTCCATGTCAATCAACATGATGAACCTCAAAAGCGTGACACAGTGAGTCGACCAAGGCTTGCAGAATTCAAGTGGTACAAGTGACCGGGAGAATGATCAGCACTATCTCTGATCATCTGGATAAGTGATTATTCTTTTCGGTATCCGAAAACAATCGCCAAGCCTGTAATTATTACGGCATTAACGATCCAGGTGAGAACCGCCGATTAACCTTGGAGCCAATCCAGGCCTGGCTGGCTTGAGGAAGGTCGCCCCTCCCCCCGTTGTTCCATCAACATGATGCAATGTCCGCAATTGAAACGCCCATGGCGGATACCAGGCGCTTTCCCGGAACAATAAACGGGCGGAGGGGGAAGAGTGGATAAAGGGGACCCGGAATTTACTCCTCGCCCTCTTCTTCCTCATCTTCTGCCATCTCAATACCTTCAACCACGCGACCCAGAAAGTCATGCATCACGAGGTTCTTGCCGAACTTGCCTTCGTTACGCTTCATGCCTTCGTCCAGGCTCATGGACTCGAAGGCGTAGTGAAGGGGCTCATCCTCTTCAATCTTCTCTTCCATGATGTAGACCTCAACCTCGTCATCAAACCAATCTTCCATGGTGAACTTTTGGGGTTCATCCAGTTTGGTCAGAATTACCTCTCGTATATCCATGTCCAGGGTGAATTTATCACCTGTTTTCAGTTCAGAGATGTTGATGATTCCGTCTTCCATCAGTTCTTTCCTCATAGAGATAAGACGCTTTTATGAGGGCGCCATGAAAATCAAGCCAATTGGAACAGGTCCAACTAAAGCCAAAAAATTGTTCGCATATAATACAGACAGGACTCTCAATTGACGACCCATTTGTCTTCCCGGGCATCCCGGCGAGTGCGATGAAGCGATTTGCTACCCAGGTTTTTCATTTGCGCTTTATTCCGTTTCAGTTAAAGCACGCAGAGGGAAAGGTGATGCTTCGCGCTGTCGGTGCGAATATGATTGCCAGGCTTGAGGGTCTTCTGGAACGTGGAAGTCCGCAGTATCACCTGTAGGGCAACCGGCTTTAACCTGTTGGCAGTTTCCGCTCAGACGTCAGCCCACATTCTCATAAGGTTCGCAAACGACTTGTCCACCAACTCAGAGGCCTCCTCAGAGGGCCGCTCTTTCAACAGGGTGTTTCTCGCCTTGTTAAGTTCAAACAAGAGTTCACGTTTGGCTGGGTCGCGCACATGACTCTGCATCCAGAACAGGGCTACCAGGCGCTCTCCGGAGGTCACCGGTGCCACATGGTGCAGGCTGGATGAAGGGTAGACCACAGCGCCACCGGCGGGCATCTTGATCTTCTTGGTGCCGAACGAGGTACGCACCACAAGCTCCCCTCCTTCGTAGGCATCTGGATCACGAAGAAACACGGTCATGGAGACATCGGTACGGAATTTTTGGCCGCTACCCATAATCGGATCATCCACATGATCCCCATAGGTCATGCCCTGGTGATAACGGGCAAAAATAGGATCTGCCATTTTTGCAGGCAGCGCTGCAGCCTTGAACTCCTCATTATGGGACAAGCTCGCCATCAGGATGCGTATCAGCAACTCCTGTTTCCCGGGCTCCCTCTTCAACTCTTCGTTGTTTTTAACCCGCTGTGCGGCCATACCCGCCGTCAACTTTCCATCGACGAATTCCGCATTGGAAAGGATCTCGTCAATCTTCTTGAGCTGGGCCTCATTGAGCAGGCCGGGAATCTCCAACATCATAAGAACTACTCCACAATAGTCATCTTTGAATTAATCTGCCGCAGTCTCCAGCAGCGCCCTCAGGCGTTGCTCATCAACTGGATAATCCAAGGCGCCAAAAACATCATAACGGGCCTGCACTTTCTCCAACCTGGGACGATGATTTTTATCGATAAACACGATCACCTTGGCATCCGGCGCATAGCGCTGGAGTGTAGCCATAAGCGACTCAAGATTACCCATCCGGTCCCGCAAGTCAGGGTCAAAATGAAACTCGCTCACGACCACGGCCGGCTTGTTTTTCTTCAACCAAGACTGGGCCTTGCGAATTGCATGAACCTTCTCAGGTTGATATCCCAGGCTTTTATACACAGGTGAAAAATCAGGATAGCCGCCCATTTCAATAATGGATAATATTATTTTCTGCTCTGTCATCGTCTCTCTCAATTCCCATGTATTCATTGGCATTTCTAAAGCTGAAAATGCGGTAGAATCCGGGAATTCTGTAAAAACCGGTATCCAGTCCATCTGGATATTCCAAAGGCAAGGCTATGGAACTTAATATTATCATCGACGACTATTCGATGAACCTGAGCGTACCCGATGATTATATCGCCTCTTCAGGGGAGTCTTTTGCACGACTGGACAGCACCATGGACCAGGGGGCACAAATGGGACAGGAGTGGGTACCAAACCCCGATAATCTGCAGCGCTGTCAACTAGCCGCCGACAGGCTCCTCTCTGCACTTGAAAACCATAACGAAGGCTTGGCCATGTTGAGCGCCGGCTACATTCTGAACCGGCTACCGGAAACTAGGCAGGCCAGGATCGATAACACCGGAGATCCCTCTGCTACAACATTCTCGTGACAAGGTAAGCTACAACTGGTTTTCGCCTGCAATCCTGGCCACTTCAGCAGCCGCATCAGGCCCCTGCTGTGCATGCAGATCGACAAAACTTCTTGCCAGCCGGAGCCAGTGATCCCGCCCCTGCTCTGCCAGTTGTTCCAGCGGGGTGAATTTCCCCGTCTCGACCCACTGCTGGTATGCGGTTCTTAAACCAGGAAATATCTCCTTGCGCATACCACCCAGGTTTCCGATATAAAAATGGACTGAAGACGGGCGCGCCATGGATGCCAGCGCCGGCAGGGTCGAGAGGCAATCTGCCAGATGATCCCTTACAGCCCGCGCAATCAATTCGGCCGGTGTGTAATTGAAATCAGCCAGCATCTCCTGCCATTGGTTCCCAAGCAACCGGCCCGCCTCACACTCGCCTTTTTCATGGAGGATCGCCAGCTCTATCTCGTGACTGGTCATGGCATCCAGTGCAGTGTCAGTATCTGTCTCGAAGTCATAGCAGGAAAACGCCCTGCCAAGCGCATTGTCCGGCCGGCTCCAGCGCCAGCTCTCCAGTTTCTCCCATAACATTCGCCGCAGTGACTCCCTGCGTATGAACATGGTCTTGCCGACGCTCATGGCAGGCGGTGAAGCGAGGTCCCGGGCAAGTTCCTTTCCCGAGATCAGCACCGAAAAACCATCCAGTTGTTCATGATGCTCCAGCTCTGCCAGGAAGAAGTGCGGTCTGCCCGACCTGCCGTAACCACCGCTGTAGACCAGCCCCCTGTCAACCAGCAATGCATTGATCCCTTCACTGTCAAATGGATCGAAACTCTCCGCCCCAAAATTCAGGGCGAGAAAATCCTCTTCAGACAATCCATCCCACAACGCCTCCCGCTCCTCCAGCCAGAGAGAGATCTCCTCCTTATCAAGGGTTGAAGAGAACCCAAACCCCTTCTCCCAACGAAAATATTCCCGCATTTTCATCAGGTAGGTGCATAACCCGTAATCCCCACCATGACGGGAGTCGGAGATATGGCAGTTACGCTGAACGCCGCCCTGCAATAGAGCCAGATGATCATCTCTCATGGAAATACCGCCCTACAGATAAGGATTAGCCTGTTTAAATCCAGGACTTTTCCTAGTAAATTAGTATGGTATTAACGTTAGCATGACTGTAATATTAGCAAAACCCTGTATACAAGCTGTTTTTAGGAGAATTTTTCGTGGTGGTACGTATTAAGAGCCAGTGGCATGACGATGATTCGGCACGCTCTCTCGAGGAGATCGGTGGTGCTATCGCCTTCAATGGCTGGAAACTGGCCGTGGACAAGGCGATCACCCTGCACGGCGAGCATTTTGTCTATTCAGATGATAAGCAGCGGCTGAACGTGATCTCGGAATACCTCATCTACCAGGCCCAGATCGTGGACCGTATCGCCAGCGATATGCTCGATGCCGATGACCGCCAGGCCCTGATCACGGCCCTTGTTCTGAAAATGGCGGATCATATCCACGACAACGCCTCCGAGCTCATAGGCAGCCAGGATGCCCGCGCCGACTTTATACAACGATTCAATCAAAGGGCGGGGGAGTATGCAGAATTCGGCTTCACATCCGAAGGCCCCAGCTACCCTTTTATGCGCCACCTGGGATTCGAAATTCAGCAGGTGATGGGGGATAGCCAGGAGAACAGGTGGGTCATAGACCAGGTAATGGACAAGGATGGCCCTGAAGTCTACAAACAGTTGAAGCGGATAACCCGCAACCTGTTCATGTAATATCCAGTGGAACGCTGATCCACCGTAGAGTCCACTGACAACAAGTCATAAGATCCAAAGGTAGTTTGTTTCATGCGCCCAGCCCAGTTAATGACGGTTCTCGACCGTGAGTTCACCAGCACCCGTGAAGGCCACCACACCCCTGTCATGCTCTGGGGACCACCCGGTGTGGGAAAATCCCAGATGGTTGCCCAGATTGCCACGGCTCACGATGTACCGGTTATCGATATCCGCCTCTCCCAGATGGAGCCCAGCGATCTGCGGGGTATTCCCTTTCGCCAGGACGGCCAGGTGGAGTGGGCCATTCCGGCGCTGTTGCCGGATACCAAGCGCCATGGCCCGGCGGGTATCCTGTTTCTGGACGAGATCAACTCCGCCCCGCCGGCTGTCTCCGCTGCGGCCTACCAGCTGATTCTGGACCGCAGGCTTGGCGAGTACCAGGTACCTGAAGGCTGGGCGATCTTTGCAGCCGGAAACCGCCAGGGCGACCGGGGCGTCACCTACAGCATGCCGGCTCCCCTGGCCAACCGTTTCTCCCATTTCGAGGTGGATACAAACCTGGACGACTGGGTGCTCTGGGCCTACCGTAACGACATTGACGAGCGCATTATCGGCTTCCTGCGTTTTCGCCCTGAACTGCTTTTCGATTTCGACCCTGCACACAATCCCGTGGCGTTTCCCTCCCCCCGCTCCTGGGAGTTCGCCCACCGTGGACTGCAGAAGTTCATCGACCATCCCCAGCTTCTCCAAGGCACCCTGCAGGCCTGTGTCGGACCGGCGGCAGGCATCGAACTGCACGCCTTCGTCAACAGCCTGGACCAGATGCCCGACCTCGACGCCATTGTCACCGGCGAGGAGACAGCAGTACCGGAAGAGATCGACCTGCAATATGCAGTGGCAGCAGCCCTGGTAGGTCGTGCGGTTCGCTCAGAAAATGCGTCCAACCGAAATGAGATACTCGGCAATATCCTCGACTATGCCGGCTTCTTTCCCCAACGCGAGATGGGGGTCATGCTGGTATCCGACATGCACCGGGCTATCGGCAACGCTGTTTTTGAAGTACCCCAGTTCAACAACTGGGCCCAGGCAATTTCGGATGTAATGCTGTTTGAGTGACCGTGGATTTACACCAAGTCGAAACCAAGCTGGCAGCAGCCCGCACCAAGCTGATCCTGGACAAGCCTTTCCTGGGAGCCCTGGTGCTGCGCCTGCCCATGGAAGCTGCAGATCCAGAGTGGTGCCGAACCACTGCAACTGACGCCCGCAAGTTCTATTTCAATGCTGAGTTCATCGACGCACTGAGCCTCGATGAGACCCAGTTCATGCTGGCCCATGAGGCACTGCACTGCGCACTCTCCCACTTCTCCCGGCGTCAACATCGGCTGAAGCACCTCTGGGACCTGGCCTGCGACTACGCAATCAATCCCCTGCTGGTTGATGAAGGACTGAAGGCACCCCCCGGATCGCTGATGATGGAGGCCTACCGTGGTATGACAGCCGAGGAGATCTATCCCTGGCTGGAAGATGACGACAGCAAAGAGACCCTGGACACCCACGCCTACGACAAGGACAACCAGCAGGGCAGCAGTTCGGGAAAAACCGAGAGAGATCTCGATAAATCAGAGCCCAGGCAAAGCACACCACAGAATCAGCAACCCGAAGAGGGCTCGCAGCAAAAACCGAACACGGGAGAGACCGGATCAGGAGAACCTGAACCCTTGACCCCGGATGAGCAGGAGACACTGACCATCCAGTGGCAACAGCGCATGGCCGGTGCCGCACAGCAGGCGATGCAGGCCGGGAAAATGGGCGGCTCCATGGCGCGCATGATCGACCACCTGCTGCAGCCGCAACTGCCATGGCGCTCACTGCTGGCCCACTACCTGACACCCTCTGCACGGGATGACTACAGCTACATGCGCCCCTCCCGGCGCGAGGGAGAATTCATTCTCCCCAGCCTGCGCAGCCACCAGGTGGACATCGTGGTCGCCCTGGATACCAGCGGCTCAATCAAGGAGCAGGAGTTTGGAGAATTCCTGGCGGAGATCAACGCTCTCAAGGGCCAGGTGCGTGCCCGGGTCACCCTGCTTGCCTGTGACGCCACCCTCTCAGAGAAAGGCCCATGGGTATTTGAACCCTGGGAGGATTTCGCTCTGCCGGATTCTTTCAAAGGCGGGGGCGGCACCAGCTTCAAGCCGGTGTTTGAATGGGTCGACAGTGCAGGATTTCGCCCTGAGTCCCTGGTATATTTTACCGATGCAGAGGGTGAATTCCCTGAACATGCCCCAGGCTACCCGGTCATCTGGCTGGTCAAGGGCAAGCAGTCGGTCCCCTGGGGGCAACGTATCCAGCTTAATTGATACAAGGCCAGAAAAAGGGAACTTCGCCACTTTCACCGGGTCTTTATATCCACAATGAGCAATCACACCACGCCAAGAAGCACCCCCTCACGGCTAGTGGTGACCCTTGTCTGCACTATTTTTCTCTATGCCAACATTCTGGCCCCTGTTCACGCCCAGCAACATGCACTGCCTGAGATCGGGGATCCTTCCGGTGGCGTGCTGACACCTTTCGAGGAGAAAAAGCTGGGGCAGGCATTCATGCGCAGCATTCGCAAGACAATGAACCTGCTCTCAGACCCGCTGGCCAACAGCTATATCCAGTCCCTGGGCAATCGCCTGGCTGAGCAGACCGGCTCGCCGGCAGGCAGTTACAACTTTTTTATCATCGACGACCTTCAGGTGAACGCATTTGCCGGCCCTGGTGGCAATATCGGCGTCTATACCGGGTTAATCACCACCACCGAATCCGAGAGTGAATTGGCGTCAGTAATGGCCCATGAGATCGCTCATATCAGCCAACGGCACCTGGTTCGAACCTACGATGCTGTCAGCCGCATGAACCTGCCCGCAGCTGCCCTTATGCTTGCAGCCATAGTCATAGGGGCTGCAGCAAAAAATCCTGATGCAGCTGTTGCCGCTGCCACCGGTATTCAGGCCGGTATGATTCAGCGCCAGATCAACTTCACACGCAGCCATGAAGAGGAGGCTGACAGTATTGGCATTCAGATACTGGCTTCTGCAAACTTCGAACCCCGCTCCATGCCGGTCTTTTTTGATCGCATGGGCAAAACCACCCGCCTGTACAACACGGGCAAACTGCCCGAGTTTCTACGCACCCACCCGGTGACCAGTAACCGTATCGCAGATGCCCATGGCAGGGCCGACCAATACCCATACCGCCAGCGGCCCGACAGCCTGGAATACCATCTGCTTCGCGCCCAGTTGAAATCAGCCTCTTTCTCCAAAGAGGCCGAAGCTGTCAGGTATTTCAAAAGCTCGCTGCAGGAGGGTCGCTACCGCAACGAAGAGGGGCAGCGTTACGGTTACGTACAGTCACTGATAGCGGCAAGAGATTTGGAGTCAGCCAGAAAACAGCTCGACCTGCTGCTGAAACAGCGGCCCCAGCAGATCGACTATATCGTGCTCGATGCCCTGCTGTTAAAAAAGTCAGGGCAAACCAGCCAGAGCATTGAAACCCTGAAAGACGGCCTGACCCTCTACCCTGGCAACTATCCCTTGAGCATCTATCTGTCGCGGGCGTTGCTGGATGCAGGGCGCCCGGGGAATGCGATCCCCCTGCTGGAAGACCAGTTGCACGGCCACCCCGACGACACAGCACTCTACAAACTGCTGGCACAGGCCGCAGGGGATAGTGGAGACGCCACCCTGGGTCGCAGCTACCTGGCTGAATACCACTACCACTCCGGCGACCTTGAGAAGGCGATTCAGCAGCTTCAACAGGCCCTCAGCGACAGGAAACTTGACTACTACAGCAGCGCGAAACTTGCGGCCCGGCTGAAACTGGTTCGCCAGGAGCAGGCGGATCTGAAGAAACGGAGCAAATAGCCTCCAGCCTGCAGAAAACCCACATTATCCAGGGCAGTTTTGCGCTTTGCCAATATCATTGCTTAGGGTATGCTATGAGGTTCTTAGGGTGAATGTGCGCTTTGGCGCCAGCGAAAAGACGGCAGCGACCGGGAGTGCTAGTCCTCTCCCTGATCACCAAAAAAGTATAGCCGCATCACGCTGATTCCCTGACTGAAGGAGGTAGTACATGTTACGCAACCGGTTTACAGGCACCAGTGGTCTGAAAGCAGCGGTTTCCGTCTTGATTACCCCTTTTTACTTTAAGAGTTATTGACCGCAGAGAAGGAACTTCTCTGCAATCCCTCTCTCTAAGTAATGGTTTTAATACAATTTCCGCGCAATTAGGAGACTCAAGATGGAAATGAATATGAAACGCCGAATCTTTGTAAAAGGTTCCCTTGCAGCGGGTGCGCTGGGCGTAGCGGTCGGTGCCGGCCTGCTGACTCCGAAAACAGTTCTGGCCGCCTGGCCAAAAGATGCCTTCGAAGCCAAATCTGTTGCAGATGCCCTGACCGCCCTTCACGGCAGCGGCGATGCAGCCGAAAGTGCAGAGATCAAGATCAAGGCACCTGATATTGCAGAAAACGGTGCTGTAGTGCCGATTACCGTCTCCACCGACATGGAAGGCGTTGAGTCCATCACCATTATGGCTGCCAACAACCCGGTTCCAATGGTTGCCAGCTTCAACATGGGCGAAGGCGCCATGGGCTTTGTCTCAACCCGTATCAAAATGGGTAAGACCGGCGACGTAATCGCTGTAGTCAAGGCAGGCGGCAAGCTGCAGAGCAGCCGCAAGGAAGTCAAGGTCACCATCGGTGGCTGTGGCGGGTAAGGCTTAAAGCCTCTACTAAACCACACCAAAGACTACAGAATTCGAGGTAAATAAACATGGCTAAGAAATCCATTAAAATCCGCGCCAAGGAAAAAGGCGGCGTAGTAACCGTAAAGGCTCTCATGACTCACCCCATGGAGACAGGCGGTCGCAAGGACAAGAAAACCGGCAAGGCTATTCCCGCCCACTTCATCCAGGAAGTGGCCTGTGAAGCTGGCGGTAAAAACATTATGTCCGGCCAGCTGAGCGGTGGTGTCTCCAAGAACCCCTATCTCTCCTTCAAGTTCACTGGTGCCAAAAAAGGCGACATGCTGAAGCTGAGCTGGGTTGATAACACCGGAAAAACCGCTTCCGCTGACGCGAAAATCGGCTAAAGTCGTACTCTACGACTAAAAATAAAAACCCTCGCTCCGAATGGAGTGAGGGTTTTTTTATTGCCTTAACGGGATAAACCAGAGAAGTACGGCCGCTACTCTTTGGGTTTCTCCTCATCATCCCCGTCCAGGTCAATCACGTCATCTTCTTCCTCATCAAGATCGACAACCTCATCTTCCTCTTCATCCTGAAGGTCGTCCCCCAGGTCAAGGTCTTCAAGGTCATCAACGACCTCTTCCGCCTCAGGTTCCGTCTCGAGAGGGGGCGCTTCGCCGGGTATCTCCTCTTCTGATACAGCTTCAACAGCATCCGCTTCAGGCTCTTCTGTTACCTCTTCAGGCAACTCAGCGGCAGCGCTCATGTCAGGTTCAGCAACCGCATCCACAGACGGCTCCATCTCTTGGGAGACCACCTCTTCTTCAATAGGCTGTTCAACCTCCGACGCTTCAGGTTGAGTCTCCAGAATATCCTGCTCCACCTCATCCCAGTCCACATCGTCCAGTTCACCTGCCGCCTCTTTTACACCCTCATCATCCACCAGCAGGTCCAGATCACTGTCAGTCTCTTCAGACTCAACCTCAGAAGCTTCTTCGGCGACATTATCAACCAGGCGTATCTCATCACCATCCGCCTCGATACTCACTGCTGAGACAGCAGCCTCCTCGGCTTCACGCTCGGCCTGAAACATCTTGATCATCTTATCCTTGTCGAGTTCAGCCCCACTGCCACCCCCATACATGGACGCATACTCATTGAGCATACGACTCATGGTATCCATGGTAATTCGCAACTCCTCTGAGAGACGGGCATTATCCTTTCGCAATATCTTCAGCTCTTCAGCATCATGATCTGTGAGCACCTCCTGGGGCGCAGCTTCACTCTCCTTATGGATGACTTTCACCTCGGCCGTGGAAATTGTCATGTCACGATAGGGGGCCACCGAACTCTCATAGTCCACCGCAAAGTTCTCAAGGGCGTCGGTGTCGCGGTTGAGGTAGGTATTGATCATTGTCTGGTAGAGAAACTTCTCTCCATGATCAATAAGTACAGAAGATGACTCGACGGGCTCATCTGCCATACCGTACTTCTCTTTCAATATTTCGCGGGTCTCCTTCTTACGACGCTCTTCATCGGATTTGATGCGATCGATAAGGGAACTTGCCGCAGCACGATCACGGCGCTTTTTTAGCATACCCATGACCACCATGATGATCATGCCGATAGTGGTCACAAACAACAGCTCAGCCATAAAGAGAATGAGTAGTGGATGCACCTCAATCATCCGGAGTCTCCTCTACCTTGTCGTCGTTATCCGCTGCTTTAGGCGGTGTCTCCTCCACCAGTTTGACCTGGTTCTTTGCCCTAGCCCTGCGCATCAGCCAATAGGCGATACCGCCACCTATGATCAATAGCAGGTTTACGCTGCCAAATACCCAGGCCGTCAGAACCCAGGGGTCTGCCTCCTCTTCAACAGGCTCTTCCGGTTCGGGCTCAGGTGCGGGTGGCGGAGCAGGTTCAGGTTCGGCCTCAGGTGGGGGTGGGGGTGGAGCTGCACCCTCGATCTCCACCGGCCCCAGCGTCAGATCCAGCTCGTTGCCAGAGCGTGTAGTCGCCGTAAATTCAACTTTCACTGACCAGACACCCTCAAGCCCGGTTCTGTCCACCCAGGTTTCCCGGCTCAAACCGTCCATGCCCGGCAGCAACATGATGGGGCGCGCTTCACCCTCAGGGGATATGAGCTGGCCACTGGTGTTGACTGAATCCACATCGAGCAGGTCACCTACGGGTGTGACCTTGACCAGGACACCGGCCTTGCCCACCTGCTCCTGGTCAACCGTCTCGAGGGTAACCGGGGCGCTCAACTCAATGAACTGGCGACGCTCGCGTTGAAAGGTTTTACCCTCTGCCGTGACAATCACCTCGACTTTCCCTGAAGCCAGACCCTCACCAACAGTCAGGGTATAAATACCGTCATCAGCCTTCTCATCTCCATCCTGGCCATTATCGAAAACCGGCCGTGGCTCGCCAGCTCCTTCAGAGTCGATATGTTCGCCCTTGAGGTTCAACACACTCAAAAACTCTCCACCGCTGATTGTTTTTCCTTTATCGGTAAAGTGGATCTGCATCGGCAGCATCTCACCTTGAAGCAACCGGCTTGGCAGATCAGTGGTGTTCATCTTCAGGTTGGTCACCACCATCACCCGGTTATCAGGATCCACATCCGCCTGGATTTTCCAGGTACCGACCTGGGGTTTGGTGATAGTCAAAAGATCGTACCCTTCATCCCGGTGCCAACTCACTGTTGCAGGCGCACTCTCAGAGTTGAATGACTCGCCGTCAGGGCTGAGAATCTTTGTGGGTTCAGAACCGTCTTTGCGGAAAACCAGCAGCGTCACCTCTTCCACCGCCTCATCCACCAGGAACTTGTTCTCTTTCAGCGGCAGGGTATCCGGCCTGCCCACCTTCTCAAACATGCGCAGAAAGATACGCTGCAACTGCTCGGCGTCATTGACCTGTTCATACCAGCCGCCACTCTCCGACGCCATGCTGCGCATCAGCTCGTGATCGGCATTTTCAGACAGGGCGATTGTATGGATTTTTGCCTCGTGAGCTTTTATGCCGGGCAACAGTTTCTGCAAGATACGTTTGCGCGATGCAGCGTTCTTTTCTGCATCCTTGGAGATATCCACCATGCCATCTGTAAGCAGGATCAGGTGACGCTGGTATTTGGTGCCTGCGCCATCCCAGTCTGCAGTTGCACGCTTCAGGGCCTCTTCGATATTGGTATACAAGCCGCGGGAGTGGATTTCAGAAGCACCTTTGCGTGCACGGGCCTTCCAGCCAGTATCGACCTTGCCGAGGGGAACCTGCATATTGACGTACTGACCAAAGGTCCAGACCCCGGCACGTGAATCTTCAGGAAGCAGGCCCACTAACAGCCTGAGGGCAGGCCGGCGCAAATTGCGCGGGTCGTTCTTCTTCATACTCCCGGAGACATCGATAAGAACCCGGACATCGGGGCTATCAACCTCTTTTGGAGCCGACTGGGCCGAAAAGCCGAACAGGAGGGATCCTGCCAATACAGCTGCCTGAATCAATACACGCCTGTTTATTTTTATCATCCGTTTGTATCCAGACTCTTCCAAAGTGTACTGGTGCTACTGTTCTTAGCGACAGATTATAGAAAAGACTTTAGCTTTTCTTTTGATTTCAGGCTACTTACGGCTGATTTTTTATTCTTCCCATGTCCCGCTCAACAGTCTGGCCGGGAGTAGATATTTGGCGTTTGATCGGGCTGGGTGCGAAAACGTTTATAACTCCAGAGGTACTGTGCAGGCTGGATCCGGACACACTGCTCCAGCCCCCTGTTCAGAGCCGTTGCAGAGACGGCACTATCCTCATCGATTATACCTTCAGGCGCAGGCAGCCAGTGCATCCTGAATCCCCGTCCGTTGGGCAGGCGCTCAGCAAACCAGAACAGCACAGGGGCAGCGCTCTTTTTTGCCAGCCGGTTTACCAATACCATGGTGGAGGCCCGGTTACCGAAAAACGGCGCGTAAATCCCACCCTGCTTGCCCCCCATCGACGGCTCCTGGTCGCAGAAGACGAGTATTGCCTCGGAGCGGGCCAGCGCAGAATAGAGTGCCCTGACCCCTTTAGTCGTTGTCGGAACCAGCTCTGAGCCGGAACTGCTGCGTCCCAGTGTCATCATCTCCTCAACGGCGTGTACTTTGGGTGGCTTATAGAGGGCCGTGGTCTTGATAAAGGTGGACAGGTAATGAGGGCCTAACTCCCAGTTACCCAGGTGTGGTCCGGCAACAATAAGTCCTTTATTCAGAGACAGGGCCTCCTCCAGCACCTCCTGTGAGCCATCTGCCAGCTCAATCTTCTCGATCCAGCGAGACGGATCCCCACTCCACATCGAGGGCATCTCTACCAGCGTCAGGGCATTCTCGATCATACTTTCCCGTAGCAGGCGATTCCGCTCCTGCTGGTCCAGTTCAGGCAGACAGAGGGCGATATTGATCCGCGCTATACGCTTCTGCTCACTTGCAAACAGGTAACTGAGCCGGCCCAGTACGCCACCCAACTGTTGGGCCAACCCCAGGGGAAGCTTCGCCAATAGCCTCAGGACATAAATAATTATCTTGTCGCTCATAAATATTGTTTATATAATTTTTGTCACTTACATTATAACGGGCGAACAAAAACCTTGGACAAAAAACTGGCCCGGCATATTTTTCATCGCCAAGGCATGCGAGGAGCATGATCATGACAGACCAAGAACCCTCA
Organism: Sedimenticolaceae bacterium; assembly: GCA_965224515.1. Taxonomy (GTDB): domain Bacteria; phylum Pseudomonadota; class Gammaproteobacteria; order Chromatiales; family Chromatiaceae; genus Sedimenticola_A. Next base: position 230,238 of record OZ245051.1, read on the forward strand.
GGATTGTCGCCCAAACAGGCGTGGCAATTGATGCAGGATGATCCCCGAACGGTACTCGTGGATATCCGCTCAAGCATGGAGTATCTCTTCGTAGGTCACGCCAAGGGTTCGGTACACATACCCTGGATCGATGAGCCGGACTGGACGATCAATCCGCACTTTGTCACTGATATCAGGAAACTGCTGCTGGGTGGTGCGGTCTGCACTGTAGATGAAGGCTGCGCACCGGTCATCCTCATCTGTCGCTCAGGCAAACGCTCCCTTGAAGCAGGCAAAGCCCTGCTGGAAGCGGATTTCAACCGCGTCTTCCATGTAGACGAAGGCTTTGAAGGTGATCTTGATGATGATCACCACCGCAGCGCAATCAACGGCTGGCGTTTCCATGATCTCCCCTGGGAGCAGTGCTGATACCTGACTATTACAGTTCACAAAGCCATGACCAGCTGAGACAATAGTCGCCGATTCATACCGGAAATGACTACAAGGAGCGGTCTATGTCCCACCGGATTATCCTGATAAGCGTAATGAGCCTGGCATTGGTCTTCTCAACCGGCTGCCAAACAAACAACCGTGATACAGGCGCCGTAATCGGCGGCATTGCCGGTGGCCTTCTGGGGACCCAGGTCGGCAAGGGGAAAGGCAGGACTGCCGCCATCATCATCGGCACACTGGCGGGCGCCTATATTGGCGGCTCTATCGGGCAGAGCATGAATGACGACGACCGGCACCGCGCCCACAGGGCTATCGAGACCACCCCTTCAAACCAGACAACCAGCTGGAGAAACCCCGACTCTGGCAACTATTACGAAGTGACACCCACACGGACTTACGATAACGCATCAGGACCCTGCCGCGATTATACAACTGAGGCTGTCATCGACGGTCGCAGTGAGACGGTATACGGTACGGCATGCCGTGATGCGGATGGCAACTGGGTTGCACAGAACTGACAGGATAAGAATGACAACCTACAGCACACCCGAAGATGCAGAAGATGCCTACTACGACGCCATCGATGAGTGCGACCTGGAGAAGATGATGTCTGTCTGGTCAGATGCACCAGAGACCGCCTGCCTGCTGCCGATGCAGACCCTGCAGCAGGGGCAGGATGCCATCCGCGAGGCATGGAAACCGTTGCTAGGCCCGGAGATGAAGGTCGATATCACAGTCAGGCACCTGCAGTGGATCGACCTTGGAGATTCCGCTATCCACATCGTGGAGGAGTCCGTCGTCATTGCAGCTATGGGGCAGAAGCAACCACCCATATACGCCACCAATATATACCGTAAAACAGGTGACTCATGGCACATGCTGGTGCACCTCAACTCACCAGCTCCTCCTCCCCCGGGAATGATGCCACCCGGCATGCAGGGTTAGACTGCTGCCAGCATTTCATAGCCAGTTGCATGGGGTGTTTGCCCAGTTCAGGCTTTAGTCGTTCTGGGCAGTCATTGATTTTTCTGCCAGTTCATCCAGTTCAACTTTTTCAATCTGACCAAACCGGTCACTGATTTTTCGTGCGGAGACGTTGACCTCCTGCACATCCTTGTGCGCCTGGCCGATGTGACGGGAGAGTCTGTCCATGCGTTCCTGAAACCGGCCGAAGTCCTTGGACAACAGGTTGAGATGCTTCTGTATCACATGCACCTGCTCGCGGGTCGCCGCATCTTTCAGCACCGCCCGGGCGGTGGTGAGTATCGCCATCATGGTGGTGGGGGATACCAACCAGACCCGCCGCTGATAGGCCTCTTCTACCAGGTCAGGGTAGTGGCCATGGATCTCGGCGAATATCGATTCCGAGGGAATAAACATCACAGCACCATCCGAAGTCTCGCCTGCAATGATGTACTTTCCTGAAATATCATGGATATGCTTCCGGATATCCTGCCTGAACTGACCACCCGCCCGGGCCCTGTCAGCATCGGGCAGCTGCGAATCTGTCAACCGCTGGTAGCTCTCCAGCGGAAACTTTGCATCGATAGCCACGTTGCCGGTAGGCTCCGGGAGAAACAGCATGCAATCAGCGCGCATGCCGTTGCTCAGGGTATGCTGGAGTGAGAAGCCCTGCTCCGGCATCAGGTTACGGATTAAAGCGTTGAGCTGTACCTCGCCAAAAGCCCCCCTGGAACGTTTGTCGGCCAACACCTCCTGCAGACTCACAACATTGCTCGAGAGTTCAGTGATCCGCTTCTGTGCTTCGTCTATACGGCTCAGGTGCTCCAGCACCCGGGTAAATGTCTCGGTGGTCTTTTCGAAGCCCTCGCTCAATCTGCGTTCCACCTGCCCCCCGATCTCCTGTAGCCGCTGGTCGGTGCGTTCGGTCAATCCGTCCATGCGCTTGCCCACGGCTTCTGCATTCACAGAGAGGCCTTCAGTGAGCTGCCGGGCCACGCCTTCAAACCCTTTGCTCAGCCCCTCCTGTTGGGCAGCACGGCTCTCGGAGAGGCTTTGGTTCAGTGCATTGTGCAGTCCATCAAAGCGCCCTATCAGATCAGCCCGCAGGTTACCCGCATCGTCCGAGAGGTGTTTCTGCATCTCGCCGAAGCGCCGCTCAAGTGCCTGGTAGAGTTTGGATATCTGCAACAGCAGGCGTCGCTGGAGCTCATGGGTACCCTCTTTGCGCTGTTCACGGGCCACTGCGAATTCGTGCAGCAACAGGCGTTCCTGCTCTCTTATCAGTGATTCAAGCCGGTCCCGGGAAGAAGCTGCATCCTCTCTCCCCTGTTCAAGGAGCCTGAGAATGCGGGACTGGCGCAACCAAAGCCCCCCGGCGGCCATCAGGCCCACACCCAGGGCAAGCAGGGTCAACAGCTCAAGTTGGTTCTCGATTCCAGACATATTCTTCCTGCTTGCAAATGACTTCGATGCAGCCTAACACACTGTTTTTCTTTATCAATGCACAACCAGGGGCTCAATCCACGAGCCTCGAGGGAAGAGATCGCGACTATTGCACTTGCATCTACCCCGCACAGCCGTAAACTTCCCGTTTCAAATCCATTACACGTAACTTACAGTTGCCGCCGGTTCAACATCCAGACATGCGCATTCACCTGAAAACCCTCGGCTGCCGACTCAACGAGGCGGAGCTCGAAACCTGGTCCAGGGAGTTCCAGTCACTCGGTCACCAAGTGACCCGTGACCTGAGCCTGGCTGACCTGGTGGTGGTCAATACCTGTGCGGTCACGGGCGAGGCGGTGAAGAAGTCGCGCAAACTGCTGCACAAGGCGCACAGAGAGAATCCCAAGGCGAAGCTTGTGGTGAGCGGCTGCTACGCATCCCTGGATCCCACCGAGACAGCTCAGTCCCAAGGGGTGGACCTGGTGGTATCCAATACCGACAAGGACCGGTTGGTGGAGATCGCCTCCCGCGAACTCCATCTCCACGCCATGCCCGAGCAGGCGACGATTCCCGGTGAGAACAGCCTGCTGGCCCGTGGACGCCAGCGGGCCTTCATCAAGGTCCAGGATGGCTGCCGCTACCAATGCACTTTCTGCATCGTCACCGCGGCCAGGGGCGAAGAGCGCAGTCGACCCATCTCAGAGGTAATCGACGAGATCAACACCCTGCAGCGGGAGGGCATACAGGAGGCTGTGCTCACCGGCGTGCACCTGGGCGGTTACGGCAGTGACAGCGGCGGCAGCCTGCACCAGCTGATCCAGGCCGTGCTGGACCATACCGACATCCCACGGCTGCGCCTCGGCGCGGTGGAGCCCTGGGACCTGCCAGAGGCCTTCTGGGAGCTTTTCGACAACCCCCGATTGATGCCCCACATGCACCTGCCCCTACAGAGCGGTGCAGACACTGTCCTGCGCCGCATGGCCAGGCGCTGCAAGGCCGAAGAGTTCGAATCCCTGGTGAGCCGGGCCCGTGAGCGCATTCCCGATTTCAACGTAACCACTGACATCATCGTCGGATTCCCCGGCGAGACGGCTGATGAGTGGCAGCAGACCATGGCTTTTGTCGAGAAGACCGGCTTTGGCCATCTGCATATATTTGCCTACTCACCGCGCCCGGGCACACGTGCCGCAACACTGGCAGAGCCGGTTTCAAGGGAGCAGATCAGGCAGCGCAGCGACCAGCTTCATACCCTGGGAGAAAAGCTGAAGAAGAAGACACTGGAGGCGTACCTGGGACACACATATCCCGTACTGATCGAAAGTGCAGGTAGCGACCGGAATCATGCCATGGGTTATACCCCGAATTTTCTCAGGGTGCAGATTACTGACCCGCGGGCAGCCGAACTGGAGAACACCATCCAGCAAGTCACGCTAAGCACCCTCTCCCCTGGTGGTGACTGCCTGATCGGTGAGATAAACAAGGAGCCGGCATCTTGAACAGCAATGCAGCCTGGAATCCCAAGGCACTGATCCTCTGCACCCTGCTCCCTGCTCTGCTCTTGGGCAGCTGGATTATTGAGCCCACCCACACCCTCTGGCAGAAACTGGACGAGCAGGTATTCTGGGCAATGAATAACAGCCTGGCGGGTAACAGAGTCTGGCAGCAGATCTGGGCCGTTGCCAATAACCGAATGTTCGACCTTGTTGCGGCACTATCCATGGTGCTGTTGTTTGCCCACTACGCCCTTTTCAGGGAGCGCCAGAATTTCAGGCACCTTGTTGCCGTTGGAATGGTGATTTTCTGCGCACTGGTCGTCGCCATCCTGATCGGGACACAACTGATCCCGGTCGAGCGCCCCAGTGCCACTGCAATGTTCCCCGATGCCCTGAGACTGTCACAACTGGTGCCATCAATCGAGACCAAGGACTACTCCGGCGACAGTTTTCCGGGAGACCACGGCATGGTACTGCTGATGTGCGCTGGCTTCCTGGTATGGCACCTGCCCCGTGGCTACGGTGTAATCGCCTGTGTGCTTGCGGTGCTCTTCACCCTGCCCCGCCTGATGAGCGGTGCCCACTGGCTGACCGATGAGATCGTGGGTGCTGTTGCAGTGGACACCCTGGTCCTGGGCTGGTTCTTTGCAACACCGTTGCAGGACAGGTTGCTTGAAAAATTCGAGCAGCTTCTCAGCCGCTTCGCCAAAACAGGCTAGCAGCAAAACGGATCATGCCAACATAAAAAAACCGCCGGGGTATTCACGGCGGTTTTTTTATGGGTAACGACTTGCCCCGAAATCAGGACAGGGGGTGCATGAGGCGACTGAACGCCTTGCTGATCATCCCCTTCTCCGGTTTGCGGGGAACAACACCAACGTAGGCAAAATCCTCTTTCTGGATATGCTCCACCAGCCAGCTCTTGAGCTCTTCCAGCAGCTTGTCTGCGATATTCTCTCCGGCATCAAGATCCTGCTGGTATTTGCGTATCTTGCGGGTAAATCTGTCGTGACCGATCTTGTGTGTTGATATCTGGTCGTAGCCGCACTGCTCCATCAGGCTCTCTTCAAAAGCAAAGTGCCCAATGGTGTACTCGGCCAGCTGTTCCATAACGTCCGCGACCGATGCCTCATCTTTGCGGGCAATAGCGTTGTACAGGGTGTTGATATACTCAACAATCCTGCGGTGCTGGTGATCTATCACATCAACACCGGTGTTGTAGGCATCATCCCACTCGAAAAACATACAGCCCCTCCTGAAATACTCTCTCTAATTCGAATCATGAATATTCTCAGCCTGTTGATGACTTGTTCTTATTTTGAATACCAACAAACTGCACCCGATTTCACCACTAAGCCTCCCCCAATGCAAACCCGTACATTCCGGGTATTACAGGGGACCTTCATCTTTGGGACACAGTTCAGCTATCCAGTGGGCCATAACCCGGTAATGACTCCCTTCCCAATAGGTTTTTCCGCAATCAGCACAACAAAGAAACCTGCTGTTGCTCTTCCGCACGTGCACCGGCAGGTCTTGGGACAGGTCTGAAGCAGCCAGATGCTTCAATTCACCGTTACACTCCATGCAGCGGGTAAACGGGGCGGATTGCCCGCACAGATCAAGACGCCCAACCAGGTCAGAGAGCTGCTTTCGCGGCCGGGTCGCCCGAATATAACAACCATGGGTTATGCCACTGCACATCAATAAGGCACGGTCGCGACTCAGCAGGATACGGTGCTGTTCAGATGAAATGCGGACCAGGTCACTGTCCTGCCAGTCATTGCGGTACAGGGTATCGAAGCCAAGCATGCGCAGGTACCCGGCAAGCTTTCCAAGATGGGCATCAGCCACAAACAGCATGCTGCGCAGGGGGTAGTCCCGCAGCCGTAAAAGGGGCGTGATGTCGAGGGACTCAAACACCGGGTAGACACTCACCCGGTCACCGTCGCGAACCTGCTGTTCCAGGTCCACGGAGAGACCGTTGAGCAACACTATTTCAACCTCTGTATGGGGGATGCCGCAGAGCTCGATCAGGTGCCTGACCGGTGCCGGCTCCCTGAATTCAACCGGCATATCCTGCTTGCGGATGGCCCGGGGCAGAAAGTCATTCAGTTCTTCGTAAAAACGCAGGGTGGCAGTGGCCATGATGGATTGGCAGCCAGGTGCTAACGAAACCCTGCCGCTTCCAGCTCAGCCAGGACGAAACGCAGCTCGTCAGCAAAGTCATTGATGCCCCCTTCAGGGCTGCCCAGCCGTCCCTTCTCCAGGCGATAGCGCAGTGCAGCCACCAGGGTGTCCTCGGGCTCCCACTGACCATCAAAACCACCGATTGAATCGTGGCTGGCATTGACTTCAAACAGCCCCCCCCCCTTGCGGAGCAAAATAAATGCCTCACCGGAAAAGGCGTCCCGGGCATAGGATGCAAGCAATACATCCACCCCATGCAACTCATGGTCTGTTATTCCAAACGCCTGCTTAAGTGCGGAAATGCCCCCATCCCGCCAATCGTTGAGAAAAGTTGCCTGTTGATTCATGGTGTTTTCAGATATCAAACTCGGCCCAGATCGGGCAGTGGTCCGATGGTTTATCCATCCCCCTTATATCGTAGGCTATTCCTGCATCACTGCACACACTGTTGAGGGTCTCCGTAGCGAGTATCAGATCGATCCGCAGACCCCGCTTGGGTTCACGATCAAAGGCCCTGCTGCGGTAATCAAACCAGCTGAAGCGGTCATCCACCTCTGGGTGCAGGCTACGGAAGGTGTCATGCAACCCCCAGCCACCGAGTGTATCGAGCCACTCACGCTCTTCCGGCAAAAAGCTGCATTTTCCGGTCTTCAGCCAGCGCTTGGCATTATCCTGTCCAATACCGATATCCCTGTCCAGGGGGGCTATATTCATATCGCCGATCACCACCAGCTTCTCATCAGGATTGAACCGGCTTTCCAGGTAGGCCATGAGATCTGCATAGAACTTCCGCTTGGCGGGGAATTTCACCTCGTGATCGCGGCTCTCCCCCTGGGGAAAATAACCGTTGATCACCGTAAGCCGCTCTCCGGCATCGGTTTCGAAAACACCGCTAATCAATCTTCGCTGGGCATCTTCACTGTCGGTGGGGAAACCCTTCTGCACCGATACCGGCTCACGCTTGGAGAGCAGGGCTACGCCATAGTGGGTCTTTTGACCGAAATAGTGAGCCTTGTATCCCAGCTCTTCAATCATCTCTACAGGGAAATCAGGATCCTGCACTTTTGACTCCTGAATACCGATGATGTCCGGATCGTACTGCTCTTTCAATGCCTGCAGCTGGTGTTGGCGTGTACGGATACCGTTAGTATTAAAGGAGACGATCTTCATGCTTACCTTCTGGAATTATGGATATTGAAGCACAAAGCCTATCAAACCGTTTTTTCCATCGCCACGAATAAAGTATGCTCAAAACCCTGTATTGGAGAGGGATGGAAAAGAGCAAGATGCAACTGATCGATTCACATTGCCACTTTGACGACAGCCGCTTCGACAGCGACAGGGATGCCGCTTTCAGGCGTGCCACAGACCAGGGTGTGCAAGCCCAGATCATTCCCGCCATCAAAATGGAGTGGTGGCCCAGGGTCAAGATGGTCTGCAACCGCTACCCCGGACTCTACCCTGCATACGGCCTGCACCCGATGTTCATGCAGGATCACAAACCGGACCATGTAAGACTCCTGGAGCAGTGGCTCTCTGAAGAGAGGCCGGTCGCCGTGGGTGAATGCGGTCTTGATTTCTATATCAGTAATCCCGACAAAGCGGGACAACTGCGCTTATTCGAACAGCAGTTGGAGCTGGCCAGGCAGTACGAACTGCCAGTGGTGATTCATGCAAGAAAATCCGTGCAGCAGGTCATCGAGACATTGCGCCGCTACCCGGGCCTGAGCGGCATGCTGCACAGCTACTCGGGAAGCCTTCAACAGGCAGAAAAGCTGGTGGAGATGGGTTTCCTGCTGAGCTTCGGTGGTCCTGCCACCTATCCCGGCTCAACACGGCTGCGCAAGATGATCTCCCAGCTGCCCACTGACGCCATTCTTCTGGAGACCGACTCGCCGGATCAACCTGACTGTGATCATCGCCATGAGCGTAACGAACCCTCGTATCTGGGGAAAATCCTCGCTGCAGTAAGCGCACTGCTTCAAGAGCCCCCCGAAACAATTGCCGAGGCCACCACAAAGAATGCGCGCCGATTGTTTGGAATCTGAGGCCGATAAGGCCACCCACCCCGAACAGCTACTGAAGAGAACTCAGCGTCCTGATCAGGTCCATTGAAGCGGTAAAAAAGTCATCATCCGGGCGCTCGTCGCAGATCAGCTCTATGCGGCGCATCGCACCCTTGATGTCGCTACCTTTCAGCACATCCATATCCGTAGCCAGGGAGAGCCCGGTTATCATGCCGCTCAACCAGTCCCTGTAGCGCAGGTATTCGGCGATATGCGCCTCTTCTCCCTTATCCCAGCCGTCATAGACCTGTGTATATGTCTCGCAGCTTTTCACACCATATCCAATGACCGCAGGAGTGTTCTGGGCAAAACTGCAGACTGAGACAGATAACAGGATAACCAGATTGATAATTCGCATTTCCATTAATTTCCGCATGAATTAGGGTTCGCCCAAGTTGCTAAAGAGCTACAGATAAATAATATTTATCGTCGCCATAAATTATTTGAATTAACATTCCCCTCCCAAATGATGCACTATATTAGCAACTGATGAATTACTTATGTTGTAGCAAGGAGTTCATAATATGATCATCGACAGTCTGACCATCTGGGCACTGGTTGCAGTAATTGTGGTAACAGTTTTCCTACTGAGCGCCGCATTCTCTGCAAAATAATTGTTTGGGCGGGTTTATCGTACCAGAGCCGATTGGCTGTGAGGTAAACCCGCTTCAACTTTCCCAAACATCCACTCTATTCACCCTCTCTGCTGATTACAGGCAGGCAAGGCTATTCAAGATCCGACCACTCCTCCCGCAAGGAGCTGGCCCTGGTCTTGTACGCTTCTGCGTCACCATAATCCAAAAACCGCTCCGTCCGGCTATGGGCACCGCTTGTTCGGTGTGAATGCTTTATCGGGCACCAGTACTGCTCGGTCCTGACCCCGATCTCCCGGCTATAGGCGATCACCCCGTTGGCATAGCTGCAGTAGAGACAGTTGCTCTTCTCAATGATATTCAGGTACGCCAACTGGTGGCGGTCTATGGCCATGTAATCAGCACGTCGGGCCAGTGGAACACCGTATATCCGGAAACAGACCTGTTGGTAGAGTGTGACCAGCAGATCCAGCAGGGCCACTGGAATGATCAGGGAGTAGATCAGGGGAGCCGTTAATACATGGCTCAGCTTCGCTCCCCGGAGGTAACGCCACAGACCTGTACGATAACTTCGCTGCAGGGTGAGCATACCCTGCTCAAACCGCACCCGCCCCTGCTGCAGGGTATAGCGGAAAAGTTCGCGTTTTTCGCTCAGCAGGCGATCGATCTCCACCTCAAGCTCATGCTGCAATGCATTCACCCGCGTGATGATCTCTTCTATTCTGTTTTCCGGCATCAAGCTTTCCCGCCCAGCGTGAATCAAGGCCTGATAGTAACCATTTACCGGCACTAAAGCTCAATATCCTCCCGATACCCGGATTCAGGAACAAAAAAGGCCAGATGAAGAAATTCATCTGGCCTTTCGAATATGGTGGGTCGTATAGGATTCGAACCTATGACCAATGGATTAAAAATCCACTGCTCTACCGACTGAGCTAACGACCCGTGGGAAGCGCGGCATTATACATCAGATATCGCCCCAGTCAACGCATGAAACCTGGGAATTCCGATACCGCTGCAGCTCTACTCCTACCGCACTCCCGGATACCTAGATCGCTTCCAGTTTTCTCATGCTTTCCGGCAGCAGTTTGAAGTCCACCAGACCGGTAACCAGGGCCTTGGCGAAGGTGGCCTCCTCTTCGTAGACCAGCTTGTAGTACTGCACCTTCATTGTCAGGCCGCTGCCCAGCACAATGGAGCCGAAGGCAAGGAATGAGCCCAGCGCCAGGGTGGAGGCGCCGGTGATACCCTGACCGATGGTACAACCCATGGCCAACACGCCGCCAAAACCCATCAGGATGGCACCCACAACGTGGTTGAGGAAATCCTTGAAATCGACAAACCACTCGATGCGGAAGCTCTTGCTGATTAGTGACCAGAGCAGAGAGCCGCAGATCACGCCAAACAGCGCCATCACCCCGAAAGTTACAAAACTGGCGTCAAACCCGGAGATGGCATAGCCAAGGGTCTGGCCGGTGGGATTGATGAAAGTGAAGGACTGGGCGCTCAGCGGACGGCTGTCAGCCGGCTTGCCCTCGTCTGACTCGGCCAGAAAATCCCACTCCTGAACATAACCACTCAAGCTCTTCACATCGCCATCAATATCAACACCGACGCTGCTGCTGACATACCAGGCGGCCAGTACGGCCAGGCCGACCATCAGCCCTGCAAAGACATTGTCAAAGCTGCCACGGAACTCGGCCGACTTGAAGGCCCAGACCAGCAACAGGGCTCCCAACACCAGGCCAATTGCCATACGGGCGGTACCTGCGTTCTCGCCTGCTACCAGTGAACCCAGGTCCTGCTGTCCCTCGAAAGTAACGGCCAGGGGACGGATCCAGTCATAGAACAGAACCGACATCAGGGTCTGGTCACTACCGGGGAAGGGGTTGATCATGAAGTAGGCAATAACCGCGACCACCAGCAGTACGATGATGGACTTGATATTGCCGCCACCGATACGGATCAGCATCTTGTTGCCACAACCGGAGGCGAGGGTCATGCCGATACCGAAAATCAGGCCACCCAGGATGTTTTCAGCCCAGATAAGCTGTCCTGCGCGATAGGGAGGGAATGAACCATCCGCATCGACCATACCCATGGATTCCAGCACGGCCACGCCGATCATGGCGACGGCCATGGCCATGATCCAGGCACGCATGCGGCCCATATCACCCATGTTGACCATATCGGACACCGCACCCATGGTGCAGAAGTTGGTCTTGTTCACGATGGCGCCCATCACCAATGCGATGATAAAGGTCGCCCACAGCAGGGCTGACTGCCCCTCGGCAAAGCTTTCAAAAATCATTATCTATCCCCTCACGAACAGCGCCTTTTTATCAGCAGGCACTTTCAATTTTATGTTTTCTTTAATCCACCCCGGGCAATTTATCCCTACTGCTCTCATGGGCAAGGTGGCATAGATTAGCGTATAAGAGGACGTTGATCTACTGAGGTTTTCCAGAATAGAACGGAGAAAAAGGAATTAAATCTTTAAAACAGAAGGTGGAACCTTCGTATCACTGGTAAGCAGTCGGATCATCCACACCCGCTTCAGCAAACCCCTGGGCCCTGAAGCGGCAGGAGTCGCAAACGCCGCAGGCGCGTCCCTGGTCGTCTGCCTGGTAGCAGGAGATGGTCAGGCCGTAATCCACGCCCAGATCGACACCCTGGCGGATAATCTCCCCCTTGGTGAGCTTGATCAACGGGGCATGGACCCTGAAACCATCACCCTCAACCCCGGCCTTGGTAGCCAGGTTTGCCAGGGTTTCAAAGGCACTGATGAACTCGGGCCGACAGTCAGGATAGCCGGAGTAGTCCACCGCGTTGACGCCGACGAAGATATCCCGCGCTCCCAGTACCTCGGCCCAGCCAAGGGCCAGGGAGAGAAATATGGTGTTGCGTGCCGGTACGTAGGTTACCGGTATGCCCTCTTCGGCCTCGCGGGGCACGTCGATGTCCAGGTCGGTGAGCGCTGATCCACCAAAGGCGTCCAGTGCCAGGGGCACAATCATGTGCTCCACCACCCCCTGGGCCTCGGACACCCGCCGGGCAGCGACAAGTTCGGTGCTGTGGCGCTGGCCGTAGTCCATGCTCAAGGCATAGCAGTCATAACCCTGGGCCCTTGCCATGGCCAGGGCAGTTGCGGAATCAAGCCCGCCAGATAACAGTACGACTGCCTTTTTCGCCGGATCCATAATCACTTGCCCGCCACATCGCCCCAAAGGTATTTGTGTAGCTGTATCTGGAAACGCACCTGCAGGCGGTCACGGATGATCCACTCTGCCAGCTGCGTGGCGTCCAGTTGTCCCAGTGACGGCGAGAAGAGCACTTCACAACGCTGATCCAGGCCATGCTCGTCCACCTGCTGCCGGGACCAGAGATAATCCGCCTCGTCGCAGATGACAAACTTCACCTGGTCTTTGCTCTTCAGCAGGTCGAGGTTGCCGTAAAGATTCTTATCCACCTCACCTGAACCCGGTGTTTTCAGATCCATCACCTTGATCACCCGCGGGTCCACTGTGTTCAGCTCTATGGCTCCGCAGGTCTCCAGGGAGACCTGGTAGCCGGCATCGCACAGAGCCGTGAGCAGGGTTGGGCAGGCTTTCTGGGCCATGGGTTCGCCACCGGTAACCGTCACATGACGAGGTGCGTAGGACGCCACCTCGCCAAGTACCTGTTCCAGGCTCATCCACTCCCCGCCCTTGAAGGCGTAGGTGGTATCGCAATAGCCACAACGCAGGGGACAGCCTGTCAGACGCACAAACACCGTGGGCAGGCCCACGGTGTTTGACTCTCCCTGCAGGGAGTAGAAGATCTCGGTGATACGAAGATCGGTCATTCGAAAAGACTAGTGACCTTCGGACTGCAGGCGTTGCAGACGTTTCTTCGCCAGGCGGCTGGCAGTAGAGCTGGGGTAGCGTTTGACCAGTCCTTCCAGGGTCGCCCGCGACAGGCTCCACTGCTTCAATTCGTACTGGATAAAGCCGGTTTTAAGCAGCGCATCAGGCACTTTCTGGCTCTGGGGATAGAGCTCAACCACCTTCGAAAAATCAGCCAGGGCGACATCGAATTTACGGGTCACGTAGCTCGCTTCGGCCAGCCAGTACTGCGCGTTATCTGCAAACCGCCCACCAGGATAGGCAGCCAGGAAACCAGTGAATGCCTTGTGTGCTTCGTCGTAACGACGCTGCATCAGGAGTTCAAATGCCTGCTGGTATGCCGACTCCTCCTTGGCTGGATCTCCTGCAGCAACAGGAGCTGCCTGGGGAGACTGAGCCGGGGCGGCCGTGCGGTTGACCGCAACAGCCTGTGGCTCTACCACCGGCGCTGGCTGAACACCTTGTGGCGACATGCCTGTTGCAGCCGGCTGACCTGCCGGTGCCATGGAGCCACCGGCAGCGCCTGAAGCAGCAGGCTGAGCTGCCGAAACACGACTGAGCCGCTGATCCACATCAAGGTAGAGATCACGCTGGCGCTTTTTCAGGGCATCCATGGCGTGATTCTGCAGTTCAACCTCTCCGCGCAGCTGCTGCACTTCGCGCTGCAAACCATCCATACGCAGTATCAGGTTGGACATCGCCTTCACTTTGCGCTCCAGAACCTGCACCCGCTGTTCCAGGGGAACAGCCTTGGCATCTGCTGCAATAACCTGTCCGGCTGAACAGAGCAGCAGGGGGAACATCAAGCCGAGTGTTGCCTTCATCTGCATGACTCTCTACTCAGTACGCCAGGATCGCACGGCGGTTCTGGGCCCAGGAGGATTCGCTTGAACCCAGGACTTCAGGACGCTCCTCACCATAGCTGATGGTGATAATCTGGCTCTCGGCAGCACCCTGGGCAAGCAGCAGACGCTTCACTGCATTGGCCCGGCGCTCACCCAGTCCGATGTTGTATTCACGGGAGCCACGCTCGTCGCAGTGACCCTCGACAGTGATGCTGGCAGACGGATTGGCAGCCAGGTACTCACCGTGGGCAACTACCGTATCCAGGTAGTCCGCACGAATCTCGCTGATGTCGTAATCAAAATAGATCACCTTGGTGTAGAGCGGGCTGTCCGGATTATCAAGGGCACTGCCTGTCCAGGCACCGCCTTCGCTGGCGCCGGAGGTCTGTGCACCCTCGCCATCGCCTGCCTCAGCCACGGGAGCACCCTGTGTAGCGTCAGCTTCCCCCTCGTCAGATCCCCCCAGGGTGGAACAGCCTGCGAACAGCAGTGACAGCGCCAGTACCGGGATCAATTTGAATCTGCTCAGTTTCATGGGTTTCTCCTGTTATTACGTGTATAGGGTGACCAGACAGGTTCGCGAACATCGCCTTCCTGCAGGGCCAGACGTTGGCGAACGCGGCCATCCACCGAAACTGCGGCCAGTTCACCCTTGCTGTTGATCTTTGTAGCGTAAATTACCATGCCGCCATTCGGGGCGAAACTGGGGGATTCATCCAGGCGCCCCTCGCTGAGCACCTGCAGTCCCCCACTCTCCATATCCAGCACACCGATCCTGAAATCCCTGCCCTGGCGGGTGACCATGGTGATCGACTTGCCATCCGGGGAGTAGGAGGCGCGGGCGTTGTAGCTGCCTTCGAAGGTGATTCGCTTCACCTTGCCCCCCATGCTCTGAACCCGGTAGATCTGGGGCTTGCCACCGCGGTCTGACGTAAAAATGATAAAGCGGCCATCGGGAGACCAGGCCGGCTCGGTATCGATGCCGTAGTGCTTGGTCAGGCGGCTCAGGGTCTTGCGGTTCAGGTTATAGACATAGATATCAGGCCCGCCATCCTTCGACAGGGTCAGGGCCAGCTTGCGCCCGTCAGGAGACCAGGCCGGGGCACCGTTGATTCCCTTGTAGCTGCTAACCTTCTGCCGGCGCCCTGTGAACACCTCCTGAACGTAGATAGAGGGCCGCCCTTTCTCGAAAGAGACATAGGCCAGCTTGCGCCCATCAGGAGACCAGGCGGGAGACATCAGCGGTTCATCCGAAGTGACAATAGTCTGGGAGTTGAAACCGTCGGCATCCGCAACCTTCAGCGCAACTTTACTTTCGCCACCGCCCTTTTGAGTGGACGTGACATAGGCGATTCGGGTTGCGAAAGCTCCACGCTGACCGGTCAGTTTTTCATAAATGATATCGGCGATCTGGTGGGCCGTGGCTCGCAGATCCCGCTCGGTAGTGGGGATGTTGTAGCCACTCAGCTGCTCACCTTTGAAAACGTCAAACAGTTGGAACCGCACCATGTAGCCACCAGGACCATTGGGCTTCACCTGGCCTACAACCAGGTTCTCCATACCCAGTACCTTCCAGTCTCTGAACTCAACCTGGTCAGCAGACTGGGGGCGGGCCAGCATGTCAGCTACCGGCATGGTCTTGAAGCGCCCGCTGCGCTTGAGATCATCAGAGATGATCTTTGCCACGTCCTGGCTGGGTGGCTTTCCGCCCCCGGCCCAGCCAAAGGGGACCACGGCAACAGGCAGGGCGCCCTCGGCACCCTCGGTGATTTCAATTGTCAGGGCCGATGCGTTCTGCACCTGCATGAAGAGGACGGCTATCAGTAACCAGATCTTTTTCATTTGTAATGTCTTCAGTTGTCTGGATCGAATATAAATGTGATATCCCGGAACCTGCTGTCGAACAGCGAACCGGTGGGAACCGGCAACGGATCCGCCTTGTAGACCGCGGCTACCGCCGAACGGTCAAAAGCCCCATTGCCGCTGCCCCCTTGAACCGGATCAGCAGAGATTACCACGCCACCGGTTGCCAGGCGCACCCGCAAGGTACACTTCAGCCCCTCGCCAATACCGGCCGGGCGTATCCAGTTCCGCGTGATGGACTGGCGGATCATCTCTGTAAAACGGTCGATCTCCCGCGCATTGGCTTCTGCCTCCATGGCCGCCTTGAGTTCCGCTTCGCGATCTGCCTGGGCCTGGCGTGCAGCGGCTTCACGGCGCTTGCGCTCGGCCTCGGCCTTGCGTTTCTTCTCTGCCTCGGCCGCCTTTCGCGCCTGCTCCTGCTTGCGCTTCTTCTCAGCGGCCGCCTTCTCCTTACGCTGCTTCTCCGCTGCCAGGCGTTGCTTCTCTTGTGCTTTGCGCTTGGCCTCTGCATCGGCCAGCTTTTTCTGCTCGGCCTTGCGACGCTTTTCAAGATCGGCGATGCGCTTCTTCTCGGTTTCCGCCTTCTTTTTCGTTTCAGCCTTGCGCTTGGCGTCGGCCTTCTCCTGGAGCTTGCGTTTTTTCTCCAGTTCCGTCAGGCGTTTCTTCTCTTCTGACTGCTTACGCTTCAGATCTGCGAGGCGCTTCTCTTCCTTTTTGCTCTCAGCCTTCTTTTTCAGATCCGCCTGTTTGAGTTTCTCGGCCTCGGCCAGCACTTTCGACTGGTCGATCACCCTGGCTTTCACCACGTCAGCCACAATCTTGCGCGGCTCGGGCTTCTCCAGCCAGTCCACACCGACGACCATGAAAGCGATGATCACCAGGTGCATCAACACAGCGATGCCGACAGCCAGGGGATTGCGTTTTACGATATCCAACATAGTCTCAACAGCCCCTGGGCCTACCCCTCGGGGATCTCTGTAATCAGGCCCACGTTGGGCGCACCTGCCGCCTGGATCATTACCATCGCCTCGATCACCCTGCCGTAGTCCACACTCCGGTCACCACGCACCATGATCGGGGTCTTGGGTTTGTATTTCAGCACTGCCGCGACCCTTGTCATCAAGGTCTCCGCATCCACCGCGGTATTCTTGCCTTCGCCCACATCGATAAAGAAATCGCCCTCCTGGTTGACAGAGACCACCACGGGATCGTCCGCCTCTGCAGGCAGCGGCTCGGCATCGGCTTGGGGCAGGTCAACCTTTACACCCTGGGTCAGCAGAGGTGCGGTGATCATGAAGATCACCAGCAGCACCAGCATCACGTCGATGTAGGGCACCACGTTGATCTCGGCCATGGGGCGGCGGCTTTTTTTCTGACGACTCACCTGGGAATGCTCCTATTGCATATGCGCCTGGCGCTGCAGGATGGTAGTGAATTCGTCCAGAAAATCCTCGTAGCGGCCGTTCAGGCGCTCCACGTCATTGGAGAACCGGTTGTAGGCAACAACCGCGGGTATGGCGGCAAACAGACCCATTGCGGTAGCAATCAGCGCCTCTGCGATACCCGGGGCCACGAGGGAGAGTGTCGCCTGCTTGACGTTACCCAGGGCAACAAAGGCGTTCATGATGCCCCAGACGGTTCCAAACAGACCCACGTAAGGGCTGGTGGAGCCTACGGTGGCGAGAAAGGAGAGGTGGTTTTCCAGGCCGTCCATCTCGCGGCTCATGGCGACATGCATCGATCGGCGGGCACCCTCGACCACCGCCATGGGTTCGACGTCGGGGTTCTTCTTCAAACGGGCAAACTCCCGGAAGCCGGCGTGAAAGATGCTTTCCAGCCCTGTCGCCTCGTCGCTGTCACGGTCTACATTCCTGAACAGCTCTCCCAGGTCGCCACCGGACCAGAAGCGGTGTTCGAACTTGTCCGCCGCCTTGCGTGCGCTCTTGAGTACCTTGGCGCGGTCGAAAATCATGGTCCAGGAGATAACCGAAGCCAGTATCAGCGTGGCCATCACCAGTTGTACCAGCGGGCTGGCATTGGCTACAAGATGGATAAAAGAGAGTTCAGACCCCATCGGCAATCACCGTAATAATGTTTTGCGGGATAGAGGTCGGCCGAAAACGCTCCGCATCAAGGCAGGCGATCTTCACCTCGCCGCTGCACAGCAGCTGGCCGTCCGTTTCCCTTTTTATTTCCTGTTGAAAGACCAAACTGGCTTTTCCCCGGCTTGTTATTTTTGCCGACACCGAGAGCGCCTCGTTGAAGCGTGCCGGACTTTTGAAATCCACTTCCACCTTGCGCACCGCAAAGATAATGCCGTGCTGCTCGATCAGCTCATCCTGTTCAAAACCCAGCTTGCGCAACCACTCGGTGCGTGCCCGTTCCATAAACTTCAGGTAGTTGGCGTAGTAAACCACACCCCCGGAGTCGGTGTCTTCGTAGTAGACCCTCACGGGCCAGATAAATTCCGTCATATCCGTCTGGTTTCGCTTTTTTTACAATCCGTTCACAGAAAGCCGGCCTAGAACAGGTCACCGGGTTTACCGGAGTCCCCCTGTACCTTCGGCGCCAAACCAAAATGGAGATAGGCGGCCTGGGTCGCAACACGTCCCCGAGGGGTGCGCATAAGGAAGCCCTGCTGAATCAGGTAGGGCTCCAGTACATCCTCGATTGTGCCCCGCTCTTCGCCGATGGCAGCCGCCAGGCTGTCCACGCCCACCGGTCCACCATCGAACTTCTTGATCACTGCCGAGAGCAGCTTGCGGTCCATCACGTCAAATCCGCTGGTATCCACATTGAGCATCTGCAGGGCTTTGTCTGCCACATCAGAGCTGACCTTGCCGTCCGCCCTGACCTGGGCGTAGTCACGGACCCGGCGCAACAGCCGGTTGGCAATACGTGGCGTGCCACGTGATCGGCAGGCTATCTCGCGTGCACCTGGCTGATCGGTTTCAATATTCAGAATGCCCGAGGCGCGCTGCACGATATGGGTCAGGTCCTCCGCCGAGTAGAACTCCAGGCGCTGAACTATGCCGAAGCGGTCACGCAGCGGAGAGGTCAGCAGGCCGGCACGGGTGGTGGCGCCGATCAGGGTGAAGGGGGGCAGGTCGAGCTTGATGGAGCGGGCTGCAGGGCCCTCGCCGATCATGATGTCGAGCTGGTAGTCCTCCATCGCCGGGTAGAGCACCTCCTCGACCACGGGACTGAGCCGGTGGATCTCGTCCACAAAGAGTACGTCGTTGGGCTCAAGGTTGGTCAGCAGTGCCGCCAGGTCGCCCGGCTTCTCAAGCACCGGACCGGAGGTCTGGCGAAGATTGACCCCCATCTCGTGGGCGATGATATGGGCCAGGGTGGTTTTCCCCAGGCCGGGGGGGCCGAATATGAGTACGTGATCCAGTGCCTCGGAGCGTCCCAGGGCAGCGCCAATGAAGATCTCCATCTGCTCTTTGACCACGGGCTGGCCCACGTAGTCCTGGAGACGCCTGGGCCGTATGGCGCGATCCAGCGCCTCGTCATCCAGACCCGCTTCAGCGCTGATGATTCTATCGGGATCAGACATAGTTATTGATCAAGGTTCCTGTCACTTGGCTGCCGACTGCAGTGCGGCCCGGATTATCTGTTCACTGGTGAGCCCTTCGCTATCGATGGACCGCACCATTCTGCTCGCATCGTTGGGTTTGTAGCCCAGCGCCATGAGCGCACCCACCGCATCGGAAACCGGATTATCAACGATCTCGCCGGGAGGGGGGATGATTTTAACTGCCCCGGCAGTGGCCATCTCCAGCTTCTCCAGCCGGTCGCGCATCTCAACGATCAACCGCTCGGCCGTCTTCTTGCCAATACCGGGCAGACGCACCAGGGCCGCGGTGTCATCACTCTGAACACAACGTGCAAACTCCTCGGCATTCATACCGGAGAGTATGGCCAGGGCCATCTTGGCCCCCACGCCGCTCACCTTGAGCAGTGCGCGAAACAGCGCCCGCTCGGCATCGCTGACAAAACCGTAGAGCACATGGGCATCATCGCGTATCGCCAGGTGGGTATAGAGCGTCACCTCTTCGCCCTGCAGCGGAAGGTCGTAAAAAGTGGTCATGGGTGCTTCAAGCTCATAGCCCACGCCGTTGACATCCAGCATCAGAAAAGGGGGTTGCTTGTGGATTAGCTCTCCGCGCAGCCGACCGATCACCGTCGCCACCCCCCGGCCTTTGCAAGGGAGTAGAGGGTACTGTTGGTGTGGGCGTGGCTGAGGGCAATTGCCAGGGCATCAGACTGATCCGACGCCAGCTTCTGCTCCAGTTTCAAAAGGTGTTTCACCATGTGCTGAACCTGATCCTTATCCGCGCCACCGCTGCCGACCACGGCCTGCTTGATCATGCGCGGGGTGTATTCGAAAACCGGGAGGTCAGCCATTACGCAGGCGCAGATGGCCGCGCCCCTGGCCTGCCCCAGTTTAAGGGCCGCCGATGCATCCTTGGCCATGAAGACCTGCTCGATGGCCATCTCCTGGGGCTGAAACTCCTCTACCACCTCAGCGACCCGGCGATAGATCTCCCCCAGCCGCTTGGTGAACTCTTCACCAGCCACCCGGATACATCCACTGGCGATATGCACGCTGCGAATACCGTTGCTCTCGATAACGCCGTAGCCGGTCACCCGGGAGCCGGGATCGATACCGAGTATACGCCGCATCTGAACGGTTTCACCTGCCACTGTCAGCGACCCGGATGGAGTAATGTCATGAATCGAGTGCCTCGTAGATCTCGTCCGAGATGTCCGCATTGGTATAGACGTCCTGAACATCGTCCAGGTCTTCCAGCACATCGACCATGCGCAGCAGTTTTTCCGCCGTCTCCTGGTCCAGCTCCGCACTGGTGGAAGCACTGAAAGTCACCTCGGCGTTGTCAGGTACCAGGCCGCCCCCTTCGATACCCTCTTTGACACTGGCGAAATCCTCTGGCGAGGTCATCACGTCAATGGAGCTGTCGTCGTTGGTCACCACATCCTCTGCACCTGCCTCCAGGGCGGCATCCATGATGGCATCCTCATCGGCACCAGGAGCAAAGCTGATAATGCCCTGCTTGCTGAACAGGTAGGCCACGGAACCGTCGGTACCGAGGTTGCCCCCCGCCTTGGTAAAGGCGTGACGCACCTCTGAAGCGGTGCGGTTGCGGTTATCGGTCATGCAGTCCACGATGACAGCCGTGCCGCCGGGGCCGTAGCCCTCGTAGCGGATCTCATCGTAGTTCTCGCCTTCGCCGCCACCGGCGCCGCGTTCGATAGCGCGCTTGATGGTATCCTTGGGGACGTTGCCGCCATTGGCCTTGTCCACTGCCAGCCGCAGACGGGGATTGGAATCAAGATCGCCACCCCCCTCTTTCGCAGCGACAGTCACCTCGCGCAGCAGCTTGGTCCAGATCTTTCCACGCTTTTTATCGTTTGCGGCCTTTTTATGCTTGATGTTGGCCCATTTACTGTGTCCAGCCATACTTACCTCACAAAATTCAACTGGGCAGAGTTTACCATCCCCCCGGTCGCACAGAAACACGTCAGCAGCTACTGAAACGCCCTGTTTCGAGAAACTGCGTGATCTGCTCGGCAACGGCAGCGGAAAAGAGCATCCCCATGTGGCTGGTTTTGATACAGCAGCTCTCCACTGCGCCATCCAGATTTGTCTCGTCCACCGAAACAGTACCGTCATTAGGCCCGCTCACCCCACCCAGCAACCGCCCCACACCAAAACCACCGGTACCGGCAATGACGCCCAGCTGCCGTCCACCCTGCCAGGACGGCAGTTCCCCGGAGAGCCCCTGCTCCATGCTGCGCCCCAGAAAAGGGCGCAGAAAGGGGTTTCCGGACATCACCCTCGCCACCCGGCTGCCCCGCACCGGGGAACCAAGCAGTACCACCCTCCCCTGGGGAAGATCGCGGTGAGCATCAAGCAGGTGCAGCAGCACAACCCCGCCCAGGCTGTGGCCCACCAGGTGCAGGGGTTCCTGACCTAGAGACTGGATGAATTCGAAAAGCTTCCGCGCATTCTCTCGCGGCGTCATACCCAGGGAGTGGTAGCGGAAATACCTCACATCAAAACCCTGGTCAGAGAGCCTGCGTCCCAACCATCCCATCTCCAGCCCGGTCATCCATATGCCATGGACCAGCACCAAAGTTCCCCGTACGCTTGTATTCATGATCCCCTTGCTGGCATGCTTCCAAAACAGGTCTATTGTCATTAGCAGCGGAAAACGACCCCCTGATATTAAGCCTGATTTATCCGGCCAGCCCCTAAAGTAAATAAAAACGGGGCCGATTCCGAATATATATCCTGCCACCAACGGATAAAATGCGGGCAGGATGCAGACAGAGCAACTATAAAGTAAGCCGTATGCCAAAAAAGATCGAAGAGTGGGTGATTGAACTCGGGGTCTCTCCCCTGCCCACCATGGAACCCACCGCCAGGCGCTTCAGGCTGCTGATCGACAGGGAGAGCAGCAACAACGCCGATTACCAGAAGGTGATCAAGTATGATCCCGGCTATACCCTGGCCATTTTCCGCTCATTTGGCCGCAACAGTACGGTTGCAGAATCCATTCACAGTATCTCCCACGCCATCTCCATGCTTGGCCTGGAACTGGTCATCGACAACACCCGCCGGCTCCCGGTACTTGAAGAGCTGAAACCGACCATGCCCCATCCGGGCATATACCGCTGTTACTCCCGTGCCGTGCATGCCGCCTGGTACGCACTACATTTCGGGCAATGGACCGGCGATAAAAACCCCCACGAGATGTCCATCGCCGCCCTGCTGCACGAGTGTGGAGAGATGGCACTGTGGACCAGCGCCGAACCGGAGATGCAGCACGTGCAACGCTATGTTGACAGCGGCATGGACCGGATGGATGCGGCACGCAAGGTATTCGGATTCAGCCTGGATGAGTTGAGCCTGGCCATGGCCCAGCGCTGGGGGCTGCCTCCGCTGACCATTGAGGCGCTCCAGGGTTTCGGCGCATTCGAAAAGCGTCCGCTGGGAGTGATTCTTGCCAGCTCCATTGCCCAGGCATCCGAAGAGGACTGGAACTCCGACAAAACCCTGGAGATGTTTCAGCTGACCGAAGACTACCTGCATACCCCCCCCGATCTCATAGCAGCCCGCATCCACGAGTTGACCGCCTCCCTGGCCAGGGAGATTGATGAACTGCCCCTGCGCTCCACGGCCCTTGATCTGCTGCAGGTACCCACCCAGGCTGCAGGCACCGAAAAGGCTCCCCCGGTGAAGCAGCCCACCCCGAAACCGGAACCGCCTCCCAAAAGCAGCCCCAAAAGCAGCCCCAAAGCTGCACCGAAAGCCACTCCAAAAGCACCACCAAAAGCAGCGGCCAGGATCGTGGAGAAGGAGCAGGCGAAGCCTGCAAGCCCCAGCGCCATGAGCAAGGCATCCCAGGAGCACCTGACCGGCATCATGCGTAAACTGCGTGATGAACTGGGTCTGGAGCATGCAATGTTCGCCCCGGTTTCAAGTGACGCCGGGAGCCTGAAGGTGCGTTTTGTCATCGGCGCCAAAAAAGGGGCTCCACTGAGAAAGTTCCGTCTCGACCTGTCAGAGCGCAGCCTGTTCTCGATCCTGATGGCCAATCCCAAGGGGTTTTGGCTGAACCGGGAAAACAAGGAGAAATATATCTCCCTGGTTCCCGACAGTCTGCACGATGCGCTGAACATGGAGGGTTTTTTCGCCGCCTCGGTATTCGTGGACAAAACCCCCCTTGGCCTGCTCTACGCCGACTGTTCCGATGCCAGCGCCTTGAACAACGATAATTTCAGCAAATTCAAGAAACTGGCCGTGGCACTCAGCAAGGAGCTGTCTGAGATGGAGTGATTAATATCACTTATTTGAGGGTGCCTGGAGATGAACACTGAAGTAAAATAGCCACCCTTTGCAGCACGGACCCCGACCAGTGAACGATCACCGCCCATCAGAAAACCCTTTCGACCTGAGCAATGATTCGGCCTACCGGCGCTGGCGTGACGCCAAGATGGCGGACTATCCCACCCGGCTGGACCAGTTGGTTGTTGAGGTCAAAAACGCCAAAAACCTGACCGCCCCGGAGCATGAGGCAATTCTGCAGCGGCTGCAAAAGACCAATATGGCCCTGTATGCTGCCGACCCGGTGGAGACCAGGGACAAGGAGATAATTCGCACCCTCGGACAGCAGTTCGGGCTTGAACGGCTCGATCACAACATGTGCGCCGACAATGACGCCATCACTTCGCTGACGGTCCAGCCCGACGCCCTGCACAAGGGATATATCCCTTACACCACGCGCCCCATTGCCTGGCACACCGACGGCTACTACAACGACATGGAGCACCAGATTCTCGCCCTGCTGCTCCATTGTGTCGAACCTGCAGCGTCAGGAGGAGCCAACCAGCTGCTCGACCACGAGGTGGTCTACATCCGGCTCAGGGAGCTCGACCCGGCACATATCACCGCCCTGATGCATCCCCAGGCCATGACCATCCCGGCCAACATCTCCGAGGGAAAAGAGCTGCGGCCCGCCCGTACAGGACCTGTTTTCATCGTACAGCCTGACGGCAGCCTGCATATGCGCTACACAGACCGAAGCCGCAGTATCGAGTGGCGGGACACCCCCGAAACCACAAATGCTGTAAAAACACTGAAAGAGATCCTGCACAATGACTCACCCCACCATTTCGAGGGGACACTGCAGCGGGGCCAGGGACTGATCAGCAACAACGTACTGCACACCCGTAGCGTATTTGATGAGGGCGGCACTGAGCGCCTGCTCTACCGTGCCAGGTACTACGACCGGATCACCAACACCTGAAATCGCCTTCCCCGGTGATATGAAGGTTGATCAGCAGCCAACCCTGTGTAAACATCCGCAGCCCGGTTTTTCCAAACTTCGAGTAGCGCCATGAGCGACCAGAATCCAGAACGCATTCCTGTAGAGATCAAGCTGCACAGCAAGTCCAGGCTGCTGATGATCGAATTTTCAGACGGCAGTCGTTTCGAACTGCCCTGTGAATACCTGCGTGTATTCTCGAGAGCCAAAGAGGTGCGCACCCTGGACAAGCCGGTTACCGGCAAGGAAGAGGTCAACATCACCGCAATCGAACCCCAGGGACAGTATGCCGTTCGCCTGGTATTCGACGACGGCCACGACACCAGCATCTACTCCTGGGACACGTTGTATGAACTGGGCAAAAACCAGGATGCAAACTGGCAGGGCTACCTGGAAAAACTGGAAGAGAGTGGCTACACCAGGAGCGCCGGTGAAGAGACGCAAACCGGCAGGAAAAAGCTGAATATGCTCTATTTCACCTACCTGGTGAAATTCATGCGCAAGGATTCCGAGGAGCTGGAGGTGCCTGACAAGGTTACCGATGTGAAGTCGCTGCTCGAATGGATGTGCATCCGCTACGGTGATCGCAAACACCTGTTTCAGGACGGAAGCCTCCAGGTGACCGTCAACAAACAGTTTTCAGAACCCTTCACCAGGCTGGACGATGGTGACGAGGTGGCATTGATCCCAACATCTCCCGTGGCGCCTGTGGCGGACAAGTAGAGAAATCAGCTGCTACCCGAAAGCGGATAGTTTAACGATGGCTCCAGAACGGCGCCGAAAGGCAATCCTTTTTTCTCAGCGCGACAAACAGCTCATCGTCATTCTGGACGTAGCGAAGCGAAGATCCGGAATTCAGAAAAGACGTCAACTGAAACATCCAGCAAATCGCACCTGGATCCCGGCCTCCGCCGGGATGACGCATATTTACCCGCGCCCTTGGTAACCAAACTACCCCAAAGACTCGGTTTCACGTAAAACCTCAGGGCCTTGTCGTGTCACACCGCCAGAGGCGGTGGTTTACCTAACTCAAAATAGCTGCCAACCCTCTTGCCTGCGGATCTGCAGTGACAACAAACACCCGTAGCCCAACATTCGTCACCCCGGCGAAGGCCGGGGTCCAGTATTTTCAAGAGCCTATGGATTCCGGCCTGCGCCGGAATGACGATGGGTTACTGATTTCCTGCAGAGTTGTTTACATAAAAGTGCAACAGGCCAAGTAAACCCCTTGGCATCAGACGGGGCTTTTTGATTGAATCAAGATGGCATCAGCTATTCGCTGTAGAGAAATCAGCTGCTACCCGAAAGCTGAAAGTTTAACGATGGCTCCAGAACGGTGCCGAAAGGCAATCCTTTTTTCTCAACGCAACAAACAGCTCATCGTCATTCCGAACGTAGCGAAGCGAAGATCCGGAATTCAGAAAAGACGTCAACTGAAACAGTTAGCAAACCGCACCTGGATCCCGGCCTCCGCCGGGATGACGCATATTTACCCGCGTCCTTGGTAACCAAACTACCCCAAAGACTCGGTTTCACGTAAAACCTCAGGGCCTTGTCGTGTCACACCGCCAGAGGCAGTGGTTTACCTAAGTCAAAATAGCTGCCAACCCTCTTGCCTGCGGATCTGCAGTGACAACAAACACCCGTAGCCCAACATTCGTCACCCCGGCGAAGGCCGGGGTCCAGTATTTTCAAGAGCCTATGGATTCCGGCCTGCGCCGGAATGACGATGGGTTACTGATTTCCTGCAGAGTTGTTTACATAAAAGTGCAACAGGCCAAGTAAACCCCTTGGCATCAGACGGGGCTTTTTGATTGAATCAAGATGGCACCAGCTATTCGCTGTAGACGTTGCCCGAAATCACCATTCTCACCAGGTCTGCGAGGGACGCTGCCTCCATCTTCTCCATCACCCTGGCCCGGTGTGCCTCCACCGTCTTGGCACTGACGCCAAGCGCTGAAGCGATCTCCTTGTTGGATTTGCCGTTGGTGACCATCTCCATCACCTCGTGTTCACGGGGGGTCAGTTGGGCCAGGCGGGATGCAATCTCTGCGCGCCCGGCCTGGGCCTCCCGCTGTTCGACATCAAGGGTGAGTGCATTGCGAATGCTCTCCAGCAGCAGTTCGTCGTTAAACGGTTTTTCGATAAAATCCACTGCCCCCGCTTTCATGGCCCTGACGGCCATCGGCACATCCCCGTGACCGGTAATGATAATGATCGGTATTTTGATCTGTTGTTGAATGAACAGCTCCTGCAGCTCCAGGCCGCTCATACCTGGCATGCGCACATCCAGCAGCAGGCAGCCTGCACGACCGGGATAGTAGTTGCGGATGAACTCGTCGGCCGATGCATAGGTTTCCACATCCATGCCCACGGACTCGATCAGCCACTTCAGGGAGTTGCGCATGGCCTGGTCGTCATCCACGACGAAAACTGTTGCTTGATTACTCATCTATCCTCTCTTTGAATCACACTTCCTGCTGATACTTTGGCAGGGTTACGGCAAAACGGGTTCCCCCGGCCTCCCTGCTCTCTACTTGGATCTTACCATTGTGATCTTCGACAATCGTTTGACTGATGACAAGCCCCATGCCCATGCCAGTCTGTTTTGTGGTGAAAAACGGATCGAACAATTTTTCATTCACCTCCCGGCTTATACCCGGCCCGGTGTCCAGGACCTCAACCATCACACGTCCTGATGCATCCTCACCGGTGCCTATCACCAGGCTGCGCTGCTCCTCAGGCACCTCCTGCAGGGCGTCCAGTGCATTCCTGATCAGGTTAAGGATCACCTGTTCAATCTGCACCACGTCTATCCGGGTCTGCAACTCCTCCAGGCTGAACTCCTGCTCGATGACCACCTCGGTCTTACGCGCCTCAAACTCGACAAAAGAGCATACCTCGCGCACCACTTCATTGATATCGGCCACCTTTCGCACCGGTGGCTGCTTGCCGACCAGGTTGCGCAGCCGCTTGATAATCTCTCCCGCCCTGTCAGCCTGGCTGTTGATCTGACCCAGGGCAAACAGGATATCGTCCGTTGCATGTGGATCGTTTTTCAGACGACGACTGCTGCCGTTCGCATAGTTGGCAATGGCCGACAACGGCTGGTTGAGTTCATGGGCCAGGCCGGTGGCCATCTCACCCATGGTACTGAGGCGGCAGACATGAACCAGCTCCTGCTGGTGTTCCCGGGCCTGGCTCTCCGCCTGGCGCACCGCGCTGATATCGCGACCATAGACATTCACATAATCCAGCTCCACGACAGGTGCGAACAGCAGGGAGTAGATATGCCCCTCGTAGTTCACCTCGGCTTCCCAGTTGCGGCCCGACTCAAACACATCCCTGACCCGCTTCAGCCAGTAGAGAGGCAGGGTCTGCCCCCTGTCGCAGCCCCAATAATCAAGCAGATCATTGCTGGAGTTATTGGCATAGATAATAACCCCCGGCCGATTGACCCTGAGTATGGGCGTGGGGCTCTCCGAGGGAAACTTTGCCAGGCTCTTGATCTCCTGCTCAGCCCTGTTGCGGTTGGAGATATCATGCAGGTATACCGTGAGCACGGTCCGTTCATGAAGCTGAAGAGGCTTGATCGCCAGTTCAACAGGAAATGCGGTTCCATCCTCGCGCATGGACGTCATCTCCTGACGGATATCCTCCTCGTTCACCTTCTGCTTGGACTCCACGGCATTGAGCAGATCTATAAAACGAGGCCTGCTATCTGCATGCAGCATGAAAGCAGTGAAGTCCTGGCCGATCACCTCCTCCCTCTTGTAGCCGAAGGTCTTCTCCGCCGTTGAATTGAATTCGATAATCAGGCCAGACTCATCGATGGTGATAATCGAATCCAGGGCGGCTTCCATGATCGCACTGGTAAGCGCTTCTGACTCCTGCATCTCCGACTCGTGCTGCTGCCGCATCTCATCCCTGGTATCTCTAACCAGGTGAATAAACTGGCGAATCCAATCCTCAAGTGCAAAGAGTTGATTACCCCTCTCCAGCACCGGCTGATCCGCACCCAGGGCGCGCTGGGAGAACCGGGAGATCCTGCGCAGGATGGTATTGAGCTGTCCGGACAAGAGATAAAAGACCAGGGTGAACACCGTAATGAAGGTCACCGCGGCCACCAATCGCTGCCGACGCTCAATACCGGCAACCCTCTGCTGTATAGCCTCCACCGAACTACGTGGTACAAGGGTGGCAAACTGGATATTCAGGGTTGAGCCTTCGTAGGCGAAAAAAGACTGGGCCGTTACCAGGAAACTCTCGCGGACCGCTTCAATACGTTCTCCACCGGGCACTACCTGCTCTGCACTGCTGGCCAGAAACCGCTGCTCATCCGCATCCAGCAGACCGGTAACCACATCACTGCCGGAGACCCCCTGCTGGGATGCCCGAAGAAACTCGTCGTCGATCGGAACCACCAGCATCAGGGTACCCATTCTGGTCCCCGTGGCATCTTCCGCAACCTCGGTCACCAACAGGTAAGGTCGGTCATTGAAGGTGGTGATGAACACCTCGTTCTGACCACCACTGATATACAGCTCAGTCTCATGCAGCAGTTCACGGGGCAGAGGTCTCTTCCCCACGTTGTAGATCTCTCTTACGTGGGAGTGGATATCCAGCAGCAGCATATGGCTGGGTCTGAGAGTTTTCCAAAGGTCGGCAGGTGGCAGCCACTGGGGGGTCTGGTGGTAAACAACTGCCGGTTGCTGGTCGTTCATGAACCAGTAAACAGGCTCCAGGTAGTCGCCAAGATTTCGGTGATTGGCGAGAAGCCGCGCAGAAGAGGTATGCGCCTCAACGTAGTTGTCAAATCTGATCAGGGTTTCCCGTGCCTGCTGGTCCAGGCGCCGTTCCAGTTCCTGGGAAAAGACATCCCTGATGGCACGGGGTTGTACGTTGTCGAGCACCACCCAGACAACCAGACCACACGCAAGCCCCACGATAATGGAGAGCAGGGGCATGGGGATACGTCTGAGTACACTCAGGCGGGAGGTGGCACTGGACCTCGGCATAACGGTTTAATCGGCTCGCTGATCAACAAACAGGCACATCATGATAATGCATAGGGGGTGAGGAACACTAACCATCAGGTTGAATGCCGATTTGGGATACGCATCTACCGTGTTGAAACAGTTTGACTACAGGACAACCCTGAATGAATAGATCAGTGGATCTGGTAGACCCGACCGTCTGGACCACAGTGCCCATGATGACCGTAGACCAGTTCATGCAGAAGGGTGTGGTGATCATCTGCGAGATCGCAGAACATAAGCCCTATGCCACCGTCAACGGTGTGCACCACGATGGCTTCGGTCCTGAAAGGCCTCATACCGCGAGCACCTTCCATTATGACCGAGACATCTACCATGGCATTCACCGGAAGACGAATGCGTCCGGTCTTGATGAACATGCCACCCACCCCGACGTCTTTGGTCTGGCCTCGCACCAGACCCAGGCTGCGGTAGTTCAATACCACATCCATCGACACCGGTTTTCGTGGTGAGCAACGATGCTCCATTTCCTCCACTCTCCTTTGGCGCCTGGGATTCCCAGGAACGCGGTGTGCAATCACTATCTGAATTATCCAGATGAGCTGCATCTTTGTATTTTAGTCGAGGGGCGAATTTTTACCTGAATTTAGTCGGAAAAAAATCCGGGGGATTGCTCGATATGATTAGGGATATCCCCTAATTTGGCGGAAATTAGTGGGTAGCTGGGTTAAAATGCGGTGATGAATACTGCAGAACCTCAAAACACCTCATCTCTGGCACCACCCTCTCTGCTGAGAAGACTGGGTGCTGTTTTGTACGACACCCTGCTAGTTGCGGGCCTGTTGCTGATGGCCTCCACGATAATCACCCTGCCCACCGAAATGATGTTTGGGGCGGAAACCTCTGCACGGGTCTCGAAGGCACTGCTGGTCTGGCTCTGGCCTTTGATACCACTGCTTTTTTTCACTTGGTTCTGGACCAGGGGCGGACAGACCCTGGGTATGAGATCCTGGCGCATACGGGTGGTCACCGAGGAGGGGGCACCGCTGGAGGCTAGGCAGGCCCTGCTGCGGGCGGCCTGTGCAGTTGTCTCCTGGCTTCCCCTTGGCCTGGGATTTCTCTGGGTCTTGTTCGACTCCGAAAAACGCGCTTGGCACGACATGCTTTCTGGTACGCGCCTGATCAGGTTACCCAAGAGCTAGAGGGCCATGCGGTAGGTCGGCCTTCAGGCCGACAATAACACCTCGAGGTCTGCATGGTGGGAGCGGAGGGACAATTATCATCCCCGATGACTGGAACATCAGTGGATCTTGCGCACGAACCAGACACCTATAGCCAGGAACACAAGCGCCGGCAACGAGGCGGAAAAAAGAGGATTGAGCTCGTAGACCACGGCCATATGGTTGAACACCTTGCTCAGAAGGAAAAAGCTGAGACCAAGCAGTGATCCGAGAAAAATCCTGGAACCGACACTCACTGACCGCATCACCCCAAACACGAATGGGACTGCCAGGAACACCATCACCAGGGTCATCAAGGGCGTAACGATCTTGCTCCAGAACGCCACTTCGTAGGTCGTTGCCTCCTGCCCGTTTTCATGCATAAAACCGATGTACTGGTAGAGCCCCCAGACCGGAAGCATGGTCGGGCGTACAACCACCACGTCCAGCAGACTGGGATTGAGCATGGACTCCCACGTAGCCTGCTCCAGTTTTTTGGTTTCGACCCCATCGGCGCTGAACCTGCTCTGCTCTATCCCCCTGAGCAGCCAGTGATCATCCTTGTATTGGGCGAAACGGGCATGGGTTGCCACATCCAGCTTCCGTTCCGGGGTGTATTCATAGATATAGATATCCTTGAGCTGGGATCCAGGCAGTATTTTTCTGATGTTTACAAAGGAGTCCTTGTCCCTGGCCCAGAATCCGTATTTCGATTTAAGGGTGATCTGATCCGTTGTCTTCTCGGCCCGCATGCGCTCTGCGTACTGCTCCGTCTGGGGCGCAATCACCTCTCCCACCAGAACCACCACCAGCATAAAGGCGACACCCGCCTTCATAACCGAAAGGATGATTCTTGCCAGTGAAACACCGGCCGCCCTGATGGCGACCAACTCCGAATTACTGGCAAGCGAGCCCAGGCCAACCAGGCTGCCCAGCAGTACAGCCATTGGAAAAACCTCGTAGGCTCTTCGCGGAAGAACCAGCAGGACATAGAAGAAGGCATCGGCTGTCTTGTATTGCCCGACCCCCACATCACCCAACTCGTCCATCAGGGTCAGAAAACCCACCAGGATGAGCAGAACCAACAGCGCGATCAGGGTGCTCAGGATCACCGTACGCCCGATATAACGGTCCAGGACTCTCATCTGAGACGCCTCCCGATCAGCCTCACCAGTGAGCCGGGAGATTTATAGATCACAACCAGAAATCCCAGAAACAGCATGAACGGATGTACCCACCAGCGCCCCAGCCAGGATGCTGTGGTACCGGATACCATCCAGTTTGCAGATACCGCCTGCAGATTCAGAAAGACAAAATAGAACAGGATAGCCAACACCAGTCGGCCGTAGATCCCCTCCCGGGGGAGAGATTTGCTCAGCGGTATACTGAGCAGCGTAAACACGATCACCGCAAAGGGAAACATCAGGCGGTATTCGAACTCTGAACGCTTGTGAATATCATCCGAGGCCATCAGTTCACTGCTGGACAGCGCTTTGACGGGGAACGGTTCACCTTCCTCAGTGCCGGAATCGAGCCTGAACGCATACTTGTCGAACTCGCCCACCGAGTAGTCTCCGTCACCCGGCTGACCCTCATAGCGTACCCCCCTGCTCAGTACCAGGAAGAGATCACCCGTGTCAGGGTCAATATACTGATAACCTTCAGGTGCCGTAATCAGACCTGAGCGTCCATGCTGTCGATTCTGGATAAACACATTTCGCAGCCGGGTCCTGTCTTCTGACATCTCTTCTGCATAAAAGATCAGGTCACCCTTGCTGGACTCGTTGAAACGACCTGCCACAGAGGCGGCAATCTCCTGGGAGGCATCGTCCTGGGACTGTCGGATCACCTCTTTGCTGTGGTTCACCCACGGCAGAAGATCGAGGGTCAGCCAGGCCACCAACAGGCTGATGGGCAGTGCGGCGATAACGAATGAACGGAATATGCGGAAGGTGCTCACTCCGCTGGCACTCATCGCGGTCATTTCACTGTCGCGGTACATCCGCCCGAGGGTGAACAGTATCGCGAAGAAAAAGGCCGGGGGCGTGATAGGCCCCAGCACCTGCAACACCTCCAGCCCGAGCATTTCAATCAGGACATCATTACTGAGTCCGCCGGCCGCAGCTTCCTGCAGGATCTTGATAAAGCTGTTTGTGACCACAATAAGTAATAACACGGTGACAATGGCAAAAAATGCTTTTGCCACCTCGCGCAGAATATAGCGATCAATAATGGGCAACATAGGGCCTGTGTTACTCGCTCAGAGAGTCCTTAACAAAGCGTTCGAAGAGTAGCAGAGGTTCACTCGGTGACAGATCCATCCTGCAGTCACAGCTCATTGCGTGGAAAACAGCGCAACTTCTTGTAGACTATCCGGAAAACCATCGACCGTAGACAACCAGAGCGGATACTACCTAAGTCACACCGGATAGTACATCCCGACAATAATTGAGAAACCAGGCATCAGCAACGGTGCCCTGGCAGTGAATGGAGCAGTTATGGAATATATTTTGAAATCAGGCAAACCCGAGGAGCTGCGCAGTTCCTGCCTGGTACTGGGCGTATTCGACAAACGCAAACTCAGCCCCAGCGCCTCTGCTGTGGATACTGCCAGCAAAGGGTTTCTGACCCGCATCCTGAAGAAAGGCGACATGGACGGTAAGGCCGGCCAGTCGATCATGCTCTATGACGTCCCTGGTGTTAGCAGCAACCGCGTACTTCTGGTGGGACTGGGCGCTGAAAAGGAGTTCTCCATCGCCGCCCTGCGAAAAGCCTCAGTAAAAGCCACGGGCATACTCAACGAAAGCCACGCGCTGGACGCCATCAGCTGCCTGCCGGAACTTGCCGGTAATGGAATCGACACCTACTCTCTTATCCGTGAGTCGATACTTGCAACAGAGGAATGCCTCTACCGGTTTGACGAATGCAAAAGTGACGTAGAGAAACCCAAGCGCCCGCTGAAGAAACTGGGACTGTTTATCGGCAACCAGCGGCGTAGCAAACGAATCGACCAGGCTATTGCCCACGGCAAGGCTATAGCTACCGGGGTCAGCCTTGCCAAGGATCTCGGCAACCTGCCAGGAAACGTCTGCACCCCCACCCACCTTGCAGATCGGGCCAGAGCCATCGGCAGAAAGTCGCGCAAGCTGAAAGTCCAGGTGCTTGAAGAGAAGAAGATGGCCACCCTGGGCATGGGAGCCCTGCTTTCGGTTTCCAGGGGCAGCCGACAGCCTGCGAAACTGATTGTCATGGAGTACAACGGCGGCAAACCAAAGAGCAAGCCCGTGGTCCTGGTGGGAAAAGGGCTCACCTTTGACGCCGGGGGCATCTCCATCAAGCCCTCTGCCGCCATGGATGAAATGAAATATGACATGTGCGGCGGTGCCAGCGTGCTGGGTACCATGGCCGCCTGCGTTGAAATGGAACTGCCGATCAACCTGGTCTGCATCGTACCGGCGTCGGAGAATCTTCCTGATGGCGATGCCAACAAACCCGGCGATATCGTCACCAGCATGTCCGGCCAGACTGTCGAGGTGCTGAATACCGACGCCGAGGGCAGGCTGATCCTGTGTGATGCACTGACTTATGCCAAGCGTTTCAACCCGGCCGCCGTCATCGACATAGCCACCCTCACCGGCGCCTGTATCGTCGCCCTGGGTGACCAGGCCTCCGGCATGCTCAGTAACAACGATACCCTGGCCGAGGAGGTTCTGACCGCGGGTAAGAACAGTGGTGACCGGGCATGGCAACTGCCACTGTGGGACGACTACCAGGCCCAACTGGACAGCAACTTTGCCGACATGGCCAATATTGGCGGCAAGGGTGCCGGCACCATTACCGCCGCCTGCTTCCTGTCGCGCTTTACCAAGGAGTTCAAGTGGGCACACCTGGACATCGCAGGCACTGCCTGGAAAAGCGGCGCCAGCAAGGGGGCCACGGGCCGTCCTGTGCCACTGCTCACCCAGTTCCTGCTGAAGCGATGCGGACAGTAATAACAGGACCTCCAGCACAATGACCCAGGTGGATTTCTACATTCTCGACGAGCAGGCCCGGGGGGACCGCTATGGTCTCGCCTGCCGCATCACTGAAAAGGCGTGGCAGCAGGGCCATCGGGTCTACCTGCACACAAACTCCCCGGCAGAGTCCAGGCACCTGGACAAATTGCTCTGGACATTCCGTGAGGACAACTTTCTGCCCCATGCCCTTGCTGACGAGGCAGACAGGAGACTCAACCCGGTATTGATCGGCAACTCACCTGACAGCGGTGACGAGCATGATGTGCTGATCAACCTGGCCACGGAAGTCCCCGTATTCTTCGCCAAGTTCGAACGTGTTGCCGAGTTGATCGACAATGACCCGCAGATCAAGCAGGAGGGGCGCCAACGCTTCCGCTACTACCGGGACCGCGGCTACAACCTGAACTCACACAACATAAAACAATGACAGACGACCGCAAAGAACCCTACATGGAAGCGGAGCGCCCTTTTTCAGTAGACGATGAAGGCATCCCGATTCTCAATGACGTGGTGAATGACTTGCGGACAAGCCCCGGCGAAGCGTCCATCCAAACAGATCAGCGCCCAGTCGGTCATAGCCTGGACCTGCCTGATCGGGGTGAACTGATAAGCGCGGTCCGGGACAGACTGGGGACTGAACTGCAAACGGAGATGGAAGGCCTGATTGAGCTGGCAGTTGCAGAGACGGTTTCCGAGGTGATGGACGACTTCGCTACCACTGCCCGAAAAAAGCTCTCCCGCCTGTTGAAGAAACGCTCCGACGAACTGCTTGAGCGGATAATGGACGAAGAGTTCAGCAAGAGCCGGTAAACCCTTCCGCTTACTCTACGACCACCTCATCCACTTTCTGAAATCCCCTGGGCAACTTGTTTCCGCGTCTACCACGCTCACCCTGGTAGGCATCCAGGTCACTGCGCTTGAAGGTGATGTGACGCTTGCCTGAGTAGGCAGTCAGCTTGCCGTCTTCCGGTACAGCGGCGATGGCCACAACATACTCATCACGCGACTCGACCCGTTTTCCCGGAATACCGATAATCTTGTTGCCTTTTCCGCGACTGAGCACCGGCAGTTCGGTTAGCGGGAAGACCAGCATCCGTCCCTCGTTGGTGATCGCCACAACCCGATCGGTTGCCGGATCATTCACCATTGCCGGACCAAGCACCCGCGCCCCCTTGGGCAGGGTCAGCAATGCCTTGCCCGCCTTGTTCTTGGCATACAGGTCTTTGAGCTGAACCTGAAAGCCGTAACCGGCATCCGAGGCCACGAGATACCATTGGTCAGGATTGCCCCCAAGCGTGGCACAGAATGTTGCGCCCTTGGCAGGTGAGAGCCGACCGGTCAGGGGTTCGCCCTGGCTTCGGGCCGATGGCAGGGTGTGGGCAGGTATCGAATAACTGCGCCCTGCGGTATCCAGGAAAACTGCCGCCTGGTTGCTGCGCAACCGTGCCGCGGCCAGGTACTTATCGCCCGCCTTGTAGCTGACGCTCTCCGGGTCGATCTCGTGCCCCTTGGCCGCACGGGCCCATCCCCTTTCGGAGAGAATCACCGTAACCGGCTCGCTCGGCGCAAGCTCGGTCTCGTCCAGCGCCTCGGCGGCAGAACGCTCAACTATGGGAGAGCGGCGGTCATCGCCATATTTCTCTGCATCGGCTTCGATCTCCTTGCGAATCAGGGTCTTCATCCGCTGCTTGGAGCCGAGGGTCTTCTCCAGCCAGTCGCGCTCCTTGGCCAGCTCCTCCTGCTCGCCCCTGATCTTCATCTCCTCCAGGCGCGCCAGTTGACGCAGCTTGGTGTCCAGAATGTAGTCAGCCTGGGCGGCACTCAGGTTGAAGCGGTGCATCAGTTCGGCTTTCGGCTCATCCGCTGTGCGGATAATGCGAATCACCTCGTCGATATTGAGAAAGGCGATCAGCAGGCCATCGAGCAGGTGCAGGCGATCCCTGACCTTGCCCAAACGGTGATCAAGACGGCGACGTACTGTCTCGTAACGGAACTCGAGCCACTCCTTGAGCACCTCGCGCAGTCCCTTGACCTGGGGGCGGCCGTTGAGACCGATCACGTTCATGTTTACGCGGTAGGTACGTTCCAGGTCTGTAGTGGCGAAGAGGTGGGACATCATACGTTCCACATCCACCCGGTTTGAGCGCGGCACAATCACCAGCCTGGTGGGGTTCTCGTGATCAGACTCATCACGCAGATCCTCAACCATAGGCAGCTTTTTGGCCTGCATCTGCTGGGCTATCTGCTCAAGAATCTTGGCACCCGATACCTGGTGGGGAAGCGAAGTGATCACGATATCACCATGTTCGCGCTCATAACGGGCTCGCATGCGAACACTGCCGTTACCCGTCTCGTACATCTTAAGGATATCCGCCCGGGGGGTGATGATCTCGGCATCGGTTGGGTAGTCGGGCCCCTGCACATGCTCGCACAACTCTTCGAGGGTGGTCCTCGAACTCTCCAGCAGGCGTATGCAGGCGGTAGCCACCTCGCGCAGGTTATGGGGGGGAATATCTGTCGCCATCCCCACTGCGATGCCTGCCGCGCCGTTGAGCAGCACGTTGGGCAGGCGCGCCGGAAGCATGGCGGGTTCCTGCATGGTGCCGTCGAAGTTGGGAGTCCAGTCCACGGTTCCGTGGCCCAGCTCGGAGAGCAGCACCTGGGAATAGGGGGTCAGGCGCGCCTCGGTATAACGCATGGCGGCAAACGACTTGGGATCATCCGCACTACCCCAGTTGCCCTGGCCATCCACCAGCGGATACCGGTAGGAGAAGCTCTGGGCCATCAGCACCATCGCCTCATAGCATGCACTGTCGCCATGGGGGTGAAACTTGCCCAGTACATCACCCACCGTTCGGGCGGATTTTTTGAACTTGGCTGTTGCCGAGAGCCCAAGTTCAGACATTGCATATATTATGCGGCGCTGAACCGGCTTGAGGCCGTCGCCGACATGGGGTAAAGCGCGGTCGAGTATGACGTACATGGAGTAGTCCAGGTACGCCTTCTCGGTAAAATCCTTGAGCGGCATCTGCTCGATGCCTTCAAGACTCTGATCGATTCCGTTGGCCATATATTCTTAATATCTTTCTGACAAATCCGGCCACCCTGCGGTGGTTGCGGTAGATGAATAAACCGAAGGAGATTATCACAAAACGCTGGGTTATGGCCCGTCAGCCTGAGACGGTGCTTCATCGGGTGCAAGCTGGCCGAGTGACTCCACCAGAACCTGCCGGCAGAGATAGGCGTTCCACTGCCCCTCCCCCCTGTTGCGAACAGTCTCCTGAAGCTGCTGCAGTTGCAGCGAAACATCCTTCCGACCCAGCCTGGCGGCAATTCCCCCCAGGCTGGTGGGTGCATCGGCACCCCACATCGCCTTGGCCCAGTAGAGCAGGGACTGTGAGGCAGTGGCCGGCTCATGCTTCAGGCAGGCCTGCTCAAAGCGCCTGAGCCAATAGCCCGCATCGGGTCTGGCACTGCGTTTAAGCAGTTTGATTGAGTGAACAATGGAGAGCACCATACCGGCCACGAACAGCAGCATCACCCACTGCCACCAGCCCCCTTCGTCCGGCGATCCCGTGGCAGACTCCTGTGCAACAGCATCAGCTGCAGCAAAGACTGAAAACATAGCGCCGAGAAGCACCCTGTTCATACAACGATCCATGGAAGACCTCCGGATGACGCACTGCACAAAGCGGATCAAGACGCGTAGAATAGCATTGAAATGAGCAGACCTACCCCACAGCAGTCACTGTTTGAGCAACCTCCGGTCAAAACCTTGGTGGCGGGTGTACTCATTTTTCTCATGATCATGCTCTCCATTGCCCACGGTCTGCTGCCGGAAATACCGCGGATCTATGCCGGCATCGCAGCCTGGCTGGCGGGGATTCTGCTCTTCTCTGAAGTGAAGGGATTGGGCAGAAACCAGGCCCTCGCCTTGCTGACAGTGGGTTTTGCCGCCATGATCTGGGGTGTGATTAACGGTGCCGCCATTCCCCTGGAAAAGGCCCTGAGCACCAACCAGGCACTTCTTGCCATGCTCGCAGCTGTGAGTTTTCTACGCCTGGTAACACTGCCCGAAACGGACGATGAGGAGCAATTGCCTACGGGGCCCAAAGCACTCTGGCGCACCCTTCTAGGGGTCCACTTCTTCGGCGCAGTCATCAATCTCTCCGCTGTCATGATACTTGGTGACCGCCAGAGCAGGCACCATCCACTGAGCCCGACCCAGGCCATCGTGCTCTCCCGCGGGTTCGCTGTCGCCTCCCACTGGTCCCCCTTCTTTGCAGCCATGGGCGTGGCCCTGACCAACGCGCCTGGCGCACAGTTCACCACCCTCTCTCCGATCGGACTACCGATCGCGCTGATTGCCCTTCTGGTGACAGGAATCACCCTTGGCCGAAGCGCCTCTGCTGAGCACTACAGGGGCTACCCGATGCAGTTCAGCGCCTTGTGGATACCAGCCCTGCTCTCACTGGCTGTGATGGCGGCGCATCTGCTTTGGAGAGAGCTGCCGATCCTGACCCTGATCTGCATCCTGTCACTCTCACTGACTCTCGGACTGCTGCTCATACGCCACCAGGGAAACGGGGGTATACGGTTTGGCGGACATATTACGAGCGCTCTGCCCCGCATGCACGGTGAACTAACACTGTTTCTGTCAGCAGGGATACTCGCAGCCGGGATAACGGCTGCCATGGAGGCGATGGCGCTGGAGCCGGCCATCGAACATTTTGGTGCCCAGGAAGCGACACTGCTATTACTGCTGATGGTGGGTATATCGATACTCGGCGTACACCCGGTGATCAGTATCGCCACCGCCGGCAGCATTCTGATGCCCATGGTCACTGATCCGAACCTGCTGGCCCTCACCTTTCTGATGACCTGGGCCCTTGGCATCACCACCTCGCCCTTCTCAGGCATGCACCTGGCCATGCAGGGCCGGTTCGGCATAAATGCCTACAGATTCCCAAGATGGAACGGCAGATTCACCCTGTTCATGCTGGCAGTGGACAGCATTGCGCTGTACCTCTATGCCGGGTGGTAAAACAGATCCGGCAACAGCATATCAGTCGCTCAAGAACGCTTTACTGTTATTCTGACTGGGATACCTGATGGCTGTGGCAATTTCTTCCACATCTCTGGGCTGATCCTTCACCCGGTCGCAGAGATAATACTCCCAAAGGGCAAAACGGTACTTGTTGTATCCAGCACCGTTGAACACCATCCAGCGAGTTTTACGTGGCTTGCGCCACTCACCCTTGCCGTTGCCGAAGGCATAACTCTTGTACTCCTTGGTATTGCACCTCATACCTTCGAAGGTGACATTCTCCGCACCCGACTTGGAACGGATAATCAATGCATAGCGCACAACACCATCACCCTCTCCAACCTGAAGTGATTTTTCATCGATGAAGTAACGAAACCTTGCACCAGGGGCATCCACGTCGAATTCCAGCAGGTTCTCTTTTTGCGGATAGTCTGGAAGTTCCGTCACCCCCTCCTGCCAGACATACTCCTCCACGTTGGGATTATCTGCCTTGTTTACATTCTCTGTGAACTTCCTGAAAGGGCTCTCAGCCATGACAGGAAAAACGATAATCAGTGACAAGACACTGGCTGCAACCATCGAAACTTTCATATTAATTTTTCGCCTATAAAAATCACTGAACTTCTGCCAGATCACCCTTCTGCTGAAGCCACGTCTTTCGATCGGAGGACCGCTTTTTCGCCAGCATCATGTCCATGATACTGTTGGTGTCGTCACCCGAATCCACCGTCAGCTGCACCAGCCGCCGGGTGTCAGGATGTATGGTTGTCTCCCGCAACTGTAAGGGGTTCATCTCACCCAGCCCCTTGAAACGCTGAACACTCACCTTGCCCCGGGTCTTCTCCGCTGCGATTCGATCCAGCACACCCTGTTTTTCGGCATCGTCCAGGGCGTAGAACACCTGTTTACCAACATCAATGCGATAGAGCGGTGGCATGGCTACATAGACATGCCCCTCCAGCACAAGTTTCCTGAAATGGCGCAAAAAGAGCGCGCAGAGAAGAGTCGCGATATGCAGGCCATCGGAATCAGCGTCTGCAAGGATGCAGATTTTGCCATAACGCAGTTTGGACAGATCATCTGATCCCGGCTCGATACCGATTGCCACCGAAATATCATGCACCTCCTGGGAACCCAGTACTTCCATCGGGTCCACCTCCCAGGTGTTCAGAATTTTTCCCCGCAGGGGCATGATCGCCTGAAACTCCCGGTCCCGCGCCTGCTTGGCTGAACCACCGGCCGAATCACCCTCGACCAGGAACAGTTCACTGCGCAGTGGGTCCAGGCCACTGCAGTCTGCCAGCTTCCCGGGCAGCGCCGGCCCCTGGGTCACCTTCTTGCGCTGCACCTTCCTCCCGGCACGCATCCGGGTCTGGGCCGAACTGATGGCCAGCTCGGCAATCAGTTCACCCTCTTCGGTGTGCTGGTTCAGCCACAGGCTGAGAGCGTCCTTCACCACCCCTGAGACGAAGGCCGCGCACTCACGGGATGAGAGCCGCTCCTTGGTCTGGCCAGAGAACTGGGGATCGGCAAGCTTTACCGATAGAACGTAGCTGCAGCGTCCCCAAACATCATCCGGTGTCAGTTTCACGCCCCTGGGAAGCAGGTTTCGAAATTCACAGAACTCCCTGACCGCCTCTGTAAGACCGGACCGCAACCCGTTGACATGGGTACCGCCCTGGGACGTGGGAATAAGGTTGACGTAGCTCTCGGTCAGGGCGTCTCCACCCTCTGTGAGCCAAACGACCGCCCAGTCTGCCGCCTCTGCATTGCCCTGCATGGACCCAACAAAGGGATCGGCCGGAACCGAGGGAAGGCCATCCAGTGCATCGAGCAGGTAATCCTTCAGACCGTCCTGGTAGCACCACTCATGGCTGTCTCCACTATTTTCATCATGAAAGCGGACATGGAGACCTGGACAGAGTACTGCCTTTGCCCTGAGTACATGCAGCAGTTGGCGCACCGAGAATTTCGGTGTATCAAAATAGCTGGGGTCGGGCCAGAACTTGACCGATGTAC
The DNA here is from genome assembly GCA_965224515.1 of Sedimenticolaceae bacterium. Taxonomy (GTDB): domain Bacteria; phylum Pseudomonadota; class Gammaproteobacteria; order Chromatiales; family Chromatiaceae; genus Sedimenticola_A. Next base: position 272,161 of record OZ245051.1, read on the forward strand.
CGGTATTGTTTTTCCCGACCTTACCCACCTCTTCCAGGTCGGAGACCTTGTGCCCCCCTGAAAAGGCGATATTGAACTCCTTGCCCCCGCGCCGGACCCAAACCTCAAGGTGCTTGGACAGCGCATTGACCACAGATACGCCCACGCCATGCAGACCGCCTGAGAACTGGTAGTTTTTATTGGAGAATTTGCCACCCGCATGCAGCTTGGTCAGGATCACCTCGACCCCGGGCAACCCCTGCTGGGGATGGATATCCACAGGCATTCCGCGACCATCATCCTTCACCTGCAGCGAGCCATCCTTGAACAGGGTGACTTCGATACTGCTCGCATGGCCGGCAATCGCCTCATCGATACTGTTATCGATGACCTCCTGGGCCAGGTGATTGGGACGGGTGGTATCGGTGTACATGCCCGGGCGCTTGCGCACAGGCTCCAATCCACTGAGGACCTCGATATCCGAGGAGTCGTAGGAACTGCTACTCATATTTTGTTTTGATCTGATCAGGTTGCAAAGTTACTGCTCTGTCCCAGTAGGTCGGGCTTTAGCTCGACCTGTCGGCCTGAAGGCCTACCTACGGAGAATCAATGACATATTGAATCATCAACACGCAGCTGGAACATAGCCAATTATTAGTTGGCCCAGAGTGTACACGCAGAGCGCCGTCCAGGCGAGATGCACCAAGCGAAACCCATTTCAAGTTTGACCCCCGGCCACCCCTGGGGTAATTTCCCTATCTTTTGCAGCCCAAGCCTACCCATGCCGAAGAAGAAAACCGAGCAGCCCTCTTTCGAAGACGCCCTGGCGGAACTGGAATCCCTGGTCGACAACCTTGAACAGGGGGACCTTACCCTGGAAGATTCCCTGAAATCCTTCGAACGGGGGGTCGAACTGACCCGCACCTGTCAGCAGGCACTGAAAGACGCAGAGCAGAAGATCCAGATCCTCTCCAGCAACAGCGAAGAGGCTGACCTGGAACCTTTCGACCATGACCAGTAGCAGCCCCCTTCAAAGCTACCTGCAGAGCTGTCAGCAGCGTTGCGAAGAGGCACTGGAACACTGGCTCCCGGCGCCCACGATCCAACCCGGGCGGCTGCATGAGGCGATGCGCTACTCGAGCCTTGGCGGGGGCAAACGGGTGCGCCCGGTACTGGTCTACGCCACCGGCCGAGCACTGGGGGTCGAACCCGGCAATCTTGATGGCCCGGCCTGCGCCGTGGAGCTGATTCATGCCTATTCACTGGCCCATGATGATCTTCCTGCCATGGACGACGACGACCTGCGTCGAGGCCGGCCAACCTGCCATAAGGCGTTCGACGAGGCCACCGCCATCCTGGTGGGCGACGCCCTGCAGACCCTGGCATTCAAGGTGCTGTGCAGTGATGAAAGCATGCAGACCGATGAAGAGGCCAGGCTTAAAATGGTCAAGGCCCTGGCCCTGGCCAGCGGATCCCGGGGCATGGCCGGCGGCCAGGCCCTCGACCTGGCGGCAGTGGGACAGAAAATCGACCTGGCCCAGCTCGAGAACATGCATATTCACAAAACCGGCGCCTTGATCCGGGCCAGCGTTCAGCTGGGTTGCCTCTCCGCCCCTGGAGCCAGCGAGGAACAGGTGCTGCACCTGGACCACTACGCCAAGTGCATCGGCCTGGCATTCCAGGTTCAGGACGATATTCTCGACGTTGAGGGCGACACCGAGACCCTCGGCAAGACCCAGGGCAAGGATCAGGTCCAGGACAAACCCACCTACCCCTCCCTGATCGGCATCTCCGCCGCCAGGGAGATGGCGAACGACCTTGTCCAGGAGGCAATCGGGAGTCTCAAGGGCCTGGACGAACGTGCAGATCCCCTGCGCTGGCTGGCCGACTACATCATCAACCGGAACCACTGATTCAATTTATTCTCTTGCACCGGCGTAAAGGTATCGTCATAATTGCCGGTTCTTTGCGGCAGGGGCTGATCGTGACACAGAATAACCAGAATATCTCCCGGTTTTCCCACCCCCTGTAATTAGTTAGTCTGCCGTTAAATTTCAAGTAGTTATGGCCTTGCAGGGTGCAGGCCGACTGCAGTACTGAGGATTGAGCAAGTGACAGAAGGCGTCGAAACCAAGTGTGAAATCGCTGACGTTCAAAGCAGTGAGGACACCCGGCAAATCGCCATCAACAAGGTGGGCATCAAGGATATCCGCCATCCGGTCCAGGTAAAAGACCGCAGCGACGGTATCCAGCACACCATCGCCAACTTCAACATGTATGTGAACCTGCCCCATAACTTCAAAGGCACTCACATGTCCCGTTTCGTGGAGATTCTTAACAGCCACGAGAAAGAGATCAGTGTTGAATCCTTCAAGGGCATGCTCTCCGAAATGGCTGAGCGCCTTGAAGCCGCGTCCGGTCACATAGAGATGAATTTCCCTTACTTCATCAACAAGACCGCACCGGTTTCCGGCGTGCAGAGCCTGATGGACTACGATGTGACCCTGATCGGCGAAGTTCATGAGGGCGCAGCCACCATGTTCATCAAGGTGGTGGTTCCCGTAACCAGCCTCTGCCCCTGTTCCAAGAAGATCTCTGATCGCGGCGCCCACAACCAGCGCTCCCACGTCACCGTCCAGGTACGCACCAACGGTTTCGTCTGGATCGAAGAGATCATCGACCTGGTGGAGAAAGAGGCCTCTTGCGAACTTTACGGTCTGCTCAAGCGTCCCGACGAGAAGCATGTCACCGAGCACGCTTACGACAATCCCAAGTTTGTGGAAGACATGGTACGCGACGTTGCCAGCCGTCTGAACGACGAAAAGCGCTTCAGTGCTTACGTGGTGGAATCAGAGAACTTCGAGTCCATCCATAACCACTCGGCCTACGCCCTCATCGAGCGGGATAAGGATGCCGAAAGCTGATCTGGAAACTCACCAGACAATCTGAAAAAGGCGATCCCCTGGGATCGCCTTTTTTGTATCTGCCCCTACCCTGCCCATAAATAAGGATCGAGAGCACTCTCTAAAGATTTGCCCCCTTGACTTGACCGACCGGTCTAATATACTTCAGATCATGAATCCGGCAATAGACACAAGAACCCGCATCCTGGCCACGGCCCGTGAGTTGTTCCACAGCCGCAGTTATGCCGACGTGGGTATCAAGGAGATTTGCGATATTGCCAAGGTTCAGAAGGGGAGCTTCTACCACTTCTTCCCCTCCAAGCAGGATCTCGCCATGGCGGTAATCGATGACATGGCCGATGACTGGGCCCACGGCTTCGTCGCCGAGGCCTTCGATCAGAACCTGCCGCCCATCGAGCGCCTGGACTACATGGTGGACGCTGCCTATTACTGGCAGAAGGCAGCCAAGGATATCGAGGGACACATGCCAGGCTGTCTGTTTGGCAACCTGGCCCTGGAGGTCAGCACCCGGGACGATGTGTTACGGGCCAAACTCAATGCCGTGTTCGACAAGGCCAGGGCGCGGTTTCATGAAACCCTGGACGAAGCGGTGGAGACAGGCGCTATGTCACCCCTGGACACCAAGGCAACCGCCGCCGCCATGCTCGCTTACCTGGAGGGAATCATTCTGCTGGCAAAGACCAAGAATGATCCGGACCTGGTGCTTCTGCTCGGACCTGCGATCAAGACCCTTCGCATTGAACTGAACAACCCGAACTGATTTTTTTTGCCCTATGACTTGACCGACCGGTCTATTTATAGGGTGTTATTCAGCAACAAGTGACAAGGAGATAACCATGAGTCAGAACATACAGACACTCGACGCCAGAAACCTGAACTGCCCCCTGCCCATCCTGAGAACCAAGAAGGCCATCAACGGTATGGAGTCCGGCGAAGTTCTGGAGATAACGGCTACCGACCCGGGCTCAGTCAAGGACCTGGACTCATTCTGCAGCCAGACAGGGCACGAGATGCTGTCGAGCCAGGAAGCGGACGGTGAATTCATCTTCAGGATCAAGAAATCATAACCCCGGGAGGTAATGATCATGCAGAACTCAAGCCAACTGAATGATACCCAGGTCGATAACCTGGACGCCTGGTTCGATCAGCGCTTCGAAGAGAAGATGGCCGAGCGTGAGGCGAACCACACCCCATCCATGACCATCATCGCCACCAAGGGCACCATGGATATGGCCTACCCACCTTTCATCCTCGCCTCGACTGCGGCGGCGCTGGGGTGGGAGGTATCAGTCTTCTTCACCTTCTACGGACTGAGCCTGTTGAAACAGGAACTGGACCTGAAGGTAACTCCCCTCGGCAACCCCGCCATGCCCATGAAAATGCCTGAAGGACCGACGTGGATAAAGGGCAAGGAGCTGCCCATTCCGACATCGGTGATGTCGCTAATGCCCGGCTTTCAGAGCATGGCCACCAGCATGATGGAGAAGACCATCGACAACAAGGGAGTAGCCCGCATCAGCGAGCTCAGGGAGCTGTGCATCGAGGCCGACGTGAAACTGGTCGCCTGCCAGATGACCGTTGACCTGTTTGACTACGGCAAGGACGATTTCATTCCTGAAATCGAGGAGTGGGTGGGTGCAGCGAGCTTTTTGCCCCGGGCGCTCAAAGCAGATGTAAACCTGTTCATATGACAAGCAGGGAGGGGGGTCTCCCCCTCCCCACAATGTATTTTGAAAGGAATCAACGATGTCGAAACGCATATTAGTCACCGGGGCAACCGGCTTTACAGGGAGTCATATCCTGGAATCATTGATGCAGGATGGGTCGGTGACCCCCATTGCCGCCTGCCGCAACCCGAACAGTTTGCTGCCAGGTTTCAAAGGCGAATCAAGGCCTGGCGACCTGAGAGATCCAGACTATGTTGAAAGCGTTGTAAAAGATATTGATGTCATTTGTCATGCCGCTGCATGGACTTCTCTATGGAATCATCATCAACAGTCTCGCGAGAATTACCTGGAACCCACCCTTCACCTTATCGAGGCTGCAAAAAAGTGTGGCGTAAAACAGTTTGTTTTTCCCAGCACCACCTCTGCTGCAGCACCAGGACAGTCATTCGATCCGCTCAGTCGAGGCATACCCCGAACATTCTGGCCCCACCTGTGCAATGTAATCGCTATTGAAGATGAACTCAGAAAAGCGGCAGGGCCTGGTTTTTCAACCGTCATTCTTCGCCTGGGCCTGTTTACCGGCAAACGTTATGGGCTGGGCATACTGCCTATCTTGCTACCCCGCCTGAAGACGCACCTTGTCCCCTGGGTTGCGGGTGGTCGCACCCATCTCCCCCTGGTTGATGGCAGTGACATCGGCCATGCATTCTTACTCGCCATCAAGGCCAAGGCCCTGCAAGACCACGAGTGTTTCAATATAGTCGGGATTGAACAACCAACCGTCAGAGAGGTGATCGAATTTATCCATCTGGAGTACAACTATCCAACACCCCACTTCAGTGTGCCGTTCAGCATAGCCTATCCCTTTGCCTGGCTGATGGAGAAACTGGACCCGGTTGTGCCCTGGGAGCCCCTGGTTACGAGAAGCATTATTCATCTACAGGAAGAGACCCATGCAAACAATGACAAGGCAAGGACACTGCTGGGCTATCAATCCGCCATACACTGGAAAGAGTCAGTCAGAAGCCAGATAGAAGAGCTGCATCAACTGCAGAGAGAGGCTATGCCTATGGCAGCGGAGCAGTAGAACCGCGCATCAATATCACAACACAGGAGATCTTGATGCAGAGTGAACCGTCCCGGCAGCGTGTGGATCAGTACTTGCGACGCAGTAACAGCAGGTTGCCCTGGTTCTCCATCTCGATCCGCTTGAGAAAACTCATGCCCAGCAGCACCTGGGTGGGGCTGCTGCCCTTGATCACCGTACCTTCCACGTTCTGTAGCTGTATCGAGCCCACCTGAACGCTATCGAGCATAATGGCGTAGGCCTGGGCCACACCGGAGGCGGTGCGTACACCGGACTTTCTGCCCTCAAGGCGGTAGGGAATTGAGAGCCTCTTGGCCTCGACTTCACTCATGGCCACCACCGTGGCCCCGGTGTCCACCATCATGTCCACCAACCGTCCATTGATGGTGCCAGGTGTCATGAATGCGCCGTTTGAACTGCGCGAGATCTTTACTTCCCGCATTTCGGGCTTGGCAAAACTGCCCCCGACAACACTGCCAAGAGCATAGGTTTCCTGCTTACCGCTTATCTCCAGCACCGCCTCACTTGGCGTTGCAGAGATCAGCTTGACCCCTTCAGGAGTGGATTGACCCGCTTTCAACAGCCGGTTGCTTCCATCGACCTGGAGCATGGCTTTTCCAGGAAAAAGCGCCATAACCCTGACACTCTCCACTGCAGCTGCAGGCCCGGCAAGGGCGAATGTCAGCAGAGCCGCCAGGATCCATAACCCTTTTTTGCAACACGTGATAGCCGACATCTTCCTCTCCCGGTAATTCAGGTCACAACAACCATGCAGCACCCAGTTGGACCACGGCCAGGGCGAAAAGTCCTGCCACAAGGTCATCCAGCATGATGCCGAAGCCGCCGCTGACCTGGCGGTCCAGCCATCCAATGGGCCAGGGTTTCAGGATATCAAACAGTCTGAACAACAGAAAACCGGCCAGCAGCCATATCCAACCCGGCGGGACCAGCCAGAGCGTCACCAGCAGCCCCACCCACTCATCCCAGACGATGCCCCCGTGATCATGAACACCCAGGTCGCGGGAGGTTTTGTCACACAACCATATGCCAACCAGAAACATGGCCGCAACCAGAACAAGATAGGCCGTTGGAGAGAGGTTACTTACGCCCAGGAAGATAGGAATGGCGGCCAGGGTTCCCACAGTGCCAGGCGCCTTGGGCGCGGCCCCTGAGCCCAGGCCAAAGGCGAGCAGGTGTACCGGGTTTGTCCAATCAGGTCTGGGGGCATCATTGATGGCTGAAATGTTCATATCCTCCGGGCAGGGGCTCGAGCAGACTGCCGTCTGGCAGTTGGCACCGAATGCCCTTCTGGGCCTCCATTATACCGATACGACTGCAGCCGTGATCCAGCTCAGACATACGCGCTTCAAATGCCGCCGACTGTGCCTGGGGAACCGTCAGGCAGAGCTCGTAGTCATCACCGGAGGCCAGGGGGATCTTCCAGTCCCCGCCCCCGTCAAGGTACTCACGTACCGGCTCAGACAGGGGAACCTGGTCAAGAAAGAGCCGGGCTCCGATGCCGCTGCCCCGGCAGATGTGCCCCAGGTCGGAGATCAGTCCATCGGAGATATCTATACCCCCTGCAGCCAGGCCAACCGCTGCAAGGCCGGCTTCAATACGAGGTTCCGGCCTTTCAAGAGCGGATCTCAGGAAACCCAGGGGATCATCGGCAGGCGTCTTGCCCTGCAGCATGTCCAGGGCCAGTGCGGCATCACCCAGGGTGCCTGTGACATAGACCAGGTCGCCCACAGACGCCGCATCACGACGCAATACCTTGCCCGGTTCAATGAAACCGTGAACCTGCACGGTGATGGTCAGTGGGCCGCGGGTGGTATCACCACCAACCAGCTGGACACCATGAACCCGGGCCAGCTCTGAAAATCCCTGGCTGAATGCCCGCAACCAGGCTGCATCCGTTTCGGGCAGCGCCAGGGCCAGGGTCACCCAGGCCGGCCTGGCACCCATGGCTGCCAGGTCGCTCAAATTGACCCCAAGGGCCTTGTGTCCCAGGGAGACAGGGTCCGTACCGGCAAGAAAGTGAACACCTTCGACCAGGGTATCGATACTCACCGCCAGTTGATAACCGGTCGGGGGCTGCAGCAGGGCACAGTCGTCCCCCACCCCAAGGGCAACATCGCCTCTGACTTCTCCCGTATGGGAGAAGTATTCGCGTATCAATTCAAATTCTGAAATCGCCATACGGGGAAAGATGGCAGAAAAGATAAAATATAGCTATCAGCGGCCCTGTTCGGCCTTGCGCACCTGGCCGGCCAGTTTGTCCAATACACCGTTAACGTATTTGTGACCCTTCTCGGCGCCGAACACCTTGGCAAGCTCAACAGCCTCGTTGATCACCACCTTGTAGGGCACCTCGAGCTGGTGGATCAGTTCGAAGGCACCAAGGCGAAGTATTGCCCGCTCCACCGGATCGACGCTCTCGATGGAACGATCGAGGCAGGGACCCAACTGGCTGTCCAGATCACTCAGGTTGCCCGGCACTCCGCTGAGCAGGGTATTGAAATACTCCACTTCAAAACTGGCCGGATCCTGCTCGGTAAGGAACTGGTTATGGATATCCTTGATATCCTGGCCGGTCATCTGCCACTGGTAGATGGCCTGCACCGCATGGTGCCGCGCCTGGCTGCGTTTTTGGCTCATCAGCTGATCTGACGCAGGATGTTGACCATCTCAATGACCGACAGCGCAGCTTCACCACCCTTGTTGCCCGCCTTTGTACCGGCGCGCTCAATGGCCTGCTCAATGGTGTCCACGGTGAGCACACCAAACGCGATGGGGGTACCGTGCTGCAGGCTGACCTGGGCCATGCCCTTGACGCATTCATCCGCCACATAATCAAAGTGCGGGGTGCCGCCACGAATCACGGCGCCCAGCGCCACGATGGCATCGTAGTCACCCTTGGCTGCAATCTTGTCCAGAACCAGGGGCATTTCGAATGCACCTGGCACACGAACGATGGTGATATCTGAATCGTTCGCACCGTGACGCTTCAGGGTGTCGATAGCGCCCTCGAGCAGGCTCTCCACAACAAAGCTGTTGAAACGCGCCACCACCAGGCAGAACCTGGCCTTCTTAACTGTTAATGCACCTTCAATGGTTTTAATTGCCATCTTTATCGCCTTGATCTCAATGCGGGACCGGCCCGCAATATCTAATTAAAGTTCAGATGTATCCGGACTGCCCGGATACACAGACTGTTCAGTTACAGTCGACGTACTCGACCACTTCCAGTTCAAAGCCGGAAATACCGTGCAGACTCTTGGGGGCACTCAGCACCCGCATCTTGCGCGCACCCAGGTCGGCCAGGATCTGGGCGCCGACACCGAAGGTGCGCAAATGGCCCTGATCGTTGCGCGGTGGAACCGGATCTTCCTGGTCGTGCAGCTGGAAATCACGCATCCGCTGGATGATCTCACGGGTGGTGTCGTGGTTGCGCAGCACGACGATAACCCCCCTGCCATCCTCGGAGACCTGTTTCATCGCGTTCTGCAGCGGCCAGGAGCAGCCCTTGTGGTTCGGCGCGAACAGGTCACAAAGAGTGTTCTGCATATGCACCCGCACCAGGGTTGGTTCATCCGGGGTGACGTTGCCCTTGACCAGCGCCAGGTGCAACTCATTGTCAATGCAGTCCTGGTAGGCCACCAGCTTGAAATCGCCATACTCGGTGGGCAGGGTGCACTCGCTGATGCGCTCAATGGTCTTCTCGTTGCGTACCCGGTAGTGAATCAGGTCAGCAATGGTACCGATCTTGAGGTTGTGCTCCTTGGCGAACAGTTCGAGATCCGGGCGGCGCGCCATGGTGCCGTCTTCGTTCAGGATCTCAACAATCACCGACGATGGATTCATCCCGGCAAGACGCGCCAGGTCGCAGCCGGCCTCGGTATGCCCGGCGCGCACCAAAACCCCACCAGGCTGGGCCATCAATGGGAAAATGTGACCGGGTTGCACGATGTCCTGGGGCTGGGCATCCTCTTTCACCGCTGCCAGCACCGTGGTGGAGCGGTCGGATGCAGAGATGCCGGTGGTCACCCCTTCAGCCGCCTCGATAGAAACAGTGAAGTTGGTGGCGTGCTGGGACTCGTTGACTCCCACCATCAGGGGCAGCCGCAGTTGTTGGCAGCGCTCTTTATTCAGGGTCAGGCAGATCAGGCCACGACCGTAGCGGGCCATGAAGTTGATCGCCTCGGGTGTCACCATCTCCGCAGCCATGAGCAGATCGCCTTCATTCTCGCGATCCTCATCGTCCATGATAATGACCATTTTCCCTTGTCGGAGGTCTTCGATAATCTCTTCTGTCGTATTAAATGCCATGTTTCCAACCGCGCTCTATGCGCCTTAATTCAAATCACCCCCGCTGAGGGAACGGGCAAGTGTATCAAAGCCTGGAGTTTCAGAGAAATTTTGCCTGAAATCGGCAATTCGCTTTATTTGAGAAACCCGTGCTTGGCGAGGGTTTCCAGGGTAAGACCGGTCTCGGGGGCAGGTTCAGCCGCCTTCTCACCCAGTAGCAGCCGTTCAAGATAGCGTGCCACCAGGTCCACCTCGAGATTCACCCTGGTGCCCGGTGCATAAGCTTCCATGACCGTCTCTTCCAGGGTATGAGGCACGATATTGAGTTCGAACTGGCTGCCGCTGACACTGTTCACAGTGAGACTGGCGCCATCCACGCAGATCGACCCCTTGTGGGCGATGTAGCGGGCCAGCTCCGGCGGGGCCTCGATACGGAAGCGTACCGAACGGGCATCATCCCTGCGCTCCAGCACCTGGCCCTGGCCATCCACGTGGCCACTGACAAGGTGCCCCCCCAAAGGTGTACTCAGGGTCAGTGCCTTCTCCAGGTTTACCGCGCTGCCTGGTTGCAGGGTCGACAGGGTACTCAATTCCAGGGTCTCCCTGGAGACATCGGCCACGTAGCCATCCCCCGGCAGCTCCACCGCGGTCAGGCAGACCCCATTGGCAGCAATGCTGTCGCCCAGTTGCACATCGGAGAGATCCAGTTTTCCGGTGCTGATATGCAGGCGCATATCGCCACCCCGCTGCTGGATACCGGCAACGCGGCCTACTGCTTGGATAATACCTGTGAACACGCTTTTATCTCTTAGGTTTGATAGTCATGCGCATATCTTTGCCGACCATGCGCACATCGGTTATTTCCAGTTCAACCCGGTCCTGCATAAGCTCCAGCTCCGGCAGGTGGAACAGGCCCCGTCCGCCATCGCCCATGATATGCGGCGCGGCATAGACTACGAGCTCATCCACAACACCCTGCCAGAGAGCGGCACCGGCCAGTGTCGAACCCGCCTCGATCAGCAACTCGTTGATCTGGCGTTTGGCCAGGTACCTGAGCAGTTGCGGCAAATCGATACCATCGGACGAACCCGACAGCTGAACCACATCTGCACCCTCTCCTGCCAACGCCTCCCCTTTTTCAGCGGGCTCACAGGAGCAGGCAAGCAGTGTCTGGCCGGGCAGAGTCAGCATTTTCGCGCTGAGCGGCATCTCCAGCATCGGGTCCAGCACCACCCTGAGGGGTTGAACCGGTTGACCAGCGTCAGGGAGCGCCTCCAGGCGTACATTCATGGAGGGGTCGTCAGCCAACACCGTGCCGATACCGGTCACAATGGCATCGCTGCGGGCACGCAGTCGCTGCACATCTGCCCGCGCTGCCGGGCCGGTGATCCACTTGCTCTCACCGCTGCTCATGGCGGTGCGCCCATCCAGGCTCATGGCCAGTTTGCAGCGCACGAAGGGCATACCGCTCTCCATGCGACGAATAAAACCGGGATTGAGATCACGGGCCTGGGACTCAAGCACCCCGCTCTCCACCGCAATACCGGCCTCGCTCAACCGTTGGGCACCCTGACCTGAAACCAGGGGATTGGGATCCTGCATGGCCATAACCACGCGACTCACCCCCGCCTCTATCAGCCCTTCGGTACAAGGGGGTGTTCGGCCATGGTGACAGCAGGGTTCCAGGGTGACATAAGCAGTCGCGCCTTCGGCACGACCGCCTGCATCGGCAATGGCATTGCGCTCTGCGTGGAGTTCACCCGCCCTGCGGTGATAGCCTTCACCGATCACCTCTCCATCTCTCACCAGTACGCAGCCAACCCGGGGATTGGGGTGGGTGGTGTAGAGACCGCGACGGGCGAGGGCTATGGCCCGGGTCATGTAGTGGAAATCGTCAGCCGTCGCCATTCTCTTCATCCAGCAGGTTCAACTGCTGGCGCCTAGCATCGGGGGGAAGCTGCGACTCCAGCCGTTCGATCTCCTCGCGGAAGGCGTTGACGTCCTCGAAGCTTCTGTAGACAGAGGCAAAACGGACATAGGCCACCTGGTCCAGCGCTCTCAGTTCATCCATCACCCATTCACCGATCTGCCTGGAATCAACCTCGCGCTCACCACTGGCGAGCATCCTGCGACGTATGCGGTTGAGCGCATCATCCACCTGCTCAGTACCAACCGGCCGTTTTTCCAGTGCACGCATGATGCCCGAGGCCAGCTTACGTCCATCGAAGGGCACCCGGCTGCCATCCTGCTTCACTACCCGGGGCAGATTGAGTTCAGCGGATTCGTAGGTGGTGAAGCGCTCTTTGCAGACCGTACACTCCCTGCGACGACGCACCTGGTCACCCTCCCCGAACAAACGGGAGTCGATCACCTTGGTATCCTGGGCACCACAGAAGGGACAACGCATCAGCCGGTTCCTGTGAAGGACGGGGCGCTGCAGTGGCTGCAGCACCCCGACCCTCACTGTTTGATTTAGTCAGCGTATACGGGGTAACGCTTGCAGAGATCCAGCACCTGCCCCTTGACCCGCTCGATAGTGGCCTCGTCGCCGCGGGCATCGATCACATCGCACATCCAGCCGGCCAGATCACGGGCTTCAGCTTCACCCACACCACGAGTGGTCAATGCAGGAGTGCCCACGCGGATACCGCTGGTGACGAAGGGGGACTGTGGATCATTGGGCACGGAGTTCTTGTTGATGGTGATATTGGAGGCACCCAACCAGGCGTCCACATCCTTACCGGTGAGACCCGCCTCAATGAAGCTGACCAGGAACAGATGATCGTCAGTACCCTTGGAGACCACGTCGTAGCCGCGCTCCATGAAAACCGCTGCCATAGCCTGGGCGTTTTTTATCACCTGCATCTGGTAATCCTTGAACCCGGGCTCCATCGCCTCCTTGAAGGCCACCGCCTTGGCGGCGATGACGTGCATCAGGGGGCCGCCCTGGGTGCCAGGGAAGACCAGGGAGTTGAGCTTCTTCTCGATCGCTTCGTTGGACTTGGCCAGGATCAGACCGCCACGGGGACCGCGCAGGGTCTTGTGGGTGGTAGTGGTGGTCACGTCTGCAATGTTGACCGGGCTGGGATAATGACCAGCGGCAATCAAGCCTGCGACGTGGGCCATGTCCACGAAGAAGTAGGCGCCAACTTCATCCGCAATGTCGCGGAACCGCTGCCAATCCACAACACGTGAATAGGCGGAAAAACCGGCAACAATCATCTTCGGCTTGTGCTCCCGGGCCAGGCGATCAACCTCGTCGTAGTCGATCTCCCCGGTCTCAGGATTCAGGCCGTACTGCACGGCATTGTATATCTTGCCGGAGAAGTTGGGCTTGGCGCCGTGGGTCAGGTGACCACCATGGGCCAGGCTCATACCGAGAACGGTGTCGCCGGGTTCGCAGAGGGCCATGTAAACCGCTGCGTTGGCCTGGGAACCGGAGTGGGGCTGCACATTGGCGTAGTCTGCACCGAAAAGCTCCTTGGCACGGTCTATAGCCAGCTGTTCCGCCACGTCCACGTGTTCGCAACCACCGTAGTAGCGCTTGCCGGGGTAACCCTCGGCATACTTGTTGGTCAGTACACTGCCCTGGGCCTGTATGACTCGTGGGCTGGTGTAGTTCTCTGACGCGATCAGCTCGATATGTTCCTCCTGGCGCAGCTCCTCGGCCTGCATCGCTGCCCAAAGCTCATCGTCATAGCCTGCAATCTGCATATCTTTACTGAACATGGAAACCTACTCCGCCGAAAAAAACGGTTATTTTACCAGTATTCGACAGATATCCGCTATCCATTTGAAATTATGCCCCGGCTGTACTCAAATAGTGGGATATACAACAACAAGATGAGTCACACAGCCATGCGTAATTTCAGCCTGTTTTCCGCACTCACCCTGGCCTTTGCCCTCGCCACCCCCCTGGCGGCCCCGGCCCAGGAAGCCCAGGAGCTCCAGACCCTGGTAGACGACCTTAAATCCCTCACCGGCAAGGCCCGTGAACAGAGGGCAGCCGATCGCTGGCTGCTCAACGCTATGGAGGACCTGGTAGCCAAGTATGACTGGCCCTGGCGCGACACACTGGCCAGCGACGATTTCTCAGATGGTGACTTTAATCAGGATCCCCAGTGGCAAGTGATCTCCGGGGAGTTCTGGGTGGATGGACGCCTTGGACTGCGCTCCCAGAGCCTCAGCGAGCCGTCACAGCCCGAGGCACCCCAGGAGCAGCCCCGGGAAGAGAAGCAGGACCTTGGCCGTGCCCTGCTCGGCGCACTGCTCAAAGAGGCAATCCGGGAGAAGCGTCCCGAACCGGCGCCTGAGCCGGCGGCCACACAGGAACCCCAACGGGGAGGACCGGCTGAAATCCACCTCCCGATGCAAATCCCCGGAGTCTTCGCCGCCCAGGTTGATTTCTCGGTACACAACCGGCCATCTGAAGATGGCCAGATAGAGTTCGGGCTCTACCAGAACCAGGACGGCAGTTCAGGTTACCGGTTGACGATATTCACCGGACAGCGCCCGATGCTGGAACTGCTCAGCATAAGAAGCGGCCGTCGAATGGTTATCGATACCGTGGATATAGCAGACCTGAGTGACGGACAATCCCACCAGTTGGAGTGGCGGCGTGCCGGCAGCGGACAGATCGAGATACTTCTGGATGGCAGCAAACTCTCCGGCACCCGGGATAACTCATTCCGCTACCCCTTCAAACGCTTTGCCGTTGCCAACCAGGCGGGTGATTTTGCTGTTCAGGCCCTGACCCTGTACGGCGGTCAGTAATCAGGCATGCATGCCCGGCATGGGCCGGGCATGTTCAATGCAGGGGACTCATACCCCCCACCCAGTTTTGGATCATATCCAACTGCCGATTCGCTGAGTGGGTAAACCGCCGGCGTTCGACATCCGACACACAGAGCATCGGGTCACTCATATTCGGCAGCAGGGCAAAAAGCACCTCTTCGGACTCAAGACCGGTAACCAGCACATCCTTCAGGCCCTCCTCTACAGGATAGAACTCCTGGGCCCTGACTTCGTTAGGCACTTCGCTTTCAAGAAAGCACCCTGTTTGAACAGAGGATGAGAAGAGACGCCCTCTCTCGTAATTGACAGTAAAGCAGGCATCGTCCGGGTCATCGCCATCAAACCAAAGCAGGTAGGTCTTCAACTCCTGGGTTGCAACATCCAGGTCGACGGCAAAGCACTCCACGCCTGGCTGGGTCCGGATAAACTCTTTTGCAGTTTCAAAAATCATGTTCGGATGACTCTGCTCTGATGTAACAGAAACCCAAACCCAGCCGCCTGATCATTTTGCAGATTATGGTAGGGTGGGAAGCTGCAAATATTGTTTCCCACCCACCTCACCCTGTGCTACTGATACATTGTAAACAGCGGCAAGGGAAGGCTATTCCTAATGCCGATAAAACCAGTGCCAGCTGCGAGAAAATGATCACCAGCCTGTTATTGACTGACCATTACAATGTGGGCACAGTCACGTTCCATCCAGATTTAATACGAAGTCTGCTCTACCAGCCTCATGTTCATGTCACTCCACAACTTGATTCTGGAGGATGAACTGATCCTCCTGCCCTTGCCTCGACTGTTGAGCAGCCAGACACCTTCTGAGTTAAAGCTATATATCGGGGTGATATCTTCCCGCGCATCTGCAGGCAGAATATCCTCTTCCATGTTATCGAGAATCAATGGAGACGCTGTTGGGGTCTCGTAGTAGGCGAGAACCATGTGGGGTTGGTTAACATCATTTGGCTTAAGCTGCAGGTACATGATCTGAAGTTTTTCCACCGGCACCCCCATCTCCCTCAAGGTGAAATACTTGGCGATTGAGTAGTCTTCGCAATCAGCTCCATGCATGCCGAGCATTTCGATGGGTGTAGCCCAATGATCCTCTTTCTTCCAGACGATGATATCCCTGCTGTATGGAAAGCGATTGAAGTAATCATTCACCGCCTTGATTTTCATGCGTTCGTTCTTGTGGCGACTTTTCTCTATCACGCTCCTCAAATCCTCAAGGCGGTGCACGGCAGCCTGACCATACTTAGCCGCCACTAGGTAAACCAGTTCCGGGGTGATTTCGAATGCATGCGAGGAAAATGGCGCCATCAGCATTAGTGCGAGCAGAAACAGTCTGTCCCTGCTTTCACGCCATGAACCGGGTTTATCAACGTATCCGGATGAAGACCCTGTCCGGAATGAGTCTCTGGCCGCAGCGTGGTCTCCGGATAATCGATAACATTTTCGTAACAAACCGCCTGAGATTCGACCAGCCATTCCTTCACCTGTCAGATAACTTCCTGTGTGGAAATATCTTCAAGTGCGGAACGGAGAAATTACACGATTACCATGTAGTTTTATGTAGCAACGTTTTCATGCTTTGTTGCACTAATGAGAGGCTGTGACGCAACAGTGAAAGGCTGGTGGCACGAGTAGATCAATAATGGAATCTTCCACCTGTGCAGAGAGCGAGGTGGGACGTCAGGGCAGGTCGCTGCGCTTGAACCAGAAGTAACCCATGGAGGCAAATACCGTACCCAGCAATACCGGGTAGAGCAGAGCGTAAGTGATGTAACCCGCCTCACCAAAGTTATCCAGAATCACGTAGGCAGAGGGGCCAAGAAGGACAAGCTGAGGGTCAAACAGCATCATTGTCGCGGTACGGAAAACCTGCAGTGGATTGGCCAGTGCGAGCCCGACAACCAGGTCTGGAGAGAAGTGCTCTTTAACCATGATCCCCATCAGAATAAGATCCAGGAAAAGCAGCAGTGTCAGCCAGATAACAAACGCCGCACCCTGGGCTACGTCGGCGGATCGCGCCAGGGTGGAGATCAGCATACCGAGACCGAGGAAACACCAGGCCAGCCCCATGAGCAGACCGGTGTAGTAGAGAAACAGATCCCATGGCATTTCTGCACCGGAGACCACTACACCCCAGACCGCCGCACCGACCATGGCCAGAAACACAGGAAGAAAAACCACGGCAAAACGACCGACAATTCTCCCCCAAAACCACGAGGCAAGACTTACCGGCATTGAGAGCAGGTACTCAAAGACACCTGCCTCGCGATCACCCGCAACGGAACGCACGGTAGTGACCAAAACAAAAACCGGGAGAATAGCCATCGAGAGCTGTATATAGATCACCATCAGGCGGGAGAGCCCGGTGAAGCCCATGATTCTTGACTCTGTCAGCCCAAAGGCAAACAACAAAACGATGATGCCACCGAATACGGCGGTATAGACCATGAACCAGCGTGCCCGCAGGGACTCAAGGATATCGGTATAAGCTGTCAGCCAGAGATGCTTCATATCAGGTTATTGTTTCTTGTTGTTTGGAGTGCGGCCGCGCTGACGTTTCAGCACGTCCTCTTTGAGATGTGCAGCATGGGCATTGAACTGTTCTTCGGCATCGAAAATATGCCGCTTTGCCTGCTCATAATCCAACCCGTCAGGAGACGGGGTCGCCTGGGCTCCCAGCCCATAGGCCATTGGCGTGTTGTTGCCGACGATGTAGGTTGCCTTGCGTGCATCAATCCAACCCCCGGTCAGATGATCGGTTACCCAGATCTCGGTACGCGGATCGTCGCGCCACAGTTTATCCTCCAACCAGAGAGATGCACAGCCGATATCGTCAAACATAAGTACTTTTGACTTGCCTTCAGCAAGCGGCTGCCTGATTTGCGCCGAATGTTTGCGGTCACTCAACACCATGCGACAACGCTCACAGCTATCCCTGTCCCACTTTGCATCTACAGCACCAGCACCGGGATCACCGTTACATGCCGCCAGGATTGACGACAGGCAGAGTACAAACAGCATCAATGCCGTTTTAGAGGGAGCGGACATATTCAACCTCCGGCTCGCTGCTCGCCAGGTTGGTCTCATCCATGTGTATCGCTTTCAGAACACCGGCATACCGGGAGAGCATACCCAGAAAACGCAAGCGATCAGGGCCTGCAACACTGCCCTCCCATGCCGCGCCATCCAATATCGCATTGAAACCCCAGGTCTGAATCGACTTGGCAAACGCTTCATCAGCACGGATCAGTTCAATACGGCAGCTGAGCCTGCTGTTCAGATCTACCGCGTCCTCAACCCGATCATCCAGCACCACGATTCCCTGGTCCATCTCTATCACGCGGTTTACCAGGGCGGCCACCTCATCCAGCCGGTGGCTTGAAATGATCATGGCGGTATCTTCCTGCTTTTCGGCCAGTAACTCGAAGAAGATACCCCGTGCTTCAGGATCGAGGTTGGCGGCGGGTTCATCCAGCACCAACAGCTCCACATCCCGACCCAGGGCGATACTGATCAGCAGCTTCTGTTTCTGGCCGCCGGAGAGCTTGACGAAGGGCTGGTGCTTGAACTGTTGAACATCCAGGCCAAGTCTTTCCGCGACCGCCTCCATCTTGCGAGGGTCGGAATCACTGAGACTGGCGGCAAAATGGATCAGCTGGTGCACCGGCATCTTGAGCGGCGGCGGCAGTTGGGGCACAAAGCCGATGCGCGACAACACTTCACGGCGATGCTCGCGGGGGTTCATACCATCTACAGATACGTGCCCCTGGCAGGTATATTCACCCAGCAGACATCGAATAAACGTCGTCTTGCCGGCACCGTTGGAGCCCACCAGGGCAACACGGTCTCCCAGGGCAATATCAAGGTCCACACCTTTCAGCACCTGCTGTCTGCGAAAACTCTTTACGACCTTTTCAAAACGTATCATCCAGCAGCCCTATAGCATTTTGTCCGCGCCCTTCATCTTGAAGGAGAGGGAGGAAGTTGGACAGAGATCGACACAGAGTCCGCAACGGGTGCAATCCGCAGCTAGGTCCATATCAACGTCCCCTGCCCGGCCCTTGATCGTCACATCCAGCACATGGGGCACCAGGCACACCTTCCGGCAGTCACCCTCGTGATGGCAGTCAGTCACATTGTACTGCACACGCAATGGCGAAACAGTACCCACGATGCCGTAGGTAATGCCGATTGGACAGACATAACGACACCAGGCCCGGCGTGATACAAACACCTCGAACAGGAGCAGTAAAAGCACCCAGGCCAGTGCCAGGCTCGGACCATAAATCAGTGCCCGGCTCAGAATACCCGTGGGTGAAATGGTTTCGAAGACGGTATAACCGGTCAGCAGGGCCAGCAGCGCGAACACCAGGTAGAAAACCGCCCGCACGCCACGATGGAAGGTCCGGCCCTTGATAATACGCTTCTCCACCAGCTTGAGATGAATCCACTCCGCCCATTCGGATATCAGGTGATAGGGGCAGACCCAGGAGCAGAAGGTGCGCCCTCCCAGCAGCCACCACATCACCAGCACAGTCGAGGTGCCAATAACAAGATTGAGCACCATATGCTTGAAGGCCAGGGTCACCTGCAGCGCCGAGTTGAGATCTGCAAAGTGAAACCCAACCACCCGCGCACCGGTCAATGCACCCTCCACCAGCTGCACATCAAAATAGTAGGAGATGACAAACAGCAGGTTTACAGTTAAAAGGGTAGCCCAGCGCCGGTTGCGCCACTTGTGGTTCTTCCCGGCCTCCACGTGGGCCAGGTGAATCTCTTCAAGATCCTCCTTGGTGACTTTCTGCTGTTTCTTGAAGAGGTGTACCTCTTTGGCCCCAGGACTGATCTGACCAGGCTCAGGCTTCGTGGGAGCCATACCGATAAGCTGCTTCATCGATTCGATGATATAACCCATAACTGCTACACCGTATCCAATGTTTTATCGATATCTATGACAATGGCTGTCTCTTCAACAGGGCAGACCATTTCACAGACACCACAACCCACACAGCCATCCTTGATCACCGGCATCATTTTATTGCCGTCGCCCATGGGCTCAAGGGCAATAGCGGAACTTGGCGGACACTGGTTGGGGTCACCCGATGGCGGTTTGCCCTCTGCACACTGGGCCATGCGTATCTCGATGGGACAGAGCCTCACACAGAGATCACACAGTTCCAGGTCGAAGGGGTGGTCTGCCAGTGGAATGGGGGTCCAGCGGTCCACTGCCTCGAAGCGCAGCTTGCCCTTGTAGTCTCCTCCCCGTGCCTGCCCCTTAAAACCCTTGCCCTGGGCTGCAAGGCAGGCATCAGGACGGCTCAGTCGAGCGAAGCCCATGCGTGATTCCGAGGGGTAGTTGATCTCATGTGTAAGCGCCCCGGTTGGACAGGCCAGAACACACTGCAGTCCATCACAAGAGAAATCGCAGGCCTGTTCACGGGCATCGATATAAGGGGTACCAATACCAAAACCATCCAGCAGGTCTGCAAGCTTGATCGCCTCGACAGGGCAAACCTGTACACACTGCCCGCATTTGATACAGGAGGCGAGATACTGCTGCTCATCCAGCAGATCCTTCAGGGCACCCGGAGGCCTGAGTCTAGCGGCCTCACCGCGCAGAACAGGAATCATGCCCAACATGGAGACAGAGATCACACCAACTGCAAGTCCGGCCGAGCGAAGAAACTCCCGTCGGCTCTGCTCTCTGCGCTTGGCGCTTAATTTAACTTTTCCCGGTTTCTTCTCACTCATTTCGATTTACCGATACTGACAGGTAACAATTAGCGTCCCAGAGACTGTCTAAGCAGATCCAGGGAGGTTGGTTCTGACGGTTCGTTGGTTTTTTCCTCCACAACTTCATCGTCATCATCATCACTGTGAATAGCTCTGGGCTTGCGTAGTTTCAGGGCAGCAACGTTAAAATCCGAATTCATAAAAGGCTGCTGATCCCTTACCACCAAGTCTGGATCGCTGAACGGTGCCAGGCGCTCCAGGAAATCCAATACCTCGAGCATAGGTGAACCCTTGAAGAACTGAGCGGAGGGCACATCCATCCACATCCTGTCAGCGTAGCTGTAGAGCTCATAGGGTTTGTCGCCAATACCGTCTTCGTTGAGATCAAAGCCCTCGTAATCGTCCCAGTGGTTTCCCTTCCACTCATTGCGATTGGCTGTCTTTCCTCCGGTCACCATCACCTGGGTTACATTCCCCTTGAAACGGTTGTCCTGAAAGATATTGCCATGCCAGTCATTCAACCAGCGAACACCGACGCCGTTATAGGCGACAAGGTTATTGTGGAAATAGTTGAAAGTATCGGGCTGAAACGGCGACACATCGATATACAGACCCGTGGCACAGTTGAGTATCTCGTTACCCTCAACGATAAGGTCCGAAGTCTCTTTGAATCCGATGCCAACACCTGTAGGCCCTGCCGCCTTGGCTATGTGGTTGTTTCTCACCTCAATGCCGTCGCTGTACATCAGGAAGATGCCCACTGCGTTATTCTCGAAATAATTATCCTCCACCATGTTGTACTGGGAGTACATGAAGTGGAGAGAGTATCGCCCACGCTGGGCATCGTTTTTTGCAATTAGGTTATCAGCTGAATACCAGACCACGATATCCCGGGAGTCCCGAACCACGTTCTCGGTAATCTTGTTATTGAAGCTGTACCACAAGCGAATGGCGTCGCCGCGCATACCCAGCTCCACATCCTTGGATGAGATACGATTCCTGCGCACCACATTATGCTCGGACTGCTGCAGATCGATACCGAACAGGCTGTCCTCGATCACGTTGTCCTTGACCACATTGAAGTTTCCACGCACCTGCACACCGGAATCAATATCGTTGTGTGATTCACCGGTATTGACCAAGTGGAGGTTTTTTACAGTGGCACCGTTTGTCTTAAGATATATAACAGAGCCCTTACCACCTGCGTTGATAGTGACCTGGTCACGACCATCCAGAGTCAAAGGCTTGTCTATAGTGATGGGGCCGGCATAGATTCCGGGTTCAGGTATCACTACACCGTTGGGCTCTGCTGCATCAATCAGAGGCTGCAGGGGTTTATACCCAATTTGGTCCTCACCAGAAAACCCGATGACAGGAAGCATCAGCAGCAACAGGTAAAAGAACAACATCGTAGGTCGGCCTTCAGGCCGACATGTCGGCCTGAAGGCCGACCTACATATACAGCTTTCAATTGCCGGTTTTAAATTTTCCGCCAAGGCGACCGGCAAGCCCATCTCAATTATCCCCGCCTCGCAACTGCTTGCGCCTGATCAACGCTGCCAGCGCCAGAAGCACCGTGTTGAGCATCATCAGCCCAAAACCTATGTATGGGTACGAGTGGGTGGCAAACTGGGCCACCTTACCATCACCGAATACGGTCGGCATAAAGGGCTTGACGGTAAACGCACCCATCGCGTTCAGGCTATGACCATACCACCATAGCCATGCAGAGTAGTCGATTAAGAAGAATACTGGCAATGCCAGGGGAACCAGCACCATCAGCCAGTAGAGAATACCGCTGTTCTTGCGGGCACCAAAGACCAGCAGCAGCATTGCGCCAGCCAGTCCCCAAAAAACGATATTGGCTGCCATGGTCATAGTTGCGGCCATGGGTTTGATCTCTGCCGGGTTGTTGAAATAACGCCCCAGGCTCTTCTCATAGTGCCAACTCAGCATCTGAGAGCCACTGCCGGCCCAGACCATACGCTCAGACTGTGGATAACGCTCCTGGTCCTTTTCAAAGGTCACCCTCAAGCTGTCGATCATCTTCAGCTTATCTGACTTCCCTTCTTTTTTCTGGTCGGTTTTTTGTTCAACCTCTGCTGCCCCCTCGCTCGAAGCCATGGAGGCCTTCAGCCGGGCAATCAGAGCTGCACCTGCATCAATCACAGGCTCCTCCTCTTCACCGGCTTCCTGATCAAGGGAGGTCACCATGGCCTCAACATAACCACTGTCATGGTATGCCAATCCATCCTCTCCGTAATAAGTGAGGTACATCCATACAAATACCCCCGCAAAGGCGGCAGACATAATGGCCATACGCAGCTTTGGATTGCTCGTTGCGAAACCTATCAGCATAATCCCCAGAATCGAGATCAGAAACGGGGCGAAGGCACGCTCGATAACACCACCGGCAGCGATGGGATACATGCCAACATAGTGGTTGATAGTGTCCATCTCATGAACGCAATCCAGGGCCACCTCCTCCTGGATCTCCGCCTTCTCCACCTTGCTGCAACCGTTGAATACACCATTCATATGGAAGTGAATGCGCACACCATCGGGAAACGCCTCTTCAGGATAATTCGGCGCGGTCAGGGAAACCCACCAGATGGGGGTGTAGAAAATTGCCGCCAGAAGACCCAACGCTAGCAGGGAAAGTATGCTGACCTGAATCGTCTGCTTGGTTTGAGATACTGCATTCATGAATTGATTCTCACGAGCTACCTGTAGCTTGTTGCAAAGAGATCGATTGTTTCCGCTGCCTGACTGCAGGATATGCCCCAGCCCGCTCGAAACCGTTATAGAGATAAGGGAGACCTGGCTGCCTTGAGGCAGCCAGGACCATGGGTGTTAATCGTAATCAGGGTTCAACCAGTCCTTGGAGGGAGCCATGTCCTCTTTAGAGGGCAGATGGCGCGCCGTATAGTTGATCACCATCTGCATATCCTTGTCACTGAACCCCTTGATCTGTCTCACCATATCCGGGTTGGCGTTGCGGCGTTTGCCGTCACGGATCCACTCAAACTGGCGCAGCATGTAGTTGTAGTGCTGGCCCTGAATGCGTGGGTAGAATTTCTCGCCGTCGCCTTCACCGTTTTCGCCATGACACTCGGTGCAGTTATCCTTATAGAGTTTCCTGCCCTGCTCGAACTCAGGGGTATTCTCTTCCCAGGGACCATAGCCGGGCTCGGGATTCATCGGCAGTTTGGAAATATAATCAGTGACATCTGCAATCAGCTGGGCTGCCTTGATATCGCCGTGGCTATAGCCTGCTGCCGCCATGATCTGGTCATCCAGGGCGAAAGGATACATGGTTGGGTTATCGCGGTTCTGAGCGCGGATATCCGCCAACTGCTTGATCAGTACATTGCGATGCTGACCTGCGAGCTGTGGAAAGGTGCCGTCTTTCAAACCCCAGCCTTCAAGCAAGTGACATGCTGAGCAGACTTCGTATACTGCAATGCCCCGCTCTTTGTCGGGCTCAAGGGTCATCGCCTCGGTTTTTTCGCCACCCGCCACGTTCCAATTCTTGACATCCTTAACCTGTGCATCATCTTTTCCGGCGAAACTGCTGGCGCAAAGCGCAAGGCCAACTGCAGCGGTAACAGCCTTCAATGTGGGTTTAACATTCATTCGTCGGTTCTCCTGCCCCCACACTGGAGGGTCTAAACAGTAATTCAGCGCAAGCCGTTAACGGCCCCACTATGTAACATAAGCAATCAGCATTGATCGCCTTGATCTGCGGCTGAGTGTGTCACAGGCAATATCAGTACTCTTTGATATGAATCAAACCGTATTTCGGGTTCGGGAGCCGCCCTCTGGGTCACTCCCTATCCCCGCGGCAGTTCACTTCAGCGTTGCAAGCCAATCTGCAATCGCACGCATATCCTCATCATTAACCAGCCCCATAACCCCCTTCATTGCAGCGGTCATGCCATTGGCACGGGCACCGGATTTAATATCCTTCATCTGGTTGTAGGCGTAATCGGCACTCTGCCCTGCAAGTTTGGGGTAAGTAGGCATGATTGGGGTATTGGCATCCTTACCATGGCAGGACCAGCAGGTTTTGGTTTTATAGAGTTCCGCGCCGTCTGCGGCAAGGGCAGTTCCCGCAGCACCCATTGATAAAACCGCAGCAGCGGCAAGAGCGATAGACTTCTTCTTCAACATATCAGTTTCCTCAGTATCAAACGAAAGCCATAGTTAGAAAAACCAGGCTGATGATCGTTTCGCAGTTTCGGCCAAAAAGACGGCTTTTACATTGCAAAACATCAATTTTGAGCCCCTTAAAACCATGACTTTTATCAGTTTTTATTTCAATCAACAGAGAAAGGGGCCCCTAAAGGCCCCCCTCCCATTTTCAGGTCAATTACTTCTCAGCAATTACTTGACCTTCACGGCTCCATTCTCTTCGAGGTGGGTCTTGGCACGCAGACCGAGATCTGCAGTCTTGACCTGGTACTGCCACCACTGGTTGGCCCAGAGCATAGCGTTCTGGTAGTCACCCTTGGCTGCAGCAGCCTCTGATTTTTCCTTGGCACCCTTGGCGAAACCGAGCTGGTCGGTGGCATCTTCAACCAGGGCCACAACTGTCGGGAAGTCCTTGAAGTTGTGACTGGTGATAAAACCGACAACCGAGTCGATTACAGCCTGGGTATCGACGTTGGTCTTGACCTGCTTCTCGTAGTCCGCCTTGGTGTACTTGGTTCCTTCCTTCATAGCCGTCTTGGTGGCCTTGTAGCCCTTCGGACGAACCAGGAGGTAACCCTGCATCTCAAGATGGAGTGCGGAGCAGAACTCGGTGCAGTAGTAAGGAAATACGCCAGCCTGATCAGCTACGAAAGTAGTCGATGCAGTCTTGCCCGGCTCAATTGAGAGCTGGACATTCTGGCCGTACATGGCAAAACCGTGCACTTCATCCTGGGCACGCTCAAGGTTGGTCAGATGGATGGATACGGTATCGCCCTCTTCAACCTCGATGATCTCGGGGGTGATATGGGAGCGAATCACAGTACCGCGAACATCCACCGAGCACTTACCACTGGCATCACAGGTACGTTCAGTCTTCTCGCGGCCCGCACGGGTCCTGAAGGGAGACTTCTTGTCACTGCGTGAATCCCAGCCGGACTTGTAGCGCACCACAGGTTTCAGCTTGTCAGCCTTGATGGCAACCGCATAGTGGGGTTCGCCCAGGGGCAGCGGCATGTCATACAGCAGTTCCATCTTGTCGCCGCTGATGTCGATCAGCTGATGGTTCTGGGGATGCAGCGGGCCAACCGGGTTGAAGCGATCGATGGCCAGTTTGTTGAGTGCTACCAGGTACTTTCCATCAGGAGAGACAGTATCGCCTTCCATCGCCATCAGGTGACCGATGTTGTAATGCACAGGCATGGTGTCGAGGACCTTACCCTTACAGTAGTCCCACTTGGTGACCATGGAGTCCACGTATATGGAGGTGTATGCCACACACTCTTTGGAATCGTACTGGGTATGCAGCGGACCGAGGCCGACATTGACCTGGTGCAGCAGCGCATCCTTAAGCGCGATGATAGGGATCCCGTAGGGGTCCTTGCCTTCAAACTTCTTCGCCTTGATCGCTTTCTGGATCTTGTCGAAAGAGTAGACCCAGGTATGGCTGTCTAGCTTACCGGATACGGTGATGAGCTTGCCGTCAGGTGTAACATCCACGCCGTGGGGGGACTTGGGCTCCGGAATCAGATAGAGCAGACCTTCTTTAACGGCCTGGTCCATGGTGATCAGGTACTGACCCTTGGACTTCTTGATCTTTCCCGCCTTGACCAACTCCTCAGCCTTCTTCCAGTTGGTCACGTGCATGAAGTCGGTATCCTTGGAGGAGCAGCCCGCCTCGAAGGGAGGACGTCCGCGTTCGATACCACCGACATAACGCTCTGAACAGAACGAGTTATTGAAGCCCCAACCGTAAGAGGGCCCCTTACCTGCATCCGCCAGATCCTGGCTGTAGGGAGGCATCTCGAAGGTGAACGAATTGCCGGAGTCGATACGGCCCTTCTTGTGATCGAATTTCCAGTAGGTCAAGCCACCACGATACTTCTCATTGAACTCTTCCAGGGGCACGAAGCCGTCCTCGAAAGGCGCCGCATACTGGGCAGGATCCATGATGTATTCACTGTTGGGAGTGAAAAATGCGCCACCATGTTCAGACTTGAAGAAGGGATTGACCACGATCTGCTTGGTCTCAAAGTCGTGCAGATCGATAATGGCCATTCTGGGGTTGGCCTTGTCATTAATCGCCAGCCAGCGGCCATCGCTCTCGCCCTTGGTCTCGGAAATTGCCGGATGGTGGGTATCTCCATACACGATATCCTTACCGCGAACCCGACCCTGGGCCAGCACAGCCTTCGACTCGTCGTCAAACCCGTAGCCCTGCCAGGGTTCCGGAGTAAAAACGGCGATATATTTCAATATGCGCATGGAGGGGATACCGTAGACAATGACATGTCCAGACTGACCACCGGATGAGAAAACCATGTACTCATCGCGACCGCCGGTAGGCGTGTAGGTCTTGGCTGCAGCCAGAATGTCTTTCTGGGTCAGCCCCCTGCGTTTCATTACATCGTCAAGCGATTCCGCCGACCAGGCCGTTGACGCCGCTGAGAGGCCCATACCCAGCCCCATCATCAACGCCAACGTGCGTTTGCTTATTAGTTTCATTTTTACTCCCTCGGATATGACGTATACACGTAGCCGTCCAATAGCCTGCGCCTGAGAGACGATGGCAGCCTTGATATTGATCAAGATGACTGGGGCATATGCCACGATTTATTATCTTTTAGGCGAACACACTCAAAAATAGGCCATACAGAGGAAAGATAAATACCCAATTCACTACCAATTAATGGGTAGATCACCCAGGTCATCAGAACGAAATAACAGACCTGGGCAGATAACGAATTAAAAGTCAGAAACATGGAAATTAAAGTGCCAGAGACCGTATCACCTGCATGATTTGACTTAAGGCAAGTACAGACAATTCACTGAAAACTAGAATTCTTTCCTGTAATGTCAGGGTTACTCAGAACGACCCTGGGGCACAATGCGGATCACAGTATGAAAATTAAGCGATCTACCGCCTTATCCACCCTATTTTCTATAACACTGACCTTTTCAGGCCAAATCCAGGCAATAACTGATCAACAATATCTCAGTATCAAAACCCTGGGCCAACTCAATGCCACGGCACTCAACTGCGAGCACCATGAAGAGGTGCGGCGCATCAAAAAGGCACTGATCGTCAATCTTCCAAAGCGCAGACAACTGGGTGAAGAGTTTGAACGGATAACCAATGATTCATTCCTGTCGATCTTGCAGCAGGAACAGGAGTGCCCAGAGGCCAATTCATTGGCGAACAGCATCAGCGATGCTATCAAGCAGCTTGAATCCGCATTCAAGAAGTAACCGACCACCAGCAGAGCGACCCTCAATGAACAGGACCACAAGACGTACCGGACTCCTACTGTTTATATTTTTAATTCTTCAGCCAAACATCCTGTTGGCCGCTGAAGGGTTTAAAGTGATTGCGAGCATAAAACCCGTCCACTCCATATTATCGGGCCTGATGGCAGGGACCCGGGGCGCCCAATTGCTGGTCGGTAAAGGCCAATCCCCCTATGGGTATAAACTCACATCAAGCCAACAGGCCGACCTGAGCGAAGCGGATCTGGTTATCTGGACAGGGCCTGAGCTTGAGACCTTTTTGACGCCAGCAATAAAGGGAGTGGCACCGAAAACCCGCGTAGTCACCTTGCTGGACAACCCCAGACTCAAGATTCTCCAATCCCGGCATGATGAGAACAGACGCGACCCCTTCTTCTGGCTCGACAGCCGAAACGCCATTATCACCCTGAATATCCTGAGCGAAGCCCTGAAGGATGCCGACCCCGGCAGGGCTCACCTCTACACGCGAAATTACAAGAGAATGCTGGCCAAAATTTCGGACCTGGACCGAAAACTGGAATTTGGCTACCGGGGCCTGAAAACAGGTATCGGCGTCAACTATTTCGACACCCTTCAGTACTTTGAACAAGCCTATGCGCTGAAGATAAGAACCACCCTGGCTGAATCTCCCCTTGCAGGACAGGATACCGGCCTGTTGCTCAGCACCCGCGCTCAAATAAAGGATGGTTACTTTTCGTGCCTGCTGACAGAGAGAGGGGCAGAGGAGAGCAACCTGGCGCTGCTCACCAGCGGGGTAGACATCAACCAGGGCGAACTCGACAGCTTCGGCGTGATGCAAGAGCCGGGGGAGTCTCTCTACTTCCGACTCATGCAATACAATACAAAGACCATAAAGGATTGCCTGCAAGCCGGGGAGACGGATAGAGAAAAGCACCAGGAGCCGACACCCGGACCTGAGGATGACGCTCCCATTGAGATCGGCGGTAAATTCATGCTCAGCGATCACAATGGCCAACTGGTGACAGAGAAGGATCTGCTGGGAAAATACCAGATGATCTATTTCGGCTATACCTTCTGCCCGGATATCTGCCCGACCTCGCTCTCCACTTCATCCATGGCCCTGAGCATAATCGGTGAAAAAGCGGATCTCATTCAACCCTATTTCATTACCATTGATCCTGAACGGGATACTGCTGATGTAATGAAAAGATATGTAGAGTACTTCAATGAGAAACTGATCGGCCTGACAGGATCAAGAGCAATGATCGACCGGGTTGCCCAACAGTTCAAAGCCCGCTATGAAAAAGTACTTGAAGAGGGCACCGACCCGGATCTCTATGCTATGGATCACTCGGCCAGCGTCTACCTGATGGCCCCGGATGGAAAATTCATCACAAAGTTCGCCCACGGAATTTCACCGGAATCCATGGCCGAGTTGTTGCTGGAAAATCTACCGAAATAAAGATGATGGGACAATTTGATCCTCTAAGACCCGTTGTCACCCCGGCGAATACCAGGGATCCAGGTAGGAGCGAACTCGTTCGCGAACGGCCTTTGAACATTACTCCACGCTGATCGCGAACAAGTTCGCTCCTGCAGAGAGCCAAAACCCTGTCTCGTTGTGATCAAGGTACTTACGTTATAAGCCTGCCGTTTACAGTCCACTTGAACAATCATTGACCGCGGCGAATGAACTGACTTAAATCATAGGACGTTCTATGAACGCTGTGGCACTTCGCACAGACCTGAACCGCAATGGCACCCAGGGCCCTGCCGGCATCTTTGGAATTTGACTTGTGTACTCCAGTCGCAAGTTTGACCAGGGAACTTTTTGCTTCGTCGCCCAGCACTCGCTCAACGGCTCCGGCGTCTTTATGACAACTGCCACAACTGTTGTTGAGATCACCGAGATTGTCACCAAAATCATACAACGCGGATATGGCTGCCTCGGTTCTGTCGTCTTCAATAGCGATTTTGACGCGGTTCAACAAAACAGAAATGGTTTGCATTGAATCAGCATACCCCTTGCTTTCGCCAGTCCTCCTGTTCTCGATCTTTGCGGAGCTGAAATCCGGCACCCTGAATAACGCAGCCGTTACGGCACGGAACTCGCGGTGACAGGATTTGCAGGTCTGGCCAAGTTTCCGCAGTGACTTTTCGACCTTGGAGAACTCCCCCTTTTCAGCAGCTGCCAACAGGTGATCCAGGGACGGCTCATCAAGCTCGTCCTCCCATTCGGGAACCATTTCGCTGATTTTCCTGTAGTGACCCGCAAGTTTTCGGGACCACTTCAACAACCTGTCCCGATCACCAAGCCGGGCATACTCACCTACCGCCTGCATCTCCCGGCGCAGACTGAACATCGTATGCAGCCACACCTGGCGTTCACTGGCGGGCTTATACCATTGTGAAAGTGAATCCGGTGGAAGACTCAGGCTTTTCTCAACCGAAAAGACAGGGATTGAAAAACAGATAAGGAAAGAGGCAGCAATGATGGGAATGTGGAGTCTCACGCGCATCTCCTGAAATATTTTCAGGCAAAAATACCTGTAACTGGAATAGTCGTATTTGATTTATAGCAAATAAGTGGAAGTTTTCAATTGACGATCCGAAAATCACAGGCATTGGGCATAACGGATATTGATTCCGAATAGACGGTAATCTGTGCAAACTCACGCAATTTATCCTCATCGTGAACAGTTACACAGTCACCCGCAACAGAGATTACACCCGAATCAACAAGACTTTTCAGTATGCGCGAGAAAGTCTCCGGTTTCACAGACAACCTTGATGCCAGCATGCTCTTGGGCACATTAAATTTGAATGACCCTGCTTCTTGTCGTTCCATTTGGGACTGCAGCAGGTAAGCGGATACCCGGCATGTCGCACTATGCAGGCTGAGATCATCAATCTCCTTGATCAATCCCCTGATGCGTTTACTCATGTCTGCCATGAGCAGAAAACAGGTATCCACTGACTCTTTCAACAGGCGGGAGAACTCCCTGGAATCAATACTGATAAGCTCTGAATCACTCAGCGCCATGGCACTCACCGGGTAGGTATTGCGATCCATCAACATGATAGCTTCTGCAAAACTCTGCCCGGGATTGACAAACTCTATGATTTTTTCATTTCCATCAGGAGAGAGACGATAAAGCTTTATTTTCCCGTTGAGCAACAGAAAGAAACGATCGGCAATATCACCCTGTTCGAAAAGACTGCTGTGTGCAGAAACTGAGATCTTCCTGGCTTTTGATGTGATGCGGGAAACCTGCTCATCATTCAGACTGGAGAATAGAAAATAATTTCTCAACGCTTTATGAACTGTAACGCCTTCCACAAGTGGTCCCTCTCAGAGATATTAAACGGGAAGTCATACCTGCCACTCCCCTCATATACCTACTCCACTGTTCATTTATTATTATGTGAGCTGAAAAGAGAATAAATCCCCAAGCCCGGGTGAACAGCCGGCAACCCATTGATTAATATCAAGGCCACCAATACCTCCCGTGGTGCAGTGTATGAGACGACAAAGAGATGTGGGTGTCGATACCTATGACTGGGTAAGGAGACTGGACTGTGTGCACATGATCACAGCATCTATCCCGACCTGCACACTTACGCGGTGGTTAATATGAAAGTGAACGATAGCGCAAAGGTCTTTATAGTCGGTGCCGGACCAGGGGATCCTGATCTTCTGACACTAAAAGCATACAGGCTCCTGCGCAGTGCAGAGGTCGTGGTCTACGACAGGCTTGTCTCTCAAGAGATTCTAGACCTTGTCCCAACAACTGCACAGTTGGTCCCTGTCGGCAAGGAGAGCGGCCGTCACTGCGTGCCCCAGGACCAAATCAACGAGATCCTTGTTGAACTCGCTTCAAAAAACAGGAACATATTGCGACTGAAAGGTGGAGACCCTTTTGTATTCGGCCGGGGCAGCGAAGAGGCCATGCACCTGGTAAAGGCAGGCATAGCTTTTGAAATTGTTCCCGGAATAACTGCTGCTGCAGCCTGCACCGCCTATTCAGGCATCCCCCTGACCCATCGAGGTATCAGTCGTAGCGTACGCTTTCTCACCGGGCACCTGCTAAATGACAGCGCACTTGAGCTTGACTGGAATAAGATCGCCGACCCTGAAAGCACGCTTGTTATCTATATGGGACTGGCAACACTGGATGAGATAACCCAAAAGCTGATTTCATCCGGCCTTCCGGCAGAAACACCAGCAGCAGCCATAGAGAATGGCACCACTCCCAAACATCGAAGCATTACCAGCACACTAACAAGATTGAGTTCAGACGTTAAAGCGAATGCCATGCAGGCACCGGTGCTTCTGGTGATCGGTGAAGTGGTTACACTTTCGGCTGAGATCGGAAACTGGTTCAACCCCAGCGAAGCAGATCAGGAGATAAACACACTAAAACTGGCATACGGATAGCAGGTTGATACGACACAAAACGATACCTATTTGTGGTTATCCTTATTTCGCCGGAAAATTATTGATATTTGTCATATCTCGCCCTTATCCCTTATAAATCTGGCGTACTTCTGATCAGTTCCGTTGATGTGATTGATCAGCCACTCTTTAAGATAAACCGCTATTGACTCAAGAACATCATGTCCTTTTTTGTGGTACTCATCCACAAAACCGCCCACCTGTTCAATCATAGCTGCATGCTCTGCACGATGTGACTCGAACCCAGGATAATCGTACTTCTCCATCAACTCCTCTTCACGCTTAAAATGAAATCTCGTGTAATCAACAAGTTCATCCAGAGCCTGTTTTTCAAATTCATCACCCGTATGGTAGTGCACGGCAGTCTGCAGGTTGTTAATAAGGGACAATAATTTTTTGTGATCTTCATCGATGACCTGAATTCCAACACTGTATTCCGGACTCCAGGTAACAAAATGACGGTTTTCCATTTTATTATGAAAATATGGAACAACGATCAGAAGGACCAATATAACCCAGGGAACCGGATGTCCTGCTCCGAGGGCAACAAAGACCAGAATATCTGCAATCAACAGAACTCCAACGACCATTGACAACATAAGCATACTGACACTTTGTTTCATCTCATCACCTTCTTATTCAACAATTTATTTCGTAAATATATTTATCTGAATAATTATTTAAAACGAAAAATAAATACAAAGGCACAACAGCTGCCATTGTGTCTATCTCAAAAATATTCCACTTCCAGTCATTACCCCTTGATTTTTATCAAAGACGATTCGCGCACCAGGTCTAGAGTGTGTGGCCGGAGCATGACAATCAATTGTCCTGACATCCATAAGTAGCTTGGGAACCAAGTCATCCATGGGAGTAAACAAAAGTGAATAAATATCGTTTTGCCAAATCTGCGTTAAGCGTGGTGATTGGCGCTGCTTTATCAGGTATATCAGCGACCGCAAGCGCTGCCGGTGGACCAACGCTGTCCGAGGCCGATTTCGAAAAATCAAAAACCACCTATTTCCAGCGTTGCGCAGGCTGCCACGGCACCCTGCGTAAAGGCGCGACCGGAAAGAGTCTTGAGCCGAAGAGCACCATGAAACTCGGCCAGGAGCGTCTCGAGAAGATCATCACCTACGGTACAGAAGGTGGCATGAACAACTTCGATGACATCATGACCAAAGATGAAATCAAGAAGATGGCCACCTACATCCAGATGGAAGCCCCTATTCCACCAGAGATGTCCCTGGCACTGATGAAAGATCGCTGGAAAACCTTTGTTGAGCCAAAAGATTACCCCACCAAACCCCTGCATGGTCGCAACTGGGAAAACTTTTTCCTCGTCATCGAGCGTGACGTCGGCAAGGTCGCAGTCATTGACGGCGACACGAAAGAGGTTGTCGCCCACGTACCCACTGGTTACGCAGTACACGTACTCAAGGCTGCAGAGCACCACAACACCCTGCACGCCAAGGATGCCGGCCGCTTCTGGTACACCCAGGGCCGCGACGGCAAGCTGACCAAGATCGACCTCTGGCAGACCCCGGACAAGATGAAGGTCGCCGAAGTACAGATCGCCTATGATGCTCGCGACGTCGCAGTATCCGGCGATGGCAAATACGTAGTTGGTGGCGGCTACTGGCCTCCTCACTTCGTTATCGCCGACGCCCACACAATGGAGCCTCTGAAAGTGGTTTCCGCACGTGGCGTGAATGTTGACGGTGAATACGTGAACGAGTCACGTGTTGCAGCCATCTACGACACCCCCAACCACCCAAGCTGGCTGGTTTCCATGAAGGAGCTTGGGCAGATGTGGCAGGTTGACTACAGCGATATCGCCAACCTCAAGATCACCAAAATGGACACTTCCAAGTTCCTCCATGATGGTTTCTTTGATCCCACAGGCCGTTATTTCCAGATCGCTGCCAACGCATCCAACCAGATGGTCGTGGTAGATACCAAGACCCAGAAGCTGGAAGCAACGATTGATACTGACAAGCTTCCACACCCTGGTCCAGGTGCAAATTGGAATGATCCGAAGTGTGGCCCTGTAGGCGGAACCACCCACCTTGGCGTAGGTAAAGTCACCGTATGGGGTAACGATCCTGTCGGTCGCAAGGACAAGGCCTGGAAGATCTGCTACGAAGTTGAAACAGACGGTGCCGGTGTATTCATCCGTACCCACCCGAAGAGCGACTACTACTGGGCTGACCAGACCAAGCATCCTGAGCCTGAGGTACAGCAGTCTGTACAGGTAATCTCCAAGAAGAGCCGAGAGATTGTCAAAACCATACAGCTAACCGAAAAACCCGGCTACGCTGCGGTGCACATGGAGTTCAACGCTGACGGTTCAGAAGTTTGGGTTTCAGTATGGAACCGCAAGGACAGTAAAGAGCCTAATGGTGAAATCATCATCTATGATGCGAAGTCTCTTGAAGAGAAAGCGCGCGTCAAGGGTCTCTATGCACCTACCGGCAAGTTCAACGTCCACAACCGCATCAACCACGTAACCTGATCCTTAGGTTATAACGCAAACCGGCGGGCATTGATCTGCCCGCCGGTTTTACATAGTAAGCAACAAATATAGTCAAAAGGCCCTGTCGACCTTCGCTGGTTCCGGGCCACTCGTGGGGTGAGACTACAATGCCTGATCTTCCAGTAAAGCCCAATTTTTTCACACGTCGAATTATCCTCGGTGCAACAGTTGGCAGCGCCCTGGTGTTTTTTATTGTCGGCATTATTTTCTGGGGCGGTTTCAACACGGCCATGGAGGCCACCAACACGCTGAATTTCTGTATCAGCTGCCACGAGATGGAAGACAACGTATACCAGGAGTATAAACCCACCATCCACTATTCGAACCGTACCGGTGTTCGGGCGACCTGCTCTGACTGCCATGTACCTGATCCGTGGATTCACAAGATGGTGCGAAAAATCCAGGCAAGTAACGAGATACTGCATAAAATACTGGGCACCGTGGATACCAAGGAAAAATTCAATGATCACCGTCTGACCATGGCCAAGCGTGTCTGGAAGACGATGAAACAGACCGATTCCCGCGAGTGTCGCAACTGCCACAACTTCGAATCCATGAACCCGGAGTTCCAGAAACCCCGCGCTAGAAAGCAGCACCTCAACGCGTTCAAGACCGGTCAGACCTGCATCGACTGTCACAAGGGCATTGCCCACCATAGCGTACGCGACCAGTTGAGCGATGAGGAACTCGAGGAGCTTGAAAAGCCATGGCCCGCCTACCAACGTCCCGTCCCTGAGATGTATGCAAAGGGATTGGAACGGGTCGAGGCTAAGGAGGCAGAGCAAGCGGCACTGGAGAAAGTAGAAAAAGAGAAAGAACGCCAAGCAAAAATTGCAGCCAAGCAAGCTGAACAGGAGCGTATCAAGCAGGCCGTTGCCACTGCCCTGGCAGCAGCACAGCAGGATGGCCACGCAACCCAGGAAGTACCCACAGCCGGCGGTACTGACAGCAGCATCAATGTCGACTGGGGAAAAGCAGGGAGCCGTGAAATCACCCTGTTCTATCCTGGTGAAACATCAATGGAGTGGGTGCTGACCGGCAAAGACCATGGCGGTGCACGTCCATTAATAAAGGGTGGCGACCGCTGCACAACCTGCCATGACAAAGAGTTGGAAGACATGGGCAAAAAAATGGTCACAGGCGCTAAGGCCGAGACCAAACCCATTCCCGGAAAACGTGCCTCCATACCTGTCACTGTTGATGCAACCCATGACGGGGAAAACCTTTACCTTCGCTTCACCTGGCCCGAGGGTGATCATGTTCCTGTACCTTTCGTGGACGGCGGCAAGATGGATCCTGAAAACCCTATGAAGCTGGCCCTGATGTTCGCCACCAACAAGGTTGAATACGCTGATCGTTCCGGATGCTGGCAGACCTGTCATCACGACGCCAACACCATGCCCCACACCCCTGCTTCTGATGCAGCCGCGGGCAGTGATGCAGCCAAGATTATCGATCTTAAGGAGGGTATCACCAAGTACCTAAAGGAGAGCCGGAGTAAAGTCGAGGTCAAGGGACGTCGCGGGAAAAAACGCGGAGGCTGGGACAAGCTCAAGACCGGAAATGATATCAAGACTGCAATGGATGCAGGAAAATTTATGGACCTGTTGCGCTACAAGTCAGGAAAGGGTGAAGCAGAAGATGGCTACATTATGGAGCAACGTTACATGACCGGTGGCCAGGGCTTCGAGGTGGATGCACGCCAGGAAGCAGGAAGCTGGGTCGTGGTGATGAAGCGCAAGCTCAAGTCGGATAAACCCGGTGACATAAACATCGAGGCGGGGAAACTGTACAACTTCGGCTTTGCCATACACGATGACTTCAGCAGCTCTCGTTTCCATCATGTCTCTCTTGGCTACAAGCTGGGGCTTGATAACGATAAAGCCGAGGTAAATGCCACCGCTCAATGATCGAGATATGCGGAGAGAGCACACCTGCTCTCTCCGTATTCCCGCAGATAACGGGGTGTCTACATGAACAGTCGAATATCACTGGCAATCAGTTTCATTCTCGTGGCATTCCCGATCAGTGCAATGGCTGGCGGCGACCCGGGGAATTTGGCTGAAGTCGGGATCCTGAAGTTCAAGTTCGAACCACAGGTAATCACCATCAAGGCCGGAGACACAGTGCGTTGGACCAATAACGAAAAACGGCAGTACCACAGCGTCTGGTTCGAAGCCCTGGGAGAGCCTGAAGCCCCCTACTTCTTCCCCGGCGAGAACTACGAGCGAACTTTCAACAATCCTGGCGAGTTCCCCTACCGCTGTGGCCCTCACCCAAAGATGACAGGCACTGTAATCGTTGAGTGAGCGCTTGATGAATATCAAAGCCATAGAGACGGTTCTGCACAATAGTGTCTGCTAATCGTTCGTGGGCTGAATGGGATCGATAATGAACAGGGTCAGTATCTATTTTCTGCTTCCATTGATTATGCTTACCGCACAGGTGTCAGCAGGCGAGTCGACCATCCCTGTAGAGCGTCAGAAGAACCTGCGCCACCTGGTGAAGCACGATTGCGGTTCCTGTCACGGCATGAGCCTCGAAGGTGGCCTCGGCCCCTCCCTGAAGCCAGAACGGATCAGCCGCTTCAACACCCAGCAACTGGCCACCACAATTCTGTATGGCCGCCCCGGAACACCCATGCCTCCCTGGAGACCTTTCTTCACTGACGCAGAGGCAACCTGGCTCGCCACTAGCCTGATGAAAGGTGAACTACCCTGATGAATTACCGATCCGCACTCCACCTCCTGCTTCTGCTTGGACTCTGCCTGCCATTGTCGATCTCTGCGCAGATGCGTGGTACAGGTGACCTCGGAATCGTCATCGAGCGTGCCGACGGAAGTGTACAGATACTAAATACCACGGACAAAAGCAGCCTGGGCCAGGTAACGGGACTTGGAGACCTCTCCCACGCATCTGCCGTCTTCTCCCGTGACGAGCGCTTCGCCTATATATTTGGACGTGACGGTGGGCTGACCAAGATCGACATCCTGGAACAGAAAATTGTCGCACGCACCATGCAGTCCGGTAACAGTATCGGTGGCGCCATATCCCAGGACGGAAAACTTATCGCGGTATCAAACTACAAGCCCGGGGGTGTAAAGGTTTTCAACGCCGACACCCTGAAACTGGTGGCAGACATTCCTGCACGCTATGACAATGGTAAAACATCCAAGGTAGTCGGCCTTGTGGATGCACCCGATCAGCGCTTTGTTTTCAGCCTCTACGATGCAGGAGAGGTCTGGATCGCGGATTTTTCCGAATCCGAAAATCCTGCCATAACTAAGTTCCGTAACGTTGGCACCCAGCCATATGACGCACTGATAACTCCCGACGGCCGCCACTACATCGCCGGCCTGTTTGGAGAGGATGGACTGGTTCTTCTCGATCTATGGAACACCGACAAGGGCGTCAGGCGCATCCTCGATGACTATGGCAGGGGCGACAAAAAAATGCCCGTCTACAAGATGCCTCATCTCGAAGGGTGGGCCGTGGCCGGCGATCTCGCCTTCGTACCCGCCGTTGGCCGTAACCAGGTGCTGGTTGTAAACACCAAAACCTGGCAACAGGTGGGAAAGATACCCGTACACGGCCAACCGGTCTTTGTCATGGCGCGCCCGGACGGCCGCCAGGTATGGGTCAACTTCGCCTTCCCCAAAAATGACCGCGTTCAGGTCATCGACACCAAGGATCTGAAACTGATCAAAACCCTGGAGCCGGGAAAGGCCGTACTGCACATGGAGTTCACTCCCCGTGGTGAGCATGTCTGGCTCTCGGTTAGAGACGCCGACAAACTTCGGGTCTACGACACCCGCCTTTTTTCCGAACTGGCAGAGCTGCCGGCCAAGAAACCCAGCGGCATCTTCTTTACATCACGCGCACACAAAATCGGACTCTGAGGTGGAAGATGCATAGACGCAGAGAAGCCAAGCAGAGTACCGGTAGCAACTTCACACCGCTGGAGAAGCGACTGCTCAACGAGTTTCAACACGGCTTTCCTCTCTCCGCCGAACCCTACCGGGAGATAGCTGAGCAGCTTGGTACCAGTGAGCACGAGGTAATTGCTGCACTGGATACTCTTAAAAATGGAGGTGCTGTAAGCCGTATCGGCCCCGTGCTACGACCCAATCGCGTAGGTGCAAGCACCCTCGCTGCCATGGCGGTACCACCGGAAGATCTCGAACAGGTTGCCGCACTGGTCAGCGCTCATCCCGAAGTCAATCACAACTACGAGCGGCTGCATCAGTACAACCTCTGGTTCGTGGTCACGGCCTCGGACGAAGAACATCTCCATACAGTCCTGGACAGCATCAGCCTGGAGTGTGGACTTCCGGTCCTCGACCTGCCGATGGTTGAGGACTACTTCATCGATCTGGGATTTGATCTGAAATGGAACTGAATATACACAGACTTGAGACTGCAACCGAACCTGACGCCACAGACATGGCGCTGATTCATGCCATCCAGGGAGGCATTCCTCTTGCTTCACGCCCCTATGCCAAGATAGGCAAACAGCTCTGCCTTAGCGAACAACAGGTTATAGATCGTATCGGACGTCTCCAGGCCATGGGCATCGTCAAACGTTTCGGTGTCGTGGTCAGACATCATGAACTTGGATTCCGTTTCAATGCCATGGTGGTTTGGGATATTCCCGATGACGAGGTGAGG
Source organism: Sedimenticolaceae bacterium (assembly GCA_965224515.1). Classification (GTDB taxonomy): domain Bacteria; phylum Pseudomonadota; class Gammaproteobacteria; order Chromatiales; family Chromatiaceae; genus Sedimenticola_A. Next base: position 311,762 of record OZ245051.1, read on the forward strand.
CACACCGGCCAGTGCATAGGCAAGTACGACTTCGTCACCCTCTGCTACCAGAGACCCCGCCGCCTTCCCAACTGGCGCTACAACCTCTTCAGCATGATCCACGGGCGAAACAGGGACGAAGTGATCGCCAACGTGGAGAGAGTTGTTCAGGAGTGTGGCATGAAATCCACCCAATACGAGCTGCTGTTCAGTAACCGGCGCTTCAAACAGCGCGGCGCCCGCTATGACCGGCCTGATGATTCTTTGAAGACAATACAGACAAAAAGTCCTGCAATCGGAAACTGACGTTATGGGACAACTCGCACTCGATCCGCTGAACCGCAGAATCATAAATCGTTACCAGGGGGGAGTTCCCCTGACCGAAACCCCGTTTGATGATATGGCAAAGCAGTTCGATATAACCCCCGGCCAATTTATAGAACGTATCGATCAGATGCTGGCACGGGGCTGGCTTACCCGTTTCGGCCCACTCTACAATGCTGAACGCTTTGGTGGTGGTCTTACCCTGGCCGCCCTTTCGGTGCCTGAAGAGAGATACCAGTCGGTCGCGAGCCTGGTCAACATGCTGCCAACTGTTGCCCATAACTACCGACGTGAGCATCTGCTCAACATGTGGTTCGTAATCGCAGCTGAGACCCGGGAGAAGGTGATGGAGTCTATCGCCGAAATTGAGAGGAACACAGAGCTAAATGTGTGTAACTTCCCGAAGCTGCAAGAATTCTATCTCGGGCTCTGGTTCGAAACCGGGGAGAATGGTGAACTTAAGACTCGCTCCATCCAAAACCAGTCGCCCGCAATCTCATCTGAGCATCAACTCACCGAAACAGATCGCCGGCTGGTGATCAGCACCCAGGAGGGCCTGCCACTTGAGAGGTATCCCTATGCTGCCGTGGCCAGACGCAACCTGATCTCCGAAAAGGAGGTGATTGAGCGTATGCAACGCATGCTGACTTCAGGCGTCATACGCCGCGTCGGCCTGGTACCCAACCACTACAAACTTGGTTTCAGGGGCAACGGCATGACCGTCTGGGACATACCCGACTCCAAGCTGGACAAGCTCGGCCCCAAGGTGGCTGGTCTCGATTTCGTCAGCCACTGCTATGAACGCCCCCGCTATGAAGGTGTTTGGCCCTATAACCTATTCGCCATGGTCCATGGCCGCAACCGCGACGAAGTAAGAGACAAGAGTGAACAGATCGCACAGTTACTGGGCGAAGAGTGCCGGGCCCATGAAGTGCTTTTCAGCACTGAAGTATTGAAAAAGACCGGCCTGCGACTGGCGGCCTGAAGAGAACCCAACATGTTCCGACTGACCCGCTACCTGCAAGCCCTGGCCAATCCTGACAGCAAACCACGCAGACCCCAGGTCGCCGCACCCACCGGCCCGGTTGTGATATGGAACCTGATCCGCCGCTGCAACCTCACCTGTAAACACTGCTACGCCACCTCTGCCAACAAGGATTTTGAGGGTGAGCTCGACAACCAAGAGGTCTACGGTGTAATGGATGACCTGAAGGAATTCGGAGTACCTGTACTGATTCTCTCTGGTGGCGAGCCGCTGATGCGACCTGACATCTTCGACATATCCCGCCGCGCCAAGGCCATGGGGTTCTATGTGGGCCTCTCTACAAATGGCACCCTGATCGATGAGCAGAACATCGAATCCATAGCAGAAACCGGCTACGACTATGTCGGCATCAGTATAGACGGCATGGCCGGGACCCATGACAAGTTCAGGCGCATGGAGGGCTCTTTCGACCAATCCATGAGAGGAATCCGTCTCTGCAGGGAAGCCGGCATCAAGGTCGGCCTGCGCTTCACCCTGACCCGGGACAATGAACAGGACCTGCCGGACCTTCTGACATTGATGGATGACGAGGATATCGACAAGTTCTACCTCTCCCACCTCAACTACGCCGGTAGGGGCAACAAGAACCGCAAGGACGACGCCCACCACAAGATGACCCGGTCGGCCATGGACCTGCTGATCAAGACCTGCTGGAACGGTATCAAACAGAACCGGCCAAAAGAGTTTGTCACCGGTAACAACGATGCCGACGGCGTCTACCTGCTGCAATGGGTAGACAAACATATGCCCGACCAGGTTGAGCGGTTGCACAATATGCTCACCCGCTGGGGTGGCAACTCGTCGGGCATCAATATCGCTAATATCGACAACCTGGGCCGGGTCCATCCGGACACCATGTGGTGGGATTACACCCTGGACAATGTCCGCGAGCGCCCATTTTCAGAGATATGGCAGGACACCAGCGACCCCCTGATGTCCGGCCTGAAACAGATCCCCCGTCCACTGGAAGGACGATGCGCGGACTGTCAGCATCTGCAGATCTGTGGTGGTAACAGCCGCACCCGAGCCTGGCAGCTGACCGGCAACTTCTGGGCAGAAGACCCCGGCTGCTATCTCAGTGACCAAGAGACCGGACTCTCCAAGGATTCACCTGAGTCCCCCATGGAGAGAATCGCATGAAGCGACCCTGCTGTATCATCATGCTGATTTTCGGTATCGCCCTTGCCGCCCTGCTCTACAAGTTCATCGTCGTCGGTGAAACGGTAATCGCCAGTGACCAGCGCACGGCAATCATGTTGACTCAGGGCGAAAGGGATATGGTACTTGGTGAGATGCGTACCTTTCTGGAGACTGTTCAGATCATCACCGCAGCACTGGTAAAAGATGACCTCAAGAGTGCAGCTGCGGCTGCACGCAAAGTGGGAATGGGCGCCACCGGCGAAGTACCCGCAAGCCTGGTGACCAAGCTGCCCCTGGCCTTCAAGACCCTCGGCTTTGGCACCCATGAAAAGTTTGATCAACTGGCGCTCAACGCTGAGCAGTTTCCTGATAAAACCGAAACCCTCTCTGCATTGAGCCAGCTGATGCAGAACTGCGTTGCCTGCCATGCCGCTTACCGCATAGACACAGAAGTACAATGATACGTCAACTCACAAGCACCCTTATCCTGTGCATGATCGGCGGTATGACCGCACCTCTCTCCGCTGATACGGATAAAGCGACCCAGGATCTCTACATCCAGCACTGCGCCCAGTGCCATAGTGCAGACAGATTGGGCGCAATTGGCCCCGCACTGCTACCGGAGAATCTCAAACGACTGAAACCGAAACGTGCTGCAGGGGTCATCGCCGATGGCCGCCTGGCCACCCAGATGCCGCCCTTCAAAGAGAAACTGACAACGCCACAGATCGATGCGCTGGTCTCCCTTATCTACACTCCCCTGGCCGATATTCCTACCTGGAATACGGCTGAGATAAGCAAAAGCCGTATCATTCTGAAGCAGCCCGGCGAACTGCCGGAGAGACCGCTGCACAAGGCTGATCCACTCAACATGTTCGTGGTAGTTGAACTGGGTGATCACCATGCCACCATTCTGGACGGCGACCTGATCGAACCCCTGACCAGGGTGAAAACCCGTTTTGCACTGCACGGCGGTCCCAAGTATTCACCGGACGGACGCTTCGTCTTTTTCACCTCCCGGGACGGTTGGGTCAGCAAATTCGACATGTACAGTCTGCAGTTCGTGGCTGAAGTACGCGCCGGCATCAACACCCGAAACTCTGCGGTTTCTGCTGATGGTCGGGTTTTGATGGTAGCCAACTACCTACCCCACACCCTGGTGGCCATCGACACAGAAACCATGCAGCCCCTGAAGGTGATTGATGTAGCTGATGAAAAAGGTGCAAGTTCCAGGGTTAGTGCGGTATACACCGCAGACCCGAGAAACAGCTTCATTGCTGCACTGAAAGATATACCGGAGGTGTGGGAGATCAACTACCTTGAAAAACCACCAAAGGGTTTCGGACAGTGGATGCACGACTACCGAACGGATTCCGGAGAGGAGCAGATCAACAACAGTTTTCCGATACGTCGAATCAAGACCAAGGACTACCTGGATGACTTCTTCTTCAGCCAGGACTACAGCACCGTAATCGGCGCTTCGCGCCAGGGGCGCGGCGAAGTGGTTGACCTGGACCTGGGGCGTTCGACCAAGAACCTGGAACTGCCCGGCATGCCTCACCTGGGTTCGGGTATTACATGGCCTTACCAGGGCCGGACCATCATGGCCACACCCAACCTGAAGAAGGGATCAATCAGCGTCATCGATATGGAAAACTGGGGACTTATCAAGGAGATAGAGACCCTGGGCCCCGGCTTCTTCATGCGCAGCCATGAAAACACCCCCTACGCCTGGGTCGATGTCTTCTTCGGCCCCAACAGGGATGCAGTACACATTATTGACAAGAGCACCCTGGAGATCGTCAAGACCCTGCGTCCCGCACCGGGCAAGACAGCCGCACATGTGGAGTTCGACAAGGAGGGCAAGCACGCTCTGCTCAGCATCTGGGACAACGACGGTGCGGTGGTGGTCTACAAGGCGGACACTCTTGAAGAGATAAAACGCCTGCCCATGAAAAAACCTTCAGGCAAGTACAACGTGCACAACAAGATCACCCGCTCAGCCGGCACCAGCCACTAGACAACTATCATTCTGAAGGAACCCGTCCTCCGGGCGAAATAACGAGCTAATGGCTAACCTACGCACCTTGCAATGTCGCTACAGTAACTTTGTGCAGGGCCGGTTTAGTTTTTGTAGGAGCCCGGCCCTCCGGGCGAAATAACGAGCTAATGGCTAACCTACGCACCTTGCAATGTCGCTACAGTAACTTTGTGCAGGGCCGGTTTAGTTTTTGTAGGAGCCCGGTCCTCCGGGCGAAATAACGAGCTAATGGCTAACCTACGCACCTTGCAATGTCGCTTCAGTAACTTTAGTGCAGGGCCGGTTTAGTTTTTGTAGGAGCCCGGTCCTCCGGGCGATCTGGCCATATTAGGCCGACCTACAGCAGATGCGACTGGTCAATTGCTCAGGGGTGGACAGGGATACAGAAAAGTCGAGAGCAAGGTACCCTCTTCCAGGGAGCAGGCATCGGCGGCGGTATGCAACGCATCCCGGTCATGGATCTCCACGTGGCTTCCGTTGACCGATATGACGCCAGTGCTGGTGAAATTCTTGATGATGCGTGACAGGGTTTCAGGTTTGACTGAAAGGCGTGACGCCATGACATGCTTCGGGATAGCAAGATCGAATGCTGTGTTGCCATTCGGTGCCTGCTGCACCAGGTAGGCGGCCACCCGGCAGGTAGCACTGTAGAGACTCAGATCGTCGATCTCGTTGAGAAGCCCCCGCAGGCGCTGACTCATATCGCCCAGAAGGACAAAACAGGTTTCCACGGAGCTTTTCAGCATGTCGGCAAAGTCGGGGGCATCGACACCGATCACTTCTGCGGCTTGCAGTGCCTGGGCTCCTACAGGGTAGAAGGGACGCTCCAGGAACATCAACGCCTCGGCGAATGTCCCTCCTGGGGTCACGACCTCCACAACTTTCTCGTTACCCGCCGGTGAGAGCCTGTACAGCTTAATCTGCCCTGAAACCATCAGGTAGAAACGTTCCGCCTTCTCCTCCTGCTCAAAAAGTGACTCACCTTCCTCAAGGCGAATGCGCACAGCATGCCGCATGATCCGATCAAGCTGCTCATCGCTCAACCGTGAAAATATCAAGCCACGTTTCAGTTCGTCTTTGTGAACCTTGGAACTGATCATCAGTACCCTCTCACCTGGCCGCCAGGTATCCATTTCAGTATCTGCATATAACCTTAATCAGCCACCGGGGTGCCTTGATCAAAATCAAGGTCATATAAAGCCCCGCCCTGTCCAATGTCCACACCACAATAATCAGTCTGGAGGGACGAACCATGTCGCAGGCTTTCACAAAGGCCATGGCACGTAACATCTTTTACGGTGGAACGGTGTTTTTTTTCCTGTTATTTCTAGCGCTATCGTTTGACAGCATCTCGGCTCTGCCGGAACGTGACAACCGCGAAAATCTTACCGAGACAGTTGCCGAAGGCAAAGCTCTCTGGGAAGAGAACAACTGCATCGGTTGCCACACCCTAATGGGTGAAGGTGCCTACTTTGCACCGGAACTGGCCAATGCCTATCAACGCCTTGGCGGGGAAGCCGGCATCATCGGTTTCATCAAGAGCCGTCCTCAAGAGGGTATTCCTGGACGCCGCAGCATGCCGCAGTTCAATTTCTCTGACGAAGAGCTCAAGGCCATTGCTGAATTTCTGAAATACGTTTCAGGAATCAATGACGCCAACTGGCCACCGAATATTCAGGGTTGATCTGAGGGGAGATTATCGACATGCAATTTCAATCACAATCCGTATCAAAGCTCTACTTTATGGCGGCCATCGGGCTGTTCGTAGGGCAGATCCTGTTTGGCCTGATCCTTGGCCTGCAGTATGTCATGGGTGATTTCCTGTTTCCGGAGATCCCCTTCAACGTGGCGCGTATGGTCCACACCAACCTGCTCATCGTCTGGTTGCTGTTCGGCTTCATGGGTGCTGCCTACTACCTGGTGCCTGAAGAGGCGGAACGCGACCTGGAGAGCCCTCTGCTCGCCACGCTGATGTTCTGGGTCTTCCTGGCTGCCGGCGCACTGACCGTCCTCGGCTACCTGCTGGTGCCTTATTCAGGCCTCGCGCAGATGACCCAAAACGATCTTCTGCCCACCATGGGACGAGAATTTCTGGAGCAACCGACGATAACCAAGATTGGTATCGTGATAGTCGCCCTGGCGTTTCTCTATAACATCGGCATGACCATCCTCAAGGGTCGCAAAACCGTGGTCAACCTGGTGCTGCTCATTGGCCTGGTCGGTCTGGCGGTATTCTTCCTGTTTGCCTTCTACAATCCGCTGAACGTTGTCCTGGACAAGTTCTTCTGGTGGTGGACAGTGCACCTGTGGGTTGAGGGCGTATGGGAACTGATCCTCGGTTCAATTCTCGCCTTCGTACTGATCAAGACCACCGGTGTTGACCGCGAGGTTATCGAGAAGTGGCTCTACGTCATCATCGCCATGACCCTGATTACCGGCATCATCGGTACAGGTCACCACTACTACTGGATCGGTACCCCCGAGTACTGGCAGTGGTGGGGTTCCATCTTCTCCGCCATGGAGCCGATTCCGTTCTTCATGATGACGGTATTTGCCTTCAACATGGTCAACAAGCGTCGTCGTAACCATCCCAACAAGGCTGCTGTCCTGTGGGCGCTGGGAACCGCGACAATGGCCTTCCTTGGTGCTGGCGTATGGGGATTCCTGCACACCCTCGCTCCCGTGAACTACTACACTCACGGTACCCAGATCACTGCAGCCCACGGCCATATGGCTTTCTACGGTGCCTACGTGATGATCGTGCTGACCATCATCTCCTACGCCATGCCGATTCTGCGTGGACGCCAGGCTGCCAACAGCAACAAGTCGCAGGTACTGGAGATGTGGTCTTTCTGGTTGATGACCATTTCCATCACCTTCATCACCCTGTTCCTGACCGCAGCGGGTATCCTTCAGGTCTACCTGCAGCGTTTCAGTGACAATCCACAGCCGTTCATGGTGGTCCAGGACAAGATTGAACTCTTCTACTGGCTGCGTGAACTGACAGGCGTGGTATTCCTGATTGGCCTTATCGTCTACATCGCGAGCTTTTTCGTCGGCAACGACGAGCCTGAAGCAACGGTTGCAAACGAGGTGGAATAGGCTCTTTCAACTGCCGGATGCGGCAGGCACCCCAAGGGTGCCTGCCGCAGATTCAATGAATATAAGCACTACTATAACCCCTGACTTAGGCAGTACTGCACCCCCCAACGCAGTACTGCCGTTTTTTTTAAAGCCCCGAAAAACCACTGGTTTAGCAGGCTTATCAACACCACCGCTCAGAGCAGAATCCAATATGAGCAGTACATCCACACAGAGGCGCTATCCGCCAGGTGACCTGGCGATCTGGATATTCATCCTCGCCGAGTTGTCAGTATTCGCCATCTTTTTCTCGGCCTACGCCTTCACCCGGATGAACAACGTTGAACTGTTTAACCAGTACCAGCAGACCCTGGATACTACTGCGGCACTGTTCAATACAATCACACTGATCACCTCAAGCTATTTCGTCGTACGTGCCGTTGCCGCCATTCGTGAAGGCGATACCAGGCTCTGCGAGAGATGGATCTGGGCCGCCATAGCCATGGGCGTGCTCTTTATCATTATTAAAAGTACCGAGTATGCCCACCATTTCGGCATGGGTATCAATCTGAGCACCAATACCTTTTACATGTTCTATATCTCCCTGACCTTTTTTCACTATATGCATGTCCTGCTGGGCATGGTGATACTTGCCGCAGTGGCGGTAAAGACAAGGCAGGGCGCTTACAGTGCCGATGAGCATACCGGGGTTGAAACCGGTGGCAGCTACTGGCACATGGTGGACCTGGTCTGGCTGGTCCTGTTCCCCCTGGTCTATGTCATGCGATGAATACAACAACTCAAAGCAAACACTGGATACGACCCTGCACCCTCGTTTACAGTGTAATGCTGTTACTGACCCTTGTTACCTGGGCCATCGGCAAGATCGGCGCAGAAGGGCTGCCTGTTGCACTGACGGTTCTCTTTTTAGCCCTGTTTAAGGGACAACTCGTGGGCGACTGGTTCATGGGCTTACGAGGCGTTAAAGGCCTCTGGCGCTGGGTAATCTTCATCTGGCTGTTCATACCCGGCATACTAATCACTACCGCTTTCTACCTCTCCGGTGGAGGATAATGACGATGGAAACAAACACTGCAACCATGACCTCCATAGATACGGAATTGCCCTTCTACAAACCCCAGGGTAAAGAGATTGCCCTTTTCGACCATGCCTGGCGACACCAGCTCCCATTCATGATCAAGGGCCCCACGGGGTGCGGAAAGACACGTTTTATTCAGCACATGGCGGCAAAGCTCGGGCGACCGCTCTATACCGTTGCCTGCCACGACGATCTGACCGCTGCTGACCTGGTCGGTCGCCACCTGATCGGTGAACAGGGCACCTACTGGTGCGACGGCCCTCTCACGCGGGCCGTACGCGAAGGGGCAATCTGTTATCTCGACGAGGTGGTGGAGGCACGCAAAGACACCACGGTGGTACTTCACCCCCTCACTGATGACCGTCGTATCCTACCCCTGGAGCGCACGGGTGAGACACTGCATGCACCATCCGACTTCATGCTGGTGGTCTCCTACAACCCCGGCTATCAGAATCTGCTCAAGGGGATGAAACCCTCCACCCGCCAGCGCTTTGTGGCCATGAGTTTCGACTTTCCCGATCCGAAGCTGGAGTCAGAAGTTCTCCAGGGCGAAACCGGTATCGATACCGAAATGGCCAACCGCCTGGTGCGCCTGGCCGGTTCCTTGAGAGTGTTGAAGGATCACGACCTGGAAGAGGCGGCATCCACCCGCCTGCTGGTATATGCCGCAACCCTGATCAAGGGTGGTATGGATCTGCGGGATGCCTGCAGGGCTGCCCTGGTGGAACCACTGACAGACGATGACGAGACACTGCGCGCCCTGATGGAGGTGGTCAATGCCACACTCGGACGATAACACTGTCAGCGAAACGGATAGCCCACCACCCGAAGGAAAGGGCCTGGCAGTCATTGCCCAGGCACTCTACCTGCTCAATCTGTTATTCCCCATTCTGCCGATGTTGGGTCTTGTCGGAGTCTATATCTCCCGACGCCGGACCGCTGCAGTACTTGCAATGAATCACCTGGGCCAGGCACTGGCCGGTGCGCTGATCTCCACCACGCTGTTTATCCTGGCCAACCTGATAATTGTCATACAGGGGGGCTACCGCTCAGTAACGGCACTGATTGTCTTCGAGGTCTACTTCGTAGTCGTGGTACCTATCATGCTCATACCCGGCCTGATGGCACTGATAAAAGCGATGTCCGGTGAACCCTTCCGCTACCCCCTGATCGGGCGCTTCGGCAAACCCGGGGATTAAGAGAGACTCCATGGAAGAGCAGGTCGGAGAATTCTGGCACAAGCTGATCACGCGCCTTGCGGACACACGCTATCCAGAGGCGTGTGTCGAACTGGGTGACGTGGAACGTACTGTCAGCATATTCTTCCGCGCCCTTGGTGGCGACAGCGGCCTGCAGATAACCACAGCCGAGGCGACCCAACAGCACACAAGACGCAGTTGGTTGCAACGTATCGCCGGCTCTAACGAAAAAGCCACACTGGCCTGGCGGGACGACGCCTACCTGCGACTGCCGGCCAGCATCGATTGGCTGCCTGAAACCGATCTCAACAGGGATCTCTACCTCTGGCTCGCCGCTCTTGCTGTCAGCGACGATGGGCGCAAAGAGAACTGGATGCTGAAGAACCAGCGCCTGACACGCCTGACCCTGGAACAGTACCCGGGGCTCAAGGAGCGTTATCACGCACTAGCCGAGGCCCACATCGCCCTACGCCCGGAGCTTGAAAAGCTTCCACCCCGGGAGGCCGCACTCGAACGGGCCATCCGCAAGGCACTGAGAGAGCCCGGCACTATTGATTCAATACCGTCAATGGGTAAGCGTGCTCCGCAACCTGTCCCCCTCTGGCTGCACCCTGCCCCGCCGCTCCCTTCCACTGGCGCAACGGCACCTGATCCGGAAGATGAAAGCAGCGGTAGCGAAGAGCAGCGCAAAGAGGTGGAACACCTGCGCCGGCAGGCCAAGCGTGTCAAGGAGCCTGAAAGTGACCGGGGCCTGGTCACCGTACGTATGGAGAACATCTTCACCTGGGGGGAATTCGTCAACGTGGACCGGGGTTCGGAAGACGAAGATGACCTGGAACGGGCCGAATCCATTGCCCGGGATCTCGACCAACTGGCAGTCAGTCGAAGTAACCAACGGGCCGCCGCCACTTTGAAATTCGATCTGGATCTGCCCTCAGAGGCTGAAGACGATCTCATTCTCAACGAGGGCATCCTGTTGCCGGAGTGGGACTGGAAGAAACGCACCCTGCAGCAGGATCACTGCCGGATCCAACCCATGCTGGCTGCAGATGCCCTGCCCTGCGAACTACCCACTCACCTGCAACGAACCGCTAAACGACTGCGCAACCAGTTCCAGGCCCTGGCGCCTGCACGGGTCTGGTACAAGGCTCAACCTGATGGCCAGGAGGTGGATATCGACGCTTACCTGCGCTACGCAACCGACAAGGCAGCGGGCAGGGGCACAGGCGCCGACAATCTCTACCGCGAGATGCGAGCAGGCGCCCGTGACCTCGCCTGCCTGCTGCTGGCCGATCTCTCCCTCTCCACCGACACATGGATCAACGACCATCACCGGGTGATCGATGTGATACGCGACAGTCTCTACCTGTTCGCCGAATCGCTGAACGCAACCGGAGACCGCTTCGGAATGTACGGATTCTCCTCACGCAAGCGCGACCCCGTGCGCATCCATACCCTGAAGGATTTTGGCGAGCGCTACTCCGGGCAGGTGCGAGGGCGCATCAGCGCCATCAAACCTGGCTACTACACCCGTATGGGAGCTGCCCTGCGTTACGGCAGCAAGCTGCTCACCGAACAGCCTGCCGGCCGTCGCCTGCTGTTGATCCTTACCGACGGAAAACCCAACGACCTGGATAAGTATGAAGGCCGGTACGGCATGGAAGATACCCGCCAGGCGGTGATCGAGGCGCGCCGCCTCGGCCTTCAGCCTTTTTGTGTAACGATCGATGAGAAGGGCAACGACTATCTGCCCCACATCTTCGGCACCGGCGGTTACGTGGTGATCCGCCATCCCTCACAACTGCCAAAAGAGCTGCCCCTGCTCTATGCCCAGTTGACTGCCTGATACTAGTGGGCCATGCGGGGCCTGGGATCACTGAGAATCAAAACGGGCTTTGAGAAGGGTGCAAGGCGCTCAACGAAATCATAAATCTCCAACCCGGGAGAACCACGAAAGAAGCGTGTCATGGGTCGGTCCATCCACAAACGGTCTGAGTAGACATACATATTGTAGGGTGCATCGCCAAAGCCGTCCCGGTCCCTGTCGAAGCCCTTGTAGTTGTCCCAGTAATTTCCGTGCCAATCATTGTGAAGGGCACTTGACGATGCACTGACAAGAATGTCGGTGAAATTACCTTCGAAGTGATTATCCCTGACCACATGCCCACCCTTCTCACCATAGAAATACATCGCCACATCGTTGTAGATAAAGCGGTTATCCTTCAGGTTAAATACATGCTCCGGATGTATGGGTGCGTTAGCCACCAGGCCGATTGCGCAGTGTAAAAAGAGATTATCTTCTATGAGCGCCTTGGCACTGCCTTTGATGGAGACCGCCGAGCCGGAGATACTTCGCAGGTGAGAGAATCGATTGCCGAGAATCCGAAGGTCATCGGAATAGATGACCACCACACCGGTGGAGTTACCCTCTATACGATTGCCCTCTACCAGGTTGTCGGGGGAGAAGACAAACTCCATGCCAATACGGCTGTCGGTGATGGTATTGCCCACAATCCGGTTTTCTGGAGAGTTTAAGAAAACCAGGTCCCGTACATCCCTGATCTCGTTGCCTTCAATCAGGTTACCTTCGCTGTACCACATCCGAATCCCCTCTCCCCTGAGGCTCGGTGTTTCTCCCTTCGAGGAGATCGTGTTGTTGCGGATGATATTGTCATTGGCCTGCCTGATATGCACACCAAACAGGGTATCGCTGATGCGGTTGTTCTCGATCAGGACATTGTCGGCAGCGACCAGAATGGCTGCATCCACCTGGTCATGGGAATCGCCCGAGTTAACAAGTTGCAGACCCCGGATAACAACATCATCTGCCTCCACGCTCAGCACGGTGCCCTCGCCACCCCCATCTATGGTGATCTGTCCATCGCCCTCAATAGTGATCGGCCGTTTGATCACTACCGGTCCCGCGTATTTTCCAGCTGGTGCCCTTAGCACGCCACCCGGCGGCGTTATCTCAACGAAAAGCTGAAAGGGAGGCAGGCCGTAGCCTGTGCCGGTGATTGCCAACCCGGCCAGCAACACGATCCATTTAGGTACCCGGCTCGAAATGGGCAACAGCTGATCCTCCTGGGCCTGTTATGTCAATTCAAAGGGTAGTCAATCCAGCCAGCCAGTCACCAAAAAAATAGGTCAGAAGAACGCACAGTGGCAAGACGTAGAAATAGGCACGCATCAACCTTCGAATCGTCACGTTGGCGCTGTTGAGTTCCATAAAATGGTCGATGATTAGTCTGCCCTTCAGTGCCATGGTTATGATCACAAATAGGGCCACGCCAGTACCCGGTCCGGACGACTCACCGAGCCAAGCCCCTCCGACCGTAAGAACCAGCAGCAGAACCCAGAGTATATTGAGGAGTTTAACCTGGCTCATTGGAGTCCCTTACTGCAGCAGGTAGAACAGGGGAAAGATGATCAGCCACGCCAGATCGGTTGCGTGCCAATAGGATGCAAATGCCTCCATTCCTTCGTGGGTGATCGCATCGTACGCACCCATTTTGGTTCTCAGGATCACCCACAGCAGCCCAATGATGCCCCAGCCAACGTGCACCATATGGGTCAGAGTCAGGTAGTAGTAAACCGTAAAAAAAACGCCTGTATCACCGGTAATCCCCTGGTTCACATTCCACCTGAACTCAAGCACCTTGATTACCATGTAACTGCTGGCGGCGATAAGCACCAGCACCAGCCAGCGCAACGCGATCTGCTGTCGGTTGCTCCGGATTGCGAGCACGGCCCTTGCAACGAAGTAGCTGCCTGAGATCATCATCACGGTATTCAGGGTGCCTGCCAGCGTATTGAGGCTGAGAGGGCCCTCCCTGAATGATTCCGGAAAATGAGCCCTGGCGATGAAATAGACCATAAAAAGCAGGCCAAACTCTGTCATTTCGGCCAATATGCCGGCCCATATCCCCCTGTTTCCAGGGATTCTCCCCCCAGAGGGTGCAGGTGCAATGAGTTCTGCTGTGGCTGACATATGATTCTGGATTCTGGACCAGGCAGGGACGGATATGCTGAAGCATGGTATCCATCTGCCCGGTCCGCGCCTTGAGATGGGTCAAGAACCACCACACCGTTTATTATGTATACTCAAGCTCGACACAACACCCACCATCCCGGAGAGAGATTTTGAGTAAGCGTAAACCGTTCCAGAAAGTCCTGTTGATCTTAGCCGGGCTCAGCTACATTGCAGCCGTGGGGTGTGGTATTGCCGCGGGTTTTGTCGGTGAAGGACTGGGTCACCCCATAGCCGCCAGCTTCATGGCCAGCGTGGTTTTCTTTGCCGGTATGGGCGTGGTACTGCACGTGATTGGTGTAACAAACCTGCCTGATCTTAAAATCGAACGGGAGTAAACCTCAGTCATCCACCACGGAGAGATAGGCGAATATATCCCTGATCTCCTCTTCGCTGAAATCTGCCAGCAACTCCTCGTCGGGAGACTCCGGGTCGTGGATACGGTTGAGCTCCAGAAACAGTTTCACCTGGCGCCAGAGGTAGCGGGTGAACTGACCTGTGATGAAGGGAGCCCCCTTGTCTGCCCGGCCCCAACCCTCCTTGCCGTGGCATGAGCGACACTCCTTCTTGTAGAGTTTCTCGCCCTTGGCCTTGTCACCTGGTGCCCTGGCTACATTAAAGGTCTTCTCCGCCAGCAGCAGCCGCTCATATGAGTCATAGGTCGCTTCATCGATGGGGGGCAGTTTTGTGGGGAGCTTTATTCGCTCCACATAGGCTGCAATGTCGCGCACATCCGAATCCGGCAGTTCCTGCTCGTCTGTATGCTCAACCATGGTCATATTGGGGCGTTTGCGGGTACGAAACTCCACCAGCTGTTTTTCGATATAGGCAGCCGACATGCCGGCTATTCGGGGATACTCCCCCTCCTTGCCACCCTGTGAGAACTCACCATGACAAGTGGCACACACCTCGTGAATCTCTTCACCGTTCTCCCAATCGATATCCTGCGCTGATGCCTGAGAGAACGCTGTAATCAGCAGGAGTCCGGTGAATAGAAATCGTTTCATTGCGCAATGGGCCTGTGTCTTTATGCAACAAGCAGTTTAGGAAAACAGTCAGCTAAAGCAATTGATGTTGCTCAAGTCGCGGAGGAGATCAATACACCCCGTCGAGACCGGGCTTATAGAGGTTGCGTAGCCTGCAGCCTGCTGTACAGGGCCATAATTTGGTCCGCCAACTGCCGCTGTCCCGTATAGAGCAGACCACGGTGATTCATAAAGGTGCTGTCAGGCCGATTGAGGTCAAGGGGAGCCCCATGAATATCTGAGACTACCGCTCCGGCTTCGTCAAACAGGCAGGCTGTGGCGGCATAATCCCACAGGCTGCCACCACTGCTCCCGGTACGGGGATACTTGAAATAGCAGCTGTTAGGAGTTTTCAGGATACTGCAGGCATTCATAACTGCCCCGGTTCGGAAGTGAATATCAGCCCCTTTCAGGCCCAGTTTCTGGGCAATCTCCTGCAGGCCTTCCCTTGTCCCTTCAAGCCAGGGATGGCTCTTAAAACTGTAATCAGTCTGCAGAACCAGGGGGCGGGATGGGTCCAGTCCTGGCAACTGCAATTTCCGGTCGTTCGTAAATACCCCCCTGCCACTCACCGCCTGGTAGAGCGTCTGCTCAACCGGGTCGTACACCACGCCGATCAGGGGTGATCCTGTCCGGCTCACCAGGGCGATGGATACAGAATAACCCTGCTTACCGTTGATGAATGCCAGTGTTCCATCCATGGGGTCGATACACCAGAAAGCCCGTTTTTGCTGACGCAGTCCATCATCGGGCGACTCTTCCGCAAGCAGCGCCAGGTCAAACTCAACACAGGTCGGCTCCAGTATCTCCAGAATGGCAGCCTGGGCCTTGTGATCAACCTCGGTAACCACCTGGGAGGCAGTGCTGGTACCCACCTCTTTATGCTGAATCTGGAGATTTGTTTGATTATGGGCACGGATGATCTCACCCGCAGCCTGGGCTGCAATTACCGCCTGCCCGGCCAGTGTCTGTAATTGATCGGTACTGACGCATTGTTCAACCTGTAACCGACTGACAACCTCATGAGCGAGACGCTCGCTGTAGCGGTGGATCTTCCAGTGACCGGGGCTCCATCCCTTCAAAAAACGATAAAAATCGGTCCAGGCAACGCTGTAGAGAGGCCGCCAGGCCGCTTCAACTGCTGCTGCATCCACATCGGGGTGGTGCAGGGCCAAAGCCTGCCTCAAGGTACTGAAATAGGCATCCAGAAGATCCTTCTCCCGGCGTTCACACTCATCTTCATCCAGGCAACTACCGATGAAGTAAGCCACATCCTTCATGCCGCAGCCGCCACCGACGTATTGAAAATCCACCGCCGCAACCTGGACTCCATCTCTGGAAAAACAGAAGTTGGCCAGTTTTGCATCACCATGCACAAAGGTCTGAAACGGTGCATCGGTCAATTTCTGATCAAGAAGTTGGGCAGCTTGCTTAAGCTCGCCCTCATCCATTACTTCAAGTTCGTCAGGCCGGGTATCCAGGTGCCAATAGGTGCCGACCTCCCACAACCCCTCAGGCTTCTCCCCCATGAAGGTGGCATGAAAATGGGCGAGCCAATCAAGACAGCTGATCAACCCGGGTTCTGTCACACTACCCTTGCGTACTGGAAAACCACTGCTGTCCAGGTCCTCAAGCACCATCAGCACCTCATCTTCGTGATGCTCCAGGGCCAGGCAGTGGGGAATGCGGCACTGATCGCCACAGTGATCCGCCCACTGTTCATACCAGGCGGTCTCCACCTGGTAGGAGTGGAGTTTGCGCTGGTGTGAACGGTCGGTATTCCAGCCTTGTGGGTGATTATCCTGATCCGGCAGCCGAACATGTTTGACCACAACAGTGTCCAAATCAGATCCGATCAGACCATAGCGATCGATGCTGCCGTAGCCGCTCCACAGACTCTGTATTGAACCACCCTCAAACAGATCATCGGCACCGGTGGCCTTGAGGATGATGTCGCGTACATGTGAATCCATGAATCCGGGTCTCTTGGGAAAACTAAGCGATATTCTGAACGTCTGGAGAATTGGTGCAAGTCCAGAGCAGAAAAATGAGGTGCTCGACTAAAGGATACACGGAAGCCGGTGAGATATTCGAGCCTGGTGGCCATGTCACCAGCTAGAAGAGTTTCTGTTACACATCACCGCCAAACCAGTCATAATCCGGTTATCGACTCAATTCCACTGGATCATCGTGGAGTCAATCTTCAGTACAGGATCATCACTTTGACCCAGACCGCCTTTTCAGCTCTCGACCTGCACCCAGATCTACTAAAAAACCTCTCATCACTCGGCTATGAGAAGATGATGCCCATTCAGGCACAAAGTCTTCCTCACATTCTGGCGGACCAGGATGTCATTGCCCAGGGAAAGACAGGATCGGGGAAAACCGCCGCTTTTGGTCTTGGCCTGCTGAATAAACTGGATGTAAAGCGCTTCCGGATTCAATCACTGGTACTTTGCCCTACCCGCGAACTGGCCGACCAGGTTGCCAAAGAGATTCGCAGACTGGCTCGAACCATTCACAACATCAAGGTACTTACCCTCTGTGGCGGCATGCCATTCGGCCCACAGATTGGCTCTCTCGAACACGGTGCCCACATCATTGTAGGGACCCCGGGACGTATTGAAGAACATCTCAGGAAAGGCACGCTGAAACTGGCCGACCTGACAACACTGGTACTCGATGAAGCTGATCGCATGCTTGACATGGGATTTCAGGACGCACTTGATGCCATCATTGAAAAGACACCTCCCAGACGCCAAACACTGCTATTCAGCGCAACATACCCGGACCAAATACAATCCATCGCCAAGCGCATCATGATAAAACCGGTGATGGTACAGGCAGCCTCCACCCATGACAGCTCCAGCATCAAACAACATTTCTACAAAGTAGAAAACGACAAGCAACGCATGACCGCCCTACGCTTGCTGCTACTGCAATTCAGCCCGGAATCCACCCTGGTGTTCTGCAATACAAAGCGTGAAACCCAGCAGGTGGCTGACCAACTGCGTCAATACGGCTTTAGTGCTCTCGCCCTGCACGGTGACCTGGAACAGAGAGAGCGCGACCAAACCCTGGTGATATTTTCCAACAAAAGCGCCTCTATTCTCGTTGCCACCGATGTGGCTGCCCGCGGTCTGGACATCGATTCGCTGGATGCCGTAATCAACTATCACATCGCAAATGATACCGAAGTGCATGTTCACCGCATTGGCCGCACCGGCCGCGCCGGTAGCAGAGGTATTGCATGCTCCCTGTACAGCGAAAAAGAGAGTTACAGGGTTGCCCTTATGGAGAGTGATATAGATCCGATTTTGGATGCTGAGCCTCTGCCATCAACCAACTTGCTGGAAAAGAAGGCGATCATGCCTCCAATGTCTACCCTGCAGATAGATGGCGGGAAAAAACAAAAGGTGAGACCTGGAGATATCCTCGGTGCCCTGACAGGTAAAGATGGCATCACAGGCAACCAGGTTGGAAAAATCAATATTTTTGATAATTGGGCTTATGTTGCAGTCAGCCGCGACGCGGTTAAAAACGCACTCAAAAAACTGGGCGAGGGAAAGTTGAAAGGACGTTCATTTCGAGTCAGACTGATTCGTAGCTAATGGGCCACAGATATAATAAGCAATATCTCAATTAGAAATTGATCCCTGGCATGGTTGCGAAAACAGGCAAAGGTACCAGCCAGCAGGAGATCCGGCCGTAGAGATTGAGGATTTTATTAATGCTATTACAACAGCACAATAACACCGCTCTCATTAAAGGCGACCAAGCAATCAGCTACAGTGAATTGCTTGCGTGGGTAGAGGGCTACAGCCGATATTTTACAGATATCGAGTGCGAAAAGGTGGTGGTGTTTTCTGAAAACCGCCTGGAGTGGGTATACGCCTACTATGCAGCCCTGAAGCAGGGATGCACCCTGGTGCCAGTGGATTTCATGAGTTCAGCAGAGGATGTGGCCTATATTCTGAGTGACTGTCAGCCCGAACTGGTGTTTTGTTCCAATGAGACCAGGCAGGTGATGGAACAGGCCATCGATAAAGCCGGCATCCAACCCCATGTGCTGATACTGGATCAGACGGCAGAGGCAACCACTCCCGGTGAGCCCACCCCCCTGCCGACGCCACCTAATAATAAGACCGTGTTGCTCATCTACACATCAGGCACCACTGGCAGTCCCAAGGGGGTGATGCTCTCCTGTGACAACCTACTTGCCAATATGGAGGCTGTGTCGACAGAGGTGCCAGTCTACACCTCCGATCAGCGGGTGCTTGCCCTATTGCCTTTACACCACATATTTCCGTTGCTCGGTTCGATGATGGCGCCCTTGTATACCGGTGGTACCTGCGTATTCTCCCCCTCCATGGCTCCGGAGGATATGCTGCGCACCTTAAACGATCACAAGATCACCATCATGATCGGTGTACCCCGCCTGTACAACCTGATCCATAAATCCATCCTGGACAAGATCAATTCCGCGACGCTGCCCAAACTGCTTTTCGCGCTCGCCGCCCGACTGCAATCACCAGCCTTCTCCAGACGTTTATTCAGCAAGGTCCATGCACGTTTCGGCGGTCACATCCGTTTTCTGGTTAGTGGCGGGGCCAAACTGGACGAAACCGTGTGGCGAGACTTTGCCACCCTGGGGTTCGAGGTGCTGGAGGGTTTCGGCATGACCGAGGCAGCACCCATGATCACGTTCACCCGACCGGGGAATGTACGCATCGGCTCGCCCGGCCAATCCATGCCTTGCAACGAGATCCGCATCGTCGATGGCGAAATCATCGCCCGCGGACGCAATGTGATGCAGGGCTATTACAATCGCCCACAGGAGACCGCGGAGGTACTCAAAGATGGCTGGCTCCACACAGGAGACTTGGGCCACATGGATGATGACGGTTATCTGCACATCACCGGACGAAAAAAAGAGATCATCGTCCTCTCCAGCGGCAAGAACATCAACCCGGTAGAGATCGAAGAAAAACTTGCCGCCAAGAGCGACATCATCTCCGAGGTAGCGGTGTTTCTGAATCAGGAGAGTCTGCAAGCCGTAATGGTTCCAAACTTTATGCTTGCGCGCAAACAGGGCATCACCGACCTGGAGCAACACCTCAAACAACATGTGCTGGAGCTCTATAACCAGGAGACCACCCCCTACAAGAAAATAATGCACTTGCACCTGCTGGGAGAAGAACTGCCAAAGACCCGACTGGGCAAGCTCAAGCGCTTTCTACTGAACGAACTGGTGGCCGACGATTCCCACCGGAAAGCTACCTCTCCGGAGCCCGATTACCCTGAATACCACACAATTCGGGACTTTCTCCAACAACAGAAGATGCATGAGATTTACGCTGAAGACCACCTTGAGCTGGATCTGGCCCTGGACTCTCTGGACCTGGTGGGACTGCAGGCCTTTCTGGAGGATAGTTTTGGTGTGGAAGTGAGTGAACAGACCTTTATAGACCACCCAACCGTGGGACGTATTGCCGCATTCATCCGGGAAAAGAAGACCAAACTCAGCGTTACCGTGCATGAATGGGCCGACATACTGAAACAGCGCAGTGACATCCATCTGCCCAGCAGTTGGTTTGCCCACAACCCGTTGCGCCACACCCTTGCACTACTGGCCCGGGGTTATTTCCGCCTCAAAGCAAAGGGCCGGGAGAACCTGCCCGATGGCCCCTGTATTCTGGCCCCAAATCACCAGAGTTACCTGGACGGTTTATTTGTTGCCGCATTCCTCGACAACCCAACCATGAAGCGGACATATTTCTTCGCCAAGCAGAAACATGTAAACAAGCTGTGGCTGCGTTACCTGGCAAAGCGTAACAATGTCATCGTGCTGGACCTGGAGCGTGACCTGAAGCATGCCCTGCAGAACCTCTCTGAAGTGCTTCGCCGGGGCTGCAACATTATCATTTTCCCTGAAGGCACACGCAGCAAAGACGGCGCCGTGGGACCCTTTCGAAAAACCTACGCCATCCTCAGTCGGGAACTGGGTGTGCCAATCGTGCCCATTGCCATCAAGGGAGCCTGGAATGCACTGCCCAGCGGCTCATGGCTACCCAAACCCCTATCCACGATAGAAGTCGAGTACCTGGCGCCGGTTGAACCTGAAGAGCTCAGCTATGAAGCACTCAACCAGACAGTGATGAAGAGAGTTGTTGATGCAGTAGGATAAGGGCACTGCCTGGGAATTCCGTCACGCAAAAGTCACGCACACATCATCTGTACAACTCTCACTGAGAGTGATGCCGCTAGTTTGTGTTGCTTCTCCATGGCGGTGCATCTGAGTGTGAGCTATGTTTATGATGAGGATTCCCAGGAATTAACAAGTGAACCAGAAATCAGGGTGAGACAGTGGTAGTTCCGCACAAGTACCGTGGGAAGACTTGGCAACGGCTGCACGCTAGCTGAGCAACGAGGAGTTCAAGGGGGAGTTTGACCCAGTATGCGATCTGGCCCCGGAACCGGCTGAGGGGTTGGTGGCCTTGGGGCGGGAGTGCCACTTTGTTCGGATTCTGAAGCTGCTGTGATTTGCGGGAAATTCTTTTGGTTAATTTTTTATGCAAGATCAGCTTCCCTGTGCTTTCCTTTGTATAAGGGAGAGGCCTCCTTTCCCTGTGGCAAAAGGAGAAGCAAATGTCATATCGATTGAAGTTTTTTGTGTTCGTACTGGGGGCTGCATTGACTCTATCTGCCACAAAAGTCTTTGCCGGTGAACCTGTTTCGATATGCGGTGAAACCTGGTCACCCTTCCTCTATGAGTCAGGAGGCAACGGTCAGGAGAACAAAAAAATTACCGGCCTTCATCTTGATAATTTCCGTTTGCTGTCTGAGTTGACCGGCCTGGAGTTCAAATTCAACCTTATCCCTTGGAAACGTTGTTTAAATGACGTTGAAAACTTCTCTCAGCCCGGTGATCCGGAAATTGCCATAGACGCAAGTTTCAGCAAAGAGCGGGCCGAAAATTATAACCTGGTGGGCCCGATGTATGCCATTGGCACGGCCGTTTGGTACTCCCGAAAGCGGTTTCCGGATGGACCACTTTCCAAAAAGAGTGGCAGGGTAATTTCATGGATCAATGAGATGCGGGATTACCGCCTCTGTGGGGTTTTGGGCTGGAACTATGACATGTACTTTGTCGAACACGGCATTCCACGATCCAATGAAGTCATCAGATCCCCTGCTGGGCTCCAGGGCATGTTTGGTATGCTCTCTAAAGGTCGTTGCGACCTGGCGGAACACCACCCTGCACTGGTAGTCGGGGCCATGCTCTCCGGCGAGCTGGAGATGCCGAAGGATATTGCTTGTAGCAAAATGAACGAGGAGCCGGAAGCGTTCTACCTCATGGTCTCCAGGAAATCACCCCGTGCCGAAGAGCTTGTTACAAGCCTGAGTACTGGGCTCATCTATCTGAAGGGAACCCTTCGGTGGAAGTTGATCGAAGACATAGCGTTTCTCCCTGCTGCTGGGGTTGCGGATGCAATCAAGGAGTGTCTATGATCCGAGCTGTCACTTCTGTTCAGTTGCCTGGAACAATGCCTTGTGTATATATGACTAATGGGTATTGAGTCTAACAAAACGGTTTCCATGAGCCGGCGCCTGACTCTGGCGCTGGTTACCTCTATAACCCTTGCAGTGGTGCTGGTCGCGTCCGGTTTTTACCTTAATACCTCAGCCGAGCTGGAACGAAACTTTACCCGCAAGGTAGAAGAGACTCTCTCTTATCTGGAGGGTACTCTCGGCCAGGTGTTGTGGCATGTCGATCATAAGACCGCCGCCAGGGTGGGGGAGACGGCACTACGGGACGATCTGGTAGTGGGCGTCACAATCCGGGACGAACGGAAGAAGAACATCTATTCAATAGGCGAGCCAAACGGTAACGACCTACTGGTCCGAAACCGGTCGATTCGCTTCAAGGATGAATTGGTGGGCGAACTGACATTGGTTTTTTCCCGAGCTCCCCTGACAGATACCCTGACCAATATTCTATTGATCAGTCTGTCGGTCTGGTTGCTGGTCGCAGTCAGCATCGCTGTGCTCATCAATCTCTTCATTCGTAAATACTTCCGCGGACCACTGAGGTCCTTCACTGAGCTGGCTGAATCATACCGCCGGCATCCTGAGCTTCCCATCTTGAACGCCACCCCTTTTCTCGAGTTCCAACCGATTGAGAGCGTGGTTAAAAAACTGGCAAACGACGTTTTTCAAAAACTTCGGGAGCTGGATGAGCATCGCAGAAATCTGGAGTCAGAGGTGGCTGAACGCACAAACGATCTGCGGATCACCAGAGACGAAGCCGAAGCGGCCAGGGAAAAAGCCGAGGTTGCCAATCAGGCCAAAAGCACCTTCCTAGCCAACATGTCCCACGAACTGCGCACCCCCCTGAACGCTATCCTCGGCTTCTCGGAGAGAATCGCGTGTGACCATGATATCCCGGCGGCGACACAGGAGAAGATCACCATCATCAACCGTAGCGGCGAGCACCTGCTGGCCATGATTAATGACGTGCTGGATCTCTCCAAGATCGAGGCGGGCCGGGTGGAGCTAGAAGCGGAGGTCTTCGATCTGCCCCATATGCTGGAAGACATTGGGTGCATGTTCAAGCTGCGAGCCGCTAGCGCTAGGCTGCAGTTCGATCTGATAGTCGATTCAGGATTGGCTGTAGCCATCAAGGCCGATGAGGGCAAGCTGCGTCAGATCCTCATCAATCTGCTGGGCAATGCGGCGAAGTTCACCCAGGAGGGTGGTTTCTCTCTACGAGTGCGGACTATACCGATGGTGGATGATCCCGCCATGGTTACCCTGCGACTGGAGGTGAAGGACAGCGGGCCGGGCATAGTTGCGGAGCAGCTGGAGTGCATATTCCAGCCCTTCGTTCAAGCCAGTCATTCATCCACGACGGTCAAAGGTACCGGGTTGGGGCTGACCATCAGCAAGTCATTCATCGAACTGATGGGTGGCGAGATCGGCGTCGAGAGCGAGCTTGGAAAGGGTACGTTGTTCCATGTGGAGCTGCCGGTGGCCCTGGCACAGAGCACCGAGGTGGGGGGAATTGAAACACCCCGCCCTGCGGTGCTGGGTGTGGAGCCTGGCCATCCCGCTTGGCGCATTCTGGTGGTTGAGGACGACCCCGATAACCGGTTGCTGTTGACTAGCCTGCTGCTGCAGGTTGGCCTTGAGGTGCGCGAAGCGGACAATGGCGAGCAGGCAGTTGAACTGTTCCAGCAGTGGCAGCCTCACTTCATCTGGATGGATATGCGCATGCCGGTGATGGACGGCTATGCGGCCACTGCCCGTATCCGCGAACTGCACGGTGGCGATGATGTCAAGATCGTGGCCCTTACAGCCAGCACCTACAGGGAGCAGCGTCAGAATATATTGGATGCGGGTTGCGACGATGTATTGAACAAACCCTATCAGTCCCATGAGATCTTCGATGCCATGGCACAGCAGATGGGGGTACGCTATAGATATGAAGAGGTAGAAGAGGTATCGTCCACTGAGCCTGTTGAGATAAGCTCAGAGGCTCTGGCAGACCTGCCACAGGGATTGCGTGAAACACTGCAACTCACCGCCCTCTCCCTGAATAGCAATGATTTTGAGGCCGTGCTGGAGCTGGTGCGTGAGCAAAATCCAGCTCTGGCTGAGGGGCTGGCCGCCCTGGCAAGAGAGTTTCGCTTTGACCGAATTCTCGAATTGTTGGGTATGTACGAAAGGAAAGACTCATGACTGGGACGGTATCCACCCAAGCCTTCGATGACATATTGGTGGTGGACGACAACCCTGACAACAGACGAATACCCGTTATGCCAAGTGAACCAGCATGCAAGAAGCGGGGCTAATCCTCAAGGTGCCAGACTAACCTCATTGCTAAACCCGCGGCTTTATCCTGCTTATGATCCCCACAATTTTAATGCCTGTTTTTTGACACATACATGAGAGTCCTGATATATTTGTTCGATTTGCCGATAAAATATACTTTGGCTGGACGCTTTATGATATTCGCAGTAAAGATAACCGGTTTTCCAAAAGCCGACGGGGATACTCTGTTTGAAATGGCACCCCAATGGTGGAATGCAAAAGACCTGATCAAAGATGAACGCTTTCTGGAGTCTCGCCAAAGGGGCTACTACCGTGACTATGCTGCGGAACTTTCTCCCGAGGAGATGAGAGAACTCCATGTCAGGTACAGGAGCAATGGAGGCGCACTGCATAAGTTATTGTGCTTCAGGTTCAGGAAGTTCTCGCCATCATGCAAGAAAATGCACGACGCCCTGTTTAAACGTTCCGATAAATTTTCACACTTTCATATCAGTGTTGTTGAGTTGGAACCGGGCTTGTAACAAACAGATCTAACTTCGGTACAAAGAATACCCACTGCAAGCAAAGTCCACCAGATCAACGCCAGCGCACAAAAAAAGGCTTACATCGACACCGACTGTAAGCCTTGATTTAATTGGTGGGCCATGAAGGATTCGAACCTTCGACCAATGGATTAAGAGTCCACTGCTCTACCAGCTGAGCTAATGGCCCAAAAATTGGGGTGAACGATGGGGCTCGAACCCACGACAACCGGAATCACAATCCGGGGCTCTACCAACTGAGCTACGCTCACCATAAAACTGTACAACTGCCAAATTTGGCACGCCCGGCAGGACTCGAACCTGCTACCCTCGGCTTAGCTTACCACTTCGTCTTTAGACGCCTTGCCGTAGCAAGTTCGTGGTCTGGACTATCTCTTCACCATCTCAGGTGCCACACGTATAGTCTCTACGGAACCCTTCGAAAATCAGCCGCCAAATTCACATTCACCGACTGGTTGTTCTTGGATGTCTCTACCCTCAGGGTAACTGAGCGATTGTGGTCCTTCGGGTCCAAATAGTAGCACTCATCCGTATCAGGACAGTAGATACAATAGAGGTCAACTTCACTCTTATCGATCTGACGCATGTGAGTACCATTTTTATCCGCCCAGCTTGAGCGAAAATGGACTGTAATTGCGCCGGTCCTGTCCAAGGACTTGTACTTAACCTGTACCCTTCTGAACTCCTTCTCTCTATACGCCACCAAATCAAATGGCGCATGCTCGGTCACCGGATTCAATATAACGAATCCTTGCTCGAACAAATCGAGCTGAGCCTTCAAAACACCCAGGTCTCCCTTCTCTTTGGTGTGATGCATCGCGCTAAGCTATCACCAGACCATCAGATGGGTCAACCGAAGGTTTCCTCGGGATTGCCATCAGCATTACCTGTTAAGGTTTCCCCGATACAGTGCGGTCCACTTTACGGGTTCTGTTTCCCCGCAAAGGCTCCTAATTGCGTACCTGAAAGTACACACCCAAAGGCCGATGCTCTATCCAAATGAGCTACGGGCGCAGAGCTAAAAAATTGGTCGGGGTAGAGAGATTCGAACTCCCGACATCCTGCTCCCAAAGCAGGCGCGCTACCAGACTGCGCTATACCCCGATACAACGGGCCTCGCCCTTAAGAGCGAGGAGGCGGAATAATACGCAGACAATGGCCCTTAGTCAATGAAAAATTACCCGTTTTTAGCCATATCAGGCTGTGATAAATCGGGCAGTTCGGGTTATTATTCGCCCTTTCCTTCAACCTGCAGTGGAATCATCTGAATGACCGCACAGATCCTCGACGGCAAAGCCATCGCATCCGATATCAGACAAGACATAAAGGCCGAGGTCAGCAAGATGACCTCCGGGGGGCAGCGCCCACCGGGTCTGGTGGTGGTTCTGGTCGGTGAAGACCCCGCATCCCAGGTCTACGTGCGCAACAAGCAGCGTTCCTGCGAGGAAGTTGGATTCCTGTCAGAACTGAAGCGGCTTCCCGTTGAAACCAGCCAGGATGAGCTCCTGGGCCTGATTGACGAGCTAAATCAGCGTGATGAGATTGATGGCATCCTGGTGCAACTGCCACTGCCAGAGCAGATCGACGAGGAAGAGGTTATTGAGCGCATTCTGCCGACCAAGGACGTTGACGGCTTCCATCCCTATAACTTCGGCCGTATGGCCCTGCGTATGCCCACCCTGCGCCCCTGCACACCAAAGGGTGTGATGACCATGCTGGAGCGCACCGGCCAGAAGCTGGAAGGCCTGGACGCCATCATAATTGGCCAGTCCAATATCGTGGGTCGCCCTGCAGCACTTGAGCTACTGGCCGCACGCTGCACCATCACTGTATGCCACAGCCGCACCAAGGACCTTGCCGAAAAAGTACGCAATGCTGATGTTGTTGTGGCCGGCGTGGGACGCCCGAACTTTGTTCAGGGCGACTGGATCAAGCCTGGCGCCCTGGTAATCGATGTCGGCATCAACCGCCTTGAAGACGGCACCCTGTGCGGCGACGTGGACTTTGAGGCTGCCAAGGAGAATGCAGCCTGGATCACTCCCGTACCAGGCGGCGTCGGCCCCATGACCATCGCCACCCTGCTTGAGAACACCCTGCAGGCCCGTCAGCTTCACGAAGAAGCCGAGTAATATCTGATGGAGCGGTGGAGATGAGTACAAGCCCCACCGCTCCTTCGACGCAGGTTCAATACATCCAGGCACAACTGGATGATCAGGCTCACACAGAGGCGATTCTTGAGCTTCTCAACGCCTATGCCGAGGAGCCCATTGGTTCCGGGGCTCCCCTTCCGCCTAACGTCCGCGACAACCTGATCCCGGGATTGACCAGTCACCCCGGCACACTTGTCATACTGGCGCACAGAGATAATGAATTTATCGGTATCGCCAGCTGCTTTACAGGTTTCTCCACCTTCAAGGCAAAACCCCTGATCAATATCCATGACATCTATGTCCGTCCTGGGCATCGCGGCCGAGGTGTTGCCAGCGGCCTGATCAATGCCGTTGAACAGGTCGCCAGGGAGATGGATTGCTGCAAGGTCACGCTGGAGGTGAGACAGGACAACCCTGTTGCCGAGAGACTCTATCGCCGGCTCGGTTTTGGTGGGGCTTCTACACTGGTTTCAGAGGTTCAGTATTATTTTCTTGAGAAACGGATTTAAAAGTACTTGGTTGGGAACCAGTTGGTCGAAAGGTTGTTTGTAGAGTGGGGGTATGATTTCGTGGCCCTATCAATGAGTGGTAATCCATCGCGCCTGATACCCCCCCAACGAAGTAGGTCGGCCTTCAGGCCGACATGTCGGGCTGAAGCCCGACCTACAGGGGTTAGATAGGCTGGGGGACTTAGCTTCAACACCCAGCCAGGACAGAACCAAATTTTCACCAGGACTTTTGCAGAAGAGACTATAGATCACCTGGCTCCCAACCAGGCAATCCTAAACAACCATAAAAAAGGGCGCCATATAGGCGCCCAACTCAGTCAGGATGGAAAAGTTCTCATCCAAGGGTGTACTCGGCAATACCGGGATTGTCCTTGACACCAACCAGCTTAGGAGTATTCAGTTTCTCTATCTTTACAGTCTTCTTGTCCCGCAGGTAATCACCTACCACTTCCCAGATCGGGCGCCCAGGCGACTTGGAACCAACGGTTGCCCAACCAGCCACGGTGTATTTCTTGTCCGCTTCGATAACGGTGCCATCATCCAGCGTCATGTTGTTGATACGTTTGCCAAACGATTCGTTGGGGCTGCAGACATAGTCGAGTCCGCCCACACGCACCATATCCCCACCCTGCTGATAGTAAGGATCGCTGTTGAAAAGGTTGTCACAGACATCCTCAAGGATAGCCTTGATGTCCGCTCCGCTCATTTCGCGGCGATAGGTCTCGGGATAGGTGATACAGGTCTGGTCCATCACGTTATCCATTGTAATGGTCTGCCCCGGCAGTACCGAGGTACCCCAGCGGAAACCCGGAGAGAGTGAAACCTGTGCATCTTCGACCTTGCGCAAAGCATCGCAGATCACCTGGTCAAATGTGCCGTTGAAGTTACCACGGCGATAGAGAGTCTCCTCGGCAACTGCGAGTTTCTCCTCCAGTTGATCCTTGTAGGGAGCACGCACGCCATCAATGTAGGCCTGCATCTCCTGGTCTGCGGGCAACAGGTTGGAGAATACCGGTACCAGGCGGTAGCGGAAATCCTGAACCTTGCCGTTGCGAATATCCATGTCCATCACACCGAGGAACTTGCCGTTTGATCCTGCATTGGTAACCAGGGTTTTTCCACCCTTGTTCTTAACAATGGTCGGGGCCGGCATGCCGTCGTGGGTATGGCCACCAAAAATTGCGTCGATACCGCTGACCCGTGAGGCCATCTTAAGATCCACATCCATGCCGTTATGGGAGATGACCACCACAGCATCAGGCTTTTCGTTCTCACGTACCGCATCCACAATGTCCTGCATGCGCTCATCCTGGATACCAAAGGTCCAGTCAGGCATAAAGCGCTGGGGGTTCGCGATAGGCGTGTAAGGAAATGCCTGGCCAATTACGGCGATCCTCGCACCACCCACGTTTTTGATGGTGTAAGGCTTGAAGGCAAGACCTTCATCCTCATCAAACCCTTCGAAATCAGCAAACTTGTAGTCGAACAGTGCATCCTCGGTAATACCGACGTTCTGCGCCACGAAATCACCATTGAACTCACCGACGTTCTCAATGACCTCTTTATCGAGATAAGTGAATTCCCAGTGACCGGTCATTACGTCAACACCCAGGCGGTTGCAGGCACCGACCATGTCCTTGCCGCGGGTCCAGTATGCGGTTCCCGAACCCTGCCAGGTATCACCACCATCCAGCAGCAGACTGTTACCGTCACCACGTTCAGCGCGCAGACGCTTGACCAGGGTTTTGAGGTGGGCAAAACCACCGACCCGCCCGAACTGCTGAGAAGCCTGGTCGAAATTCAGATAACTGAATGCGTGAGCCTCAATACCACCAGGCTCAACATTGAAGTGCTTCAGAAGATTATTACCCACCAGGTGGGGTGCTTTGCCCAGGGCGCCACCAACACCAAGATTGACATTAGGCTCACGGAAATAGACGGGATTGAGCTGCGCATGGCAGTCCGTCATATGCATGAGACAGACATTTCCGAATTTGGGTATCTCGTACAGATCTGACGGTTTGCGTGCCGCAGAAAAAACCGAACCCGGCAGCATACCCGCAGCGCCTGCAAGGCCCACCAACCGCAAAAATTCTCTTCTTGATATGGTCATTGTGTTTCCTCCCGACAGGCGTTCACACCAACCCATTGGGTTCTTTTACTGGTAACAGGAAAAAAAAGAGCCGATGCGGACACAGATCATCCGCACCGGCCAGGGGGGTTTACCATTAACCGATTTTTGCTTCGGTAGAATCTGAGTTGCCCTGGTTGTCCACCCAGCTCAACTTCATCATGTCGCCCTTCTTGGCGCCACTGAACTTGAATGAGACGTAAGGGTTTTTGGAGACACCACCGCTGAGCAGTCCGCTCATCACGGTCTTGCCACCAGCCTCACAGGTCACTTCCTGGATAAAATGGGCAGGAATCTTCTTGCCGGTCTTCTTGTCTTTCCGGCCGCCAGTCTCCATTGGATGGGTCATCAGGGACTTGACGGTAACCACGCCACCTTTCTCCTTGGCGCGGATCTTGATGCTTTTCTTAGCCATGTTCGTTTTCCTCGAAAATTCTTTAACTTGGTGAATATCAGATTGGGTACGGGTTCAGCTTCAGCGACCAGCTCAAATACACTTAATCAGAGCATTCGCTGTATACATCCCTGTAGGGCTGATCCGGCCCGGCATCCGTGCCGGGCGTTCGCCAATTTATTTGGTCCGCCGGACCAAATAAGCCTGGCTCACCCCCCGCATCCACCAATAGTGACTTTCACCTCTTTACGGTTACTCATCAGTTTGCCGCCAGCCTTAACAACCGCCACAACATCACCGGTCTTACCCATCTTGATGCGGGTGGAGACAAAGCCCTGTGCGCCCTCTCCAAGATTGAAGCTCGCAACAAGGGGAACCGGGTTGTTGGCGGCCATGATGGTGATGGACTCGATACCGGTCATGGCGGTGGAGACGGTAATAGGCACTACCGCACCGTTCTCTGCAATGTCAGGCGCCTTGATCTTGATATCGCCGCTGTTTGCAGTGTCACTGGAGCCCAGCAGGCCTTTCAGGGCCTCATCAGCGGTCTTGGCCTCGAAAGCGGCCTCCGGCCATGCAGCCAGCACCATTTTAGGAGTTAGCAAGCCGGCACCCACAGCCACGCCCATGGCGCCGGCAGCAAGTGAACCTTTCAGAAATACTCTACGTTTCATACTCATGAAATTCTTCTCCTCGTCTGATCAGGGTTTGACGGTGGTCAGACCAACGCTTACCCAGGACTGTACACCACCGCGATACCACTTCAGCTTGTATGCGGGGTAGCCCATTTTGACCAGGGTCTTGATATTGATTGATGACTGGGGACACCAGATGCCGTTGCAGAACATAACCAGGCTCTTGGCATTGCGAAAGTCCCAGTGACCGTTATCCAACTTGGCGCCAAACTGGTTGACCAGGATATCGTGCAGTCCCTCAGCCTCAGCCTCTACCTCAAAGGTACCGGCCACGTCGACATTGATCTTGTTCCAGGGAATGTTCACAGCACCGGGAATGGTGCCGCGGTTGACCCAGGCGGATTCGCGGGAGTCAACGACCATAACAGTGCGGTCACCGCCACTGATGCGCTTGAGATAACCCAGCACTTCCAGTTCACCTACAGTATCTACGCCAGACGCTACGGTCATTGGCTGAATACAGAAGGGAGGGCAGCTGCGCGATACCTTGGCATAGGCCTTTGGTATGGTTGCATCCTTGTCGCCGGTGCGCTCAATAGTCACAGGCTTGCCTTCGTGCAGCACATCAACCGATTTCAAAGACGGTGTGATATTGACACCCCCGGCAAAAGCACTTGCAGAAGCCGCAAGCCCACCCACCAGAGCAAAAGTAGATAACATTTTGCTGATTTTCATTCTATACATCCTCCAAGTGGGGGCATTATTAATATTTCAGGTACGCGGGCATTTTCAGCTCTGTCTGGGCCACCGCCTGGGCATAGCCCAGCTCGCCTTCAGCCCTCGCCTTCCTGGCAAGCTTCATGGCCTTGTCATAGTCACCTGACTCGAGGGCTTTTTTAGCCTGCTTGATGAATTTACCGGTATCACGCCATTCACCTTCGACAGAAGCGGCCTTCTTCCTGGCCGCATCTGCAGCGGCAATCACTTTTGATATTTCCGCAGCTTTAGGGTCTGCTGCCTTGGCTTTATCGGCTGCCAGTACACTACCTGCAGTCATACACAGGGCACCGGCAAGTACAAGCATGCCCAAGCTTTTATATTTACGCATAATCATTCTCCAAAATCATCTTGAGCCGACGCTTACTTGCGGGCACCCGGGCCATTGAGTTCCATACCGTTGCTCTGGTAAGTCAGGAAGTACTCAAGATTACGGTACTGTTCGCCCTGAGCCTTGAAATTCTTGGCGCGCACCTGCTTGTTACAGCCGGTGAAACGGCGGTGCAGTGTACCCACGGTACCCCACTTGGAGCGGTATACGGGAAAGTGGGAAGTCTGGCCTTTGGCAGGACCGAGAATCTCCGTACGCAGCACGTTACCGGTATTCTGGATATGGCAGCTCGCGCAGGAGAAGTTCAGCTGACCGCGACGGGTGTAGTAGAACTTCTTGCCCTTTTCATAAGCTTCCATAGCGCCGGGATCGTCTTTGGGGATAACAACGTTGATCTTGTTGCCACGTGACTGGAAAGCGACATAGGAAAGGATGTTGTTAATTGAGCCCTTCTTGTACTTCAAGGGTTTCTCACCATTCGCCTCACGGCACTGGTTGAGCGCCAGGGGAAGGGTCATTACCATGCCCTGCTTCTTGTCCCAGTGTGGGTAGTGGTGGGCAATAGCCGGCCCATTGGCGAAGCAGTCCTTATAACCCTTGCCATTGGCAAAGGGGGTGTTCCACATCTCTTCACCTGCATCGATGAAGGGCTCATAGGGAGGAAACTCTTCAATAGCCTCCCAGTTCTCACGACCCACTTTATCGATGGCGTATACGCCGTTGACGTAGTCATCTGCAGGCACATTGGGGAAACGCTGTTTGTAGTGGTTGTCCCATGCGGCCTTATCAGCTTCAGGTGAAGCCTGTACATTGCTTGAAATGCCGATAACCATCATCAGTGACATCGACACTGTCAGTAACTTTTTCATAATCAATTTCTCCTCCAGGAAAACTGTCTCGACTAACTGTGGCTGATACCCTTAGAGGGTCCAGACGTATTCGACAAGTTTGTCGAGTTCAGAGGCAGACAGGATATTGTGCTTGCCAAAGGGAGGCATGGATGTGTCCGGATTGGCCACCGCGGGATCCCAGATCTGGGCACGAAGCTTTGCCTTGTCAGGATAGCGGCTTTTCATTGCTATCAGTGGAGGCGCAAGATTGCCGGGGCTGACACCGTCGCCCATCATGTGACACGCCAGACAGTTGCCTTTCTTGCGATTCACGGCAATCTTTTTACCTTCTTCGGCAATACTGGCACCCTTTGCCGCCAGCACTGATTGTGGAGCAACAATGGCTCCAGAGATAGCGACTGCCAGCACACCTGCTGCGCCAACCAAATACTTGTGTTTTCCTATCATCTTCTCCTCCTAAACGGGTGGTGGAAGAAAGACCGTTTGTCCGGCCGCCGACCGAAGCCTGAGTTGCATCCCTGCGCGGCCGATCAACCGAACAACCGATCAATCGATAGCCTTTCTGTCCACCTGAAGGTAGATCTTTGGGCTGTGGTTGATTATGGGAAAGCACAAGGGCCGGGGAAATTGGAATATATGTGAGAATTGATAGGGGTTTTCCTTAACCCCTACTGGGAGAAGAGTTGATAGTCCGGGGGTTATTTGGCCGTAAACCCCTGAAACCGCGCCAGAACCCGAATTTATTCGGGGCCGTGGGCTTCCAATGTAAGCATCATACGCATCAGGCTGGAGAGGGTATCAGCCTGCATCTTCTCCATGACCTTGGCCCGATGGGCCTCCACAGTTGATTGACTGATGTTGAGATCTGCTGCAATCACCTTGTTGCGCTTGCCTGCAATAACCAGTTCCATCACTTCACGCTCACGGGGGGTCAGCTTGCCGAGACGCTCCTGTATCTCGAGTAGCTTCGAGACCTCACCCCGCTGCACCGAATCCTGCTCTATCGCCCGATGGACGCTGTCCAGCAGTTGCTGATCGTTGAAGGGCTTCTGCACAAAGTCTACGGCGCCGGCCTGCACTGCTCGCACCGCCATGGGCACATCACCATGCCCGGTTATGATCACGATGGGAGGATGAATGCTCTCCGCCGCAAGACGAGCCTGCAGATCGAGACCACTCATGCCGGGCATGCGGATATCCAAAACTAGGCAGCCAGCACGTGATGCATCGAATTGGTCCAGATAATTCTGGGCCGAGCCAAAGGTCTCAACCTTCAGCCCCACGGACTCCATCAGAAGCTGCAGGGCATCACGCACCTCCTGGTCGTCATCGACGATAAATACCGTCACCTCACTCATCACTCCCCTCCTCTTTCTTTACTGGCAACATGAAACGGAAAACCGCACCTTGCCCTGAATCAGAATCAACATACAAACGCCCCTTGTGGGCATCGATAATCCCCTGACTGATAGACAACCCGAGTCCCATACCACTGGGCTTTGTGGTCACGAAGGGGTTAAACACATGTTCTCTCACCTCCTCGCTCAATCCCGGCCCCGTATCCGAGACCGTCACGATAATTGCGTTCTTGCCGCCCTGGCGGGTTCTGATATTCAACAGCCGCTCTCCATCAGAAATATCCAGCATCGCCTCGATGGCATTTCTGGCCAGGTTGAGAATGACCTGGTCTATCTGAATATGCTGTACCCGTACAGTACTGATGCCCTCATCCAGGTCAAGCTCCACGCGCACATCAGCCTTTCGAGCCTCGGGTTTAAGCAGCAGCACAACCTCGTTGATCAGGTCGTTGAGATTAACATCTGTCAGTTCCGGCTGCTCCTTGCGCACAAACTGCCGCAGCTGCCGGATAATCTCGCCTGCACGCTCGGCCTGGGAACTGATACGCTCCATAACATCGGCTATCCGTTCGTTCTGCTCTCCGCCTGATTCCATCATGCGGATGCAGGCATGGGCATTGGTGGCAATGGCGGTCAACGGCTGGTTGATCTCGTGAGCAATACCTGAGGCCATCTCGCCCATGGTACTGAGCCTCGCCACGTGTGCCAGATCCATCTGGTGCTGGCGCGCCTCTTCCTCGGCCTGTTTCTGTTCGCTGATATCACGAAACACCACAACGCTGCCAACCACACTCTCGTGCTCATCTTTCAAGGGTGTGCTTGTGTACTCAACAGGTATAGAGCTGCCGTCCTTTTTCCAGAACACATCGTCATCCACAAAACGCGGCACATTATCCCGGTAGGTTGCATATACGGGGCATTCATGACGCGGGTGAGGCGTACCATCAGCATGGGTGTGGTGCAGAATATCGTGCTGGTTCTGCCCTATAAGCTCTTCAGCTTTCCAACCGCTAATTCGCTCCATTGCCCGGTTAACAAAGGTCGAGTTACCCTGCAGATCAACACCGTAGATACCGTCAGCAACAGAATTCAAAATCAACTCATGGCGCTGCTCCAGGTGAAGCTGGGCACGTTTCAGCTCCCTGTTGAGCCGCCCCACCCAGGTGGTCATGAATGCCATGGAGAGCACGAAAACCAAGCCTGTCACAAACCAGTACCAGTATTTACGTACGGCATCCATCAGGGTGAATCTGCCCAGGGCTTCGTAGGGCGGGAGTTTCAGTGCTTTGAAAATATCGTGTACCGGCTGGTAGTCGAGAGGGACCGTCCATCCTGCATAATTACCGGCCTGAGCCGCCCCGTGCTTCGAGGGCATATTGAGCAATGCCACAGCCACACGCTGGGCCAACTCATTGGGTGTATGCTGCACCTTACTGAATGGCCACTCGGGATAGAGCCTTGTACTGAGGTTGAAATAGAAATCCTCTTCGAACTTGGCGTTGAGAATCTTGAACTCCCTTAAATCGATGGTCCCACTTGAGGCCATCCGCTCAAGGATATCCGTACGCACGGTTCCCGCATCCACATCGCCATTGAGAACGGCCATGACCACATCATCATGGATACCCGTGAAAGCGAGAGAAGAGAAGTCTTCAAACGGGCTGAGACCGGCATCCTGAAGTTGACGCCAGGCCATCTGGAATCCCCCCAGGGAGGTCTCATCCACGGCCAGAAAACGCTTGTCCACAAGATCCCGCAGAGTGGATAGGTCAGACCTGTCCTTGCGGGTAAAAATGACCCCGCCAAAAACGTTACTGGCCACATCACCCACCAGGTTGTTCAGGGTTGCGATTCTCGACACCCGGTAGCGCACTTCGAGATTGACATAGATACCCGGATTGACCAGAACGAAGTCCACCGCACCCGACTCCACCGCCGGATTCACTTCATCGAAATCCAGGGGGACAATGTCGAAACGGCGTCCATGAACGGCATTTGTCAGGTAATCCGCCGTCGGCGACCACATCTTTAAAGTCGCCTCGCTGCCACGATGACTCAGCACACCGATACGGATGGGCGGCTCGCTGGCCACAACATCATCAGCCAGGATAAATACGAGGAGAAAAATAGAGAGTAAGCGGTGCCACATAACATCAGTTCTTATGAATATGGGCTATCAGACTACGGAATCACCCCCACAGTGGCAAGTTCCACCCCTGGAAAAAAGCCCTTCCAGCTTCCATACTCAGGTTAAAGAGGCTGACGGAGCACGGCAATGGCAAACTATCAGCATATCCTATTGGCTATAGATTTCACTGACCTGGAGAGCAACAGTGTACTGGGCCGGGCTACCGAATTGGCCATGCAGAACGGCGCGAAGCTTAGCCTCATCCATGTTGTGGAATACACAGGAACCATGTACACGGGTGAAATCCCTCTGCCTGAAGATATCGACCTGGACCAGCGGCTCGCAGAGCAGGCCAGGGAGAAACTTCGGCGCCTGGTCGAAACCAACCACCTCCAAGAGACAGAATCCTTTGTCGAGATCGGCATTCCCAAGCGGGAGATCGTCCGTGTGGCCGAGGAGCAAAACGTGGACTTGGTCATTCTCGGCAGCCACGGCAGGCACGGTCTTCAACTGCTGCTCGGATCCACTGCCAACGGCGTACTGCACCTGGCCGGATGTGATGTGCTTGCCGTCAGGGTAGGCAAATAACGCTCCCCTAAATCACCCAACGGCCTCCATCGGAAAGCCGGATTGCCTGGAGCGGGCGTACAACGAGGGACAGCCTGCGGAAAAGAGCCTGCTTCAAGGACAGCAAAGCGGATTCAAGCCGCACTGTTACGCCCCGGCCTGCCCCTTGAGGCTTTTTTATAGGCAGTGGCGCTTGAGCTTAGGGTCAACAGAGGTGACCTACGCACAATTATCACCTAAAATACGGGGACTTAGCGAATCCCGCCGCCCCCCCGCGTATGAGTAACTGATGCAGCGCAGATCATTCTTACAGCTCCTCACCCTTGGAGGATCATCCCTGGTATTTCCCGGCTATTGTGCCGGCAACTCCACGGGAGAAGATGAGTCCATAAAGGACTACCTGTACCGTATGAGTCACCCTGACAACGCCTATGAAGGCGACATAACCGCCTCCTCCCCCGAAAAGCCGCTTCTGAGCGGCCTGACCGATCGGCTGGGACGGGTACAAAGCGTGGTGGGTCACGGTCATTTCAATGTCCTGAGCTTCGACAACATGCTGCGTTTTGGGCGGCGTTACAGCGCAATCGGGGCATTCAATAAAGCCGAGACCGATTTTTTGGAAAAACTGTTTTATCAAGATGCAGTCCGCTACGGGTTTCACGGGGAGAAACCCCTTTCGCAACTGACAGAGTCCATTGACCGGAAGGCCATAGTGAAACTGCCCTATACCGGCCAGTACCTGTTCAAAGGCGCCCCACTTGAGCTCTACAGAAAGATAAGGCGTGATGTCGGTGACACCATTACGCTCACCTCTGGAGTTCGGGGCGTGGTGAAACAGATGCACCTCTTTCTGCGCAAGGCTTCACGCAACCAGGGCAACCTCTCCCTGGCATCACGGTCGCTGGCACCCCCCGGTTACTCGTTCCATGGTACGGGTGATTTCGACGTGGGGCGCATCGGCCTTGGCGCCCGGAATTTCAGCGAAGCTTTCGCCAAGACAGAAGAGTTCAGAAAGCTGATCGACCTGGGTTACATAGACATCCGTTACCCGTTAGCCAACAACCTGGGGGTTCGCTTTGAGCCCTGGCATATTAAAATCACCTGACATGAAACGATTATTGATACTTATTTCGCTGCTTTTCAGCTTTACAGCACAGGCTACCGAACGCCTGGAGTTCTCCCTGCATAAGCTGGAATCCGGACAACCAGGCCCAACCATACTGGTGGTTGGCGGCATCCAGGGAGATGAACCCGGTGGTTTCCACGCCGCTTCTCTGCTGGTCACCAACTACAAGGTGACGAAGGGCAATATCTGGATTGTGCCCAATCTCAATTTTGAAAGCATCATTTCACGCTCACGGGGCGTACACGGCGACATGAACAGGAAATTCGACGCTGTGGGCCAGAACGATCCTGATTTCCAGGCTGTCGAGCGCATCAAGGAGTTGATCATTGACCCCCAGGTGGACATGGTGTTCAACCTGCACGATGGAAGCGGCTTCTACCGGCCGAAGCATACGGATTGGCTGCACAGTCCCCAGCGCTGGGGCCAGAGCATCATCATCGACCAGGAGCAGCTTGATGTGGAAAGGTTTTCCGATGTGGGAATCCTCTCCCGCCAGGTAGCTGACAAGGTCAACGGCCATCTCCTGGACAAAGAACACATGTACCGGGTGAAAAACACCAAGACCCGTCAGGGCAACAAGGAGATGGCCAAAACCCTCACCTATTTCGCCATCAACAACGGCAAGTCAGCAGTGGGCATCGAGGCCAGCAAGAACCTGCCCACCCATGAGCGGGTCTACTACCACCTGCAGGTTGTCGAATCGTTTCTTGAAACAGTGGGCGTTGAACTGGAGCGGGACTTCAAGCTGCACCCAGCCTATGTGAAGAACACCATCGATAACAATCTGCAGATTGCCTTTTACGAAAACAAGCTGATGCTTGATGTCACCAAACCACGTTCGCGCATCAACTATGTACCCCTGCAGAAAGATGCCGATCTCGACTTCAGCACCAGCAACCCCCTGGTGGCGGTTACTAACCGCGGCGGCAGTTTTCGGGTCAACTACGGCAACCGCAGACTGACCCGTCTCCACCCCCAGTATTTTGAATACGACACCAGCCTGGAGAGCATCACCATCAATGCCGACGGCGACCTGCGAGAGGTACCTCTTGGCAGCATGCTGCAGGTCAATAAACAGTTCGAGATCACTCCCCAGGACGGCTACCGGGTCAATGTCATCGGATGGAAGAAGAGCGGTGTAACAAGCGAAGCCGGGCATCCCATCAGCAAGACCAAGATAAGCAAGCGCTTTTCCGTGGATCGGGATGGCAACATCTTCCGTATCGAAGTCTACAAGGATGAGAAATTCAGCGGCATGGTGCTGGTCAATTTCGGCGAGCCCTCTTCCGACGATAAACTCACGGGCAAGCTGCCTAAGGTGGCAGGAAAATCCTGAGCTGGAATTCATGCAAAAGAAAAAGGGGTGCAAATGCCAAGGGGTTTACTTAACCTGTTGCACTTTTCTGTAAACAACGCTGCAGAAAACCGGTAAACCATCGTCATTCCGGCGCAGGCCGGAATCCATAAGCTCTTGAAAATACTGGACCCCGGCCTTCGCCGGGGTGACGAATATTGGGTTGCGGTTGTTTGTGGCTACCGGCAATCAGCGGTGCAAATTAACGGGAAATTTTTAAACAAAGAAAAACCCCGCACGCCATTGATTTGATAGCGGGGTTTTCATTTTCTACAACAGGTTAAGTAAACGCTTAGGCCTTATGGCAAGGCGTTTACTTAACCTGTTGCACTTTTCTGTAAACAACGCTGCAGAAAACCGGTAAACCATCGTCATTCCGGCGCAGGCCGGAATCCATAAGCTCTTGAAAATACTGGACCCCGGCCTTCGCCGGGGTGACGAATATTGGGTTGCGGGTGTTTGTGGCTACTGGTAATCAGCGGTGCAAATTAACGGGAAATTTCAAACAAAGAAAAACCCCGCACGCCATTGATTTGATAGCGAGGTTTTCATTTTCTACAACAGGTTAAGTGAACGCCTAGGCCTTATGACAAAGCGTTTACTTAACCTGTTGCACTTTTCTGTAAACAACGCTGCAGAAAACCGGTAAACCATCGTCATTCCGGCGCAGGCCGGAATCCATAAGCTCTTGAAAATACTGGACCCCGGCCTTCGCCGGGGTGACGAATATTGGGTTGCGGGTGTTTGTGGCTACTGGTAATCAGCGGTGCAAATTAACGGGAAATTTCAAACAAAGAAAAACCCCGCACGCCATTGATTTGATAGCGAGGTTTTCATTTTCTACAACAGGTTAAGTGAACGCCTAGGCCTTATGACAAAGCGTTTACTTAACCTGTTGCACTTTTCTGTAAACAACGCTGCAGAAAACCGGTAAACCATCGTCATTCCGGCGCAGGCCGGAATCCATAAGCTCTTGAAAATACTGGACCCCGGCCTTCGCCGGGGTGACGAATATTGGGTTGCGGGTGTTTGTGGCTACCGGCAATCAGCGGTGCAAATTAACGGGAAATTTCAAACAAAGAAAAACCCCGCACGCCATTGATTTGGCAGCGGGGTTTTCATTTCCTACAACAGGTTAAGTGAACGCCTAGGCCTTATGACAAAGCGTTTACTTAACCTGTTGCACTTTTCTGTAAACAACGCTGCAGAAAACCGGTAAACCATCGTCATTCCGGCGCAGGCCGGAATCCATAAGCTCT
Source organism: Sedimenticolaceae bacterium (assembly GCA_965224515.1). Lineage (GTDB taxonomy): Bacteria > Pseudomonadota > Gammaproteobacteria > Chromatiales > Chromatiaceae > Sedimenticola_A. Next base: position 352,671 of record OZ245051.1, read on the forward strand.
TGAAAATACTGGACCCCGGCCTTCGCCGGGGTGACGAATATTGGGTTGCGGTTGTTTGTGGCTACCGGCAATCAGCGGTGCAAATTAACGGGAAATTTTTAAACAAAGAAAAACCCCGCAAGCCATTGATTGGGCAACGGGGTTTTCATTTTCCACAACATGTTAAGTAAACGCCTAAAGCAAATGCTGCTCTTTTTTATTGATCCGTCAATACAGGATCAACCGGCGAGGGATTTCTGCACTGCAGACAATGCCACGCCGGTGTTGATGTCGGCCCCCATATCGGAGAGCACGGCTTCCAGGGCGGCAACGCAGAGCAGGATATTCTCCGCACGGCTGGCGTGACCCATCAGGCCGATACGCCACACCTTGCCTGCCAGGTCACCGAGGCCTGCACCGATCTCAAGATTGAACTCGTTGAGCAGGCGTGAACGCACGGCAGCATCATCCACACCGTTGGGAATCGATACCGCGTTGAGCTGGGGCAGGCGATCATCCTCTTTAACGATAAAGGTGAGACCCATCGCTTCCAGGCCGGCTTTCAGCGCAAGATGATTTCCATGATGACGGGCCCATGCATTCTCCAGTCCCTCATCTTTCAGCATCAGCAATGCCTCGTGCAGACCGTAGAGGGCGTTAACCGGTGCGGTGTGGTGGTAGGCACGCTTGGCGCCGCTGCCCCAGTAACCCATTACCAGGTTCAGATCCAGAAACCAGCTCTGCACCTTGCTGTCACGATTTCTGACCTTATCCAGGGCAGCATCACTGAAACTCACAGGCGATAGACCCGGCGTGCACGAGAGACACTTCTGGGTGCCGGAGTAGATGGCGTCAATACCCCACTCGTCCACCTTGATCGGGGTACCACCCAGGGAGGTAACGGCATCCACGATGGTCAGACAATCGTGCTTGTGAGCAAGCTCCACCAGGGTTTTGGCATCGGACTGGGCGCCGGTCGAGGTCTCTGCGTGAACAAAGGCAACGATCTTGGCATCAGGATTGGCCTTGAGTGCGTCTTCCACCTTCTGGGGGTCAACCGCTTCGCCCCAGGCGTCCTGCACCATAACCGGCTCACCGCCGCAGCGTTCGACGTTCTCTTTCATACGGCCGCCGAAAACACCGTTCTGACAGACAATCACCTTGTCACCTGGCTCCACCAGGTTGGCAAAGCAGGTCTCCATCCCGGCGGAGCCCGGAGCGGAGACTGGCATGGTCAGTGGGTTTTCAGTCTGAAAGGCGTACTGGAGCAGGGTCTTGACCTCCTCCATCATGCCGACAAATGCAGGGTCCAGGTGGCCGATGGTGGGCCTGGAGAGCGCTTCGAGAATGCGCGGATGCACATCAGACGGGCCGGGGCCCATCAGGGTGCGAACAGGGGGATTGAAAGAACGCGTTTCCATTGTTTTGCCTACCTCGTTACATACAAAAATCCCTGGTCAGGTTCAGCCTTCGTGAGCCAGCCAGAGATTTCGTGATCTTAAATTCTTAATTACCAAGTAAAACACTATGATAATCATTTTCATTCTAAAAGCACAGTCTATTAAGCACTGGATTCATCCACAAATATATTATTGAATTATATCCACTCCTCACGGTGCCGCCGGAGGCTCCAGCCCGGTGGGTATTCCGGCCACATACCGGAACAGAGCAACAGCCCTGTTGATATAGTGATCCTCATACCCCTCCTCGTATGGATTCCATCCGCCGGTCATTCGCATCAGGCTGTAGTATCGCCAAACCCCATCGGACTCCTGATCAAGAAAGTAGAGAAACTGGTATTCTCCGGGAGAAAACACCGGCAGGATAAAGAACCACACCGTCTCCACGTTTTCCGCCGCCACTACAAGACGTTGATCACTGCGCTCCTTGACCCGGAGACGATAGAGCACCTTTCCGGCAAAGGTGTTCTCCTTCTGCCACATGTAATGATCCTGCCCCGGAACCAACTCTTCAGCAGTGAAGTCCTTTCTTTTCAATGCCTTGTCTCTACCGCTGAGAGCATAGGCCTCGGCAATCAGCGGGCGCCAGTACTTACCGGTGACTGTCCAGTACTGAATCTCCGGCAGACGGGAGACAGCCCCCAGCCTGGTCAATAGACCTGCAGCACCGGTGCTATGCGCAAATCGCCCGGCCGCCGCTACAACCGTAGCCCGATCCTGTTTGTTCCAACCGGTACAGGGATGAGGGAACCACTTTTCGCCCCCCTCCTCATCAAACCAGATCCTGATATTTGGAAAGGCCCCAACCTCGGCATATGCCGGCTCAGGCATACCCCCACAAGGTTCCCCGGGCTGAGCCGCCACCTGATCAATAAACAGGCCCAGCAGTAAAACGACAAGCACAGCTCTGTACCGGTACAACAGCATAGACAGCGAATCCACAATATTTACTACCCATAAAGATAGCCTGATACAGCTGCTCATGAAGTGGCAAATAAATATTTTCTTGCCATCCCGACACAACATACCTATAGTTCGAAATATGTCGAAATATAGAATGGACATTGAACAGCACGCCGACATGTTCAAGGCTCTGGGCAACCCCCATCGCCTTGCCCTGTTTCATCGGCTGACCACCTGCTGTAGCCCTGGAACTGTCTGCGATGCAGAGTCCGCCAGCCACTTCAGCGTAGGCCAGCTCGGCGAAGGCCTGGACATTGCGCCCTCGACCCTATCCCATCACCTCAAGGAACTGAACCGTGCGGGACTGATCGAGATGCGTAGAAACGGTAAAAATGTGGAGTGCTGGATAGAGCCCGGGGTGCTGAACACCCTGAACAACCTATTCTCCGGCACAGTTACAGTGAATTTTGAGGATCGTTAACATGAGCGAAGAGAACTGCTGCGACAGCGACAGCAACTGCTGCCCCCCCGAGGCCCCCTCCCTGGTGGAATTGGATACACATCGCCAGAGCGTACGCTCGGCCTATGCCGAGGTGGCAAACGCTGAAAATGCAGGCTCTTGCTGTGGTGTAGAGGCAAGCTGCTGCGGCGTCTCCGACGATACCGCCATCAACACCCTGATCTCCACCCGCCTGGGTTACAGCGCCGACGAGCTGGAACAGGTTCCTTCGGGTGCCGATATGGGTCTGGGCTGCGGAAACCCAAAGGCCATCGCAGCACTCAAGCCCGGTGAGGTGGTCATAGACCTCGGCTCCGGCGGCGGATTCGACTGTTTTCTTGCCTCCCCAGAGGTGGGAAGCAACGGCCGGGTCATCGGCATCGACATGACCCCGGACATGCTGAGCAAGGCCCGTGGAAATGCTGTGACGGGAAAATACACCAACGTGGAGTTCAGGCTGGGCGAAATCGAGCACCTGCCTATCGCCGACAATACAGCAGACGTGATTATCTCCAACTGCGTGATCAACTTGTCTCCTGACAAGTCCCAGGTCTTCAAGGATGCTTTCCGTGTACTCAAACCCGGTGGCCGCCTGGCTATCTCCGATGTAGTTGCCACCATCGAATTGCCGGAAGAGATGCGCAATGATGACCAGCTCATTGCAGGCTGCATGGGCAATGCTTCGCTGATTGATGATCTGGCTGAGATGATGAAAGCGGCAGGCTTCTGTGAGATCCGCATAGAACCCAAGGATGAGTCCCGGGAATTTATCAAAGACTGGGCACCTGGTCGTGGCGTAGAGGATTACGTGGTTTCAGCCACCATTGAGGCGATCAAGCCCGACGGCACCTGCGGCTGCTGATCTCAGTTGGTCGGGCTTTGACCCGCAGGGCACAAGAGCCCGACATGTCGGCCTGAAGACCGACCTACAGCAAAGCAATGGCTTGCGCGGAATTCCCCACCTGACTGGAACAGAACCACAAAAAAAGCCCCGGTACAAAATGTACCGGGGCTTTTTCGTACTACTGAATAAAATCTGAATTCAGATCTTATTTAGCAGGAGCAGCCGGAGCCTGAGGAGCTACGGGAGCGTAACCGTAAGGTGCGCCATAAGGAGCAGCACCGTAAGGTGCGCCATAAGGAGCAGCACCGTAAGGTGCGCCGTAATAACCACCGTAGTAGGGGTTGCCGTAGCCGTAGCCGTTACCACGACCGTAAGCAGAGCTACGACCGCTGAAGTTCATGTTGAAGTCACCGGATCCGTCACCGAAGCCGTCACCCATGCCATTCCAAGGACCACCGCCCCACCAGGCAGAAGCAGAAGCAGAAACAGCGAACAGAGCAGCGATGGCAGCAGCCTTTACGATTTTAGACATTATAGTCTCCAAATATTCATTCTTAAGTAAGTTGGTTTGTGGAGACTGAATACTGCTGCAGCTCCATTGGGATGAAACTATATTAGTATTTTATTAAATTGTCAATTTAAATTTGCCCTGCTATTTCATCCACCCGGTCGGCCACCGTGCCGTCCCAGCCAGCCGCTATTGCGCATTATCACTGCCCGTCCACCCGCCCGCGCCTATACTTCATATATATAGCGGCACTTCCGCTATTGAAGGATAACTCCCAGGCATTCAGCAATGTTGAAGAGTGTCGTAAAGCGGACGCCACGGCTCCGCCCCGCCCAATCCAGATGGTTCGAAATATACGTACCAAGGGGCGAGACGGTCTATGCCGTAGAAGCCCTGGCCGCTACCGGCAAAGTACAACTTGAGCTGGATCCCCGGCTGCTGGCGCCTCTTGATGTAGGCAAAACCCAGCAGGCCATCTCTGAATTTGACGCATATTGCAATGCAAACAGCATCCCACCCCCGGTTGACGACAAAACGCCTTCGCGCATTTCCGGATCCGCTGCAGAGACCGCGCAGAAGGCGCTGGCTTACCTGGAACAGTGGAAACTGAAACTTCAGCAGCTTGAACAGCATCAGGCCGACCTGGAAGATGAGATCCGAAACCTGAATCTGCTCACCGAGTACTTCGACGCCATTGAGTGTGTCGACCGTGAGATGGAGCAGTTCCACCATGCCACCGATTTTCTGTACAAAGGGGTGTTTGCCTGTCCCATAACGCACCCCCTGAGCCACACTATCAGCAACGCCTCTGCCACTTCGATACTGTCTGACAATTACGAGTTCTTCTTCATCGCCAGCCTGCCCCGAAAAAAGCAGCTGATAAGACTCGCCGCAGACTACTCAGACTGCGTCCAGATGAAAGTGCCCGACTGGCTGCCCCACGAGTGCCCAGATAAAAGAACCATGATCGCAACCAAGCTCAATCATCTTAAGCGCCAGTTGACACACGTGCGGGAGGAGGAAAAAAAACACCACTGGGACTACAAAGTGAGAGAAGCGTTTGCCAATATCGAAATCCTACGCTGGTTTCTCGAGTACCTTCCCAGGGTCGCCACCGAGAAAAAATTCTGCCACATCACTGGCTGGACCACCTCTGAGCAGCCAGAGGGATTGCAGGAGGCACTGGATAAAGCGCACATTCACAGTATGGTCCGCTTTCCCATCCCACCTATCAACACCACGCCGCCGGTTTCCATACTTCAGTCCTGGTGGGCGCGACCATTCCGGATCTTCAGCAACATGTTGCCTCCCCCTGGCGATACCGAGGTCGATCCGAACATCTTGCTGCCCTTTGTTGTACCACTGCTGTTCGGCTTCATGTTTCCTGATGTCGGACACGGAGCTGTAGTTGCCCTGCTTGGACTTGCCCTTGCCCCCCGATGGCCCCAGGCATCCGTACTGCTTCCATGCGGACTGGTCGCCATTATGTTCGGCCTGCTCTTCGGTGAGGTGTTTGGTTTTCACGGAATCTTTCCAACCATCTGGTTCAAGCCTATCGAACACCCCTTGGGGATACTCAGCCTGTCACTGATCATCGGCAGCATCGTCATTCTGGTGGGTTTGATTTTTTCCGGTATCGAGGCCTACTGGGGCAAATATCTCAAACAGTGGTTTGCCGTGGATGCGGCCCTGCTGGTGCTCTATCTGCTTGCCCTGACGGGCGTTTTCGAGCCCACGGCTATTCTGCTTATGATCCCGGCACTGGCCTGGTACATAACAGGTAGTCTTGTAACCCTCCATCACAAGGGCCATGCCTCCCTGAGCATCGTAACCGGCCAACTACTTCACAGTGCATTCAAGCTCACGGTCAACACCCTGTCGTTTCTTCGCATTGGCGCCTTTGCGCTGGGCCATGCCGCACTCTCGGCAGCGGTCATTGCAATCGCATCAAGCACAGAGTCCCTGATTGCTTACTATCTCATCCTGGTCGGCGGTCAAATATTCATCATCGCCACCGCCGGACTGGTGGTCTTCATCCAGACAACACGGCTGATCTTCTTTGAATTCTTTACCCAGTTCCTGCGCTCCGAGGGCAGGATATTCAAGCCCCTGTCACCCCCGTCAGCCTCAGCGGGCCATGGGGGAAATAAAAGTGCTCAGGTCAGCGACAAGATCGCTGATACCAGCAGGTCATTGTCGTAATAGGGCGTACTCTGCTTGCTGATCAGTTTCACATCGACCAGTTCAATGCCCAGCCGCTTCAGAAAGCGGGCCGAAACATTCGAAGGGTAGCGGCCGTTTCTGGAGTCTACCAGGACCAGGTTAAGCAGCTTGTTGTTGCTGCAGCCTCCGGGAACATCGGACTGCAGTTGAGTGATAAGGCCACCCACCATCTGCTCAAAGTTCATCCCGACCTGCTCCGGATCGGCGCCAAGGTTGGGTATGTAAACCTTGGGACAATCATTACCGGCAATCGCCCTGCCCACCCCCGCAGGCAGCAGATTGGCCATCAGGCTGGAGTAGAAACTGCCCGGGGGATAGCAGATCAGCTCAGCCGCCTCGATCAGTTTCCTGTTCTTCTTTTTCAACTGCGCAGTGGCCGGTGCATAACTGTCGCGATTTTCAGACAGAAACAGTTTCTCTATTGCCAGGTCCAGCGGAGGCACTTCTTTACCTGTCAGCCTGTGCTGTCCGATCACCCTGCAGCCATCGGCAAGATCCGCCCCCAGGTGCAGGTCCTCGTTGACAATGGCACGCACTGTACCCTGCACATTCACCAGCTTGGAGAAGAGGAAAATAATCGGGTCAAGGTGTTGGTGATTGTTGAGGTATCCACCTGCCAGTATCAGGTTGCCGATGCTCGCCCCCCGCAGGTCGAAACTATCCGGCATTGCATCCATGAAATAGCCCAGCTGGTTGCAGATCAAACGCCGCATGGGGTTGGTGATATCAGCGACCCTTTCGGATTTACCCGAAGCCATGATTTCCAGCCTGGAGCGCAACTCCTTGTTCGACCTGTCCTTGGGAAAGCGATAGGTAAACAGCTCATACACTTCCGGGTGACCCAGCACCGTCTCATCCGCCAGCGCCATCAGGCGACTGCGCAGATCGCCGATGGAGGGCATTGCAAAAGCCTGGCGCAGTTCAGCCGAACTGCCACCGGAATCAAACGGTGTCACCAGGTGAATGGAGTTGTGGGTATAGTTCTTGAGTGTATTGCAAAGGCCGTTGAGTGCAGATCCGCCACTGAAGAAAAGAATGCGCGGCCCCAGCTCCGGTATTTTGCGATACCTGCTGATACGCAACGGATCGGGAATCTCTGCCGTCCGGGCCACCCGGATTTTTACCATGGTCTATCTTTCTCTAGTAAGGCCTGTTTACTCTATGTAGAGATTAACCCACCTGCACGGGGAATGCCCGATTATTACACATTGCAGGAACATAAATCCCGGCTCTTCAGTATTAACAGACAAACAACAGCCAACCAGTCACAATAGACGGATAGAGTCTGCTGAAGAGCACACAACCAACCGGCAAATGACAGAACTGATACCAGACATCCGTAATGCAGCACGCGCCCTGATCATCAGAGAAGGGAAAGTCCTGCTACTGAGAAAAGAGGGTGGTGGACGGGGCGAACGTTTCGCACTGCCCGGTGGTGCGCAGGATCCCGGCGAGTCACTGCAAGAGGCACTCAACAGGGAGTGCGAAGAGGAGATAGGTACCTCTGTCAATATCGGCAACCTGCTCCACGTGGTGGACTTCTTCAAACTGCGCGACACCCAACCCCCGACCCGGCGCCATCTAGTGGAGTTCCTGTTCCAGTGCAGCATTGACGGGGACTACCTGCCCTGCAACGGCCACCGACCAGACAAGCACCAGGTGGAGGTGATCTGGGCTGATCTGAACAGGGTGGCGAACATGCCTATCTTCCCGCAGTACCTGAGCACCTGCATCCCCCACCAGGCAGACAGGGCTCTTTACCTCGGCACATTCAATGACCATGCAATTACCTAAGAGCATCAGAGACAACCTGCGTTTTCTGTGTGTCGAAGTCGACTCCCAGGTAGCCAATCTGCATAACTACTTCGAGGCCCCCTCTGCAGCCGTTGCCAGGCGCATCCTCGATCGTAGCGGCTATGCCTATAACCTGAAGATGCGTATTCACAACAGTTGCCTGAGCAAGTTGGCCAAATGCAAAGATGGATGTGCAGAGACTCTCACCCTGCGCGGCGTGGAGTTCATCTCCACTGACCTGGAGCGCATCGCCGAACTCTGCCGCGACAGCATCAAGCAGATGGAGTACCTCTCCGACATCAACTGCATCGCCCCCGAAGAGTACGGCCCAATGCTTGACCGGGTACGACGGGGCATCGAGCTTGTGGAGCCTGCTATCCAGGAGAACGACACCCGGCTGGCACTAAAGATCGGCCAGATCGAAGGCAAGCTCGACCGCGACTACAACAAACTGCTGAAGCACTATATCGCGGCACTGAAACGCAAGAAGAACACCGAGGATCTCACCAGTGCCCTGTTTGTAGCCCACAGCGTGGAACAGATGGGCGATGCCCTGCTGGATATCAGCGAGTCCATCATCTCCGCCAACCTCGGCCAGCCGGTAAACTTCGAGCGTTACCACTCCCTGCAGGCCTCGGTGGAACACCTCGACAGCGAGGAGGAGATCTCGGACGTACAGATCGAACACATCGCCGAAACCCGTTCAGGCAGTGCCATCTCGGGCATCAGCGCAGCCGACAGCGGCGAAGACGAATATGTCGCCATCTTCAAAGATGGCGAGAAACGCAAACTCAAGGAAGAGCGCCAGGGCGTTGAGAGCTGGCACGAGATCTATCCCGGCCTGGCGCCAAAGATTCTCTCCTACAAGAAGCGGGGACAGTCCGCAGCCCTGCTGATCGAACACCTGCCCGGCATGACCTTCGAACAGATCCTGCTCAGCGAACCGGCGGAACTGCTCCAGGAGACCCTCGAGCAGCTGGGCAAGACACTCAAATCCGTCTGGCGTGAAACCCAGACAGACGAGCCGGTCTCAGCCAACTTCATGCAGCAGCTGGAGAAGCGCCTGGGCGATGTCTACCAGATCCACCCGGAGTTTCAAACAGGCAACAGCCTTGTCTGCGGACTAAACATCCCATCATTCGACTCGTTGATCGCCAGGGCAAGAGAGTTCGAGACCAAGCTTCAGGCCCCCTTCTCGGTCTATATCCATGGCGATTTCAACGTCGACAACATCATCTACGACCCCATGGAACAGCGGATCAACTTCATTGACCTGCACCGTTCACGCTACATGGACTACGTACAGGATGTTTCGGTGTTCATGGTCTCCAACTACCGCCTGCAGATCCTCGACGTCCCCCTGCGACGCCGCATCATGAAACTTGCCAAGGAGTTCTACCGCATAGCCCGGCGCTATGCCGAGAAGGCGGGAGACGATACCTTCGAGTTGCGCCTGGCCCTTGGCCTGGCCCGATCGTTTGCAACCTCAACCCGTTTCATACTGGACAAATCCCTGGCCCGCAGCATGTTCCTGCGTGCCCGCTATCTTATAGAGCAGGTACTCGAGGCCGATCTGAAAAAGGCCGGCAGTTTCAAAATACCCGTAAAGGAGATATTCATTGTCTGAACTCCGAATTGGTGTCATCGGCATACCCGGCAAGTGGTCCACCGAGACCCTCGCCGACGCGGTGGAGCAGCGCACCGGTTTCCGACTGGTCATCGACATGGCCAAAGTGGCCCTGGATTTGCAGAACAACCGGCTCATGTTCGACGGCCACGACCTGTGCCGACTGGACGGCCTGCTGGTCAAAAAGATCAGTGCCGAGTACAACCCCAACACCCTGGACCGCCTGGAGCTGTTGCGAACCGCAGAGCAGGCAGGCGTACGTGTGTTCAGCGGCGCCGAGAATATGCTTCGGCTGATCGACCGGCTGAGCTGCACAGTCACCCTTCGCAACGCCGGCATCCCAATGCCCGACACCCTGGTAACCGAGGATATGGAAGCTGCCATGACCGCAGTCAAATCATTCGGCAGCGCGGTATTCAAACCCCTGTTCTCCACCAAGGCACGTGGTATGTGCATTATCGATGCAGAGCAATCCGATGACGGAATACACAAAGAAATAGAGGCGTTTCAGGCCAACAATCCGATGATGTATATCCAGCGCAAAATCAACCTGCCAGGACGCGACCTTGGCATGGTGTTTCTGGGCGGCGAGTACCTCGGCACCTACGCCCGCGTATCCCAGAGCGACGCCTGGAACACCACCATCAACAGCGGCGGCCGTTACGAGGCCTATACACCGCCAGATGAGATCATCGACCTGGCCCACCGGGCACAGGCCCCCTTCAACATGGACTTCACCACTGTCGATGTAGCCGAAACAGATACGGGCCCCATCGTCTTCGAGGTCTCCGCCTTTGGTGGCTTTCGCGGCGCCCTGGAAGGGGCCGGCATCGATGCCGCTGCACGCTACACCGATTACGCACTCAACAAACTGGGCCGCTCATGAGCAGTATCGACATCTTTACCGAACAGCTATACAACGGCGCCCAACTCAGCGAGCGCGCTCTCCACCTGGCACTGGGAGAGTGCAACCTGCGCCTGCGCTCCAACTCCCCGGAGCTCATCAGCCAGCTCGAACACTACTTCTCCCACGCTGCCTGCCCCCCATGTGATGCAGACATGGAGATCGTCGCCATCGAGCGTGATGAACCCGAGCTGGGCATCGATTTCATCGACTGGAAGCGCGAGCCCGGCAAGACCGGGCGCAAGGACAGCTACTTCGACTTCCCCGATGGCAGGCTGGTGCGCAAGGTACGCACCGGCATGGTTTTTCTCCAGAGCGAAAACCGGCGTATCGCCGCCGGCCCCTGCCTGCGCTACGACAACCAGGTGATCAACTTCATCAACGCCCAGTACATGAACTGGCTCCAGCACAGGAACTGGCTCATCTGCCACGCCGCCGGGCTGGTCCACAACGGCCGTACCCTGGGTATTGCCGGTTTCTCCGGTGGTGGCAAATCAACCCTGATGCTTCACATGCTGGAGCAGCCAGGCATCCACTACCTCACCAACGACAGGCTGTTCATCAAGTCGGGCAGCGCTGCCACCCGGGCCGCCGGCATACCCAAGCTGCCCCGGGTCAACCCCGGCACCATTGTGCACAACCCGCGCCTCCACCCCCTGATTCCGGAACAGCAGCGCAAGTCATTGCTCGCCCTGCCCAGAGAGGAGCTTTGGGAACTGGAAGAGAAGTACGACGTGCTGATCGACCAGGTCTACGGCGCAGGTCGCATTACCCAGCAAGCCCCCCTGGCCGCTTTCCTGGTGCTCAACTGGCATCGCGACAGCGACCAGCCCCTGAACCTGCAACCTGTCGACCTGGCCGGGCGCGAAGATCTTCTGGGCGCCATCATGAAGTCCCCCGGTCCCTTCTACCAGTATGCCGACGGCAGTTTTTACCAGGATGATACGCCTTTCGACGAACAGCCCTACCTGGAGACCCTGAAAAACATACCCGTCTACGAAGCCAGTGGTGGTATAGACTTCAATGCCATGGCCAAACGACTCGATGAGTTAATGCAATGACACGTGAACTGCTGCTGCTGCGACACGGAAAGTCGGATTGGAATATCGATACCGACGACTACCACCGCCCCCTGAAGAACAGGGGTAAACGTGGCGCCCAGCGCATCGGTACCTGGCTGCTGCAACATGACCTGATGCCAGACCATGTAATCACCTCCCCTGCCGAGCGCGCCCTGGTCACTGCCCAGAAGTGCTGCAAGGCGATGCACATCGGCGCCAAGCATGTCCACAGGGACAAGCGCATCTACCTGGCCGACCCCTATGCCCTGCTCACGACCCTGGCCGACTGCCCCGCCGATGCGAAACGTGTGATGCTGGTGGGCCACAATCCGGGGCTGGAGCTTCTGCTCAGCTACCTGTCGGACGAAGCCCCCGAGATCCCGCCGGATGGCAAACTGATGCCCACAGCCACCCTCGCCCGACTGGCCATGCCGATAAACTGGAGCGACCTGAAAGAGGGGCAGGGAAAGCTGCTGCAACTGACACGCGCCTCCGGCCTGCACGAAAAGTTTCCCTTCCCGGCCCCCCACGGCAAAGAGCTGCGGGATCGTCCCGCCTACTACTACACCCAGTCGTCCGTAATCCCCTACCGCATCGTTGACGGGCAGGTGGAGATACTGATCATCAGCTCCAGCAAGAACAAGCACTGGGTGGTGCCCAAGGGTATCGCCGACCCCGGCCACACCCTTCAGGAGTCGGCCCTCAAGGAGGCCTGGGAAGAGGCCGGTATTGAAGGCGACATAACAAGCGAAGCCCTCGGCAGCTACAGCTATGCGAAGTGGGGTGCCACCTGTACCGTCACCGTCTACCCCATGGAGGTGAGCCGCCAACTCCCCGAAAAAGAGTGGGAGGAGCGCCACCGGGGCCGCCGGTGGGTATCAGCACAGGAGGCGGCCGGCGTGCTGAAACAGGCAGAACTGGCCCCCATGGTGCTGGCCCTTGAACAGCAGCTCGCAAAAGGGTGACCGGATGCCGAGAGTGATCGCCGCCCTGATCCGCCACGGGGACTACCAGCAGCTGGCCGAGACACCCAGCGCCCACCAGCCCTTCCCCCTCACACCGGAAGGCGAAGCCCAGGCACGCCAGGCCGCCACCGAGCTGGCGCAGACCATCGACACCAACGACTGGACCCTCTCGCCCGAGGTAGACAGCTCCCAGCTGCTCAGGGCGTGGCAGACAGCCCGGATCATCAGCGATGAACTTTCCGGCCGCTTCCCCATCCCGCCAAAGCTGACCTGCTACAACGAGCTTGCAGAGCGCGGCCTGGGCAGCGCCGCCAACCTCACCCTCAGCCAGATCGAAAAGATCATTCGCGAGGACCCACGCTTCCCCGAACTGCCCGCCGACTGGAAATCAAACAGCCGTTTCCGACTGCCCCTCCAGGGTGCAGAGTCGCTGATGGAGGCGGGGGAACGGGTAGCGGTCCATCTACGAGAGCAGATGAAACACCTCTCAGTGCATGCCGGGAACGACACTCTGAAACTTTTCGTCGGGCATGGCGCTTCATTCCGCCATGCCGCCCACCACCTGGGTATACTCAGCTTTGAACAGATTGCTAAATTGAGCATGTTCCACGCCAAACCGGTATTCCTGGAGTACCTCCCTGGCGGAGAGTGGAGACACATTGCCGGCGAATGGAAGGTGCGCGGCAGGCAGAGCGAATACACAGACTGATCAGTGTCATTCATCGAGCTGCAATGTGAATGCAATATAAAGGGCCACTTTTCAGGATCGAGCAACTGACCCAATGTCACACAGCAAAAACAAAATAGAGCTCCCAAACTACCGTGGCAGCCGGTGGATACGTAAAGGCCTGCCCACAGAGGGAGAACCGTGGCAGCTGGGCCAGCGCCAGTCGGCGGGCAAGGACCGCTCCAACCACCACGCCCTGGTGGAGGTGCTCGAGCAAGCCATCACCCATGCGCCCTGGAAATGGCCAAAGCGCCCGATCTACTTCCTGGCCGACCCCCATGCCGATGCCGAGGCGTTCACTGCCTCCCTGGTAGCCTCGGGTGGGGTGCGCAAAACAGGCCCAGGCGCATTTGATATCAAGCTAACCAACGAGGGGCGCAAGGCGCTGTTCATCATTGGTGGCGACTGCCTCGACAAGGGTCCGAGCAACCTGGATCTGCTGCGTTGCGTCCGCAACCTGATGGATGCAGGGGCCAGGGTCAAGCTGTTGGCGGGCAATCACGATGTCCGCCTTCTGATGGGCATCCGCGCCATGGACCTGGAGCGTGATCCCACCACGGAACACCTCTTCGTACGCATGGGCCCCAAGGTGATACCCCTGTTGAAAGAGATTCACGACCAGTACCTCAAGGACAGAAAAGATGCCCTGCGTGGCATTCCCAGCGCAAAAGAGTGCAGACGCAAGCTCTACCCATCGAAACACTGGTTCAAAGAGTTCCCAAAGGAGGCCGCCTGGCTAATGCCTCAACAAGGCATTGACCGGGAACTGACGCGCATGCGCAAAAAGACGGAGAGCTTCGAGGGTGCGTGCAAAAAAGCAGGCCTCTCCATGCGCGATGTCTACGCCACGGCTCTCAAGTGCAAACAACTGTTCCTTGATCCCGACGGCGAATTCTCCTGGTTCTTCCATGACATGCAGTTGCTCTGCCATGAAGGCTCATTCCTCTTCATCCACGCAGGGCTGGACGACCGCATCACCAGCCTGATCAAGGAGGAAGGCATCGGCCACCTCAATCGTCTGTTCCGCAAGCAGATCAAGCACGACCTGTTCGAGTTCTACTATGGCCCACTGGCCAACACCATGCGCACCAAGTACCGCGACGTGGACATGCCCCTGACACGCCACGGCGTGGAGCGCGCCTACAAGCAGGGAGTACACGCCATCGTCCACGGTCACCGCAACCGCACCAGCGGCCAGCGCATCATGCTGCGCCAGGGCATGATCCATATCGAGAGCGACATCACCATGGACCGCAACTCCCGCAGGAAAGAGGGGCTGGACGGCTACGGTGTCGGAGTCACCATCATCCGCCCAGAAAAACAGGTCATCGGCATCAGCACCGACTATGCTTATGCCAAGATCTTCGAACCAGAGACACTCATTCGACCAAAAGCAAAGCGAACCTATGCGACAAAGTAAAAACAGCTTCCGACACGAATCCCTCCAGGACACCAAGACCATCCAGGAGATGCTCAAGTCCATCACCAAGGGCATCGCCAAGGGCAAGCTCTCTTTCAGCGATGGAGATGGTGAAATCGTAATGGAACCAGACGGACTGTTAAACCTGAAAGTGACCGCCAGCCAGGACGAAACACGCAACCGCATCAACATCCGCATAACCTGGCAGGCAGAAGAGAAGACGAAACAGAAAAAACCGCTGACTGTGAATGAGAACATCTGAGCGATAATACCTAAACCTATTCAGACTTAAGGCTCTACGTCTAAGCGCCAAGCGCGTTTCTATATATCGTGGGAAATCCCCTATTAGGATTGGTTGTCTGTTTTATCGGGGGATGTTCATTTTTCTGATGCAGGCACTTGTTAGGTATTTAGTTCTCTAATCCCATCAGGTGTCTTTATTAGCGCAACCAACTTTGATTCATTGCTTTTAAACACTTTAGCCTTACCCGTGAAATTTATTGAATCCAGAAGTTTTTCAATTCTTTCTGACTCAGGATTATGAATCTGTAATTCAATCAAGGATAACCCATAGTCAACAAGTGTAGCTGCAGGGTGCGTTTGAGTTTTCCATTCAATAAGTGCTGGTGCACCTTCATTAACAGGAAGGCTTCCATCTTCAGGAATGGTTATAAGCCAATTTTTATCTCCTCGGCTCATTGGTTCAATTTTTCCTAAAGGCTCTGAGCAGATATTGAACGTAGAACGTATATTTTCTGATCTTACCACCCAGGTTTTTAGCTTTGCCGATGAATTTTCATCTACTTTGTCCAAAGCAAACCAACGAGGCCTGTTAGGTTTTTCTGCTGCGGGATTGCTGGCAATTACCTCAAGAAAAACAGATTCACCTAAACGAAGCAATAAATTATGTGTTCCCATTCTGGGATGCTCACCTCCTTCTTGAGGAGTCACACCAAGAGAGCTTTTTACAAGCTCTTCACCAGCTTCAAGGGTTGGCGCTGTAATCGTAATATGGTCGATGACGCAGGGATTCATCTCTTTATTTGCCTAACACCTGCAATCACTGGGTAATCTAAGCTGCGTAACGAAGTGGAGTAGCTTAAATTTATCCATGTGAATTGACCTTGTTATGTGTATTAATGATTACGTACATTTTTTAAGCCTAAGACTAAGGTTATTGCCCCAGACACACCGAAAACAAGCCAAAGAATAAACGCAATATTAGGTTGTCTACAACGGAAATGCTCATGAAACAGTGAAAATTTACTATCGCAAAAACCACTAGCTAAACTTGCCGATGAAAGCACCCACATGAGACACCAGAGCGACATAAGAATTAAAGCAATTGATATAATTATTTGGGAAATTCCTTTTTTCATTTCACTATTTACTTACACATAACACCAAACATATGGGGATGCTCAAGGCGTTCCAGCCCGATGGGCGACATGATGTACTTGTTATGAGCTGGGTGGGACATAAGCGACCTCCTTCAACTCTCTAATTATTTCGGTTTTATCCAATTCACTTAGGGCTTTTTTCAGGAAGCCTTTCACGTTTGTATCGCAGTGGGGAATAACAGCTTCTGGTTCGACTCCCTTGAGGCGAAGAAAAATAGCTAGGGAGTAACTATGCTCTGCCTCGGTTAGATAACCGCCGCCGGATGTTTGCCACCCGACGGAATCCACGCCTGTGTACTGCTTAAAATTGAATGCGGCATTTGCCTGAAAAAGACCAAAACCCAGGAAGGTAGCGCCGATGTCGGTTGCGAACTCCCAGTTTTCCCAACCACCTGGCGGTGGTTCAGGAGCTGTACCCGTTAAATAGTGCGCCAACTCGTGAGCGAAGGTCGCGACCATTTGGATAGGGTTAGCGACAATCTTAGGGTTATAGGTGATTGTTGCCTCATTTTTTTCGTCGACTGAAAAAGTTCCTAGGGGATTTTGCTCAGCATTTCGAACAACAACCGTTGGTGCAACGTGAAGATTAGGATCTTCTTCCTGGGCTTTGAGGGTAACAGGCCATTTTTCCATACCGGCGTACTTCATCACCTGCTCTAAGGTTACTTGTGCAGCTGATGATTCTGAAGTAACAGTGGCGGGAAAGAACTCCTTGGTAGGAAGCACCAGCTGGGTTTCCTTATAAAAATGATCGCCACCAAAGTGAGTTAACAGCCATCTGAAACTCTCTATCTGGAATAGCGCATCTTCATCGGATAGCAACGGTTTGGTACGGAAAGGGTTCCACACGGTCAAATTCCTTTTTGCTCATAACGCCGCATTCAGCGGCTTGTCCGCTGCAATGCTTTGTTAAAAGTCGCTTGCTTTTCGAAGTGCAACAAGGTCACAACCAACTATTGCTTCGAGACTTTCAGTAATTTTTTCTGCACTCCAATCCCACCATGCTATTTCTAAAAGTTCACTAATTGCACTGTCGTCGAATCGATATTTAATGACCTTGGCCGGGTTGCCGCCAACAACGCTGTACGCCGGTATATCAGCTGTCACAACGGACTTACTCGCTATTATTGCACCACTACCAACTTTGATTCCCGGCATGATTGTAGCTTCATAGCCGATCCAAACATCATTTCCAATTTCCGTATCACCTTTGTAGGGCAGCTCACCCTCTTTGGGCATTACCTTTTCCCATCCGTTACCGAATATTTGGAATGGGTATGTAGAAAAGCCAGAAACTTTGTGATTTGCACCATTCATGATGAATTTAACGTCTTTTGCAATGGCGCAAAACTTCCCTATTACGAGCTTATCTCCAATAAATGGAAAATGATAAAGCACATTGCTCTCGAATCGTGCAGGGCCTCCAGGATCATCGTAGTAGGTATAGTCACCAACGATGATATTTTCAGAAGAAATGTAATTCTTCAAATATCCTACCTGGGAAAAACCATTCATAGGTTCTTTATCTTCAGGACTCGGACCTTTCAAAATCCCTCCAATGTGTCTGTGACTTTTAACAGTGGAATATCGAGCCAACTGAACACTTAAAGTGGTTGAGTTGAGTTTGATTCGGTTTAGACAGAATGGGAGTTAAAAGCATCCTGCCAAGAAGAATATTCCCTATCCGCTTAAAGAGTAGCAAAACGTTTTAATGTTGTGAAACCAGGCGTTTTGCTCCTCTCATTCAGGTCTCGGTTACTCACGGACCTGTTTATCAAAGTCCACGTGACTCTTGTCACGTTCAACCCCACAACTTCCCCATCTCTGTGACCTGCTTCCCACCCGCCCTGATCACCTAACCAATGGTTGGGTGCTTCACGACCATCCAGACTTAACCATTGGTTAGCATCACGAACCGGCCAACACGCGGTTCTGTCATTGCAGCACTCACACAATTAGGGATGAGTTATGGAAAATCGTCATGTTGTTAACCAGGGTATTCTGCCAAAGCGCCTCTCAGTAGCAATACTCACCGCACTCTATGTCACCGGCTCCGGTTTGACCCACTCAAGTGAGTCGATCATGGAGGCTTCAGCTGCTTCGCTGGGCTTCGGAAGTCTATCCACAGGGCATCAGTGGGTGGATACAGGCCACGAGCTTGAAGAGGAATCGGTGGTCATTCTCGGCACACCAAGCCGCAACGATGCAGAACCCGGTGTTGCGGAGATGGAAGTCCAGGACGAGCAGATGCAGATCCGCTTCCGCGAGTGGGACTATCTCGACGGCGAACACAAGGCGGAGCAGATCGGCTGGATGATGGCCAAGCCCGGCAGCTACAAGAGTGAGGACGGCACCGTCGCTGAAGTGGGCGTGGTTACCGTCTCCCCGAAACAGCTGAAGAAGCGCAGAAAGGCAAAATGGCAGTCGTTCCGCTTCAACAACCGGTTCGCCAAGCGTCCCCATCTCTTTCTTACCCCCCAGGGCAGCCAGGGCGAGAGCGCCTTCGTGGCCCGGGCAAAGCGGGTAAAACACAACGGCTTCAGCGTATCCCTGTTCGAGCAGGAGGCCAACGGCAAGGGCCATGAACGTGAAGAGCGCATCGCCTACGTGGCCATCCACTCCCCAAAACAGAAGGGCGTAATCGATCTGGGTTACGGCCCGGTTCCCTTCGAGATCAAGAAGCAACGCATCAAGGCCAGTACCGATGCCTTCGGACATAAACTCCAGGTTGAAGAGGAGCAGTCCAGGGACAAGGAGACAAGACACTTGCGGGTTACCGCCTCGGTGATGCTTATCGACGGCCAACACCTGTTCGCCCAGGACATCAGTGGCCGGGGCAACAACCCCTTCGCCTTCCGCTACGGCATGTCTGAACTGAACCTTGGCAGACTTAAGGTGGCCAGCAGCCGCAGTGACAGCCTGGACTTGGCCTGGAGCCCGGCCGCAGGCAAGGGCGCCGAAGCAGTGGTGCGCTACCAGGTGCTGCGCGACGGCGTGGCGGTGGGCGAGAGCACCGAACCCCACTTCACCGACAGCGCCCTGGTTGCCGACACCGTCTACCAGTACCAGGTCAATGGCCTGGACAAGGCGGGCAAAGTGCTGGTGAGCAGCGACCTTATCAAGGCGCGTACCGCCAAGGATGAGAATAAGCCGGTGGAACTGGGGGCTCCCCAGTCTCTCAAGGCGGTTGCCGCAGGCAGCGACACTATCAACCTGGGCTGGCAGCCCCCGGCCAAGGGCAAGGCCACCGGTTACAAGCTCTATCGTGACGGCCGGCTGATCGCCACCACCGTGGAGCCGGCCTACCGTGACAGCGGCCTGGCACCCGCCACACCTCATCGCTACCACGTCATCGCCGTTGACGATAAAGGCAATACATCTACACCCAGCAACACCGCCAGCGCCACCACTGCCGGAGCAGAAGACAAAACCCCGCCCACCGTACCGGGCAGCTTCCGGGTAGCCAAAACCGAAGCCACCCAGGTCTCCATGACCTGGGGTGCATCAAGTGACAATCGGGGTGTGGAGGGTTACGAAATCTGGCGCGACGGCGTACGCATGGCCAAGCTAACTACCCGCGCCTACCTTGACCGCCAAGTCGAACCCCTAACCCTCTATGTCTACAAGGTGCGCGCCTACGACAAGGCGGGTAACCTCTCGGGCTTCTCCACCCTGAGCGTGGCCACGCCACCTCTGCCCGACAAACAGGCGCCGTCTGTACCAGGGCAGTTGAAAGCCGAGGCCGATGTCGAGGCCAAGGTAGTGCGTCTGAACTGGAACGCCTCGAGCGACAACGTGGCAGTGCAGGGTTACGAGATTCTGCGCAACGGCCAGCTGTTTACCATGACCGCGTCCAACGGCTTCGTGGACCACTCCGTTGAGCTGGGTAAAAAGTACAGCTACCAGGTGCGCGCATTCGACGCCGCGGGTAACAAGTCGGCAAACAGCACGACGGCTACAGCAGAACTTACCCTGCCTGTTCAACCACCGGTCACCGGACAGACCCTGGCCGAGACCTGCGTGGGTTGTCACGGCACGGACGGTAAGAGTGCCGGCGGCGCCATTCCCACCATAGCCGGCATGGATCGCGGCTACTTCATCGATGTCATGCAGGACTACCAGCAGGGTAAGCGCCACAGCACCATGATGGGCCGCATAGCCGGTGCCTACAGCGCAGAGGAACTCGCGCTCATGGCCGACCACTTCAGTGCACAGGACTTCACCCCGGCAAACCAGCTGATCAACCTGACCCAGGCACAGCAGGGTGCCGACCTGCACAAGAACAACTGCAACGTCTGTCACGAAAACGACGGCAAGGCGATGGACAGAGGAATTCTCGCTGGCCAGTGGAAACCCTACCTGCTCAACACCCTGGAAGATTATGCAGAGGGGCGCAGCGATGGCCCTGGCATCATGATCGACCGGATCAAGCAGATGAGCGCCACGGAGAGAAGCGCCCTGGTGGAGTTCTACGCCAGCCACGGCAGCGACACCCAGGCTCCGAGCATGCCGGGCGATATTGCTATCGCAGCCAGCACCGAGACCAGCCTCACCCTGACCTGGACCGACTCTGACGACAACAGCCAGGTCAGAAGATACGAGATCTACCGCGACGGCGTGAAGGTTGCAGATACAGATCTCAACAGCTTTACCGACACCGGCCTCACCGCCGCCACCGCCTACAGCTACGATGTATACGCCGTGGATGCAGCGGGCAACAGAAGCATCAACAGCGCCAGCGTGGCGGGCAACACCAAGGGCAAACCGCAAGTTATCGATCCCAACGCGGAACGGGGCCACAGCTTGTGGCAGGCCAACAGCTGCCAGACCTGCCATGGAACCCCCAAGGACTTTGCGGCAAAACTCGCTGCCAAGGGCGTGAAATTCGAGGACGCGCTGAAAACCGCCATCGCAAGCAACAGGGGCGGCATGGGAATCTTCAGCAAGCTCTCCGAACAGGACAACCTGGACCTGGGGGCCTATGTAAAAGACCAGAGTGACGGTGGCGGCAATACCGGCAGCCAACTGGCCGACGTGGCTTTGATCAGCAATGAGCAGACCCTGCGCAAGGCAGCCATCCTGATGGCCGCACGACTGCCCACAGAGGACGAGATCGCCCAGGCAGGTACCGAGGAAGGGCTGACATCGGTTCTACGCGATCTGATGCAGGGCGAGCGCTTCCGCGAGTTCATCGACGACACCGGCAACCGCGCCTTTCTTACCGCGGGCATGAATGAAAACCGGGAGCTGACCAAGGACTTCACTGCACTCAACACCCTAAGGGACGACAACAGACGCGAGTACAACCGCGTGGTGGCAGACATGCGCGTGGAGCCCCTGAGGCTGCTGCGCTATATCGTTGAGAACGACCGCTCCTACCAGGAGATTCTGACCGCGGACCACACAATGGTCACCCCACGCATGGCCAGTGCCTATGGTGTCGATCTGCTGCAACCGTTCCAGACCGGCGAGGCGGACGAGTGGGTTCCGGCAAGGATCAAGGCGGTCTCGGCCCGAAGCGATGATCTCAAGGCGCGTCCCTACCCACATGCCGGCGTGCTTACCACGCCGGAGTGGCTGGGACGCTTCCCGACAACCGATTCCAACCGCAACCGCCACCGCTCGAAGATTCTCTACCAGCAGTTTCTGGGCGTAGATATCGAAGCGCTGGGACAGCGGCCACTGGACGACTCCGCCAACGGCGACTACCTGGTGCCCACCATGGAGAATCCGGCCTGCCTGCTGTGCCATACCAACATGGAACCGGCCGCCGGCGCTTTCGAGAACTGGGGAACCAGGGCCCAGTACTGGCAGAGCAGCGGTGACTCTCTCTCCAGTGCCTACAAGAGCAGCAGCTACTACAAAAACCACGACGGAGATGCCTGGTACAAACCGGGAGACATATGGTACCGGGACATGCTCGAACCCGGCTTCGAGGGAAAGAAGATGCCCGGCGGCCATGCCGGCTTCAACCGCACCAACCCGTCCGAGCGGATGCTCTCACGCAAGGATTGGAGTGTAACCGAGGTCAGCTCTATCTGGAGCAACTCCTACCAGGGTTCATTGGCGATCGATGGAAATAACAATAGCGTCTGGCACAGCCAGAACGCCAAGAGCTTCCCATCGCCCCAGCACATCACCATCGACATGGGTCAGGAGCAGACCATAGCGGGCATGAGTTATCTGCCCAGAAACCGAAACACTCACAATATCGGAAAATACCGCATAGAAGTGAGCAGCGACGGCAATAACTGGACCCGTGTAAAAAGCGGCGAGAACAGGTCGAACGATACAAGCCTGCTCACGTTCGAGTTCCCTGAAACCCGGGCACGCTACCTGAAACTGGTGGCATTGAGTGCTGCTGATCAATCAGCGTATGTATCAGTGGCAGAACTCCACGCACTAGGTCCGAAGATTGCCAACGCCAAGTACGCAGAGAATGCCAACGGCGGCCAGGACAGCCTGCAGTGGCTGGCACGCGAGGTAGCCGAAGATCCACGCTTTGCCAAGGCAGCGGTGATGTTCTGGTATCGCGGCCTGTTCGGGCGCACACCCCTGGCGGCCCCCGTAGACCCGGCGGCTGTTGGTTACACCGAGACGCTTGCGGCCTACCGCACCCAGGATGCACAGCTTGAACAGATTGCCGAGAGCTTCAAGGCATCCGGCTTCAAGGTACGTGACCTGCTGGCAGCCATGATAACCAGCGACCTGTTCCGCGCAGACGGCTCGACAGAGAGCCTCAGCGAACAGCGCCGGTTTGAACTGAACGAGATAGGCAGTGGCCGCCTGCTCAATGCAGACGAGATCGACGCCAAGGGCAAGGCCATCATAGGTCGCGAACTGTTTGGTTCCGCCTACAGCGGACTGGGTCTGCTGTGGGGCGGGTTCGACGGCGGACGTGATGCCATTGAGGGCAACACCGAGGTGACGCCGATGATGGTCTCCACCGTGGACAGCCGCATCAACACCCAGGTGTGCGACGGCCGGCTGCTCTATGACGACCTGCGCAAGTCACCGGCCGACAGAATGTTCATACGCTATGCCGAGGAGAACGACTCCCCCTACCCCATCGAGGTACCAAGCGTCTCGCCGGGAGCAGGCAGTGCGGTTGAACACATGATCTGGACCGGCGTCGGCGGCAGCGATATCCCAAGCCTTGAGCGCAACGCCAATTACCCCAGCAAGCCGGCATCAGTTGAGTACCTGGCCGCCCTGGAGACGCCGGAGAACATAGGATCCAACTATGGACAACGGCTGAGGGCATACCTGGTACCGGCAGCCGATGGCGATTACACCTTCTGGGCTGCGGGCGACGACCATGTCTCCCTGCGTATATCCAGCGACGAGTCGGCAACGAATCTTCGCGAGATCGCGAAGGTGCCGGGATACACCAGCCAGAGACAGTGGACCAAGTACCCCGAGCAGAAGTCCGCCCCTGTCAGCCTGAAGGCGGGCAAGCGCTACTTCATCGAGGTGATGCACAAGGAGGGCGGTGGCGGCGACCACCTGAGCGTTGCCTGGACAGGTCCCGGCATCGACCAGCAGATCATCGGCGCCCAGCACCTGGCCCCTGTCCCGCTCAGCATCGAGAGGGATGGCAGCATCAATCGCATCAAACGCAACATCCAGTACCTGCACAAGCATTTCCTGGGCGAGGAACTGCCCCTGGATCATGCCGAGTTAGAACGCACCTTCTCGCTCTTCAAGGCGGTCTATGACAACGACAAGCCTGAGGATAGCGGCCTGGCCGTCTACTGTGAGCAACGTAACGGCAATACGCCGGGACGCCGCGCATGGAACGCCGTCATGGCCTACCTGATGAGCGACTTCCGCTTTATCGGTGAATAACCATCCAGCCGAAAATACATGGAGAATTGAACATGAACCGTAGAGACTTTATTAAACTTCTGGGTGGTGCAGGCATGGCCGGAGCATTTCCCGGTGTATTCATGCAGGAAGCCTTGGCAGCAGATCCTTTCGCTGGCCTGGCACTGATAAACATCCATTGCGGCGGCGGCTGGGATCACAGCTCCTTCTGCGACCCCAGGGAGAACGTCGACGTCAACCGCTGGGCCCAGAACGCAAAGGCCGGCACCGCGGGCAGGCTTCGCTTCGCCCCCATGGGCGAGAACGCGGAGTTCTTCCAGAAATACTACCGCGACATGCTGGTATTCAACGGCATAGATCTGCAGTCCAACGGCCATGGCGGCGCTGCCCTGGCACACCATACCGGCGGCCTGAGCGGCCTGCCGTCACTCAATGCGCTCTATGCCTCGGCAGTGGCGGACGGGCTGCCCATGCCCTGGCTGTTGGCCGGAGGAATAACCCAGCACCTGGGCATTCAGCCCTTTACCCGCCTGCCCTCGGATGCACAGATGCGTCAGCTGGCCAATGCCAACCGCCGGGACACCTCGCGGCTCTACTTCCGGGGAAGCGATATGGATATCATCGACCGCTACCGGGCGGAACGTCTGCAGGCCATGTCCGGCGAGACGAACAACCTGCCTTATACCCAGCGCAAGCTGGACGAGCTCTACGACGCCCGCACAAGCCGCGGGATGATGGACCGGCTCGCCAATGCACTGCCGGATCAGCTCGACAACAACGACCTCAAAGGCGACCCCCACGGCATGGTGAACGGCATTCACCGCACCCTGGCGGCAGTACAGGCAGGCGTCTGCGCCAGTGCCAGCCTGAGGGTCAATCACGGTTACGACTCCCACCGCGATCACGACAACAACCACAACGTCGGCATGACCAAGCTGACCCGCGCCGTGGACTATCTCTGGACCAAGGCGGAGCAGATGGGCATAGCCAACCGCCTGGTGGTACTCATCGCATCGGATGTCGGGCGCACACCGCGTTATAACAACAATAACGGCAAGGACCACTGGTCCGCCGGCAGCAGCGTGATCATGATGAAGAACCAGCCCTGGACCAACCGTGTCGTGGGCATCAGCGGACCGAAGCACCAGAAGCTCAAGATCAATCCTGCAACCCTGCAGGAAGATGCCAACGGCATACGCCTGCGCACCGCCCATGTGCACCAGGCGCTACGAACCATTCTGGGTATAGAGAACGATGTGCTATCGAAAAAATACGCCTTCGACGTGGCTCCAATTGATGTACTGAACCCCGGCGTTACCAGCCCGGTCAATGTTTGAGGAACTGAACATGAAAAACAATATCAACAGACGGGACTTCCTCAAGGTGAGCGGCCTGGGACTTGGCTCCGTGGCCCTCGGCTTTCCCTACATATCCCTGGGGGCTGAAGGTGCGCGGGTAGTCGTTGTGGGAGGCGGTACCGGCGGAGCGACAGTGGCCAAGTACCTGAAGCGTGCTGACGCATCCATCCAGGTAACGGTGATCGAGCCCAACCCGGCCTACTACACCTGCTACATGAGCAACGAGGTACTCAGCGGTGAGCGCACCATGCAGGATATACGCGTGGGCTATGAAGGCCTTAAGTCCTACGGAATCGATATGGTGCAGGAGAGCGTCAAAGCCATCGACCCGGCTGCGAAAGAGCTCAGCCTGAGTAATGGCTCGAAGATCAGCTATGACCGGTGCGTGCTTTCACCGGGCATCGACTTCAAGTGGGAGACCATCGAGGGCTATGACGCCCAGGTGGCGAACCAGGTTGTTCACGCCTGGAAGGCTGGCCCCCAGACCAAGACCCTGCGCGACCAGCTGCTGGCGATGGAAGATGGCGGCACGGTGATCGTCGCCCCGCCGGCCAACCCCTTCCGCTGCCCGCCCGGGCCCTACGAGCGGGTCAGCCAGATCGCCCACTACCTGAAACACAACAAGCCCAAGTCGAAGATCCTGGTGCTCGATGCCAAGACATCCTTCGCCAAGCAGGCCGCCTTCGAACAGGGCTGGGAGAAGCTCTACGGCTACGGCAGCAACGGCATGATCGAGTGGCTGCCCAATGACGAGGTGATCGGGGTGGATGCTGCCGGAAAAAGCCTTACCACCGCCAGCGGCCTGACGTTCAGCGGCGATGTTCTGAACGTGATCCCGAAGCAGAAGGCGGCAGGCATTCTCGCCGCCAGCGATCTGACCGATGGCGACTGGTGTCCTGTGGACAGGCGCAACTACATGTCCCTGCGCCACAAGGACATTCACGTGATCGGGGACGCCTGCACCGCCTCGTCGCTGCCCAAGTCAGGCTACTCGGCCAACGCCGAGGCCAAGGCGTGCGCCGCCGCCATCCTGGCGGAGCTCTCGGGCCAACCGATCCCGACCCCGGCCTATACCAATACCTGTTACAGCGTCGTGGGAAAGGACTACGGCATCTCAGTGGTCGCCATGTATAAACTGTCGGCAGATGGCAGTGCCATCGAGAAGATAGCCGACGCGGGAGGCGTGACACCACTGGATGCTTCGGCCGAAGACCTCAGCCGCGAGGTGGCCTACGCTCACAGCTGGTACAACAACTTCGTCAAGGATGTGTTTTTGTGAGGCTCTGTGCTGGTTAAGTGTTGAAGCTAACCCCTGTAGGTCGGCCTCTTGCGCATGGAGGGTAGAAGGCCGATCTACGATAAATTACTGGCTTGTTGGAAGGCTCTGTCCCGGTTAAGTGTTGAGACTGATTTCAGAGTTCTATCCAGGCATTGGTAGGTCGGGCTTCAGCCCGACATGTCGGCCTCTTGTGCCCGGAGGGTAGAAGGCCGACCTACGATAAATTACTGGCTTATTGAAAGGCTCTGTCCCAGTTAAGTGTTGAGACTGATTTCAGAGTTCTATCCAGGCATTGGTAGGTCGGGCTTCAGCCCGACATGTCGGCCTGAAGGCCGACCTACAAAAATCAATAACTCTAAGTGAGATCCCACGCTTAACCAGGACGGGGCCTTTTGTTAACAAAGACTCAGCTTGACGGCTCCAGTCTCACCAGGCGTCCATCGGGCGAATCGGTGAGCAGGTAGAGGTAACCATCCGGGCCGCTGCGAACATCGCGTATGCGGCCCAGTTGGTCCTTGAGCATCCGGTGCTCTTTCAACACCTTCTCGCCATCCATCTCCAGGCGCACCAGCAACCGGAACTTGAGCGAACCGACAAACAGGTTCCCCTTCCATTGGGGGAACCTGTCACCGCTGTAGAACGCCATACCCGAGGGCGCAATGGAGGGCACCCAGTAATGGATAGGCTGCTCCATGCCGGGCTTGTGGGTGCCTTCGCCCACGGGTATGCCGCTACCGTACTCTGCGCCGTAGCTGATCACCGGCCAGCCATAGTTGGCGCCCGCGGAAATCACGTTGATCTCGTCTCCACCCTGGGGACCGTGTTCGTGAAGCCAGAGTTTGCCGCTCTCGGGATGCAGCACGGCACCCTGGGGGTTGCGGTGTCCGTAGCTGTAGATTTCAGGGTTCGTCCCGGACCTGCCTGCGAAGGGGTTCTCTTTCGGCACACGACCATCGTCGTGCAGGCGGATCACCGAACCGGCGTGATCGTCTAACTTCTGCGCCCTTTTACGCTCGCCGCGATCGCCGACAGTGATATAGAGGTAGCCCGCGTTATCGAACACCAGGCGCGAACCGAAGTGACGCCCCGTACCGCTCTTGGGCTGCAGCCGGAACAGTGTCTGCCAATCCACCATGCGGTTGCCCTGCAGGCGTCCGCGCCCCACCTCGGTCCCTGCCCCGCCGTCACCGGGCGCGACATAGGAGAGGTAGATCCAGCCGTTGTCGGCGTAGTCGGGGTGCAGGACCACGTCCAGCAGCCCACCCTGGCCCAGGGCCGCTATCAATGGCAACCCTTCGATGGGTTCGGAGAGCTGATAATCCTTATCGACCAGCCGAAGCTGACCCGGCCGCTCTGTCACCAGCATGCGCCCGTCGGGCAGAAAGGTCATGCCCCAGGGGTGCTCCAACCCCTTGACCAGGGTCACCGCCCTGAACTCTGCGGCCTGTGCGCTGGGGACTACCATGCACAGAGCAGCCAGAATAACCATGCATGCCAAAGTGATCTGTCGGCCTGAAGGCCGACCTACAGAGCCATGCAAAGTATTCCTCCCGTCCCCGTGATAGCGTAGGTCGGGCTTCAGCCCGACAGGTCGAATGGATATCCAACCTACCGAGTGCCGGCAAAAACCGGAATGGCGTACGTATGGAAAACTGGTTGTCATCATCTTGATTCCTTATCTCCGACCTGTGCTCTGTCGGCCTGAAGGCCGACCTACAGAGCCATGCAAAGTATTCCTCCCATCCCTGTGATGGCGTAGGTCGGGCTTCAGCCCGACAGGTCGAATGGATATCCAACCTACCGAGTGCCGGCAAAAACCGGAATGGCGTACGTATGGAAAACTGGTTGTCATCATCTTGATTCCTTATCTCCGGCCTGTGCTCTGTCGGCCTGAAGGCCGACCTACAGAGCCATGCAAAGTATTCCTCCCGTCCCCGTGATAGCGTAGGTCGGGCTTCAGCCCGACAGGTCGAATGGATATCCAACCTACCGAGTGCCGGCAAAAACCGGAATGGCGTACGTATGGAAAACTGGTTGTCATCATCATGATTCCTTATCTCCGGCCTGTGATCTGTCGGCCTGAAGGCCGACCTACAGAACCATGCCAAATATTCATCTCTATATGTCAGGACAGTACACCCTGGGGCAACTGCATGGTGACACAGTGCAGGCTGCCGTATTGAAGCAGCAGCGGGCGGCAATCAATAGCGACGATTTCCCTGCCGGGAAAGCAGCCGGCCAGTTTTTCAAGCACCGGACCATCCGCCGGATCATCATAGGTCGGCACCAGCACCGCACCGTTGATTACCAGAAAGTTAGCATAGCTGGCCGGAAGTTGATCGCCTTTGGCATTTCGTATCGGCGCTGGTGATGGCAGAGCAACAAGTCTGTAGGGCTCACCGTCGGTGTCTCGCAACGCCTTCAACTCCAACGCCATACGTTTGAGTTCGGAATGGTTGGCATCGTTCACATCACTGCAGGCCTGGTAGGCGATGGTGCCGCGGTCACAGAACCGTGCCAGGGTGTCGATATGGCCATCGGTATCGTCACCGCACAGGCCACCATGCTCCAACCATAGAAAGCGCCCGATACCCAGCCGGTCACCCAGGACCTTTTCCATGCCTTCCCTGGTGATACCGGGGTTGCGGCGCTCATCGAGCAGGCAGCGGCTGGTCGCCATCAAAGTGCCCTCGCCATCGGACTCTATGCCCCCGCCCTCCAGCACCAGGTCGACACTCTCCACGGCAAGCTCACCGAACGTGCCCAGGCGCTGCAGGTTTGAAGTGATGCGGTTGTCCAGGTCCGCCGGGTATTTTTCTCCCCAGCCGTCGAAGGTGAAGTCACACAGGCGTGGTGTTCCATCCTGTAATACCGTGATGGGTCCGTGATCCCGGGCCCAGGTGTCGCTGGATGGAGAGCGCGCAAACTGAACCTTTGCCATGACAACGTCACCCGCCTGCAGCAGCGACTCCGCGTGCACCCTGTGGGTCTCATCACCGCAGACAATGAGCACCTTTTCACGCTTTGCGATTTCACGGGCAATCGCCACAAACACCGGCTCCACCTCTGGTAGGTAGGGCGCCCAGTCCCCCAGGCCATGGGGCCAGGTAAGCATCACGCCGTCCTGAACTTCCCACTCGGCCGGCAACCGTCGCACATCGCTCACTACACGCAATCCCCCGTTGAATTCAGTCACGCCAAGTTTATCCGAATTGCAGATATCCGATAGTGCTACGGCACACCATGCTTTAATATCCCGCTCCACAAGCACGACAGAAAAAGAACAACAAGGCACAATCAAATGAACCGCGCGGTACTTATCATACTTGCAGCGCTCTGCTTTACCTCTCTCAGCGCCAGCGCTGAAGAACACAACGCAGGCGGCACTCTCTACCTGGATCAGGATCTCTTCTCCGCCGACAATCAGGACAGAAACTACACCCAGGGACTGGGGGTTGCATGGTTCGGCAAGCGCGTCACGTCCGATTACTTTCTGACCAACACCGCGCGCAAAAAGATCAATGACTGGTGGGGGCTTGATCAGGCCTTCGACAAGGAGCCATCACACAGCTTCATGCTCGGCCTCACCGCATTCACCCCGGATGATCTGAGCGCCTCCGCACCGATATACGACGACCGCCCCTATGCATCACTGCTCGCCTTTACCAGCAACCGGGTCGCACTCGACAGTACCGGAACCAGCTCCCTGCGGACCGGCTTTACACTGGGCATTCTTGGCCTGGACCTCGGCCGGGGGCTGCAGACGTGGCTCCACGACAAGCTGGGCGGCGACCGCCCCCAGGGGTGGCACAACCAGATTTCCGATGGCGGCGAGCCCACCTTTCTCTACTCGGTGGAGCGCCGCGACACGCTGTTCAAGGGATACGACTCCTGGGTCGACTGGGACATCTCCTCCAGCGTGGGCGGCAACATCGGCTACTACACCAACGCCTCCCTGGGCCTTGATCTGCGGATGGGGCGCATCAAGACATCTTTCCATGAACACAACCCCGCCCCCTTCGATCCCTTCAACAAGGCGCTGAAGAGAACCAGCCCAACGCCAAACTCCGGGAAGGATGCCTACCTTTGGTTCAGGTACCGGGCCAATCTCTTCGCCTACAACGCCCTGCTGCAGGGCCAGTTCAGGGACAGCGCCGTCACCTTCGACAGCGACCGGTTGCACCGGCTGGTGCACGAATTCGGTGCCGGGGTGACCTGGGATCTCAGCGACTATTTCACCCTGACCCTGGCCCAGTACATACGCAGTAGCGACATCAAGGGCCCGAATGAGCGTGATCATCACTACGGCGGGATCTACCTGACCTGGCGCACCGACAACTAGGCCCGGCAGGGTCTCTGCCTGCAAAAAAACATTTCCTTGCAACCGCTTTTTATTCAAAAAGTTAACTGACCCGGGTGCCCGTTCCAGCCTGCCAACCCTCCAGTTCCTCTTGCATGTTCTCTATTTGTTCTATAATTTAATCCTCCCTTTCCAAAACAGCAGAGTGCTATCCGGGCCACCATGAGACCGAATGCCCACACAACAGAACCCCCCTGGTCGCGGGCCATCATCCTGGTGGATATGAACGCCTTTTTCTGCAGCGTGGAGCAGATCGACAATCCCGAATGGCAGGGGCGTCCCATCGGTGTCACCAATGGCGCGGTGGGCACCTGCATCATCACCAGCTCTTACGAGGCCCGGGCCTTCGGGGTGCGCACCGGCATGCGGGTGAGAGAGGCACAGAGCATCTGCCCCGGATTCATCCAGGTGCCCGCCCGGCCCGAACGCTACGCCGAGGTCTCGGCCAACATCATGGACGCCCTGGCCGGGATCACTCCCGACCTGGAGATCTTCTCGGTAGATGAGGCGTTTCTCGACGTCACCTACTGCCAGCGCCTGCTGGGCTCGCCGGAAGAGATCGCCCGGGAGGTGAAACAGGTGGTGTACGACGCCTCCGGCGGTGTGCTCTGCTCCGCCGGGGTCAGCGGCGACAAGACCACCGCGAAATACGCCGCCAAGCTGCACAAGCCCGACGGGCTCACCGTAATTGCCCCCTGGGAGGCAAAAGCCGTTCTCTCCGGGGTGCCGGTGACCGAGCTGTGCGGTGTCTCCACCGGTATCGGCCGCTACCTCTCGGCCCGGGGAGTCCATATCTGCCGGGATATGCAACACTTGCCCATAGGGGACATAGGCCAGCGCTTCGGCAACCCGGGGCGGCGCATCTGGCTGATGACCCAGGGGATGGACCCGGAGCCGATACACACCAACGTGCCCGCCCCCAAGTCCATCGGCCACGGGAAAGTGATGCCACCGGATACCCGGGATATGAGCGTGATAAACACTTTTTTGCTGCACATGTCCGAGAAGGTGGCCGCACGGTTGCGCCGCCACCGCTTCCGCGCCCGCACCTTCTTCATCGGACTGCGCTCCGCCGAAGGGTGGCTGGGGAGCAAGTACCGCCACGACCCGCCCACCGACGACGGCACCATCATCATGGGCCTGTGCCACAGGTTCACCCTGAAACAGTGGCACGGTGAGGGGGTCTACCAGGTGCAGGTCACCGCCATTGACCCACGGCCCACGGGAGATCAACTCGAGCTCTTTGCGCCGGAACAGAAGCGGCGGGAGCGGCTGAACCAGGCACGGGACCAGATCAACCGGCGCTACGGCGAGTTCGCCCTGGCCCCGGCGCGACTGCTGCTGCGTTCGCAGATGCCCAACGTAATCGCCCCGGCCTGGAAGCCGTTCGGCCACCGAGAGACTATTCTCAACCGGAAGGGGGACTGAAAACGATGTGCGGCGGCGTCTACTACATGATCGATGGCCAGGAGGTGAGGACCTACTTTCCCAACCCCAAGGCCAGGCTGCCCGTAAAGAAGAAGGATGGGGCCATCGAGCTGCTGCCCTGGGGCCGGCGCAAGAGCCAGGCAGGAAAGCTGCCCCTGGGAGGCTGGGCACGGCTGGAATCGATATACGAGGGGCGCTGGGACAGGTGGTTCCCCACCCCGGTGAAACTGCAGGTGTCACAGTTTATGGAGAAAGATATCGAAGGTACCAGCCACTGGTTCGACCTGACACCGGGCAAGTGGATACAGGGCCTGGTGGCCCACTGGGACAACGAGCGCCGGGTCTACGTAGTCACCATCACGCCAGAGATGGAGAACGCGGTGCACGACCGCTGGCCGCGCATCATGAGCGGATGACAATTCGCATTCATCCGTCCCGTGGGGAGCTTCTATAATTACTAGGTAGATAGATACATCCCACCCATGCCCATAAAGGGGCTCGTAGAATAATGAAAATAGAGATCAGCGACGACATCCGCAAACAGGCCAAGGCTCCCCACGATCTCTACATGGTGAACATGTTCCTGTTCAATATTCCCATGGTGGCGGGCACCCTGGCCTACAGCATCGGCGGGAAACCGATGCTGGTGTGGGCGGTTATCGGTGCCCTGCTGGTCTCACTCGGTATTGTCGCTTACATCCATATAAAGGCCAGCCGGGCTGAAGTCAGTGCTCACTGGTTTGCCAGGCTGCACTGGAAGCTGTCGGTGAAACGCTGCCGCATTCTGCTCATCGGCTACGCCGTGGCCATCGTTATCATCGGTGCCGGTGTATTGATCGGCTCAGGCATGGCCGACACGAACATGCAGGCGATCATGACCACCGTCTTCACCCGTATCGGCATCGTGCCCGCGCTGCTGATCATCCTGGTAACAGCCATCCTGGAGGGCCAGGCCATGCACCTGGTGAACAACGGTATCGTTCCCAAGAGGCTGGCCGAACAGTTCCCCCCGCCGGATGATGTAAAGGTGCTGGACAGCGAAAACGAGAGTGCTTGACGCCTAGGCCTGATCACCATACCGGACAGCTATCGCCTTGAACTCATCCTCCACGCGCAGCAGAGCGTCTACCACGTCTGGATCAAAGTGCTGCCCTCGCCCCTCCTGGATGATCTCCATCGCCTTTTCGTGACTGAAGGCGGGTTTATAGACCCGCTTGCTGATCAGCGCATCAAAGACATCAGCCACCGCCATCAGCCTTCCTGAAACGGGTATATCGTCGCCTCTCAGCCCTTTGGGGTAGCCGCTGCCGTCCCACTTCTCATGATGGGTGGTGGCGATCTCCCTGGCAAAGGAGAGAAACGAACTGCCACCCAACTCTTTCTCGGCCACCGCCAGCGCATCACCACCGATCTCGGCATGCCTCTTCATGATGCGGAACTCTTCATCATCCAGCTTGCCCGGCTTGAGCAGAATACTGTCAGGGATACCCACCTTGCCGATGTCGTGCAGGGGAGCGGACTTGTAGAGCAGCTCGATGGTCCGCTCATCCAATTGATCACTGAAGCGGGGATGCTCCCGCAACTCATTTGCCAGGGCGCGCACGTAACCCTGGGTACGCAGAATGTGAGCACCGGTTTCGTTGTCCCTCGCCTCGGCCAGTGAGGCGAGGCTGAGGATGGTGACATCCTGGGTACGCTGAAGCTCCTCGGTCTGTTGGCAGAGGGTCTTGATCATCACGTTGGTGTGGTGGCCCATCACGCCGAACTCATCATTGGTGCTGACAGTAACCGCGCCATCGAGTTTGCCGGCTGTGGCATCGGCCAGCACCCGGTTTTCGCTGTTGAAAAAGTGCTTCAGGTTATGGGCATAAGAGCGTATCACCACCAGCATGTAACCAAGCAGCACGCCCCCCACAAACACAAACTCCCCAAGCACCGAGCGCTGCGCCTCGGATACCGGCATTGTCTGCCCAACCCGTGAGAGCCATTCAAGATCCTTGTTGATCAACAGGAAGAATGTACCGATCAGAAACAGGGACGAGAGCACCGCGAACAGGGCAAACTTGCCCACCAGGGGAAAGTAGCGTTCATCGGGTGTAAAAACGATCTGCCGGTTCTCCATCAGCAAGGCCAGCCGGCGTTCATGTACCAGGGCCAGGTCGGTGGAGACAAAGAAACCCAGGGTCGCGAAACCGAGGATCATCTTCAGGCCGCTCTCCACGGGAAAGTCATAGTGCAGGCTGTTTACCGCGGTGAGCAGAATACCCGAGAAGAGGAACAGCACCCATTCAGCCTGAAAACTGCGCGTGACCTGTAGCTTGTAAGATGCCCCATTCACCAGCCTGTCGATAACAATATGTCTCAACAGGAATTGAAAAGAGACAATGATCAACAGCGGCAATGCCAGTTGCACAGGCGTCAGGGCGTCTATGAAAGGACAGACCTGAACACCGTATATCCCAATCAATATGAGCGTCACAAGATAGTGCAACGCGGGTCTCACACGCATAGGGCCTCTTTCCATCAGTCACCAGTCCTCTATAGCGCAATTGCTTCACGCTCCTTGTTATAGCGTAGACAATTTCCGCTACCAACAAAGGACTCCTGATCAGAAAAGAGCAGAACTGCATGGGATTCCTTTCCCCGCATGATCCACTAGTCATCAAACCTGTCATCCAGCAGGTAGGGCAGTGTGAATCCCAGGCCGAACCAGAGCAGGTCATCATCACCATCACGACGCCAGTTATAACGATAGTAAGGCCGGGATGGGTATCTCCAGTAACGTCGTCCATAGTCGTAGCGGTAGACATCGCGATGTTTACGGCGATGGTCCCGCTTCAGATTCCACCAATCAAACCTGTCGCGATGATCATGGTTGTAAAAGCGCTTTGTCAGCCCCCTGGTCTCCCGGTCACCACGGTCATGATGTCTGCCGTGACGTCCATCTGCAGCGACACCGAACGCTGTTGCTGAAAGCGCCACTGCAACCAGCCCCACGAGAAATTGTTTGTTGATACGTTTCATTGTCATCCTCCTGTAACAGGTTATCCCTTACATCTTCAGGATACGGATGCGAACTGAACCCCCGCTGAACACCACCTCCTAACAGCCTGTTTCCAGCCATTTTTCGGCCTGAAACACCTTTTATTCCGCTATTTTGCAATATGCCCATAAAAACAGTTGTATAAAGCTTGTTATTTACCGCAATAAGCTGTTAGAGTGCCTCAACTGCGTGAATTGCGTCTGCCTATATTGGTTCTGCAGCTTCAAGACTCCATGAGTTTCCTGCGATTTCCCATAGAGCTACCCCGCGATACACAGTTGTCAAGCCCGCCTGTGCTATGCAGAGGGTAAATTTGTTTTTTTGTTACATATGGGATTTTAAGCATGTCAGATCGTCAAACCGGCACTGTAAAGTGGTTCAACGAGTCTAAAGGTTACGGATTCATTCAGCGTGAAAATGGCGAAGATGTATTCGTACACTTCCGTTCTATCGCTGGTGAAGGGTTCCGCACCCTGACCGATGGCCAGAAAGTTGAGTTCACCGTCGGCAACGGCCAGAAAGGCCCGCAGGCAGAGAACGTCGTACCGCTGTAAGATTTTTTCTTAGCGGCACAAAAAAAGCACCCTGCTTTTAGCAGGATGCGATGCGAAGGCGGGTTTATCCCGCCTTTGTTTTGCCTGCAGTTTATTGACCGTAGCGCCGGGCTACACAAACAGCCGACCAACCAGCAGGGGCAATACAGTCTCTACGCGGTATATCCTCTCTCCAAAATCCACCGGTCTGCAGCCGGCCTCCTCCAGTTTATCCACCTCGTAGGGAATAAACCCGCCCTCGGGTCCGATACAGAGCAGCGAGGGGTGTAATACCGGCGTATTGATGCCGGCACTCTCCAGCGTCTCTGTACCGGGGTGGGCCAAAAGCCCCAACCTGCCCTCCAACAATCCGGGAAGTTCATCTTCAACAAAAGGTTTGAAACGCTTTCGGATATGCACCCTGGGCAACAGGGTATCCCTGGCCTGTTCCAGCCCCAACAGCAGGCGTTCGCGAATCTGCTCTTCACCCAGCCAGGGGGTTTGCCAGAAACTCTTCTCCACCCGGACACTGTTCACCAGGTAGAGCTCCTTCACCCCGAGTTCTGCGACCATGGACAGGCAGCGCCTGAGCATCTTTGGCCGTGGCAGCGCCATGACCAGCGTGACCGGCAGTGGCGGCGGAGCTGCTGCATCGAGCCTCACCCGCAATGTAATCTCTTCGCTGGAGATGGACTCAATAACACCCTGCCCCATCTCGCCATTCAGCAGCCCCACATTGGCCGTGTCACCAACCCGGGATCGATGCACGTCCCTGATATGCACAAGGCGACGGTCCGTAAGCCGAACAAGGTCGGTCTCTATATAATCAGCAGCATGGAGTAGCACCAGATTCATTGTCAGGCGGCCCTAAAAAGATAATACACCATGTTACCTGCTACAGCCCAAACGGTGAGCATAAAATGCATAGAGATGGGATTTCCGGTAATCTGAGACCACCTGTCCAGCACTGGTCAGGCTGATTTACAGGGTGTTACGATACCCGATTCTACAGGAATTAAAAGATGCGTTGGCGCGGAAACCGACAGAGCAGCAACATTGAAGACAGGCGCGGTATGCGGGCCTCCAGGATGGGTGGCCTCGGCAGGGGCGGCGGTGGAATACTCAGGCTGCTTCCCGTGGCCTTCAAGTTCCTCGGTGTAAAAGGCACCCTGATTGTCGCGGCACTTGTTCTGGGCTACGGCTTTTTCACCGGCAACCTATCCCAGATACTTGGCGGCGGCTCTTTCCAGGCGAATCAAACCAGCACTGGCCCGGTCAAGCAGAGTGCGGAAGAGAAAGAACTGGTCCAGTTCATGTCGGTTGTGCTGGCCGACACCGAAGACACCTGGAACAGCCTGTTTCAGAAACGGGGAGACAAGTACAAAGAACCGCGCCTGGTTCTGTTCCGTGAATCCGTACAATCCGGCTGCGGCTTTGGTTCTGCCCAAATGGGACCGTTCTATTGCCCCCTCGACCAGAAAGTCTACATTGATCTCAGCTTTTACGATGACCTGAAAAAACGCTACAAGGCGCCGGGGGATTTCGCCCAGGCCTACGTGGTCGCCCATGAAATCGGCCATCACGTACAAACCCTGACCGGTATCTCGAAAAAGGTTCGTGAAGCGAAGAAGGGACTCAGCGAGGTGAAGGCCAACCGGCTTTCGGTCATGCAGGAACTGCAGGCTGACTGCTTTGCGGGAATCTGGGCCCACCATGCAGACCGCTCACGCCAGATACTGGAAGCTGGAGACATCGAAGAGGCACTGAGTGCGGCCAGCGCCATCGGAGACGACCGGCTTCAGAAACAGTCCCGGGGTTATGTCACCCCCGATTCGTTCACCCACGGCAGTTCAAAACAGCGGGTCAAATGGTTTAAGACAGGCCTGGCCAAAGGCACCCTGAAAGCATGCGATACCTTTTCCGCGAAAACACTCTAAAAGCTGGATTCACTTGTCCTGATGTCAGTATAGAACCCGAGAATTTAGACAAATAAAAATGGCTCTGTTCCAGTTAAGTGTGGAAGTGAGGTATGTTGTTGATTGACTGTAGGTCGGCCTTTCACCAACCGGGTACAAGAGGCCGACATGTCGGGCTGAAGCCCGACCTACAAGGGTTGCAGATAAAACTACGCTGGCTTTCAACACGTAACGGGAACAGAGCCAACAAAAAAGCCTCCGTAAAGGAGGCTTTTTTAATCTATATGGCGCGCCCGGCACGATTCGAACGTGCGACCGCCTGGTTCGTAGTCTGGCGCACCCCCTCAAAAATCGTGAGCGTTGTCACGATTTTTCGAGTCTAATCAGTGAATTAACAGATTAACGGCAGACCAAGATCAACGCCAGTTTACTTTAAATATTGATTGAAAATGGCACAGATTAGCCACAATTCTCATCATGAGAATATCCTTGCTTTACTCTAAAACTGCCTCAAAACACCAATTGCTGTAATCTTTATCCAATATACCGCTTGTTAAGCTTGAAGTCGCAAATTGCGACTTCAAGTTGCTCTACATACACGAATACAACTGATTAAGCCCTTTCGACTGGTAAATTTCAGTCACCACCCAATCACTTCCATAATCTTGAGGTGTAAAACTCTGAACCCGAGCTGAGGGACAAAAATCTAGTTTCGAAGTCACCTAACTGTAGCCGCAGCAACCCATGCGAGAGCGGACATTTTACAGTCAAGCTCACCGTCCGAGTGTAACACCTTGCCAGAGATGATATGAAATGCAGCCAGGGGCTTGCGTCTAGGCGTGAATCGCTACTCATTTTTCGCAAAGCCATTGAAGTACGTACGCTCATATCTTCCATCACGTGACTCAAAACGCAGCAAGACGCGCGTTCTGATTTCGAGCTTACCGAAGTGTTCTTCTATTTTTGTTCGAGCAACATCCGAGATCATGACAACATGCCCTTGACCGGAACGTTCTTTGTAAGTGTTTTCTGGATATCCAACACCGTCCATCCATATAAATGTCTTGGCAACTAATTCCCCATCATCAGAATAAATCTCAAATGGCCGAGCCTTGGAGCGCTCCCAACCGAACTCGTCCAGCAGGTTGTTGTTCAGCGTTAAGGTTGTCTCACGAAGGTCACCATACATCCGATCATCAATCGTGCACAAGAGTGCTTCATTATGCTCCTTTAGCATCATACCAAGGTGCCCGAGATCCATGATCCTCGGCATGCCAAAAAGGCCCTCATCAGGATTACAGGCCCATTCTGAATTGGGTAGTGATGTACGAATTACAGAACACTTTTTCCAATTGCCTACAAAAGAAAACTCTGCTTGTTCAGCGAGCACAAACCAACGGTCGGTGACAGGCACGAAGGTGTTTTCTGGCCCCAATTGGAGCCATGCATCAGCATCAAGCTTCCAGTGATCCATTTTTGGAAGTGCTGCAGTGATAATCCAATTTGGTCTCGGTTCTACCGGGATTTGGTAATTCGCGAAATGCGCGCCTCCAAGATCTGACCAGATCAACTGCAGCACGTTTAGATCGATATGAGTAGCCCGTGTGAGCTCTTCGATCACTCTTCCAAGGGCCCTGACGGCAAAGTACGGCATCAATCGCGCATACGGAAATCGCAGATCTAGACTGTTGAGGTCGATCTGAAGCCGCTCCTCAGCTGGCGGGCCAAACGCGTCCTCACCGCCAGCATCCCGCATGAATTCAGCGCAGCGCCTTCTGATGGCCTCGATTTCGATGCCCGATGCGCGTGAGACCATCTTGATCTCGTATCCGAGCACCGTGGTCCAATACCAGGGGTCGTCGATCCAGAACTTCGATCCCGGTTCTACCCCTGCAGGGAGTTCGAACTTCTCGGCATTCTCATCTCCTGACACTACGAGCGCATAAAATGCGGGCAGATCTTCTGAAGGCACATCAAACTCCACCTCAAAGCGATGTAGGATATTGCGCGCAACGTTGGTAACAACAGCATCACCAGAAAGAGATAGCTCCTTGGCGTACGTAATGAGAAGGTCTTTACAATCTGGCTCGTCAATCAACTTCCACAAAATACCGGTGATCTCGCGGTGGCTCCTCTCATCAAGTACCAACATCCCTGTGATTGTTTCGAAGAGCTTCAATCCATCCGCTTGGACTGCGATCCTAAGCAGGCTTTCGCGAAGTCGATCTGTTAGCAAAATGCTTAGGAGAGAAAATCCAGTCCGAAATATATAACCTATAAGCTCTTCGTGCGATGAGACATCTGGAATCGCTTCTACCGGCTCAGTGGCGATATGCTCGCGGTAGGCAGACAAGTGGTCTTGGGTCTGCAGCCACACCTCATCCCATGCGGCTTCAGGGGCAATGAGATCAAACACCTCGTCCAGGTCGGGTAGCACCATTTGTGCTGAGTCCCGACCATGGGCAAAATCGTCAACGAACGAGCCAAAACCTTCCGCTTGGCTCGCCTCACCTTTTCGCTTTTTGCGAAGCTTCTGGAAAGCGATCTTCTCTCCGCCGAGCCACACAGACCAGCTTCCGGTTAGAGCGCGCTTCTCAGCAATTACATAGAGTTCATCGGCTTTCTGAGTCGCGCCAAGATCCATAAGGCGCGATGTCGCGGCGATTGTGAACTTCGCGTCCTCCAGAGCAATAGGGCGATCATCCAAGAACGCTACTAGTTCATCCAGCGATGCCGTCTCGAGCAATTCTGAGGCTCTTCGTGCGTATGAGTAGTCAACCTGACGTCTACCGTATTGCGCAACGCCGTCATTCGCTGCGGCTAATGCAGGAAGTGACTTAATCTGTTTGAGTTTCCTTTCAGATTCATCATAGGATGACGAAGACCCGCCCTTATGCGACCCATCATCACGAATGTCTGTGAGCTCACGCTCAGCCTGCTCTAGGGCATGATCAAGCGTATCGTTTCCGCTAGAAGACACCTTCTCAAGATGTGAGAGAAGCGCGACCTTGTAAGATGTATCTGCGTACAGCTGGGCACTCGTGATGAAATCGCTCTCTGCCTCTTCTCTCATAGCCTCAGGTAATCGCTGATAGATCGGCCCGATGGCATCGTAGGCATTACTACCGGAAAAGGGAATCACAAGTCTGCAGTAAAGAGTAAAGCATTGATGCGCTAAATCAGGGCGCAAGAGGACGATGCCATGAAGAGTAGCAGCAACGATATCATCCCAGTTCACAAGACCGGTTCCGATTAGGCGCGATATGATCCCTGCGCATTGCTTTGGGGCTACGGCGGCATTCTTTAGTAGCCCATATGTAATGCGACGACCTGTGTCGCTTCCCTCAGTACCGGAGAGCCCGATGACGAATTGCGCAAATTGGACAGCGTACTCACCCGCCCTTTCTGGCGCTGTACGACAAGCTCGCTCAAAGGCTTCATTCCAGAATACATACTGCGGTTCTTTCTTGGCAGCAAGCCAATATCCACAGGTTTCGTTGTGTATCAGATAAAGCTCAGCCTTGGCTTGATCTATGGCATCGATTTCAGCCAACGCAGTTGCGAGATCTATGCGCAGCTCAACCGCAGAGTGCGGTGTATACTCTGCCTTAATAAGGTCTTCAAGGTATCTTACCCTTCGAATTGCCTTTCCTTGATCACCATCAGCACCATAAACCTCCTTGGCAAAGGCCAGCCTAAACGGGCTGAAACGAGATATTCGGTTGTCGCCTCTCGCATAGAGCCGTTCTACTTGTTCCTCAAGCGCCTGCAGAGTGTTATCACCGTGAAGCGCGGCAATTCTGACAAGCGTTTTCGCAAACCACGCAAGGCCACTGGCGGCAAGTGGCTCAAATGAATGTCGCTCCCCCCCCGAATCAGCAAGAGCTAAAAACAGACATGTATTTATGATCTCCTCTTTCACAGGAATATCTAATAGAAAACTAGCCTGTTCCAGCTTACCTTGGAGGCGACCTAATCGAATGACGTTCTCGATGATCTTGTTTTGGAATTCATCCTTCTCTGATGCCTCAACTCCAACGTCTGTACCGAGATGCTCACTCAGCCTAGCAACGTAAAAAGTACTAGCGAACAGATTTTCCACATGCTCGCGATAGCTGTAATCACGAAAATTCTCAGTCGTGAGTATGCGGACATACTCGAGGAAGTCTCGCGCTAAATCATGATCTCCTTGTTCAAAGGCTAAGCGCGAGCACACACGGCAACTTTGGATGCTTAGCCCACTTACTTGCTCATGCAAGCGGGTGAGCAGTGTTTGTGTACGGTCATTGTCTCTGGAGGCACTCAAGTAGTAAGCAGCTCGCACGAGCAGTTTTGTTTTCGCTTGCTCGTTTAGACCTATTTCAGTACAGAGTTCATCGACGTCAGTGGTGGGATCATCGTTTAGAATGCCGCACGCAAGAACGAACTTCAGATTATCCGTGGGATCGTGCTGAAAGAAATCATCAAAAGGTAATCCTTGCAAGATCTCGAGGATGTCCTCGATGGCCCGAAAGCGATGCGCACGCTCGATCCAGTCGTAGAACTGCTCTAGTTCAGGATTGCGGATCGTCTGGTTGTCGTGTCCGAAAAAGTACTCGGCTGGTTCGATCACTTCAAAGAGCGCCCGTGCGCGTCCTATTTCTCCTTGTCTATAGAGCTTATCGAGCAGCTCGAATGCTCCGTCAGTTCGCTCAGCATTAGCTAGCGCGATCTCGAAAGCTCGGTCCTGCTCATCAAAAGTAAGGTATGTCTGCACAATGTCTAGCTGGCTGATGGCTTCAAGGCGATAGTCGATCTCCTTTTCAGTCATCATCAACTGAACAAGCTTAGGTAACTCACTTTTATCTTCAATGGCTCCGTACGCTAGGCGCAGATCAACATAAACATCCTTGCCAGGGCGGAATTCTTCGAGATGTCCTCGGAATAGTTCCGGTGTGGCTAGATTCTTGACGGCCTGCTTGCCACCAGCCCGGGAGCGATAACGAAGCTCAAGCCAATGCTGATCACTTCTACTATCTGCGTTGGCTGCAATCTCGGCCAGCTCAGAGTAAAAAGCCTTATCAACGTCAGGATCATCCTGGCCGAATCGTTTTCTTGTTTCACGCCAGAGAAAGACGCGAAAACTGTTGTGAAAGATGCTCCACTTTCCTTCCTTTTGGCCGGATAATAAAAAACCTGCTTGCTTGCGAACGCTCTCAACAGCCGCATCATTAACAATGCTCGCGAGCTCTGCTGGAGATATGCTGTTGTCAGCGCGTGCAAGAAGAGCGAGTACGTGCTTTGCGCCCTCATCCGGGTTAAGGGCGACCAAAACGAGCTCATATATCTGCTCAACGCTGGTGCCGAGCTCACCGGATGATAAGAGATGTTCAGCTTCCTCTTCACTTTTGGTTTCGAAGAGTTTTTCTATGTAGTAGCGGGCAACGAGAGGGTGGCCTTCGCACACATCAAACAGCGCTTGCCTATCAACATGCTCTGGCAACTCAGCCTTCTCCGCCATATCTAAGATAGCTGGTTTCGGCAAAGGCCTCATTTCAATACGCCGATCAGCGGCTGAGGCTTGTTGAACAATGCTTGGGGCTAGCCCATCGAGTTCTAGGAACTGCGAGCCCAGGAGAAACAGAACTCCTTCGGGAATACTTATCGGAGGAGGCAGGATAGACAGGAGATTGTGCTGCGGGCTTTCTTCTCGCTGAATGTGATCAAGTCCATCAACAAGAATCAGGGTCTTCTGGCCCTTTTCACGGAAAAGATCGCGAGCCTCTTCTAGCTGTTTTCGGAACTCTTCGCGTAACTGATTATCGTCTGCAAATCGGGCACGGGAGAAGCCGAGTTTACTTAACGCAAAGGTGACATCGTTCAGAAAATCGACGGCCTCAGCCCTACCAAGACCGTGGCGTTCGTCGGGGAGAAACGCTAGATATCTCACGACGCCATGATTTGGTGAAGTGGTAATCGCTCGCTGCAGCGTCGTCGACTTACCGGTCCCTGGCGGACCAATCAGACTAATGTAACCAGAGCTATGTTCGTTGATCGCATTTTTAAGTGCTTCTTCGACAGCGGGATTAACTTGCACATCGCGGTAAAGCGGAAAGCTATGGGAAGCACGGAGTCCGGAGATACGATGCCAACCAAGCTCATCAATAAGCTCTTGCTCAGACCAGTTTTTCTTTGTACTTCGGCTTGCAACAATCTCTGGAAGCAAATGTTTAATCTGCTTCGCTTTTTTCGCAGCATATGAGTCAAGCGTATCTATTTGTCGCCTAATGATTTCTCCCTGGTCATAGAACTTCAGCTGGCAAAACATCTCGAAGAACTGATCTTCGTTCAGCGTGGAAGCTATAATAAGCTCGCGAATAAACGGCGCCCACTCCGAGTTTAGCAGTGCGTCCTTACTATAATCGGTCTCGGGATCTGATAGGTAAAATAACAGGTCTGCACTGTGTCCGACATCATTAAAGTACTTCTTATCGCTAGTCGACGGATACCCGGGCAAGACATAGGAAATGTGGATCCTTTTGTCAGGATACTCTTCGCAAAGCGTAGCCCAGCTTTTCGCGATCTCAGAAATGAGTTTATTATTAACAAGCTCCGTTTTTAATCGAAAAGCTTTTGGAAAAGTTTGAGATTTGATCTGATGGGCTAGCAAGTCACGGCCGCTAAAGATGACGAGGTCATCGAGGATACCTGCCGCGTCATCGCACACAGA
Source organism: Sedimenticolaceae bacterium (assembly GCA_965224515.1). Classification (GTDB taxonomy): domain Bacteria; phylum Pseudomonadota; class Gammaproteobacteria; order Chromatiales; family Chromatiaceae; genus Sedimenticola_A. Next base: position 397,438 of record OZ245051.1, read on the forward strand.
AATTGCATCAAACCGATTGTCCTGCATAAGGCGCAGGAGTGTACTGGCCGAAAACTCGTATTGGACTAAATAGCCCCTTATCGCATTTTGTTCACCAGAAGCTGGCGCATGTTTTTTGACCATATACCTGAGTATCTATCCTATTATTTTCTATATACGACATCGTACCTGCATGAATATACAGCAAACCTGGCCACCAACTTGCAGGGATTAGTTTAACTCAAAGAACCGAATTAGACTGATGGGGTAATAGAGCTAAAGCCCGAAGCCGTTTTCTGCCTGTAAAGCGAGAGCCTTGCATTAGGTCTGCCATTAGGAAATCGACCCTGAGTAGCCTTTATCTTCACTGTCTGGTGAACTCTAACCCTATTTCGATACAGGTCAGATCAAGTTTAATTACCTACACTTGAGGTCCCAAAATGGCACCCCAAGCCAGCCCTCAATACGAATGCAACACCGCTTACCATCCAGCATCATGATCCTTCAAGGCAGTCAAGATCAGGAGTATCAAGTACTTCCTTACCGACAGGAACCGCATCAATCCATTCACGGTCTTCATCAGTGAGTCTCAAAGACTCCGGATCACAACCAGCAAGCAGTTCCTCCAAAGTTAGCTGCTGTTCACCTGCCATACCCTGCTCATTGTTTTCCACGTGTTTTACTCCCAGGCTGCAGTGTTAAGTACCAATACATCGAACCACAAAGAATTCTTTGAATGCAATACAGCTTGTGACTCTTTAACCGTCACCAATTGGCAATGGTACATGTTAAAGACTCACCATATCCCGGACCCCGCCAACATAGAGCAAAAGAGGCATCCAGGCTTCCCGCTTCACGTTATCCCAGAGACAGCAAAACAGTAATCATAAGTATATTGCGGCTGGCTATTTTTACTTAGCCAATCATCACCGATGAGAATCATTCGCATTATGCACAAATTCAACTCATTTGATGGCAATACCCCTTAAACAGCTACCAAAACCTTTTGCACAAAAAGTTCTTCCGGATAGGTAAAGACCTGGTAGAATAATTTTTATCTGTATAAATAACATAATGGGGATTTATCAGCACATGCTGTCATTTATAGACTTGTTCTGTGGCGGAGGATTCGGTGCTCGTGGAGCAGTATCTGATGGTGCACAACCCCTTCTTGGAATTGATGCCTGGGAACTTGCGACCAAAACCTATAAAGCTAATTTTCCTTCTGCACAGGTAATTACTAATCGTATAGAAAGTATAGATCCGTATGCTCTCAGTAAGACTTACAAGCCTGATGTGCTTCTTACATCTCCAGAATGTACATCTCACTCAATCGCAAGAGGGGCAAAACCAGGATCTGAGAAGAGCCGGGAAACTGCTATCGGTATACTCCCATGGACTGACGCTTTGAAGCCACGATGGGTAATCGTCGAAAATGTTGCACGAATGAAACAGTGGCACCGGCATAATGAGCTAGTCGGTTCTCTTGAGTCCAGCGGTTACCGCGTGAGTGACCTGTACCTAAATGCAGCAGATTTTGGTACGCCGCAATCACGTAAAAGAATGTTTTTAGTTTGTGACCTCTATGGAACCAAGGTTACAACTGACGAACTTATAAAAATGCATAAAAGGACAAACAAGACTGCGTCATCAATTATTAACTGGAACGGAAAGTATAAGTCTAGCCCCCTATACAAAGAGGGACGTGCAAAAGCCACCATTGAACGAGCTGAACGAGCTATGGATGCACTGGGAAAGAACAAACCATTTCTGATTGTTTATTACGGCTCAGATTATGCCGGAGGCTGGCAGTCTCTTGATGCACCTCTAAGGACAATAACCACTCTTGACCGGTTCGGACTGGTAACATGGGAAAAAGGTGAACCATATCTACGAATGCTCCAGCCCGATGAGTTGTCAGCTGCGATGGGTGCCGGAAGCAAACATGAGTTGCCTTTTGGTACACGCAGGGAAAAAGTTCATCTCTGCGGTAACGGTGTCTGTTCACCTGTAATGGAATTGATATTCAGACATATGCGGAAGACCGAAGAAAAGGAAGCGAAAATTGCCTCATGAGACTGTATTGTCTGAAGCAGATCTAATCATTGATAAGATTTATGGTGGATCCAGGAAAGGAAATGCTGCAGATGATCCACTACCAACATTGCTTGGGGTAGACAGTGGTGCAGGTTTCCGCCATCTTGGAGAACGTCCTGGTCTGAACACACTGAAACTTCTCGTTCTAAAAACAAATTTCAAGAACCTCAACTGGCCAGATCATCTAGATCAGGAAACAGGATTGCTTACCTATTATGGGGATAATCATAAGCCGAGGGATATCCACGACACCCCCAGAAAGGGTAATGCCATCCTCAGAAACCTATATGAGTTTGCGCATGATACCAGTCGCACCTCACAATTCCCCCCCATATTCGTCTTCGGCGGAACGGGTGTGTACCGAGATGTTCGTTTTCTCGGTCTTGCTGTGCCAAGTGCTGAAGGAATGTCTCATGATGAGGACTTAGTTGCTGTCTGGAGAAGCTCTCCAGATGGCATCAGGTTTCAGAATTACCGTGCTGTTATGACGATTCTCGATATACCCAGAATCACACGGCAATGGATCAGAGACATACAAGCAGGTAATGCAGAGGAATCACCACATGCACCAGAGGAGTGGAAAAAATGGATAAAACTCCGGAAATACAAGCCACTGCTATCTGAACCCAGGTCAAAGGTCCGAAGCCGCACAGATCAGCTTCCTTCTGACGCAGATGACCAGGAAATAGTGCAGACGATATACAAGCGTTACTGTAACTCACCCACTGACTTTGAAAAATGCGCGGCGGAAATAGCCAGGATGGGATTGCGAGGAATAACACGATATGAGCTTACGAGGCCATGGCGTGATGGCGGAAGAGATGCCACTGGTGGTTACCGCATAGGTACTGGGGCCGGATCAATTGAGGTTGAGTTCAGTCTCGAAGCCAAATGCTATTCAGAAAATAATGGTGTTGGTGTCAAGGAACTCAGCCGACTCCTGTCACGATTACGGCACCGCCAGTTCGGTGTAATGGTAACAACATCATATCTTTCCCCCCAGGCTTATAATGAACTTATTGATGACGGTCATCCGGTCATAGTGATCAGTGCCGTGGATATTGCAGATATCCTCAAGAAAAAAATTGGTACTGCTGCTCACATTGAAGCGTGGCTGGATCGTCTCTGACGAGACTCACCAACAGTCGTCCTGATTTTTTCAACACATTGTTCTACATCATTCTCTATTTCATGCTCCCAAAGCCTGATCACGCACCACCCCTCTGATTCAAGCTCTTTTTTGACAACTTCATCTCTGATTTTATTTTTGTTTATTTTGTCACGCCAGAACTTGGCATTCGTTTTCGGCGAAATATAATGCTCCGGACAGCCATGCCAGAAGCAGCCATCAACAAATACAGCGACTCTTGCTGATAAAAAGACTAAATCAGGTTTACCAGAAATTTTTACTTTAAGCCTGTATCGCAACCCTGCAGCCCAGAGCTTTTTGCGCAATAAAATCTCCGGAGCAGTATTACTGCCACGGATACGTGACATGTTATAGCTTCGCTTCTCTGGAGTATGAACATCACTCATCCCTGAACAGTAGCATTTAATAACCTGCCGAAAAACCCGATAGATTCATCTTCAGGCTCACCAATCACCATTAGACGATCAAGAAGACGATTCCCCTCTTCACAGCTCGTCTCCGGTATCAGGGAACACGCATGGCAGGCAGCAAGATTCAGAGCGTCACTCCCCTGACCATTACTTTCCGTGCAGAGCGGATCAGATGAACAGTTCGCAGCATCGATCAGCGTGTTTCTGAGTGTCTGTTCAAGGTGGCCTGGTTTTCCCTGAAGAACGAGACCACCAAGTGTCCCTTCTGCATCCGACGCCGCTGTATAAATCAATATGCCCGACATTTTTTCCTTGCCGTTCTGCACGCAGTAAAGCCTCTCCCTTAGCGAGGAGCTTCCATAACCACAATCGAAACTCAGGCGACGGATCAGAAGGTGAGACAATGTATGAAGTAACAGGAATGCCGGCGATATCTCACGAAGATCCCGGCTACGCGATACGTTAACGTCGTTCAGTCGTTTCTGTATCTGTGCATATCTGCGCTTAACTTTCTCCCGGCTGGCCCATTCATCAAGTAGCTTCTGGTTAAGTGTAATGAATACTCCCTCACCGAAAGCCCGGACAGCCGGAAACCAATTGCGCTTATTCTTTGAGAGTGAGGCAATGTTCTGTCGGCCCAATTCTCCTGAGCCTGGGGGATTAAGCCGGGAGAATCCCGTAAGCGCGCGAGTCTCCGTCAGCTTTTCAACCAGCACAATATTATCAAAATAGGGCCGTATATCCTGGTCGTAATCTGTGATCTTCTGAGGATCGACGTTTAAATCATCATTGTGGCTCCGGTTCCGGCCGGAAAGAAATGCTTTGTATTCTGCGAGACGGAAATCATCTTCGGTCTGTTCCTGTGGGGAACTGTTGATCAACCCCAGACGATCATTCACTGCCTCTGTGAGTTCGTCCAGAGGCAGTTCATGCATTTCTGAAAACTGCTCCAAACGATTTGAGTCAGCCCCCCCATCCTCCCCAACCCCGTTGGTCAGGTATTCCCAGTATTTCTTCCTGGCAATAAATCGTCGGATAGCAGTGGAATGAGGTGGTATCAGTATTGAACTCACCACCTGGGAAAAATATACATTCGTCGCACCACGCTGAAGCACTCTCGGGGGCTCGCAGGCAGAACACTCTTCAGCAGCGTCAGGCCCAAGCCAGGGCCGATTACCGGTACACCCGTATTCCTTCAGAACATCAGGTGAACCTGCGCCCATCATTGACCTTTTTGACGGACAATTTAGACACTCCACAGTCAGACCCATAAGTCCGGCACGGCCTGTCGCACTGAGGCGGAGTACCGGATTGCTGCAGCCTGTTCCTCGCTTCAGCTTCTCCCCGCGGGGTGTGTGAGCCCATTCTATCCATGGAAAATCATCAATGTGTCCATCTTCACAAGCGGATATAAAACGAACAGCAGTAAGTTTCGGCCTCCTGTACTCAGGAAGACTCGCACAGGGCTGGCCGCCAGACCGAGGTTTGACCTTTGCGTTGCAACGCCGTGGTGCCCGGTCATTCCACTCCACCTTGTGCATCGTTCTACATCTTGGGCAGACCTGCCAGAGCGGAAAACGTACAAACGGTATGGTGCCACCTGAAACGTTTTTCTCTGGTGCCTGTATCGGTTCATAGAATGCATCTACCCCAAGCCGCCTTGCGAGCCGGTCATCAACGAGCTCCTGATCACTACCGGTGGTCCAGGCCTCAAGACCCGCATGCATCAGTGTCTCCACTGGAAACTCCATGATCGAGCCTATGCCGAACGTGGATACCAGCTGGGATTTCCTGATTCTGCGCTCCTTACTGCTTCTACCTGCCATCTCTCTGGCTCCTTACACTCAGATATCTTTTCAGTCAGGATAAATATTAAGAACCATCGCTTCTGATTCTTTGTCAACAGAACGCATGGAACTGGGAGTAGACCAAGATGCATCGGCCCATTCAGAGAGCTCAGGCATCCCCGCAGGATACATGAGTGGCAACTTGTCAGGGTCGGGAGCGAAAAAGCTACCCCAGTCATCAAAGGACTCACCTTTCCAGTGATTCTGCAGACTATTTAGCTGTTCGACAAACACCCCCAGATGCTCGGTGTCAATTGCTCTGCATCGCTCAGTCAATTCATCAAATGCAGAGGATACTGCTCGCTGCTTAAAATCCGCATCACCCGGCATTTTCCACTTTCCAATATGCCTGCCTATGATAACTAATAGTGCATGTAATGCCCTCTGTAGCGAGGGAATTGAATAAGGGGTAACACTGGTCGGCTCAACGTACCGGTAAAGAGATGCATGATATGCACGGAACTGCTCAAAATGAGACCTGTCTCTGGGCTTTCCCGGGTTATACATCGTAACGACCAGACCGGGAGCATCCTTCGAACGCCCCACACGGCTGCTTGCCTGTATATATTCAGAAGTGGTTTTAGGCTGCCCGACAATTGACATGAGTCCAAGCCTATCCACATCAACACCGACCGAGATCATATTTGTAGCGAGAAGCGCATCTACAGGTCTTTTTCCACTACCCTTCTCCTGAGGATAGGTGACATCCAGATCTTCAAGTATCTCCGGAATTTCCTGCGCCGTTTTACGGCTTGTAAGCTCCTCGACTCTGTTCAGATAGCGTACTTTTTCACGCGGCACGTGCGAACGGCTGGAAATCGTCCACATGTATTCTGGAATATCCGCCTGCAGAAGAGTTAAAGCCCGTCCAAGCTCTCTGAGGCTGTTGAAGTACTGTACCAGCGTCCAGTAGGGATCACGTACAGAATCATCATCATCCGCTGGATCAAGTGTCTTGCAACCCTGCAGAAGACTCGCAGCAGTACGGACGTTGGCCGTCACAAACGAAGGCGCAGCCGATGCGAACACACCTGTGTACATGCGTCCCGCTGCATCCTTATTCTCTGCTGCAAAATAGGAATCAGATATATCCAGCCCCGGCGGAGGAAACTGGAATGTAGGCCGGTTGTAAAGCGCTCTGCACTGTTCTTCCGCTCTGCGGATAGTCGCGGTAGACCCTACGATCTTTGGCTTTATACCGTTTGCTGTGCAAAGAAGGTCAATTACGCCCTCATACAATCCGACCACCGTTCCCAGGGGTCCGGATATCAGATGCAGTTCGTCCTGTATTATCAAACTTGGAGGAGAAACGGGCATTCCGGACCCAAAGATCCGACCTGATGGTTCGCGCCAAGCCAGCATGGCAAACTTATCTACCGTGCCAATAAGCAGCGTTGGGGGTTCATCATAGATATCATCATCAGTTACCAGTACCGGAATGGGGTTCTTTGCCGTGCTATAAGAGCAGCGTGATTCCGGGCAGACAAACACAACCTTTTTGGGTGTACGGCCTGTGGCACGGTAGCCTAGATTGTCATGCTCATTCAAACGCGTTCCACACCAGGGGCATTTCAACAACTGAAACTTGTTTTCTGTTTCCCTGGGCCTGGATGCAAGATTATTGAGGATCTTCGTCGCTTCCTGACGAGTATTCGGCGTAAGTGACTGGCCGACCCATAAACCGATTGTGATCCGATCCACACCCAGTGTTTCCGGATCACTCTGCCGGATGGTTTCGCACGCACAGATCAACGCACTGGCACGTTGGAATTGCTGTGCAGTCAGCAAGCGTAGCGTGTACCGCATCAACACAGTACAACCGCCGTCACAAGGATCGATCAAACGTCTCAGGAAAATTGTGTATGCAGCTAACCCGAGATAGGCCTCTGTCTTACCGCCACCGGTGGGAAACCAGATAAGATCTACAAGATCCCGGTCGTCCGGGAATTTCCCTTCTGAATCCGGTGTGACCGAAGGTAAATTCATCAGGATAAAGGAGATCTGGAACGTACGCCATTTCCCCATCCAGGATTCACGCGGCAAGTAATCAGTAGTAATTTCTTCCCATTCATCACTGATACCGCGCGTTTTCCGACGCGAATGATATTGCTGCATGAGCATGGCCCGGTTAGCCAAGCAGAAAGCATTCAGTGCCTTTTCAGATCCTTCGAGGAGGCTAATGCCTCTACGCATTCTTTCGCACGCTTCCCTACATTTCCCGAGATGGCGCTCAGCAGCAGTCCTGAATGCAGTATCCAACGAAGCTGCCTCACGGGTCTGAAGCTGTATCCAGTCCTCGTAATCTTCAGCTAACGCCATCAGCACCCCTGGAATCAGATCAGATTCTGTGCCATCTTCACCGCCAGCGAGCACCTGCATACTCAGCTCGTCACCTCCCTTTTGCCGGGGTTCTACTGGAGGTATCTTCAAAGTTGGCAGACTGTCTGTTTCTACTGAAGCAGTTCTGTCTCCGGACACATTACCCCAGTTGACTGCACAACCATGTCCAAGCCCAAAAGACAGGCGGTTCCTGAACAGCAAACGAAGCCCCTGCTCCTCAGGATCATTCGATGTTGATGTCAGCTCCTGATAGGGACGAAATACAGGTGCCTTTCCATCCGCCTCAACACAAAAGCCAGCCTGGTAATAGCAATCAGCTGGAGATGGCATAGCCCCGCCATTCGCCTGCTTCGCGTTATATAGCGATACGGTAACTAAGCGTGTACCATCTTTCCTACGCCTGACTACTGCCCTAATCCGAAGGTATTCGTGTGGACTGAACTCCAGTATCTCTATGTCCTGTTGGCTAGTTAGATCAAGCGACACTCTGACAGGAGAAAGTACCAGTTCAGCGCGTTTCCAGACCACAAACTCACGTTCTTTCTCCTTACGCTTTGTGCTTGTGTAGGCCGCGGCACGGGGGGTAATGACCAATCCTTTATTGACATTGTCACAGATAAAAGAAACACCCATTGCCGCTGGCATGTAAGTATTCGCCATTGTGATAGTGTCATCATTGCCGGCCAGCACTTCCTCTCTTCCTGGCCTACTGGCGGGCGATGCTGCAGTTTCAATCTCCGGCGCTTCGGCATCATCAGCAGCCTCCTCCTGATCCGTAACATCATTTCCATCCGCATCACTGTCGTCTTCTATTTCCAGGTTTGTCAACTGCGAAGGAAAGAGAACTCCGGCGGAATACCGTTGGCGAGGTGATTCATCTAACACCTCATCCGGCTCCGCAGGGCCAATCAGCTCCATGCGTAATTGTTCTATCAGTGCGCTCCTGAATTCTTCCTGCGGTGTTTCCTTTCTGCTGCTGTGTGTATCTGTCAAAGGTCAGTCCTCATCCTTAATGTTTTCCAGCATTTCGCGGAGCTTTTGATTGTAGGCTGACTTCAGTTTCTCCGGCAGAAGAATGACCAGATCTACCCTTGCACGTGACATGCCGACATATAAAACCGCCTTCCACCAGTCGGATTCGAAGTCATTAACATCTGTGAGAATGACCACATCTGCTTCAAGGCCTTTGAAAGCGGAGACAGTGCTATAACGAATACTCTCTGCTGTATCTTTGCCGGTCAGGAATGCTTCATCTAGCTTCTTTACCTCAACCTCCGGCAGCTTGCCTGCAACAGATTTTGAACTTGATACTGCGGAAAGGATGACGACATCAGTAGCACTAACACCACCGGTAGTGATCCTGTTTATCTGCTTTTTGAGGAGGTTCTTCTGATCAGATGGCTTTGAATACCAAGCATAACGTACTGGAAGCCCGTCCACGCGAGCCACTGCCTGTACTTCAGGATTCGTGAGCATTCTGGTTTCATCATGAATCTGACGAGTATTCCTGCAGTTGACGGTAAGCAATTGACTGACGCCGAACTGCTCTAAGTGGGAGACACTAGTTGGATCAGCCATACCATACACAGCTGCTTGATTGTTATCGTCCATAAACCAGCGCCAGTTACCGGATTCCAGGCCACCCGGCAGGCAGAGACCTAGGAAATCCAGAATTTGCTCTGTTATCAGATCCTGGCCTTCGTCCACCACAATCATATCCCATGCATTTTCTTCAGCCTCAAGCAGTGCTAAAGATGCATATTCCGGATAAAGTCTTTTGTAGATAACATCAGAATCCTCAGAATCCCACTTCGCGTGGAACTCATCGGCGTACGGAGATATACGAATAAGCTCATCCATATGCTGATAAACAGAACCGATTTTTATATTTTCAGCATATTGGGTGAGAAGAGGATCTGCCCTTAGCTTTGTCGCAAGCAACCGGTTATAACAGAGAAACAGCACATTTTTTCCAGCCCTGGCAGCATTCAGAACTTCTCTCCTAGCGAGTTCTGTCTTCCCTGTACCGGCTGCCCCCCGGATAATAATTCTCGGCCTGCCTATCATGGCATCGAGTAACTGATACTGTTCCCTCGTCAGCTCAAGCAGCTCATCATCAGTTTCCTTAACTTTGGACCAGAGCGGTGGCAATAGATCAAAATCACCGCGGAGAAAACTTACCAACTCGTCCAGATCCTGGATTGACGGCCGTCGCCGGGATGGAGTCTTGTTCTCAAAGAAAGTTGCAATTCTTCCAATATAGCGTGACACCGGCTGTCTGGCATCTTCGACACAGTAGGTCAGCCCCCTGTCACCGTCTGTCCCAAACTCAATCGCGTATTCGTTCGTATTGGGCAACATCACTCCATAGCCCATAACTATTTTGCATAAGGGATGGCCATCCGGGAACTTGGCACGGATATCCTTTTCAAGTGCAAACATCGCGGAAGAGGCCTGTTCATAGGGGCTTTCATGTAGCGTGGAATACTCGTCGTACTTATCCTGGGTCTGCCAGATCCCTGCATTCCTGCTTATCCGCCCCCCTTTCACCTCTATGACAAAGATCCCTCTATCACACAGGATGACGAAATCTATCTCGCCACGTCGTTTCGTCTGATGTCGTGAAAGCCCAAGTGAATGCAGAACAACCCAGTCATCCGTATTCGGTGCATCCTTGAGCAGGCGAAAGATGCGTTTTTCTGCTTTGCTTTTAACATCGGGATGAATAGTCTGCGGGATCATCCTTGCCATCAAACATATTCCTTGAGTTGATTAACCGCAGAAAACGGAACAGTAACATCCTCATTTTCTATGTATTCCACCTGCGCAAGTATCAGACCGTCACCAATATCTAGTGGCACCGCCAGATCAAGCCCCACAGTTATCCGATCTTCTATACTGGATAGGACACGTTCCGCGATCATACCGGAAGCTCGCAGATGCTCGCCCCAAACTTTTGAAATCGCATTTGCACACTCTCCCATTCTGGCCTGAAACTCTTCATCACCAGTCAGTTGTGCAATTGCGTCAAGATCACCACTCGCATAACCCCTTGGGCCGATGAGTAATTCGCTTTCCAGCCACTGCTTTAGTGTTACGACATGCCGCTTACAGCCAGCCTTTTCTAACCGTTTTTTCAGTTCAACTAACCCAATCCCCTTATCAGAAACATACGCCTTAAGAGACTTCTGCCATAGCTTTGCAGTCTCTCTCATCCCCGACGGCAGATTGGCATCTGCTAGTTCGCGGATGGCATCCCGGTCGGTCCCACGCAAAAACACAAGCACATCACCTTCAGCAAGGTCATTAACCTTCACAGCACGGAGCTTTTCTTCATCACCTGTATTATCTATCGAGCCCGACATAAGATGGGTTGCCGACAAAGCCTCATGCTCCGGGGTAAAAAAGGCGTAAGTGCCACCGTGGAACACAATCATCCGTGCTACCGTATCAGACAAATCGCCTTCTCTCCTTGCGGCATGCACCGCCTGCTGACGAAATCGAAAGTCCTGTTCCTCAATCAGAGTATCATCACCAGTTCCCTCCTGACTGACCGGCAGGGCTGTGGAAACAGGAGGCGCTCTCCATCTGTAATTACGGTTAAAGATCTTAGACCTACGACTGCGCTCTGCCCGTTGCGTTCTTGATCTGTCCCGGCTACGGTAAAAGGCAGAACGCCATGTATCTTCAAACGAATATAGGATGAAGCAGATTTCCCGGGATGGCGGGTTTGAAAGAATATCCCAGGCCCTTCTGCGACCTGGCCAGTAGGGAATGATGAGTGTCTCGCATTCTACTTCACGAATACTTTTCCAGGGTAGAAACAACTCATAGTTTTCTGTTTCATTCTGCAGAAGAGGCACGCCCGCCGGAAAACGAGGTGGCATCAGAACTCTTACACCGGCAGTAGATTCGGCTGCCTTTGCGATGGCATCTGCCTTTAGATTGCTTTCCTCAATATTCAGAGCAAAACACTGGAGTGATTCTATTGAAGCAAGAGTGAGACTTTTTTCCTTTTCGTCCAGGTACAGGCTGCGCTGTATCTTTTCAGACAGCAGGACCAGGCTGCCGGTCATTTTGCCAGCCCCATCAGGCAGGGAGCTTAGTGGCACCGGAAGTCTGATCAGTTCAAGAGCAATACTAAAAAGCTCGTCACGAAGGTCCTGGAGTTCCTCTGGAACATCCTCACCCGCCCTGCGCACATAAGTATCGAGATGATCAAGATCAGTTTTAGCCTTCTGAGCATCGGTACTGTTCAGAACGCAGATGTCCGGTCTCAGAACCAAGCTGCGCATCACAGATCCGTCGCTTTCCCGGAAAGGATGCTCGCCATCCGTATCCGGTTCACTATTGTTAACAAGCTCCTTCACCTCTTCGAAAGACCATTCCCAGAATTCGTAGCTACTTTTTTCAAGATTACTAATCGTATCCGTATCTTTCTCTTCAGCAATACAGAGTACCCTTGCGTCCAGGGACTGTATCTGGCTGAGCGCTGCAAACTTATTTCTGTTTGTTCCACCAAGATCAATCACTACAAGATCCCCAGCGGTCAGCTTCTTCTCCTCAAGTATTTCAGCGGCAAGATCCAGGTCTGGTACGGTTGTCAGGATGCAGTCTGTTGTCCCAAACCTTGAATCCCACCGTTCCAGACTACCGTCTTTTTTGATATGACCCATCGGTATGACACCTGAAAGAGGATGCCCATAAAGCTGTATTCCTGATACGAGTGCGCGGACAGTTGATATCTGAGAAACAAGCCAAACTCGCCCTGAAACTACGTTAAATTGCTGCGGCAGCGGTAGGTGAAAAAGCGCTTCTGTTCCGGCCAGGGTTATTTTCGCATCATCAATCTGTGTCGGGATATTTCCTCTCGGGGTAGCGTCATCAGGTGCAGGGCATAGGCGACCAGCCTGATCAGCCGGTATAAAAGATGCTGTTTCGTTTCTTTGTCCCTTACTGGTCGAATAGCGCTTAAGCCGGAGAAATTGATTACCCTGGATTTCCATCATCCCATCGAATATCGCAACAGCATCGTTATCGACTCGGACTTTCTGACCCGGCGTGAAGGAAAAGACATCACCAGGTGATTCTGCCGCATCATATGCAGCACCCAGCGCAGCCCCGAAAGCAACCATAAAAGGTGTAATGCCCGAACTTGGAAGAATCAGAGCAGATCGCTCCAGGTGACCATTCGCGGTAAGGGCCGGGCACGTAAGAGCAGTGTTGATCAGTGCAAATTCACTGTAGGTATATTCATTCTCGCCACAGGTCAGCACCAGATCCCGGAGGAATGGCCAAGTAGCGTAGAGGTCAGAAACAACCTCTTCAATAGACTGGGCAACGGTACCAATAAAACTCACCGCTGTCGCCACAACATACATGTCATCCAGCAATCCGACGATACCGATGTCGTCTGGTATTGCATCTTCATTTAAATGGACATAGTGCAGGGCTCCTCTGGCCCATGTCTTTTGCTCTGTTGACCATTCCCCATCACCGGAGAGAACCTCGGTCAGTTTTCTGATGTTACGCAGAAACCTGATTACGATTGAGGTAGACTCACCATCACCTAAACTAGCGACAAAGCAGTGAGTCTGCTCCAGAAGCTCAGCATCGTCTCCTCCGCTACTGCCGGCAAGATCCAGTAGCATCGCTTCCGCATCCTGTTTTTCTTCCAATGACAGACCTTGAGTCTCATCGGCCAACAGCAATTGTCCATGGTCAGATATCTCATGAAGAGCAAAGCCCGCTACAAATGCCTTGACAGCTGGTATCACATGTACGTGAGAGTGTTCACCAAACGGCTGCAAGAACTTCAGGGCACGGCGTACCGTTTCTGATCTGCTGTCATCTGGTTTCTGTCTGAGGAAATTAATCAGATCCACCGCAAATTGGTGGTAGCTTCTTTCTGCACTGCAAACTGGAGGATTATTTCTTAAATACAACGAAGTATTACGGATCAGACTTTGATCCTTTTCAGAGGGATCCAGAGTAACATTAAGGAGCGATTTCCGGATGTACTCACGATCCTTATGAGTTAGTTGATAATCCATAGCTTCGTCAATCCTAAACCATCATGTAGTGGTCAACAAATCCTGGACAGTGATTTAAGTTTTTTCTCAGTCAGAGCCGGTGGCAGCCCCCCATTGAACTGATGCGGCCGCCCCCAGTTGTAGTAATCCATCAAGTATCGCCCAACATCCACTTCGGCCTCAGCCAGGGACGGATACCCCAAGCTCGGTATCCATTCCGTTTTCAAGCTCCTGAATAACCGTTCCATTGGTGCGTTGTCCCAGCAGTTACCTCGACGGCTCATGCTTTGTTCTATGCGATACCGCCATAATCGCTGTCGGAATAGGCGGCTGGCATACTGGCTTCCCTGGTCCGAGTGAAACATCACACCTTCCGGCTTGCCACGCTGCTCGTAGGCCCGCTCCAGGGCTTTCACCACCAGCGGACCATCCGGATGGTTGGAGATCGCCCAACCCACCACCCGCCGCGCGTACAGGTCCAGGACGACGGCTAAGTAGCGCCACCGGCCACCCGCCCACAAGTAGGTGATGTCGCCACACCAGACAGTATCCGGTTGCTCAGGCGTGAACTCCCGGTTCAGCACGTTCGCTATATCCGGTCGCTCCACCGTGGCCTGACGATACTTGTGCGGCCCCGGCTGTTTGCAGACTAGCTGATGCTCTCGCATCAGCCCTCTGACCTTGTATCGGCCGATCTCGTAGCCACGTTCCCGCATCATACTGACTATTGTTCGACTACCTGCAGAACCGCGACTTTGCGTAAATATCGCGTTGACCTCGGCACCCAACTCCAGCCGCTGCCGATCCACCTTTCGCCGCCGCTGCCGGTAGCCGTAGTAACAAGACCGGGCAATTCCGAAGGCCGAACAGATAACTTCCACGTCTTCCTGCTCTCTCAATCGGTCGATCAGCGCGTATGATCGATCTCGTCGGACATCAAGAGAGCTGTAGCCTTTTTTAATATCGCTTTCTCCCGCTCCAGCCGGTTAATCCGGGCTTCCAACTCCTGGATGCGTTGCTGATCTGGGGTCAGGGCCTTGGTCTTCGGCGTGACGCCATCCCGTTCGCCCCGGAGTTGCTTTACCCACCGTTGCAGCGATGTCTGTCCGACATCCAGCGAACGGCAAGCTTCGGCTATCGAGTACCCCTGATCAAGTACCAGGCAGGCCGCGTCACGCTTGAACTGCGGCGAAAACGATCTTCTTTGTCTTGTCATTGAACACCTCGTCTACGGTGGCAAGATTACCACCTATCTTGGTGTCCAGGTTCATTAGGCCACTACATCATATCTCAAAGTAATAAGTCCATTTAACAAATTATATTTTTTTGTCTTAGCCATTAACAGCTAACAGTTTGTTGCACATAGACCTGCACCTGCTTATTGCTTAATCCGGCACCTGCTCAAACAAATCCCCTACTTCACACTGAAAGAACAAACAGAGCTTTTCGATAGCATCAAGATCTACTCTCGTCGCGGTCTCTCTGTATAAAAGACTCACCGTGTTTCTGTTTAAGTTGGTAGCTCGGGCAACGTCCGCGATTTTGAGCTTTCGCTCTCCCATTAGCCTGCTCAGATGGCATTTGATCAAAGACATAACCTCCAAAACATAAAAATTACATCCTGAATAACAAAATGTTCTTGTATTTGCAATTTTTGACCCTAATATCTCATTGTGAATGGCAATTTTATATTCTGGAGAACATTTTATGACTTATAACGACATTCCCGATGTACTGGATTTTCTGGACAACACACCTCATGGGCGTGCAGCTAAGAGGGAGATGGAACGAATCGAGCGTATTAAATGCGCAAAGCGCAACGGGCAGATGCTCTTCGATTTCCTTCGCAATCGAATGAACCCAGATTTCTTAAGAAAAAAATCACATATCCCCTTCTTGGGATGCGGCTCAGAGCACTGCAATGAGCAAGCACTTGAACACTGGGCGTCTGAGCGCCTCAAACGCCACCCAGATCAAGAGCAGCGACTTACATCTGAATTCATGGTGGAGACATATGAATTACTGAGGGAAACGCTCATAGCAATTGAGGAGCTGTGACTGTGAACCAACGAAGTTTTCTGTTTTTGGCCCAAACCTTCCTGCCCAGGACTCAATAAACATATGAACCACGGCAAACCAGATCTATCCGCAGAGCCTGAAACAGCTCATATCGATTGCTTGAAGCCTTTGTCTTTAGAAGAGGCTGCGGACTTTCTTCACATGGCCCCAGAGACACTCCGCCGCAAAGCAAGATCAGGCGAAGCACCTGCAGCCAAGCCAGGAAAGCAATGGGTCTTTATTGCCGAGGATCTCATCGAGTTTGTGCGCTCTCAATACAGCGCCAGCACTCAATGCATTCTGACCAACAGGAAACAAACCGGGAGCGAGACATGGCTATCGTCAAACGAGGCAAAAAAGGCATCTATCACACCAATTTCACAGCACCGAACGGAAAAAGAATACGAGTTTCTACTCAGACCTCAGACAAAGTAGCTGCTCAGGAATTTCATGACCGACTTAAAGCACAGTACTGGCGAGAATCGAAACTGGGAGAAAAACCAGAAAAATCATGGCAAGAAACTGTTTGCAGACACATAGCTGAGCTGCCGAAAAAAGATAACAGTTACAAATTAGATCATCTGCGGATTCTTGACGACCACCTAAAGAATAAGATGCTCCATGAAATTGATGAGACACTAATTTCAGAGATCAAAATTGATCGTCTCCAACAAAAAGACAAACGCTATAAATATGGTGATGCACCAACGGTATCAAGAACTACAGTTAACCACACTCTTGCTGTCTTGAAGGCAGTATTAAATACTGCAAAAAAGTGGGGATGGATTGACCGTGTTCCCACCATTGAAAAACTTACTGTCAATAAAGAAGATACTGAAAGATTAGTTTGGCTAACACATGAGGAGGCTGACAGGTTGATTAATGAGTTACCGATTCACCTAGAGCGAATGGTGAGATTCAGCCTGCTCACTGGCCTGAGAGAATCAAATGTGTACGGACTTAAGTGGGAATGGGTCAACAAAGAAAACAAGTTGGCTTGGATACCGCCAGGCTCCTCAAAAAATGAAAAGGCGATCCAGGTTCCATTAAATGGTGAAGCTATACAGCTCTTAGAAGAAGTCAAAGGCGACCATCCTGTATATGTATTCACCTATAGAGGAAACCCTGTAAAAAGTATAAATACTGTTGCGTGGAGGAAGGCCTTGGATAGAGCGGGGATAAGGCCATATTATGTTGTTGGTAAAAAGAAGCTCTCATCTAGAAAGCAACACTACCCAACCAAACCACTACATGAATACACCCAACCCACCTTTCGAGAGCATGATCTGAGACACACATGGGCGAGTTGGCACGTGCAGGCTGGAACGCCTCTTGCAGTTTTACAGCAATTAGGAGGGTGGTCATCGTATCAGATGGTTCTACGCTATGCGCACTTATCGCCAAATCACGTTGCGCAGTTTGCCGACAGCATTTCTATCAAGAAAAAAACCTAAAGACATTACTCGTCTTCGTCCTTACGGCACAAAACTGCCACATCATCTTAATCGAGCCTGGAAAAGAGCTTTATTACATTGAAATATATATAATTTTTTCCCATCACAATACATAAACCATCTGACTGTCGATCAGATAGTCTAATATTTCAAAACTTACCGTGCATTACATCCAATAAACTCAGCTTTAGCGGAAATAGAGGCACAATTCTGACACATGCAACAGCGCCCAAAGAAAAAGGGCCTGCAGCATCGCTACAAGCCCTTGTTTCTTTTACTTAATATGGCGCGCCCGGCACGATTCGAACGTGCGACCGCCTGGTTCGTAGCCAGGTACTCTATCCAGCTGAGCTACGGGCGCTTGATCAGGAGGGCGTATTATTCAGATTCGGCCGTGTCCTGTCAATGGCTTATTGAAGAAAATCAGCCGAAAAAAGGGGACTCAAACAAGCAGCAAAGTCCGGCTCAGCCTTCCTGAGCCTCCAGTTGGGCGGCAAACCGGCAGGCTGACTTCAGGCCCAGCAGATGGGCATATTCCGGCTTAACAGACTCACCCTGAACCCCTGACACGAGGGGCTTTTCGGCAGACTCAAGGGAAGTAACCGACTGCTTGCTCTCCTCTTCTGCCGTATCCAATTCCACCTCAAACAGCGGCATTACCGATTCTCTCAGGCTGGAAATCTCGCCGGGATGGCTCTGGCAGAACTCCTGGAGCGCAGTAAAGAGGCTCTCTACGGTCTGCTCCTGGGGCTGACCGGGCACCTCTGGAGGCTGTTCGCTCTCAGTTGCGGCATCAGAACTCTTATGCTCGGCAAGCACCTCGATTTCATCACTCTCTTCGTCCGGATGAAGTGATTGAAAATACTCGCTGAACGCCTTTCCACGGGGCTTTTTTTCCAGCACATTGGAAAGGAGGTAGCTTGCTGTTTCCAGGCAGCGGCTGGCATGGCTGTCAGGATACTCCAGCAGGTAGGGCTTCTGGGCACGTACGGAGGCAGAAACCCTGGGGTCTGAAAATATGAAACTGAGGTAGTAGATCTCCAGTTCAAGGTATTTTACAACCGCCCCCTTGAACCGCTGATAGGTCTCGTGGGCACTGGCTCTGCTCTGAACCATATTGATAATCACAAATACCGGGGCACTGAAGTTATGGCGCTTCAGAACCTTGAGCAAGGAGAATGCATCGGTCAGTGAAGTGGGTTCCGGTGTAATCGTGACAACCACGTAGGGAGAAGCCAGAAGAAAGCGAATCAGGGGGTCTGAGATGCCGGCGCCAGTGTCGATCACAAGATAATCAAACTGTGATTCCAACTGCTTCAGCCCATCAACCAGGTGTTTCTGTTGTTGCGAATTGAGATTTACAAACTCGCCTATACCCGTTGCACCCGGAACGATCTGGACTCCCCCCGGTGCCTCGATGAGGATATCCTCGATAGAGCTTTCGTTCCTGACATAATGTTCCAGGGTGTACTTGGGAGAGAGCCCGAGAAGAATGTTGACATTGGCCAGGCTGGTGTCTGCATCAAACAGGCAGACCCTGTTGCCGCGGGATGCCAGGGAGATGCTGAGATTGGTTGAAATACTGGTTTTTCCAACCCCGCCCTTGCCACTGGTAACAGCAACGACATAAGCGTGTTTTGCGCTCTTTTCACCTTGCACTGGGCCACTAACACCCAGATCAGGGTCGCCTCCCTGAGCGGCAGATTGAACCGGTGCTGTAACAGCAGACTCCACTGACAAGATTAAAATTCCTTTTTATACGAGAAAATCACTTTCTTTTCATTGACTTATTACGTCTTTTTGTTACATTTCATTAACTATGGCAACACTGTCCATCATGAATGCGACTCAAATCGACGTGGGAAAGCTCCCTGTCGTCCCTCAAGTATTGCTTAAACTAATCGAAGCTTGCCATAAAGTCGATGTCAGTTATAGCGAGCTTGAAGAGATCATCAAGCAGGATGCATCCCTTTGCTCAAAGATGCTGGCAGTGGGTAACAGCCCTCTTTTCCATCAGTGGAAGAACGTGGAAGACCTGAATCGCCTGCTGGTGGTTCTGGGTGTTGATACGATTAAAACCATTGCGATCACGTCGGTGGTTCAGCAGTTCTTCTCCCAGTTCAATGCAGATATCGGCAAGCAGATGGGGGCTTTCTGGAAGCAGTCCCTGACCTGCGCCTACATGATGAAGTCACTCGCCAAGCTTACCGGGTACGAGTCAACCGATGAGGCCTACATTACCGGGCTGCTGCATAACCTTGGACAACTGGTCTATCTCAGGCAGTATTCAGATGAATACCTGGAGATACTGAGCCGGTCACATACAGATGAAGAACTGGATGGCCAGGAGAGGGAACGCTATGGAGCCACCGGAACAGAGGTCGGTGCCTACCTGCTGAAGAAGTGGACACCAGAATCCTTTGTCAGCGATGCCATTCTGTTCCAGCATGAACCCAGCGAACGTATCTTTGACACCCAGCCCCTGATCAAGCTGCTTAACCTTGCCCACAAGTTAAGTGACAGCAGCACCAACGAAACCCGGCTCATTGAAGAGGCTGACCGGCTCTACGGGTTGACCCAACCCCTGCTCGACGAGATGCGGGAAAATGTCAGCAAGCAGGTGAAGGAAACCGCTGGAGCGTATGGAATCAAGATTGATCACCAGGGTGATGAAGAGGTCGTACAGAATGTCGACGACGAAAACGCCCGCCTTGAGTTAGCCAAGCTGGCCCGGGGATTTGCCCTGTTTGGGAGTCACGACGCAGAACCCCAGGCAGCAGACGATGAGAACGGCATATGGCGGGCACTGCTGCTGGACCTGGGCATTCTCTTTGGATTCAACAAAGCGATTGCCTTCAAATACTCCCGTGAGAGCGGCCAGCTCCATGGAATTGCGGCATCTATTGAGGGAGAGGAGCAGGTAAGAAAGGTACAGATCCCCCTCACCGGCGGACGCAGCCTGGCAGCCGAGTCTGCACTTGAAAAGAAAATCTTCACCTCCTTTGACGAGCAGCAGCCGGAGCTTACATCTGTACTGGACCAGCAGCTGAGGAGAGCTTTCGACTCCCCTCAACTCGCCTGCCTTCCGTTGACTGATGCCACCAACATCTTTGGCGTATTGGTCGTTGGCATGGAGGACGAGAAGACTACCGGCTTCAAGGGCAACAAAACCCTGCTCACACAGTTTCTGCACGCATCAGTCAACCGTATCGCCTCGCTGAGATTGCGCTCGCAAGAGCAAGAGTCAATGCTTGAAGAACAGCGAGCACTGCAAACCCTGAAAGTAAACAAGCTGGTACATGAAGCGAATAATCCTCTTGGCGTAATCAAGAATTATCTCAAGGTACTCTCTTTAAAGCTGTCTGATGACCAGTCCGCGAATGAGCAACTGGATGTAATCAGGGACGAGATTGACAGGGTAGCGGGCATCGTACTCAGAATGCGCGATGATGATGACCAGCAATCAATAAACGATGACACTGTCGATATCAATCAACTGATCACCGACCTGATAGGGCTGTTTCGCGTATCCATGTTCGCGTCTCACGGGATCAAGGACCGTCTGCAGCTTGCCCCCTCACTTGCACCTGTAACGAGCCATAGAAACAGCCTGAAACAGGTCTTGACCAATCTGATGAAAAACGCTGTCGAGGCGATGCCTGACGGTGGTGAGCTGCAGATAGCCACCCAGGACAACGTAAATCTGAATGGCACCACCTATGTACAGGTTTCAATTGCAGACACCGGCCCGGGCCTGTCTGCAGATGCATTGTCGAAACTGTTCTCCCCTATCAAGAGCAGCAAGGGGAAAGAACATGCAGGGCTTGGCCTGACCATTGCCAAGAACCTGGTAACCGACCTGGACGGCTCTATAAGCTGCAGGAACAGAGAGAAGGGCGGAGCGGAGTTTATTTTTATATTGCCACGCGCTGAAAGCACATAACGGGAATGGTGTGAAAATGAAAACGACTTGCTCATGGCTTGAGGTCGATTACAGCGATGTATACGATCCCCAAGAAAATGCATGCGAGGAGTCAGAACAACCCAGCAATGTAAGTATCCTGGCTACTGATGATGACCCCTTGATGCTGCAAAGCCTCAAGGAGCTGTTGAAAGTTTATGGTTTCAACTGCCTCACGGTAGACAACGGGGCGACAGCGCTTGAAGTTCTAAGCACCACAGATATAGACCTGTTGCTGCTGGATTTGAACATGCCGAGCATGGACGGGCACCAGGTACTGGAGCGGGTTGACCAAGACCACCCGAAAACCGATGTCATCATCCTTAGTGGCGACGCCACTTTCGATAATGCCACACGTGCCTTTCGTCATGGCATTCGTAATTTTCTTCGCAAACCCTATGTCCCGGAAGACCTGATAAACACCATAAGAAACGTGCTGCACAAGAGAGATCTTGAGCAGCAGATGTCTGTGGCGCGAACCCACCTGCAGATTGCGGAAAAGCGCCAGAACTTCATCATCAACAACTCCCCCGATATTATCTACATGCTGGATAAAGTGGGGCGCTTCACCTTTGCCAACGAACGTGTTCAGACCCTGCTGGGTTACAGCAAGGAAGAGTTGATAGGAAAGCACTATAGCGAACTGGTCTACTGGGAGGACCTGGAAAAAGCCAAGTTTGCCTTTGATGAGAGACGGACAGGTAACCGGGCAACGAAGAATGTGGAGTTTCGCCTGGTCTGTAAGGACTCATCCCTGGGCACCCGCTATTTCGACTCGGTATCAATGACCATCGAGCTCAATGCGATGGGTGTTTACAGCACCAGCAGCAAAGACTCCAAAAGCCGTTTTATTGGCACCTACGGGGTAGCCAGGGATATTACCGAGCGAAAACACGCCGAAGAGTTGATAGATTTTCAGCTCTACCATGACCTGCTCACCAAACTGCCAAACCGGGCGCTGTTTCACGACCGGGTGAAACTGGCCATTGCCCAGGCAAAAAGAAGTGACACCAAGCTGGCGGTCATGTACCTGGACATGGACCGTTTCAAAGCTATCAACGACTCCCTGGGGCACCTGATAGGCGACCAGCTATTGCAGGCAGTAGCCGGAATACTGAAAAGCTGCCTACGGGACAGTGACACCCTGGCACGTGTAGGCGGCGACGAGTTCAACCTGCTGCTACCCGATATTAAAACCCATGACGATGTGGCACATATCGCCCGCAATATACTTAGCAGGCTTGAACATCCCATCAATATTGATGGATTTGAAGTCTTTGTCAGTTTCAGTATCGGCATATCCCTGTTCCCGGACGATGGAAACAATATCGAGATACTGATCAAGAATGCTGACACTGCCATGTACTATGTCAAACGCCACGGCAAGAACAACTTTGAATTTTTCAAAGACAACATGAATGAACTGTTCATGCAGCACCTGGCGCTTGAGAATGAGTTAAGAAAAGCCCTCGAAGAGGATCAGCTGAAACTCTTCTATCAGCCCCAGTTTGACCTGGCCACCCAGAAAATGGTCGGCGTAGAGGCACTCATCCGCTGGCAGCACCCCATCAATGGCCTGGTCGTACCCGATGAGTTTGTCCCACTGGCGGAAGAGACCGGGCTGATTGTCGATGTCGGCACATGGGTTTTGGACAAGGCGTGCAGGGAGATCCGTTCACTCTACCCGACGGGCGACATCGATATTATCCTGGCGGTCAACATTTCCGCACTGCAGCTGATGCAAACCGACTTTGTTATGCATATCATGGAGACACTGACAATGCATGACATTCCACCTCAAAATCTTGAGCTGGAGATCACCGAAAACGTATTGATGGAGGATATGGAACAGGCTGTTTCCAAGCTCACCTCGCTTGCCTCAAAGGGTGTGAAAATCGCGGTTGATGATTTCGGAATCGGCTACTCCTCCCTCAGTTACCTGCAACACCTGCCACTGAACACACTCAAAATCGACCGGACCTTCGTACAGCGAATCGAGTCCCCTGAGGACAAGCATTCGATCGTAACGGCCATTGTCGCAATGGCCAAAGAGCTGCAGTTCGATGTCGTTGCAGAAGGCATAGAGAACAAGACCCAGTTGGGCGTGCTGAAACGGATGGGCTGCAATCGCGGACAGGGATATCTGATCGGGCGTCCGATGGGAATAAATGAGATCGAAAAAAACCTCCCGGACCAGGATACCTCTGCACTTGCATAATGATTAGCCAGACCCAGGCCTCGGGTTTTAAGCGATCACCTCACCCCACCAAAAGAAAAAGCCCGCCATAAAGCAGGCTCTCAGCGTAATGCAGGGCGAGGGATTGATTCGCGCCATCCGTGGCGCTCACCCTGCGGGCCGCGCATGCGCGCGCTCAAAAGGGCTCTCCTGCCCTTTTAATCGAACGAAGGGTTCTCACCAAGGCCTCGCTGCACAGCCCAATAAAAGAAAAAGCTCTGCCATGTAGAAGGCGTTGAGCGTAATGCTGGGCGAGGGATTGATTCGCGCCATCCGTGGCGCTCACCCTGCGGGCCGCGCATGCGCGCGCTCAAAAGGGCTCTCCTGCCCTTTTTATCGAACGAAGGGTTCTCACCAAGGCCTCGCTGCACAGCCCAATAAAAGAAAAAGCTCGGCTATGCAGAAGACATTCAGCGTAATGCGGGGCGAGGGATTGATTCGCGCCATCCTTGGCGCTCACCCTGCGGGCCGCGCATGCGCGCGGTCAAAAGGGCTCTCCTGCCCTTTTTATCGAACGAAGGGTTCTCACCAAGGCCCCGCTGCACAGCCCAATAAAAGAAAAAGCTCGGCTATGCAGAAGACATTCAGCGTAATGCGGGGCGAGGGATTGATTCGCGCCATCCTTGGCGCTCACCCTGCGGGCCGCGCATGCGCGCGGTCAAAAGGGCTCTCCTGCCCTTTTTATCGAACGAAGGGTTCTCACCAAGGCCCCGCTGCACAGCCCAATAAAAGAAAAAGCCCCGCGATGCGGGGCTTTTTCTTTTATGGCGGAGAGCGAGGGATTCGAACCCTCGATACGCTATTAACGTATACGCCCTTAGCAGGGGCGCGCCTTCAGCCACTCGGCCAGCTCTCCAATAAACCTGATTGTGTTCGCAGCCAGTGGCCACTTGTCAGCCCTTAGGCCAACCCACTCAAAAATGAGGGCGCTATTCTAACCCGATTATTCTTTTCCACTCCACTGTTTTTTGCCTGAAAAGGCGTTTTGAATCCACAACTTGTTATCCGTGGGACGGAGCAGCCGAAGATCAGCTTCAGATATGGAGGGAAGAATTGAAACGGGGCTCATATGAGCCCCGATCAGATGACGTTTTAAGCTTCGTCCTCTTGGGACTGTTCCCGTTTGATACGCTCGTAAATCTCTTCACGGTGCACGGTCACATCCCGAGGTGCATTGACACCTATGCGAACCTGATTGCCCTTGACGCCCAGTACCGTTACGGTCACTTCGTCGCCAATCATCAGAGTTTCACCTACACGGCGAGTCAATATCAACATCGTCCTGTCTCCCTGTATTCCTAGTTCCAGAATGGCGATTTTTCCGAAAACCAGAGCAAATCTGTTTGCTCATCCTTCCATGAAATCGCCGCCAACCAAGCACTTAACCCACTGGAAGCCTTCCTGTGGAAAAAGGGCCAAGGGATTCTATCAGTCAATATACGGACTTTAAAGAGGGAATTCTGAATTTAACGACTTATTTCCTTCCGTATATTGCGATATCCGATACTATGACAATAGCCTATTCTGCCGGATCAACCGCGAGATTGAAGGCTTCATGCAGGGAACGAACGCCAAGTTCGAGATATTTTTCGTCGACGACCACAGAGACCTTGATCTCAGAGGTGGAAATCATGCGAATATTGATCCCCTCTTTGGCCAGGGTCTCGAACATGGTGGCCGCAATTCCGGCATGGGAGCGCATACCCACGCCCACCAGGGAGATCTTCACTATTGCCTCATCCCCATCAACTTCCCTGGCGCCGACGACTTCCGCAGTCTCCTGAAGCAGTTCCAGGGCCCTGGGGTAGTCGTTGCGATGCACGGTGAAAGTGAAGTCGGTGGTGTTATCTTCAGAGATATTCTGAACGATCATGTCCACTTCGATATTGGCACCTGATATGGGACCCAGGATGCTGTATGCCACGCCAGGCTGGTCGGGCACACCACGAATGGTGAGTTTGGCTTCATCGCGATTGAATGCGATACCAGAAATCATTGCTTCTTCCATACCCTCGTCCTCAAAGGTGATCAGGGTTCCCTCGCCTTCCTCGAAACTGGAAAGAACGCGCAGGGGTACACTATATTTGCCGGCAAACTCGACGGCCCGGATCTGCAGGACCTTGGATCCCAGACTGGCCATTTCGAGCATCTCTTCGAAGGTGATCTTGTCCAGGCGACGCGCCTTGGGCTCAACCCGTGGATCGGTGGTGTAGACGCCGTCCACATCAGTAAAGATCTGGCACTCGTCAGCTTTCAACGCCGCCGCCATAGCCACTGCCGTGGTATCTGAACCGCCTCGGCCAAGGGTGGTGATGTTGCCGCGCTCATCCACGCCCTGGAATCCGGCCACTACCACCACGCGACCCGCATCCAGATCAGCCCTGACCCGGGCACCGTCGATATCCTGGATACGCGCCTTGGAGTGGGCGCTATCGGTGAGAATGTGCACCTGGCCACCGGTATAGGAGCGAGCATCACAGCCGCGCTTCTGCAACGCCATGCTCAACAGCGCAATGGTAACCTGTTCACCCGTGGAGACCAGTACATCCATCTCGCGGGGGTTGGGTCGTTCATCAATCTCTTGGGAAAGGGAGATCAGGCGATTGGTCTCACCTGACATTGCGGAAACCACCACAACTATCTGATCACCACGATCACGCACTGCCGCCACCTTCTCGGCAACAGCCTTGATGCGTTCAACAGTACCAACAGAGGTGCCGCCATATTTTTGGACAATAAGAGCCATTTCTTCAGATGCTCGCTTTGACTAACAATTCGCCAGGGGGAAACCCGTGCTGACGCCAAAAGCCGGTAATTAAACAACAAAACCGGCATGGGATAAACCATCGAAACCGGAGAGAGACGTCGATTCCGGAACCAGCGGGATATATCAGGCGCCGAGCTTTTCCCGGACCCAGCTCTCCACAGATTCCAATGCACCTGGAAGAGCAGATGGATCACTGCCACCGGCCTGCGCCATATCCGGGCGACCACCACCCTTGCCACCCACCTGCTCTGCGACGAACTTGACCAGGTCTCCCGCCTTGACCTGTGCGGTCTGTTCCTTGGTGACACCGGCCACAAGGCTGACCTTGCCACCGGCAACGGTTGCCAGAACAATGACCGCACTACCCAGCTTGTTCTTCAGCTGATCCATGGTCTCGCGCAGGGATTTCGGATCGGCCCCCTCAAGGTTCGAGGCCAGCACCTTGATGCCGTTGATCTCAACTGCGCTGCCTGCGAGATCGCTGCCGGCCGCACTGGCCATCTTGGATTTAAGCTGTTCCAGCTCTTTCTCCAGCTTTCGATTGCGCTCCAGCAGTTGGACGATCTTGTCGTCCACATCTTCACGACTTGCCTTTACAAGGTCTGATATGCGGTGGAGCCGCTCTTCGTCGGCCTCCATCCAGTCGATCGCATGAGCGCCGGTCACACCCTCAAGACGACGAACCCCGGATGCAATGCCGGTCTCCGCTGTGATCTTGAACAGACCGATATCACCCACAGCTTTTACGTGAGTACCGCCGCAAAGCTCGGTGGAGAAATCTGACATACGCAGCACACGCACCTGGTCATCATACTTCTCACCGAACAGCGCCATGGCACCACTCGCCTTCGCATCGTCCAGGGACATGAGACGGGTCTCGACCATGTAGTTTTCACGGATCTGGTCATTGACCATGCGCTCAATCTCCTTGAGCTGCTCACGGCTGACGGGTTCAAAATGAGAGAAGTCGAAACGCAGACGTTCGGCATCCACCAGGGAACCTTTCTGCTGTACATGATCACCCAGCACAGCGCGCAGGGCCGCATGCGCCAGGTGGGTAGCCGAGTGATTCAAAGCGGTGCTGTCACGCTTCTCCTCGTCAACATCGGCAACCACGGTGTCGCCGACATTGAGCACATCGCCCTTGAACCGGCCGATGTGCACAAATACATTTCCGCCGCGCTTCTGGGTATCGAGCACCTGAAATCCCTCAGCACCCAAACGCAACCGCCCGGTATCACCCGCCTGGCCACCGGACTCGGCATAGAACGGGGTGCGATCCAGTACCACCATTCCCTCTTCGCCGTCACCCAGGGTATCCACGGACTCGCCGTTCTGAAACATGGCGATAACGGTGGCCTCGTCCTCCATCCGCTCGTAGCCGGTGAATTCGGTCTCGCCATCAAGAGTTATCTCAACCTCCTGGGCACCACCAAACTGACTTGCGGCACGGGCGCGTTCTCGCTGGGCATCCATCTCCGCTTCGAATCCCGCCATGTCCAGAGTCAGCTCGCGTTCGCGGGCGATATCCGCTGTCAGGTCCGTTGGAAAGCCATAGGTATCGTAGAGTTTGAAAACCGTCTCGCCCGGAATCTCCTTGCCCTTGAGACCATCAATGGCATGATCGAGAATCTTCATCCCCTGCTCCAGGGTTTCGGCAAAACGCTCCTCTTCCAGCCTGAGCACTCTCTCCACCTGCTCCCTGGCTTCACGCAGCTCAGGATAGGCGGCGCTCATTTCGTCACTCAGTGTCTCCACCAGGCGGTAGAAGAAGGGCTCACTGGTTCCCAGCATATAGCCGTGCCGGATGGCGCGACGGATAATCCGTCGAAGCACGTAACCCCGACCCTCGTTGGAGGGCAGTACACCATCCACCACCAGGAAGGCGCAGGAGCGGATGTGATCGGCGATCACCCGCAGGGACTTCTCTTCAAGATTGTCACAGCCTGTCAGCCTGGATGCCGACTTGATCAGGCTCTGAAAAAGATCGATTTCATAGTTGCTGTGGACACCCTGCATGACAGCCGCAAGGCGCTCGAGACCCATGCCGGTATCCACGGAAGGGCGTGGCAGTGGAGTCATGCTGCCCTCTGAGTCCCGGTTGTACTGCATGAACACCAGGTTCCAGATCTCGATGTAACGATCACCATCCTCTTCAGGGGTTCCGGGAGGTCCGCCCCAGATATCCGCGCCGTGATCGTAAAAGATCTCTGAGCAGGGTCCGCATGGACCGGTATCGCCCATGGACCAGAAGTTGTCGCTCTCGTAACGCTTGCCGCCCTTTTTGTCGCCGATGCGACTGAAACGGGAGGAATCGACACCAATCTCGTTTAACCAGATATCTGCAGCTTCCTGGTCGTCCTCGTAAACGGTTATCCAGAGCTTATCTGCAGGCAGGCCGAGGGTGACGGTCAGAAACTCCCAGGCATAGCGGATAGCATCCTGCTTGAAATAGTCACCGAAACTGAAGTTGCCCAGCATTTCAAAAAACGTGTGATGCCGGGCGGTGTAGCCCACGTTCTCCAGGTCGTTATGCTTGCCACCGGCACGTACACAGCGCTGGGATGTTGTTGCCCGCTGGTAGTTGCGCTTGTCGCGCCCAAGAAAGACGTCCTTGAACTGAACCATTCCTGCATTGGTAAACAACAGGGTCGGATCATTGGCCGGAACCAGGGGGCTGCTGGACACCTCTGTGTGCTCTTTGGTGACAAAGAAATCGAGGAATGCTTTTCGGAGTTCTGCGCTGGTCTTCATACCGTCTGAAAAATGCTAAAGCTAAAAAGAGGAATGTTATGCAGAACCGCAGCGAATGTCACTCACCATTGAGCAAAAAAACCCGGAAATTCAATAATTATCTGCCAAATCGACCCCCATCGACACCAAACCGGCCAGGAGCGGATCAAGATTAAGTTATGCCCGGGGAAAACCTGGTTGCGCAAAGGGGCATCGTGGAGCAGGGCAGCTCAGCTACCCATACGCTTGGCGAGACGATCAAAAATGTTTTGTTGCGGCGCTTTTAGAGGCGCTCTCTTCTGGCTGCCCGGGCGGGATATCCCACCCCTGTTTTTTGGCTTGAGCCCCATAGCAGTACGACAGGGTGACGGGTCAGCAGTCGCTTTCTCGTACAGGCTGCCAACGAGAAGTGATGCACCACCCGTGGCGATAGCCGTGTAGAGTTTTATCCCGGTCTTGGCGGTATTTGTAGCATCCAACCCAAGTTCAGGATTTGCGAAAGAGCCTTGCACCCTTGCAGTACTCACCAGGTCACCAGCCCCTATGCCGAGATCAAGGGAGTCCTTGCGCGGCTTCGGATTCATACCCACATCCAGCTGCTCCCGCCTCAGGTCAATTTTACCGGAACTTACCAGGGTCATCTTGTCGGTCTCTGCCGCTACGCGACCATCATACTCAGCTACACCCCGACTGAAATCGAGATTGGCTACAGCGCATTCCAGGTGGGTGTAGGTCTCTTTTCTGGCCACCGGGTTGACCGTAACAAGCAGCTGGCTGAGAAGATCCGCGCCGGCAAGATCAAGATACTGGTTATTCAGACGCCCTGGGCCGATATTCAGCAACAGTTCCCCGGAGAGGCCAGCCATCAATGCAGCAACCGAATTACCCCGCCCCCTGAGTTTCAGATCTACCTGGCTTGCACCACCTGTGAGCAGTCCTTTGCGCCCCGCCTCTTTAAGCATCCGTCCCAAACCCAGGGACTTTCCTGATGCCTGCAGATTCACAACCGCAACCTTCCCGGTCACATCGAGATCCATGGATGCTTTCAACTTACCGCCACCAACAGATGCAGAGGCCGGCGAAACCCTTAGCACGCCCTCTTTGAGGGAGGCCTTCATGGAAAGATCATTCAGGGAAAATCTGGGTCCTAGCACCCGGCTGCTTTGCAGGGATATATCCGCATCGAACCCGCGCAGACCCAACAGGTCAATAGGTTCTGACGAGAACACCCTGGACCTACCGTCCTGACTCGCATCAGTGGTCTCCGAGCCCCTTAAATCGAGCAGGGACGTGGAGAACCTCCCCTTGATCACCGGGCGTCTGCCTGAGAAGCTCAAGTGAGCGTCGCCCTTTACTTTATGCTTGCCAAGTTCCAGCGCCAGATCATTCAGCAGGTACCCGGATGCATCCCCTCTGAGTCCGGTTTTCAGATTGAGCCTGCCAAGCCGTTCTTCCTGAGCTGTTCCCGTATCTAACAGATGGGACAGCTCATCCACAGTGACATCCAGCACCAGGTCATAGCCTTCGATACCTGCAGCCAGATCCACCGCACCCCTGGCAGCCACGCTCAGTTCCCGGCTTCTGGATAACAGGTCGACCTTCATCGGCTCTGCACTCAGCAGGGTGCGATAAGAGTCCAACTGCCCTGTCACTTCAACACCATGCCGACCGATATCGCCCCTCAACAACATGCTCACCGGGCCATCCACCTCCCCGGCCTCCGCTTCAAGAAGATCGATCTTCCAGCTTTTGAGCTTCCCTGTCTCACCGTTCAGGTATGTGATATCACCATCGGCGATCCAGAGATTGTTTATCATCAGGGGGCCACTCTTCCGCCGCTCCTTATCGACTCCTGCCTGTCGCTTCCACTGCGGAACAAAGTGCCAGTTGCCACGCCCATCAGCATTTGTCTCGAGGTAAAGGTCCGGCTCCGAGAAGCTCATCAGAAGTATCTTCACTTCCCCTGACAACAAGGCATCAAGTTCAAACTGCACTTCAAGACGCTTGGCGGTAATCATCTCTTTACGGGTACCCCACTTTACATTCGAGAGAGAGACGTAGTCTGCGGTGATTCGGGGGTTTAGCGAGAAGTGGAGATTGAGAGGACCGTTGATTTCCATGTCACGACCGGTCAGCACCTTCATTCCCGCAATAACATCAGGCTTGAGGTGATTGAAATTGACAAACGGCAGCACCAGGGCGGCAGCCAGGAGCAGTACAACGGGCAAGCCGGCGATCACACCAATGATGACCTTCAGTTTACCCATGATGAATTGTCTCTTCCGCCGCCTATTTACTCGAAATGTAGGAGAGAAGAGGGGAAAAAAACGTGATCAACGACAGGAATTGGCTATTTGCCAATTTATTGACGGCCACTAGCGATCACAAATGCGAAGCAGGTCTCCCATGACAAGAGATCCGGAAAGAACCAGCTGTAGCAAATACCGGCCGGAAGCTGGAGAAGAAAAGCTATTTTCGAGGTGTGATTGTCCAGGCTGGAGCAATCAGTCTGCAGGCATTACCCATCTTCCCAGAGGAAGTCTCGAATCATCTCCGTGGGAAACCCCCTGTACTCAAGAAAGCGTGCCCGCCTGGCTTTCTCCCTGTAATCGATGGCCGGTGAATCACCGTATTTGCGCCTCGCCGCTTCAGCAAGCAGGCTGCTCCACTCTGCATCCCGCTCGTCCAGCCACTCTTCTACCATCTCGCCGGAGACACCCCTCTGCTGAAGTTCCTGGCGTATGCGCAGAGGACCATATCCCTTGCGCTTTCTCGAATCGATGTACTGCTCGACAAACCGGCTGTCGCTCTGAAGGCTTTGCGCCTCCAGGCCATTGATCACCTGCTCAAGAAGCTCTGCATCACCGGCCCTGGATGCCAGTTTTCGTTTCAACTCAGCCCTGGTGTGCTCACGGGAGGCGAGCAGGCGTACAGCCGCCTGCTCAATCTCCTGTCTGTCGGACATGCTCAGGCTTCAGCCTCCAGCTCAGCGACTTCCGCCTTTGCTGCAGTTTCGGTTTCCGGCTTGGGAAATACCGCGTCCCGTACCCTCGTCTCGATCTCTTGGGCGATATCGGGATTCTCCTTGAGAAACTTGCGCACGTTCTCCTTGCCCTGGCCGATGCGGTCACCGTTGTAGCTGTACCAGGCACCGGATTTATTGACGATCTCCTCCTTTACACCCAGTTCGATAATCTCCCCCTCGCGGGAGACACCCTCACCGTAGAGGATTTCGAAAAAGGCCTGCTTGAAGGGCGGCGCCACCTTGTTTTTGACCACCTTCACCTTGGTTTCGTTACCCACCACCTCATCGCCTCTCTTGATGGCGCCGGTGCGGCGTATGTCCAGGCGAACGGATGAGTAGAACTTGAGGGCGTTGCCGCCGGTGGTGGTCTCAGGGCTACCGAACATCACGCCGATCTTCATACGGATCTGGTTGATGAAGATCACCACGCAGTTGGAGCGCTTGATATTTGCAGTGAGTTTGCGCAGCGCCTGTGACATCAGGCGCGCCTGCAGGCCCACATGGGAGTCACCCATATCGCCCTCGATTTCAGCCTTGGGGGTCAGCGCAGCCACCGAATCAACCACAACAACATCCACCGCGCCGGAGCGCACCAGCATATCGGTGATCTCCAGGGCCTGCTCACCGGTATCCGGCTGGGAGACCAGCAGTTCATCCATATCCACGCCCAGTTTCTCGGCGTAGATAGGGTCCAGGGCGTGCTCCGCATCAACGAATGCCGCAGTGCCGCCCGCCTTCTGTGACTCCGCAACAATGTGCAGGGTCAGGGTTGTTTTACCCGAGGACTCCGGACCGTAGACTTCTACCACCCGCCCCTTGGGCACACCGCCAATACCCAGGGCGATATCCAGACTCAGGGAACCTGTTGAGATAGTCTCAATGTTGCGGACAGCGCTGGAGTCACCCATGCGCATAACGGAACCTTTGCCGAACTGTTTTTCAATCTGACTGAGCGCTGCTCCAAGAGCCTTCTTGCGATTCTCGTCCATTTCATCCCCCGATCTTTGGAAAATTGCGGCACATGCTGCCACTGCGTTCTCTAATTGTTCTCCATTATGGCACAGCCTGAGGCTCAAGTCATGAGTCCAGGGTCCATTTTTTTAGCACCTGGTAGTGAGGCGGCTCCCTGCCACCACGGGAAACCACCAGCGCGAACTCCCCAACCCCCCACTCCATGGCCTTTTCAAGGGGGTAGGCATCCACGTGCCGAGCCTTGCGGGCGAGGGTGACATGGGGCGCATAGGGCCTTTTTTCAGGCTCGAATCCGCAAGCCGTGAGCCGCTCCTGAAGATCCTGAACCAGTTGGGACAACCCTGAAGGCGTATCACGGGGACCACACCAGAGAATTTTGGGACGCTTCCAGTAATCAATATGATCCAGGGTCAGCGTGAAAGGCGCGCCGCCAACCCTGTCGGCCGCCTCGATTACACAGTCGTACCGATCCGTTTCCACCATACCGAGAAAGGCCAATGTTATATGGAGGTCATCCGGATGAAGTTCGCGCCCACCATGGGCCGGCAGTGACCGGGCAATGCGCAGCAACCCCTGCCGCACCCGGTGATCAGGCCAGATGGCGAAGAAAAGCCTTTGGGCACCACTCTTGTCAGCCAATGATTTTCAGCACGCCATTGAGGGCCGAAATCACGGCCTGCCTGCGCACCGCCTCCCGGTCCCCTGTAAATTGATAGGTAGCGATATCCGATACACCGCCTTCCACGCCCCAGGCGAAGCAGACGGTACCTACGGGCTTCTCTGCCGTACCACCACCAGGACCGGCTATGCCGCTGACCGCCACC
The DNA here is from genome assembly GCA_965224515.1 of Sedimenticolaceae bacterium. GTDB lineage: Bacteria > Pseudomonadota > Gammaproteobacteria > Chromatiales > Chromatiaceae > Sedimenticola_A. The sequence continues at coordinate 431,323 of OZ245051.1, forward strand.
GCCACAGAGGCGCGACTGTTGACCAGGGCACCCCTGACCATCTCCCCGACAGTCTCTTCACTGACTGCACCGTGCTTTTCAAGGGTGGACCTGGTGACGCCCAGCATCTCCTGCTTCGCTTCGTTGCTGTAGGTGACGAATCCACGATCGAAACAGCCACTGCTGCCGGCAATATCGGTCATCGCCTTGGCGATCCAGCCACCGGTACAGGACTCGGCAGCAGCCATGACAAGCCCTTTGGCAGCGAGTCGCTCCCCCAATCTTCCGGCAAGTTGTTCCAGTTCCTGATCCATGAGGGAAGTATCTGCAAGGAGATACGGGAGTGCAATAAGAAAAGATCGCAGAACCCTGGACCGGGACTGCTGATTTCGATCTCAGCCTGTGAACAGCTGAAAAGTGGTTCTTTAACGCTGGTGGCAGATTAAACCGCTGAAGCCAGGTTTTCGATTTCCTGGCAACGGTAGGGGCAATCATCGCAATGGTCAACGCTGTGTGTCTCGCGATTGCATGGCTCTTTACCGGCTTTTTCTGCTGCTTCCATGCACTCTACTGCTTTGAAGTGATCTTCACTGACCACCTTATGATTGAGATCCGAGTACATTTCCTGTTTTCCTACGCTGCTTGTAAAAATGGTTTAGCGTAGAAAGCAACCTACTCCCGACTTTAGAATGGGTCAAGGCCCCACCGGGTGATAGTATTTTTTTTCTTATCCTTATCAGGAGTATGTGATCCAGTTCACATCACGCCTGAAGGCTACAGCCAGTCTGACCAACAAACAAAATTGAGCTACACTGTCCCGCCCGCCGCTTTAAGGCGGTTACCGAAACCCAAAGAGCAAAAAAGACAGAGCCATGCAGATACATTGCGAACGACGCCCATCTCCCGCCAAACTTGAAATCCTCGGAGTCTTTGACTGGCCTATCTGGGAGAAAGAGGTCTCGGAGTTCCCCTGGAGCTACGACAAGCAGGAGACCTGCTATTTCCTTCGCGGAAAGGTGATTGTCACACCCGATGGCGGTGAGCCGCAGGAGTTCGGACGCGGCGACCTGGTGACCTTTCCCGCCGGCATGAACTGCACCTGGAAAGTTCTGCAACCCGTGGAAAAACACTACGCCTTCGGATAAACCCGCGCCATAACCGCCCCTATGAGTAAAGCGCCAGAGAGCCCAAAGCACACCCCGATGATGCAGCAGTACCTGCGCATCAAGGCTGATTACCCGCAGATGCTGGTCTTCTACCGCATGGGGGATTTTTACGAACTCTTTTTTGGCGATGCCGAAAAAGCTGCCAGGCTGCTGGACATCACGCTGACCAAGCGGGGCAAATCCGCAGGACAGCCCATCCCCATGGCGGGAGTCCCCTACCACGCCGCAGAGGGTTACCTGGCCAAGCTGGTCCGCCAGGGCGAATCCGTCGCCATCTGTGAACAGATAGGCGATCCGGCAACCAGCAAAGGCCCGGTAGAACGCCAGGTGGTACGCGTGGTCACCCCAGGCACAGTGACCGACGAGGCCCTGCTGGAGGAGCGCAGGGACAACCTTCTCGCGGCACTGATGGAATCAGATGGACACTTCGGCCTGGCAACCCTGGACCTCAGCGGCGGCCGCTTCGTGGTCCAGCAGATGAGTTCCGAGGAGGCCCTGGCAGGAGAGCTTGAGCGTCTGCGCCCGGCAGAACTGCTGCTGACAGAGGATTACCACCTGCCATCCTCTTCACCCCTCCAGTGCGGAATTACCCATAGGCCGGCCTGGCACTTCGATTACGAAACCGCAGAGCGGCTGCTGACCCGTCAGTTCGGCACCCGGGACCTGGGAGGTTTCGGCTGCACAGACCTGCCTCTTGCCGTGGCCGCTGCTGGCTCTCTCCTGCAATACGTGGAAGATACACAACGCAGCGCCCTTCCCCACATCCGCGGACTCTCTGTGGAACGTCGGGAAGACGCGATCATCATCGATGCCGCCACCCGCCGTAACCTGGAGCTGGACCACAGCCTCAGCGGACAACCCCAGCACACCCTGGCCGGCATCCTGGACCGCACCGCCACCCCCATGGGCAGCCGCCTGTTGCGCCGCTGGCTCAACCGTCCCCTGCGGGACATTCACCAGGTCAGGGAGCGTCACGACGCCATCGGGCACCTGATCGAAAAGCACGCATACCCCGACCTCAAGGACCTGCTCCAGGAGATTGGCGACATAGAGCGCATTCTGGCCCGCATAGCACTTAAATCAGCCCGCCCGAGAGACCTCGCCACCCTGAGGGACTCGTTGGCTGGACTGCCCGGCCTGCAACAACAGCTGGGCAGCCTCGATGCCCCGATGCTGAAGTCCCTGTCCGGTGAAATCGGCAACCACCCCGATGTTGTCGACCTGCTGCGCAGCGCCGTAATTGAGAACCCGCCGATGCTGATCCGCGACGGCGGGGTTCTGGCAGAGGGCTATGACAGCGAACTGGATGAGCTGCGCAGCCTCTCCCAGAACGCCGACCAGTTCCTGCTCGACCTGGAGAGCAGGGAACGCGAGCGCACCGGCATCGCCACCCTGAAAGTCAGCTACAACAGGGTCCACGGATACTACATCGAGATCAGCCGATCCCAATCCGACGGGGCACCAGATGATTACGTCAGGCGCCAGACCCTCAAGGGAGCTGAGCGTTTTATCACCCCTGAGCTGAAGAAGTTTGAAGACCAGGTACTCTCTGCCAAGGAGCGCTCACTGGCCAGGGAGAAACAGCTCTACGATGAGCTGTTGGAGAAACTGCAGCCATCCATATCCGTTCTGCAGCAGTGCGCCGACGCCCTTGCGGCCCTGGATGTCATCACCAATTTTGCCGAGCGGGCTGAACGGCTTGAACTCAATGCCCCTTCACTTGACGACGAACCCGGCCTGGATATCACTGACGGTCGCCACCCTGTGGTGGAACAGGTCAGCGACAACCCTTTCGTGGCCAACAGTGTCTGCTTCAACGACCAGCGCCGCATACTCATCATCACCGGTCCGAACATGGGTGGTAAGTCCACCTTCATGCGCCAGTGCGCACTGATCGTTCTGCTCGCCTATGCAGGCAGCTTCGTACCGGCGACCGCAACCAGAATCGGCCCCGTGGACAGAATCTTCTCTCGCATCGGCGCATCGGACGATCTCGCCGGCGGGCGCTCGACCTTCATGGTGGAGATGGAGGAGACGGCCAATATCCTGCACAACGCCACCGAACAGAGCCTCGTTCTGATGGATGAGATCGGCCGCGGAACCAGTACCTTTGACGGCCTCTCCCTGGCCTGGTCCTGCGGTGTTGAGCTGGCCACCAGGATCAGGGCCTACACCCTGTTCGCAACCCACTATTTCGAATTGACCACCCTGCCGGAAGAGTACCCCGGCATCGCCAATGTTCATCTGGATGCAGTGGAGCATGGCGACAGCATCGTCTTTCTGCATACGGTGCGTGAAGGACCCGCCAACCAGAGCTACGGCCTGCAGGTGGCAGCACTGGCGGGGGTACCGAAAAGCATTATTGAACGGGCCAGGGTGCGACTGGCGGAACTGGAGCAGTCGGCCCAGCGCCACACCGAACAGCAGGTCAACCAGTTATCCCTGTTCGCGCCTGAACCCGCCTCTGCAGCCGGACAGGGTGCTTCGGTAACCGATGAGGCATTGTCTGAGATTGATCCTGACGAGCTGACACCGCGCCAGGCACTTGATGAGCTCTACCGGCTCAAGGCGCTGTTGAAAGAGTAGCCGGAACAAAAAGAAGGGCCGGCTTACAGCCGGCCCTGTTGTCTTCAACCGAAGGAGATCTCGGCCAGGTTCTCCCCTACCTCCACCATGTCACCCTCCTGCAGCTGTACACCGCCGGTAACATCGATCTCCTTGTTGTTGATCTTGGGGTATTGGTCTCCGCCAATATGCAGCAGGTAGAAGCCCTGGGGTCTGCGGGCTATGGCAGCCACGTCACCACCGGGACGACCGATGGTATAGAGGGAGCGCTTGATCTCGTCGGAGTTGCCCTTTTTGGGACCGCGGAAGAACTTCACTACTGCCGTTTTGGGCGCCAGGTGGCGAGCAACGGCAGGATTGTTGGCAGCCGCCCTCTTGGGCACCTGGAGTATGACTGTCTTGTCCAGGTCTTCCCCTGCTTCAGAGGATGCCGCCTCTTCCCTCACAAAGCGTAATCTGAACACACCGAAACTGATCACATCGCCGTGTTTCAGAATATGTTTCTTTACCGGCTTTTCGTTGAGCAGGGTACCGTTGGTACTGCCCAGGTCTTCAACAAAATAGTCTGAGTAGATCTTTACCAACTGACTGTGATGCCGGCTGACAGAGAGGTCATCCAGGTGCACGTCACACTCTGCTCCTCGACCAATGGAGATCTCCTGTTTTTCCAGGGCAACCTCGGCAATGACCGTTTCGTCTTTATAAACTACCAGTTTCTCCATCTCTTATTCCCCAGGCGAAACCATTCAACCTTTTTTACAGCACCGCTTCTGCAAAACAGTCAGCCGATTTGCGGCTGCACCAGAACCAGTGAAACATTATCCAGGCCGCCGTTCTCCAGCGCCATCGCTAACAATTGATCTGTCTTCGACTCAATACTCTGGTCGGAAGCTGACAAGATCTCTTCCATTACATGATCGTTCACCATGTTACTCAATCCGTCCGAACAGAAGAGAAACAGGTCTCCGGTTTTTATTTGTATATCTGCGGTGTCGACTTCAAGCTGCTGATCGACACCCAGTCCCCGGGTGAGTACGTTGTTTCGAACCCCAGCCTCGTGGGCCTCTTCCATGGATTCAAACATCCCCTGATCCACCAGTTCCTGGATCATGGAATGATCCCGTGTCAGACGATCAAGCCGGCCGTCCCTGAGACGGTAGAGGCGGGAATCTCCTACATGGGCATAGTGCAGCTTCCGCTCACCAAACACCCCCAACACCACCGTGGTCGCCATACCCTCGTACCGGGTATCCTCATCGATGGCTGCAAAGATGCTCTTGTTGGCCGCGCCTACCGCATCAACCAATGGTGCTTCCGCCTCTTCCACTGAACCAAGCACCGGCATCAGATACGCCGCTATGGTTTCAACAGCCACCTGGCTCGCAATCTCACCGGAGTTGTAGCCGCCCATACCGTCAGCGAGAACAACCAGGCTGAAATCAGGCATAGCTGCCACACTGTCTTCATTCACCTCCCGGACAAGACCCTTGTCTGATCGGGAGACCGTTTCTATGGGCGTCAGATTCATCTCAACATCAGCTCGACAGGGCCTTCAGATCCGCAACTGGAATCTTGGAACAGAACTTAAGTAGAAACTGTAATCGAGTGCACATTTTGATGATTTATTTAGAATTTAAACTCCTGGAAGAGCATCCTTATTGCTTTTTGCAGGGGAGCCCTCAGTCAGGAGATCAAAACCTGCAATCGGGTCACTCCCCTGTGCGCGCAGACAGAAGCTGGGCCATCCGCTCAGGAGGGATATAGCCTGGAATTATCTCGCCATTGTCAAACACCAGGGCAGGCGTACCGGTCACCCCCATGGCCTCGCCAAGGGCCATGTGCTCTGCCACTGGGTTATCGCATACGAAATCGTCAAGAAACTTCCCCAGCTTGGCCTGGGTCATGGCGGCCCTGGGGTCTTTTGAGCACCAGACTGAGACCGCCTTTCGGTACGAAGGGCTGTTCACTCCGGCCCGGGGAAACAGCAGGTAACGTATCCGGATACCATGCTTGTGGTACTCGGCCATCTCCTTGTGCATCTTGCGGCAGAAACCACAGTCGATATCGGTGAACACGGTTACCGTATGCCGGGTCTCATCCGGGGCGTATATCAGCATATTCTCCTCACCGATCCGCTCCACGGCCTGGGCCTTCACCTGGTCCACCCTGGGCTGGGTGATATTCTTGCGCAGCTCCAGGTCGATCACGTCCCCACGCAGAATGAATCGCGCATCCTCGGTGATATAAATAATCTGGGGACCTACAACCACTTCGTACAGGCCGGGCACAGGAGATGGAGAGACCGCATCCGGTACAAGATCGGGCAGCAGCAGGGCCAGACCCTGGCGCACCCGTTCTTCCTTCTCCGCCTCGGAATCCGCAGCCTGGACGCCACCCATCAGCAGGAGCAGAACAGTTGCCGCCAGTGAAAGCTTCAGGGCTTTGACAAGAGTCACCACTCAGTCCCTGAAATTATTGAACTGCAGAGGCAGCCCGTAGTCGCTGTCACGCAGCAGGGCGATAACCTGCTGCAGGTCGTCGCGCTTCTTGCCCGTGACACGCACCTGCTCTCCCTGAATCTGGGCCTGCACCTTGATCTTGCTGGCCTTGATCCCCTTGACCATTTTACGCGCGGTATCGGTATCAATGCCCTGCTTGATAACCACCTGCTGGCGGGCAGCGTTGAGATTGCACTCAGGCTCCTTGGCCTCCATGCAGCCCACATCGATGTTCCGCTTGGCGAGCTTCTGGCGCAGAATATCCATCATCTGCTTGAGCTGAAAATCCTGCTCTGCGCTGAGCTTGATCTCCTCGTTGCTCTGTTCGAACTTTGCATCGACACCCTTGAAATCAAAACGCGTGGTGACTTCCCGGTTGGCCTGGTCCACGGCATTTCTGACTTCCTGGATATCCACCTCGGAAACAATATCGAAAGAGGGCATAAACTATCTCCTGACTCTTGCCTGCACACTGAAGGGGCAGACACTGAAAAATTATCCGAAGGCTACCACAAATCGATCACTACTCATCAATGATGCCGGTGGGTATGCCGTCGATACTGACCCGGTTACGCTCATCCCAGTAACGGCGGACACCTTCATCTCCCTTTTTTTCTGCCCACTTCACCAGCGCATCCCTGTCTGACTGGTAATCGTATAGAGGCACGGCACTGCCGCACGAAACCTGAACCAGGTCCACATCCACTTCAATGATCTGGCGCGCCCCTGGAAGCCCGTGAAAGAGCTCAATGCGGCTTTGCCAATCAGCGTCCCGCTCATGGATCACCCGCCCTGTGCCATAGAGCCTCAGAATCATTGGCTCACCCTGGTAGGCACAAAACATCAAGGTGATGCGCGGGTTCTGATTGAGGTGTGCAGCGGTCTCGTTGCCGCTGCCGGTCATGTTCAACCAGTGCACACGATTTGGACCTGCAACCCGCAGTGTATCCAACCCCTTTGGCGAGAGATTGATGCGCCCCTCATCAGGCGCAGTGGCGACGAAGAACATCTTCTGCTCCTCGATAAAGCGCTGCTGGTCTTCACTGATCGATGAGTATCGCTTTGCCATCCATGCTCTCCTATTGGTTTTGCTCAATCACCCGCACGGTGGCCGAGGTAAGTTTGGCCAGGTCATCAGCATCCATGATGAACGGCGGCATCAGGTAGACCAGCTTGCCGAACGGCCGCACCCAGACACCCTCCTCCACAAACATGGGCTGTATCCGCTTCATGTCGACAGGCTGCTTCAACTCCACCACCCCGATCGCTCCGAGCACCCGCACATCTGCCACCTGGGGCATCTCGGCACAGGGCGCCAATCCCTCACGCAAACCCTGTTCCAGTTGAGCCACACGCTCCTGCCAGGGTGAAGCAAGAAGAAGTTCGATACTCTTAAGGGCAGTAGCGCAGGCAAGGGGATTGCCCATGAAGGTAGGCCCATGCATAAAGACACCCGGCTCGCCGCTGCTGATGGTCTTGCTGACCTGGTCTGTAGTGAGCGTCGCCGCCAGGGTCATATAGCCCCCGGTCAGTGCCTTGCCCACGCACATGATGTCCGGTGCGATATCAGCATGTTCACAGGCAAACAGCCTGCCGGTGCGCCCAAACCCTGTGGCGATCTCATCCAGTATCAGCAACACACCGTACTGGTCGCACAGTCGGCGAAGCCGCTTGAGATACTGCGGCGAGTAGAAACGCATACCGCCAGCCCCCTGAACAACGGGTTCAATAATGATGCCGGCAACCTGCTCATGCACCTCGGCAAGCATGCTCTCCATCTGCGCGATATCATGGTCACCGCAGGGCTGATCGAATCCACATGCCGGCGCATCCACAAAATACTGCTGGGCCAATACTCCCGAAAACAGTGTGTGCATACCATTGTCCGGATCGCACACCGACATGGCTCGGAATGTATCGCCATGGTAACCGGAGCGCGTGGTCAGAAACCGGTTTTTTCCCTGCTCTCCCCTTGCGTGCCAATACTGGATCGCCATCTTTAAAGCGACCTCGACCGACACAGAGCCTGAATCTGCAAAAAACACGCTCTGCAGCGGCCCGGGGGTCAACTCCACCAGCTTTGCAGCAAGCTCCGCGGCAGGCTGATGGGTGAGCCCGCCAAACATCACATGGGACATTTTGGAAAGCTGCTGCTCTATCGCCAGGTTCATATCAGGATGGTTATAGCCGTGGATGGCGCTCCACCAGGAGGACATGCCATCGATCAATTCGCGACCATCCGCCAACTGGATACGTACACCCGAGGCTGACTCAACCGCAAACAGGGGCAGGTCGGAGCCGATGGCACTGTAGGGGTGCCAGACATGTTTTCGATCGAGTTCGATCCACTGTTGGGTATCGGAATGTGGCATGGCTCGGGATTCTGTCATGGAATTCAAAGTGATTATGATACGCCATCGGCTGCAGGAGTTCCTTCCCAGCCCCGTCATCAGCCATCCGTTTGCTGTAGGTCGGGCTTCAGCCCGACATGCCGGACTCTCGTACCCGGAGGGTGAAAGTCCGACCTACACAAAATCCATGTAAATCATTCAGCCAAGCAGCTTGTCCGCTGAACGCTGTAAGGAGAGCTTTACCTGCCATCCCTGGCGCGGAGCTTGAATTCTTGATCACCCCCGGCCTCGCCTTCCATGGCGAGTCGTTCAGCCAAACAGCTTGTCCACTGGACAAGCTGTTTGGCTTCACCCCCTCGGGTGGTGTTCGGCGTGGAGGGTTTTTAGGCGTTCACGGGCAACGTGGGTATAGATCTGGGTGGTGGAGAGGTCGCTGTGCCCCAGCAGCATCTGCACCACTCTCAGGTCGGCACCGTGGTTAAGCAGGTGGGTGGCAAAGGCGTGTCGCAGGGTGTGGGGTGAAAGGTGCTTGGTTATGCCTGCTGACGCCGCATGTTTTTTTATGCGGTACCAGAAAGCCTGGCGGGTCATGCCGCTGCCCCGCCGGGTGGGAAACACTTCGTTGCAGAGCTGATCACCAAGCAGGTCGAATCGAGCGCCTTTCATAAACCGGTCGATCCAGCTGAGCGCCTCCTCCCCCAGGGGAACCAATCTCTCCTTACCCCCTTTGCCGACCACCCTTACAAGCCCCTGGGTCATGCTCACCTGTTCCAGGCGCAGCCCCACCAGCTCGGATACACGAAGACCGGTGGCATAGAGCACCTCGAACATGACACGGTCACGAAAACCTTCGGCGTCATTGAGACCAGGGGCTTCGAGCAGGGCCTCGACCTCCTCCTCGGTCAGGGACTTGGGCAGCGGCCGACCCAGCTTGGGAGCGTCGATACGGGCACTGGGGTCGCTCTTGATCCACCCCTCCCGCAAGCCGTGCTGGTAGAACTGGCGCAGGCATGAGAGCAGACGGGCGGAGGAGCGTGGCTTTTTGCCTGACACAGCCTGTGCCGACAGGTAGGCAAGAAGGTCTTCCCGCTTGGCGTTGAGCAGCCCCCGACCGCACTCCTTTTCAAGCCAATGGCTGAGTTTGCGCAGGTCTGTCTGGTAGGCGGCAAGGGTATTGCGGCTCAGCCCGCGCTCCATCCAGAGTGCATCGGCGAAGCGCTCTATCGTTTCCTGGTCAGGTGCCGGTTTCACAGGGCAACACCCTCGTGTTCGAGAAGCCAGCGTTTCACATCCAGCAGTGGACCGCCTGTCTGGCCTGAAAACCCGCCTATACCCGAAGCCGATACCACCCGGTGGCAGGGCACAACCACGGGTATGGGATTCTTGCGACAGGCATTGCCGACGGCCCTGGCACTGCTTCCCAATTCCGTCGCGATTTCACCGTAGGTACGGACCTCTCCTGGGGGAATCGCTTTTAGCTCTTCCCATACCCGCTTTTGAAACGGCGTACCGGCCATGACCAGGGGAAGAGTGAAACCGGCCCCACCATGGGCGAAGTAGCTTTCAAGCTGGTTCACGACCATCGAGGGCAAACCGTCATCCCCGGCAACATCGTTTCTCTCTGCAGCATCACCACCGGACAGGTCGAGACTGCAGAGCGCACCATTCTGGATGGTGACCCCCAGGAAACCTATGGGTGAGTCGAATAAAAACGAAACGGCACTTGAAGCAGCCATGGCATGCAATCCGCAATTGAACTGCGGATATCTTACACCCTGAAAGGTTCAGAGGGAGAACTGCAGAGCGTAAAAAAACCGGCGCATTTGCGCCGGCCCTTGATTGCTGATGAGACCTGCCCGTTACTTGTAGCGGTCGTGATTGAACACCATGTCTCCACCGGGAGCACCCTGGTGACAGGCGATACAGCCTGCACTACCACCTTTTCCTACCAGGCCGGCAAGGGAGGCCCCTTTGGGATTTTTCAGTACGCTGCCATCCGGAGCATACTTGACCCAGAACCAGTCTTTTGTCGCTGCGTCCAGGCCCGCACGCTTGTACATCACGGTCACCGCCTTCAGCCACTTGCCGGGATCATTGGCCACCACCTGCTTGCTGACACCTTCACCACCGTAGTTACGCTTGATAATGATGATATTGGTATCGCCTCCTACTGTGAGCGGGGCTTCAATGGTGTCGAGTATCGCACCATGGGGATGTACGCCTGTATAGGGTGTGGACATCAGGGAGTCTTTGCCTACCAGGCCGCCGCTCTGCATGGCACTCCACAGTTTACCTGCATAGGCCACGTCATCTGCCCCGCCGAACACGCCGGCAGCAGAAGCCGAACCGGCCACGGTGAAAGCGGCAATCCCAATCGATGCAATCAGTCTCTTATTCATCTCACAATCTCCAATAAATTCAGTGGTCATCAGTGACAGTTTTTTTAGTTCTCGCCTAGAGAGACCGACGCAGTTCTGAAATTATTTCGCACTTGAGAAAAAAAGATTGCCTGATGATCAGAGATATATGCCGCGGCCAGCGGGTCCCCTTCCAGTTTGCCTTGCTGCAGAGTCACTCCCGTAGCAGCATCCAGGTGGCGGTAGATTCCGTCTTCAGTGATCGCCATTAACCTGCCACCGCGCCCCGACACCGGGGTCACAAGCCTGGAGCCAAGAGAGTGTTGCCAGAGAGGTTCGCCGCCAGCCGTGCTCAATAGCCGCATGATCCCGCCCATGCTGCCCAGAACCACCCCCTGTTCCGTCATCGATGATACCGTGCTCGGAGTTGGAAAATGCTTGCGCCAGCGTTCATTGCCACTGAGCAGGTCAAGCGTAATGACATCACCGCCAAAGGTGGTCACCAGAACACTCCGGCTATTGGTCAACAGCGGACGGTAAACCAGTTCCTGGGACAGCCGCACAGCCCAAAGCTCTGCCCCCGTGCCGGCATCCAGGCCCCATACCGTTCCATCCTGTCCACCGGTAACCAACACCCCCCCGGAGACCACCGGCGGGTAGATCCAGCCATTGCCCGGCTTCACGCTCCATTGAACCTTGCCACTGCGCACCGAAACCGACCGGATCACCCCATCCTGACCAGCCAGGTAGATTGTGTTGCCTGATTTCACGGGCGAGAAAACGGGACTGCCCACCGAGAGGTGCCAGAGCTCCTCTCCACTTTGTCCATCCAGCCCGTAGAGACCGCCGGCACCACCAACGTAGACCCTTCCCTCATCCGCCACCGGCTCGTGCAGCTGAGTACCGTCCAGCACCTTCCAGGCCGGTTTCCGCATACCGGCATCAAACCGGATCAACCCCTGGCCGGCGACATATATGCCCCCCTGGTTCAGCGCAGGGTTGACCGGGTAACGCGTCTCCCCAGCCTGCACACTCCACGAAAAAACGCCTATAGCCAATGCGACCAATACCTTTCCCATATCCATCTCCTGGTTTCTCCTGCATAAGACCGGATGTATCAGATGGATATTTCAGCCTTTGCCAACAGAGGGGTTAATGAGAAACTAGGCCGGGTAATCAAATCAGAGACAACAGTAATATGAACTATCAGGGCCCAGAACCGAGCTCGGACCAACCGGAATGCACCGGCGTACTGCTGACCAACCTTGGCACTCCGGATGCACCAACAACGACCGATGTCCGACGCTATCTGAAAGAGTTTCTGAGCGATCCCCGGGTTGTGGAAATCCCACGGCTGATCTGGTGGCTGGTTCTCAACGGCGTCATCCTGCGCACCCGCCCCTCGAAATCCGCAGCTGCCTACAAACAGGTCTGGACCGAAAACGGTTCACCCCTGCTGGACATATCCAAACGGCAGGCCGACGCCCTTAACGAGAGGCTGCAGCAGAAGTCAGACACCCCGATCAAGGTGGTACTGGCGATGCGCTATGGAAACCCATCCATTGCCGCCGGTCTCGAAGCGCTTAGAGAGGCCAACGCCCGCAAGATCATCGTGCTCCCCCTCTACCCCCAGTACTCAGCCACCACTACGGCCTCCACTTTCGATGCCATTTCCGAGGTGCTGAGGCAGTGGCGCTGGATCCCCGAGCTGCGATTCATCAATCACTACCAGGATGATCCGGGCTACATCGCGTCCCTGGCAAAGAGCGCCAGGGAGTTCTGGCAGACCCATGGTGAACCTGACCGCCTGCTGATCTCCTTTCACGGCATCCCCCGGGAGTACGCGGATGCCGGTGACCCCTACCCAAAGGAGTGCAACACCACCGCAAAACTGCTGACCGAAGCCCTGGGCATAGCTGATGACCGCTACACCATGACCTTTCAGTCGCGCCTGGGAGGCAAGGAGTGGCTCAAACCCTATACCGACGAAACACTCAAAAGCTGGGGTGCCGAAGGCACGGGCAAGGTCCATGTAATATGCCCCGGCTTCTCGGCTGACTGCCTTGAGACCATTGAGGAGATTGGTGAAGAGAACCGCGATTACTTTATCCAGGCGGGTGGCGGCGAATACCGCTACATACCGTCGCTCAATGACAGGGAAGATCACATTGAAGCCCTGGCAGATTTGGTAATGTCGCACAGTTGGCGCTAGAGTTGGGCAAGGACAAAATCAGAGTTGTATAGATCATGAATACCAAGACGCTGTTTGCACTCGTGGTTCTGCTACCCGCCATTGCCGTTGCCAGTGAACCCTGGAGCGGTCAACTGCAGGATGGCAGCCGTATTGATATCGACGCCCAGAGCAACCGTGCCACCCGGTTTGGCAGTGGCGACCAGAAGCAGCTCTGGGACGGGGTACACCGCATGGATGACGGTTCCGTAATGATCATCAAAGAGGGTGTGGTCATCAGCCGACCGGAAGGCTCTTCGGCCGGGGCATTGCAAAAACCCGAGGCGGCAGAGGCGCAGGAGACCTCACCCTGCGTGGAGCTCTCCATCAAGGTGTGCGGTTTCAACGGTCAGTGCCGCGACAACGAGAGCTGTGAACCGGCCCGCCAGCTGGTACACCTCGAGCAGCATGAGAACTGGCAGAACAAGGGCAGCGGATCCAACAGCACATCCGAACAGTGCCGTACTGCCTTAAAAGACGAAGCCTATTTCACCCGCTGTGCAGCAGTACTCTCTCTCGAAACACCCACCCCCTGTCAGCAGCTGGTCACCCATGTCTGCGGGCAAAACGGAGAGTGCGGTGACACCGGCGCCTGCTCACCGGCAAAACAGCTTCTGGGTATCGAAATAGAAGAGCGCAACGCCAGCCGCTACCCGAACAGAATGACACCGACATCCAAGCAGTGTCTTGAGGCTGTGAAGAACACGGAGTACTTCAAACAGTGCAGCATCCAGTGATCCGCTAAAAGATCTTGTCCTGCAGATCCCTGGTCTGCTCGATCAACTTCGCCTCACCGCCTGGAACCATCAGCTCCTCCAGGCCCAGCCGCCTGAAGGCTGGAATCTTCCGCCTGTCCATCCGGGCATAGATGTGCCCTGAGCCGGTGTAGCTGAGAATATTGGCCACCTGGATTATATCCACGTAATCCACCTGGTCACTTGGCGGCTCACGGTCCAGATGATCGTGCAGTGCCGCCACGTCCAGCAGTACCGGCTCGAATTTCCAGTGGCTGAGCAGTATCTTGCCCAACGCCATATGCAGGCCGGATATCACCTTTTCCAGGTTGGCCTCGCTGCTGTGCAGCTCTTCATAATCCTTGGCCTTCAACAGCACCGGAATCACACCGACGTCATGAATCAGACCCGCCAGCAGGGCTGTCTCCTTATCCAGGTGGGGAAACTGATCGGCCAGCAGCGCAGACTTGGAGGCCACCCTGACACTGTGCTGCCAGAGTCGGTTCATCCGCTTGCGGATAAGCTCAATCCCGGTTTCAAACACATCGCGCATGGAGACCAGGTAAATCGCCTGCTTGACGCTGTCGAAACCTATGCGGGTAATGGCCCTGGAAACCGTGGTTGCAGGGTCAGAGCCGTGATAGATGGGGCTGTTCGCATAACGGACCAGGCGCGCGGCGATGGAGGTATCCTTGGAGACGATCCGCGCAACATCCTCTGCAGAACTGTCCACGTCATTAACAATCAGCAGCGCCTCAAGTGCCACATCAGGCAGGGTCGGCAGGGTCAGCCGGTCATGAAGAATGTCATTCTTAATGTCGGCAACAAACTCCTTGACGGGGAACTTGGTCTTTTTCTTGGCTTCCATCTGCTGTTTGAAGTTCATCCGCATATTCCCACGGGGTTGCACATAAAAACTCTAGTACGCTAACCAAGAAAAGAACAGAAAACCAGCAGTTAGGGGCAATACACTGTGAAACCGTGAACAGTTCGAACCAATCATCATCACAGGCCAGGCATCTGAATTAGCTTCAGGACCATTAAGTATTCATTAATACTCAAACTTTCAAACAAACTTCAGCTGCTTGCATAGCTGGCCGGAAAGGCACAGGATAGTAGGTTCAGTGCAGAGAGGAATCGGGATGACACCGGCAAACTATAAAGCCAGGCGCCCGGCAAAGGTCCGCCAGAGACTTGAAAACCCTCCGCAATAAATAAACAACAAAGTAGTAGCCACGCATGAATTCCACAGATCTGAATCCTGTAAGGGAGCACATCGCTACCCGTGTAATCGGTCAGCAAAAACTGGTAGACAGTATGCTGATCTGCCTTCTCTGTAACGGACACCTGCTGGTGGAGGGCATGCCGGGTCTGGCCAAGACCACTGCTGTCAAAGCCCTATCCGAAGCCGTGGCGGGAGATTTCCACCGCATCCAGTTCACCCCTGACCTGCTGCCTTCCGACCTGATAGGCACCGATATCTATCGGCATGAGAAGGGTGAGTTCGAGTTTCGCCAGGGCCCGCTGTTCCACAACATCCTGCTGGCTGACGAGGTGAACCGCGCCCCGGCAAAGGTGCAGTCGGCACTGCTGGAGGCGATGGAAGAGCACCAGATCACCGTCGGCCAGCGCACCTATGCACTGCCGGAGCTGTTCATGGTACTGGCCACTCAGAATCCCATTGAGCAGGAGGGTACCTACCACCTGCCCGAAGCACAGCTCGACCGCTTCCTGATGCAGGTGTGGGTGGACTACCCTGACCGCGAGCAGGAGCTGACCATCCTTGAGATGGACAGCAGGCAGCAGACAGGCCAGGCCGCTCCGCCGGCCAAGCCCCTCAGCCAGGAAGACCTCTTCGCCATGCGCAAGGATGTGGCCAATGTCTACCTGGACCCCAAGCTCAACAGCTATATCGTCGACCTGGTGCAGGCCACCCGCCACCCGGGCTCCTACGACGAGACCCTGCAGCGCTGGTGCCGCTTCGGCGCATCACCCCGCGCATCCATCGCCCTGGCCCGCTGCGCCCGGGCACGCGCCTGGCTGAGCGGCGAGGATTTCGTCACCCCCGGACATATCCAGGAGGTCGCGCCGGAGATCCTGCGCCACCGCATCCTGCTGACTTTCGAGGCCGAGGCAGAGGGGGTGAGCAATGATGACTTCATCAACCGCCTCCTGGACATGGTAGCCGTACCCTAGAGCCGGCAGATCCCAGTCATGGCACTACACCCTCAGCTTGATGACCTGCTGGAGCTGCGACACCAGGCCCACTCACTGGGCATGGCGTCCCACCACCTGGTCAACTCCAGTTTCAGCGGACTCTACGCCTCGGTATTCCGTGGCACCGGACTCGATTTCGAAGAGGTGCGGGCCTACCGCGAAGGCGACGACATCCGCAACATGGACTGGAAGGTCACCGCCCGCACCAACAGCCCCCACCTCAAGATATTCAGAGAGGAGCGTGAGCGCAGCGTGGTGCTCTGCGTGGACCAGAGCCCTCACATGAGTTTCGGCACCCGCGGTACCTTCAAATCGATCCAGGCCGCCCGGGCGGCCGCCCTGCTCGGCTGGGCGGCAAACAGCCTGCATGACAGGGTCGGGGGGTTGCTGTTCGGCGATGCCGCTACCGGCCCAAGGCATTTCCGGCCGACCAAGGACAGGCGTGCCCTCTGGCGCCTGCTCAGCGCCCTGTCCCAGCCACCGACAGAAGAGGCAGTAAGCACAGACCCCCTGCTCGGCGCCCTGCGCCAGGCCGAGACGGGCACCGCAACCGGCAGCCTGATTTTCGTGATCGCGGATATGAACCGCGACACCAGCCAACTCGACACCACCCTGGGCCGGCTCTGCCAACGCCATACCGTGGCCATCATCCCCATCGATGACCCCGCCGACCGGGAGCTTCCCTCCATGGGCCAGGCCCTGTTCCGGGATCCAACCGGGGCCCTGGTGGAGATAGATACCGATGACCCGGGTGGACGCCAGGCCTATAGGGAGACCTGGGAGCAGAACCGCCAGTCCCTGAGCAGCCTCACTAACCGCCTGGGCATCCCCGTCATTCCGGTCACCACCGACGGTGATGTCCGCCAGCAGCTGATGCGCGGCATGCGCCTCAGCGGACGAACCAGGGTGCTGAGCTGATGCAGACAAGCCTGCGTGACATCCACGGTCTGGACCCTCTCTCCTGGTGGCCACTGGCCCCGGGCTGGTGGCTTGCACTGGTCACGACGATCAGCCTGGTGCTGCTGACCTGGATCCTGGTCAGCCATCTCATCGCCTATCCCCCAGGAAGCTGGCGTAGCGAGGCACACCGCGCCCTCGCCCGCCTGAAGCGCCGCTTCAGGCGTGAGCAGATCAACGTCAAAGAGGCGGCCACAGAACTTTCGGAGCTGCTGCGCCGGATTGCCATCGCCCGCCTGGGACGCCAGCACCACGCCAGCCTCACCGACCAGGCCTGGCTACGCTGCCTGAATGAGACAGACCACAGCAGCTTCGACTGGGAGACCGAGGGCCGCCTGCTGCTGACCCTGCCCTATGCACCCGATGATCCCGGAAGCGAAAGGGCCCAGATCGATTCACTGCTCAACGCAACCTCAAACCTGATCGCCCCCCAGCGCAGGAAAAAACAGCAAACCGTGGAGGCCGGCAATGATTGACTTCCACTGGCCCTGGATGGCCCTGCTGCTTCTGCTGCCCCTGCTGGCGCGGGTGCTCTGGCCCCGCTTCACCGACAGTGACCGGGAAAATGACGATGACGGTTTTCAGGTAACACTGCTGCACCCATCTGCCCAACGGCTCCAGGGCGCCTTCAAGTCAAGACAGCCCCGTACAGCCTTCGCAGGAAAGCTCCAGGCACTGCTGCTCTACCTGCTCTGGGCAGCACTGACATTGACCATCATGCAGCCCCAGTGGCTTGAGCCCCACACGGAACTCAAGACACAGGGCTACGACCTGATGCTCGCAGTGGACACCTCGCGCTCCATGACAGCCCTGGACTTCAGCCAGAACAACCAGCCTGTGAGCAGAATGTCCGTGGTGAAAGGGGTGATGGGACGCTTTATCGAAAACCGCGGCGGCGACCGGGTCGGCCTGGTGGTGTTCGGCAACCAGGCCTTTGTACTCTCTCCCCTGACCCTGGACCTGCGCGCCGTGGGCAGCCTGCTGCAGGATATGGCGCCCGGCATGGCGGGAGACGCCACCGCCATGGGTGACGCCATCGCCCTGGGCATCAAAAAACTCCGGGAGCGCCCCGAAGGATCACGGGTCCTGCTGCTGGTGACCGACGGTGAGAACACCGCGGGCACCATTCCACCCATCGAGGCAGCACGGCTGGCCGCCCGCGAGGGCGTCAGGATCTACGCCGTGGGCGTTGGCAGCAACAAGGAGGAGGTGATGATCCGCTCTTCCGACGGCCAGTACCGCATGGAGTCGGACATCGGACTCGACGAAAAGAGCCTGGAACAGATTGCAAAACTCACAGGGGGCGGCTATTTCCGGGCCACCAATACCAATGCCCTGGAAGAGATCTACCAGCGCATCGACGCCATGGAAAAAACTGAAGTGGAACAGCGCACCATCCTGATTCCCCACCCCCTCTACCGCTGGCCCCTGGGGGCCGCCCTGCTGTTGATGCTGGCACTGGGACTCTTTCCCGAAGGTCGCAAGCGCCTGCCCAGGGGGATGGCAGATGCCTGAGTTCTCATTTCACTTTGCGCAACCCTGGTGGCTGCTGGGCCTGCTGCTGATCCTGCCGGTGGCCGGCTGGCTGAGGTACAGCTCGGTTCAGGGCAGGCATGCCCGCATCCAGGATTATGCCGATGCGCACCTGGTACCCCATCTCACCGGCAGCCGCGAACTCAAACCCCAGGAGCGGTGGCGACGCTTTGCACTCTGGGCCGCGCTCTGGAGCTTGGCCATCATTGCCATGGCCGGTCCCCGCTGGGACTACACCCGGGTGGAGCTCTTCAGCCCCGGCGCCGACCTGGTGATCCTGCTGGATATCTCACGCTCCATGGAAGTTGCCGATGTACTGCCCTCGAGACTGACCCGCGCCCGCCAGGAGGTCGAAGACCTGATCGGACAGAACCAGGCATTGCGGATCGGACTGATCGCATTCGCCTCGGTGGCCCACGTAGTGGCACCGATCACCGAGGACGCTGCCACCATCAAGTCCCTGCTGCCACATATATCACCTGACCTGGTCAGGCTTCAGGGCAGCCGCCTCTCCCAGGCCCTGGAACGGGCCAGTCAGCTGCTTGCCGGCCAGCCCGAGGAGAGCATCCAGAGCATCCTGCTGATCACCGACGGCGATTTTGCAGACCCCGACCTTGAACAACAGATCAAGGCACTGTCTGCTGAAGGCGTCACCCTGCATATCATGGGCGTCGGCACAGAAGGCGGCGGACCGGTACCGACCACCATAGGCCGCTTCCTGATGGACAACCGTGGCCAGACCGTTGAATCGCGGCTTGATGAAGAGGCACTGCAGCGCTTCGCCGATGCCGGTAACGGCACCTACGTGACCGCCGACTTCAGGGATGAGGACACCGCCCGGATACTCGAACTGGCCACCCACGGCAGCCAGGCGGGAGAGAAAGCGGAAGAGACCGCCAGGATATGGAACGAACGTTTCTACTGGCTGCTGCTGCCGGTACTGCTTGCCCTGCTCACCCGATTCAGAAGAGAGAGCGTGATGGATAAGGGGGTGAGCCGGTGAGACGATCAGTTCACACCCGGGCACTGCTGCTGGCCGCCCTGTTACCACTTGGCGCTAGCGCCGGCTGGTTCGAGAACAGCCAACAGGAAGGCAGCCGCCTGTTCCAGGAGGGGCGCTTCAAAGAGGCCGCTGAGACATTCCAGGACAACTACCGCAAGGGCGTCGCCCTCTACCGGGCCGAAGCCTACGACGACGCGGCAGAGGCGTTTGAAAACAGCGAGCGGGATGAAGTCCGCCAGGATGCCCTCTACAACCTGGGCAACACCCGTTTCAAGCAGGAGCGCTATGTCGATGCGGTAAAGATCTACGACCAGGTTCTCGAATCGGACCCTGAACACCCTGACGCCCAGTACAACCGGAGCATGGCCATGGCCATGTTGGCCGAAACCGACCCCGAGGCTGCCGAAGAGCTCAAGAAGGAAGAGCAGGAAAAGAAGAAAGAGGAAGAGAAGAAAGAGGAGCAGCAGTCCGAACAGGAACAGAAGCAGGAACAGCAGGGCGAAGAGGAGTCTGAAAAGGAGGAGCAGGAGGGGGAGCAGGAGTCCGAAGAGGAGTCCCAGTCAGGGGAGCAGGAGTCAGAGAAAGAGCAGTCCGGAGAGCAGGAGTCGGAGCAGGAGCAGTCGGGTGAGCAGAGCGAATCCGAACAGAGTGGCGAAGGCGAGCAGCAGGAAGAGTCCGAGGGTGATTCCGGCGAAGAGTCATCAGACTCCAGCAAGGGCGAGCAGCAGGATGCCGAGCAGTCCGGCGAGAGCAGCAGTGAAGAGAGCGGCCAGGGCGAACAGGAGAGCCAGGAGGAGTCCGGCGGCCAGGATCAGGAACAGGAGAGCGAGGGCGAAGGCAGCGAAGAGGCCCCATCTGAAGGCAGCGCTGAAGGTGATGAGGATAGCGCCGGCGAGGAGGAGAAGGACGAACAGGATAAGCCCTCCGAGCAGGAACTGCCCGGAGGTGAGAAAGAGCAGAAGCCCGGTGAAGATGGTCAGGACGAGGAGCAGCAGGAAGCAGGCGAGAAGGGAGAAGAGCAACCCGAAGAGGACCGGGCCGGCGAGCAGGAGGGGGATGATCAACCCGGAAAGCAGGAAGAGCTGCCCCCTGAAGAGGGAGAGGCCGGCAAGCAGCCCGACAATGAAGGTGATGGCCAGAGTGAAGAGCCCACTGAGTCCAGGGAGCAAAAAGGCGACAAGCCCGCCCCGGCACCCGGACAGGGCATGGGACCTGCACCACTCCCGGATCAACCACCCGAAGGTGAAGAGGGCCAGGGAGATGAAGCCGTAGAGAAGTTTGATCAGCAGGGTGAACAGATCGATCCGGATGCCGAAGAGAACAAGGGAGAGAGCGACCCTGAAGGCAAGGGCAGCGGAACTTCCGAGACCGCACTGCTGATGGAGCAGTGGCTGGAGCAGATCGAGGGCGACCCCGCCTACCTGCTCAAGAACCAGTTCCGCAGACAGGAGCAACAGCAGATGAGGCAGCGCGGCGGACCACTGCGCGAGCCCAGACCCTGGTAGGCCATGGCAATGCATAGAACATCGACCGTTTTCAAAAGCCTCTTCGCCATCGCACTTTCGCTCTGGTTCGGGCTCTCATGGGCCACCCAGCCACAGTACCCCGTCTACCCGGGCTACGCCCCCTATCCTTACGGCGCCCCGACCCAGCAACCCCAACAACCGGCCCAGGGCACCACCCAGCGGCCGCCGGCCTACCAGGGCTGGCCTGGTTATGGCTATCCATCCTATACGCAGCAGCCACAGCAGAGTGTACAGGCAGCACCCAAGGCGGAAGTAACCGTTTCCCAATCAGCCCCTTATATACAGCAGAGCCTGATAATGGCGCTGAAAATCACCAGCAGCGGGAATCTGAGCCGGCTCGAGCCTGAACTGCCCCGCAGCGAGGGGCTTGCGGTCAAGAAGCTGGAAGGCCCCATCACCTCGGTGCAGGGCAAGCAGATCATCAACGAGTACCGCTACGCCGTCACCCCCATCAGGGCTGGCCAGCTCACCCTGCCTCGTTTCACCATCACCGGCACCCACGCTGACGGACGCACCAATTTCAGTATTGAGACCCCGCTGCCCATCGCGCTGAACGTGAAGCCGGCAAACCCCACAGTCAAGCCCTGGCTACCCCTTCACGCCATGGTGCTGCAGGCCTACCTGCAGAATGATGATCACCCTGCTGCCGGCAAACCCCTCTCCCTGGTCATAGACATCTCAGCAGTGGGACTTACCGGCATACAGCTCCCCTCTCTCGCATCCCAACTCGAAGGGGGGCCGTTCAGGGTCTACCGGGAGAAGACCGAACAGCAGGGCAGCCTCTCACCAGACAAGCAGTTCCTGCGCGGCCATAAAACAGAAACCTTTACCCTGGTACCCCAGCACGGTGGGAAGCTGCTGATCCCTGAGCTGCAGGTCAGTTGGTGGAATGTGGATACCGCCACGGTCGAGATCACCAAGGTCCCGGTCAGGCAACTGGTTGCCAGCGGCAAACCCGGACCTCAAACCGAAGAGGGCGAGAGCCTGCTGGGCGACGGGAACAACCTGATTGTACTGCTGCCACTGGCCGCCGGCATCGGGTTTCTTGTCGGTTTCGGCATCCTCTCCTGGCTACGCAAACGCCGCTTCGCCCAGGTGGTGGAAGAGGAGGTCGCGCTTTTTCTGGCCTTTATCCTGAGCAGCTCTATCGCATTTCTCACCTGGCTCTCACCGATCCGCAGGCTGCAGAAAATACGTCAACTGCTGATCCGCGCCCTGCCCCGGCCATTCCGGTTATGGTTCTGCGTGCGACTGGTGGAGAACGAAGAGAACCCCATGGACTGGAGCTACATGCTGAGATTCCTGGCCAACAAGCACCTGGACATACCCGTAC
Source organism: Sedimenticolaceae bacterium (assembly GCA_965224515.1). GTDB lineage: Bacteria > Pseudomonadota > Gammaproteobacteria > Chromatiales > Chromatiaceae > Sedimenticola_A. Next base: position 453,772 of record OZ245051.1, read on the forward strand.
AGCGCTCACTTCCGATGATCGGCAAACAACTTGCGCAGATCCATAGGGGGACCAGCGAGGCAGAGATGGTTGCACTGATGAGGGAGTTGGACAGCAGCCTTTATGGCGGTACTGACCTGGACTTCACAGAGTGGAAAAGAAGATTCAGGCGCCAGCTAAGACCGTCGCTGAGACGCCGGCGCGAGCAGAGCACTGACAGGGAAGCTGCCAACAAGCTGCCGCCGCTCAATCCGACAGCTCCCCTCTGAGTCACTGGGCCCCGGTTACTCTCAGTGGGATGAGGAGGAGTCTTCCAGCCTGAAACCCACCTTGATCACCACCTGCCAATGGGCAACCTTGCCATCAACAATATGGCCCCGGGTCTCCTTGACCTCGAACCAGTCCATGTTGCGGATACTCTCGGATGCCCTTGCCAAAGCATTCTCAACGGCGTTGTCGGAGCTCACCGTAGAAGAGCCTACCAATTCCACTTTCTTGTATATATGTGCACTCATATTCGGTCCTGTCAGTTACTGGAATTCCGGGTTGATAAAACCAGCACATGATACGCAAAATCCTTGTGTGACGCCTTCCAAAACAACACAAAGATTATCGTCTATCCTTTTCCAGTAGAATCAAAACCACGGGAGGAGACCATGAATGTAGGCATTGCGGACGTTGTCATCCACATCGACGAAAAGCTAGAGCCTGAACAGACTGACAAGCTTGAGCAGGACTTCATGGCCAGGGACGGGGTAGTCTCGGCAGACTTCAATCCGGACAACCCGCACCTGGTGGTATTGAAGTTCGATCCCGCGGTAATCAACAGCCGGGACCTTATCGACATTCCACGCTACGCAGGTTTTCACGGAGAACTGATCGGTTTCTAGCCAGACCCGGGATACCAGCCAACCATCTTGCGCAGTGCAACATTCCATGGCAGAGTGCCTTGGAACCCAAACTGATGCGCAGGAATAAAATAACGTGGACCTCTCATACCGTGATCTTGGACAGGGCATTTACTGCATAGAGACCTACTACCAGCGAACCAACCTCGCCAGCTGCTACCTGCTGGTGGAGAACGGCGAAGCCGCACTGATCGACACCGGCACAGCCCATACCGCCCCCCTGATCATGGAACTGCTCTCAGAGATCGGTCTGTCAGCGGAGCAGGTCAAATACGTTATCCCCACCCACGTGCACCTGGATCACGCCGGCGGAACGGGCCAGTTGATGTCGCTGCTGCCAGAAGCCACCATGCTCTGCCACCCCTTCGGCATCCGGCACATGATCGACCCGTCCAAGCTGGCTGCAGGCGCCACGGTGGTATACGGCGAAGAGCAGTTCAGCAAAGACTTCGGCGAGTTGCTGCCGGTGGATGAGTCGAGGGGCATTGAGGCCACAGACGGTTACACCGTCACGATTGGTGGTCGAAACCTGGTCTGCATCGACACCCCGGGACACGCCCGCCATCACCTCTGCGTATGGGACGAACGGAGCTCAGGTTTTTTCACCGGCGACACCTTCGGCATCGCCTATCCTGAACTGATCACCGACAAGGGACCATTCATCATGCTCCCCTCCACCCCGGTACAGTTCGACCCGGATGCCTGGCATGAGACCCTGGAGAGGATGATGTCGTTCAAACCAAAACGCATGTACCTGACCCACTACTGTGCCATCGACAATCCCGAGGAGCTGGTCCCCGCCCTGCACCGGCAGATCGACGACTACGTTGATATCGCCATCAACACCGCGCCTGAGAACCGGTACGACTCCCTGAAGACCCAGCTACAGGACTACTATACGGGACAACTTGTAGAGCATGGCTGCAACATGGAAACCATCCCCTTCGAAGCGATTCTGGATATGGACCTCGGTCTCTGCGCCCAGGGGCTGGATGTCTGGATGCAGCGCCAGGAGCAGAAACCCTGAGCAGGGATGCGTCCCCAAAGAGATCTCTCCAACGGACCGCTTGACCTGGCTGCACCATGTACCAGGAATAGCCCCACTCCACCAAAACGAATTATATCCCCCTCATTCCGGGATCATCATCGAAAAACGGCAAATAAAAGCACCTGAACCTTAAAGTTCTGCTGATCTTGCCCGATACAGACCGGGTAACAATAAAAAAGAGGCATAACAGCGTCTTAGGGAGCCTGATGGGATCTGCCAGGGAAAACAGGGGGCAAAACGAAATCGACCTGCCGGTCACGGACCGTCGTTCGTGGCTGCAGCATGTCTTTTTCCAGCACTCCAAAGAAAAGGACCACGAACAGAGCCAGGCCCTGGCGCGTATCATCATCTCGTTTCTTGGCACCCTGCTGCTGATCCACCTGGATGATGGAAGCCCCATATCCACCGTCATCAATGTACAGGCATTTTTGCTCTGTGCACTCTATTTCATATTTGGCAGCTTCTATTATCTGCTGGTCAGCAGGCACAAAAACCGCTTCCCCTGGCGGCGCTACCTCATCATATTCATCGACTACAGCGCCCTGACCCTCCTCACCTACGGCATGGGTGATAACGGATTTGCAAGCTACCCGGTCTACCTGTGGATATCGGTCGGCAACGGCCTGCGCTTCGGCCCCCGATCTCTCGCCATCGCCTCTTCAGTTGGCGTCGGCTCTTTCCTCATGGCCACCCACTACGCGGGCCTGCTGCCGACCCAGCCGGTTGTTGTTGGTGGCCTGACCATCGGCCTGGTTCTGGTGCCGCTGTTCATGGTCGCGCTACTGAACAGGCTCAAAGAGGCCAATCAGAAACTGCACGACAAGATGCTTGAAACCGACTACCAGGCCCATCATGACCTGCTTACCGGGCTGCCAAACCGACTGCTGTTCGAGACGATACTCGAAGCTACCATTGCCCGGGCCCAGCGCCAGTCGACTCAATTCGCGGTTGCTTTTCTGGATCTCGATTCGTTCAAGACCATTAATGACAGCCTGGGCCACCCGGTCGGGGACCGTCTGCTTCAGCAGGTCGGGGAGTGCCTCAAGAAACAACTGAGGGAGAGTGACATCATCGCCAGGCTGGGGGGTGACGAGTTCATCCTGCTGCTTGAGGACACTCACGACTCGATGGGCCCAGAGCATGTAATGAACAGGCTCAAAAGCTGTTCCGAGCGATATTACGCATTGGGCAATCATCGCAACTATGTCACCTGGAGCTGCGGCATTGCCATGTTTCCTGACAACGGAACCACCGTTGCGGATCTCATCAAACACGCGGACACGGCCATGTACCGTGCCAAGGCCGCTGGCGGAAGCCAGTACCACTTCTACAGTGACGAGATGTCCCGGGAGGTTGCCGCACGCATGGAGCTGTCAGAGGAGCTGCGTGCTGCCATCGACAACTCCGAGTTCGTTGCCCACTACCAGCCACAGATCGACATCCCCACCGGCAACATAACAGGGGCGGAAGCACTCATGCGCTGGCACCATCCGACAAGAGGACTGGTTTATCCCGGGGCCTTCATTGATGTCGCTGAAAAATCCGGCTTGATGATCCCCATGGGCAAGTGGATTTTGAGGCAGGCCTGTAAAGACCTCTGCAATAAATTTTCCAGGCTAGCCCCTGGTTTCAGGATGTCGGTAAACGTCTCTGCACAGCAGTTTTCCGCTCCGGAATTCGTCGATGAACTGGCAACTCTTCTCGATGAGTTTCCCGGGGCCAGGGGCAAGCTGACTCTTGAGATAACCGAATCACTGCTGATCGATGAACGCCAGCAGTTGAAAGAGACCATGCAGGGTGTAAAGGACCTCGGGGTGAAGCTCTCCCTGGATGACTTTGGAACCGGCTACTCATCGCTGAGTTATCTCAAGCGCTTCCCTGTCGATTACCTGAAGATCGACCGCTCATTCATCAACGATATACCGGGCGACCCCAGCGACGAGGCACTGATCGAAACCATACTGGCCATTGGCGAGAATCTCGATATCGACATCGTGGCGGAGGGGGTTGAGAACAAGGCGCAGTATGACTGGCTGCTGCATCATGGCTGTCAAAATGCCCAGGGATTTTTCATGGGCAAACCGATGCATGTTGAGCAGTTCCTTGAAAGCCTCGCTCCCGAAAGAGAGCCGGAGATCACCGGCTACGTCTTGGCTGAGAACTTTCAGGGCTGAAACAAGCCCCACTCCAACGCCATTGTCGGCCTGAAGGCCGACCTACGGGAAATATCCCCTCTGCCCTTGTAGGTCGGGCTTCAACCCGACTCCAACGCCATTGTCGGCCTGAAGGCCGACCTACAGGAAATATCCCCTCTGCCCTTGTAGGTCGGGCTTCAGCCCGACTCCAACGCCGAATGCCGGCCTGAAGGCCGACCCACAGGAAATATCTCTTCTGCCCTTGTAGGTCGGGCTTTAGCCCGACTCCAACGCCGAATACCGGCCTGAAGGCCGACCTACGGGAAATATCTCTTCTGCCCTTGTAGGTCGGGCTTTAGCCTGACTCCAACGCCATTGTCGGCCTGAAGGCCGACCTACGTGAAGATCCCTTCCGCCCGTGTAGGTCGGGCTTTAGCCCGACTCCAACGCCGAATGTCGGCCTGAAGGCCGACCTGCGGGAAATATCCCTTCTGCCCTTGTAGGTCGGGCTTCAGCCCGACTCCAACGCCGAATGTCGGCCTGAAGGCCGACCTACGGGAAATATCTCTTCTGCCCTTGTAGGTCGGGCTTCAGCCCGACTCCAACGCCATTGTCGGCCTGAAGGCCGACCTACGTGAAGATCCCTTCCGCCCGTGTAGGTCGGGCTTTAGCCCGACTCCAACGCCGAATGTCGGCCTGAAGGCCGACCTGCGAGAAATCAATGACTTATTGAAAAAACTCTTAACTGGAACAGAGCCTGAATGACCAACCCTGTCAGTTGGGCTTAGCCCCGCCGTTGAGGTCCCAGCAGAAGGTGCAGTCCAGTTCAGCCAGGACCCGCACCAAACCGTTCTCACCATCCTCCAGCATCAGCGAAAGTGGTGTACGGCCAAGCCTGCGATGCTTCTGGCGCAGCCAGCGCCCACCCATGGAGGGGTGAATGGGATAGGAAGTACGAAGGGCACCGGCAATACGCAGCAGGTAATCGGCGCGCCTGTCGATGGAGGGATCTTCAGGAAACGCCTCGTGGCTGCGGAACTTCTGCAGTGCCCTGGCGCGAACTGACTCAGACAGCCCCAGCAGCGCGGACATCTCCTCGTTTCCCAGTTTCCATGAATCGAGAATACTCATGGTCGCCTTGGTCAGTGTGAGACGCTGCTCCTGGCTGGTCATATTCATATCGATACCCTTTCGGCTGTCCTGTACATCTTAAATACCTAGCATTTCAGTAGGATTTTAGCACCACTTAACCCCGCTATTTACTACAAATCACTAGGGTTTTATGCGAACAACCTGCGCCACCAACGTTTTCTATTCCCCGGCAGCACCATATCCGCCTCCAGGTCACAGGGCTTCATACGGCTCAGCACCCACCCGGGGAGCGGGGGGTTATCGCTGTAACCACATGAAACACCTAGATTATTTGGGTCATATATCTTAATGAACGAGGGCTCTGACGGAGTATCGGAGTAGACGATTCCACAGTAGTCCTCGTCGTGCTCCCTGCGTAACAGCTCATCGATCTCATCCACGAACCTGAACAGCTGATCCCGGCTGGACGCCTCTTCAGGAGGCGTTTCGCCCACGGCATAGATATACCAGTCGTCAGCCGCCTGCTCTTTCAGCACCGCCCACAGGTCATCAAGGTTGTGCCACCTCAAGGCCGAGGTAAAACTGCCCTTGAACGCCGTCAGGTAGGCCTGACTCTCCGTTTTCTGCTCTTCTACCATCTGCTCATCCACCAAGTGCCTGGTCTATTGGACCCGGCCTCCGGTCAAAAAATTTCCCGGCAGTGTAGCAACTCCCCGGGGCGGGTACATCCATCTGCGTCCAAGACCGATCCAAACACTGTCTATCAACGAACCTGATAATGTATAATGATCTGCTTTTCCACACTATTGAATTAAGAGCCATGAGCCAAGTTGACGCACTGTTTGAATCTGACCTCCCCCACTTGAAACTGCTTAACCGCGGCAAGGTACGCGACATCTACGATGTGGATGACAACCACCTGCTGATTGTCACCAGCGACCGTCTTTCGGCATTCGATGTCATTCTTCCCCAGGCCATTCCGGGCAAGGGCGAGGTACTGACCCGTGTTGCCAACTTCTGGTTCGATCGCACCGGTGACATCATCCCGAACCACCTGTCCGACAAACCCCTGTCGGACGTGGTCCCCGATGAAGGCCAGCGTGCAACCCTGGGTGATCGCGCCCTGTTGGTACGCAAGCTCAAGCCCCTGCCAGTTGAAGCCATTGTTCGTGGTTACCTGATCGGCTCCGGCTGGAAGGATTATCAGAAGAGCGGTGGTGTATGCGGCATCGAGCTGCCAGCAGGACTGCAGCAGGCGGACAAGCTGCCCGAGGCGATCTACACCCCCTCCACCAAGGCGGAGATCGGCGAGCACGATGAAAACATCAGCTTCGAACAAACCGTAGAACTGCTCGGAAAAGAGCTGGCGGAACAGGTGCGTGATGTCAGCCTTAAGATCTACACCGAATGTGCCGCCTTCGCCAGGGAGAAAGGCATCATCATCGCCGACACCAAGTTCGAGTTCGGCCAGGACGATGAAGGCAACCTCTACCTGATCGACGAGGTGCTCACCCCCGACTCCTCACGTTTCTGGCCGGCCGACCAGTACCAGCCCGGTATCAGTCCACCCAGCTTCGACAAACAGTATGTGCGGGACTACCTGGAGACCCTGGATTGGGACAAGACCCCTCCTGGACCTGAGCTGCCCCAGGAGATCATCGACCAGACCGCCGCCAAATACCGTGAGGCGGAGACCCGCCTGACCGGCAACTAGTGAACCCTGAACAGCACGACTGCAACCATTCAGTCGTGCTGTTCATACCAGATGAAAAAAACACTCCCCCGGGTCACACTCTACTCCACACGCCAATGCAGCTACTGCCGCCAGGCAAAAGCCTTTCTGCAGAAGAAAAAAGTGCCCTTTGCCGAGTTCGACGTTGAACGCAACCGTCGCGCTTTCAACGATTTTCAACGTGCCGGGGGTCGAGGTGTGCCGTTGATTTTGGTCGGTGGGCGCAGCCTCAACGGCTTTCAACCCAAGCAACTCGAAAAGGCCCTGCGGGACGCGGGCTTCAATGTCTGAGCAGACAAAGCACCCTTACGAGAACCTGACCCCGGACACCATTCTTGGCGCACTGGAGTCTCTCGACCTCCGCCCGGACGGCGGCATGCTGGCCCTCAACAGTTACGAAAACCGGGTCTACCAGATCGGCATCGATGAAGAGCCTCCGCTGGTTGCCAAGTTCTATCGCCCGGAGAGATGGAGCAACGAGAGCATCTGGGAGGAGCACCAGTTCAGCCTAGCGCTGGCCGAAGAGGAGATTCCGGTTATTGCGCCGCTGATCATCGGCGGTGAAACACTGCATGAATACCAGGGCTTCCGTTTCAGTCTCTATCCAAGACGCGGCGGCCGCTGGCCCGAGCTGGACGACCCGGACAACCTGGAGTGGATCGGCCGCTTCATGGCCAGAATCCACCAGCTTGGAGCAAGCCACCCTTTCGCCTGCAGACCGGATATCGACATAGCAGGACTGGGTAGTGAGCCCGTTGAGTTTCTGCTGGGCAACAACCTGGTACCCCTGGAGCAGGAGCGAAGCTACAGAGAAATCACGACCATACTGCTGGAGAAAATTGCCGAGGCATTCGACAAGGCCAGCTACCTGCCAATCCGTCTCCACGGGGATTGCCACCCGGGCAACATTCTCTGGACAGACCACGGCCCCCATTTCGTGGACATGGACGACTGCCGCAACGGTCCCGCAATCCAGGATCTTTGGATGTTGCTCTCCGGGGATTCACAGGAGATGGCACTGCAGCTGAGTTATGTCAGGGAGGGCTACGAAACCTTCCGCGAGCTGGATACCAGGGAAGTAGCGCTGATCGAACCCCTGCGGACACTGCGCATGATTCACTATACCGCATGGCTTGCACGACGCTGGGACGACCCCGCCTTTCCAAAGGCGTTCCCCTGGTTCAATACGCCCCAGTACTGGCAGGAGCAGATAGCGACGCTGCAGATTCAGGCAGAGGCCCTTGAGCGTCCTCCACTGCCCCTCTATTGATATCAAATGAAAAAGCCCCTCTGATGAGGGGCTTCCCGGGTTCCCTGAAAAATTCCTGACTCTAATTGGTTATTCGTAGATACCTGCTCCTACGAACATATCATGTCCGGAAACTTTATAGATGTAGCTTATTTTCTTTAATGACACCTTGTAATCACCACCTGGCTTGGGATACATGTACTCTATCCATCCTTCGCCATCTGTCATTGCAAGTTCAATCATTTCCTGGATTGGATATTTTGGTGGATTACTCTTGTCCTGCCATTTCAGAAAACTCTTTCCGACGACCTTATCTGTCCGGAAACTGCGGGCCAGCATTATTCCGTCGAAGTCGATGGCAAATACATATGTGCCTTTCCAGGTAAACTTCCCTTCTTTGTTGTTGATTACTTTGAATGCAACCTCCTGCCCTTTCTCGGTAATCAGCATCGCCGCATCTTTAACTTTCGAAATAATTTCTTCTCTTGTGGGTTTGTCTGCGAAAGCTCCGGATGTGAAAATAAGAAAGAGAACTATCAGCAGAGTGCTCGAAATGAGCTTTTTCATGACAACGCCTCCCTGTCATAGTGAAATCTCCCCTAGGTATCCCAGCTACCTCATTGCGAGGCCTTAAGCTTTGCGTCCCTGTCTCACGGCAGGTTTGCCTTTCTCATGGGTATGACGGCTTGACTACTTTCTTACGTACTTAAAAACATAGTTTTCTTTATCGGTATCACTAATAAAATATTTTCCACTGGTTGATAAGTAGACTGAATCGATCCGCGATCAGGCGCTATTAATGGCAACCAGTGGCAGACTGCTGAATATTGCGTCGCACAAAAACAATGTCCGCTATTTCTGAAAGGCGCTTGTTCTTGATTTGACTGTGATATGTCGACCTGGGTCGCATAGCGGAAGTGCTGCTGGCTGAAATACGGCTATGCCGCCACCATAAAGCATTGCCAACTTCTGTTAGAAGCAGAAGTTGGTCTTGATATCATCTGATAAGGCTGTCAGGTCAGACCTGGGTTTTCACACCCAGAGTCTCAGAGCTGTGTTGCCCCCACTGCGCAGATAACCCCGAAAGCGAACCACAGCAATGGATTGTCCATCAGGCGATCAGCGAGGGATGGTTTTGCCGGGGGAAATATTATCCGTTGGGTTTTATCCGGATCGAACAGCTGGGTCTCCTGCTCGAAGTGATCACTCGCCTCATCAAGGAGGCGCGTCTCCTCTTCAAACCGTTGCTGGGCGAGGACCTGGGTATCATCTCCATCAAACTCCGTCTCAGGCTGGCTCTCCGCTGGTGTCTCAGCAGTTTTCTGCACGACAGCTTCTGCTGTCTCCCCGCTGGGCTCAAGCCTGACAACCATGCCCAGGCTCTCCAGAATAATCTGGTACTTGATCGCCTCAACAACACCCAGGTTACGTTTCATGACCACGTCGCGACCTGCATCCACCAGGGCTCCGGCAATCTGTTCAGTGAAACCGAAAAACCTGCAGAATGCCCCGACAAAGCTCTCCTTGGTGACAGTCGGCCTCAACTCCCCTGTATATATAACGCTCAGTTGCTGTGCCATCGGCATGGCTCCTTGTAGATTCAAAAAACCGATACGGTTTTGCCTGGGGAATTCCGCTCTACCGCCAGCTGACCGTATAGAATTATTCTATAAACTCCCAAATGGCGTCGTAGTGCGGCAAGTCACAGATCAAACAGAAATAAAAGTTGGGTGTTAAAGGCGCCCAGACGCCTTGATCATCAGGTATTCGTTGACCAGGGCGACCGGAAGCTGGGGCGCGAGAAGATCCAGGGCGAGAGCCCCATGGTGGCGCAGTTTTTCATGGTTTTGCGAACGGCTTTCAAGATAGTCATGTACCCCATGAAACCGCAAGGCACCTTTGAAATCCCCAACCCGTCGCTGCAGCGTCTTATCCAGAAGCTCCTCGCGCAGGTCTGCAATCACCACCAGGTGCCGCCTGGAGAGCAGGCGCACCGCGGCAACCAGGTCATCGCTGTCCTCGTCGCGGGTATTGGTTATCACCACCACCAGTGCCCGGCGGCGCTGCAGGGGCATCAGTTCCCTGGCTGCCTCCAGGTAATCGGCGGCCTCTGTGGTCGCCTCGATATCATAAGTATGCGAAACCAGGCGGGTTACCAGGTCACCGCCCTTTGATGGGGGATACCAGCGACGCACACCACCGAATGAGAGAAGCCCAACTGAATCACCCTGCCCCGCCGCCACGTAGGCCACGAGCAGCATGGCGTTGAGTGCCTGATCGATGTGCTGTCCCTGCTCTTCTGCATGGCGCATGCGTCTTCCGCAGTCCAGCATGAAGAGTATCTGCTGATCCCTTTCATCCTGGTACTCCTTGGAGATCAGCTTGCGGTAACGCGATGTGGCCTTCCAGTCTATCTGGCGCAGGCTGTCGCCTGGACGGTACTCCCGCAGCTGGTGAAAATCGTTGCCCTCGCCACGGCGCTGCTGACGCTTCACACCGATCTGGCTCAGGCGGTGCTCTGTGGCCAGGAGGGTGTAGTGGCTGATCGCCCTGAAATTTGGGAACACCCGGGTGTGACTCTCCACCGGCACATGATACTTCCGCAGCCAGAGCCCGAGGGGCGAATCGATCACCAGGTCCACACCGGGGAAAATACCATCGCCCCTTGCCTGGGGCCGCACACGATAGGTCAGCCTACCAGCCCGCTGAGCGGGCAATTCAATCTGCCGGGGAATATCCTCCGACATGAATCCAGCCGGATGGTGATCATGCACCAGCACCTGCCTGGGGCGTGTTGAAGGGTTGCGGATAACCAGGGTGACATCACTCCATACACCCACCGGCAGGGTATTGCGCAGCTCTCGGGATACCTCAGGGGCAGCCTCTGAACGAATCACCAAAAAGTCCAGCAGCAGCCCGCCGAACAGCAGCGCTGCAAACAGATTTCGCACAATTCCGAACCACGGCAGGTAGATGCTCAGCAGCGCCGCTGCCGCCAGCATCACTCCCAGGATCAGGCTGCGCAGGGTTGGCGTCATATCCGGGGGGCGTCCACGTTCTGCAGTATATCCGCCAGCACATCGTCCGGCTGATACCCTTCGATCTCCAGGTCCGCGGTCAGTTTGACCCGGTGACGCAGCACTGGCAGGGAGACTGCCTTTACATCGTCAGGGGTGACGAAACGCCGTCCCTCAAGCACTGCATTGGCCCTGGCCGCACGCAGCAGGGATATACTTCCACGGGGCCCACTGCCGTTCTCGATACCGCTCCACTCCCGGGTGGCACGGGTGATGCGCACCGCGTAGGCGACAATCTGTTCATCCACCTCCAACTGTGCCGTATAGGCCTGGAGGGACTCTATCTCGTCGGGCTGAAGCACCTCGTTGACAGCAGTGACATCCAGCTTGTCCCCCACCGCATCATCGGTGACCTGCTGCACCATCAGGTGTTCGTCCTGCTCACTGGGGTAGTCGATGAACACCTTGACCAGAAACCGGTCCAGCTGGGCCTGGGGCAGCGGGTAGGTACCCTCCTGCTCAATGGGGTTCTGGGTCGCAAGCACCAGGAACGGCAGCTTGAGTTGGAACGACTGCCCCTCGATGGTGACCTGTTGTTCCTGCATCACCTCAAGCAGCGCAGACTGGGTCTTGGCCGGAGCGCGGTTGATCTCGTCGGCGAGCAGAAAGTTGCAGAATACCGGCCCCTTGCGCACCCGGAAGGAGTCGCTCTTCATGTCGAACATGATATGGCCGCTTATGTCACTGGGCATCAGGTCCGGAGTGAACTGAACCCGGTTGAATGCGCCGCCGATGGCCGCTGCGAGACTGCGCACAAGCAGGGTTTTACCCAGCCCCGGCACACCCTCAACCAGCACATGTCCACCGGCAAGCAGGGCGATGGTGGCATCACGTATCACCTGCTTCTGGCCGATCATGGCCCGTCCTATCTCCTGCTCCAGCAGGCCGACCTTCTGCAGTATCCCTTCCGCTGCCTTACCCTGATCCTGTTCACTCATACTCTCTCTCTCTTATAGCTCAACCCGGAAACCAGGCGCTGTAACACCATGGTCGCCTTTATGAAGTCCTGTTCAGCAACCACTTCACCATAAAGGGTTCGCTGTACTGAACTGGCGGTCAACCCGCTCTTCTCTCCGATCCATTCGCACCTGGCTGCCAGGTCCATCCCGTTGAGTCCGGGATGACGCCGACGCCACGCCTGCTCTATGGCACCGCGATTATCCTCAAACAGCTTGCGGCCACCATCCACACGCCAGCCGAACTCTGCCGTGGCATCTATATGCTCCAGCAGGTTTCTTCTGATCCGTTGCTGCATCTCAAGCTTGGGGCCGGTGTAGAGAAACATCCGCCAGCCGGCGAGCAACAGCAGCACAATAACAACAACCACCAGAAAAGGAGCCCGCTGCCATAACTGAACGGGCAGAGCCGGCATATCAAGGCTGTAGAGCAGCCAGACCTTGGCACTGTCCCAGGCGAGCAGGGAGAGGAGATAGGCGTGATCCCGCTCATCGATCCTCTCGTTCTCAAAAAGATCAAGATCACTGAAGACCGTAACTGTCCCACTCTCGATCCGGTAGCGCAGAATATGAAAGCCCATGGGTGCATCAACCCGCCACTGGGCCCAGCCATCGCCATCCTCAAGGTAGCGGTGCAGCCTGAATGCCGCGGTAACCTCAGACGAAAGGGTTGGTACATTGATCTTTGCAATGCTGTACCCGGTATCATCCACACCACCCAGGGCATTTTCATCGGGGGATGTATCATCAGCACACTGGGACCGGCTGTCGCCCCCTGCCCCATCACCGTTAGATTGCTGATTGCACTCCGTCACCTCATTGATATCTGACTGCATCAACCTGACACCAAGCTCTTCCATCAACAGGTTGCCCGGTTCCTCTTCATCCCAGTATGCCGAGGGTGTCACAATCAGGTGGCCACCCTGTTTCAGCCACTCGATCAAGCTATCGAAACGCTGCCGGGGGAGACGATTGCCGAGACGGGCCATCACCAGCGTATCCCCCACAGGGGGCAGTTTGGTCAGGATATCCCGGCCGGAGAGACTCTCCACCTCCAACCCGCTCTCTCTCAGGTAGTGCTCTGCGGCCAGAAATCTGTTGTGTTTTGCCTGGGGGGATATATCCACCCGTACATCCTTGTATCTGCGCTCATGATTGCTCGCAAACCAGGTCACATACCAGCCTATGGCAATGACCAGCAGCAGACCGATCACAGCCAGCGCGATGCGATTAGCCCTGGACATGATCAAACACCCCGCTCCATTGATGGCAGAGCGCCTCCACATCTTCCCGCCCCGGCGTAATATGGGCATAGGCCATAAGCAGCCAGTGAGTGGTCAGCTGACCGAAGTACTCTGCCTCATCTCCCTCTCTGTGCATCCTTACCAACTCAAGACACTCACCCTCTGTGGCACTGCCAGGGATCTCCAGCAGTCCATCCTGCACCATGCGCACCAATGCCCCGCGGTAGAGCAGGCTGAGCGCACTGCGAAGCTGCCCGGCCCGGAGCAGGTCGTAGGCACTGGCCGGTATATCATCAGGCAGTTGATCCGGCCGCATATCCAGACCAAACAGTTCAAGGGGCGCCTGCCTTGAGCCCCGGCGGCCCGCATCTCCCTGCCACCAGCCGGTGAACCAGCCACGGTTCCCAATAATCTTGTAGAGCAGAAAAACAACCACTGCTATCGCCAGCCCCCAAAGCAGCAGTTCACCCATCGAGGCGTAACCTTTGAAGAAGCCGCTGACCATATCCATGAAGAATTCCAGCCAGTCGAGCAGCCCTTCCAGGTTGGCTTCACTCTTCTCCTCCTCCCCCACAAATTTCCAGTATCCCTGCTGTTCATACCGGCCGAAGGTCTCGTCCTGCAAAACCCTCTCCACCAGCTGCTTCGCCTGGTCCGGTGCCGGCGGTTCAGCCGCCACAGCGCGGTCAGGCAGAACACAGGTTGCCATTGCAGTCACCAATAGCAGTGACGCCAGCCCGGGGAGAATGCGTTTTCCCTGCTTCAACCGTTCTGCGGTTCGCCTGAAGTTGATCTCTATATCCCAGGCCTCCAGTTCGCTGCGCCTGTGCAGGTACAGCGCAAACCCCCCAGCCACGTAGAAGGGCGCAATAACCGACATACCCAGCAGGGTGATGGGGATCTGCAGCAGCTCACCGACTCTGTTCTCAGCAAGCAGCAGCCCACCTATATCGATCCAGCGGAGCTCCTCCGGGATCAGAAAGTAGAGCAGTATCACGAGTGAGGTTTCGAGAATGGTTTCCAGTATGAAGCCGACGAAGGTAAGCCAGGTGGCAGCATGCTGACCCTGGCCGAGAATTGTGATGCGGCTACGCCGCTCCTTACCGTTCAACCCCTCCAGCAGGGCTACCGGCAGGCTGAACGAGCGACTGGGATTGAACCGCCTCAGGGTAAGGTTGGTAAGCAGTTGGGGGCGCACAATCCGCCACCATTGGCGGGCAACCTCTTTACCGGTCAGTTTTTCGCCAAATACCGCCCGGCTCATCCAGAATAACAGGGGCGGTTCATACAGCGGCTTGAACCACCAGAGGAGCAGCAGCAACAACCATATTTCCCCACCACTCACCAGGAGCAGCAGCAGACCCACGGGCAGAGCCGTCATCATCCACAGGCTCCACAGCGGCATGAACCAGCGCCGCGCAAGGGCAAAGCCGAGATCGATCGCCTCCCAGTGTCCCCGCCTGCGCAGGTCCATTTGCAGTTTACCGATCTCCACCAGCCCCCCTGCCTGCAAAGAGAAAGTAGAAGATGACCAGTAGCCAGAGCAGCGCGGCTGCAACGTACTTCACCGTATTGGGTAGCCCGTTGGCCGACCAGAAGGCTTCAATAAAAGCGGCCGCCAGCAGCATCAGCGCCGCCCCCATCACCAGGGGCAGAGCCTGGCGCCCCCTGCGTCTGATGGAGTCCACGCGTGACAGCTGTCCAGGGGCCAACATGCCGTGTCCCAGGGAGAGTCCGGCCGCACCGCAGATGACAATGGCGGTGAGCTCCAGTGCAGCGTGCCCACTGACAAAACCCCAGAAGGTCTCATGGTAGCCGATACCGCTGAGATGACCCGCCACACCCCCAATGACCATGCCGTTGTATAGCATGGTGATCACTGTGCCTATGCCTGCCAGTATACCCATGGCAAAGGTACGGAACCCGATACCGATGTTATTGAAGATATAGAAGCCGAACATCACGAAATCGGATTCACTGCTCCGCTCAAGTGTCCGCCCCGGCCTGGCATTGTCCGGTGCGTACATCTCCTCCATCGCCTCGACCTGGTCAGCGCCCATGATGCTGTAGATAAAATCCTGATCGCTCATACAGTAACCGCCGACAAGGAGTGCCGGCAGCAGAAACAGGGCCAGGGAGAGGAAGAAATAACGACCGTGGTCTCGCAGGCTGCGTGGAAAACCCACTGCAATAAAGCTCAGCAGCCGCCATAGCCAGGCCCCTCGCCTCGTGTACAGCTGCTGATGCCCACGCAGTACCAGTCGATGCAGTTGCGCCACCAGTGCAGGACTGTAGCGACGGCTCCTGGCAAGGGCATAGTGATTGCACACCTTGCGGTAGAGGTGAGGCAGGGATGTTGCCGAGGCTGAATGGCCTCTGCGCCTGAACCGCATCTTCTCCAACTCATCCAGGAGTTCTCCCAGTTCATCCCAGAGAGGAGCGAAGGTTTGTTCGAAGGCCTCCTGATGCATCAGCGCCCCTTCACCAGCCAATTGGCATAGGACCAGAGGGTATCCACCCCTTTCTGATCATTGTCGCCGGTAACATCCTGCAGCAGGTTGGCCAGTTCCCAGCGTCGCTCAGGTGTCAGCTGCTCACTGCGCTCGGCAAACTTGATCAGGTAGAGCTGCTCATCCACATTGAGATCGGGGGGCGGCGGCCTTGACGGGGAATCGGGCATATCGCCGCGTGTCTCCTCCTCGTCCCGGTAAACCACCAGGGTGCCTGCCGCGAGGTCACCGAGGCGCTGGAAGTCCCGGCTGGCCAACATCATAAGCAGACCGACGCCGTACAGCAGGGGAAGAAAATCCGCCGCTCTGAGCAGATTCCGTATCAACGATGCCGAAGGGGATACAGGTGTACCGTTATCGTTGATAACAACCAGCCCCATGGCACGTTTGCCAGGCGTTGCACCGGAGCGGATTTCAAATACAACCGGGTAGAACCATTCGATCAGGAAAAAACCGATCAGAATGAGTGCCACACCGATACCACCAAAGAATGAGCCCAGACCCAGAATCATGCCGTAGGCCACCGCCCTGATGACAAGATCTATAGCCCAGGCGCAGGCCCGCACCACCGGTCCGGCAAGTCTCAACTGGAGGAGTATGCCTTCGGGCGTCTCGTAGGTTCGGACGGTATCGACAGACTCTGGCTGAGCGGATATATCCATGTATACGGCCGGTTCAGTCGAAGTAGATATCCCGGTATCCCGTATATATCGAGGCCGTTATCACGGGCACAAACACCAGTAACCCGAGAAAGAACGGAATCGCCGCGAGCAGGCCCAGAACCGTGGTTGCCAGTCCGTAGACAAGGAACGGCAATATGTTTTTGAGGCAGCCGATAAAACTGAGTTTCATGGCCGTCACTGCAGAGACGCCGTCCAGGGCAACCAACGCGGGAGCGAACCAGTAGGCCATGAGCAGGGGAAAGAAGAACAGCATCGCCACAGCCACCGGCAGTATCATCGAGGTAGGGTCCGGCACCACCTGGGCGGACGCACCCGGTTCCTGAAGCTCCACCATGCTGAGGCCAAGGACGGAAAAGATACCAATAAAGATAATCACCATACCCATCAGATAAAGTCCGCCCACCAGTACCAGTTGGCCGAAATTCTGCTGAAAAGCGCTGAACAGGTGGTTGACGGTAAAGTCTTCGCCATGGTCCTGGGCACGACAACCGATCATGAATCCGGCCGCGATCACCGGCGAGAGCAGGGTCGTGGCCAGTGAGCCGATAACCGGCACCAGGCTGAGCACCATGGAGATGACAATCCAGACTACCAGGGCGAGAATCCAGGCAACGGGATTACGTCTGAAATGCCGGTATGCCTGCTTGATCCAGAGCCAACCGTGGCCCGCAGGTACTGTCTCAGGTCCCCGAATCTCCCCACTACCTGGCTCGGGGGTGATGTTTGCCGCCGGTGCCTGGTAGGGATTCGAATCGTCAGACTGCTGCGCGGTCTCTGCCTCGCTCTGCTGGCGGGCAAGGTACTTGGAGATGATGATGCCGCACTCGAGGCAGCTGTCGTCCTGTATACGCGAAGAGCTGCATTTGGGGCACCTGGGGCCGTCATCTTCGGCCTCAGCGACCAATTCGGTTCCATCGGCTGTTTCTACCGGTACAACCTCGATCTCCATGCCCAGCTTCTGCAACAACTTTTTGTACTTGGCCGCATCCTCAGCATTCAGCCCCTTTTTCATCACCACTTCGCGACCTGCATCGGCCAGCGCCGCAGCCTCTTCCGCGGAAACACCGAGGCGGCTGCTGAATGCATCGATAAAAGCCTCCCTGTCGGTACCCGGTAGAAGGTTTCCTGTGTATACAATCTTGAACGCCTCAGCCATCGACACTGCTCCTTGTCCTGTATCTCTTCAGAGGTTAGGCCCAAATTATCATTCTAATGCACGGGAAAGTTAAAACAATCCTCATTCCCACTTGAATATCTGGTTTTATGACGGCCTGTCTGGTTTTGCCAATGCACCCTGCATCTACACAAATAAAAAGGCGCTGCTCCAGATAAGTGCCGAAAGCCACTGTAGTGTTATCTGCAACCCTTGCAGATCGAGCTTGAGGCCGACCTACAGAAAATCAGAAACGTACATATATATTCCACACTGAACTGGAACGGCACCAATAAAAAAGGGCGCCGAAGCGCCCTTTTTTACTAACGGGTGAACCCGGAGTCTTAGTTGACCTTGGGATCCAGCTCGCCGCCTTCGTACTTGCCGAACATGACTTCCAGGGAGATCGGGGTGATCTTGGAGGCCTGGCCTGCAGAACCGAAAGCTTCGTAACGGTTTTTGCAGATTTCGGACATGGCGTTGGTGGCTTCCTTGAGGAACTTGCGGGGATCGAAGTTGCTCGGGTTGTCGTGCAGGTGACGACGCACGGAACCGGTGGATGCCATACGCAGGTCGGTATCGATGTTGACCTTGCGAACACCAGATTTGATGCCTTCAACGATTTCGTCAACGGGCACACCGTATGTCTGACCCATGTCACCACCGTAGTCGTTGATGATCTTCAACCAGTCCTGGGGTACGGAAGAGGAACCGTGCATTACCAGGTGAACACTGGGGATGCGGTCGTGAATCTCTTTCACACGGTCGATACGCAGGATCTTGCCGGTAGGCTCCTGGGTAAACTTGTAAGCACCATGTGAGGTACCGATGGCGATAGCCAGGGCATCAACGCCGGTCTGCTTGACGAAATCAGCAGCTTCGTCGGGATCGGTCAGCAGCTGATCCATGTCCAGCTTGCCTACGGCGCCATGGCCGTCCTCTTCACCCATCTCACCGGTTTCCAGGGAACCAAGGCAACCCAGCTCACCTTCAACAGAGGCACCGACAGCGTGAGCCATATCAACAACCTGTTTGGTTACGTTGACATTGTACTCGTAGCTTGAAGGGGTCTTGCCGTCAGCTTCCAGGGAACCGTCCATCATGACGGAGCTGAAACCGGACTGGATTGAACGGGCGCAGATAGCAGGAGAAGCACCGTGATCCTGGTGCATGCACACGGGGATATGAGGATACATCTCGATAGCTGCTTCGATCAGGTGACGCAGGAAAGGTTCGCCCGCGTAGGAACGCGCACCGGCGGAACCCTGCAGGATAACCGGGCTGTCCACGGCGTCGGCAGCCTGCATGATCGCATGCACCTGTTCCATGTTGTTTACGTTGAATGCTGGCAGGCCGTAACCGTTCTCGGCTGCGTGATCCAGAAGTTGGCGCAGGGAAATGAGAGCCATGTTCTTCTCCTTTTATGTATGTCTTACTAAATTCCGAATTAATCGTTGGCCGGCACGAAGTGCTCACCGACCGTCAGGACCTTCATTACGTTGGTGCCGCCTTCGACACCATTAAGGTCCCCTTTGGTAATTATCACCAGGTCGCCGGTGCGCACCGCACTGCGACGAAGCAACTCATCAACAACATCCACGTTGGCCGCCTGGCTGTCCAGCCCGGTCACATCAAAACTGATGGGATAGACACCCCTGAAAAGGGTTACCTTGCGACGCGTTGCGACTTGAGTGGTCAAGGCATAAATGGGAATGCTTGAACTGATACGCGACATCCATTTCGGTGTCGAACCCGACTCGGTCAAACAGGCGATAGCCGCCACACCCAGGTGATTGGCCGTGTACATGGTTGCCATGGCAATGGCTTCATCAATACGCCCAAACACCGAGTCGATGCGATGGGCCGACTTGCGCACTGACGACTGCTTCTCAGCTTCGCGACAGACACGGTCCATAGCCTCTACCGCCTTGACCGGGTATTTTCCGGCGGCACTCTCCGCAGAAAGCATTACCGCGTCAGTACCGTCGAGCACCGAGTTGGCCACGTCGAAAACTTCCGCACGGGTCGGGATGGGGCTGGTGATCATCGACTCCATCATCTGGGTCGCCGTGATCGCCACCTTGTTCATGGAGCGCGCACGCTTGATCAGTTTTTTCTGTACAGCGGGGAGTTCAGCATCACCGATCTCCACGCCCAGGTCACCACGGGCAATCATTATCGCCTCGGAGGCCTCGATAATCTCATCGACACACTCCAGTGCCTCGGCCCGCTCAATCTTTGAGACGATACCGGCGTTTCCACCTGCCTCCAGCAGCAAGCGCCTGGCTTCGTGCACATCATCGGCACTCTGCACAAATGAGACTGCAAGATAGTCAGCCTCAATACTGGCGGCGAACTTGATGTCTTCCCTGTCCTTATCGGTCAGTGCCGGGGCAGAGAGTCCGCCACCCTGCTTGTTGATACCCTTGTTGTTGGAGAGTGGGCCGCCGATTTTCACTTTGCAGTGAACCTCGTTTTCGACCACCTCTTCAACCCACAGCGCGATGGCACCATCGGCAAGAATAAGGGTATCTCCACGCCTGACATCATCAATCAGGTCAGGAAATGTGAGACCTACCCGTTCCCGGGTTCCATCTGTCAATGGACAGGCCGCGTCCAGGATAAATGAGTCGTCCTCATTCAGAGTGATGACTCCATCCTTGAAGCGTCCTATTCTGATCTTCGGACCCTGCAGATCGACCAGCACGCCAACCTGGCGCCCACTGGCACGTGCACGATCACGTACTGCTTCTGCACGGACCCGGTGTTCATCATGAGAACCGTGAGATAGGTTGAGCCGCACCACGTCGATTCCGGAGCTGATCAGTTCATCAAGCACCTTGGGGTCATCAGTCGCAGGCCCCATCGTGGCTAAAATCTTTGTTCTTCTAAGCATAATATCTCCGGATACGGCTGCCGCTGTTGACGCCAGCCGTACCCTTGTGGAATTTAGCCCTTGGCACACTCTTCGAGCATGGCAACCGCAGGCAGGGTCTTACCTTCCAGGTACTCCAGGAATGCTCCACCAGCGGTGGAGATATAGGACACCTTGTTGTAGATGTCATACTTCTGGATCGCTGCAATGGTGTCGCCACCACCGGCCAGGCTGAAACCATCTGCATCGGCTATAGCCATGGAGACTGTCTTGGTGCCTTCACCGAACTGATCGAATTCGAATACGCCAACAGGGCCGTTCCAGACGATGGTGCCGGCTTTGCTGATAATCTCGGCCAGCTCTTTAGCGGAATCGGGACCGATATCGAAAATCATATCGTCGTCATCCACGTCACCGGCAGCCTTGAGAGTAGCCTCTGCAGACTCGCTGAACTCCTTGCCACAAACCACGTCGGTAGCGATAGGAATAATGGCGCCACGATCCTTCATCTTCTCAACCAGGGCCTTGGCGGTATCCACCAGGTCATCCTCGCAGAGGGACTTGCCGACGTTGTTGCCCATAGCCTTGAGGAAGGTGTTGGCGATACCACCACCGACCACCAGCTGGTCAACCTTCTCTGAAAGGGCTTCCAGAACGGTCAGCTTGGTAGAAACTTTAGAGCCACCAACGATGGCCACCATGGGACGAGCCGGCTCGGCCAGGGCCTTTGCCAGGTTGTCCAGCTCGCTGGCGAGCAGCAGACCGGCACAGGCGGTGGGGGCGAACTTGCCGGCACCGTGGGTTGAAGCCTGGGCGCGGTGAGCGGTACCGAAGGCGTCCATTACGAAGATGTCGCACAGGGAGGCGTACTTCTTGGCCAGCTCTTCGTTATCTTTTTTCTCACCCGCGTTGAAACGGACGTTTTCGAACAGAACCACTTCGCCGCCTGCAACCTCTGGAGCGTTATCCAGGTAGTCGGGGATCAGTCGAACAGCGGTACCCAGCTTGGCGGACATATCCTCTGCGATAGGCTGCATGGAGTTCTCGGCATCCACCTCGCCTTCGGTAGGACGGCCACGGTGGGACATGACCTGCACCTTGGCGCCTGCTTTTACGCAGTGCTCAATGGTAGGCATGGAAGCGGTAATACGGGCATCAGAGGTAACCTTGCCATCTTTAACGGGCACATTCAGGTCAGCACGGATCAGAACGCGCTTGCCGGCGAGATCAAGATCAGTCAGCTTGATGAAGGACATAGAGAGACTCCTTGTAAGCTATTAGTTGGTATTAGAAAAGAATTAGATGAAAGGGTTATTTCAGCTAATGCCTCTCGTGGGCATAAGTAATCGCGGAACGGGAAAACCGGGCGGGTTATGTACAGGACACAACCCACCCGGCAGACCTACAAGCTCACGGCTTAGTTGGCAGATACGTGCTCAACAAAGCGCAGCATGTTGGCGGTATAGCCGTACTCGTTGTCATACCAGGAGACAACCTTGACGAAGGTACCGTCCAGCGCGATGCCGGCACCGGCATCGAAGATGGAGGAGTTACCAACACCACGGAAATCGGTGGAGACAACTTTCTCGTCGGTGTAACCCAGCGTGTCGCTCATTGGGCCAGACTCGGAAGCGGCTTTCATGGCGGCACAGATGTCGTCATAAGAGGCGTCTTTTTCCAGCTCAACGGTGAGATCAACAACAGAAACGTCAGAGGTCGGTACGCGGAAAGCCATACCGGTCAGTTTGCCGTTCAGCTCAGGCATTACCACACCCACAGCCTTGGCTGCACCGGTGGATGAAGGAATGATGTTCTCGAGGATACCGCGACCACCGCGCCAGTCTTTCATGGAAGGACCGTCAACAGTTTTCTGGGTAGCAGTAGCTGCATGAACAGTAGTCATCAGGCCACGTTTGATGCCCCAGTTGTCATTCAGAACCTTGGCAATAGGTGCTAGGCAGTTGGTGGTACAGGAAGCGGCAGAGATGATCGCCTGACCGGCATAGGTCTCGTGGTTTACGCCGTGTACGAACATTGGAGTGCCATCTTTGGAAGGTGCAGACATAACAACCTTCTTGGCGCCTGCATCGATGTGCTTCTGACAGGTCTCTTCGGTGAGGAAGAAGCCGGTGCACTCCAGTACCAGATCGGCACCGATGTCGGACCATGCAAGGTTTGCAGGATCGCGCTCAGCGGTCAGGCGAACGGTCTTGCCGTTAACAATCAGGTTACCGCCTTCAACAGATACGTCACCGTCGAAACGACCGTGAACAGAGTCATACTTCAGCATGTAAGCCAGGTAATCAGCGTCCAGCAGATCATTGATACCGACAACTTCGATACCTGGGAAGTCGCGAGCGATAGCGCGGAAAGCCATACGGCCGATGCGGCCAAAACCGTTGATACCAACTTTAATCGTCATAATCTAATACTCCTTACAGTAAAACTGATGAATTCTTCGCTATTCAGCCCAAAACTTTTTTGGCGGTAGCCACAACATTGTCGACGGTAAAACCGAACTGCTCAAAGAGCTGACCCGCAGGGGCGGATTCACCGAACGACTCCATGCAGACAACAGCACCGTCGAGACCGACATACTTGTGCCAACCCAGATCAACACCAGCCTCTACGGCTACGCGTTTTACGCCTGGGGTCAAAACGGAATCCTTGTAGGCCTGATCCTGTGCATCGAAGCGGTCGGTGCAAGGCATGGAAACCACGCGAACCTTACGATCGGACATCGCTGCTGCGGCATCCACCGCCAGACCGACTTCAGAACCGGTGGCAATCAGGATGAGATCGGCATCGCCGTCGCAATCTTTCAGTACGTAACCGCCATTCTCGATAGCCTTGACCTGCTCAGGGGTACGCTCCATGGGTGTCAGGTTCTGACGGGAGAAGACCAGCGCGGTAGGCGCGGTGTCTCGCAGCATGGCTGCCTTCCAGGAGACAGCGGACTCAATCGCGTCACAGCCTCTCCAGGTCTCAAAGTTGGGAATCGCACGCATGGTGGCCAACTGCTCCACCGGCTGGTGGGTAGGACCATCTTCACCCAGACCGATGGAGTCGTGGGTGTAGACATAGATCGGGTTGATCTTCATCAACGCGGACATGCGCAGGGCGTTACGCATGAACTCCATGAACATGAAGAAGGTTGCGCTGTAGGCGCGGAAACCGCCGTGCAGCATCATGCCGTTGACCATGTGGGCCATACCGAACTCGCGTACACCCCAGGAGATGTAGTTACCGTTGGCATTTTCAGGATTGACCTTGACGGTACCGGACCAGTTGGTCAGGTTTGAACCGGTGAGGTCAGCAGAACCGCCAAACAACTCAGGTACGACGGGACCCATCGCTTCAATGGCGTTCTGGGAAGCCTTACGGGAAGCGATGTTAGGCATCTCTTCCTGGGTTTTGGCGATGTACTGGTCCATCTCCGCTTCGAAGTTGGCGGGCAGGGTGCCGGCCATACGACGTTCAAACTCGGCCGCTTCGGCAGGATACTCAGCCTTGTAGGCGTCGAAACGTGCCTGCCACTCGCTCTCGGAAGCAGCACCCGCCTCTTTGTGATCCCAACCGGCGTAGACCTCGTCGGGGATTACGAATGCATCGTGCTCCCAGCCCAGCTGTTCACGGGTAGCCGCGATCTCATCAGCACCCAGTGGGGCGCCGTGACAATCGTGGGTACCAGACAGGTTTGGAGAACCGAACCCGATAGTGGTTCTGCAGCAGATCAGGGTAGGCTTGGCGGTTTCCGCCTTTGCTGCCTCGATGGCTGCATTGATAGCGTCCGCATCGTGACCGTCTACATCACGGACTACGTGCCAGCCATAAGACTCGAAACGACCGCCTACATCTTTCTCCATCCAGTCGGAGATGTGGCCGTCGATGGAGATGTCATTGTCATCCCAGAAAGCGACCAGTTTGCCCAGGCCGAGGGTACCGGCCATGGCGCATGCCTCGTGAGAGAGGCCTTCCATCAGGCAGCCGTCACCCATGAAGGTGTAGGTGTGGTGATCAACGATATCGTGACCTGGCTTGTTGAACTGCCCGGCCAGTGTGCGCTCGGCAATCGCCATGCCCACAGCGTTGGTGATGCCCTGACCCAGAGGGCCGGTGGTGGTCTCGATACCATCCGCGTAGCCATACTCAGGGTGACCGGCGGTCTTGGAGTGAAGCTGGCGGAAATCCTTGATGTCATCCATGCTCAGGTCGAAACCTGAGAGATGAAGCAGGGAGTAGATCAGCATTGAGCCGTGCCCATTGGAGAGGACGAAACGGTCGCGATCGGCCCAGTTTGCGTTAGTAGGATTGAACTTCAGGTGACTGTTCCACAGCACTTCGGCGATATCCGCCATGCCCATGGGTGCACCAGGGTGGCCGGAGTTGGCTTTCTGAACCGCATCCATGCTCAGGGCACGAATGGCGTTGGCGAGTGTTCTACGTGAGGACATAAGTCCCTCCTCTCAAAGGCTTGTTAGAAATTTTATATTCCGGTCCTGGGCAGACCGATGCTGCCCGCAAAAAAACAGAGGCGTTCCACTGTATAAATCAACCTGCTGCCTGCAAAAGGTTGACCTTTTCCCCTGGTGGAGACGCCAAATGGAGTTGACCATGACCTGAAGGTGCGAGTTGCCACCTGGAGGAGAAATCGAAACTTCCGCCTCCCGCCAGGATTCTCATCCATAAAAAGGTATATTCTGCCCCTTTCGTCGCTTCCGGAGCAAGCCAGCTGGCTTTATGGGGGTAAAAAAATATCGATACCGCCAGGCAGCCAACAGATCGCCCTTATCTCAGTTCTGGAAAAAACCCTGTCAGTCCCGCCACTTGATCGAGCAGCCCATGCTCGGAATCTGTATCACGGGGCCCTTTCCAGTCTCGGCAACCTCTTTCATCGCTTCGAACAGGTCCCTGCGCACACCCTCAGGTGCGGTCTCTTTGCGACTCTCGTCAAGGCGCCCACGGTATTGCAGCTCCAGGTTGGCGTTGTAGCCGAAAAAATCAGGGGTACAGACAGCACCATAGGCCTTCGCCACCTCCTGGCTCTCGTCCAGCAGGTAGGGGAAGGGGTAGCCGTACTCCCGGGCAACCCCGGCCATATTCTCGAAGGAGTCCTCTGCATACTCGGCGGGGTCATTGGACATGATCGCCACGCTGTTGATGCCCAGCGCCTTGAGCTCCAGGGTGTCACGCACCAGCCGCTCGCGAACCGATTTCACGTAAGGGCAATGGTTGCAGATGAACATCACCAGCAACCCCTTGGGGCCGCAGCACTCCTGCAGGCTCCAGGTCTTGCCGTCCACCCCCGGCAGGGTGAAATCCACGGCAGGTCTGCCGAATTCGCACACAGGGGTTTCCAGTGAAACCATGGCCGTGACTCCTTCTAATATCAAACAGCCCGCAATTCTGGCATAAGTAAAGAGTAATGACGCGGGCTTTTTTTATCTTATTTTCTTATTCAATCGGTAAATATAACTGATCGGGTCGCTATTATACCCGGGGAAATCTGATAGTTTGATGAACAAAGCGGGGAAGATTAAACCAGATCACGCACAATATTGACAAATTCATCGGTTATCGGATAATCATCCACTGCGCCGATTTGAAATCAGATTGCGGGCGCCATATAAATGCGGCTAAAGCGAATCCGAACCTAATTCTGGAAACCCGCCTTTAGCTCGCGCTTTGCGGGTTTTTTTATGGAAAACAGTAAATTATGAGCGATTACATCTTCACTTCCGAATCAGTATCCGAAGGCCATCCCGATAAGATGGCAGACCAGATCTCCGATGCCATCCTGGACAAGATCCTGGAACTCGACCCCAACCCGGAGCACGCACGCGTTGCCTGCGAAACCATGGTCAAGACCGGCGCCGTCATTATAGCCGGCGAAATCACCACCAATGCCTGGGTCGATCTGGATGAAGTGGTTCGCGAAGTGGTCTGTGATATCGGCTACACCAACTCCGATGTCGGCTTCGACGGCAACACCTGCGCCGTCATGTCCCTGCTGGGCAAGCAGTCCGGCGACATCGCCATGGGTGTCGACCGCTCCGCCCCCGAAGAGCAGGGCGCCGGCGACCAGGGCCTGATGTTCGGCTACGCAACCAACGAGACCGACGTGTTGATGCCCGCCCCCATCACCTACGCCCACAGACTGGTGCAGCGCCAGTCCGAGATGCGCAAGGAGAATGTCCTCCCCTGGCTGCGCCCGGACGCCAAGAGCCAGGTCACCCTGCACTATAAAGATGGTGCGGTTGCCGGTATCGACGCGGTTGTGCTTTCCACCCAGCACGATCCGGATATCGACCTCAAGCACCTGCAGGAGGCGGTGATGGAGAATATTCTTCAGCCGGTCCTGCCCAAGGAGTGGCTGGACAAGTGCCCCCAGGAGAAGATCCACATCAACCCCACCGGCTCCTTTGTCATCGGCGGCCCGGTCGGTGACTGCGGCCTGACCGGACGCAAGATCATCGTTGACACCTACGGTGGTGCAGCCCGTCACGGCGGTGGCGCATTCTCCGGCAAGGACCCCTCCAAGGTCGACCGCTCAGCCGCCTATGCCGGTCGTTACGTGGCCAAGAACATCGTCGCCGCCGGCCTGGCAGACCGCTGCGAAATCCAGGTCTCCTATGCCATCGGTGTCGCCGAGCCCACTTCGATCTCCATCGAGACCTTCGGCACCGCCAAGATCGCCGAGGAGAAGATTGCAGACCTGGTGCGCGAGCACTTCGACCTGCGTCCCTACGGCATCCTGCAGATGCTGGACCTGGTCAAACCGATCTACCGCAACACTGCTGCCTACGGCCACTTCGGCCGTGAAGAGCCGGAGTTCACCTGGGAACGCACCGACAAAGCCGCTGCCCTCAAGGAAGCTGCCGGACTCTGACCCCAGGCAATCCCCGGGATACACAGGGCTTCATTCAGTGTATTCCGGGGTGCCGGTTTTCCAGCATTGATGGGGCCGGTGATCTGGTAATTTGAGCTGGACTGATTATACTACCGCCCTATTCGTACCACCCTCGCCGAGGAGCGCTGCAACAGGTATCACCTGCCAGGCTCGGGAGGCTTTCTGGAGACAATTTGCAACGGCGCTCAGTTTTTTCGGAGACTGAACCATGAATGCCGTTGTGAATAACGACTTTATCGACTACAAGGTAGCCGATCTCTCCCTGGCCGACTGGGGCCGCAAGGAGATCGCCATTGCCAACACCGAAATGCCCGGCCTGATGGCCCTGCAGGAGAAGTACGGCGAGGAGAAACCCCTCAAAGGCGCCCGCATCGCAGGCAGCCTGCACATGACCATCCAGACCGCGGTACTCATCGAAACCCTGATCGCGCTGGGAGCCGAAGTACGCTGGGTCTCCTGCAACATCTTCTCCACCCAGGACCACGCTGCCGCAGCAATCGCCGCGCAGAACATCCCGGTCTACGCCTACAAGGGCGAAACCCTGGAAGAGTACTGGGCATACACCCACAAGGTCATGGAGTGGTCCGACGGCGGCACTCCCAACATGATCCTGGATGACGGCGGCGACGCCACCCTGCTGCTGATCCTCGGCTCCAAGGCCGAGAAGGACATCAGCGTACTGGACAACCCCACCAGCGAGGAAGAGGAGGTGCTCTACGCCGCTATCAAGGCGCGTATTGCCGAGCAGCCCGACTGGTACTCCAAAACCCTGAAGAATATCCAGGGCGTGACCGAAGAGACCACCACCGGTGTACACCGTCTCTACCAGATGCAGGAGAGCGGCGAGCTGCCCTTCCCCGCCATCAACGTCAACGACTCTGTCACCAAGTCCAAGTTCGACAACCTCTACGGCTGCCGCGAGTCCCTGATGGACGGCATCAAGCGCGCCACCGACGTGATGGTAGCCGGCAAGATCGCAGTTGTTCTCGGCTACGGCGACGTGGGCAAGGGCTGCGCCCAGGCCTTCCGCGGCCTCGGCGCCACCGTGTGGGTTACCGAGGTCGATCCCATCTGCGCCCTGCAGGCTGCAATGGAAGGCTACCGCGTGGTGACCATGGAAGAGGCCGCTCCCCTGGGCGACATCTTCGTCACTGCCACCGGCAACTTCCACGTCATCGGCCACGACCACATGGCGGCCATGAAGGACCAGTCCATCGTCTGCAACATCGGTCATTTCGACAATGAGATCGACGTCGCCAGCCTGGAAAAGTACGAGTGGGAGAACATCAAGCCCCAGGTGGATCACATCATTTTCCCCGACGGCAAGCGCATCATCATGCTGGCCGAGGGCCGACTGGTGAACCTGGGCTGTGCCACCGGCCACCCCAGCTTCGTGATGTCCAACTCCTTCACCAACCAGGTACTGGCCCAGATCGAGCTGTTCAGCCGTGGCGACAACTACGACAACCAGGTCTACATGCTGCCAAAGCACCTGGATGAAGAGGTGGCCCGACTGCACCTGGCAAAAGTGACCGCCAACCTGAGCACACTGACCCAGCAGCAGGCCGACTACATCGGCGTGCCGGTAGACGGTCCGTACAAGCCCGGCCACTACCGTTACTGATCTGCCGCACGGCTAAAAGCTGAACTGCAGAGGCGCAGAGAGAAAATTTAAAAACAGTCTCTTTCGCCTCTGCATTCAGGCAGTTCAAATACTCACGTTCAAACATGCAAAGGGCTTCTATGAAATCACAGAAGCAATATGACAAGACCATCAGTTTCGAACTGTTCCCCCCCAAAACCGAGGCGGGAATGGAGAAGATGCAGGCCAATGTGAAAGCGCTGGCAGAGGTCAATCCACTCTACTTCTCCGTCACCTACGGAGCCGGGGGCTCAACCCAGGAGCGCACATTCCAGAGCGTGGAGTGGCTCGCCTCCGAGAACCTGGATACCGCCCCTCACCTCTCCTGCATCGGCAGCAGCCGCGAGGAGATCACCGGGATGCTGGAGCACTACAAGAGCCAGGGAATTCACAGAGTCGTGGCCCTGCGCGGTGACCTGCCTTCAGGTGCCGGTCTGGGTGGCCTTGGCGATCTGAACTACGCCAATGAGCTGGTCTCCCTGATCAGGGAGAGCTTCGATGACCATTTCCACATCGAAGTGGCCG
Organism: Sedimenticolaceae bacterium; assembly: GCA_965224515.1. Classification (GTDB taxonomy): domain Bacteria; phylum Pseudomonadota; class Gammaproteobacteria; order Chromatiales; family Chromatiaceae; genus Sedimenticola_A. Next base: position 483,490 of record OZ245051.1, read on the forward strand.
CCTACCCCGAGTTCCACCCACAGGCACCCAGCGCAGAGGCAGACATTCTCAACTTCAAGCGCAAGGTGGATGCCGGCGCCAATGCAGCGATCACCCAGTACTTCTACAACCCAGACGCCTACTACCGGTTCGTGGACAGTTGCGAGAAGCTCGGCATGGACATTCCGATCGTTCCGGGGATCATGCCGATTTCCAACTACACCAACCTGGTACGTTTTTCCGATGCCTGCGGGGCCGAAATACCGCGCTGGATCAAGAAACGCCTTGAAGGCTATGGTGATGATATCGAGAGCATCAGGGCCTTTGGTATCGACGTGGTCAGTTCCATGTGCGATGGCCTGCTGCGACATGGCGCCCCGGGACTGCACTTCTACACCATGAATCAGTCCGCTCCCGTCTTGAAGATCTGCAACAATCTCGGACTGGGCGACTGAACCAGCCCGGCAGCCGCACCACCCGGTTCCCCGGGGGTGCGGTTTTTCCCTGCATGTTCAATCAGGCTATGGAGCCCTGGGGACAGGGTTCCTGTCGGCAGGATATAATCCCCTCACATCATGGCCCAGCGGAACTGCGATGCGCGAATACCGGATCTACACCCAGCAATCCCTCAACCCCGGCAACAGGGTGATGCTCGAAGAGGGCCCTGCGCGCCACCTGGTTCAGGTGTTGCGCCTCAAGGCAGGCGCTGAGCTGACCCTTTTCAACGGCAAGGGCAGTGAATTCAGTGCACGCATTGGAACAATCGGCAAGCGATCTGTCGAGGTCGAGGTTCTGGAACAGACTGCACGTGAGACAGAACCCACCCTGCAGATCAGCCTGGGTATCGGGATATCCAAGGGCGAACGCATGGACTTTGCCGTACAGAAAGCGGTGGAACTCGGGGTAACCGAGATCACCCCCCTGGTTACCGAACGTTGCGTGGTCCGCCTCTCCCGGGAGCGAATGGAGAAGCGTTGCAACCACTGGCGACAGGTGGCGGTATCCGCCTGCGAACAGTCAGGACGCTGCTTTGTGCCTGCAATCAACACGGCAAGAAAACTTCAGGACTGGATCGAATCAAGCGACGATCTGGCGGGACTGCTGCTGGATCACCGTTCTGAGCAGACGCTGCAGCATCTGCCTGTACCGACATCAGGCGTTCGATTGCTGGTCGGCCCAGAAGGGGGACTGTCTGAAGATGAAAGAAGCCAGGCACTCAGGCATCAATTCACCGGGGTGCGGCTGGGACCCAGGGTTCTGAGAACCGAGACAGCGCCCCTTGCGGCGATTGCCGCGATACAGACTCTATGGGGTGACTTCCGCTGAGAGGCGGTTAGTTACCGGGACAACTCATCCAGAACGTCACCCAGCGCCATCTCAAGGGAATCAAGGTCGGGGATCCAGGCCTCCTTGCCCGCAATCTTCACCTGTCCTGCAACCATCGAACCCGCATCCCCCTCCTCGCCAAGGGGCGCTACACTATCCCTTGTCACGCGGACCAGGTGCGGGATTGCCTTGAGCAGAATACCGATATAGGGAAGCTTATCGTTGCCGTTGAGTGTATTGCAGATAGCGATACGCGCACGATGACCAACCTCTTCCGGCGAAGAGCCGGTCAGAGTTTCAAAGGAGATCAGGGGTACCTTCTGCTGGCGCCAGGAGAAATCACCCAACAGCCAATCCGGGGCACCCTCCTTGCGGGACTCGGGCTTGGTATAACCAACCACTTCCGAAACGGTTGCATTGGGCAGCAACAGCTGGCCGGTCTGCAACGGCAGCAGTACACCGCGAATCTCTGATGGAGCAACTACCCTGCTCATTCCGCCACCTCAAGCAGCACTGAATTGATGTTTTCCAACAGCTCGCTCTCCTGGTAAGGCTTACCGAGATAGCGCTTGACACCCAGCTCCATGGCCAGGTTTCTATGCTTGTCGCCGGTACGGGATGTAATCATGATGATGGGTATGTCACGCAACGCCTCGGAGTTGCGCATGTGCCTTGCAAGCTCGTAACCATCCATGCGTGGCATTTCGATATCCAGCAGCATGATATCCGGACGGTGATCCTGCAACTGGGCAACCGCATCCACGCCATCCTTTGCTGTCACCACGTGCATGCCATGGCGTTCAAGCAGACGGCCTGTGACCTTGCGCACGGTGATGGAGTCATCCACCACCATAACCATGCGGCCAAAGACAGGTTCGCGATCTTCTTCAACTGTTTCAACCGCTGCCACCGCGGTGTGTGCAACATCCATACGCACCAGGGCGGTCACATCCAGAATCAGTGCCACGCGACCATCACCAAGAATGGTGCCACCGGAGATCCAGCGCACGGTACTGAGCTGCTGTCCCACCGATTTGACCACGATCTGGCGGTTGCCGATCAGGTTATCAACATGCAGGGCCACGCGGTGTTCACCGGCGCGAATCAGCAGCAGTGGGTACCACTTGCGCTGTTCACTGAGATGGAGCTGTCCCACTCCGAGGAGGTTACCCAGGTAACGGACCTGGTAATCCTGGCCGGCGTATGAGAAGTGCTTCTGCTGACCGCTGTAACAGGCCTGCATCTCCTGGTAGGAGGAGCGCACCACACCCTCGATGCTTACGTGGGGAATGGCAAAAATTTCATTCTCCAGCTCCACCATCAGGGCATCAGAGATAGCCAGGGTGAGCGGCAGGCGAATGATGAAGCTGGTGCCCTCGCCTGGCTTAGACTGGATATCCAGAGAACCGCCAAGCTGCTTGACCTCGCTGACCACCACATCGAGGCCCACGCCACGACCGGCGATCTGGGTGATCTCGTCTGCAGTACTGAAACCATGCTCGAGTACAAACTGCAGCACGTCGTTGTCGGTGACTTCTGCCGCCGGGTCCAGCATGCCACGCTCAATGGCTTTCTGTCGGATCAAATCGATTTTCATGCCGGCACCGTCATCCGAGACGGTCAGCAGCACATCATTACCTTCACGCTGGAGCTTCAGCTGAATTCTTCCACTTTCCGTCTTGCCTGATTCCGCGCGCTTTTCCGGTCTCTCGATACCATGGGAGACAGAGTTCCTGAGAATATGCTCCAGGGGTCCGACCATGCGATCGAGGATACCCCTGTCCAGCTCACCCTCTGCACCTTCCACCTCAAGGACGGCTTTTTTGCCGACCGGGTTGCAGGTCTGGCGCACAACGCGGTGCAGCCTGGGTACAAGCTGCGCAAAAGGCACCATGCGGGTACGCATCAGGCCATCCTGCAGATCGGTTGTCAGGCGGGACTGCTGGAGAAGCAGCGTCTCTGTCTCACGATGCTGATCAGAGAGATAGCCGTTAATGTTGGCAAGGTCATTTACCGTCTCCATCAGGCTTCGGGAGAGCTGCTGCATGGTGGAGAAGCGGTCGAGTTCAAGAGGATCGAAAGACTCTTCAATCTCGCGCCCCTCTTCCTTGTCCTTATCGTAGCGGAACAGAATCTGGGCCTCGGTCTCGATTTCAAGATGGCGCAGCTGCTCACGAAGACGCTCTACCGTCTGCTCCAGTTCTGAAAGGTTGAAACCGAGATCGCCATTCTGCTGCTCAAGCCGGGAGCGGTAGATACTGACCTCACCGGCGTTATTTACCAGACGATCGAGCAGTTCGGATTTTACCCTTACCTTCTCTCGTCCCCGGCTTGGAAAGGTCCTGGCAGGGGCGGCGGCGTCAGCCTTACCCTCGTCCGGCACGGGAGCGGTTTCATCCGCTGCTGCTGTTGCCAACGGCCCAGGCTCTTCAGCAACCGGCTCGGGCTGCATTAATTCCGTTTCATCTGCCGCAAACTCTTCGGCGGCACCCTCTTCAGGCAACGACTCTGTTGTCTCTACTTCTGTCTGCCCAGCCTCCTCATCGAGAGGCTTAGCAATAGCCTGGTCGACAAGGAACACCTCTTCCAGACGCCCGACCAGGTCATCTGCCCGGCGCAACCGGGGGCCGTGCCCCAGCTCCTCAACCTGCTCAGCCAGGCGGTCAATCACCTGCTGGGAGAGATCAAATACCGTGGAGGTCGGCTCAATCCGTGCGTGATCCACACCGGTCAGCAAGGACTCGAAGGCGTGACTGAGATCACCGACGGGCATTGCCCCCGACAGACGCGCACCACCCTTGAGGGTGTGCAGTGTACGTTCAAGATCCGCCACGGGTTCACTGTAGGAGGGATTCTGCTGCCAGTTCTGGAATGCGTTCTGAGCAGCCTCAAGCAGCTCTCTCGCCTCTTCCAGAAAGATTTCCAGCAGTTCAGGATCAGCTTCTATATTGATGTAGTCGGCATCATCTTCAGGGGCCTGCTCTTCAGGCTTTTCCTGGCCGGCCTCTTCCGGCACTTCAGCCAACCTGTCGAGCGCTTCATCGGCTACGTCGGTCTCCGCTTCGGTCTCAACCGGTTCTGCTTCAACGAGCTCTTCCGCGATACTCTCCGGCTCAACATGAACCGGTTCCGGTTCTTCAGCTTCTGTCTCCGGCTCCCAGGCCGACTCAGTCTCTGTTTCACCAAACCCCGCATCAGGGATCTCAAGCCCTGAAGGCGCTTCTTCGGTCTCTTCCTGAAGCAGTTGATCCTGATCGGACTCTGCTGGCTCCGCGAGTTCGGGCTCGACCAGCTCCAGCTCTTCAACCGTTACGCTCTCGACCTGCTCGTCTCCAGCCAACAGTTCATCCGACTGAAGCTCATCTGAGCTCATGGGGGCAGCCCCAAGCGACTCCAGCTCTTCAACGGTTAAACTCTCAACCGATTCGTCTCCAACCAACAGCTCCTCTTCGAGGGATTCCCCCTCTTCAAGAATCTCCTCTGAGAGCTCCATTGTTTCAGCCGCCGGCTCAAACAGCCCTGCGTCGAGCAGTGTTTCATCGACATCCAGCTCAAGCCCTTGACCGGCAGCCTCTTCAGGCTCGCCATCCAGATCCCATGCTGTCTCCGCCGCAATCTCCTCGGTGCTGACAACACTCTCGAGTGCTAGCTGGCGCGCATTTATCTCTTCATGCAGATCTGTCCAGTCGGGCAGGCCTGTACCTTCGGCATTGATTACGCCCAGGATGGATTCAATCAGATCACAGTACCGCGAGGTCAGCGATAGGAAATCCTCGTCGGCGATTGCGTGGCGATCCTTGAGGGCATTGACCAGGGCCTCCATATCGGAGCTCACCTCAGCCATTGAAACGACCTCGGCCATGTGGGCACTGCCGTGCAGCGTGTGAAGCGCTCGTGACAGTTCACCATCAATTCGGCAGGATAGCGGATCACTGCTGCAGCTATCGATGAAGTCCCGCAGTGTCTGCAGATGGGTTTTGGACTCTGCATCGAAAATATCGAACAGCGCCCCATCCATGACTATGGGCGCCTCGGGCTCGGGCTCGGGCTCTGGCCCTGGTTCCGGCTCTACACCGGGGAAAGCTACAATCTCTGCCCCGTCGTCAGCCTCTACCTCTACGGGCAACTCTTGTTGTTCTTCCTGCCCTGGCTCCTGCGGTTCTTCAGCTTCTGCTTCCGCCTTTTGCGCATGGGCTTCAGGATCCACCAGCTGGAATGCACGATCCATCAGGCTATCGACATCAGCCTGGGGGGTCGTCCCCTGCTCCTGGCAGTCGATCAGTTCGGGCAGTACAGCCGCCGAGTCTGACAGCAGGGTAAGTACTTCGGGTGATACGGAGATGGTTTCATCGATCACCCTGTTGAGCATGTTCTCGATAGACCAGGCAAACTCGCCTATGACCATTGCACCCACAAGACGTCCACTCCCTTTCAGGGTATGGAACGATCTCCTGAAAGTGGACAGTGCCTCTTTGTCGTCGTGATCCGTGTGCCAACGGGGCAGGTACTCCTGGATCACGGCAAGCTCTTCCCGGGCCTCTTCGATGAAGATATCCAGAATTTCAGGATCGATATCCTCCAGGGGAGGCTTATCGGCCGAGGGGACCGGTTCGGGTACGGCCTCGACGGCTGCCTTGGGCTCGACGGTCTCTTCAACCGGCTCCTCTATCTCTGGCAGTTCGCCCGAAACTGGCGACTCCATGAATTCGGATACTGCCTCTTCAGGTGACGCTTCAGCTTCAGCCTCAGCCACACCGGGAGACTCAATGGAAACACCCAACTGCTCCATGGACTGTTTGGCCACATCCAGTATCTCTGAATGTATGCCACGCCCCTCGGTAACAGCCTCGGTGAAATACTCAATACTGGTTACAGCATCTGCAAAGGCATTGAGACGATCGGAATCGGGAACAGTGGAAGCATCGAGCAGGCGTTCCTGAACGTAACCAGCCAGCCCGTCAAGCAAACCAGCTGCATCGTCCAGGTGCAGAATGCGAAATGCGCCGGCTATAGTTGAAAAGCGGGCAGGGACTTCGGTCAACAGTGCGCTGGATTCCGGTGCAGCGATATAGCTGACCACGGCCTCCTTGTTCTTCGCCATATCGATGCTCGCCTCGTGCAGCACCGAGTCCACCAGGCGATCAAACTCACCTTCGGGCAGATCGGGAAGCAGTTCTGCCATGTCAGGCCGCTTGGCCCACTGGTCATGCCGACGGGCAACGGTCAGGTTATCCAGGGAAGTTTCAATAAACAGGATGTCCGCTGCCAGCGACATCAGATCCTGGTCCTGGGGTACCGATTCGTTGGCCACAACATCAGCAATCCAGTCCGCCTGGCGCTTCAGCCGCTGACGCAGCTCACCCTGCCCCACCATGCCGAGGGTATCGGCAAGCTTATGCATGAGCTCTTCGACATGTTTGAGACGTGCTGCGTCTTCAGTGCCGGTGCGGATAAAGAGATCCACCCCGTCCTTGATAGCCGTGAGATCAGTGGAGATTGCACTACGTACTGAATTCAGCAGATCCTGGGAAGGGGCCTGCAGCTCTTCCCGCCCAGCTTCGATATCTGCCTGGCTGACCAGGCTGTGATCGAGATCGTAGGCAGTCTTTATCTCGGCAACGTGAGGGTTGCTGGAATCAGCACAAGCCGTGTAATAGAGGAGGTTCTTCAGCAGGTCATTGGAGGGCGTTTCCGAGACAGAAGATTCGCCCTGGTCGATCAGGCGCTTGATCTCGCGATCAACCCGTCCCATCAGGAGCTTGGTTGCGCTGCCCACGTCAAGACTACCGTCCCGCAGCGCGGAAGCAACTGCCCTGGCAACACGGAACTGGCGCTTGACCTGCTCCGTACCTGCACTGCCTTCCAGCTGTTTGAAAATGTATTCGATACGCCCGAGACCACCCTCGACATCGGTTCCCCTGAACCAGTCGAGCAATCCGCGGTGATACTGGTGGCGTACGCCCCGGGCAAACGTCGTGAGCTCCGGATTGGGCTCGCCCTGCAAGGCCTCGGATGCAAGCTTCTGCTCCAGCGCCGGGGCGAACAGTGCAACTTCGGAGAAAAGGGTGGCGTCGCGGGTGGCACGCAGCTCGTTCAGTATGGGCAAAATCAGGATTGGCTCATCCCGGGCACCCGATTCAAGCTTTTCCAGGTAGTCAGACAGCTGAATGATGCCAAGCATCAATGCCTCTGCTGCCTCTTCGCGTTTCTTCAGCCGGTCCTCTTTCAAGGCGATGGCAACCAGCTCCATCTCCTCGGCAAGCATGGCCGCACCGTAGATCTGCACCATCTGCAATGTGCCAAGAACCTGGTGCAGGTGCTGTATGCACTCGCTGATAAGCTCTTCACTATCACCGATCTCCTCGAAATAGTCATCGAGGGACCGTCTGGCGGCTTCCAGGGATGAATCCAACTCACCCCTGATCCACTTAAGCGTACTGTAGTCGTGCGCGTCGCTCATACCGGATCTTCTGCTCCTGAGGTGCACCTATACCCACATCCGTTCGTTAGGCTAGACGCACCCGGTAAATCATCTCTTACAACACGCGGTCCGTTATTCCGGCAGACGGAAACCAGATACCGAACGCTGCAGTTCATCAGCCAGGTCAGCCAGGGTACCAATGGCGCCCGCGGTCTGACTGGTACCTTCCGATGTCTGGGTGGTAATTTCCTGAATTACACTCATTGTGTCATCGATTCGGCCAGCCTCGGAAGACTGCGACTGGGCAGACTCCGCCACCTTGGCGATTCGCTCGGCGATCTGATTCGATACGGTCTCAATCTCCTGCAGGGCTTCACCAGCATCCTCGGCCAGCTGAGCACCCGACACCACTTCCGTGGTGGTATCTTCCATCGAGCTCACCGCTTCGTTGGTATCCGCCTGAATGGTTTTAACCAGCGCTTCAATCTGCTTTGTCGCGTTACCGGAACGCTCAGCGAGGCGCTGTACCTCATCCGCAACCACCGCGAAGCCGCGACCGGCTTCACCGGCCATTGCCGCCTGCATTGCCGCGTTAAGCGCAAGAATGTTGGTCTGGTCGGCGATATCGTCAATCAGCTCAACGATATCTCCAATCTCCTGGGAACTCTCACCCAGCCGCTTGATTCGTTTTGATGTCTCCTGAATCTGCTCGCGAATGGTATCCATGCCCTGGATGGTGCGCCGCACCGTGTCGGCGCCTGTACCCGCTATATCAACCGAGCGCTGGGCGATTTCGGTAGACTCTGTCGCCTCACTGGACATCTGGTCGATAGCAGTGGTCATCGTCTTGATGGAGTCTGTGGCGCTGGAGATCTGCTCAGCCTGGTGCTCACTCGCCTCTGCCAGGTGCATCGCAGTTGCGCGATTCTCCTGGGCTGAAGCGGATACCTGTTCCGAGGTCTGGTTAATGGTGGTTACCAGGCTGCGCAGCGCTTCAATCGCGTAGTTGATAGAGTCCGCGATGGCGCCGGTCACGTCCTCGGTTACCGTAGCGGTTACTGTGAGGTCACCATCAGCGAGGTCACCCATCTCATCCAGCAGACGCAGAATAGCCTGCTGGTTACGTTCATTCTGTTGCTTACTCTCTTCCTCGCGGCGTTTTGCATCCATCAGCAGGATGTAACCAAGCAGCAGCAGGAATGCGGCGGAAAGGGCGCCAAGGATGGTAATCATCACCGGACCTGCCTTAACCCCGAACACACTTACACGACCGGGTGACTGGCCATACACCTTGATCAGGTTATCGGCAGCATCGTTCACCTGGTCAGATACATCGGTCACGCGGCTTGCAGCCTCCAGTGCCGGCAGTACTGCAGGTACGGTCTCAATGATCTCGCCTGCGTGGTCGTTGATGGAGCTGAAGAGCATCGCCACTTCACGCAGTTTCTTTACCGCAATGGCGTTGGTGATCCGCTTGATTTCAAGATCGTCACTGCCCTGGAGCATACCGTCCAGTACACGGCCGAAAAGGTCCGCATCACGACTGAACTGGTCGATGGCCGCAGCTGTTGCCTGACCGCCCACCAGAACCCGGGCCACGTTCTTGTCAATTCGCTCCGCCAGCATAAGCTGCTGGGCAGCAATGGAGACCTGAGCGGGATCACCTTTCTGGTCTACCAGGATATCAATTACCTCCTGGGAGAGAATCTGCAGTTGGGGGATGAACTCGGTAATCACGTTCACGAATTCCCGTACCGAGAGAATTGAATCCCGGTTGGAGAGAATATCGTCAGCGTTCTGGCGCAACTCCAGCCAGACCTCATCCATCGACTTCAGATCCTTGCGAACCTCTGAAGGCGAGGCTGGCAGGTCAATGCGGGGAACACCACGCTTCAGTTCGGTGACCAGTCGCTCGAATCCGTCGCGGGATTCCCGCAACTGCCCAAAAGCATCCTTGTCACCTGATGCAGCTGAGAGCGCGTTTTTAGCGATCTTCTGAGAGATTACCCGCTGTTCCGCAGAACGCAGCAGGTATGCTTCGTCGTTCGCATCCCACTCGGCCACGTGAGCGAAGGTCAACAGCGCCAACACAATCGTAACCAGCAATCCCACTGATAAAAGAACAACGAACCTGTTTGAGGCGGACCCGCCGCCAATACGTTTTGCAGACCTTCTTGCCATTTCAGCCTATCTCCAGAAAAAGCACGCTCTTGCGATTTCTATTATTTGAGTCTCAAAAAATCCAATCAACACTGCGCCGGCTATCAGGCCGCCGCCACCTGGAACCCCTGATTTTCCGCCAGTAGTTGCGTACTAAACACCGGCCAAACCTCATTCTCCAGGCTGTAGGCTTGCCTCACATACTGGCGCACCACTCCAGGCAGATCGGGCACCGCGGCGCCCTGGTCCTCTGCGAAGTGGCGCATGCCATGCACATCTCCCACCAACAGCCCGACATACAATCCATTGTGATTGATAACCAGAACCCGGCTACGCCGTCCGGTCACTATATGCTTGCCCCCCAAAAACACCTGCAAATCTATAATCGGGAGCAGGTTGCCTCGAATATTGGCAATCCCGACGACCCAGTTCTTGGTCCCGGGAACCACCGTGATCGAGGCGGGGTAGTTCAAAATCTCGGCTATCTCTCCCAGCGGGGCAACCATGCGCACACCGGCTACAGAACAGAGCACACCTTCCCAAAACTGCGTACCTTCATCCTCTTTGGGAAGCCCCTCGGCGTGACGCATGCTCCTGCGCTCTATCTCGCGCAGTTGGAGTAAAATATCTGCTGATGTTGCGGTTGCCATCTGTTCAGTCACCCAGGACCGTACGAATTTTTGCCAGCAGTTCAGCCGAAGCGATGGGTTTCACCACGTACTCCTTTGCACCCTGGCGCAGCCCCCAGGCACGATCAGTCTCCTGGTCCTTGGTGGTAACCATGATCACCGGAATATCTGCCGTCTCGGGGTCCTTGGTCAGTTGCCGTGTCGCCTGAAAGCCATTCAACCCAGGCATCACCACGTCCATCAGGATGACATCAGGCTTTGACTGGCGTGCCTCTTCGATACCACTTTCACCGTCAGGCGCAGTCAGTGCAGTGTAGCCGCCACTTTCAACAATGTTCTTTATGACATGTGTCTCCGTGGGCGAATCGTCCACGATCAATACTTTGCGGTGGGCCCCATCTACATCTTGGGGCTCAGCATCCGGCTGGTCGTCCGACCCGCCCTTTTTGAAAAAGCTTCTCATAATGCTCGCGCCTTTTTCCGAGAATGCCAGATAGATAATATTCCAGAGGTGGTATTCACGCCGCTTTCACTGCATGGCGACGAATTGCACCCAACAGTTCATCCTTGGTAAAGGGTTTTGTCAGATACTGCTCTGAACCGACAATGCGTCCACGCGCACGATCAAACAGGCCATCTTTAGATGACAACATAATCACCGGCGTATTCTTGTATTCCTGGTTGTGCTTTATCAATGCGCAGGTCTGATAGCCGTCAAGCCGCGGCATCATGATATCCACAAAAATCACATCAGGACGGTTATCGGCAATGACCGACAACGCCTCAAATCCATCTGTTGCAGTAAACACATCGCAACCCGCTTTTTTCAGCAGACTTTCGGCCGTTCGCCGGATGGTTTTACTATCATCGATAACCATCACCTTGAGACCCGATATATCGGTGTCGAGGTCTTCGCTCATTGCCACACTTCCTCTGCTCATAGCATGTTTCCGAATGGCTGCCGACCGACATCAGGAACGGCAGCCTCGGGAGTTATTCCAACGGGGAGACCGTGGTCAGGCCAAACAGCTGCCAGATCTGCATACCACCGCGATAATAATTCAATTTTTCAGCTGGATAGCCAACACTCAGTAGCCCCTGTATAGCACGGGGTGACTGGCCGCATGCAGGCCCGTTACACCATACGATCAGGTCTTTGCACTGACTGAAGTCCCAGCTTTCTGTCTTATGCTTGGCATCAACCATACCCCACTCTTCGAGCGTGCGTGTCATCGAACCCACATCACCCCTGGGCTTGGCGCCAAGAAGCTTCAGGGTCTCGATCATTTCAGGCTCGTTGATCTTCTTGCTTAGAGTGGTAAAGGGAATATTGATTGAGCCGGGAATTGTGCCCTTTTTGTGCCAGCTGGGTGTACGCGCATCGATCATTATCCCCTTGCCGTCACGCAGCTCATTCTCCATGAAATCAAAAATCTCGATTTCAGCGACGGTCTTCACTCCTGGATCGACAGAAACAGGCTTCAGACAAAAGGGCGGGCATTTTCGGATGGTCTTGGCAAAATAACCCCGAAGTTCATAATCGGGATCCTGTACGCGCTGAACCTTGACCGACCGGCCTTCGTGCATCACGTGAAGGTATGGCTTGCCTTTATAAAGGGGCGTAATACCATCGTCCTTGCCAACCTGGACCTCACCTTCACCCTCACCCTCGGCAGCCATAGCAGCTCCCGAAACAAGCACCAGTACAGACAGTACAGACAGTACAGACACCAGGCTTTTACACACTTTCATTCATTGACTCCCCGCATTGATATACATTACCAGATTGTCAGGGGTTGAGCAGAGTACTCAACGCCCCAGGTAACGATTCATTATTTTCTTCTGAATTTGCTCGTAGGAGGCTCCCTTGAAATACTCCTGGTAAATCTCTTCCTGATTCCTACGGGGCAGTTTTTTGTAAAAAACCGAGCTGCCGGTATATTTTTCCTTCAGCTCATTTTCGAAACCGTCGATGGAAAGACCGTAACTGAATCCGTCCCCACCACCACCGGTCGATGTTCCGTCAAGCTCAGCCTGAACCGGGTCATCTTCACCGTTTTTACGTTCGACCTTATCGGTCTCCATCTCGATTGCCTTTAGGTAATCATCGTCATCAGCAGCATTTACTGTGAACGACGTCACAAAACAAGCCAGAAACAGATAACAGAAAAAACGGAACACCGGAAAAGCCAGATTATTAAGTCTCCGAGGCATTGTCGCACTCATCAGAGATCACCCTCCTGACACCCAAATTATTTTAAGGGAGGCAGTAAAAATACCCCTCCACAGCCCTTTGTGGTTGTATCTAATAGTTTTTATAGCGGCCCACCCCGTCCCTGTGCGTGCAAGCCAACTGTTAGACCATATCAATTGGGTTCCTACTCTGCAACCGAGGAACCTGTCCATTGATAGCGGACAGAATCGGCAGGACTTTAATAATTAAACTACCGGAGACTCCTGCTGCTCCACTGTGTGTTCCCAACCGGCTCTGCCATGAAACACCCCACAAATTCACCACTGTCAGGTATCATTGCGCCATGAATATCACTCTCGGTGTCGTGATGGACCCCATCGGGGACATCAATATCAAGAAAGACAGTACCTTTGCCATGCTGCTTGAGGCGCAGGCCAGGGGCTGGAACATTCAATACATGGAGCAGGAGAGCCTCTACCTGCAGGATGATCGGGCCTTCGCAATCATGTCCGGACTGAAGGTCGAAGAGAATCCCGGCCAGTGGTACCAGCTACAGGAGCAGCGAGCCGCCCCGTTGGAGGAGCTCGACGTCATTCTGATGCGCAAGGATCCCCCTTTCGACATGGAGTATGTCTACACCACCTACATACTGGAAAAGGCCGAGGAGCGGGGTGTTCTGGTGGTCAATCGCCCCGCTGCACTGAGGGACTGCAACGAAAAGTTCTTTACCACCTGGTTCCCCCAGTGCTGCCCGCCCACCCTGGTCACCCGCAACCACCAGCAGTTGATCGCTTTTCTGGAAGAGCAGAAGGACATCATCCTCAAACCCCTGGGCACTATGGGTGGCGCATCCATTTTCCGCACACGCTGTGGCGACCCCAACACCAACGTTATCATCGAGACCCTCACGGACAGCGGACGGCAATACGCCATGGCGCAACGTTTCATTCCTGAGATCACCGAGGGTGACAAGCGCATTCTGATGGTCGATGGAGAGCCCGTGCCCTATGCCCTGGCCAGGATTCCAAAACCGGGAGAGACCCGCGGAAACCTGGCGGCTGGAGGCACCGGCAAGGGCATCCCGCTCTCCCAGCAGGACAAATGGATCGCCCTCCAGGTCGGTGCTGCCCTCAAAGAACGCGGCATACTGTTTGCAGGACTGGATGTGATAGGGGATTACCTGACCGAGATAAATGTCACAAGCCCCACCTGCATCCGTGAACTGGACAGCCAATTCAACCTCAATATCAGCGCAGAGCTGATGGACCGGATCGAAGAACAGCTCAGGCCATGAAGGTGACAAGGGGCTTCATGTTCAGCAGGGCACTCTTGTTCTGCTCACTACTCCTGGTACTGGCGGGCTGCGAGCGCCCCCCCCAGGTGGAGAACACCCGCTTCCTGGCCTTTGGAACCCTGGTCGACCTCACCATCGCCGGCGCATCCAAAGACGATGCTGAAAAAGCGGCGGGAATCCTGGAACAGGACTTCCTGCAGATGCACCGGGCATGGCACGCCTGGGATCCGGGCCCTCTCGGTCGTATCAACAGGCTGATCCGCGAGGGAGAAACAAGCTTCTCGGCCCCCCCCTCCCTGATACGGCTGATCCAACTCGGCTCCGAACTCTCGATTCAGAGTGATCGCCTGTTCAACCCGTCCATCGGCAACCTGGTGGATGCCTGGGGCTTTCACAGCAACGATCCCGAGGGGCACCGCCCACCTAAACAGCAGCGCATTGATGAACTGCTCAGCCACAACCCCCAGATGAGCGACCTGAGCCTTCAGGGCATCGAGCTGAAAAGCACCAACCCGGCGGTCAAACTCGATTTCGGCGCCTTCGGCAAGGGCTACGGCATTGACCTGGCCATTGAACACCTGAAAGAACTGGGCATTGACCACGCCATTATCAACGCCGGTGGCGACCTGCGTGCAATCGGGTCTAAAAACGGTCAGCCCTGGCGCATCGGCATCCGCCACCCCAGTGGCACTGGAGTACTGGCAACCCTCGATGTCGAGGGCGACGAGAGCGTATTCACTTCGGGGGATTACGAGCGCAACTTTGAGTGGCAGGGTCAGCGCTACCACCACATCATTGATCCAAGAACAGGCTACCCGGCCAGTGGAACCCGCTCTATCACGGTACTTCACAGCAAGGCGGTGACCGCCGATGCAGCGGCAACCGCACTCTTCATCGCCGGCCCGGATGGCTGGCAGAAGATCGCCCACCAAATGGGCATAGATCATGTGCTCCTGGTTGACGACCGGGGCAACCTGCACATGACCCCCCCGATGCAGAAACGCCTGCAGTTTTTGGAATCAACCGGTAATATAATGGTCAGCCCACCGCTATCCGGTAACAAGAGACTGAGTACACCTGCGAACTGATGAGAACAGCTGCAAAAATATCCCCTGTCGATCGCCTGGGGTTGACCCTGTTCTTCGCAGTCAGCCTGCATGTGGTGCTCATCCTCGGCGTCACCTTCACTATTGAAAGAGCCAAGAAGCAACCCCCACCGGAGCGCACCATTGAGATCATGGTGGTGCAGAACCCGAAAAAGAGCGAGAAGCCTGAAAAGGCGGATTTTCTGGCCCAGGTCACTCAACAGGGTGGCGGACAGCAGAAAGAGAAGGTCCGGCCCACCACCCAGATTACACCACCGGCACGTGCAGTCCCGTCACCGGCCCAGGAGAACCTCCCTGCAGCACCACCTGCGCCGCCCAAGAAGACCGAGCCGAAGCGGGTGATAACCAAGAAGGCGCCGGCGAAAAAGAAGATCGACACCACGCCCAAGGCGAAAAAGCAGAAACCAAAGAGGAAGCGGCTCACCGCGGCCCAGCTTTTGGCGAGCACCGACCAGGAGATTCAACGCCTGACCGCCGAACTGGACCGCAAAACCAAGGCCTATGCAAAACGCCCCAGGCGCAAGCGGCTCACCGCCAGTACCCAGGAGTACACCTATGCAAGTTACCTGGACACCTGGCGGCGCAAGGTGGAGAACGTCGGCAACCTCAACTACCCCGACGAGGCGAAACGTCGCAAACTCTATGGCAACCTGATACTCCACGTTGCGGTAAAGAAGGACGGTACTGTCGAACGAATCCGGGTACTGAAGTCTTCCGGACACAAACTGCTGGACGATGCAGCGGTACGTATCGTCAGGCTGGCCTCACCCTTTTCACCCTTCCCCGCCGAGATCAGAAAAGAGACCGACATCCTGGACATCACCCGCACCTGGCAATTTCTTCACAGCAACAAGCTCTACGCAAAATGAGAGTTGCGGTCCGCTAGCACTGCTCCGATACTATGACCATGAACAGCGGTATGAACCTCACCAACCATTTCCTCATCGCCATGCCCGGACTGGAGGATGCGAACTTCTTCCACACAGTGACCTATATCTGCGAGCACAATGAGCAGGGCGCCATGGGAATCGTAATCAACCGCCCCACAGACCTGCAGTTGAACGACATCCTCGATCAACTGGAGATCCCGCCGAGCGAAAGCCCGAAGGCAGAGCAGACCATCTATATCGGCGGACCGGTACAGACTGACCGCGGCTTCGTGCTGCACAGTGCGGACAGTGCATGGGACTCCACCATGCAGATCACCGGAAATATCAGTGTCACCACCTCTCTCGATATCCTTGAGGCGATCGCAGAGGGTGACGGCCCGGAACAGACACTGATCGCCCTGGGATATGCAGGCTGGGGAGAAGGACAGCTGGAAGAGGAGCTGACCGTGAACACCTGGCTCAACGGGCCCGCTGACAGGCAGATTATTTTCAATACCCAGCCAGAGCAACGCTGGCAGGCTGCGGCAACCCTGCTGGGGGTGGATCTGAATCTTCTCTCCGGCGATGCCGGCCACGCCTGAAGGCCTGCTGACACCATGGGCACACTGCTTGGATTCGACTACGGTCCGTCAAAAATCGGCGTGGCTGTCGGCCAGACCCTGACCGCCAGCGCCACCCCCCTGAGCACCCTGCGGGCGGTACAGGATAAGCCGGACTGGGAAGGCATAGGCAGGCTGATCGAAGAGTGGACCCCCGAGGCCCTGGTGGTCGGCCTGCCCTTCAACATGGATGACACCGAGGCTGAGATCGCACCCAGGGCAAGGCGTTTTGCCAGGCAGCTTGAAGGCCGCTACCACCTGCCGGTTTACCTGGCGGATGAACGTCTCACATCCCTGGAAGCGAAACGGCAGCTGGGAAGAAAGCCGAAAAAAATCGAGGAACTGGACGCCATCGCAGCTAAACTCATCCTGGAAACCTGGTTAAGTGAGAATAGATAAGATCTACATGCAGACCGAAGCCATCGATGGCCTGGTCAATGAAATGGTGCAGGCGATAAAAACACGCTTGGAGGTACAGCAGGTCAGCGACCCGGTCATGATCGGCATCCACACCGGAGGCGTATGGCTGGCCGAACTGCTGCATGAACGGCTCAATATCGAAGAGCCCCTGGGCACCCTTGATATCTCCTTCTACCGGGACGACTTCACGCGCATCGGTATGAACCCGGAGGTAAAGCCGTCGAAGATACCCTTTTCGGTGGAGAACCGGCACATCATCCTGGTGGATGACGTCCTGCAGACCGGGCGCACCATCCGGGCCGCCATGAACGAACTGTTCGATTACGGCCGCCCTGCCAGCATCATGCTCACCACCCTTGTAGAGCGAAGCGGCAGGGAGTTGCCGATACAACCGAGCGTGGTCGGGGTGAGACCTCCCCTGAACATGAAACAGCAGATCACACTGACAGGCCCGGAACCACTCAGCCTGGTGATCGGCGAATCAAAACAGAATGCCAGGGACCCGGGACAGGAATAGGGACGTGAAACTGACCAGACCCGACATTCAACTCGACAGCCAGGGACGCCTGAAACACTTCCTTACCCTGGACGGGCTCAAACCCAACCTGTTGACAGAGATCCTCGACACCGCCGAATCGTTTACCGATGTGTCGGAACGCCGGGTGAAGAAGGTCCCGCTGCTGCGCGGCAAGACCATCTGCAACCTCTTCTTTGAAAACAGCACCCGCACACGCACAACCTTCGAGGTTGCCGCCAAGCGCCTGTCGGCGGATGTCTTGAACCTGAACATCAGCACCTCGGCCACCAGCAAGGGGGAGACCCTGCTGGACACCCTGCGCAACCTGGAGTCGATGCACGTGGACATGTTCGTGGTACGGCATGCCGAAAGCGGCGCCGCCCACTTCATTGCCCAGCACGCCGCACCCCATGTCAGCGTCATCAACGCCGGTGATGGCCGCCACGCCCACCCTACCCAGGCGATGCTGGATGCCTTCACCATCCGCCGCCACAAAGGTGAATTCGTGGGCCTTCGCGTCGCCATCATCGGTGATGTACTTCACTCAAGAGTGGCCCGCTCACAGATCCTGGCACTCAACCTGCTCGGCACGTCGGAAGTGAGGGTCATCGCCCCGCGCACCCTGCTCCCGGCGGATGTACGCACCATGGGTGTTCACGTCTACCATGACCTGGATGAGGGCCTGCGTGATGTGGACGTGGCGATCACGCTGAGACTGCAGAAAGAGCGCATGCAGGGTGCGCTGCTGCCCAGCGAACATGAATACTTCCAGCTCTATGGCCTGACCGAAGAGAGACTCCAGGTCGCCAAGTCTGATGCCATTGTGATGCATCCGGGCCCCATAAACCGGGGCGTCGAGATGGACTCACAGGTGGCTGACGGCCCCCGTTCGGTGATCCTCGAACAGGTCAGCTTCGGCATCGCCATACGCATGGCGGTGATGTCCATGGCCATGGGAACCCAGGCGACGGGAGCGGGCCCACAATGAAACAGCAACAGATAAAGATCAGCCAGGGCCGCCTCATCGATCCCGCCAACGGTGTCGACGAGATCACCGACATCTACCTCACCGACGGTCTGGTCAGCGCCATAGGTGATGCGCCCCAAGGTTTTCAGGCAGAGTGCACCATAGACGCTGCCGGCAAGATCGTCTGCCCCGGCCTTGTGGACCTCAGCACCCGGTTGCGGGAACCCGGCCTTGAAAACAAGGCGACCATCGCCAGCGAAACCACGGCCGCAGCCAAGGGCGGAATAACAACACTCTGCTGCCAGCCGGACACCAACCCAGTGATCGACACCCCGGCGGTTGCCAAGCTGGTGATCAAGGGTGCCAAGCAGGCAGCAAGCGCCAGGGTGCTGCCCATCGGGGCCATGACCCGGGAGCTCCAGGGAGAACACCTCAGCGAGATGGCGGCTCTGAAACAGGCGGGCTGTGTCGCCGTCAGCAATGCAGAGACACCGCTGATCAATACCCTGGTAGAGCGCCGAGCCCTGGAGTACGCCGCCACCTTTGGCCTGACTGCCATACTCCACCCCGAAGACCATGCATTGAAAAACAGCGGCTGCGCCCACGAAGGCCCCGTCAGCAGCAGACTCGGACTGCCCGGTATCCCCGAGGCGGCGGAGACCGTTGCCGTGGCCCGTGACATGGCCCTGGCCGAGCACACCGGCTGCCATGTCCACTTCCACAGTCTCTCCACCGGCAGCACCACAAGAATGCTCGAGCGGGCCCGACAGAACAGGCTCCCTGTAAGCGCCGACGTGGCTATTCACCAGCTCCATCTGACAGAAATGGACATAGAGGATTTCGACAGCCTCTGCCATGTGAGCCCGCCCCTGCGCAGCCTCACTGACCGTGACACCCTGCGCATCAGCGTCGCCAAGGGCGTCATTGGCGCCATCTGTTCAGATCACCAGCCCCATGAACCGGATGCGAAAGAGGCACCGTTTCCCGCCACCGCCCCCGGTATTTCCGGCCTCGAAACACTTTTGGCGCTGACACTCAGGCTGGTTAATGAGAAAATCATCCCGCTCTCCGATGCCATAGCGCGACTCACCTGCGGACCGGCCGACATTCTAGGCCTCCCTTATGGTCGCCTGGGTGTGGGCAGCAGCGCGGACATCTGCATCTTTGATCCGGATGCCTACTGGGAACTGACCCCGGAGAAAATCCTGAGCGCGGGACGCAATTCACCGTTCACCGGCTGGGACCTGACCGGCGAAGTGACACACACCCTGTTTGAAGGCAGGGTGGTGTACGAAAAGAAATCAAACTGAAGCGAAGACCATGACAGATAAAAACCACCGCGACACCATTTTCGTAGAAGATGCGGAAATCCTCTCCCACCAGGCCTTCGATGGAGATCAGTACATTCTCAGGGTACAGGCAGCCGAGATTGCATCCCACGCACTGCCCGGCAGTTTTGCCCACATCCAGTGCGATCGGGCCAAGCCCCTGCGCCGACCCATCTCCATCATGCGGGTATCGGAAAAAGAGGGCTGGGTGGACTTTCTCTACAAGGCGGTTGGCGAGGGAACCCGCCTGCTGGCTCAGCGACAGACCGGTGAAACCCTGAGCATCATGGGCCCCATCGGCAAACCTTTCGAGATCAAACCGGAACGTCCCCGCCCACTGTTGATCGGCGGTGGTGTCGGTATGCCGCCGATGGTGTTCGTGGCCGAATCCCTGCGTGGAAACGGGCAGTTCAAGCCCTTCGTGATTCTCGGCTCAGAGGTTCCCTTTCCCTTCAAGCCCCAGCCTTCACAGATACTGGTGCCCGGCCTGCCCGACGGCGTCATCGCCAGCATGCCACTGCTGGACGACTGGGGCATTCCCAGCCGCCTGGCCAGCCTGCAGGGCTTTGCCGGCTGCCACGAGGGCTATGTCACCGACCTGGCCCGCGCCTGGCTCGACAGCCTGGACGAACAGACCCGCAACGAAGTGGAGATCTACTCCTGCGGCCCCCACCCCATGTTGGAAGCGGTGGCCAAACTCGCTGACGAATACAACATCCCCTGCCAGGTCTCCCTGGAGGAGTTCATGGCATGTGGTGTAGGCGGCTGCGCCGGCTGCGTTGTCGCGGTGGACACCCCTGACGGCACCGCCATGAAGCGTGTCTGCGTGGATGGCCCGGTGTTTGATTCGCGACAGGTGTTTCCTGGCTAGGCTGTTATCTCCTCGGGGTTGCAGGCTCGAAACCAAGTGACCTGATCATCCCCTTTTTTCTTGTGTCGCTACGCAACGATTTATTTAAGTCGGGGGTTACGTCCCCCTGTGAGGTGGTTAGCTGCCGGGAAAGGGGCCTCTTTGTTCCGACGAGCATTGCAGGCTTCGCTGGAAAAGGCCCGAAGGGGGGCGGCAGGGATGCCCTTAGCGACCGTTGCATCTGACAACCCCCGGTAGGTCGGCCTTCAGGCCGACATGTCGGGCTATTGTACCCGGAGGGTAAAAGCCCGACCCACAAGGGGGGGGGGATAGGCTATGAGGGGTAGTTTCAACGATCAGCTAGGACAGAGCCAAAACTTGTTACCTGACCTTTCGCAGAAGAGACTATAGATCACCTGGACCCCAACCATACGCTCCTACAACGCTGCAGACTAAACAGCCTCACCCCTTCAGACAGTCGATTGGGCGAAAGCGCCGGTCAACAGCACCCATTCCGAACCAAGCCTCTGCCACAGTTGCATAGAGCCTGCGATAGTCTGTTGTGAAACGAAGATCGTTTTTATCCAGGCGATTCAGGTCCGGAGCCTCTCCGTACAGCCCCCCTGCAACCCGCCCACCCAGCAGCAGGTGCGGGGCAGCCGTCCCGTGATCGGTTCCACCACTGGCATTCTCTTTGACCCTGCGCCCGAACTCCGAGTAGGTCATCACCAGGGTATTGTCCCAAAGACCGTTGGCCTTCATAGCGGCGCGGAAGGCCGCCACACCCTCGGCAAGCTGGGATAGAAGACGCTGGTGGCGTCCGGCCTGGTTTGCATGGGTATCGAAGGAGCCGTGGGAGAGTTTTATCACCCGGGGCGGATTGCCACCCGAAAACAGTCGTGCTGCATTCTTCAGATCGCGCCCGAGACGGTGCTTGGGGAATTCGCCCAGGGCATCTGCACGAGGCAGGCCTTGTGCCAGTTTGACAGAGCCCGACTTGAGGTCTCTTTCGACATCAAGCAGGTGTTTCAGGGCCGGGTTGTCACTGGCTGCCGATGAAGCCGCTAGGCGTGCTGCCCGCTTGAGAAAACCCTCTGGGTCATCCATCACCAGGCTGTTGATTCCACCTCCCATCAACGGACCTGCGCCCCCCCTGCCCAGGGCAACGCCATCCACCACGCCGGAACGCCCACCCCCATTGCCGAGCAGCCGGGCGAGCCAGCCAGAGTCGAGATACTCTTGCGCATCACTGCCGGTCTCCCAGATCTCGATGGAGCGGAAGTGCGATCGGTTTGGGTTGGGATAACCCAGGCCCTGAACCACTGCCAGCTCCCCGGCCTGCCATGGCTTCATCAGTGGTTCGAGGGCTGGGTGAAACCCTGTCCCGGGGGTTAGCTGCAGCACTTTCTCTCTAGGAATGGCGAGCCTGGGGCGCAGGCGATGATAGACCGGGTCGCTATAGGGCACCAGCGTGTTGAGCCCATCGTTGCCGCCCTTGAGTTCGATCAGCAGCAGGTGGCGCCGGTTTCCGGCAGCCGGGTAGAGCGCGGGGGAGAGACCCGCAAGCCCCAAGGCCAATGCACTTTTGAGAAAATCTCGTCTCTGCATGGTGAACCTCAGTTGAGCTGGTAGACAGGGTCGAGCAGCTGCTGCCGCAGGTAATTAGCCAGGTTTTCGGCATCGGTGTCGTTCACCGGTGGCAGCGGCAGTAACAGCTGCTGCAGCCTGCGTCGCTGATCGGGAGTATCGGGCTGCATGCTGATACGCTGCCGCATCATTCGGCTGGCCATGCTCCGCTTCTTCCCACGCTTCATCTCCCGCCCCTGGGTCAGACGCTCGATCACCTGTCGGCGGGCCAGCAGCGTGTTGCTGTCGATCCACGCCTCACCACCGGGCCAGCCCTTGACGTTGGGTGGATCAAACAGATTCTGGCCGAGATTGCGCCCTGTCCTGGCCAGCAGGTTGCCGTCATCTGCCGGAATGCCGAAAAACCGCATGGTGCCCACCAGGAGTTCAACCGGTGACTTGATACGGCTGCCCCGGTTGCGTTGATCCCAGAACTGATCGCTCATGAGCACCATCCCAAGCAGCCTTCCAATATGAAAACCACCCCTGCGGAATTCGTTGCTGATCCTTTCCATCTGCCCCGGTGCGGGCTCCAGTGTTATGAACTCATCCCACAGCTTGCGGCTGATGAATTCGGCGCTGCGGGGATTCTCCAGCAGGATGTTCACGATATCCTCTCCACCCCACCGGCCCGTACGCCCGAGAAAACGCTTGGCTCCCTGATCATGCTGTCTCTGACGCAGAGTGAATTCACCGCTGTCCCGATCAATGGCATAGCCGGTAAAGGCCCGTGCCGCCTCCTTGATATCCTGCTCACTGTAGTGCCCCTCACCAAGAGTGAACAGCTCCAGCAGTTCACGGGCAAAGTTCTCGTTGGGCTGCTTCTTGCGGTTGTTGCGGCTGTCCAGGTAGATCAGCATGGCAGGATCACGGGCAACGGCATGCAGCATGGTTGAAAAATCACCCAGGGCCTCTCCTCGCAGCAGCAGGTGTTGACGCAGCATCAACTGTGGCAGATTCACCTTCTTCAACGATGAGGTGAAGTGGTTGTGCCAGAACAGGGTCATGCGTTCTGCCAGTGGTGAGTCGCTCTCAACCATCTGGCGATACCACCACCCTTTCAGCTCCATGCCACGCTTGCGGTTGAGCTTGCGCAGCGCCTTCTTCTTTTCGGCACCTGCTTTACGCAACTGCCGCCGGTCAGGCAATGGCTCGTCGTGCCAATCAGGCAGGGGATGCAAAGAGGACGATGTGGCTTTCCTGATGAGATAACCCACTGCTGATCGGCGATCAAGGGAGCTGAGTTCATCAACCTCGGCCTGGGATGCCGTGAACCCGGTACGGTTCAACAGGTGGCGGGCATCCTGAAACGGCAGCGCCTGAACGATGGAAGGGGCCGCGAGTATCAGCAACAATATCAACTTTCGTTGTTTCGCAAACATCGCAACTCCCGGCTATTCAAGCAGGCGGCCTGGGTACCTTCCCCCAGAAAGGCTCAGGCAAGGCAGGTACCTAGTAACACCCAAGCCATGGATTCGGTGTAGATCGGG
Organism: Sedimenticolaceae bacterium; assembly: GCA_965224515.1. Lineage (GTDB taxonomy): Bacteria > Pseudomonadota > Gammaproteobacteria > Chromatiales > Chromatiaceae > Sedimenticola_A. The sequence continues at coordinate 507,286 of OZ245051.1, forward strand.
CTTAAGTCCGACACCTGGTTTTGTTTCGCTCTTAATACAAACCAGGAAACAGTCTATAAAAAAAAGCCGTGACCCGATCAGATCAGCGACTTTTGGGTGACAACCGGGAAGAGACCCGGTTACATAAAATCTTCCTGGTCCGTCTCCAGCAGCGACACGCTGTTCATCTTGGCGGAGTACTTATCCACATCGCCACTGCCCAGTTTGATCATCAGGCGGACCTCGTTGGCTGAGTCCGCATGCAGGACAGCATCCTCGTAGGTGATGGCCCCCTCCTGGTAGAGGTTGTAGAGCGCCTGGTCGAAGGTGATCATGCCCTGCTCGGTGGAGCGCTTCATCAGCTCCTTGAGTTTATGCACCTCGCCCTTGCGTATCAGGTCGGCGGCCAGCGGGGTATTGATCAGCACCTCCACAACGGGGCGGCGACTCTTGCCGTCCGGGCTGCGAACCAGTTGCTGTGCGACGATGGCGCGCAGATTCAACGAGAGATCCATAAACACCTGGTCACGGCGATCTTCCGGAAAGAAGTTGATAATCCGGTCCAGGGCCTGGTTGGCGTTGTTGGCGTGCAGGGTGGAGAGGCAGAGATGACCTGTCTCGGCAAAAGCGACTGCGTGATCCATTGTCTCACGGGTCCTGATCTCGCCGATCAGGATCACATCAGGGGCCTGGCGCAGGGTGTTCTTGAGCGCCACCTCGTAAGATTCGGTATCTATTCCCACCTCGCGCTGGGTGACGATGCATCCCGAATGCTTGTGAACGAATTCAATCGGGTCCTCCACCGTAATGATATGGCCACTGCTGTTCTGGTTGCGGTGCCCCACCATGGAGGCGAGGGAGGTGGATTTACCGGTTCCTGTTGCACCGACAAAGATGATCAGGCCGCGCTTGGCCATGGCCAGATCCTTGAGAATCTGCGGAAGCTGCAGATCTTCCACATTGGGGATCTTGGTCTCGATGCGCCGCATCACCATACCCACGGCATCGCGCTGAACAAAGGCGCTGACACGAAATCGCCCGCCATCCTTTGAGTTGATCGCAAAGTTGCACTCGTTGGTGTGGGTGAACTCCTCGCGCTGGCCAGGAGACATCAGGCTCATCACCAGCTCCTTGGCCTGATCTTCGGAGATCTTGGTTTTGGAGACCGGCATGATTCTTCCGTGAACCTTGATGCAGGGGGGCATATCAGCAGTGATAAAGAGATCCGATGCCTGCTTCTGAATCATCAGGTTGAGTAATGCGTTAAAATCCACCCTATTCCTCGTTCTTGTGCCAAATCCTTACAATAAACAGCTCCCCTGTGCAGAGGCCCCTGCTACTAACCTGCGAAGATCTCCTTGTTGGTCGCCTTCGCACGAGCATCAAGCCGGCTGATCCAGCCTTTCTTCACCAGCTCCTGCAGATGCTGATCAAGTGTCTGCATGCCATGGGCCTGCCCGGTCTGGATTGCCGAATACATCTGGGCGACTTTATCCTCGCGGATCAGGTTCCTGATGGCTGGTGTTCCAACCATAATCTCCCATGCGGCTGTTCGTCCACCACCAATCTTCTTCATAAGTGTCTGGGCGATCACAGCACGAAGAGATTCTGACAGCATGGAGCGTACCATGCCTTTCTCGCCGGCAGGGAACACATCGATTATGCGGTCAATGGTCTTGGCTGCCGAACTGGTATGCAGAGTGCCGAACACCAGGTGTCCTGTCTCTGCTGCAGTCAGCGCAAGTCGTATGGTTTCAAGGTCACGCAGCTCGCCCACAAGGATAATGTCTGGATCCTCACGCAGTGCAGAACGCAGCGCTTCGGCAAAACCCAGGGTATCGCGATGTACCTCACGCTGGTTCACCAGGCACTTCTTGCTGGTGTGCACAAACTCGATGGGATCTTCGATGGTCAGGATATGGGCGTATTCGTTGTCGTTTTTATAATCCATACACGCTGCAAGCGTGGTGGATTTACCCGAACCGGTAGGCCCTGTCACCAGAACCAATCCCCTGGGTACACTGATCACGTCCTTGAAGACCTCGGGACAACCCAGATCCTCCAGGGTCATCACCTTGGAGGGAATGGTACGGAAAACAGCCGCTGCACCCCTATCCTGGTTGAATGCATTGACACGGAAACGCGCCAGACCCGGAATCTCGAAGGAGAAATCAGTCTCCAGGAACTCTTCAAAGTCCTTACGCTGCTTGTCATTCATAATATCGTAGACAAGCCCGTGCACCACCTTATGCTCCAGTGGAGGCACATTGACACGCCGCATATCACCGTCAACCCTGATCATGGGGGGCAACCCCGATGAGAGATGCAGGTCAGACGCGTCATGTTTCACGCTGAAGGCAAGAAGTTCAGCAATATCCATTAAATCCACCCCCTGTTATACGCAGCCAGGGCCTCTCGATATCAACCTGAGAATTATCCAGCGCCCCGGGACACAGCTTTATTCTAGAGTAAAGGAAACTATCACGTTTTTGATTTAATATCCCATCCATAGATAACGGAAGTATAGACGAACAACACGCCCCAAACATGAGTAGCATCCAAGAAAATTTAAAACGGGTTCAACAGCGCATCCGCAGTGCCGCCGAGGCATACGGGCGCACAGGCGACAGCGTGCAACTGCTGGCCGTGAGCAAGACCCGAACAGCCGCCGAAATAACCGAAGCCCTGAAGGCGGGACAGCTCCTTTTCGGGGAGAGTTACCTCCAGGAGGCACTGGAGAAGATCGCCGAGCTTAAGGATTCCAGTGCCCAGTGGCACTTTATCGGCAGAATCCAGAGCAACAAGACCCGGGCCATTGCCGAAAATTTTGACTGGGTACACAGCATCGACAAGGCAAAGCAGGCCCAGAGGCTGAATGACCAGCGCCCCGAAAACCTCCCTCCCCTCAATGTGTGCCTGCAGGTAAAAGTGGATAACGAAGCGTCCAAGGGGGGGCTGTCCACTGAAGAGGTGGCAGAATTGATCCCCCGGTTTCAAAACTTTCCACGGCTCAGGCTCCGCGGCCTGATGACACTTCCCGCCCCTGCAGATACCCTGCAGGAGCAGCGCAGGCCATTTCATGAACTGCGCCTGCTGCGTGATCGGCTCGCAACAGAAAAGACCCCGATGGAGACATTATCTATCGGTATGTCTGCAGACATTGAGGCCGCAATTGCAGAAGGGGCAACTATAGTCAGGGTTGGAACCGCCATTTTCGGACCAAGAAACCCTGTCACTTCCCGAAATTAATACTTCCCGCTTGAAAGGTAAAATGAAGTTGAACGCAAAAACCACGAAAAAACTGACTGACAAAACAAGCAGGACCATCACGTTCATCGGCGGTGGCAACATGGCTGCCAGCCTGATCGGAGGCCTGGTTGCCGATGGTTACGATCCCAAGCACATCGTCGTCAGCGATCCCGACAGCGATAAACTTGCAAGCCTTGCAGCACGTTTCGCTATCCGCTCTGCCGCAGACAACGCAAGTGCCGTGGAGAGAGCCGACGTGGTGATACTTGCGGTCAAGCCCCAGGCACTGCGGAGTGTCGCCAGCGACCTGACCCCGGCCATACAACGACACAAACCCCTGATAGTCTCGATTGCAGCCGGGGTACGTGAAAAGGAGATCCAGGCGTGGCTCGGTGGTGATCTCGCCCTGGTGCGAACCATGCCCAACACCCCGGCCATGATCCAGGCTGGCGCCACGGTCCTCCATGCCGGCAGCGCGGTTAGTTCAGAGCAGCGTGACCTGGCTGAATCGATTCTTCGAGCCGTGGGCCTCACGCGCTGGGTGGATGACGAGGAGAAAATGGATGCCGTAACCGCCCTCTCGGGCAGTGGACCGGCCTATTTCTTCCTGGTCATGGAGGCCATGGAGCGGGCCGGCATCGAGATGGGGCTGCCCGAAGACACTGCCCGCCTGCTGACCCTGCAGACTGCACTGGGAGCTGCCCGCATGGCCATGGAGAGCAGTGATGGACCGGCCCTGCTGAGAGAGAAGGTGACCTCACCCGGCGGTACAACTGAACGGGCCCTCGGCATACTCCAGGAAGGGGAACTGCCGGAGCTCTTCGCCAAGGCCCTGACAGGGGCAAAAGAGCGCTCCGTAGAGTTATCCGAACTGTTGGGAAGTAGCTGATGGACAGCAGCTACTTCACCAATCCACTGGTTTTTCTGGTCCAGATACTGTTTGGGGTCTATGCAACGATTGTGCTTCTACGCTTCCTGCTCCAGCTGACACGAGCGGATTTCTTCAACCCTGTATCCCAATTCATTGTCAAACTCACCACCCCCGTATTGAAGCCCCTGCGAAAGGTGATCCCAGGCGTCGCCGGTCTGGATATCGCCTCACTGACGCTGGCCTGGCTGGTTAAATCGGTGGAACTGGCGCTGACCATGCTGATCGTCGGCATCAATGCAAACCTGGCGGTGGCATTTGCGTGGTCGATACCCGAGGTGATCGCCCTGCTGATCAACATTTTCCTGTTCGCCATACTGCTGCAGGTGATACTCAGCTGGGTCGGCCCCGGCGGCTACAATCCGGCGGCAAACCTGCTCCACAGCCTGACCGAACCCCTGCTCAGGCCCGCCCGCAAGCTGCTGCCTGACATGGGAGGCCTTGATCTCTCGCCGATGCTGATCATGGTCGGCCTGGTACTGCTGAAAATGCTGCTGATCCCCCCCCTGCAGGCGCTCGTGGGAAGCCCCTTTAAATAGAGGCTGAAAGTCGATCAGTTCACACATGGGCCAAAAGGCAACATAAAAATCAGATAATTCTGATAGACAAAACCACCAAATCCCCTAAGCTTTGTAAGCTAACCGAGTGACAAACCTAAAAAAACCAGGCAAGTTACCGATATACTTAACAGAGACCTGGATCCAGTTACCCCGGTCACGTCCGGAGAAGGACTGCAGTTAAATGGAAAGTTTGCGTCTGGAGAGACAGTTAAAGGCCTATGAGCAGTGGAAGGCCACACTGATCCGCACCGTGGGTGAGTACCGCGCGTGGCTGCAGAAATTCAAACTGACCACAGAGCATGGAGAGCGCCAGATCAGGGATTGCCTGGGCTCGCTGGAGGATGACCGCTTGCGCATCGCCTTCATGGCCGAGTTCTCACGGGGCAAAACCGAACTGATCAACGCAATTTTCTTCTCCGACTTCGGGAGACGTCTGCTCCCATCAACCGCCGGGCGCACCACCATGTGCCCCACAGAGCTCTTCTACGACCGGGAATCAGAGCACTCCTACCTCAGAATGCTGCCCATAGAGACACGTCTGCAGGAGACCGGGCTAAATGACCTTAAAAAGGATTTGGATCAATGGGTTACCTATCCATTGGACATCAGCTCACCAGACCAGATTGAAGACAGCCTGTCGGAAGTAATCAAAACCCGCCGGGTAAGCCTGGAAGAGGCTGTCAGGCTCGGCATGTACGACCCCGAGCAGCACCATCACGGCACCAAGCCGCCCCAGTTCGTTGAGATCCCGAAATGGCGGCATGCCATGATCAGCTTTCCCCACCCGTTGCTCAAGCAGGGGCTGACCATTCTGGACACACCGGGGCTCAACGCACTTGGCAGCGAACCGGAGCTCACCCTGAACATGCTTCCCAGCGCACAGGCAGTGATTTTTGTACTGGCAGCGGACACCGGCGTCACTCGCACCGATCTGGAAATGTGGCAGAACCACGTCAAGGGATACCACGGCAGCCGCCAACGGGGCCTGATGGTGGTCTTGAACAAAATCGACACCCTCTGGGACGAACTGCTGGATGAAGGTGAGATCTCCCGTGCCATCGAGGGCCAGCGCAAGTCCACGGCAAAGATCCTCGGCGTTGATTACGACACCATCTTCCCCGTCTCGGCCCAGAAAGCCCTGCTGGGCAAGGTGAAGCAGGATGACGAGCTGATTGCCCGCAGCGCTCTTGAGCGGCTGGAAAACTACCTGTCTGACGACATACTCAACTCGCGCCAGCAGATCATACAGGACACGATCACCGCCGATATCAGCAACATGCTGGACGGAACCCGCAGCATCGTGGCCAACAAGCTCAACAACATCGAGACCCAGCTCAACGAACTGAGGGATCTCAGCGGCAAGAGCCAGGACGTTATTGAACACATGATGGTCAGAACCCGCGAGGAACAGGCCAAGTACATGAACAACGTCAACAGCTTCCAGGCCAGCCGCAAGGTGCTCAAGGGACAGGCAAAGACCCTGCGAGGCGCCCTTGACCTTAAGCGCCTTGAGGGAAGCATCAACGACACCCGCGCCAAGATGGAAGAGAACTGGACCACCGGCGGCCTGAAAACCAACATGCAGTCACTGTTTGACCAGATGCGTCAGGACATGCAGACCGTTGTCGACCAGAGCGAGCAGACACGCAAGCTGATCCGCAGCATCTACCGCAGGTTCCAGAACGAGCACGGCTTCTCGGTCATGCAACCGAAAATGTTCTCCATCATGCGTTACCGTGTCGAGCTGGAACTGCTCTACCAGGAAGCGGAGATTTTCAGAAAAAGCCCTGTCACCGCGATGACCGAAAAGCACTTCGTGGTCAAAAGATTCTTTGTCGCCATGGTCAGCAAGGCCAGGGACATCTTCTTCCAGGCACGCCAGGAGATCGACGCCTGGCTGAAAACAGCACTGGAACCGCTGATTTTCCAGATCAAGGATCACAAGGACCAGATGGAGCACAGGCTGAAGGACCTGCAAAAAGTCAGCCACTCCCGCGACACACTGGACGGCCGCATCGACGAGCTGCGTCGCCAGTACAACGCCGCCGCCAAGCAGCTCACGGTTCTTCGCAACATGCACAACACCCTGAACAACACCCGGCCCCTGACCGATGCTGAACGACCCAGGCCGAGACTGGTCAAAACCGGAACCACGCACCACTGATCCCGGCGCAGATCAAGCCCGCGGTATCCCTGGGGCCACTGTCTGTTCTATAGTAGCGACCTCCACATAGAAACCGGTATCCAGCGATGACCCATACCCTGAAATCCTTGCTGGCAGCGCTCATTCTGCTGCTGCCTCTCTCCGTTTATGCCGAGAACAGCACCAAAGCCTACGGTTACACCGTTCACCACAATGCCATTCCGGTTAGCATGCTCTCCCCCGAGATAGCCACAAGCTACGGCCTGGTTCGTAGCAAATACCGTGGAATAATCAATATCAGCGTGATCAAGGATGTTCCCGGAACCACCGGCACCCCGGTAACCGCCCAGGTCACGGCGCGCGCCACCAACATCATCGGCCAGATGAACAACATCCATCTGCGCGAGATTCGCGAGGGCGAGGCTGTCTACTACATCGGAGAGTTCCCCATCGCAGACCAGGAGACACTCACTTTCAGGCTTGAGGTGACACCGGCGGGTCTGGACAGAAGCATCAAGGCCCAGTTGAGCCAGCAGTTCTTCATCGACTGACCCCCTGGAACCGGCATGGCCGATATCCTGACATTCAAAATCCCCAAGGCCGGAGAGCGCCATAAAGGCAAAAGCCTCTGTCGTCATGGCCATCACAAGTGGGAGACAGTCGAGGAGCAGCAATTTGACGTCAAGCAGGGCAGGCTGGTCACCCTCTACCGATGTCTGCGCTGCGGCATCACCAAGACCCGTGCAGTCTGAGTATTCAGCCAGCTTGGCTTGGACAATCCAGCCCGGGTCTGAAACAATCCCCACCTTTAAAAACAGCCACGTAAGCCGACGCTTTTTATGCTACTGAATATTGCCGCAATCATTGCCGGATTCGCCCTGCTGGTATGGGGAGCCGATCGTTTCGTTACCGGTTCCGCCGCTATCGCCCGAAACCTGGGGGTCTCACCCATACTGATCGGCCTCACCATCGTGGGTTTCGGCACCTCGGCCCCTGAAATTCTTGTATCCAGTATGGCCTCGCTCCAGGGCAACCCGGGCCTGGCCATCGGCAACGCGGTAGGCTCCAATATAGCCAACATCGGCTTGATACTCGGCATCACGGCGCTTATTGCACCGCTTACCGTGCGTTCAGAAACCCTGCGCAGGGAGTACCCGATGCTGCTTGCCGTCACCATGCTGGCACTTGTTCTTATGCTCGACGGCGTATTGAGCCAGGCAGATGGCGTGATTCTGCTCATCGCCCTGGTGGTATTACTCTACGCCGTTGTCCGCATCGGCCTGCGCAGCCGAAACCGGGACCCCCTGGAGGCAGAATTCGAAGCTGAAATCCCTGATGCGATGACCATGGGAAAAGCCACCCTGCTGTTCATCGTCGGCCTGGTGCTGCTGCTGGTCAGCTCACGCATCCTGGTCTGGGGCGCGGTGAATGTCGCCACGGCGATGGGCATAAGCGAGCTGGTCATCGGCCTCACCATTGTCGCCCTCGGCACCAGCCTGCCGGAATTGGCAGCCAGCATTACCAGCGCACTCAAGGGAGAGCATGACATTGCCATCGGCAACGTGATGGGCTCCAACATGTACAATCTGCTGGCCGTACTTGCCATGCCCGGACTTATTGCACCCGGCGCTTTCAGCCCTGAAGCATTGAACCGGGACATGATCCTGATGGTCGGATTGACCCTGGCCCTTTTTATCATGGGCTACGGCTTCAAAAAGCCCGGCAGAATAAACCGTTTCGAGGGATTGATACTGACCCTGGTATTCGTCTCCTACCAGGGTTGGCTGTTTTTCAACACCCAAGACCCCGAAGTGCCCCCTGAGACCGCCAGCCTGGTGCTCTACATAGAGACTGATGCCACATGAACAAACAGATCAGACCCACCGCTGAAGAGGCGCAGAAACTCCAGGCTCTTGGCCTGGCAGTAATCAATAACGAGGCCGAGGCGGTAAGCGCCCTGGGCGAGCGCATCAATGGCGACTTTGCCCAGGCCTGCTGCTACATGCTGGCATGCGAGGGACGCATCGTGGTAACCGGCATGGGTAAATCGGGTCACATCGGCAGTAAAATCGCCGCCACCCTGGCCAGCACAGGTAGCCCCGCCTTCTTTGTCCATCCCGGCGAGGCCAGTCACGGCGACCTCGGCATGATCACCGATAAAGACGTGGTGCTCGCCATGTCCAATTCCGGTGAGACCGCGGAACTGCTTACCATCCTGCCCATCATCAAGCGCCTTGGCGTACCCCTGGTGGCCATGACAGGCAACCCGGACTCCAACCTGGCCCGGGAGGCGGACACACACCTCGATATCAGCGTCAGACAGGAGGCCTGCCCCCTCAATCTCGCCCCCACCTCCAGCACCACCGCAACCCTCGCCATGGGTGACGCACTGGCGGTGGCCATGCTCGAGGCCAAGGGATTCACCGAGATGGACTTTGCACGCTCACACCCCGGCGGTAGCCTGGGCCGCCGCCTGCTGCTTCACATTGGTGATATCATGCACTCAGGCGACCAGATCCCGCGGGTCCGGGAAGATGCCAGTCTGCGCGATGCCCTGGTTGAGATGACCAACAAGGGTCTCGGCATGACAGCCGTGACCGATGCCGAGGGGTGCCTGGTCGGCATCTACACTGACGGCGACCTGAGGCGTACCCTGGACACACTGACGGATATTCACAACTGCAAGGTCTCAGAAGTGATGACCAGGGGCTGTAAAACCGCCTCTGCGGATATGCTCGCAGCCGAAGGGCTGCAGATCATGCAGGAAAATAAAATCAATGCACTGTTAATAGTCGATAACAATCAGAAACTGATAGGCGCCATCAATATGCACGATCTCTTGAGGGCGGGCGTGGTGTAGCGTCTCTAAGGAAGTACTTATGCAAGACATCTTGGAAAAAGCAGCTCAGATTCAGATGGTGATCTTCGATGTAGATGGCGTCCTGACCGACGGAAGCCTCTATCTCGGCGACGATGGACTGGAGTATAAAGCGTTCAACTCCAAGGACGGCCACGGCATGAAAATGCTCCGGGAGAGCGGAGTGGAAATCGCCATCATAACCGGCAGAACCTCACAGGTCGTAGCCCAACGGATGGAGAGCCTGGGTATAAAATATGTCTACCAGGGCTGCCTGGACAAGCGCCCTGCCTACGAAGAGCTAAAAAAGCAGCTTGAACTGAATGACGAGGAGGTCGCCTACGTTGGGGACGATGTCGTCGATCTGCCCATCATGACCCGCATCGGCCTTGCCGTGGCGGTTCAGGATGCCCACAAGATGGTCAAGCAGCACGCCCACTGGCAGACCGAGGTTGGCGGCGGCAGGGGGGCGGCCCGCGAGGTATGCGAGCTGATCATGGAAGCCAAGGGCACACTCGACGACACCTTGAAGGGATACCTGTAAGCGGTGAATTCAAAGAACCTGGTCATCGGCGGAACCCTGCTCGCACTGACCGGCATCAGCTGGTGGATTGCCGAGCGCAGCGGATTTCAGGAGCCCACTGCGGAAACGGTGAAACACACACCGGACTATTTCCTGGAGGGCATGACCACGATCCAGATGGACCTGAACGGCACACCCGACCAGGAACTCTGGGCAGAGCGCATGGTCCACTACCCTGATGATGACAGCACCGAACTCACCACACCCCGCCTGAAACTGTATGATAAAGAGAAGCCACCCTGGCGGCTGCAGGCAGAGTCAGGCTGGGTTTCAGGTGACGGCGACCTGGTGTTGCTGCACGGCAAGGTTAAAATTGACCGCTCTGCTGCGCCCGACGTAAAACCCATACACATCGTCACCCGGGACTTGAGGGTTCAACAGGAACAGAATTACGCAGAGACGGATGCCAAAATCACCATTCGTACCGACACGGATCGCATGGAAGGTACGGGCATGCAGGCCTGGTTTAATGAACCGGTAAGGCTGAAATTACTGGCCAATGTCAGAGGACGCTATGAAGCCAAAAAATAATCACTACCAATCCGGAGCCCGCTGGCTCCTGCTCTCCCTCATGCTGGCATTACCCGGCCTGGGATTCGCCCTCGAATCCGACAAGGACCAGCCCATATATATCGAATCCGACAGTGTCGACTTTGATGATGACAAGGGGATCGCGGTCTACAAGGGCAGCGTAGAGCTGACCCAGGGCTCTATCCGTGTCACAGCCGACAAGATCACCGTCACCCAGAGCAAGGACAAGGAGTCTGATCGTATCCTGGCTACCGGCAAACCGGTTACCTACAAACAGGATACGGACGGCGGCAAGGGCGCCATCCGCGCGCGCATGAAGAGAATGGAATACGACTCCAACAGCGAGATTCTGCACATGATCGGCGACGCCGTCCTTTCCCAGGGAAAGGACACCTTCAAGAGCGACCGCATCAACTACGACCGCGCCAAGGCCGTGGTCAAGGCAGGTGCCAGCGCCAAGGGCAAACAGCGTGTCAGGGTAACCATCCAGTCAAACAAGAAGAAAAACAAGAAATGACACTACTGGCTGCACAGAGCCTGGCCAAGAGCTACAAGCGCCGGGCCGTTGTCAAAGATGTCTCGCTGCAGGTAAAAGATGGTGAAATTGTCGGTCTGCTCGGGCCAAACGGGGCAGGCAAGACCACCTGTTTTTACATGATTGCAGGCCTCATCGCCGCCGAAAACGGCACCATCAGCATAGACGGCCATGACATTACCAAGCTGCCAATGCATGCCCGGGCCCATCTCGGCCTTGGCTACCTGGCCCAGGAGCCATCTGTATTCCGGAAACTGAGTGTCGAGGACAACATTCTCGCTGTACTTGAGACCCGCAAGGACCTCAACCGGGAACAGCAGATCAGTGCAGCAGAGGAACTGCTGTACGACTTCGGCCTCTCCCACCTGAGAGAGAGCATGGCCATGAGCCTCTCCGGCGGTGAACGCCGGCGACTGGAGATTGCACGCTCCCTGGCAGTGGAACCGCGTTTTATCCTGTTGGATGAACCGTTTGCCGGCATCGATCCAATTTCGGTCAAAGATATCCAGAATATCATCAGGGAGCTCTCATCCCGGGGGATCGGCGTTCTCATCACCGATCACAACGTGCGAGAGACCCTTGGCATCTGCGAACGGGCCTACATCATCAATGAAGGGCATGTGCTGGCTGAAGGGATCCCCGATGAAATTCTTGCTGACGAAAGTGTGCGCGATGTCTACCTGGGCAAGGAATTCAGCCTGTAAAGCAACATCTGTTTTGTGCAGTTGATCCAAGACAAGAGAGCCCCAAAATAATACTTTGTACCAAGCCGGGTATTTTCGGCTAGAATGGAATCAGGGATTGATATACAAATACCATACCAACTTTGATTAATATTTAGAGCCGCATGAAGCAAACCTTACAGCTTCGCCTTGGGCAACATCTCACCATGACTCCACAGCTGCAGCAGGCCATACGCCTGCTGCAGCTGTCGACTCTCGATCTCAAGCAGGAGATACAGGACGCCCTGGACTCCAACCTGATGCTTGAAACCGAGGAGGAGCGAGACGGCCGGGAACGACCTAACGGTTCGGATCAGCTTGTGCTGGAGAGCGGCCAGAGCATCGCCGCCCCAACTGAGCCAAGCGTCTCTAAAAACGACAAAAACAACGAACTGGAGATCAACGCCGAGGCAAGCTCCATGCCCGAGGAACTGCCCGTAGACAGCGGCTGGGACGATGTCTACGACAGCACCATGCCCCCGAGCTCAGGCAGTCCAAGCCGCGAGACAGGGGATTCAGACTACCTCTCCCAGAGAAAAACAGCCCGCACCCTGCAGGATTACCTCAACTGGCAGGTCAACCTGACTCCCCTTAGCGACATCGACCGCACAATCGCAGACTCAATCATCGACGGTGTTGACGAAGACGGCTACCTCAAAACCCCTTTACAGGACATCGTCGACGAACTGGGTGACGAAGATACAGGCATTGAAGAGATTGAGGCGGTCCTGCACAGGCTTCAGCAGTTCGACCCGCCCGGAGTCGCCTCCAGGGATCTTCGCGAATGCCTGCTGTTGCAGCTCAGGCAGTACCCAGAGCAGAACCCACACCTGGCACTGGCAGTGGAGCTGATTGAGAAACACTTTCAGCTGCTGGCAACCCAGGACACCAACCAGATCAAGCGAAAGCTGAAAATAGACGATGATCAGTTGCAGCTGATCAATGGCCTGATCCTGTCACTTAACCCGAGACCAGGCACCCTGGTCTCTGAAACCGAGCCCGAGTACGTCATCCCCGACGTCTTTGTCAGCAAGAAGGGGGGGAACTGGTACGTTTCGCTCAATTCAGACGCCACGCCAAAGCTGAGGGTTAATGCTGACTACGCCAAGCTTATTCGCCGGGCTGATAACAGCCAGGACAACACCTATCTGAAAAACCACCTGCAGGAGGCGCGCTGGTTCATCAAGAGCCTGGTCAGCCGCAACGAAACACTGCTCAAGGTGGCCACAAAAATTGTCGAGTTCCAGCGCGGCTTCTTCGATCACGGAGAAGAGGCCATGCGCCCCCTGGTACTACGGGATATTGCAGAGGCCCTGGAGATGCACGAATCAACCATCTCGCGGGTAACCACACAGAAGTATATGCATACGCCCCGTGGTACTTTAGAGTTCAAGTATTTCTTCTCCAGCCATGTCAGTACGGCTGGAGGCGGTGAATGCTCAGCCACCGCGATCAGGGCCCTGATCAAGAAGCTGGTCGCAGCGGAGAAAGCAAACAAGCCGCTCAGCGACAACAAGATAGCGGGAATACTCGCTGATCAGGGCATCAAGGTTGCACGGCGGACCGTAGCAAAATACCGCGAGTCGATGGCAATACCGCCATCCAATGAGCGAAAGCGCCTCGTATAGAGGACTGAAATCAAGGAGCAAACCATGCAAATTAGCCTCACCGGTCATCATGTTGATATCACTGACGCAATGCGCAACTACGTCGATACCAAGTTCGAACGCCTTGAGCGGCACTTCGATCACGTGACTAATATTCACGTTATTTTGAGCGTTGAAAAACTGCGTCAGAAGGCAGAGGCCACACTGCACGTCAACGGTGCTGACGTCTTTGCCGATTGCACGGAGGAGGACATGTATGCAGCTATCGATGGTCTTGTGGACAAAATCGACCGACAGGTGAAAAAGCACAAGGAGAAACATACCAACCACCGCAACGGAGCCAGCCTCAAGGGCATGGAACCGACAATCTGACACTACCTGAAACTGCCTGGACGACACATGTTTCCTGCAAACTTCCTCACTGCCGAGCGCATCAGCTGCAGCAATGCAGCTGCAAGTAAAAAACGCGTACTGGAAGAGATCGGCAAATTACTGGCAACCTCGAACCCCGACCTGAAACCTGAAGAGGTGTTCGACAAGCTGTTGGAACGGGAGCGTCTGGGCAGCACAGGACTGGGCAACGGCATAGGCCTGCCCCACGCCCGCATGCCGGGGGTGGAGCAGGCCTGTGGCGCCTTTCTACAACTCGAGTCGGGTGTGGACTATGACGCCATAGACGGCAACCCCGTCGATCTGGCCTTCGGGCTGCTGGTACCCGAGGAGGCAACCCAGGAACACCTGCAGTTGCTTGCCAAGCTTGCCTCCCTGTTCAGCAACCAGGAGTTCTGCCAAATGCTGAGAGAGACGGAAGATCCCGCCAAGCTGGAGCATCAGATCCTGAACTGGGAAAAGCTCGCACAAAGCGCATGAACCCGCCAGTTACCACCCGCGACCTCTACAACGCACTGAGGGAGAGACTCGGGCTCGAATGGATTGCAGGCCACAATGGGTCTGAACATCTTCTCCGAGGTGACTTTCCCGGCTCAGGCAGCCAGGGACTTGCCGGCCCACTCAACTACATACACCCCAACCGGATACAAATCATCGGCCGCGCCGAACTGATCTACTTCTCCGGGCTCGACGATGAACTCTTCCAAGCTGTCACTGGCAAGCTCTTCTCAGCCCACCCTGCAGCGGTGATACTGGCTGATAGTATTGATGTTGGGATACGCTTCACTGACCACGCTGAACGTACCAACACCCCGATGCTGCGCTCTTCGCTGCCTGACACCGAGCTTCTCGACGAACTCCAGTACTACCTCACCAACGCAATGGCTGAGCGCACCACCATCCATGGCGTCTACATGGAGGTACTCGGCACCGGGGTTCTGCTTACCGGCCCCGCCGCCGTGGGAAAAAGCGAACTTGCCCTGGAGCTCATATCCCGTGGACACCGACTGGTGGCGGACGATGCACCGGAGTTCGCTCGCATCACACCGGATATCATCAAGGGCAGCTGCCCTCCCCTGCTGAAAGACTTCCTGGAGGTTCGGGGACTTGGCATTCTCAACATCCGCGCCATGTTCGGTGACAGCGCAGTCAAGCTGAACAAGACAATCCACCTGATCATCAATCTCAAACCGATGGACGAGCAGGAACTGCAATCCGTCGATCGCCTCAGGGGCAGCCACTCAACGCGCAACCTGCTTGGCCTGCAGGTAGCCGAGGTTACCCTGCCGGTTGCACCCGGCCGGGAGATGGCCATCCTGGTTGAAACCGCGGTTCGCCAGCACATGCTGCTTCGCACCGGCTACGATGCCGCGGAAGACTTCATCAACAAGCACCAGTCAATACTTGACGATAAAGATCCCTTATAAAATCACCTGGTCTTCGAACACCGGCAGATCTTAAAAGCAGGGCATTTTCCCCAGTAGAAAAAATCTTATCGTGCTGGGGACAGCGCTCCTGCATAGCGATATACTTCCTGCAATTCGAACAATAACCATCTGGTAACACAATGAAGCTGGTCATCGTTACAGGTCTGTCCGGTTCGGGAAAAAGCATCGCCCTCCATACCCTGGAGGACCAAGGCTACTATTGCATAGACAATCTCCCTGTCTTTCTGCTGCCGGCTTTGACCGAGGAACTTTCCGAGCGCCGGGATCATCAGTTCAAATTGACAGCGGTCAGTATTGACGCCCGAAACCCTTCGGCCGACCTGGAAAACCTCACCGCCATGTTGAGGCCTCTGAAAGAGCGCGACATTCAGTGCGAGGTGATCTTCCTGGAGGCCCAGGATGAAACCCTGATCAAACGTTTCAGCGAAACCCGGAGAAAACACCCGCTTACCGATGAAGAGCGCCCCCTGGCAGAGGCGATAGAGCTGGAGCGATCCCTGCTCGAACCCTTTCTCTCGGCGGCCGACCTGAGAATCGACACCACCCACACCAACATCCACGAACTCAGGAAGATCATCCGCTCACGTATCGGTGAACGGGCAAACAACGAACTCAGCCTGCTGTTCCAATCCTTCGGTTTCAAGCATGGCGTGCCCAGGGATGCGGATTTCGTCTACGATGTACGCTGCCTGCCAAACCCCCACTGGCACCAGGAACTGCGCCCTCTCACCGGCAGGGATAGCGAAGTACAGCGTTTTCTGGAAGGTGACGAGCGCGTTCAGCACCTCAAGGAGGAGATCATCGGTTTTCTCGAACACTGGATTCCCTGTTTTGAAAGTGACGGGCGCAACTACCTGACCGTGGCCGTTGGCTGTACGGGCGGCCAGCACCGCTCCGTCTATATCATCGAACAGCTCACCGCTCACTTTAACCATTGTGGGCGAAACGTTCAGACACGGCATCGTGAACTGCCCTGAGCAGGTTTGCCAACCCGATTCAGTACCAAGCGAACCCCTACTTCCTGGAACAGCATGATCAAGAAAGAACTGAAAATCATCAACAAACTCGGTATGCATGCCAGGGCTACGGCAAAGTTTGTCACCGCTGCAGGACAGTTCAGCAGCGAGATTCTGCTGGCCAACAGCAACCTGCAAGCCAACGGCAAGAGCATCATGGGCGTCATGATGCTGGCTGCCGCCCAGGGAACCACCGTCACATTAAGTGCAGATGGCGCCGATGAGCAGAAAGCATTTTCCACACTTGAAGCCCTGATCAACGATCGCTTTGGAGAGGGAGAGTGAACCACACCTGCAGCGGGATAGGTGTATCCAGCGGCATCGCCATCGGCGAGGCCCACCTGCTGCAGAGGGGACGGCCCGATATAAAGCCAAGGTTCATCGAACCCGGCGATATCCCGGATGAAGTCGACCACTTTCGCCAGGCAGTGGCAGGAGCCAGGCGTCAGCTCAGGGCGGTGCGTGAAAAGATTGCTGAAAGCACCCGATCGGACATTGCCACCTTCATCGACACCCACTTGCTGATGCTCACTGATGATGCCCTCGTCGAGGCACCAATCGCCATCATCAGGGAGAAGCGGTGTGCTGCCGAATGGGCTCTGCAGCTTCAGCGCGACGCCCTGGTACAGGTTTTTGACGAGATGGAAGACCCTTACCTGCGTACCCGAAAGGATGATGTCGACCACGTGGTCAACCAGATTCAGAAAAACCTGCACCAGGAAGAGAGCCCGTCTCCCAACCACCTTGAGGGCAAAATCATCGTTGCCCAGGACCTCAGTCCTGCAGACACCATCCTCATGGGTCACCAAGGGGTCGCTGCCTTTGTCACCGAGTACGGCGGCCCAATGTCACACACGGCAATTCTTGCACGCAGCCTTGGCATCCCGGCAGTAGTGGGCGTACACGATGCAACCCATATCATTAATGACACCGAGCAGCTGATCGTTGATGGGAAGCAGGGCATAGCCATCATCAATCCCGAGAGCAGCACGTTCAGCCAATACCTGGACAAAATCGATGCTGAGCGGGTGCATGCCCAATCCCTGCGCCAACTCATAGGCCAGCCGGCAAAGACCCTGGATGAACGCAGTATCCAGTTGCTGGCCAATATAGAGCTGCCAGAGGATATAGAGAGCACACGCAATCTACAGGCGGACGGGGTCGGGCTCTACAGAACCGAGTTCCTCTACATGAACCGCAATAATGTGCCGGATGAAGAGGAACATTTCGAGGCCTACCGGCAGGTGGTGGAAGGACTGGATGGCATACCGGTGACAATCCGTACCCTTGACCTGGGTGCAGACAAGCAGATCGATGGCTACAGCGAGATGAACTCTCCAGTCTGCAATCCCGCCCTGGGTCTGAGAGCCATCCGCCTCTGCCTCAAAGAGCCGCGACTGTTCATGCCACAGCTTCGCGCCATACTCAGGGCCTCAGCCTACGGCCCCATACGCATCATGATTCCCATGCTCTCCACCCTGAACGAAGTTCAGGCCCTGAAACAGCTGGTGGAAGAGGCGATGCAAGACCTGACCCAGCAGGGCATGGATTTCGACGTGGAGATTCCCATCGGCGGCATGATAGAGATACCTGCAGCCGCCCTCTCGGCAAACGCCTTTGCCCAGAACCTGGATTTTCTCTCCATCGGCACCAACGACCTGATCCAGTACACCCTGGCAATCGACCGCGTGGACGATGAGGTCAACTACCTGTTCGACCCCCTGCACCCCTCGGTCCTGCGCCTGATCCAGATGGTCATCGATGCCGGCCGGGACCACAACATACCCGTCAGCATGTGCGGCGAAATGGCCGGCGATCCCAGATACATCCCGTTGCTGCTCGGCATGGGACTGCAGGAGTTCAGCATGCAGCCGGGGGCACTGCTCGAGGCCAAACGTATACTGCAAACCATCAGTGCAGAAGAACTCGAGCGCCAGGTAACCCCCCTGATGCAGCAACTCGACAGGCCCGAGACTGTGCTGCGGCTGTCACAGCTATGTGACATGACATCCAGCTAAACCCTGCGGCGCAAACACCATTCGCACTTCTAAATGCAGGCACAATAAAGCAGGTGGGCGCCTCCCGTTAAACGTCAACAACTGCTAGAATCCGCACAGTGCAAAAAAGATGTGTTGCGCCAGCTGCAGATCTCCACATTCACACCTGTTCAGTCGGGACTGCTTAATCGAGGATCACGCACACAATGTCCTTCCAGGTTGCTGAAAATTCTGATGACACACGCCTACAGCAGCTGCAGGTGGTGCTCGATAGCGGCACCCTGCAACAGGCCCGACGCATGCTCAACGCACTGCAACCCGGTGAGATCGGCCACCTGTTGGAATCACTTCCCATGGCTGAGCGCGAAATCGTCTGGGGCCTGGTGGACGAGGAGAATGACGGTGAGGTGCTGGTTCACCTGACCGACGAGGTAAGGGCTGACCTGATCAGCAAAATGAACAAGGCGGAGCTGCTCGCCGCCACCGAAGGCCTGGATACCGATGACCTCGCCGATCTTATACAGGAGCTGCCCCATACCATCACCCGGGAGATCATAGGCTCTCTCGACATGCAGCACCGCAGCCGCCTCGAGGCTGTCCTCTCCTATCCAGAGGACACGGCCGGCGGCCTTATGAATCCCGACACGCTCACCGTGAGACCAGAGGTGACCCTGGATGTTGTGATGCGCTATCTGCGCCGCCTCAAGGAGCAGATTCCACCTCACACCGATAACCTGATAGTGGTCAACCGCGATGGGAAATACCTCGGTGTGCTCTACCTTACCGACCTGTTGACTCACGACCTCGATGACTCGGTTGCCGAGATCATGTCCCTGGACCTGAAGGCGATCCCCGCAAACTGGGATGACGGCGCCGTGGCAAACCGCTTTGAACAACACGACCTGGTCTCCTCACCGGTAGTGGATGAAGAGGGCATGCTCATAGGCCGCATCACCGTGGATGACGTGGTGGACGTTATTCGTGAAGAGGGCGAGCATCAGTTCATGGGCCAGGCGGGTCTGTCCGAAGACGAGGATATGTTCGCTCCGGTCATGATCTCCGCCCAGCGCCGGGCGCTCTGGCTGGGAATCAACCTGATCACCGCCTTTCTCGCCTCCTGGGTCATCGGCATGTTTGAACAGACCATCGAAAAAGTCGTCGCCCTGGCCGTGCTCATGCCCATCGTGGCCAGCATGGGAGGCATCGCCGGAAGCCAGACCCTGACCCTGACCATACGAGGCATCGCGCTGGGACAGCTCTCAGGCAAGAACACACGCTGGCTTGTGCTCAAAGAGCTCGCTGTAGGCGGCCTCAACTCCATGATCTGGGCTGCCGTGGTTGCCGTTGTGGCCGGCATCTGGTTCAACAGCACCGATATCGCCCTGCTTATTGCCGTGGCCATGAGCATCAACCTGGTATTTGCCGCCCTCACAGGCGCCATCCTGCCCCTGGCCCTGGACCGGGTGGGCATAGACCCTGCCCTGGCCGGCTCTGTACTACTGACCACCGTGACTGACATTGTCGGCTTTCTTGCCTTCCTGGGGCTGGCGACGATATTCCTGGTCTAGCATTCAGCTGGGTTAAAGCATGACCGTCAACCTGAGACGCTCACTGCGTCTCAACATCACCTATTTCAACCTTGAACAATGCCCCCCGGTTCCTGTAACTTGGTTATCCAATGAGTCCGTTGATCAGCATACAAAACCTCTCTCGCAACTACGGCGACTTCCGTGCCGTAAACGATGTCAGCTTCGAGCTTCAGGCTGGAGAGATATTGGGTTTTCTTGGCCCAAACGGAGCCGGAAAATCCACTACCATGCGTATTATCAGTGGCGCACTGGCCCCCAACAGCGGCCAGGTCATGCTCAACGGTATCGACCTGCTGAAACACCCCCTCGATGCCAAGGCACAGCTGGGTTACCTGCCGGAAAACCCTCCCCTTCATCATGAACTCACGGTAGATGAGTACCTTCTCTTCTCAGGGCGCCTGCGAGCCATCCCGAAACAGGACATGGATAAAGCACTCTCAAGGGTCAAGGAGCAGTGCGGACTTAACGAGGTGGGAGGTCGACTGATAGGCCAGTTATCCAAGGGTTTTCAGCAGCGTGTCGGCATTGCACAAGCCATAATCCACGACCCCAGGGTGGTGATTCTGGATGAACCAACCAACGGCCTCGATCCCAACCAGATCCGGGATATACGCAACCTGATCCACAATCTTGGACAGGAGCGCGGCGTTATACTCTCCACCCACATACTCTCCGAGGTCCAGGCGATATGCAGCCGCGTATTGATTCTGCACAGGGGGAAACTGGCCCACGAACAGACCCTGAACAGGCAGCAGGCAGGAGAACTCCTGCATCTCGAACTGGATACTCCGCCCCAGCCCGGTGAACTGGAAAAGCTGCAGGGAGTGTCAAAGGTGATACCCCTGAACCCACACCGCTTCAAAATGCAGCTGTCACCTGGAACAGAGTGCTCCAGTATCACCGAACAGGCTGTAAACAAAGGCTGGGGCGTGCGCGAACTCAGTCCCGCGGGCCACGACCTGGAACAGGTCTTCACCCGCATTACCAGCCTGGAGAATGGCGCGTGATCGGAACCATCGCAGGGAAAGAGCTGCGCAGCCTCTTCTACTCGCCCCTGGCCTGGAGCCTGGCCGCGGTCATGCAGCTCCTGCTGGCCTGGCTGTTCCTGATACAGCTGGACAGTTTCACCCAGCTCCAGCCCCAGTTATCGGCACTGGAGTCACCTCCCGGTGTCACCGAACTCGTGATCAGCCCCCTGCTGGATTCTGCCGCCCTTCTGACACTGCTGATCATGCCACTACTGAGCATGCGCCTGCTGAGCGAAGAGTATCGCAACGGCACCATAGACCTGCTGCTCTCATCGCCGGTCTCCATGACCCAGATTGCCCTGGGGAAATTTCTTGCCCTCCTGACTCTCCAGGTCGCCCTGGTTGCCCTCTTCTCACTGATGCCCCTCTCCCTGCTGATCGGCAGTGACATCGACCTTGGGCGGATGTCAGCGGGTCTGTTGGGACTGTTGTTGCTGTTTGCAGCCTGTGGCGCCATTGGTCTTTACCTCTCCAGCCTGACCAGCCAACCCACTGTGGCTGCCGTGGGCACCTATGGCGTGCTGCTCTTTCTGTGGATTATAAACGCCGCCACATCAGGCGGTGAAACCAGCCCCCTGTTTGACTGGATCTCCCTCTCAAGCCACTTCCACAGGTTGCTGAGCGGACTGGTCAGCAGCGCAGACATCGCCTACTTCCTGCTCCTGACCGGCTTCGCCCTGGCCCTTACCATTCGACGCCTGGACAGCCTTCGCAGCCAGGGGGGCTCAGCATGAAGCGGCGCCTGGAGAGCATCATTTTCCACCTGCTGCTGGCCGCCAGTGTCGGCCTGCTCGGCTGGCTCAGCCAACACTACAACCTGGTTTCTGACTGGACAGAGTCAGGCCGGAACAGCCTGCACCCGGTAAGCCAGCAGCTGCTGACGAGGCTGAACGCCCCCCTGACAATCACCTCTTTCGCACCGGAAAACTCCGCACTGCGAAAACCCATACGGGAGATTATCGAACGCTACCAACGATTCCGACCTGACATCGAGTTCAAATTCATCAATCCCGCCATGCAACCCCAGCTCACCCGTGAACTGGGCATACAAGTGTCAGGGGAGCTTCGCCTGGAGTACAAGGGACGCAGTGAGAGCCTTCGCACCCTGGACGAGGAGCAGATGAGTAATGCCATCCAGCGTCTTATTCAGCAGGGTGACAAGTGGGTGGTATTTATCGCCGGCCACGGTGAGCGGCTCCTGGACGGAAATGCCAACTATGACCTGGGCAGCTTCGGCAACGAGCTGAAACGAAAGGGCTACCATCTGCAGGCCCTGAATCTTGCCAAGCAGCTGCAGATACCCACCAACACCGGCGTGCTGGTGATAGCCGGCCCCCAGAACGACTATCTGCCCGGAGAGATCAGGCTGATCGACGACTACCTGGAGACGGGTGGCAGCCTGCTTTGGCTGAGTGATCCCGGAAACAGTTTCGGGCTTGATCCACTGGCTGAAAAACTCGGCATTGAAGTGCTTCCAGGTACCATCGTCGATCCCAATGCCGCTGAGCTGGGCCTGGACAATCCATCCATCGCCCTGACAACCCACTACCCTCAGCACCCGGCGGTAGCCAAATTCAAGGCCTTGACGGTCTACCCCTATGCTGCAGCGCTTAAGGACAACGGCCAGGGAGAGTGGCAGAAAACCCCCCTGCTTCAGACACTGCCCAGGTCCTGGAACGAAACCTCCCCCATGATGGGTGAAGTGTCACGAAATCCTGAGCAGGGGGAACAGGCCGGGCCACTGACACTCGGCTATGCCCTGAGCCGAACCCATGATGGAGGCGAACAGCGCGTGATACTGATCGGCGATGGCGACTTCCTCTCCAACACCTACCTGCCCAATGCAGGCAACCAGGACCTTGGACTCAACCTGGTACGTTGGCTCAGTGGCGACGACCAGCTGTTGGACCTGCCGGCCCGCACAGGGAGAGACCTGGACATCACCCTCTCCCCCACCGCAGGAGCTATTATCGGTTTCGGTTTCCTGCTGGTCATCCCACTGGGTCTGTTCGCCTCCGGCGTACTGATCTGGTGGCGCAGGAGACGATGATATGGAGAAACGCAGCCTGATAAACCTGGGCCTGCTGGTTGTGATGCTGTTGCTTGCGACCCTGGTCTGGTTCACAACAGACGACAACGGCGAAAAGAGATTCCAGCCACTGACCGGTCTCAATCCGTCGACAATCGGGCAGATCACCCTTGCCAACAACAACGGCCCCACCTTCACCCTTCAGCGGGGCCCGTCAGGCTGGACCATGACAACGCCCTACCAGGTGGAGGCCAATGTTCCCCGCATCAACATCCTGCTGGATATCGTCTCCACGCCAAGCTTTGAGCAGCACCCTGCCCCCGCAGACAGATTCAAGGAGTTTGGGCTGGACAAACCCAGGGCAGAACTGCTTCTCAACGACACCAAGCTGGTTTTTGGCGGAACCCACCCTTACAACTACCGCCGCTATGTACTTATCGACGGAACCCTGCACCTGACCAACGACAACTTTCCTCACCACTTTCTTGCCCTGGCCGAGGACTTTATCAGCCACAGCCTGCTTAAAGAGGGGTCCAGGGTAGAGCAGATCAGAACACCCGGATGGCGCCTGTTTCACACCGGGCAGGGTTGGCAACTCGACCCACCCGTTGAAGGCATCTCTGCAGACCAGCTGCTGGCCAAGGTAAGCGACTGGGAAAACACCTGGGTTTCCAAGGTACAAAAGTCCCCCGTGGAACCCGCCACGGAGTTTGTGGAGGTCAGCATTCAGGGAAGCCAGCGGCCTATCCGTTTTGGCCTGATCAACACGGAGCGGGAGCTACTACTGGTGCGCGATGACCTGGGGCTTGCCTACAGGCTGCCCGCCGCAAGCAAACTGCTTGAGTCCCCAAAGCGCCGGGACTGACATGCCTGAGCTGCCCGAAGTCGAAACAACCCGCCGGGGGATAGCACCTCATATTGAGGGAAAAACGATCAGGGGTGTCGTCATCCGCCAGCCGAAGTTGCGCTGGCCCATCCCGGGAAACCTTGCCCGATCACTCAGGGGGGAGGGTGTCATCCGGGTAAAACGGCGCGCCAAGTACCTGTTACTCGAGACTTCCAAGGGCCACCTGATACTGCATCTCGGTATGTCAGGCAGCCTGCGCATTCTGCCACCGGGCACCCCGCCGGAAAGTCATGACCACTTTGACCTGGTGTTTGACGACTGTTGCCTGAGACTGAGGGATCCACGCCGCTTCGGAGCGGTACTCTGGACCGGAAAGGACCCGGCAGAGCATGAGCTGATCGCCCACCTGGGGCCAGAGCCTCTCTCCGACAGGGTTGACGGTGACTATCTTTACCGTCTGTCCAGGAGTCGCCGGGGAGCGGTAAAGAACTTCGTCATGGATGGAAAGGTGGTGGTGGGAGTCGGCAACATCTACGCCAGCGAATCTCTCTTCACGAGCGGCATCCACCCCAACCGTGCAGCCAACCGCATATCAGAGGCACGTTACAGAAAACTCGCCGACAACATCAAAAGCATACTCACCGCTGCCATTGCCCAGGGCGGCACAACACTCAGGGACTTTCAGCGTGAAGACGGCAAGCCCGGCTACTTTGCCCAGGAGCTGAAGGTCTATGGCCGTACCGGTGAACCCTGCCCAAACTGCGGCAGAACAATCAGCCAGCGAACCATAGGCCAGCGATCCAGCTACTTCTGCAGCCACTGCCAGACCTAGTGGGCCATGCGGGAAATAAGGTAAATTCAGAACCCTCTAGTCTCGTCTCAGTTTATCAGACAGCGCAATCGGCGTTGGATAGTTCATCACAACCAGGTAACTGGAAACGATAAACGTAATCAGGGTCGCCATTTGAATCAGGTATGCCGCCTTGGCCCCGATCTCTCCCCTGCTGAGAGCCAGTGTCGCCACTAACAATGAGAATTCACTCATCTGGCCAAGCCGTACCCCTATCTCCATGGACCGTCTTTTGGAGTCACCCACCTTGTGCAGCAGATACCGGAATGTGAATGGCTTCAGTCCCAGCATCAATCCGGCCAGCAGCAGCGCAGGCAAAACGATGTCCCCTGCCGATCCCAGGTCGAACCCAACGCCAACGGAGAAGAAAAATATCACCAGGAAGAAATCCCGCAGAGGTTTCAGCTTCTCTGACATGAAATATGAGATGGGGCTGGTTGCAAGGGTAATGCCCGCAATAAAGGCGCCGATCTCGTGAGAGAGACCCACTGCCGCTGCAGCCTCGGCAAGCCCGAGACACCAGCCTATGGCCAGCAGAAAAATATATTCGTGGATACAGTCATACTTTGTAATCAGTGGCAGCAGCAGATACTTCACCGCCAACACGGACAGCCCGATAAGCAGGGGAACCTGTATCACCAGGCTCAAAATCTCCCACAGCGGGTGGTTTGCTTCACCCCCGCCCTGCAATATCACCAGCAGGAGAATCGCCAGCAGGTCCTGCAACAGCAGTACACTGATGATCACCTCGCCGGTGTGCCTGTGGTGCAGAACTGTTGTGGGCAGCAGTTTCAGACCGACGATAGTACTGGAGAAGGTCGTCGCCGCTCCGATTATCAGGGATTCGATGAAGGTGAATCCGAAAAGCGTTGCCAGGGAGAAACCCACCAGTGCAAAAAGCAGCGAGCTCAGAAGCGTAACCAGTGTTGTTCGGCGAAAGAGTCCCAGCAGATCCTTAGGATTCAGCTCAAGCCCCATCAGGAAGAGCAGAAACATGATCCCGATATGGGAGATCTCACCTACCAGCACAGTGTCGTTGACCACGTTTCCAACCGACGGCCCCAGCAGCACGCCAAGCAGAATATAGGCGACCAGCAGTGACTGGCGCACGAACAGGGCCAGGGTGGCCAGCAGCGCCGCACCGGAAAAGACGAGAAAGATTGTAAAAACAATGGGGTCTTCTGTGTACATGATTAACCGGACTGTTTACTGAACGCTTATGATCAAGCATAGCCGCCAACAGGAGTGCGGGCCAACCCGTATTCACTACGGATACCGGCCAGGCCAGAAAATCCCCACAGATTCCACTGCATCAGACTCACCAGGCGTTCAGCCCCCCTGTTCCCCGACATCAGCAAGGTTTTAGGCGTCTATGGATTATGACTCTGATCTCACCGGGAAAAACAAACCATAGGCTTGGTCTAAACTTCAAATAAGACCCCAAAACCGAACACAAAGGCAACCACCATGAAAGCCTTTCAATGGGACAGCCACTACCTCACCGGTATCCCTTCGGTAGACGAACAGCATCACCGTCTTGTGGATATCATCAATCGCTACAGCAATCTCCTTACAGCGGATGAACTGGACCTGGAAAATATAGAGAGCGTATTTTCCGAGCTGGCGGACTACGCCAAGTATCATTTCACGGAGGAAGAGCGCCTGATGGAGAACGCAGGCATCGACAGGCGGCACATGGACCTGCATTTCAATGAACATGACCACTTTCTGCAGGAGGTCAGCGCACTCCACAACTCCGTCTCTCCCGAAGACACGGAAGCAACAAAATCGCTACTGAAATTCCTCACCTTCTGGCTGGCCTACCATATCCTCGGCTCCGATCAGAACATGGCAACACAAATCTCGGCCATAGAGTCAGGAAAAGATGCCGGGGAAGCCTATAACGAGGAAGAGAAAAAACACTCAAAATCAACCGAGCCCCTACTGCAGGCACTACACGGTCTGTTCCAGCAGGTTTCAGAACGCAACCGCCAACTGCTCGAAATAAATCAAACCCTGGAACAGAAAGTAGAGGAGCGCACCCGGGAACTGGCAGATGCCAACATCCACCTGGAACAGCTGGCACTGACCGACGTGCTCACCAACCTGCCGAACCGTCGCCATGCAATGCAGCAGTTGAGGGTGCTATGGCAGGAGTCGACAGAAGATGCGCTCCCCCTGTCCTGCATGATGATCGATGCCGATGGCTTTAAAACCATCAACGACACCTATGGCCACGATGCTGGAGACGTTGTGCTGCAGGTACTCTCCCGCACCCTGCAGGAAGCGGTACGCACCGACGATATCGTCTGCCGCCTGGGTGGTGACGAGTTTCTAATCATCTGTCCCAACACCCCCCATGACGGCGCCATGTACCTGGCAGAAAATACCCGCAAAGTGATAGATGCACTCAGGGTGCCGGCCGGGGGCGGCGAATGGAAAGGCAGCATCAGTGTCGGCGTCGCCTCGCACAAGGACGGGATGGAGAAACCGGACCAACTCATCAAGGCCGCCGATGAAGGAGTCTACCTCTCCAAAGAGGCCGGCAGGAACTGCGTGAGAAGTATCGACTGATCCTTGAGATATTTAATGGTGGTGTTCTAATAGGTCTGATCCCCGCCGGGAAACAGTCAATTCACCACTTGTATATGTCACTGCCCTCTACAGCCTTTCGAACCACACTGCCGGTCATGTTCGGCTATGTCCCTCTGGGCATGGCATTCGGCATGCTGTTCCAGGACCTGGGCTACGCCTGGTATTTCGCCCCATTAATGGGACTGTTTGTCTATGCAGGTGCTGCACAGTTCATGGCTGTGGGCCTGCTCACAGCCCATGCCGGTATACTGGAAGTTGGGATATCCACCTTCATTCTCAACTCAAGACACATGTTTTTCGGCCTCGCTGTACTGACCCGCTACCGGGCTAAAGGCCTGCAGAAGTTCTACCTGATTTTCGCATTGACCGATGAAACCTACTCACTGGTCACAAGTACCCAGCCCCCACCCGGTGTTGATACACGACGCTATTACCTGATGATCAGTGCATTCAACCAGAGCTACTGGATAGCCGGCTGTGCCCTGGGGGCCTTGCTGGGCAGCAACGTGGAGTTTGATACCCGGGGCATGGATTTCGCACTCACTGCCCTTTTTCTGGTTCTGGTTCTGGAGCAGTGGAAGAAGCTGCGTGAACCTTCCCCCTTCATCCTCGGCCTGCTGACCGGCATAGGGGCACTGTTGCTATGGCCCCAGCATATGCTGCTGATCTCCATCGGCCTGTCGATCCTGCTCCTGCTTACCCGGTACCAGGCCAAAGGGGGGACTGCATGATCGACAGTTCAACCGGTTACCTGCTGGCAGTGATAGCGGTCATGACTGCAGCGACATTCATCACCCGTCTTATACCCTTTATCCTGCTCAAGGATCGTCATGAGCACCCGGTACTGGAGTATCTCGGCAGATACACGCCACCGGTCATCATGACGATCCTGGTGCTCTACAGTCTGAAGGGGGTAGATCCGGGAGTAGCTCCCCATGGTGTACCCGAGCTGATCGCCATTGGCGTAACGCTGGTTCTGCACCAGTTGAGAGGAAATGCCTTGCTGAGTATATTCAGCGGCACCGGCGTCTATATGTACCTGCTTCAATCGGGCCTGCTCTCATAAACAGAAACAGCGGCACAAGGCCGCTGATTCATCTTTGACAGAACACCAACCCTACTTGAGCGGTATACCGATCCCGATACCACCGGACGCCTGGTCATCCTGGAGCTTGCGTGTGATCTTGGCTGCCTTGTCACCCACAAACGAGGTGAACTCTTCAACGTTTTCGTAACCCATGTCGAAGGCATACTTGGCAATGCCCTGCATCAGTTGACGGGTTTGTGCGATCTCTTCGTGGCTTCGACCACAACCCTGGCAATGGGTACCATCCTGGGTACAGAAATCTCCACCTTTACAAGGACTGAACTGCATATCTATCTCCTCTTACCACTCGGCCGTCATCAGTCGCAGGGTATCCAACTCAACCCTGGCACCATTATCGTGCCGATTGTAAATTTTAAAGAAAAGCCCACCACTGGGCAGTGCACCGCCAAAACGCCCGGTAGCGGTATAGGTCCAGTTGTCCTTTACCGCCTCTACCGGTTGAAACTTCATTGTGTCGAATATTTTCCCGTGGGAATTGAGAATATCCACTTCGATGACATGCTGGCCCTTCCCCGCCACCATGTTGAGTACAAGATGAGCCACAACCAGGGGATCGTTGGCCTTCAACTTGTTGAAAACCCGGTCAGGCTGAACAAAACCATCCACTTTCTGCGGTTCATTGCAAAAGTAGGCATTGGATATATAGGCTGGCTGACGGTATTTCCAGGCGGCAGCCAATGAGGGAATCAACAGCCCAATCAGCAATAAAACGACTATTCTCTTCACATACAATTCCTGATTACTTCTCTACGCCGATGGCAAGGAGTGTCGCACAGAATAATAAGCCAGAGACAATTGTCAACGCGAGGAGGCCTTGCCAACCCCTCTGGGATCACTCGCCGCATTAAGCCTGCCGTTGGACTTATTCAGGTAAACCGCCTGCATATTGCCATATTCACGCTCAAGAGCCTTCAGCTGATGTCCCATGCCCTCCAGGGCTTTCTGCTCCTTTTCGCTCAGGGCACCGGGCTCAAACTGAATATGATCGGGCAGATACTGATGATGAAAACGCCTTTTTGCTACCCAGTACTGCGGACCTTTTCCGGCAGCCAGCTCCAGAATGCCGTGCAGCACCATGGTGATTATGCGACTCCCGCCCGGAGAACCAAGCACCGCCACACCTGCATCGGATTCAACAAAGGTCGGGGTCATGCTGGAGAGCATGCGCTTCTCCGGGGCTATGGCATTTGCCTCGCCACCGACCAGCCCGTAGGCATTGGGGACTCCCGGGCTGGCTGAAAAGTCGTCCATTTCGTCATTGAGCAGGACACCGGTCCCAGGAACAACGAAGCAGGACCCGAATGGATAATTGATACTCAAGGTTGCCGAAACACGGTTACCCTCGGCGTCGATAATTGAAAAGTGCGTTGTATCGGTCCCTTCGGGAATCTCGGGCCCTGGCTCCACCCTGCTCGGGGTTGCCAGCTCATTATTAATACTCCGTCCCAGGCCAGCGGCGTAGTCTTTACTGGTTAAACGATCCACGGGCACATCCACAAAATCCGAGTCACCGAGAAACGCTGCGCGATCACGATAGGCCAGCCGCATCGCCTCTACTATCAGGTGTTTTTGCTCTACCGGGTCCAGGGCCTGCAGATCATACCCTTCGAGAATATTCAGCATGGTGATCAGCGCAATACCACCCGAGGATGGGGGGGCTGCACTGGTAATCTGCATGCCGTGGTAACTCCCCTTAACCGGGCGGCGCTCGACGATCCGGTAGCGTTTCAGGTCATCCAGGCTCCATATTCCACCAGCGGCCTTGACACCGTTGACCAGCTTTTCTGCCAACGCACCAGCATAGAATCCCTCACGCCCCTGCTCTGCAAGCAGGCTAAGGGTCGCTGCCAGATCGGGCTGCCTGATCAGGTGAGCCGGTGGAGGTATCTCCCCTTCAACCAGGAACTGTTTACTCGCCCCTGGAGATTTCAGCAGGACATCCTTGCGCCAGCCGGCCAGACGACGGTAATGCTCATCCACAAAAAAACCCTCACGGGCAATACGGATTGCGGGGGCAAGACTCTGGGAGAGTGGCAGCTCTCCGTATGTCTCGGCAATATGCGCCAGCGCGGCCGGTTCTCCCGGTATGCCGGCAGAGAGGGGGCCATTGATGGAGAGACCCGGCACCACCTTACCCTTGTCGTCAAGATAGAGATCTCGGTGAGCGGCCATGGGGGCCTTCTCACGACCGTCGATCATCACTTCGTGGCCGTCACCGGCCCGATGCAACAGCCAGAAACCACCCCCACCGACCCCCGAACTGTAGGGTTCAACCACGGCGAGCACCGCGCTCACAGCCACTGCCGCGTCAAAGGCGTTGCCGCCCTGATCGAGAATCAGGTGACCTGCGTCTGTGGCCAGGGGGTGAGCAGTGGCTATGGCGGCGGGGGATCTGCTGCCTGCCTGAACGGGAAACACCCATACCAGGGACAGCAGAAAAACCGATGCGGCGCTGAGGCCATTTTTCCCCGATTGGGATCTGTAAAAAAACATACTCTCTCCCTGGTATTACCGGTGCGTCCATAGGAACGCTATAGAGTATTCAGTATAAGCAGATGACGGGGAGTTTTCCCCCATCCCGGCTGTTTTATCTCTGTAGCCGGTGAAACTGGTACATGTGCAGCTCCTGCACATAAAAAAAGGCCCCGCCAGGGGGCCTTTTCAGGATACCTGAGGATATCAGCTATCGATCACTCTTCCTGGAGCTTCTCGTACTTGGCCATCAGCTCTTCTTCAGACTCTTCGTGATCGGGATCCTTCGGAATGCAGTCTACCGGGCACACCTCAACACACTGGGGCTCGTCATAGTGACCGACACACTCGGTGCAGAGGTTGGGGTCGATCTCATAGATCTCATCACCCATAGTGATAGCGCCATTGGGGCACTCGGGCTCACACACATCGCAGTTGATGCACTCGTCAGTAATAATCAAAGACATTTTTTTATTAACTCCTGAATACAGGGCCTGGGCCCCTCTACTCAAACAATATTCTGTTTATCTATCGCGCGACTCTTTCAGAGCCGCTTCAACAACCGGATGCACAAACTCTGACACATCCCCCCCCAGGGATGCAATTTCACGCACCAGGCTGGAGGAAATATAGGCAAAATTTTCAGCCGGAGTCAGAAACATCGTCTCCACTTCCGGGGCCAAACGCCGGTTCATACCCGCCAGTTGGAATTCGTATTCGAAATCCGACACCGCGCGCAATCCACGAAGTATCACGTCAGCACCTTTCTGCCGTGCAAAATCCACCAGCAGGGAGTCGAATTCACAGATCTCGACATTCTCGATCCCGGACAACACCTCGGTAGCCAGTCCCACCCGCTCCTGAAGTGTAAAGCGGGGTGTTTTACCTGGACTGGCGGCAATTGCCAGTATGACCCGGTCAAACAGCACAGAGGCCCGGGCTATCAGGTCGCTGTGCCCATTGGTAATGGGGTCGAAAGTACCTGGATAAATCGCTACGGGCATGGGTTATATCCTAGTATCTGGTGGCGGGATGATAGTACCCGCTGTGCCAAAGTCAAATGACATTTTGCAATAATGACTTCATTTGGTTCGAAAAAAGAGATAAAAGGCCACCTGGCCGGCCTCTTTCTCCTTTAGCGCCTGCCAATTGGCAGGCAGGTGCGGCAACTTTTTGTGGGCATCCATCTCAATATAGATACGTGCCTCGGACGCAAGCCAGCCACCGGCCTCGAGCTTTTCACAGCAGGCTTCAAGCAGATCTCCGGCAAAAGGGGGGTCGAGAAAAACAATGTCGAAAGGTTCCGCAGCTCCTTCCAGCCAGCTCAGGGCGTTGGCCTGTTCGATAGTTACACTCTCCAGGCCGAGCAGTGCGCAGTTCTCTTTCAACTGCCTTACCACCACCGGTGCACTATCGAGCATCACCACCCTGCCCGCACCACGGGACGCCGCCTCCAAGCTCAATGCGCCACTGCCGGAAAAGAGATCCAGGCAGCTGGCCCCAGGCAGAACGGACTGCAACCAGTTGAATAGAGTTTCGCGCACACGGTCGGAGGTGGGGCGCAATCCGGCTGCATCTGGAAACCGCAGCTTGCGACCACCGTGCACACCACCGATGATGCGCACCCGGTTGCTTTGGCCCGGTCTTTTTCCGGGCCGCCTCCTGGCCTCAGCCCCCTTGCCTGGACGCCTGGCCATTCCCCACCACGACAGTGACTAACTTTTCAGGGTCAACGCGTCGTTTGAACGCATCCTGTATCTGCTCCCGGCTCACAGACTCCACCCTGCCGACAAAGGCATCGAGGTAATCCAACGGGAGATCGTAAAAACCAAGCATCGCCAGATACTCCACGATATTGCTGTTGCTGGCAATACGCAGGGGGAAGCCGCCGGTTATATTTCGTTTGGAGGCAGTGAGTTCATCTTCAGTTGGCCCCTGTTCGATGAATCGCTTCAGCGTTGCCCGCATGACCGATATTGCTTCGTCCACTTTGGCGTTCTGGGTCTGGGCTCCCATGATAAAGGGACCATTTTTGCGCATGGGTGAGAAGTAGCTGTAGACGCTGTAGGAGAGGCCCCGTTTCTCCCGCACCTCCTCGCTGAGCTGGGAGACCAGGCCGCTGCCGCCCAGCATGTGATTGCCCACGTAGAGAATGAAGTAGTCCGGATCCCCCCGGTGCATACCGGGCTGCCCCATCAGGATGTGGCTCTGACTGGAGGGGAAAGCGGTGTCCAGCTCCTCGGGGGCAGTGAGCTGCTCGACTTCAGGCAGAGGGGCTGCCGGTTCCCCTGAGGGCAAATTTGCAGAGAGCCTCTCAGCGAGGGCTTCAGCCCCGGTCCGGTCAAGCGCACCGACAATGGCCAGGGTGGCGTTCTTCGCAACGTAGTAGCGCTTGTGGTAGTCCTGTATATCCTTGCGGGTGATTGCTGCAAGGGACTCCTGGGTACCGCCGCTATGAATAGCGTAGGGATGGTTACCAAAGACTGCTTTCCAGAATGCCTTTTTGGCCACCGATCCGGGACTCTGCTCGCCCCGGCGCAGGGCGATCTGCATCGCCTGCCGATTACGCTCCAGGTCATCCGCCTCGAAGTGTGGATCTGCAAGTACCGAGGTGAGAGACTCCATTGCCACCTCGTAGGCTGCAGGATCGGTCAGCGAGCGGATCGTCACCCAGGCCATGTCGCGCCTGGCCCCGGCGCCGATCTCGACTCCCACGGACTCCAGCCGTTGCGCCAGTTGATCAGCATCCCAGGATCCGGCACCGTCAGTCAGCAGGGCATTGGTGAGAACCGCCAGTCCCGGCAGGTCGCCATCCCGTGCACTTCCCGCATCGAACACCACCCGTACATCCACCATCGGCAGGTCCGGAGATGCCACAAACATCACCTTGGCCCCGTTGGCCGTGTTCCAGCTCTGAATCTTCGGCCCTGCAAGGACGTTCTGAACAATCAGAAATCCACTCAACAGCAAGCCCAGCAGAATAACCTGTGATCGCTTAACGGCCATGACCACCTCCCTGCATGGCTGCCTTTGCCGCCTGTTCATTTGAGATCGGCAACGGCTCCAGCACAGTCACCGTCAGTTGATCCTTGTTGAGATATTTATTCGCCACTGCCTGCACCTGCTCCGGCGTAACCGCCTTTATTTTGTCGACATACTGATCCAGCAGCTGCCAACCGAGCCCGATGGTCTCCAGTACGCCCAGCTGCATTGCCTGGTAATAGACAGAGTCGAGATCGTAGATCTGCTCGGCAACCACCTGGGCCTTTACCCGGTCCAGCTCCTGTTGGCTCACCTGTTCGCTCTTGATCCGTTCAATCTCACCAAGCAGGGCCTTCTCAAGCTCCTGCATGTTACGTCCCTTGGCCGGGGTTCCATCAACCACCAGCATTCCAGGCAGGCGGGAGAATGCGCTGTAGCTGGCACCGGCGGATACGGCAATCTCCTGGCCTCGCACCAGGTTGCGGCTGAAGCGCGCACTGTCACCCCCATCAAGGATGGCGACCAGCATCTCAAGGGCATAGGCCTCCCACTCATCGTCCGTGGAATTGAGCACCGGGGTCTTGTAGCCCATGATCAGGTACGGCTCTTTTGCCGGCGCCTTGACCACGCTCCTCACCAGGCCGCGCTGGGGCGGCTCACGCAGTGGTTTGGTCCGGGGGGTGTTTTCGGTCTTCAAAGGGCCAAAGTACTTCTCTGCCAGCTTGCGCACCTCCTGGAACTGAACATCACCAACCACAACAAGGGTGGCATTGTTGGGCGCATACCAGAGGCGGTACCAGTCACGCAGATCGGATACCTCCATGTTATCCAGGTCGTTCATCCAGCCGATCACCGGATTGCCATAGGGCAGGCTACTGTAGGCCAGTGCGTTGAACTGCTCATAGGTCAGGGACGTAGGTTTATCCTCTGTGCGCAGGCGACGCTCCTCTTTGACCACCTCGAGCTCCTTGGCGAACTCCTCTTCCGGCAGGGTGAGGTTGCGCATGCGATCAGCCTCCAGCTCAAAAGAGACCTCAAGGCGATCGGCGGAAAGCTTCTGGTAATAGGCGGTATAGTCTCGCCCGGTAAACGCGTTCTCATCACCACCATTGGCGGAGATGATGCGTGAGAATTCACCCGGAGGGTGACTGTCTGTCCCCTTGAACATCATATGTTCAAGTACATGGGAGACACCGGTCACACCATCCGGTTCATAGGAGGATCCCACCTTGTACCAGACCTGGGATACGACGATTGGTGCCCGGTGATCCTCTTTTACGACCACCTTCATGCCGTTATCCAGGCTGAACTCGTGCACTTCTCCCTGCGCAGCCACAGTAGCTGCGGTCAGAAGAGACACGGCAAAAAACAGACTTCTCATTAATATTTCCCTTTTACGATATGGGATAGGTTGAACCCGCGCAAAATGTTAGGATTTAGCCCCAACACCGGCCGCTGTCCGATGGGGCATTCTTTCAGAGCTCATCGAACCAGTGCAAGGCCTCAGTAAAGACTAGTGACAAAACTCACCGCAAGGGGTTCCCCTGCAGTGTAGGAAAACCTATAAATGTTCGGATTCGGTAAACGAAAAGCCAAGACAGAGATCCAGGAACCCGCAGAGCAGCAGACCCCTGAAGAGAAACAGGGTCTGTTTACGCGCCTCAAAACCCGACTGGCCAAAACCCGCAGCAACCTCACAGATGGCCTGGCAGATATCCTGCTTGGCAAAAAGAGCATCGACGATGATCTTCTCGAAGAGTTGGAGACCCTGCTCATCACGGCCGATGTAGGCGTCGACGCCAGCACCCGCATCATCGATGATCTCACCGAAAAGGTGAAGCGCAATGAACTGTCTGACCCGGCTGCGCTGAGCAGCGTATTGAAGGCAGACCTGCTGCAGATTCTCGAATCCTGCGAGCAACCGGTAACACCCTCTGCCGAAGGCAGGCCCCAGGTGATCCTGATGGTCGGTATCAACGGTGCGGGCAAAACCACCACCATCGGCAAACTTGCCAAACGGTTACAGGAGGAGGGCCAGAGCGTCATGCTGGCTGCTGGCGACACCTTCCGTGCCGCCGCCGTGGAACAGCTTCAGACCTGGGGGGAGCGCAACAGTATCCCGGTGATTGCACAACACACCGGGGCTGATTCCGCCTCTGTGATCTTCGATGCACTGCAGGCAGCCACCTCGCGAAAAATCGATGTGCTGATCGCCGACACCGCCGGGCGGTTGCATACCAAAACCAACCTGATGGAAGAGCTTTCGAAAATCGCACGGGTGATGAAAAAGATCGACCCCGAAGCCCCCCATGAAGTAATGCTGGTCGTAGATGCCACCACCGGACAAAACGCGGTCAGCCAGGCCACCGAGTTCAACAACTCGGTCGGCCTGACCGGCATCACCCTGACCAAGCTGGACGGCACCGCGAAAGGCGGGGTAGTGTTCGCTATCGCAGAGAAGCTGAAAGTGCCGATTCGCTTCATTGGAGTCGGCGAGGCCATAGAAGACCTTCGCCATTTCGAATCCAATGAGTTCGTGGACGCACTGTTCGAAAAATAATACGAGAGCCGAGTTCGGATGATCCATTTCGACAACGTCACAAAGCGCTATCCAGGCGGGCACGAGGGGCTTAAAAACACCAGCTTCCATATCGAGCCCGGTGAGATGGTGTTTCTGACCGGCCACTCTGGGGCGGGAAAGAGCACCCTGCTCAAGCTGATCGGCCTGCTTGAGCGCAGCACACGGGGCCAGGTCAGGGTTGCAGGACGGAATCTGACCCGTCTGAAAAAACGGGAGATCCCCTATCACCGGCGGGAGGTGGGCATGATCTTCCAGGACCACCGCCTCCTCTATGACCGCACCGTGTTCGACAACGTCGCCATGCCGCTGATCGTATCCGGCCTCGGCCACCTGGAGACCGGGCGCAGGGTAAGGGCCGCACTGGACAAGGTTGGACTGCTTAGCAAGGAGAAGGCTTACCCCATCACCCTCTCCGGCGGCGAACAGCAACGGGTGGGCATTGCCCGGGCGGTGGTGAGCAAACCCCCCGTGGTGTTGGCCGACGAACCCACCGGCAACCTGGACCCTGCCCTTTCAAAAGAGATCATGGAGCTGTTCAACCAGTTCAACAGCGTCGGGGTCACCCTGCTCATAGCAACCCATGACCTGGACCTCATATCCAGGATGAACAAGCGGATTCTGACCCTGAAGCACAGCCACCTGGTGAGAGACGTTGTCCCCGAAGGGAGCAACCATGGCCGCTAAGCGCAAAAAATCGGCCCAGAGAAGTACACGCCGCAGCCTGCGGGTGGATATCTGGTTCATGCGCCACATCCAGGTCAGCCTTGCCAGCCTGGGGCGACTGAGCCGCAACCCCTTCTCCACCCTGATGACGGCCGCTGTCATCGGCATCGCCCTCTCCCTGCCCATCGGCCTGCACCTGATGCTGAACAACGCGCAACAGCTGAGCGGAAACTGGGATGGGGCGGCAAGCATCTCCCTGTTCCTGACCCAGGAGACCACGAACAAAAACGCAGAGAAACTTGCCCGCAAACTGCAATTGAAAGACGAAATAGACAATGTCCAGCTGATAGGCCGCAACGACGCCCTGGAAGAGTTTCGTACCCTGAGCGGGTTTTCAGCGGCCCTGGACAGCCTGGACAGCAATCCGCTGCCCAATGTGCTGATTGTCGAGCCGGGTCCGCTCCACAGCACACCGGAGGCTGCAGAAAAACTGCTAACGGATCTGCAGCAATTTCGTGAAGTTGAATTTGCACAACTGGACCTGCAGTGGGTACGCCGCTTCCAGGGTATCACCCAGATCGCGAAGCGGGGCGTATGGGTGCTCGGCACACTGCTGGGTATCGCGGTACTGCTGATCGTCGGCAACACCATCCGGCTGGAGATCCAGAATCGCCACGCAGAGATCGAGATCACCAAGCTGATCGGCGGCACCAACGCCTTCATACGCCGCCCTTTTCTCTACAGCGGCTTCTGGTACGGCCTCTTTGGGGGGATCATCGCCTGGCTGCTGGTAACCCTCTCACTGTTCCTGCTGGACAACCCGGTTGAACAGCTTGCCGGCCTCTACGGCAGCCAGTTCGGGCTCTCAGGCGTCGACCTGGCAACTTTTGCGCTGTTGCTCTGGGGCAGCGCCCTGCTCGGACTCGCCGGCTCCTGGATTGCGGTTGGCCGCCATCTGAGCGAAATCGAGCCGACATAACCGGCCGGGACGGCTCTTCAGTCCCGCAGAGACAACAACAGACAAGCTGAAGCCATGAAAATCCACCCCGATGTCACCGCGCTGCCTTTCGAAGACCACCTTGTCATTCTGACCCCATCCAGTGACAAACTGCTTGTCATCAACCCGTCAGCACGACTGATCTGGGAGTGGCTGGAAGAGGGGCTCTCTTCGGAGCAGCTGTCAGAGAGATTGTGCCGGACATTCGATATTCCGCTGACAACTGCCAGTTCCGATATCTCTGCAATCACCACCCAGTGGCAGGAACTCGGTCTCTCCGACCAGGCCACGGAGATCAGTTCAGCTGCTGACGACCCGACACAGGCATCACCAAAATCTCCGCCCTGCACACCCGTCATCGAAAAAATATTCCGCATGGCCGGCGTGGATTTCAGAATCCGCTACCACGATGAACAGATCGGCGTTTCATCCAGGCTGCTGTTCTCCCACTACGAACACCCTGAGGGAGAGCCGCAACACACCATCGACCTGTTCAGCAAAGAGGATATCCATTACCTCTACAAGGATGGTGAGTTCAGGTTCGCAGACAGCGAGCTCCAGGAGCTCAAGGGCATGCTCTACCAGGAGATCCTTGAAATCTGCTACCCGGAAACCCACTGGCTGGCCATCGCCCACGCTGCAGGCGTCAGCATCGACCGCCAGGCGGCAGTCATGCCCGCCCCCTCGGGCAGCGGCAAGAGCACCCTGACCGCGGCACTGATCCAATCAGGCCTGAGCTACCACGGAGACGATGTACTGCCGTTGCGCAGAAGTGATCAGCAGATCACCCCGGTCCCCACGACCCTGAGCATTAAATCCGGCAGCTGGGATGCGCTGTCCCATCTCTACCCCCAATTGAATTCACTTCCGGCGTACGAGTTCTTCGGACGGACCATGCGCTTTGTCGAGCCCGACAACAGCATCGACCAGCCCATGGTTCCCGTACCACCCAAATGCCTCATCTATCCCCGTTACGATGCCGCGGCAGAGCCCGGGCTGAGGGAGATTGAAGCCACGGAATCGCTGCAGCGAATCATCGACAGCGGAATCTGGCTTGGGCATCCCCTGGAGACTGCCCGGGTCTCGGAGTTCCTTGAGTGGATAAAGCAGACACCCGCCTACACCATTGTCTACAACGACACCGAGACCGCTGTCGGGTGGGTCAAAGAGCTTCTATCCCGGTGAAAAACTCAGAACTGTTTACTGTCCTCTGTGACTGCCTCGCCTTCTCTGATGAGAATGAGCGGTTGCGCTCGCTCCTCACGGCGACCGACTTTCCCTGGGAAGGACTCATCGAATCCGCAAGCCAGCAGCTGGTCACACCCGCGCTCCACAACGCCCTGGGAGAAAAGGGAGTGCTTGAGAGCATTCCACGGGATGTAACCGACTACCTGGAAGCGACACTGATACTCAACCGCACAAGAAATGAGGAGTTGCAGAAGGATCTCCTGAAAATAAGCGGGCAGTTCAATATCCATGGCATCACACCGGTGGCACTGAAAGGGGCCGCCTCACTGGTTGAGGGGATCTATCCCGACAATGGAATGCGTGTACTGAGCGACCTGGACATCGTCATACCGAGGCAGAGACTGGATGAGTGCGTCGAGATTCTCCATGGCCTCGGATTTCAGACCCAGACTGATTTTGAAGATGAATTCACCGGCATTTGCCACCACTATTATCCACTGGTAAAAAAAGATGGCATTACGGTCGTCGAGCTCCATCTCGAGGTAGTCCATGATGGCTACCAGGAGATGCTGCCCCTGCAACTGCTGGAAGAGAACAGCCAGACCGTAAACTGGCAAGGGACGCGGATAACAACACTGTCCCCGACCCTGCGGGTCCTCCACAACATTCTCCATACACATCTTGCCGACAGTAATTTCCGCTTCAAACAGGTCAGTTTGCGCCAACTCTACGAATTGGGGATGATCGTCAGAAAGGGACGAACCGCCATCGACTGGGACTGGATTTTCAGCCGGTTTCAGTCCAATAGCTCACTCCCTGCACTGGAGAACTACCTGCTTCTCGGCAACTCCCTGCTCAACATCGAGCTGCCGGCAAACATAAACACCCAGGACACGCCGGCCAAAGCACGCAACTGGCTCCTTTGGCAGATTGATCACCCTGGCGTCACCGGCCTACAACGGACTCTCTCCCACGTGGGGGAAAACCTGCTGAACGCGATTCGGACACCAGCGAAACTCAAGCGCCTGCTGAATCCCCAGTGGTTCGCATACAAACTGAAAAAACTGGGCAGTTTCTGGACGAAGTAACCTGCCGCCCCTGTCGACCAGGAACCAGTATCCCCCCTTCCCCCATACCAACTCTTGTTGAAAAAATTTGAAATCTGTCACAGAATCGAACGCTTATAACTTATTAAAGAACGTTGGGCCGGGGAATGACCGATAAGAATCAAGAAGCCGCTATAAAAAACACACCTGAAACTGATACCGACCAGGAGCGCCGCGAGGCCCTGAAAAAAATTGGACGTTTCGGTACACCTATACCGCACCGGCAATGCTGGCCATGCTCTCTTCCAAGGCTTCAGCAGTACCAATGTCAATGATTGACGTCTGAACCCTTGTGCAGTCGTTATCAATCTGAATCATTTCAGTTCAACTAACACCCCTGAAACTCATTAAGTAGAAAGAGTGACAATGAATAAAAACGAAACTGCCAATTCCGGGGAAACACAGGATCATGAGACCGACGAAGCCCGTCGCGAGGCCTTGAAAAAGATGGGCCGTTTCGGCGCGTATACCGCCCCCGCCATGATGGCCATGCTCTCCTCCAGCAAAACACTGGCGCAGGTACCTTCTGGCGGCCCAAGATAGCCGACGAAGACAAAATCAAAATAGCTGGCAAGGGGTAAAGAACCATGAATAAAGATAACTGCACTGAGACAGAACTGGCTCCGGTACTGGAGACAAATAAAGAGCGCCGTGAGGCCCTGAAAAAAATGGGTGCATTCACTGCCTATACCGCTCCCGCGATGCTCGCCATGCTGACCTCCAGCAGGGCATCTGCAGACTCGGCCCCGGGATAGCAACCGTCCTTCCAGGCGGGTTGTTTGTGAACCGTACTGCCGTTTGAACAATATCCAGAGTGAGGAACAGCATGAGTAAAGAGAATCAGACCACAACCGACCAGGCAGATGAGCAGGAAGCAAATGAAGAGCGCCGTGAAGCCCTGAAAAAAATGGGCGCATTCACTGCCTATACCGCTCCCGCGATGCTCGCCATGCTGACCTCCAGCAGGGCATCAGCAGCAGTATCTGAGTAATAGCATCCACCCTGCCAAGCAGGTTACTTGTGAACTGTCTATCGTTTAAATAATACTTGAGTGAGGAACACCATGAGTAAAGAGAATCAGACCATAACCGACCAGGCTGATGAGCAGGAAGCAAATGAAGAGCGTCGTGAAGCCCTTAAGAAAATGGGTGCATTCACTGCCTATACCGCTCCCGCCATGCTCGCCATGCTGACTTCCCAAAAGACCGCCGCTGGTGATGGGTCCGTTTAATCGGGGCTGACCAGCCGGATTGACACTTCTGTGTGGAGAAACACCATGACTGACGAACTCGAAAAAAGATCCCCTGAAACCAGGGAAAATCATAACGAAGAGCGTCGCGAAGCCCTGAAGAAAATGGGCACTTTCACTGCCTATACCGCTCCCGCAATGTTGGCCTTGCTGACGTCTCAAAAGACATCGGCCGGAGTTGAATCCGTTTAACGGGATATTCCTTTAAGGAGAATTTCCATGGAAGACCAAGTTAAAAAGAGTACATCTGAATTGGAAAACAGTCACAACGAGGAGCGCCGCGAGGCCCTCAAGAAGATGGGCGCATTCACCGCCTACACCGCTCCCGCCATGCTCGCCATGCTGACATCGCAAAAATCCATGGCAGGGTCAGTGGAATAAGTCCATTGCAATAGGGAGCAACATGCAGTTCAAAGAGCCTGGTATTGAAAAGTATCAGGCTCTTTTACTCTCACCCACAAAATGTTCATCGACGGCAAACAACTCTCTGAAGACCATTCAGTTGATACCGACATCTGTATCATAGGAGCTGGCGTTGCCGGTATCACCATAGCCCAGCACCTGGGTGACACACCTCATCGAATCACCGTTATCGAGAGTGGCGGGCTTGAATACGACAGGAATGTACAGGAACTTTACGCCGGAGAGTATCTCGGCAGGGACACCTTCGACCTGCGAACGTCCCGACTGCGCTTCTTCGGTGGTACGAGCAACCACTGGTCAGGCAACTGCCAGACCCTGGACCCGATTGACTTCGAACAGCGGCCATGGATGCCCCACAGCGGCTGGCCGATTACTTATGGTGAGCTACTCCCTTTTTACAAGATGGCAGCAGAGATTTGCGACCTGCCAGGGCCGCATTTTGATGCCGGGCATTGGGCAAGGCTGCTCAATTTCCCAACCACTCCGCTCTCCAGCGAGAAGATGCTCCACGAGGTACTGGTCAAGAGCCCGCCTACCCGGTTTGGCAAAAAATACAGAGAGACCCTTAACAGGAGTGACAAGGTTGCGGTATATCTGAATTGCAACCTGACCAGGCTCAGCAGCCATCCGTCAGGAAAAATGATCAAGGCGGCTGAAGCCATGACCCTTGATGGAAAAAAGATCACCGTAAGAGCCAAGGCTCTTGTCATTGCCTGCGGCGGTATTGAAAATGCCAGGCTGCTACTCCACGCAGCAGGCCGAAACAGGGCTGGCTTTGAGAAAGTCGCCGATAACATCGGCCGCTATTACATGGACCATCCAGTAGCACAGGGCGGGATACTGCTGACAGCACAGGCAGCAGAACTGGGGTTTTTCAACGCCCACACCTATAAAAGCGGACTGCCGGGCATCAGGGGTTCTGCCCGCATATCACCCCGGATGCAGAAGCAGCATGAAATCGGCAACACCAGCTTTATTGTCTCCCCTACCGGCCCCCACCACTCGTGGGCGAAAAAATCCCTGCGGGCGATCTATCGTTCCCTGAAACACGGCCATGTTCACGACCTGCTTGGCCATCAGCTGAAAGAGGCCATGTCGGGGGCAACTGACGATATCAGGGCAATGTTCTCTGACGAGGATGAAGCATACACACCCTATATGCTCACTCTCCGGCCTGAGCATGCACCAAACCCTGAAAGCCGGGTTACGCTTACCGAAGAGAAAGACGCACTGGGTATAAACAAGGTAAAAGTTGACTGGCGCCTCACAGAATTCGACAAGCGCAGCATGGAAGAGTCACTGAAAATATTTGCTGCCGAGGCAGGACGCCTGGGATGGGGCAGGGTTAAAAACCTGCTGGGCGATGATCCGGCATGGGCAGACAATATGCGTGGCGGACCTCATCACATGGGAACAACGCGCATGCATGAGAGCCCAGGCGAAGGTGTTGTAGACAGCAACTGCAGAGTTCAT
Source organism: Sedimenticolaceae bacterium (assembly GCA_965224515.1). Classification (GTDB taxonomy): domain Bacteria; phylum Pseudomonadota; class Gammaproteobacteria; order Chromatiales; family Chromatiaceae; genus Sedimenticola_A. The sequence continues at coordinate 551,011 of OZ245051.1, forward strand.
GGAATAGACAACCTCTACCTTGCCGGAAGCTCAGTCTTTCCTACTTCAAGCTGCGCCATGCCGACATTGACCATCACCGCACTCGCGGTAAGACTTGCCGATCATCTAAAGGAGGAGCTTAAAGCATGACGCAAAAGCAGTTCTCAAGAAGAACCGTCATGGCCTGGCTGGCTGGTTTGCCGCTCCTGCCCACCAGGGCCCTGTCTGCACCACCCAATCATCCCTTGAACTCACCCGTGTCAGACTTGAGACAAATCATGAGCAACGGTTATCACGAAGATGCCGAAAAACTGGGTAAGAGCTACCTCGCCATGTTTCCCAGTGAAGCTTCAGAAGCACAACTGCTGGAACTTGTGTTTGAAGGGGCTGAATCCCCCCCCGATAACAACAATGCACTGAAGAGGGCACTTGCCCTGAAACAGCACAATGATTTTAAATCCGGCAACCTGGTACTGGTCGATGACTGGTACCTCTCCAGAACAGAAGCCCGCATCTACGCCCTCTCCCTCTTCTGCTGACTCCCGGCGTATCATTGAAGGTAAACAGCCTGGAAAGGCTGAACTTTTCCCTGTGTTAGCACTCTCACACAGGGACTGCTAAAATAACTGGCACTCTAAATTCAAGAGTGCTAATATAATACCGGACTTAATTACTAGGTTATTCGAGATGAGCAAAGAACTGGCGATTCCGACCACGCTGCCCACGGGCAATCTTGACGCTTATATCAGCGCAGCCTACCAGCTGCCTATGCTCAGCGTTGAAGAAGAGCGCTCCCTCGCTGTCAGATTGCGGGATGAAAACGATCTGGAAGCCGCGCGTACCCTGGTCCTGTCACACCTGCGTTTTGTAGTGCGGGTTGCCCGGGGATATTCCGGTTACGGCCTTGCCCTGCCAGACCTGATACAGGAAGGCACTGTAGGCCTGATGAAGGCCGTACGCCGCTTCAACCCTGAAATGGGTGTGCGCCTGGTCTCTTTTGCGGTCCACTGGATCAAGGCCGAAATCCACGAATTCGTTCTGCGCAACTGGCGCATCGTGAAGGTGGCCACCACCAAGGCCCAGCGCAAGCTCTTCTTTAATCTGCGCAGCTCCAAGAAACGTCTCGGCTGGTTCTCCAGGGAAGAGGTTGAAGGCGTGGCAGAGGAACTTGGCGTAAAGCCGGAAACCGTGCTGGAAATGGAGGCCCGACTGAACAACTACGACGTAGCGTTCGACGGCGCAGCCAACGATGATGACGACAAACCGGTATCTTCACCCGCCGCCTATCTTGCCGATATGCGCATGGAACCGGCCACCCAGCTTGAACAGCACGACACCGAGAGCAATGACAAGGAGCAGCTCTACCTTGCACTCCAGGATCTGGATGATCGCAGCAAGCACATTCTCCAGGCCCGCTGGCTGTCTGAGAAGAAGGCGACCCTGCACGAGTTGGCCGATGAGTACGGCGTCTCAGCCGAGCGCATCCGCCAGATCGAGAAAGCGGCCATGAAGAAGCTCAAGACTCAACTGGCTGCCTGAAAGAGGCAAATTGGCTGAATATGAAAAGGGCGGTTTTATACCGCCCTTTTTTGTATCTGAAACTATCCCCACCCCCCCGTAAATACGAGGTCACGATGCGCCTCCCACAGCTGTTCTGCAATACGTTGACTTTATAATTTCACAGCTTTTTACCCGGTTAAAGAATTTCCACACACTAATTGACGTATACGTAAACGACAGCATAGAATCCTTAGAATTAGTGGCTCTATTATGTAATCCGGGATGTTTTCCCGCCCCATGGTTACTTATGAGTCTGGGCTCGACACTGGCTACTGTTAATTACGTCTTGATGCATAACGACACGTTGTTTAAATCGACAAGCCGCCGTCCCGGCAAAAGCCATCCCACATCTTCTCCATTGGGGATACTTCCCCCTGTTCTCCGTAATGGGGGAACACTTCCAATCACCAGACCAAGTAAGATAAGCGACATCGGACCTCGGGATAAAAACCCCCTGGGAAAATATCGCACACATAAAGATAAGGCTTTTGCTAACGAGGAGGGTTTAACCCGATGAATATCCGTAAAACCGTTTCCGCTCTTGCGGTCAGCGCAGTACTCGCCCTCAGCGGCGCCCAGGCATTTGCCACCGACACCATCAAGGTCGGCACCTTTCTGGCAGTCACCGGTGGTGCTTCATTCCTGGGCGACCCGGAGTTGAAGACCCTGCAGATGTACATAGATGACATCAACGCTGACGGTGGAGTTGATGGTAAAAAAGTCGAGCTGATCCATTATGACACCGGCGGCAACGCCAAAAAGGCGGTCAACTTCGCCAAGCGCCTGGTGCAGAAAGACAAGGTCGACGTCATCGTTGGCGGCTCCACATCCGGCAGCACCATGGCAGCAATTCCAGTCATAGAGAAGGCCGGCGTACCGTTCATCTCCCTGGCAGGCGCTGTAGTGATTGTCGACCCGGTCAAGAAGTGGGTTTTCAAAACACCCCACACCGACAAGATGGCAGCCGCAAAGATCTTTGAGGATATGAAGGCCCGCGGCATCTCCAAGGTTGCCCTGATCAGCGGTAGTGGCGGTTTCGGAAAATCCGGACGTGCCCAGACCAAGGCACTTGCTCCCGAGTACGGCATCGAGATCGTGGCTGACGAGTCCTACGGCAAGAAAGACACCGATATGACAGCACAGTTGACCAAGATGCGTGATACAGACGCCCAGGCGATTCTGAACTTTGGTTTTGGCACAGGCCCTGCCATCGTCACCAAAAACGTTCGCCAGCTCGGCATCAAGCTGCCTCTCTACCAGTCCCACGGTGTCGCTTCAAAGAAGTACATCGAACTGGCCGGTGAAGCGGCAGAAGGCGTACGCCTGCCAGCCGCAGCGCTGCTGGTAGCCGACAAGCTGCCCGACTCCGACGCCCAGAAGCCTATCCTGATGGCCTACAAGGGTAAGTTCGAGGGTGCTCACGGCTCTGTATCGACCTTTGGCGGCCACGCCTATGACGGTCTGTTCATGGCCCTTGGTGCTATTGACCGCGCAGACTCCACAGACAAGGAGAAAGTGCGTGCCGAGATCGAAAAGACCACCGGCTTCGTCGGTACCGGCGGTGTATTCAACATGAGCGCCAACGATCACCTTGGCCTTGGTCTCGATGCATTCCGCATGCTTGAGATCAAGAACGGCGACTGGACCCTGGCCAACTGATCCTTGTTTCAACCCTCACCTAAACCCTCTCCCGGATTCGGGAGAGGGTTCTTTAACTGAATGTTTGATCAAATCCTGCAATTCGTTATTACCGGCATCACCGTGGGCGCAACCTATGCCCTGGTGGCGCTTGGTTTTGCCATCATTTACAACGCATCGGATGTTGTGAACTTCGCCCAGGGCGAGTTTGTGATGATGGGGGCAATGAGTGCCATTGCCCTCTCAGCAGGTAACGGATTGCCGATGCCCATCGCACTGGTCTGTGCTGTGCTGGTCACGGTGGGTGTCGGGTTGCTCTTGCAGCGGTTCGCCATCGCACCGGCAAGGGGCGCCTCGGTGGTCACCACCATCATCATCACAATCGGTGCATCTATCTTTCTGCGCGGCGTTGCGCTGCTGCTCTGGGGCAAGGACTTCTTCGCCATGCCCCACTTCTCCGGTGAAACCCCGATCAGCATCGGCCAGGCGACATTGCTGCCGCAGAATCTCTGGGTGATGGGTGGCGCGCTGGTTCTTGTCGGGGGCGTTCACTACTTTTTCAATCACACCACCCTGGGCAAGGCGATCCTGGCCTGCTCATGCAACCGCACCGCGGCCCACCTGGTGGGAATCAATGTCGGCATGATGATGCTTCTCGCCTACGGGCTCTCTGCACTGCTGGGGGCGATGGCGGGCATCCTGGTGACACCGATCACCTTCACCTCCTATGACGCCGGAGTGATGCTTGGACTGAAAGGGTTCTCAGCTGCCATTCTCGGCGGCATGGGCAACCCCATGGGCGCAGTGGCAGGCGGTCTTCTCCTGGGGCTGATCGAGTCACTTGCTGCGGGCCTTATCTCGTCCGGCTACAAAGACGCCATCGGTTTCATCATTCTGCTGCTGGTACTGTTCATCCGGCCCAGCGGCCTGTTCGGCAAGGCATCGGCGGAGCGGGTATGAGGCGACTGGGCGGTTTCTATTTACTGGCACTTGCCGTCGCGCTGCTGCCGGTCATCTTCCCTGACAACTATTTTGTCACCGTGGTTGGCGTCACCGCAGGCATCCATATAATTCTGGCGGTCAGCCTCAACCTGCTGATGGGCTATGCAGGGCAGATCTCCCTGGGTCATGCCGCTTTTTTCGGTATAGGCGCCTACACCACGGGCATCCTTACCACACAGTACGGCTGGGGTGCATGGAGTGCCATGTTCGCGGGTATGCTGCTCACAGGCAGCATTGCTTTTTTGATTGCCAGGCCCATTCTGCGCCTGAAAGGCCACTACCTGGCCATGGCCACACTGGGCTTCGGCATCATTATCAATATTGTGCTGGTCCAGAACGGGACCCTGACCGGTGGCCCTGATGGCCTGAGCGACATACCGGCACTCTCAATCTTCGGCTGGCAGATCGATGATGACATGAGCTGGTACATTGTCATCGCCTTCGCCATGCTGCTGGTGGTCTGGCTGGCCCTGAACATCATTGACTCACGCAGCGGCCGGGCACTACGTGCACTGCACGGCTCCGAAGTCGCCGCGGAGATGATGGGCATCAACACCACCATCACGAAAACCGGCGTGTTTGTACTGGCCGGGTTGATCGCCTCGTTTGCCGGCAGCCTGTTCGCCCATCAACAGGCTTTTATCAGTCCCGACTCCTTCAGCTTCTTCTTCTCTATCGAGCTGGTCACCATGGTGGTGCTTGGCGGTATGGCTTCAACATACGGTGCTGTTATGGGCGCCATCATCCTCACCTTCCTGCCGGAATTACTGGTGGTGTTCGAGGATTACGAAGTGATGATTTTCGGCGGCATTCTGATGTTTACCATGATCTTTCTGCCCCAGGGCATTTTTGTCGGCCTGCAAGACCTGTTAAAGAAAGTGAAACACCGCAGACAGTCTGCCAAAGCCCACCTCAAGGAGAGCAAGCATGGCACTGCTTGAGGTGAAGGATCTGACCAAATCATTCGGTGGTGTCACGGCCATCGCCGACCTGCACTTCGAGGTACCCGAGGGCAAGGTCTACTCTGTTATCGGCCCCAACGGGGCGGGCAAAACCACGCTGTTCAACATGCTCTGCGGAATCTACATACCGGACCAGGGCAGCATCCGGTTTCAGGACCGGGAGATAACGGGCAGCGCTCCCCACAAGATTGCGCAATTGGGGGCCTCGCGCACCTTCCAGAATCTTCAGATGTTCTTCAACATGAGCGTACTGGACAACGTCATGGTGGGCTGTCACCTGCGTACAAAGAGCAATCTCTTCAGCGCGGCACTGCGTCTTCCCAGCGTGATCAGAGAAGAGCGACAAGCGGCTGACTGGGCCCGGGAAGCGCTCGCCTTCTGCGGCCTGGACTCACTGATAGGATTGGACGCAGGATCCCTGCCCTACGGCGCCCTCAAGCGCCTGGAGATCGCCCGCGCCCTGGCGGTCAAACCCAGGCTGCTGATGATGGATGAACCCGCCGCCGGGCTCAACGACACCGAGACCGTGGAGATGCGCCAACTGATCCGCCGTATAAGCGAAGCAGGAATCACTGTACTGCTGGTGGAGCACAACATGGGCCTGGTGATGCAGGTCTCCGACCAGGTGCTGGTACTGGATTACGGCAGCCGCCTCGCCGAGGGAACTCCCGAAGAGATCCAGAACAACCCCAAGGTGATCGAGGCCTATCTCGGTGGGGAGGTGCAGTATGCCGTATAGTTCGTATTTCTCACCCCCGTTGGTCACAAGGGCGTCGATATACCGCTGTGTGAAGGGACCCGGACTGAAGGGCGGTGCAGGCGTAGTCACTACCCCGTCAAGCCAATCGGAAGAAGTACACCCCGTCACGACGAGGATTTCGCCGTCCGCAGTAGGAGGGTGGTGAGAAATGCAAACTCAACCCCTGCTGAAAGTGGACCAGCTCTCGACCCATTACGGCCCCATCCAGGCGCTGTTCGATGTCTCCCTTGAAGTACATCCCGGTGAACTGGTGGCCATGGTTGGCGCCAACGGCGCAGGCAAGACCACCCTGCTCCACTCCATTTCAGGAATACAGAAAGCCAGCACAGGCAGTATCACCTTCGACGGCACGGAGATCTCGCGCCAACGTCCTCACAGGATCGTCGCTTCAGGCATCTGTCACGTACCGGAAGGGCGGCAGGTATTCGCCCCCCTGAGCGTGGAAGACAATCTACGCCTTGGTGCCTACGCCATCCGCAAGGAGAAGGGTTGGGTCGAGAGCGAGATGGAGAGCATCTACGACCTGTTTCCCATCCTGGAAGAGAAGGCAAAACAGACCGCGGGCACACTTTCCGGCGGCCAACAGCAGATGCTGGCCATTGGGCGGGCCCTGCTGGGACGCCCCAGGCTGTTACTGCTGGATGAGCCATCCATGGGCCTTGCGCCACTGCTGGTCGAAGAGATCTTTCGCGTCATCCAGGGGTTGAATGAAAAGGGCGTAACAATATTGCTGGTCGAGCAGAATGCCCGGGCCGCTCTCGGAATCGCCGACAGGGGTTATGTACTGGAGACAGGGCGGGCGGTGCATTCGGCCAGTGCCCGGGAACTGCTCAATGACGAATCCGTACGCAAGGCATACCTGGGGCATTAGCCCGGGAGTTAAGATTAATTACGAAGACTGTAGATCGGGTTTGAGCCCGACATGTCGACCTGAAGGCCGACCTACACTCAACAAGGTGCGACACTGAAACCAGGAAACGTTCCTGTTTTTCCAGGAACGGATGACACAACAGAGGGCTACAGCGCTATGTATGTCGAACAGATCATGTCCCGCGAAGTGGATACGGCTACTGAAGATATGAAGCTCAGCCACGCCGCCCAGCTGATGCGTGAGAAAGAGCGTCGTTTTCTTCCGGTGGTGGATGCGCAACAGTGCCTGGTCGGTCTCTTCAGCCATCGCGAGCTGGCCCAGTCCGAGCCCTCTGCCATCACCACCCTCTCTGTGGGCGAGGTCAACTACCTCACCTCCAAGATCACCATCGGCCAGCTGATGAAAAAAGAGCCCCCGGTGTGCAGCCCCGGCACCCTGGTGGAGGAGGCCGGCTACCTGATCCGCAAACACAAGGTAGGTGCACTGCCGGTGGTTGAAGATGGAAGACTGGTGGGGATTGTCACCGAATCAAACATCCTTGACTTTCTGCTTGATATCACAGGCTGCGGACTGCGCGACAGCACCCGCATCGCGGTACACCTGCCCGACGAGATCGGCGCCCTGGGTCGCCTGATGGACCGTATCAACGACTTCGGCGGTTATATCGCCACCGTCGTCTCACCACTCTCCATAGACGAGACTGGCAACCGCGTGGCCATCATCCGTTACCGCTCCAACAGCCCGGAGTCACTGGATGACCACCTGCGCGGCCTTGGCTACGACCTGGTAACCGAAGAGCTGCCCTGAACAATGAGCGATACCACGACCCTGACACCTGAACAGATCGGCCGCTGGATGGAGCAGCACGACCGCTATGCGCGCCTGCTTGGTATGCAGCTTGAAGCGGTGGAGGCCGGCTATGCGCGGGTCTCAATGACGGTCACCGCCGACATGTTGAATTCGGTAGGAGTAACTCATGGCGGGGTCACCTTCGGCATGGCCGACTTCGCCTTCGCCGTAGCGTCCAACGCCCACGGCACCGTGGCTGTGGCCCTGACGGCCCAGATCAGCTATCCGGCCGCCGGCAGAGAGGGTGATCGTCTGATCGCAGAAGCCAGGGAAGAGAGCAAGACCAGACGTACCGGCCTCTATACCGTGGAGGTGCGCACCGGCGAAGGTCGCCAGGTGGGGCTTTTTACCGGCACCGTATTCCGCCGCAGTGACTCGGTCGCGGAATGGATGAACAGAGACTAGGCCTCTCAACAGGCCCTGAGAAGAAGAGGGAAAAACCATGATCCTGCACACCGATTTTGAAACCCTGCCCAGGGAAGACCTGGAGGCACTGCAGCTGAAGCGGCTCCAGGCTACCGTCGAGCGCTGCTATCACACGGTGAAGTTCTATCGCGACGCAATGGATGAGCTGGGCGTCAAACCGGGTCACATCAAGACTATTGCCGACGTGCAGCATCTACCCTATACCAAGAAAGAGCACCTGAGAGAGAATTATCCGTTTGGCCTGTTCGCTGTACCTACAGACCAGGTGGTGCGGGTACACGCCTCCTCCGGCACCACCGGCAAACCCACCGTGGTGGGCTACACCAAGCGCGACATCAACACCTGGGCTCAGCTTGTGGCACGCTGCCTGGCCGCCTCTGGCATGGGCCCAGGCGACCGCCTGCACAACGCCTATGGCTACGGCCTGTTCACCGGTGGTCTCGGCCTGCACTACGGCGGAGAGGAGCTGGGGGTGATGACCACACCCATGTCCGGTGGCCAGACCCAGAAACAGATCATGCTGCTGCAGGATTTCGAACCCACCGCCATAAGCTGCACCCCCTCCTACGCCCTCAACATCGCAGAAGAGGCAGAGGCCATGGGCGTGGATATCCGCAAACTGCCACTGAAGGTGGGCATCCACGGCGCAGAGCCCTGGACCGAGGAGATGCGCTACGAGATCGAGTCGCGCCTGGGCATCGACGCCATCGACATCTACGGCCTCTCCGAGGTGATGGGACCGGGTGTCGGCAACGAGTGTATCGAGGCCAAGAACGGCCTGCACATCTGGGAAGATCACTTCCTGGTGGAGTGCGTGGACGTGGACACCGGTAAACCCCTGCCCTACGGCGAAGAGGGAGAGATCGTCTTCACCTCCCTGACCAAGGAGGCGTTCCCCATCATCCGCTACCGCACCCGTGATATATCAGTGCTGGATCCAGCCCCCTGCAAATGCGGTCGAACCCATGTGCGCATGCGCCGTATCACCGGTCGCAGCGACGACATGCTGATCATCCGTGGCGTCAACGTATTCCCCTCCCAGGTGGAGTCGGTGCTTATGAAGACCGAGACCCTCTCTCCCTTCTACCAGCTGGAGGTGTTCCGCGAAGGCAACATGGACACCCTGCTGGTCAACGTGGAGGCCAGCCCACCGCTGATGGAGCAGTCCGAGGAGGCCAGGAACAAGGTGGCCCAGAAGGTGGTGCGCGATATCAAGGACTTTATCGGCGTCAGCTGCCGGGTACAGATCAAGGGTGTAGGTGAGGTGCCCCGCTCCCAGGGCAAGGCGGTACGGGTCATCGACCACCGTAAAAACTGACGGCATACCGAGAGGATTCCGCTGCCGGGGACTTAGTCATGTTTTTCGGCAGCGCACAATTTACCTTTACGTAAACGTAAACTTTGTTTCATAATTCCCCTCTCAGGCTAAGGGCATCTGAAACAGAACAGGATAGAGATCATGAGCGCAGTCAATCCACTTCCGGCAACCGACCGGAGATTCATGTCAGGCAACGAGGCGGTCGCCCGTGGAGCCTGGGAAGCAGGTTGCAGAGTGGCCGCGGCCTACCCCGGCACCCCCTCCACCGAGATATTGGAGTACGCATCCCAGTTCGACGATATGTACTCCGAGTGGTCAATCAACGAGAAGGTCTCCCTGGAAGTGGCCATCGGCGCCTCCCTGGCAGGCAGCCGGGCCATCTGCGCCATGAAGCATGTGGGGCTCAATGTCGCGTCTGACGCCCTGATGACCCAGACCCTGATCGGAGTCGGCGGTGGCCTGGTGATCGCCGTGGCCGACGACGTGGGACTCTCGTCGTCCCAGAATGAGCAGGATTCCCGCTTCTGGGGCCGCTTCGCCCATGTACCGGTGCTTGAGCCCGCCGACTCCCAGGAGGCGTACGAGATGACTCAGTACGCCTTCGAACTCTCCGAGCAGTTCGATACCCCCGTGATCCTGCGCATGACCACCCGTATCTGCCACGTAAAAGGTGTAGTCACCCCCGGGGAACGCAAAGAGTTTGAACTGGCAGATGGTTTCAAGAAAGACCCTTCTCGCATGGTGATGACACCGTCAAACGCCAAGCACCGCATCCCGATGATGCACGCCCGCGAAGAGGAGATGAAGAAGTTCACCGAGGGCCACGAGCTGAACGTCGTCCAGGATGGCAGTGACAAGCGGATCGGTTTTGTCGTCTCCGGCCCCACCTACATGCATGTGCAGGAGGCCTATCCCGAGATGCCCCTGATCAAGCTTGGGCTCAGCTACCCGGTACCCATGGAGCAGATCCGTGAGTTCTCGACCCAGGTCGACCAGCTGGTGTTGGTTGAAGAGGTGGAACCGATTCTGGAGACAGAGATCAAGGCCGCAGGCATTACCGTCCTCGGCAAAGAGGTCCTGCCCCGCATCGGTGAACTGGCGGCAAATGTCCTGCGCCCGGCAATAGGCAAACTGCTGGGAGAAGAGGTGCCTGAGCAGGCGCCGGTTGCAGAGACAAAGGCCCCCGAAGTCCAGCTGCAGATCAATCCGGCCGACAATCTCTTTCCCCGCCCTCCAACCATGTGCGTGGCCTGTCCCCACCTGGGCATCTACTACTGCCTCTCGAAGATACCCAAGACCAGTATCTCCGGAGACATCGGCTGCTACACACTGGGTGCCGGCCACCCCTGGAACGCTCTGGACACCACTATCTGCATGGGCGCCTCAATGGGCGTTGCCCTCGGCCTGGACAAGGGCCGCGTCGAGGCTGACAAGGACAAGAAGATCATCGCCGTGATCGGCGACTCAACCTTCATGCATATGGGCATGCAGGGACTGCTCGACATCACCTACAACCGCGGCAATGTCACCATCCTGCTGCTGGACAACCGCGCTGTTGGCATGACCGGCGGCCAGTACAACCCGGCCAGCGGTCGTGACATCCACGGTGAGGAGTCTCTGCGGGTCGATTTTCCCAAGATCTGCGAAGCCATGGGCGTTAAGCCCGAGCGCATCCACGAGGTGAACCCCTATGAGCTGCCCAGCCTGTTCAAGACGCTGCGCACAGAGACCAAGGTAGAGGACACCTCGGTGATCATCACCAACCAGCCCTGCGTGCTGGTGGACTTCTACAAGCACCAACCCGCTTTTACGGTGATAGAGGATGAGTGCACCGGCTGTAAAAACTGCCTCGACCTGGGCTGCCCGGCGATCTCCGTGACCCGTCGCGAAACCGTGGTGAAACCCAATGGCAAAGAGAAAGAGCTGGCGTTCGTGAAGATCGACAGCCAGGCCTGCACCGGTTGCGACCTCTGTCCCAAGACCTGTGGTCCGGATGCCATTGTCCCGCTGGAAGGTTTCAGCCGCCAGTAACTCACACACTGAATACAGAGTAAAACTATCGTGAGCGAGAACACTACCACCAACATCCTGGTCTCCGGTATCGGCGGCCAGGGCGTCATGACCGCCGCCGAGATCCTCTCCCAGACCGCCCTGGCCCAGGGCTACGACGTCAAGAAAACAGAGGTAGCCGGCATGGCCCAGCGAGGTGGCGTGGTCACCTCCCATGTGCGTTTCGGCAAGCGCGTACTTTCACCCGCCATACCACCGGGCGAGGCGGACATCCTGGTCGGCTTCGAACCAGCCGAGGCACTGCGCTGGTGCACGCAACTACGCCCGAATGGCGTCGCCATGGTCAACCGGTTCAAGCAGGAGCCGCCGGTTGTCAGCCTCGGCCTTTTCGACTACCCGGACGACCCTATCGGGCAGATCCAGCAACTGGGCATCAACATACACGCCTTCGACGCTGGCGCCATTGCCCGTGACCTGGGCAACTTCCGCCTGGTCAACACCGTGATGCTGGGAGCAATAGCAAACTACCTCCCCTTCTCATCTGATATTCTCAAGAACGAGATCCTGGACCGTTTTCGACAGAAAAAACCTAAGCTGGTGGAGATCAATGAAAAGGCCTTCGAGGCTGGGCAGGCCGCCGAAGCAGCCAGCTGACTATCTATAACGCAAGGATCGCAGAGAAAGATGTAGGTCGGCCTTCAGACCGACATGTCGGGCTCTCACAGCCGGAGGGTGAAAGCCCGGTCTACCCTGCCACCCTGCAAGCGAAACCTTTCACCTTTAACGCTGACAAAGCTAAAGGGATCTCCCCTGCAGCCGGATATCCGGGTATATTTGCACCTGTTGTTATTTATCTATGCAAGGCAGTTTTATGAATAAATGGATACTTCTGCTGGGCCTCCTGCTCAGCTCCCTCAGCGCCCAGGCCGGGCTCAACAACATCTCCAACCAGGAGCTTCAACAGCTGCTGCAACAGGGGATCCCCGTCATCGACATACGCCGCCCCGAGGAGTGGAAACAGACCGGCGTTGTTGAGGGGAGCCACCTGATGACCTTCTTCGACAAGAAGGGAAATTACGATGTGCGCAAGTGGCTCCAGGACCTGACCAGTGTCGCCAAAAAAGATGAACCCTTCATCATCATCTGCCGCACAGGTAACCGCACCGGCATCATTGGCCGCTTTCTGGCCGACAAGCTGGCTTTCCCAAAGGTCTATAACGTCGAGAAGGGCATCACCCACTGGATTGCCAAGGGCAACCCGGTTGTGAAATAGCGATGCAGGACTGGCACCCCGAATCCTGGCAGCAGCGCCGCGCAAAGCAGCAGGCAACTTATCCCAGTAAAGAGGCCCTGGACGGGGTCATCAGTCAGCTTTCGTCGCTGCCTCCCCTTGTGACATCCTGGGAAGTCGAGGCGCTTAAGAGCCAGCTGGCTGCAGCCTCAAGGGGTGAGGCCTTCCTGCTCCAGGGCGGTGACTGCGCCGAGAATTTCAGCGACTGTACCTCCCCAATCATCACCAACAAGCTGAAGATTCTGCTGCAGATGAGCCTGGTGCTTATTCACGGACTCAACAAGCGGGTGATCAGGGTCGGGCGCATTGCCGGACAGTATGCCAAGCCGCGCTCAGCAGACACAGAGACCGTCAACGGGCTCACACTGCCCAGCTACCGCGGTGACCTGATCAACGCTCCTGAATTCACGGCCGCAAGCCGTATTCCGGACCCCATGCGCCTGTTGCGTGGCTATGGCCGTGCGGCCATGACCCTCAACTTCATCCGTGCCCTCTCCGAATGCGGATTCGCCGACCTCCACCACCCAGAGAACTGGGACCTGGAGTTCGTGCACCACTCCCGCCTGGCTGACAAATACCACAAGATCGTACACGATCTCTCCCACTCCCTGCGCTTCATGGAGACCCTTGGCGGCACGGAGAACCCTGAGATCAACCGGGTGCAGTTCTACACCAGCCACGAAGGGCTGCACCTTCACTACGAGCAGGCACTGACCCGACAGGTACCCAACAAGAGAGGCTTCTACAATCTCTCCACCCACCTCCCCTGGATCGGCTTCCGTACGGCAGAAACAGACGGTGCCCACATCGAGTACTTCAGGGGCATCCGGAATCCTGTCGGTGTGAAGGTCGGAGCCGGGATGTCAGAAACTTACCTGCAGGAGCTGGTTGAGCGGCTCAATCCGGAGAACGAGCCTGGGAAACTCGTGCTGATCCACCGTTTCGGTGCAGACAAGGTGGCCGACGGCCTTCCCGGGCTGATAAATGCAGTCCGGCGAACAGAACGCAACGTGCTCTGGATCAGCGATCCGATGCATGGCAATACCGAATCCACTGCCAGCGGGGTGAAGACCAGGCGCTTCGAAAACATACTCAGTGAGCTGAGCCACTCTTTCGAGATTCACAAGTCAGAAGGATCGATACTGGGCGGTGTACACTTCGAACTGACCGGAGATGATGTCACAGAGTGTGTCGGTGGTGCCCGTGGCCTGGACGAGACCGGGCTGAAGCGGGCCTACAAAACCCAGGTGGACCCCCGTCTCAACTATGAACAGGCCCTGGAGATGGCCATGGCGATTGTCGAGAACCAGGCCACAGATTGAACCCCCGGACTATTGCGAATTATCAATGCTCATAAGGAACCACTTATGATCAACTATACACATTGATCACCGGGAGGGTGGCCAAAGGCAGTATCGTAGTAGTGTCACCCTCCTGATGGTCTTTATCTCCTCCTTTGAAGAGGGCCGCAATGTAGTTCTGCGGCCCTTTTTTTTGCCTGAAAAAGCGCAAGAACCGGAATGCGCAGGTGATCGATAAACGCTATCTTGTCTGCACACCAATCATAACTCGGCAGAAAATTATGAACTCCGGAATCAATAGCACAATGGGACCAGGTGAGTGGCTGATGCTGCTGACATTATCGGTGCTTTGGGGTGGCTCTTTTTTCTTTGTCGAGGTTGCCATATCGGAACTGCCCCCCCTGACCATTGTCTCCCTACGCGTTCTCCTCGCCGCCGTCGCACTCTGGATTTTTGCCTTCTCTATTGGGCTGCGCCTCCCCGTCACAGCAGGTGCATGGAGAGCATTTCTCATCATGGGCGCACTAAACAACGTCATCCCCTTCACACTCATTGTGTGGGGGCAAACTCATATTGCCTCCGGCCTCGCGGCAATACTATTAACCCGGCGGCCAAATAGATGGGATTCAGCCACTGCGTGCTTGCCTGCAACAAGGCATCAAAATGCCACTGTAGCACTTCTACAGTAAGTTTTGATAACGTAGTTCGCAGGCAAGCACGCAGTGGCCTATCTTTTTTAATCAATCTGTTAGGTGCATCAAGCATGGCCTTGCTCTGTGTTGTGGCTCTTGCCAATGGAGTAGCCATTACCTGTGAGCCACGCCTTGATCAAGTCCATGCTTGAAGCACTGAACACAATCTATTTGGCCGCCGGGTTAATAAATGCCACGACTCCCCTGTTCACGGTGATAACAGCCGGGATATTTCTTGCTGACGAAAAGACAACGCGTTTAAAACTCTTGGGTGTATCCCTGGGTTTCGTAGGCGTTATCGTGATGATCGGCCCCAAAGCACTGAATGGGCTTGGCACCGATGTGATAGCTCAACTTGCTGTTCTTGGAGCTGCACTCTCGTACGCATTTGCCGGTGTATACGGCCGGCGCTTCAAATCGATGAAAATTGACCCTATTACGACTGCTGCGGGCCAGGTGACCGCGTCAGCCATGGTGCTGGTTCCCCTGGCAATCTTTTTCGAGAAGCCACTCAGCATCGGGATTCCGGGAACGGGAACCATGGCTGCCATGCTGAGCCTGGCGATCCTCTCCACATCAGTGGCCTACATTCTCTATTTCCGGCTTCTGGCGACTGCAGGCGCCACCAATCTGCTGCTGGTCACGTTCCTGATACCGGTGTCAGCCATTATTCTCGGATCCCAGGTACTGGGTGAGACCCTTGAACCCATCCATTACCTGGGAATGGCTTTAATCAGCATAGGTCTCTCTGCTATCGATGGAAGATTGTGGAAAAAACGGGGCGACCGCAATCAAGACCTCCGCACCGACCAGGTTGATTGATGGTATTGATCAAATAGATACGTCAATATTCAAGCTTCTGAAGCTCAAGGGGTTCCCACAGGAAGAATCAACACCTCAAACAGATATCCGTCTCTGCAGCAAAGCACATATGGAGATGAGAATTTGGAACCAGGCTGTCATAATTCGGCTGTCACAACTATGGTTTACATACAATAACTACCACCCCCCGGCACAGAATGAGACGCCCACCAATCTATTTAGAGACAGATCAGACAGTACTCTCCGAGAGGTTGGGAATAGCACGGCTGTTTACCTTTGTTGGCGGATTTTTCGCCCTGCTTTTCGCCATTTCATCTCTAAAAGCGGGTAATTACAACCACGCCGCGGTCCTGCTGTCGTTGACGATACTGATCGCAATCAACCTGGTTTATCTCAGGCGAAGCTCCAATCCCCTTGCTCCGATCCGGATTCTGGCCATGGCCATGGCCATCCTGTTCATTCACCTGGTGTATACCGGGGGTGTAGGTGGCAGCGGCATACTCTGGGTCTATATCTTCCCACCCCTGGGGTATTTCCTTCTCGGCACCCGGGAAGGCACGATAGCCATGGTGCTGGTGGTGGCCATCACCGCCCTGGTGATTCTGGCGACCGGTACACCTGCTTACCTGCAACTCTTCTCCACTGAGTTTATCCAACGCCTGGCAGCTTCGCTGACAGCCGTCGCTCTTCTTTCGTATATTTACGAACGCTCCCGGGAGAAACGCCATCTTGAGATCATCAGGCTAAGCGTCGCCCTGAAAAAGCAGGCCGGCACAGACCAGCTCTCCGGCCTGCTGAACCGTTTCAGCATGACCGAGATACTTGAGCATGAACTCGAAAGGGTGAAACGCCTTGGCCAGCCCTTTGCACTTGTCATGGGCGACATTGACCTATTCAAGCAGATCAATGACTCAGAGGGACACCTGACGGGAGATAAGGTGATCAGGGATATCGCCGCCCTGATCCAATCTGCGATCAGAAAACAGGATTCTGCCGCAAGGTGGGGCGGAGAGGAGTTCCTGGTCTTTCTGCCGGATACGAACACAACGGGTGCAAAGTCGACGGCTGAGCGCATCAGGAATGAGATGCAGCGGCTTGAGCAGGTCGGCGGCAGAACCATCACCATGAGCTTCGGCATTGCCGAGTCAAACAAGGATGACAGGGAAGTCGACGAGATCATCAACCGCGCTGATAAAAACCTCTACCTGGCCAAGGAACAGGGCCGTGACTGCATCGTCACATGAAATAACGATGCAGCACCTCCTTAGCCAGGTCAGTCTGTTTCGGCGATGCGGGCGGGCAGAACGTCCCTGAGCTTGCCTGCCATATCACGAAGCATTTTCTCCGTGGTCCCCCAATCGATGCAGGCATCGGTTACCGAAACACCGTACTTCAACTGGCTTAGATCGGCAGGAATCTTCTGATTCCCAGCCTCCAGGTTACTCTCAAGCATGATGCCGGTAATGGAGCGGTTGCCTTCAATAATCTGGTTGGCCACGTTCTCCGCCACCAGGGGCTGCAGATCGTACTGTTTATTGGAGTTGCCGTGACTGCAGTCGATCATGATGTTCTCGGGCACGCCCGCCTTGCGCAGATCTTCTTCACATAAGGCAACATGCACCGAGTCATAGTTGGGTCCCTTGTGACCGCCGCGCAGGATGACATGGCCGCAGACATTACCCTTGGTCTGAATCACAGTTACCTGGCCACCCTGGTTGATACCCAGGAAGCTGTGGGGCTGTGAGACCGACTCCAGGGCATTGATGGCCACGCTGAGGCTGCCATCGGTGCCGTTTTTGAAACCCACCGGCATGGAGAGGCCAGAGGCCATTTCACGGTGGGTCTGTGACTCGGTGGTGCGGGCACCGATGGCTGCCCAGGAGAAAAGATCCGCCAGGTACTGGGGGCTGATCGGGTCAAGCGCCTCGGTAGCCGAGGGAAGGCCGAAATCGGCCAGCCAGGCCAGCAGTTCACGAGCCTTGTGCAGTCCCTCTTCGATATGGAAGGAGTCATCCATGCTGGGGTCGTTGATCAGTCCTTTCCAGCCCACGGTGGTACGCGGCTTCTCGAAATAGATGCGCATCACGATGTAGAGGGTGTCACCCAGCTCGTCATGCAGTTTTTTCAGGCGCACCGCATACTCCTTGGCGGCGTCCACATCGTGAATGGAACAGGGGCCGGTGATGACCAGCAGCCGCGGGTCCTTGCGCTGAAAGATATTCTTTATGGTCTGCCTGCCGTTCCAGACGGTCTGCTCACCAGCTTCGCTGATGGGTAGGTGCCGCTTCAGGCCAGCCGGCGAAATCAGCACACGTTCAGCGGCTACGTTGGTGTTGTTCAGACTGTCTTTGATCATGGGTTGCAACCAGTGGTTATTCCTGGCCCGCATTTTGTGCTGCAGTTCACATTTTCAGCGACTCTGGACAACGGCAATACAGGGCTACGAAATTAAGCAGAAGCGCGTAAGAATAGGGAATTCAACGGGAAAATACCACCAAAGATGTTCAAAAACAGCAACCGGCTCTCCTGCCGGCCAATCACCAGCACAACCGGTTGCTCAAATTCCCCCCGCTGATGCCGATACAACTGGTAGGGCACCGCAAAAGCAGTACATACCTTGTTGAAAAAACAGAAAGCCATTAACCGCCGCCAGCTTGAATCCCTGGAGATCATAGGCAAGCTCTCTCCGGAAGGGTTTGATGAGCTGGTACACAAGCTCCAGGTAGAGCGTCTGCCCAAGGGAAGACGCCTCTTCTCACAAGGGCAGGAGGACAACTGGGTCTACTACCTGCTTGAGGGCGCCATAGAACTGGAGTGGCACGATGGCGTGACAGAAACCCTCTTCGCAGGTGATCTCGCTGCCCGCTCTCCCCTGGCCAACCAGCAGCCCCGATCCGCCACGGCCACTACCCTGAAGCCCGTGGAGTACATTCGCATCGACAGCAACCTGCTGGAGATCCTCTCGAACCGTGACAGTGACAGCCTTTACCAGGTCGATGTAATCGAAGGCGATGACGAAGCACCCCAGAACCAGCTCTTCTACCTGGTTTACCAAGCCTACATGAACGATACGCTGCAACTGCCACACCTGCCTGAGGTGGCGGTGAAGGTGCGCAGGGCGGTGCAGAACCCGGACTGTGAAGTAGAGACCATTGCGCGCATCATTCAGACAGACTCAGCCCTTGCAGCCAAGCTGGTCAGGGCGGCCAACAGCCCGCTATACGGTGTAACCACCCCGATCAGAACCTGCCGCAACGCTGTTGTCTACCTCGGCCTGAAAGTCACCCGGGACCTGATCATCAGCTACTCCCTGCGCGAACTCTTCAAAACCCGCTCTCTGCGACTGAAAAAGCATATGCGGAAGCTATGGCAGCACAATGCCCATATCGGCGCCACCTGCTACACACTCGCCGGCATGACCCCGGGGCTCGACCCTGAACGGGCCATGCTGCTTGGACTGGTTCATGACATCGGCGTACTGCCCATCATCAACTACGCATCAAGCATACCGGCACTGTTCGACTCCGAAGAGATGCTGAACGAAGCCATTTCCGCCCTCAGAGCACAGATCGGTGCAATGGTGTTGCGTAAGTGGGAATTTGGAGAAGAGAGCGTCAACGCCGCCATGGAAGCAGAGAACTGGCACCGTGATCCCGCTGTCAAAGCGGACTACACCGACATAATAATCACCGCCCACATGATCTCCGGCATGCCTGCCCACGAGGCGGATATCCTGATCAAAAGCGGTCATGTTCCCGCCCTGAAAAAAGTAGCCCGGGGCATGCTGAACGAGGAACTTCTGGCCCAGATCAGGCAGGAAGCGGAAGAAGAGGTCGCCGAAGTACTCCACCTCATCAGCTAGGATTTGCCCCCATGGGGCAGTTCTTCCATCCCACAACAATAACCACATGATATATAATGCCTGACTTTAGGACTTGAAGTACTAAGGGACTGTCATGCACAAACCCGGACACAAAGAGATCGCATTGAGGTTCACACTGCTGTTTTTCGGTGTGCTGATTCCGGTTTTCCTGGCCCTCTACTTCGTGCATCACGTCATCACTGAAAACGAACTGAAGCAGACCAGGCAGGCAGAAAGCGCCACCATCCAATCGGTTGACGGTGAGATGACACAGGATTTTGAACGCATCCTGGCAGACCTGTTTATACTCGCTGACCAGTTCGAAAACCAGATCAGAAAAACTGAAGACGGCGCAGACGGCGTACCTGATGAACTCACCCATCTTTTCCAGAGTTTCGCATCCCGGTCCATGCTCTATCACCAGATACGCTACCTGGATAAAGAGGGTACGGAGATCGTCCGCATAAACCACGACAAGGGAATCACCACCGTCGTACCAGAAGACCAACTGCAGAACAAACAGAAACGCTACTACTTCCGGGACAGCATCAATCTCGCAGCGGGTGAGGTCTACGTCTCCCGCTTCGACCTGAACGTAGAAGACGGACAGGTAGAGCGCCCCTACAGACCGGTAATCCGCTTTGCAACGCCACTGTTCAACAGCAACGGAGAACCCCAGGGCATCATCATCCTCAACTACCTCGCCGACAAACTGCTCTCACATCTGCGCTCATTCAGCAAGCAGGGCAGCCAGCTGGTGATGCTCAATTCCGATGGTTTCTGGCTGTTTGGTCCCGACCCCGGTCATGAATGGGGCTTCATGTTCAAAAAGAAAAAGACATTCGCCTCCCCCTATCCAGACGCGTGGCGTGTTATTGCAGCAGAAAGTGAGGGCCAGTTCCAAAACGACAGCGGACTGTTCACGTTCGCCACCGTCTCTTCCGGAGTCAGTAAAGATGCATTGAATGAGGGGGCACACATAATAGGCATAGCATCTGACAGCTATTGGAAGCTGGTCTCCATAGTAGACAGTGATGCACTGACACCTATGGCCAACAAACGCGCAGAGAGCATGATCTACATCTACACTATTGCAACGATTCTCTGGGGACTGTTTTCATACATGTGGGCCAGGCTGCATGCAATCTCACGCTCGTCGGGCACCCGTGTCCGACTGCTTTCGCAGCTGGTGGACCAATCCAATGAAATCGTGTTCATCACCGACCCCAAAGGCCGAATCGAATATGTAAATCCGACATTTGAACATGTCAGCGGTTATACGGAGGATGAAGTGCTGGGCAAGTCCCCATCCATACTCAAGTCCGGCATGCACGACAATAAATTCTATCTCAAGATGTGGAATACCATTCGGCAGGGTAAAAGTTTCGAGACCATTTTCATCAACCGTAAGAAGGACGGTGCGCTCTACTACGCGGAGAAGGTGATTACACCGTTGAGAGATGCAAAGGGAAAAATCACACACTTCGTATCAACAGGCAGGGATCTTACCGAGCAGAGGGAGCTGGAGAGACACATCCAAAATCTGACCCACATGGCGCACCATGATACCTTGACCGACATACCCAACCGGCAACTTTTTCGAGACCGCCTCAACCACGCACTCAACACCTCGGCAAGAAACCAGAAGATGATTGGGCTGATGGTTATCGACCTTGATGGATTCAAGCTGATAAATGACAGACTGGGGCATGCCATCGGTGACAATCTGCTGCAGAGATTCACCAGCAGGGTTCTGAACCTGATCAGAAAAGATGACACATTTGCCAGAATCGGTGGTGATGAGTTCTGCCTTCTGGTTGAGAGTGCCGGTACGGTGGAAAACATGCTCTACATCGCCGACAAGATCCTCTCCGCTGCCTCGAAACCCTTCACCCTGGGCGGTGAGGAGGTCACGATCTCCTGTAGCATCGGTCTCAGCGCAAACAAGCTGGAAAACAAGAGTGCTGACACACTTACCCACGAAGCAGACCAGGCGATGTATGCCGCAAAGAGAGCCGGAAAAAACCGTATTGAGGTTTCGCCGGAATGTAGTCAGTTACGGGTCAGGGATATCGGTTGACCACAAGCGCTCACCCAAGGGTTGCCTGTTCAGACAGACACACCCGTAACGCCCCCAAGGGGGCATAACCCTTGGCCGACGACTTACACGTGGCGGCTGAACTCACCCCGCTCGGCATGGGCCATCAGTTCGTGGAATGTCTTGCCTGACACAGAGATCAGATGCTCATGGTCTCCCGCTTCGAAGAATACCTTCTCCTCCTGGCCCAGGGAGGTGGTTGGATCCCAGATGGTTGTCAGCCCGTAAGGCTCACCCACCGGAGGTACAGCCCCCATCTCGCAGTCGGGAAAGAGTGATCCGAGCTCACCCTCAACGGCGAGCATCACGTCACGCCCAAGCATGGCCTTCAGGCTCTCCAACTCGACATGGTAATCCGCCGGCAACACCACCAGTAGAAACTCCGAGTCTTCACGCACCACCACACCTTTAGCCAGCGCATCGCCAGGGACATGGGCCTGTTCAGCCGTCTCCATGCTGGAACCGGTATGGGGGTGGGCCACCAATTTATAACGAGTATCATGCTGTTTCAGAAATTCAAGAAGTCTCTTTGCTATTGTCATCTCTCATCCATCCTTTCTCTTCTTGATCACTATTTTTCTTCCTCACATTGAGCTTAGTCGCTGAGTTGCATTACGCCAAATAGAGAAGGCAGGGAAATACTTATATTCCCTCTGTTACAACCCAATCTTCCATTTACGCCTAAACTTACTTACAGGAGCACCCGTCTTGTTGAATAGAGAGGAGCGGGCAATGACAAACAGTTTGATGCAGCACTCGAAAAATGTGGTCCAGCACTTCAGGGAGATCATTGGCCCCGAAACAAGCCATCACATCACCGACAGTCAGTTTGAGGAACTTGAGTTGTTGGTACGATCGGCTATTGCAGAAGAGCTGGAACACGTCACAGAAGAGTTTGACGACACGGTCAAGGCGATTCGCCGCGAAATCGAAAAGCGCGAAATCGAACTCTGACTCTACCCC
The DNA here is from genome assembly GCA_965224515.1 of Sedimenticolaceae bacterium. Lineage (GTDB taxonomy): Bacteria > Pseudomonadota > Gammaproteobacteria > Chromatiales > Chromatiaceae > Sedimenticola_A. The sequence goes on from OZ245051.1 coordinate 573,415, forward strand.
TGCGCAGACAGCATCATCTCGCGCATACGGAACTTCTGCAGCTTGCCCGTGACCGTCATCGGGAACCGATCCACAAACCGGATAAACTTCGGAATCTTGAAGTGGGCCAGCTTCTCCGAGCAGAAGTCGCGAATCTCCCGCTCCGTTGCCGTCTGACCTGCATGGAGCTTGATCCAGACGACCAGTTCTTCCCCATAGAATTCGTCCGGTATGCCGAACACGGCCACCGAGGCCACCTTGGGGTGGGTGAAAAGAACGTCCTCGATCTCCCTGGGATAGATGTTCTCACCACCCCGGATGATCATCTCTTTAAGACGCCCGGTTATCCTCAGGTAACCCCCCTGTCCCATGCTCCCCAGGTCTCCTGAATGGAGCCAGCCCGCCTCATCAATCGCATCCCTGGTTGCATCCGAATCACCGTAGTAACCCCGCATGATGTGGTAGCCGCGAAAACAGACCTCACCCACCTCCCCCAGGGGCAGCGGCTGGTCACTATTGACCCCAACGACCTTCACCTCCTGGTGGGGCAGGTTGGTCCCCACGGTCTCCACTCTAAGTTCCATGCCGTCGTCACGGGAGGTGAGGTGGGTCAGGGGTGAGGCCTCGGTCTGACCGTATCCAATGAGAATCTCCCGGCAGTGCATGTCATGCATCACCCGGCGCATCAGTTGCGGCGGACAGGGCGCCCCCGCCATGATGCCGGTACGCAGGGAACCGAGATCAAAGCTGCCGAATTCCGGATGCTCAAGCTCGGCAATGAACATGGTCGGTACACCATGGATAGCCGTGCAGCGCTCCGAGGAGACAGCCTGCAGCACCTTCAGCCCGTCAAAGTGCTCGCAGGGGATCACCAGGCAGGCACCCACAGAGAGACAGAGCAGGTTCGACACCACCATACCGAAGCAGTGATAGAACGGCACCGCGACACAAAGCCTGTCCCGCTCAGTGAAGTGCATTGCCCTTGCGCCGTACCATGCGTTGTTGAGGATGTTGCGGTGGGTCAGCTCAACCGCCTTTGGAAAACCCGTGGTGCCCGAGGTGTACTGGATATTGATGGGATCGCTGCACGCCAGTAATGCGGTTCGTTCATCCAGTGCCTCAGCGGATACAGAACTACCAGCCTCAATGACTTCAGCCCAGACCAGAAAACCCGGGGCCGGACGACGGGTCTCCATGGGCGACATCGGGTCATAGACCACCACCCGGCGCAGAAACGGATACTCATCACCGGGCAGATCACATGCCACCTCATCAGCAAGAGCCGGCAGCAGCTTCTGCATCATCTCTATGTAGTTGCTGCTGCGGAATGCGGGAATCAGAAACAGCCCCTGCACCTTTGAGCGCTGCAGCGCATAGGCCAGCTCACGGCTGCGATAGGCGGGATTGATATTGACCAGCACCACACCGATACGGGCCGTGGCCATCTGCAGCAGCAACCACTCGATATTGTTGGTGGACCAGATACCGACGCGGTCACCCCTGTCAAAGCCCAGCCCCATCAAACCCCGGGCAAGGCGATCCACCTCTTCAGCCAGCTGGCGATAGGTAAGACGCCTGGACTGGGGAATGGAGACAACAGCTTCGCCATTGCCGTGGGCATCGACCACCCCCGCGAACCACCGGGGTATGGTCACCTCCAGCAGCGGCTCGTCACCTTCACGTTTGAAGTAGCTTTTATGCACCACAGACATGATTCACCTATCAGGCTGGTTTCTCTGCGTGCTACCCACCCTGCGTTTGTATCGAATCCCAGTACTCATCAACCCCGGCCTGTATCTCCTCCAGCAATGCCTCGTTGCGTTCCGGTCTGAACAGGTGGGCAAACCGTCCCTGCCTTTCAAGGTAGCGCTCAACCGGCAGCCGCCTGGTCGGCACCTTGGTGTGCACCACCTGGCCATCCACGTACTCCTTGAGGGGCCAGATGCCGGTCTTGACCGCCAGTTTGCCGATCTCCACCGCCTCTTTGGGGTCAAAGTCCCAGCCGGTGGGGCATGGGGAGAGCGCGATGATCAAACGAGGTCCTTTGATACCCTTCGCCTTCTCGATCTTTCGCGCCAGATCCAGGGGTTCGGCACCGATCACCGTCGCCACGTAGGCAGGCCTGTGTGCAGCCCAGATATCGAACAGCGGTTTCTTCTCTCCAGTAAAACCGATACCCACCCGGCTGGTGGATGTCTTTGCACCATGGGGCGTGGCATCGGAGTACTGCTGCCCGGTATTACCGTAGCCCTCGTTGTCGTAGCAGATATAAAGAAAATCGAGATTACGCTCGATGGCACCCGAGGTGGCAGAGAGACCCATGCCGTAAGCGGATCCGTCACCGGTAAGCACCACCACCTGCATGTCTTCATCCTTCGGCAGGCGCTTCTTCCCGAGCTGGATATCAAGGGCATCCCGTATGCCCTGGGCACCCGCAGGGGCCGAGGCCATGGCAGTGTAGAGCCAGGAACCGCGAAATGGTGTGAATGGGTAGACCGCCAGCAGGGTCATGCAGCCGGCGGCATTAACGAACACGCTGTTCTCGCCCAGTATGTCGTAGATTTCGTGCAGCGCCTCCAGCCCCCCGCAACCGGCACACATGGGATTGCCCGAGCCAAGCAGGTGAGTCGAGGGGAGCTGTTTGACGTTCTTGAAAATGGTATCAGTCATTAGTCACCCCCACCCTTGAGCTCCCTACGCTCCACGCCCGCGATGCTCTGCAGCTTACGGGTCTCTCTCAACTCACTATCGGTGTAGAGCAGCCGGGCTGGCAGCCTCTCGCCCCTCTCCGCCGCATTCCTCGTCACCCTGGCGATCTGAAAGAACTCTTCAGGGGCGATATCCCTGCCACCCAGACCACCGATGAAACTGGCCATCAGCTGTGGCGCATCGGGCAGTCCGAACAGTGCCGCTGCGATCTCGGTGTAGAGCACACCGCCACCACCCATGGAGATATTCTGATCGATAACAGCCACCGCCCGGCGTCCTGCCAGAAGCTGCTGCAGCAGCTTGTCGGGAAAAGGCCGCAGCAGGCGGGGACGCACCAGTCCGATCTTCCAACCTGCCTCGCGCAGACTGTCCACGGCCGCCTTGGCCTTGGTGGCAAAAGAGCCCATCATCACGAACAGGTAATCCGCGTCTTCACAACGGTAGGCCTCCACCGCCGGATGTTTGCGGCCAAAGAGCTGGGCGAACTCGGCAGATATTCTGTCGTATGCATCCAGTCCGTTCAGGGCAGCAATATGGGTCTCGTAGCGGAAATAGGAGTAGGGCCCACCACCCAGCACGGCAACCGCCTGGCTCTCCGGCGCACTGGCCTTGAACTGCAATGCACCCGGGTCGAAGGACGGCAGAAACCGCCGCACCCTGTCCTGTTCAGGGATCTCGACCGGCTCCCGGGTGAAGGAGAGATAGAAACCGTCCATATTCACCAATACCGGCAGGCGCACTGATGGATCCTCACCCAGGCGATAGGCCAGCAGTACGCTGTCCAGCAACTCCTGGCAGGTGGCGCAGTGGATCTGCAGAAAACCGCTATCCCTGGCGGCCAGGATATCGTTGTGATCAGGCTCCAGGGTAATGGGCGCGGAGAGCCCCCGGGAGACGTTGACCAGCACAAAGGGTGCACGCCAGCTGGAGACCGTGTAGAGCATCTCCATGGCGTAGAGTAGCCCCTGGCTGGAGGTGGCGCTGAAGACCCGGATACCGGTAGCCGCGGCTGCACCGGCCGCAGTGACCATGGAGTGCTCCGAATCCAGGGTGACCAGCCGCCCCTCCATCTCGCCGCTGTCGATCCAGGCCGAAAGAGATTCAATGATCTCGGTCTGGGGGGTAATGGGAAAAGCGGGCACATAATCCACCTCCGCCAGCCTGGCACCCCAGGCCGCGGCGGCGTTTCCGGTCATCAGTACACGGCTCATGACTCATCTCCCTCGGACCCGCCATGCTCCGGCAGGGCCTCGATGGCGTGGGGTGGACACTGGGCAACACAGACAAGGCACCCCTTGCAGTGGTCATAGTCGATGTGGGGATACCCCTCCCCGTCCACATCGATAGCGCTGTCGGGACAGAAGGTGCTGCAGACCCACCAGCAGCGGTTACAGCGTTCGTAATCGACCTCAGGCCGCATGGTGCGCCAGGATCCCGTGGCCATCAGTTCACTGGTCAACCCGCCATGAATGGTCGGGGCGGAGAGGGCGGTCTGCTCGAAAGGCAGATCAACCCAATCCGGCTCGTCCCACTGTTCTGCCGATACTGCCTCACGGGGGGATACCATACCGGCCCTGTCTGCAGTGAATTCATAGGCGTCCCGGGCCACCCGGAGATTCTCCTCCACCACCTGGGACCCAAGATGCACCAGCTCTTCTTGCAGAGCGGCTTCGAGACCCTGCCTTGGAATTTCACCTATCAGTGCAGCAGCCGCACCCGCACAGGCCGCTCCCACGTAAGGCAGGGAGGCGCGATCCGCCACCTCCTCGGCGGCGGGCAGAATCAGCACCGGTCCCTCCAGGTTCAACCGGTTCCGCCAGGTATCGGCAGTCTCATGGGTATTGATCAGGATCACCGTGTGGGCATCGGCACCGGCCAGAACCCCTGCAGCGGGAACCGGCACCAGGCTGTCGTCTGCAACGACCACCAGGTCCGGACGCCGGATGATGCCCCGCTCATAGATCGGCGCTTTTGCCGCCCGGACAAAGGCGAAGATCGGGGCACCACGCCGCTCGGCACCATAGCGCGGTGCATCCTGTACCTCGAATCCCTGGAGGAAAAAGGCGGTACCCAGGATACGGCTTGCGGTCTTCATACCCTGACCGCCACGACCGTGAAAACGTATGCGATACATAACGCCTTCCCATTCCGGTTAGAAGATTGACCAGCGCCTCGTGGTCATTGCCCGTTTCACTCTTTCAGTGGCCAATTCCACTGCCGCATCCCTGGGCGGGATATTCTCCGTCCGCGAACGCTCCAGGACCTGGGCGGTATTCTCGTGCACCTTCTCGGCAATCACCTCCATTGCCGTACCCTGGTTCATGTTCTGGTACTCCAGCGCACCACAGATGACTCCGCCTGCATTGGCGATAAAGTCAGGCACAATCAGCACACCACGTTCGTGCAGTATCTTCTCCGCATCATAGGTGAAGGGGATGTTCGCCCCCTGCACCACCAGCCGGGTCTTCATCTGGTCGACATTGTCGCCATGCACCACGTCGGGTCTGGCAGCGGGAATCCATATATCGCACTCCACACCCACCACGCCGTCACGTTTCAGCTTCTGCCCCTCGGCATACTCGATGACACTGCGGCCGTCGGCCTTGAGACTTATGAGTGTGTTGAGATCCAGGCCATCCGGATTGACGATGGTCCCTTTCGAATCGGCCACGCCGACCACCCTTGCGCCCTTCTCGGCAAGGAACCGGGCAGCGTGCTTGCCCACGGAACCGAAACCCTGGATCACGACCCGTGCACCATCCAGTTCAAAATCGCAGTATTCCAGGGCCACATCCACCGCATGACTGATTCCCCAGCCGGTAGCACCGATCTCGTCCAGGGGAATACCCCCCACCTCCCGGGGCAGCCCGACGGACCGGTTGCCTATCTCGTCCCTGATCCATGCCATGCACTGCTCGTCAGTACCCATATCGGGACCGAAGATGTACTCGTTGACATCAACCAGGGCACAGGCCAGCTCGCGGATCAGGCACTCTTTCTCCTCCCGCAACATCTTGGGATCGCCGAACAGAACCGATTTGGCCCCTCCGTGGGGCAGGCCTGCCGCCGCGTTTTTCAGGGTCATGGCCCGGGCCAGGCGGGCGCACTCCTTGGTGCTGACATCCGGCGCCATGCGCAGGCCGCCGATGGCGGGCCCGGCAGCAACATTGTCCACCACCAGCACCGCTTTCAGGTTGTGGGTGGGTTCGTAGATATGGATTATCTTTCCGGGACCCAACTCGTCTACATAATCAAAGATCTCGCCCATGATCAAAGTCCTTCTTGTTTTCAGCTGTTTTACCGGCTTCCGGGCACGGCACACTGTCGGACAAAACCCGCAGAACTCTTCTACTATCTTAAGTAAAGCACGAAATTCCCCGAACGGTGGGGTATTACAAGGGAGAACACCAGAGTGGTTGACCTGGCTGAGATTGAAGCGGCACGCCTGAGGATCAGGGACTCGGTCTTCTATACCCCCTGCGCATACTCCGAGAGCCTCAGCCACCTGGCCGGCTGCAACCTCTACCTCAAACTGGAGAATCTGCAGATGACCGGCTCGTTCAAAGACCGGGGCTCCCTGAACAAGATGCTTCAGCTCAACGAGGAGCAGAGAGAGGCCGGGGTGATCACCGCCTCGGCCGGCAACCATGCCCAGGGAGTTGCCCACGCCGCCCGTATCTGCGGTGTCCGCGCCACCATTGTCATGCCCGAAACCACCCCCCTGGCCAAGATACGCGGCACCAGGGAGCTGGGCGCGGAGATCATCCTCCACGGCAGCGGCTACGATGACGCATCCGAGAAGGCCCAGGCGTTGCAGCAGGCCCAGGGCTACACCCTGATCCACGCCTTTGACGATGAACAGATCATCGCCGGCCAGGGCACCATTGGTCTTGAGATAATCGAGCAGGTACCCGATATCGACACGGTGGTCATTCCTATAGGCGGAGGCGGCCTGATCTCAGGCATCGGCACGGCCATAAGCTCTCTGCGTCCACAGGCCCGCATCATCGGCGTCGAAGCCGCCCGCATGCCTTCCATGAAAAAGAGCATTGCAGCTGGTCAAGTCTCACCCCATCAAAACGCCAGCACCCTGGCCGACGGCATTGCAGTGGCTAGGGTCGGGCAGCTGACCCTGCCCATCACCCGCAAACTTGCGAGGGAGATCATCACCGTCACAGAAGATGAAATCAGCAACGCCATCATGGTGCTGCTGGAGCGTGAAAAAACCCTGGCCGAGGGTGCAGGGGCGGCGGGTTTTGCCGCTCTCTACAACGGCCATATCAAGGAGGTGGCAGGTAAAAATGTGGTGGTTGTGATCAGTGGAGGCAATATCGACATGACCATGCTGGCCAGGATACTCGAGCGTGGCCTGGAGACAGATGGCCGCATCGCCCGCCTCAAGGTGATCATAAAGGACAAACCCGGCAACATCGCCACCCTGGCGACCCTGGTGGCGGGGCATCAATCCAACATCCTGCAGATCTCCCAGAACCGTGATGTCAGCGAAGTGCAACTGGAGGAGACCGAGGTGGAACTGCTGCTGGAGACACGGGGCAAAACCCACGTGGAGGAGATCGTCAACTCCATCAGTGGCCACGGATTCAAGGTCAGGTAACGGCGGGACCATGCAGCGCATGTCACTTCCCAACCTCTGGCCCTACCTCGCCATCTTTGCACTGGGTTATTCAGCAATAGCCCTGTTCCTCTTCTTCACCCAGTCGAGCATGATCTACTTCCCTGGCATTCAGTCCCGACAGATCGATTACACCCCTGACCGGTTCGGCCTCGACTATGAAGACGTCAACATCACCACTGAAGACGATGTAAAGCTCCATGGCTGGTTCCTGCCGGCGACATCACCAAGAGCCACCCTGCTCTTCTTCCACGGTAACGCAGGCAATATCTCCCACCGCAGCGACTCACTGAAGCTCTTTCACCGCCTCGGCCTTGATGTGTTGATCATCGACTACCGGGGTTACGGCCAGAGCGAGGGTAAACCATCGGAGCAGGGAACCTACCTGGATGCCGAAGCGGCATGGCGTTATCTGACCCGTGATCGTGGAGTCGATGGCAGGGGGATCATTCTGTTCGGCCGTTCCCTGGGCGGCTCGATCGCCGCCTACCTGGCATCGAACAGAGAGGTGATGGGACTCATTATCGAATCGGCTTTCACCTCCGTCCCGGACATTGCTGCAGAGCTCTATCCGCTGCTGCCCGTGCGTTTGCTGGCACGTTTCAAGTACGATACAAGGGCCTACCTGGATGGGGTCAGCGCCCCGGTGATGATAAACCACAGCAGGGAGGATGAGATCGCACCGTTCAGTCATGGCGAGGCACTCTTTGAGGCGGCCAGCCAGCCCAAACGGTTCCATGAACTGCAGGGCGGGCACAATGTGGGGTTCCTGAGCAATACAGCTGCTTATTTCAAGGCACTGGACGGGTTTATTGAGCTCTGCATCACAGGCAACGGGCAATAATCAACATCGTCCTTTCTGTCACAGCCCTCAATATGGTCTATTTTCTAAAGAAAGAAAGCTGGAAAAGGAAAACGATATGGCTATCGCCCCCTCGGTCCTGGCATTCCTCGAAGCCCACGACATAAGCTTCGACACCATCACCCACCCAAAGAGCTACTCCAGTGCGGAAACCGCTGCAGCGGCCCATGTAATGGATGACCATATAGCCAAGGCCGTGGTACTGAAGAGCGGCGACAACTTCCTGCTGGCGGTCATTCCAGCCAACCAGTGGGTAAACCTGAAACAAGTCGACACCGAGATGAACCTGCCCTGCCAGCTGGCTGAAGAGTGGGAAGCCGAAGAGCTGTTCGTGGACTGCCAGCCCGGCGCCATTCCGCCCCTCGGCACGCCCTACGGTATAGAGACCCTGCTGGACGAGGACCTTACATCCCTTGCCAAGGTCTACTTCGAAGCAGGAGACCATGAACAGCTTATCGTTGTCAGTGGCGACCGGTTCAACCAGATAATGAAAGGCGCCCGTCACGGCCACTTCTACGAGACGGTGTGACCTGCTGAATCTAACCATGTAGGAGCCGTCTCCCGACGGCGATAGCCAGGCGGCTGTTTTATCACCGGGAGAGCGAACTTGTTCGCGATCCTCACACTGTCACAGCATGATCGCGAACAAGTTCGCTCCTACTCATAGTCAGGATTGCCGTGCCCCCCGGTGAGCGGCACAAAAGCCACTCCCAGCACATCCCGGGTACCGATTTCACCGCTCTCTCCCTTCTCCACCAGCATCAGTTCCTGGTGGAAGTGCGCCATCCCCACCGGAATTACCAGCTTCCCTCCGGGCTTGAGCTGATCCACCAGGGGCGGAGGAATCGATGGGGCCGCAGCGGTCACGATGATGCCGTCAAAGGGCGAGAACTCATCCCAGCCGTGATAGCCATCAGCCACCCGGCAGACCACGTTGTCATACCCCAGGGCACTCAAAGTGGCTGCCGCCCGGTGTGACAGCTTTTCAATGATCTCAATGGAGTAGACCTTGCTGACCAGTTGGGACAGTACCGCCGCCTGGTATCCAGACCCGGTCCCCACCTCCAGGATGACATGATCAGGCTCAGGGTCGAGCAGGTCGGTCATCAGGGCAACGATATAGGGTTGGGATATGGTCTGACCATCACCTATTGGAAGAGGGCCATTGATATAGGCTCGCGACTGCATTTCAGGCGGCACAAAGGCATGACGGGGAACCGTCGCCATGGCGTCCATAACCCGTTCATCAAAAGCCGTGCGCCCGATCATCCGGCTGGTGTAATCCACCTCCATCCGGATCTCCTCAAGCATCCGCTTCAGGTCGGCCATCCAAAAACTCCCCGCATAACGAGACCTCTGCCGCCTCTCTTCTCTCTACCACAAGCATAGTTCAACGGCTGTTGTGAACCCCATGGGTTATGTGGGCTATTTCACGAGTTGTGACCAATGCAATAGAGAAATGCCTGGAGTACACAAAGAACCGGGCATCAGAGAACTGAAATAATCAAGGCAGAATCCGCGTACCGGCTCTGCCTTCGACAATTGCACCCGCATCTTCCAGTCGACCGATAAAAGCGTATCCCCCTGTCTGCTCGACAAAGCGGCAGGCCGCCTCCACCTTGGGCCCCATGGACCCGGGAGCAAAGCTCTGTTCTCTCAGTTCGGTGACCGTCGCCTCGTCTATGGGCTTGGCTGCAGCGCTGCCCCACGCCTGGTAGACCGCATCCACATCGGTCAGCAGCAGTAGCTGTTTCGCTTTCAGTTCATGAGCAAGCAGCGCACTGGCCAGGTCTTTGTCTATGACGGCTTCAACACCTATCAGTGTATCGTCGCTCTTTTCCACCACCGGTATACCGCCGCCACCGGCACAGATCACGACCGCTCCTGCATCCAGCAGCACCTTGATTGCCGGTAACTCCAAAATGGTGAGCGGTTCAGGTGATGGAACCACCCGTCGGTAGCCTTTCCCATCCCTCATCACTCTCCAGTTGTATAGTTCGTTGAGCCGGCTTGCCTGGGCAATATCATAGAGGGGCCCGATGGGCTTGCTCGGCTGTTTGAATGCAGGGTCATCAGCCGCCACCCTCACCTGCGTAAGCAGGCTGACCACCTTGCGCTCTGGCAGGCGGTTACGCAGCGCCTGCTCAATCAGGTAGCCGAGCATGCCTTCGGTTTCGGCGTTGAGTACGTCCAGCGGATAGGGAGCAACGCTGGAACAGGACTCCGCCTGCAGGGCCAGCAGTCCCACCTGGGGACCATTACCATGGGTAATCACCAGGGGCCCGTTGGCGAACCCGGCAATGGCGTTCACGGCGAGACCAACATTATGGCGCTGCAGTTCCAACTCAGCAGCCTCACCCCGTCTCACCAGGGCATTGCCCCCAAGGGCGATCACCATCATTGTTCCGTCCCCTTGGTTTTGATGCCTGTTATAAAGTCGTTCAGGATACCGCTGAGCACCGGCTCGCCCAGTTCGGCAAATTCATAACGTGCCCGAACGGCAGGCTTGTTCACCTTGATCAGCGCTGCCAGGTCGCAGGGTGTGCCGATTACAACAACCTCGGCATCCGCACCGTTGATACTCGCCTCCAGCGCACTCAACTGCTGGGGATGGTAGCCCACAGCGGGCAGCACCTTGCCGATATGATCATAGGTTGCATAGACCGCCTGTATCTCGGCGACCGCAGCATCCCTTGGGTCGACCACCCAGCCGGCACCTGCCTCCACAGCAGCCATGTACCCTGCCCCGTATGCCATACCGCCGTGGGTGGTGGTCGGACCGTCCTCCACCACCAGCACCCGTTTACCTTTGACCATTGCGGGATCATCCAGGGTTATGGGCAGCGCACCACGTACGATCCTGACGCCGGGCTTGATCTGCTGCACATTGCAGATCACCTGTTCGACATTCCCCGCCTCTGCTGAATCGGACTTGGAGATCACCACCACGTCTGCCATGCGCAGAACAACTTCGCCAGGATAGTGACTGGACTCATGCCCCGGCCGCAGGGGATCCACCATAACGATATGCAGATCGGGACTCAGAAAAGGGGCATCATTGTTACCGCCATCCCAGATGATCACATCAACCTCTTTCTCTGCCATACTGAGAATGCGTTCGTAGTCCACGCCGGCGTAGACCAGGTTGCCATGGGCCAGGTGGGGCTCATACTCCTCCCGCTCTTCCACCGTGCAGTCAGCCGCCGCCAGATCTTCCATCGATTCAAAACGCTGGGCTGCCTGGCGTGAGAGATCGCCATAGGGCATGGGGTGGCGCATGGCGCCGATGCGCAGCCCTTGTGCTTTCAGTTTTTTCGACAGCCAGCGACTTAAGGGGGACTTGCCGCAACCCGTGCGAACAGCGGAGACAGCAATAACCGGTACGCGTGATTTCAGCATGGTGCGCTCTGGACTGAGCAGGCGGAAGTCGGCGCCGGCGGCAAGCACCTGCGATGCCGTATGCATGACATGGCTACGACTGACATCGCTGTATGCAAACACCACCTGCTCGATGCCCTTGCTCCTGATGATATCTTCAAGCTCGGATTCATCCAGAATGGGAATGCCGTCGGGGTAGCCTGGGCCGGCAAGAGCGGCCGGGTAACAGCGGTCGGCTATATCGGGAATCTGCGCCGCGGTAAATGCCTCTACGTAAAAGGAGGGATCACCCCTGAACACCAGGTTGAAGTTGTGAAAATCCCGCCCGGCGGCACCCATAATGACTACCCGCTTGACTGCTCCTGTTCCCATGACAGTCTCCTTTTCCCCTTACCATGAATATAGCCACTTTCTAAATAATGGAGGATGCTGTTTCCGCCATGAGGGCAAGAGGGGGGATCTATTTCAGTCAGGTGGTTCCCATGACTGATGAGCGGGATGAGTGTAATTTAGATCTGTGTCGTTGAACCGGCGCATACCAGAATGACAAGCAAGCTAGTGGTCAGTAACCCCTGCCGGGATCAACTGGAGCCGGCATCTCTCCATGGTCGCGGTAATGACGGATATTATCAGCCACGATTTTAGAGGCGCTTATACGGTTGGTGAGAGCCGCCACGTGGGGCAGGATTGTTATCTTTGGATTGCTCCAGAACAGGTGGCCGGCAGGCAGGGGCTCTGTTGAAAACACATCCAGCACGGCATGGCTCAGCCTGCCCTCTTCCAGGGCCCGTATAAGATCATCCTCCACCAGGTGTGCACCACGGGCGAAGTTGATGAGCCGGGCACCCATTGGCAGCTGATTGAACAGTTCCAGGTTAAGTATGCCCCGCGTCTCTGCGGTGAGGGGCAGCAGGTTGACCAGTATCTCGCTCTGACTGAGGAAGGCATTCATCCCGCCATCACCGGAAAAGGTTTCCACACCCTGCACCGACTTGGCTGAACGGCTCCACCCTCTCACGTTGAATCCCAGGGTCTGAAGGATATTCACCGCAGCCATCCCCAGGGAACCCAATCCCATGACACCTACACTGCGCTCTGCCGCCAACGGCATATCATGCTGCTGCCACAAACCGGCACGCTGCTGCTCCTGGTAGAGGGGGAGTTTGCGGTGAAGTGCCAGCACGTGGGTTGCAACCGCCTCCGCCATGGATTGGGCCAGGGCGGGGTCCACCAACCGTACCAGGGGCAATCGGCTTGGAAAGGTCTCGTCAGCCAGCAGCATGTCGACACCGGCCCAGAGACTTTGAACCCATTTCAGTCCGGGGAGTTTACCGAGAAAGCCCCTGGGTGGATTGGCGACAATGGCGATCTCGATATTCGACAGATCACCCGCCTGGTGACGGGTGATGACCCGCTCCCCCGGCATGGCGTTCTGCAGGGCATCCTGCCAGGCCTTCTCTTCCGCCGCACGCAGGCTGGTGAGAAGCAGAATGCGCCCCTTCATCACAGCCCCTGGTCCAACAGTGAGGCTATGGCAGCGGCATCGGGCTGCTCCATGCGCGGCACGAAACCGAGCAGTGGAGCATCGATACGCGCCTTGAGGGAGTCGAGGTTGCCTTCGGGTTCAAGCATCAGGGGATCAGCCACGTTGGCCACCCAGCCGGCCAGGGTCACACCACTGGCCCGAATGGATTCAACTGTGAGCAGGGCGTGGTTGATACAGCCGAGCTTCAGACCCACCACCAGGATCACCGGCAGTCCGAGATCAACGGCCAGGTCCGTGACCGTTTGCACGCTGTTCAAAGGTACACGCCAACCACCCACACCCTCGACAATCACCCGGTCGGCCTGGTTGGAGAGTTTGCGGTAGTAGAGCCCGATCTTCTCGAAGTCGATCTCCACACCAGCCTGTTCGGCTGCAAGATGAGGGGCGATGGGCGGCTCGAAGGCGTAGGGATTAACCAGGTCGTAAGAGACAGAGAGAGAGGCCTGGCGTCGTATGCGAACGGCATCCTCGTTTCTCAGGCCTGCTGGAGCCTGTTCTGCACCCGAGGCCACCGGCTTCATACCCAGCACCCGTTGCTCCTTCGACTGGAGTAGCTGCATCAGGCCAAGGGTGATCTCGGTCTTGCCGCACTCGGTATCGGTGCCGGTGATGAAGTAACCCTTGCTCATGTTCAACCCATTCCGCCTATATGGTTCAGGGGTATGTGCATTGTGCCATCCTGCTCAGGGGCCCAGGCGTGCCCGTAGACAATTTCATAGCTGGCGGGCAGTTTTCCGTTTGTACGAAACTGCTCGTAGGCGCTGGTCATCGCCTTGAGACGCCCCTTGCCGGTCATGCCCCGCTGACGGTCGCTGTTGGCGTTGTGGGCGCCGAGCACTTTCAAGTCCTTCATCAGGCCGCCCACGGCATCGTATGTCAACGTCATGCGGTCCACATCCATTACCGGATCGGCAAAGCGGGCGTGCATCAGGGCATCACCCACATCGTGCATATCCAGGAAACTGCTGACGTGGCTGCCGCTGCCGCCGTCTGCTTCACTCCATGCCATGCGCAGCTCTTTCAGGGTATCAGGTCCAAAGGTGGTGAACATCAGCAGGCCTCCGGGTTTGAGTACCCGAAGAAACTCCTTGAAGCTGTGCTCGAGATCATTGCTCCACTGAATAGCTGCGTTTGAGTAGATCAGGTCGACACTCTTGTCTGCCAGGGGCAGATAGTCCAGATCGGCACACAGGCAACGGGGCTTGCGCAGCCAGGAGCCGTGTTTGCGTGCCTGCAGCAGCATGGGATGAGCAAAATCCAGGGCGATCACCTGCGCCTTTTTATACCGTTTGGCGAGCTTGGCCGTGGCCACACCGGTACCGGCACCGATATCGAGCACCACTTCGGGCTGCAGTTTTACCAGGTCCAGCCGGTCGATCATGCGCTGGCCGATTTCCCGCTGCAGGGCTGACACTTCATCGTAGTGCTCAGCAGCCCTGGAGAAGGCACGACGGGCCTGGCGCTTGTCGATGGCATGATCTCTGTCAGGCATTATCAATTCCAAGAAAATGGGTCAGGGCCCGAAGGCTCTGTTCAGGATGAGAGAGGAAAGGGGCATGGGCACAACCACCCAGCACCAGGATATCCGCCTCTGGCAGAAGCCGTTCAAGCTCTTCTGCAACCACCACAGGCACCAGGGTGTCACGTTCGCCCAACAGCCACAGCACCGGGCAGGCTATGCTCTTGATCTGCTCTCTGAGGTCGATGTTCAGCAACAGATCAAGACCATGTTCCAGCGCGGTTTCATCCGCGTCGGGGCGCTCGGCAAGGTCCTGGCGGAGCAGTCGCAGGGTCTGTCGCGCCTCGTCGTCACCCCGCACCTGAAGGGAGAGAAAACGCTCCAGGGTCTGGGCCGGGGCTTTGACCAGGGCCTTGGCAAACAGTCCCAGTGTTTTCCGGTCCATGGCGTGGGGCCATTCATCCCGCTGAACAAAGCTCGGTGTGCTGGCCACCAGGGCCAGCTTCAATACCCGGCCGGGAGCAAGCAGTGCCGCCCTCTGGGCAACCTGTCCACCCAGGGACCAGCCGATCCATATGGCTTTTTCTGGTGCTGCCTCGAGGCAGGCTTCAACCCACCCATCAAGCCCGGAACAGTCTGTATCATATTCACTTCCACCATGACCGGGCAGTTCGATCACGGTGATCCGGTAGTCCGCAGCAAGCTGCACGACCAGGGGCGACCAGACTGCGGCGTTCATGCCCCAGCCATGAATCAGCACCAGGTCAGGGCCGGAACCTGTTGTCTCGCGATAGAGTCTCATTCCGGGTTCGGCTCCAGCTGTGAAAGCGCTTCAAGAAGCCGCTCGATCTGCTCCGGGGTGTGACTGGCGGTCAGCGTCACCCGCAGGCGAGCACTGCCCTCCGGTACCGTGGGCGGACGGATGGCGCTGATCTGGATACCCTGCTCTTCAAGTTGTCTGCTCCACCTCAACGCCTGCTCCGAACTTCCTGCGACAATGGGTTGAATCGGGGTCTGGGATTCCATCAGGGGCAGGCCGAGTTGCGCCACACCCTGTCTGAACTGTGCAATAAGCGCTTTGAGTCGTTCACGCCGCCACTCATCCTGCTGTACAAGCCGCAGGCTGGCCCGTGTCGTCTCTGCTACGGCTGGCGGGGTTGCGGTGGTGAAGATGTAGCTGCGGGCCTGCTGAATCAGCGTCTCTATCAACTCTTCCGAACCGGCCACAAAGGCACCAAACGTACCCACCCCCTTGCCGAGAGTTGCCATCAGCACCGGCACATCATCCACTCCGAGATTGAAATGACTGCAGCTTCCCCTGCCCTGCTCGCCCAGCACACCGAAACCGTGGGCGTCGTCCACCATCAGCCAGGCGTTCTTGTCACGACAAATCCCGGCCATTTCGCCAAGTGGCGCGATATCCCCATCCATACTGAATACACCGTCGGTAGCCACTAGCGCCTCGCCCTTGGCATGCCCGCCAAGCAGCCCGGCAAGCGCGTTCATGTCTGCATGGGCGTAACGTTTGAAATCTGCCCGCGAGAGCAACCCGCCGTCGATGAGAGATGCATGGTTCAGGCGGTCTTCGTATACCGAGTCGCCACGACCCATCAGGACAGATATAACCCCCAGGTTGGCCATGTAGCCGGTTGAGAAGAGCAGCGCCCTGGGTCGGCCGGTGAACTCCGCCAGCTCCTCTTCAAGGGCATGATGTGCGCTGCTGTGTCCCGATACCAGGTGCGCGGCACCGCTGCCCGCACCATAGCGTTCCGCCCCCCGCTGCATGGCGTCAATCACCTGCGGGTGATTGGCCAGCCCAAGGTAGTCGTTGCTGCAGAAGGTGAGCATATGGCGACCATCGACCACAGCTTCCGGACCCTGGGGAGAGTCGGAAACCCGGCGTGTGCGGTAGAGGTGCTCGCTCCGGCGTCTGTCGAGTTCAGGCTGAAGAGATTTCATGGCAGTGTCTGGTTCGGTAGCAGTTTGGCTGGCTTTATTGCCACAGCGCTAATGCCCTCCCTCTCCCCATCCGGGGAGAGGAAGAGAAGCGATCAGCCGAACTCTGCAGCCAGGCGAGCCTCGCGCTTGTTGCTGCACTCTTTCTCGGTGGCCTGCAGTTCAATGGACTCTTCAAACGCCATGCCCAGACGCTGAAGCAGATCCTTGTCGTTGTCCGCTTCAGGGTTGTCTGTGGTCAGCAGTCGTTCGCCATAGAACATGGAGTTGGCCCCCGCCATGAAGCAGAGCGCCTGCATCTCGTCATTCATCTCGGTGCGCCCGGCCGAGAGCCTGACGTATGATTCAGGCATCAGGATGCGGGCGACAGCGATACTGCGCACAAACTCAAAAGGATCCAGTTCGTCCTTTCCGAACATCGGCGTGCCCTCCACCTGAACCAGCATATTGATGGGCACCGATTCCGGGTGTTTGGGCAGGTTGGCCAGTTCCTTGAGCATGGAGGCGCGGTCGCGACGTGACTCACCCATACCGAGAATGCCGCCACTGCAGACGTTGATGCCCTGGTCGCGTACATGCTCCAGGGTCTCAAGGCGATCCTGGTAGGTGCGGGTGGTGATCACGTTGCCGTAATACTCGGGAGAGGTGTCGAGGTTGTGGTTGTAGTAGTCCAGCCCGGCATCCTTGAGACGGGTCGCCTGGTCCTGGGTGAGCATACCGAGGGTGACGCAGGTCTCCATGCCGAGATCGCGCACCGCCTGGATCATCTCGATCACCCGTTCCAGGTTTTTGTCCGTGGGATTGCGCCAGGCGGCTCCCATGCAGAAACGGGTTGCACCGGTCTCCCTGGCTGCACTGGCGGCCTTGATCACTTCGTCCACCGGCAGCAGCTTCTCTTTCTCAAGGTCGGTGCTGTACTTGTGGCTCTGGGAGCAGTAGCCACAGTCTTCGGAGCAGGAACCGGTCTTGATGCTGAGCAGGGTGCTGACCTGGACACGATTGGGATCGAAGTGCTGCCGATGGACACTCTGGGCGCGAAACACCAGGTCGTTGAAGGACAGATCCAGAAGAGCCTCGATTTCGTTCTGGCTCCAGTCGTGTCGCAGAGTGGAATCGCTCATGGCGTTCAAATTCCTCGCATTGGCAAAGACGCTATAATGGACTTTACAGCTGTCGAATAAACAGAGTCGGGGGATCTCCCCGACAGGTCCGCTCATAGTACGGATCAGGACGTCACTGTCAACCAGAAGGGACTCGCATGGTTTACAATCGTACACTTTCTATACAGTCTATTCTATTTCCCCCCAAGTGCCTGATCTGTGGAGCCCCCGGGGAGGAGGGATTGGACCTCTGCAGCGACTGCAGGGACGACCTGCCCCTGAACCATGTAGCCTGCCCTGTCTGCGCCTCTCCACTTGCCTCACAGACAAGCGCCACGACAAGCTGCGGACACTGTCAGCAGGAGCCACCCCCCTTCGAGCGTTCACTCTCGCCCTACCTTTTCACCGATATGATCAGCAGACTTGTGGGTCGGTTCAAATTCAACGGAGAACTGTACTGTGGAGAACTGCTGAGCCAGCTGCTTTACCAGGAGATCGAGGCATCCCGTTACGAAATGCCCGACCTGATCATACCTGTCCCGCTGCACGCCTCCCGTCTCAGGGAGCGGGGCTTCAACCAGGCACTGGAACTGGCCAGGCCCCTCGCCAAGGGATTCAGCATCAAGCTTGATCACAGCACACTTCAGCGCATCAAGGCCACGCCCCACCAGATCGGTTTGCACCGTAATGAGCGCCGCAGAAATGTAAAGGGGGCTTTTGAGATAAGGGGTAAGATCAAGGCGGATCATGTTGCCCTTGTAGATGACGTGATCACCACCGGGAGCACCTTGAGAGAGATAGCAGGAGTGTTGAAGAGATCCGGCGTGTCACGAATCGATGTCTGGGCCTTGGCCAAAACACCAACACATAACTGACTGATTCACATCAGAACAGCAGCACCCCCTGGGTGATACCTATCTCGTAGACCAGCAACCCACCCACACCCACGGTGACACAACCTACCAGCACCTTCAGACCATTATGGGCCCAGGTGAGCCCCCTGGCGGAGTAACGCAGGGGCAGGCTGATCACGGCAGCCAGCATCGCCATGCCCAGGATAGACCCGACACCGAACAGTGCGATGTAGAACAGACCAAGCCAGGGGGATGTAATGGTCTCGAGCACCAGCAGGATAAGGGCTGCCGATCCCGCCATTCCATGCATCATGCCCACCATAAGCGAGCGCATGGGAAAACCCGCCGGGTGTTCGTGGTGGTGGGGATCTTCGGCGTGCGCCCGTCCCCCATCATGGGTGTGAGCATGGAAATGAGTCACCTCGCCATGATGATGACTGTGAAAATGGATCCGCTCCTTGATCACCCGGCGCAGCACATCGGCACCCAGCAGCACCAGCATGACGCCCACTGCCAGCTCAAGGCCCTGGGCCAGGTTTTCAGGAATCATGGTATCCAGGAGGATTACCGCACCGCCGAAGAGGAACAGCGTGATGGTGTGTCCCATACCCCAGACCATACCCTGGCGCGCCGTATCGGCAAGAGTGCTCCCCCGGGTGGCCAGGGAAGCCACCGCGGCCACATGATCCACTTCCAGGGCGTGCTGCATGCCGATCAGAAAACCGAGCACCAGAATAGTTGTCACCCACGAACTCCTGTTCAGGTATGTTTGGGTATAAAAATATAGTACAGGAGCGCCTGTTCAGCGAACAGGTCAATGCACAGATCAGTTGTCATGGGTCAAAGCCATACCCGGGACAGGATCACTATAATCACCCTTCGCGCCTGCAAACCGGCACTGGATCAATTAACAACATGAAGGCCTTTCAGACATGCAACAACTGAAGCTCGGTGTACCCAAGGGAAGCCTTGAATCTTCAACCCTCTCACTTTTCAAGCAGGCCGGCTGGACCATCTCACCACGCTCGCGAAACTATTTTCCCGCCATCAACGATCCGGATATCACCTGCGCCCTGGTGCGCTCCCAGGAGATGGCGCCCTACGTGGCCAACGGTACCCTGGATCTCGGCCTGACCGGACATGACTGGATTCTGGAAACCGAGGCTGACGTGGAAGAGATCTGCGAACTGGTCTACTCAAAGAGTTCGGACCAGCCCTGCCGCTGGGTACTGGTAGTGCCCCAGGACTCCCCCATCCGGTCCGTTGAAGACCTGCAGGGGAAGACGATTTCCACTGAACTGGTGGGCTTCACCAAGCGCTACCTGGTAGAGAGAGGCATAGATGCCGAGGTGGAGTTCTCATGGGGCGCCACAGAAGCCAAGGTGGTCGAAGGACTGGTGGACGCCGTGGTGGAGATCACCGAAACCGGCAGCACCATCAAGGCCCACGGCCTGCGCATTGTCTGCGATCTGTTGCACACGGAGACCCGACTTATCGCCAACAAGGCCGCCCTGGACGACCCCTGGAAACGGGAGAAGATCAACCAGATTGCCACCCTGCTGCAGGCTGCCCTGCTGGCCCGCCAGAAAGTGGCACTGAAGATGAATATTCCAGCCGCCAAGCTGGATGAGATTGTGAGCACGCTTCCCAGCCTGCATGCCCCGACGGTCAATCACCTGTTCGATCGTGAATGGCTTGCCCTGGAAACCGTGGTTGACAGCGGCATGGTGCGAGAACTGATCCCCAAGCTCAAGGAGATGGGGGCCGAGGGCATTCTGGAGTATGAACTGAGGAAGATGGTCTGAACCGCATCATCGCCCAGGGGACCGGGCTCCTACCATCGAATATTCTGTAGGAGCCGTCTCCTGGCGGCGATCTGCTGCAGAGTGGGGCCAGCCATCAATCAGGCCGCGTCCTTATCAGAAGTATCCCCAAGCACCTCTGCCAGGTTGGAGCGTGAGAGCTCGCCCTTGAGATCACCCTCTTCACTGACAACAGGCAAAGGGTATTCGTTATCCAGGGTATCCGGAATCACCGACTCAATAAGAGAGTCGGGAGAGATTGCAGGCAGCTCCTCGAACAGCTCCTCGTGCAGATCATCCCCGGCATTCTCCTCGGCGGCCTCCTCCAGCGCATCCTGTAGAACAATCCCCTGGTAACCCTCTTCGTTGACGTAATAACCGTAGTCCTCCGAGAACCGTTTCATCTGCTCCAGGGCCTCACCAATGGTTTTCGCCGTGATGCGATACTGGGGCGGCTGCATTACCGTCTCAACGGTCAGCGCCCTGGCGCGGTTCACATCCTTGACGAAGGCCTCGACGTAATCGGTTGCCGGGTGCAGCAGAATATCCACCGGTGTCCCCTCCTGCACCAGTTCGCCATCTTTGAGAATGGCGATGCGGTCACCAAGGCGCAGGGCCTCATCCAGGTCGTGGGTGATAAAAATAATGGTCTTGTGCAGGCGCTCCTGCAGTTCGATGAGCTGATCCTGCATTTCGCTGCGGATCAGCGGATCCAGTGCCGAGAAGGCCTCATCCATGAGCAGGATTTCGGCATCGGTACAGAGCGCCCGTGCAAGCCCCACGCGCTGCTGCTGACCGCCGGAAAGCTGGGAGGGATACTGATCCTCGTAACCGGCAAGCCCCACAGCTTCAAGCCATTCGCGCCCTTTTTGCAAGCGGGTCGCCTTATCGACGCCCTGAATGGAGAGTCCGTAACTGACATTCTCGAGCACCGTGTTATGGGGCATCAGACCGAAGCGTTGAAACACCATGGACATCTTGTGCCGACGGAACTGCTCCAGCTCCTTGGTTGAGAGCTCCATTACGTCAGTGCCCTCGATAATGATATGCCCTTCGGTGGGATCGATCAGACGGTTGAAATGGCGAATCAGGGTCGACTTACCCGAACCGGAAAGCCCCATGATCACGTAGATCTCGCCTCGCCTGATCTCCAGGTTGATCTCCTTCAGACCCACGGTATGCCCTGTCTCCGCCAGGATGTCATCCTTGGACTTGCCCTCCCGAACCATGGGCATCACATCGGCGGGATTGTCGCCGAACACCTTGTAGAGGTCCTGGACCTTGATCAGAGTCTCTTGAGTTTTGCTATCAGGCATTTTTCACCCCTTCCATATGCTTCTGGGTGCGCTTGGCGTAAGCCTGGGATACCCGGTCAAACATGATGGCCAGGGCAACAATTGCCAGGCCGTTGAAAAGTCCCATTGTGAAATACTGGTTGGTAATGGACTTGAGGACCGGCTGTCCCAGTCCCTTGACGCCGATCATCGAGGCGATAACCACCATCGCCAGCGCCATCATGATGGTCTGGTTGATGCCCGCCATGATGGTGGGCATGGCCAGGGGCAGCTGAACACCGAACAGTCGTTGGCGCATACTCGCGCCGTAGGCGGCAGCCGCTTCAAGCACCTCTTTATCCACCAGCCGAATACCGAGATTGGTCAGCCGGATAACCGGCGGAATAGCGTAGATCACCACCGCGATAACACCGGGGATCTTGCCGATACCCAGCAGCATCACCACCGGTATCAGGTAAACGAATGCGGGCATGGTCTGCATAATATCGAGCAGTGGCGTGATCATCGCCTGGGCACGGTCCGAGCGGGCCATGAGGATACCCACAGGCACCCCGATAGCTATCGACAACAGGGTGGAGACGGTGATGATACTCAGGGTCCGCATGGTGTTGTCCCACATGCCGAAGTAGCCGATGAGCAGAAATGCGACAATCACGCTCAAACTGAGCTTCCAGGAGCGGCTGGCTGCGAATACCAGCGCCACGAGCCCCAGCAATACTGCCCACCATGGCGATGCAAGCAGCAGCTTTTCAAACCAGATAAGGAAACTGAGCAGTGGATCGAAGATGGATTCGATTATATCGCCGTAGCTACGGGAAAAATCACGATACGCGGTATCCAGGTATTTGCGAATCGCCACCAGGTCGCTTCTATCCATCTGGGGGAATTCAGTAAGCCAGTCGGCCTTTGACATGTGATACTCCGGGTGATCTATACGACCGGGTTTAAACAGAAACTGCCCCGGCGTGGACACGCCGGGGCCTGAGCGGTTTTACATGTTGGCCAGGGCTTTTTTGACCTTGCCGGCCACGTCGGCAGAGACCCAGGGTGCCCAGGTCTCCTCGTGGTTTTTCAGGAAGTACTCCATGGCAATCTCGCCATCGGCCTGGTTGTCTTCCATCCAGGCCAGCAGCTCGTTCATCTGGTTGTTTTTGAAAGCACGCTTGGTCAGGTACTCGTAGGCCTGGGGCGACTTGGCAGCAAAGCCTTCCGTTGTCACGGTATGCACCGGTGATGGGGGATACATGGTGACCTTCGGATTCTCACAGTCGTTCTTGGAGGTGCAGTTTGTGAAGTGATCCACATCAGCCCCTGAACCGAAATCAACCTTCACCATCTTGTACTTGCCCAGCACTGCGGTAGGTGCCCAGTAGTAACCGAACCAGGGCTCTTTGCGCTCGTAGGCCTTGGCGATGGCACCGGAAAGACCCGCACCCGAGCCCGGATCGATCAGGTCAAAGCCTGCGTCTGAGAGCTTCAGCGCCTTGAACAGGTTGCCTGATGAGATCTGGCAGTTCCAGCCGGCAGGGCAGCCGTAGAAGGCAGCACTATCGGGATCTTCCGGATGTTCGAATATTTTGGCCTTGGCCACTACGCCTTCGATGGTAGCCATTTTGGGGTCTTTATCCACCAGGTACTGGGGAACCCAGAAACCCTCTTCACCCCCATCGGACAAGGATTTGCCGGCTATGCGCAGGCGCTTCTCGGCAACACCTTTATCCAGCGCGTCTTTCATGGAGTTGCTCCAGAGCTCAGGTGCGATATCGGGCTCGCCCTTTTCGGTCATGGAGGTGCCGGTAGGCATGGTGTCACCTGGTACAAGCTCCGCCTCGCAACCGTAACCGCTTTCCAGAATGAAGCGGTCGATATTGGCAATCAGGGTAGCCGAGTTCCAGTTCATGTCGGCGATGGTGACCTTTCCGCACTCCTGGGCAGCAAAAGTGGTTGCACTGGCTGTCAGTAGTGCCAACGCACTGACTGAGAGGGTGGATTTCCGCATGGGTAACTCCTTGGTAATTTGTTGGCATGGGCATTTTATTTAAATTAGCCATATACCTTACAGCCCTGATAATTAGAGATCAAACCATCGGGGGAATATAAATCTCTTGTCTGGAGATAGAGCACCCGCAAGATTTTGAGGTAAACCTGATCTGGCCAGGGGGCTCGGGGTGTTGATGCAGGAGGGCCGAAAGAGAGATTCCGGCATTATTCCAACCAGAAAAGAACTATCAATAGGCTTTCTGTATCCCCTGGCGTCTATAGCACCAATGAGAATGAATCATTAGATATCTAAGCAGTTATCACACAGCAGCACGAAAAAGCCCCGCTCGAATCGAGCAGGGCTCATCCTTCCTGTCAACAGGACCGGGGAGTCAGCTACGCGCGTCCAGCCAGTCACCAATGGCAGGGGGCACGGTCTTCTGGGCCTTTCCGCTGACATAGATACCGATATGACCGCCTGGAAAAGAGAGCTCGGTGTAGTCCTTTGAGCCGGTCTGCCCCTTGAGCGCCCGTGAGGCGTCCGGCGGCACCAGGTGGTCCTGTTCGGCAAAGATATTGAGCACCGGGCAGCTGATGTTTTTCAGATCCACCATGCGATCGCCCAGCTTCACGGTGCCGTTGAGCAGGCCGTTATCCTGGTAGAAGTCTTTGATAAACTGGCGAAAGGTCTCACCGGCCTGGTCAGGGCTGTCGAAGATCCACTTCTCCATGCGCAGGAAGTTTTTCAGCTTCTCCTCATCATCCAGCACATCGACCATGTTGATGTATTTCTGGCCGGTCAGGCTGAAAGGTTTCAGGGAGAGGAAGGTCCAGTTGAGCAACTCACCGGGGACATTGCCCAGGGTATCAACCAGAAGATCCACGTCCATATGCTGCACCCAGGCACTGAGCATGTTGTCCGGGGTCTTGAAGTCCACCGGGGTCACCATGGTGATCAGGTTCTTCACCTTCTCCTGGTGCAGCGAGGTATAACAAAGACTGAAGCTGCCGCCCTGGCAGATCCCCAGGATGTTGATCTTCTCCTGGTTGCTCTGCTGGCGGATCGCATCCACGCAACGGTCAATGTAGCCGTTGATGTAGTCATCCAGGGTCAGGCTGCTGTCTGCGCCGTCCGGGTAACCCCAGTCGATCAGATAGACATCCTGCCCCGCAGCCAGCAGGTTCTTGATGGTGGAGCGGTTCTCCTGGATATCGGTCATGTAGGGCCGGTTCACCAGGGCATAGATAATGAGCACCGGGACGCTGTTCTGCTTTACACCCTCGGGCGCCTTGTAGCGGTAGAGGGAGAGCTTGTCCTCGGTATAGACAACCTCCTTGGGACTGATACCGGTGTCGATCTGCTCGGCATTCAGCAGGTTCTCAACGCCCTTGCCCAACTTTCGGCTGTAGTCCGCCATCTCCTCGGCGAGTTTGTCTGGTCGAATATCGATTGGAAACACGATGTTTCTCCTCACATAACGGGCCGCCATGCAGCGGTCAGCTTTGGTTTTTTCGTTTCTGGCTTATTTTTTGGCCGCTGTCTTCTTCACTGCCGCTTTCTTCCTGGGGGCAGTTTTTCGCTTGGGTGCGGCAGCCTTTGGGGCTGCAGCGCTCTTGGGGGCAGTCATTGCTGACTTGAGCTCTGCAAGCTCGGCTTTCAGCGCCTTGATCTCCCGACGGTTCTCCTGCATCCGGGTCTGCAGGGTGCGCAACTCACTACGGGTGGGCATATTCATCGCCCCAAGTGACTCGTCCACCATAACCGCCATCTGGTGCTTCACACCCATCAGGCTGTTGACCAGGCGCCCATGGGTTTTGGCATAGTCAGGGGTCATCACCTGCTCGCCATAGGCCTCTTCGCAAACACCAACCCAGGTGTCATAAAGGGCGCGGGCAGAATCGATCTGCTTTCCTTCAGCGGCAATCTTTTCAACCTTGGACTGCATGCGATCAACCGCCAACACACCCAGGTTGGAGAAGAACTGCATGTACTCCTGCATCGCCTGCTGGTACTCCATCACCTTGAGCATCATCTGCTGATGCTGGCCCTGCTCCTCGCGGGCATAGCCCAGCCCAGGGGCAGAGAGGAAACGCTCCAACTCACCCCCGTGGGGCATGTTGCGCAACACGTCACCGGGCATCAGCGACAGGGACGAGACCATGCGCTGCCAGTTATCCAGGGGCATCTCCCAGAAGGCCATCATCTTGTGCAGGGCATCGTCACCACCAGCCTGGGCGGCACCGCTGAATCCCTGCTTCAGGTCAGCGAAGGTCTTGTTCATGACCTCGCTCCACTCGGATGCGGCGCCGTTCTCCTGGAAGTTACGGCTGAACTGGTCGGCCATATTAAAAAGCGCCTTGCCCTGGTTCATCATCTTATCCATGAAGCCCCTGGTCATATCCGGTGCCGCAGGGGAAACCGCCTGCCACCAGTGTTCCATGGCACTCTCCCAGGGATTCTTGGGCTGGGGCTGACCACCCATTGCCTGGCGACTGAAGTCGGACCAGTTCTCCCAGTACTTCTGCTGGATACCCATCCACTCTTGGTTCCAAAAACCTTGATCACTCATTGCGCATTTTTCCATTTTGGTTATCTGGACAATGAAACAGACACTATCACGTGAATTTGTGCGCTGCAACATTTTGATCTACACTCGGCAGTTCAACAAGAGAACATGCATGGGCATCCGCAGTATCACGATGACGCATTGTCTGATGAGAATCTGCTGATACTTTTCTGTTTGTAGCAGTTTCCCAAACGCTTTGTTAGTCTCGAATGCCCTGCCTTTGAATAACGGAAAAAGGTATTTGTTATGAGCGAAAGCGTTGTGATCGTGGCCGCAGGCCGTACCGCCATCGGCAATTTCAGTGGCACCCTGGCAGGCCTGCCTGCAACCGAGCTTGGATCCAAGGTGATCCAGGGCGTACTCGAACGTGCAGGCGTTACCCCCGACCAGGTTGACGAGGTGATACTGGGACAGGTATTGACCGCCGGGTGCGGACAGAACCCGGCACGCCAGACCACGCTCAATGCAGGCCTGCCAAACACAGTGCCCGCAATGACAATCAACAAGGTCTGCGGCAGCGGCCTGAAAGCGGTACACCTGGCAATGCAGTCTGTCCTCTGCGGTGATGCTGAGATCGTGATTGCAGGCGGCCAGGAGAACATGAGCCTGTCCGGCCACGTGGTTCCCGGCTCCCGCAGCGGACAGAAAATGGGTGACTGGAAGATGAAGGACACCATGCTTTCTGACGGCCTGCTGGATGCTTTCCAGGGCTATCACATGGGAGTGACAGCAGAGAATATAGCCAAGCAGTACGAATTCGACCGCGACAGCCAGGACCAGTTTGCCGCCTCGTCCCAGCAGAAAGCCGAAGCAGCCCAGAAGGCAGGCCGGTTCAATGACGAGATCATTCCGGTAGAGATCCCCCAGCGCAGGGGCGACCCCATTGTATTCAGCGAGGATGAGTTCCCCCGCCACGGCACCACAGCAGAATCCCTCGGCAAACTGCGCCCCGCCTTCGACAAGGAGGGCAGCGTTACCGCAGGCAACGCATCGGGCATCAATGACGGTGCGGCGGCAGTGGTGGTCATGTCAGAGAGCAAGGCGAAAGAGCTGGGCCTTACCCCCCTGGCGACAATCAGGGCTTTCGCATCCACTGGTGTTGATCCATCCATCATGGGTACAGGCCCCATCACCGCATCAACCAAGTGTCTCGACAAGGCAGGCTGGAGTGTCGGTGACCTGGACCTGGTGGAAGCCAACGAAGCATTCGCAGCCCAGGCGATGTCAGTGAACAAGGATATGGACTGGGATCCGGATAAGGTGAACGTAAACGGTGGCGCCATCGCACTGGGCCATCCCATTGGCGCATCCGGCGCCCGTGTACTGGTGTCACTGCTTCACGAGATGCAGAAACGTGACGCCAAGAAAGGCCTGGCCACCCTCTGTATCGGCGGCGGCATGGGTGTCGCCATGGCAGTGGAGCGCGACTGATAAAAACTGCTCCCACTCCCTCTCCCCGCCGGGGAGAGGGCTGGGGTGAAGAAGCGGCATTGCAGAAACAAAGCCCACCCTTCACCCA
Organism: Sedimenticolaceae bacterium; assembly: GCA_965224515.1. GTDB lineage: Bacteria > Pseudomonadota > Gammaproteobacteria > Chromatiales > Chromatiaceae > Sedimenticola_A. The sequence goes on from OZ245051.1 coordinate 601,054, forward strand.
AGCCCTTTCATAACTACGACGTAGAACAAGAAAGAGGAGGAGTGGAGATGACCACACGTGAGAGCAAACTGGCACTGGTAACAGGTGGGACAGGTGGGATAGGTACGGCCATCTGCAAAAAACTTCTGGACAGTGGATACGCTGTCGCCACCAACTACCGCAACGAAGAGAAAGCGAGAGAGTGGCAGACAAAACTGGAGGATGAGGGCTACCTGGTAGAGATCTTTCCAGGGGACGTTGCTGAATTCGAGAGCTGCAAGCACATGATTGCAGAGATTGAAACCCGCCTGGCCAGCATCGACATCCTGGTCAACAATGCCGGCATCACCCGTGATACCACGCTTAAAAAGATGACCCCTGAACAGTGGCATGCGGTACTGAACACCAATCTGAACAGTGTCTTCAACCTGACCCGCCCCGTCATCAACGGCATGCAGGAAAGGGGCTTCGGGCGTATCATCAACATTGCATCCATCAACGGCCAGAAAGGGCAGATGGGGCAGACCAACTACTCAGCGGCCAAGGCCGGCATGCACGGCTTCACCAAGGCACTCGCCCAGGAGGTCGCCAGCAAGGGGGTCACTGTGAACACCATATCTCCCGGCTATATCGCTACCGAAATGGTGATGGCCGTACCCGAGAAGATCAGGGAGAAGATCATCGCCCAGATACCTGTCGGCCGATTGGGCAAACCAGAGGAGATCGCGGCCGCTGTAGCCTACCTGGCATCTGACGCAGCTGCCTTCATCACCGGTTCCGAACTCTCCATTAACGGTGGCCAGCACATGTATTAATGTTGTTTTCGGAGTATATTCATGGGAATGCAGAAGGGTTTTTTATGCCCGCATGCCTTAAAGATATTTCCATCTGCGGGAGTTTCCCGGATAAACTCCGTTAAATAATGGCGTCACCTACCGAGGAACTGACCGTCATGTCGGACCCCAGAATCATCAAGAAGTACCCCAACCGCAGGCTCTACGATACAGAGTTGAGCCGTTACATCACCCTTGCGGACATCCGCGAGCTGGTCATGAAGGGCGTTGATTTCCAGGTTATCGACACCAACAGCAAAGAGGACCTGACACGGTCCATCCTGCTGCAGATCATGCTGGAGGAGGAGTCCGGTGGACAGCCCCTGTTCAGCGCCAACATGCTCTCCCAGATCATCCGCTTCTATGGCGGCACCATACAGGGCATGTTTGCCCGCTACCTCGAAGAGAGCCTCACCATGTTCGCCCAGCAGCAGGATCAGATGCGCAGCGGCATCGACACCGACCCCATGAAGGCGATGACCGACCTGGCCCAGCGCAACATGCAGATCTGGACCGACATGCAGAGCAGTTTTTTCAAGGCAGCCGGTTTCCACAACCAGAACCGGGACAACGGCTCAGACAAGTAGCACCTGGCGGATACCCTTCGCCCCCATCACCTATTTCTCCTGAAGAGAACTATTTTGTGCACTGCACAAAATAGTTGACAACCTATGCCCAGTTTAATATGCTGCACCGCAATATTGCTGCGACGCACAAACAACTTACAGGGAACTACTGACATGACGACTGCAAAAGAAAATCTGGAAATGCTTAAAGAGTTCGGCACCAACGGCTACGAAGGTGCACGCGCACTGGGCGAACTGAACCTGCGCACCTGGGAAAAGATGGCCGAGGCACAGATGGCCACTTTCAGCCTGTTCGTTGACACAGGTATTGCGCAGATGAAACTGGCTTCCGAGTCCAAGGACCCCAAGGAACTGGTCGATGGCCAGGTAGAGATTGCCAAGAAACTGGGCGAAGAGCTGGTCTCCAAGGGTCGTGAGACCATGGAATTGACCAACGAAGTACGCGACGAGTACAGCGCCCTGGTAGAGAAAGGCGTCAGCCAGTTCACCGGTAAAATCAACGAAGCCACACAGAAGGCTGCCTGATCGAACGTCTTCTGGAGAGCTGAGTAATGAGTGAAAACAAGCGAACTGCAGTTGTAACCGGCGGTATCGGCGGTATTGGAACCGCCATCTGCCAACGCCTGGCAAACGATGGTTACCAGGTTGTCGCAACCTACCATCCAGCTGAAGAAGAGAAACTTGCCGAGTGGAGCGCAGCCCGCGAGGCCGAAGGCCACCAGATCGCCCTGGCTGCCGGCGACGTCTCTTCTGCTGAAGACAGCGCACGCATGATGACTGACATAGAGAGCCAGTTCGGCAGCGTCGACATCCTGGTCAACTGCGCCGGCATCACCCGCGACACCACCATGAAGCGGATGGAGCCCGAGCAGTGGGATGCCGTGATCGACACCAACCTGAGCAGTGTCTTCTATGTCACCAAGCCGGTATGGGAAGGGATGCTGAACCGTGGTTTCGGCCGTGTCATCAACATCTCCTCCGTCAACGGCCAGCGCGGCCAGTTCGGCCAGGTCAACTATGCAGCCGCCAAGGCGGGCATGCATGGCATCACCATGACCCTGGCCCAGGAAGGCGCGACCAAGAACGTGACCGTGAACACCGTGTCACCTGGCTATGTAAAAACCGCAATGACCGATGCCATCCGTGAAGACATCCGCGAATCGATCATTGCCGGCATCCCCATGAAACGCATGGGACTGCCCGAAGAGATCGCCTCAACAGTGGCCTTTCTGGCTTCTGAAGAGCAGGCATATGTCACCGGGGCCAACATCCCGGTAAATGGCGGACTCTTCATTAGCTGATCCTCCTCTCTCTGAACAGTGCATAGAGAGCTTTTTGCCCGGCACCCCGCCGGGCATTTTTTTAGGCTCTGTTCCAAGCTGAAGTATGTTGTTGATTTTCTGTAGGTCGGCCTTCAGGCCGACATGTCGGGCTAAAGCCCGACCTACAAGGGTTGCAGATAAAACTACGCTAGCTTTCCATACTTAACTGGAACAGAACCTGTTTATTTACAGGATGTACGGTATCCGCGGGCGTTTATCCCTGGGAGGTACAGGGATGCGCACAACTCCAGGGGTGAAGGAGTTAGAGCAAAGCAGGATGCCAGGGCCGGGAAGCGGCTTTGTCATGTCATACATCCCGGGTCATAATCGGCTTCCCGATAATATAACAACGACAAAACCGATAGATGACCTCGGATAGCCAGCAAAGCGACCACACCACCGGGGCCATAACGGTAACCCTGGGTGTCCTGATTTTGAGCTTCGACGCCCTGCTCATACGCCTGGCAGATGCACCGGCCTGGGACGTTGTCTTCTGGCGCGGCGCTTTCATGGCCTTCTCCCTGTTTCTGGTCATCTCTTTTCAGAAACAGCGGAACAGCATGCAGCGGTTCATCAGTTTCGGTTGGGCAGCCCTGTTCACCGCCCTGCTTCAGGGGGTGGGCAGCGCACTGTTCGTACTGGCAGTCAGTCACACCAGCGTTGCCAATACCGTGGTACTGATCGCCACCGCACCACTGTTTGCAGCCATCGCCAGCCACTTCTTCCTCAAAGAGCGGGTACACCTGCGCACCTGGATATCCTGTGTCATTGTTGTTTTAGGTGTCGGACTTGTCTTCAGCAGTGCCATAGAGCTCGAACAGAACACGGGAAACATCTATGCCATTCTCGCCGCCATGACCCTGGGTGGAAATCTCACTATCCTGCGGCGCCATCACGACTTACCACGGATGCCGGTTGTGGCGGTCAGCGGGATCGTCACTGCCCTGCTTGCTCTCCCCCTCAGCGCCCCCCTCCTGCTCTCCACAGAGAGTTATGCCTGGTTGGCCCTTATGGGTGTGGTTCAGATGCCAATAGCCTTGGTGCTCATCACATCAGGTACCCGCTACCTGACCTCCCCGGAGGTGAGCCTCTTCCTGCTCATGGAGACCCTGTTCGGTCCCATCTGGGTATGGCTGGTATTGGGAGAAACCGTCTCCAGGCAGACCCTGGTCGGAGGCATGATCATCATCGGCACACTGGTCATCTACAGCTGGCGAAACATTCAACACAACCGGGCGACCTCGTCCCAGGTATTTGTTGAAGATTAACCGGCTTTTTTTCGTTATATGACTGGATTTTTCCGCCTCCCGGCCGATACTTACAAGTGAGGAATCCATTTCAACTCAACCTCACGGAAAACACCATGAACGCCCAATTGAAACATGCCCTGTGCGCCTCCTGCGGCCATGAGGTAGTAGCCGGTGTTGCCTGCGACTGGCAACCCCAATCCTGCCCATTCCTCAAAGCGGAAAGACTCCAGAACCTCGAAACACCGAGCCTGCATCTGAGAGAGATCACAGTGGCTTGCGCCCAGCCGGGTGAGTTCGACGCGGTACGCGGCGAAGAGTGATAAACAAGACTCCTGCCGGGCCATGGGAATAGCCCGCTCCTACTGCAATTCAGATAAGATTGCCAGCTATTGTGTGTAGCCCGCCAGGTAGTTCACCACCAGGGATTCGGCAATTGCTGCCGTTGAGCCGGCATTAGCCTTCTCCAGGCTCCCGGAAAGTCCGAGAATGCAGACTCCATGAATGCCACTCCAGAGCGCATGAGCTGCGAGACGTACCTCCTTGTCACTGCGGCGTTCATCCAGGTCCCCCAACTGCCCCTCCACCAGTGAGAAGAGCCGCTCAATCTTCTCCTGAAACCAGGCCGGTGCACTCTCCCCTTCCGGGAGCCGGTGCTCGTAGATCGCCCCCCACAGATTGGGATGAGTAAATGCAAACTCCACGTAGGCCATAGCCAGTTTCAGGATACAGCGTTCAGGTTTTCGACAACTGCGGACCACCGTATCCAGAACACTGTAAAGATCATCCAGGGTGCCTGCATTCAAGTGAAGCACAAGATCATCCAGGTTGCGGAACACGACATAAAGAGTTCCCGGGGCATACCCGATCTCGGTTGCCACCTTGCGGGCCGTCAGCCCTTTCAGCCCCTCGTCGGCAACCAGCACCCTTGCTGCCTCGAGGGCCATACTACTGATCTCTTCGCGACTGTGGTCACTACGCCTGCCCATTCCGGATCACCTGCTTCAATCAAAGAATGATTAGAGATTAGATGATTTGTGAACATCGTTCAAAATTATTATTGAACATTGTTCATTAATCAGCTATAAATTGAACATAGTTTAAAAAAGCCGTTCCGACGGCCTTCTTTAACCCTTGATATTGAACATTGTTCAATAAAGGAGATGACAATGACACAAGCACGGAAACCCTCGGTTTGGGGACTCACACTTATCCTCGCCTTTTTCACCCTGTGGTATTCAGTATCCGAGGCCGCCGGCCTGCTGACACCCTCAGACAAGAGCCTGCCGGAACTAGAGATCAAGACCCACGACGTGGAGGTAACCATTGAAGACGGCTACGCCATCACCCGGGTCGAGCAGACATTCCACAACCCCCACGCCTCCGATCTTGAGGCAATCTACTCCTTCCCTGTCCCCGAACACGGCGCAGTAGCTGAATTCACCATGTGGATAGACGGCAAGCCGGTCAGTGGCGAGGTACTGGAGAAGAAGGAGGCGCGCAAAGTCTACGAAGAGGAGAAGGCCGCCGGCCGCGATGCCGGTCTAACCGAAAAAGATAGCTACAAGACGTTCGATATCAGCGTATCCCCGGTACGCGCAGGCCAGGATACCCGCATCCGCCTGGTCTATCTACAACCTGCTCATGTGGATACCGGCATAGGTCGTTATGTCTACCCGCTTGAAGAGGGTGGCGTGGACGAGGAGAAACTGGCCTTCTGGACCGCCAATGAAAAGGTCCGGGAGCGATTCAGCTTCAAGCTCAAACTGAAGTCAGCCTGGCCAGTGGATGCCCTTCGTGCACCCAGCCATCCCCAGGCAATGGTCAGCCGCCAGAGCGAGGGCGAGTGGGATCTGCTCATCGACAGTCAGGGCAATACGATGAATCCAGCCCAAGCCGGCTCTGCCGCAGAAAAAGCGGGCCAACCCTCAACCACCAGCGGCACAACACCCCAGCATGTCTACAACCTGGATAAAGACCTTGTGGTTTATTGGCGCCAGGCCGATGGGCTTCCCGGCTCTGTGGAACTGACTGCACACAAACCAGAGAGTGGGAAAAAAGGTACCTTCATGATGGTGATCACCCCCGGCGATGATCTCAAGCCGATCACCGAAGGCAGTGACTGGATTTTCGTACTCGACATCTCCGGCTCCATGAACGGGAAGTACGCATCCCTGGCTGATGGCGTTCAGCGTGCCCTCAAGTCGATGCGTCTAAATGACAGGTTCCGCGTGGTGCTGTTCAACAACAATGCCCGGGAGCTGACCAATGGCTACACCGCGGCAACCCCCGAAAACGTGGCGCGCTTTACGGATAAGGTTGCACGGGTTCAACCGGGGCAGAGCACAAATCTGTTTGCCGGCCTCTCCCTGGGTCTGAACGGTATTGATGCAGACCGCACATCATCCATCGTGCTGGTGACCGATGGTGTTGCAAATGTGGGTGAAACACGGCAGCGACGTTTCCTGGATCTGGTGGAAAAGAAGGATGTCCGCCTCTTCACCTTCATTATGGGCAACAGTGCCAACCGTCCGCTCCTGGAAGTGCTGACCAAGGCGTCCAACGGTTTTGCAGCCAGCATCTCAAACAGCGATGACATCGTCGGTCAGATCCTGCTGGCAAAGAGCAAGGTGACACACGAAGCGATGCATGATGTTCGTATTGAGATCGATGGCGTCAAGACCTCGAACCTGACCCCCAAGCAAATTGGCAGCCTCTATCGTGGCCAGCAGCTTGTGATTCTGGGGCACTACCGTGGCGATGGAGAGGCCGAGATCACCCTCAAAGGCAAGATTTCGGGTGCAAAGCAGGAGTACAAAACCAGCTTCGTCTTCCCCGAAACTGCAACAGAGAACCCGGAACTGGAACGCCTTTGGGCCTACGCCACAATCGAAAACCTGGTCACAGAAATGGAGGACTTCGGCGAGAAGGCTGATCTGAAACAGGCTGTTATAGACCTGGGTGTCGAGCATGGACTGGTCACTGACTACACATCCATGGTGGTAATGAGCGACCATATGTTCGAAAAACGGGGTATCGAACGCCGCAACAAGAAACGCCTGGCTGTTGAAGAGGCGGCACGCCAGCAACGTACACAACGTGCCGTTCAACCCCGCCACGTTGATACAGCCCGTCCAATGTACAACGGCAACCGCGCAACAACCCGCAGCTCTTCAGGTGGCGGGGCAGTAGACCCCTTCGGCCTGTTGATCATGCTCTCCATCCCCCTGGCAATGCTGGTTCGCCGGAAGGGACAGAAGGGCTGATCCATGAAACAGACCGGGTATCACAACCCAAGCCATGGCAGGATGACCCTGCCATGGCGCAGTCTCACTCTGGCGGGACTGGCCCTGGCCCTCTACATGATGCTGGGTCCTGCTCCCGAACTGCTGGTTTTGGATCGAAGCGGCATCGCGGCAGGCGAATGGTGGAGACTGTTCACCGGGCACTGGGTCCACAGCGATCCACAGCACCTGCTGATGGATACGGCAGGGCTGTTCATCCTTGGTCTGCTATTCGAGAAGGTTTCACGGTGGCGATTTCTCATCCTGCTCACAGGCTCTGCACTCTCATTAGACCTTTTGCTTTGGCTGAACCTGCCCTGGATAGAGGCGTACTGCGGACTGTCAGGGCTGCTCAACGCCATGCTCAGTGCAGGCATGTTGCTGATGTGGCGAAAAACCGGCGACTGGATCTACCCCCTGATCTGGGTAATTGCAGCAGGAAAGATATTGGCGGAACTCTATCTCGGACAAGCGGTATTCAGCGAGACGCTCTGGCCATCGGTACCTGAGGCCCATGCCTACGGTTTACTCACAGGCGCTCTCCTTGGCAGCGCACTATTCGTTCCAACTCAAACTTTTTCAGCTGAAAGCCCTGTCAGTTTACGTGGTTTATAAAATAACCGATGCAATCGATAACTAATTGTATTTAATATTTTTTTTATTTCACGAGCCCAATAGAGGTCATCATTTTCCGCACCATTTCTTTATTCCCTAAAAACCAAGTGTTTTTCTCTGATTATTTAGGGTCTAGCATTAGCTTGGACTGATTCTAAAATATTATTCTGACTGTGGTTTTCCTTTCTCAAAGGGACCGCTGTTTCTAACTAACAAACCGGAAATCAGGATTTACCGGGAGGTATATAAAGATGTCTAAGCCGATGCACGACACACCCATGCTCGACCAGCTGGAAAGCGGTCCCTGGCCGAGCTTTGTAACCGGCCTCAAAAAGCTGGCCAACGATAACGATATGATGGTCGACCTGCTGGGTCAGCTGGAGACCTCCTATGAAACCCGCAAAGGATTCTGGAAGGGCGGAACCGTGGGTGTAATCGGTTATGGCGGCGGCGTTATTCCCCGCTTCACCGAGCTGAAAGATGAGAACGAGGTACCCATCTATCCTGCTGCGGCCGAATTCCATACCCTGCGCATCATGCCCCCTCCCGGCATGCACTACGATACCGACACCATGCGCAAGTTCTGCGATATCTGGGAAGAGTACGGCTCAGGCCTGATCGCTTTCCACGGCCAGTCCGGCGACATCATGTTCCAGGGCTGTACCACAGATAATGTTCAGCCTGCATTCGACGCCATCAACGAGATGGGCTTCGACATGGGTGGTGCCGGCCCTGCAGTGCGTACCGGTATGTCCTGTGTTGGTGCTGCCCGCTGCGAGCAGTCCTGCTTCGACGAGGGCCGCACCATGCGCACCCTGGTCAACAACGCACTGGATGACATGCACCGCCCCGCTCTGCCCTACAAGTTCAAATACAAGGTTTCAGGCTGCCCCAACGACTGCATGAACTCAATCCAGCGTGCGGACATGGCCGTAATAGGCACATGGCGCGATGACATGAAGGTCGACCAGGAAGAGGTCAAGAAGTACGTTGCCGACATGGGTCGCAAGAAAATCATCGACAATGTGATCACCCGCTGTCCCACCCAGTCCCTCTCCCTTAACGACGATGACACCCTGGCTGTGGACAACAAGAGCTGCGTGCGCTGCATGCACTGCATCAACGTCATGACCAAGGCACTCTCCCCAGGCGAAGACAAGGGCGTCTCCATCCTGATCGGTGGTAAGCGTACCTTGAAAATCGGTGACCTGATGGGCACCGTGGTTATTCCTTTCCACAAAATGGAGAGTGAAGAAGACTTCGAATGGCTGGAGGAGTTCGCCACCGAGGTACTGGATTTCTTCGCCGAAAATGCACTGGAGCACGAGCGTACCGGCGAGATGATCGAGCGTATCGGCCTGACCAACTTCCTTGAAGGGGTCGGTGTTGAAATCGATGCCAACATGATCGAGCGTCCTCGCATGAATCCATACGTACGTATGGATGATTGGGACGAAGAGGCCGCAAAATGGAATGAGCGGAAAGCCTCAGCCAGTTAAAAGAACTTCCTGCGCAGTATCGGCGCATTGCCCCGAAACCTACCCCTGGTTTCGGGGTTTTTTTTGCCTGAAGAAAATTCCGAATCTCACAGAACGACTCACTCATGCGTGCATGGTTCACATAATCAGTACCGCAAAACTGGATATTCTCCACTAAGAACCTAAAATAAGTCATTCAGAACGATAGGAAAAAAAGTTCCCCAGTCGGGCAATTTACGCATCATCAAGGCTTCAGTTTTACCCCCGTGTGCCGATAAGCGGGTAGCGGTCCGAATCCAGGCAGCCTGGAGAGGGGCATTTTTAACCAAGATAGCCATCTGCGGCATCTTAATAACAAGAAGCGATACGATGACTTCCGCAACGACTACGCCACAGGCTGGTGAGACACAGATTGCCGGCATGAAGCCAAGACTTGTTCATGGAGCAAAGAACAGTCGCAGTCAGCTGGATAAAAAAGCACGCTATGTGCTGATAGTGGATGACCAGACCACCGGGCGCAGAATCCTGGAGCAGATCATCCATACCATCGATCCGAAACTTCGTATCGTCAGTTTTGCCGACCCCCGTGAGGCCCTGGTCCAGTCAAGAGAAGAGACACCCGACCTGGTGCTTACCGATTACCGGATGCCGGAGATGAACGGTGTGGAGTTCATCAAGCGTATAAGGGCTCTCCCTGCATGCAAGGATGTACCGGTAGTGATGATCACCGTGGTGGGTGACCGCAGCGTTCGCTACGAGGCACTCAACGCAGGGGCTACAGACTTCCTGACCCGCCCAATGGACCAATACGAGTGCCGGACCCGTTGCCGCAACCTGCTGCAACTGCGTCAACAGCAGTGCATTATCCAGGATCACGCAGAGTGGCTGGAGAAACAGGTCGTCATTGCCACCCACCAGATACTGCTGCGCGAGCGTGAAACACTGCTTCGGCTGGCGCGTGCTGGTGAGTACCGTGACGAGGATACGGGAAACCATGTTTTACGAATGGCTAAATATTCCCGCCTGATTGCCGAATACATGGGACTACCGGAAGCGGATTGTGACGAAATAGAGTTCGCCTCGCCGATGCACGACATCGGCAAGATAGGCGTTCCAGACCATATCCTGCTTAAGCCGGGCAAACTGACACACGATGAAATGGAGCTAATGAAACAGCACACGGTGATCGGCCAGAACATTCTGAATGACAGCGACTCCCGGTTTATCGAGTTGGGGGCTGTCATTGCCTTGAATCATCACGAAAAATTCGATGGTACGGGCTATCCCAATGGCCTTTCAGGTGACGAAATCCCGCTCAAAGCCCGTATTGTGGCGGTCGCGGATGTATACGATGCACTTCGATCACAGAGACCATACAAGAAGGCCTGGAGCAGACAGGACGCCATCGCATTCATCATTGAGCAGTCCGGCAAGCACTTTGACCCCGCCTGCGTGGATGCCTTCATCAATCAACTGGACCAGGTGTATACGTTCGAGGAACGTCTATCTGATACTGCAGATGTAAAGAACATCTAAAGCTGCTGTGTTTACAGGGACAAGCTGAATAAAGCGAAAGAGTATGGAAGAAGAGGAACAGACAAAGCAGCTGACAGGGAACTCACCCGCCGGATGGCTTCGCAAACGGCTGTCTGAACGCACTGACAGCGAGCACGAACAGGCGCTGGTGCGTCTGGCTATCGGCGCCCTGATCTTCGTCTACCTGATGTCCCCGCTCCCCTCGCTCTGGGATGACGGCGCAAGCGATCTGCAGCCTCCGCGACAGATCATTGCCGGGTTTATGGGACTTTCACTGATACTGTTCCTGGCCATCGTCGCAAAACCCGCACCATCCATCACCAGGCGAATGGCCGGTATGGTTCTCGACCTGGGCACTCTCTCTGTTGGGCTCTACCTCACCGGAAAATACGGAACCCCCCTTTTCGCCATCTACCTCTGGGTGATTGTGGGCAACGGTTTTCGCTATGGTGAGCGATATGTCTACATCTCAACCATTGTCAGCATCACCGGGTTCAGCGCTGTCATTCTCACCAGTGACTGGTGGCAGCAGCACGAGGAGATAGGTATCAGCCTGATCATCCTGTTGATTCTGCTGCCAGCCTACATTGCTGTCCTGCTCAGAAAACTCTATGAAGCGATCATGAAGGCGAACCATGCCAACCAGGCGAAATCCCGCTTTCTGGCCAACATGAGCCATGAGTTGAGAACACCCCTTAATGGCGTTATCGGCATGGTCGATCTGTTGCAGGAGACCCGGCTGGACGAAGAGCAGCGCGATCTTGTTCGCACTGTGGACATCTCCGCCCATACCCTGCTTGGATTGATTAACAATGTGCTCGACATCTCCAAGATCGAGGCCGGAAAAATCGCCATAGAGCAGTGCGACTTCGACCTTCACGCACTGGTCAACGGTACCGTTCAGATGCTGGATATGTCAGGCCAGAAGAAAGGGGTAGTCGTTGCCAGCCACATCGATCCACGCACCCCATTCCTGCTGCGCGGTGACTCACTTCACCTGCGCCAGGTGCTGGTCAACCTGGCCGGAAATGCGATCAAGTTCACCGAGAGCGGCTCGGTCACAATCCGCGCCATGGCTGTGAGCGGCACCTCGTTCAAGCCCGTGATCCGCTTCGAGGTTGAGGATACGGGTATCGGCATTCCGGATAACAAGCTGGGAATTATCTTTAATGACTTCACCCAGGCGGATACCTCCACCACTCGTCAGTACGGTGGCACCGGCCTGGGCACCACCATTGCAAAGCAGCTCGTAGAGCTGATGGGAGGCGAGATTGGAGCCTTCAGCAAGGAGGGGCAAGGCTCCACGTTCTGGTTTGAGCTCCCACTGGCCGTTCAGAAAAAAGCTGACGATGACGAGCCGGCTCCATCGACCCTGGAAAACACCCGGGTGCTGGTCCTTATGGACGAAAAGCAGATATCAACTGTGCGCAGCGCCTTCAGGGACTGGAACGTGGAGTTTGACTGGGTAAGCACATCCGCCCGGGCGTTTTCGCTGATGATTGATGCCAGTGAACACGGTGCGCCATACAGCGTGGTGCTTGCCGGTGAAAATCTGCTCGACATGTCGCCTCAACAGTTCGCCAGCATGATACGCAACGATGAGGCGCTGAAGCAGATTTCACTGGTACTTCTCACGGCCGGCAACCAGGAACCGGAGAACGGGCGTGATCTTGAGGGTATCTACTCATCAATACTCTCTCCCCCCCTGGACAAAACACTCCTGTTCAACGCTGTGCACGCGGCACGCAGTGAACACGAACTCGATGACAACATCATCACCCTTGCACAGCACTATCAGCGATACGCAAACGCGCGCATTCTTCGCATCCTTGTAGCTGAAGACAACCTTGTAAACCAGAAGGTGATCCGGGGCATACTCGAACGCGCCGGCCACGTGGTTCATATCGTGGACGATGGTGAAGAGGTGCTTGAAGTGCTGAGCAGCCCGGACAACGATTTTGACCTCGTCATTCTCGACATGAACATGCCGAAGCGAAACGGTATAGAGGTACTGCAGGCCTTTCGCTTCATGGACACTTCCGCCTCTATACCCGTTATTATGGTTACCGCAGATGCAACCCCTGAAACCATGGACGCCTGTCTTTCAGCCGGTGCAGATGCCTATGTCACAAAGCCCGTGGATTCGCGCGACCTGCTGGAGAAAATCGCCGGATTCTCCAAGGGCATTGAAAAAAGCCAATTCCCCGGAGACTCTCTGGCCAACATATTCGAGCCCGGGGCAAACCACATCCTGGACACACTGATGCTGGACAACCTGGCAGGATTGGGATCAGGAGCTGACTTTGTTACCAGCCTGATAGAGAGTTTTGGCAGCGATGCTGAAAAGCTGTTACAGGATGCTGAACTTTCAGTTGGCGATCAGGATTACCAGGGTTATCGCGAATCGGTTCATGCAATCAAGAGCGGTGCCACCGAACTCGGCGGCATTGAACTGGTTGAGCGATGCACCAAGGCGGAGTCGCTAAAGCCATATGACATGGCAGGTTCGCTGCCACTGGTTCACCTGCAGGAGATACAGGAGAGCCTACATAGCCTGCTGGAGGCCATTGGGAACTACCTGGAGAAGAAACGCGGGGCTAAGTAGCCTCGCCCTGGACGGCTGTCTTATCAATCGAGCCAAACTATCTCCCGGCAAACCACTTTAGATCAATACAGATCAACCCTGCCTGGTCTGGCGGGCTATCAGGCGCTCCATCATTCGCAGGTCACGCTCTCGCAGCCGCAGGGCTCCATCCACCCACAGATTCGTCACTTTTTCCAGGCTTCCATAGCTGATGGGATTGTACAAATCCCTCACCTCGCGCATTGCCCGGTAACCATTGGATGCCCGCTCTGCCCGCTTGATGTAACTATAAAGTGCAAGCTCGCCCTCGCCCTTTTCTGCCAGTATATCCACCACACCCATCTCAAACAGCTCATCTGATGTAAACAACTGGCCGCTCAGGATCATCTGCTCAGCCTTTGCAGGGCCGATTCTACGGGAGAGCAGATTGTAAGCACCCATGCCCGGAAACAGATTGAACAGTATTTCCGGCAGCCCCATCCTGCAATCCCGTTCAGCAATCAGAACATTGCTCGAAATCGCGGCCTCAAAACCGCCACCCAAGGCATCCCCCTGAACCAGGGCAATACTTGTCACGTCGAGTCCGAAGTGAACGATATTGTCATGCAACACATCGATACACGCCTTGGCATATGCCTGCAGCCCCTGGCGATCCTGTTCTTCAATCAATTGACGAAACAGGTTGAGATCCCCACCGAGATTGAAAACTCCATCCACGGAGGAAGCCAGCACGTGATAACGAAACTCGCGGCCGCTTTCGCTTCGCTGTTCCTGTTTCACCTGGGTCAGCCAGGTTTTGATCTCTTGCAACAGTTGAGGTGTAAAACAGGGGCGCGGCGACGCATGCATGTAGCACCAACCGATCTTGTTTTTCTCTTCGTAGTGCGTGGTCAGATGACTGGCACTCTCCTGTTTCAGGCCGACACCCGATACATCCTCTTTGGCGAGATTATCCATTACTGAACTCCTTCTTTTGCCAGGTGCAGATCGTGCCACCAAAAATATGCGTTAAGTAAAAACACCTGCCCACCGGCACGGCAAATTTTTGCCGCAAACGCACATAAATTGCCTTCACTCCATTTTTCTGAGTATCCACTTGCATCTCCATAAAAGCGGCTCAAAACATCTGCCAGGCCTCCTACCCCATGGAAGCCCTGCCGTTTGATACCGCCATCATCTGCCGTGATAGCAACCAAAGCAGAGCTGCCACCACGCAGATCCAGCAAAAATCCCGATGCCTGTTAACCGGCAGAGCTCCCCCCGAAGGGAGTTCTGCCATAATTGCAAGCAGCACCCGCATAATACGAAGCAACATTCGGACCACTTCACAAAACTCCTGTCTGACAACGTGTTCATGATGCATCCGGTGCAGCCCCACACTGCCGACGGGACGTTTGTTTTTCACCTATCATCAGAACAGGATGGAAAGCAGAAGGAAGCAGCCATGAGAGACAAGAGGTCAGACCTTGCAGGGCCCGGTATCGGCAGCTATGACGAGGTAGCCCTCAGCCTGCCCAGAGACTACACTCCCCTGCTTCAACCCAGGGAGCGCATGGCTGCGCTGTTCGCCATCAAAAACCAGATAGAGCAGGGTCTGTGTAGCGCGCTGAACCTGCAAATGGTGCAGGTTCCACTCATTGTTGACCGAAACAGCGGGGTTAACGACTATCTCGACCGTGACGGATCCCGCACCCCGGTGGAGTTCCCCTGTGGACTGGGACTGGAGCAACCGATCCAGGCACAGCTGGTTCAGGCGGCAACCAAGTGGAAACGCATGGCCCTGGCCCAATTCGAATGCCAGGCTGGCGAGGGTATCTGTACCGACATGAGAGCGGTGCGCAAAGACTATTTCCTGGACCACGACCACAGCGCCTATGTAGACCAGTGGGACTGGGAACAGGCCATCACGCCGCAACAGCGTAACCTCGATTACCTGAAAGATGTCGTCAATAAAATCTGGAACGTGATATACAACGCCGGAAAAATGACGCAAAAGCGCTTTCCAGCCCTCAACAGCGTCAACTATCCTGATTTCCCTGAAAATATTAAGTTTATTCACGCCGAGGATCTGCTGGCGCTCTATCCTGACCTGCCACGCAAGCAACGCGAAACCCGCTATCTCCGGGAACAGGCCCAGGCAGTATTTATCATCGGCATCGGATGGCCCCTGAAAGATGGCTACCCGCATGAAATGAGGGCCGCCGATTACGACGACTGGGTAACGGAGACCATCACCCGCAACGGAGAACCGCTGCATGGTCTCAATGGCGACATACTGGTTTGGAATCCGGTCACCCAAAGGCGACATGAACTCACATCCATGGGTGTCCGTGTAACAAGGGATACCCTGAAGATCCAATTGAGTATGTCAGGACAGGAGGAGTTTCTCAGCCTGCCCTACCACCAGGCCATACTCGACGACAGCATTCCCTTGAGCATCGGTGGTGGCATAGGACAGTCAAGGACCTACATGTACCTGTTGCGCACCGCCCACCTCGGCGAGGTGAGTGTCAGTGTCTGGCCGGAGAGACTGAAGCAGATCTGTGCTGAAAGGGGTATCCAGGTACTGGAGTAACAGGGCTATAACTTCACCAGGTAGTGAGCCAGCAGTCCGGCAAAGATCGCCATGCCCAGGTAATTATTATTCAGAAACGCCTTGAAGCAGCCCGCGGGATCCCGCTTCCGTATGAGCATCTGCTGGTAAGCCACCAGCAGTGCGGCAACGGTAAGGCCCAGGAAGTAGAAGAGCGTGAGCTCCTCCTTGATGCCAATCATCATCATAAGACCCAGCATAGAGAGCTGAAGCAGCAGAATCATCACGACGTCGTAGTCACCAAAAAGAATAGCCGTGGATTTAACACCGATTTTAAGATCATCTTCACGGTCGACCATTGCATACTGGGTGTCATACACCAGCGCCCAAATCACGGTAGCAACATAGAGAAGCCAGGCATTTGGGGGGACATTTTCAGTCAACGCCATGTAGGCCATAGGCACCGCCCAGGCAAAAGCCATACCCAGCACCAGTTGCGGAAGGTGGGTATAGCGCTTCATAAAGGGGTAGATGGCCGCCAGCAGCAGCGCCACAACCGAGAGCAGCACGGTCTGCCAGTTGAGCAACAGCACCAGGACAAAGGCGGCTAGAGACAACGCCACAAATACACCCAGGGCCTCTTTGGGAGATACCAGCCCCGCAGCAATGGGACGACCTGCCGTGCGTTTGACATGACCATCGATATGGCGATCAGCGTAATCGTTGATTGCACAACCCGCCGAACGCATCAGGAAGGTTCCCAGCATGAAAATCACCACCACGTCCCAGGGCGGATTTCCCTCGCCTGCCAGCCACAATGCCCAGAGCGCAGGCCACATCAACAGCAGGGTTCCGATCGGGCGATCGAAGCGGATCAGAGCGGCATAGCGTTTCAAACGTTCGCCAATGGAGACGGTTGCGGCACCCTCACCAACCTTCATATACACCCCCCGGGAAGCCCCGGCAGAAAAATCTCGTTAACAAGCAGTGGCTGGCGCGAGAGCTGAAACAGGGTGCGCCGCCCCCAAATCTCCCCCGGCTTTTCATCCAGGCTGGCTGTTGCGGCCTGGTAGAGCGGGTGGCGTGGCTGCAGGCGGGCCACCTCAGTGGCTCCCCTGTGCATATGAGGGTCAGAGAACAGCACCTCCCCCAACGGCCGCTCACCGAGCATGGTGAGGCGCCGGGCCGGACCGCGCAGACTGCTGGCGGGAATCAGGGTACGGGCAAACACCCAGGGGGCTCCATTACACAAAAGCTCAACCTCCCTCACTATCGCCTGCTCTCCCCAGCGCATTCCAAGCAGCTGCCGTTCGCTGTACAGGGGCTTTCCCCACCCCTGGCGCAACACCCTGACCCTGAATCCCCCATGGCAGGCACCCTTGAGCCGTGCAGTCAGGGAACCTGTGTCCCGCAACCAGTGATAGACACTGCCCGGCACCTGGGCGTGACGCAGCCGCCGCCAGTCAGCCCAGACAGGTTCCATGTTTGCGTAGAGAGGGAGATTGCGTTTCAACTGCAGAGGTTCCGCCCAAAAGGTGCATTATCGCAAATACCGGCGCGGTTGTTGAACCGAAATCGGTTTTAATCGCCAATTGCCCCGATATCAGGCATTGATGTAGTGTTCCCGAAAACCCACCCAGCGCCTCACCAGGGGACCTACCCTTTCCGGATAGCGCTTGAGCATCAGCTGCGCGGCTTCCTGCACAGGCTCAAGAATACCCTGATCACGCATCAGGTCGGCAATGCGAAACTGCATCTCGCCGGTCTGGCGGGTACCCAGGACTTCCCCCGGCCCACGCAGCTCAAGGTCTTTCTGAGCGACAACGAAGCCGTCATTTGTCTCTCTCATCACCGCCAGCCGCTGCTGGGCATTTTCCGATAGCGGGGGGTGATACATCAATACACAGTGACTCTCCACAGAGCCCCGGCCCACGCGCCCCCTCAGCTGGTGCAACTGGGCCAGCCCCAGCCGCTCGGGATTCTCGATAATCATCAGGCTGGCATTGGGCACATCCACACCGACCTCGATCACCGTGGTGGCCACCAGCAGGTCCAGTTCACCTCTCTTGAAGGCGGACATCATCGCCTCTTTCTCCGTGGCCTTGAGCCGGCCATGAACCAACCCCACCCGCAACTCAGAAAGCGCTTCGGTGAGCAGGGCTGCCGTATCTTCCGCCGCCTGGCACTGCAGGGCTTCCGACTCCTCGATCAGGGTACAGACCCAGTAGGCCTGCCGCCCCGCCTTGCAGGCCCCACGCACCCGTTCAATAACTTCGTCACGACGACCGTCAGAGATAACCACCGTGCTCACCGGGGTGCGCCCCGGGGGAAGCTCATCAATAACCGAGACATCCAGGTCGGCATAGGCACTCATGGCCAGGGTGCGTGGAATAGGCGTAGCCGTCATGATCAGTTGATGGGGAATGCGTCCGCTATCAATGCCCTTCTCCCGCAGAGCCATGCGCTGATGCACGCCGAAACGGTGCTGCTCATCAATGATAACCAGGCCCAGGGCATCGAAAACCACATCTTCCTGAAAAAGTGCGTGAGTACCCACTACCACCCTGGCGCCACCATCGGCAATATCCGCCAGCACCTTCTCCCGGGCCTTTCCCTTGTGCCGACCGGTGAGCCAGGCCACTTTGAGCCCCAAGGGTTCAAGCCATGCAAGAAAACTGCGCAGGTGCTGCTCCGCCAGCAACTCGGTAGGCGCCATCAACGCCACCTGGTGATCGGCCTCCACTGCCTGCAGGGCAGCCAGCGCCGCAACCACCGTCTTACCCGAACCCACGTCACCCTGCACCAGCCTCATCATGGGGTGACCCTTTTTAAGATCGCTGCTGATCTCCCCCATCACCCGGCTCTGAGCGCCGGTCAAATCAAACGGCAGGCCGGCAAGGAGCTTCTGGGTATAGTCACCGGTTGCCGACAGGGGCGGGGCTGCTGTGCGGTTCTGCTTTTCACGCAGCAGGCGAAGGCTCAGCTGATGGGCCAACAGCTCTTCAAAAGCCAGTCGTCGCTGTGCAGGATGTCTGCCTTCCAGCAATACACTCTGGGCTGCATCCGGTGGAGGCCGGTGAAGGTAACGGATTGCACGCCCCAGATCCGGCAGGCTGAACTGGCTCAGCAGTTCATCGGGCAGCCACTCAGGCAGGCTGCCAGGCGCACTGTCCAGCATGGTCAGCGCCTTCTCACTCATACCCCGCCAGGTGAGCTGGTGCATCCCATCGGTGGTGGGATAGACCGGGGTAAGGCTCTCCTCCATGCCGGCATCATCCAGCTCCCCCACCCGCTGGTACTCCGGATGAACCATCTCGTAACCGGCAGGGCCGTTTCGCACCTCGCCAAAACAGCGTAGCTGTACACCACGGGCAAGTCCCGACTTCTGGGCACTACTGAAGTGAAAAAAGCGCAGAGTGATGGCACCGGTACCATCTGCGATACGAACCAGCAGAGAGCGGCGCTTACCGAAGCGGATATCCGACGCTTCCACTTCGCCCTCCACCACCACCTGGTCACCGTGCCGAAGCGAACCCATAGGCGTAACCCGTGTGCGGTCCTGGTAGCGCAACGGCAGGTGAAACAGGACATCCTGCACCGTCTCAACGCCTATCTTGACCAGCTTGTCGGCATTGCGTGGGCCCACCCCTTTCAGGGCAGTCACCGGCACCTGGTCCAGACCTTGTTCTTGTTTGATCCTATTCAAATCCGCTCACAGGACTAACGGGCAAAAGCCACGAATAACAGAATAGAACAACTATAGAACAATAGAAATATTATTCCAACAATTGAAGCCGCTGTATAGTGAAGCAATCACCCTGGGAGCCATCCACCCCGGAGCATCCAACCGATGGCATTGAAACGGATACAGACGCGTCAGAGTCGTTGCACCCAGAAACGACACCTCCACGAACAAATAAGCAGGCCTCTGTTTACAATGAAATCCGATCCAGACAAGTTAATCAAAAAACATGGGGAGCTTATCCACTCCGAGATGTGCAAGGTCAGCTCCCATGTCCAGCGCGAAGCGGGAGAGTGGTTCCTCAACACGGTCATGATCGAAGGCTATGACGTCGCATTCAAGTACAAGCGCAAGAAGCAGTACAGAAACCTGACCGGTCAGCGGGTCAATCTGACCTATTACCCGGCAACAGAAAAAGTTGCCGGAATGGACTTCGAGATCATGAATGTCGTAAGGATCAAGGTTTCATAGCGCGGCCAATCCGTTTGAAAGCTGTTCAACCACCTTTTATCATGGTTTTTTCGGTCTAGAGAGTTGCCCTCATGTCAGTACTTCTGGAGTTTTCCATGTTCCCCACCGACAAGGGCGAAAGCGTCAGCGCCTACGTCAGCCAGGTGATCGCGATGATTCGTGACAGTGGCGCCAGCTATCAGCTCACCCCCATGGGAACCATCATCGAGAGCGATACGCTTGAGGAGGCTATGAGGATAGTACAGAACGCTTACGCCATACTTGATGAAGCTGGCTGCAACCGGGTCTACTCATCACTCAAGCTTGATATCAGGAAGGGAAAGGGGGATCGGCTCAAGGGCAAGCTGAACTCTGTGCGGGACAAAATCGGTGAGGTATCGACCTGAGATCATGATGAAAAACCACCAAACCACGCTCTCTTTCGAGACCCGCGGCAGGGGAACCTCCGAGATCACCCGGGAGATACAGAAAGTCATCAGCGACTCTGGCGTCAGTTCAGGGTTGTGCCATATCTTTGTCCACCACACCAGCGCATCGCTGACTCTGTGTGAGAATGCGGACCCTTCGGTACGCAGGGACCTGGAGACCTTCATGGCCCGGCTGGTACCTGATGGCGACCCCGTCTATGAACACAGCATGGAGGGGCCTGACGACATGCCGGCCCATATCCGTTCAATCCTGACCAAGATGGATCTGACTATTCCAGTATCGGGCGGGCGTGGCGCTCTTGGAACCTGGCAGGGGATCTACCTGTGGGAACACCGCACCCACGCACACCGGCGAAAGGTCACGGTTACCGTGCAGGGTGAGTGATCACTCCAGTTCCATTACGGCATCCATCTCCACCTGCGCATCCTTGGGCAGTGAGGCGACACCGATAGCTGCACGCGCAGGATAGGGCTCCTGGAAGTACTCTGCCATCACCTGGTTTACAGTGGCAAAATTGGCCAGGTCGGTGAGAAATATATTCAGCTTTGCAACATCCTTGAGATCGCCACCGGCGGCACGGGCAACAGCCTGGAGATTATCAAACACCCTGCGGATCTGGCTTTCGATATCACCCTCCACCATCTCCATCGTCTCGGGTACCAGGGGAATCTGGCCGGACATGTAGACAGTAGTGCCGACCTTCACGGCCTGGGAGTATGTACCGATAGCCTGGGGGGCCTTGTCTGTACGGATAATCTCGCGCGCCATTATTGATGCTCCTGTATTTTTAACTATGCGGGGATCTATGACCTATCACTGGTCAACCAGCGTTTGTCAGCTGGTCTTGCGGACAATTTTCAGCACAGCCGGCAATGAACGCAAGCGGCGCATGATATTGGCAAGATGTTTACGGTTCCTGACTGTCATGACAAAAATCAGCGTTGAAGTGAGACCGTCGCGCTCCTCCATCCCAACATGCTCAATGTTCGAACCCATCTCTGAGATTGCCGATGCCACCGTGGCCAGCACGCCACGCTTGTTACCGACCTCCACCTTGATATGGGTGGAGTAGTCACCTGAGGGATCATCCCCCCACTCCACATCCAGCCAGGTATCACCGCTTTTACGGAAATCACCCATGTTGCGGCAACCCTGAATGTGCACCACGATACCTTTGCCGGGACTGAAGGTGGAAACTATCTCATCGCCTGGAATGGGGCGGCAGCAGTTGGCAAACTTGACCACCATGCCTTCAGTGCCCTTGATTGCCAGGGGTACTGTTACGAGCCCTTTGTCCTGACGCTCGACCTCTTTGGTCGCATCCGGCTCCGAGTCAGTCAGACGCCGCGCCACC
This sequence comes from Sedimenticolaceae bacterium, assembly GCA_965224515.1. Taxonomy (GTDB): domain Bacteria; phylum Pseudomonadota; class Gammaproteobacteria; order Chromatiales; family Chromatiaceae; genus Sedimenticola_A. The sequence continues at coordinate 623,048 of OZ245051.1, forward strand.
AGCAACGGCATGCGATTGCCCAGGCCTATCTCTTCCAGCAACTCATCCAGGGTTTTAAGCTTGAACTCGTCCAGCAGCGCCTGCAGGCGTGCCGGGTCCACCTGGTTGATATTTTCATTCAGCAGTGTCAGCTGCTTCTCCAGCAGACGACCACCAAGTTCAGCTGCCTCCTGCTGTTTCAGATTCTTCAGATAACTGCGGATATTGGCCCGCGCTTTACTGGTCACCACGAAATTGAGCCAGGCTGCATTGGGTGTCCCCCCGGGTGAGGTGATCACCTCAACCGTGGCGCCATTGAACAGCTTTGAGCGCAGCGGCACCATGCGCCGGTCAACCCTGGCGGCGACACACTGGTTACCCACGTCGGTATGCACAGCGTAGGCAAAATCGATCACCGTGGCGCCCTTGGCCAGCACCATGATCTGTCCACGTGGGGTGAACACGTAGACCTCGTCGGGAAACAGGTCGACTTTGACATGCTCGAGGAACTCCACCGAGTCCCCGGCGCCCTTCTGCAGTTCCAGCAGGTTCTTCAGCCAATCCGACGCACCAGCCTGGGCCAGGCTGCTCTGGTCTCCGCCCGCCTTGTACTGCCAGTGGGCAGCGATGCCCGACTCGGCCATGCGGTGCATCTCTTCGGTACGGATCTGAATCTCGATGGGGATACCATGGGGACCGAACAGCACCGTGTGCAGGGACTGGTAGCCGTTGGCCTTGGGAATGGCAATATAATCCTTGAAACGTCCAGGCACCGGCTTATAGAGGTTATGTACCGTTCCAAGCATCCGGTAGCAGGTATCCAGGCGGTCGACAATTATGCGGAAGGCGTAGACATCCACCACTTCGGCAAATGGGAGGTTCTTGTCACGCATCTTCTTGTAAATGCTGTAGAGGTGTTTTTCGCGCCCCTCTAGCCGCCCACCAAGCCCCTCCTGCTCAAGACGCTGATGGATAGCGGTCTCGATGTTGCCCAGCACCTCCTTCCGGTTACCCCGCGCCTTCTTCACCGCCTCTTTGATAATACGGTAACGCATCGGCCAGTAAGCGATAAAACCCAGCTCTTCCAACTCGGTTTTGATGCTGTGGATACCCAGCCGGTTGGCTATGGGCGCATATATCTCAAGGGTTTCCAGTGCGATACGTCGGGATTTATCCGGGCGCATCACACCCAGGGTGCGCATGTTGTGCAGGCGGTCGGCCAATTTGATCAGGATAATCCGGATATCCTTGGTCATGGCCAGCAACATTTTTCGTACGTTGGCGGCCTGGGCCTCTGCCTTGCTGCGAAAATCGATCTGGGTCAGCTTGCTGACCCCATCCACGAGCTCGGCGATCTCCTCGTCGAACTCCTCGGTGAGGCGCTCCTTGTTGATGGAGGTATCCTCTATCACATCATGCAGCATGGCCGCCATCAGGCACTTATAGTCCATCTGCATGTCAGCGAGGATGCGCGCTACCGCAAGGGGATGATAAACGTAGGGTTCGCCGGTCATCCGCTTCTGCCCTTCATGGGCTTCTGCGCTGACCAGGTATGCCCGGTAGACCTCCTGGATCTGATCGGGCTTGAGGTAGGATTCGAGATAAGCGCAGAGATCGCTTATCAGAAAGCGGGGTTTGCCTGAGTCTTTATTGTTGAGGTGGGCCGGACCATTTCCCATGGCCACCTCTCAGAAGGCGCCGACCGTGTCGATTGAAGACACAGCCAGCGGGTTGCAGGGTCGGAAAACCTTGCCCGACATCCCTTTATTCTGCGGGGGACTGGGCTTCGGCAGTTGTTCCCTGCGCCTGCATATCCTCAGCTTCGAGATCGATCTCTGCCTCCGGCTGGGGGGCAACAACACTGTCATCCACCAGGCCATCGGCAATCTCCCGCAGGGCCATCACCGTGGGCTTGTCGTTCTCCCATGGCAGCAGCGGGTCTACGCCGTTAACCAGCTGACGGGCCCGCTTGGTGGCCAACAACACCAGGTCAAAACGGTTGTCTACGTGATCAAGGCAGTCTTCGACAGTAACGCGCGCCATTCGATTTACTCCGGGAGTATCAAGCCCCGCCCCAACCGGACGAGGAAAAAAAGAAAACACAGATACCGGCACTCAGCCGGGAACGTGCAAATATAACTCATTCACCCTATCCGAGCCAAGCCCAATATCCTTATGAAAGAAGGGCTTTGAGCTGTGTTTCCAGTTTTTCTGACTGCCTGGCGATGAGAAACTGGTGACTGGTCACCACGGCGCGCAGTTCACCAAGAGCCTGCTCGAACAGATCATTGACGATCAGGTAGTCATATTCACCGTAATGAGACATCTCTGATTTGGCATCGCTCATGCGCCGTTCGATAATCTCTTCGCTGTCCTGTCCGCGACCGCCCAGTCTCTGCCGCAGGGCCTGCTGGGTGGGAGGCAGGATAAATATCGATACTGCACCGGGGATACGCTCGCGAACCTGGCGCGCGCCCTGCCAATCGATCTCCAGTATCACATCAAGTCCCTGTTCCAGCTGGGAAAGAATTCCAGCCTCGGAGGTGCCGTAGAAGTTATCGAAGACCTTGGCGTGCTCCAGAAAAGCCCCCTCACCGATCATTTGAGTGAAGCTGTCGATGTCGACAAAATGGTAATCCTTCCCATCGACCTCACCAGGGCGCATCTGCCTAGTGGTGTGGGATACAGAGACCTGCACCCCCGACTCACTCTCTACCAGCGCTTTCAACAGGCTGGTCTTACCTGCACCGGAAGGCGCAGAGACAATAAACAGTGTACCGCTCATTATTAATTCTCTGTTGGAACATACCGGGCATGCCCCGGCATGCTATTGAACCATTACTCGATGTTTTGCACCTGCTCGCGCATCTGCTCGATAAGCACTTTCAGCTCCACCGCGATTCGGGTGGTCTCCACATCGTTTGACTTGGAAGCCAGCGTGTTGGCCTCACGGTTAAGCTCCTGCATCAGGAAATCCAGCCGGCGACCCACAGGCTCTTCGCGCTTGAGCACCGCATCCACCTCGTCCAAATGAGTCCACAGGCGGTCCATCTCCTCATCCACGTCCAGGCGCTGGGCCAGCATGGCCATCTCCTGCTCCAGGCGCCCCGAATCCAGCTCTTCGCTCACCTCAGCCAGTCGCGCCCTAAGGCGTTCCCGTACACCATCCAGCAGACCCGGCATCAGCTCACGGACCTTTACCACCTGCTCCCTCATCGCCGCACAACGCTGGGAAATAAGCTCACCCAGCCGGTCACCCTCCCGTTTTCGAGCATCGATCAGATCATCAATAGCCCTCTCCAACAACTCCGCGGCGTGTTTTTGAGCGGGAGTGAAATCCCTCGCTTCGACCTCCAAAACACCCGGCCAGCGCAGAATATCCATTGTTCGAGGTGGCACAGCCTCATGCAGAAGCTGACTCACATGACCGGCAGCCTCGATTATCTGCTGGGCCAGGCGGTCATTCACGACAACACCGGCCTCTGCCCCCCCCGGAAGGGGTGAATCGCAAAGAGCAATCGACTTTTCCGCGACTCAAGCGCTTACCCATACGCTCACGCACCATGGGTTCAAGGACCCGAAACTCTTCCGGCAGACGCACGGAAACTTCGAGATACCGGTGATTCACCGACCTGATCTCCCAGGCCAGTTCGCCCAGGTCACTGCTCTCGCCCTTGCGTGCATACGAGGTCATACTGCATGTCATAGTGTGTCACCTTGCTCACTTCTGAATAATGACCGCATCGCAGACACCCAATCCACGCATCAAACCGGCCATGATTTTTATTTTAGATGTATCATAATGTGCAAATCGAACCCTTGCACCCGGAGTCTGTGTTTTTCTAAGGTATGGAGTATTCCAGAGACAGCCTGCCACCTGGTACTGTGCTTGACTGCTACTCGATCATCAAGCTGATCGGCAGCGGCGGTTTCAGCCTGATTTACCTGGCCGAGGACGAGGATACCCAGGACCAGGTAGTCATCAAAGAGTACCTGCCGAAAAAGCTGGCTGTACGCGACGGCCGGATGCAGGTCCATGTTCGCGAAGAGAATCTCCGCGAGTCATTCAACAGCGGACGCAAACTCTTCTACCAGGAGGTGAAAGCCCTGGCCACCCTTCGCCACCCCAATATCGTGAATGTGCGCACCTTCTTCCTGGCCAACAACACATCCTACCTGGTAATGGATTACGAGCACGGAAAAAATCTTGGCGCCTATATCAAGAAGCGCAAGGGGAGCCTGAGCACAACCTTTCTGATGACCGTATTTCCGGCTGTGCTCGATGCCCTCAACCTGATCCACTCCCAGGGCAAACTTCACCTGGACATAAAACCAAGCAACATACACCTGCGACCGGGGGGAGACCCCTTGCTGCTGGACTTTGGAGCGGTACACCAGTTTGCCACCACCCGCAGCAAACAGTCGGCGCAGGTGGTCACCCCGGGCTTTGCACCGGTGGAGCAGTACTACTCTTCGGGCTATGTCGGCCCCTGGAGCGATGTCTATGCCATGGGAGCGACCATGCGCGCCTGCATTGAAGGCAAGCCGCCTCCATCGGCCATCGAACGCCACGCCAAGGATGAGATGAAGTCCGCGGCAGAACTGTTCAGACGGCGCTACCCGGTGCACCTGCTTGAGGTGATCGACTGGGCCATGGAGGTAGACCCCCTGCTTCGCCCCCAGGATGCGGGAACCATGCTGGAGGCCCTGATCACCTACAAAGGACGCCCTTTTGAAGCCAACTCGTCGCAGTTGGAACGCCAGGATAACAACAAGGCTCAGGAGAATGACGGATGACCAGCCATAAACACCAGATGGCGGAGATGAGCCTGACTGGAGACCGCAAACGCAACCAGGACCGTTGCAGTATCGCGGAAAGCAATGAGTCGGTGCTGCTGACTGTTGCCGATGGCATGGGCGGACACCCCAGGGGAGAGGCCGCTGCTCAAATCGTCACCGAAACCTGCAGCAGCTATTTCCAGAGAACCCCCCACCCCATACTGAGCCCAGGCAGCTTTCTGACCCGCATCATGCAGAAGGCCCACGAAGACATCGTGGCATTCGGCTACGAGAACGACCCACCGATAGACCCCCGAACCACTGCCGTCATTGCCCTGATCCAGGACAGCATGGCCTACTGGGCCCACGCCGGGGACAGCCGCCTCTACATTTTCAGAAAAGGGCGCCTGGTGACCCGCACAACCGATCACTCCTACGTGGAGCGTCTGCGCCAGCAGGGGGTCATCTCATCCAGTGAACTGGAGAGCCATCCCCAGCGAAACTATGTCACCCGCTGCCTGGGTGGCACACTGAGCCTGCCCGAAGTCGAACTCGGAAAACACAGCGTGGAGCCCGGTGACATATTACTGCTTTGCAGCGACGGACTCTGGGGAAGTATCGACAAGGACCTGATGTGCGAGGCACTGTTCGGCGATATGAGCCTTGCAGACGCCACCCATGCCCTGGCCAACGAAGCCGCTCAAAAAGCTTTTCCTGACAGCGACAACGTCACCCTGCTTACCATGCGCGTGGGTGAAAGCGCCAAGCCTGTTGTTGCTTCAGCCCCGCCGAAAGCCCAACCTGCAAAAAAGAAGGATGAGCTCGGCGAGGCGATAGCCAACCTTCAGGATGCAATCAACAGCTTTGAATCCGAAGTCAATGATGAGTAACACCTAACCAGACCCTGTCATGGTCCTGCAAGAACAAAACCCAATCACTTTTCACCTTGTGGAGTAAAAAATGAGACCCAGCGGTCGTAACCCTGAACAGATGCGCCAGATCCGATTCACCCGCAACTATACCAAGCATGCCGAGGGTTCTGTGCTGGTCGAATTCGGCGACACCAAGGTGATATGCACCGCCACCGTGGAAGAGCGCACACCACGCTGGCTCAAAGATGCCAATCAGGGCTGGGTAACAGCCGAATATGGCATGCTGCCCCGCTCCACCGGCAGCCGCATGGGACGAGAAGCCGCCCGGGGCAAACAGGGTGGACGCACCATGGAGATCCAGCGCCTGATCGGTCGCAGTCTGCGCGCGGCTGTTGATCTATCAGCCCTGGGCGAACGCACAATCACCCTGGACTGCGATGTCATCCAGGCCGACGGAGGCACCCGTACCGCCTCCATTTCAGGAGCATACGTGGCGCTTTGTGACGCCCTCAAAGGCCTGATTCACAAGGGTAAACTTGACAAAGAACCCCTGCATGGCCAGGTTGCATCAGTTTCAGTCGGCATCTACGAAGGCACCCCGGTTCTTGACCTCGACTACGCAGAGGACTCCACCGCAGAAACCGACATGAACGTGGTTATGAATGACGCAGGCGCCTTTATCGAGGTACAGGGTACCGCCGAGGGCCATGCCTTCCGCAAGGATGAGCTGCAGAGCATGCTTGATCTGGCGGAGAAGGGCATCCTGGAGATCATGCAGGCCCAGCGTGAAGCACTGGCTTCATAGCTTTCACAGGTAACCTCGCCAGGGTGCTTTACGCCCTGGCGAGTAATCATTCAGAAATTCTGATCAGTTTCACCAAACATCTTCGCTATCAAACAGCAGTAGCAGGAACTACCCTCCTTTCTAACATTCAATGATTTTGAACAGGAGAGGACCATGATCACACTACGCCCCGGTGAACAGAGGGGCCACGCCAACCACGGCTGGCTCGACGCCTACCACAGCTTCTCTTTTGGCCAGTACTACGACCCTGACAACATGGGCTTCTCCGTACTGCGCGTCATCAACCAGGACCGCATCGCACCCGGCAAGGGGTTCCCTCCCCACGACCACCAGGACATGGAGATCGTCACCTACATCCTGGAAGGCGCCCTGGAGCACCGTGACAGCATGGGCAACCAAGGGGTCATCAGGCCCGGCGAGGTTCAACGCATGAGCGCTGGCAGCGGTGTCACCCACAGTGAATACAACCACTCAAAAGAAGTGACCACTCACCTGCTTCAGATCTGGATTCAGCCGGATACTCCCGGGATCGAACCCGGTTATGAACAGACCCGTTTTGATGAGAGGGAAAAACAGGGAAAACTCCGATTGATCGCATCGCCTGATGGCAGGGAGGATTCCGTCACCATACGCCAGAGCGCCCTGATCTACGCCTCACTCCTGGACGGCGAAGAGAAGATCAGCCACGAAGTGGATTCTGATCGCAGCCTCTACCTGCACCTGGCAAAAGGACGCATTGAGCTCAACGGCGAACCACTGCAGGCAGGTGACGGGGCGAAGATAACCGGCGAGTCCGAACTGCTATTGAGCAACGGAACCGGGGCCGAATTCCTGCTCTTCGATCTCCCTTAACGGGCTTGCGCCAGGTTCAGATGCAAATCTGCCGGGGGGATAAAACCCAACCCCGGCAAGGTAGTAGACACTTCAACTCCACCAGCCAGCGACTTTTTAGGCTATCTTTTTAGAAGAGGGAGCTGGAGATCTACCCATGAAAATAATCATCCCGAGGATTCCCAATGCAACCACGCGGCACGAATTGCGAAAATTCGTGTTGGAAATCCTGGCACATAAACTGAAAATCCCCTTCACCACCCAGCCTGAACTGATCAGTGTCGATATCATGTGCATCAGGGACGCCCAGGGCCTGGAAGAGCATCACGGCCTGGTGGTCATTCGGCCGGATTCAGGAGGCGAGTGGCTCATAAAACACATAAAGGGACAGCACCTGCACAGGAAGCTGGTCGCTGCACGTCAATTTGTGGCCAGAACATCACGCAAGCAGGTCTTTACGGTTGAAGATGACCGCCGCCGGGACGCCCTGGAGGTGAGTCGCGTCAACGAACCCCAGGTGGCGGCAGAGGGTATAGACCAGTTCTTCATTCAGCATTAGCACTCAACAGCACCGGCAGCCAAGCATCGCCCGGAAGACCGGCTTCTGCAATCCGGCAACAGCTACTCGATAAACCCTGCAATCAGGGCTTGCGGCTGTTAATCACAATCTCGGTTACGCCGCTCCCGGCAACACTTACCGGCGAGATCTCGCCTACCAGGTCACCAGCCTGAGCGATCGCGTTGCCAGAGCGTGAAACCCTTGCTCCCACGGTCACTTCGGAGAAATTGGATATACGCATCTGGGGCATCATGGCGGTTGAGTCATCCAACGCCAGCTCCAGGGGAAGATCCTTTACCTTGTGCCTTGATGCAGCCAGGGGCATGCGGGGACCCTGCAGCGCCTTGGCGTAGATAAAAACCGACTCATCGGGGCTTACCTGGGTTGCGAACTCGGGCGCAAGCACAATGCGCACCTTCACCGACGCAGTGGAAGAGGGGGATTCAGCCGCAGCTGTCTCCTTCGGAGCACCACCCATCTCTTCAGTGACCGCTGCAATCAACCCCTGAATCTTCGCCTGGGAGGCGGGCTCTCCCGATAGCTTTGGCTCCAGGCTTTGAAAGTGCTTCAGTGCCATCTCCAAGTTACCGGCTTTCTGCTCCACCATGCCAGCCAGCCACAGCGCTGTGGGATCCTCTGGACTGAGCTGGACCGCCTTGCGGATCAGTTCAGACGGCCTGCCACTCATATCCCCCTGCCGCGCCATGGATTCGGCATCGGCCAGGGCCAGCATGATCACAGGCTCATCACCCACCAGTTTATAGACTGTCTCGAAGGCGGTTACCGCCTTGGAATACTCCTTCATCACCATCTGGGTACGACCCAGCATATACCAGCCTTCGGCATCCTCGGGGTTGTTGTTGAGGCGCTCCACCAGGGAATTCACCATCTGCTCCACCGACTGCAGATCGCTGCCCTGGCCTGTCGCCTGGTGTCCGGCAACCGCTGCGGGCGAACCGCCCTCCTCCATCATCTGGGGCATACCCAGAGCCAGGTAGAGACTCACTGCCATGACAGGTACGATCACGGCAAGCGCACCTATGGCATAACGCCCGGGGCCTTTCGCGGCCTCTACCGGTTCGCTGGACTCGTCATCCGATAGATCCAGCAGCAGCGCCTGCTCCAGCTCCCGCTTGGTCTGATCGAACTGATCCTGATCGATAACGTTGTTGGCCAGGTCGGCCTCGATCTCAGACAGCCGTTCCTGGGCGATAACCACGTTCTGCTGGTTACGGTCCTGGGTCAGGGTCTGGTGACTGCGTAGCAGCGAGGGAGCAACAAGTACGAGGGCGACCAGAATGAGGAGCGCCGCAATAATCCAGAATGTAATCATGCTTGGTTGTCTTTATTTTGGTTCAGAAGGCGCTCGGCCAGTTCGTGGTCCGCTTCGGAGATCTCTTCAGCCGGAGCTGAAGCCCGCGCGCGTACAAAGGTGATCAGTATCACGACACCGATAGCCAGAATGATGAATGGCCCAGCCCAAAGCATCAGGGTATTGGACTGCATGGGCGGACGGTACATGACGAAGTCACCGTAGCGCTGCACCATGTAGGTCACAATCTCTTCGTTGCTGGAGCCCCGCTGCACCATTTCGTAGGTCAGCTTGCGCATATCCTGGGCCAGCTCGGCATTGGAGTCTGCCAGGTTCTGGTTTTGACAGACCAGGCAGCGCAGCTCCTCGATCAGCACCTTGAAGCGCGCCTCTTTTTCGGAATCATCGAAATGGTAGGCATCGATTCTAGCTAGCCCCAGCAGAGGCATAATCAGCATCAGTGTGAACAGAAGTTTTCTCATTATCCCTCCTCCAGCTTGGCCATCAGGGGTTTGAGGGTTTCACGCCAGAGATCGGGAGTCACCGACCCGGTATGCTTCCAGCGGATCATACCCTGCTTGTCGATGAGGAATGTCTCCGGCGCTCCGTAGACACCCCAGTCCATGACCGCCTGGCTATCCTCATCCATGCCCACAGCGAAGAATGGATCACCCTTCTGCTCAAGCATCGCCCTTGCCTCTACCGGATCATCACGCCAGTCGATACCGACAATGGGCACACCCTCGTATTTCTTCAGGTAGACCAGAAAGTCGTGCTCTCTCCAGCACTCGGGACACCAGGTACCCCACACGTTGAGCAGCCAGACCTTGCCCTTCATGCTGGCAGAGTCCACTGTCTTGGTCGGGTCATAAAGATCAGGCAGGGAGAACTCCGGTGCCTTTTTATTGATCAGTACCGAGGGAACGTCACGGGGATTCAGGGTCAGCCCGACGCCAAGAAAGGCGACGATGACCAGAAAAATCCCCAGCGGAATCAGAAAACGCGCTTTCATGCAGCCCCCACGGTAGCCTGGTTTTCAGCAGCGGCCAGCCGCGCCTTGCGCGCCAGCCTGAAGTAGCGACGGTCACTGGCAGCAAGCAGGCCACCCAGGGCCATGAAAATACCACCCAGCCAGATCCAGCGCACAAAGGGTTTATGGTAGAGACGCACCGCCCAGGCCCCCTTGTCCCCCAGGGGCTCGCCAAGGGCCACAAACAGGTCGCGTGTCAGCTTGCCGTCGATGCCCGCCTCGGTCATGGGCATGGTACTGGTCAGGTAGTTGCGTTTCTCCGGATAGAGTGTCACCACATTCTCGCCACCCTGGCTGATCTCGACAGTACCCTGGCTGGCCAGGTAGTTGGGTCCACGAACCTTCTGCACCTGCTTAAGAAGAAAATCGTATCCGCCCAGAGAGTAGGACTCTCCCGGCTCGAGCCGCACATCCTTCTCCGTACTGTAAATCGAGGTGAGGCTGACACCGACAATGAACACCGCGATGCCCACATGTCCAAACAGCATGCCCCATCCACCGCGGGGGGTGTTTCTCATCACCTGCCACAGGCTGCGTCCGGCGGTGGCGCGTTCGAGCAGCCACTGGCCGCTGGTCAGTACGACCCATACCGCGAGCACCAGGCTCAGGGCCGCGGCCCAGGAGTAGAAGGGCGCAAAAATGGCCGGCAGGGAAAGACCGATCACAATGCTGGTTACCATATGCAGACGCACCTTCTTGAACAGTTCGACAGGGTCATCCTTCTTCCAGCGGGTAAGTGCCCCGACACCCACCAGCAACGCCAGGGGTAGGGTCAGCGGAATAAAGACACTGTTGAAATAGGGAGGTCCCACAGAGATCTTACCCATACCGAGGGCATCGAGAATCAGTGGATAGAGCGTACCCAGCAGCACACTGCACGCCGTAACCACCAGGATCACGTTATTCAGCAGCAGACCGGTCTCCCGCGAGAACAGGCTGAAGCTCACGCTGCTGCGAATCTGTGCCGCACGCCAGGAGTAGAGCAGCAGGGAACCGCCAATCACCACGCAGAGGAAGAGCAGGATGAAAACACCGCGCTCGGGATCTGTGGCGAAGGCGTGGACCGAGGTCAGCACGCCCGAGCGCACCAGGAAGGTCCCCAACAGGCTCAGGGAGAAGGCAAAGATGGCCAATAGTACGGTCCAGGCCTTGAAAGCGCCGCGCTTTTCGGTCACTGCCAGTGAGTGCATCAGCGCCGTGCCGACGATCCAGGGCATGAACGAGGCGTTCTCAACAGGGTCCCAGAACCACCAGCCGCCCCAGCCCAGCTCGTAGTAGGCCCACCAGCTGCCCAGCGCAATACCCAGGGTCAGAAACACCCAGGCCACGTTGGTCCAGGGACGCGACCAGCGTGCCCAGGCAGCGTCCAGCCGACCGCCGAGCATGGCCGCAATAGCGAAGGCAAAGGCCACCGAGAAACCCACGTAGCCCATGTAGAGCATGGGGGGATGAATGGCCAGCCCGGGATCCTGCAACAGCGGGTTGAGATCGCGACCCTCTGGCGGTGGAACCGGCAGCCGCTCAAAGGGACTGGAGGTGAAAAGCATGAACATCAGGAAGCCCAGGCTCACCAGGCCCATGACACCCACCACCCGGGCCACCATTACCTCGGGCACGCTACGACTGAACACGGTAACCGCACCGGTCCACAGCGCAAGTGTCATCGCCCAGAACAGCAGCGAACCTTCGTGAGCGCCCCAGACACCTGATACCAGGTAGAGGGTGGGCAGCTTGGTATTGGAGTTGGTGGCCACGTAGGCCACCGAAAAATCATGCACCAGGAAAGCGTAGGTGAGACAGCCGTAAGCCACCAGCACGAACAGCAGTTGGGCCTGGGCAGCAGGCTTGGCCAGGGCCACCCATGAGGCTATGCCCTTGTGAGCGCCGATCAGCGGCAGAGTACCCTGAACCAGCGCCATGACAAGCGCCAGGATCAGCGCAAAATGACCAATCTCTGGAATCATCAGTTTTTAGCTCCCACCGCCTGGTTGTGTCCCTTTTCAAGGGCCTCTGCAACTTCTGGAGGCATATAGTTCTCATCGTGTTTGGCCAGCACTTCGTCTGCCACGAAGATCCCCTGGGCATTCAGCTTGCCCTGGGCGATCACGCCCTGTCCCTCGGAGAAGAGGTCAGGAAGAATACCGGTGTATTCCACGTTCACCTTGTGGGCGTTGTCGCTGACACGGAAGCGAACGGTCAGCTCCTTGCCTCGCTCCAGGCTGCCCGGCTCCACCAGGCCGCCCAGGCGGAAAACATGGTCCTTGGGCGCTTTGTTCTCCGTCACCTCGGTAGGAGAGAAGAAGTAGGAGAGATTGTTGTCCAGCGCGTTGAGCGCCAGCCAGGAGGCGAGACCCAGGCCCACCAGCCCAACGATAATGAACCCAAATCGCTTGTGTCTGGCTTTCATTTTGAATCCTCGGCATTCATTCTGATGATGCGTGCAACCCGCTGCAGAGCACTGCGGCGGCGGCTGCGTGCAAGAATGGGTTCGGCGATCATCAGCAAGGCAGTGACGCCAAAAGAACCCCATACGTAGAGGGCGTATCCGCCCATATCGAAAAATTCGGCAACGCTCATTGGCGCACCTCCGGCAATTCGCTTACCCAGGTTGTCTCGCGCTCGCGCTCCAGGATGATGCTGCGCACCCGCGACATGGCCACGGCGATGGAGTAGGCCCAGAAACCGAAGGTCATGATCAGCATGGTCCAGAGCATGAGCGGATCCATGCTGGCACCGCCAGACAGCTTGATAGTGGCGCCCTGGTGCAGGGTGTTCCACCACTTGACCGAAAAGTAGATGATTGGAATATTGACCACGCCCACCAGAACCAGCAGTGCACCTGCCCGGTCGGAGCGGCGGGTATCGTCAATGGCGCCCTGAAGGGCGATATAGCCCAGGTAGAGAAAAAATAGAATCAACGCCGATGTGAGCCGCGCATCCCACACCCACCAGGTACCCCACATCGGCTTGCCCCAGAAGGCGCCGGTCCAGAGGGAGAGGAAGGCGAATATGGCGCCGGTAGGCGCCAGCGCACTGGTCATCATCGCCGACAGGCGGGTGTTATAGATGATGCCGAGCGCCGACCAGAAGGCCATTACCAGGTAGATAAACATGGACATCCAGGCCGCCGGCACATGGATGTAGATAATGCGGTAGCCCTCGCCCTGCTTGTAGTCCGTGGGCGCCACGAAAAAGCTCATATAGAGACCAATCGCGATCAGCACCACAGCTATCACCGTGGACCATAACCAAACACGTCCGGCAAGCGGATAGAACGTGGAAGGCGAGGAAAATTTAAACCAATTGAGAATTCGTGAGCTCATCTACTTAACTAAACGTCTATGTCGGAGGTTTGATCTCAACCTGGGGATTTTGTTCCCTGAGGCCGCCAAATATACATTAAATGCCAAAAAATATACCCATTGAAAATCCGCAGACTTTCACCATGGGAAAAACCGAAAATCAGTAACCACCTCTACTCCGCTGAAATACGCAGGGCCGCGGAGGTGGCCAGGGGTGCAAACAGCAGCGCCAGAATCAATATCGCACCCATCATATAGAGGTGCCCCTGTTCTCCCAGGCCCGACACACTCGCCTCCACCGCACCCGCACCGAAGATCAGCACAGGAATAGAGAGGGGCAGTACCAGCAGCGAAACCAGGACACCGCCACCACGCAACCCCAGGGTCAGCGCTGCACCAATCGCCCCGATCAGGCTAAGCGCCGGGGTTCCCAGCAACAGGGAGATCACCAGAACCAGCAGGGCGTCCACCGAGAGGTCGTACTGCAGGCCAAGCAGTGGTGCCATCAGTACCAGGGGTACGCCGGTAATCAGCCAGTGTGCGCTCACCTTGCCCAGCACCATCACGAACATGGGTTGTGGTGCCAACAGCATCTGCTCAAGAGCCCCGTCATCGAAATCCACCGAGAAGAGCCGTTCCAGGGCCAGCATGGAAGAGAGCAGTGCAGCCACCCAGACCACCCCCGGCGCAATCAGCCGCAGGGTATCCATCTCAGGTCCAATGCCCAGGGGGAAGAGACTGACCACGATAACGAAGAAGAAGAGGGTGATAAAAATATCCGAACGCCGGCGCAAAGCCAGGGTCAGGTCCCGCATAAGGATGGCGCGGTAGGCTTCAAACATCACCTTCCCCCTTCCAGCCCAGTTGTAACTGCCGGGCGTGCCCCTGGGTCAGACTCACATCCTGGTGGGTGGTCAGGATCACCATGCCACCACCGGCAACGTGATCGCGAATCACAGACTGCAGAAACTCCACGGCAGCCTTGTCCAGGGCGGTAAAGGGTTCGTCCAGAATCCACAGCTTTGCGTCATGGGTCAGCAGCCGCGCCAGTGCCACACGTCGCTTCTGCCCCTGGGAGAGAACCCTGGCAGGAAGATCCTCGTGGCCACGCAACCCCATCTTCTCGAGGGCATCCCAGGCCTGCTGTTCGCTGATCCTGATGCCATCAAGCACGCTGCAGATACGAAGGTTTTCAATCCCGTTGAGATCGTCCTTGATGCCGTTCTTATGCCCGATATAGACCAGGTCGCGGTTGAATTCATCACTCTGTTCGCGGATATCCTCGCCATCCCAGCGGATTTCACCCTCAGTAGGTTGAATCAGGCCACAGACCGTGCGCATCAGGGTGGTCTTACCACTGCCGTTATGGCCGTGCAGGTGCAACAGCTCCCCAGGCTCCAGTTTGAAACTGAGTCCCGTCAACAGCCGGCGGTCTCCCCGCATGCACTCCAGATCGACAACTTCGAGCATTTCAAACCGTGTAAAAATCAAAAAAGAGCCTGATTGTACACAGACCCAGCCCTCTTTCCCACCGGTGCGGTTCACATCCTGGCGCACTAGACAAACCGATAGTCACTAACCTTTGTGCTCGACACTGACAAGAGGGTAAAATCCACCCATTGGCACAACCCTTTCCAGAGAGAGTCACCATGTCCCAGAACCATCGGGGCGAGCACATAGTGCTAGCCAGCAACAACGCAGGAAAAGTCCGTGAAATCAACCAGCTGCTTGCTAAGCAGCAGATAGAGGTCGTCCCTCAGAATGACTTCGATATCCCCGAGGCGGAAGAGACCGGCCTGACCTTCGTTGAGAATGCCATCCTCAAGGCGCGCAACGCTGCCCGTCACAGTGGCCGGTCGGCCATCGCGGATGACTCTGGTATCGAGGTGGACGCCCTCAGGGGCGCACCAGGCATCTACTCGGCCCGCTACGCCGGGGCCAGCTCTGACGATGCGGCAAACAACAAGAAACTGCTGGAGGCGCTTGCCGACGTGGAAGATGCCCAGCGCACCGCCAGGTTCCAGTGCGTCATGGTCTACATGCGTCACGCTGAAGACCCCACCCCCATCATCTGTCAGGGCACCTGGGAAGGTGTCATTCTGCGTGAACCCCAGGGCGAGAACGGTTTCGGCTACGACCCGCTGTTCCTGGTACCTGACCAGGGCTGCACTTCGGCTGAACTCAGCGCAGACCGGAAAAACAGCCTGAGCCACCGTGGACAGGCGCTGCGCAAGCTACTGGCCGCCCTCTCGGAGTAACCACTCCCTCCCCTGTCATCTTTTTTTCATCTTTCCGACAAGCTGCTGAAACCCTGGGTCTCTAACCTTCAGCACGAACGAAAAGAGACAAAGAGATGAAAACGATGAGCATAGAGAGACGCTACCACCAGCGCATCAAGACAGACATCAAGGTGCAGCTGAACTACCGGGGAAGAAATTTCTCCGCAAACACCAGCAACATCACCTCCCACGGACTGGGACTGAAGACAGGTTTCCTGACCATACCCAGCGGCAACCTGGTAGAACTGGAACTTCGGGTGGGTAACAGAAAATGGCAGGTCGAAGGCCTGGTGATCCACGCCGACAAGCACAATATAGGCCTCATGTTCCGTGCACCACAGCCAGAACTGGAAGCGGCGGTCAGAACACGCCTCCAGGGTCTCGCGCACAGGCCAAGTGCTCCGGCGCTCCGGCCCGGCGAACCGCCCCTGACCCTTTAAGAGCTATACCGGGTGAAGTGATTGCACGCAGCCCGCAAGATCTGCGCATGCACATCTGCCATGCACTGGGCCTGGAGAGCAGCCCATAATAACGGCAGATCATTGTGAGAGCGGACGGATAAGATCAGGTTCTGACTGATCGCGGTCCAGAAACAGGGTATGAAATCAACAGGGCCTGACAGGTGATCCTGCGCTAATACTGCTGGTTAAAATCCAGCCGGCCATTTTCCTTCAGGCGCATCAGGTCAGCCAGCAGCTTGCGATTCAGCCGCAGCATGACGCCCTCATGAGACGTCTGGGGCTCGGAATAGCGCTCTACTTTTTCCCGGCATATTCTTATGCGTTCTTCAATATGATTATCTGCAGGGATATCCATTCTACCTTCCACTATATACACACTATCTTGAGGTGAAAGCGTAGAATATGACCCCCTTGCACTCAAGACGGTACTACCCCTACTTCTAATGGGGGGACATTACCCATAGACCTGGAAATCAGGATACGTCTGAACTCATCGGGATCCTTGACCAGCGCCATCTCTCCCGGCCGATGAGAGTGAAACTCAACCAGCCTGGATATCCAGAAGCGCAAAGCTGCACGCCTCAGCATAACGCCCCAGGCATCAGCCTCCCCTGGGGTTATTTGACGCTCCGAACTGTACCCTCGGATCAAGGCCTCCTGCCTGGAGTGATCAACGCAACCATCCTCTTCCACGCACCAGTCATTCACCGTCACCGCAAGATCGTATAGCAGGCAGCCATCACACGCGGTATAGAAATCGATCAGACCGGCCAGCCGGCCATTACTGAACAGCACATTGTCCCTGAACAGGTCGGCATGGATGACGCCTCGAGGCAGATCATCCTTCCGGTAGCACTCCTGGTAGTTCAATTCATCCTGCAGCAGGCGCTGATCAGCTTCGCTCAAATGGGTCGAGAGACGGGTTGCCGAGGTGCGCATCCAGTCCAGCCCCCTGTCATCTGCACGGTGCCCATCAAACCCAAGGCCAATCCTGTGCATTGCACCCAGGGCACGGCCTACCTGCTCGCACTCATCCTGCCCCGGGCTAAGCAGCCATCGCCCGGGCAGGCGCCGAAAGAGAACCGCCGGCTTGGCGTTGAGCTCACCCAGGCAATTGCCATTACCATTGGTCACAGGCACCGCACACGGCACCCCCCTTGCGGAGAGAAAATCCACCAGGCTGAGAAAATAGGGGAGCTCGCTCGCGGACTTTGATTCAAACAGGGTGAGTACATACTCGGCACCATCACAGGCGACGAAGTAGTTGCTGTTCTCCATCCCGTCGGTGATGCCCTGGTAACCGACCAGCGCACCGGCATCGTAGCCTGACAAAAAGGCCTCGAGCTCATCCTGGGAAACCGATGTATAAACTGACATGGGTGGACTTTACACCCAGGCACAAGAGAACCGCCACTCCTGCAATGAACCGTTGCGGCCCCTCGGGTCTTCAATAAATTGCGAGCTGGATAGGTGTGCCGCCTCCCTAGCCAACCACCAACCCGGCTCAGCCGACAACCTCGGCAGCTACCTTCTCCAGGCTTTCGTGACGAACATCTGTACCCTTGACCAGGAACACCACGTAACCGGCGATATTTTTGGCATGGCCACCCGCCCGCTCAATGGCACGTAATCCCAGCACCACCTCGGTCACGTGACCCACGCTGCGGGAATCCTCCATCAGGTATGTGGAGAGCCTGCGCAGGGAGTGCTTGAACTCATTCTCCAGTTCGAGATTCAGCTGAATCACCTCAAGAGCCTGCTGCAGATCAAGAGTCTCGAAAGAACCCATCGCCTTCTCGATCATCTCGTCCACCATCTTGGCCATGCGCGGAATATCGTCCAGCAGGTGACCATTGGGTGGAATCTTGTCACCGTCGTAGAAGTGGATGGTCATGCGGGCCACCCAGCGGGCCTGGTCGCCGATACGCTCCAGGTCGGAGACGATCTTGCCCACGGTCATGATGTCGCGCAGGTCCTTGGCCATCGGCTGGCGCTTGGCGATCAGGCGGATGATCTCGTCATCGGATTCGATATCAAGATCGTTCAGCTGCTTGTCGCGTTCGATTACTGTCTGGGCCGCCTCGTAGTCCTCGTCGTCCAGGGTCTTCACCGCGTCACGCATCTGGATCCGGGCCAGTTGGCTCAGCTTCAGTACCAGGTCGTGCAGGTGATCCAGTTCATTATTGAAACGGTTGACCGTGTGACCGCCAGTTATCTCATTCATGCTCTTCTCCGTATTCCCATCAACCGAACCGACCGGTGATGTAGTCCTCTGTCAGCTTGTGGCGCGGATTGGTAAAGATGTCGTCGGTGCTGCCCACTTCGATCAGTTTACCCAGGTGGAAGTAGGCCGTACGCTGGGAAACTCGGGCCGCCTGCTGCATGGAGTGCGTGACAATGGCGATGGTGTAGTTCTCGCGCAGTTCGTCGATCAACTCCTCGATCTTTGCCGTGGCGATGGGATCCAGCGCCGAGCAGGGCTCGTCCATCAGGATCACCTCGGGGGAGACCGCGATGGTGCGCGCAATGCAGAGACGCTGCTGCTGACCACCGGAGAGCCCGGTACCTGGCTGGTCCAGGTAGTCCTTGACCTCTTCCCACAGGCCCGCACGCCGCAGGGACGACTCGACCATTTCGTCCAGGTCGGCCTTGCTGGCCACCAGGCCGTGGATCTTGGGACCGTAGGCGATGTTGTCGTAGATCGACTTGGGAAAAGGGTTGGGCTTCTGGAACACCATCCCCACCTGGGCCCGCAGGGGCACCACGTCCAGTTTCTTGTCGTAGATATCCTGCTCGTCGAGCTTGATCTCGCCGGTAACACGGCAGATGTCGATGGTATCGTTCATGCGGTTGAGACAGCGCAGAAAGGTCGACTTGCCACAACCGGACGGACCGATCATGGAGATCACCTCGTTCTTGGCGATGTCCAGGCTCACGTCCTGAATCGCATGCTTCTCACCATAGTAGACGTTGACGTTGCGGGCGCTCATACGGGGATTATCCACCGCGATATCCCCCACGGTGCCGGTAAAGGCCTTGCTTGCCTTTTCGTGGTCAAACACACCTTGCGTGGCTGTCTGATCCTGGTTCATGCCAGCACCCATTTCGTCAACAGTTGTCGTTGCAGTGTCCATCATAATCTCCTGCATTACCAGCGACGCTCAAACCGCTTGCGCAGAATGATCGCCAGAAAATTCATTAAAAAGAGAAAGCCGAGCAGCATCATGATCGCCGCGGATGTGCGTTCCACAAAAGCGCGCTCAGGACTGTCGGCCCAAAGGTAAACCTGTACCGGCAGCACGGTCGCCGGATCGAAGGCGCCACCGGGGATATCCACGATAAACGCCACCATACCGATCATCAGCAGCGGCGCAGATTCACCCAGGGCCTGGGCCATGCCGATGATTGTTCCTGTCAGCATGCCGGGCATGGCCAGGGGCAGTACATGGTGAAACACCATCTGCATTTTGGATGCACCAACACCAAGGGCCGCCTCTCGTATGGAGGGCGGCACCGACTTCAATGCCGCCCGGCTGGCGATGATGATGGTGGGCAGGGTCATCAGGGTCAGTACCAGGCCACCGACCAGCGGTGCTGAACGTGGCAGACCGAAGAAATTGATGAACATCGCAAGACCCAGCAGACCGAACACGATGGAGGGCACGGCCGCCAGGTTGTTGATATTCACCTCGATGATATCCGTCCACTTGTTCTGAGGTGCAAACTCCTCCAGGTAGAGTGCCGCAGCTACACCAATGGGAAAGGAGAGTGACAGGGTCACCAGCAACATGTAGAACGAACCCATCGCCGCACCGCCGATACCGGCAAGCTCAGGCTCCCTGGAGTCGCCGTTGGTGAAAAAGGCGGTATTGAACTGTTTCTCGATTGCGCCCTTCTGTTCGAAATGCTCGACCCAGCCGACAACCTTGTCGTTTACCCGGCGCTCGGACTCAGGAACGGTACGATCGATATGCCCCTTTATCAGCATGTCGATATCATCGTCCGCCACCAGCCATATCTCCTGCTGGCTGCCGATAATATCGGGGTTGGCCATCACCATTTCACGCAACGCCAGGGGGGCGCCACTACTGATCAGCTTGTAGAGGGCCCGCTTGTCCCTGCGACCCTTCACATCCGGAAACTCGTCACGCATCGCCTTTTTGACCAGGCCGGCGTAGTTGGCCGCCGACAGGGTCTGGGGATCACGCTTGCCTTCCGGATCAATATCCTGCTCACTGAACTCGATATTCAGACGGATGTGAGTCTGCTCAAAAGCGGTGTAGCCATTACTGAAGATGCTGATGAACAGAAAAGAGACAAAGATCAGCCCCAGCGCCACTGCGCCGAAACCCACCTGGCGGAAACGCCGCTCTTTCGCGTAGCGCCTCTTCAGAGACGCATTAACCAGGTCAATCGCCCTGGCGCCGTTTTTGGTTTGATTACTCATACTGTTCACGATATTTGCGCACCACGTGCAGTGCGATTACGTTGAGAGCGAGGGTGACCACAAAAAGCATCAGGCCAAGAGCGAATGCCGCCAGGGTCTTGGGGCTGTCGAACTCCTGGTCACCTACCAGCAGGGTCACGATCTGCACCGTCACCGTGGTCACACTCTCCAGGGGGTTGGCGGTCATATTGGCCGACAGGCCCGCCGCCATCACCACGATCATGGTCTCGCCTATGGCCCTGGATACCGCAAGCAGCACACCACCGACGATACCCGGCAGCGCGGCCGGAATGATCACCTGGCGAATGGTCTCTGACTGGGTCGCACCGACACCGTAGGACGCATCACGCATGGCCTGGGGCACCGCGTTGATCACATCATCGGAGAGAGACGAAATGAAGGGGATGATCATGATCCCCATCACCAGGCCCGCGGCAAGCGCGCTCTCCGATGAGACATCAAGACCGATGATGGCCCCGTTGTCACGGATGAAAGGCGCAACGGTAAGGGCAGCGAAGAAGCCGTAAACCACGGTAGGGATACCGGCCAGGATCTCCAGCACCGGCTTGGCCGTTGCGCGCAGCTTCTTTCCTGCATACTCCGACAGGTAGATGGCCGACATCAGTCCGATGGGAACCGCCACCACCATGGCGATAAAGGAGATCAGCAGGGTACCCACAAACAGGGGAATGGCGCCGAAGGCACCGGAGGAGCCCACCTGGTCTTCCCGGATAGCCATCTGCGGGCTCCACTCCAGGCCAAACACGAACTGGGTGAACGGGATCATCTCGAAAAACCTGATCGCTTCGAAAAGCACCGACAGGACAATTCCGATGGTGGTGAAGATAGCGATGGTTGAGCTGGTGATCAGCAGCGCCTTGACCACGAACTCCACCTGGTTCCTGGCCCTGAACCGGGGCGAGACGACACGCCAGGCTATTCCCGTACCTATCATCGCCAGCGACAGCACCACGACGGCCAGCGCCGCGGAGCTCATCTGCTCCAGGCTGATGTAGTGATCAGCCGCGGCCCTCATCTCCGGACTCACCTCTCCAGAAGTGATGTTGCCCTCGGCAAGATTTTGGATATCGTTTACCACCAACCCGAGTTGGGCCTGCTCCAGGCTGCGCACCTCAGCCGGCAGATCGGCAACCATGAGGTCGGTAATGATGGTGGACTGGAATACGGACCAGAGGCCGAACACGATGAGTGCCGGCAGACCGCACCAGATTGCGCCGTAGAAGCCGTAATAGCTGGGCAGTGAATGCAGCTTGCGGATACCGGTGGTGCCGCCGACAACCCCAAGCGAACGCTTGCGGGCCATGTGATAGGCAACAGCCATCAGGCCGAGAAGCACGAGAATCAGTACTGAATTAGGCATTGAAACTTCAACCCCGAAAAAAGTGCCGCTGATGTGCATCCATGCACCTGCGGCATCACTGCATCCCTGCAGAAAAAGGCGACCAGCATAGCCGGCCGCCTTTTTTTGGTACTACTCAATTCCAAACCGGGAATTACATCTCCAGGTTCTTCATGGTCATTACAGCCTCGGCAAAGCTCTTGCGCTCAGCCATGGGCATGGGGATCAGGCCCTTGTCGGTCAGGTAACCTTCGTCGCCCCAGGCTTTCTCGGAAGTGAACTCAGCCAGGTACTCTTTGATACCGGGGACCTTGCCGATGTGAGCCTTCTTGACGTAGAAGAAGAGAGGACGTGAAACGGGGTAGGAGCCGTCAGCGATAGCTTCGAAAGCAGGCTGAACACCGTCAACCTCGGAACCCTTGACCTTGTCGGAGTTCTGGTCGAGGAAACTGAAACCGAAGATGCCCAGGGCAGCGGGATTGGCTTCCAGCTTCTGAACGATCAGGTTGTCGTTCTCACCGGCTTCGATGAAGGCGCCATCTTCACGGATAGTGTGGCACAGCTTCTTGTAGGCCTTCTTGTCGGTCTTCTTCATGGCCTTGATCCAGTCGATCTTCTTGCAGCCACCTTCCATTGCCAGCTCGACGAAAGCGTCACGGGTGCCGGAGGTGGGAGGAGGACCGAGAACCTCGATCTTGGTGTTGGGCAGGCTGGCGTTCACGTCCTTCCAGGTCTTGTAGGTGTTAGCCATGGTCTTGCCGGGAGCCTTGGGGTTGGGAACGTCCTTGGCCAGGGCCAGGAAGATATCCTTGCGGCTGATCTTGAACAGCGGAGCACTCTTCGCGTTTGCCATTACGATACCGTCGTAGCCGACCTTGACTTCGATGATGTCGTTAACACCGTTGCTGGCGCACTTCTTAACTTCGGAAGATTTGATGCGACGGGAAGCATTGGTGATATCGGGGTGCTCAACGCCCACGCCGGAGCAGAACAGCTTCAGACCGCCACCAGAACCGGTGGACTCGATTTTGGGAGTCTTGAACTTGGTGGTCTTACCGAAAGTCTCGGCCACAACGGTGGCGAAAGGATAAACGGTGGAAGAGCCGACAACAGAGATGTAGTCACGGGAAGCCGCAGTTGCCGAAGTAGCGGCGACAGCCAGGGCCGCAGCAATAAGAGTACGTTTGGTAAACACAGAAAACCTCCAATAGGATCAACAGGTATAAATTTTGGAAGGATTATGTGCGCCGTTTATTACAAACGTGTTGGCGAAATATTATGTTTTGGTTACAAAATGACAATAACCCGGAAGAACTAAAGATCTACTGGGCTATATCGGCCACGGTCCGGCATGCCCTCTCGAGAGGAAAGCTGCAACTGAAGGTACTCCCCTTTCCCGGCTCGCTCTGTACAGTGAGCTGACCGTCGTGGCGAGTCAGAACATGCTTGACGATAGCCAGACCGAGACCGGTACCACCACTCTGACGGGAGCGTCCGACGTCAATGCGATAAAACCGCTCGGTCAGACGGGGGATATGCTCAGCCGCGATACCTATTCCCGTATCGACAACAGAGAAACAGGGAGCACCCCGGTCATCGCACCTCCAGTGGAGACGGATTGCGCCCCCCTGGGGGGTATAGCGCACCGCATTGTAGACAAGGTTTGAGAACGCGCTGTCCAGCTCAGAGAGACTACCGAACAGATTGAGCCCCCGCTCGATAATCAACTCAACCTTATGCTTCTGCCCGCTCAGTTCTTCAGCCCCCTCTATCAGGGACAGCAGCAGGGACCCCATATCGACCACCTCCTGTTCATCATCGGTACTGTCCCGGCTCTCAAGGCGGGAGAGCAGCAGAAGATCCTCAACGATGCGCTGCATTCGTACAGTCTGCTGCTGCATCTGTCCAAGGGCATGACTCCAGGGAGCGAGCCCCTGGTCTCCACTGTCATTCATGGATTCAAGGTAGCCGTGAACCACTGTCAGCGGCGTTCGCATCTCGTGGGATACGTTGGCAACAAAATCCTGGCGTACTGTCTCCAGCTGGGAGAGACGGGTGATATCCCGCGCCTGCAATAAGCGCTTGCCTTTCCCATAGGGGACGATTCTCACCTCCAGGTTTACGCTGTCATCAACCGGGGCGGGCATCTGCAACGGCCGACTGTAGTCACTCTCTTCAAGATATGAACGAAAAACAGGATCGGTGACCAGTTTGGAGATATTACTTCCCTTATCCCTCTTGCGTTCCAGTCTCAGCAACCGGCCGGCAACATCGTTCCACCACTGCATATTGCCCTTGTCATCGAGGACAACAGTCGCATCGGGAAGGGCACTGGTCGACTCCTGGAAACCGCTCAACATGCTGCTGAGCTTGCGCTTGCGTTTTTTACCCCTCTCACGCAGCTCCTCAACCAGACCGATGATCGCCCACCATAACCCCAGTGATAGCGGCCTGGTGTGGCGCTTGGGACGACTAAGCCAAAGCGTGAAACGGGTAAGCTGGGTAAGGTGCCAGCACAGATAGAGAGTGAGTGCCGAGATAACAATAAAGGAGAGGTGATCTATCCATAGACCCAACAAGACCAGTACAACCCCTGTAACAACAATCGCAATGAGCTCTTGCTGCCAGGCCTGCTTCAGATTCATCTACCGGCTTGTCGCTCGGAAAAGCGGTAACCAGCACCCCTGACAGTTTGCACCAGGCCGTCCACCCCAAAGGGCTCCAGCGCCTTGCGCAGACGCCGGATGTGTACGTCCACCGTGCGCTCCTCAATAAACACGTTGGCCCCCCACACGCGGTCCAGCAGCCGGGAGCGGCTATATACCTTGTCCATGTGGGTCATAAAGAAGTGCAGCAGGCGGAATTCGGTGGGGCCAAGCTCGACTTCCTGCTTACCCACGCTGACGCGATAGGACGTGGGATCCAACTGCAACGCACCGACATCCACCACCTCTTCAGTGGCATGAGGTGCAACCCGTCGCAGAATCACCTTGATGCGTGCTGTAAGTTCGCGGGGAGAAAAGGGTTTGGTGACATAGTCCTCAGCGCCGCACTCCAGTCCACGCACCTTGTCATCCTCTTCACCACGGGCGGTAAGCATGATCACCGGAATATCCCGGGTCACCGCATCCTGTTTCAGCTCACGGGTAAACTCCACGCCGCTCATACCCGGAAGCATCCAGTCCATGAGCACAAGATCCGGCGTCTCGTCTGCAAGGAGCGCCCTCGCCTCCTCTGCATCTTCCGCTTCCAGGGTATCGTAATCGCTCTGTTTCAGAACAAAGCTGACCATCTCCCTGACTGCGGGTTCGTCTTCAACTACAAGTATTTTTGCTGCCATCGGTATGGGTATCGTAATTCTGCAATATCAATCCTGGCAGGTATTACACCTGATCCACTATTACAATTTGATGACAAGCGCCGCCTTCCCGGCAGATAACCGGGAAGCCGAAGAGAAAAAAAGCCTACCAGCTGAACAGCACCCATTGAGGAATGGCCACATCGGTGGGGTGATCCTTGCGCACATCCAGTTCGCCATCACCATCACTGTCAAGCAGGTAGTAGGCAGGGCCGGAAGTGGGCACGATTTTCACCATGTAAACCCGCCCATTCACGCTGTACTGGTGAACTTTGCCCTTATCGGATTCGATAATGGTTACTTCAGGCTCCAGCACCTCGCCGCTCTCAACCTGGGGCGGCAATACCGGGGGCTCCGGAACCGGGGCCCGGTCTTCTGCCATAACGCAACCTGCCGTCAGCATAAGGGACAAGGTCAAAACCGTTTTTTTCATCTAAATTCCTTTCGTTTTTTTATTCTTGGCTATCGCGACATACCTTATCGCTATCCAAACTCCCGCTACAGCTCCAGCAGTATCTCCTTCTCCTCCGTGGAGGGCTCGAAACCGCGGGTCTCGTAGTGGGCGAATATAGCGTCCACCACATCCTGGGGCTCATCACAGATCTGAATCAGATCCAGATCCTCCGGACTGATGGTGCCCTCTGCTACAAGTGTAGACCGAAACCACTCCAGTAAACCTTGCCAGAATTCACGATTAACCATGATGATGGGGATTTTCCGGGTTTTTCCCGTCTGCACCAGGGTCAGTATCTCGGCAAGCTCATCCAGTGTACCGAAACCACCAGGCAGCACCACGTAGGCGGATGCGTACTTAACGAACATCACCTTGCGGGAAAAAAAGTGCCTGAAATTCAGTTCGATATCCTGGTACTCGTTTGCTGACTGCTCATGTGGCAGCATGATATTGAGACCGATACTGGGCGCACGCCCCAGGAAACCGCCCTTGTTCACCGCCTCCATGATACCCGGACCGCCACCGCTGATCACCGCAAAACCGCTATCAGAGAGCAGCCGGGAAATCTCCTCTGCCTTCAGGTAATTGGGATCGTCCCTGGGAGTTCGGGCAGAGCCGAATATACTCACCGCGGGCCATATCGGGGCCAGGCGTTCAAACCCCTCCACGAATTCCGCCATGATCTGGAATACTTTCCAGGACTCCTGTCTCAACCGGCCGCTGTTGGGCATATCGTCAAAAGCATCGTTACCAGACATATTTTTTCACTTATCGTTTTTCTGAGCTGCAATCGATTCTCTTCTACCGCATAATAACAGACTGTTGTAATCCTGTTGTGATCACTGAATCCCCTGAATGTCCGACCTTAATCCCAGGCAGAACGATGCCATGTCCTTTATTGACGCCCCGCTGCTGGTTCTGGCTGGCGCAGGCTCGGGTAAAACACGCGTCATTACCCGGAAAATAGCCCACCTGGTCAACAACGTGGGGTTCGAGGCACGCCATATTGCAGCGGTCACCTTCACAAACAAGGCGGCCAGGGAGATGAAGGAGAGGGTCGGGGAACTGCTCAAGGGAAGCAACAGCAAGGGACTGAGCATATCAACCTTCCATAACCTGGGCCTGAACATCCTGCGCCGGGAACACAAGCTACTGGGATTCAAACCGGGCTTCAGTATCTTCGATGATCAGGACACCGAAAGCCTGCTCAAGGAGCTGCTGCACAAGGGTGCCGGGGATGACGGGGCCGCCTCCAGCTATCGCTGGCGCATCTCGGACTGGAAGAACGACATGCTCAGCCCTGAACAGGCCCTGGCGCGAGCGGAGGACGACCTCGACCAGCGTGCCGCCCTGGTCTACGCCAATTACCAGCGTTCTCTTAAGGCTTATAACGCGGTGGATTTCGATGACCTGATCCTGCTGCCTGTACAGCTCTTCCGTGACTTTCCGGAAGCGCTGGAGCGCTGGCAGAACCGTATCCGCTACCTACTGGTGGATGAGTACCAGGACACCAACCTGAGCCAGTACGAACTGGTCAAACAGCTGGTGGGTGTACGCCAGGCCCTTACCGTGGTGGGTGATGACGACCAGTCTATCTACGCCTGGCGCGGCGCCCGACCGGAAAACCTGGTGCGCCTGAAAGAGGATTTCCCCCGGTTGGAGGTGATCAAACTGGAGCAGAACTACCGCTCTACCGGCCGGGTTCTCAAGGCTGCCAACAAGCTGATCGACAACAATCCCCACGTTTTTGAAAAACGACTCTGGAGCGAGCTGGGCCCCGGCGACCCCATACGCATCATGAGCTGCAAGAACGAGCAGCACGAAGCGGAAAAGGTGGTCTCCGAGATCATCCATCACAAGTTCACCAAGAGCAGCGCCCATGGCGATTACGCCATTCTCTACCGGGGCAATCACCAGGCAAAACTGTTCGAGACGGCGCTGCGCCAGAACAATATTCCCTACTTTCTCAGCGGCGGCACCTCGTTTTTCAGCCGTTCAGAGGTAAAAGACGTTATGGCCTACCTGCGACTGCTGGCCAATCCGGACGACGACGCAGCATTTCTCCGGGTCTGCAACACCCCCCGCCGCGAGATCGGCCCAACAACCCTGGAGAAACTGGGCAACTACGCAACCGAGCGCCACATCGGCATGCTCGCGGCAAGTAACGAACTGGGCCTGGAGCAGAGCCTTTCGGGGCGGGGCCTGGAGCGGGTTCAGGAGTTTGCACGCTGGATTGAGCACTTCCAGCGCAGGGCCGAGCAGGACCACACGGTGCAGACCGTGCGCGACATGCTGAAAGAGCTCGACTACGAGGACTGGCTGCACGAAAAGGCATCCAGCGACAAGGTGGCCGAGCGGCGCTGGGAGAACGTACTTCAACTCGTGGAGTGGCTTGACCGACTGCACAAGGGGGATCACGTCGGTGAGAGCCTGGCGGAGATCGTCACCCATCTGACCCTGCAGGACATTCTTGAACGCCAGGACGAAGAGAGTGGTCAGGACGAGGTACACCTGATGACCCTGCATGCATCGAAGGGACTGGAGTTTCCCCACGTTTTCCTGGTCGGCATGGAGGAGGACCTGCTGCCCCACAAGGTGAGCATCGAAGAGGATAATATAGAGGAGGAGCGCAGGCTGGCCTACGTAGGCATCACCCGCGCCCAGCGCACTCTGACCATCAGTTTTGCCCAGAAGCGCAGAAAGTTCGGTGAAATCACCGCCTGCGAGCCCAGCCGTTTCCTGCAGGAGCTGCCGGAAGATGACCTGCTCTGGGAGGGACGCAACAGCGATATTTCGAAAGAGGAGAAACAGGAGCGGGGCAACGCACACCTGGCCAGCATGAAGGCGCTGCTCGGGGGATAACGCGCCCCCAATCCCTGCAGCTCCCCGACACTTCTATACTTAGGGGTAAAAGCCGGGGAAACAGGGATGGAACACGCCTCTCAAGTAGCCGAAGTCATCTGGGCGATCTTTTCACTACTGCTGATCGCGCTGGCCATCCTCGTCTTCGCCAGGCGGACCCGCCTGCCCTTCACTGTCGTCCTGGTGCTGGTGGGCATTGCCCTGGCAGAACTGCACAGCCACTACCCGGCCCAGCTTGAGATCCTAGAACAGCTGACCATCTCTCCAGACCTTATTCTGCTCGTCTTTCTGCCCACCCTGATATTCGAATCCAGTTACAACCTGGACGCCCGTCAACTGAGACACAACCTGGCCCCCATACTCACCCTGGCAGTACCGGGGCTGCTGATATCAACCGGCCTGATCGGCCTGATCGTCTGGCTGGCCACTGATATCCCCTTCATCGCCGCCCTGCTGCTGGGCGCCATTCTCAGCGCCACCGATCCTGTGGCCGTGATTGCCCTTTTCCGGCAGATAGGCGCACCGGGCCGGCTCACCACCCTGGTGGAGGGTGAAAGCCTGTTCAACGACGCCACCTCCATCGTGATCGCCAAGATTCTGGTCGGCATACTGGCCGCCGGCATGGTAAGCGGGACGGCGATCACCCAGGGAGTGGCGGATTTTTTCATCCTGTTTATAGGCGGCGTCATCACCGGTGCTGCCCTTGGTTACATAGCCGGCAAGATCATCGGCTGGGTGGAATCCGAACCCTTTGTCGAAATCGGCCTGACCACGGCCCTTGCCTACCTCTCTTTCCTAATCGCAGAGGAGCTGCTGCATGTCAGCGGCGTAATGGCCACGGTGGCCGCAGGCCTTACCCTGGGCACCTGGGGACGCATCCGCATATCTGCCTCGGTGAGGGTCTACCTCGAGCACTTCTGGGAGCTGATGGCCTTTATCGCCAACGCCCTGCTGTTTCTGCTGGTGGGTATGAAAGTTGAACTGGGCGCCCTGCTCGGTGCCTGGGATCTGCTGATCTGGGTCATCCTCGCCATGATGCTGGCACGTGCCGCCATCATGTTCAGCCTGATTCCCATGGTGGGCAGACTGCCTGGTTCCAGCCCCATCGGCATGCCCTACAAGTTCGTTATGTTCTGGGGCGGACTGCGAGGAGCCATCGCCCTGGCGATCGTGCTGAGCCTGCCTGAATTCGAGCACAGCGATCTGTTTCTCGCCCTTGTCATGGGAGCAGTTCTGTTCACCCTGCTGGTTCAGGGACTTAGCATCGAACCGCTGATGCATCGTCTGGGACTGGACATTCCCCCCCTTGCAGACCAGGTATCCTTTCTGGAACGCGACCTGGTATCCAAGCAGCGTGCCATCGAGCGCCTGCCTGAACTGCAGAAAGGGGGCATATTTTCCAGCCGCATCGCACGACAGCTGATCCTCGAATGCGACCAGGCCATCGAGGAGGCACGCAAGTCCATCCAGATACTGCGCAACAACCAGATGGACCAGGCACAGGAGACCAACCTGCTCTACCTGCGCGCCCTGATCGAAGAGAAGTCGGTCTATACCGAGATGTATGAAAAGGGACACCTGAGCGAGGGGTCATTCCGGGAACTGTTCCTGGTGCTCAACATGCAGATCGACGCACTGCGCTACACCGGGGCCTTCCAGCACGTTCACTCCCACCGTTTCCGCCGCATGCTGGAGCAGGGCTTCTACAACCTGACAGAACACGCGAACTGGCTGGGCCCCATCGCTGAAAAGATGCGCATGTCGCGCATTGTGCGGGATTACGAACAGGTCTGGGGCCACTACCAGGGCAGCGGCCACGTTCTGGTTTCACTGGACGAACTGGCACAACTCCAGTCAATACCGGCAGAAATCGTTAGCCAGGTCCGGGAGAAATACCAAAGCTGGAACAGGCTGTCGGCAAAGCAGTTGCAGCAGGTCAGTGAACAGTTCCCGGAGTTTGCCACCCTGATGCAGGAACGGTTTGGCAAGCGACTGATTCTGCTGGCAGAGCTCGAGGCCACCGAAGAGCAGGCCGAGCGCGGCATGCTGCCCAGGGGTATTGCGGAATCGATGGCTGCGGACGTATCCCGACAGATTGCCGCCCTGAGGGGGCAGCCGGTTCAGCAGTTGGAGGACGACCCCATTCTCCTGCTTAAAAAAGTACCCCTGTTTGCAGAACTGGACGATACATCCCTTGAGCAGATCGCCAAGCTCGCACAACCCATTACATTGAGCGAGAACGAATACCTGATACGCCAGGGCAAGGTAAGTGACGCCCTGTTTCTTGTCAGCCGCGGGGTGATTCAGTTCACCAGGGATGTCGAGGGCATAACCCATGACATGGGGACACTGATGGGAGGAGAGTTTTTTGGTGAGCGCGCCCTGATGGGACATGGCATAAAAGACGCCGGCGTCATCACCATAACCCCCTGCAGGCTCTTCAGCCTGCAACGGGAGCGCCTCGAAACCCTGCTCGCCGAACAGCCCCTGCTTAAACGCAGCCTGCAGGAGCGCGACAACGCCCTGCGAAAGAGCTTCGAAGGTCAGAGAAAGGGATAGGTGGCCGGGCTTACCCGCAGCCAGGGATGGCGGAAGTGCAGGAAATGCAGCTCCTACAGGGATGTAGGTGTTAGAGCAATGCAGGAGCAATTGCCGAGAGCAATTGACTGCCCGTACATCCTGTACATGCGCCGCTCCTCGGCTCGGGCATCCTGCTTCGCCCTACCTCCTGCATCCCTGCAGTCGTGTGCATCCCTGCACCCGCGGCATACCGTACATCCTGTACATAAAAAACGCCCGCGGGTCTCCCGGCGGGCGTTTCAGGTTCGGGTCGAAACCGGAACTTACATGCTCATGATCCACTCAACAACAGCGCGGATATCAGCCTCGGCAACATGGGCTTGTGGCGGCATGGGAATCTGCCCCCAGGTACCAACACCACCCGCCTGAACCTTGGCAACCAGCGTATTTACAGCATCGGCATCAGCCTTATACTTGGCAGCCACATCCTTATAGGAAGGACCGACAACCTTCATCTCAATCTGATGGCAGGCCAAGCAACCCTTGGCCTGGGCAATCGCCTGGGCATCGCCACCTGCAGGTGCAGCAGGCGCTGCCTCAGGGGCAGGTGCCGGAGCAGCCTCGGCTACAGGAGCCGGTGCAGGCGCTGCGGTCTCAGCTGCAGGCGCAGGCGCCGCTGCCTTCTCTTCACCAGTAATGAAAACCTTGCCAACCGGCTTGATACGATCCACCACTTCTGGACGCATCTCTGCCAGTGCATGGCCGGAAACAATCAATGCAGCCACACCAGCAACTGCGATAGTACGAACATTGGAAATAACCTTGAGGCTCACCCTGAAAACCCTCCGTATATCAGAATTCTCTAAAAAACTGCGCGAAGTATACCGACAAACCCAAAAAAGATCGAATCCCCACGTAGACTCCACCCTACGGCCACGTTAAACTACGCGGTCTTCGTCATTCGAGAGCGGTCCTGCAGCCTGCTGGATAGCTGCGGAACAGACCCGCCTCGACACGACAATCAGTCAAATGCGCCCGTAGCTCAGCTGGATAGAGCGCCGCCCTCCGGAGGCGGAGGCCAGGGGTTCGAATCCCTTCGGGCGCGCCATACAGAGAAACCCGCGATGAGCGGGTTTTTTTGTGTGGCAAGTCCGAAGGCCATGGTGAGAACCCCAGGGGTTCGACAAGCCGCTGCAAGCGGCGCAGAGCAGCGGAGCGCAGCGACGCTGACCCCGAAGGGGCGAGCCGCACGGCGGCGAGTAACTCCCTTCGGGCGCGCCATACAGAGAAACCCGCGATGAGCGGTTTTTTTTGTGTGGCAAGTCCGAAGGCCGTGATGAGAACCCCGGGGGTTCGACAAGCCGCCCCGCTCCCTTGATGTACACATCCCTGGCATGCTCCCGGCTCAAGAGCCTTCTGTCGGTTTGACGCTGATTCAGGGGGTAACATCATGCGCCTATGCTCGAAACTCTGTCATGATCTATATTTACTGGTACACGACGAATACCAGGTGCATAGCGGAGGAGGCCCGATGGAACTGGCATTGGCTTACAGGGAAGTGGCGCACCTGATAACACAGAAGCAGCATTAAGACTGACAGGTCGACATGGAACCTGAAGAGTTCAAAACAAAATTCCTTCACTGCTACCTACAGCAGGATATTGGGGGATTGATCGCCGCAACAAGTTCATTCAAGAATGAACCTGGATTTGAGCACCTCCGTATTAAACTGATTGAAAGCAATTACCTGGCATCTCACGGGAATACCATCGAAGAGATCGTCCAGGCATTAATCATGGAGACTGAGCACTCCCTGTCGCAACAAGCCGAACCTGATGTCGACAACAATTTTTTCGAAGTGGGCGAAAAACTGAAAAAGCACTTTGAGAAAGAGATATCAAACCTCTACCTGGACACCTGGATGCCGAATGACCTCATTCTAAGCATCAGGGAGAAAGGCAACCCAAACAATAAAATCAAACTGACCGAGTCGATTATCCGCTCCCACAAAAATGAGTATGTCAGGATACGGAAAGGGCTGAATGCCCTGATAAAGGCGACCCAGCCATACAGCAGCTTTCCGATCAGCCATAGCAATATGCTCGGAGAACTTCTCAGCAAGCTCTTTACCGAACTCGGTTTCAATAAGAAATATGTCCTTGCAAGACCCTTCATCCTCCAGATCATACGAATAGGGGAGAGCGATGGAAGGGAGACTCCCATTGACACAGATGAACTTGACGAAACAGATTTCACTTTCTTCCACCACTATGCCAGTAGTGGCATAGAACCCTCAGTCGCCACAAAGGTGGAACTCCACATTGCCATACACAAACTCTTCATATGCATAGCTAATGAACAACTGCTTGGCGAAAAAATACTTGGCCGATTTCAGACCGAGATTTCAAAGCTCATTTCATATAAAAGTCCTGTCAAACTCCCAACAAGACTAAACAGGATATTCCACGACCTGATATTGCAGGTTGATTCAGACCAGTCGACCATAATGAAATACCTTGCCGAGAGCTTTATGGATGAATACGGCAGGGCTGAGGTCGACATGTTGAGCAGGTATCAACTTATCGAGAACGAACTGCTGTATACCATTGAGTATTTTGAGCGGGTCAAGACAGGACAGCATAGGGCAAACCCGAAACACGAAGAAAAAGTCATGCTGGCGAGGGAAAAACTTCTGTTTCTTCAGGATGTATTCCCGCTACTGGGACTTAAGCGGGAAGAGCTCAGCGAGGTCAACAGCACCAGTCTGGAACGATCAGCCTTCGGGGTATCATCGGAAATAACTCCCGCACAACTGACCGAATGGATAAGAATATATTCCATTCTGTTTTCAAACAGGGACATTGCAATCTATGCCGGACAAGAAATCGACTTTACTGTCATGAGAAATCTCATCTCACACCTTACCACCTACCACCTTGTCCACAACATCACATTATTGAGAAACGTCGTCGACAAGAAGATATCGGCACCTGACGAGGAGAAGCGAAAACGGTTCCAGCTATTCAATGAAGCCCTGAAGCTGAAGCTCGAAGGTTTAATGAGTCCCGGTAAAAAAGAAGACAAGACACTGCTCGATATGATCGATGACCTTGGCTTCATTAAGGACGAGAAAGTCCAGTTTATCATTGCTGATACATTCCATGGATTCCAGGTCATCGTTGACTCTTTCAATGCAAGCGCAAATGACTATTTTGTACAGGACCGCGAAAAACTCATGCAGGAGTCCAGGGGACTCTATAGTGATATCTGCGTGATGTGCATGAAAGGACTTGTTCACAGATCAAAAGAGTCACTTAATGTTAAAGCAGACACCAACGACCAGCTCCAGCAGGGAAAAACTGGCTGGCTAAGCCGTATTTTCTCCAAGTAACAACTTCCTGTTACAGCACGCCCCACACTCTTCAACAGCCCGACCGCACCAGTTAAATCTCCATTCCTGATTTTCAGGCAAGTCTGAAATAATTCAACACTCCACTGGGTCTTATTCAGCAAGTACAGACAAAACGTACTTCCCATAAAGACTTTGAACAGTCAGCACGAATAAACACTCTGGAGAATAGACATGAAAAACCTGGCACTCGCAATGATCATCGGTTCACTCGTAGCCACTCCCGTACTTGCAGACACCAACTCAGAAACTGATGCAGTCTACAAGATCAGAAAATCCGGTGACTCCGGCATCAAGGCTTCGCCAAAATCCATGGGGAAAGCTGAAGTTCAGAATACTGAACATGATACCGATTCGATTTACCAGATCAGAAAATCAGGTACCGTCAAAGTTGTCTTCACCGACACCCAGGGCAACGAACAGGTACTCCACATGGAATCAATAGGCGCGGGTGATGACACCGAACATGGTACCGATGCCGTATACAAGATCAGAAAATCCGGCAAGTTCTGATCGACCGTGAAGGCCGCGCAGCATCATCTGCGCGGCTTTTCTTTATTATGCCCTTCTATAAGGGAGAGAGAAGATGGCCTATAAAATTCCACTGCTATTGACTGCAACCGGCATCGCACTGGCAGGATGCAACAGCATGATGTCTCATGACAGGCAGACAGGCTTTACTGATGCCACCTCGGCAGCCAACCTGGCAACAAACATTGCACGTGGTGCCGGCTGGGCAGACTACAACAATGATGGATGCGTAGACCTCCTGGTCACCCAGCTTGAAACCACATCTCTATTTGAAAACCAATGCAACGGCAGCTTCAAGGACGTATCCGTGACCTCCGGACTTTCAAGCCACTCTGACGGTCTTGGCGTAGCCTGGGCAGACTATAACAGTGACGGCCACGTGGATGTCTATATCGCCAATAATGCCGGCCCAAACTACCTGTTCAGAAACAACGGCAACGGCACTTTCAGCGACATCGCAAAATCGGCCGGCGTCGATAATCCCTATGCCAGCATGAGCTCTGCCTGGGGCGACTATGATCACGACGGCGACCTCGACCTGTTTGTCGCCAACCGCTTCCCCATAAAGCCCGACACAAAGACACCCGACAGCCTCTACCGCAATAACGGCAACGGGACATTCACCGATGTGGCCGGCAAGCACGGGCTGAACGGCAATGAGCGCAAGACTTTCAGTGGCACATGGTTCGACTACGACAGTAATGGAACGCTTGATCTCTACCTGGCCGTAGACTTCGTAGACGACATACTTTTAAGCAATGATGGAAAAGGAAACTTTACCGACGTATCAGAACGGGCCGGCATATCAGGGCCTGCACATGCCATGGGCCTGGCTGTTGGGGATCTGAACAACGACGGCTGTCATGACCTAATTTCCACCAACAACACCCGCGGCACAGATGCAGAACACGGTCCGACCACCCTCTACGTCAACAACTGCAACGGCACCTTCAGCGACATGACTTCCAGTTGGGGAATTGCAGACCGCGAAACCGTTGACTGGGGTGTTGGCTTCATCGACTGGGATAATGACGGAGACGAAGACGTTGCCATCGTTTCCGGCGGCATGCTGAAGGGCGGCGAGAAAGAGACCAACATTCTCTATGAAAACCGTAACGGAAAACTGATTGACATCACTTCACGTGCAGGTGCGCAGGTCAATGGCGCTGCTTTTGGTTCAGCCTGGGCTGACTATGACAACGATGGCGACCTGGACTGGTTTATTGCAAACTCAAAGAAGCCAAGCGTACTGCTTGAAAATCACGGCACCAATGGC
Organism: Sedimenticolaceae bacterium; assembly: GCA_965224515.1. Taxonomy (GTDB): domain Bacteria; phylum Pseudomonadota; class Gammaproteobacteria; order Chromatiales; family Chromatiaceae; genus Sedimenticola_A. The sequence continues at coordinate 659,474 of OZ245051.1, forward strand.
AATAACTTTCTTAAGGTTCAACTTCAGGGGTCAGCAGCCAACCGTTCAGCCGTCGGGGCAAGGGTTATCATAAACAGCAACGGGAAAACCCAGGTTCGCACAATCCAGGCTGGAAAAGGGTTCGGCTCATCCGAAGAACTGATGGCCCATTTCGGCCTGGGTTCAGCAAACCAGGTGGACAGCCTCCAGGTGCACTGGCCCGACGGCCAGGTAACCAGGCTCAACAACCTGAAACTGAAAGCCAACCAGACAGTCAGCGTGCAGAAAGAGGAGAGCTGAGATACCAGCCTTGTGGGGCTCGGACACCAGTCCGGGCCCGGGCGTCACTCCTGACATAAACAGTATTCCCCCCCGACTGCAGCCCATCCGTGGCGCACTACAGCCGCAAAACTTGAATCACACCAATATTCTTACCTTTAGTTATATAAACGAAGAGATCTGCGTTGGCTCACATCGCCATGAAAAGAACACAATGTGACGCCCTCCACACAAGCTGAAAATACGCATCACAAAACCCGACACAACAGGAAGTTAAATAGTCTGATTCCTCTTACACTAGTCTCAACTCGACTGTTGGATTTTTTGTGGAACGGGAACATGAACTACACAAGCAGTAAAAAAGAACTTACCGGTCAAAGAAAAAACACCGGGTTCACACTGATTGAAATTATGGTGGTGGTAGTGATTCTCGGCATTCTTGCCGCGGTGGTGGTACCCAAAATCATGGACCGCCCCGAGAAGGCACGTATCACCAAGGCCCAGCACGACATCCGGGCCCTGATGAATGCACTGGATCTCTACAAGCTTGATAATTTCATCTACCCATCAACAGATCAGGGCCTTGACGCCCTGGTCAGCAAACCCTCCGGCTCAGATCTCCCGAACTGGAAGCAGGGTGGCTATCTCGACAAGATGCCCAAGGACCCCTGGGGACGCAATTACCAGTTTCTGAGTCCCGGTGTGCAGGCCGACATTGATATCTACTCCCTCGGCGCAGACGGTCAACCAGGAGGGGAAGGGGCCAATGGGGACATTGGCAACTGGAACATCTGACGGACCTGAGATGAAACGCTCCAACGGTCAACAGGGGTTCACCCTGCTCGAACTGCTGGTGGTTATCGTCGTTATGGGTGTGCTGCTGTCCATGGCTGCCATCTCCATGCCTGGGGACAGGCGCCACGACCTGGTCCGCGACGAGGCAAGGAGACTCAAAGCACTGTTCAGCCTGGCCCGAAACGAAGCACAGCTGGAGGGCCGGGAACTCGGAATAGTGATTAATACTGGAGGCTATCACTTTGTAAAACTTGAGGAGGAAAAGTGGCAGCCGATCAAGGCATCTACACCTTTCAGGGCCAGATCCATGCCCCATGACATGGAGATCGACGTCACACCCACCGAAAGTCAAAACACACAACAGGACGCGGTAAAAGGCCCTGTCCTGGTGTTCTGGTCATCCGGCGAAGTGACCCCGTTCGAGCTCACCGTCAGCATTCGGGATGTGGCCGGCTATACCCTCTCGGGAGATGCCATCGGGAGGTTTGCCATCAATGGCTCGTAAAGAAATGGGCTTCACCCTGATGGAGATCCTGGTCGCCCTTGCCGTGGTTGCCATATCCCTTGCAGCGGCAGTGCGACTGGCCGGCCATAAAGTAGAGGGCACAACAACCCTCAGGGATAAAACCCTGACCCACTGGGTCGGCATGAACCTGCTTATGAGCGCAAGGATCAATTCCGGACAAACCGTCGCTGAAAACTCCGGCAGCACAGCGATGGGGGGGCATGAATGGCCCTGGGAGAGAGAGATCAACGAGACAGAGGACTCCGCCGTAAAGCGAATGGAAGTACGGGTTGGCGGTGAACAGACACTGGCCAGGCTGACGGGATACATCCTGCATGACGACACGGTGAAACAGTGAGGAAATCATCCAAAGGATTCACCCTTATGGAGCTGACCGTTGCGATGGCGATCTTTGCAACATTCTCCGTGGTCGCCTACGGCTCTCTACGCTCGGTGATCGATACCAAGCAGGGAAGCGATCAGCTCTCCTCGCGCATGGACGAACTGAGAGTTGCGGTAATGCTAATGGAAAGAGATTTGAGTCAGGCCGTGAACCGCCCCGTCAGGGATAAGCTCGGTGATACCGAGAGTGCCTTTGTCGCGGACAGTACCACAGGTATCCGCTTTACCCGGGGCGGCTGGAGCAACCCCCAGGGCCTGCCTCGCAGCAGCCTGCGACGGACCGGCTACCGCCTGGAGGACGAACAACTGATACGCAATAGCTGGCGGGCACTGGATCAGGCCGTGTCCGGAGAGGCAGATGATATGCCCCTGCTGAGCGAAGTGGAGAACCTGACATTCCGTTACCTGGACGACCGTGATCAGTGGATCGAAAACTGGCCCCCGGCTGAAGAGGAACAGAAGGAGACCGCCCTACCCAATGCAGTGGAGATCATCCTGGGCATAAAGGGCATGGGTGAGATCAGGCGACTGGTGCAGTTACCTGGAACCTATCGAGGCGAGACCAAGAATGAAGAGTGATCTCTCAAAGCCGGCTCGACAGCAGGGGGTGGCGCTGCTCACCGCCATGTTGATCGCCTCTGTGGCCACCATTCTGGCTGTGCAGATGATGAGCTCGCAACAACACTCAATCCGCCATACCAGCACCCTGCTCTACCAGGACCAGGCCTACCTCTATGCCCTCGGCGTGGAGGATTGGGCAAGCGGCGTATTGAGCACCGATATCAAGGCGAACCAGCATGACGGAAATGGTGACAGCTGGACAAAGGCCCTGCCCAAGACGGGGGTAACCGGTGGTTTTGTCGAAGGAACTATTGAGGATATGCAGGGCCGCTTCAACATCAATAACCTGGTAATTGAAGGAGAGCATGTTCCCGAAGCGGTTGAGCAGTTCAAACGGTTGCTGGTTTTTCTGAAACTCGATGAGTCCGTCGCCCAGGCGGTAACCGACTGGCTGGACGCCGACATGGAGCCCCAGTTCCCAAATGGGGCGGAAGATGATCACTACAGCCGGCTCAGCCCACCCTACCGGAGTGCAAACCGGCCGATGTCCGACATCAGCGAACTGCGACTGGTAAAGGGCGTGGACGATAAAATGTACAAGACCCTGCAACCCCACATAGCGGCACTGCCTGAACAGACCCCTGTCAACATCAACTCAGCAAGCGTGGCAGTACTGATGAGTCTTGGTGAGAACCTCAACGAAGAGAGCATTAAGGTTTTCGCCAAGGAGACAAAGGAGACCCCAATCACATCCCTTGAGGAGCTTGAAGATGACCCGCTGTTCGAGGAGGTCGACACAGAGGAGGAGACCATCGGCATCAGCAGCGCCTTCTTCCGCTCCAGCGCCAGGGTCAGCGTGGCAGAGAGCAGACTGCATCTGCAGAGCCTGCTCCACCGCGTCAAGGAGAAGCCCATCAGCGTTCTTTCCAGGAGCCGGGGAGCATGAGCGAAGCAATCTACCTGTTGATCGGCAACAGCCAGGACAACACCCTGCAATGGTACGACCCTGCCCGCGCGGAAGATGACCGGATTCAGAGCGGCAGCCTGCATGACCTGGTGGCCGGACTGGACGAACGCCCTGTTATAGCCCTGGTGGACAGCAGCTGCCTGCGCTTGAGCTCCGTCGCTCTTCCGGCACGCAACCAGGCGCAACTGCGCAGAGCTGTACCCTACGCCCTCGAAGAGAGCCTGGCCGGAGACGTCGATGACTTCCACTTCGCTCTTGGCAGAACACAGGGCGAGCAGACACCCGTTGCAGTGATCCAGCGGGAGATGATCAACCACTGGAAAGATCAGTTTGACCAGGAAGGCATCACCCTGCTGTTCATGATGCCGGACCTGCTTAGCGTACCTTACCAGCCACGCTGCTGGTCGGTGCTTGGCGTTGATGAACGACTGCTGTTCCGCACGGGAGAGTACAGTGGGTTTATCGCCGACCGGGAGACACCAGGCTTCATGCTGGAGACTGCCCTGCAAGGCACACCGGAAAACCAAAGGCCGGAGGCGCTCTTCCTGTATGGGGACGCCTCAATGTCCCACCCCTTGAGAAGCAGCGCCGAGGAACAGGGCCTCGAAGTGCTGGCAGGCAGTAACGGAGAACAACCGGCACTGGCACTGATGGCATCTGAGGCAACCGGCGGTCCATGCATCAATCTTCTGCAAGGGGAGTTTGCCACCACCCCCTCACTGCAGGAACGGGTTCGACCCTGGCGTCCGGCGATTGTGGCAGCAACACTCTGGCTGGCATTCACCGTTGGTGCCGAACTGTTCGACTACTGGCGACTGCAGTCAGAGAACCAGCAACTGCAGCAGCGCATCTCCAGCCTGTACCGCAAAGCTCTGCCCGACAGCAGAATGGTCAACCCGAAGGTACAGATGGAGCGGACGCTGGAGTCACTGAAACGAAAACTCGACGGCGGCGAAGGCGTCTTGCAACTGCTCGCCGTGGCGGGCGTACCGCTCAGCGAAGAGACAGGGGTTGAAGTGATGGGCATCAGTTATCACGACAGCCGGCTCGATATGGACCTGGCCGCAGACAACCTGCAGGAGATTGAAGAGATCCGCAAGGCAGTGGCCGAAAACGACCTGCTTGCAGTTGCCCTTCACTCCGCATCGACACGCAACAACAGGGCACGTGGAAAAATCACCCTGAAGGTGAAAGATCAATGAGCGAAATCTGGCAAGAGATGGCCCCAAGAGAGCGCGGCTTCCTGGTTGCAGGAGCCTTGACTGTAGGGTTCATCGTGCTCTACGCCCTGGCCTGGGAGCCACTCACAGAGAAAGTATCGGGACTGCAGTCGTCGGTTCAGGCACAACGTGAGCTGGTCTCCTGGATGGAGCAGACCACAAAACAGATTGAGCTGATCCGGGACCAGATCGGACCTGAGCTGGAGGATAGCGAGGATGACCGGTCGCTGCTCAGTGTAGTGGATGAGTCGGCCCGCGATTCCGGACTGGGCCAGGCGGTCAAACGCATTGAACCGGCAGATGGCGGAAAGCTCAAAATCTGGCTTGAGTCAGCAGAGTTCAACACCCTGGTCGAATGGATGGCCGACCTGCAGAGCGAAGGCATCTGGGCCGGAACAGCCCAACTGAGCCGCACCAGTGCATCGGGCCGGGTCAACGGCCGGCTTACCCTGAGCCGCCTTGGAGGATGAACATGGGCATTCATGCATTGATAAACAGTGCCAACCCGCCAACCGGCGGTTCAGACAACGCACTAATGCGTAGCGCACCCCATGGAGCAACCCTGCTCTTCGCCGCACTGCTGGTCATAAGCGGGGCTGACAAAATCCCCGACTGGCTAGCAGACACCACCCCTGCCACACCATCAACCAGCGGCGTAGTACAGCGTGCACCTCAGCCCATAGCCGACGAGGACGATATCGAAGAGATTACCGACTGGGATCTCTTTGGTACAGCCCAGCACTCTCCCGTGAACAGGCAGGCAAGCATCAATGCCCCACAGACCCGGCTGCAGCTGACCCTCAGAGGTGTAATTGCCGGTGAGGAGGCTGAAGGCTGGGCAATGATCACCGCAGGCAAGGGCAAGGAGAAACGCTATCGCAAAGGCGACAGCGTAACACCGGGCGCCCTGTTGGCTGAAATACACCCGGACAGAGTCCTGCTGGAGCGAAACGGCCAGCTTGAAACATTGAAACTGATCAAGAAAAAGGCTGGCGTCAGGTTAACAGCTGCCGCCCCCGCCCCTCTCAATAAAGATTGAATATGATGATTAAGTCCAAGCTCAACACAGTGACACGCAGATGGAGACGACGCCTGGTTGCCGGCATCCTGGCCTTCAACGTCACCCTCGCCTTCGGTGGCGGCATCACCCTCAACCTGGATGGTGCCGACATCAAGACCCTGGTCACCGTGGTCTCTGAGGCCACCGGCACCAACTTCATCGTCGACCCCAGGGTAAAAGGCAAGGTGACCGTGGTCTCCGCCAAGCCCATGGATGAGAATGAGCTCTACCAGGTCTTCCTCTCCATTCTCGACGTACACGGCTTTGCAGCGGTGGAATCAGGTGACGTGATACGGATCATCCCCGAAACCACAGCCAAGCAGACATCGGTACCGGTGGCCACGGCGAAAAGGCCAGGCAATGGCGACCAGGTGGTCTCCCGTCTCATCGAGCTGAAACATGTGCCCGCCCGTGAACTGGTGCCCCTGCTGCGTCCCCTGATACCCCAGGACGGTAGCATCGCGGCCCACGCCTCGAGCAACATTCTGATCGTAACCGACCGGGCCAGAAACCTGGCACGGCTGATGGAGATCATCAGCCGCATCGACACCGTGAGCGAGGGCGAGATCGAGATCATCCCCCTGCGCCACGCTGCGGCCTCTGAAGTTGTCCGCCTGGCCACCCAGCTGGTGGGCCGTACCCAGGTCGCCACCAAGGAGGGCGGGTCTGAAATCGGCGTGCGCCTGGTGGCCGACGAGCGCAGCAACACCGTCCTGCTCAGTGGAGACTCTGCCGCACGATTGCGTTTTCGCACCATGATTTCACACCTGGACACTCCTCTTGAAACCAAGGGCAATACCCAGGTGATCTACCTGCGCTACGCCAACGCCAAGGAACTGGTGCCGGTACTGCAGGAGATCAGTAACATCCACAAACCTGAGGCCGGGCAGAAAGGCCCCGCCCAGCTGAACAAGGTCGCGATCCAGGCCCACGAGAGCTCCAACGCCCTGGTCATCTCCGCTCCACCGGACACCATGAACTCACTGAGGGAAGTGATCCGCGGTCTCGACACCCGTCGTGCCCAGGTACTTGTAGAAGTCGTCATCGCCGAGGTCACCACCGACAAGACCGGCGACCTGGGCATCAACTGGACCTCCAGCCTGGGAACCCAAAAAGGCTTCATCGGCGGCGTGGCCCAACCCGGAGACCTCGGCGGAACCGATGCCCTGGGGGCAGCGGGAACGGCCTTGGCCCTGGGTTCCGGTCTCAACCTCGGCTACGTCATCGGCGGCACCGTGCGCGCCCTGCTGCGGGCCCTGGCCACAGACGGCAAGACCAACATCCTCTCCACCCCAACACTGGTCACACTGGACAATGAAGAGGCAACCATCACCGTCGGCGACAATGTCCCCTTCGTCACCGGCCAGTACACCAACGACAACAGCACACCGGACAACCCCTTCCAGACCATCGAGCGCAAGGATGTGGGCATCGTCCTCAAGGTCAAACCCCAGATCAACGAAGGGGACGCCGTGATGCTGGAGCTGAACCAGGAGGTCTCCGCGGTGGACAGCACCACGGCAGGCTCCGAACTGCGCACCAAGAAACGCCAGATCCAGACCAAGGTACTGGTCAACGACGGCGACATGCTGGTACTGGGCGGACTGATGCAGGACACCTCCCAGGAGAGCCATGGAAAGGTACCGGGCCTGGGTGATGTACCCGTGGTAGGCAACCTGTTCAAGAGCCGCAGCGCCGAAAACCACAAGACCAACCTGATGGTATTTTTGAAACCGACCATCATGCGCGATGCCGAGGACGGCATTACCCATACCTCGCGCAAGTACTACCGGATGCGCGACACCCAGGCGCGGCAGAAGCATCATGACGTTCGCCTCCTGCTCGGAGAGAAACCGAACATACTGCCTTCAGAGATGGAACAGTGCTGCAATGACCCTGAGGAGAGAACCACCGAGCCCCCTGAAGAGGCGCAGACCACATCCGGTGTCGACTGGTCCAGGATCTCCGGAGGCGACTGATGCAAGACAACTTCGAACCCGAATCGATCCTGCTCAGCGACGGCTTTGAGGCGACCAGCCAGTTCGTCATCCCGCCCAACGAAGAGGAGCTGGCCCCGCCCTACAGCATCAAGACCACCTCCTTCGCCTTCTCACGGCGAAACGGCGTCCTGATCTCTGAACAGGGCCCCGAAGGCGCCCTGGTACTGCACCGCCCCGATGCAACCCTCGATGCACTGGTAGAGATGCGCCGCCTTATGGGTGTGCCTGTCAGCTTCCGCCAGATCAGTGAGGATGAGTTTGAGAAACTGCTGACCAGCACTTACGAACACGACTCGGACCAGGCCATGGAGGCGATGGAGGACCTGGGCGACGAGTTCGACCTGGGCAGCGTGATCAACGAACTCCAGGAACCCGAGGATCTGCTCGAAAGCGACGACGACGCACCCATCATCCGCCTGATCAATGCCCTGCTCACCCAAGCGATCAAGGAGGACGCCTCGGACGTCCACATAGAGCCAATGGAAAACCGACTGCTGGTACGCTTCCGTGTCGACGGCGTACTGCGGGAGATACTGCAGCCCAAGCGTGTCTATGCCCCCCTCATCGCTTCACGCATCAAGGTGATGGCCAAGCTGGATATTGCCGAGAAACGCCTGCCCCAGGACGGCAGGATCTCCCTCAGGCTTGCAGGTCGCGCGGTGGATGTGCGTGTTTCCACCATCCCAAGTGCCCATGGAGAGCGGGTGGTACTCCGCCTGCTGGACAAGCAGGCGGGCCGGCTTGACCTGGACCACCTCGGCATGGCCAGTAAAGTAAAGACACAGTTCAAAGAGGTGATCCACCGCTCCCACGGCATCATACTGGTCACCGGCCCCACCGGCTCGGGCAAGACCACCACTCTCTATTCAGTACTTGAGTCACTTAACGAGAGCTCCCGCAACATCCTCACCGTCGAGGACCCCATTGAGTACTACCTGGACGGCATCGGCCAGACCCAGGTAAACAGCAAGGTGGATATGACCTTTGCCCGGGGACTGCGCGCCATCCTGCGCCAGGACCCCGACGTGGTGATGGTGGGCGAGATCCGTGACTCGGAGACAGTGCAGATCGCCATCCAGGCCAGTCTCACCGGCCACCTGGTACTCTCCACCCTGCACACCAATACCGCGGTGGGTGCGGTGACCCGCCTGCGGGACATGGAGGTGGAGCCCTTTCTGCTCTCATCCAGCCTGCTCGGTGTTGTCGCCCAACGCCTGGTGCGCCAACTCTGCCCCCACTGCCGTGAAGCCTATGAACCCACCGAAAGTGAGCTGAAGCTGCTCAGCCTCGAACCCGGCAAAGTGAAACAACTCTACCGCGCCAAGGGCTGCCCGGATTGCAAGGGCAGCGGCTACCAGGGACGCAAGGGCATCTATGAACTGGTCCTGGTGGACAGCACCCTTCAGTCAATGATTCACGACGGCGCCAGCGAGGCGGAGATGGAGGCCCATGCCCGCAAGAGCACCCCCGGCATCTGGCAGGATGGAGCTCTCAAGGTTGCCCGGGGCGAGACCACCGTTGATGAACTGCTGCGCGTGAGTCAGTCCGGCTGATGGCGGCCTATGAATACACAGCCCTGGACGAGAAGGGCAAAAAACGCAAAGGCATCATCGAGGGGGATACCGCGAAGCATGTACGCAGCCAGCTACGCGGCCAGAACCTATCCCCCCTCTCGGTGACCGAGGTCCAGGAATCGAAACGACCCCGCAAGAGCAAACACAGCTTTTCCCTTCCCGCCAGGGGGCTCGATGCCGCCTCACTCGCCCTGGTCACCCGCCAGCTGGCCACCCTGGTACGCTCGGGCATGCCTATAGAATCCACCCTGGACGTGGTGACGCGGCAGTCCGAGAAGCAGTCAATCCGCCGGGTACTGGTATCAGTGCGCGCCAAGGTACTGGAGGGTCACAGCCTGGAGAGCGGCCTTGGAGAATTCCCCGGCAGCTTCTCCGATCTCTACCGCGCCACTGTTGGAGCAGGAGAAAAATCGGGTCATCTCGATCACGTTTTGGAACGTCTCGCCGACCATACAGAGGCTCAGCAGGCCCTGCGCCAGAAGATCATCATGGCCCTCTTCTACCCCGCCATGCTCACCGTGATGGCTGTACTGGTAACCGTGGCACTGATGACCTACGTGGTACCCGAGGTGGTACAGGTATTCGAGGGCATAGGCCAGGAGCTCCCCCCCCTGACCGTGGGCATGATCGCCACCAGTGATCTGTTGCGGGACTATGGCCTCTACATGCTGCTGGCGCTGTTCGCGGGGGGCATCGCCTTCCGACAGCTGATCTCCTATCCGGGACCACGAAAAAACTATCACCGCATGCTGATCAGGCTGCCGGTGATCGGCAGACTGGTCAAGGCGCTGAACACCGCCCAGTTCGCCCGCACTCTGGGTATCCTCACCTCAAGCGGCGTTGCGGTGCTCGAAGGGATGCTGATCTCCGCCCAGGTGGTCTCCAACCTGCCGATGCGCGAGGCGGTGACCGAAGCGGCAAAGAAGGTTCGCGAAGGGGGTGGTCTTTCAGCCTCTCTGGACGCCAGCCGGCTGTTTCCGCCGATGACACTCTCTCTCATCGCCAGTGGCGAAAGCAGTGGCAACCTGGGTGAGATGCTGGAACGCTCGGCGGACAATCACGAGCGGGAGGTGGAGAGCAGCATCACCACCGTCATGGGGCTGTTCGAACCCCTGCTGATCCTGCTCATGGGTGGCCTGGTGTTGACCATTGTACTGGCCATACTGCTGCCGATCTTCGATCTCAATCAATTGGTCCAATAAGAAACCCAACCCGCCAACGATACAATCAAGTGCGGGTTAACGCCGTCAGAAGGTGACGCCCATCGGCTATCCATCACTCTTCACAGCAACGGCGGTTGCCGTTATCACCTGCTGCTTCTGTGCCGCCTCATTCCAGGGACCCGCCTTGGGCCCGTCATCGGGATCAGGATAGCTCATCATCGAGGGGGCAAAGCCACGGGTTGCCAGCTCCACCCTGATCGCCTGGCCCGGCTCACCATTGAAGCTGTCGATGAAGTTACGGAAGCCCAGGGTCTGGTCAATACCCAGTTTGTCAGCCTCCACAGGCTCATCTGCCAACAGCAGACAATCATCAACCGGCGTCTCATTTGAAGGGAGGCGATACTGACCGGCGCGATCCTTGATGACACAGAAGTGACCCAGGGTTGTCTCCAGTTTCACGAGCCCTCGAAAACCCTGCTGCTCCAGACGCTGAAGATAATCCTCCAGCCATGGAATGATCGACTCGCTGAACGGCGACCGGTTGAAGCCGAATCCTGTGGTTGCCGAAGGCAGATTTGAAAGCTTGACCTGCCGATGCGCTGCCCCCTCCTCCAACCCTGCAGGCTGGCTGATCGATGAAGAACGACCGCGTTCCGCAACCCTTAACAACCGACTCTCCAGTTGGGATATCTGTGAACGCAAAGCCCAGCGCTCATCGCTGGCTTCGCTGTTATTGATGTAGAGCCAGCCGGCCAGCGAAACATTGAAACCCAAAAGCAACACCATGGCGATCTTGATTCCGGCAGGCGTATTCTTGCGCTCAACAGATGCGGCAACACCTGCCAGTTCTGCACGCAGATCATTCATCTGCTGTTCTGATTCCAGCCGGCGTTGATCGTAGTGCGATGTCAGCTCCCCGGTCATGGTTATCCGGGTCTGGTTCAGCATGTGAAGCATCTGGGCAGTTGACAGCCTCGTGCCGGCCCCTGAGTCACCCTCACTCACCGCTCTATTCTGATTATTCCGCTGCATCGTATCGACCTGTTTACGTTTGATAGAACAAGACTAATGCTTATATTTCCCACATTCGACAGCCGCTCATCCCAAAGGTGAAGGGGGTCTGTTTTTTGTGTGACCCACTTCATACTTACAACTTTTATTCATCCAAAGTCGCCATTGAACAGCGGCTGAAGACTTATAATTTCACGATCAGCCCCAGGACAAGATTAAAACCATGGACATCTCCACGTTCGGCTTTAAAACAAATCCTTTCTCCATCACACCGGACCCCAGGTTCCTCTACCTGAGCCCTGGTCACGAAGAGTGCCTTGCGCATCTCCTCTATGGTGTGGGACCAAACGGCGGCTTCGTACAGGTAACCGGTGAAGTTGGCACGGGAAAAACCCTGCTCATTCGCAAACTCCTTGAGCAGCAGGTGAAGGGGGTGGAGATCGCCTTCATATACAATCCCAAGCTTTCACGCCGGGGATTTCTGGCGGCCATCTGCGATGAGTTTCGCATCAGCTATCCCCGCCCGGTGAGATCATCCAAGGACCTGGTGGACAGACTGGTTGCCCACCTGCTGAAAAGCCACTCCCAGGGCAAGCGCAGTGTCATCCTGGTGGACGAGGCCCAGGCGCTCAATCCACGCGTGCTGGAGACAGTGCGCCTGCTGACCAACCTGGAGACCAGCCGCTACAAGCTTCTGCGTATTATCCTGGTGGGACAGACCGAACTGCAGGAGATGATGGCAAGACCCGATCTCCGCCAGATATCCCAGAGAGTCACTGCGCGCTATCACCTGCGACGTCTCAAGCTGAGCGAAACCAGAACTTACATCAGGCACCGCCTGCAGGTTGCAGGCATATGGGACAGGCTCTTCACGCCTGCTGCCACCGGGCTGCTCCACTTTATTGCCAAGGGAACTCCCCGCCTGATAAACAGCATTGGTGAACGCGCCCTGTTGGGAATGTTTGCATCCAACAGCGGACGGGTGGGCGCCATGACTGTACTCAAGGCCGCACGGGAAGTACTACCGGCACGTTCCATCCTGCCCTCGTCAAAGCAGCTTACCGTAACCGCAAGCCTGCTGTTTGGGGCCACCCTTACCATGAGCGCAGCTTCCTTTGTGGGTACCGCTGAAACACCGGAAAAAGAGGCCAGGAGCAACCCCGCCGTCAGCGATATCCAGACTACCCCCCTGGTACCGCCACCCGAAGACCAGATCGCCGGCACCACCGAATCAAGCGGAGTGTGATATGTCATATATCCTGGATGCATTGAAAAAAGTTGAACACCAGCACACTGCCGAAGGCCCTGGACAGGCAGGCAACTTCGCAAATGTCCAGTGGCGCGCCGAGTCAAGGTCCAGGTTCAGGCCTGCGCTTGTGATGGCCGGGCTGATGCTCTCACTGGGCGTACTCCTCGGCCAGGGCATGGATTTTGGCTTTTTCAATGCAACGATCAAATCCTCTGTCGCCGAGACCACACGCCCTGAGCCAGCCGCGCCGACGCATCTGCCAGCAGTCATCCCGGAAGCTCCACCTGCACTATCCCAGGCGGAACCCGGGACAGAGGTTCTGCCTGACATCCCCCTGGACGCTGCTGTCGACACTCCGTTAGCATACGATATGCTTCCAAAGAGCCTGCGCACAGAACTGTCAGGCATGAAAGTCGATGCACACGCCTACGATGAAGATCCGGGACGCCGCTTCGTACTGATAAACACCAGGCGCTACAAGGAGGGGGACATTCTTGATGAGGGACCTGAACTCAAAGCCATACGGGAGCACGATGTGCTGCTCAGCTACCAGGGGCATCAGTTCTTTCTCTCAAGATTATAGGCCCCATGCCTGATTCACACCGTTCATATCACCGGCTTCTCTTTATTGGGCTGATCCTGCTCATATCAGGCTGCGCAAGCAACGAGGCCCGGACAGGCTACACCGCCTATCTGCAGGGAGACTATGAGGCCGCTGCCAAACAGTGGACATCCCGGGCCGAACAGGGTGACCCCCAGGCCCAGTTCTATCTCAGCATGCTCTACCTCAATGGCAAGGGAGTGACCACAAACAACCGGGCAGGTATGGAGTGGCTGGGCAAGGCGGCGCAGGCGGGGCACGCCGCCGCACAGCTCAACCTGGGCAACCACCATTTCCAGGGACGCCATGTGAAACAGGACTACCTCCAGGCGGCCGAGTGGTGGGAAAAATCAGCTGAACAGGGGACATCCCAGGCGGCCTTCAACCTGGGCAACCTCCATTACAACGGATACGGGGTACCTCGGAACACCCAGGAGGCTATCCATTGGTACAAGTTGGCGGCACTGAACGGCAGCCGGGATGCAGAGCAGGCCCTGGCCCGGGTGGCCCCGCAAAATCAATTGAGAACAGCAGTGGCTGCCAAGCCCGACCAGCCCCCTCTCGCTTCGAAACAGGGGGCTTCAAAACAGCAGACGGTGCAGCCCCAGCCCGTTAAACAGACGATCGCTACTGCCATCCAAACTGAAATGCAAAAGGCTCAGCAGCCAGCCAGTACTGCCAATACGCCCCAGGCATGGATAAAGAGCCAGCCTGGAAAAAACTATACCCTGCAGATCATTGCGGCCGAGGACAGGGCAACGGTTGAGAAGAGAGTCACTGCCTCCAACCTGGAAAAAGATACAGTGCTGTTCCGCTTTTCAAAGAACGGGCGAACATGGTACGCAGCCACCTATGGCAGCTACCCCTCATTTGCCAAGGCAAAAGAGGCGTCCAGATCACTGCCGGTGAGACCCTGGATACGCCGATTCGAAGGCATCCATAAAATCATGCTGCGATAAACCATTGCTGCCATAAAAAATCCGGGCACCGGATCAGCTGTTCGGGTTACTCTTTACTCCGAAAGAACAAGGCATGGAGTAAACAGTGGCATATAGAAAGCTGGATACAGATTACCTGCGCAGCCAGATTATCGGCGTCGACACCGAGATCGAGACACCATTCGGCAAGCGGCTCATGAGCTACGCCGACTACACTGCATCGGGTCGCAGCCTGCATTTCATCGAGAACTACCTGCAGCAGCTTGAGCAGTTATATGCCAACAGCCACACGGAAGACGACACAAGCGGCCGGGTAACCACCCAGCTGCTGCACCATGCAGAGCGCCGCATCAAGGAGATGGTCAACGCAGGACCCCACGGAAGAATCATAGCCTGCGGTACTGGGGCCACCGGAGCTATCGACCGTATGCAGCAATTGGTGGGCGTCAAGCTGCCGGCTGCCAGCCGCCTGATACTCAACAACCTGCTCGACGGCTTTCTGGGAGATGAAAAATCAACCGGCTTCAAAGCCTACTGCCGTGATCATCAGCCGGTGGTCTTTGTCGGCCCCTACGAACACCACTCCAATGAAGTCTCATGGCGTGAAGGCATGGCAACCGTGGTGGAGGTTCGCCTCACCCATGACGGTGGTATCGACCTCGCGCACCTGGAACAGCTTCTACAGGACCCCTCCTACCAAAACCGGCTCCGTATTGGATCATTCTCCGCAGCATCCAATGTCACTGGAATGCGTTCGCCGGTCGATGACATTGCACGACTTCTTCACCGTTATAATGCCCTGGCCTTTTTTGACTTTGCCGCCTGCGCACCCTATGTCCCCATCGACATGAACCCGGAGAACTCAACCCCCGGTGATACATACTCACTGGATGCCGTATTCATCTCGCCTCACAAGTTTCTCGGTGGCCCTGGTTCCAGCGGCATACTGGTCTTCAACGAGCGCTGCTACCACCCGGAGCTCCCTCCGAGTATCGCCGGAGGCGGGACTGTTGATTATGTCGGTCCCAACGATCACGATTTCATACATGACGTGGAGACCCGTGAGAATGCGGGAACCCCCGGCATACTTCAGACCCTGCGGGCGGCTCTCGCCTTTGAGGTGAAAGAGGCTGCGGGCATTGTGACCATCGAGGCCAGGGAACAGGAGATGACCCGGCGCGCCTTTGAGCGCTGGAGCGCACACCCCGGCATCGAGATACTGGGCAATCAGGACCCCCTGCGACGCATCAGCATCATCTCGTTCAACATTCACGATCCAGGCGGAAAGCTGCTCCACCCCCGGTTTGTCACCGTGCTGCTGAACGACCTGTTCGGCATCCAGACACGGGCCGGTTGTTCCTGCGCAGGCCCCTATGGCCACCAGTTACTGCATATAGACCAACAGACCGCTGACGAATACCGCAGCTGCATCATCCAGGGATACAGCGGCATCAAACCGGGTTGGTGCCGTATCGGTTTTCACTACGTCTTCGACGAACCTGAAGTGGAATTTCTGCTCGACTGTGTCTGCTTCGTGGCAGATCACGGCCATCTGTTTCTGAACCAGTACCGCTACGACCCCCACAGTGGTGTATGGGAACATGCCACCACACAGGCTGAAGCGCACAGCTTCTCCCTGGCTGAGGCAATGGATGCCGACGCGGTCAACATATCCGCCCTGAGCAGTGAGAAACGCAAACAATGCTACAACGAATACCTGAACCAGGCACGAAACGCTGCTTGCAGCCTCGACAGCCATCCGGGCTGATCATTCAATCAACGCCAAGCCAGGAAATAAATGCCTGCTATTTTGCTAATGACTTAAACTGCTATTATCATTAGTAGCTTAGCAGTCCATGGATACCAGTCATTGAATACACTAGCCAAGCGGCGATCAGGAAGCATGAAAACCATACTCGTCATCGACGACGACCCTTCTGCCATCGACATACTCAACTCCTTCCTCGAGCAGGATTACAAGGTCGTTGCCGCCAAAGATGGCGAACGGGGGCTCAGCCGGGCGGACTCGGAAAACCCTCCCGACCTGATACTTCTGGACATCCTGATGCCAGGCCTCGACGGCTACGCTGTCTGCCGTAAGCTTAAAGAGAATTCCAGCACTGCACACATTCCCGTTATATTCATCTCGGTGCTCGATGCCGATTACGACGAAGCAAAGGGCCTTGAACTCGGCGCGGTGGACTACATAACCAAGCCCTTCTCTCCCGCTATAATCCATGCCAGGGTCAAGACCCACCTGGCGCTTAGCGAGGCCAACCAGGAGTTACAGCACCAGAACGAGCTGCTTGAAGCGGAGGTGCAAAAGCGAACCAGGAGCCTGCTGGAAACCAACTCCGCGCTCGAGGAGAATGAAGCCAAGTTCCGCAGCCTTGTGGACAACATTCCCGGGGCCATCTATCGCTGCACATTTGATTCCGAACACAACATCCAGTTCATCAGCGACGAGATAAGCAACATCAGCGGCTACCCGGCGGACGATTTCATCCACAACAGTGTGCGCAGCTTTCGCAGCATCATCCATCCCGACGACAGCACGGGCGTGGAGATCAAGATCGGAGAGGCGGTTGCCAACCGATCCCCCTATGTTCTGGATTACAGAATAGTCAACGTCGAGGGTGATACCCGCTGGGTCTACGAAAAAGGCCAGGCCTCCTACGAGGGTGACACTGCACTCTGGCTGGACGGTGCCATCTTCGACGCCACTGCCGAGAAGCAGCAGCAGGAGCAACTCAAACGCAGCCTGAAGCAGGCTGTCCAGGCCGTAGCCCTGACCGTTGAAAAGCGCGACCCCTATACCTCGGGTCACCAGCAGCGGGTGGCGGAGCTGGCTTCCGCCATCGCTACCGCCATGGGAGTGGACCCTGATGTAACTGAGGGGGTCCGCATGGGAGGCCTGATCCATGATATTGGCAAGATCTATGTGCCAGCCGAGATTCTCAACCGCCCGGGCAAGCTGAGTGAAAACGAATACCATATCATTCACACCCACACACAAGTGGGTCACGACATCATATCCAAAGTCGACTTCCCCTGGCCTGTGAAGGATATGATTCACCAGCACCACGAGCGGCTGGATGGCTCAGGTTACCCCCAGGGACTGAAGGATGGCGACATCATCCTCGAAGCACGCATACTGGCGGTTGCCGACGTCGTGGAGGCGATGGCCTCACATCGACCCTACCGGCCCGGACTGGGTATCGAAAGAGCCCTGGAGGAGATTGAAACCAATAGTGGAAAGCTCTATGACCCGGAGGTGGTCGAGGCCTGCGTAAGGCTCTTCAGGGAAGAGAACTACACCCTGCCCCAGCCAGAGTAATGCAACAGCACTGACTCCCGGGGAGAATAGAAATCACCTTCAGCCGGGTGAGAATCCCCTGACCCGGCTCACTCCGCCAGCGACTGAATCACACCCGCCGCCACCTCCTCCGGCACCCATTGGACCCACTGGGACTTCTCACTACTCAGAAAGTGAACCGCCATCTCCCGGGCGCTGGCTCCCTTGTCCCGCTGCAGGGCAAGCAGTTCACTGACCTGCCTGCCGGTAGTTTCATAGTTGGACAGAAATTCAGACAGCCTGGGCGCCTGTCGCTGAAACTGCGCACTAACGGCAATACCGACATCTGCAACAGGATAGGCGCAGGCCTTTGGATACTCCCTATCCTCGTTCAACCCCTGCCAATCCTGCCGGTTGAAAGCCGGCTCTTTGAGCATGACCAGGTCATATTTACCCAGAATCCAGGTCGGCCCCCAGTAATAGGCCAGGAAAGGCCTGCCCTGCTCATAGCTGTCGACAATCGCCTTGGTAAACTCCTCGGATGATTTCGGACGGTAATTGGAATAGTGCTCTTTCAACCTGTACGCCCTGAGTTTGCGACTGTTGATGGTGGCGCAACCCCACCCGAACACACAGTTGATGAATCGTCCCTTGTCCTGGCGCTCAGGATCCTTGAACAGTAGCTTGTACCTGGCAAGATCGCTGATCGAAACCAGGTCCGGCGCGCTGGGCTCGATACCCCTTTCGGCATCACCCTCGACAAGGTAACGCGGAACAAACCAGCCCTGCACGGCATCGGGGAAGTTGGTACCCAGATGCACCACAGTCCCCTCTTCCATCGCCTCGCTCCAGGCATCACCGTAGTTATCAGCCCACACCTCCATCATGACGTCGATGGAACCCCGGGCCAGGCCCTTTACCAGGGGAATGCTGGTCCCAGGCATGGCATCGGTTTGGCAGCCATAACCCTTCTCCAGGATATAACGTGCAACGGCGGTATGGATCCGGTTGCTGTCCCAGTTCAGGTCGGCAAAGACCACCGGGCGCCCGACTTCGCACTGTTGTGCCCACAGGGGCATTGAAAACACCAGGAGCAGCAGAGCTGTAAGCATCCGCAATACCAACCGGCCATAACCTGTCGCTGTGTTGTCAAAAGCATTGGGAACATCCATTATCTGCACACCCCGCTCAGTCCTCATCCTTATACTCTGCTGCGATCTGCAGAAATCTATCCTCTAAATCACGGAAGACATCAACCACGTCCGGACAGAAGTGGCTGCCACTGCCCTCCAGGATAATCGCCCTGGCCTCTTCATGACTCATGGCAGCCTTGTAGACTCGTTTGCTTATCAGGGCATCATAGACGTCCGCCACCGCCATCAAACGGCCTGCCAGTGGAATCTTCTCGCCCTTGAGACCATTGGGATAGCCGCTGCCGTCCCATTTTTCATGATGATTGGCGGCAATATCCCCTGCCACGTCGAAAAATGAACTGTCGCCATCCATCATCTCCGCCGCCTCCAGCAGCGATTGGCGACCCAATGCAGCATGGCCTTTCATGACTTCAAACTCTTCAGGAGTCAGGCGTCCGGGCTTGAGCAGTACCTCGTCCGGTATACCCACTTTACCGAGGTCATGCAGGGGGGCGGTTTTGTAGAAAAGCTCCACCATCTCGTCTGTCAGCTCATTCTGATAGCGTGGGTTCTCCTGCAGCCGCTCTGCCAGCACACGCACGTAGTGCTGGGTGCGCCGTATATGGTTGCCAGTCTCCATATCCCTGGTCTCTGCCAGGGACGCCAATGCGAGAACAGTGGCATCCTTGGTCTTCTGCAGTTGCAGAGTGCGCAGGTAGACCAGGTGCTCCAGGTTGTCGAGGGTATCTTTCAGGATCAGGTGGGTCTTGACCCGTGCGCACACAATAGCCGGGGAGTATGGTTTTGTTATGTAGTCCACTGCGCCGAGTTCCAGCCCCTTGCGCTCATCCTCCACTTCGTTCATGGCGGTAACGAAAATAACGGGGATGCCCCGGGTCTTCTCGTCATCCTTCAACCGCCGGCACACCTCGTAGCCATCCATTTCAGGCATCATGATATCCAGCAGGATAAGGTCGGGAGGATTGTCCGACATGGCGATCTTCAGCGCCCGCTGGCCATTGACCGCTGCCTTGATCTTGTATCTGTCGTGTAGCACACCGTCGAGTACATCTATATTCTCAGGCACGTCGTCGACAACCAATATGGTTTTCTGGCTCACATCAACCGTCATCAGTCAATCTCCAATTCAACGTTCAGCTCCCCGGCAATACGGCCCAGCACAACCAGGGCCTCACCAAAGTCGTAGTTCTCAATAAGTGACTCTATCTCATCAAACCCATCACGCAATGCGGCTGCGCAGCACTCTTCACGCAGGGTTGCAAGGTAGCGGCTTGCCGCGGTGTCATCATCAGCCAGCAGGCTGGCCAGCTCATTTATCCTGGGACCCAATTTAGCCAGGTCGATATCGCGGTCCTCTGCTTCCGCTCCGCTCCTGGCTGACGGGTGCTCCAACTGGTCTATCGCTTCAAGGACCTGCCCAAGGGCCTCACGCACCTCGCCCATCTGCCGCTGCACACAATCCTCGCTGTCCTTCTTGATGCACTCTTCCAGGTCACGGGCCGATTCGAACAGCCTGCGCGCACCCAGGTTGCCCGAAACCCCCTTCAGGGTGTGAGCGATACGCCTGGCGGTATCCAGGTCGCCCATCTCCAGGGCCTTCATCACCTCTTCCGGCACATTCGACTGGTTTTTCTGAAATTTTTTCAACAGCTGCATGTAGAGCTTCAGGTTGCCACCGACATGCTTGCGCGCATCTCTGACATTGATCCCCTGAATGGTGGGGAACTCCCCCCCGCGGCCCGCTGCCACCAGGGACTGGGTATCCGACTCCGGCTCCATGATTTTGGGTGTTACCCAGTGAAGCAGTGCCTGGTAAAGATCCGCCGGATCAATGGGCTTGGCCACGTAGTCATTCATACCCGCTGCCAGGCACTTCTCGCGATCGCCCACCATGGCATTAGCGGTCATGGCGATAATCGGCAGGTTCTCCAGGCCGGGAATCTGGCGTATCACGCGGGTCGCCTCGAATCCGTCCATAACCGGCATCTGGATATCCATGAGCACTGCATCGAACTCCTTGCCGGCCACCAGCTTCACCGCCTGGCGTCCATCGTGTGCCTCCTCTGCATTCAGGCCCGCCACTTTCAACAGTTCGTGAGCCACCTGGCGGTTGATCTCATTATCCTCCACCACCAGTATGTTGGCGCCCTGAATGGTCGAGACCGCCCGTACACCGAGATCCTGTTCAGCCGGATGGGACTGCTCGGTTTCCTCCTTTCGACCCAGGGCGACCATCACGGTATCACTCAGCACGGCGGGACTGATGGGTTTGAGCAGGATGCCGGCCAGGTCCAGCTCCTGGGCCTGTTCTATGATATCTTCCCGGCTGTAGGCGGTAACCAGCACAATTGCCGGCTGGGTTTTAAGGCTTTGTTCACATAGGATGCGGCGGGTGGCTTCAACACCGTCGATACCCGGCAGGCGCCAGTCCATCAACACCAGGTCGAACCCCTCCTGTCGCAGGCACTCCTCCACTGCCTCTTCCCCTGAAGAGACAAGAGATACATTGAGCCCAAGTGAACTCAGCATCCCCTGCAGTGTCTCCCGGGCCGCGGCATTATCGTCCACCACCAGCGCACGCAGACCCTTGAGTTCTTCCGTGTTCATCAGCGCCACTTGACGCTGCCCGCCATGCAGACCGAAACGGACGGTGAAACTGAAGGTACTCCCCTCGCCAGGCACACTCTCCACGCCGATGTCACCGTCCATCATCTCCACCAGGCGCTTGGAGATGGCAAGACCGAGTCCGGTACCGCCGTAACGGCGTGTGGCTGATGCATCGGCCTGGGTGAAGGGCTTGAACAGCTTCGCCTGTTCCTGTTGGGTAATACCGATACCGGTGTCGGTGATGGAAAATGCCAGCTGGGCGCTGTCAGCCGAAGCCTCGTCGAGCTTCACCGAAACCACCACGTCGCCCTTGTCGGTGAACTTGATGGCGTTGCCGCAGAGGTTGAGCAGTACCTGCCCCAGGCGCAGGGGGTCCCCCACCAGGGCATCAGGCACATCAGGATCAACCCTGAACATCACCTCCAGCCCCTTGCTGTTGGCCTTGTGGGCAACCAGGGAGGAGAGATTGCGCAGTACGTCCTCGAGATAGAAGTCCGAGTCGTCAACCACCAGCCTGCCTGCCTCGATCTTGGAGAAGTCGAGTATGTCATTGACGATGCGAAGCAGTGATTCCGAGGAGATGCGGATCTTGCCCAGGTAGTCGCGCTGCTTGGGGTTGAGTTCCGTCTGCAGCGCCAAGTGGGACATGCCGATGATAGCGTTCATGGGGGTGCGGATCTCGTGACTCATGTTGGCCAGGAACTCGCTCTTGGCCCGGTTTGCCGCATCCGCCGCGTCCCTGGCAAGCTGCAGGGTCTCCTCCGCCTCTTTGCGTCCTGTGACGTCATGGGCGATACCTTCCACCGCAACCACTTTTCCACTCTTGTCCATGACCGGCACTTCAGAGACATCAAGCCAGCGGATGGTGCCGTCCTTGTGATGAAGCTGCACCTCGTAGGCGGGCTGACGCTCTCCCTGCAGTGAGAGTTCCGTATGCCGTTCGGCCTCTTGGTTAACTGGATGATCGGTCATGGATGTCGAAAAGTGGGTCAGAAACTCTTCAGGCAGCCAGCCAAGCACATTGGAAATGGATGGACTGACATAAGTGAAAACCCCCTCTGCATTATGGGCATAGAAGAAGTGATCGGAAGCCAGACCCTCCACCATGGAGCGGTACTTCACCTCGCTGGCTCGCAGCTCCTGCTCCGCCTCCCTGCGCGCAGCCACCTCATCCTGCAAATTGAGCATGGCCGCCTCGAGCTCCCCCGTGCGCTCCTTTACCCTCAGCTCGAGGCTGTCATGGGCCTTGCGCAGTGCCTGTTCCGCTGTCTGCTGCGCGCTATAGAAGCGGCCGCTGGCTTCTATATAGCGATTTGCTGTGGCCACCAGCTTCCCAAGCTCGTCATGCTCATGCCCCCTGGGCAGCGGCAGCGATTCACCCTTGGCCTTGCCGGGCTCCAGGTGCCCCAGGCTTGCAGTTACCCTGCCGAGGGGGAGCCCCACCAGGAGCAGGAAAACAACCAACAGCACCAGGGTGAGAGCCAGGATCTGGAAAATGGTTGTCACCACAAACAGGTCGGCACGCTCGGTGAAGGAGCGCAGGGCGCGTATCCTGTCGACCATGATCGACAGCCGGCCGAAAACACGCGTCTTATCATCAGGGTCACGTAACGCTTGCGTATACTCTTTCAGCGGCTCAGACAGCAGCCTGCCGAGCCATCCAGAGCGCGGCATATTGCCTCTCTTGGTACCCCAGGCGAGCTGATTACCCCACTCGTCATGGATGCTCACATCGGTAACGAAGTCATAGGTCAGCAGGCCCTCAACGAGTTCATTCGCACTGGCCTCATCCAGGGTATAGACAGCACGCACAGCCGAACCCTGGGCAACATTGAGGATATGCTGCATATCTATGTCAAACTGCTCCTTGGCCGCGGAGAAGTCCGCCTTCACCTGCAGCAGCCCCACCACCACGCCCAGCAGCAGGGCGATGACCAGGGAGATCAACGCCAGCTTAAAGGCGATACGCCGGTGCAATGAAATGTGCTCCTTCAATACCGGGTCCTCGAACGCATCAACGCTTTCATTGGGGCAGGTGTCCTTTGGAATCTCCACCGCGCTGGTAACGGGTCAGAATTTTTTCGAACGTTCCATCCATCTTCATCTGTTCCATTGCCAACTCCATCCGCTCCTGCAATGAGAGAGTGCTGGATCTCCTGGAGATGGTGATATAGGAGAGCTTGCCCTCAACCTTGAACCCGGATTTCTTCAGCCCGACATCCAGCTGCTTCAACAGGTAGTCACCCTCCATTTCAGGCATGATAACAACGCAGCTGACGCAGTTACTGACCTTCTGAACAGCATTCCCGTACTCGGCAACTGGCACCTTGCGCAGTGTTTCATCCTGGTCAAACCGGTCGAAATAGACCTTCCCCTGGTGAACCAGTATCAACCGTCCGACCAGGTCCTCATATCTGGAAATACCATCTGCCTCCGGGTGCACATAGAATGCCTTGCTCTCCCTTGGCAGGGTGGCCCCGGTGTACTCCATGTAGGCCTCGCGCTCAGTATTTCTATTAGGACCCAGCATGATATCGGCGTTGCCGTAGCGCATCATGTAGAGCGCCCGTTTAAACGGCACTTCAATGAACCTGACTTCCACATCCAGGCGCGATGCAAGCTCCTTCATGGTATCGAAGTAGATACCGGTAAAGGCGTTATCCTCGATAATACGATAGGGGGGCGCATGGTTGCCCACCACGCGGAGTTCCTGCTGTTCACCGGCAGTAACATGGCCAGCCATGAGAACCAGTATTACCAGGATCAAGCGGGTAATTCTCTTTTTCATACAGCCTCCTGCACCATTACCAGGGACAGCAGGGTCGCGATTTGATCTGCACAGTCATCACGCCTCACCGTCCCCCAGGTTAGCGGCCACCTCGCGCACCATCTCCAGGGCAGCCTCAAAATCATAGCTCTCAAGACGCATCTTCGCCTCGATCAGCCTGGACGCCAAAGGTGTGCCGGAGGCACGCTCCAGCAACTCTTCCAGTGCGCGCCCGGCACCGGTGTCATCCTCCTCGATGAGGAGGATCAACTCTTCGAGCAGCGGCTTAATGGCATCATTATCGATACCTCCAGATCCATCCTCGGCAGCTGCAGAGGGTACTCCCTTCATGTCGCGAATCGACCCGCAAACACGCTCCAGCTCTTCGGCCATTCTCTCCAATAGCGGTCCGGTGTTTTCCTCCGGCTGCTGCTCCTTGATGGCGGTCTCCAATAACTGGCAGGCCTGCTGCAGTTGTATGGCGCCGATATTCCCCGCCACGCCTTTAACCGAATGGGCCAGGCGTCTCGCCTCTTCATCGTCACCCGTTTCAAGGGCCGCGCTGATCTCTACCGGCGCCCCGGACTGGCTGTCGATAAATTTACCCAGCAGTTTACGGTAGAGTTTTTTGTTACCCGCCAGGTGGCGAAGGCCTGCCTCCCGGTCAATGCCCTCCAGCGGTGGTATATCCTCTGCTTCTGTTGAATCGCTGGGCGGAGGAATCGGCCCCGCACTGTCTGCAGTCGCCTTATGCTCCGTCCAGCGCGCCAGGGCGGCATAGAGTTCAGGTGGGTCGAAGGGCTTGGAGACAAAGTCATTCATACCCGACTCGATGCAGCGATCCCTGTCTGAAGCCATTGCATTGGCTGTCATGGCAATGATCGGCAGGTCTGCGAATTCAGGTTGAGCGCGGATAGTACGGGTTGCCTCGTAGCCATCCATCACCGGCATCTCCACATCCATGAGTACCACGTCGAACGGCTCCTTCCTGACACGCTCAACGCCCTGCCTGCCATCCACCGCAATGCTCACCCGCATGCCGCACTGTGTGAGTATCTCCTCGGCCACCTGGCTGTTTATCTCGTTATCCTCCACCAGCAGCACACGCACGCCCTGCAGGACACGGGTTACAGCGGCTTCATCCCCGACACCATCTCCAACAACGCTCCCCGGAACCGTTTCGCCCAGCACGTCCATGATGGTATTGAAAAGTACCGAGGGGCTGACCGGCTTGATGAGGAAAGCGTCAAGACGGGCTGATTCGGCCTGCTGGCGCACCTCTTCTCGACCGAATGCGGTGAGCATGATGATCGGCGGCACATGGTGCAGACCAAGGCCTGACTTTATACGCCGGGAGACAGAGACACCATCTTCACCGGGCATCCGCCAGTCCATCAGCACCAGGGCATAGGGGTCCGCCTCGGACTCGGCCACCTTGAGCTCTTCCAGGGCCGCATCACCACTGCTTACAACAGTCGGCCTGAAGCTGAACCCCTTAAGGGTACCCCGCAGCACCTCCTGTACAGCAAGGTTGTCATCCACCGCCAGCACCCGCAGCCCCTTGAGCTTGATCGAGGGCAGGCGGAAGTGCCGTCGCTCTGTGCTGTGGCGTCCGAAGCGGGCGGTGAACTGGAAATCGCTGCCGGCCCCCGCCTCACTCTCGACCCAGATCTCACCCTTCATCATCTCCACCAGGCGCTTGCTGATGGTCAGGCCCAGACCTGTGCCGCCGTACTTGCGTGTGGTGGAGTCATCCGCCTGGGTGAATGATTGAAAAAGTTTTCCGCGCTGTTCCTCTGTCAGACCGATCCCGCTGTCCCTGACCGAAAACTTCAGTTGCGCCCAATCATCCTCCAGCATCAAGGGCTCCACCGAGAGCACCACCTCCCCCTTGTCGGTGAACTTCACTGCATTGGTACAGAGGTTCTGGATCACCTGTCCCAATCGCAGAGGATCGCCCACCAGGTCCGCCGGCACCTCGGGGGATACGGTGAACACCAGTTCCAGCCCCTTTTCATAGGCCCGCGAGGCCACCATGTTGCTTATATTGCCAAGCACATCATCGAGATGAAACTCCACCGACTCCATCTCCAGCTTGCCCGCCTCTATCTTGGAAAAGTCGAGTATGTCGTTGATGATGCGCAACAGTGAGTTGGCCGAGCTCTGGATCTTCTCAACGTAGTCATGCTGCTTGGGATTCAGGCCGGTTTTCAGGGCCAGGTGTGACATGCCCAGGATGGCGTTCATTGGGGTGCGGATCTCGTGGCTCATGTTGGCCAGGAAACTGCTCTTCGCATCGCTGGCGGCCTCGGCACGCTCATTGGCCAGCTTCAGCTGCTCCTCCACTATCCGCCGCTGGGTGATCTCGCGGGCCATGGAGCGGTTCCACAGGATCACCACTGCCAGCATGGCCGAGGCAACGATCAGTAGCACACCGGCCACTTTCCAGATAAAAACCCAGTCGACCTTTGGCTCGTAGGCAACCTGGATCCACTCATCGTGCAACCGTTTCCGCTCCCGGGGTGTAATGGAGGCAAGGGCCTTGTCGAGGATGCTGACCAGCTGCGGCCAGTCTTTGCGCACCGCCATGCGCAGATCCATGGTGTACTCGGTTTTACCAGCCACCTTCAGATTGCCGATACCCATCTCCTTGAGCAGGGAGCTGAGTGTCACCAGGCTATCCACCACAGCATCGGCCTCGTGCCGGGAGACAGCCATAACGCCTTCGCGAAGGTCGGATACCGGCAACAGGCGAATGCCGGGGTGGTCCCTGGACAGTATCTCGTGGGTGAAGTAATCCTTGCCCACCGCAACAGTCAGTCCATCCATACTATCCAGCCCATCCCTGAAGTCAGCGTCATCCCGCCCCACGATAACCACAGGAAAGCTGCTATAGGGGCGGGTGAAATTGAGGTACCTCTTCCGCTCCGGCGTCTGAACCACCGCTGACAGGACATCCAGGTCCCTGGCCCTGATGCGGCTGATCACCTGCGCCCATGTCAGGGTCGGGTCCATCTTGATGGAGGAGCTCAGACGCTGATTGATCAGTTCGATAAAACTGGCCGCTATCCCCTGGTGGTTGCCAAACCGGCCCACGTATTCAAAGGGCGACCAATTCGGATCCACCCCCAGGCGCAGGTTGGGGCGCTCTCTCAGCCATGCCCTCTCCGCCTGGCTGAGCCGCACCACGCCACCCAGGCGCGAATGCTGTCTCAGCTCCGGTGAGGTGATCCATTTACTCTCGATCTCGGCCAGGTCCTCGGTGGTGATGGCACTCAGCCCTGCCTCCACAACCCCCAGCATCTCGTCGTCCCCTTTATTCACCGCCGCGTGGATCTTGTTCAGAAACAGGTCGCCGCCAAAAGGGGCAAAAATACCGGCCGCCCCCAACTGGGCAAGCACAGTCTGGGCTGTGGGCGCCTCATCCACAAACAGGCCAATGGTGCCGTCGACGGCGTACTGCATCATCGAGACGCTGTCGGGAAACAGCACCACATCCGCATCGGGATGCTGCTCGCGCAGGTACTGCTCCTGGAACGATCCCCTGACCGCCCCAACCCTTCTACCCGCTATCTGTGCCAGTGAAGTGATAGGGTTCTGGCGTGGGTTGTAGAAGAGCCGGGTTGCGACCTGGTAGAAGGGCTGGGAGAAATCCATCGCATCCGCCCGCTGCTCGGTATAAAAAAGTCCGGAGTGAACATCCACTTCACCGTTTTTAAGGGTGTCGAGGGTATCGTCCCAATCCATGAAGCGAAACTCCACCTGCTTCCCCGTACGCTCCGCCCACAGCTTCCAGAGATCCACCAGCATACCGCTGGGCTCCCCCTTGTAGTTGAGCATGCTCAGGGGCGGATATCCGCCGGACATGACAATGGAGACAATATCCTCCGTGGACTGGTCAGCGACCCCTGTCCACTTGCGTACAATGGCCGCCCGCTCGTCCCGGCTGATCTCACCCATGTACTTCTTGATCGCATTGGAGAGTATCTCGTTGCCCTCCTGCACCGCGCTGAAGAACATGTTGCTGTAGAGGGGGATCGATGTGTGATGGCGAAAGTCAGCCATCATCCCACGCCTGGAGAGATGGTAGAGCGCAATGGGGGTGTCCTTAATGAACACCCGCACTTCACCTTTCTCGATACCGTCGAACAGCGCCTTGTTATTGGAGTAGAGCTTGAGGTTTGCTTTCGGCAGGTGTTTCTGCAGGTAGGTGAGTGCCAGGTCTCCTTCAATCACGCCGATGACGAAGGGCTCCAGGTCTTCCAGCTTGTTTACCGCGAAAACGCTGTTGTGGAAAAAGAAGTGGGTATCGCTCTTGTGCAGTTCACTGCTGTACTGCACGTACTCATCGCGCTCTTCGGTATAGAAAAGCCCTGCATGGATATCAGCCCGCTTCTCCTTCATCATGCGCAGGGTCTCGCCCCAGCTGGCGCAGCGAAACTCGATATTGATGCTGGACTTCTCCGCCCACAGGCGCCACAGGTCGACAAACATACCGCTTGGTTCGCCCTGCTGGTCTGTAAAGTGAAACGGCGCCGAGCCGGTGCTGCAGGCGATGACCACTTTCTCGGGCAGGACGCCAGGGGCCGCACCGGACAGTCCCGGCAACAGTGCCAGGGAGAGAAGCAGAAACCACACCGCCCGCTTGAGGTTTCCACTGTGGAAACGAATCTTTGTCAACATCCTGTAGAGCCTCTCAATCCCTGACATAACTCGCCTCTGCCAGTCTCGCAACCTCATCCCGCCCCACCACCAGGTTCAGGTCTGAGCGTCGCCCCCAGATCCGGTGCATCACGTAGTTGGGCATCCAGTAGGCCTGGTCGACGATACGCCTTACCGCCTTGTCATAGAGCGCCTTGCGCTTGAAGTGTCCCACCTCGAAACGGGCCTGCCTCAGCCAGCCACTGAGGCGTGAATCACCCGTGTAATTGTACTTGCGATCCAGCATGAACCAGTCCGGCAGAATACCGTCAACATCGAACAGGTTGTAGCTGCCCCAGGTATAGTTGGCAATACCATCCACCTTGCCTCCTTTGTACAGGGCCCCAAGTTCCCGCTGGCGTCCGCGATAGTCTTGCAGATCAAGGCGGATACCCACCTGCTCCAGGTACTCCTTGGCTGCCAGGTTGAACAGGTGCTGCTCTTCGAGGTAGTACCAGAGCTTGATATCGAAACCCTTGGCATAACCCGCCTGCCGCAACAGGCGACGCGCCTTGACCGGTGAGTATTCCGGTGTATCAAGGTCGCTGACGAAACCGAACTGCACTGGATTTACCGGTGAATCAAGTGGGTCGGCGCGAGAACCGAACACCTTGTCGACGATCGCCTTGGTATCGATGGCGTGCCAGATGGCCTGGCGCACCCTGGGATCGGTGAGAGGCGTTTCGGAAGCGCGGCCCATACTGTCGAACTGCCAGAAGACGATACGCAGCACCGGGATATCCATGGCCGAAATGCCTTTTGATGTTGTGAGTCGCGACCAGTGATCGGGGCTGAGGTTCATCGCCAGGTCCAAATTGCCATTGAGCAGTTGCTCCAGACGCTGCTCTGTGTCGGCGATCATCCGGACCTGGAGATTGTCTATTTTGGGATAACCGGTACGCCAGTACGCCTTGTTGGCCGATAGAACCACTTCACTTCCGGGATCGAAACGGACCAGCCTGTAAGGTCCTGTGCCAACCCATGCCTGGGGCCCTTCATCCGTTATCGCAACGGAGGGGTCATAGGGAAACAGCGTGTTGAGACGTTCCAGAATCAGGGGATAGGGCTTGCTGGTGTGAATCTCGAAAGTATGCTCATCAATCACGCGGACATTGCTGATCCAATCAAACTGACTCTTGCGCTGGGAGCGCTCTGATTTGAGCAGGTAATCCATAACGGTGAAGCGCACCGCCTCTGCGGTGAGAGGGTTGCCGTTATGGAAACTCACCCCTTCTCGTAATTTAAATCGCCACACCGTTGGCTCAATCACCTCCCACCTGGTTACCAGGTGAGGCTTTATGGAGCCTGTATCGGGGTCCCGGGCCAGCAACGGGTCCCAGATCAGGTAGCCCATATCGAGCGTGGAGCGCATGGTGGTTGCGTACTGGTCAAGGGTGGAGATATTGCTCTGATGACCGATACGCAACAGCTGGTGAGAATCGTCTTCAAACCAACGGTCACATCCCGAAAGCAAACCAGTGCCAAGCAGCAGTACGGCTATCAGAATCAATGTTCTTTTTCCTGGCATATCCACCTCAGTTCCAATCATCAACCCTCTCTTCATAATTCTAGTTGTTTAATCTCAATTCAGCTCACCCGGCCTCAGACCTGCCGCCTTATCGCCTCTACCGCCCGGTTCAACTGCTCAAGGGCAGAATCGAAATCATATTCGGCAATTGACTGGTCAATTTGTGAGAAGTACTCCCCGATCTGCTTGTCCTTAAGATGGGCCTGTATCTTTTCAAGGCAGCGACTGGCCCCGGTATCGTTCTCTTCCAGCAGTTCTGACAACTCATCCAGCAGCACATCAAGCTCCTCGCCGGACACACCGCTTCCGCCACCTTTCCCTGAGTCCGGCACATCAAGCTGAGACAGCCCAGCCAGCAGGTCACTCAACTGCCCGTCAACCACATCGATCTGGGGTGAAATGGCCTCTTTGTCGTTGTGCTTGATAAGCACCTCCAGCTCCGTTGCCGACCGGTAGAGATCATGGGCGCCGATATTTCCCGCCACACCTTTCAGGGTGTGGGCTATACGCCTCGCACTCTCCATGTCACGGGCATTCAGGGCAGATTCAAGCTCGGTGGTGAATTGCGCCTGAGCCTGGCTGAACTTCAACAGTAACTTGCGATACAGCTTACTGTTGCCCCCAACCCGCCGCAGACCATCATCCATATCCAGGCCGGGAACAGGAGGCAGAACCTCCGCTTCAATAACCGGCCCGTCTGCCCGCACATCGACAGGGGCCTGCCCCTCCCTGAGGGTTATCCAACGGTCGAGAATGGAAAACAGCTCCCGGGGATTGAACGGCTTGGTGACAAAGTCGTTCATACCGGCATCGAGACACTGTTCGCGGTCCGCCGACATGGCACTGGCTGTCATGGCGATAATAGGCAGATCCATGTAGGCGGGATCGGTGCGAATCTCCCTGGCTGCTTCATGACCATCCATCACCGGCATCTGCACATCCATCAACACCGCATCAAACGGCTCTGAGCGCACCTTTTCAACCCCCTCTAGACCATTCACCGCAAGAGTGACCAGAATACCGCTCTGCTCCAGCACCTCCTGGGCCACCTCGCGATTGATCTCGTTATCCTCCACTACCAGGACACGGGCACCTCGAAGATGCGCCACTGTCTGTTCCAGATCGTCCTGCCCACCCCTCTCCGCCACGGCGTGCCCCAGGGCACGCATCAAGGTATTGAAGAGGGTGAGCATACTGACCGGCTTGGTCATGAAACCTTCCAGGCCCAACTGTTCGGCCTGGACCTCAACATCCTCCCCGCCGTGGGCGGTGAGCATGACGATAGGAGGCGCGGGGGATAACCCCAGCTCATGCTTGATATGGCGCGAGATATCGATGCCATCCTCGGTGGGCAGTTTCCAGTCCATCACCACCAGTCCAAAGGGATCATCATGCTGGGCTTCCCAGAGCGCCGCCAGGGCCGCCTCCCCCGTGGCTACGGTCTTGACCCTGAATGAGTACTGGCTGAGCATCTCCCACAGGGTTTCGCGGGCACTTTCGTTGTCATCAACCACCAGCACCCGAAGCCCCTTGAGCTTGATACTGGGCAACCTGTAGTGACGCTTCTCGCTGTTCTGGCGTCCGAAGTGGGAAGTGAAGTGAAAGGTGGTACCGACCCCAGGCTCACTCTCCAGGCTTATCTGGCCATCCATCATCTCCACCAGGCGTTTACTGATGGTTAGCCCGAGACCTGTGCCGCCGAACTTGCGGGTGGTGGATGTGTCAGCCTGGGAGAAGGATTTGAACAGCTTTGACTGTTGCTCCTGGTTCAGGCCGATACCGGTGTCCCGGACAGAGAAGTGGAGTTCAGTCTGCTCATCGTCAACATTGACCAGCCGGATGGTGACAACAATTTCACCCTCTTCGGTGAACTTCACCGCATTGCTGCAGAGGTTGAGCAGAACCTGGCCCAGCCGCAGGGGATCGCCCACCAGCAGCCGGGGTACATTCTTGGCAACGGAGTAGACCATTTCGAGGTCCTTATCGTGGGCCTTTCCGGCGATCAGCGTAGACAGGTTGTCGAGCACCTCGTCGATGTGAAAGTCGATGGACTCCATCTCCAGCTTGCCCGCCTCGATTTTGGAGAAGTCGAGGATGTCGTTGATGATACGAAGCAAGGCGTTACCGGACTGCTCGATCTTCGTTACATACCCCTTCTGCCTGGGATCGAGATCCGTCTTCAAGGCCAGGTGCGACATACCCAGGATGGCATTCATGGGGGTTCTGATCTCGTGACTCATATTGGCCAGAAAACTGCCCTTTGCCCTGTTCGCCGCTTCTGCCAACAGCTTGGCCTGGGCCAGCTCCTGCTCGGTACTCTTCCGTTCGGTAATATCCTGCACCGTGCCGTTCATGCGTACCGGTTTTCCGGCGCGTCCCCGTTGAACCTCACCCTGAATATGGGCATATCTGAGCTGGCCATCAACAAGACGCACCCGGTACTCGCCATCCAGCATCTCCTGGCTAGAAAGCGCCTGCTCCAGATCCTTGCGGAAGAGATCCCCGTCCTCCTCGATCAAAACATCCGAGAACGCCTTGCAAGTTGAGACTTCCCTGTGACCCAGGCCAAGAACCCAGCGGGCTTCAACCGTCAACTCCAGAACATCGCGGGTTATCTCCCACTCCCAACTGCCCATGCGGGCTATTCGCTGGGCACGGACCAGTCTCTTGTCAGTCTCCTCCAGTGCAGCGATCGTCCTTCGCTGCATCAATGCAAGCCCCCCTATACCCACCAGGGAGAGCACCACCAGGGAGAGGGCCGCAAGCATGGCATGGCGTAGAAGTTCGATCTCCCGTGCCTGCAGGGCCATACCTGCCAGCACCTCCTCATTGGCTCGCAGGAAGGTATTCCGGTATGTGGCGATGATGGCGTTGAGCCGGGTGCGGATGGCCAGCAGTTCGGTCTCATCGAGATCGTCTGGCTCGGCAACCACTTCATCGAGACGACTGAGCACATAGTCCGTCTCAAGATTTGCGGAACGCACCGTCATGTCAGATGACTTCTCAGCGACCTGGTAAAAACGCGTGAAGTTGGCGTAAGCCACATCAAGGGCAACAGCGAGGTTATCGATGCGTCGATGGGTACGCAGCAGATCCGCCGCCTCAATGCTGGCGGAGAGATTGACCAGGCTCTGGATCATCCCCGAGTAGCCACGCTGCTCTGAGAGCGTCACCAGGGGGATGGACGCCTCGATCTGGCGCAGGGCATTCCAGGCATACCAGCCGCCACCGCCCACCAGCAGGATGAACAGAAGAAAAACCACCGATGCAGAGTGACGAGCAAACCCTGTTATTTTCAAAAAAGCACCTCACTCAACAGGACAGGGTCCTTCACTCGCCTTGTCAGGCGCCCAACAGGGGGCAGCAGCGTTTTCAAGCAGCTGCTCCAGCTTACGCCCCTGCTGCTTCAATACAGACCCGATCTTCTTGTTTCTGAGGATAATGCGTGAGAAGGCCAGCTTGTAAACCGTGCTGAAATCCCCCCCATGCTGGCCCAGCCCAACAGGCAGCAGTGCGGAAACCCCATCAGGGGATGCAGACTGGCGTGCCACGGCCTGTTTGAAAATATCTATGGATGGACTCAGACCACCCCCGTCAGTCTCTTTCAATACAGGGAAGAAACCGGTATTGCGCAACATCGCAAGCTGTCCCTTTGAAGAGGAGAGATAGGCTACCAGCTCCCTGGACGCCTCGGGGTCAGGTGCAGCAACAGGTATGGCCAGCCCGCCCAGCACCACCATAAACCCCCGCCCCTTGGGACCGGCCGGAACAGGGAACACCACAAAATCATTCGGGCGCTTTTCAATCGCGGGCATCAACCGCGCGGTATGATCCCAGGCCACCCAGACCTCCTCGGACAACAGCGGCTCATGCATCGAATCAAAACTGAGTGAGCGTGGATTTACGCTGCCCCATAAATCTTTAAGGTATTTCCACATGCCGACCGCATCATCGCTCTTGAAACTGCGCACCATGCCACCGGTAAAGGAGGGATAGAGATAACCCTGGAGGAGGCGATGAAGAAGTCCCTTTGGCCCGGCAGGAAGACCTAGCTTCGGCTCTCCACTCGCTTTATACATATTCTCGGCCCAACTCTTGAACTGATCGTAGGTGAGGGCGTTGATATCCGCCCCCTGGGGGAGGTATTCCAGTGCACGCCGGTTTGCGGCCATGATATAGGTCGCCTGTATCCAGGGTATGTAATACTGGTTGGCGCTGCCCAGACGACCGAGCTCCACGTAGGAGTCAACCATGGCATCCCCATGGGCCAGGTCTTCCACCGGCTGTAACAGGCCGGACTGACCAAGGCTAACCATGTCGCCATGCAATCCTCCAATCAACCCGGGGTTTCGCTTACCCTCACTCTTTACCAGGGCAAAGAAGGTCTCCCGCTCCTCGAAGGGCTGAAAATCAACACTGCCCCCAAAACCGCTGAGCACCTCTTCGCGCACACGCCGGGCCTCGTCCACCGGGGCGAACTGGGTGGAGAAGAACAACAGGGAGTCCCCGGCCACAGCAAGGAGAGGCGCCAGGATAAGCAGCAGAAACGAAGCGGAGCGCAGCAGGGATTTCATATTGTTCTCCTCACAATGCAAACCTGAGGTTGGTTATTATTGTTGATATGGCTCACATAGCCATAGAGTTATAACCAGAGCAGGAAATTAATTCAACCTGGCAATTAAATATGCCTGGCAACCGTCTTTTGTGACTATCTTTCCCTTGATCACATCTCATCAAAATCGTAAACAGACAGCAGAATATTCTCTGCTGTAACTGATGCCTTTAAATAATAGACCACGAGGGTGAAATTAAATGTCGTGCACGGGAATAAGAAATCAACTCCCAAACCGTTCACCAGGCAAGGAGATTCCCCGGGAAATCGAAAAACTGGTTGATATAAGGAGATAACCGTCAAAACCATCCATGGTGGCGCGGTCCGGCCCAGCCATCCATGGCTGGTCGTTCGCCGTGCTGCGAAAGTCCACTGGACTTTCGGGGCCTGGCAAATAAACGGGTTTGCTTGATATCGGGAGGCAGTCGTCAAAACCATCCATGGTGGCGCGGTCCGGCCCAGCCATCCATGGCTGGTCGTTCGCCGTGCTGCGAAAGTCCACTGGACTTTCGGGGCCTGGCAAATAAACGGGTTTGCTTGATATCGGGAGGCAGTCGTCAAAACCATCCATGGTGGCGCGGTCCGGCCCAGCCATCCATGGCTGGTCGTTCGCCGTGCTGCGAAAGTCCACTGGACTTTCGGTCACGGCTCACCCATACCGTCCCTCAATGTAGTCGGCGGTCTTTTGGGATTTTGGGGTGACAAACAGCTGGTCGGTGGGTGCATGCTCCACCACCTTGCCCATGAGCATGAAGATACACTCTTCACTGGCCCGGCGTGCCTGGGCCATGTTGTGGGTGACGATAAGAATGCTGTACTGACCACGCAGTTCCCAGATCAGCTCTTCAACCGCCGCTGTACCCTTGGGGTCGAGGGCGGAACAGGGCTCATCCATCAGAAGCACCCTGGGCTTCACAGGCAGCAGCCTTGCGATGCAGAGCTTCTGCTGCTCCTCAAGGGAGAGTTCCGTTGCCTTGTTGTGCAGCCGGTCCTTCACCTTGTCCCACAGCAGTACCTGGCGAAGGGCATCTTCGACGATCCCGTCCTGATCGGAACGGGAGGGCTTCTTGCCACCTGTATGCAGTCTATGGCCGAACAGGATGTTGTCACGAATGGATATGGGCAGGGGATTGGGCCGCTGGAAAACCATGCCGATCTGCTTTCGTACCTGAACAAGCTCCACATTCGGATCGTAGATGTTCTGGCCGTAGACATCGATATTGCCTTCGATACGGACATAACCCAGGCGTTCGTTTATTCGGTTGATACTGCGCAGGTAGGTTGACTTGCCACAACCGGATGGACCGATAAGCGAGGTGATCATCCCCTTGCGGATATTGAGATCAACGTCGAAAAGCGCCTGAAAAGTGCCGTACCAGAGATTGAGTTTCTCGGTCCTGATGGCATATTCATCAGTTGATTCAGTGGTTTCTTCGATCTGGGCTGAGGTATTCATCATTCTGCTCTATATCCGGTTATCCCTGGATGAAAGTGTCTGCCGGTTGTTGGTCGAACGCTCTTTGTCCAGTGGACAAAGGGTTCCTCCTCACCCAAAACGCCCTTCAACATAGTCCCGTGTACGCTGATCCTTCACCTCACCGGTGAACAGCTCTTCGGTCTCTCCGATCTCCACGCACTCACCTTCCAGAAAAAAGGCTGTGCGATCTGCCAGGCGCCGGGCCTGCTGTACCAGGTTGGTGACAAGAATAATGGTCATCTCGTCCTTCAACTCTTTCAGTACATCCTCGATACGCATGGTGGTGACCGGATCAACGGCGATGGAAAACTCATCCAGCATCAGTACATCGGGATCCTGGGAGAGCGCGCGGGCAATGGTCAGGCGCTGCTGCTGACCGCCGGAGAGCAGGCTGCCCAGGGAGTCGAGACGATCCTTCACCTCATCCCACAGTGCGGAACGTGTCAGGCAACGCTCAACGATCACGTCCAACTCCGCCTTGTTCGTCACTCCCTTGAGCCGCGGGGACAATGCCACGTTGTCATAGACCGTCATCGGTAAACCCACAGGTAAGGGAAAAACCACGCCGATGCGACTGCGAAGAGCGTATACATTGCGCAGGCTGTAAACATCCCGTCCGTTGAAACGCACCTCACCCTGCACTTCCATACCGGGATTGAACATATCCATCCGGTTGATGGATTTGAGAAACGATGTCTTACCGGCATTGGCAGGACCGATGATACCGAAGATCTCGTTCTCCCTGACCTGCAGAGAGACACCGCTAAGCGCTGTCTGCCCGTCGTAACTGATAGCCAGGTCCTTGACCTCCAGTTTGATCGAGGGCTGCTC
Source organism: Sedimenticolaceae bacterium (assembly GCA_965224515.1). Taxonomy (GTDB): domain Bacteria; phylum Pseudomonadota; class Gammaproteobacteria; order Chromatiales; family Chromatiaceae; genus Sedimenticola_A. The sequence continues at coordinate 696,750 of OZ245051.1, forward strand.
CACTGCAATAGCTTCCGCCTGACTTACCATTTCTTTTTACCTCGCAGGTACATGCGGAATGCAATGGAGATACTGTTCATCAACAGCACCATGCCGATCAGCACCAGGGCTACACCGTAGGGCAGTGCATCGGGCACTCCGGGCACCTGGGTGGAGACCACGAACAGGTGAAGGGAGAGCGCCATGGTCTGGTCAAATACACCCTGGGGCAGAAACGGCAGGAAGAAAGCCGCCCCGGTAAACATGATCGGCGCCGTCTCACCTGTGGTTCGGGACACTTCCAGAATCACACCGGTCAGAATTCCGCTCACCGAGTTGGGCAGTACCACCTTGCGGATGGTCTGCCAACGCGTGGCCCCCATGTTCCAGCACGCCTCGCGAAATGCCAGGGGAACCGCCTGCAGAGACTCGCGGGTGGAGACGATCACCACCGGCAGGGTCATGACTGCCAGGGTCAGACTGGCAGCAAGAATACTTGTACCAAAGCCGAAAAAGATAACAAATGCGCCCACCCCGAAAAGGGCATGCACAATGGAGGGCACACCGGCAAGGTTGATAATGGCAAGGTTGATCAGGCGGGTGAACCAGTTGTCCGGTGCATATTCACTCAGGTAGATCGCCGCGGCAACACCCAGGGGCACCGACACCAGCAGTGCAACCGACACCAGCCAGACCGTACCCAGCAGGGCGGGAAAGATGCCACCGGCAGTCATCCCATCGGTTGGATCGGTGAACAGGAAATCAATACTGATGATGCTGCTTCCCTTGACGATCAGGGTGGCGAGGATAATCACCACCGGCGTGATCAACAGCAGGGTCATGAGCATGAAGAGGGTTCGGTAGAGCCGCTGAACCTTCTTGTTCTTTGCATTGATTGCCGTTTCGGCAAACATGTTCATTGTATTTTCAGCCATGCGTGTATCTCTCGATGTGCATCATTTGTTGCGTATTCCACGCACGATCAGATCTGCTGTCAGATTGATGATGAATGTGATCACGAACAGGAAGATGCCGATGGTGAACAGCGCCTGGTAGTGATCCGATCCCACGGCCGTCTCACCCAGTTCAGCAGCAATGGTTGCGGTCAACGCACGCACCGAGTCGAAGACACTGCCAGGTATATTGATCGCGTGACCGGTAGCCATCAGAACCGCCATGGTCTCACCGAATCCGCGCCCCACGCCCAGCAGGATCGCCCCGAGCAACCCGTTCTTTGCCGCGGGCAGCACCACTTTGAATATCACCTGCCAGCGGGTGGCGCCCATGGCTTCTGCAGCTTCCCGGTAACGATCAGGTACCGCCTTCAGGGCATCCTCTGCAATGGAGGTCATGATAGGTGCCGCCATGAGTCCGAGGATAATGCCGGCATTGAGCACATTCAGCCCCACAGGCACATCAAACAGATCAATGATCAGCGGGTTCATGATGGAGAGCCCGATGAAGCCCCAGACTACCGAGGGAATTGCCGCCAGCAGTTCAACCAGCACCTTCAGGTATTCACGCTTCTTGCCTGCCGCAAATTCGCCGATATAGATCGCTGCCCCAAGGGAGAAGGGGATGGCCACCAGCATCGCCAGTCCCGTGACACTGGCAGTACCCGCGATCAGTGCCAGAATGCCGTAACTGGGCTCATCCTCATCCGTGGGCTCCCACCATGGGCTGGTGAAGAACTCCATGAAGTCGAAGGTCCCCAGCAGAAAGCCAAACCCCTCCATGGTGATAAAGATAAAGATACCGATAATGAACAGGATGGCGGAGATGCCACCGGCAAACACCAGCATCTGGACCAGCCTGTCCACGAACCAGGCAAGATCACGCCGATCAAACTCATCCATGGATTCGGCCAGGGGGGTATTTTGCTCAGACATCACTTGCCCCTGCCTACTCATCGCCACGGATCAGCGACATCAGGTCACTGATGCGCAGTGCCAATTCCCGGTAGGTTGACTCGTAGCGTGCCTCACCCTCACCCTCGACATCCTTCATTGGCCAGTTCAGACCAGAGGTGTGAAAAGGCAGCTTCTCAAGGAAACCTTCAGCCGGACCTCCCAGGGAGATCACCACGTGCTGCTCGGCGAGTATATGCCTGGGAATATCGGACAGCGCCTGGCTTGGGGTATCCCCAAGCTCCAGAGCGTGGGATTCACAGAATGCAGCCAGGCCGGGTTCAATCGCTCCCGGCTCCACCGCAGCAGTACTGAACACTCCGCTGTCGGGTACGATTTTGTTAGCGATAGCCTCAGCCATCGGCCCCAGAAAAGCGCCATCCCGGTCAACAAACAACAGGTGGTAGGCCTTGGCCCGTTTCTGCACCCCTGTGACAGCGAAGACAGTCTCCTCGCAGAGATTTTTCGCCTGGTCCACCACACGTTTGAGATTGGTAAAGATGACAAATATGGCGAACAGCTCTTTCAGGTCATTGCCCGCCTCACCCCGCATCATTGCGGCATAGATCTCGTTCAGGTTGTGTTCAACGGGATCGGCCATGCCCATGGTTCCCAGGGCAAGGTCCGCATTGAGATCGTTGAATGCCTTGATCGATTGGCCAAACATTGTCTGGGCACCATCAGCCAGGCTGTCGAGCTGGCGTTCTATTTCCCCACCAGGCGCCTGGGGCAGTTGTACCGCCTCGCGCGAAATAGTCACCGCATAGTCGCCGATTCGCTCAAGTTCGATGTTGCAGCGAATCGCTGATGAGAGCAGTCGCAGGTGGCTGCCACTGGGAAGATGCACAGCAATGAAACTGTGGCAAAGACGATCAATACGCCGCATCTCGCGGTTGATCGGGTGATCATTCAGTACCGTTTGATACGCCTGGTCACGACTACCGGTCTGCAGAGCCCTGACCGCATTGCGAAGCTGCACTTCAACCTGCTCAGCCTGCCGCGCAAGAGAGGTGCGGATTTCGGCAAGATCTTTTTCCAGACGTTCTTCCAGATGAGACATGGTGCTCTATATCCTGTTAGCAGAGATCTTCGGTAGGACCGGACGGATCATCCGTCCGGTCCGGTAGAATGTCATTTACAGCTGACGTCACGCATCGGGGCGTAACCCTTGTTCAGCAGAATGCACTGACCAACATCGCTGAGAATCCAGTCCATGTAACCTTTTACCGCACCCTTGGGTTCACCGTTGGTGTACATCAGGAGGGGGCGTGCGATGGGATAACTGCGATCACTGGCGGTGGCTACACTGGGACTGACACAGGCATTACCCTCTTTGGTTTCGATACAGGCCATCTTGATATGGTCTGTGGCGTAAGCCAGGCCGCTGTAACCGATGGCACAGGGAGTCTTCTCGACCAGGTCGACCACATCCTTGGAGCCGTGCATATCCAGGTTTCCCATGCGGTACTTGCCCTTTGAGATCACACCGGCCTTGGCCGCTGTCTTGAGCACCGCCTTCTGGAAATAGGCATAGGTACCGGAGTTGTTCTGGCGGCTCACCACCACGATCTTGTCACTGCCGCAGCCTGGCACACTCACCCCCAGGTCACTCCATTTTTCTGCACCGCCGCCGCGGCCAAAGATTTTTGCCAGCTGGGCAATACTCATGGTGTTGATGGGATTGTCCTTGTGCAGGAATACGGCCAGGGCATCGTAGCCCACCACGTGTTCCATAGGATTCTGGCCGGACTCCTTGGCTCTTTTGAGCTCCTTCGACTTCATCTTGCGGCTGGCGTTGGCGATATCCACGGTGCCGTTGATCATTGCGGCGATGCCTGTGCCGGAGCCACCACCGGAGACGGCAACGGCCACCTCGGCATCGACATTGCGATACTCCTCGGCCCAGGCCTGGGCAACGTTGACCAGGGTATCCGAGCCCTTGTTCTGGATGACGGTACGCGCGGCGACTGAGGTCGAAACCAGGCAGATTGATGCAGCTACGGCAGCTGCGGTAAGGAAACGTATGGCGCTCATTTTACGGTTACTCCGAATACCAGGAGCCGCGTGAACCCTCTCAGTGAGAGAGCCTGCACGGTCCAGTTTCAAAATGCCCAGACAAAACAGCATGGGTCGTCATGATGGGCGTATGAAAGCAGAATATGTCACCCATATTACAAGCTGATGACAAGGTGACACTTTTATTGCGTCTTTTTTACAAAGCGCAGGGGAATACCGCTGAACAACCGGAATAAGTTATATCTTTCTTTTTAAATCAAAGCGTTACAATTTCAGAATCAAAAGTAGAGAGGCTCGTGCCCGGGCTTGTAGTTCTCTGACCAGCCCATGGCATCCAGTACCAAGGCCACCAGTGCAGTGCCCGATATCCTGCCCAACCCGCCATTGGCGCAGTAACACTCACCATAGTGTTCAACACCATCACGGCGGCCACCCGGAGAGTAGAGAATGGTCGGCACCGGGTCACCGGTGTGACGCCCTGAATTGGAGTCAGTGGAGTGATCTCCCGTGACTGCCACCACAAGCTCCGGGGAGAGCAGGGGTTCGATGGCCTGGTCGATACGCTCCAGCAGCCTCGCCTTGCCTTTCGGATCATGATCATGGGAGCAGATATCCGGCCCCTTGATATGCAGAAAAACCAGGTCGTGGCTGTCAAGCAGAGAGGCTGCCGCTTCGACCTTTGCCTGAAGATCGGTTGTGGGCAGTGAATTGAATCGGGGGTCCTCATGTACGCTGTAACCCAGCAGCCGCCCAAGGCCCAGCACAGTACCCTCACCCGCCACCACCCCGGTCTTCACGCCGAAGTGGTTGAAGATACTCTTCAACGGCTCCATCACACCGGCACTGCGACAGATCACACCATTTGCCGGCAGCAGCCCACTGTCGCTACGTTGCCGGTTCACAGGATGATTATCCAGCCGCTCAAAAGCGACCTGGGTAAACCGGTTGATCGCATCCGCCGTGACCTCGGCAAGGCCATCGCCGGGCACACAGGGGCGGCTGTTGAGCACCCGCCCCCTGGGCGCACCACCACCGGGGTCAGTATCTGTCACGTTGGCCGAAAAGACCCCACCTGAAAGTTGCAGCACCATGCGGTGCTGAGTAGCGGGGATAAGCCTGGCAGTGACACCATCCCCAAGGTCGACATCGAAGAGCGATGCGGCCAACTCGCTGGCCCCGGCATCAATGCGCCCTGCCCTGCGGTCCCTGATGGCAAAACCCTCTCCTTCGGGTTCAAGGGTGGCCAGGTTACAGCGCAAAAGCAGATCCCCAGGCGCGGTGGCAAGCTGAACCCCCGCCGCCTCAATCGGCCCCCTCGATAGTGTGCGCACCCTAGCCGGAGGAAGACCGAAAAGGACCGCCGTACCCACATGGGTGCCTACCGCCACCCCAGGATGCAACGGGTCGATCTGCCCCCCAAGCCCCTGGCTGAGAAAACGGTCCAGGTTCGGGGTGGTGGCATGTTCCAGAGGCGTGTCTCCCCCCAGCGAGGCCAACGGACGGTCACCTACACCATCCAGGATGATAAACAATCCCTTGCGCTTACCCTCTGTGCCCATATATCAACTTCCTGCTACTGGAAAACCAGGTCCGGCTTGGTTGAAAAGTGCTCAAAGAGGGCGTCCATGATCGCCTCGACGCACAGCTGAATAGTCGCTTCCTTGCGATCGTTGTTTATGATCGGTATCCCCGCCTTGTCCGCTTCAGAAAGCAGGTAGGACTGCAGACGCCAGATGGCGTCGAAATGTTCGAGATGGGCCTCGGCCGCACGGGCCGGAGCCACGTCGAGGCGCCCCCTCAGTCGGCGTCTGAGCTGTTTCTCTTTCAGCACCGCCAGCATCACCGGTACCACGATGGCATCCGTCTCCCCGATTATTTTATCCAGCAGGCTGGGATGCATATGCACCCCTTCCAGGATAAGTGAGACCCGCTCGCGCAGGGCACGCTGAGTCACCGCTTCACAGGGAACTGAGAGGCTCTCGGTCTGAGAAAGGTAACCTTCGGCAATCACCCCCTCGGGATCAGCTTGGAAGTCGCCCGGAGCAGGCAACACAGTCCAGGCATAGAACGACGAGGTGTGGATCACCGGCATCAGACGCTCGGGGATCATCATGCGCATCACCTCGCGCAGCATGTCGGTGGACTGGGTTCTCACAATTCCCAGGCGGTGGGCTATCTCCGTTGCAATGGTGCTTTTACCGCAACCGGTCGTTCCGCCAAACATCAGCAGCAGCGGCCTGCCGCTGTGGGTGAACTCACGCCATACCAGGTAACGTCGCGCCTTGGCCTCGCCCATGTGTTTGACCAGGCAATCATAGGTGATATGACCGATCTCACTGGAGCTGACCTCCCCCGTGTGCTTCTCTACGAGATGCCGGAACACCTGCCCGGTTGCCGCACTGCTCTCATCCATTGTCAGGCCACAGGACTCCAGGGAGCGCTGAAGCTGAAATCTGGAAAAAGCGTTTTTCTGACCCTCGGCATCACGCACCATGATGGCATCCGGTGAGCGCCCCCCCATCTGGTATGCAGTGACCACCGCTTCATCTGCAACGGTACCGAGACGCCCTACAACCAGCTTGCGCAGCTCCACCGTGCTGATCTCATCTTTTTCGCTGAGTTCGTCCCTGATGTCGGAAGCCAGCTTGTAGGCCTGTTCGAAGACAAGCCCGGCATCTGACAGGGATCCGGTCAGTACCCCCCGCAGGAAAGGCACCCGGGTACCATCGGCCGAGTCTGTAACATAGAGCTTTGCCATAGGATCACGACATCCAAGTTAACCTGAAGATATTGAAGCTATTGTATGCAGCGTTTGTAAACTTTGCAGCCAATAGCCAAAAAAGATCTCTACGCCACAAAGAGATCGGCCATTGCAGCTTCAATCCGGGCCTGTTCAAGGGTATCGAAATCCACCCTGTCAAACAGGGTGAAACCACCTGCCATTTCGTACCACGCGAAGCCCCCGCTCCAGCTGACAGGTGAATAGCTGCCGTGTCGCCGCCTTGGCATACAGTAGATCACATCCGGCAGGTAGACCAGGTTGTAGGTGATCTGCCGCTCGTGCAGGGAGGCGATCATCTTCCATGCCGATTCGGGTGTGTTGAACCGGTCACAGCAGGTCGGATACGGGGTATCCCCCCCGTTGTGTTGCCACTGTTGAGCTGCAACCGGCAGTGGCTGGCTGCGCAGAAACATCTGGAAATGGAGATGATTCACCGATGCTCCGGCACCATAGCTGTTGTAACCGAAACCCACCCCGGGGAGGGTCTCGTTCAGCAGCCGGGTGACCGACCAGAGATATTCATTATCCTCTTCGGTTAACAACTGCTGCCGACCCATACAGGGTTCAGGCACCAGTAGCCCATGAAGCTCCACGAAGGGAAACTTGTTGTATAACAGCGAGCAGTCCCTGCCTGCCAACCACCCCTGCCAGAATATCTCCTTGCGCAAAAAAGGCTTGTTGAAGTGAAAACCGTCTGCATTGAAAGGGGCCGAGATACCCTCGGTCACTGCCCCGGTCATCCGCGGCGGGCGAAAAGAGCGCAGCTGGTTGAACTGCACCTCCCAGGGACCTAGCGATCTGAAACAGGTGCCCTGGAGATTTTCATAACCCAGGCTGACCAAGCGCTGAAACACGGCGAGGTCATCCCCGGCGTCATCCAGCAGAAGTCCCTGCTGGCGGCGCTCGTGCATGGCCCGCACAAGGTAGCGGAACTTACGCTCCAGGGGTTCTGCAAGGCGCTCTCCGAGAAGGGCATCCAGTCCGGCGTTTGCCAGCACCAGAATATAGACACCCAGTTCGTCAAACTCATCCAGCAGGGCGGCAAGCTGTTTTTCAAAAGTCAGCCGGAACTGTTCCGGGGACTCAAACGGGGAGGAGGCCATAATTCAGGACTGCCCCTCACGGGAACCGATACGACCCAGCAGACGACGCAGGGGCCTGATCCCGGTCACCGCAAGCAGCAACAAGGAGACAACCGGCAGGATGGCGTGAGAGTCATGCTCAGAGGCAAAACCCCGAGAGGTATCAACCAGCGGCTGCAGCGCAAACAGCTCCAAGGCATAGTCCAGGCCGAGACCCAGCAGGATGCTCATGCCACCGACACCGAACAGGTAGGCAAACAGCGCCTTCCGGCCCAGCTCCCGCTTGACCAGCGCCAGCCCGGCAAGGTTGCTGGCGGGCCCTGCCAGCAGAAAGACCAACACCGTGCCGGGAGAGACCCCGGCAAACAGCATGGCATGGGCGATGGGGGTACTCGCCGTGGCGCAGACATACATGGGCACAGAGATCAGCATTATCAGCAGCATCGGCAGCAGACCGCTGCCCCACTCTGCCAGCGTATCCGGAGGCACCAGTGTAAGCACCCCACCCGCCACCAGGATACCGATCAGCAGCCACAGGGTGAGGTCGTCGAGCAGATCTGTGAAAGCGTAGACCACTCCCTCCCTGGCCCGCTCAATAAAATCTCCTGAAGGGGACTCGACTTCACACCCGCAGTCGCCATCGGCACTGCACGTCTCCACCTGAATGGATATCGGAACATCCATCGTCACACCGTTTGTCGGAGCCACCGCCTCGCCCTCGGTGCGACCCACCAGCAGTCCGGCGGCAATCGCTGAGATGATCGCGGCAACAGGCCTGAGTACCGCCAGCAGGGGACCCAGCAGCACCCACGACAGGGCCACGGAGTCCACCCCGGTCTCAGGCGTGGCGATAAGGAAAGATGTGGTGGACGCCTTTGAGGCCCCTGAACGGCGCAGAGAAAAAGCAGCGGGCAGGGTCCCGCAGGAGCAGAGCGGCAACGGCGCGCCGATCAACGCGGCGCGGGAGACCGACTTCAGTCCGCTGTCGCCCATGGAGCGGGCCACCAGGTCCATCGGCAACCAGGCCCGGATCAGCCCTGCAGCCAGCAGACCCAGCACCAGCCAGGGTGCCGACTCAAGGGCCAGGTCCAGGGTATTGAGAAAAAAAGACTCAATCATCAGTCCGCCTTCTCTCCCGACTTGTGCTTGGGCTCAGGAACCGGATCCACCCCTCCCTCGTGAAAGGGGTGGCAGCGGGATATCCGCTTGATACCCAGCCATAACCCCCGCCACACCCCGTGCTTCTCTACCGCCTCCTCGGTATAGGCGGAGCAGGTGGGGTAGTAACGGCAGTTGTTACCCAGAATAGGACTGATCAGGTAACTGTAACCTTTGATCAGCAGAAGTATTATGCGCTTCATAAGCCCGGGCCCGGCAGACCCCGTATCAAGATGAGAATTATTATCAAGAATACCACATCATGCCGATCCCAAGCTGCCCCGCAAAATCTGCTACTATCCCAGCCCCGACAGTCAGAAGCGGTCCATATGAGCACAGGAAAACTACTTCTCCACCCCCCTGCAGACAATCTGCCGGAAGATCTCGACGTCTTCGCCAGGGGCCTGTACGAGATCGGCCTGATCGGCGACCCCATCAACAGTGCCGAGAGGACATTCCAGGCCGGAGAGCGCTTTCTGCAGCTGATCACCTTTCTCGGTTGCTCACCATATGTGCGCTTTGAGCCTGACAACGACCAGGACGCCGACTTCTGCTACATCCGTCTAAGCGGCCCCTACCATGAACTGCGCCTGCGTAAAGGGAGCAACACCCAGCGCCCGGGCTGTCCCAACTGTCGACGCAAAATCTCAGATGCAGACAGTATGATCGAAAACTGGCTGGAGTCAGGACAGGCCTGCACCTGCCCCCTGTGTGGAGCGGACTTCGACGCACCCGAGCTTCGCTGGCGCCAGAGTGCCGGCTTCGGTCGTTTCTTCGTAGAGGTGAACAGTGTCTTTCCCAGCGAGGCGATCCCCTCGGCGGAACTAATGAAACATCTGAAGGGCAATAACGGGGAGTGGGAGTACTTCTACATCCAGTGACCTGGTGGACATGCGGGAATTTAGGTAAGACTCAGCCAGCCCACTAGTGGCTAAGCAGCCAGGTCCATTCCCCTCGGAATCACCACGTCGATGCCAATGGGCAGGTGATCCGAGAGGGGATAATCGAGTACCCGGGCATTCTCCACCTGCAGTGACTCCGAGACCAGGATGTGGTCCAGCTTGCGCATGGGACGCCAGCTCGGGAAGGTGCTCTGATCACAGACCGGCTCCTGCAGATCCACCCGATCCCGCAGCATGCGCAACTCCTTGGATTCACAGCTGCAGTTGAGATCACCCATGATCACAACATGGGTGAGGTCACTCACCAGGTCGCTGACATAGGCCATCTGCTTCAGCCTGGCCCGCCGGCCGAGGGCGAGGTGAAGAATGCACACGGCAAGCCCGGACATTCCACCGAAACGGCAGAGAATCACGCCCCGTCCGGGAAGCCCGGGCAGCTTGTGCTCACTCACCTGGGTGGGCTTAAAGCGGCTGAGAACGCCGTTGCTGTGCTGGGCAAATTTTCCCAGCCTGCGGTTCACCTGCTTGTACCAGTGGGGAAAAGCGGCGCGATGGGCAAGGTATTCCGTCTGGTCCACAAAGCCGCTGCGAAGACTGCCGGAGTCGACCTCCTGCAGACCCACCACGTCGTACTGTTGAATCATGCTGGCAATGCGGTTGAGATTCTGCAGCCGCTCACGATGGGGCAGCATATGCTTCCAGCCCTGGGTCACATACTGGCGATAATGCCTTGTATCCACCCCGGTCTGAATGTTGTAGCTAAGCAGCTTCAGCCGCCGTGCTTCACTCTGCACCACCTGGCCCTATCCCCTTTCGTGCCCGTGTTAAAAGTGACCTACTCTTTCGCCTTGCCTACCTTATCGATGAGGTAGTCGGTTACCTCCATCATCACGTCGCCATGCAGTCCGCTGGTGGTGTATTTGCCGTCCACTACCAGGGTCGGTACACCCTGCACATTGAAGCGCTGGGCCAGTATCGCCGCACGGCGGGCCTGGGTCTGCACGGCAAATGACTTCATCGCCTTGCGGTATGCATCGACATCCACCTCGTGCTCTTCAAGGAAGGATTCCATGGCACCCTGGGTATCCAGGCGGCGTTTCGCTTCGTGCATGGCCACAAAAATCTTCTCGTGCATCTTATCGGCCATGCCCATTAACTTTAGCGCATAAAAAGTCTTTGCATGTAAAACCACGTTGGGGCGGTTGAACATGGCGGGGATATGGACGAAATCGACGTTTTCAGGTTTTTTGCTGAGCCAGTTGTTCAGATGGGGTTCGAGGTTGTAGCAGTGACCGCAGCCATACCAGAAAAACTCAAGTACCTGGACACGCCCCTTCTCGGCACCCGGCTGTTCCGGAATCACTTCAAAGTAGTGAAGATCCTCTTCAAATTTCGTTTCTGCCTGGGCAGTTAGGGCAAACAGGCTGGAAATCAGTACCAGGGACAGGGCGATTACACGCTTCTTCATTCTTTCACCTCTTACAGGGAGATTTTGGCAATATTGGAAAACAGACTTGGAAGTCTAACAGCAGGCGCCCTCATTATGGCACCCCTATGCATGGATGGGACTCATTTTGTGCAAAAGAGTTCACTGGAAGACCCGGGCATGCAGATGGGCATGCCTGCTCTGCAGCATAAAAAATGCTCTGTTCCAGTTAAGTATTGAAGCTGAAGTATGTTGTTGATTTTCTGTAGGTCGGCCTTCAGGCCGACCTACAAGGGTTGCAGATATAACTACGCTGGCTTTCAACGCTTAACCGGAACAGAGCATAAAAAATCGGCTGTGACCTGGTGAGAGGTACACAGCCGATGCTTGTTAATTTATAACCCATACAATGGGTTATCGACATATTGTTGAGCCGCATAAAAATCTGGATGCTGGGTTATTAGACAGCTGTCTAATAACCCAGCCGTTTTTCATGCCTTCTCCTCGTCCTTTGAACCGGAGGATTTATCCTTACTTGGCACGTAAGGAGTGACCTTTTTAACCTTTTTCCCACGCAGGTAAATCTTGGTTGTCCGTCGGTCGCCATGTCCCAGCAGTTCCGTTGCATCTTGCCCTTCATCATCTGCATCGGTGGCTGCTTTTGCTCGAAGGTCCTTTTCCTGGAACCGCTCTTTCAGGTTCGTTTCCTTTAGCGCCTTACGCATGGCCTTCCCCCATATATAACCAAAGGCCTGGGTCTTCAGGTCTGTGGTAATAAAAGGGCTTCCATCTGGCTTGCAGAAAAAGTGCGTCGCAAACTTGGGGCGTGGTAGTGCATGGATTCTATCCACAACTTCCCTTAACTCAGGTACCCAGACGTACAGACGTGGCTCACCTGTTGAATTTCTGGTCTTACTAGGACGGACGTAAAGCCCTTCGTCCTTTTCATTAGCGAATGTTAGCTGCAACAGATCAGTTTCCCTGAGGCCAGTTAGGTACTTCAAGTCCACATAGCAATTGAGCAACTCTCCGGAGATACTTGAAAAGGCTTCGAGCTCCCAATCTTCTACATACCGCTCTCTTGGACCGATTTTGTGTCTAGCAACACGAAGGCAAGGGTTTCGTTCAGAAATGCCGAGTGCCACAGCGTATGTAAACATCGACGACATAACAGCGACTTCCCTGTTTGCGGAAGTTTTTGCTTTTCTGCCTCGAACAAGAAGATAGCGAGCAATGTCTTTCGACATTACTTCTTCTGGATACATGTGCCCAAAGGTCTTCAGGAAAACATCCGCAGACTTCTCGTATCCTCGTACAGTAGCCGGGGATAGACTGACTACACGATCCTGCAAGAAGTCTTTCCACAGATTCTCAACGGTAAAGGAGTCACTTGGCTGAATTTCCAACTCGGCGAGAGTTTTGTACATTTCAGCCTTCGTTTTCCCCAATCTGATCCACTGATTCTCTGGAGTCACGTAGTAATAAGCTCCGTGCTTCTTATATACCCTTTCCGGCAGGTCCCTGTTTTTTCTTCGCTTTCTACCCATACTGAGTTACCTCGGTCAAAATTAATTACCGTCCACCAATCGCTTCAAAATGAGGTCTATTTCTCGTGCGCTTTTCAGGGAGTAGTCCACCCATGCGCTTTTCGACAAAAGAGGTCAATACTCTTGGGTAGCCGTCTCTACCTATCTCGAAGGGATAGTCATTGAACGCAAGCCAACGGATGTGGCCTGAGGGGCGCACATAACCTGTAAGTTGCTGGAGTTCGGTCCTGTCTAAAAACATGCCTTCTACTCACCCTGCAATCTTTGTGGAAAATGGTTTTTTTTGGTCATTTGGCAGCTATCCCCTGAATCAAGGATTCGACCATCGGGCGCATTCACCCAATGGATATCCTTTTCCAAGGCACCACGCCCCACCTTCAGTTCTATGACCTTTTTTGTGTATCCACTCAGCTCTAAGAAGCGTTTTATCGTTACCCAGTTCACTCTCAAGTCCTCATGTATCCTGCAACTCATATGTCCTATTGAGTTACACGCAGGAAAGGAATCCCCTGTTTCTGAAAATTTCTGTTATATGTACTGGTGCTCAATGAGGATTTCCTGAAGATCATGGTAGGTGTCCACCATGAATCCGGAGGTGATCTCCTGAAGTTGCTCTGGATTCTCTTCAATTCTCCTATTTGCCCATGTCACTACGGCTTCCTCGTTACTCCTGTCACCGTTTTCCCCAAGAGCAGGAACATGGGTGTTTGATTGAAGAAACTCTGGATTCAAGCGGCCTAAGAGAAACGAGGTCAGCATCTTCCGGTTATTTTTTTCTTGCCTCATGCGCGTGGTTAGTTCCATGGCCCGGTCTATCGCAGTGCCCCTATAGAGGTTATCCATCGCCTCTCTGACCGCTTCGTCACTTCCTGGTTTGTATTTCCTCATAATGCCCTCCTAAGTGAAATAATGGCATCTTATATATCATATTAGGGGCTAAAATTGCTTTTACAAGGAAATATTGTTATCTAGAATGAAATTATTCTGATCTAGGAGTCAGAGATCGTGATTAGATGCCATCTCTCCACTTTGATGGGGCAGCACAAACTGAAAATTGCGGACGTGGCGAGAGAGACTGGGTTGCACCGCAATACGATCACATTGCTTTACCGAGAAACCGCAAGCCGGGTTGAACTAGATGCGGTAGCGAAGCTCTGCAGCCTCTTTAATTGTGAGGTGGGTGATCTGTTTGAGTACGTTGCAGATGAAGACTAACCATGCGAACTGATTGATTGGGTGGAACGGATGCCAGACTCAGCTAACTTCGATTTTCTGACTGAATATGACCCGATATTTCTGCGGCTTGCCTCCGCTGCGGAACGTGCGTTCGCGAGCGACCCGAATACCACATTAATTAAGCTCCGTCAGTTGGGTGAGGCATTGGCTCAAGATCTGGCCGCCCGATCAGGATTGCAGTTTGAAGAAACCACTACCCAGGCTGACCTGCTCTGGAAACTCAATCGTGAGATACGCCTTGATCCCACCATTCGTGAGCTGTTTCATACATTACGGATAGAAGGAAACAAGGCGACACATCAATTTCAGACCCAACATAGGGAGGCCATGGATGGGCTGAAAATGGCTCGGGCCCTTGCCGTTTGGTACCACCAGAGTTTTGGCAGGCAGGGTACCAATTTTAAGCCCGGGCCTTTTACTCCTCCTCAAGATCCCAGTCATCAACTTCGCAGCTTGCAGACCGAAATCGATCAGCTCAAAGCGCAACTGGTCGACTCAAATCAGCAACTGGAATCCAATCAGCAACTTGCTGACCTGGTTGCACGCGAGAAAGAAGAGTATGCCGAGCTGGCAGAACAGATGGATGTGGAGGCACGCACCTATGAACAGCTGGCAGCGGATACTGAGGCAGAGCTGAATCGGCAGAAGGCAGAGTTTGAGCGGCGACTCACAGAGGTTCAAGCTGCGCAGAAAGAGGCCCCTGCCGATACCAATAAAATCATCAAAGAAACACAACAGGCTTCAGCCTCATTCACCCTAAATGAAGAGCTGACCCGTATATTGATCGACCAGCAGTTGATCAATGCGGGATGGCAGGCCGACACCCAAGAGCTAACGTATAAGAAAGGAGCGCGTCCCGAAAAGGACAAGAATCTTGCTATCGCTGAATGGCCCACCGTTGGCCGTCAGTCGGCCGACTATGTGCTTTTTGCGGGCCTCACCCCTATCGCCATCGTTGAAGCCAAACGCGAGAACACAAATGTCGCTGGCAAAATTCAACAGGCTGAACGCTACGCGGCCGGATTCTCCCCTACTGCTAACATGCAGCCGGCATGGTCACGGGAAGGCCGCACTATCGCCTGGCCAAAAGGTGAAGATGGGCATTATCAGGTTCCCTTTGCCTATTCCAGCAATGGCCGGCCATTTATCAAGCAACTGGCAGAACAGTCCGGCACCTGGTTTAGAGACCTCAGGGAGCCATCCAACCTGGCAAAACCACTCCAGGATTTCCACTCCCCAGAGGGCCTGCTCGACCGACTAACCCGAAGCAAGGCCACAGCAGAACAGAAGCTGAAGGACGAAGGCTTTACCTACCTCAAGCTGCGCGATTACCAGATCAAAGCGATACAGCGGGTTGAAGAGGCACTGACGCACAATCAGCCCAACTGCCTCTTGGCCATGGCCACCGGTACAGGCAAGACCCGCACCATCATCGGCCTGATGTACCGTTTCCTCAAGGCAGAGCGTTTCAAGCGTATACTGTTTCTAGTTGATCGCACTGCGCTAGGTCAGCAGGCCATCGACGCCTTCAACGATGCCCCACTGGAGCAAAATCAGCCCCTCTCCAAGATCTACAATGTTGCTGAGTTGGGTGACATGGCCGCCGAGGCCGAGACCCGCATCCAGGTAGCCACCGTCCAGGCCATGGTGCGTCGTATCTTCCAGTCTGATGAACCACCGCTGGTGGATGCGTACGACTGCATCATCGTCGATGAGGCCCACCGGGGCTACACCCTGGATCAGGAGATGACCGATGGCGAGCTGGAGATTCGTGACCAGAGCCAATACCTCTCCAGCTATCGCCGCGTACTCGACTATTTCGATGCCACCAAGGTCGGCCTGACCGCCACACCGGCCAAACACACCACCGAGATCTTCGGTAAACCGGTCTATACCTACTCCTATCGTGAGGCGGTGGCCGATGACTGGCTCATCGATCATGAGCCCCCCATCCGCTATGAGACCCTGCTCAGCCAGAAGGGGATCAAATTCGAGAAGGGTGAGCAGGTCAGCATCATCGACAGCCGTACCGGCGAGGTCGATACCGCCGACCTGGAGGACGAGCTGAACTTTGAGGTGGAGGCTTTCAACCGCCGCGTCATCACCGAGGGCTTTAACCAGGTGATCTGTGAACAACTCGCCCAGGAACTCGATCCCTCCGGGGATGAGAAGACCATGATCTTCTGCGCTACTGATCTGCACGCAGATATGGTCAAACGCCTGCTCGATAAGGCCTTCAAAGCACTCTACGACGATGAGTACAACGAAGCTGCTGTACGCAAGATCACCGGTGCAAGCGACAAGGTCGATCAGCTCATTCGCCGATACAAGAACGAGCGCTATCCCTCTATCGCCATCACCGTCGATCTGCTCACCACGGGTATCGACGTACCCAAAATCTGTCATCTGGTCTTCTTACGGCGCATTCGCTCCCGCATCCTCTATGAGCAGATGATCGGCCGCGCCACACGGCGCTGTGATGAGATAGGCAAGACTGTCTTCAAAATCTACGACCCGGTGGATATCTACGCGGCGCTACAGGAAGTCAGCACCATGAAGCCGCTGGTGAAAGACACCAACATCACCACCGGGCAACTGATTCAGGAACTCACAGACCCCAAGAGCTTCGAGGCCCCCGGCAGTCAGGCAGATACCAGTCATGCCGATGATGTCCTTGATGCTCTCAGCCAGCGGGTGATGCGAGTCATGCGCAAGGCCACCCACATGGCTGAAAAACGCAGCGACATCAAACAGAAGCTCGATGACCTGGAACAGCTCTGGGGTGTCGAGCCGGGCAAGCTCCACAAACACCTTCATGAGATGGGGGCAAAAAAGGCCCAGGCCTTTGTTACCACCCACCAGAATCTCATCAATCAACTCGACGAGGTTAAACTGTTGATCGGTTCCGAACGTAATCCGGTCATCTATGAAGGCGAAGACGAGTTCAAACAACGCACTCAGACCTACGGCGTCAATGAGAAACCCGCCGACTACATTGACAGCTTCAGCGCCTTTATCCGTGATCAAGTTAATCAATCAGCGGCGCTCAGTGTCGTGGTTAATCGCCCCAAAGACCTCACCCGCGAACAACTCAAAGAGGTGCGGCTGCTGCTGGATCAAAACGGCTACAGCGAGGCCAATTTGCGCAGTGCCTGGCGTGACACCACCAACCAGGAGATCGCCGCCAGTATCATCGGTCACATCCGACGGGCCGCCCTGGGTGAGGCGCTGATCCCGTTCGAGCGACGGGTCGAGCT
The DNA here is from genome assembly GCA_965224515.1 of Sedimenticolaceae bacterium. GTDB lineage: Bacteria > Pseudomonadota > Gammaproteobacteria > Chromatiales > Chromatiaceae > Sedimenticola_A. Next base: position 714,042 of record OZ245051.1, read on the forward strand.
GGCGATGGAGCGGCTCAACACCCAGCATCGCTGGACCCCGCTACAGCGCAAGTGGATCGATCGTCTGGCTAAACAGCTGGTGCATGAGGTGGTGGTAGATCAGGCGTTCGTCAACCGGGCCTTTGCCCGGGATGGCGGGGCCATGGGGCTGGACAAGCGCCTGGGTGGGCAGTTGGAGACCGTGATCGAGGAGCTGGGTGAGCTGTTGTGGACCGGGGTTGGGCAGGGTGCAGGTATCTGATAACAAATACCTGGTTCTTTTACATGACAGGTCGGATATGTATAGAAAACAGAATAATCTATACATGTAAGCCTGATGATGTTCAAATAACAGCGTTTAGGATACATAATTAAAGGAACCCCATGCCCGAGAGTTTGCCACTGCTGCCGTTGCCGAATGAAGAGGCACTGGAAACCCGCGCCGTTCTGAAGCAGGTAGCCAATGCGCACCGCTATCTGGCCGAGCTGAAAGGGGTATCGGCTACCATTCCAAACGAAATCATCCTGATCAATACCCTGACCCTGCAAGAGGCGAAGGACAGCTCCGCTGTGGAAAACATCATCACCACCCAGGATGAACTGTTCAAAGCGGGGTTGCATAGCGACGGCCCGTTGAATCCCGCCTCCAAAGAGGTACAAGACTACGCCACCGCCCTGAAACAGGGTTTTGGCCTGGTGCGCCCGAATCGTGTGATTCGGCTGCAGGATATTCTGCAGATCCAGGGTACGCTGGAAAAGAATCGTGCTGGCCTGCGCAAGGTCCCGGGCACCGGGCTGATCAATGAGGCCACCGGCGAGACGGTCTACACGCCACCCCAGGATGCGCGTGAAGTCGAAGCGCTGATGCACAACCTGGTGGACTACATCAACGATGCACAGCCATCGGATCTCGACCCGCTGATCAGGATGGCGCTGATCCACCACCAGTTTGAGTCTATCCACCCCTTCTACGACGGCAATGGTCGTACCGGTCGCATTATCAACATCCTCTACCTGGTGGCCCAGGGGTTGCTGGATATTCCCGTGCTCTATCTCAGCCGTTACTTTATTCGTAACAAGGCGGACTATTACCGGCAGCTCCAGGCCGTGCGGGAAACGGGTGACTGGGAGCCCTGGTTGCTCTATATGCTCGAAGGCGTGGTACAGACTGCCCAGCAGACCATACAGCTGATCGGTGACATCAAGAACCTCATGCAGCGGTACAAGCACGGCATACGCGACCAGCTGCCCAAGATCTACAGCCAGGAGCTGATCAACAACCTTTTCAGCCACCCTTATACCAAGATCGAATTTGTCATCAACGATCTTCAGGTGTCACGCATTACCGCCAGTAAGTACCTGAGGCAGTTGGTTGATGCGGGCTACCTGATGAAGGCGCGCATCGGGCGCAGCAACTACTACATCAACCACCCCCTGTTCGAGCTGCTCTCAGCGGCTGAACGGCACTGACCAAATACGGGATCGACCACTCCATGGGTAACACCGAAATCGTCCAAAAACTCTGGAACCTCTGCGATGTGCTGCGTGATGACGGCATCAACTACTCCGACTACGTCACCGAGCTGGTGCTGCTGCTCTTTATCAAGATGGAGTACGAACAGGCTCAGGCTGAGGTCAAGTTCGACCACAAACTGCCAGAAGGCTGCCGCTGGCCCGATCTGCGCGACCGCTCCGGTCTCAACCTGCTCAACGCCTACCGGCAGATGCTGCTGGATCTATCCAAGAGCGACGACCCGCTGATCGCCGCCATCTACGCCGATGCCCAGACACGCCTGCGCGAGCCGCGCCACCTGGAACAGCTGATCAAGAGTCTCGACGCCATCGACTGGTTCAGCGCCCAGAAGGATGGCCTGGGTGATCTCTACGAAGGCCTGCTGGAGAAGAACGCCAGCGAAACCAAATCCGGTGCCGGCCAGTACTTCACCCCGCGCCCGCTGATCGACAGCATCATCCGCTGCATCAAGCCCCAGGCCCGGGAAACCATCCAGGATCCGGCGGCTGGCACCGCCGGTTTTCTCATCGCCGCCGACAGCTACATCAAAGAACAAACCGACGATCTGTTTGATCTCAACGACAAGGATCGTACCTTTCAGATCAACAAGGCCTTCATCGGCATGGAGCTGGTCCCCGGCACCCGTCGATTGGCGCTGATGAACTGTCTGCTGCACGGCATGGAGGGTGACGACGAGGGCGTGGTGCATCTTGGCAACACCTTGGGCCTGCCTGGTACCCAACTGTCCAAGGCCGACATCATCCTCACCAATCCGCCGTTTGGTACGGCAAAGGGCGGTGGTGGCCCAAGCCGGGATGACTTCACCTACAAGACCAGCAACAAGCAGCTCGCCTTCCTGCAGCACATCTACCGCAGCCTCAAACCCGGTGGCCGCGCTGCTGTGGTGCTACCGGACAATGTGCTGTTCGAGGCCGGTGTCGGCACCGACATCCGCCGCGACCTGATGAATAAGTGCAACCTGCACACCATCCTGCGCCTGCCCACCGGTATCTTCTACGCCCAGGGCGTCAAGACCAACGTACTCTTCTTCACCAAGGGCACGGCCACGAAACCGGAGCAGGAGGAGAACTGTACCAAAAAGGTCTGGGTCTACGACCTGCGTACCAACATGCCCAACTTCGGCAAGCGCACCCCCTTTGGTGATCGGCACCTTAAGCCCTTTGAAAAGCTGTTCGGTAGAAAGGCCGACGGCACCAGCAAACGCACCGAAGGTGATTGGAGCTTTAATCCCCCTCTCCCTGAGGGAGAGGGCCGTGGTGAGGGGGAGAGTCGCTGGCGCCGTTTCACCCGCGACTACATCCGCGACCAGAAAGGCGACTCCCTCGACATCAGCTGGATCAAGGACGAAGACAGCGTGGACGCCGCCAGCCTGCCTGAGCCGGAGGTGCTGGCGGCGGAGGCGATGGGTGAGTTGACTGAGGCATTGCGGGAGCTGGATGGGTTGATGCAGGCGTTGGGAGCGGGGGATGAGGCTTTGGCTCAGCGCAGATTGCTGGATGAAGCTTTAGGATTAGGTAGCGGTGTATCCACATGATTACCGAAGATCTACCAGATGGGTGGGCACTAGCTTCTATCAAGGAGACGATGGCTGCGGATGCTGTTGTTTCTGACGGGGATTGGGTGGAATCCAAGGATCAAGATCCTGCTGGAAATATTCGACTCATACAGCTTGCTGATATTGGGGATGGCAATTTTCGGAACAAGTCTGAACGATTTATGAACCGGGAAGCTGCTGATCGTTTAAATTGCACATATTTGCAAAAGGGTGACGTTTTGATTGCCCGTATGCCAGACCCTCTCGGTCGCGCGTGCCAATTCCCAGGAGTTGGTCAGGAATCTGTAACTGTTGTCGATGTTTGTCTTGTTCGGTGCTCAGAGGGATCTGCATTCGATAACAAAGTACTGAAGCACTGGATCAATTCACCTTCAGTTAGAAATGTGATTGCGCTCCAGGCTACAGGTACAACTCGAAAGAGAATAACTCGAAAGAAACTTGAGGCTCTAGAGTTGCCTGTCCCCCCTCTAGCCGAACAAAAACAAATCGCCGCCAAACTGGACGAACTGCTGGCGCAGGTGGACACCCTCAAAACCCGCCTCGACGCCATCCCCGCCATCCTCAAACGCTTCCGCCAATCTGTCCTCGCTGCAGCTGTTAGTGGGCGGTTGACGGAGGAGTGGCGTAGTAACTGTGATGCCTATCCAATACAGGATGAATTAAGGAAACTTCTTAAAGAAGAAAGAAAAACTGCTTGGTTGACCGAACAGTCTAGGATATCAAAGCGTAAAGAGGTGCCTTTTGATCAATTGAAACTATTGAAAAAATATAAACTCCCTGTAGATGGTTATTCAGATGATTATGGACTAACACAGATTGATGAGGCTCCAAATGAATGGCTAGTTAGCAACATTGATAGTGTATCGTTAGTGGTTACGGGTAAAACACCTCAGACATCCGATCAATCCAACTGGGGAGGTGAAATACCATTTATAAGTCCTACACAGATAGATGCTGACGGCTCTATAACCAAGCCGGTAAGATTTGTTTCAGAGGCCGGGGCAAAAAAGACTCCATTGTTACCTGAAAACGCTATATTGATAGTTTGCATTGGGACTATTGGAAAAGTCGGCTACCTAGAAAAAGAGTCCGCGTTTAATCAACAGATCAATGCGCTAATTCCATCAGGAGCCATGCACAGCGAGTTCCTGTTTATTTGGGCAAAGACACTTCACAGCTGGCTAAACAAGACTTCAAGTGCGGTTGTCAATGCAGCGATTATTAACAAAAGCAGGTTGTGCTCAGCACCTTGCCCAGTACCATCCTTAGAAGAACAGGCTGAAATAGTTGATCGTGTTAAACAACTTTCTTCCTTCGCCGACCAAATCGAGCAACGGGTCAAAGACGCCCAATCCCGCGTCAACCACCTCACCCAATCGATCCTTGCAAAGGCCTTCCGTGGTGAACTCACTGCCGAGTGGCGGGAGCAGCACCCCGAACTGATCAGCGGCGAACATTCAGCCGAGGCCTTGCTGGCACGTATCAAAGCCGAACAGGAGAAGCTGAAGCCGGTGAAGAAAAAACGGGCGGTGCGTAAGAAAAAGGTGGCTTCGGCTTGAGGCCGTGCCAGGCAACCCTCCCTGGTGCTGGGGTCCGGCCCGGCCATCCCTGGCCGGTCGTTCAGCCAGCTGCGTTATGCCATTGGCATAACGGTCTGGCTTCACCCAAGGCCTTCCGAGGCGAACTTACCGCCGAGTGGCGCGAACAGTATCCTGATCTCATCAGTGGTGAAAATTCCGACCAGGCCCTTCTGGAAAGCATCAAGATCGAACAGGTCAATCTCAAACCCAAGAAGAAGGTACGCAAGAAAAGCGCAGCCTAAAGGAACATAAGGAAATCCAGTCGCATGAAGCTTATTGCCGAAAAGTACAGGAAGTTGAAGCCAACCATTGATCACTTGGGTGATGAAGTGGTTATGGCACAGGCATGGAAGAAAACCCATGGCTACATGCGTACGCATAACTGGTATGCAGATACCTTGGCATTGGATATATCTGCCCTGGGGCTGGAAAACAACGCCAAGAGCTGGGCTGAAAGTGTTCGGAAGGTAGATGCTAAGCCTTACCCAGTTGAGTTGATTCCTGCTGCCAAAAGCGAAAAATGGGTTGTTGATGAAGAGCAAGGCTGGCTTCCACAAAGTAACCTTGACGACGAAGCTACAGCCGCTCGAATAAAAAAACCGCCCATCAGACCCTTGGCTCATCTGGCTGTTCGTGACCAGACTTGGGCAACAGCGGCAATGCTTTGTCTCGCTGATGCTGTTGAAACCGCACAAGGCGATTGTAGTAAACCAAATCCATTTGAAGCCAGGAAGAATAAGGTTTACAGCTATGGCAATCGCCTGTTGTGTGACTGGAAGGAGGGCTCAGCATGGTTTCGATGGGGTAACGGCGAGACCTATCGGAAGTTTTTTACTGATTATCAATCGTTCCTCAAACGTCCGGTTGTGATCGGCCGATCAGTGGCATCAAACCAATCCGATGACGATCATGTATTTGTCATCAGCCTTGATCTCTCGAAGTTTTATGACTGTATTGATCGTAATGTTCTGATCGAGAGACTACGGGTATTAGCAGATGAACATCATGACATTGAACAAGACCCCGAGTTCTGGTCAGTGCTCCAAAAGGTGTTCGATTGGCATTGGCGTGATAAGGATATCAAGGTTGCGGATCGACTCTCCTTAGCACTTGGTAATGGCTTGCCCCAGGGGCTGGTAGCAGCAGGATTCTTTGCAAATGCCTATCTGCATAAATTCGATGCAACTATCGGCAGCCAAATAGGAAAGGCGTTACCGAAGAGTGATGGAGTTATCCTGCATGACTATTGCCGCTATGTAGATGATATTCGTCTTGTTATCAGCTTGGAGGGTGAGACAGACCCAGAGAGGCTCGGGGATCTGGTTAATGGTTGGGTTACCGAAAGGCTGAAGAAACATGGTGGTGAAACACTTGAGTTAAATGAGAGGAAAACGCAGATTACTGCGTTGCCAGATCTTGATAACAGAGGGACTCTTTCCGAACGCATCAAGAGCCTTCAGGGTGATATCAGTGGCCCGGCTGATCGAGACACTCTGGAGAGCGTTATGGGTGTGTTAGAGGGCTTGTTAACCCTGCAATCTGACGGCATTCCAACAGAGACAGCAGAAACGGCGGATAACGAGTTACTTCAGCTGGCGCGATTTGACCACGATGTACGACCTGACACCCTGAAACGATTCGCAGCAAACCGTCTTGAAACCCTGATGCGCAATAAACGCAGAATGGGCGAAGACTTGGAGATATCACCTACTGCAGGTGTCAGTTCCATTGATAACGAGAGTGAATTACTTGCGAAAAAGCTTATCTGGGCCTGGATGCAGGATCCTTCATTGGCCTTGGTCTTACGGAAGGCGATGGAGATATTTCCGTCACCATTGCTTGCTGAACCCGTATTCGAGGCTATCTTTCGGCGGACAAGTATCGGTGATGGTTCAGCTGATGTTGTCACAACAGCACAAGCAGATTACTTACTTGCCGATCTGTTCCGCAGTTGTGTGGATTTTCATGGCTATTTCCAGCGTATTGACTATCCTGCTTCTTCTGATCCGGATGCCTTGTTGGATCTTGCCTCACGATACGCACAAAAAGCAGTTGCTGCTAAGAAGCTGCCTGACTTTGTCGAGCGACAGGCGCTGCTTCTGTTGGCAGTATTAAAACGCCCTGTGCAGTTTCAAGACGCCGAAGAATCCATTCAGAGAACGCTACACACCATCCTTGCTGGGGCACCTGCCAAGCTTAAGCGCCAGAATCTTGCCCTCTACGAAGTAGCAGCCCAGATTACAGGGAATAACGAGGCTATAGCGTCCCTGTTAGTTGAACACTTGGATAATGACGGGTCAGCAAATAAGGGAAGTGTGCTAGAAGATTTTGCCATGCGTGGTGGAGACTTCTGGCTGAGCTTTTGGAAACGTCTAAAACGACAGAAGAACAATAAGACCTTGCTGGACAAGTTTAAGTGGGCCATCCCGGTTACTGGTGGCTCACCCAGTCCAAAAGTTCAACAGCGTCTCTCAAAAGTAATTGTCTCGGAAGAGAATGGGTTCGCTCACGAAGTGGCACTGGTCAAACTTGCCTTGGCGCTAGTACAGAATTACCAGGCTAATTTGTTGGTATCGGGTCTTTCACCAAGCCAACTAAACGTGAGTCAAACTCAAGGAACCAAAATGCCTTGGGGAGAATTATGGCGACCTGAAGTAACTCTGAAGTGTACCTCACAGAATGCACAGGGGAATGATCCACGCTTTCACACGCCAGCATGGATAAATCCTGAGCTTTCTGACTCAGTGGTTATCTATTGGATTGGAATGATATTGCGTGCTGCCGCTGTCGGATCAATTGATTTCACTGGTAGTCGATGGAAGAAGGGAAAGGTTGTTGGTTATAAAGGGTTGCGGACAGGGTGGTTCAAACGCCGTATGGGGATGATGCATGCGCCGGAAGCATTAGTCGGTGACTACTCGACGGTATCGGACTGGATGGCTGAGCTGATCAGGAAATGCCTGCAGTGGCCTGGCTTCGAAGCCACTCATCTAAATTATGATGAGATTGCTGCTATAGAGGATATGGATACACTTGAAGACGCGCTCAAATTGAGGAAACGGGCGCTAGATGACCTCTACTGTTCGGCGTCGGAAATGCCGGGATTAATCACCAAGGTGCGCCGTCCCAGGGAAACTACTGAAACAGAATTTCGATTAGTCACAGTGCAACAGTTGTTGCCGAAAGGTAATGACTTTACGAGAACCGATCCCAAGCTTGATTCGTCCACTGTAAAAGGCAGGAATCGCAATCATGTTGCCCGGTTGTGTCAGATAACCTTTAAGACCCTAGCCGCAAAAAATCATGCTGATGAAAATGGTGATCGTTCTTATGCAGATCTGATTGTTTTTCCAGAGTTGGCGATCCACGTAGATGATATGGATCTGCTGAAACGACTAGCTGATAAAACCCGCTCAATGATCTTGGCGGGATTGGTTTATACGGATAAGGATGGAAAGTTAGTTAATGTGGCCCGCTGGTTGATCCCTGATTACCGAGATACAGGAAGGCAGTGGATAACCCGTGATCAGGGTAAAGCGTTTCCTACAAGAGATGAGCTGAGGCTCGGGGTCGTGTCGGAACGACCCTGCCAACACATCCTCGAAGTCGAAGGATTTGAAGAGGGACCATTTAAGATTACCGGGTCAATCTGCTATGACGCGACAGATTTGAAATTGGCCAGTGACTTGAAGGAAAAGTCAGACTTGTTTGTGATCGTCGCCCACAACAAGGATGTAACCACGTTCGACACAATGGCCTCGGCCCTTCATTACCATATGTATCAGCACGTTGCCTTGGTCAACAAAGGCGAATTTGGGGGCTCGACAATTCAGGCGCCTTATCGACAACAGTATGATCGTCTGATTTCACATGCCCATGGTGTGGACCAGATATCTATCAACGTAGCTGATCTGGATTTGGCCGCGTTTAAAAGAAAATCGCGCAAGAAGCTGAAAGAAGTGAAAACAAAGCCGGCGGGGGCATAGCAAGGACTGTTGCTGAGTCGAGCCACACGGAATATAGAAATAACAACGTATGAAAAATAGATTATGACTCTAGAACTCAGACAAGACAGCCAATTAAAGCAAGCGGCTGAATCCATTGTTCCTAAGGAACGAAATCCCGGGTGGCTGCAGGGCCTCGAAGAACTCCTTGGCTATGTTCGGGGTGCAGATGAAGAGGCTCGAAAATCAAAGGAATTTCACGACAGAATTTGGGAAGACAATTCTGTAAGCAGCGTCGGCATGGGCACCGTGGATATCAGTAGGGCAATTGATGACGCCAGTTTCCGCCAGTGGTTTGCTGAAGAGTCGATGAAGCCCCTGGCTGATTCTGCTGAGGGAAGACTGAGCCAGTTTCAATCCTTCTATGAAGAAATTATGAGCCGGCTCAAGGCGTTTTCCAACAGAATACCGCACGTAAAAATCTTTAGGGTGTTTGCAGCCCTGTATCCGAATTACTTCACCACCATTGCTGATAGACGAATGGCTCATATATGCCATCGAGCGCTATTTGGTCGACGTAGAAAAACGGATTCTATACAACGCCAAGTCGAGATCCGGGAACGCCTGGATAAGATACTTGGTCCGTGTGGAGATAGCCCTAAAGAACTCGCTGAGCGCATGACCATACCTTGGTTTATCTTCACGGATTACGTGCAGCCTGAAGATTCGAGTGATGATGCAGAGACCGCGGATCAGTCGGGTGAGGTTGCGATAAAACCTCTACCCGCGTTACAACGTAGAAAGGGATTTACCAGCATCAAAGGGGGGCTGGGGACGATCTTAAGTGCCCTCAGCTTCGTAGTGGATGGAGTGACGCGAGAAGACCTACTGGACTATCTTCGTGCGGAGTTTCCTGAGTATCGAGAGAGTTCACTCAGGATAACGATCAACATCCTGAAGAATGAATTCTATGTCATTCGTGAGGTCGATGAAGTGATATCTCCCACGGACCGGGGTGAACTCTTTCTGGAGAGCCAAGATCCTCAGGAACTTATTCCCCTGTTTCTGGCGAGAACCCTGGGGGTAGATCACGTTCTGTTGACTTTAGCTAAGGATTCTCAAACCACAGGTGAATTGATTTCGCTGCTAAAGGAGGTCAATCCAGGATGGACGACTGATTTTGCTCCTCGTGCGATGCTGAAATGGCTACGAGATTTTGATCTGATGCAGGTGGATGGTTCAAGCGTATACCACCTGACAGAGAGCGGAAAATCATGGAGTGAAGCGATTCACTGGCAGCCTGAGTTCTTGGAGCCATTGGACAGTGTGGAGATAGACGATGAGCCTCTTACTGAGTCTCAGCTGAATATCCACGGGCTGAACCAAGGCCATTTGATCGAAGCCGTTGTGGAGGACTCTGCCTTTGCTCCTCATTTGGTGAAACAGCTTCATTTTGGTCTATGGGCGCACTCACGACGCCATTTTGCGATCCTGGCCGGCTTGTCGGGATCTGGAAAGACCCTTCTTGCCCAACGCTATGCCCGAGCGATCGCGGGACAGTGTATCGATACCCCAGAGAAGAACGTATTCATACAGGCCGTACAGCCAGGCTGGTATGACCCTGCGCCCTTGTTCGGCTATATCAACCCGCTGATGCCAGATAATTACGTCAGGCCCCCCTTACTGGACTTTTTACTTAAAGCTGCCACACATCCTGATCAGGCGTTTACCGTGATTCTGGATGAGATGAACCTTTCCCATCCAGAGCAGTACTTTGCCCCTGTTCTTTCAGCGATGGAGTCTGGTGAGCGTCTGCGGCTCCATAACGAGGGCGACTCTTTTGACGGTGTGCCCAGCACAATCCCTTATCCTGCCAATGTCGCTTTCATCGGCACCGTAAATATGGATGAGACCACTCACGGTATCTCAGACAAGGTTCTTGATCGGGCATTTACTTTGGAGTTTTGGGACGTCGACTTAGATGAGTATCCCGGGTGGCATGTTGATGGTCTTAACGAGGCGGATATTTCAAAAGTAAAGGGGTGTCTCGCCGAGCTGCTTCAATCCTTGGCTCCGGAACGCCTGCACTTTGGTTGGCGCACCGTTGAGGATGTGCTCTCTTACCTGGCTCTTGCCAGTCAGGGAGATGAGTTCAATCTGACCGCAGCGCTGGATGATGTTGTCTATGCTCGTGTTCTACCCAAACTCAGAGGGTCGGAGAGCAATCGTCTCCATGATGCCCTGCAACAGACCATTACTGTTCTGGAGAAACAAGGGCTTTCTCGTAGCTGTGCCAAAGTTCGAACTCTAAAGGCCGATCTGGCTGATACAGGGATGATGAGATTCTGGCGTTGAGCATGGAACTCGAGGTCTTCTCCGGCAAGCAGGATGCACTGGCCCATGTAGGCTGGCTCACACCTGACTCCATACTGGGTGGACTGGAGGAAAATAGACAATATCTTATTCGGATAAATACAGAAGGCTCTCGCCTCTTTGTGGATGATGCCCCGATGGATATGGATCCACATCGCCAGTACTGGCTCTGGTCACCAGGATTTTATGCTGGCGAAGTGGTCGTGGAGCTGGAACTCCCTGGCCATCATGAGCCAATGCGCTATTTGGTCGATGTGGCGCCAGCACCTAGCAAATCCGGCCGCGAGCAGTATTCAGAGTACATCAGTCAAATTGCAGACTACGCTCCGAATCTACTGATGGGTACTGAACCGGCACGACATGCCTTAGGTGGTCGATCCCATATCAGCCTGTCCAGCTGGATTCGCTATGCCCGTTTGAGGTGCTTCATTGACTCCTATCTTGACGCACTAAGGGCCATCTGTGACCGGCCATTGGTACACAATCGCTATCAACGTGAGCAAATGCCTGTTCATCTGGCCCGCCGAGTGGATGTAAATACGGTTAGGCGCTTGGAAGCCAATCCAAAGTTGCTTGCTGCTATGGCTGGTCAGCAGATGGAGCAAGGCGACTTGAGCCTGGCGGATAATCGGTTAGACGTTCCTTTCAATGAGCCGACTCTGGATCACCCGGCAAACCGGCTGATTGCACTGCAACTGGATGGTGTATTGAGGCTGACATCTCATCTGATTGATGAATTTTCTCATGACGGGACGGCCAACAGTGAGACCGAGACCGATGTGCAGGCACGTATGCCTCGTCGGATCGAGTACCTCACACAGGTTAAGAAACAGCTCCTAAAGCTATCTCGGCTCTCACCCTTCAATGCCGTGAGTAGAAGCAAGCCGGGAGTTGCGGGTATCAATGCGGTATCCGGTAGTCCGCACTATGACAGGTCTCATCGGCTGGGGATCCGTCTCCTCAGAGAAGGGGTGTCCCATCTTGCCGACGATGAGCAGCATTATCTGGCACCAACCTGGCAGGTATATGAGGCCTGGTGTTTCGTCACTCTGGCTCAGCAACTGGAGCAACAGCTACCAGAATGCCAATGGGACCTGAAGACTGAGGTGGTATCGGCTGACATGATCCTAGAAGGACATAAGGAAGGATCGAAGATCAGGCTATACACCCAGTTGGTGTGCCCGTCGCTCGAGAACCGGAATCGCTATGGATACTATTCAATCAGCCGGGAACGAAGACCTGACCTGGTTCTGGAATATACGGATGAGAATTCCACGAACTTCATCTGCCTAGACAGTAAATACACTACTTCCCGTAGTGGCATTCTGGATTCCATGGCGTCGGCCCATATCTACCGAGACTCCATAAAACAGAACGGGGCCGCTCCCCTGTGTTCCGTTTTGCTCGTGCCAGGTAATCCCCATGCCATCTTGCTCTCATCTGAGGACTACGTGGATCGTCATAGTGTGGGGTGCATTCCCATGGCGGATGATGGAGATGCAGCTAGGGCAATAGGGAGGCTGCTGGAGTATTTCAGCGCGTAATCTCAGCATGGCTCACCCCGATCAATTATGCATTGAGTTTGAGGTGCCAATTTGGCGCCTCAAGCAATTAGGGGACGCAAAAACCACCTAGGCTATAAAAATAACGACTAAGTACAAGAAGATGCTGAAAAAATCGTGATGCCGGATAAAAAGCTGTGACCACATTGGGAGGTATACAGAAGATTCAGTTATCTGGGATCCTTTCTTTGCCTTTTGGTACAGCATCAATCCATTCACGATCCTCTTCATTGGGTAAGAATTTATCTGGTGGAGAGCCATCCAGAAGTTGCTGAAGAGACTGCAGATGTTCATCAGGGTCGCAGCCTTCTACCGATGGGCTGTCCCCACCGGCTCGTAGACTTGTCATCAGCTGACTGAGTTTGTTCGGTGTGTTGTCATCATGCATATGCCGTTTCCTCACAAACTGACTAGATTAGCGCCGATTGATTGAGGTCTTCTGGTTACGTATAGATATTGATGTCGCAATTTGCGATATCAAGTTTCTCAGAACGATGAGCAGGTAAACGTCCTAGGCTACAAACACCCAAGATAACTACAAGATTTACCGAGCATTTTTGTGATCCTTGATAATAAATGTCCGTCGATCTGAGAAATGCTGTTCCAATCGTGAAGCACAAAAACTACGAAGGCTATGAAAATGACGACTAAGTACAAGGACATTCTGAAAAAAACGTGATGTCAGTTAAAAATTGTGATCATGTGGAGATTGATACGGAAAATTGACTAGGGAATGTCAGGAGAGAACTCTGGAAAATAAAGTGTGCAGAGGAATGGTGAGAGTGAGTGGGCAAATAGACTGAAATTTGATGAAAATACCTGTCTAATACCAAATAGTGAAAACCCGTAAAAACAGGGGCTTACACAGCCTAACCTAACGTTCAAATTAGACAAGGGTGATGGGATATATTGTGATTAATCAGTAGGTTAGGTAGATATTTGCTGGCGATAAAAAAAGGGCGGCCAATCGGCCGCCCCTTCTTCACTCAGTCAGGAAGACTGAAATATGCGATTAACGCAGCCCCTGGATGTACTGGGAAACTGCCGAAATCTCTTCGTCACTCATCTTGGCTGCAACACCCTGCATCATCTTGCCGACGTCATTGGCGCGAGCACCGCTGCGGAAGTCCTTCAGGGCCTTCTCGGTGTAGGCTGCATGCTGACCGCTGATGCGGGGGAAGTTGGCAGCAGGGTTGCCGAGACCGGCAGGTCCGTGGCACGCCATGCAGGCGGCTACGCCGGTTTCAGTGTTGCCGGCGCGGAACATCTTCTCGCCCGCTTCAACCTGGTCTGCATCAGCAGTGCCGGTGCTCTGATTCTGGCTGCTGTAGTATGCGGCCAGGTCAGCCATATCCTGCTCGGAGAGGGCTGCAACCATACCCATCATGATGGGATCCATGCGCGCCTGGCTTTTGAAATCAGCCATTTGCTTGGCTAGGTAACCGGCGTGTTGACCAGCCAGTTTGGGCCAGGTTGCTCCTGGACCTGCAGGAGTGGGGCTGTTGCCGTCAGGGCCGTGACAAGCCATGCATAGTGCAGACTTGGTCTTGCCTGCTGCTGCGTCACCGCCGGCAGCATGAACGCCACCTGTTGCCAAAGCCAGAGCGATAGAAACTGATACGAGCCATTTGTTCATGGTCAATCCTACTTAATTCTTAAGCTAAAAAAATTCTGACAGTATCCCACCCGTTCCAACCAACCGGCGGGCAGACGGCACATCAGCGCCGGCTCTTAAACCTGTGCGGAGACAAGCTCCGACTGCACGCCTTGGGGGTGTCGCCTCCCAAAACAGGTGCATTAAAGCCGTGCATATATATCAAATCGGGGCGGGAGCGGTCAAATCAGCACATCTTATATGGGTGTTATAAACGGCTAATCTTCCGTTGGGACACCATTGGGAGGTATAGTGCCGAATCCTTGGAACAGGCGACCTGTGCATGCCTTATTATCAACGCTGGCTGTTGGCCATACGCCCCAAAACCCTCACCATATCGATCTCTCCCGTTGTTGCAGGGAGCTGCCTGGGCTGGTCAGAGTCGGGACAACTGCTCTGGATGCCCGCACTGGTCGCCTTGCTGGGGGCAATCCTGATCCAGGTGGGCACCAACCTGCACAACGACGCGGCCGACTTCGAGCGGGGAGCAGACGGCGAGGATCGGCTGGGACCGCCACGGGCCTCGGCCCAGGGCTGGCTCACCCCAGGCCAGGTCAAGCAGGGCGCCCTGGTCAGTTTCAGCCTGGCCTTCGTGGCCGGCATCTACCTGGTCTGGGTCGGCGGCTGGCCGATCGTCGCCATCGGCCTGCTCTCACTGGTCGCCGGATATGCCTATACCGGAGGCCCCCGCCCCATCGCTTACCATGCCAGCGGCGAACTCTTCGTATTTCTCTTTTTCGGGCTTGCCGCGGTCCTGGGAAGTTACTACCTGCAGGCCGGAAACATCTCGCTCTCCGCCCTGATCGTCGCCATTGGTATTGGGCTACCCGCCTCTGCAGTACTGCTGGTCAATAACTACAGGGACCTGGAGACCGATCGCAAGGTCCGCAAGCTGACCCTCAGCCACCATCTCGGCAGGCCAGGTTCCCGCGCGCTCTACACCCTGCTGATGCTGCTGCCGTTCCTGGTCCCGTTATGGCCCGGCCTGCCCCAGCCGGAAACCTGGCTGATACTGATCTGTCTGCCCTGGGCCCTGCTCCTGGTGCTGCGGTTTCACCGTGAGCAGCCCGGCCCTGGATTCAACACCATTCTGGCCCAGACCGCGCTGTTTCAACTGGCCTACAGCCTGCTTCTGAGCACCGCCCTGTTTGCCTCGCTGGCGTAAATAGCGAGCGCAGCCGACAGCCCCCATATTCTGCAGCGAGAAAAGCGGATTACCCCCTCTCCTCCATGACCGGCAGGTGGGTGATACTGGGAGCGAAAAACAGGTGAAGCAGCTCTACTGGGTGGTCGGCTCGATTTTATCCCCATCCGAGAGCAGGCTGGAGAGGGTGTCTGCATCCACCGCCCTGCTGTAGAGCCAGCCCTGCATCAGATCGCAGTTCAGCCCCTTCAGATACTCCAGCTGCCCGGGTTCGGATACCCCCTCGGCCACCACATCGAGCCCCAGGTTATGGGCCAGGCCGGTGACCGCCCGTACAATCTCACGACTGTCCACATCGCGATGGAGATCACGCACAAAGGAGCGATCGATCTTGAGGGTGTGTATGGGCAGCTGCTTGATGTAGGCCAGGGATGAGTAGCCGGTGCCGAAATCATCGATTGAGAGGCGCACACCAAGGCGCTCAATGGTGTCGAAAAAACGCGCCGCGCTATCAGAGTACTCCATGACCGCCGTCTCGGTCAGTTCAAGTTCCAGGTTGTCGGGCTCAAGCCCATGCTCCTTCAGCAGGTCGGATATATACTCCGGCAGGTCCGGCTGAAGCAGTTGGCGTGGGGATACATTGACTGAAATCCTCGAGAGCTCTATACCCTGTTCACGCCACTGCCTGAACTGTTTACAGGAGGTACCCAGCGCCCAGCGCCCCATGCTGCCTATCATTCCGCTGTCCTCTGCCAGGGGGATGAATTCCGAAGGTGTGATCGAACCGAACTCCGGTTCATACCAACGCATCAGGGCCTCAACAGCCACTACCCTGTTGTCGAAACCTGAAATTATCGGTTGATAGTGCATGGCCAGCTGGCCACGTTCCATGGCGTGGCGCAGCCGGGTATCAAGCAGCAGGCGACGTGAGGCCTCATCCCCCATCTGATCATCGTACAGGCTGTATTTATCGCCCCCCTGCTCCTTGGCGCGATACATCGCCGTATCCGCATTGCGTGAAAGGGTCTCGCTGTTCCCCCCATCCCCAGGAAATATGGCGATACCGATACTGCTGCCCACAAAGCACTCGTTGCGCTGGATATGAAAAGGCTCTCGCAGAGAGATCACCAGGTGCTCCGCCACCCGCAATGCATCGCTGGGGTCAGCAAGATTTGAAATGATGATCACAAATTCATCTCCACCCAGCCGGGCGATGGTATCCCCCTCACGGACGCAGCGTTTGAGTCGCACTGCCACCTCCACAAGCAGTTGATCGCCAATCTCATGACCGTAGCTGTCGTTGACAGCCTTGAAACGATCGAGATCGACAAACAGCAGTGCCAGCTGGCTGTTACTGCGTCGGCACTGGGCAATGGAGTGATCCAGGCGGTCCTGCAGTAGCATGCGGTTGGGGAGTTTCGTCAGTGGATCATAATGGGCCATGTGCTCCAGGCGCTGCTCGGAGAGTTTCAGCTCCGTGATATCAGAAGCAATGCCGACATAATGACTCACTTCGCCGTTGTCGTTTTTGATCGCGGAGATACTCAACCACTTTGGGTAGACCTCACCGTTTTTACGCCGGTCCCATACCTCCCCCTGCCACTTACCGGTATTGGTTATAGCCTGCCACATACTGTCGTAAAAGGCCTTGTCATGACGTCCCGACGCGAACATTGCGGGCGTCTTGCCCACGACCTCTTCACTGCTGTAACCGGTGACATCACTGAATGCCGGGTTGACAGCGCGAATCCTCTCATTCGCATCTGTGATGACAATCGCCTCAAGAGAGGAGTCCATGACCTGGGCCGCCAGGCGCAGATTCTCCTCCGCCTTCTTGCGCGCGGTGACATCCCGCATAAGGGACACGAATTTATGCCCCCGGTAATCCACCAGTTCAGTGACTACGATCTCCAGGGGAAACACTTCGCCACTCTTGCGCAATCCCTCAACTTCACGGGAACGCCCTATCAAGCCAAGGTTGGGGTTTTCAAGGTGGGTACGGATCTTGGCATTATGACTGGCCCGATAGGCGTCGGGCATGAGAATCGTGACATTGAATCCGACCACCTCGTCCCTTTCATAACCGAATATCTGCTCGGCCGCCTGGTTGAAAGTTTCGATCACTCCCCGATTATCCGTTGTAATGATTCCCTCACCCGCCTTGGCAAGAACTTCTCGCACCAGTCGCTCACTGCTCTTCAATGCAAATTCACGCTCATTGACCTGCTCTACCATCGATCTGAAAGAGTTGGCCAATGCACCGATCTCGCCTCCCTTGCCGGATGGCAGCATCTCCAGGACCTGGTTGCCGGCCGCAAAATCCTCTGCCGCCCTGGTGACTCTCAGCAGGGGAGAAATCACGATACGGACCAGAAAACTCCCCAGAAACGCGGACAATAGTGCCAGAACCATCACAATCAATAAAAGCTGGTTTCGAATCGGCAGAATCTGTCTCTCCAGATCCTCGTAGGGCAGCGCCTCTGCCACAGCGATAAAGCGACTTGAGTCGACGGGAGAGAGGTTGAGCTTGTGAATACTGAGCGCAAAAAACTCCCCACCTGAATTAACCCGCCTGAAGAACAGATCCTGTTCATGCTCTCCGGCAAATATATCCCCGGTATCCCGATAGAGCTGATGAAAATACCCCGGCGAATCACCGGCCTGCTCATCCAGGCGCGGATCACGGGACATCAGAATTCGCCCACTCTGGCCGAGAATATAACCCGCCTTGCCCCCATCCACTTCCGTGGAAGAGAGAAGTTCCCTGAACAGCTCACTGAAATTGACATTGATGATAAAAAAGCCCAGTGGTTCACCGGAAGAGGAGAAAACCGGTGACGAGGCCCTTAGCACCCAGGTACGGGGTTCGGCAATTTTACCGAACTCCCTGTTCAGATCGACATTGGAGAAATAGACATCACCCCGGGCAAGAGAGAGGCTCTTTTCAAAATAGGGCTCTCCGGCTTTCTGTTGCAGTACATGCTTATCCACCAGGACAATCTCTCCAGCATGTTGATCTACACGGACCACCTCCCGCCCGCCATCCGCCACGCCAACCAGGCGAACCTGCATATATCGGGGGCGCGAAGCGATAAAGTGTTGAAACAGGGCGTCCAGCCCTTTGGATAGATGAGCAATATCGACGCCCTCATCCTCTCCCTGCAAAAAATAGTGGGCCCGCTTTTCCAGGAATGCTCTCAGCTGGGGAAGCCTTGACATGAAACGCACATCCTCCCCCAGTGAACCCATCATTGAGGAGAGTTCGCGTATGTCACCCCTGACTGCCTGGCCCTGCTCTTCAATCTCCTCCTGCAACAGAATGTCACCGACATAGGAGTAGGTGACAAACCCGACTCCGGCAGTACTGACAGCCACCAGGACCGCCGCGATGGCTGCGGTTTTTGAGCTCAGGCTCACCCCTCCTTTCGAGTACCGGTCACGGGAGCTGAAGATCAGCACGAGACTGAAAAACAGAATTGCAATTCCTGCAAACACCCAGTCCAGGTCGGCCAGCAACAGACCTTCCGACTGGTCAACAGCGATATCACTCCAACGAAACTCAATCGCGGACACACCGATGTAGTGCGTAGCAGCAACAGCAGAACCCAACAGGGCTGCCGCCAGCTGTTTCACCCACAAGGAAGTCTCTCTTTTGTAACGAAGAGAGATCACTAACAATAGAGCGGTATAGGAGGCGATAACCGCCACCGCAATAGAGGCGAAGAAAAGAGACCACTGATACTTCACTGTTGCCTGAAGGCACATGGCAGCCATACCGGTGTAGTGCATGCTGGCCATGGCGATACCGATCAGAAATGCGGCGACGACCAGGGAGAGGGGGCCGGTTTCCTTGCGACTGAGCAGGTAGAAGGCTATTCCCGTACCGACCCAGGCCGGGACGATGGAGAGCAGGGTTATGGGAACATCGTAACGGACCGGAACCGGCAACTTGAATGCCAGCATCCCCACAAAGTGCATGGACCAGATGCCGAACCCGAGAATGGCTGCGCCACCTGCCAGCCTGAGTTGACGCCTGCGGGAAGAGGCTGTCGGCAGGTCCACCACCAGTTCGATGGCTGCATAGGCAGCCATCACCGCGATCATGACCGAGAGTATGACGGCTGCGATGTCATACTCACCAAACATCAGTGAACCGGGTTCCGGTTGTAAACCATTCAACGCAGTCATTTAATGCTGACTCTTTGTCCCTGTGCTTACCTCGAAAAGGGAATCAAAATTCCTGTTCTTATTCTCACCAGGTATCAGATAAACCTGACATGTACATTCCCTAACTCTAGACCGTTATTCGAGGTTTTTTTCGGGTTTATTCCTCCACTTAAAATAAGGTTTTTGTTGAAAAAAATAACTTTTTTAGGCCAAATGTAGCTCCGTACCCAAACCGACCCTGAATCATGCGCATCTATATGCAGACCCCACACCTGCCGGAGCAGCCGCTGCGGTTCTATCACCTGCACCTGCAACAGGATCTGCTGGGGGGCTGGATTCTGGTGCGCGAATCCGGACTTCAGGGTAAACGGGGTGCGGTAAAACAGGCCCACTACGACAGCCGTGAAGAGGCTGAAAGAGCCCTTTCCAAGTTCCGGGACATGCAGATCAAGCGCGGCTACCGCATTGTCTTCAGCAAGGGAGCGATACAGGAAGAGGCGTGAGGCATGCATCTCCCTGCCAGAACAAAAGACTCTGTTCCAGTTAAACGTTGAATTTCAAGTGACCTGCTGCTTTCCTGTAGGTCGGCCTTTAGGCCGACAAGTCGGACTGAAGCCCGACCTACAGGGACTGGTTTCAATACTTAACTATGACAGAGCCAAACAAAAAGCCCTGCCGCTACCGGCAGGGCTTTTTGTTTGCAGGTTTTCCAATAACAGGGAGAGCTGACCGGGTAGTTGATCGGAAATTGCTTTAGAATCCAGATCAATTGACAGCTTAGCTTGAGCAGATGACCGAATACTTCTACCAACTCTTGGACTGGGTCACCCAGCATCCCCTCTGGTCGGGGGTGGTGATCTTCCTTGTCGCCATGAGCGAGTCCCTGGCCATCGTGGGCCTGATCGTTCCCGGTGTGGTGATTATGTTTGGTATCGGCGCCCTGATCGCCGCGGGCGCTATCGATTTCGCTGCCGCCATGGCCTGGGCGGTTGCCGGTGCAGTGGCCGGCGACGGCCTCAGTTTCTGGCTGGGTTACCACTACAAGGAGAGGTTGACCGGTATCTGGCCTTTTACCCGCTACCCGGGCAGCCTCGACCAGGGTATCGCTTTTTTCGACAGGTACGGTGGCAAGAGCGTGGCCTTCGGCCGCTTCTTCGGACCGGTTCGGGCCATCATCCCCCTGGTAGCGGGCATGATGGGAATGCAGCCGTGGCGCTTCGCGGCGGCCAACGTGTTATCTGCCCTGGTATGGGCTCCCGCTTACCTGCTGCCCGGCATGGTGTTCGGCGCATCCCTGGAACTGGCATCCGAGGTCGCCTTCAGACTGGTGATGATACTGCTCCTGCTGGCCGCCCTGACCTGGCTGGTGTTCCGGTTGGCCCGCGGACTGTTTAACCTGATGCACCCTCACGCGGGAAACTGGGTACAGGCAACTCTGCGGTGGAGCCGAATGCATCCCAAGCTGGGGGATATCGCAGCTGCCCTGGCTGATCCGGACCATCCCGAGGCCAAGGGACTATCCATCCTTGCCAGCCTGTTGCTGCTGGCAACAGCCCTGTTTGTACTGGTACTGGGCGCCGTACTGGAGGGCAGCGCCCTGTCCAGCATCAACTCAACTGTACTCCATGCCCTGCAGAGCCTGCGCACCCCCTGGGCAGATCACCTGATGGTTACTCTCACCCGGTTCACCGATACCACCATCGTCGCCTGCCTGACCCTGGGTGTTCTGGCCTTTCTGATCTGGCGCGGCCACCGCAGAACCACCCTCTACTGGCTTGCCGCCATAGGCTTTGCAGTCATTACCCCACCGCTGCTTAAACACGGCCTGCAGATACCACGGCCCGATATTCTTGGCTATGCCGCCGACTCCTACTCATTCCCCAGTGGCCATACCCTTAAGGCCGTGGTGCTATACGGCTTTCTCTCGGTCATCATCGCCCGCCCCATACAACCGCACTGGCGCTGGCTGCCCTATGCGCTGGCTGCTTCCATTGCCGTGGCTGTCGGGCTCTCCCGGCTATACCTGGGCGCCCACTGGCTGACCGATGTACTGGGCAGTTTCACCCTGGGAGTGATCTGGATCTCCCTGCTTGGTATCGCCTATCACCGCCATGCCCATACCGAGACCCACTGGCGCGAACTCTCTGTCGCCGCTGTGGCCATTCTCATGCTCGCCATGAGCGTCGAGAGCTCACTGCATCACAAGCAGAAGCTGGAGCGTTACACACCGGCAATTGAAACGGTGGAGATCGAGAAAAGCGCGTGGTGGCAAAACAGCTGGATGAGTTTCCCCGCCATAAGGCAGGACACCCGGGGCAGGCTGGACCACCCGTTGAACCTGCAGTATGCAGGGGATCCGATGTGGTTGACCGAACAACTCGTCCCTGCAGGCTGGAACCCGGCGAACAAGCTCGCGTGGGAGGATATGCTCAAGCTGCTCTCACCCAGCCTGAAACTCAACGCACTGCCCGTCCTGCCCCAGGTCCATGGCGCAGAGCACGAAACGCTTATCCTGGAGAAGAACATTTCCGATGATCAGCGCCTGGTGCTGCGGCTCTGGCCCGCCCATGTCCGCCTGACCCCCGGCGGGGAAGATCTCTGGCTGGGTAATGTCACGACGCAACAGAAGGTGCAGGCGGCGGGTCTGCTCACCTTTGCCGAAACCACCCGGGACTTCAGTACGCCCTTCTCTGCACTGCTATCTGATCTTGCTTCGCTTTCAGCAGACCAGTTGGTAACGCACCGGGAGAGAGTGCTGATCAGGTCTCAGTGAGAGGCTCGACCGGCTGCGCGGCTCAGGGCATCCAGCTCAGCCGCAACCCTGGCCAATCGATCAACTGAATCATTCATCTGCAGAATCTGCTGCTTGCGATCCAGCGTGATGGGCATAATCTCCACCAACCGGCTGCCAAGCCACGCTGCATCATCACGCATTTCCCCAGAAGGGTATCCAAGCAGTTTCTGCAGACGGGGCAATGCCCCCTCAAGGTAGTTGTACTCTTCAGGCACAGGGACGACTGAATAGGGGGGCAGCAGCTCAACACTGGCTGTTGTCAGCTGGTCGGCGTTAACCGAACTGGAGAGAACCCGGAACCGCTCTCCACCAAGACAGGTGATATTGAGCAGCCCGTCACTACCCTGCTGCCAGTCGGTAATCCGTGCAAGGGTACCCACCATCCTGGAGGATGCGGCACGCCCGACCTCTTCACCCTCGCTGATCAGAACAACACCGAACTCGCTGTCACTCTTCATGCAGGCGCTCACCATATCGACATAGCGAGGTTCGAAAATCCGCAGCGGCAGAATCCCGCCGGGAAGTAGCACCGTGTGCAGGGGAAACAGCGGTATCTCCAGCGAGCCTTCGGATGCATCCTTCACTCGGTTTCGCCCCAGCGCGGGGCCAGGCCGGTCTCCACACCCAGGTGGTCCAGCACCCGGGCGGCCATGAAGTCCACCACCTCATCCAGGCTCGTCGGCCGATTATAGAAACCGGGACTGGCAGGCATGATCACAACCCCAAGGCGGGCCAGCTTGAGCATGTTTTCAAGGTGTATGGCAGAGAGTGGCGTCTCGCGGACCACCAGGATCAGCTTGCGCTGCTCTTTCAGCGCCACATCCGCTGCCCGTTCGATCAGGTTGTTGCTGGCGCCTGATGCTATGGCCGAGAGGGTGCCCGTGGAACAGGGACAGACAACCATGGCCTCAGGCGCGTTGGAGCCGCTGGCCACAGGCGCTGTCCATTGATCACGACCGAACACCGTCAGCTGCCCTTCAGCCGCAGCGTAACGCGCGGAGAGAAATGCCCCGATCTCTTCCGGCGTATCGGGCAGCTCTATCCCGGTCTCGGTGGGAATCACGATACGCCCCGCATCGGAGACCATCAGGTAGACCCGCCGTCCCGCTTTCAGCAGCGACTCCAGCAGGCGCAGACCATAGGCGCTGCCTGAGGCTCCGGTGATTGCCAGTGAAACGGGGCGCGCATGTTCATTCATAGCCAGGTACTCCCAGTGCATCCAGCAGCCGCTGATGAATATTCTCAAACCCGCCGTTGCTCATGACCAGCACCTGGTCACCCTCGTGGGCATCACGGGCCACCTCGGAGACGATATCCGCCACATCGTCGTAGACCCGCGTCTTGTCACCCATTGGCGCAAATACGCCATGGGCATCCCAATCCAGGGCCGGTGGCGAGTAGACCAGCACCTGGTCCGCAACGGCCAGTGAAGCAGGAAGCCTGGATGCGTGCACCCCCATGCGCATGGTATTTGAGCGGGGCTCCAGCACGGCAATGATACGCTTGCCTCCAACCCGGGCCCGCAACCCGTTAAGTGTAGTCTCGATGGCCGTGGGGTGGTGCGCGAAGTCATCATAGACAGATACTCCAGCCACCTCGCCACGCAACTCCATACGTCGCTTGACGTTCTGAAACAGGCCCAGCGCATCGATTGCAGCTGCAGACGGGACACCGGCGTGACGGGCTGCGGCAATGGCGGCCAGGGCATTGTCCACACTGTGTCTCCCGGTGAGCTCCCAATCCACCCGACCCTGGACAACACCTTCGAACAGCACGTCAAAACAGCTTCCATCCGGGTTGAGAAGATCCGCCTGCCACTGGGCGGCATCACCCTCGCCAAAGCGCTCCAGGGGGGTCCAGCACCCCATCTCCAGCACTTCATCCATGGCCTCATCACGGGCCGGTGTAACGACCAGGCCCGAGCCGGGCACGGTGCGAACCAGGTGATGGAACTGGCGCTGAATCATCTGCAGGTCATCAAAGATATCAGCGTGATCGAACTCCAGGTTGTTCAGCACCAGGGTGCGTGATCGGTAATGGACAAACTTGGATCGCTTATCGAAAAAGGCGGTGTCATATTCGTCTGCCTCGACCACGAAAAACGGCGTCTCCCCAAGGCGCGCTGAAACACCGAAGTTCTGGGGAATACCACCGATGAGAAAACCGGGTGCCAGGCCGGCATCTTCCAGGATCCAGGCCAGCAGGCTGGCGGTACTGGTCTTGCCGTGGGTTCCGGCCACTCCGAGCACCCAGCGCTCCTGCAACACATGCTCCGCCAGCCACTGGGGACCGGAGGTGTACGGCAGACCCGCATCCAGCATGTACTCCACCGCAGGGTTGCCCCGGGACATGGCGTTGCCCACCACCACGCAATCCGGCGCAGGCTTGAGATGGGACGGCTCATACCCCTCCATCAGCTCAATACCCGCCGCCTCCAGCTGTGTGCTCATGGGAGGATAGACATTGGCATCCGAACCACTCACCTGGTGCCCCATGGCCCGCGCCAGCAGTGCGATACCGCCCATGAATGTACCGCAGACACCAAGGATATGAATATGCATCTCAACCGCCTAGAAACAGAGTCTGAACAAGCCCGTTGATCAGAAAGAAATAGAGAATGGCAATGGTCGAGCCACCCAGAAAAGTGATCTCGAAAGCATGACGCAGGATATGAGCGATGATGACGATGGCCCACACCGCGAGAAACATGAACAGCAGCACCCCAAGCCCACCAAGGGGGCTCGCTGCCGGATCATCACCCATCATCAGCAGCAACGGCATACTGATCAGGTTGACCACAATACCTGTACCGAAAAGGGCTGTTGCAGACTGAACGAACCTCGCTCCCTTGCCGCTCAATACCAGCCCAAGCCGTAGCAGGCTCATCATCAGGGCAAGATCCATCAGCTGTGCCAGCAGTGCATTTGCCGGTCCGCCGAAATCATCAACGATGACCACTGTGCCAGTAACCAGGCCCAGCGCGGCCGCCCACAGCATCAGAAAACCCGATGCAGGCAGGTCCTGGGGGGCTGCCCGCAACAGGCAGATATCGATAAAAACGTTAAGCAGTTTTTTCACTTTGCATCCGGAGTGCGTATAACCACAAGATCCGCATCATACTATACCCCCTGTTCAGTGGTATCCTTGCCAGCTTCATAAATTCACATACGGTCCAACCCAATGCAGGAACTCTTTGTCGATACACCGAAACAGCTCAACGCACTCTGCGAACAGCTACGGGGCAGTCCATGGCTGGCCCTGGATACGGAGTTCGTCCGGGAGAAGACCTACCACCCCAACTTCTGCCTGTTGCAGGTGGCTAACGGCGAAGTGGCTGCCTGTGTCGATCCACTGGTGCTGGACGACATCACTCCACTGCTCGACATCATTTTCGACAGCGGCATCACAAAGGTGTTTCACGCCGCCCGCCAGGACCTGGAGATCTTCCAGCACCTCTGGCAGCGGCTGCCGGTGCCGCTGTTCGATACCCAGCTGGCAGCGACCCTGCTTGGCATGGGCGACCAGGTGGGATACGGCAACCTGGTGAAGAAGACCCTGGGACTGGAACTGGAGAAGGGACATGCCCGCACCGACTGGGCACGCCGCCCCCTGCAGGAGACTCAGCTGAGATACGCCCTGGACGATGTGATCTACCTGGGTGAGGTCTATGAACAGCTGTTGCAACGGCTTCTGGAGCTGGGCAGGGAGAGCTGGCTTGACGAGGACTTCGCCACGCTCTCCAACCCCGACACCTATCGTCCTGACCCCCTGTCGGAGTGGCAGCGTATAAAGGGACGCCAGCATCTCAAGGGGGGGCAGCTTGCGGTGCTCCAGCAATTGGCTGCATGGCGTGAGAAACAGGCGCTTGAAGCCAACAGGCCCAAGCGCTGGATTCTCAAGGATGAAGTACTGGTAGATCTGGCGCGTCGCCAGCCCAAGGCCCTGGCCCAGATGGAGCGCATTCGCGGCCTGGAGCCCGGCAGCATCAAGCGCCACGGCAAGCACCTGCTGCAGCTCATCGAGAAAGGAAAAGGGCTCCCCCGTAATGAGTGGCCGAAAGAGAAGAACACCCCGCCCCGACTCACTCCGAACCAGGAGGCACAGACCGACCTGCTGGTCTGCACCCTGCGCCTGCAGGCGGAGCAGAACAAGATCACCCACAGCGCCCTGGCCAACCGACGAGAGCTTGAGAAACTGGTGACCGGCGAGCGTGATCTCGACGTACTTCACGGCTGGCGCAAAATGCTGGCAGGCGACGCACTGCTGGAGGTACTCGAAGGCAAGACACTGCCCCGCTACATTGACGGCGAACTGACCCTCGCATCCACTGGAGAGTAAGTCCCCCGATGCGCCCCCCGTTTCCAGGCAGACCTATTGTCACTGCAATACTGGCAGCACTGCTGCCGGCATGTGACGAGCCGCCGACAGAGGAGAAAGAGGCAGACCTGCACAGGGAGCTGAACATCCAGCGTGAAGTGCTCCATCAAACCAGGGAGGTTCTTCAGTACACGGAAGAGCAGGCTGAACTGGAGCGAAAGGATGTAGAGGAACTTCTCAGGCCAGGCAACAGTGAGAACGCCACATCAGTGAAACATCATTAGTTTTTTTAACCCAGGCCCGAACGTGCAGTCAGTGGCAGATGATGTCATTACTTTCTACTGGTTCGAACCAGACTGTGTGAATGTGCTGCTTCTGGACTATCATGTGATCCATTCAACCAGAGAAAGGATATCCTTTATGAAAAAAACCAGCTATCGACTCCTGGCATTGAGCCTTGTGGCACCCCTGCTGTTTGCCTGCAGCGACGAAAGGGAACTGCCAGCCAAAGAGCAAAGCATCATGAAGACCCCCCAGATACAGGCACTGAAAGAGGCAGAAGCGGTATCGAAAGATGTTGAAGAGAGCTTGAAGCTACAAGACGACCGCATGAAGAACCTGCGCAACCAGTAGGTCGCACTATCTGAAAGGTTGCTTTCCGATCCGGGAAGCATACACGGGCCGGCAACAGTTCTTTGTTAAGCAAGCTCATCCCGCGTCTGGGTGAATGCTTCAATCGCTTTATCCAGGTCCTCTCTGGTGTGGGCCGCCGAGATCTGGGTACGAATCCTTGCCTTGCCCTTGGGTACGACGGGAAAGAAAAAACCGATCGCATAAACACCACGCTCCAGCAGTCTCTTCGACATCTCCTGGGCCAGGGAGGCATCACCCAGCATCACCGGCACAATGGGGTGCTCCCCCGCATCAATATCAAAACCGGCCTGGCGCATCCCGTCCCTGAAATAGCGTGTATTTTCCATCAGGCGGTCTCTCAGTTGGGTGGAGTCAGAGAGCATTTCCAATACTTTCAGGGAGGCCACGCAGATCGAGGGGGCCAGGGTGTTGGAAAAGAGATAGGGACGCGATCGCTGACGCAGCATATCCACAACCTCCCGGCGGGCAGATGTGTAGCCCCCGGAAGCCCCGCCCAACGCCTTACCGAAGGTGCCGGTGATAATATCCACCCGATCCATCACGCCACAGTGCTCATGCACGCCACGACCGGTCTCCCCCATAAAACCCACCGCATGACAGTCGTCATGGTGCACGATTGCATCGTACTCATCCGCCAGGTCGCAGATCCTGTCCAGCTGGGCCACCGTACCGTCCATTGAGAAGACACCATCTGTAGTTATCAGGATACGGCGCGCACCGATGCTCTTTGCCTCGATCAGCTGCTGCTCCAGGTCGGCCATGTCGTTATGCCTGTATCGATAACGCCGGGCCTTGCACAAACGCACCCCATCAATGATCGATGCGTGGTTCAACTCATCCGAGATAATGGCGTCTTCACTGTTCAGAATAGTCTCAAACAGCCCCGTGTTGGCATCGAAGCAGGCGGCGTAGAGGATGGTATCTTCCATTCCCAGGAACTCACTCACCTTCTGCTCAAGTGCTTTATGAACCGACTGGGTGCCGCAGATAAAACGCACCGACGAAAGCCCGAACCCCCAGGTGTGATAACTCTCCCTGGCAGCTTCGATCACCTCGGGATGATTGGCCAGTCCCAGGTAGTTGTTGGCGCACATATTGATGACTTCGCTGCCATCGGCCAGGGTGATATCGTTTTTCTGATCAGAGGCGATCACGCGCTCGCTCTTCCATAGCCCGGAGGACCTGATCTCCTCCAGGTCCGACAGCAATCCCTCTTTTGCACTTTTAAAGCTCATAATTAAGTACCCGGGTATCTACCCTTCATCCCAGTTCAGGATCACCTTTCCGGAAGCCCCTGAACGCATCACATCAAAACCCTGCTGAAAATCGGTGTAGTGAAAATGGTGTGTGATCACCTTCTCCAGCGGAAGGCCACTCTGCACCATCATCACCCCCTTGTACCAGGTCTCAAATATCTCACGGCCGTAGATCCCCTTGATCGTCAGCCCCTTGAAGACCACGTCATTCCAGTTGATCCCGGTGCCGTCCGGCATCAGGCCCAGCATCGCAATAGAGCCGCCGTTGATCATGATACTGAGCATCTCTTTAAATGCAGCAGGTGAACCTGACATCTCCAGTCCCACATCGAATCCCTCCAGAATACCGAGGCTGCGCATGAAGTCGCGGGCGATGGGACCATCTTTCACATTAAGGGGAATGGCTTTAGGTGCGATCTCTTTGGCCAGGTTGAGCCGGTAGTCATTGATGTCGGTGATGACGATATTTCGTGCACCACAATGGGATGCCACCATCGCCGCCATAATGCCGATGGGACCGGCACCGGTGATCAGGACATCCTCACCCACCATGTTGAAAGAGAGTGCGGTATGCACCGCATTGCCGTAGGGGTCGAAACAGGACAGCACATCCAGTGGAATCTGGATGTTCGGCCTGAAAACGTTTTTTGCCGGAATAGAGAGATACTCACCGAAACAGCCATCACGATTGACGCCGACACCGATGGTATTGGGGCAGAGGTGGCGTCGTCCGGCCAGACAGTTACGGCAGCGCTCACAAACGATATGTCCCTCGCCTGATACCACGTCCCCGACATTCAACTCGGTGACGTTGGCACCCAGCTCCACGATCTCACCGGCAAACTCATGGCCTATTGTCATTGGAACGGGAATGGTTTTGCTGGCCCAGTCATCCCAGTTGTAGATATGCACATCGGTACCACAGATAGCTGTTCTCTTGATCTTGACCAGCACATCGTTGCCACCCACTTCGGGGATCGGCACCTCTTCCAGCCACAAGCCCTCTTCAGCGCGTTTCTTGACCAATGCTTTCATCGTATTCATTACAGGCCTTGATTCTGTTTATGGTGACTGGGACAGGAAGGTATCCAACCGCAGCCGGGGACCATGTAGTATTTCCATACTCTGGGCGGAGTGTAAATGACTAGTTGTCAGGTTCCAGGCAAGCCAGGGTCACGACCCTCTTTTTGCAGCAACAATCCCACCCACCAGCAACATCAAGACCAAGCTGATGACACCCCAGTTTCCAATCCGCACATAGGGCGTCGCCCCCTCCATGGGCAGAATTTCACCTGTGAGCACATACTTCTCGAAAGCGGGGGATGCCGTAATCAGCTCCCCCTTGGGACCCACGATCGCAGATATCCCGGTATTGGTTGAACGCAGCAGGTATCGCCCTGCCTCCAGGGCGCGCATGCGGGCGATCTCAAGATGCTGGTGGGGCGCAAGGGAGTCACCGAACCAGGCATCGTTGCTGGCATTGACCAGGAAGGCGGCATCGGGCAGTGCCTGAATCATCTCATCACCGAAGGCGTCTTCGTAGCAGATGGAGACACCCACCGGGTAGCCGCCGAATTTCAGCAGGGGCCGCTCGCCATTGCCTGGCGTGAAGTCGGACATGGGTATCTGCAGCCAATCGATAAGTGGCTTCAGCAATCCCTTGAGGGGCATGAACTCTCCGAAAGGGACCAAGTGACGCTTGTAGTATCTGTCGCGCTCCTCCCCCAGGGCCAGCATGGCGTTGTAGTACTGTTTCTCATCGCCGTGCCAGACCGGTATACCCATCAGCAGGGCGGATTCATTTCTGCGCGCTGCACTCTCCAGCGGGGTCAGGTAGTGCTTGTCGATCTGGTGGGCAAAGGCGGGAACCGCTGTCTCCGGCCAGATGATCAGATCACTGCCCCAATGCTGTCGGGTGAGCTCCCCGTATAGTGCCAGGGTGGGCTGCAGGTTCTCTCGCTTCCACTTGGCCTCCTGGGCCACGTTACCCTGGATCATGCTCACGCTCAGGCTGCCGCCTGATGAGGCTGTCCAGTTCAACTGCAGCAGCAGGCCGGCAGAGAGCCAGAGCAGTATCACAGGGGTCAACACCCCCCACCTCTGTTTCACTGCACCGCTTAGTACCAGTGCCAGACCCGCAGCGCTGAGGGTAACCCCCAGGCTCACACCGTAGACACCCAGCAACGGCGCCAATCCGGCCAGGGGGGATTCGATCTGTGAATAACCCATGGCCAGCCATGGGAAACCGGTCAGCACCCAGCCCCGCAACCACTCCACCAACACCCAGAGCAGCGGGATGACAAGCATGCGATGGATGCTGCCGGCCGGAGTGAGGCGACATGCCGCCCAACCCACCAGGCCGTAATAGAGGGCCATTAACAGAATAAAGCCGAGGGTGATGAGGATCGCCAGGGCTGTGCCCACGTTGCCGAACTGGTCGATGCTGATATGCATCCAGAAGACACCGAAACCGAGCAGGCCGAGACCAAAGGCCAAGCCGTCGAGGAGTGCCTGGCGCGGTGTGGCATCCTGCCAGAGCAGAAATATGATCACCACCGCAACCAGTGCAAGGGGAAATAAAGAGAAGGGGGCAAAAGCCGGCACCGCGACGGCACCAGCGCCGAATGCGAGTATCAAGCGCCGAACCGGCGTCAGGGAGCTGATCTGCCGTCGAAGCAAGGTGCTAGGACTCAGTCCTCTCCACGCTCAGGCGCGGAGATGAGGAGAATATTGAGCAGATGTATACGGCGGCTGTCAGCACGCAGCACTTTGAACCGGAACTTTCCAATATCCACCTTCTCGCCCCGCTTGGGCAGATGCCCAAGGGCGTTGGTAACCAGCCCGGAGATGGTGTCGAACTCGTCGTCGGCAAAATCGACTTCGAAATATTCGTTGAACTCTTCGATGGTGGTATGGGCCTTGGCGGTGAACTCCCGCTCGCTTCGACGCAGTATGGCTGTACCTTCGTCAAAATCGTGCTCGTCCTCGATCTCGCCGACGATCTGCTCCAGCACATCTTCAATGGTGACCAGGCCTGAGGCAGCGCCGAACTCATCCACTACTATGGCCATGTGATTGCGGCTGGAGCGAAACTCGTTGAGCAGCACGTTGAGCCGCTTGCTCTCGGGTACGAAGACTGCCGCCCGCAGTACATCACGCATATCAAAGCGCCGTGAGTTATCACCACAGTAGGCCAACAGATCCTTGGCCAGCAGAATACCAACAACCTCGCCCCGATCATCACCGATGACAGGAAAACGCGAGTGAGCGGATTCGATGACGACCGGCATGAATTCGCCCAGCGGGTCATCCCGGTCCACCACCACCATGTTGGCCCGGGGGATCATGATGTCACGGACCCTGAGCTCCGAAACCTGGAGCACCCCTTCCATCATGGAGAGGGCTTCCGTATCCAGCAGGGCGCGCTGCTTGGCGTCCCTTAGAAGTTCAATCAACTGTTCTCTGTTTTCCGGTTCGTTGCCAAAGGTACGCAGCACTTTCTTAAGCCACGACCTGGACGAACCGCTGATAGGCTCACCGTTACTCATGTTGTCCTTTCTGCATGGACCTGCTCATACTGCATCACAGGCCTTGTATGGGTCGGGATACCCCAAAATTTCAATGATCTCCCGCTCGAGGCCTTCCATCTCTTCGGCCTCCTGTTCATTCTGATGGTCAAAGCCCAGTAAATGCAAGGTACCGTGAACCACCATGTGGGCCCAGTGGGCCTCCGGGGACTTGCCCTGCTCCGCAGCCTCATGGACCACCACCGGCACGCAGATCACCAGGTCTCCCAGCAGGTCGCTCTCAACCATCTCCGGCAGGTCAGAGGGAAAGGAGAGGACATTGGTCGGCCGGTCCTTGTCCCGGTACTGCAGATTGAGCTCATGACTCTCTTTTTCAGCCACCATCCGGATAGTCAGCTCCGCACTGTCACGTCGCCCGGCAAGGGTGGTCTCGACCCAGCGACGGAGTTGACCATCATCGGGCATATCCGTCGAATCGACCGCCCGCTGAACATCCAGCTCAAGATTCACTTCCGCTGCTGCTCCATATCGAAATCGCCATAGGCACCGACGATACGCTGTACCAGGGGGTGGCGGACCACGTCCCGGGCATTGAAGAAGGTAAAGCTGATCCCCTCCACCCTGGCCAGGATCTCGGTGGCCTGGCGAAGTCCGGAGGCCTGCCCACGGGGCAGGTCGACCTGGGTCACGTCACCGGTAATCACCGCAGTGGAGCCAAAACCGATACGGGTCAGGAACATCTTCATCTGTTCCGGCGTGGTGTTCTGGGCCTCGTCCAGAATGATGAAGGATTCATTGAGTGTGCGCCCACGCATGTAGGCCAGGGGTGCCACCTCGATCACGTTGCGTTCGATAAGCTTGGCCACCCGCTCAAAGCCGAGCATCTCGTACAGGGCATCGTAGAGGGGACGCAGGTAGGGATCGATCTTCTGGGAGAGGTCACCGGGCAGGAAGCCGAGCCGTTCACCCGCCTCAACCGCCGGGCGAACCAGCAGGATGCGGCGCACCTCGTCACGCTCCAGGGCATCCACTGCACAGGCCACGGCGAGATAGGTCTTACCGGTACCCGCCGGCCCGACACCGAAATTGATATCATGGGTCACCACCTTGTGCAGGTACTCCTGCTGATTGGCGCCCCGGGGCCTGACCAGGCCGCGACGGGTCTTGATCACCACTTCGGGGACCTCGCGTTCAGCCTCGCTGCGCAGCAGGGATTCAATGCCGGACTCCTGAAGCTCCAGGTGCACCCGTTCTGGGCTCAGCACATCTTCTGCCGACACCTCGTAGAGGGCACGCAGCACCTCGCCACCTGCCCTGATTGGCTCAGCCTCACCAATCAGCCGGAAATGGTTGCCGCGGTAGTTGATCTCGATCCCCAGCCGCCGTTCGATCTGGCGCAGGTGTTCATCGAGCTGACCGCAGAGATTGGCCAGCCTGTAGTTGTCTTCGGGCTCCAGGGAGAGATCGATGGATTCAGGGTGTTCTGACAACGTGTTGTCCTATGCGGTCCGGGCCAGCCCGTCGATCAGTTCCCCACGCAGGGAGTTGGGCAGGGCCTCGGTGATTTTCAGATCGACAAAACCGCCGATCAGCTCTTCCGGGCCGTCGAAATTGACCACCCGGTTGTTCTCGGTACGTCCGGCAAGCTGATTCGGGTCCTTGCGGGAGTGACGCTCAACAAGCACACGCTCAACCGTCCCGACCATCTGCCGGCTGATCACCTGGGCCATGTCGTTGATGCGGTGTTGCAGCCGCTCAAGCCGCGCCTGCTTGACCGTCATGGGGACATCGTCGGGCATCTCCGCAGCAGGGGTTCCCGGACGTGCGCTGTAGATGAAGCTGAAAGAGTGATCAAAACCGATGGACTCGATCAGCTCCATGGTGCGTTCGAAATCCTGGTCGGTCTCGCCTGGGAAACCGACGATAAAATCCGACGACAGGCTCAGGTTGGGACGAATCTCCCGCAGCCTGCGGATCTTGGCCTTGTACTCGTAGGCGGTGTGGCCGCGCTTCATCATGGTGAGTATGCGGTCCGAGCCGCTCTGAACCGGCAGGTGCAGGTGACTGACCAGTTCCGGCACCTCGGCGTACACCTCGATCAGGCTGTCACTGAATTCAACCGGATGTGAGGTGGTAAAACGGATGCGGTCAATACCATCCACCGCAGCGACGTATTGAATCAGCAGCGCCAGGTCGGCTATCTCGCCATCGTGCATCTGGCCCCGGTAGGCATTCACATTCTGGCCCAGCAGGTTCACCTCCCGTACACCCTGGCCGGCCAGGGAGGCCACCTCGGCGATCACATCATCGAAGGGACGGCTGATCTCCTCACCACGGGTATAGGGCACCACACAGTAGGTACAGTACTTGGAACACCCCTCCATAATGGAGACAAAGGCTGTAGCACCCTCGGCACGGGGCTCGGGAAGGCGATCGAACTTTTCGATTTCAGGGAAGGAGACATCCACCACAGGCTGATGGGTATTGCGTGCCTCTTCAAGCATCTGAGGCAGGCGATGCAGGGTCTGGGGACCGAACACCAGGTCCACGTAAGGTGCGCGCTCGCGGATGGCATCACCCTCCTGGCTGGCCACGCAACCGCCGACACCGATCACCAGCTCAGGGCGTTTCTGTTTCCAGGGACGCCAACGACCGAGCTGGGAGAAAACCTTCTCCTGGGCCTTCTCACGGATGGAGCAGGTATTGAGCAGCAGCACATCCGCCTCTTCAGGCCGGTCGGTCAACTCCAGGCCATGGGACTCCCTGAGCACGTCCAGCATCTTGGCGGAATCGTACTCGTTCATCTGACAACCGAAGGTCTTGATATAAAGCTTGCCTGACATCTGCTTTGGGTTTTCGAGGAAAAGCCGTTCATTTTACTCAATTTCGCCCCCCCGCACTAGTCTGTGGAGAAAAACCTCCCAATCCGAACTAACCTCCTCGCACCAGCTACACTCAATATGCGGGAGAGATGTCCGGCCAGGACTATTGCTTCTGTACACACAACCATCCAGAGGCCAAGGGGAGAAATAGACCAGATGGCACCCAAACCTGGCAGTTGGACGCTGCAGGAGCAGGTCAAAATGACCTTTGCCAATGGGCATGCCGGTGGAGAAGCTGAAGATCGACAGCTGTTTTGTCCGCGATTCCGACCATGATCCAGATGATCCCGCCAACCACTGCAGCCAAATCCATCAGCAGCTGACAACCCTCACGCCACTACCGCGCCGCCAACCAACAGACCAAAGCAGCCACGCTGAACGGTGCGTTACTTTGTATCAATTGCTTCGCGAAATACCCCTACACCGACCCACATTGTAAGCATTGTTCCACCACACACCTATCTCTTATGTTGCGGGTGATGAAGAGAGTCCGCAGACATATCCACATCAATAACCCGATATAGGTATGAGCGGTTTCACACCGCCTTTCATGCAGTCGTACCGGCCCGTTGATCGCTGACATCTTCACCTTTGATTCTTTCATCTTGGACGCCCAGAGGATTTATAAAAACATGAAAACATCAACGAAGTGGCTTTTGATCAACGCCGCTATAGCAAGTGCCGGCCTGCAGGGCTGTGCGACAACCGGAAATCAAGACGGCATGAAGGCCGAGCTTGAAAGTATGCAGCGAACCGTACAAGCCAAGGAGCAGTTGATTCAGGAGAAGGATCAACGCATTCAGGAGCTTGAGTCCGCACCTGCATCTGCTGCGGCACCGCCAATTGCGGCAAACGACACCCTGCTACCCCCTGACGCAAAACCGGGAGAGTGTTATGCGCGAGTATGGGTACCTGCCAGCTACAGCACAGTCTCCAAGGATATGCTGGTCAAAGAGGCCAGTGAGCGCACTGAAACCATTCCGGCACGCTATGAATGGATTGAAGAGCAGGTCATGACCAGCGAAGCGTCGTCAAGACTGGAGACCATTCCCGCGGTATATGGAAAAGAGACTGAGACCATCAAGGTCAAGGATGCCGCGCGAATCTGGAAAACCGGCCTTCAGGCCAACGCCGCACCGGCCAGCCCTGAATTGCTTGACGCCGCCAAAAAGGGTGGCATTGATCTGGGCGCCGCAAAACCCGGTATGTGCTTTCACGAACACTACCGCCCCGCAAAGTACGCCAAGGAACAGCAACAGGTTCTGCTCAGCGAAGCCTCAGAAGACATCTCTGTCACCGGCCCAAAGTACCGCATGATTGAAAAGCAGGTACTGGTAAAGGAGGCATCTTTCGAACTCAGGGAGATACCCGCGGCATATGAATGGACCGAAGAGCGGATTATCGACAAGCCTGCACACACGGTTTGGCAAAAAGGAACCGGCCCCATCCAACGCATTGACGAGGCTACCGGAGAGATCATGTGCCTGGTGGAGGTGCCAGCCACCTACAAGGTGATCAAAAAGCGCATCCTGAAAGCCCCTGCCAGAACCGAGAGAGTGGAGATTCCTGCCCAGTACAAGAGTGTCAAGGTAAGGGCGATGGTCGAAAAACCACTGGAGAACAAGCGCAGTAAACAGGCAAGGTACGGTTCAGTCGAACTGACCAGGAAGATTGCCGACGCCACGTTTGTATGGCACGAAGTACACAACAGGCATGAGCCCAAGCACACCCGCACGGGCCTCAAGATCTGCCTGACCGAGAAGCCGGCCAAGTACAAGACCATCACCAAGACGGTTGTAAAAACACCAGCCAGTGTACGCAAGGTGGAGATCCCCGCCGAGTACAAAACGGTCAAGGTCCGCAAACTCGTCTCTTCAGCCCAGGAGAAACGGATCGCCATCCCCGCGGAGTACAGGACCGTCACCTCGCAGCAACTGGAGAAGGACGGTTACATGGAGTGGCGCTCCATACTCTGTAAAACCAACATGACCGAGACCAGGATCATCCAGATCCAGCAGGCCCTCAAAGAGAAAGGCTACAACCCGGGCAAGATCGACGGCGTGGTTGGTCACGAGACCATGACCGCGGTCAACGCATTCCAGAAGAAGCAGGGACTACCGGTGGACCGTTACCTGAACATCGAGACCATCAGGGCACTCGGCGTTTCACCTCGCTGACCCCATCAGCAACAAGGCACCCCTGCACACAGGCAGGGGCGCCTGTTCAAATGCCGGAGCGTTCAGTCAACCGGCAATCGATAAGCAGCATGTTGATTCGATACCTGAATACACAACCCGCCACCGGCATCAGCACACTCCGTCGAATGTGCATGATCATCAATTACACAGAACCATGACAGGGGACCACTAATGGACATTTCCACACTTCTCGACTCACTGGCAGGAACGCTCGGCGCCTATCTGCCGAAGCTGGCCGGCGGTATTGGTATTCTCATCGTCGGCTGGCTGCTTGCCATGCTGGCGCGTGCCGGTATCCGTAAAGCGCTATCCATGGCGAAACTCAACCAACGCATCGGAAATGAGAACAGCGAAAGCACGATTGACCTGGAAGGAGGAATCGCTCATGGCGCCTTCTGGCTCATTCATCTGATGACCTTCATCGCCATCTTCAACGCCCTTGACCTTGAACTCGTCTCCCACCCCCTGGAGTCATTGGCCACCAAGGTATTCGATTTCCTGCCCCAACTGATCGCCGGTGGTGTCCTGCTGTTGGTCGCCTGGCTTATCGCCAGCGTGGTGCGCACCCTGGTCAACAAGGGTCTGGCCGCCTCCAGCCTTGATGAAAAACTGTCTGACTCAGCAGGCATGAAGCCCATGAGCGAAAACGTGGGCAACATACTCTACTGGCTGATCATCCTGCTGTTCTTACCCGCCGTTCTCGATGCCTTCAAACTGCAGGGCCTGCTCGAACCTGTACAGGGGATGGTGGACAAGTTACTGAACATGCTTCCCAACATTCTGGCTGGTGCGGTAATCGGCCTGGCCGGTTGGTTCATTGCGGGCATACTGCGTGACCTGGTAAGCAACCTGCTATCCGCCACAGGGGCCGACAAACTGGGAGTGCGCGCAGGGCTGGACGGCAACCAGAGCCTGTCACGACTCGTCGGCATGCTGGTATTCGTTTTTGTTTTCGTACCCGCACTCATCGCTGCATTGAATGCGTTGAAAATAGAGGCCATATCCCAGCCGGCCACCGAGATGCTCGGCCTGATGATGAACGCCATACCCAACATAATCGCCGCCGCGATTATCCTGGCGGTGACCTACTATGTCGCCCGCTTCATAGCCGATATTGTTACCAATCTGCTGGCCGGTATAGGCCTGGACTCTGTTCCTGAGAAGATCGGCATCGGCAACGCACTGAGCGGAGAATACAGCCTGTCGAAACTGACCGGAAATCTGATTCTGTTCTTTGCAATGCTGTTTGCAACGGTTGAGGCCGCAAACCGCCTGGAGTTCAGCCAGGTCAGGGATATAGTCTCCATGTTCATCGAGTTCGGCGGCCAGGTACTGCTCGGCTCCGTAATCCTGGCCATCGGCTACTGGCTCTCCAACCTTGCTCACAGCGCTATCAGCAAGCTTGCTGGCAACAACTCGGCAAGCCTGGCCACCATTGCACGTATTGCCATCCTGGGCATGATCACCGCCATGGGACTGAGGGCCATGGGCATAGCCAGCGACATCGTCAACCTGGGCTTTGCCCTCACCCTCGGTTCAGTTGCCGTCGCCATTGCCCTGTCATTCGGTCTTGGTGGCCGCGAGGCAGCAGGCAAACAGATGGAGTACTGGCTTGCCGGCCTTAGGGGTGAAAACAAAAACAACTAGTCCGTTGATTTCACAGGCGGCTGCCGGAAACCCACCGGCATTCCGGCAGCCCGTCTTGCTTCCCCCCCCTGACACCGCACATAGAAAAACCAAAGCCAGAAGCACCCGCCTCAACAAGCACCTTCTCCAAAGCAGCTGATACCAACCCTGTTCAGAACAGGGTCACCAGCCTGAATAATCCCGCAGAACGGGCTAAACTTAGGCAAGAGTGACTCGAAATAAACACCTGGAGGTCAATATTGTCCCCTGACAACTCAAGGAGAGAGGTTAAGGAGGGTTTACATCTCTGTTTGGTAAGTATTCACGGCTTGATCAGGGGAGATGACCTGGAATTGGGCCGTGATGCCGATACCGGTGGCCAGACCAAGTACGTAGTGGAGCTGACCCGAGCCCTGGCAGAACAACCCGGAGTATCCAGGGTCGATCTGATAACACGCCTGGTGGATGACGATGACGTCAGCGCTGACTACGCCGCCCACGTGGAAGAGCTTGGCAACAATGCACGCATTGTCCGTATCGAGGCTGGTCCGTCAGGCTATATCCCTAAGGAAGCACTCTGGGATCACCTGGACACTTTCGTAGACAACACAATCATCTACCTCCAGGATCAGGCACACCAACCGGACCTGCTGCACAGCCACTATGCCGACGCAGGGTACGTGGGCAGCCGTATCTCCCATGTACTGGGCATTCCACTGATCCATACCGGCCACTCCCTGGGCCGGGTCAAACGCCGCCGCCTGCTCGCCTCGGGAATCAAGGCAGCCGAGATAGAAGAGCGCTACAGCATGTCCCGGCGTATCGAGGCCGAAGAGCTCACACTGGCCTCGGCCGAGCGGGTGATCACCAGCACCAACCAGGAGATCGAAGAGCAGTACGGACTCTACGACTTCTACCAGCCTGACCAGATGCAGGTCATTCCTCCGGGGACCGACCTGGCCCGCTTTCATCCACCCGAAGGCAAGGAGTGGCAGACTGACATTGCCGAAGAGATCGGCCGGTTTCTGCGGGAGCCTGAAAAACCGATCATCCTGGCCCTTTCGCGACCGGACACCCGGAAAAACATCTCCGCCCTGGTCTCCGCATACGGCAAAGACCCTTCACTGCAGGAGGCAGCCAACCTGGTGATAGTCGCGGGCAACAGGGATGATATCCATGATCTCGACTCCGGCGCCCAGGAAGTCCTTGCAGACCTGCTGATGCGCATCGACCGCTATGACCTGTATGGCCGGGTTGCCTATCCCAAGCACCATGCGGCCGATGATGTCCCCCTGATCTACCGTCTCGCCGCGGTCTCCGGCGGCGTCTTCGTCAACCCCGCACTCACTGAACCCTTCGGCCTGACATTGATTGAAGCCGCTGCCAGCGGCCTGCCCATCGTCGCCACCGAAGATGGCGGTCCAAGGGATATCATCCAGAACTGCAACAACGGCGTATTGATCAATCCACTGGATAACGAGGATATTTCTGAAAAGATCAGGGAGGTCCTGCTGGACTGGGAGAACTGGCAACTGAGATCAACCCGGGGGCTGAGCGGTGTAAGGGAGCACTACTCCTGGAACGCTCATGCGCAACGCTACCTGGAGATGGTCCGTCCCATTGCGGAGAGGACTTCAAAACCCCTTGTACGACAACCCACCACCCGCCGCCCCCTGCTCTATCACGACCGGGCGATTTTCACCGACCTTGATAAGAACCTGCTCGGCGACCTGGACTCCCTGCCGGAACTGATTCGCATCATCCGTGAAAACCGCAAATGCGCCTCCTTCGGTATCGCTACCGGACGCCGCCTTGATTCAGCACTGAAGATTATGAAAAAGCACGGCATCCCCGAACCCGACGTGCTGATCACCAGCGGCGGCAGTGAAATCTACTACGCCCCCAAACTGACCCGCGATACGGCCTGGACCCGCCACATCGAGAAGCAGTGGACACCTCGTGTTGTCAGCCGCATCCTGAATGAACTTCCGGGCCTTATTCGCCAGCCCAAAGAGGAGCAGAGCCGCTTCAAGATCAGCTACTACATCGATCCCGAGAAAGCCCCGTGCATGGATGAAATCAACCAACTTCTCCACCAGGAGGAGCAATCGGTCAACGCCATACTCTCCTTTGGCCAGTTCCTGGATGTGCTGCCGATTCGCGCATCAAAAGGTCTGGCCCTGCGCTATATGGCCACCACCTGGGGCATCCCCCTTGACCACATCCTGGCGGCCGGCGGCTCGGGTGCGGATGAAGACATGATGCGCGGCAATACCCTGGGTGTGGTGGTGGGCAACCGCCACCATGAAGAGCTCTCTCAGTTGGAAGAGGTTGAGCGGATCTACTTTGCAAAGGCAGAAGGTGCCGGCGGAATTCTCGAGGCGTTGCAGTACTACGACTTCTTCCGCAGCTGCCACGTGCCGGCCGAGGCCAGCCAGCAATGAGTTCACCCAGGCTACTGCTCTGCACTGACCTTGACCGGACGCTACTGCCAAATGGTTCGCAACCGGAATCCCCCCAGGCGCGCCACCGTTTTGCAGCCCTCGCCGCCCACCCCGGCATCTCTCTTGTGTTTGTCAGCGGACGGGACAAAATGCTGATCAAGCAGGCCATCACCAACTACCAGCTACCCATGCCCGACTTCGTCATCAGCGACGTAGGCACCAACATCTACGACATGAGGGGGGGGAAGTGGCAAGTGTGGCAGCAGTGGCAGGATGAGATTGCCCCCGACTGGAAAGGCTACAGCCAGCTGCAGATCAGCGACCTGCTCAGTGATATAAATGAGCTTCGGATGCAGGAGTTCAGCAAACAGAATCGGTTCAAACTCAGTTATTACGTACCGCTTTACGTGGATAAAAGCGAACTCAACCAACAGCTTGAAAAACGCCTGCTGGACCACGAAATAAACGCCAGCCTTGTCTGGAGCGTTGATGAACCCGCAGGCATCGGCCTGCTCGATATACTTCCCATGCGAGCCACCAAGCTTCATGCGGTTGAGTTTCTCCAAGCCTATCTCGGCACACCCCGTTCAGCCAGCCTGTTTGCAGGAGACAGCGGCAACGACCTGCCTGTTCTTGCCAGCACCATACCATCGGTATTGGTGGCAAACGCAATGCACTCGGTGGCAAAAGATGCCTTGGCAGCAGCCAGGGAGGCGAACAACCAGGATTACCTCTACCTGGCCAAAGGCGGTTTTCTCGGCATGAATGGCAACTACAGTGCCGGCATCCTGGAGGGGGTCGCACATTACCACCCTGAACTGGTGGAGTTATTTTCAGTATGCGCGGAGCAGTGAAATGACAGACAGGACACCGGTACTCTTCGGCGAAGTGCTGTTCGACTGCTTCGAGGACGGCAGCCGGGTACTGGGTGGCGCTCCGTTCAATGTCGCGTGGCATCTCCAGGCATTCGGCTGCAGCCCTGTTTTCATAAGCCGTGTCGGCAACGACCCAATGGGGCAGCAGATCCGGAACACCATGGAACGATGGGGGATGAGCACCGCCGCACTTCAACATGATTCAACCCACCCCACAGGTGAAGTCAGCATCACCCTGGACAATGGCCAACCCAATTTCGAGATAGTTGAGAATCGCGCCTACGACCACATCCAGCCCGACATGATGCCACCGATGAACCCATCTCTTGTCTACCATGGCAGTCTTGGGCTCAGGCTGCCCGGCTCGGCATCCGCCCTTGACCGACTGCTTGAACAGCACCCTGCCCCCGTGTTCATGGATGTAAACCTCAGGCCACCCTGGTGGGAGCGGGATCAACTCACCAGGCTGCTCGACCGGGCACGATGGGTAAAAATAAATGATGACGAGCTTATAGCCCTTGTAGACGACCCAGGCGATCTGCAGAGCAAGGCGAACAGACTGATGCAACAGCATGACCTGGACTGGGTTATCGTGACCCTTGGTGCCCAGGGCGCCTTCGCCCTCGACAACGACGGGGAGATAAACGAGACGGCACCCTCCGGGCATATAGAGGTAGTTGATACTGTAGGCGCGGGAGATGCCTTTGCCTCGGTCTGTATACTGGGCCTGTTGCATGAATGGCCTATACCCCTGATCATGAAACGGGCACAACAATTCGCCTCTGTACTTGTGGCACAGCGTGGCGCTACCATCAGTGATACAGCAATCTATCAATCGCTGATCGCAGACTGGAGACTGGAACCGTAGGCAACAATGTACGAACAGATATCACACTCCCTGCTCAACGAGATCCTCGACGAACTCAAACCTGAGATTCGCAGACAGGATCTGCGCCACTTCTACACCCGCCTCGGCGCAAACTTCTACGCCATCCACTCACTCTTCCACCACCTTTACGGTCAGCGCGAAGACTTCAAACGGAGAATGATCTCACTGGTGGAAGTGATGGCAAACCGCTATATCGAGCGATCCGGTGAACTGGAACAGCTCGACATGGCCAGGGAGCAGGACCACAACTGGTTCCTCAGCCAGGAGTGGGTCGGCATGGCGCTCTACGCCGACGGCTTTGCGGGCAATCTGAAAGGCATGCAGGATCACATCCCCTACCTGCAGGACCTGGGGGTCAACATAGTCCACGTCATGCCCATGCTTGTCTGCCCGGAAGGGGCCAGCGACGGCGGCTACGCGGTGAGTAATTTCCGCGACATCGACCCCAGGGTCGGAACGCTGGATGAACTGCAGAGTCTGGCCGATACCATGCGCAAGCGGGGCATGCTGCTGGTCCTGGACGTGGTGGTCAACCACACCTCCGACGAACACGAGTGGGCACAAAAGGCGCGCAAGGGAAAACAGAAATACCAGGACTACTTCTACACCTTTCCGGACCGGGACATACCGGACATGTTCGAAGAGACCATGCCGGAGATCTTCCCAGAAACCTCACCCGGCAACTTCACCTGGGACGAGGAGATGCAGAGATGGGTGATGACCGTCTTCAACAGCTACCAGTGGGATCTCAACTACAGCAACCCCCGGGTCTTCATCGAGATGGTGGATGTCATCCTCTTCTGGGCCAACCGGGGCGCCGACATCGTACGCCTGGACGCCGTTGCATTTCTCTGGAAAAAGATCGGCACCATCTGCCAGAACGAGCGTGAAGCCCACCTGATCCTGCAACTGATGAAAGACTGCTGCCAGGTCACTGTCCCCGGCGTACTGTTCATCGCCGAGGCGATCGTATCCCCCTCGGAGATCACCAAGTACTTTGGCGAGGACGCCATCATCGCCAAGGAGTGCGAAATCGCCTACAACGCCACCTTCATGGCCCTGATGTGGGATG
Source organism: Sedimenticolaceae bacterium (assembly GCA_965224515.1). Lineage (GTDB taxonomy): Bacteria > Pseudomonadota > Gammaproteobacteria > Chromatiales > Chromatiaceae > Sedimenticola_A. The sequence continues at coordinate 758,068 of OZ245051.1, forward strand.
CGGTGGCAACCAAGAACGCGCAACTGTTGAACCTGGGTATCCAGAGCCTGCCAAACAAGCTCGACCGCGCCACCTGGCTCAATTACATCCGCTGCCACGACGATATCGGCCTGGGCTTCGACGACGCGGATATTGTGCGCGCCGGTTATGAACCCCTCGCACACCGTCTCTTCCTGGTGGACTACTTCACCGGCAACTACGAAGACTCCGAGGCCCGGGGCCAGCCCTTTGGCCGCAACCCCAAAACCGGCGATGCCCGCATCTCAGGGTCGCTGGCCTCCCTGGTCGGCCTGGAGGCGGCCATGGAACGCCAGGATGAAGTCGCCATAGAGCAGGCGGTCAAGCGAATACTGATGCTCCACGGCATGATCCTCTCCTTCGGCGGTCTGCCCCTGCTCTACTACGGAGACGAGATCGGCACCCTCAACGACTGCAGCTTCATGCAGGACGAGAGCAAGGCCGGCGACAACCGCTGGATGCACCGCCCGCAAATCGACTGGAAAAAGGCAGAACGGCGCCACCAACACGGCACGGTGGAGGAGCGTATCTTCAACGGACTTAAAAAACTCATAAGCCTGCGCAAGTCCATCCCCGCCTTTGCCGACTTCAACAACCGGGAACTGATCACCGCGGACAACGAACACCTGTTCGTCTTTCTGCGCAGTCATCCTGAGAGACACAACGAGACCGTGCTGGTGGTTGCAAACTTTGACGACGCGCCCCAGTACCTCGACCTCTCCAACCTCGGCCACAAGGGGGTGTTTAAATACGGTCAGCCCCAGGACCTGGCCAGCGGCGAATCGCCGGCACTGTTCAAGGATCAGCTGGTAGTACCCCCGTTTCGCTTCTACTGGCTCACCGACCAGAGACCTGCAGGACTGGCTTGAAATCCGGTCAACGCCATACCCATCGACCGCATTGACTCGAGATCACCCTTGGCAGTAGAAATGGCGCAGACTACTCCATCATGTCGTTGATGACATTCTTGAACCAGCTGTGGGCGTAGCTCACCTCGCGCTTGCGTTGGGCGTCAGATGCATCCATCGGAGAGAGACCACCCGAGCCCTTGATCGGCATGATCATATTCTTAGCACGGTCCAGTGAATAGACTGCTGCCACCGAGATTCCGTGTTCGTGGCTCAGAATACTGTAGCAGGTGTTGACGAAGGTGGGATCGCCCACAGGCAGGTCATTGAATTTCGACACTATGGCGGCAGCAGCCACCTTGGCCTGGGAGTTGGCGGCATAAGCCGACTTGGGCATCTTGGCTGCACTGGAGGCGTCGCCAAGTACATAGACATCCTTGTGCCGGGTTGACTCAAAGGTGAGCTTGTCGACCGGGCACCAGTCACCATCCACCAGGTCCGATGCGAAAGCGACCTTGCCCGCCTTCTGGGGCGGGATAATATTGATGACGTCGGCCTCGAAATCCTCGACCTCCGCCTCAAGGGTGCGGGTTGATGGATCGAGCGCTGTTACCGCGCCGCCACTTGCCGCACCCACCCACTCGATCATGCTGTTATCAGTGCCAAAACCGTAGTGCTTGCTCCAGCCCTGCCTGAACAGGCCTTGCTTCGAGAAGGCGTCTTTTGGATCGAGAATGATGATCTTCGCCCTTGGCTTGTGCTGCTTGCAGTACATGGCGATCTGGGCCGCCCGCTCGTAGGGGCCGGGGGGACATTTAAAGGGATTGGGCGGTGCGACGATAATCACCTTCCCTCCCTCGGGCATGGCCCGTATCTGGTTTTTCAGTGTCACTGTCTGGGGACCCGCGAACCAGGCATGAGGTATAGTCTCGGCCACCTCCGCGTCGTAACCATCAATCGCATCCCACTTGAAATCGACACCGGGAGAGACAACACAGGCATCATAGACAAAGGTGTCACCGCCCTGTGTGGCGACCGATTTTGCTGCAGGATCGATGGCGGTTACCGAGTCGATAACAACCCTGACACCGTGGCGCTTCAGACCCTCGTAGTCGAAGGTGATCGACTCCAAGGTACGGTCACCGCTCAACACCTCGTTACTCATGAAGCAGGAGGTATAGGTCTTTTTTGTCTCGATCAGCGTGACATCGATAGTCGGATCGAGCTTGCGAATGTACTTGGCGGCAGTACAGCCACCGACACCACCACCCACTACCACCACCTTGCGTGTAGCTGCCAGCAGCAGTCCGGGAAAGCCCAGGGTACCGCCGGCCAGGGTCATACCTGCGGACCAGCGGATGAAGTCTCTGCGTTTCATATTGTTCATTATTCTTCTCCGTCCGCGAGTTACTGCTGACTGCCGTAGTAGTGGAGCAGCGCCGGTACTGCGTCGGCGCCTTCATCTTTGATTACGGCATCGACCTTTCGCTTCATCTTGCGCGGATAGGGGCGTAGACCGTCGATGTAATCGGCCATGCTGTATTTAAGATAGGGCATCCACTGTCCTGCCAGCGTACCGGAGTCTCCCGCGGCGCCACCGTTCTCGTGACACTTTTCACAATAACGCTTGTGCAGTTTTTCACCACGAGCTGCCAGTTGCGGATCGTGTTTCTGCGGTGCGGGACGCAGCTTCTGCTTGGCAAAGAACCAGGCCATGCCCTTGAGCTGTTCATCGCTGTAGGCTTTGGCGATGCGGTTCATGATGGTCGAGTTACGCTTATCCTGCTGATAGCCCTTCATCACGTCGATGAAAACGTCGGGGTCCATACCGGCGATCGAGGGGCTGGAGGGACCGACACTTGAACCGTCGGTGCCGTGGCAACCGGCACAGGTGAAGGCGAGGGCCTGGCCGGACGGATTTCCCGCTAGTGCAAAAGCGGGCAAGAGCATCAGCAGGGCCAGGATTGCAATGTTGTTGTTATATCTCATTGACTTATATCTCCGTTCAAGCTGGCGAGGTCATCAGGCCGATCAGCACCAGGGTAAGCAGGCCCAGACCGGTCATGATCAGTACGGTTGTGATGAAAGAGGACGCCAGGTCAGCACGGCGCGAGGGACGCCTGACCAGGTGTTTGTCCAGCTCATCACTGGCAACCAGGCGCTCGTATTCGAGACGGTGGTCGTGCTTGAACTCCTCGATGGGGATGGTACCGGTGAAGATAGTGGTACTCATCGGGAAGCGCTCAGGCCGGAAATGCACGTTAAAGAAGTGCACCGAGTTGAGGAAGATGGCTGCCAGCAACGCCTCTTCGGCATGGACCAGGGTAGCAATGTTGAACATCCAACCCGGCAGGATGATGGCTGTCGTCTCCGGCGCGAACAGCATGATACCGGATGATCCGATAATTGCCGCACCCCAGAAGGGGGCCCAGTAGTCGAACTTCTGCCAGTAGGTCCAGTGGTTGAATTCGGGGCGGGGGCCGCGACCGAGGAACCACTTAAACATACCCTTCAGGTCATCCCAGTCCTTCCAGTTGGGCAGCATGGAAGTACTACCGAACCACTTGAAGGTATCGCGCTTGGCCCAGATGTTACTGATGGCGATGGCCAGGTGAACGACGAAGATACTCAACCAGATGACGGCAGCGGTACGATGGACGATACCCTCCATCTCTGTTCCGCCGAGGAACGTCACCACGGCCTTGGCCCAACCGGTATGTGCAAACAACAGGGTAGTACCCGTGAGAATCAGGGTCATGGTAGAGATGGCGAACAGGCCGTGGATCCAGCGCCAAACTGCCGGGAAGCGGCGGAAGTAGACCACGTCGGGTTTATCCAGGTCTTCTATAAAGCCCTTGCCCTCCAGGCGCTCCCTTACTTCGCGGTAGAGCCAGAGCACCACGTGGACCCAGAAGAAGGCCATGACGGCAAAAATCAGCGTCTGCATGAAAATCTTGAAGAACCACAGGCCCGGGTAGTTTTCCCGGTCGTCTGCATCACCGTGGGGCCAGAAGGTCAGGAAGTTCTCATTGGCATCTTCATGGCAGACCCGGCAGTTTTCCAGGCGATTGTTGGCATGGATCTCTGACGTCGGGTCATCTTCGCCCTTGATCTTGTGACTGCCGTGACAGTCGTGGCACTTGGCGGTATTGGTGTAGCCGAGCCGATGCACTTGACCATGGTAGGAGTCGAAGTAAGTGCGCTGTGCCTCCTCATGGCAATCACCGCAATTTTTTGTGATTGCCAGCTTGGCCTGATCGGTGTCGGGGGAATTGATGTCATGGGTGGTGTGGCAGTCGGAGCAGACAGCGGATTCACTATTGCCCTCTTCCAGCACCGCCTTGCCGTGGTCAGACTCCCGGTACTCGTTGAGCTCCTTCTTGTGGCACTCGCCGCACACCTCGGGGTTCTTCAGACGGTGTTCGGACCTTTGCTTGCTACCAAGGGTGCCGATATCGTGGGCATCGTGGCAATCGTAGCAGGTGGCGTTTGTCTCCGACTGATCGTGCTTGTTGGGGAGGGCATGCACCGAATCATAGTAGGCATCGATGGTTTCCATCACGATACCGAGGCGTTCGTACTTCTCTTCGGGATCGTTACGGTGTTTGTTCCAGGTCTCGCGATGGCACTCCACGCAGCCGACAACCACCTCGGGAGATTTGCGATGCGGCACCCGATCTATAGTGGCATGGCAGTTGGTACAGGACTGCTCACCGTGCACGCTCTCTTTGAATTTTTCCGGATCCGCGTAGATATCAACGACGGTGCCATCATCCCGGGTATCGGTCTTCTCCTGCACATCGCCATGGCACTTCAGGCAGCGTTCGTTGGGGATGATGCGCTTCCCTGAGACCGGATCGAAACCCGGGGGAGGTGCTTCGCCCAAAACGGTCAACTCATCCATTGCACTCTGAGCGGTCATCTCACTCATTGCACTCTGAGCGGGAGTGAAGAAACAGAGGGTGAAAAGAAAAACGAAAAGACAGGCAGGCGATCTTGGCGCGATGTACTGCATATTTTTTTATCCTCGCGGGTTAGTGCACAACCGCTACAGCGAGGCTTAAACGTTCAATACGTCAAGAACGGAGCCAAAAAACGGGACTACAGTGCCAAACAAACCGATTATCTATGCAAATTGGGATGATCCTACCAGTATCCCCACAGGCCAGCCCATCAAATCATTGACAATTCTCAATTAGAAAGAAATAAGGTGGCTTGTGTTGACCCCGATCAAAAAGAGCATAATTTCGCGAAAAAAGTAATATTTAAATCACATGCCTGGCTTTCAATTATTTCACCAGATGCTAATATACGCCTCGGGATTGCAGATGTTTTCAATTTCAGATTGCCCGTAGGAGATCATAATGAATGTAGCACCCGTCTTGATCATGGCATCAGCCGTATTCGTATTTGCTGTCGCAGCTTTGAGCATCGCCACCGTACTCGGTGTGGCCATGGGTCAGGCACGAATTTTCTTTCAGAAGAAAAGCAAAGCCTGAAGCCCATAGATTCCCATTCCGAAAATAGAGACAGACCAGGGTTTCTCTCGCGAACACCCTGGTCTGCTCTCTGCTTTCTTCGGCATGACTCGAATTGTTTCACCGTAAAAGCCCGATTGCCTCTATCTGCCTAGGAGGCCATCGCTGTAGATTCCCATTCATCCATCCAGGCCCGGCCTGCTGAATCGTAAGTGCACCTACAAATATCCGATGTTTCGCTTCACCATTTCGCACAGCCCTATCAAGGCACGGGCATGACCGCCCTCTTTCTTGTATCTGCTGTAGTTGGAACGCAGAAAGTTCTGCAAAAGCCCTGTGATGAAGAACAGGCTACCGGGGAGGGGTAATGCTGATACCAGCACCCAGGGCTTGCTGAGCGCCTCACAGGGCACAAACAGGGCACAAACAGGGCAGCCATCTTGAACCAGCCATTATTCTTGATCTGATACCGATTACAAAAGGCCGCTGCGCTCCTTTCAGAAACACGGCTCAAGACTTATAGTCCACCTGTAATAATCATAAAGATACCAACAATGACGCCCCCACAAACCCGCCTGGCAACACTGGTGCCCTTTATCTTTGTGCTGCTCTGGAGCACCGGGTTTATCGGCGCCAAGTATGCACTGCCCTACATTGAGCCATTCAACCTGCTGTTCTACCGCATGCTGCTCAACCTGGTGGTTTTTGCGTTACTGATCAAGCTCTGGAATGCTCAACGCCTGTCGTCAATACAGATCGGCCATCAGATGGTGGTGGGACTGCTGGTTCATGCCGGTTACCTGGGGGGTGTTTTTGCCGCCATCAAACTGCAGATGCCGGCCGGTATCACCGCCCTGCTGGTTGGCCTGCAGCCATTGTTGACCGCAATTCTGGCCTGGACTGCCGGCAGTGAGCGCCTACGTCCCGTTCAGTGGACAGGGTTACTGCTGGGCATTGCAGGTATTGCCCTTGTGCTGCACGGTAACGGCAAGCTGGGACTGCTGGAGTTCAACATCTGGGCTTTTCTGGCAGCCTCTATAGCACTGGTTTCCATCTCTGCCGGCACCCTGTATCAGAAACGCTTCGGAGCGGGAACAGACCTCCTTAGCGGTTCATTCTTTCAATACCTGGCTACCGCGGTAGTGATGGGCGTGATGACATGGCAGTTTGAAAGCGGGGCCGTGGATTGGCAGTGGCCGCTGATTCTGTCTCTGACATGGCTGGTATTCGGCTTGTCGGTAGCTGCAATCCTATTGCTGCTGTTCATGATACGCGAGGGGGAATCCTCACGTGTAGCAACTTACTTCTACCTGGTACCACCAACGACTGCATTCGAAGCATGGCTGCTGTTTGGTGAAACATTCAGCATGGAGGCACTGGCTGGGGTAGCAATAACAGTTCTGGGCGTCTACCTGGTTCTAAAGCGTACCCGCTGATCAATCTCAATCAGTACCAATAACCTGCACAGCTAGTGTACGTTCTCTCGGGCCATCCATTTCCAGCAACAGTATGGACTGGTAACGGCCAAGAGCCGGTTTTCCCTGATGTACCGTTACCACCTCACTATTCCCAAGCATCATAGCTATCAGGTGCGAGTGGGCATTCTCAGGTTCATCGGGTGGAATATTGACTCTAAGATGCAGATCGTTGTGCTTGTAAGAGCCTTCAGAAGGCGCGAGTTTCAAGAAAAAGTCCCGGATGTCCTCGAATAGGCGCTCTTCGTTCTCATTCACAGAAAGTGCGCACGTAGTATGCATGGAGGTTATGGTTACCATTCCCTCTGATACACCCGACTGCCTAACCACATCACGGACATTTTCTGAAATATCAGACACCCCAAATGATTTACCCGTGGTGACCCCTATCTCTTTGTAATAGCTCAACATCTGTAATTACTAATTCATAGCCCAACAGTTACAAATACTTAAATCCCGCCCATCTCAATTTCAGCAAAGACTGACCGCGTCTTAGCTGAAGAAAGAGGGGTTGGGGATACGGGAAAGTCCCGGGCTTACAGGCTTATCTCCTGCATATCATCAAGCCAGCCCGCCTTGTCATCCAGCTGCATGATCTTTATCTGGCTCGCCTCATGGGGTTTTTCAGGCCTGGAGTGGATGTGCTTCAGGATCAGCTTGTCATCGACTCTGCCGCATATCTCGATTTTCCCGATGTCGTGACCCATGATGAATTTGAAGCGCTTGGCGTAACCGTCGAGTCTCTCTTTGGCTTTGTCGACAATATCCACACCTGTTTTCAAAGGCACCTGGAAATGGTGCCTGACACGTGAAACAGGCATGCACTGGTAGAGGTAGTAGGGATTAACGCCAATCTTGACCAGGCCATTCATCAGGGCTTCTATCTCTTCTACGCTATCGTTTACCCCCTTCAGGAATACCGCCTGGTTGTTAACGGTAACGCCGGCTTCGCGTATTCTGAGCACCGCCTCTTTTGCCACATCAGTTATCTCACTCACATGATTGAAGTGGGTGGGCAGGTAAAGGGTTTTGTGTTTATTGAATTCCTTGAAGGTATCCAGCAGTTCATCGTCGAAGAACCGCATCGGATAAACCACGGGGGTTCTGGTACCGATCCGAACGTAATTGACATGCTCGATATCAACCAGGCTTTCAAGAATCTTTTTGATCCTGCGAGTATTGATTAATAGTGGGTCACCACCGGAGATAATGACATTGGTAATCTCCTTGTGCTCCCGGATGTACTCAGCGGCACGCTGGAAATTCTCGACGGTCTTATCATTTGGCAGTCCGACAATCGCCTTTCTGAAGCAATGCCTGCAATACATGGAGCAGTAGTCAGTGGCCACAACCAGCGCCGAGTAGGGATACTTGTGCAGGATGCCATTTCCCTTGTTGTGCTTGTCATCACCGTAAGGGTCCTGGGTGGTTTCACCCATTGAACCCGCGACCACCATCTCCTCCTTACTGGGAAGTGCGAGCTTTCTGATTGCATCTCTTTCGCTGCTTTCATCGATGAGGCTCAGATAATATCTTGGGATATTCATCGGGTGGTTATCCACCACCTCTCTCAGAGTTTTCTCCTCATCTTCAGACAGATCGATGTACTGTTTGAGCGAGTCGATTGAGTTGATGTTGTTCTTCAACTCTTTCTGCCAATCGATTTCAGTCCAGTCTATATTTTTTAACTCAGAGAGTTCAGTCATTTAAATCAGCCATGGTTTCATTGATTTGCGACAACAGCGCCAGGCTCAATAACTGATCGTATTCGGTGACAACCATGAGAATCCCCGGAATGGGGAGTGGTGTTGACTCAGTTGGTAGCCCACTTGAGCGGCTATCCACCTGGGGGCTGGAGGGGCGTCTTATCTATATGAAATATCTGTTGGCACAAACCATAATAGTTAGAAGAATAAATATTAGTGTACTAAGTATATTTCCATGAGTCAAAGATGAGGCGTTGCTCATCACCAAAAATCCGGTTCGTTAACGTATAATGACCTAAAGTCGTAAGTTTTATAGCCAAAATAGAGAAAACAAGCATGCAAACCCACGATCAGGTGCTGATTGCCTTGCGGCAGATCATTCGAGCTATTGATTTGCACTCAAAGAAACTGGAGCGTGAATCCGGTCTAACTGGCCCTCAGCTGTTATTAATGCAGATAATTCAAGAAGAGGGGCCGGTCACATCCAGCGTACTCGCACGCTCGGTCAGTCTCAGCCAGGCAACCGTGACCACAATCCTCGATCGTCTTGAGAAAAAGGCCTACCTGACACGTGAGCGTGACAGTAAAGACAAGAGGAAGGTATGGATCAGTCTGTCTGATGCCGGCAAGCAAGTGATCGAAAGTGCTCCAGCCCTGTTGCAGGACGGCTTCATCAAGTCGTTTGGCCAGTTGAAGGAGTGGGAGCAGTCTCTTCTGCTATCGTCTCTGCAGCGGATCGCATCGATGATGCAGGCCAGTGACCTCGAAGCTTCCCCGGTACTGGATTCAAGTGAGGAGCGTCTGGTCAAAATCGAAGAAAGCAAATAGGCTTTGAACCAGGCCCCGCCTGTATACCTGTAAATGCCTTCCTGCAAAGCACTGGTGTGATTTCCGGGGTGACTGGCAATCACCCCGCACTCAAGATCCCTCTTTCCGGTATTGAATGGTTTACTGAAGCTGCCAGCTGAGTATCTCACCCGCCAGCAAAGGAGTGACCGTGCTCTTGCCGAAGCGATAAGTGCGGGGGATCTCCCACTCTTTCTTTATCAAGGTAATTGTTGAACTGTTTCTTGGGAGATTATAAAAGTCCGCACCATGGAACGATGCAAAACCCTCAAGCTTATCCAGCGCACCTGCCTGCTCAAATACCAGTGCATAAAGCTCTATTGCTGCATGGCCTGAAAATATTCCCGCACAGCCGCAACCACTCTCTTTGGCTTTAGTTGCATGCGGGGCACTGTCAGTACCCAGAAAATACTTTTGAGAGCCTGATGTTGCCGCCTCCACAAGACGTTCACGGTGCTTTTCCCGTTTCAGAACAGGCAAGCAGTAGTAATGAGGACGTATCCCGCCTTTAAAGATCTCATTTCGATTGTAGAGCAGGTGTTGCGGTGTAATTGTCGCAGCAACATTATCGCCAGCTGCTTCAACAAAATCAGCCATATCTGCCGTGGTAATGTGTTCAGAAACAACCCTGAGATCGGGTATATCATGAAGCAACGGCTTCAAGACAGTTTCCAGAAATTCGGCTTCCCGATCAAAGATATCCACCTGCTGAGAGGTGACTTCACCGTGGACAAGCAACGGCATACCGAGTTGAGCCATCTCTTTAAGAGCGGGGTAAACCTTGTGTATATTCGTCACACCTGAATCAGAGTTTGTGGTTGCCCCGGCCGGATAGAATTTAACCGCAAAAACTTTTCCACTCTCATGGGCTCTCGCTATCTCTTCGGGTGTAGTCCTGTCTGTCAGGTAGAGCGTCATCAGTGGCTGAAAATCACTGCCGGGCTCAAGCACCTCTTCGATTCTGGCATAGTAGGCCAGGGCATCATCCGTGGTAGCAACAGGAGGTTTCAGATTGGGCATGACGATCGCGCGACCAAAGCGCCTCGCGTGCAAGGGAACAATATCTGCCAGTACGTCGCCATCGCGAAAGTGAACGTGCCAGTCATCAGGCCGGATAATACTCAGAGATTCCATAGTTCTTCCTAAAGCAGATAATAAACCCAGGTGCATGATACATCACAAGATGGCAATTGATGATTTGCGTTTAAACATTTTGATATTTTTTCTGCCTCATTCTCTAGCTCTGACATCATAAATTTGGGCGCTTCCCTACCACCTATTCTTTTCTCTTGGAACGGTATTTTAATAGATAAAGGCATTAATAACACATCTTGAATTCGGTATTTTCCAGCTCCATACGAAGTTCTTTTGTAACACCGACCAGGGATGATTTTGATCAGGTGCCCGGATGAGTGTGAAATACTCACCTCAAGACAGTTTTTAATTAATTATCAGGTTGAGTCTGCACTAAGCCGGATAGCGCCCTTTCCCAAATCGATAAGTCAAAATTAAATCGCTCCGCAACAAACTCATATCTATCGGCCATCGACTATTGGAAGTTACTGATATCGTCCGCCTTGTAGGTAAATGATTTTTTTGTCGAGTTGATTTTCAATGCGGCATCGAACGTCTGTTGCGGAAGATGTAGAAAGTCTGCCAGTTTGCGAATTTCCTGATCAGAAAAAAGGGTTTCAAAAAAGGCATAATGGAGCTCATCAAGGGAGAATACGCGGTCCAGCCTGCTGCAGGTCTGTGCATAGGATAGGGCGAAATCAAGGTAAGCGGCGACGCATCGATGAGGATAGTCTACTAAAAATAGCAGCCAATATTATCTTGAAGGAGTGGATAGCTCTCTTAACGATAGAAAGCATTTGTTTACGCTTTCCCTGCATTCCTCCTCTTTCTCTTACACGCTCTTGAAGCAGCACCTCACACAGATGAATTAACGCCCTATTTGCCGACTCTTCATCCCACTGGTCCGTTCTATGAAGCGGGTACTTTGAGAAGTCATTCGAAAAGAGCTCCTCCCGTTCTGGGTGGATGTTGAATTCACGCTTCAATTTACGGTTCGATGCGACATGTCTTTGATAAAACCGTTCAGCCGTTTCTCTATCAGGTAGCGCTTTCTCTGACTCAGGAGCATCAAAAACAATTTTTCGATAAAGCTCTCGGCTTACATGGTAATCCTTGATTATGTGAGCCAGTTTGAATGATATCTTCCCTACACTTTGATTCCTGTTTTTAATGGCCGAGTCATCGAGAGGAATACCAATTACTTGAGCAAAGTCGGTGACAACACATCCAGCCAGAAGATCCTCCTGTGAAAAGACCCTTATATTCATCTTCTCCCTACCAAATACCTCTGCCCACCTCAAGCAGATGTCATAATAATCCATGATATCAATATAGAAGTCTTCAGGAAGGCTTATAGAACCATGAACGCCCTCACCATCAAAACGCTTCGTATTCTGTTGATATGCCGATACGGAAAACTCATCCTGTCGGCGAAGATAGATAATTATATTGACATCAAACAACTCGTTTAACTTACTGCCAAGTTTCCGTATGAAGGCCTCCTTTGCACGAAAAAGCCACTCACTGGATAAAACTATGAGGCCATCATCGATCCGGCTTAGCTCATCACTGATATCGTCGACATTGTTAATAAAGACTGTGGCTTTTTTCCAAGATCGGAAATATAAGCCATCTCGATTAAGGGAGTTGAATGTTGCCTGTATAGAGGTGGATCCCGTTTTCCCAGTTCCAATGTGCAGATATAGTTTTTTCATGACTACAGAGCCTATTTTTCTCTCGGGTCGAGCCCGAAGAAAATATTATTTAAACGCCTAGGCAATAAGGGGCGGACTGTTGGATAGATTAGCGCCAAGAGTGACAAAGGTCGGCGATCATATGAAAACCATGCAGAGAGTCCATACCATAACCTACCAAAGCCGTTAACTATCGAGTTTCGAGAGTGATAGGCGTCTCCAGTTCGCCGATACCTGATCAGCCGATGGGGTATATTATTAAATACAATGCCGTTACGAACCGATCTAACCCAAAGCTCATAATCCTCCTGCCGGTCAAACAGCAACGATCTATAGTTCCCTACCCCTAAAATCCGCTCCTTACGCATCATTACGGAGGGGTGAATAACCGGGCAGCTCCAGATAATCTTGCAAATACTCTCGTGGTCCAGCGGTCTCTGCAGTTCGCCCTGGATGATACCGGACTCATCGACAATCGTTGCATAACTCCCGCAAACGTCTACATTTGGGTGCGACTCCATATACTTTAGCTGTGTTTCAAACCGTTGCGGCTCACAGATGTCATCCGTGTCGAACCTTGCCACTAATGGATAGCGACAGGCAGTCAGCCCCTGCCGTAACGCACCGCCCAGACCAACCCGCTCTTTGAGGGGGATAAACCGAACGGAAAAGTGCGCATTAAGCTCATCGATCAGTAAGCGGTTCTCAGAGGGGATAGGGCCGTCGCCAACGATAACAATCTCGGATGGTTTGACGGTCTGCTCAAACAGACTCGCCAACGCATCCTTGAGATAGAGAGGATTGTCGCCGTGGCAGGTTGCCATTAAAAGGCTAAAGTGCATCCGGCCCCAACCTCGCTATAGACCTGACCTTCCAAAGAAAAAGGACTTTCCTGCACCTCCCCTTCCGGACAGACCATAGGTAATTATTTAGGGCAAAAAGACGTGCTATGCCACTCTTGTATCTATGGCAGAACCTAAGCTCCTTTAGGGCGAGAACTTCGTTGACTTGCACGGCTGTGAAGTGTGGGAGTCGCGACAGAGAGCGAATGATGGCGGAACGTGCCGCTTCTCTTTGCTGCCGGCTCATGTCCATTTGTGCCATGAGGTAATCAACAATCAGATCGATGTTATCGATCTCATATTGCTGCCAGATGTGACACAGCAACGCTCTTGTCTGTTTCAGCATCAACGCCCTGTGTTGGACGGAAGATTGCGTTCCTCCCCGAAAGTACTTCAGCAGCGGACGCTCAATATTTGCGAGTCGTCCGATCTTCGAGAGTTGAAACCACAGATCATAATCCTCACACAGACTCCTCTTCTCCTGATATCTCACTCCCGCCTCAATCACGTTCGCCCGAAACATCACACTTGGATGACACAGGGTGCGCTCGAAAAGCAGAAGGTGCAGCAGGATATTGGAATGATCTGTGGGATAGCCGATCTCCACCAGATGGCCAGCTTCATTGAAATTAACCACAGCCGAGCCGACGGCAACAACGTCAGCGTGGCTATCGAGATAATCACTCTGTTGTGCCAGTCGACCTTCCAGACATATATCGTCAGCATCCATCCGAGCGATATAGCTGCCCCGACAGACCTTAAGTCCGGCATTCAGTGCAGTGACGATCCCTGAGTTAGACTCCAGGCGCAGGAGCCGAATTCGGCTGTCCTGGTAACCGGCGATGATTGCAGCCGTGTTGTCAATGGACCCATCATCAACAATGACAAGTTCAAATTCAGGACTGTGTTGAGATAACACACTCTCTATTGAACGCCGAATGAACTTCTCGGCGTTATAACACGGCATCAGAACAGAAATTTTCATTTCAGACCGGTGACATCCCGATTCTGAGACTCTGCATAGAAGAGAAAATGTGCATAGAGGCCCATATTCATGAAGCCAAGACCCGGATTCAGTTCCAGGTATTTTGAGCCGACAAACCTACCGTTTATCTTATCCCCGGATTTCTCTCCGTGCACCACATAGTCAAAAATCCTGAGACACCTCTTCAGCCCCCTTGCTCTCTCTGGATAATTCACATCACCCAACCGAAATATCACGTAGAAATCCCTGAGTCGAAGAAGGAAGTCACGGTATCTAAATACCTTGAATCGATAGAGACTCAGCATAATAAACAGAACCGCACTAACCCCCATACCCAAACCGAAGCGTATCTCTATCGACTGACGGTATGGAACCCACCCCTGTAAACGGCCATGAAGAACTGACGGCGTAATCTCTTTGACATCCAAGACTGAATAGTTCCAGACACTACCAAACTTGGCCATGTATTCATCATAATCATAATGCGATATGAGAAGTGCCAAATCCAGATCACAAATATTGTCCTTTTCCTTCAGTATATCCAAACCAGCGATACCTGAAAAAACCCTGCGCAAATTATCATAAACCTCTTTTCGGTATCTCTTGTGGCCAAACGTATCGGAAATAATTTCCTTGTAAACATGGAAATAGACGGGGTGAAATGCATTCTTATATTTATAGTCAACTGATTCGATAAGGAGACAAACATCCCGTAGCACCCTGCTTCGATGCAATCCCATGGCTGGCGTGTTTGTCTGGGTTATCGATTTATTATTTGGAGATGATCTTTTGAAATAATAGTGGAGCCTCTCATTGATATATGAAAACCGCGCCTTCGACATAAATAGCTTTGCAGAGAAGTAGTGATCCTCAAAGTATCGCTGCTTCTCCAGAAAACAGATCTTGTTTCTCTTTAGATGTTCAAGGCGGATCAACTTGCTCCACGCCGCCACATCCCATCCAACCAGCGCGTGCACCCCCTCATCATCGATACACTTGTTTTCAATCTCACGCCCGAAAAAGTGCTCCATCCACTCATTGGCCCAGGTATTTCCGGCGTCATCTACAAATTGCGTATTGAAAACAACACAGTCAACGTCGTTTTTCTGTTGTCGCAGGATACACTTCCTAATCAGGTCATGATCCACATAATCATCGGAATCGAGAAAGATGACAAACTCGCCGTTCGCAGCATCAATGCCAGTGTTCCTTGCCGCCGAAAGGCCCCTGTTTTTCTTATGGGTTATGATCCTAATGCGACTATCGTCATAGTCATTGACCTTCGCCATGGAGCCATCCTGGCCTCTATCATCTACTACCAGTATCTCGATATTCGAATAGGTTTGATTTATTACCGAGTCAAGGCACCTGTTGATATATTCACTGACATTGTAAACTGGGATGATCACCGAAACGAGCGGGTTAAGGTTTTTCTCGCCGACTGGCTTACTCTCTTCGGTAAGGAGAAACCGCGGAAGTTTTTTCACTTCATCGATAAATGCCTCACTATTGGAGAAACGAACATACTCACTCTTGGTGTTCTGCCCCCCCTTGTTTAGCAACTTATCAAGTAAGTCGTAATCGCAGACGCTCTCTTTACCAATAAGTTCCTGAAACAGGTTCCTGACTCGATTAGATGCTTCAGAAAACGATGTATCATACAGCTGTTCAAAACTTATACTTAAAGGATAGTTACCAGAGTCTAGCAGTAACTCATAAACTCTCTGCATCTCACGCCGGGCTTCAATCTCGTGACGTATCAGCTTTTTAATTGGTATCTTTTCTCTGAATACTTTGTCACCAACCACGCTTTCCCTGGCCTGATCTTTCGACCAGATATCGGTTTTCATTGAGTAGTTCAAACTCAACAGCCGCCCAACCGCCTCTTCGCGATAGAGAAACAGATGTCGATAACCATGCTTGCCACTCAATACCGCAATGGCGGCATTGAGTTCAGTCGGCATTATCTCAAGACAGTGCTTTATCAGTATTTTCTTTGATAGAACCTTATCGAGATCACGATACAGGGATGCTTTGTCTTTGTGCTTTTTCCAGCGATCGACTATCCAGTGCAATCCCCTGTTCGGATTGAAAGGCTCATGCTCGCAGCCATCGAAATCAGATGCCGCGAACAACGCATCACTTAAATTGGTCCCCCCAGTGCGCCTAAAGGTCCAGATAATAAAGGGTGCAGACTCTTTTTCATAAATATCAGCGCCCCGCCACTCACGCCAGACAGAATCGATGTCATAGTAACCATTCAACAAACGATAGTCTTCTTGATAGAAGTCCATGAGAAATTCGATCTGCTTTCGACTCAGATCTTTCAAGTCAACATCGGTACCCCCCGTCTGGAGTCGAGGTATGGCGACCTCTCGGCCCAGGCGATTTTCAAGCTCACGCCTCAGCTTGCTGATCTCTTCTAGTTTATAAATATGGGTAAAAGAAGCCAATCCAACAGAAAGCATTTCACTTATTGGCCTGGTATGGTGCCTTATTAACTGGACGCTATAGTAAGTTTCAAAATCATCGATGAACTGGGTAATATTTGGTTGAAAAACCTCTATATTTTTCAGTGCGTCCGGACTCTTCTCCCTTACGCTTTCATAGGTCAGTTCCTTATGGTGTCCAACCCGATTGTTATATGCGGATAAAAAACGCCTGATGGGATCTCGTATAACAATAAACCTAAAGCCACAGTCATCAATCTCGCGACATTTTCTTTTGTAGAATTGATGGACATTTGATCCATCGTCAAGCACCGGGTCATGTGGTCTATCATGTTCAACAATGAACAATGCTGTTTTTATGGATGTGCAAGCGACTTTGGGTATCGGGAAATAACCGATATTGCCAATCTTTATCCCCTTCTCAGTCATCGCCTTCCCCATCACTCAAAGAGATGATCCTGTCGCATATTTTAGAGACGCGACCTTCATTGTGTGATACAAAAATTACACTCTTACTGCACTTTATTTTTTCCAACATCGCCTTTTCAGCCAACTGCTTAAAATCTTTATCGCCCACACTTAAGACTTCATCCAGCATCAGGATGTCAACATCGGCTTGAATCGCCGTCGCGAACCCCAACCTTGACCGCATTCCCGAAGAGTATGTCCTGACCGGTTGCTCGAAAAATTCGCCAAGCCCGGAGAACACCTTAATCTCCTCCAACAATGTCAACGCCCTGCGTTTCGTCAAACCGTTTAATATACAACCCAACAGAGCGTTATCCCTACCCGTTAAATCAGCATTTGCCCCCAGCCTCAAAGACAGAAGCAGCCTTCTCACCCCAGGCGAAACCACCACCTCTCCCGAGTCCGGGATCAGCACACCGGCCAGGACGCGCAATAGAGTCGATTTCCCTGCTCCGTTTCGTCCAGTGATACCGAGGATTTCCCCTTCGCGAAGCTCAAGGCTGAAGTCGCTGAGCGCTTTGTGTCTGAAGGTTCGAAACAGCCCCACCCTTGATCGGTATTCAAGCGTGATTTTTCTGGCTTCCAATATGACCTTTTGCATTATGAAATAACCAAGCGGGTAATTTTGTTGTTGAAATGATTTAGGGCCAGGATGTTCATTATCCAGAGGGTCACGCCTGTACCAATCGCCGGGTAGATCCTCACTAACTCGATAAGTTGATTCTGCAAGATTACCGTCCGATAGGAATCGATTAGACCCGCCAATGGGTTTATCGTCATCACTAGGTTACGCAGCTGCTCATCAGAAATCGTATTTATGTCCCAGAAAATCCCAGAGGAGAACAACAATCCAATCATAAGTAGCGATATGATTTGAGAAAAGTCCTCCGCTACCGCAACGAGCATTGACAGAAAACAGGCAACAGCCGAAACCAGAATATAGGTGATCATGAGAAGGGGGATTAGCTGCCACCAATTATCCGGTTCGACATACCCGGCCAGTAGCATCACGACCAATACAACCGCAAGGGCAACAACAGATTTATAGGTTGCTATCTGGACACTTACTATCGGAAAGATCCATTTTGGTATGGAGCGAAGAGTAATGATGCCCCTGTTCTGGCGCAGGCTTGTCGAGCCCATCACTACACCCTTGGAAAACCACATGAAGACCACTTTTCCAACGATGAGAAACATAACAAACCCCTCGCCACCGCCTCGTTTCATGATCAGTCCGAAGACAAAATAGAATAGAGAAACATAAAGGAGAGGTTCGAGAATCCACCACAGATAACTGAGAAACAGTTTATTCGACTGTGCCTTCATCTTCATTCGTGCCTGAAGGTCAATGAACTCTACGATTCTGCCAAATGAAAGATTTTCCATGAAATAAACACCTATCAAATCGCACTCATAATTAACCCACTAGACCCAGATATTTGAATCTATTTTTGACCCACGTACAACCTCACCTGCAGACGATGGCTGCAGGAGTAATAGGGAGTGATAGACGGCACCAACACCAAGCTGCAGATCGCCTATTTCAAACTCAGCCACAACCGGGCTTTTTACCTGCGTGCCTACTCGCGAGATGCCGTTCGATACCCGTTACCACGCCTTTATTGTGCTGGGCGGGGTGCCTGAACGGGGCATCTACCACAACCTGAAGACCGCCGTGGACAAGGTCGGTCGGGGCAAGGTGCGACTCGTCAACAAGCGCTTCCAAGGGATGCAGTCCAAACACCTAGACTGAAGGCATTGATGCAAGTCGTCGATGCCGCACCTGAAAGAATCGACGACACCCACTCGTCTAATTGAGGATTCATAATATTTCTGAAAAGTAGTGATGCGATTTTCGACGCGACTTGAAATCTCTCATCATATTTCCTAACCGCCTGGTTTTAGTGGATAATCCCAAACCATCATTTTCTAACATATTGAATTAACAACCATTCGCATGGGTAATCCATCAGCACACCGGGCCAAGAAAAGATTTGGCCAGAAGCCTTTCCTTTACTGAATTCACTGCATTTCTCAGAGAGTTATATGGCTGGATATTTGGAGTGCTGCCAGTTTCGATAACAGTTGACAGCCTGAAGCATTGGCACCCAGCACCTCATCAGGGTTCTGATCGAACTTTCACTTCCATATTTTTTATAGTTTTTCTTTCAAGCCACGTTTGTGTCCCAGTGAGATCAACATGGCACATGTAAACCAAGATAGATTGAAGATAATTTACACTTCCCCGTCGACTGGGAGCTTCAGCACTGATCCTTTACGCACTGACAAGGCATCAACATGACCAGCCTTATTTTCCTGTTCAAATACCACATGAATATGCCAGGACTCCCCGGGATGAGTGTAAACCCCCTGGGTTGCTGCTGAATAAAAACCAACCAGCGTGCCAGCCGTTTGCGTACGTTGTTCCTTGATCTTTTTATATATGCCTCCGGCCTTGTGCCCCCCGGACGAGTGCTTTTTGACTCCATTGAGGACATGCCAGTCCAAGTCATAATAATCACCCTCAATCAGGAACGGAAACGGCGCTCCAGTATCCAGACCGTTTGAACTGGCCTGTTCTAGAATAAACTGGTACAGGGCCTTAGCGTCCATATCCTCCGGCACGGTGACTGGCAGCCATTTTTTGACCTGAGCCCTGACCAGAATAACAGCTTGTTCATCATTGGAGGCGGCATGCCTAGCGTTGCCCAATCCATCTGCGCCATCATCCAGCCACAGACGGCCATCAATGACTGTAATTTCACCGGTTCCATGGGCAGGGGCACCCACCGCATAAACATGGGGCAGATTGACCGCCTGTTTCAGGTTCACCACCCCGTCGGTCTTTTTCATATGCATCATTTTTTTGAAATGACCGAAATGCTTAAGCGCGAATGGCTTGGAACCCTGTGCGAATGCCTGGCTTGCCAGAAGTGGAAAAATCAGGGCGGATACGAGTAGATATCTCGGCTTGAAGGTATTTGTCATCCTGTAATTCCTTTAACGGAATAATTAATAAGACCTTGTCAAAATCGCCCCTGTTAGTACATGATAGCTATCATGTCTAAGGATTTTGTTGAACAATTAATCACCACCAGTACAAGACAACGCACGCTGAGTCAGGGCAACTACCTGTTTCACCAGGGCGATACAGTGCGTTCGGTATTTGTTGTCAGTAAAGGGCAGATTGAGTTGGCCCGACATGCAGAGAATGGCACATCACTTGTGCTGCAACGTGCCACAGGTAACACGTTGCTCGCTGAAGCATCTGTGTATTCGAGAATCTATCACTGCGATGCGATCGCTCTATTGCCATCAACAGTTTTCGAAATACCAAAAGCGAACTTTGAAGAAATAATTCATCAGGACAGCACAATCTATAATGCCTGGGCTGCACATCTGGCTAGGGAAATACAGTCTGCACGATATCGGTGTGAACTCATGTCACGAAAGACAGTTGCTGATCGCCTGGATGCCTGGATGGCATGGCCGGGGAATAAATTGCCACCAAGGGGCCAATGGAAAAGCATCGCCAATGAAATAGACGTCAGTCCTGAAGCGCTGTATAGAGAACTTTCAAAAAGACGATCATCGCCTATAAAATCTGAGTAAGGCATCCAGTTGCCCCACTAATAGAGCCTGTCTCGCTGATATAGACCATGCAGAAAGTTGGTTCAGAAGCGTTTCCCTTACTGAATTTCCCACGTTTCTCTGAGAGTTATAAGACTGGATAATTGGAGCGCTGTCACTTTTGCGCACAGCATTACATACCCGACCAGACAAGTGCTGAACAGGCTGACATAAGTTAAATGATCGCTTGCAAGATCAACTTGATCGACTCAAGAGCATGATCTGGAGATTTCTCTAGCTGAGCTCGGAAAATTGCGCCATCCATTGCTATTGCTACAGCCTGTGCCTGTTGACTACGAACTTTCGATTTAGGAAGAAGATCAGTAATCACCTCTATCACATCTTCTTTATGCCGTTTCGAAATTTCGGTGAATTCAGGTAATACTCCGTCCATTTCAACAACAGCATTGATAAATGCACAGCCACGATAGCCGTCACTTTCAAACCACTCCCCGAGTGTTGCAACGAGAATGTCGATGATCGATGAGTTATTTATACTGTGCCTTTCAAGAGCATCAACGAACCAATTCATCCATAGTTCGTGACGGTACTCCAGGTACACCTTGATTAACTCGTTTTTGCTCGGAAAGTGGCGGTACAACGTAACCTTGGTCACTCCCGCTTCTTCAATTATACGGTCTATACCTGTCGCACGAATCCCGTCCCTATAAAACAAGTTGTGGGCAGTTCTGAGTATTCGCTCACGTGCAGACAGTTTTTTATCTATTGATCCTAATTTCATTTTGACAGTGTAGACAGATTTGTCTACTTAGGCTGCAGTTCGGATATGTAGACAGAACTGTCTACATCGATTTGCTAACCTGTCAGGAGCTCGTCATGCTGATACAAAAACTAAAAGGCCAATCGGCGCCGTTGCCACCTGCCCCAAAACTCAGTGCTGTGGCTCTTGCTTGGCTAGGCGGGGCCCTGGCTATCTCCGTACTCGCTGTACTAGGTGACTGGCTTACTCTGACTCTGATACTAGGGTCTTATGGTGCCTCTTGTGTGCTGATATTCGGATTCCCCGACGTGCCATTTTCTCAGCCACGAAATGTGATAGCCGGCCATTTTCTAAGTTCGTTAGTAGGACTTACATTTTTCACTCTGCTCGGGCCACATTGGTGGTCGCTGGCATTGGCCGTTGGAACAACAATCGCAGTGATGATGCTGACAAGAACGGTACATCCACCAGCGGGTTCAAATCCGGTCATCGTATTCCTGACCCAACCCTCTTGGAGCTTCCTGTTTTTCCCGACACTTACCGGTGCAGTACTCCTAGTTATTGTTGCTTTAATCTACAACAACATTAGCCGATCAGATAGTTATCCGAAATACTGGTGATTTATTGATCTGGGTATTGGTATTCTGGAAGGAAAATGCATACCACCCATGAAGGCAGTTGCATCAGAACTACCTCCACGCTCTTCTTCCGTTTTATTATCAATAAGTTATTAGCAGTGTGATTAAAACCGATGAGAAATTCGATAGCGTTGCTCATCATCCGCCGAAAAAACCACCCCATCCAGGCACGAGATAACGCCAGTAAATCAGTATCACCACGCCACTCCTTCAAGCAGACACATTCCGGTGGGAATACCCTGCACCACCCCAGATTGCACTATTGAGCCAATACCGCACTCTGGTACTTTTTCAACAAAGAAGGATCTTCAATTGATCCATGATGATGGATTTGATGCCATCTACCGCAATCTAACCGATAGGTTCTGCTGGTACGTATCGCAAGATCAATTTTGTTCTCACCTTGTTGGAAGTAACCCCTTTCACGACCAACAGCGATAAACATCACTCCTGATCTATGTATGGTGTAATCATAAAACTCAACGTATACCTTTGCTGAACCATTAAAGATCCTCTCATATACGCTTTTAATAGAATCCCAACCACGCTTAACCCCACCAAGCGGATTAGACATGCTAACTTCCGCAGTCTGTTCCCAGTTGCTTGACATCAGATCCATATCACCGATATTAAATGCCTGATAAAACTCGATAAGGGCATTTTCTGGTGATGATGCTTTACCTTCGATTTTCTCAGAACCTGTTATTACTGTTACGTTGACTATCATCTCTTGCCTCTATGGTTGTAGGTACAACTAATATGATAAAAAAATACTATTTAATCTTGTTTGCACTTTCTCTAAGTTGACTTACAAGCGATGTAAGATTTTCCTTGCCCATGTTTGTAGCCATTGACTGATACAATGTCTCTCCCAACTCTTCGAGGGCAGAATGCATCTTCATCGCCTTTGCTGTTGGGTGGATATTCTGTTCGCGACCATCAGCATCAGCCGCTTTTCTAGCCACTAATCCCTTCTTCTGCAAAGCATCAACAAATCTTGTAATAGTAGATTTTTCAAGCCTTAACTCAGATGTAAGCTCTTTTTGAGTTACACCGGGCTTAGATAAAACTACACGCAACATATATCCATGAGCAGGCGACAAATCAAACTCTGCAAAAGCCTCCGTCCACTTTTTATTTACAAGGCGTGTCAGGGCATTGATATTGAAATACAGGCATCTATCAAACATACAGGTAAGGCTAGCAGACATTGGTTGTACGTACAACCCATTATATGCCGATGCAAATATCGATGCGACTTGCAATCGCTCCACACGAGCACCTAACGTGGTGATATCATTGGACATATCAACTTAGCCACTTCATAACTGACTGAATTAACTGATAAAGAGATGGGTAACCCATTGAAACACCGTCCAAGGAAAAGGTTCGGCCAGAACTTCCTGCATGATCAGGGGGTCATTAACCGCATCATCGCCAGCATCTCGCCAAAACCCGACGACCACCTGATCGAGATCGGCCCAGGCCAGGGCGCCATCACCAAGGAGCTGCTGAAAGCTGCCGGGCGACTTGAAGCGGTGGAGCTGGACAGGGACCTGCTTGAGCCCCTGGCCCGGACATGCGCCGACCTGGGTGAACTGCATATTTACAACGCCGACGCAATGAAGTTCGAATTCTGCAAACTGGCCGAAGCGGATAAACCACTGCGCCTGGTGGGCAACCTGCCCTACAACATCTCAACGCCGATTCTTTTTCACCTGCTGGAGCACGCAGGTTGCATCAAGGATATGCACTTCATGTTGCAGAAAGAGGTGGTGGACCGCATCGCGGCCGAGCCGGGCAGCAAGACCTACGGGCGCCTGTCGATCATGATTCAATCCCAATGCAGTGTGACCGCCCTGTTCCACATCGGTCCCGGTGCTTTCAAGCCGGCCCCAAAGGTAACCTCGGGATTCCTGCGCCTGACACCTTATATTGAGAATCCCCACGATATATCTGACAGGGCGCTATTCGCGACCCTTGTCACCCAGGCCTTCAGTCAACGGCGCAAGACCCTGCGTAACTGCCTGAAAAAACTGATCGGCATTGACGTTTTTGAGGCTGCCGACATCGATCCGCAGCAGCGGGCGGAGCAACTGGCGGTCGCAGATTTCGTCCGCCTCGCCAATGCGGCTTGCAAAGCCGGGTGAACAACCCGATATTGGTTCTAATCCAATAGAATTCAGACCTGCAGACATGAATGACGAAGACATCATCGACGAGACCGTAGAGATCATCACCGACCAGGCCCTTGCACGTCCAGGCGAAGTACTTCCCGGTGTCATCCACCTCCTTCCGGTGGCCACCCGCCCGTTTTTCCCGGGTCAGGCGGTCCCTCTTTTGATGGATGCCGACCATTGGAACGAGAGTATCACCAAGGCCGAGGATGATGGTCACGGGACCCTCGGCATTATATTGGTGGACTCATCCACCTCAGAAGAGGCCACCCCTTCAGATTTCAAGCAGATAGGTACTGCCTGCCGCATCCACCGGGTACAGAAGGTGGATGGCCGGCTGCAGGTGCTGGTGGAGTGCCTTCAGCGCTTCCGCATCGAGCATTTCATTGATGAGCAGCCCCCGTTCACCGCCCAGGTGCACTACTTCCAGGAGCCCCAGGGCACCGCCGAAGGCGAGATCAAGGCCTATGCCATGGCCATCATCAACATCATCAAGGAGCTGGTCCCCCTGAACCCGCTCTACGGTGAAGAGCTGCGCATATTCCTGGATCGCATGGGTCCGGATGACCCTTCCCACCTGGCAGATTTTGCCGCCAGCCTGACCACCGCTGATCGTGACCAGCTACAGGAGATTCTCGAGGCCATTGACCTGCTGCCCCGCATGGAACGGGTGATGGAGCTGCTCAACAGCGAGCTTGAGCTGGCCAAGGCCCAGCACGAGATTCGCAAGTCGGTAGAGGACCGGATGGAGACCCAGCAGCGTGAGTTTTTCCTGCGCGAACAGCTCAAATCCATCCAACAGGAGCTGGGGCTTGAAAAAGACGACCGCACCGCGGAACTGGACAAGTTCCGTGACCGGCTCTCCAAGCTCAAGCTGACCGAACAGGCAGGCAAGCGGGTTGAAGAGGAGATGGACAAGCTCTCGATCCTGGAGACCGGATCACCGGAGTACGCACTCACCCGCAACTATATCGACTGGATCAGCCTGCTCCCCTGGGGCAACCACTCAGCTGACAACCTGGATATAGAGGTTGCACGCAACGCCCTGGACAAGGACCACTACGGACTGGATGACGTCAAGAAACGTATCCTCGAATTCCTGGCCGTGGGCATCATGAAAGGTGAGGTGAGCGGTTCCATCATTCTGCTCGTCGGACCTCCAGGCGTGGGCAAGACATCCATCGGAAAATCCATCGCCGAGTCCCTGGGCCGCACCTTCTATCGCTTCTCAGTGGGCGGCATGCGCGACGAGGCCGAGATCAAGGGCCACCGCCGCACCTACATCGGCGCCATGCCCGGCAAGTTCATCCAGGCGATGAAAGAGGCCGGCACCGAGAACCCGGTGATCATGCTCGACGAGATCGACAAGATCGGCGCCTCCTACCACGGCGACCCCGCCTCGGCACTGCTTGAGGCACTGGACCCGGAGCAGAATTCGGATTTCCTGGATCACTACCTGGATCTGCGCTTTGATCTCTCAAAAGTACTGTTCATCTGCACCGCCAACACACTGGACAGCATCCCCGGACCACTGCTCGACCGTATGGAGATGATCTCCCTCTCCGGTTATATCGCCGAGGAGAAGCTGCAGATTGCCCGCAGGTACCTGCTGCCCAGGCAGCTCAAACGTGCAGGACTCAAACGCAGCCAGGTAAAAATCAATGTCGCCACACTGCGGGCCATCGCCAACGGCTACGCAAGGGACGCCGGGGTGCGGCGCATGGAGAAGCAGATCAGCAAGATCGTGCGCAAGGCCGTGGTCAAAATACTGGATGGGGAGAAGACACCTATAACAGTGGAAAAAGATGACCTGGAAGGCTACCTTGGCAGCCCGATCTTCCGTGACGAGCGCAAGCTGAGCGGCCCCGGGGTAATCACCGGCCTGGCCTGGACCAGTATGGGAGGCGCCACCCTCAGCATCGAAGCTGCAACCACTCACACCTTCAACCGCGGCTTCAAACTGACCGGGCAGCTGGGTGACGTGATGCGGGAGTCCGCCGAGATCGCCTACGGTTACATCGTCGGCCACGCCGAGCAGTACGGCGCCACGAGCGAGTTCTTCGAGAAGAGTTTCATTCACCTGCATGTACCCGCGGGCGCCACCCCCAAGGACGGCCCCAGCGCGGGCATCACCATGGCCTCTGCCCTCCTGTCACTGGCACGCAACGAGCCCATCAGGGAGATCGCCATGACCGGCGAGATGACCCTTACCGGCCATGTATTCCCCGTAGGCGGCATACGCGAGAAGGTGATCGCCGCACGACGTGCCGGGATCAAGGAGCTGATCCTTCCGGAAGAGAACCGCGGCGACTACAAAGAGGTGCCCGAGCACATCACCAAGGGCATCAAGGTCCACTTCGCCAGTACTTTCGACGATGTGGCCCCCCTGCTGTTCAAGAAGCAGGGACGACGTAAAAAATAAGGTTCTGTTCCAGTTAAATGTGTTTTTTCAATAAGTCATTGATTTACCGTAGGTCGGCCTTCAGGCCGACATGTCGGGCTAAAGCCCGACCTACAAGGGCCAGTTAGGCACTTAAGGATTAGTTTAAACACTTAACTGGAACAGAGCCTAAAGGCCCGCTTTCGGCAGTACGTATCATCTCCCTGACCGCCAAACTCCCGGCGCTGTATTATCGTTGCTGAATTTTGGTCTATGCTTGAATCTCACGCTACAGACCTATGATGGCGACAAGCAAAAACACGTTAGGGAGACGAGAGATGAAAAAAACCATTCAAGCTACTGCTATCGCGACTCTGATCGCTGCTTCTGCATCCGCAAGCGCCTGGTGGGGCCCCGGCTGGGGTGGGCCCGGTGGTTGGGGTGACGACTTCTGGGGCGACGGCTTCGGCGACTTCAACATGAACTTCAGCGGCCGTGGCTCAGGTTACGGACGCGGTTATGGCTACGGACGTGGCTATGGCTACCCCTATGGCGGTTACGGCTATCCCTATGGTGGCTACGGCTACCCCTACGGCGGCTATGGCTACCCCTATGGCGGCGTTCCATATGCGCCCGTAGCCCCAGCGGCACCCGCCGAGGCCAAGTAACAGTCACAGACTGTTAGCGATGCACCTTGAAAATTCGGGCTTCGGCCCGCATTTTTTATGGCTGCCGGGAAATTGCGTCAGCTCCACTGCTCATACGATGCAATACTCATGTAGGAGCGAACTTGTTCGCGATTGGCGTTGATTCGGAGCGTGATCGCGAACAAGTTCGCTCCTGGGTTTTGATTAACGTCAAAGCCAAATCTCACCCCCTGGCTACTATGTCGCCTTCCACCCAACCCAAAAAACCAGTGACCCACCACCATGCTCAAGATGTTCTCTGAACCCCCCAAGCCGAAACTGACCTACACGGGTCCAACGGTGCTTGCTCTCGGCTTCCGGCCTTTTTTCCTGCTGGCCGCACTCTCTGCCACACTGCTGATGGGGCTCTGGCTGGCGTTCTGGGGAGGCAATCTTGAGGCAGGGGCCTATTACGGCACCATTGGCTGGCACAGCCACGAGATGCTTTTCGGCTACACCACGGCGGTGATCGGCGGTTTTCTACTCACCGCGGTGCGCAACTGGACCGGGGTCAATACCCCCATGGGCAGACCATTGGGATTGCTTGTAGCGCTCTGGCTGGCCGGCCGCCTGGTTGGGGTCTTCTCCGGCTTTCTTCCGGGCTGGATGATCGCCCTGACCGACCTTCTTTTTCTTCCGGTACTGGCCCTGAGCATCAAACCCGCCCTTTGGATGGGCGAGCAGAAGATCAACCGCATCTTCGTCCCCCTGTTGCTGGCGATGGCCCTGGCAAACCTGCTGACTCACTTTCAGGCCCTGGGCATTGCTGAAACCGGAAACGCCGGCACAGAGATGATGATCTATCTTGTGATGCTGCTGGTGCTGATCATTACCGGGAGAATCGTCCCCGCCTTCACCGGCGGTGCAATCCCCCTGGCCAGACCCAAGCGCTACAAGTCTATGGAGATGGCGACACCGGCCCTGGTCTGCGCGTTGATTGTAACCCTGCTGGTCTATCCCAATCCCTGGCTGATGGGCGCAATCAGTCTTGCCATTGCCATCACCCAGGCCATCCGCCTGAGCGGCTGGCACCACCCCAACGCCTGGCGCATCCCGATACTCTGGGTGCTCTACATCGGATTCATCTGGATTATTATCGGTTTCCTGATGCTGGGCCTGGCCCCACTGGAGCTGTTTCCGGCCAACCTGGCAAAGCATGCGCTCACCGCAGGGGGCGTCGGTGTGCTGACCCTCGGTATGATGTCCCGTGTCGCCCTTGGCCACACAGGACGCCCGATCATAAGCAGCGCCCTGGTGAACCTCTCTTTCCTCGTGCTCAACCTGGGTGTGGCGGTCAGGGTTCTCGCACCGATCATAGCCCCCGGACAATACACGACCTGGGTTCAGCTCTCCGGCGGACTCTGGACCCTCTGCTTCCTGGTCTATTTCCTCAGCTACCTGCCCATTCTCACCAGACCGCGGGTGGATGGTAGGCCGGGATAGTGAGCGGGCCAGGGGCTAATGTGGTTTTCTGTTGTAAATTCCGATCATGTCACCATCGATAAACTCGTGACGCAGCACTTTGGGCACACCGTTGCTCAGGGTGCCGCCGGTCTCTGCAACGAATTTTCTGACCTGGGGCACCTGGCAGACATGCAGGGGCCGGTATACTGCCAGCGGATAGCCGTAGGGCATGGGGACTTTTTCAATAGTCCCTTCCAGGGACTTGGCGGAGGTAAGCTCATCCTGAAAGTGGGCAACGTGCTCACCCACCATCTCTTCAATTCGCTTCTGATACGACATCGCTACACCCTGCCTGAGAGCAGTGATCAGGCTCTCTAAAGAAATAGTAGTTCACCCCCGTCATCCTGACAGTGATATTTGTCACTCTCTTTTCCGAATTACTACGCATTCAAGACCGATTTTAGCGGGAGGCAAGGGAGACGATACTGCCTCCCCTGCGGAGCTTCAGTTGATAGACACCCTGCCGGGCCACATCCCTCAGCTCAGTGAACTGCTTGATCCGCTGACGATTGACCTCGATGATCACATCATCTGCGCGCAGCCCCGCACTCCAGGCGGGACTCTCTTTCTCCACCTTTCCGACCCGGATAGCGGGAAATCTCCCATACTGGGACTCGTCGGTGATCTCCAGGAAAAGTGCCCCCTCGAGCTGCTCAGCCAAGGTGCCGCCCTGGGTATAGTGGGCGAAAGGGTCCTGGATGCTTGAATGCAGGGTACGGCTCTCTCCCTCCCTGAGGATATCCAGGGTGATTTCATCCCCGATCTGCAGCAGGGCCAGCTGAACCCTCAGGGAGGCCGCTCCCTTCACCGGCTCACCATTCAGCGCGGTGATCAGGTCCCCCACCAGGACTCCGGCCTTCTCGGCTGCCGTACCGGGACGGACCTCGGTCACCAGGGCCCCGTTATCACCCTTGAAACCCAGTGCCTTTTTCAGGTCGTAATCGAGCTCCTGCATGGTGATTCCGAATGAGCCACGCCTGACCTCGCCATGGGCCACCAACTGATCCATTATGGATCGCACCATGTTGGTGGGGATGGCAAAACCGATGCCGACGTTACCACCACCAGGGGCGAAAATCGCGGTATTGATACCCACCAGTTCACCCCGCAGATTCACCAGCGGCCCACCGGAGTTACCCGGATTGATTGAGGCGTCCGTCTGAATGAAATTTTCGTAGCCTTCGATGCCCAGACCGCTGCGACCCAGGGCACTGACGATACCCGACGTCACAGTCTGGCTGAGTCCAAAGGGATTTCCGATGGCAACTACGAAATCCCCTACCCTCAGCCTGTCGGAGTCGGCCAGCTTCAGCACCACCAACTTCTCCGCCTTGATCTGCAGCACCGCCACATCTGTCTCAGGATCAGCGCCGATCAGCTCTGCCTCCAGGCGCCTGCCTTCATGGGTGGTCACCCTGATCTCGTGGGCCTTGTCGATGACATGGCTGTTGGTCAGTACATAGCCCTTCTGGGCATCGATGATCACCCCGGACCCCAGGCTCGTGCTTTTCCTCTTTTTCTTGCGCGATTTGGTCGATGGGAAATCGAAAAATCGTCGGAAGAAAGGGTCGCTGAAAAGGGGGTTCTCCTCCCGCTTGATATGGGTCACCGTGGAGATATTCACAACCGCAGGGGTAACCCGTTCCAGCATCGGCGCCAGGCTGGGCAGCGGGGTATCGTTGACTGCCGCAGGCAGTGCCGCCGACACAGGCATTGCAATAAAAGAGAGGTATAAACCCACTATCGCGGCAAAGGCCAGTTTGATTCTGTTCATCTCTTCCTTCATCTGAATGTGCTAATTCATAAAACTCAACATTGGATGCCGGCCGAACCTAAGAGTTCCCCCGCTTCCCACCTGGCATTCGGGTGAGATTGTAATCCATTGACCGTCAGGACGCGGGAAGACGTCCCCCCTTGCAATACGCTTGCAATCTGATATAACTATATATCTAGTTATTTAGGTATTTTACAGGTACACAAGATGATCACCCTTGAAATTGCAGCCCAGGGCTTCTCCGCAGCCGGATCAGAATCCCGTCTTGAGGTTCTCAGCGCCCTGGTAAGGGCAGGCCATGGCGGACTGACCATTGGCGAGGTACAGCAGCGCCTGGGCATCCCGGCATCGACCCTGGCCCATCACCTCAAGTTTCTCGCTGGTGCGGAGCTCATCGAACAGGAGAAACAGGGGCGCTCGGTGCTCAACCGGGCCAATTTTGAGCGCATAGAGGCGTTGGCTGCGTTCCTGCTGCACGAGTGCTGCGCAGACGACTGTCACAGCGACACCATTGTGGAGGCCCTGTGATGCGCGAAGTTATCGTGGAGATACAAACCAGCGATGACCCTGGGGATCACTCAAAGGATCACACCATGTCAGATCAAAACACACCCGAGCAGCAGCCACCGGAACACGGGTGCTGTGGAACAGCGGTAACCTTAACCATCGACGCGCCATCTGAGTCGGCCTGCTGCAGTCCGCCAGGGGTCCAGGACACAACCGCCTGCTGCAGTACCACTGCAGATGACAAACCCCTCTCCAGGTTACTCGACCGCCTCATGTCCGCATGGCTGCTGATCGCCGTAATACCCCTGGTGGTGTTGCTGCTGGACCAGGCGCGCCTGCAGGAGGTGCTCAGCATCGCCACAAGCGCACTGGCAGGCACAGCCCCCTTTATCCTGTTTGCCGTTCTGAGCATCGCATACCTGAAGGCTACCGACGCCGAGAGCATGGTGGCCAAGGCCTTTGAAGGGCGTGAAAACCGGATGATCGTTTTGGCCGCCCTGTTTGGCGGGCTGGCACCCTTCTGCTCCTGCGAGGTGATTCCATTTGTCGCCGGCCTGCTTGCCGTAGGTGCCCCCCTGTCGGCGGTGATGGCATTCTGGCTGTCATCTCCGCTGATCGACCCCCCGGCACTGCTGATCACTGCCGGCGCCCTCGGTTGGGAATTCGCCATCGGCAAGGCGGTCGCCGCTGTATTGCTTGGCCTGTTCGGTGGCTTCGGCATCAAGCTCCTGCTACGCTCCGGCGCCTTCTCGTCTCCGCTGAAGGCAAATACCTCCAGTGGCTGCAGCAGCGGGAGCTGCAGCACATCCCAGCCCTTCCACAAAAAGCCAAAGTGGACATTCTGGGAAGAGCAGGTCCGCAGGGAGACTTTCAGAGCCGAGGCCGTGAGCAACGCCCTCTTCCTGTTCAAGTGGCTGAGCCTCGCCTACCTGCTTGAGGCCCTGCTGATCCTCTACATACCGGCAAGCCTGATCGGCGGCATAGTGGGCGGCGAGGGCCTGGGTCCCGTGATCCTCGGTGCACTGGTGGGCATGCCCGCCTATCTCAACAGCTATGCCGCGCCACCCCTGGTAGCAGGACTGATGGAGCAGGGCATGAGCACCGGTTCAGCCATGGCTTTCATGGTTTCCGGCTCGATCAGCTCGATCCCCGCCATGACCGCCGTATGGAGCCTGGTGAAACGGGAGGTCTTCGTCGCCTACCTCGGCTTCGGGATAGCCGGGGCGATCCTGTTCGGGCTGGGCTTCGCCACCCTGTTAACTCCGTAAAACGGCTAGACACAAAAAAACACCCCTGGAGCCAACGGCTCACAGGGGTGTTTTGTTAGATCTGTCACCCTGGATCTGTAAAAGCTACTTCTGCATTTTCAGATACTCTGTAGGTCGGGCTTCAGCCCGACATGCTGGACTCTTGTGCCCCGGTGGGTAGAAGTCCGACCTTCACACTCTCAGTCTAAGGTACCCATTAGAACGGGATATCGTCGTCGAACCCGTCATCCGGCATTGAGGCTGCAGGCGCTGCTGCTGGAGCAGAAGCAGGTGCACCCTGCTGGGCACCTGAATCGAATGCGGCACTGCCCGCCCCACGGCTGTCGAGCATCTGCATCTCGTTGCCTACGATCTCGGTGGTGTAGCGGTCCTGGCCATCCTGACCCTGCCACTTGCGGGTGCGTATGCTGCCCTCGACAAAGATCTTTGATCCCTTCTTCAGATACTCACCGGCGATCTCGCCCAGGCGGTTGAAAAAGACCACCCGGTGCCACTCGGTACGCTCCTGGGTCTCGCCGGTATTCTTGTCTTTCCAGGTCTCGGACGTAGCGAGCCTGACATTGGTCACCGCACCGCCACTGGGCATATATCGGGTCTCGGGGTCTGCCCCCAGGTTGCCGATCAAAATTACTTTGTTAACGCCTCTAGTGGCCATAGTTTCTCCTCAGATCCCGAATACTTGCATGCGCGGATTATTATAAACAGGGCCTAGTCTACCACCTTTTCCTCAATGGAGAACCGCTCCAATACACTGTAATCCACCACCTGTGCATCCACCTTGAGATAGGCCACGCCCTCTTCACCGACGACCGAGGCATCGCCCACACCCTCGATATCGCGCAGTTCGGCCTGCAACTCCCAGGCCTGGGCTTCGTCCATCTTGCCGACCTTGATCAGGTAGGACATGAAGTAACTCGGTTTCTGCATCCCTGCGGCGGCGACAGCCCACAGCAGCGTGGCAATGGCACCGAACAGAAATACCCCCTGCAGCTGGTAATGGGTATAGACCCAGCCACCGATCAGACCACCGAGAAATGCCCCGATAAACTGCGACGTGGAGTAGACCCCCATGGCAGTACCCTTGCTTTCGGCAGGAGCAACCTTGGCGATCAGGGAGGGCAGGGTCGCCTCGAGCACGTTGAAGGCGGTGAAATAGACCAGCAGGGCTATAGCGATGCCTGCTATCGACTCGTGCAGCCACATGAAGCCGAACTGGGCCAGGGCAATGGCGAACACTGCGCCGACAAACACCCCTTTCATTTTCCTGCGTTTCTCGGCAATCACCACGAAAGGAATCATTATCGCCATGGCAAACAGCAGCACGGGCAGGTAGACCATCCAGTGATCTTCACCTGAAAGGCCGGCTGCATCGCGCAGGGCAAGAGGCATGGCGATGAAGGTTGCGGTAAGGATCATGTGCAGTACGAAGATACCGAAATCCAGTCGCAGCAGGTTGGTGTCCCGCAGCACCTTGCCGAACATGGATGGGACCGGCTCGGTATCGCGGTGGAAGTGGCTCTCCCGTGGGTCGGGGACAAGCTTGAGCACAATGCCGATACCCGAGATTGCCAACACGGCTGTCAGCCAGAAGATACCTGGCACACCGATCACGGCGTTGAGTATGGGGCCCAGCACCAGGGAGACCGCGAACGCCATGCCGATGCTCAGCCCGATAACCGCCATCGCCTTGGTGCGGTTCTGTTCACGGGTCAGGTCGGCGGCCAGGGCCATTACCGCAGCCGCGATCGCCCCACTGCCCTGCAATGCACGGCCCAGGATCACACCCCAGATGCTGTCGGCCATGGCCGCCACCACGCTGCCCAGTGCAAATATCAACAGGCCACCAATGATCACCGGCTTGCGGCCGATATGATCGGACAACATGCCGAAAGGGATCTGCAGCAGGGCCTGGGTCAGGCCGTAGGCACCGATGGCCACACCGATCAGCAGGGGCGTTACACCCTGGAGCTGCTCGGCGTAGAGGGCGAACACCGGCAGGATCATGAAAAGCCCCATCATCCGGAGGGAAAATATACCCGCCAGGGAGAAAGCCGCCCTGGACTCGATGGGAGACATACCCCCCTTTTTTTGCTGTTTTTCTGAATTCATCGAAACCGCTTTTGGCTCGTAAATGGAAGTCGGCGTATAGTATCAGGTTCGCTCAACAGCTGGTAAGCCGATGGACAGTATTTATATACGGGGTGCTCGCACCCACAATCTCAAGAATATCGATCTGGACCTCCCAAGGGACAAGCTGATCGTCATCACGGGCCTCTCGGGCTCGGGTAAATCCTCTCTCGCCTTCGACACGATCTATGCGGAAGGTCAGCGCCGGTATGTTGAGTCCCTCTCTGCCTATGCCCGGCAGTTCCTCTCCATGATGGAGAAACCGGACATCGACCATATCGAGGGGCTCTCCCCGGCTATCTCCATCGAGCAGAAGACAACCTCCCACAACCCGCGCTCCACCGTCGGTACCATCACCGAGATCCATGACTACCTGCGCCTGCTGTTCGCCCGGGCAGGCATACCTCGCTGCCCGGAGCACGGCAGCGCCCTGGAGGCCCAGACTGTCAGCCAGATGGTTGACCAGGTACTTGAGCTGCCCGAGAGCAGCAAACTGATGCTGCTCGCCCCCGTGGTAGCGGAGCGTAAAGGCGAACACCACAAGCTGCTTTCCGAGCTCAATGCACAGGGGTTTATTCGCGCACGCATCGACGGCGAGATCTACGAACTGGACGAACCGCCTCCCCTGGACCTGCACAAGAAGCACACCATCGAGGCGGTTGTAGACCGGTTTAAAGTAAGGGAAGACCTCTCCCTGAGGCTGGCCGAGTCGTTCGAGACCGCTCTCAATCTTTCCGACGGCATCGTGCGGGTCGCCTGGATCGACCAGCCAGAACACGAAGAGCTGACCTTCTCCGCCAACTTCGCCTGCCCCCAGTGTGGCTACAGCATCGATGAACTGGAACCCCGGATTTTCTCCTTTAACAATCCGGCCGGCGCCTGTCCTACCTGTGACGGCCTTGGAATGGAGCAGTTTTTCGATCCCCAGAGGGTTATTGTCCAACCCCAGCTGAGCCTTGCGGCCGGCGCCCTGCGAGGCTGGGATCGTCGCAACGCCTACTACTTCCAGATGATCCGTTCCCTGGGCGAACACTTCGGCTTTGACGTGGAGACCCCCTGGGATCAGCTCGACGAGATCCATCAGAAGATGGTGCTTTTCGGCAGCGGGAAAGAAGAGATCAAATTCAGCTACTACAACGACAAGGGCAGCAGCTACTTCAAGACCCATCCTTTCGAGGGAGTAATTCCCAACATGGAACGGCGCTACAAGGAGACTGAGTCCAACGCCGTGCGTGAAGAACTGAGCAGGTACCTCTCCATCCACCCTTGCCGGACCTGCGGCGGCACGCGCCTGAACGAGGCGGCCCGTCATGTCTTCATCGAGGACAACACCCTGCCACGGATTGCAGCAATGCCTATCGCCAAGGCGCTGCACTATTTCCAGAACCTGCAACTTCCCGGCAAGCAGGGAAAGATCGCCGCCAAGGTGGTGAAAGAGATCAGCCAGCGGCTCAGCTTCCTGGTCAACGTGGGCCTGGACTACCTCAGCCTGGAACGCAGCGCCGACACCCTCTCCGGGGGCGAGGCCCAGCGCATCCGCCTCGCCAGCCAGATTGGCGCCGGACTGGTGGGTGTCATGTACATTCTCGACGAACCCTCCATCGGTCTGCACCAGAGAGACAATGACAGGCTTCTTAACACCCTGAAATATCTCCGCGACCTGGGTAACACCGTCATTGTGGTTGAGCATGATGAAGACGCGGTACGCAGCGCAGACCATGTTGTTGATATCGGCCCAGGCGCCGGGGTGCATGGTGGCAGGATTATCGCCGAGGGTACCGCCGATGAGATCGCCCAGGCACCAGACTCTCTCACCGGCCAATACCTCTCCGGGCGCAAGAAAATCGAACTGCCGGAAGAGCGTATGGCACCAAATGAGCTGCTTAAACTCCGACTCATCGGGGCCAGTGGCAATAACCTGCGAGCTGTCGACCTTGAACTGCCTGCCGGCCTCCTGACCTGCATCACCGGCGTATCAGGCTCCGGCAAATCGACGCTCATCAACGATACGCTCTATCCCCTTGCTGCAGCCGCACTCAATGGCGCCAACACTGAGGCGGCACCACATGATGCCGTCGAAGGGCTTGAGAACTTCGACAAGGTGGTGGACATCGACCAGAGCCCCATCGGGCGAACCCCCCGCTCCAACCCGGCAACCTATACAGGACTTTTCACCCCGATACGGGAACTCTTCGCCGGCACCCAGGAGGCACGCTCCAGGGGATATACCCCGGGCCGATTCAGTTTCAACGTCAAGGGTGGGCGCTGCGAAGCCTGTAAGGGCGATGGCGTGATCAAGGTGGAGATGCACTTCCTGCCCGATGTCTACGTACAGTGCGACGTCTGCAAGGGCAGGCGCTACAACCGGGAGACACTAGAGATCCGCTACAAGGGGAAAACCATCGACCAGGTGCTTGACCTCACCGTCGAGGATGCCCTGCCCTTCTTTGAGGCCATCCCACCCCTAAAGCGCAAGCTCAACACGCTGATGGATGTGGGGCTCTCCTACATCACCCTTGGCCAGAACGCGACTACCCTATCCGGTGGTGAAGCACAGCGGGTAAAGCTCTCCAGGGAGCTCTCAAAGCGGGATACCGGCAATACCCTCTACATACTCGACGAGCCCACAACCGGCCTGCACTTCCACGATGTCAAACACCTGCTTGAGGTTCTTCACCGCCTGCGGGACCACGGCAACACCGTGGTGGTGATCGAACATAACCTTGATGTCATCAAGACCGCCGACTGGATTGTCGATCTGGGACCTGAAGGAGGTGAAAAGGGCGGGCAGATCATTGCCCAGGGTACGCCGGAAGAGGTGGCAAAAGCCCAGGGGTCATATACCGGGGCTTATCTCAAGCCGTTGCTTGAGCAGAAGCATTAGTTGATGGTATCGGTTGCTGGGTGGTAAATGGATTACGAATCCGGAATCCAGCCCAGCACCGTAGTAGCAGGTGCTCAAAACAGATTTTCGGTGCTCGTCATGATGCTATTAACCTGGCCATGCAGTACTCGTTGATTGAATTGCCATCGATAATGAGAGCGTTCTGTTTCAGGCCTTCGACTTCAAACCCAAAATCTTCGTAGAGTGCTTTGGCTTTACTATTATGCTCAACCACAGTGAGCTCAACTCTCCTGAACCGGTTCTCTTTTGCCCAGCCGAGGAGTGCATTTAACAGACCCCGCCCGAATCCCTGGCGCTGATGCTCTGCCAAGACGCCCATTGCGATTTTTATAGAGTGCCTGTTACGTCTGAACCCACCACCCGTACCACCCAGAAAACCAACCAGTTTCCCCTCTTTCTCTGCAACCAGAAGAACCCGGGAGGTTGAGCCGGAGTTTGCCTTTATCAGATTCTCTTGCTCGTCAGCTGTTAACTTGAATTCATCTTCCTCAAGCAACAGAAATTCTGATTCCCGATACAGAGCTGAAAACATCTCAACGAGAGGTGCCGCATCTTCGGGAACAGCATGCCTGATGGTTGCTTCGGTGTTCATAATTATTGAAAAGTCCCGTTGGCTGCCTTGCCGGGAGTCCGGCTTCATCCCTATTTGCCTGAAAACTGAAGCCGCTCTCCGACGGTTACATTAAGTCGCTGATCTGCACGTCCCTGGTTTTCTGCAACCTCGATCAGGCCAAAAGAATCGATATACCAGAACAGCTCACCAGGGCCAGCCTCGCAGAAGGTTCTAGCGTATTCAATCTCCTGCCCTGCTACATATAAAACTTTGCGTTTATCAATATCTGCACCCCTAAGCCCCGTGACCAGGTTGCCATAGTGGTCCACGTAGATTACTTCAGGTATTTCACCAGGCCAATCACTACCCACAATACTTTTATACGCAATTGGTACCGAAGACACTGGCTCGCCGAGACAGATTTTTTTTACCACGGGGGCGAACAGATCACGACCGTGAAAGCTGCTGGAGAGCTTTTCAGGCTGCCAGGTAATCGCTTGAATCTGTGAATCAGCCGGCTCGATGACCCGGGAAAACAGGCCGTTGTCTGGACCGACAAAACAATCACCACCGGACCATGCGACTATTGGATCCCGCTCGCCGCCAACTCCCGGATCGATAACACCAAGATAGAGTGTGCCCCTGGGCATATCGCGCATGATAGAGGAAAGAAGGTAGGCAGATGCCCTGGGATTGAATGTGGGCGCGTCTGATTGAAGCTCGATGACCGGTACAGAAATATCGGCCAGAACTGCCTTCACCTGGCCCAGGTAGGGTCCTTGGTGACCGAAGTCGGTGAAGAGTGCGATACGTTGGGGCTTGAATGGATAATCGTCCATCCAGCAATTAAACCACAGAAACGAAAAAACCGGGCCTAAGCCCGGTTCTTACGGCTGTTGCACAGCAACTTCCTATTCGGTTTCTACCGCTTCTTCTTCCATCTCTGGCTCGGGGCGGTCAACCAGCTCAACATAGGCCATGGGAGCCTTGTCGCCTGGGCGATAGCCGCATTTAAGGATGCGGATGTAGCCACCGGGACGATCCTGGTAACGGGGACCGATCTCAGCGAACAGCTTGCCTACAGCCTCGTCATCGCGCAGACGAGAGAATGCAAGACGACGCTTGGCTACGCTGTCGGTCTTGCCGAGCGTAATGATGGGTTCTGCCACAGAGCGAAGCTCTTTTGCTTTGGGCAGGGTGGTTTTAATCAGCTCGTGACGCAACAGTGAGCAGGTCATGTTGCGGAACATAGCCTTTCTGTGGGCACTGTTACGATTCAGTTGCCGTCCTGATTTGCGATGACGCATGGATCGACTTCCCTAAAACTTGTTAATACTAAGAAACGGTTTCATTTAACCTGACGTCAGACGTCAGACGAATTACTCAACACCTTCGGGGGGCCAGTTCTCGAGGCGCATTCCAAGGGAAAGGCCGCGGGTAGCCAGAACATCCTTAATTTCGGTCAAGGATTTCTTACCCAGATTGGGTGTTTTCAGAAGCTCTACTTCGGTACGCTGAATCAAGTCTCCGATAAGGAAAATATTTTCAGCTTTCAGACAATTCGCAGAACGAACTGTCAGCTCGAGATCATCTACTGGACGAAGAAGTATAGGATCGATAGTCGGCCCCTTCTCTTCATCTTTAGGCTCGGCAACAGCTGTTTCGTCAAGTTTGACGAAGGCAGACAGCTGGTCCTGAAGAATAGTGGCTGAGTTGCGAATAGCCTCTTCCGGATCAATGGTGCCGTTGGTCTCGAGGTCGATAACCAGACGGTCGAGATCGGTACGCTGCTCAACACGGGCTGCCTCAACTGCGTATGCAACGCGGCGCACAGGTGAGAAAGTCGCATCCAGCTGCAGACGACCTATTGGACGATCCTCGCCGGTCGCGGCCTGGCGTACAGCAGCAGGCTGGTAACCGATGCCGCGTGCAACCTTCAGAGTCATGCTCAGTTCACCTTCCTTGGTCAGGTTGGCGATGACATGATCCGGGTTAGCGATCTCAACATCGTGATCCAGGGTGATATCGCTGGCCAGAACGGCACCGGGGCCTTTCTTTTTCAGTGACAGTGTCGCTTCGCTCTTGGCGTGCATGATGACTGCAAGGTCTTTGAGATTCAGAAGAATCTCCAGTACATCTTCCTGTACACCTTCAATAGAGGTGTACTCATGCAGAACACCTTCAATTTCTGCCTCTACCACTGCACAACCAGGCATGGAGGAGAGCAGAATGCGGCGCAGAGCATTGCCCAGCGTATGACCGAAACCGCGCTCCATAGGCTCCAGGGAGACCTTTGCGTGGCGTTCGCTGATAGGCTGAACGTTAACCAGTCGCGGCTTCAGAAAATCGGTAACAAACTCGGGCATCGAAGACCTCTTATGCTATCCCTTACTTGGAGTACAGTTCGACAACCAGCTGCTCGCTGATTTCAGCTGGCAACTCGGTGCGATCAGGTACACGTTTGAATGTGCCCTTCATGCCCTTGGTGTCCACGTCGATCCAATCAACGAAACCGTACTGTTCGGCCAGTGTCAGTGCACTCTGAATGCGGACCTGTTTCTTCGCTTTCTCGCGAATTTCGATCACATCATCAGCTTTAACGTGGTAAGAAGGCACGTTAACGATAGTGCCGTTAACCAGTATTGCCTTGTGGCTTACCAGCTGACGGGATTCAGAACGGGTGCTGCCGAAGCCCATGCGGTAAACAACATTGTCGAGACGCTGCTCGAGCAGGCGGAACAGGTTCTCGCCGGTTGCACCTTTCAACTGGGCTGCCGATGCATAATAGTTACGGAACTGCTTCTCCATAACACCATACATACGGCGCATTTTCTGTTTTTCACGCAACTGCAGACCGTAGTCTGAGAGACGGCGGCGACGATCAGTGGTCTGACCGGGCTGCTTTTCCATGTTGCACTTGGAGTCCAGCGAGCGTACGCGACTCTTCAGGAACAGATCAGTTCCTTCGCGACGGCTGAGCTTACATTTTGGTCCGATATACCTTGCCATGACGTATTAAACTCCAGATCAAACGCGACGCTTTTTAGGCGGGCGGCAGCCGTTGTGCGGAATCGGCGTTACATCAACGATGCTGGTGATTTTGAAACCTGCGTTATTGAGTGCGCGCACTGCAGACTCACGACCAGGACCGGGGCCCTTTACGTTGACGTCCAGGTTTTTAACACCGTAGTCCTTCGCTGCTTCACCTGCCCTGTCAGCTGCCACCTGGGCTGCAAACGGGGTGCTCTTACGCGAGCCACGGAAGCCAGAACCACCTGCGGTGGCCCAGGACAACACATTACCCTGACGATCAGAAATGGTAATGATGGTGTTATTGAACGAAGCGTGGATATGAGCCACACCATCGGTAACAGTTTTGTTAACCTTTTTCCGCGAACGGCTGGTTGGTTTTGCCATTTACTTGTTCCTACGAACTAGTCTTTCAAATCCCCATCAGGAAAGCCCTGACGGATGTTTATCTCTTAATCGGGCGACGCGGACCCTTACGGGTACGGGCGTTGGTTTGGGTACGTTGACCACGAACCGGCAAGCCACGACGGTGACGGATACCTCTGTTGCAACCCAGATCCATGAGACGCTTGATGTTCATGGAAATCTCGCGGCGCAGGTCACCTTCTACGGTGAGCTTTGCAACTTCAGTACGCAGTGATTCGACTTCACCCTCTGACAGGTCAATAATCTTACTGTTCTGGGCGAT
This sequence comes from Sedimenticolaceae bacterium, assembly GCA_965224515.1. Classification (GTDB taxonomy): domain Bacteria; phylum Pseudomonadota; class Gammaproteobacteria; order Chromatiales; family Chromatiaceae; genus Sedimenticola_A. The sequence goes on from OZ245051.1 coordinate 799,500, forward strand.
ACCGGCTGCTTCACAAATTTCGGCTGCGCGTGTACGGCCAATTCCGTAAATCGAAGTCAGTGCGATAACGGCATGCTTGCGATCTGGAATATTGACGCCTGCAATTCGAGCCATCGGGTTACTCCTGGGTAAATAAATCTCATCCACGTCACGCGCGGAAAACGCGTAACTCTAACTGGAAATTCAAATCAATACAAGTACCAAAAGGCTAGAATTTAGCCCTGGCGCTGCTTGTGCCTTGGTTCTTTACAGATCACACGCACAACACCGTTGCGACGGATAATCTTGCAGTTCCGGCATATTTTCTTCACGGAAGCCCTAACTTTCATGGCTTTATCTCCAAAAATTCAGTGAATTCGTTCTCAGGATCAGCGCAGCAAGCCTGCACCACCACCCTTAAGATTCGCTTTTTTCATGAGACCCTCATACTGGTGCGACATCAGATGTGCCTGCACCTGCGCCATGAAGTCCATGACCACAACAACGATAATCAGCAGAGAGGTGCCTCCAAAATAGAAGGGCACGTTCCATCCGACAATCAGAAACTCCGGCATCAGGCAGACCGCCGTGATGTATATCGCACCCGCGAGGGTCAGACGTGACATCACGCTGTCAATATACTTGGCTGTCTGCTCACCTGGCCTGTATCCGGGGATAAATGCACCTGAACGTTTCAGGTTATCCGCGGTCTCTTTCGAGTTGAAGACCAGGGCCGTATAAAAAAAGCAGAAAAAGATGATTGCCAGCGCATAAAGGATTACGTAAATCGGCTCACCCGGTGAGAGCTTGCCAACGATATCCTGCAACCAACGCATGTTTTCCTGCGTACCTATCCACTGCCCCATTGTTGACGGGAACAGAATAATACTTGATGCGAAGATGGGCGGAATCACTCCGGCCATGTTCAGCTTCAGGGGAAGATGGCTGCTCTGGGCAGCGAACATCTTCCGGCCCTGCTGACGCTGGGCATAATTCACCGTGATCCGGCGCTGTCCGCGTTCAACGAAAACCACGAAAGCAGTTACTGCAGCCGCCAGTATGAACAGGGTAAGCACGGTAATGGCATTCATTTCACCGGTACGAACCAGCTCCATGGTGCCACCGATTGCCGAGGGCAGACCGGCCACGATACCCGCAAAAATGATCAGCGAGATACCGTTACCCAGACCACGCTCTGTAATCTGTTCACCCAGCCACATCAGGAACATGGTTCCGGTTACCAGGCTGACAGCAGCCGTAAAGACAAAACCCGCACCCTGCATGGCAACTACTGGCATTCCGCCGGCCTGCTGGGTCTGAAGCGCCATGGCTATACCGATGGCCTGGAAAGTTGCCAGGATCACGGTGCCGTAACGGGTGTACTGGGTAATCTTGCGGCGACCCTGTTCACCCTCTTTCTTCAGCTGCTCAAGCTTAGGGATAACCGCCGACATCAGCTGCATGATAATAGATGCAGAGATGTAGGGCATGATACCCAACGCAAACAGACTGGCTCGCTCAAGTGCACCACCGGAAAACATGTTGAACATGTCCAGGATAGTGCCCTGCTGCTGATCAAAAAATGCTGCAACAGCCCGCGGGTTTACACCAGGAACCGGTATAAAGGTTCCTATACGGAAAACCAGGAGCGCACCGAGCACGAACAGCAAACGCTGACGAAGCTCGGTAAACTTACCCATACCGGCAAGTGCGCCGGACATTGCACCTTGAGCGGCCATTTAGATTTTAGTCCTCGACTTTTCCACCAGCAGCTTCGATTGCAGCACGGGCACCCTTGGTGACACCCAGACCTTTAACGGTCACTGCTTTCTCGATTTTGCCGGAGAGAATGACTTTTGCACGCTTGATGGTACCGGAAACGATATCCGCATCCTGAAGCGCCTTCAGATCAACGATCTCAGCTTCGATCTTTGCCAGTTCGTCGAGACGAATCTCAGCGGTGTACTTCGCCTTGCGGGAAGTAAAACCGACTTTCGGCAGGCGGCGCTGCAAGGGCATCTGACCGCCCTCGAAACCGACCTTGTGGAAACCGCCGGAACGGGACTTCTGACCCTTGTGGCCACGACCACAGGTCTTGCCCAGTCCACTACCGATTCCGCGACCGACGCGCTTGGCATCTTTCTTGGAGCCTTCTGCAGGCTTGATGGTATTCAGACGCATCTTAAGCTTCCTCAACCTTTACCATGTAGGACACTTTATTTGCCATGCCACGAGTGGCGGCAGTGTCCTCGACCTCAACGGTCTGATGCATACGACGCAAGCCCAAACCACGCACACAAGCCTGGTGGCTTTTGAGGCGGCCGTTCATGCTGCGCATCAGGGTTACCTTCATTGTTTTCTTATCAGCCATGGCTTACCCCAGAATCTCTTCTACAGTCTTGCCGCGCTTGGCAGCGACAGACTCAGGATCAGTCATCTCGGTCAGCGCATTGATTGTTGCGCGGACCACGTTGATTGCGTTGTTGGTACCGATACACTTGGCCAGTACATTCTGTACACCAACTGCCTCGCACACTGCACGCATGGCGCCACCGGCGATGATACCGGTACCCTCTGATGCAGGCTGCATGTAGACCTTGGCGGCGCCGTGGCGACCAATCATCGGGTACTGCAGAGTGCCTTCGTTAAGCTTGGCTTCACGCATGTTACGACGTGCGCTCTCCATCGCCTTCTGAATAGCAACTGGTACTTCACGCGCTTTACCGGTACCGAAACCGACTCGACCGTTACCATCACCAACAACCGTCAGTGCAGAGAAACCGAAGATTCGGCCACCCTTGACCACTTTAGCCACACGGTTGACGTTGATGAGCTTTTCGATCATCTCATCGCCTTCCGGGTTCACATTGTAGTTAGACATAGCCACCCCTTAGAACTGAAGGCCGTTTTCGCGGGCAGCGTCAGCCAACGCTTTAACCCGGCCGTGATACTTGAAGCCAGCACGATCGAACGCTACACGTTCGATACCGGCAGCCTTGGCACGCTCAGCAACCATTTTGCCAACGGCAGCTGCTGCTGATGCATTACCTGATGCGCCATCCAGTTCAGCCTTGACGGCTTTATCTGCTGTAGAGGCGCTAGCCACCACATCGGAACCATTAGGTGCGATAACCTGGGCATACATATGCCTCGGGGTACGGAAGATGGTCAGGCGATGTACCCGCAACTCCCGAATCTTTGCGCGTGCACGGCGTGCTCTGCGCAGACGTGAGGTTTTCTTATCCATCGTCTATTACCCTTTACTTCTTCTTGGCTTCTTTACGAACCACGTGCTCATCGGAATAACGAACACCCTTGCCCTTGTAAGGCTCAGGCGGACGATAAGCGCGGATTTCAGCAGCCACTTGACCAACTTTCTGTTTATCACAACCGCTAACGACGATCTCTGTCTGAGACGGCGTTTCGATAGTGACACCTTCAGGAACCGGGTAATCCACTGGATGGGAGAAACCGAGATTCAGGTTCAGCACCTTGCCTTTGGCCTGTGCACGATAACCAACACCGATCAGCTGAAGCTTCTTTTCGAAGCCAGCGCTCACGCCGGTTACCATATTGTTGATCAGTGCGCGAAAAGTTCCTGCCATGGCCCACTGTTCACGGACGCTGTCGTCCTTTGGGCTGACATTGATGGCACCATCATCCTGAGACACTTTCACGGAATCGTGAAGTGACAGCTGAAGGTTACCCTTGGAGCCTTTTACCGTTACCTCGTCACCTTTGATATTGATATCAACACCAGAAGGGAGAGAGATCGGAGCTTTTGCTATGCGTGACATATTCCCAACCCCCGATTAAGCAATGTAGGCCAGAACTTCACCACCGTGGCCCGCAGCACGTGCGGCACGATCGCTCATCAGACCTTTGGAAGTGGAGATAACGGCAACACCGAGACCACCGCGAACCTTGGGCAGCTCTTTAGTGCCTTTGTAAACGCGCAGACCAGGGCGACTTACACGCTGGATCTCTTCGATTACAGGTTTACCCTGGAAGTATTTAAGCTCGACGTTAAGAGAGGCTTTGCCTTCTGCATCAGCCACGGAGAAGGAGCTGATATAGCCCTCATCCTGGAGAAGCTGGGCTACAGCAACTTTCTGCTTGGAAGAGGGCATGGAAACTGCCACTTTTCCGACTTGTTGACCATTACGGATACGCGTCAACATATCCGAGATCGGATCAGACATACTCATAATTTTTAAACCTTCTAGGTCAGCCCGTCACAACCAGGTGACGCGATACCCAAACGATTGCACAAAATCCGCCATCAGGCGGATCAGAAGAAATTCACCCCACCATGACAGTGGGGCGCGTATTCTACATTTACCAGCTGGCTTTAACAAGCCCCGGAACATCACCGCGCATTGCGGCTTCACGAAGCTTGTTCCGGCACAGGCCAAATTTGCGGTAAACAGCGTGTGGGCGACCACTTATGCGACAACGACGCTGCTGACGTGCAGAACTCGCGTCACGAGGCATTTTCTGCAGTTTCAGAACTGCTTCGTCTACCTGCTCGGTGGTGCTCTCAGGATTATTGATAATCGCTTTCAGCTCTGCACGCCTGCTGGCGTACTTTGCTACCGCTTTGGCCCGCTTTGCCTCACGAGCTAACATGCTCTTCTTTGCCATAGGTAAATTCTCAGTTCTTGAACGGGAAATTGAACGCCTCGAGCAGAGCGCGCCCCTCTTCGTCATTCTTCGCCGTGGTGGAGATGGTGATATCCAGACCACGCAGTTTGTCGATCTTATCGTAGTCGATCTCAGGGAACATGATCTGCTCCTTGACACCCATACTGTAGTTGCCACGACCGTCGAAAGACTTGCCATTCATGCCACGGAAGTCACGAATACGTGGAATCGCGATGTTGATCAGACGATCCAGGAATTCGTACATTCTCTCGCGACGAAGGGTAACCATACATCCGATGGGCCAACCGTCACGAATCTTGAAGGCAGCAACTGACTTGCGAGCCTTGGTGACAACCACTTTCTGACCAGCGATCTTTTCCAGGTCAGAAACTGCGAATTCCATAACCTTCTTGTCGCCAATTGCGTCACCAACACCCATGTTCAGGGTGATCTTGGTGATCTTCGGTACTTCCATAACGCTCTTGAAGCCGAATTTTTCCTGCAGCTGGCCTACGATCTGGTCGCGGTAAAGTTCATGTAATCTTGCCATTTTACTATCCGCCTCAAATATCCACGACTTCGCCGTTGGACTTGAAGTAGCGCACTTTACGACCATCTTCCAGTGTTTTGAAACCAACCCGATCGGCCTTGCCGGTATTCGGATTGAAGATCGCAACATTGGAAATTGCCAGAGGCATCTCTTTGTCGAGAATGCCACCGGGCTCACCCTTCATAGGGTTGGCCTTGGCGTGCTTCTTCACCATGTTAATGTTCTGAACGATGACCTTTTCGTCACCAATGACCTGCAGGACAGTGCCCTGCTTGCCTTTATCCTTACCAGCGATAACGACTACATCATCGCCTTTTTTGATCTTACGCGTTGCCATGACCAACCCCTTAAAGCACTTCCGGTGCGAGCGAAATGATCTTCATAAATCTTTCGCTACGCAGTTCACGGGTAACCGGGCCGAAAATACGGGTTCCGATCGGCTGCAGTTGAGCATTGAGAAGCACAGCAGCGTTGCCATCAAAACGAATCAGAGATCCGTCGGAACGACGTACGCCTTTTCTGGTGCGAACTACAACTGCATTGTAGACGTCGCCTTTCTTTACCTTTCCTCGGGGGATGGCGTCTTTGACGCTCACCTTGATGATATCCCCGATACCGGCATAGCGACGGTGCGAGCCACCCAGCACTTTAATACACTGGACTCGCTTGGCGCCGCTGTTATCCGCGACGTTCAGCATTGTCTGCATCTGGATCATTGGTCTATTCCAATCTAATAATCAGTAATCCGAAAACCGCCTGGTATTCCGGGCCGGCTTCAAGATGCCTTTTCTACAACCTTGACCAGACGCCAGGTCTTGGTCTTGGAAAGTGGACGGCATTGTTCAACAACTACCACATCACCGACACCACACTCATTGGTCTCGTCGTGAGCATGCACCTTAGTGGAGCGACGCACGAATTTACCGTAGATCGGGTGCTTAACTCGGCGCTCGACCAGGACAGTGATGGACTTGTCCATCTTGTCTCCGACCACGCGACCCTGAAGCGTGCGATTGCTAGAAGTCTGCTCGCTCATCATGCTTCACCTGCTTTCGTTTCGTTCAATACGGTTTTGATGCGGGCGATATCTTTACGCACCCGGTTCATTTCGGAAGGACGGGCCAGCTGCCCGGTTCCCTGTTGCATACGCAGGTTAAACTGTTCCTTGCGCAGCTCCAGCAGGGACTCTTCCAATTCTGCGGGGGATTTTTCCCGAAGTTCAGTTGCCTTCATCACAGTACCGTCCGTTTAGCGAATGTGGTCTTAAAGGGCAGTTTCGCTGCTGCCAGCTGGAACGCTTCGCGTGCGAGCTCTTCAGATACACCTTCGATCTCGAACAGCATGCGGCCAGGCTGAACCAGGCAAACCCAGTACTCCACATTACCCTTACCTTTACCCTGACGTACTTCCAGGGGCTTCTTTGTAATAGGCTTGTCGGGGAACACACGGATCCAGACTTTACCACCACGTTTTACGTGACGGGAGATCGCACGACGACCGGCTTCGATCTGGCGCGATGTAATCTGACCACGGTCAACTGACTGCAGGCCGAACTCACCAAAGCTCACCTTGCCGCCCCGATTTGCCAGGCCGCGGTTACGACCTTTCATCTGTTTACGGAATTTTGTCCGTTTTGGCATCAACATGGCTTAGCCCCTCTTTCCGGACTTACGCTTAGGTGCTGAAGCTTCCTCTTCCTGGGCAGCTTGAGCGCCTTCGAAGACTTCGCCCTTGAAGATCCACACCTTCACACCGATGATTCCGTAAGTGGTGTTAGCTTCCGCAAAACCGTAGTCGATATCGGCACGCAGGGTATGCAGAGGCACACGGCCTTCACGGTACCACTCGCTTCGAGCGATCTCTGCGCCGTTCAAACGGCCGGCAATGTTGATCTTGATACCCTGGGCACCAAGACGCATGGAGGTCTGTACAGACCGCTTCATTGCGCGACGGAACATGACGCGACGCTCGAGCTGCTGAGTAATACTCTCGGCAACCAGCTGTGCATCGAGCTCCGGTTTGCGGATCTCTTCGACACTGATGTGCACCGGGATACCCATACGCTGGGAAACCTCGGAACGCAGAGCATCAATGTCTTCACCTTTCTTACCGATCACCAGGCCTGGACGGGCCGTGTGAATGGTAATGTGGGCATTATTTGCCGGGCGATCGATCTGGATGCGGCTGACGGAGGCCTGGGACAGGCGCTTCTTCAGGTAGTCGCGAACTTCTAGATCTGTATTCAGCAGATCGGCATAGTCTTTAGAGTCGGCATACCACTTGGAGGTCCACTCTTTGACGATACCCAGCCGAATGCCAGTTGGATGTACTTTCTGACCCATAATGGCCTCTCTTGCCTTACTTGTCGGACACAGTCACGGTAATGTGACTGGTACGTTTCAAAATCCGAGCTGCGCGGCCTTTAGCCCGTGCGCGAATTCGTTTCATGGTCGGGCCTTCATCAACGGCGACGACGGAAACTTTAAGCTCATCGATATCCGCACCCTCATTGTTCTCGGCATTCGCTATCGCGGAGTCGAGAACCTTCTTCATCAGGGCAGCGCCCTTTTTGTTGGAGAAGGCGAGCGTGTTAAGTGCCTGCTCAACCGGCAGACCACGGATCTGATCGGCTACCAGGCGACCCTTCTGGGCCGAGATGCGCGCAAAGCGCAGTTTGGCTACTGCCTGCATGACTCAAACCCCAATTAACGTTTGGTTTTCTTGTCCGCTGCATGACCGCGATAGGTGCGGGTCAGCGCGAACTCACCAAGTTTATGACCGACCATGTTCTCAGAAACCAGAACAGGCACATGTTGGCGACCGTTATAGACCGCGATGGTCAAACCGACCATCTCGGGCAGGACCATTGAACGGCGTGACCAGGTCTTGATCGGACGCTTGCTGTTACTCGCAACCGCCTCATCGACCTTTTTGGCCAAATGATGGTCCACAAACGGGCCTTTTTTAATTGAACGTGGCATTTAAATTACCTCAGTACCGTTTACTTGCGATTGCGATGACGCACGATCATCTTATCTGTGCGTTTATTTGTACGCGTTTTCTTACCCTTCGTGGGCATACCCCATGGGCTGACCGGATGACGGCCACCGGAGGTACGACCCTCACCACCACCGTGCGGGTGATCGACTGGGTTCATTGCCACACCGCGAACGGTGGGACGGACACCACGCCAGCGCGTTGCACCGGCTTTGCCCAGTTTGCGAAGGTTGTGCTCTGAGTTGCTTACCTCACCGATAACGGCGCGGCACTCGTAGCGAACCTTACGCATCTCGCCGGAGCGGAGGCGAAGAGTAGCATATTCACCTTCACGTGCAACCAACTGGACAGAAGTACCGGCAGAGCGAGCGATCTGAGCTCCCTTGCCAGCCTTGAGTTCTATGCAGTGGATAACACTACCAACCGGGATGTTGCGCAGAGGAAGGCAGTTGCCTGCACGAATCTCTGCAGTATCACCGGACATGATCTCCTGCCCTGCCTTCACACCCTTGGGTGCGATGATGTAACGACGTTCGCCGTCGGCATATTTGATCAGCGCGATGTTGGCGGTACGGTTGGGATCGTATTCGATACGTTCCACAACACCAGGAATACCGTCCTTGTTACGCTTGAAATCAATCATGCGGTAACGCTGCTTGTGACCACCGCCGCGATGACGGGTGGTTATGCGACCGTTGTTGTTGCGACCACCGGACTTACCCTTCTTTTCCAGAAGAGGACCGTGAGGCTCACCCTTGTAAAGATCAGGGTTGACCACCTTGACCACAAACCGGCGACCGGCTGAAGTTGGTTTTGTTTTAACAATTGCCATTGTCTTGCTTCCGCTCTAAATCTATCCGCTGGAGGGGCCTATCAGGCGCCCGCCCCGAAATCGATATCGCTGCCTTCGGCCAGCCTGACGTAGGCCTTGCGAACACCATTGCGACGACCCATCATGTTGTCGAAACGCTTCTGTTTGCCCTTGATGTTGACCACGCGAACATTGTCGACCTTGACGTCGAACATCAGCTCTACAGCCTTCTTGATCTCGGGCTTGGTCGCGTCGGGAGCCACTTTAAAAGCAAACTGGCGACTCATTTCAGCGGCGATCGTGCTCTTCTCAGAGACTACCGGGCTGAGCAGCACCTGCATCATACGCTCTTTATTCATGACAGACGCTCCTCAAGAATCTTGATTGCTCCGGAAGTCATGACAACCTTCTCGAAACCAACCAGGGTTAGCGGATCCACTTCGGTAACACTGCATACATCGATGCCGTATACGTTGCGAGCCGCAAGGTAGAGATTCTCATCGGGCTGCTCTGTGATGATCAGTACTTCACTGACATCCAGCTCCTTGAGTTTGCCGACCAGCTCTTTGGTCTTGGGCGCTTCAACTGCGAAACCGTCAACAGCAACCAGACGCTCGGTGCGAACCAACTCGGAGAGGATGGAACGCAGCGCACCGCGATACATCTTCTTGTTGACCTTCTGGCTGTAATCGCGAGGATTAGCAGCGAAAGTGACACCACCGGAGCGCCAGATGGGGCTGCGGATGGTACCTGCACGGGCGCGGCCCGTACCTTTCTGGCGCCAGGGCTTGGCACCACCACCGCGAACTGCGGCACGATTCTTCTGAGCCTTGGTACCGGAACGTGCACCAGCCATGTAGGCGGTGACGACCTGGTGAATCAGGGCTTCGTTAAAGTCTGCAGCGAATACGTCATCGGAGACCTGGATGGTCCCGGCGCTTCCGCTACCTGCCTGTACATTGAGGTCCATCAGTAATTACCCCTTATTCACCATCTTGATGGCGGGAGTGACGACAACATCGCCACCCTGAGCGCCGGGAACGGCACCCTTAACCAACAAGAGATTTTTTTCCACATCAACGCGTACCACCTCAAGGTTCTGAGATGAGCGCTGAACATTACCCATGTGACCGGCCATTTTCTTACCCTTGAACACGCGTCCAGGAGTCTGACACTGACCGATTGAGCCAGGGGCACGATGAGCCAGTGAGTTACCGTGGGTTGCGTCCTGGGTCTTGAAGTTATGACGCTTCACACCACCCTGGAAACCCTTACCGCGGGTCGTGCCACGCACGTCCACGATCTGGCCTGCCTCGAAGATGTCGACTTTGATTTCGCCACCGACTTCGATGCCTTCACCTTCGCCTTCACCCAGGCGGAACTCCCACATACCACGACCGGCTTCTACACCAGCCTTGGCCAGGTGACCTGCCATAGCTTTGTTCACACGGGAAGCCTTACGCGTACCGGTGGTCACCTGAACGGCACTGTAGCCGTCGGTCTCTGCGTTACGCAGTTGGGTAACCCGGTTCGGTTCCACTTCAATTACAGTGACGGGGACGGAGGCACCGGCCTCGGTGAAAACCCGAGTCATGCCTACTTTACGTCCGACAATTCCAATCGCCATTGTTCTTAACCTCAGTTCAGTTTGATCTGAACGTCTACACCGGCTGCAAGGTCCAGCTTCATCAGTGCGTCGACGGTCTTATCGGTCGGATCAACGATATCCATAAGACGTTTGTGAGTACGAATCTCGTACTGGTCACGTGCGTCTTTGTTTACGTGCGGTGAAATCAGTACAGTGAACCGCTCTTTTTTGGTCGGCAGCGGAATGGGGCCGCGGACCTGCGCACCTGTGCGCTTGGCAGTATCTACGATTTCGCGCGCAGACTGGTCGATCAGACGATGATCGAAAGCCTTCAGTCGAATACGAATTCTCTGGTTGGCCATATCTTTATTACTCAATGATCTTGGAAACCACGCCGGCGCCGACAGTACGACCACCCTCGCGGATTGCAAAGCGCAGACCTTCTTCCATCGCGATCGGCGCAATCAGCTTCACAGTCATCTTCACGTTGTCACCAGGCATTACCATCTCTACGCCTTCAGGAAGGTCGCAGGCACCGGTAACGTCAGTGGTACGGAAGTAGAACTGTGGACGATAGTTAGTGAAGAACGGAGTGTGACGACCACCCTCATCCTTGCTCAGCACGTACACTTCGCACTCAAAGTGAGTGTGTGGTGTGATGCTGCCGGGGTGTGCCAGTACCTGGCCACGCTCAACCTCTTCACGCTTGGTACCACGCAGCAGTACACCAACGTTGTCGCCAGCCACACCTTCGTCGAGCAGCTTGCGGAACATCTCAACACCGGTGCAGGTGGTCTTCATGGTCTCTTTGATACCAACGATCTCGATCTCTTCACCGACCTTGACCACGCCGCGCTCAACACGACCGGTTACCACGGTACCGCGACCGGAGATGGAGAAGACGTCCTCGATGGGCATCAGGAAAGCACCGTCGATGGCACGCTCGGGCTCAGGAATGTAAGTATCCAGGGCCTCTACCAGCTTGTCGATGGAAGGAGTACCGATGTCGGAGCTGTCACCTTCCAGCGCTTTCAGCGCGGAACCGATAACGATCGGGGTGTCGTCTCCGGGGAACTCGTAGCTGTCAAGCAGCTCACGGATTTCCATCTCAACCAGCTCAAGCAGCTCTTCGTCGTCAACCATGTCGGCTTTGTTCATGTACACAATAATGTACGGAACACCAACCTGGCGGGAGAGCAGGATGTGCTCACGGGTCTGAGGCATGGGGCCGTCAGCCGCAGACACAACCAGGATAGCGCCGTCCATCTGGGCCGCACCGGTGATCATGTTCTTGACGTAGTCAGCATGGCCGGGGCAGTCAACGTGAGCGTAGTGACGTGCATCACTCTCGTACTCAACGTGAGCGGTGGCGATGGTGATACCACGCTCGCGCTCTTCAGGGGCGTTGTCGATCTGATCGTACGCCTTGGTCTCACCGCCGAATTTACTGGCCTGGTGGGTGGTGATCGCAGCGGTCAGCGTGGTCTTACCGTGGTCAACGTGACCAATGGTGCCCACATTGACATGCGGCTTTGTGCGTTCGAATTTTTCCTTAGACACGGCTCTTACCCCTTTAAGGATTAGTGATTCTTGGTCATGGCATCGGCAATATTTGCCGGTACCTCGTTATATTTTGCAAACTCCATGCTGTATGTCGCACGGCCTTGCGTTGCTGATCGAAGGTCGGTGGCATATCCGAACATTTCGGAGAGAGGAACCTCGGCCTTGATCTGTCTGCCTGCCGGAGAGTCATCCATGCCCTGAACAATGCCGCGACGGCTGTTCAGATCACCCATGACATCACCCATATAATCTTCAGGCGTTACCACTTCAACCTGCATTATCGGTTCAAGCAGTACAGGATTCGCGTTTGCGGTACCTTCCCTGAAACACATGGAACCTGCGATTTTGAACGCCATTTCGTTGGAGTCCACATCGTGGTAGGAACCATCAAAGAGGGTAACCTTGACGTCCACAATCGGATAACCCGCGAGAACGCCACTCTCCATCTGCTCCTGAACACCCTTGTCGACCGCCGGAATATATTCGCGGGGAACGACACCGCCAACGATCTCGTTGACAAATTCGTAGCCCGTCCCCGGCTCCTGGGGTTCTAAACGCAGATAGACATGTCCGTACTGACCGCGCCCACCGGACTGGCGAACAAACTTGCTCTCCTGCTCAATGGTCTTGCGAATGGTTTCGCGGTAGGCAACCTGGGGCGCACCCACGTTGGCTTCAACGCTAAACTCGCGACGCATGCGGTCAACGATAATATCCAGGTGGAGCTCACCCATGCCGGCAATAATAGTCTGACCCGACTCGTCATCCGTGCTAACACGAAAGGAGGGGTCTTCCTGGGCCAGCTTGGAGAGTGCAACACCCATCTTCTCCTGGTCCGCCTTGGTTCTGGGCTCAACCGCAACCGCGATAACCGGCTCCGGGAACTCCATGCGTTCCAGCGTAATCACATGCCCCTGATCACACAGGGTCTCACCGGTGGTGACATCCTTAAGCCCGACAGCTGCCGCGATATCCCCTGCGCGCACCTCCTTGATCTCCTCGCGGGAGTTGGAGTGCATCTGCAGAATCCGGCCGATCCGCTCTTTCTTTCCCTTAACCGGGTTGTAGACACTGTCGCCAGACTTCAGCACACCGGAGTAGACCCGGAAGAAAGTCAGGGACCCTACAAAAGGATCGGTTGCGATCTTGAAAGCAAGAGCAGCAAAAGGCTCATCATCGCTGGAAGAGCGGGACGCAACAGTCTCGTCTGCATCACCCAGGACACCGGTAATTGCAGGCACATCAGTCGGCGCCGGCATATACTCGATAACCGCATCCAGCATGGCCTGTACACCTTTATTCTTAAAGGCAGAACCACACAGTATGGGCGTAATTTCGTTTTTCAGTGTGCGGGCGCGAATACCCTCTTTGATCTCCGCATCCGAGAGGCCACCCTCTTCCAGATACTTCTCCATGAGCTCCTCGGAGGCCTCGGCCGCCGCTTCGATCATGTGTTCGCGCCACTCTTCAGCAAGGTCCTGGAGATCCGCAGGCACAGCCTGCTCTTCATACTCCATACCGCGGGTCGCCTCATCCCAGATGATCGCTTTCATCTTGATGAGATCAACCACTCCCTTGAAATCTTCTTCGGCGCCTATAGCGACCTGAAGAGGAACCGGGGTGGCACCCAGGCGGTCTTTGACCTGCTCTACTACACGTAGAAAGTTGGCACCCATACGGTCCATCTTGTTGACGAACGCTATACGGGGTACACCATATTTGTTGGCTTGGCGCCATACGGTTTCGGACTGGGGCTCAACACCGCCCACTGCACAGAAAACCGCACATGCACCATCCAGAACACGCAGCGAACGTTCAACCTCAATGGTGAAGTCCACGTGCCCCGGCGTATCGATTATGTTGATCCGGTGCTCAGGGAACTGCTGACCCATTCCACTCCAGAAACAGGTGGTTGCAGCGGAGGTAATTGTAATTCCGCGCTCCTGCTCCTGCTCCATCCAGTCCATAGTTGCGGCACCATCGTGCACTTCACCGATCTTATGCGATACACCGGTGTAGTACAGAACGCGCTCAGTAGTCGTAGTCTTGCCTGCATCAATGTGAGCCATGATGCCAAGATTACGATAGCGCTCGATTGGTGTGGTACGTGCCACCAACTAAATTCCCGATCAACAATGTTAAAGAGCAAAAGGTTTTTCCTACGAAAAACCCCGAATAAAAATAAACGCTTACCAGCGGTAGTGCGAGAAAGCCTTGTTAGCCTCAGCCATGCGATGAGTATCCTCACGCTTCTTCACTGCAGAACCGCGCTGCTCGGAAGCATCGGACAGTTCGCCAGCAAGACGCTGAGCCATGGACTTCTCGCTGCGCTTGCGCGCCGCCTCGATCAACCAGCGCATGGCCAGGGTGTTACGACGGTTCGCACGCACCTCGACAGGCACCTGGTAGGTAGCACCACCAACACGGCGGGACTTAACCTCGACCATCGGGCGCACATTCTCAAGCGCCTTCTCCAGAAGCTCCATGGGATCACCACCGGAACGCTCTTCGAGCCTTCCCAGTGCGCCGTACAGGATCTTCTCAGCAACAGCCTTCTTACCGTCGACCATTACCATGTTCATGAACTTAGTGAGCAATTCACTTCCAAACTTAGGATCCGGAAGGATTTCCCGCTTCGCTGCAACTCGTCTTCTCGCCATGATTCTTGACTCAGCTTTATATTATTGCGACCAATCAGCTCTTAGGCCGCTTGGCACCATATTTGGAACGACCCTGACGGCGACTCTCGACGCCGGAGGTATCGAGGCTACCGCGAACAACGTGGTAGCGAACACCAGGTAAATCCTTTACACGACCGCCACGAATAAGCACTACAGAGTGTTCCTGCAGGTTGTGGCCTTCACCGCCGATATAGGAGCTAACCTCGTAACCATTGGTCAAGCGTACGCGAGCAACCTTACGCAGAGCCGAGTTCGGCTTCTTGGGCGTTGTGGTATACACACGGGTGCAAACACCACGCTTTTGCGGGCAGGCCTCAAGGGCCGGCACGTTGCTCTTTTCTACTTTGCGCTTGCGAGGCTTGCGCACCAACTGATTGATTGTTGCCATTCTAATTCCGTCTCCAGGGATACGAACAACGCTCCCTCTCGCACCAGAAAAAGCGAGCAACCGACCCTATCCGGCCCGCGTTTATGCGCCGGGTGTTCGATTGCCTGCTAATAATCTATTCCCAGGGGACAAAAATTCCCCCGACTCTAACGAGATACGATACCCGCCGACCACTTGGCCAGCTCTATCGAAGAGCGCGCATTCTACGCGTCCCGCCAATGGGTGTCAACAACCTCATCAACAGGATTTAATCTACCAACCGGGTCGGGGCACTGCCCCGACCCGGACATTTCATCAGCTATCAGCGGTATTGAGCGCCTGCTTGATAGCCTCTTCAACCTCATCCGCCGCCATTTCGACTTTACCATTGCTTTCGGTCTCCAGCTCCTCAGTGCGCCGGCGACGACGCTCATTGTGATAGGAGAGACCGGTACCCGCCGGAATCAGTCGACCAACGATTACATTCTCTTTCAGGCCATTCAGCGAATCGCTTGAACCGCGAACAGCGGCTTCAGTCAATACACGGGTTGTCTCCTGGAAGGATGCAGCGGAAATAAAGGATTCCGTAGCCAGCGACGCCTTGGTAATACCAAGCAGCATGGGCTCCCACAACGCAGGCTGCTTGCCTTCAGCAGCCAGTTTGTCGTTATCCTCCATGACGCGGGCCTTCTCAGCCTGCTCGCCACGAAGGAAGCGGGAGTCACCAGAGGCAGTGACCTCGACTTTGCGCAACATCTGGCGATTGATCACCTCGATATGCTTGTCGTTGATCTTCACGCCCTGCAGGCGGTAGACGTCCTGAATCTCCTTCACAAGGTAGGATGCCAGGTCAATCACACCACGCAGACGAAGTATGTCATGAGGATTGAGCTCACCGTCGGAGATGATTTCACCTCTCTCCACATGCTCACCCTCGAACACGTTGACATGACGCCATTTCGGGATCAGCTCTTCATGTTGCTCACCATCGGAATCGGTGACAATCAGACGCTGCTTGCCCTTGGTGTCCTTACCGAAGGAGACCGTACCGGTTGCTTCAGCCAGAATCGCCGGATCCTTGGGCTTGCGCGCCTCGAACAAGTCAGCAACGCGGGGCAGACCACCGGTGATATCACGGGTCTTGGAGGACTCCTGGGGAATACGCGCCAGGGTGTCACCCACCTTCACCGTTGCACCGTCAGCCACAATCACAACCGCGCCGGCCGGCAGATAGTAATGGGCGGGAATATCGGTACCTGCAATATTCAGGTCGTTACCCTCTGCGTCCATCAGCTTGACCATGGGACGCATATCTTTACCTGCTGGCGGACGCTGCTTGGGATCGATAATCACCAGCGATGCCAGGCCGGTCACATCATCCACCTGGCTCTGCACGGAGACACCGTCAACGAACTCGACGAACTGCAGGGTGCCTTCCACCTCGGTGATAACCGGGTGAGTATGGGGATCCCAGCCGGCGACCAGCTGACCGCCTTCGACTGTATCACCGTCAGCAACCTTGATCTGCGCACCGTAAGGCACTTTGTAGCGCTCACGCTCGCGACCCACTTCATCCACCACGGTCAATTCACCTGAACGGGATACCGCAACCAGGTTTCCACTGTGGTGCTCCACGGTCTTGATATTGTGCAGACGCGCGGTACCACCGGTTTTGACTTCGATACTGTTGACAGCCGCAGCACGCGACGCAGCACCACCGATATGGAAGGTACGCATGGTCAACTGGGTACCCGGCTCACCGATGGACTGGG
Source organism: Sedimenticolaceae bacterium (assembly GCA_965224515.1). GTDB lineage: Bacteria > Pseudomonadota > Gammaproteobacteria > Chromatiales > Chromatiaceae > Sedimenticola_A. The sequence continues at coordinate 816,452 of OZ245051.1, forward strand.
CGGCGATAACACCGACAGCCTCACCCATGTTGACCAGGTGGCCACGAGCCAGGTCACGTCCGTAGCACTTGGCACAGACGCCGACACGGGAGTTACAACTGATGGGAGAACGCACCATTACGTGGTCCACACCCACTGTTTCCAGGTGGTCGACCCACGCCTCGTCCAACAGGGTACCGGTTTCGCACACGACTTCATCGGTGCCAGGGCGGTAGAGCGGGGCCGCGGTAACACGACCAAGAATCCGCTCACGCAGAGGCTCGACCACATCACCACCCTCAATGATGGGATGCATCATCAGGCCGTCATCGGTTCCACAGTCGTCTTCCAGCACAACCATATCCTGGGCAACGTCCACAAGACGGCGCGTCAGGTAACCGGAGTTCGCGGTCTTGAGCGCGGTATCCGCCAGACCCTTACGAGCACCATGGGTTGAGATGAAGTACTGCAGTACGTCGAGGCCTTCACGGAAGTTCGCGGTGATCGGCGTCTCGATAATGGAGCCATCGGGCTTGGCCATCAGGCCACGCATACCGGCCAGCTGACGAATCTGTGCCGCGGAACCACGCGCACCGGAGTCGGCCATCATATATATAGAGTTGAAAGAGTCCTGCTCGACCTTGTTGCCTTCGCGGTCGGTCACCTGCTCTTTACCCAGGCGGGCCATCATGGCCTTGGCAACCTGGTCGTTGGTGTGAGACCAGATATCAACCACCTTGTTATAGCGCTCGCCATTGGTCACAAGACCAGAGGCATACTGGCTTTCAATCTCGCGCACTTCGCGCTCGGCAGCAGCCAATATTTTCTCTTTCTCATCGGGAATGGTCATATCTTCCATACCGATGGATACACCCGCCCGTGTGGCCAGGCGGAAGCCCATGTACATTACCTGGTCAGCGAAAATCACCGACTCCTTCAGGCCCACACGACGGTAGCAGGTATTGACCATGTTGGAGATGGAACGCTTATCCATGGCGCGGTTGATCAGATCGAAAGGCAGACCCTCGGGCAGAATCTCGGAGAGAAGCGCACGACCAACTGTGGTATCTATGATTTTCACGACTTTAACGGTTTCACCGTCGTCGTCTGTCTCGATATCACTGAGGCGAACCTTCACCTTGGCCTGAAGTTCGACCTGGCGTGACTCATAAGCGCGGTGAACCTCTTCGATGTTGGCGAACACCATGCCCTCACCCTTGGCGTTTACACGCTCACGGGTCATGTAATAGAGACCAAGAACAACGTCCTGTGACGGCACAATAATCGGCTCGCCGTTTGCGGGCGAGAGGATATTGTTGGTAGACATCATCAGGCTGCGCGCCTCGAGCTGCGCCTCGATAGAGAGCGGCACGTGCACGGCCATCTGGTCACCGTCAAAGTCAGCGTTGAATGCGGTACAGACCAGGGGATGCAGCTGGATCGCCTTACCCTCGATCAGCACAGGCTCGAATGCCTGGATACCGAGACGATGCAGGGTGGGCGCACGGTTAAGCATAACGGGATGCTCGCGGATAACCTCTTCCAGGATATCCCATACATCACCGGTGCCACGTTCTACCAGCTTCTTGGCCGCCTTGATGGTGGTAGCCAGGCCACGCAGCTGCAGCTTGGAGAAGATGAATGGCTTGAACAGCTCCAGGGCCATTTTCTTCGGCAGGCCGCACTGGTGCAGTTTCAGAGTCGGACCCACAACGATAACGGAACGACCGGAGTAGTCGACACGCTTGCCCAGCAGGTTCTGACGGAAGCGGCCCTGCTTACCCTTGATCATGTCCGCAAGGGACTTCAGGGGTCGCTTGTTGGTGCCGGTGATGGCACGACCGCGACGACCGTTGTCCAGCAGCGCATCAACAGACTCCTGCAGCATGCGCTTTTCGTTGCGCACGATGATATCCGGAGCGCTCAGATCGAGCAGGCGCTTCAGACGATTGTTGCGGTTGATTACGCGACGGTAAAGATCATTGAGATCAGAGGTGGCAAAACGACCACCGTCCAGCGGCACCAGGGGACGCAGCTCAGGCGGCAGCACGGGCAGCACGGTCAGAATCATCCACTCGGGACGGTTACCCGACTCGTTCAGAGACTCGACCAGCTTCAGGCGCTTACTCAGCTTCTTGAGCTTGGTCTCTGAGTTGGTGCTACCGATATCTTCGCGCAGCTGCTCAATTTCACGATCGAGATTGAGTGTGGTCAGCAGTTCGTAAACTGCCTCGGCACCCATGCGTGCGTCGAATTCGTCGCCATTCTCTTCGATCGCTTCCAGGTACTGCTCATCGGTGAGCAGCTGACCGCGCTCAAGGGCGGTCATACCGGGATCGACTACTACGAAGGACTCGAAATAGAGTACACGCTCGATATCACGCAGGGTCATATCCAACAGCAGACCGATACGTGAAGGCAGTGACTTCAGAAACCAGATATGGGCGACCGGGCTGGCCAGTTCGATGTGCCCCATGCGCTCACGACGCACCTTGGCAAGAGTCACCTCTACGCCACACTTCTCACACACCACACCGCGGTGCTTGAGACGCTTGTATTTACCGCACAGGCACTCGTAGTCACTGACCGGACCAAAAATCTTGGCACAGAACAGGCCGTCGCGCTCCGGCTTGAAGGTACGGTAGTTGATGGTCTCTGGCTTCTTTACTTCACCAAAAGACCAGGAACGGATTTTATCGGGCGAAGACAGACCGATTCGAATGGAATCAAAGTCCTCAGACTGTCCTTGCTGCTTCAGAATTTTAAGTAGATCTTTCAAGATCGTATCTCCTGCAATCAGGGTCCAAATTTATACTTGGTTCGGATACCGGATAAATCTCCGGACCCCTATTCCCGATCCAACTCTATATCAATACCGAGCGAACGGATCTCTTTGACCAGAACGTTGAAGGATTCGGGCATGCCCGCCTCCATACGATGGTCACCGTCGACGATGTTCTTGTACATGCGGGTACGGCCGGTCACATCATCGGACTTCACCGTCAGCATCTCCTGCAGCGTGTAGGCTGCACCGTATGCTTCCAGGGCCCAGACCTCCATCTCACCGAAGCGCTGACCACCGAACTGCGCCTTACCACCCAGCGGCTGCTGGGTAACCAGGCTGTACGGGCCGGTGGAGCGTGCATGCATCTTGTCATCAACAAGATGATTCAGCTTCAGCATGTACATGTAGCCCACAGTAATCGGTCGATCGAATGACTCGCCGGTACGTCCGTCATACAGGGTGGTCTGTCCACTCTCCGGAAGATCGGCAAGTCGCAGCATGCCCTTGATCTCCTCCTCGGAGGCACCATCGAATACCGGCGTTGCCGTGGGCACACCCTTCCTCAGATTTGAAGAGAGCTCAACCACTTCCTCATCGCTGAGGCCCTTGATGTCCTCGGACTTGCCGCTGGTGTTGTAGACCTGCTCCAGGAACTTCCTCAGCTCTGCAACCTTGGACTTCGCCTCCAGCATGGCGCCGATCTTGCGACCCACGCCGGTAGCCGCCCAACCCAGATGGGTTTCGAGCACCTGCCCAACATTCATACGCGAAGGTACACCCAGCGGGTTGAGTACGATATCAACCGGCTCACCGTGCTCGTCGAAAGGCATATCCTCAACCGGCACGATGGTAGAGATAACACCCTTGTTACCGTGACGACCGGCCATCTTGTCACCAGGCTGGATACGACGCTTCACTGCAACGTAGACCTTGACCATCTTCAGCACGCCAGGCGCCAGGTCATCACCAGTGGTCAGCTTGCGTCTCTTCTCTTCGAAGCGCTCACGGAAATCTTCACGCTGCTGCTTGATCTGCTCAGCGATGGCTTCCAGCTGTGCTGCTGCCTCTTCGTTGCGCAGGCGGATCTCAAGCCACTTGTCACGCTCAAGCTCAGCCAGGTAGGACTGCTTGATCTTGGTACCGGCCTTCAGGCTCTTGGGACCGCCATCGGCAACCTTGCCGGTAAGCATTTTTTCGACACGATCAAAGGTATCGTCTTCCATGATACGCAGCTGATCGTTCAGATCCTGCTGCACGCGATCCAGTTCGGTGTTCTCGATCTGCAGTGCACGGGCATCCTTTTCGACGCCATCGCGGGTGAAGACCTGAACATCGATAACCGTACCGGCAACACTGGAGGAGACACGCAGGGAGGTATCCTTAACGTCTGCCGCTTTCTCACCGAAGATGGCGCGCAGCAGTTTCTCTTCCGGGGTCAGCTGGGTTTCACCCTTGGGCGTTACCTTACCGACCAGGATGTCACCCTCTTTCACCTCGGCACCGATATAGACGATACCGGACTCATCGAGCTTGGCCAGGGCGGCTTCACCCACGTTGGGGATATCGCCTGTGATCTCTTCAGGACCCAGCTTGGTGTCGCGGGCCATGCAGGTCAGCTCTTCGATATGAATAGTGGTGAAGCGATCTTCCTTAACCACGTTCTCGGATACCAGAATGGAATCCTCGAAGTTGTAGCCGTTCCAGGCCATGAACGCGATACGCATGTTCTGACCCAGGGCCAGCTCACCCATATCGGTTGAGGGACCGTCAGCCATCACATCGCCGCGTGCAACCGAGTCACCGGGCTTGACCAGCGGACGCTGATTGATGCAGGTGTTCTGGTTGGAACGGGTGTACTTGGTCAGGTTGTAGATATCCACACCTGGCTCGCCGGGTATGCTCTCGTCGTCGTTGACCACGACAACGATACGTCCCGCATCCACAGAATCCACCCGACCGCCACGCTTGGCGACAACAGTCACACCGGAGTCAACTGCCACAGCACGCTCCATACCGGTACCAACCAGAGGCTTGTCTGCCCGCAGTGTCGGTACAGCCTGGCGCTGCATATTCGAGCCCATCAGTGCGCGGTTGGCATCATCGTGCTCAAGGAACGGAATCATGGAGGCCGCAACCGACACGATCTGCTTGGGCGATACATCCATGTACTGGATCTTGTCCGGCGTGGAGAGAGTGAACTCATTCTGATGACGAGAAGCAACCAACTCCTCGGTCAGCTTACCCTTGGCATCGAGACCGGTATTGGCCTGGGCGATAACAAAACGCCCCTCCTCGATTGCGGAAAGGTAATCAATCTCATCGGTAACCTTTCCGTTCTTGACCACGCGGTAAGGGGTCTCCAGAAAGCCGTAATCATTGGTACGGGCATACACAGAGAGCGAGTTGATCAGGCCGATGTTCGGACCTTCAGGGGTCTCAATAGGGCAGACACGACCGTAGTGGGTCGGATGTACGTCACGCACCTCGAAGCCTGCACGCTCACGGGCCAGACCGCCCGGACCAAGAGCCGATACGCGGCGCTTGTGAGTAACCTCGGAGAGCGGGTTGTTCTGATCCATAAACTGGGACAGCTGGCTGGAACCGAAGAACTCTTTGACCGCTGCAGAGACAGGTTTGGCGTTGATCATCTCCTGGGGCATCAGGCCCTCGGACTCAGCCAGGGTCAGGCGCTCTTTGACTGCACGTTCAACACGCACCAGGCCGACACGGAACTGGTTTTCGGCCATTTCACCGACACAGCGGATGCGACGGTTACCCAGGTGATCAATATCATCGACAACCCCGATACCGTTACGAATATTGATCAGCTCTCTCAGCACATCGACAATATCGTCATTGGAGAGCGTGCCTTCACCGGTCTCCTCATCACGACCAAGACGCTTGTTGAACTTCATCCGCCCTACGGCAGAGAGGTCGTAGCGATCGTCAGTGAAGAACAGGCCGTTGAACAGGTTCTGGGCAGCTTCCTTGGTAGGCGGCTCACCCGGGCGCATCATGCGGTAGATCTCAACCTGGGCTTCCAGCTGGGAAGCGGCAGGATCGATCTTCAGGGTGTTGGATACATAGGGGCCATGATCCAGATCGTTGGTGAACAGGGTCTCAATCTTTTTAACGCCCTTGTCCAACAGCGTCTCAAGCAGCTCCTCTGTGATCTCGTCATTGGCGTTGGCCAGCAGCTCACCAGTATCGGTATCGACAATGTTGTGCGACAGCATCTTTCCATGCAGGAAATCAAACGGCACATCCAGGGTCTTGGCACCCTCTTTCTCGAACTGACGGATATGACGCTGGGTAACCCGGCGACCGGCCTCTACGATGACCGTCTTGCCTACCTTGATGTCGAAAGTTGCACTTTCACCACGCAAGCGCTCAGGCACCAGGGTCAGTTTCGCGCCTTTCTTGCTCAGGGTGAAAGCGTCAGTATCGAAGAACATGTCGAGTATCTGCTCGGTTTCGTAACCGAGAGCGCGCAACAGAATTGTAGCCGGCAGCTTGCGGCGACGATCGATACGCACAAAGACACTGTCCTTGGGATCAAACTCGAAATCGAGCCATGAACCGCGATAGGGAATAACCCGCGCAGAGAAGAGCAACTTGCCCGAACTGTGGGTCTTGCCCTTGTCATGGTCGAAGAAGACACCTGGCGAACGGTGCAGCTGCGAGACAATCACACGCTCGGTACCATTTATAACAAAGGTACCCGTATCGGTCATCAGGGGCAGTTCACCCATATAGACCTCCTGCTCGCGGATATCCTTGACCACCTTGGAGCCCGCAGGCGCCTCCTTGTCATAGATAACCAGGCGCACCAGGACGCGCAGTGGCGCCGCATAAGTTGCGCCACGCAGCTGACACTCACGTACGTCGAACGTGGGCTCGCCAAGGCGATAGCTCACATACTCAAGTACTGCATTTCCGGAATAGCTCTCGATCGGGAAAACCGACTTGAATGCTGCATGCAGACCAACGTCGCCGCGGGCATCCGCTTTAACTCCGTCCTGCAGGAACTTTCGGTAAGACTCGATCTGCGTCGCCAGCAAAAAAGGCACCTCAAGGATACTCGGGCGTTTGCCAAAGTCCTTACGGATGCGCTTTTTTTCGGTGAAAGAATAGGCCATGTTGCCGTCCCTCGATTTCTTAGGCGTTACATCAAGACCCCTAAGGGGTCTTCAATATATTTTCAATTTAGGTTACCCAGCTAATATTCCCTGCCGGATCACATCCCTGTTGCTGTATCGTCCTGCCCGACACCCCCGTCAGGCCTATGCAAAAAACAAACTCAACTACATCCTCTGTAGGGTCTCACGTCGATTCACTTCGACCTGACCATGAAACTCTGAAAGCCACTCAACAAGCTGCTTTCACAGTTCCACCCAGAAGCGGGAAAAGGCCGGTGACGAAAACGCCACCAGCCCCATCTGCTAGATATCGCAGACTGGCAAAGTCAAGCAAGATTACTTGACTTCGACAGTAGCGCCTGCTTCTTCCAGCTGTTTTTTCAGATCTTCTGCTTCGTCTTTGGATACTGCTTCCTTCACGGTGGTAGGCGCACCTTCCACAGCTTCCTTAGCTTCCTTCAGACCCAGACCGGTAACACCACGTACGGCCTTGATCACAGCAACCTTGTTGGAACCAAAAGATGCCAGAACGACGTCGAATTCGGTCTGCTCTTCAGCAGCGGCAGCATCGCCACCGGCAGCTGGGGCAGCAGCAACAGCTGCTGCAGCAGAAACGCCGAACTTCTCTTCCATGGCGTCGATCAACTCTACGACGTCCATAACGGTCATGCTGGCAATAGCCTCAAGGATTTCGTCTTTAGAAACGGCCATTGTTAAACTCCTGATAAACGGTTAAACACAAAAATATAAGGTGAAATAAGTCGAAAGCTATTAAGCCGCTTCTTTCGCGTCGCGGATAGCCGCAACGGTACGAACCAGCTTGCCGGGAACCTCGTTGACAGTGCGAGCAAGTTTCTCGACAGGGGCTTTCATGACAGCCATCAGCATGCTGATAGCCTGGTCGTAGGTAGGCATCTTGGCGAGAGTTTCGAGCTCTGAAGCATCGAGCATCTTGCCGCCGATGGAAACCATCTTTACAACCAGCTTGTCATGATCCTTGGCGAAATCTTTGATCACACGAGCAGCGCAACCGGGATCTTCCTGTGAGAAGGCAAGAACGAGCGGACCCGTCAAACCATCCTGCATACAGGCAAAATCGGTATCTTCTACAGCACGACGAGCAAGGGTGTTCTTGACAACGCGCAGATAAACGCCGGATTCACGTGCTTTCGCACGCAATTCGGTCATCTCATCCACACCAAGACCATTGTACTCGGCAGCTACAGCAGAAAACGCACTGCTTGCCACTTCGGCCACTTCGGCGACGACAGCTTTCTTTTGCTCAATATTGAGTGGCACGCGTCACCTCCTGACTACGGCGGAACGGATAAACCGCTCCTATTTCAATTAAGGCAATCTCAATGACTACCCCGGTTCTAAACGTGCACCGTCACCAGATAAAACTGATTCCGGAGCTCCGCCTGCGCGGGAATGAATTAAGCACGAATGCACCCGCGGTCTTTGACAGCAACCGGTCCGAAGACCGGAGCTCCAAAGCCTTTTTGCCGGCCACCCCAAGGGCGGCCAGCGAATTATTTAACCTCGAGAGAGGATTGATCAACTACCAGACCAGGCCCCATGGTTGAGGAGACACTGATCTTCTGCAAGTAAACACCCTTGGCCGAACTGGGCTTCATTTTCTTAAGGTCGTTAAGAAGGAATTCCAGGTTCTGCTTCAGTGCGGCAGGCTCAAAGCCGACCTTACCGATGGGGCAGTGGATAATGCCGGCCTTGTCGGTACGGTAGCGCACCTGACCTGCCTTGGCATTGTTCACTGCTTCCGCAACATTGGGAGTCACGGTGCCGACCTTGGGGTTGGGCATCAGGCCACGGGGACCAAGAATCTGGCCCAACTGACCCACGACGCGCATGGCATCAGGGGTGGCGATAACAACATCGAAGTCCATGTTGCCAGCCTTGATATCTGCTGCGAGGTCTTCAAAACCCACGATGTCAGCACCCGCTTCGGTAGCCGCTTCAGCATTGGCACCCTGGGCAAATACAGCAACACGTACAGTCTTGCCGGTACCGTTGGGCAGAACGCTGGAGCCGCGGACAACCTGGTCGGATTTACGAGGATCAACACCGAGGTTTATAGCAACGTCGATGGATTCGTCGAACTTCACAGAGGAGATCTCTTTCATAAGAGAGAAGGCTTCTTCGGCAGCGTAGAGCTTGCCTACTTCAACTTTCTCAGCGATGGCGCGTGCGCGCTTGCTCATCTTAGCCATGGCTTAAACTCCCTCCACGTCGATACCCATGGAACGGGCGGTACCAGCAATGGTACGTACAGCCGCATCCATATCAGCAGCAGTCAGATCAGGCTCTTTTGCCTTGGCGATCTCTTCAAGCTGCTCACGGTTCACCTTGCCCACCTTGGTGGTATTGGGGGTACCGGAACCCTTGGGTACACCCGCAGCCTTCCTCAGCAGCACTGCTGCAGGAGGGGTTTTGGTGATAAAAGTAAAACTGCGGTCGCCGTATACGGTAATCACTACGGGAACAGGCAATCCCTGCTCAAGACCCTGGGTCTTGGCGTTGAACGCCTTACAGAATTCCATAATGTTTACGCCGTGCTGACCCAAAGCAGGACCAACTGGCGGACTGGGATTGGCCTGACCGGCAGGCACCTGAAGCTTGATGTAAGCCTCGATTTTCTTAGCCATTGCTATTTACCTCTAATCGGGTGCAAGCGCTTTTCAGCTCCCCGAGTTATACACAAGCGCAAAAGGGACTTCCGATGCAACCACCGGAAACCCACTCTGAACATAGAGCGCTTAGCTCTTTTCCACTTGGCCGAACTCGAGGTCGACCGGGGTGGAACGCCCAAAAATCAGTACGGAAACCTTGAGACGACTCTTTTCATAGTCGACGTCCTCGACCACACCGTTAAAATCATTAAACGGCCCATCGATAACACGTACCACCTCTCCAGGCTCGAACAGAACCTTGGGACGCGGCTTCTCCACACCCTCCTGCACACGATGCAGGATGGCATTCGCCTCTTTTTCCGAAATCGGCGCCGGCTTGTCACCGGTACCACCGATAAAACCCATCACCTTGGGAACATCCTTCACCAGGTGCCAGGTATCGTCTGTCATTTCCATATTGACCAGCACGTAGCCAGGGAAAAACTTCCGCTCGCTTCTACGCTGCTGGCCGGCGCGCATCTCAACCACCTCTTCGGTGGGCACGAGAATCTCGCCAAACATATCATCCATGCCATAACGCACAATACGCTCTTCCAGAGAGCGTTTAACCTGAGCTTCAAAGCCCGAATAGGCATGAACCACATACCAGCGCATTGCCATATTCGTCCCCTAGCCGGTCACAGACCGTACAATTGCCATCAACATCATATCGAACAGCCAGAGCACTATCCCGATCAGGAGCACCATGGCAAAAACGATCAACGTCGTCTGAATCGTCTCTTGGCGGCTAGGCCATACGACCTTGCGAACCTCATTGCGAGAAGCCGAGGCAAACTCCCATACATTCCGACCCGGCACTGATTGCAAAGCAACCGCTACCGCCACGCCGGCAATGACGAGCAAACCCACAACCCTGCCCAACAGGGAATACTGCTCAAAGTAATAGAAGACACCAATACCACCGATCAGCAGCGCCACCGCCACCAACAGCTTCAGTGTATCCATCGTTGAGCTTACAACTTCAGCTTTTGCGTTCATACCTGCCATCATGCGCCATCAAGTGACGCTTAAAAGTGGCAGGCCAGGAGGGAATCGAACCCCCAACCTGCGGTTTTGGAGACCGCTGCTCTGCCAATTGAGCTACTGGCCTAAACTGTTTAAGTTACCGGTACCTGCAGGCAGCTACGGGCCAGCCTCAAGACTGACCCGCAACAGCTACCCGAAAGTTATTCGGTAACGATTACTCGATAATCTTGGAAACCACGCCGGCGCCGACAGTACGACCACCCTCGCGGATTGCAAAGCGCAGACCTTCTTCCATCGCGATCGGCGCAATCAGCTTCACAGTCATCTTCACGTTGTCACCAGGCATTACCATCTCTACGCCTTCAGGAAGGTCGCAGGCACCGGTAACGTCAGTGGTACGGAAGTAGAACTGTGGACGATAGTTAGTGAAGAACGGAGTGTGACGACCACCCTCATCCTTGCTCAGCACGTACACTTCGCACTCAAAGTGAGTGTGTGGTGTGATGCTGCCGGGGTGTGCCAGTACCTGGCCACGCTCAACCTCTTCACGCTTGGTACCACGCAGCAGTACACCAACGTTGTCGCCAGCCACACCTTCGTCGAGCAGCTTGCGGAACATCTCAACACCGGTGCAGGTGGTCTTCATGGTCTCTTTGATACCAACGATCTCGATCTCTTCACCGACCTTGACCACGCCGCGCTCAACACGACCGGTTACCACGGTACCGCGACCGGAGATGGAGAAGACGTCCTCGATGGGCATCAGGAAAGCACCGTCGATGGCACGCTCGGGCTCAGGAATGTAAGTATCCAGGGCCTCTACCAGCTTGTCGATGGAAGGAGTACCGATGTCGGAGCTGTCACCTTCCAGCGCTTTCAGCGCGGAACCGATAACGATCGGGGTGTCGTCTCCGGGGAACTCGTAGCTGTCAAGCAGCTCACGGATTTCCATCTCAACCAGCTCAAGCAGCTCTTCGTCGTCAACCATGTCGGCTTTGTTCATGTACACAATAATGTACGGAACACCAACCTGGCGGGAGAGCAGGATGTGCTCACGGGTCTGAGGCATGGGGCCGTCAGCCGCAGACACAACCAGGATAGCGCCGTCCATCTGGGCCGCACCGGTGATCATGTTCTTGACGTAGTCAGCATGGCCGGGGCAGTCAACGTGAGCGTAGTGACGTGCATCACTCTCGTACTCAACGTGAGCGGTGGCGATGGTGATACCACGCTCGCGCTCTTCAGGGGCGTTGTCGATCTGATCGTACGCCTTGGTCTCACCGCCGAATTTACTGGCCTGGTGGGTGGTGATCGCAGCGGTCAGCGTGGTCTTACCGTGGTCAACGTGACCAATGGTGCCCACATTGACATGCGGCTTTGTGCGTTCGAATTTTTCCTTGGACATCGAAATCTCTCCGACTCTTTTAATATATATAAACGTAAAAAAGACAAATTCGTGCGCTAACCGCACGCGACCATATAAAACTGGAGCCCATGAGCAGATTTGAACTGCTGACCTCACCCTTACCAAGGGTGTGCTCTACCAACTGAGCTACATGGGCAAACTTCTCAATACCTTTCCAGATACACTATCTAAAAAGTTGGAGCGGGTGATGGGAATCGAACCCACGTATTCAGCTTGGAAGGCTGAAGTTCTACCATTGAACTACACCCGCATAGGCCAAGCGAACGCCCATCGCGTCGCACCTTTAACTGGTGGAGGGGGGAGGATTACTCCGCGCCTGCGGCGCTCCGCCCTCCGGGTCGTTGCGCTTTGCGCAACGCTCGGCATCGCCACGCGATGCTCGTCGAACCTCTTATCGGTTCAAATCCTCCCCCTATCTAGCAGGGAAGAGGCCCGGAGCAAGTGATCAACACACTTACTTCGCTATTTTTACTGGTGGAGGGGGGAGGATTCGAACCTCCGAAGGCTGAGCCGTCAGATTTACAGTCTGATCCCTTTGGCCACTCGGGAACCCCTCCAGAAAGCCCGCTATTCTGCTTCAGGCCGCCAAGAGTGTCAACAACTTTTCCGTTTAATTAACCCTGAGTTTCAAACAAGCATGTCCACTATCTGTGTTGCCTAAAAACAACAGGGAACTTTTACAACAACCAAGCAGGAAAACAGATCCTCACACCTATACCCACCCGTCCAAATATATTAGACAATTCATATATTTATCCCGTCTTATATAAAGGAAAACCCTGATTGACATTAGTTTTCATCTGGATGATTATTGAGCAGATTGAAGAATTTACGTTAAGTATTTATTGCAACATAAAAACCACATAACCCGGATACACACAAAACCAGGCGCCGGGAGGAGAACCTAAAAAGATGAACTTCAAGAGACAATTATTGACGGTAGCCATTTCACTGGCTTTCTCGTCATCAGCTTTCGCAACCAACGGCTACTTCTCATATGGAGTCGGCACCAAGTCAAAAGGCATGGCAGGCACCGGTGTCGCCATGGCACAGGACTCCATGGATGCAGCCACCAACCCCGCCACCATGGTAGAGGTCGGTAACCGCCTGGATGTAGGCGCATCACTCTTCTCTCCCCGCCGCTCTTACACATCCCAAACCCCGACAGGAGCGACAGGCTTCGGTGGTGGCGTAGGCCTGGTCAATGGCAATGGCACCACCGTAGAGAGTGATAACGAGCTGTTCGTTATCCCTCATTTCGGCTACAACATGATGCTGGACGAAAAAAGCTCATTCGGCATAACCGTCTTCGGTAATGGCGGCATGACAACCGATTACCAGCCCAGCAATACACCCGGCGGTTTCGGCACATACGGCAATGGCGCCAGCCCCACCGGTGCTACCGGCGTAACCATGATGCAGCTGTTTCTCGAGCCCACTTATTCCCGCAAGATCTCTGACACCGCCTCGTATGGTGTCAGCGCAATTCTTGCTTACTCACGGTTCGAAGCATTTGGGCTCGACAACTACCAAGGGCTTTCAACCAGCCCAACAAACATGTTCAGCGGCGAGTTCGACTCAGCCTTCGGCCTCGGTGCGAAGTTCGGCATACAGGGCGAAGTAAGCCCGGGTCTTACCCTTGGCGCTTCCTATCAGACCAAGATCTACATGGAAGAGTTCGACAAGTACAAGGGACTGTTCGCCGAGCAGGGTGATTTCGACATCCCCGCCAGCGCAACCTTAGGCCTGGCCTGGGAAGCTAACGACAGCACCACCATTGCTTTCGATATCCAGCACATCTTCTACAGCGATGTAGATTCCCTCGCCAACCCCATCTCGCCAAATGTCACCAACTGCATGGGCGGCAACACTGCATACTGTCTTGGCGGCAACCAGGGTATCGGTTTCGGCTGGGAGGACATGACAGTATTCAAACTCGGCGCCGAGTGGAAAACCAGCCCCCAGTGGACTTGGCGTGCAGGTGTCAGCCATGCTGAGGCCCCTTTCAAGGGATCTGAAGTTATCTTCAACATCATTGCACCGGCAGTGATCGAAGACCATATCACCTTCGGCTTCACACGCGACATGGCCGATGGCGGTGAGATCAACTTCTCTGCTGCCTACGCCCTGGAGAACGATGTCAGCGGCAACCCCACCGGAGAGCAGCTTACCACCCTGACCATGGACCAGTTTGAATTTGAACTGAGCTACGGGCTGAAGTGGTAATTGAACCCGAACCAAAAAAGAGGCCGCCTGATGGCGGTCTTTTTTTTGGCCCTGACAAGACAAGCTTCCACAATCACTCCCGCCGCTCCGAATACAGCTTGGTGAGCACCCGGCCGCGGGACCAGAGGAAGCAGCAAGCGCATGTGAGCATTGAGATGAAAGCCAGCAGTATCATAAAGGCACTCCCCATTATCCTGACAGGGATCTGCTTCAGCGCTCACAGCGACGACTCAACCCACAACAATATCGAGCGCGGCAAGTACATCGCCACAATATCCGGCTGCATCCACTGTCATACCGACACAGAAAGCCAGGGTAAACCACTGGCCGGAGGAAAAGAGCTTAAAAGCCGCTTCGGAACTTTCTACGCCCCGAATATCACCCCTGACCCAAAAACCGGCATTGGCAACTGGAGTGACGATGAGTTCATCCGTGCACTGCAGTACGGTATCTCTCCAAAGGGCGAACACTACTATCCCGCCTTTCCTTACACCTCTTTCACCCGAATGACCCGGGAAGACATCCTGTCGGTCAAACGCTACCTCGACTCCATGCCCGCAATTGAGAACACCCATCCGGAGCATATAGTCAGCTGGCCAATATCGGACCGCTCAATGCTGGAATTCTGGAAAAGGGTTAACTTCACACCATTAATTCAGCGCCGCGGCAAACACATCTCCCCCGAATGGAATCGTGGCGCTTATCTGTCAGAAGTGCTGATACACTGTGGCGAGTGCCACACTCCCCGTTTCTCTTCCGGGGGAAGCATGCACCACAGACATCTGGCAGGAGCCTACCTGGGAGCACAAAGCGAGCGGGTTCCCAACATCACCAGCCATGTGCGTGACGGTATAGGCAGCTGGTCAAAAAACCAGATTGCCGCCTTTCTGGCAACAGGAATCACCCCCCAAATGCGCCAGACGACAGGCTCCATGAAAGAAGTTATCGATGAATACACCAGCAAACTCGATGCATACGACATCCAGGCCATCGCAGAATACCTCACAACCGTACCCCCCATCCCCGATCTGAGCGGCAGCCGGTCCAGGCAGGAACGCTGGTGGCTGGAACCCAGCGACTGATTAACGATCCTGTATAACCATTAATATTCAATAAGTTAGGCGAAGCCAAAAGCTCATCGCAGTACTTTATCAGGATCCTGACAGATTTTTAGATAACTCCATTTGAATTAGAGTGGTTATCACGACTATTGACTTAGATAGGGATAACCATTAAATTAGCGTCTAGTAGTTTATTAGCATTTGCTAATCATTTGATATACATGAGAAGTAGCCATGAATATCCGGAAGTCGTTTTTAAATGGAATTTTATTCGCAGTTGTTTTTTTGGCCGCAGCAGCAATCTCTGCGGAGCAACCCAAACTCTGCGCCCCATTCAAACACAGCAGCGTAGTAGATCAGGCCCTGGTCAAAACGATGCTGAAAGCCGCCGAAAAAGGTGAGCTTTTCCTCCTACAACCCTCCACATCGAACCTCGGGTTTGGTGTGCAGAGCGTTATCGGACGCATTGAAGTCCAGTTTACCGATTTCCAGGGTGGAATATCCATCACCCCGGATGGTGATGCCGGCCAAGGACCTGCACTCGTACGAATCGGAACCAAAAGCCTCAAGACCAGTGGATTTCTGGTCAAGCAAATGCTCAAGAGCAATGACTTTCTTGACGTAAAGAACTATCCAGATGTTATCTTCGTCAGCAAGCATCTGCACTGGCAAAGTCCGAATCAAGGCATTCTGGAAGGCACCCTGACACTGCGCGGTGTAACCAGACCTGTAGCCTTTCAGGTGGACCTTGCCGACATTGATGCACTTACAATCAATGATGCCGAGCAGATCGAGATGAAAGCTACAACCACCATCCAACGATCAGAATTCGGTATGACTGCATTCCCAAACCTGGCAGAAGATGAAGTTGATCTCTCCATCCAGTTAGTTGCGGCACGCTACGCCAACCAGGTAAATTAGCTGCGCCCCCGATCCAGGGAAGACCCTGCTCTAGCCGCTTTATCGTGAAGCGTGCAGCAGGTTCATCACCTTCTGGGATTCTCCCGCAACGATCCTGGGCAGCAGCTCTTCGGTCCGCGCAATCTCACGTTCGATATCGTCCGCATCATCCCTGGAAGGACGACCCAGCACATAGTCCACCACCTGCTTTGCATTGCCGGGGTGATCTATACCGATGCGCAGGCGCCAGAAATCCTTGCCACCCATGGCACTGACGATATCCCGCAGACCGTTGTGGCCGCCATGCCCCCCACCCTTTTTCAGGCGCACCACACCAGCCGGCATGTCCAGCTCATCGTGGGCCACAAGGATTTCATCCATTGAGATCTTGAAGTACTTGGCCAGGGCCGAGACCGACTGACCGCTGCGGTTCATGAAGGTAGAGGGTTTGAGCAGCCAGCACTCCTGGCCGCCGATCCTCACCCGGCAGGCCTGGCCGTGAAACTTGCTCTCGCTCTTGAACATGCCGCCATGGCGACGGGCAACCAGGTCGACAAACCAGAAACCGGCGTTATGGCGTGTCTCTTCATATTGAGCACCGGGATTGCCCAGCCCGACGATTAAACGAATTGGTTTTGAATCCTTGCTAGCCATAAAGCTTCCAAATTTTAATACCTGCAAGCTATCAAAAGCGGGACACAGAGTACACAGAGAAGCACAAAGAACACAGTGCCTATCACTGAGCCACCATCGCGAATCCTGCTTGCAGGTCTCTCCGCAGGCCGACATGTCGGCCTGAAGACCGACCTACATATTTCATATGCATGCAGAGCCACTTAAATCGGGCATAAAAAAACCGGGGGTCAGGTAATCACCCAACCCCCGGTTTCTATTCGGCAAAATTACTCTTCGCCTTCAGCCTCACCGCCTTCAACTGCAGGCTCTTCGTCTTCCTCGTCAGCGCTGTGAGCGCCGTGCACGGAAACCACGGGCAGATCAAGCTCTGCGGCGCCGCTGGCCAGTGCAGGCAGCTCAACGCCGGAAGGCAGTTTAACGCCGGACATCAGAACGATGTCACCTATCTCCATGCCATCCATGTCCACCTCGATGTACTCGGGCAGATCCGCTGGCAGACAGCTGACCTCAAGGTCGATAATGTGATGGGAAGCAGCACCACCCATCTTCACGCCAGGAGCTATATCTTCATTGATGAAGTGTACAGGCACGTGGGTCTTGATCTTCTCATCAGCGCTGACGCGCAGAAAATCAACGTGGTTTATAAAAGGCTTGGCAGGATGGCGTTGCAGATCCTTGAGGATCACCTGCTGCTCATTGCCATCGACCTTCAGGGTCAGGATGTGCGAATAAAATGCCTCGTGCTCAAGATGCAACAATAACTCGTTGTGCCCTACCGAGATCATTTCAGGGTCCTGGTGAGCGCCATAGACGATACCTGGAACCTGGCCGGTGTGACGCAGGCGGCGGCTCGCACCCTTCCCTTTATCACTGCGCGGCTGCGCAACTATTTCAAAAAGATTACTCATGATTTTCTCCAAATCATTACTGTTAACAAATTCGCCGACACCCGCGACCAGTGTGTCGGCAATGGAAAAGGCCTGAACCATTCGGTTCGGCCAGAATTCAATTATCAGTCCAGAAAAAGCGAACTGACCGATTCATCGTTGGCGATTCGACGCATGGTCTCCGCCAGCAACTCCGCAATACTGACCTGGCGGATCTTGCCACAACCCCTGGCCGACTCGGTCAGGGGTATGCTGTTTGAGACCACCAACTCGTCAAGCTGCGACTCCGATATATTACTCATGGCAGGCCCTGAAAGTACCGGGTGGGTACAGTAGGCCACCACGCGTTCGGCACCATGCTCCTTAAGCGCCTGGGCTGCCTTGCAGAGCGTACCCGCCGTGTCGACCAGGTCGTCAATCAGGACACAGGTTCTACCCTCAACGTCACCGATAATATTCATCACCTGGGCCACGTTGGCCTGGGGACGACGTTTGTCGATAATTGCCAGGTCGGCATCATCGAGCTGCTTGGCCAACGCTCTCGCCCTGACCACACCGCCCACATCAGGCGAAACCACGATCAGGTCGTTGTACTTCTGACGCCAGACATCTGCCAGCAGGGTGGGCAATGCGTAGATATTGTCCACCGGTATATCAAAAAAGCCCTGGATCTGATCTGCATGCAGATCCACGGTAACCACGCGATCAGCACCTGCAGCCGCGATCTGCTTTGCCACCAGGCGCGCCGTAATTGGCACCCTCGCCGAACGGGGTCGACGATCCTGGCGGGCATAGCCGAAATAGGGCATCACCGCAGTGATGCGACCTGCCGAGGCCCATCTCAGCGCATCGATCAGCACCAAAAGCTCCATCAAGTGATCATTGGTCGGCTGAGAGGTGGACTGCACGACATAGACATCACGTCCACGCACACTCTCCTGCACCTCGGCCATCACCTCACCGTCGCTGAACTGACCCACGACCGCTTTACCCAGGCGAAGATTCAATCGCCCGGTGATCTCGGAAATTAGCTCGGGATTGGCGTTACCCGAAAACACCATCATGCCGCTAGCTGGCACCGTAAGGTCCTCTCTTCGATCAACGTTGATTGGAGCTCAGCTTGCAGGAATGGATAATTCATCCCACACGCCTTGCAAATACTATTGGCTGGAGCGCCCGGGACGGCCTGACCATCCAGCGCTGATTTCACAGCAAAAAATATGGCTGTGGCGGCAGGATTACTCGGCGACCATGTCGCCTCACCCCTTCGGGGTCAGCGTCGCTACGCTCCGCTGCTCGTCTCTGCCTACGGCGGATGACGTCGAACCTTCTACGGTTCTCATCCTGCCGCTTACTTCTCCAACCGATCGTGCTTAAGTCAAATAACTCAAACACCAAGTAATTGGCTGGGGCGGCAGGATTCGAACCTGCGTATGCCGGGATCAAAACCCGGTGCCTAGCCGCTTGGCGACGCCCCAATACAAACTTCCAACGCCTCGCTCAGGCCTCAACCTGCTCCAGCAGCGGCGAGCGGTTCACACCGCGGGCCACGAAAGCCGGGCAGCGCTCTGATGCCAGGGACTGCACCTTGCGGGCCGACACCTCATCAGAGAAGACGGCAAATACACAGGCACCGGTCCCGGTCAGCCTCGGCTGAGCGTATTGAGCCAACCACTCCATCGTCTCAGCCACCTCTGGAAAACGGCGACAAACGACCGGAATACAGTCATTTTCAACCCTGCCAGCGAGGAAGTCGCGTATTGTGATGCGGGGAGAGTCCCGTGTCAAATCAGGATCGCCGAAAATTTCTGCTGTCGGGACCTCGCAATTCGGGACCAGAACCAGGAACCAGGACTCAGGGAGCGCTACCGGCGTGAGATGCTCACCAACCCCCTCTCCCCAGGCTGCCAGACCGTGAACAAACACCGGTACGTCAGCACCCAGGGCAAGACCAATCTCAGCCAGTTTCTGACTGGAAAATCCGGCACCCCACACCTTATTTAATATAACCAGCGTGGTGGCGGCATCTGAACTTCCCCCACCCAGGCCTCCACCCATGGGTAGACGCTTGTCCAGCTCGATATCCACCCCGGAGTCGATTTCAGCCGCTTCCTTTAGCATGCGGGCCGCGCGCACCACCAGGTCCTGTTCCGGGGACACCCCAGGCAGCTCAACAACGCGACGCACCTCGCCATCCTCGCGACACCGGAAACGCAGATTGTCACCGTAATCCAGGAACTGGAATACAGTCTGCAGCAGATGATAACCGTCCTCCCGTCGCCCGACCACGCGCAGCATCAGATTCAATTTGGCCGGGGCCGGCCACCATCTGTTCTCCGGATCATTCATAAATGGTCTGCTACAGGGGGCTTTCCAACCAGGATCGCTAAGGATCCAGGCGCTGCATGGTTTCAAGAATAAACTTGCTCTCGGGGTCATCTTTCAGGGCATCCTGCCACACTTTCCTGGCCTGCTCCTGCTTACCCATGACCCAGAGCACTTCCCCCAGATGGGAAGCGATCTCAGAATCAGGGAGAAGATTCATCGCCTTTCTCAGGTAATCAACCGCCTGATCAAGGTTACCGAGACGGAAGTGCACCCACCCCATGCTGTCGAGAATTGCAGGTGCTTCAGGCTTCAGCTTCAGGGCACGGGTGATAAGATCCAGGGCCTCGTCAAAACGCTCCGTCTGATCTGCCAGGGTATACCCCAGGGCATTGAGTGCATCAGCATTCTTTGGATTTACCGCTATCACCTTGTTCAGATCCCGCTCAAGAATGTCCAGCCTGTCCAGCGTCACAGCATAGAGGGCACGGGAGTAGAGCAGATTTTCATCACCAGGATGGGCTTTAAGTCCCTCGCCATAGAGCGCCATAACTCCTTCCGGGGTGCCATGATCCCGCAGGACCTCAACTTCCACCAGGTAGAGTTGCACAGACTTTTCAGGCATGTGTATGCGCATGCTTTTCAACCAGTCCCGCGCCTCGGTGAGCTTACCCTGCGCAGCCTTCAACTTGGCTGAGCGGATCTGAGCCTCATATGAGAGTTCACCCTTGCGGACCTTTTGATACCACTCCTGGGCTTTATCCGGTTGACCGTCGCTCTCCTCGATACGCCCAAGGTAATAGGCCGACTCATCCAGCCTCTTCTCCAGCTGGCGTAGTCGCAGAAAATGTTTTCTGGCCTCCGGCAAGCGCTCCATATCCAGAGCAAGCACCCCCAGGGCGAAAAGGGCGTCCACATTATCAGGTGACAGTTTTTCAATCTGCCGAAACTGCTCGAAAGCGAGCTCTTTCTCATCAAAGTCCAGCAGGATTCGCGCATAGGATGTGCGCAAAATCTGCTCCTGGGGATAGCGATTTACCGCCGAGGACAACAGCTCCCTGGCGGCAGGCTTGTTATCCCGTGCGACATGGATACGACTGAGCAACAGATACCCCTTGGGCCAATCCGGGTGTTGCTCGATCAACTGGCGCGACCGGGTCTCAGCCAGGTCATATGATTTGCCCATCAAGGCAGTCAGCGCCACCACGTACAGCCCCCTGGGGTCATCAGGGTAGTCAGCGGCGAGACGCTCAAGCAGACCAACAGACCCCTGGTTATCTTTCTCCCGACTCACCGCAGCCATCGCATAGAGAAAGCCGTCCTGCTTCCCTGGAACACTGATAGCCACTATCGCTTTCAAGTGGGTGTAGGCGAGTTCATTTTGACCATTTCTCAACGCCAGTGCCGCGCCAAGCTGGCGTGCTGACATATCGTTGGGCGCCAACTCCACCCAACGGGCTATGGCCTCCATGGCCAACTCATCATTCTTCAGGAAAATCGCCAGCCGTGTGGCACGCTCGGCAGCCTTGGCATCGCCGGACAGGGTAGCCACCCGCATCAGGTGCCGATAGGCCAGTTCAAGCTCTCCACGCTGGGCTGCGACCTCGCCAGCCAGGGCATTGAACACAATATCCGAACTGAGCTCACCCACAGGTTCCGAGGACTTGGTATACGGCAGGTCTCCTGCATCAGGCACCTCCCCTGCATCCCCCGGACTGCTCTCCTGGGTGGCTCTCTCCGGCACAGCAGCGCAGCCGGCCAGCAGCGTAAGCGACAGTGCAATAACAGCGTTAAATAAAAGCGGCTTCATAAACTCCCTATACCACCGGCAAATCCGGCGTTGCAAACACCAAATCGGTTTGGCAACAGATTTAGCAAGATAGTAGCCTGTTAAACCCACCAAATGCCACAGCACAGATGGGATCCAAACCTCTGGGCAGGGCTTTTTCTCAACCGAATACCTGAAAAACCTCTCCCGACTGAGAGCTTTTTTGAGCATGAAACTTGAATTTAAGCCTTTGATAATACAAAATTTCGAATCCCTGGCTCCCTGACTGGCATATATGGCACTCCTAACACTAGGCCTCAACCACAAAACCGCACCCATCGATATTCGGGAACGAATCACTTTCGGACCCGACATAATCGTGGCTGCGCTGCGCAGCCTGTCCGAGCGACCGGGCGTGGACGAGGCGACAATACTATCCACCTGCAATCGCACAGAGATCTATTGTGCGCTGAACCAGGGTGGACGCCAGGAGATCTGCCAGTGGCTGAGCGACTTTCACGGCGTGGAACCGGAAACCGTATCCCCGTTCCTCTATGACCACGAAGACAGGGAGAGCGTTCGCCATCTGCTCAAAGTGGCCAGCGGACTCGACTCCATGGTGCTTGGGGAGCCGCAGATTCTGGGACAGGTCAAATCCGCTTTCCAGACCGCGACCGATGCAACAACCACGGGCAAACTGCTTGGGCGTCTGTTCCAACACACTTTTTCCGTCGCAAAACAGGTACGCACAGACACTGCAATTGGTCACAGCCCGGTTTCAGTGGCATTTGCTGCGGTCAGCCTGGCAAGACAGATTTTCAGCGACCTGACCGACCAGACCGCACTGCTGATCGGCGCCGGGGAGACCATCGAACTTGCTGCCAGACACCTGCACCAGAACGGTATCGGCCGCATCATCGTTGCAAACCGCACACTCGAACGCGCCCATACCCTGGCCAACCAGTTCAACGGCTACGCCATCGCCCTGACCGAAATCCCATCTCACCTGGCAGAGGCCGATATTGTCATATCCTCCACTGCAAGCCCCCTGCCGGTACTGGGCAAAGGGACTGTTGAGAGCGCACTGAAAAAGCGCAAGCACCAACCGATGTTCATGGTGGACATCGCAGTGCCCCGTGACATCGAGGCCGAAGTCGGCAACCTGAATGACGTCTACCTCTACACCGTGGACGACCTGCAGGAGGTGATCGACGAAAATCTCCGCTCACGCCAGGAAGCGGCAGAACAGGCCCAGGAGATTATCGATTTTCACACCGAAGAGTTCATGGGCTGGGTGCGCTCCCTGGATGCTGTCGGCATGATTCAGGATTACCGCCGCCAGGCCGAGATCATGCGGGACGAGGCCCTCGAGAGAGCGATGAAGCAACTGGCCAACGGCAAGTCAGCCGAAGAGACGCTGCAGTTTCTGGCTCACACCATCACCAACAAGCTGCTGCACACACCCAGCACCCAGATCAGGCAAGCCGGTTTCGATGGTCATATCGAACTGCTTGACGCGGCCAACACCCTGTTCCAGATCAAAGACAGCGACGACAGTAGATGAAGGACTCCATCCGCAGCAAACTGGACCACATTTCTGAGCGCTTCGAAGAGATCACAGCATTACTAGCAGACCCCGATGTCCAGGGGGATCAAAACCAGTTTCGCAGCCTGAGCCAGGAGTATGCGCAACTGGAGCCCGTGGTCGGCTGCTACAACCGCTACCTGGAAGTCGAAAACAATATCGCAAGCGCCCGCGAGATGCTGTCCGACCCGGAAATGGCCGAACTGGCAAAAGATGAACTGAGCGAAGCTGAACAGCAGCGGGAGACTCTTGAACCCGAACTACAGCTGCTGCTGATCCCCGCCGACCCCAATGACGAACGCAATATCTTTCTTGAAGTCCGTGCAGGCACCGGCGGTGCCGAGGCGGCACTGTTTGCCGGCGATCTTTACCGTATGTATCTGCGCTATGCGGAGTCCCAAGGCTGGCAGACCGAGACCATCAGCGAAAGCCACGGAGAACAAGGTGGTTACAAAGAGGTGGTCTGCCGCATCTCCGGTCGCAACGTATACTCCCGGCTGAAATTCGAATCAGGCACTCACCGTGTACAGCGTGTTCCTGAAACAGAATCACAGGGACGCATCCACACCTCGGCCTGTACCGTAGCCATCATGGCGGAGGCGGATGAAGTCGACGCGGTGGACATCGACACCAACGACCTGCGCATTGACACATACCGTGCATCCGGCGCTGGGGGACAGCACGTCAACAAAACCGACTCCGCGGTGCGCATTACCCACATGCCTACAGGCATTGTCGTTGAATGCCAGGATGAGCGCTCTCAGCACAAGAACAAGGCCCGCGCCCTCTCACTGCTGCAGGCCAGGCTGCTCGCCAGCATCCAGGAGAAGCAGAACAGCGAACAGGCCGCTGCTCGCAAGCTGCAGGTTGGCAGTGGCGACCGTTCCGAGCGCATTCGCACCTACAACTTTCCCCAGAACCGAGTCACCGACCACCGGATCAACCTCACGCTCTACAAGCTGGACGAGATCATGACCGGCGTGGTGGACCAGGTCATCGATCCGCTGACCCACGAATACCAAGCGGAACAACTGGCCTCTTTGTCCGACGACAGCTAGACCAGGCAGACCCTCTGGATCTGAATGACTGCACCACAATCCACCATCGCACAGGCTCTGGCCCAGGCCGCAAGAAGGCTCTCCCTGCGCCCCGATTCCGAGCCGGGAATCGAGGCTGCAATCCTGCTCTGCCATCTCCTGGACAAACCCCGCACCCACCTTATGGCATGGCCGGACAAGCTGCTTACCCTGCAGGAGCAGAAACGTTTTGAACAGCTGCTGACACGGCGCATCGCCGGAGAGCCGGTAGCCTACATCACAGGACACCGCGAGTTCTGGTCACTGGATCTTGAAGTATCACCCGCCACCCTGATCCCCCGCCCGGAGACCGAACTGCTGGTTGAACGCGCCCTCGAACTGACCCCGCAGGATACCCCATGGCTGATAGCCGACCTTGGCACCGGCAGTGGTGCTATCGCCCTTGCCGTGGCAAGCGAGCGCCCCCACAGCCGGGTTATCGCCACAGACAGATCAAAAGAGGCGCTGGAAGTTGCCACCCGAAACGCACGCAATCTACACATAAATAACGTCGAGTTCCGGCATGGAGCATGGTGTAACGCCCTCCCCCCGGGACTATTGCTGAACCTCATACTCAGCAATCCACCCTATGTTGCAGAGGGCGACACTCACCTTGGCAGGGGTGACCTGCCCTGGGAGCCCAGCGCCGCACTGGCCTCAGGCAGTGACGGCCTGATGGATATACGCATCATCGCATCCGAGGCGCCAAAGCACCTTGCACCGGGTGGCGCCCTGCTAGTCGAGCATGGCTTCGAACAAGGTGAAGCGGTTCGCAACATATTGGAAAATATAGGCTTTTCAAAGACCGAAACCCTGTTTGACCTTGAGCACAGGGAACGCCTTTCCGAGGGATTCCTGAAGCACTGACAATTCCCCCTCTTTTGGTTATGCTCATACTTACTGGCCAGAGGGGCACACCCCCTGAGACAGAAACCGTGAGGGATAAAAGCTGCACCCTCCTGTACGCCAAACAACACGGCAGGCGGTTATGACCCAGAGCACGGATAACCAGGCGTCAGACTTAATCAAGCAGCGTGAAATCGCTTTCGTTGAGATGCACCCTGATGCAAACCAGGCGCAGACTGCCGCCCAGCAACTTATGGAGATCGACGGCATCATCCATGCCCAAGCCGAATCCCCGATCCAATTGCAGATTCGCTACAACGTACTCGAGGTCACCCTGGAACAGATAGAGGGTGCATTGACCGATGCCGGCTTCCACATCAGCAGCCGCCTGATGCATAAACTGCGTCGGGCGCTCTACTACTATACCGAAGAGATCCAACGGGCCAACAACGGCTGCTCCCAGGGCGAGACAAAATGCACCCGGCAAATCTTCATCAACCGCTACCAGCAGATCAACCACAGCTGCCGCGACAGCCGCCCGGGCCACTGGCGTAAATATCAATAAAAGCTTCGGGCAGTCTGCCCGAGATGCTAGGATTGGCAACCTTGAACTCCTTAGCTTGGGCTCCGTAAGAGCCACACCTCCAATGAATGACGATCAACTTCTGCGCTACAGCCGACAAATCATGCTGCCCTCTATCGGCATCGAGGGGCAGGAGAAACTGCTCAATGCCAGCGTTCTGATCATCGGCATGGGAGGACTCGGCTCACCGGTTGCCATGTACCTGGCTGCAGCCGGTATTGGCCATCTCACACTGGCTGACTTCGACAAGGTCGACCTCAGCAACCTGCAACGCCAGATCGCCCATACCACCGGCAGCATCGGCAAATCCAAGGTGGAGTCTGCCAGGGAGACCCTGGAAGGAATAAACCCCGAGTGCCGCATCGACACCATCAACAGCGCGCTCATGGACGAAGCCCTGGCCGAACAGATCGACAGTGCAGACCTCGTTGTTGATTGCTGTGACAACTTCGCAACCCGTTTTGCGGTTAACGAGGCCTGCGTTTCAACAGCGACGCCCCTCGTATCGGGCGCAGCCATTCGCACAGAAGGCCAGGTCTCGGTCTTTATCCCTGGCCCGGAAGAGCCCTGCTACCGCTGTCTCTACGGCGGCGAAGGTGAGATCGAAGAGACCTGCTCAGAGAACGGGGTGCTGGCACCGGTTGTCGGCATTATCGGCAGCATACAGGCCACAGAAGCGATCAAGGTCATTACCGGCGCAGGCACCACGCTGAACGGCAAGCTGATGATTATGGATGCCCTTGAGATGCAGTGGCGCACATTGAAATTGAAAGCGGACCCGAAATGCCCGGTCTGCAGCAGCAGGAAAGAATCATGACCGGACAAAAACTCGACCCAGCAACCACCACCTACCTGGACAAGTTGCGCCAGGACATCGTGTTCACCGAATCCGTCTGTGGCCAGCAACTGACCTACCACACTACGTGGGGACTTTTTTCACCTAAAAACGTGGACGAGGGAAGCCGCCTGTTGCTGGATTACCTCGAGATAAATGAAACCGATGACACACTGGATCTCGGCTGCGGCTATGGCCCCCTCGGCCTGACCATGGCCAGGCTGGCACCCAAAGGAACCAGCGTCCTGGTGGACAAGGATTTCATGGCCGTCGAGTACAGCAGAAAAAACGCCCAACTCAATAATATTGAGAATGTGGAAGTATTCCTCAGCAACGGCTTTGACCAGGTTGGTGACCGCCAGTTTGACCTGATCGTATCGAACCTGCCGGCTAAAACCGGCAAAGAGCTCTACTACCTCTACTTTTACGACGCTCTGGTCCGCATGCGACCTGGCGCAAGGTTCTACGTGGTCACCATATCCGGCCTGAGAAAATTTGTGCAGAAGGCATTTATAGAAGTATTCGGCAACTATAAAAAACTAAAACAGGGGAAGACCTATACTGTAGCCATGGGCAAAGTAGAGTAAGAAGAGGATCGAGGTTTACCTATACGGCAACTTGAACACGAAGCAATACACCGTATAATTTAGGATTCTTCCGATTACCCTGCCTCCAAACAAACATCAACGAGCATCCTGACATATGAACAGGCACAAAATTCTTGTCGCGGATGATGACGAACTGATCCTTAGCGTCATATCCAAGGGACTGGAAAAAGAAGGCTATGAAGTGATCGCTGCGGGCAGCGGCGATGACGCGGTCAGACGCGGCATCGAAGCGCAGCCGGATCTAGCCGTGCTCGACATACGCATGCCTGGCATGGACGGAATAGAGGCTGCAAGAGAGCTCAGAAAGCAGGCAGATATCGACTCAATCTTTCTTACCGCCTATTCAGACAAAGAACTGGTGGATACTGCAATTAAAGAGGGAGCCCTGGGTTACCTGGTAAAACCGGTTGATATCCACCAGCTCGTCCCCTCAATCCAGGCCGCCCTGGAGCGCTCTGCAGAACTGCGACGTCTCTATAAAAGCGAGGCAAACCTCA
The DNA here is from genome assembly GCA_965224515.1 of Sedimenticolaceae bacterium. Taxonomy (GTDB): domain Bacteria; phylum Pseudomonadota; class Gammaproteobacteria; order Chromatiales; family Chromatiaceae; genus Sedimenticola_A. Next base: position 844,291 of record OZ245051.1, read on the forward strand.
CTGACGCCATCAACAGCAACCGTGAAATCAGTGTCGCCATCGGCATCTACATGGAGCGTTTTCAGGTCAGTGACCAGGAGGCCTTCGAATCCCTACGCTCCTATGCACGCTCCCAGCGGCATAAACTCATTGATATCGCCAGGGCGATGACCCGGGAAACCACAGACGACAGCGACCTTATCAACCGGATCAAGGCAAGCCGCTGAGTTCCGGATAAACCCGCCCTCTCTACACGATTTGGCAACCATCAATAGCACTCGCTGTTTCCCCCCTTTTTTACTACCATAGGGGGCGTGTTGAATAATAACCAATGAATGGAGACACCCTGCCTTGAACTCGCCCGCTGATAAACTGGCACTTCAGGAAAATGCTGAACGCCTAAGACTGATACTGCCCTACATGTCTCAGCATAAGATTCCTGTTACACCGGAAAACTACGCGATCTGGTACCACTATGTCGCCGGTGACAATCAACAGCTGAGTGAAAAGCTCGATACCCTTATCGAACAGAAAACAGAATTCACCGACAGCGTTAACGAGTCTCTCTATAAGAAGCACATATCCGAAGGAAACCGTGAACGGCTCGAGCAGGTCAGCAACCAGTTGCAGGCAATACTCAAAGAGACCTCTGGCTCACTCAGCTCAACCGGTTCCCAGGCAGAAAACTACGGAAAAGTTCTCTCAGAGCTCAACGACTCCATAGCTCACAACGAGACAGCTGACCCCATGAGCATGCTGAAACAGATGCTGGAAGAGTCCAACCACATGCGGCAGTCTCTTGACCGGATGCAGCAGGACTTCGAGTCCAAATCATCAGAGATGGATGATCTGAGGGTAGAACTCGAACAGGTCCGCAAGCAGGCCATAACCGACCCGCTCACCGGTCTTGCAAACCGCACCGCATTCTTCGACGCGATGGATGAGGCGATCACGGCAACCTACGACAATCCAACCCCCCTCTGCGTGATCATGTTCGACATCGACCACTTCAAAAACGTCAATGACACCCACGGACATATCATCGGAGACAAGGTGATACGCTTCGTGGCGGACACCCTGCACCAGAGCATCAAGGGCAAGGACACGGCATCCCGTTACGGCGGCGAGGAGTTTTCAGTGATCCTGCCGGACACCTCACCCGAAGGCGCACAGAAACTGGCAAACCATATCCGCGAAACCATCGCCAGCACCAACCTGGTAAAAACCGGCAGTCGCGAATCCCTGGGAAAGATCACCATCTCAGGTGGCGTGGCCCTCTACCAGGCTGGCGAGGAGCCCAAGGAGTTCATCGGCCGTGCGGATGAGGCACTGTATGCGTCCAAGCATGGCGGGCGGAATATGATCAGCCTGGCAGGGTGATAGGCAACGGATTGGGAATCCGTTGTCGTATGGATGCTCATTTTAGTAAGGGCCTGGTAACAAATTTCGTGACCTAAAAAGGTGCTTACCCTGTAGTGACTGTTTTCTCACGGTCACGAGTCACTTTTCGTCAGCGCGAAAAGTAACCAAAAGCGCATCTTCCCGGGATTTGCCCTCACTCCGTTCGGGTCCCCTGCGCTTCTCACAATTTCAGGGGGTTCACAGACAGCACATCCCTGTGCTGACTGTGAACGCGCCGCTTCCCTGCGGCGCCCCTTTGGGCCTTTCCTGAAATTGCTCCGATGCTCGGCTGCATCAAGGGAAACTGTCACAGTCTCAATGACCTGGAAATGCGTCGGAGAAGTATGGCTTCAATGGTGCGTTTCGCTACGCTCAACGACACCCTACATATCCAAACAATGCGAGGTGGCCTGCTAATGGGAAAGGGGCCCCTTTGTTCCGACGAGCATCGCAGGCTTCACTGGAAAAGGCCCGAAGGGGACCGGCAGGGATGCCGGTCGTTGTCAGTCGTGACAGGGACGATGTACAGGGATGTACAAGTGTCGCGAGAGGGCAGGATGCCCGTAGCAACCGTCGCGTCTGACAACCCCCAGTGAAGGCGAGAGCGTTTATGCCCGGAGGGTGCAGTGAACCCGCGATAGCGGACGGGACACCGGGGAGAAGAGTTTTGGCTATTTATGCCCTGCGGGTGCTTTTGCCTCTCTGCAAAAGTAGCTCGTAGCCGTGGCAGGGAATCAGCTACAGAGTGAACCCCTTCTGGGCTACGAAACTGTTTACCAAGCCTTCCATTCTATCGATACGGACATCTCGATCAGGCCAATGGATTTCCAATCCGTCACCCACAAAAAAGCCGGGCACTACCCCGGCTTTTCCATCCCAACAACTCCTGAGAATCAGAGTTTCTTGCGAAGCAACTCGTTGACCTGCTGGGGATTGGCTTTGCCCTGTGACATCTTCATCACCTGGCCGACAAAGAAGCCGAGCATCTTGCCTCGTTTCTTCTCCTCGGCAGAACGGTAGTTTTCCACCTGGCCCGGGTTTGCGGCAATGACGTCGTCAACGATCTTCTCGATGGCGCCGGAATCCGTGATCTGCTTAAGCCCTTTGGCCTCGATCACCTCGTCGGCACTGCCTTCGCCTGCCCACATCCCCTCGAACACCTGTTTCGCGATCTTGCCGGAGATAGTGTTATCAGTAATACGCTGCAGCAAACCGCCCAGCAGCTCCGCGGAAACCGGCGACCGGGTAATATCCATCCCCTCTTTGTTCAGCGCACCGGAGAGCTCACCCATAACCCAGTTGGCCGCAAGCTTGGTATCGCCACCAGCCTTGGCTGCAACCTCAAAATAGTCAGCCAGGGCAAGAGTGCCGGTCAACACATCGGCATCGTAGGCACTGAGACCATACTCATCACCGAAACGGTGGCGCTTGGCATCGGGCAGCTCGGGCATATCCGAGGCGACCATGCGGATGAAGTCATCATCCAGTTCGACCGGCAGCAGATCCGGATCGGGGAAATAACGGTAGTCGTTGGCCTCCTCCTTTGAACGCATGGAGCGGGTCTCGTCCTTGTTTGCGTCGTAGAGACGGGTCTCCTGGACCACCACTCCACCGGATTCAATCAGGTCGATCTGCCGATCAACCTCGATATTGATGGCACGCTCTATAAAACGGAAAGAGTTGATGTTTTTCAGTTCCGCACGGGTCCCGAACTCCTCCTGGCCCACAGGGCGTACAGAGACATTGGCATCCACCCGGAACGAGCCCTCCTGCATGTTGCCGTCGCAGATACCCAGGTACTGGACCAGCTGGTGAATCTTGCGGGAGTAGGCAACGGCCTCCTTTGCGGAGCGCATATCAGGCTCTGAGACGATCTCAAGCAGTGGCGTACCTGCGCGGTTCAGATCAATTCCCGTCATGCCATGAAAGTCTTCATGCAGGGATTTCCCCGCATCCTCTTCCAGGTGCGCACGGGTCACCCCGACGGTCTTGGTCTCTCCATCCTCAAGGACGATCTCAACGTGCCCCTTGCCAACGATAGGCAGCTCGAACTGACTGATCTGGTAACCCTTGGGCAGATCGGGGTAGAAGTAGTTTTTGCGGGCAAAGACCGAGCGTTTTCCGAGCTCTGCCTCAATGGCCGAACCAAACTTCACAGCCATTCTCACAACGTCGCGGTTAAGTACCGGCAACACGCCAGGCAGCCCCAGGTCCACGTTGCAGGCCTGGGTATTGGGATCAGCTCCGAATGCCGTGGAGGCGCCGGAGAAGATTTTTGACTTGGTTGCCAGCTGGGCATGAATCTCAAGCCCGATGACGGTTTCCCATTGCATGTTAAACCTCAGTATCCTTCAGTTGTCTCTTGGCCAAGCATTTGGAAAAAACCCGCTTGCCCATCACTTGTCACACACCCGCTAAAGAGCAGTGTCTATTCAAAATCACCCGGAAAGGCTTTGTGCCAGTCGGTAGCCTGCTGGTAGTTGTGAGCCACGTTCAGCAGTTTCGTCTCCTGGAAGTAGTTGCCGATAATCTGCAATCCAACCGGTTTGCCGCCTGCTGGCGCTACAGGTATGGAGATCCCCGGCAGGCCTGCCAGGTTTACCGCAATGGTATAGATATCGGACAGGTACATACTGACCGGGTCGTCAGCCTTCTCACCGATACCGAAAGCGGTGTCAGGGGCCGTGGGTCCCATGATCACATCCACCTGCTCAAAGGCCTTGGTGAAATCATCTGAGATCAGGTGCCTGATCTGCTGGGCTTTCAGGTAATAGGCATCGTAGTAACCGGCAGACAGGGCATAGGTGCCGATCATGATGCGCCGCTTCACCTCGGCACCGAAGCCCTCAGTTCTGGAACGTTTGTAGAGATCCTCCAGGTCGACCGGTGAGTCACAGCGATGGCCGTAGCGGACACCGTCGAAACGGGACAGGTTTGAGGAGCACTCCGCCGGTGCAACAACATAGTAGGTGGGCACTGCCAGCGAGGTGTTGGGCAGGCTGATCTCCACAACCTCCGCACCAAGCCTGCGATACTCATCTATGGCAGCCTCAATGGACGCGGCCACCTCTGAATCGAGACCCTCACCGAAATACTCTTTGGGCAGACCGATCCGGAGACCCTTCAGGTCATCGCCCAGGGACGCCGAATAATCGGGCACAGGCTCCTGGGCACTGGTGGAATCGCGCTCATCGAACCCGGCCATCACCTGCAGCATGGCCGCCGCATCCTCGGCACTGCGGGTCATTGGGCCACCCTGGTCCAGGGAAGATGCGAAAGCAATCATGCCGTAACGTGAGACCCGCCCGTAGGTGGGCTTGAGCCCGGTAATGCCGCACAGGGCCGCGGGCTGGCGGATGGAGCCGCCGGTATCGGTACCGGTTGCCGCCGCACAGAGCCCGGAGGCAACTGCAGCGGCAGAACCACCCGATGAGCCACCCGGCACGCTCTGCTTGTCCCAGGGGTTGCGCACCGAGCCGAAGAAACTTGTCTCGTTGGACGACCCCATGGCGAACTCATCCATGTTGGTCTTACCCAGCAGTACTGCACCGGCGTCCTGTAAGCGGCTCACAACGGTAGCATCATAGGGCGCTATGAAGTTATCCAGCATGCGGGAGCCGCAGGTAGTCTTGATGCCGTTGGTGCAGAAAATATCCTTGTGTGCAATGGGGATGCCCGTCATCACGGTGGCATCGCCGGCGCGGATACGGACATCGGCGGCCTCTGCAGCCGCCAGTGCCGACGCCTCGCAGACGGTGATATAGGCGTTCAATTCGCCATTGTGCGATTTGATCCTGTCCAGGTAGGAGCGTGTCAGTTCGACACTGGAGAACTCCCCGGCCTTCAGACCGGCGGACAGCTGCGCAATACTTTTGCTATACATGCAACTAACTCTGTTGAAAAAAGGTAATACCGCCAGGCACCGCCCGGGGCAGAATCATTCGATGACTTTGGGGACCAGGTAGAGGCCGTCCTCCGTCAGTGGCGCCACTGACTGGAAGTTGTCGCGCTGATTGGTCTCGGTCACCACGTCTTCGCGCAGCCGCTGGACCATGTGCAGCGGATGGGCCATGGGCACAACGCCCTCGGTACCCACGGCATTCATCTGTTCCACCAGATCGAGAATATTGGAGAGATCACTGGCCACGGAATCCAGCTCGTCATCGCTCACCGCCAAGCGGCCCAGGTGCGCGATTTTTTCCACATCCGCTCTTTTCAGAGACATTTTGCCCTCGACTCAAGGAAAAAGTGTAAAATTACCACAATTGCCGTCTCGATTGCAGTGAAAACACGTGTGCGGATGAGAACAATTGCCCATCTTGGTGCAATATGATCTTGCCCCCTACCCCCTGTGATTGCTAGATTAGGCTATTTCCAGGCCGAGCCGATTTTAATAACAGAAATGGCCATGGCCTGACCAACGACTTTTACGTCCCACAGAGAAGCAAGCTTAACTATGTTGTTCAGACGCATACGCGGACTTTTTTCCAACGATCTGTCGATCGATCTCGGCACCGCCAATACACTCATCTATGCCAGGGGCCAGGGGATCGTTCTCGACGAACCATCCGTTGTCGCCATCCGTCACGATCGCGGACCTGGTGGTGGCAAGTCAGTCGCTGCCGTAGGCGAGGAAGCCAAGCAGATGCTGGGACGTACACCCAATAACATCACCGCTATCCGGCCGATGAAAGAGGGCGTGATCGCAGACTTCACGGTAACTGAAAAGATGCTCCAGCACTTTATACACAAGGTGCATGAGAGCAGAATGATCCGGCCCAGCCCGCGGGTACTGGTATGTGTTCCCTGCGGCTCCACCCAGGTTGAACGGCGCGCCATCAAGGAGTCTGCTGCAGGCGCTGGCGCCCGCGAGGTCTACCTGATCGACGAACCCATGTCTGCCGCCATCGGTGCCGGACTTCCCGTTGACGAAGCACGGGGCTCCATGGTTCTGGATATCGGCGGTGGTACATCCGAAGTTGCCATCATCTCCCTCAACGGCATTGTCTACGCCAACTCCGTGCGCGTCGGTGGTGACCGTTTCGACGAGGCCATTGTCAACTACGTGCGCCGCAACTACGGCACCCTCATCGGCGAGGCATCTGCAGAACGGGTCAAAAAAGAGATCGGCTCGGCATTTCCCGGCAATGAAGTGAAAGAGATGGAGGTCAAGGGACGCAACCTCGCCGAAGGCATACCCCGCAGCTTCACCCTCAACAGCAACGAGATTCTGGAGGCCCTGCAGGAGCCCCTCTCAGGTATCGTCGGCGCCGTGAAGGCAGCCCTCGAGCAGACCCCTCCGGAGCTTGGCGCCGATGTTGCCGAGCGCGGCATCGTCCTCACCGGCGGTGGCGCCCTGCTGCGCGACATTGACCGCCTGCTGGAAGAGGAGACCGGGCTGCCTGTCCTGATCGCAGAAGACCCCTTGACCTGCGTTGCACGAGGCGGCGGTCGCGCCCTGGAGATGCTTGACGAGCGTGGCGGCGAACTGCTTTTCGCCCTGGAGTAACTGCTGTCTGCAGCGCCGCAATCTGTTTTGCTGAGGCTTAGCATCCATCAAACCGATCTTCACACAGGGACAGTCCGTCACAACCCGCGTCATTATCGCGGTGGTGATTTCGCTCGCCCTGATGGTCGTCGATCACCGTTACCACCATCTTGAAACGGTCAGGTCGGCGCTTTCAGTCATCACCTACCCTCTGCACTTTGTGGCCGATCTGCCGGTATCGGCCACCGGCTGGGTCAGGGAGACTTTCGCCACACGCTATCACCTGCAGGACGAGAACCAGCGCCTGCATAAAGAGAACCTGCAGCTGCAGGCCCGCCAGCAGAAGTTTGCCGCCCTTGAAGAAGAGAACATGCGTCTGCGCAACCTGCTGGAGTCATCCTTCAAGGTGGGTGAGCGCATACTGATTGCCGAGCTGATCGCGGTGGATCTGGATCCCTACCGTCAGCAGGTTCTGATCAACAAAGGGGACACGTCAGGCGTCTACCAGGGACAGCCGGTACTGGATGCCAATGCGGTCATGGGCCAGGTCATCCATGTCAATCCCTACACCGCCACAGTGCTCATGATTACCGATGCAAGCCACGCCCTGCCTGTTCAGGTGAACAGGAACGGACTGCGTACAATCGCCATGGGCACCGGTCGGATAAACGAACTCGAGCTGCCCCACCTGCCCAACAACGCCGACATCAAGAAGGGGGACCTCCTGGTCACTTCCGGCCTCGGCGGCCGCTTTCCTCCCGGCTACCCCGTAGCGGAAGTGGTCTCGGTGGAGCGCCAACCACAGCAACCCTTTGCCGTAATCAAGGCCCAGCCCAGCGCGCACCTCGACCGCACCAGGGAGGCGCTCCTGGTGTGGACCCTGACACCACCTGCAACCAGCACCCAAGGTGACAGCAGCCTGGAAAACAGCACCGACACTGAACAGGGAGAACAACCATGAGCCTGACACCCAGTCGCGGTGGTATTGTCATCGGCCTGACCATACTGGTTGCTCTCCTGCTGACCATTCTGCCCCTGCCGGATTGGGCCCAGCCGTTTCGCCCTCAATGGCATACCCTGGTGCTGATCTACTGGACCCTGGCCCTGCCCCAGCGGGTTGGCGTGGTCATTGGCTGGCTGATAGGAATATCCATTGACGTTGTGACTGGAACCCTGCTCGGCCAGCACGCACTCTCCCTCTCGCTGATTGCATTTCTCACCTACAAGATGCACCAGAGGGTGCGCCTGTTCCCACTCTGGCAGCAGTCACTGACCGTATTGGTGCTGCTGATGCTCGAAAAGCTCCTGTCGCTGTGGGTGATGGGTGCCGCAGCCCGCCCCACTCCGCCCCTGATCTACTGGGCACCGCCGCTGGTGGGGATGTTCCTCTGGCCCTGGGTCTACATCATCCTGCGTGATCTGCGCCGGAAGTTTCAGGTCAGCTGATGCCCCAGGTCACCCTGAAGGACTATCTGCGCGAAAGCCGGCTGCTCCAGCACAGGGCGCTAACCGCTGCCGCCCTGGTGGTCCTTCTGCTGGGCATCCTTCTGCTTCGCCTGGTGGATCTGCAGATTTTCAGCCACACCCACTTCACCACCCTCTCCCGGGATAACAGGGTGAAATTGCAACCCATCCCCCCCACCCGCGGCCTGATCTATGACCGCAATGGGCTGGTGCTGGCCCAGAATCTTCCGGCACACAGCCTGGAGATCACACCGGAGCAGGTCAGTGATATCGACCAGACCATCAAGGAGCTTTCAAAGATCATCACGATCAGCGAGAACGACCTGAAGAGATTCCAGCGGCTGAAGAAACAGCGTCGTCGTTTTGACAGCATACCGATCAGGGTCCGGCTCGAAGAGAACGAGGTAGCCCGTTTCGCCATCAACCGCCACCGCTTCCCCGGCGTCGATATCAACGCCAAGCTGCTGCGGGACTACCCCCTCGGCTACGAGACCGCCCATGTCCTGGGCTACGTGGGGCGCATAAATGAAAACGAGTTGCAGGTCATCGACACCTCCAACTACTCCGGCACCTCCCACATCGGCAAAACCGGTGTCGAGAAGACCTACGAAGCCGACCTGCATGGCACTGTGGGGCTGCGCCAGGTCGAGGTCAATGCACTGGGCAGGGTGATACGCACCCTGGAGAACACACCGCCGGTACCCGGCAAAAACCTCTACCTCTCCCTGGATGCCGAACTGCAAAAGGTCGCCATGGATGCGTTTGGCGAAGAGAACGGCGCAGCGGTGGCAATCGACCCCCAGACAGGCAACATCCTGGCCATGGCCAGCAAGCCGGGCTTCGATCCGAACCTGTTCGTAGAGGGGATCAGCCCCGGGGATTACAAGGCACTGCAGTCTTCCGACAACAAACCGCTGTTCAACCGGGCACTTCGGGGCCAGTACCCGCCGGGCTCCACGGTAAAACCCTTTATCGGCCTGGCCGGTCTTGAGACGGGAACCACCAACTTCACCCAGAAGAAATACTGCCCCGGCTATTTCCAGCTGCCCAATCACAGCCATAAATACCGCGACTGGAAAAAAACCGGCCACGGGCCAGTTAATCTGAGCGACTCGATCACCCAGTCCTGTGACGTCTACTTCTATGACCTGGCCAATCAGCTGGGCATCGACAAACTTCACGGCTTTCTCAACCTGTTCGGCTTCGGCAGCAAGACCAATATCGATATCACCGGAGAACTGGGTGGACTGCTACCCTCCAGGGAGTGGAAAAAACGCGCCAGGCGCACCTCCTGGTATCCGGGTGAAACCCTGATCACAGGCATAGGCCAGGGCTACTTTCTTACCACGCCGCTGCAACTGGCCAGCGCCACCGCGACCCTTGCCACCCTGGGATTGAAAAGTCACCCGCGGATCGTTAGCTCAATTCAAAAGAACAGCTCGGCAGTGCCGGAGCCCATTCCTGTGCAACCCAAGGTAGCTCTACCCCGTCAATCAGACCACAACTGGGATGACATAATCCACGCCATGACACAGGTAGTGGAGGGCCCCAGGGGCACGGCCAGGCGCATACGCAACCTCAACTACCGTATTGCCGGAAAAACCGGTACGGCCCAGGTCTTTACCGTGGCCCAGGAGGAGGAGTACGAAGAGGAGGGGCTGGCCAAGAAAATGCGCGACCACGCCCTGTTCATCGCCTTCGCACCGGTGAAAAACCCACGTATCGCGGTGGCCGTGATCGTTGAGAACGGCGGCCACGGAGGATCTGTAGCTGCTCCAATCGCCAAACGCATCATGGATCAATACCTAGTACAGGAGCCGCTGTGAACCGCGCATTCCGACCCAGTGGACTCCCCGAATCCAACCCGACCAAGGCCGAGGGCCTGCTTGCAGGCATGCACCTGGACCTGCCGCTGCTGACAGGTCTGATCCTGCTCTGCGGATTCGGCCTTGTCGTACTCTATAGCGCCAGCGGACAGGATATGGGCCAGATCCAGCGCCAGGCGATCCGTCTCGCCCTCGCTTTCTGCGGCATGGTGGTGCTGGCCCAGATACCAACCAGCGTACTGCGCCGCTGGTCACCCTGGTTGTACGGCATCGGCATACTCATGCTGATAGCCGTGCTGGCATTCGGCGAGGTGGGAAAAGGGGCCCAGCGCTGGCTGAATCTCGGCTTTTTCCGTTTTCAGCCGTCTGAACTGCTCAAGCTCGCGGTACCCATGATGATCGCCTGGTTCCTGGCGGAGAAAGCCCTGCCACCAAGGTGGAAGCGACTGGCCGCCGCCGGCATATTGATCCTGGTCCCCGTACTGCTGATCGCCAGGCAACCCGACCTGGGAACCTCCCTTCTGGTAGCCAGCGCGGGCGTGTTCGTACTTTTCCTGGCCGGCCTGAGCTGGCGCTTCATAGGCGGTATGGTGCTGACCGCAATTCCCACAGCCTGGGTTCTCTGGCAGTGGGGCATGCACGCCTATCAACGCAACCGGGTACTTACCTTTCTGGATCCTGAACGCGACCCTCTGGGTACCGGCTACCATATTATCCAGTCAAAAATCGCAATCGGTTCAGGTGGACTCTATGGCAAGGGGTGGCTCAACGGCACCCAGTCCCACCTGGAGTTTCTACCCGAGAGAACAACCGATTTCATCTTCGCGGTAATTGCCGAGGAGTTCGGCTTCATCGGTATCATCAGCCTGCTCGCCCTCTATATTTTCATCATCCTGAGGGGGCTCTATATCGCCGCCCAGGCACAGGACACCTTCAGCAGACTTCTGGGCGGTGCACTTACTCTGGTATTTTTTGTCTACCTTTTCGTGAACACCGGAATGGTGAGCGGCATACTGCCGGTGGTGGGCGTACCCCTACCCCTGATCAGTTACGGCGGTACATCACTAGTGACCATCATGGCCGGGTTCGGTATCCTGATGTCCATACACACTCACCGAAAACTACTGCCGACTTAAGGGAACAGATGAGCAGAATCAGGGCGCTATTAACCATACTGCTGAGCGTAACCAGCCTGGGAGCCACGGCCGTTGCCGCACCTCCGGCGGATTTCAAAGCGCAGGTCAGCTCATTCGTGGCAGAGACAAGCAAAAAGCACGGCTTCGACAGCGGCGAACTACAGGCCATGCTGGACAAGGTGGAGTATCGCCAGAGCATCATCGACGCCATATCCCGTCCCGCGGAGTCCAAGCCCTGGTATAAATACCGTCCGATCTTCGTGACCAGCAGCCGGGCCAGGGAAGGGGTCCGTTTCTGGAAAGAGAATGAGGCAATCCTACAGCAGGCCGAACAGCGCTACGGCGTGCCTCCCGCCATCATTGTCGCCATTATCGGCGTGGAGACCCGCTACGGCCGCCACGCAGGCAGCTACCCGGTTCTCGACGCCCTGGCCACCCTCTCCTTCGGCTACCCGAAGAGGGCCAAGTTCTTCAAAAAACAGCTCGAAGAGTTTCTGCTGCTTGCACGGGAAGAAGAGGTTGACGCCCTTGAACTCAAGGGCTCCTATGCGGGGGCCATGGGGAAACCCCAGTTCATCCCCAGCAGCTACCGCGCCTACGCGGTGGATTTCGACAATGACGGTCAGCGCGATATCTGGTCAAACAACGCCGATACCATCGGCAGCGTGGCCGCCTACTTCAAACGCCACGGCTGGACCAAAGGGGCTGCGGTCACCTTGCGGGCCGAGGGAGCCGGCAAGGCCCATACCAAGTACGTCAAAGCGGGCATGAAACCCAGCATCCTGCTCAAGGAGCTCGATTCCGCAGGAATATCCACCCCTGCAGAACTGGACCCAGAGACCAAAAGCAGCCTGATCCGTCTGCGGACAAAGGGCGGCAACGAATACTGGCTGGGACTCCCCAACTTCTACGTTATAACCCGCTACAACCACAGCAATCTCTACGCAATGGCGGTCTACCAGCTGAGCCGGAAGATCATTGAGCTGCGGGACGGCGAGGGGAAAAGCGGTGAAAAATCCTAACCCCGCCCTTCTCGGCCTGGGTATGATGCTGCTGCTTCTGCTGGCTGGCTGCTCGGTGCGACCACCCGCTATCCCCGGCTTTCCAGAGGCATCTGACAGCGCACCACGCCGGGTTATGGACCCCAACACCATAGCTGACGCCACACCACGACAGGAGCCACGCAGCAGATACGGCAACCCGGCATCCTACGTGGTCAGGGGAAAGCGCTACCAGGTGATGTCAAGCAGCCGGGGCTACATGGAGCGCGGTGTCGCCTCCTGGTACGGCACCAAGTTTCACGGCCGTCGGACCAGCAGCGGCGAACCCTACGACATGTACAAGATGACCGCGGCCCACAAGAGTCTTCCGCTGCCCACCTATGTAGAGGTCAGAAACCTGAACAATGGCCGCACGGCCGTCCTCAAGGTCAATGACAGGGGCCCGTTCCATGAGAACCGCATCATCGATCTCTCCTACGCCGCCGCAACCAAGCTTGGCATTCTGGCCAAGGGGACCGGCCTGGTAGAGGTCCGGGCCCTGGAACCGGGTCAGCCCACCCCCAGGCGTCAGATCGCTGCCCCGCCCAGACCTAGACCCACATCAGGGACAGAGCCCGGAATATTCATCCAGGTGGGCGCCTTTTTGAGCCAGGGCAACGCCGATCGCCTGCGTTCCCGTCTCTCCGGCGAACTCAACCGCAACATCCGGATCCAACGCACGCAGCGTTATGGACAGCCGTTGTTCCGGGTTCAGGTGGGGCCTCTTGCCGGGGTCGAACAGGCCGACGCTCTCAGCGTCAGGCTCTCCCAGCTGGGCCATGGCGAATCCCGCATTATCATCGAGTAAACAACAGCCCAACGCCGGAACTTCGTTCTGATACAGCAGAACTGGACCACTCGTAACAGACTCAGGTTAGAATAGCCCTGTCATCAGGAGAACCCGAGGGCCTTTGGGTTGTCCCATACCAGGAATTCAGCAGATCAAAACAGGATAATCATGCTTTCAGCGCTTGCCAAACTCTTTAGAAACACCCTTTTGACAACACTACTGCTCGGCATATTCAGCGCATCGGCCCTGGCCGCGACACCGGTACCCGCCCCCCCGAAAGTCGCAGCCAGCGGACACCTTCTGCTTGATTTTGACAGTGGCCACGTACTGGCGGAGAACAACTCAAGCCAGCGACTGGAGCCTGCCAGCCTGACCAAGATCATGACCGCCTACGCGGTATTGCGTGAACTTCAAGAGGGCAATATCAAGCTGGATGAAGAGGTCCGGATCAGCAAGAAGGCGTGGCGCGCTCCCGGCTCCCGGATGTTTATCGAAGTCGGAAAACGGATCCCCGTCGAGCAGTTGCTCAAAGGCATGATCATTCAGTCCGGCAACGACGCAAGCATCGCCCTCGCCGAGCATGTGGCAGGCAGCGAAGATACATTTGCCAACCTGATGAACGAACATGCCCAGCGCCTCGGCATGGAAAACACCAATTTCGTCAACAGCACCGGCCTGCCGGATGACAACCACTTTACAACGCCACACGACATCGCCATTGTCGCTGCCGCCACGATTCGTGAATTCCCCGACTACTACGACTGGTATTCGATCAAGGAGTACACCTTCAACGAGATAAAGCAGCACAACCGCAACAAGCTGCTGTGGCGGGATGACTCTGTGGACGGCATCAAGACCGGCCATACCGAAGCAGCGGGCTATTGCCTTGTGGCCTCGGCCAAGCGCAACGGCATGCGCCTTATCTCAGTGGTCATGGGCACATCCAGCGAAGACGCACGGGCCAAGGAGAGCCAGGCCCTGCTCAACTACGGTTTCCGGTTTTTTGAAACCCACAGACTCTACGGCGCCGGCGAGGCACTGACCAAGGTTCGCGTCTGGAAGGGCGCTTCCGAACAGCTGCGGCTGGGACTGAAAGAGGAGTTGGTGGTCACCATACCCAGGCGTCAGTACAAAAACCTGAAACCCAGCATGACCATCCCACCAAAAATCATGGCGCCCCTGCGCAAAGGTCAGGAGGTAGGCACCGTAACGGTTATGCTTGGCGACAAGACTGTAACCGAAAGCCCCCTGGTGGCCCTGGAGGGAATCGAAGAGGGCGGTATCTGGCAGACCCTGAAAGACAGCGCACTGCTGATGTTTGAATAAGGAACCCATAGCTTGAACAGCACGCCACAGGTATTTCTCAACGGCCGGTTTCTTCCCCGGGATGAGGCCCAGATATCGGTCATGGACAGAGGCTTTCTGTTTGGCGACGGGGTCTACGAAGTCATCCCCTGCTACAGCGGCCGGCTGTTCAGACTTGAACACCACCTGCAGCGCCTGGACGACAGCCTGCGGGGAATCCGCATGAACAACCCCCACTCCACGGCCCGGTGGAGCGAGATCCTTGAACAGCTGGTAGCCCAGCGGCCTGGAGAAGACCAGGCCGTCTACCTGCAGGTCACCCGGGGCGCAGCGGAGAAGCGGGACCACCTGATCCCGGACAATGCATCGCCAACCGTATTCGCCATGACCAATCCCATTGCACCGGTCAACCCGGACCTGGCCGAAAAGGGGATAACCGCCATCACCCTTCAGGACATCCGCTGGCACCGCTGCAACATCAAGGCGATCACCCTGCTGGCCAACGTACTGCTGCGCGAGCAGGCCAATGACAGCGAGGCCAACGAGGCGATCCTGGTTCGCGACGGATTTGCCATTGAGGGAACAGCCAGCAATCTCTTCGTCATCTCCGACGGCGTCATCCGCACCCCACCAAAGAGCGACCGGCTTCTGCCAGGCATCACCCGTGACCTGGTGCTCGAACTGGCGACGGCCAACAAGATCCCCTGCCGCGAGGAGGAGATCAGTGAGCTGGACCTGCCTGGAGCAGATGAGATCTGGATCACCAGCTCCACCCGGGAGATCGTTCCGGTGGTCGAACTGAACGGCAAAAAGGTTGGAAACGGCCTGCCCGGCCCCATATTCAGGTCCATGCACCGCATCTACGGCGATTACAAACAGGCCATAAAAAGCGGCACCACAGAACACTGACAGGCTACAAACGAGAAACATGAGCGAAGAGCAAGAGACACTGCTGGAATTCCCCTGCCGGTTTTCGGTCAAGGCGATGGGCCATGCCAGCCCCGATTTCGATGCCCTGGTGGCAGAGATCGTCGCCCGCCATGTACCGAACCTCGGTGAAGGGGCAGTCAAAACCCGATCCAGCAACGGAGGCAAATACCTCTCTGTCACGGTCACCTTCGAGGCCACCAGCAAACAGCAGCTGGACAGCATTTACCAAGACCTGACCGACCACGATAAAGTCATCATGAGCCTGTAGCTCATTCACTACCGATGGCTTCAGCCAACCAGAACCACCCCATTCATATCCGCCGGCTTGGCCAACAGGCATATACCCCTGTCTGGCAGCAGATGCAGCAGTTCACCGATTCGCGCAACCGGCAGACAACCGACGAGATATGGCTGGTGGAGCACCTGCCGGTCTACACCCTGGGCCAGGCAGGAAAACCGGAGCACCTGCTCTCCCCGGGGGAGATTCCGGTTATCCACACCGACCGCGGCGGCCAGGTGACCTATCATGGTCCGGGTCAACTGGTCTGTTACATCCTGCTCGACCTGCGGCGGGCCGGTCTCGGGGTGAGACAGCTGGTCACCCTGATCGAACAGAGCATTGTCGACCTGCTTGCCGGGTATGGCATAGCCGCCGAGGCCAGGGCCGATGCTCCGGGAGTCTATATAGACGGAAAGAAAGTCGCAGCCCTGGGACTGCGGGTTCGCCGCGGCAGCAGTTTTCACGGCCTGAGCCTGAACATCGACATGGACCTGGAGCCTTTCAGCCGCATCAATCCCTGCGGTTATCCCGACCTTGAAGTGACACAGCTCGCAGACCTTGGCGGACCCACCGACCTTGACCGCGTGGCCGACGACCTGACCGGGTACATCTGCAGCCGGCTCGGTTACACTCCCATAAACCAAACCACCCCGGCAGCAGCCCAGGCCTCAAAATGAGCAAACCCGAAGACGTCAACGCACCCTCACGAAATACCCCAGACACCCATCAGCGTGGTGGAGAGAAGGTTTCGCGCATACCGGTAAAGGTGGAGCCCACCCTGGAGATGCCGCGCAAGCCAAGCTGGATCCGGACCAAGGTGCCAAGCGGTGAGAAGATCACCCGCATCAAGCGTATTCTCAGGGAGAGCAATCTCAGCTCTGTCTGCGAAGAGGCCGCCTGCCCCAACCTGGGAGAGTGCTTCAACCACGGCACCGCCACCTTCATGATCATGGGCGATATCTGCACCCGGCGCTGCCCCTTCTGCGATGTGGCCCACGGCAAGCCAAAGCCTCTGGATACCGAGGAACCCCGCAACCTGGCAGAGGCGGTCCACACCATGAGACTAAAGTACGTGGTGATCACCTCGGTGGACAGGGATGATCTGCGTGACGGTGGGGCCGCACACTATGTCGACTGCATCAGGGAGCTACGCAAAACCAGCCCCGACACAAAAATCGAAATCCTGGTTCCTGACTTCAGGGGACGCATGGACCTGGCCCTGGAACAGTTCAGCGAGTACCAGCCCGACGTCTTCAATCACAACCTTGAAACCGCCCCCGCCCTGTATCGCAAGGCGAGACCCGGTGCGGACTACAAGGGTTCCCTTGAACTGTTGAAGAAATTCAAACAGCTCCACCCTGAGGTACAGACCAAATCAGGCCTGATGCTCGGCCTGGGAGAGACCATGCAGGAGGTTGAGGAGGTGATGTCCGATCTCAGGCAGCACGACTGCAACATGCTCACCCTTGGGCAGTACCTGCAGCCGAGCCGGGAACACCTTCCCGTGGCACGCTTCGTGACGCCGGAAGAGTTTGAACAGCTGCGACTGCTGGGCGAGTCCATGGGCTTCTCAAATGTAGCAAGTGGCCCGATGGTGCGCTCCTCCTACCACGCGGATCTCCAGGCAAATCCGCTTTTGTAATAACTGACGACTGCTAACGGTGAGCTGACATGCACCAGGAAACGATTTGGTTTCTGAAAACTCTGATAATTCCGCCTGGAGGCCTGGTCATCCTGGGCCTCATCGGCCTGATGATGAGCCGACGCTTTCTCGGCAAACTGCTACTGCTGATCACCCTCGCAGCGCTCTACCTGCTTAGCACCCCCTTCATATCCCGCGAGCTGATCGGCTACGTTGAGACCGTACCGCCGCTAAACATGGCGCGACTCAAAGATCGCGCCCCCCAGGCGATCGTTGTACTTGGCGGCAGCCGGCATCCCGGTGCCCCTGAATACAACCGAAAAGATACCATCGGCAGCAGCTTGCTGGAGCGGCTCCGTTATGCAGCATGGTTATCGCGACAGACCGGCCTGCCGGTCATACCCAGTGGCGGCAGCGGCGCGGATGAAGGCGAACCCGAGGCCGACATGGCCAAGGAGGTGCTGGAGAGGGAGTTCAGTAGCAAGGTGATCGCCGTAGAGAACCGCAGCCGGACCACCTGGGGAAATGCGCATATGACCGGAGAACTCCTGGACAGGCTGATGATCGAGCGAGTGCTTCTGGTCACACACGCCTGGCATATGCCCAGGGCCATGGAGGCCTTCAAGCAGGCAGGCATTTCCGTCACACCCGCACCCACAGGGTTTCAGCGCCGCTCAAAAATTGAAACAACCATGTACGACTGGCTGCCCAGGGCATCCAGCCTGGAGCTCAGCTCAATCGCCATTCACGAGCAGCTTGGCAGTCTCTGGTACCGTTTCAGACATTGGCTGGGGATATAAGTCGGCATATCGGCCTTTTATGCCCTGGAGGGTAGAAGGCAAACCAACGCCAGGCGGAGCGCATATCAAGAAGCAGGAGTCACTCCTCGTCCCGCTTGTACTCACCCTCCAGGACCCGCCCGCTCCTGACCTGCTCATCATGCTCCGGGCCTGCGCCTTGTCCCGGTGCAGGCTGAATCACCTGCGTGCGCTTGAGCATCCACACGATCATGCCCCTCCTGGCCTGGGGAATCAGGCAGATGAATCCAACGGCGTCGGTAAAGAAGCCGGGGAGCAGCAGCAGGACACCACAGACAAGCAGCATCACCCCCTCCATCATCTCCACCGCGGGCACCTCTCCGCGATCAACCGCGTCGCGCACCCTGAGTGCAGTGGAAAACCCCTGCATCCTGACAAGAAAACCGCCAAGCACCGCGGTAAAAATCGTCAGAAAAATAGTCGGAAGCGCCCCTATCTCGGAACCGACCTCTATCAGAAAATAGAGTTCGAACAGCGGGATCCCGACAAACAGCAGTAGAAAAATCAGTAATGGATTCATACTGCGAAGCTTACGCTTCAGGAGAGAGCTGCTCAACACGCAGATGCATCCGGCAATTCGCAGCAGAACAAATTGATCCTGTACTCCCTGTTCCTGTATCTTTGCCCGATGCCTGTAGAAACGTTATTAATCTACTGTACCTGCCCCGACCGGGAGAGCGCCGAAAGGATCGCCGGCAACCTGGTCGACGACGGACTGGCAGCCTGTGTAAACATCATTCCCGGCGCCATCTCCATCTACCAGTGGCAGGGCATGCGTGAACGCGCAGAGGAGAGCATGCTTCTGATAAAAGCCGGCCGCCAACGCTATAGCGAGCTGGAACAGAAGATTGTCACCCTGCACCCCTATGAACTTCCTGAGATTATCGCGGTCCCTGTAGAACAGGGTCTTCCTGACTATCTCCACTGGGTCCAACAATGCACAACAAAACAATGAACCCTCTCAACCTGCTGCTGAGTCTTGTCCTGCTGCTCTGTTCAGGCTTTGCCGCCGCCCAATCCGACGAGGAGTACCTGCTTCCGGATGACGCATTCCGGGTCTCGGCAAAGGCCGATGCACCAGACGCTCTCCAGGTCACCTGGGATATAGCGGACAACTACTACCTCTACCAGAAAAAGTTCAAGTTCAGTGCTGAGGACCCGGAAGTTGAGCTGGGCACACCCGAATTCCCTGCAGCCAAGATCAAGGACGACGAATTCTTCGGCAAGGTGGGGATCTACCGCAACCAGGTGACTGTGCGCGTGCCGATTGTGAAACGGCCCGCAAAGGCGATGACCCTGCAGCTGGAAACCAGCTCCCAGGGTTGCGCGGATGCAGGCCTCTGCTATCCACCCCATAAGCAGAAAACCAGCCTGGAACTGCCGGCAGGGACACAGGCCGCTGAGGCGCCTCCCGCCCTGAAAACACTCACTGCACTGAACGAGGACCTGGGACTGGATGACGAGGAGGACGAGATACTCTCCCCCGAGGAGGCTTTCGTATTCAGCACCAAGGTGGTCGACGGCGGCAACCTGCGCCTCAACTGGCTGATCGCCGACGGCACCTACCTCTACCAGGACAAGATCAAGATCCAGCTGACCCAGGCCGATGGCGTCAGCCTGGGCGACTACACCATGCCTGGAGCCGACATCAAGAAGGACGCTATCCGGCCCGACGGCACCACCGGGGACCTGCCGGTATACCATAACGGCATCAACCTCGCCGTACCCCTGGTCAGGAGCAACACCGCCGCCACCGATGTCACCCTCCAGGTCAGGTACCAGGGCTGCGCGGATATCGGCATCTGCTACCCCCCCGTCACCAGCACCAAGGTATTGAACCTGCCGGGAATCAGTGCTGCAGAAGCCGCTGAATCTACAACCCTGGCAACTGCCTCAGCCCCTGCACAGCAGGCGGCAGATGTACAGGTATCTGAACAGGACCAGATAGCCGCCACCATCAAGAGCGGCAACACCTGGCTGATCATCCTCACCTTCTTCGGTTTCGGCCTGCTGCTATCGCTGACCCCCTGTGTATTCCCAATGATCCCGATCCTCTCGGGCATCATCGCCGGCCACGGCACCAACATCACGGCGAAAAAAGGTTTCACCCTCTCCATGGTCTACGTCCAGGCCATGGCACTGACCTACACCGTGGTCGGCGTCATTGCAGGACTCTCTGGCGCCAACCTGCAGGCGGCGTTCCAGAACCCCTGGATACTGATCGCTTTCTCGCTTGTTTTCGTTCTGCTCGCTCTCTCCATGTTCGGCTTCTACGACCTGCAGCTGCCCAGCAAGTGGCAGAGCAAGCTGACAGAGGCCAGCAACAAGCAGCAGGGTGGCAGCCTGGCCGGTGTGGCTGTTATGGGCCTGCTCTCGGCACTGATCGTCGGCCCCTGCGTTGCCCCTCCCCTGTTCGGCGCGCTGATCTATATCGGCCAGACCGGTGACGCCGTTCTGGGCGGCATGGCCCTCTACGCCCTCTCCATGGGCATGGGTGCACCCCTGTTGGCCATAGGTACCTCTGCAGGCAAACTGCTGCCCCGGGCAGGCTCCTGGATGGACACCATCAAGGCGGTCTTCGGTGTCGGTCTGCTGGCGGTGGCCATCATTATGCTTGAGCGTATTCTGCCCGCCGCGGTGGCCATGATCCTTTGGGGAATTCTGCTCACCTCCAGTGCCGTCTACATGGGCGCACTGCAGCAGCTGCAGGTGGAGGCTTCCGGCTGGGACCGTCTCTGGAAAGGACTCGGGGTTGCCCTGCTGGTCTACGGCTCATTGATGCTGGTAGGTGCGGCGGCGGGAGGAAAGGATACGGTCCAGCCCCTGCGTGGGCTTGGCTTTGGCGGCGGCTCTGCCGGGGCAGCCGAAGCCCAGCACCTCAGCTTCAAGCGCATCAAGAGCGTGGACGACCTGAACCGGGAGGTAGCCGCAGCGAGCGCAGCGGGAAAACCGGTCATGCTCGACTTCTACGCCGACTGGTGCGTCTCCTGCAAGGAGATGGAGCGATACACCTTCTCGGAGCCCGCGGTCATAGGCGCCCTGAAGGATTTTGTACTGCTCCAGGCTGACGTCACCGCCAACGACGAGGTTGACCAGGCCCTGATGCAGGGCCACTTCGGACTGCCCGGTCCACCCAGCATCATGTTCTATGGCCCAGACGGTGTCGAAAAGAAGAACTATCGCGTGGTAGGATTCATGCCCGCAGACGAGTTTGAAGCGCACATCAGAAAGACCCTTAAATGAATGTTAATAAAGCACTGCTGAGCATCACACTGATCTGTTTTATCGCCGCGGGCGCCTGGTTTACCAGCCAGGCACTGCAACAGACAGGCAGTTCGAAAATCCAGCTTGCCGGAGAAGGTGAAAAGAGCCTGCCGGCATTCAGCTTTACCGACCTGGAAGGAAATATCCGCCAACAGAGCGAATGGCAGGGCAAGGTCCTGGTGGTGAATTTCTGGGCGACCTGGTGCCCCCCCTGCCGTAAGGAGATGCCACTGTTTGTCGACATGCAGAATAAATACGCAGCCAAAGGCCTGCAGTTCATCGGCATTGCCATCGACAACCCTGGGCTGGTTCAGGACTTTTACGACGTCTACGGTATCAACTTCCCGGTACTGATCGGCGGAGCTGACGCCATTCAGCTCTCAAACCGCCTCGGCAACCGTTTCGAGTCCCTCCCCTTCACGGCCATATTTGACCGGGACGGGACCACACGCTACGTCCAGGCCGGCCTGATGACCGAAACCATACTCGAAGAGCAGCTCAAACCCCTTCTCTAGGGCCTGACAGCAGGCCCCAGCAGGGTTGCAGGGCAATCGACTGCCCACAAGTTTCACGAAGTTTACAGAAAAAGGCGTGAAATCTAGACAATTTCCGCCAATCCAGGCAAAATCCACCCCTGAAGCCAATAACTGAAAAGAGTACTGCCTGAAATTGCGGCAAAGTGCCTTTTCGACTGATATACGGCGCCCCTGGATTGACCCTGTCTGCTTGGAAAATAAAAAAATGGCGACCATCCTGGTACTCAACGGCCCCAATCTGAACCTGCTCGGAAGCCGTGAGCCTGAACACTACGGCAGCGATACCCTGCAGAGTATCCAGGAGAGACTGGAGAGCGAAGCTTCCAGGGCCGGGCACAGCCTGGTATTTGCCCAGAGCAATGCAGAGCATGAACTGGTCGATCTGATCCACAACGCCAGGGACAACGGCACAGCATTCATAATAATCAACCCTGCAGCTTTCACACACACCAGCGTGGCACTGCGGGATGCACTGGCGGGCGTAAAGATCCCCTTTATCGAGATCCATCTGTCCAACGTATACGCCCGCGAACCATTCAGAAAACACTCCTATTTTTCAGACATAGCCGAAGGCGTTATCAGCGGCCTCGGAGCCCAGGGCTACGAGTTGGCCCTGAATGCCGCACTGACCCGCCTGAACGGTTAGCCACAGCACTAGAGACATAACAATCATGGATATTAGAAAAGTAAAAAAACTGATCGAACTGATCGAAGAATCAGACGTCGCCGAGATAGAGATTCACGAAGGCGAGGAGTCAGTACGTATCAGCCGCACAAGCTCCATCGTCACCACGGCAGTTGCCGCTGCACCCGTGGCAGCCCCGGCAGCTGCTGCTGCCCCGGCACCCGCAGCTGCCGAGCCTGCAGCGGAACCCCAGCAGGAAGAGATCAGCGGTCACCAGATCCTTTCACCCATGGTCGGCACCTTCTACGAGGCCTCCTCCCCCGGTGCGAAAGCATTCGTTACTGAAGGCCAGAAGGTCAGCTCGGGCGACACTCTTTGCATCATCGAAGCGATGAAAATCCTCAACCAGATCGAGAGTGATAAATCAGGCACCGTGAAGAAGGTCCTGGTCGAGAATGGCCAGCCCGTCGAATACAACCAACCCCTGTTCATAATCGAGTAAAGGCAACAGCTAGCCATGATCGAAAAAATCGTCATTGCAAACAGGGGTGAAATCGCCCTGCGTATCCTGCGTGCCTGTCGTGAACTCGGCATCAAAACCGTGGCCGTTCACTCCGATGCCGACCGGGAACTCAAGCATGTGCGCCTGGCAGATGAATCTGTGTGCATCGGGCCCGCGCCTTCAGCCGACAGCTACCTGCAGATTCCATCCATTATCAGCGCCGCCGAGGTGACCGATGCCGTGGGCATTCACCCCGGCTATGGCTTTCTTTCAGAGAATGCCGACTTCGCCGAGCGCGTCGAGGAGAGTGGCTTCACTTTCATCGGCCCGAAACCCGAAACTATCCGCCTGATGGGCGACAAGATCACCGCGATCGAGGCGATGAAAACAGCTGGCGTTCCCTGCGTACCCGGCTCTGACGGCCCCCTGGACGACAACGACGAACGCACCATACAGCTGGGCCGTGACATCGGTTACCCGGTTATCGTCAAAGCGGCCGGTGGCGGCGGTGGACGCGGCATGCGCGTGGTTCACTCCGAGGCCACACTGCTGAGCGCCATCTCCCTGACCAAGGCGGAGGCGGGCGCTGCATTCGGCAACGACACCGTCTACATGGAGAAGTTTCTCGAAAACCCGCGCCACGTTGAGTTCCAAGTCCTTGCAGACACACACGGCAACGCCATTCACCTGGCCGAGCGCGACTGCTCAATGCAGCGTCGCCACCAGAAAGTGGTGGAAGAGGCGCCGGCACCGGGCATCACCGAAGAGCTGAGAAGCCGCATCGGCGAGCGCTGTGCAGAAGCCTGCCGCCGCATCGGCTATCGTGGTGCCGGTACCTTCGAATTCCTGTATGAGAACGGCGAGTTCTACTTCATCGAAATGAACACCCGCGTACAGGTTGAGCACCCGGTCACCGAAATGATCACCGGGGTTGATATCGTCAAGGAGCAGCTACGCATAGCCTCCGGCGAAGCGCTCTCCTACAAGCAGGAAGATATCAGCATCAATGGCCACGCCATCGAGTGCCGACTCAATGCCGAAGACCCGAGCAATTTCATGCCCAGCCCCGGCGACATCAAGCACCTGCACATTCCTGGCGGCCCCGGCATCCGGGTAGACACCCACATCTATTCGGGATACAGGGTACCGCCTCACTACGACTCCATGATCGGCAAGCTCATTGCCCATGGCGAGACCCGTGATGCAGCCCTCGCCAGAATGCGCACAGCCTTGAGCGAAACCATTATCGACGGCATCAAAACCAACATCCCCCTGCACCAGGACATCATGAAAGACGCCGCCTTCATCGCCGGCGGCGCCAACATCCACTACCTGGAAAAGATGCTGGGGCTGTAGAGCCCATCCTCCCTACAGAAACGACCCCGGGCAGCGTGTCCGGGGTCCGATCAGGCCGACAGATATGCCCTGGCTGCAAGCCCATCTCATCACCGACAAACACAGCGCCCCACTCATCGAACTGCTGTTTGAAGAGCTTGGCGCACTCTCGGTCACCCTGGGTGACGCTGCAGACGAAGCGCTACTGGAACCCGGACCGGGAGAGTCTCCCCTCTGGCAGCAGACGCGTGTTACCGGACTGTTCAGTGGCGACACCGACTCGGACACGCTGCGCAGTGCAATCAACCAGGCGCTGAACCGTGACGCCAGCCGCGGGTTGAACCTTGAAATACTCGAAGACCAGGCGTGGGAACGCGCCTGGCTCGATGCCTTCCGCCCCATGCAGTTCGGCAACAGGCTATGGATCTGCCCCAACGGCCAGCCCCCCGGAGAGCCCAACGCCGTGGTGGTGGAACTGGATCCCGGGCTCGCATTCGGCACCGGCACCCACCCCACGACAGCCCTCTGCCTGCGCTGGCTCGACAGCCAGCCACTACAGGGCAGTACCGTAATCGACTTCGGCTGTGGTTCGGGCATCCTTGCCGTTGCCGCACTTTGTCTGGGTGCAGCAAAGGCGATCGCCATCGATCACGACCCACAGGCCCTCGAGGCAACAAGGGCCAACGCCGAGAAAAACGGGGTGCAGGAGAGACTGGAGATCTACTCCAGCTCAGAGGCACCGGACGTCAAGGCGGATATACTTCTGGCCAACATTCTGGCAGGGGTGCTGATTGAACTGGAGCCTACACTTGCCAATCATGTCAAACCGGCAGGCGGGGTTGCACTATCGGGCATACTCGCAGAACAGGCGACTGACGTGAATACAGCCTACAGCGGCAACTTCCAACTCAATCCACCGCAACAGCTTGACGACTGGGTACTCCTTGAGGGCACCAAAAACGTGTAACCTATATTGCTGTGTATACCCAATGCCCACACTGCCAAACAGTTTTCAGAATCAGCGCGGAGCAATTGCGCGCCGCCAGCGGCAAGGCGCACTGCTGCCATTGCGACAGGGTGTTCAGTGCCCTTGAGAATCTCAAGGAGGATGACAAGGCATCTTCCCCCTCTATCGAAACAGCCCCTCCCTCTGCAGAAGAGGCACTGCCACCGGTTCGACGCAGAGACGTTACAGACAGCCTGACCCAACTGCTGACAGAGTTGCAGACGGAGAGTTTTGCAACGGGTGACGAGCAGGAGCAGCCGACACCTATTGACGCTCCACCTTCCCAGGGTGAAAAAACGCTATTCAGCGACTACCTGGCTGAACTCGGCGATGAGACCGAAGAAGGGGAACCCCAGGCCGATACCAGTGACGCGGAAGATCTGCGCCTTGACGCCTTTTCAATTCACGACCAGCCCGACGCGGACAGAAGTCCGGAGCTCTCCATTCCCTCCATGGATGAGGAGGTGGGAATCGCATACGAAACCCTGGAGCAGGATACGCACCAGTTGAGTTTCCAGATCCTTGACGACCCAACGGAGACCATTGAGCGTGACGAGGAGCTGGAACTGCCCTGGGCGACAGAGTGGGATGAGGAGACCGCCCCAGAGAGACCTGTCGACACACCGGAACCGACCGACGAGGATGAACCTGACAGTGACCAGGTCAACTTCACCCGCGAGGAGATGGCATCGTTAACACCTGAAGGGGCAGTTGACGACGGATTCAGCGGCCCCTATTCAACCCTCGACGGGGACACTGAACAGATCGACGCGGCTTACCTGGGTGCAGACACAGAGACAGCTGAAGACAGCGGTTACGACGAGCCAGACACCATACCCTCCCATTTCGTGCTTGAAGAGACCGAGATGGCCTCCTCCGATGAGTTGCCGTATGACGGAATCGATGAGGATACAGAGCCGACACCCGACCAGGCAGAAGACGAACCGGAAGCAGTCTACGACGAACCCGATACCGAGCTCTCCCACTTTACCCTGGAAGAGACCGAGATGGCCTCTTCGGAAGAGGGTTTCGCAGAACCCGGGGAACCGGCCGAAACGGACACACCGGAGACCACCCTGCCCTTCAAGGTACCGGATGACCTTCCGGATATCGAACCCAGTGAACATCAGCCTCTTGACCTGGTGGAGATTGAACTGCCCGAGGAGGAGCGGGGGGCAGGCTCACTGAAGTGGATCATGCTGATCCTCCTGCTGCTTGGACTGGCCCTGTTGCAACTGACCTGGTTTGGCAGGGATCATCTGGCACGCTACCCCGGCATGCTCGACACCATGACAAGCTTCTGCGCCATCGCCAAGTGTGAACTCCAACCACGCAAAGCCCCGGAGCAATTCAAAATAACCAACCGCATGATGGTCAGTCACCCGGAACGGGAAAACGCACTTGTGCTACTACTGGCCTTCACCAACCAGGCAGAGCACCCGCAGCCCTATCCGCGACTTCAACTCAGCCTGCATGACAACAACGAGACGCTGACAGCCAGGCGCATCTTCTCACCGAATGAGTACATGGGGAGAAAAGTCGGGGCCTCCGAGTTGATCGAGACAGGAAGCACCGTGAGTGTGGAGATGCCCATGGAGGATCCCGGCAACCGGGTAACCGGCTTTCAGTTCGACTTCTTCTGACCTGCTTCCACCCTGACTTATTCGAAGTTTACGTGCGATGAGCACCCGATCACGAACATTAACGATCATTTCCCTCCTCAACAGCCAATGCATACCGGGCGAGTGAAAATCCCACAGCCAGAGAACCATCGCCTTCCATTGACAAATCTCTTAGCTTTTTTCCCAAATAAGGGAAAATCCGGACTTTGCCTGCTCAATTTTTCGGCGTAATATATCCCGCCTTTCCCTTGTGATTTTTTGGATCCGCCATAGGCTCGGAATGCAGATCGGACCCTATAAACTGGACAACAACCTGGTGCTTGCACCCATGGCGGGCGTTACCGACCGTCCATTCCGCCAGCTCTGCAGAAAGATGGGCGCAGGGATGGCAGTGTCAGAGATGGTCTCGGCCAACTCCGCACTCTGGGGTACCACCAAAACTGTCCGCCGACTGGACTTCACAGGGGAACCGGGACCGATATCTGTTCAGATCCTCGGCGCCGACCCCAAGACCATGGCAGAAGCCGCCAGGGTAAACGTGGGTTTTGGCGCCCAGATCGTAGACATAAACATGGGCTGTCCGGCAAAAAAGGTCTGCAAGGTATCTGCCGGCTCAGCACTCATGAAAGACGAACTGCTGGTTGGCCGTATACTGCGGTCCGTGGTCGAGGCGACCGACGTGCCGGTCACACTGAAAATAAGAACAGGCTGGGACAGGGAAAACCGCAACGGCCTGGAGATTGCAAAAATTGCCGAAGACTGCGGCATCAAGGCGCTGGCCATTCACGGCCGCACCCGTGCTGACAAATTCTCGGGCGATGCGGAATACGAAACGATCCGCAGCATAAAGCAGAGCATCGGCATCCCTGTCATTGCCAACGGAGATATCAATACTCCGCAAAAGGCCAGGCAGGTGCTTGAACTGACCGGTGTCGACGGCATCATGGTCGGCAGGGCAGCCCAGGGGCGACCCTGGGTTTTTCAGGAGATTGCGCACTACCTGAAAACGGGACAGACACTTGCCCGGCCCGACCCGCAGTGGATTTGCAACATACTGATGGAGCACCTGGAAAACCTGTACGAGTTTTATGGAGAATACATGGGGGTACGGGTCGCAAGGAAACATATCGCTTGGTACAGCAAGACACAGCCAGGCGGTGCGGAATTCAGAAAAACAATTAACCAGACAGAGTCTGCCGAAAAACAGCTGGCCGAAATCTCAGCATTTTTCGAACAGATTAGAGCAAACAAGGAGTTGGCGGCATGACATTGGAAGCCACCCATATCAACGAACATAAAGCGGCCCGTTTCACGGTATCAAAAAACAAGTCGACCGAACCACTTCGCGAATGCGTTCGCGACGCCATGACAAGCTACTTCAAACAGCTTGACGGCCACACAGCATCCGACATCTACCAGATGGTTATCTCCGAGGTTGAGAGGCCCCTGCTTGAAACGGTGATGCTGCATACCGAGGGCAACCAGACCAAGGCGGCTACCGCCCTTGGCATAAGCCGCAGCACCCTGCGCAAGAAACTGGCCCTTTACGGCCTGGATTGAAGCGCGGTACTCACATCATTCTGAACGCGCGGCCTGTTGGCCGCGTTTGTATTAAATACCTTAAATAACAGAGACAGCGATATGGCAGCCATTACCCGAGCCCTTATCAGCGTATCCGACAAAACCGGAATCGTGGAATTTGCACGCGCACTGCATGAGAGAGGCGTCGTCATCCTCTCCACCGGCGGTACAGCACGCCTGCTGGCCGAGCAGTCGGTCCCGGTAACCGAAGTGTCGGAGCACACCGGTTTCCCAGAAATGATGGATGGCCGGGTCAAGACCCTGCACCCGAAAATCCACGGTGGCATCCTGGGACGCAGAGGCACCGACGACCAGGTAATGGCAGACAACGGTATCGCACCGATCGACATGATCGTAGTCAATCTCTACCCCTTTGAGCAGACCGTGGCCAACCCTGACTGCGATCTGCCCACCGCCATTGAGAACATCGACATTGGCGGCCCGACCATGCTGCGTGCAGCGGCCAAGAACCACGCCGATGTCACCGTTGTTGTGGACGCGGCAGACTACGAACGCATACTCCAGGAGATGGACGGCAATGACGGCAGCGTCACCGATGCCACCCGCTTCGACCTGGCAGTAAAAACCTTCGAGCACACATCCAACTACGACGGCGCCATCGCCAACTACCTGGGTGCAAGACTGGGAGATGAACCGAGCGATTTCCCGCGCACGATCAACCTGCAGTACCAGCAGGTACAGACCATGCGTTATGGCGAGAACCCCCATCAGAAAGCGGCCTTCTTCGTAGAACGCGACCAGCCCGAAGCCTGCATTTCCACGTCCCGTCAACTCCAGGGCAAGGAGCTCTCCTATAACAACATCGCCGATACCGATGCCGCGCTGGAGTGCGTCAAGCAGTTCGCAGAAGGCCCCACATGCGTCATCGTAAAGCATGCCAACCCCTGTGGTGTGGCGCTGGGCGACAACCTGTTGCACGCTTACGACCGCGCCTACAGCACCGACCCTGAATCAGCCTTTGGCGGCATTATCGCCTTCAACCAGGAACTCGATGCCGAAACCGCACAGGCCATCGTCGACCGCCAGTTCGTTGAAGTGATCATCGCCCCGAAAATTTCGGCTGCTGCAGTCGAAGCGGTCAGCGCCAAGAAGAACGTGCGCCTGCTGGAGTGCGGCGAATGGAGATCCGAACAGATCCACCGCCTCGATTTCAAACGGGTCAATGGTGGTCTGCTGGTGCAGGATGCAGACCTGCTCATCAACAACGAGTTGAAGGTCGTCACCAAGCGCGCCCCCACCGAAGAGGAGATGCGCAACCTGACCTTCACCTGGCGGGTCGCCAAGTTCGTCAAATCCAACGCCATCGTGTACGGCAATGACGGCATGACCATCGGCGTGGGGGCCGGCCAGATGAGCCGGATCAACTCTGCACGCATCGCCGGCATCAAGGCTGAACACGCTGGACTGGAAGTACCTGGTTCCGTCATGGCATCTGATGCCTTCTTCCCCTTCAGGGACGGACTGGACAACGCTGCAGAGGCTGGCATACGTGCCGTAATCCAGCCCGGAGGCTCCATGCGAGACGATGAAGTGATTGCCGCAGCGGATGAGCACGACATCGCCATGGTGTTCACCGGCATGCGTCACTTCCGCCACTGATCGGACAAGACAGAACGCGGAGTACACAAAGCGTACCTGATACCCCTGTGTACTCCGCGCAATCTCTGCGCCCGGATCCCAAATGACCCATATCCATCCCACCGCGATTATCGAAGATGGTGCAATACTGCATGACTCGGTGCAGGTGGGTCCGTACTCGATCATCGAGTCCGGCGCTGTAATCGGTGAAGGCTGCATCATTGAAAGCGGTGTACGCATCTTCGGCGTCACACGGCTGGGCAGACACAACAGGGTCTGCCACGGCGCCACCCTCGGCTGCGAACCCCACGACCTGGGCTTCACGCCGGAAAAGAGCACCCCCCTGACATTTGGTGACAGCAACCAGATCAAGGAGGGGGCCAACTTCAGCCGGGGCGTCAAAACCGAGGCCGGCTCGGTCATCGGCAACGGCAACTACTTCATGTCAGGCTTCCACGCCGGTCATGACATCATCTTCGGCAACGACAACGTGTTCGGTGCCAACGCCACCATCGGCGGTCACGTGGAGGTGGGTAACCGTGCATTCATCTCGGCCCTGGTGGCGATACACCAGTTCTGCCGGGTGGGCGACAACGCCATGCTTGGCGGCGTGGTCAAGGCAGTAAAGGACATCCCCCCCTACACCACGGCAGACGGCAGCCCGGTCAGAGTCTGCGGACTGAATGTAGTCGGCCTGAGAAGAGCGGGGTTTGGCCCCGAAGCGCGTAGAGCAATCAAGCAGGCATACAAGGTCATCTACCACTCCGGCCTGAACACGACCCAGGCCCTGGAAGAGCTGAGGCGGGGCCAGGCGACGGCTGAAACGGAAAACATCATCCGCTTCTTCGAACAGAGCGGACGCGGCATCACCGCACATCGTACAATCAAGACAAAACAAAAGCCGGAAGCTGAAGGTCCGGCCTAGAACTCACTACCATTCAAGGCGTACAGACATGAACATTCTGGTCATCGGCAGCGGCGGGCGCGAACATGCGCTGGCCTGGAAAGCAGCTCAATCCCCCCTGGCAGACAAAGTCTTTGTTGCCCCGGGAAACGCCGGCACAGCCCTGGAGCCAAAGCTTGAGAATGTAACCATTGGCGTAGAGGACATTGAAGGTCTGATCGCCTTCGCCAGGGATAACGATATCGGCCTGACCATTGTCGGCCCCGAAGCCCCCCTGGTGATCGGAGTGGTGGATGCATTCGAGAAAGCAGGTCTGAAGTGCTTCGGCCCCACCCAGGGTGCAGCTCAACTGGAAGGCTCCAAGGCATTTACCAAAGACTTCCTGGCCCGCCAGAAGATCCCCACCGCTGATTACCAGACCTTCACCGAGGTCGACCAGGCTATCGCCTACCTGAACGAAAAGGGCGCCCCTATCGTCATCAAGGCCGACGGTCTTGCCGCGGGCAAAGGCGTCATCGTCGCCATGACACTTGAAGAGGCCGAGGCCGCTGTACGCGACATGCTGTCAGGCAACGCCTTCGGCGAGGCCGGACACCGGGTCGTGGTCGAGGAGTTCCTGGACGGCGAGGAGGCCAGCTTCATTGTCATGGCCGACGGCGTCAATGTTCTGCCCATGGCAACCAGCCAGGACCACAAG
Source organism: Sedimenticolaceae bacterium (assembly GCA_965224515.1). Classification (GTDB taxonomy): domain Bacteria; phylum Pseudomonadota; class Gammaproteobacteria; order Chromatiales; family Chromatiaceae; genus Sedimenticola_A. The sequence goes on from OZ245051.1 coordinate 876,061, forward strand.
CGTGCAGGCAATGGCGACACCGGACTCAACACCGGCGGCATGGGCGCCTACAGTCCGGCCCCCGTGGTGACCGACGAAATCTACCAGCGAGTCATGGATGAAGTGATCATGCCCACCGTACAGGGCATGGCGGCCGAGGGCCTGCCCTACACCGGCTTTCTCTATGCAGGGCTGATGATCATGGCTGACGGCACCCCAAAAGTGATCGAATACAACTGCCGCTTCGGAGATCCCGAGACCCAGCCCATCATGCTGCGCATGCAGTCTGACATGGTTGCCCACTGCCTGGCCGCCCTTGAAGGCAGACTGGACCAGGAGACAGCAGGCTGGGACCCGCGCCCCTCCCTGGGCGTGGTGCTGGCCGCAGGGGGTTATCCAGGCAGCTACAATAACGGCGACATCATTACCGGACTGCCCCGGGAGGAGAGTGCAGGTCTCAAGGTATTTCATGCCGGTACCGCAGAAAAGAGCGGCGAAGTCGTCACCAGTGGCGGGCGTGTACTCTGCGCTACCGCACTGGGGGATACTGTCTCCGAGGCCCAATCCAACGCCTACAGCCTGGTCGAACAGATTCAGTGGAACGGCGTTTATTACCGAACCGATATAGGTTATCGCGCCATTGCCAGGGAGCAGACCAACAGCTAATCTGCACCAGTGCCTTTTAACCGGCACAACACTGCCCCCAGGACTGTGACGGAACCAGAACCGAAACGATGAGTGATTTCGACCCGGACGCCTTCAAGCACGACTATCTCGGCACAGAGCCGGATGACATCCAGCTCTCGATAAACAACCGGCTGGTCTACACCATCGGCAAGGACCCTTATACAGCAGTCGCCCACGACTGGCTGCAGGCCCTCTCGTACATCACCAGGGACCGCCTGATCGAGCGCTGGATGGAGACCCATCGCCGCTACTACCGCACCGGGGCAAAGCGGGTCTACTACCTCTCGATGGAGTTTCTGATCGGGCGCAGTCTCAACAATGCCCTGCTCAATATCGGCTTCCGCGAAAACTGCGAGCAGGCATTGAAACAGCTTGGACTTGACCTGGAGGAACTCCAGGCACTGGAGCACGATGCCGCCCTCGGCAATGGCGGACTCGGGCGGCTGGCCGCCTGCATCATGGACTCCATCTCCACCCTCGACCTGCCGGGCACCGGCTACGGCATCCGCTACGAGTACGGCATGTTTCGCCAGGCAATCGAAGAGGGGAAGCAGGTAGAGCTGCCGGAGAACTGGCTGGCCGCTGGAAATCCCTGGGAGTTCCCACGGCCAGAGGTTGTCTACAGAGTCCGCTTTGGCGGCAGAGTCATGGAGTACCAGGCCCCCGAAGGCCATCGACGCCACCACTGGATCGAGGGTGACGAGGTACGGGCAATGGCCTACGACACGCCGATACCGGGATACCATACCGAGACCGTCAACAACCTGCGCCTCTGGTCAGCGAAGGCATCCCACGACTTTGACCTTGAGTGTTTCAACCAGGGTGACTACATCAGGGCGGTTGCCGACAAGACCATCTCGGAAAACCTCTCCAAGGTCCTCTACCCGGACGACCGCTCCAGTGAAAACCAGGAGCTGCGCCTGCGCCAGCAATACTTCTTTGTCAGCGCATCCCTGCAGGATATTCTGCGCCGCTTTCTGCAGATCAACAGCGACTTCCAGGAACTTCCTGACAAGATCGCCATCCAGCTCAACGACACCCACCCGGCTATCTCCATTCCGGAGCTGATGCGGCTACTGCTGGATGAATACCACCTGGAGTGGCGTGACGCCTGGGACATTACCACCCGCACCTTCAGCTACACCAATCACACCCTGCTGCCAGAAGCACTGGAGAGCTGGCCCGTCGGATTGCTGGAGCGTCTGCTGCCCAGGCACATGCAGATTATCTACGAGATCAACCGGCGCTTTCTCCTCACCGTGTCACATCTGCACCCTAATGACATCGACCTGCTGCAGCGTATGTCACTGATAGAGGAGGAGGGAGGAAAGAAGGTGCGCATGGCCCACCTGGCCATCGTTGGCAGCCACAAGGTCAACGGCGTATCGGAACTGCACAGCAGCCTGCTGCAGGAGAAAACCTTTGCCGACTTCAATGCGTTTTTCCCTGACCGCTTCATCAACGTGACCAACGGGGTAACCCCCCGCCGCTGGCTCAATGAGGCCAATCCGATATTGTCGCAGCTGATCAACAGCGCCATCGGCACAGAGTGGCCCAAAGACCTGGGGCAGTTGGAACGCCTGCGCCCACTGGCTGATGACAGCGAGTTCCAACAACGCTTCATGGAAGGCAAGCGTGCCAACAAGGCCCGGCTTGCAGACCTGATCATGTTCTACATGAGAGAGACCGTCGACCCCGACTCCCTGTTCGACGTGCAGATCAAGCGCATCCATGAATACAAACGCCAGCTGCTCAACCTGTTTAGGGTGATCGCGCTCTACAACCGGATATGCGACAACCCCGATGACGATGTCCTTCCGCGCACCGTGATACTGGCCGGAAAATCGGCCCCTGGATACCAGATGGCCAAGCTGACCATCCAGCTCATCAATGACGTGGCATCCATCATCGACAGTGATCCTGTGGCAGCCGGCCGCCTGAAACTGATTTTCATTCCAAACTACGATGTTTCGACAGCCAGCGACATCATCCCCGCAGCAGACCTGTCACAACAGATATCCACCGCCGGCATGGAAGCATCGGGCACGGGCAACATGAAACTTGCCCTGAATGGCGCACTGACCATGGGCACCCTGGATGGTGCCAACATCGAAATCCGGGAGCAGGTTGGCAAGGAGAACTTCTTCACCTTCGGCATGACCGCGGAAGAGATTCAGCAAAAAAGGAGACTGGGCTACGACCCTAACAAGGTCTACTCCAACGATCCGGAACTGAAGCGGGTGATCGACATGATCGGCCAGGGTTACTTCTCACCGGAAGAGCCCAATCGCTACCATGCCATCGTTGACAGCCTGCTCAGCAAGGGCGACCACTTTATGATGCTGGCAGACTTCCGCTCCTACATGGAGAGTGACGACGAGATGAGCAGACTCTATCGCAACCCCAAGGCCTGGGCCCGTGCTGCCATTTTGAATACCGCCGGCATGTCCCACTTCTCCTGTGACCGCACGGTCCGGGAGTATGCAGAAAAAGTGTGGGATATCACCCCACCGGCACGCTGAGCGCAAGCCGCAGAGCGCTTCCAGCCGGATACTCACTCTGAATACTGATCCACCTCCGGCATGACGCGCTCTTCCAGCCATAGGCCAAATGCCTTCAGTTCAGGGTAATCAGCAGCCACTTCAACCAGATACCCCAGGGTGCGGGGGATATCCTTCAGGTATCCCTGTTTGCCGTCACGCCTGTTCAAGCGGGCGAAGATGCCACTGGCCTTCAGGTGGCGCTGGGCACCCATCAGGTCGAACCAGCGGAGAAAGCGGAACTCATCCTCCTGGCGCAGAACACCCGACTGGACGGCCAGGGAAAAATAACCCATGGCCCACGTCCTCACCCTCTCCCGGGGCCAGCGTACATAGCAGTCCTTCAGCAGGGAGACGAGATCGTAGGTCACCGGTCCCACAACCGCATCCTGGAAATCCAGCACACCCGGATTATGGGACCCGGTAACCAGAAGATTCCGCGAGTGGTAGTCACGGTGTACAAACACCTGGGGCTGCTCAAGCGCATTCGCGACCAGGAGATCAAACACCCCTTTCAGCAGTGTATGTTCATCCTCCCCAAGCTCCAGGTCGAGCTGTTGCTCCAGCAACCACTCATGAAACAGGGCCATCTCCCTGCGCAGCATGGGCTCATCGTAGTGCGGCAACCCCGTGCGGGGGGCGCAGGCCTGAATGATGGCAAGCGAACCGAGTGCATCACCATAGAGCCGGTCTGCTGACCCACTATCCAGCGCATCAAGATAGTGAACCAAGCCGAAGTCCTCCAGCAGCAGAAAGCCCTGTTTCAGGTCCTCCCCGTGGATCTTCGGCACATGAACCCCAAACCCTGCCAACTGCCGAGCCAGTGCAACAAACGGGCGGCAATCCTCTTTCTCAGGTGGTGCGTCCATAGCGATGTAACTGCCACCACCAGCCAGGGTGACACGGAAATAGGAACGGAAACTGGCATCGACCGAAGCGGGCGCCAGGGTGAAATCGCTCAATCCTGAGACAGTGGAAAGCCATGCTTTCAGTGCCCGCATACGCTCATGCATCAAATTGCTTCCAGAAATCATTGTATTGAAACGGCAACCATTATCGGTTCTGCCATTGAAGAAAGGGCGATTCTATGCGATTTTATGCGTTCCTTGCCATTGGCCGGGAAATACAGGACATGAGCCAACTGCTGCACGGGGGATAAACAGTGCAGCAGCCTGGCCAGCAAGCGCCGCCACAGGCCCAGAATAACAAATAACCAGAGAGTTGCCGTGCCAGGTAATAGAAGGATCCTTCCCATAGCCATCAGCAGCCTGCTGCTGGCGCCCGGTGTTGAAGCTGCCCCCCAATGGGATTGCAAACCAAGCCTCGGCGGAGGCTGGGACTGTTTCAAGGAGGGGGTATTGGTACCCCCGGAGCCAACGGTTATCACACAACCGGCCCCGATCACCGAAGAGCCGACCAGGCAACCAGCAACCCAAACCAGCGAACCGGCACCTGAAGCAGCGCCTGAACCCGAGGCAGCGCCTGAACCCGAGGCAGCGCCTGAACCCGAAGCTGCGCCTGAACCCGAAGCTGCGCCTGAACCCGAAGCTGCGCCTGAACCCGAAGCTGCGCCTGAACCCGAAGCTGCGCCTGAACCCGAAGCTGCGTCTGAACCCGAAGCTGCGCCTGAACCCGAAGCTGCGCCTGAACCCGAAGCTGCGCCTGAACCCGAAGCTGCGCCTGAACCCGAGGCTGCGCCTGAACCCGAGGCTGCGCCTGAGCCCGAAGCTGCGTCTGAACCCGAAGCTGCGTCTGAACCCGAAGCTGCGTCTGAACCCGAAGCTGCGTCTGAACCCGAGGCAGCGTCTGAGCTCGAGGCAGCGCCTGAAGCGGACACCAATCAGAACAAGCCCGCCCAGGCAGTCGCCCGACCTGAAGAGGAGGCGCAACCTGCAGACGCACCTGTTGCCACCCAGCAGCCGGCAGAGACCGGGATGGCACGAATCGACCAGGGGCTCGACTGGAACCAGTGTTCACCGGACAAGGGATTCAACGTACCACCACTCTCCCCTGCGCCAGACAACCTGACCCACGCCAGGGCCGACGGCCTGGAGTTCCAACGTAACGAGGAGATTGCGGTCCTCACCGGCAATGTCGTTGTGCGCGAGGGCGATCAGCTGGTGGAGTCAGAGCATCTGCGTTATCACAAGAACGATGGCACCCTGGAAGCCCGTGAAGGGATCTACTTCGAGCAGCCCGGCCTCAGAATCACCGGCCAGCAGGCGACCATGCAGCTTGAGGAACACAGCGGCCAGATCGAGAATCTCGAATACCGTCTGCTGGATAAAAGCGCCCGTGGAGAGGCTGCATCCGCCATTATCGAAGACTCGGAGCGCTCCCATTTCAAGCAGGTCAATTACACCACCTGCCGCCCCGGCAACAGCGACTGGCTGCTGGCAGCAGAAGAGCTGGACGTGGATAAAGAGTCCGGTGTCGGAACCGCCAAGGACGCCAAGCTCACATTCAAGGGCGTGCCACTGTTCTACATGCCGACCATCACCTTCCCAATTGATGACCGACGCAAGTCGGGCCTGCTGATCCCCTCCGTCGGCTACAGCAGCGATAACGGGCTGGACGTTGAAGTACCCTACTACTTCAACATCGCTCCCAACATGGATGCGACACTGACACCCCGCATAATGACAGAGAGAGGCCTCATGCTGGGGGGCGAGTTCCGCTACCTGGCTGAGCGACACGAAGGCCAACTCAGAGCCGAAATACTTCCAGGCGACTCCAATGCAGCTTCGGGCATAACCAAAAACCGCGGCTCACTCTCTTACCAGGCCAAAGGCAACCCGGCGGAACGCTGGAGCTTCGACGTGGATATCAACCAGGTCTCCGACGACCAATACCTGAATGATCTCGGCAAGAGCCTGGCCGTGAGCAGCGCAACAACACAGGAGCGGCGCGGCGACCTCTGGTATCATGGCAACGGCTGGAACACCCTGCTTCGGCTGCACGACTACCAGATCGTTGGCGACACAGCCAAACCCTATGCGAAGCTGCCCCAGCTGCTGCTGAATCTGAACAAACCGAACCAGGCGGCAGGACTGACCTATCACCTGCGTGCAGAATACGTCTATTTCGACAAATCCGATGCCGTGCACGGCTCCCGCGTCGATATTCAGCCTGGCATCAGCCTGCCCATGCGCAAGCCATGGGGTTACCTGACCCCCAAGCTCAGCGCACGCCACACCAGCTACAGCCTCGATGATCCAGCTGCAACCCTGGTTGACGACAGCCCCAGCCGCACCCTGCCAACCTTCAGCCTGGACGGCGGCCTCTTCTACGAGCGCACCGCCAGCTGGTTTGGCAACGCAACCACCCAGACCCTGGAACCCCGCCTCTTCTACCTCTATACACCTGAGGAGGATCAGAGCAGCCTGCCGAGCTTTGACACTGCGGATTACGACTTCAGCTTTGCCAGCCTGTTCCGGGAAAACCGCTTCAGCGGATCTGACCGCGTGGGCGATGCCAACCAGCTGACCCTTGCCCTGACCAGCCGCCAGATCAGCGACCAGAGCGGTGAAGAGCTGTTCCGCGCCAGTGTAGGCCAGGTCTACTACTTCCGTGATCGCGATGTGCAGCTTACCGGCCCCAGTCAGACTGACGACAGCTCGGCCCTGGTTGCCGAAGTGGCTGCCAAGCTGGCGACCAACTGGAGGGCGCGTGCCGGCATTCAGTGGAATCCCCACAAGGATACAGACTCAACCGAAAAGGGCGCCCTCTCCATCCACTACAACGATGAGAATGAGCGGGTCTTCAACTTCGCCTATCGATTCGATGATGGGTTGCTGGAGCAGACCGATCTCTCCGCCCGCTGGCCAGTGGGCAAGCAGACCCACCTGGTGGGCCGCTGGAACTACTCCCTCCGGGACAGCATGACCATGGAGGCCTTTGGCGGCCTGGAGTTTGACAGCTGCTGCTGGAATACACGCCTGGTATTGAGACAACACCGCACCAGTGCCACCCTGGATCCTGATCTGGGTATATTCCTGCAGCTCGAACTCAAGGGTCTGACAGGCTTTGGGGAAAAGATCGACGAATTTCTTGAACGTGGTATCCTCGGCTACCAGTCAGACAATTGATAGCCGGCGGGGGACACCCCATGGCGTTAACAGACCCTAGACACGACCTATGACCTTTCGACAGTTCAAATCCGGCCTGGAAGCAACTCTTCTGGGCTTCATCCTTTTTGCCGCAGTTCAATCCGTTACAGTTGCACAGGTGAAACCTGTAGACCGCATCGTCGCCGTAGTCGACGACGACGTTGTCGTTAAAAGCGAGTTGAACCTGGAAATGGCGAAAATCGTTGCACAGCTGCGACAGAAAACCAACAAGCTGCCCTCCCGTGATGTGCTTGAGCGCCAGGTGCTTGAACGCCTGATTCTCAAGAAGCTGCAACTTGCCGCGGCAGAGCGGGCAGGCATCAGTATCGGCGAAGACATTCTCGCCCAGGCAGTCGGCAATATTGCCCGCAACAACGGGCTCAGCCTACGTGAATTCCGCCAGACACTGGAACAGGGCGGCGTTAGCTTCCGCGGATTTCGCGAAAGCATCCGTGAAGAGCTGGCCATACGTAAACTGCGTGAGCAGGAGATCCGCCGCCGCATCCGCGTCACGAACCAGGAGGTCTCCGCGTTTCTGGCCCGCCAGGGCAGCGCCCTCTCAGAGCGTTCGGCCTACCATCTGCTGCACATCCTGATCTCGACGCCTGAAGGTGCCTCAGCCGACCAGCTGGGCAGTGCCAGAGAGAAAGCCAGCGGGCTGGTCCAGAAACTGCGCGGAGGCAGCGACTTCCGCAGCCTCGCCCTGACCGAGTCTGACGGCAGGCAGGCCCTGGAGGGGGGTGACCTTGGATGGCGCCCGGCCAACCAGTTGCCCACCCTGTTCATCGACCGTGTACAGAAGATGGAGAGGGGCGATATCAGCGACCCCATCCGTACCCCCAGCGGTTACCACATCATCATGCTTGAGGACTACAAGGGCGGAGACAAGCACATTGTAGAGCAGACCCAGGTGCGTCACATCCTGATCAACACCAACGAGGTCACCTCCGATGATGATGCCCGTATTCGCCTGGAGCAGCTTAAACAGCGCATTGACGGCGGGGACGATTTCAGCACCCTGGCCCGCTCGCACTCCGACGACAAATCCTCTGCCATCAAGGGCGGCGATCTCGGCTGGACTTCCGCTGGCGACCTGCTGCCCCGCTTTGAAGAAGAGATGAATGACCTGCCCCTGAACCAGGTGAGCGAACCCTTCCGAACCGACTTCGGCTGGCACATCATCGAAGTTCTGGGCCGCAGACAGCACGACAGCACCGCAGATGTGCAGAAAGCCGCTGCCCGCAAAGCGATTCAGAAACGGAAAATGTCAGAAGAGACCGAACTCTACCTGCGGCGCCTCCGGGATGAGGCCTACGTCGACATTCGACTTGCGGATATATAGTACAAAGAGCACTGGCTCAACAACCGCAGAACAAGCACCATGACACCGGATCCCCTGTTAGCCGTCACACCCGGCGAACCCGCCGGTATTGGCCCTGACCTCCTGGTCCAATACGCCCAGCAACCCCGTGAAGCGTCACTGGTCGCGGTCTGCGACCCCGGGATGCTGCTCCAACGGGCTGAGCTGCTCGGCCTGCCTCTCACCATACGTCTGCTTGATCCAGGCAATCCCGTCGTGCACCACGAAGCGGGAACCGTCAGCGTCCTGCCGGTGGATATGAGGCAGGCTGCCGAACCGGGCAAGCTTAGTTCCGCCAACGCAGGTTACGTGGTCAGGAGCATTGAGGCAGCCACCGAAGGCTGCCTCAGCGGGCTCTTCACTGCCCTGGTCACAGGCCCGGTTCACAAAGGCATCATCAACGAGGCGGGGCTCCCCTTCACCGGCCATACCGAACTGCTTGCAGAGCTCACCGGTGGCGCCCGCCCTGTCATGATGCTGGCCTGCCCTGAACTACGCGTGGCCCTGGCAACCACTCACCTGCCCCTTAAGGATGTCAGTGCAGCGATCACCAGGGAATCACTCGAAGAGGTGATACGCATACTCCATGGCGACCTCAGCAACCGTTTCGGCATCGTGCGACCAAAGATCCTGGTCTGCGGCCTCAACCCTCACGCAGGGGAAGGCGGGCACCTTGGAAGCGAGGAGATCGAGACCATCGAGCCTGTTCTGGGGCAGTTGAGAGCGGAACAGATGGACCTTGTAGGCCCACTGCCTGCCGACACCCTGTTCACCCCGCGCTACCTGGAACAGGCCGATGCGGTTTTGGCCATGTACCACGACCAGGGGTTACCGGTACTTAAGCACCTCGGCTTCGGTCACGCGGTCAACATCACCCTGGGCCTGCCCATTATCCGCACCTCGGTGGACCATGGCACTGCACTGGACCTGGCGGGCACCGGAAAGGCTCAGAGCGGCAGTCTCAAGGCTGCGATTGAGTCTGCACTGTTTCTGGCAAAGTCCGGCGCTACCACCTGAACAGCCGTAAGCGTTTCGCCAGGCCACGGACTGGCTTAAAGGCGTGAACTCCCGTGGCATTCTGATTTGCCCGGGTTGGAATCAAATCCCGAAACTCCCCTCACGCTCCACCTTGGCCACTCTGAGGGAAAAACCGGCATACCACTTCTCCCTGCCCATCTTCCGTGCAACCTGGTGATGCAGGTTATCGCGCCACTGACGAATGGACTCCTCGTCACGCCAGTAGGAGACCGAGATGCCGAAGCCATCCTCCCGGGCCGATTCCAACCCCAGAAATCCGGGCTGCTCCCGGGCCAGGCGCTGCATCTGTTCTGCCATCCCAGCATAGCCTTCATGATCCTCGCTCAGCATGGAAGAGAAGATAACTGCAAAATAGGGGGAGAAGGGGTGACTGCAAACGACTGCATAGCTGTACCTCGCTCAGGGGACTGTAGATATTGTAACCTCTGTCCGGGCCAACATCAGGCACCGAGAATACGCATATTCTCGGCAACACGTACAGCATCCCGGTCAGGCCTGGAGGATATCGCTTCAAGCCGCTCGATATAACCCGGGGTAAGTTCGTGATGTCGCGCACCTGCGACCACAAACGCCTTGTACCAGTCGAAAGGCTCCAGGCCGGGATCGATCATATCAGGCAGCGCACAGTAGGTGATCGCGTTCACGCAACCCCGAGACGTCTCCACTTCGACCTGGCGGTCTATGTAACCTCTACCCAGATCTTCCGCTTCATCCAGGGCAGACCGCTCTTCCCGGAGCAGTGAAAAGATAGCACCCTCCACCAGGTCAACACCTTCACCGGTAAAAAATGCATCGCACTTTGCAGAACCGTCACGGCCTATCTTGTGAAAGCTCAGGCGGTACCCGGGAAGCGCGCCCCTGCCGAGAACCTGGCAGGAGGGGGTGCGTGCCCGCAACCGGGGCACGCAGAGGTTTGAGCCGTAGGCAAAATAGAGAATATGCCCAGACGGCGCCTTCATCAGATCCCGGCCACCTGCTCACAGACCCGGTCCACCTGGGACTCAAGCATATCCGGAAAAATAGGCAGGGAGAGGGTCTCATTACAGAGCCTGTCGACAACAGGCAGATCACCGGGCTTGTAGCCCAGGGACTGATAGATCTCCTGCAGGTGCAGACCGAGTGGATAGCACTGACTGTTGCCCACCTTGTTCTCGTTCAGCTGCGCCCGCAGCTCATCACGGCGAGGGTGGCGGATGGTGTAGAGATTGAAGGCGTGGCGGCCGGACGCCGGACGCACAGGCGTCACCAGGTCAAGATCAGCCAGCCGCTGATCGTACCAACCTGCAACCCGAATACGCGCTTCCACGTCAGACTCGAACTTCCTGAGCTTGATACGCAACAGCGCCGCCTGCACCTCATCGAGACGGCTGTTATAGCCCAATTCATCATGGGTGAAAGGCGCGCTGGCACCGTGATTGCGCAGCTTGAGCAGACGCGCCTTGACTTCGTCACTGTCGGTGGTGATCAACCCGCCATCGCCATAACAGCCCAGCACCTTGGTGGGATAGAAACTGAAGCAGCCCGTATCACCGAGGCTGCCGACCAGGCCATCGCCATGCTTTGCGCCAAACGCCTGGGCGCCATCCTCGATAACGGCCAACTCATGCTCTTCGGCAATGCGCTTTATCGCCGTCATGTCAGCCGGGTTACCAAAAATGTGGACAGGCAGAACAGCCCGGGTCTTGTCGCTCACCCTGGCTTCCACGCTGGCGGGATCGATATTGAAGCTCTGCTCATCGATATCGGCGAATACCGGGGTGGCGCCGACAATTGAGATAGCCTCGGCAGTGGCAAAAAAGGTAAATGGCGAGGTGATCACCTCGTCACCTGGACCGATATCGAGAGCGCGCAGAGAAAGCACCAGGGCATCGGTACCGTTGGCCACGGCTATCCCATGGCGCGTACCGACATAATCTGCTGCCTCCTGCTCGAGGGCACGCACGTTGGGACCCAGTATGAATGCGCCACTGGCACCGATGTCACTGATACTGTCGAACCATTCGTCACGCAGTGATTCGAATTCAGCCTGAAGGCTCAGGTAGGGGACACCCTGGATGGGGCTGTCTGTCATGGTTAATTCCTGCCAGTTTAATAATTAATAGATTTGGGCCGTTGGGCGTACCCAGCGCCAGATGCATCACATCAGGAGGCCAAACGCTCCAGGATCTCCGCTTTTACCCGCATTGCCACCTCAAGAGCCTCCTGTCCGGTGTGACCGTCCACAAGGGGCTTGGTGCCACTCTTCACACAATCAACAAAGGCTGCCAGCTCGGCATCTAGGGGCTTCACCGGCTCAACGTCCAGCTGTTCCACTGCAACCTCTGGCCACTCCTCGTCAGGCCTGGGTTTGGGATAGGCGGTCTCGATGCGCTGGGCGATAAAGTCCAGGGATTCGTAGCGGTTCTCTTCAAACACCCTTATACGTCGCGTCTGCTTCTCGGAGACACGACTGGCGATAACGTTTGCCACGGTACCGTTGGCAAACTCCAGCCGGGCGTTGGCTATATCAACATGGGATGTGAGTACGGGTGTACCCACTGCCGAGATAGAGGTGATTTCAGACTTAACCAGGGAGAGGATGATATCGATGTCGTGGATCATCAGATCGGAGACCACGTCAACATCGGTAGCCCGGGCCACAAAACCACCCATGCGGTGGGCTTCGATGAAACGGGGGCGGACGATGCGCCCGGCCAACGCCATGACACCGGCATTGAACCGCTCAAGATGACCGATCTGCAGGACCACCCCGGCCTCTTCGGCCAGTCGCACGATCTCGCGACCCTCTTCAACCGTGGAGGCGATGGGCTTCTCCAGCAGCATGTGGACGCCGTTTTCCAGAAAAGGACGGGCTTCATCCAGGTGGTGAGAGGTTGGCACCACGACGCTGACAGCATCCACCTTGCCGATCAGCTCCTTGCCGAGTTCAAAGGCCTCGCATCCCGCCTCTTCCGCCACTCTGCGCGCAACATCCCGGTTGATATCGGCAACACCCACCAGTTCAACATTGGGCATCCGGGAATAGATCAGCGCGTGAAAACGCCCAAGATAACCGACACCGACAACGCCTACGCGCAGTTTTTCGCTCATGTTCCACCCGCAATGGTCCAAAAGGGGGGGATTTTAAACCATCCCAACAACATGGGCCATGCGGATAATTGAGGGTCAGGGCAGGCTGGCGCCAAAGATGACCGAATCAGTAGTGCAATACAGAAATTTCAGGCGCCTTGTCAGTGACTGCCTGCATATGAAACGTCAGGGTCACGGCAGTGGCGATACCCACGGCGGCGACAAGAATCAGGAGGATATCCGGCTTGCGATGTCTGTGATGATAGCTTCTGTACATGCTCCCCCTCCTTATGACGTTTTTCAAAGGGAATGGTGGCAAGCGTGGACAATAAGCGGAGTTAAAACCTTGCAGTAGTTCACAGGCAGCTAAAAAGATGCCTGCAGATCAAGCAGATATAAATAAAAATGGGATCGGGATCTCAATTTCAACCCCACAGACGCAGTGCTCCATTCGGATCACTCGCCTCCGGCGGATTCCTGGAGAAACTTTACAATATCCTGGTGTTTGGCAATTTCAGCCCTTTTCAAGGCACCGTTGCCAGCCGTGTTGGCCAGGTTTACGTCCGCACCTGCATGGATAAGCGCAGTCACCACATCGAGATGACCAAATGCCGAGGCCTCCATCAGGGCTGAATTTCCGGCGCCATCAACCGCATTGACATCAGCACCGGCACCGATCAGTGCGCGCACGGTGCGTACATTGCCATTGAATGCCGCCAGGACCAGAACCGGCCGCCCATTGGCATTTTTCGCGTTGGCATCTGCCCCCTGTGCGAGAAGATCCGATACCATTCGCTCCAGACCCTGGCTGGCAGCCATCACCAACTGCTGGTTCTGATCAGCGGCATGGATTGTGGAGGATACGAGTATCAGGATACCGAGCAGTAATCGACGCCACATCGGAAAACACCTCTTTTTTCTTCCGGTATTCAAAATATCGGCATAAGTCATATTATCTGAAACTTGCTTTTCATCTGCGCTGACTATAACGTGCGCGCAGTTCACTATCCATACCAGGGCCTGCCATTACCATGCAACAGAACAGCCACAACCAGGTCAGCGTCGATGTAGAGACAAGCTACATGGCAAACCAGTCCAGTCCGGAGCAGGACCACTATGTCTTCGCCTACACGATCACCATCAGCAACACCGGCGATACACCTGCACGCCTGTTGAACCGGCACTGGATCATAACCGACGCCAACGGCCAGACCCAGGAGGTGCATGGAGAGGGCGTAGTGGGCGAGCAGCCCTACCTGCGCCCCGGCGAGAATTTTCGCTACACCAGCGGCACCTCCCTGGAGACCCCCGTGGGCACCATGCAGGGCAGTTACCAGATGCGCAACGAGGCGGGAGAGTTTTTCGATGCGCCGATAGCCCCCTTCTCCCTGGCCAGACCAAACAGCCTGAACTGAGCCCACCAAACCGACAATGACATCTCTGCAGACACGTGAACCGATCATCCTCCTTGGAGCGGTCAGCCTGTTTCTGCTGTTCAGTGGCCTGGACCCTGTGGCGGATCGCTACACCTGGTTCCTGGAGACTGTTCCGGTCATGATCGGCATCGCCATTCTGGTTCCCACAAATCGCGGTTTTCCACTGACTCCACTGCTGTACAGACTGCTGGCGCTTCACGCCCTGGTCCTGATGATCGGCGGCTACTACACCTACGCGGAAGTCCCCCTGTTCAACTGGCTGCGGGACAGCCTTGAGCTCTCACGCAACCACTATGACCGCATTGGCCACCTGGCCCAGGGATTCATCCCGGCCATTCTGGCCAGGGAGATTCTGATACGGCGCTCTCCACTGCAGCCAGGCAAGTGGCTGTTTTTGATCGCAACCAGTATCTGCCTGGCATTTTCCGCCTTTTATGAGATGATTGAGTGGTGGACGGCCCTGCTCAGCGAAGAGGCCGCAGATGCATTTCTCGGCACCCAGGGAGACCACTGGGATACCCAGTGGGATATGTTCCTGGCGCTCATTGGCGCAATCACCTCGCAGCTGCTGTTGAGCCGGCTGCATAACCGCCAGCTGGCCTCCTTTACAGATAAATGCACATAACAATAGGAACAGTATGGCCGTATATGCCATAGGCGATGTACAGGGCTGCTACGACGACCTGCAACGACTGCTTGAACAGATCCGGTTCGACGAGAAAAGGGACAAACTCTGGTTCGCAGGAGACCTGGTCAACCGCGGCCCGCACTCTCTGAAGGTTCTGCGTTTCGTAAAAGGCCTGGGTAAACGTGCGGTAACCGTACTCGGCAATCACGACCTCCACCTGCTGGCCATCTCCGAGGGCAACCTCAAGCACAACAGGAAGGACCACACCCTCGACACCGTCCTTAATGCCAGGGACAGGGATGAACTGCTCCACTGGCTACGCCACCGCCCACTGATGCACCACAGTAAAAAGCGCAGAATCAGCATGATTCACGCAGGCCTGCCACCTCAGTGGGACCTGGCTACCGCACAGCGTTGCGCCAGGGAACTCGAAGCGACGCTGCAGGGAGACGGCTTCCATGACTACTGCCAGCAGATGTACGGTAACGAGCCTGCCTGCTGGGCGGATGAACTTCATGGCATGGAGCGGCTGCGTTTCATCACCAACGCCTTTACCCGTCTGCGCTACTGTGACAGTGAGGGCAACATGGCGCTGAAGGAGAAGGGCCCTCCCGGTTCACAGGGGCCAGCTCTTCTGCCCTGGTTCGAGATGCCCCGGCGTAGGAGCCGCAATGACCGGATCCTTTTCGGCCACTGGTCCACTCTCGGCTACTGCCACGAAGAGAACATATGGGCTCTGGATACCGGCTGCCTCTGGGGAGGCAGACTCACAGCACTGCAACTCCGCAAGAAGAGAGAGTATGTTCACCATCAGGTAGAGTGTCCTGGTACAGCAAAGACCAAGTAGCTGTTCCAGCGGATCATGCAGATCCCGCTTAAAAACCCACCATTTATGACTTAAAAAGTGTGGCATTTCACCCACCTCTTCGGGTGACATGGCACATGGACGTCTTTTTTTACTTCATGCAAAACAACCAAGTCATTGTTATTTATAGTTATTTACTTTGACTACATGGATATATCACACCTCAGCAAGCCTCCCATTCGCCCCGTTCATCAATAAAATCAGTCCTCTTTCAAAACCCCAGGGTTTCTATGGCATCGATGGTCAACAGACAGACCTCTGCCACTCAACAGCTGTACGGACTGAAGAATATGAATAAAAGCAGACTTCACTTTGCAATACACATGGCCTTATCCACAGGCCTTATCGTTGGCAGTAACCAACTGGTTGCAGCTGAAGATCTAGGCATCATCCAGGTGGAATCCACCACCATTGATGACCGCTTCGAGTCCAAACGCAAGGAAGCATCGAATATTGCTGTTATTGATGGCGAGGAAATCGATGAAGCCCACACAGAGAACATTCAACAGGTACTGCAGAGAATCCCAGGTATCACCACGGAAGTAACGACCGGAGACTCTCTCAAAATTCACATACGAGGCATAGAAAATCAGCGTTTCATGGGTGAAAAGCCGGGTGTCGCCGTTGTCATCGACGGTGTTCCGGTATTTGAACGCACCGGAAAGGTAAATATCGACCTGGATAATATTGAGTCCATCAAGGTGGTTAAGGGCGGTGCCTCTTACCTTTTCGGTGATGACGCACTTGCAGGTGCCGTCATCATTACAACCAAGCGCGGTGCAAAATATGAGGGTGTAAAACTGACCGGAGAAGCCGGCAGCTACGGCTACCGCAAGGGTGTCGCCCGCTTAGGATTCTCAGAAGATGATTTCAACGGCCACATTCAGATTTCACGACGCAAAGGCGATGGATACCATGATGAGGCCGGGTATAAAACGGACTACATCAACGGAAAACTCCAGTACTACGTAGACGATGTCAGCGATCTCACTTTCGGACTTGAGCAGTCAAAACGAAAGAAAGACAGCCACGGTTCAGTCACCGGTGTCACTGCCGCACGTCTCGACCCGAGAAGCACCTCCGATGCCTACAATGATTACACCAGTACTTTTGATGTTGACTTGGCAAAGTATTTTGTCACCTATTCTCGGGATATTGGCGATACAAGCAATCTGCTTCTAAACGCCTATCGCTTCACTGACGAAACGAAGTTCATCTCCGCCCCCTCAAAATCGAATCCTGACGAGTACAGGTACGATAACGACTACCAGCAGGTCCAGCAGGGACTGAAGGCTGAATGGCGCAGCGGCGGTGAGAAAATGGCCTGGATGGGAGCCGCCGAGATCCGGGACAATCTCTACAAAAACAAGGTTGACTATCGCAGTGCCTACACGCTCCCCTACCCACCATTTACCGCCTACAGCCCAGGTGATCCGAAAGAGAACAACAGCACCGATGAAAAGGTCTACGCCGCTTACGGTGAAATCAAATACCGTGTCACTGACCCTCTGACCATGACTCTCAACGGACGCTATGACCGCATGGAACTGGACTATAAGGACAAGATGTCCGGCTCCACTGACTCAGGCAGCAAAAGCTTTGATGTGACCTCGTGGCGACTCGGCGGCAACTATGCCATGTCCGACAACTTCGACTGGTACGCCAATCTCTCCACCGGCTTCCGGGCGCCCAATGTCGAACAGCTTTTCACTGGCGACTACAACACAAGCGGCACAACCCTGGCCAATCAGGATCTTGAGCCCGAGCGTGCCGTCAATCTGGAACTGGGACTGCGCACCAAAACCCAGGCCATGGGGATGCCACTGGATATAGACCTTGCGGTCTTTCAGATCACCCGCAAGGACTTCATCATGTCCACATCGGGCCAATACACCGGCCCCAGCTCAACAGTCACATCTCAATTTGAAAATATCGGCGGCGTGCGTAACCGCGGACTTGAGCTCGCAATAGCCAGCAATGTTTCTCCAAAATGGTCCTGGGATCTCGGCTATACCTTCATCGACGCGAAATTTACCGAGTATGACAACTTCAACCTGATGACCTGCGGATTCAGCCCCGCCCCCGGCGTCTGCTCGACCTGGAGCGGCACCACTTTCAACAACACGGGTAACGTTGTACCCAGGGTACCGAAACACCACCTCAACCTGGCCCTGAACTACCGCCCCACCACCCAGTGGAAGCTCAGCGCGGAGATGGACACCCAATCAAGCTATTTCGCTGATGAGTTGAACCGGACCAAAATCGATGGGCGTACAGTTTTCAACCTGCTTGCCAATTACGAAGCAAAGAACGCAAATCAGAAATGGTCATTCTTCGCCCGCATCGACAACCTGTTCGACAAGACCTACTACAACACGGCTCGTGGCTTCTACGATGGCGACTATGACGGTGATTTCGATGCAGAGGACTTATCGATCACTGTAAACCAGGGCCGGACATTTACTGCGGGTCTGAATCTCTCATTCTAAGCATCAGACAAAGGTCAGCCAGGGAAGGCGATCCTGAATAGCCCATAGGCGAAGCACAATGAATAAACGGGAACTCACTACAGGTTTCATGCTCATCCTGCTGAGTGGCACGGTGTCTCATGCCGCACAAGCACAAACAACCTCAAAAGATGGCACTGCACCCACTCCGCCGGAAAAGCAGATGCAGCACCATCGAGGGCCTAAGCAATTGACACTCGTCGGCTCTGCTGGCGCAGACATCAAAATCTGGAAACCAGACTTAAGCACCCTGCCATTAACTGCAAAGATGGATACCATCACCATCCCCTCTACCGGCGTGGACAACTACCACGCAATCGTAGCGGAGAAGGATTGGGGTGACCTGAAGGAGGCTATTGTTCGCTACGAATATCTTCGCGGCAAACCCAGCAAGCAAAGCCCAACCAGACTGTCTGGCTCACAGAAAACCGATTTTGAAGTAGTCCCCGCCCCGATCCCCCGAGGACACTACCGTTACTACTCTGACCAGGAGTGGGGTTTCCTGCTGAGATTCAGAGGCAACCCGGTACCTAACCACCCGATTGTCATGGCAACCGCCAACGGCAGTGAAGTAAAAGGCGTAACCGACGGAGAAGGCCTGGTCAGGATGCACATCCCCGACGATTTTCCAAATGTCGTTGAGGGCGAGCGTGACAAACGCGGTGCCGAGCTCACAGTGAGTGCTGAACTTGTATCTGAGGGCATCACCTATCAGAGCATGCTCAGCGCCGAATACCGGGTCAATCAGCAGCATTGGAAGTCTTTCGAAATGGGGCTTCTGGTAGTGGGCCTCGGCATGTTGGCTGGCGGCTATATCGGCCGTAAGAAAAACAACAAGGGGTCAAAGTAGATGAACCCGTTCAAAAACCTCTCTGTCATCCGCAAGATTGTACAACTCGCCACCTTTGTACTGCTGGTCTACGGCAGTGGTATTGGCGCCTATTACCTGGCCGACAAAATAAGTGGTGCCCTGCCCGCCCTGAGTTGCGCCTACGATCACAACGGCTCTGATCTCTGCACCCTGGTACCTTTCCAGCACCAGATGGATCACCGGCTGGGTGAGGTGATCGCCAGCGGCGGCAACCTGATGATGGGCATCATGCCCACCCTGATCACCCTCGGTACATTCCTGCTGTTCTTTGTTTTCTTGAATAAAGCGTTCTGTGGCTGGATCTGCCCCCTGGGGACCTTTCAGGAGTGGCTGCATATCATCGGTCAAAAACTTGGACTGCAGCGACACGAGTCGCTGAACGAGGGATTGGTCAAGGGCATGCGCCCTGCTAAGTGGGCAATTCTTGCGTTGTTGGTATTCGGCTTCCCGTTGATGGCCGGCATGGGCATGGTCAACCATGACCTTGGCGATCCTTTCTGCAAGATCTGCCCCAGCCGCATACTGACCACCATGGCCACCGGCGACACCACCCAGCTCTACGTGGATACCGCCAGCAACACCACCATTGTCATATCCATCATCGCCGACTTCCTGTTCGGCCTGATGATCGCCCTCGCACTCACCGTGCGTCAGCCCTTCTGCCGCATCTGCCCTATGCTGGCGTTGCATGCGGTCTTCCGCAAGCTGGGACTGCTGCGGCTGGTTAAGAATGCTTCACCACGCTGCGGCAAGTGCGGCATCTGCGCCAAGGCCTGCCCCATGGATATCCGCGAAATCCATACAGAAATGGATAAGAAGGATGTCACCTTCGAAGACTGCACCCTGTGTGGGCGCTGTGTCGAGTTCTGCCCGGACAAGGATGTGCTGCAGCTGAAATATACTGTCTTCCCTGTTTTCTCTGCAGACCCCCAGTACTTCAAGGTACGCAAGAAGGCCCAGACCAACTGGGAGAAGCGCACCCTGAAAAATAGTCTCAAGGGTGAACCGGCGAAGAAAAAGGCGACCCAGGCATGATGCCCCTGGAACCGGTAACCCTCAGCTTCGGAGCAGCCCTGCTGCTGGGCCTGAGCTTCGGCTCGGGCCCGTGCAATATTGCCTGCATGCCTTATCTCGGACCGGTATTCGTTGCCACCGGCAACGGCATCAGACAAGCCTGGCGAACGGTCCTGCCCTTCACCCTGGGACGCATGACGGGCTATGCCCTTCTCGCCGCAGCAGCAGGCTGGGCCGGGGTGCTGGTGGAGGACTGGATCGATGCGCCCTGGGTTCGCTGGCTCCTGGGTGCAGCCACCATACTGGTTGCCCTGTCACTGCTCTGGCGCCGACGTAAACCTGCAGCCTGCAGCCAGTCTTTGAAACCGCAACAGTCAGTACCTGCCACAGCACTCGGCAAACCATCACCCGCCCTGCCTGGCAGCCTGTTTTTCATGGGTATGGGCATGGCACTGAACCCCTGCGCCCCGCTGAGTACCGTGATCCTTGCAGCGGCAACCACCGCCAGCATTACCGCCGGACTCTCCCTGGGCCTCGGATTCGCCCTGGGCGCAGTGGCGGTCCCCACCCTTATTTTCACTTTTGGTGTCGCACACTTCGGAGCCCAGCTGAAGGAGCACATGGGCCGCTGGCGCAACGCACTGGAGAACACCAGCGTCGGCCTCCTTATGCTGATGGGCGCCGCAACTGCAATGGGATGGATAGCACCATGAGCTTTGCTGAACTGATCGCCAAGGGCGGTCCTGTGATCTGGATTCTCGCCGGTTACTCCTCGGTGGGACTGGCTATTGTGTTGGAGCGCTACCTTCTGTTTTTCAGACTTCGCAAGCTGCCCCAGAAATTATATCCCGGGCTTGACCAACTGCTTGACCAGCCTGATGCAGAAGAGCAAGTGGCAACACTGAACGGCCCAGAGGCACGGGTCATTCAAAACATGGTTATTGCAGACCGCCAGGGAGTGAAAGACCTGCAGGGCGTGGGCGCCAGGATTCGCGCCCAGGAACTGCAGCGCATGGAGTGGGGCCTTCGCACCCTCGGCGTGCTCGGCAACACAGCCCCTCTGCTGGGACTGCTCGGCACAATAACCGGCATGATCAAGGCCTTTATGGTCATCGAACAGGCTGGCGGAAAAGTGGACGCCCAGGCCCTTGCCGGCGGTATCTGGGAAGCAATGATCACCACCGGCGTTGGACTGGCCGTTGCCATCCCTCTTGTCATCCTGCTGCATTTTCTGGAAGGCGCCGTGGAGCGCAGGGCGCAAAGCATGGAGCGCTGTATCAGCCTGCTGCTTGAACGACGCAGCGACAAACCGGTATCCCTCGACCATGCAGGCGGGGAACCACATCACTGGGAAGAGATCACCGATGGGGTATGAGCGCCGCCGCTCCAGCACTGTGCTGAACCTGACGCCGCTGATCGACATCGTCTTTCTGCTGCTGGTCTTTTTCATGCTGACTGCGCACTTCATCCAGGAGGAGCGTATTGATATCGAGCTGCCCGCAGCCAGCAGTTCCGCCACTGACGATGACGACCAGTTTATTGACGTGGTACTGCTCCCTGACGGCAAACTGATTGTTGACGGACTTGAGATCACCGAAGATAAACTGACCGATACACTGCGGGGCGCCCTGCATGCCCCCGGAAAACGTTATGTCCGCCTGCGTGGCGATCGTGCTGCACAGTTCGGCAATGCAGTCACCATTATTGACGCCGCAAGGAGCGCAGGGGCAGAGTCGCTGGATATCGTGACAGAACGCCCATGATTCGAGGGGACGTCAACTGGCGGCTGCTGGCTGTCGCGCTCTCCCTGGTCGTCCATGGGGCCTTTGCATGGTCCCTTTATGACCGTTCTGCCCATGCCCCGAAGAGTGCCAGTAAACCTCTCCCCAAGCTCACCCAGGTGCGTCTCAATTTCACGCAACCTCAACCGGAACCGATTCAGGAGCCGAAACCCGAGCCAAAGCCCGAGCCGAAGCCCGAGCCTGAGCCAAAGCCAAAGCCAAAGCCGAAGCCGAAGCCGAAGCCGAAGCCGAAGCCTGAGCCAAAGCCGAAGCCTGAACCAAAGCCGAAGCCTGAACCGAAGCCCGACCCAAAGCCTGAACCAAAACAGACTACGCCAACACCACCGAAACCGGTCCAGCGCCAGGTAAAACAGGCACCTGTTGTTCCCCAGGAAGATGCTGCCTCTATCAAGCAGCGCTATCTGGCGCTGATACTTGACCGGATCGAGCAGGAGAAATTCTATCCAAAAGCTGCAAGACGGCGTCATATCGAAGGTTCAGTACAGATGAAAATGACCATTTCCTGTGGCGGAAGCACCAGTGATGTTATAGCGACAGATGGCCCAAAGTTGCTACGAAAAGCCGCCATCAAAGCTGTTTCAGATACAGGAAACCTCCCTGCACCACCCAGGGGAGTTGACTGTCCAATGTCTGTTGAATACCAGATGAATTTCAATCTGAAGTAATCTGCAATCAGTTCCAACGAAACGCTATCCAGCCCACACGATCAACCAGTGGGCCCTGTCACAACAATGCTGCCTTTTCTTCCAAACACAGGCAAAATAAGAGCTGCGATGAGAAGATGGAATATGAGGCCGCGGCACTGACCAGGAGTGTGGATTATGCGTTGTCACGAAGTGGATTATGAGATTCTCGGCTCTGAGATGCAGTTGGTCGAGGTGGAGCTGGACCCCGGTGAAACCGTGGTCGCAGAAGCCGGTGCCATGACCTACATGGAAGAGAATATCAACTTCGAAACCAAGATGGGGGATGGCTCCGAACCTGATCAGGGCCTGATGGGCAAAATCTTTTCCGCCGGAAAGCGCATGATCACCGGGGAGTCCATCTTCACTACCCATTTCACCAACCAGGGCGTGGGTAAGCGCCGTGTCGCCTTCTCAGCCCCATACCCTGGCAATATCGTCGCCCTCAACATGGCCCAGCACGGCCAGAAAGTGACCTGCCAGAAAGACGCCTTTCTCTGTGCCGCACTCGGCACCAAGGTGGACATCTCCTTCAACCGAAAACTGGGCACCGGTCTGTTCGGCGGAGAGGGTTTCATTCTGCAGACCCTGGAGGGGGACGGCATGGCCTTTATCCAGGCCGGCGGCACCGTTGTGGAGAAGAAACTGAGCGGTGAAACA
The DNA here is from genome assembly GCA_965224515.1 of Sedimenticolaceae bacterium. Lineage (GTDB taxonomy): Bacteria > Pseudomonadota > Gammaproteobacteria > Chromatiales > Chromatiaceae > Sedimenticola_A. Next base: position 899,309 of record OZ245051.1, read on the forward strand.
TTACGCGTGGATACAGGCTGCCTGGTAGGTTTCTCAGGGGATATCGATTACGACATCGAACGCGCCGGTAATCTCAAGTCCATGGTCTTCGGTGGTGAGGGCCTGTTTCTCGCCACCCTGCGCGGCCACGGAACCGTCTGGCTCCAGAGCTTGCCCTTCTCCCGCATGGCAGACCGGATAATCGCCAATGCACCTGGCGCCGGCGGCAGCGACAAGGGCGAGGGTTCTGTACTGGGTGGTGTGGGCCGCCTTCTGGATGGTGATTAACCCCCGCTACCAGACATACCTCGCAGGCCATATAATGCCGGCATCAACTGATAACAATTAAGACGGGACAAATCACTATGGCCGACAAGGGCTTCGACTTCTCAAACTTCATCATCAGGCTGGTTATGGCGCTTATCCTGGTTTTTGCCACCTACAACCCCTCCGGCTACTCCTGGTATCACTGGTTCAGCGGTGCCGAAAATAAAATAGACCCGCTCATCGCACTGGCCGCCATCGTGCTGATTATCGGCTGGGCCATCTATCTGCGGGCAACCATGCGTTCTCTTGGCGTTGTGGGCACCACCCTGGTAGCAGCTCTCTTCGCCACCATCATCTGGGCACTGATTGACTATGATGTGCTGTCACTGAACGACACCACTGTACTTGAATACATTATCCTGGTGATGTTCTCAGTGATCATGGCAACCGGTCTCTCCTGGTCCCATGTACGTCGCCGCATGACCGGCCAGATCGATGTGGATGAGACCGACGACTAGGCGCCCTCTCTTTCCAGGGTGATGAAGGTGTAATCAAAGGGGTTCTTCTCGTCGGCCAGGCAGTGCTCGCGGGAAGTCTCCTTCCACTCAGCAGGATCGTATTCAGGAAAAAAGGCATCGCCCTCCACCTCGGTATGCACCAGGGTAAGGTGAAGCCGGTCCGCCATGGGCAGCATCTGCTCATAAAAAGCCCCACCACCCACGATCATCGCCTCCGGTACATCACCTGCCGCCTCTATTGCCTGCTCGATACTGTGAACCACAGTGCAACCCTCAGCGGCATACTGCTGATTGGCGGTTACAACGATGTGAGGCCTGTCAGGCAGCAGCCCAGGCAGCGACTCCCAGGTCTTACGGCCCATAATGATGGGTTTACCCACTGTCAGCGCCTTGAAGTGCCGGAGATCCGCAGGCAGACGCCAGGGCAGCTTGTTGTCCATGCCTATAGCCCGGTTTTCGGCCATGGCGGCAATGATAGCGATGCTTGGTCTTGGCTTGCTCATGGGGGCGCATCGTAGCATCCCGCCACACCCCTAACAAAGTCGCCCAAGTAAAACCTGTAGTTGCGCCGCTCCCCGGCTCGGGCATCCTGCTTCGCCCTACCTCCTGCATCTGACCCACAGGGATGTGGGAAATGCAAAAGGATTGCCGGGAGCAATCCTTGCCCTGCAGTCGTGCACCCGCGGCATACGACCGCCAGGGATGGCGGAAGTGTGAAAAATGCAGGAGCAATTTTTTACCGACCGCCAGGGATGGCGGAAGTGCAGGAAATGCAGCTCCTACAGGGATGTAGGTGTTAGAGCAATGCAGGAGCAATTGCCGAGAGCAATTTCCTGTCCGTACATCCTGTACATGCGCCGCTCCTGTGCATCCCTGTACATGCACCGCTCCTGTGCATCCCTGTACATGCGCCGCTCCTGTGCATCCCTGTACATGCGCCGCTCCTGTGCATCCCTGTACATGCGCCGCTCCTGTGCATCCCTGTACATGCGCCGCTCCTGTGCATCCCTGTACATGCGCCGCTCCTGTGCATCCCTGTACATGCGCCGCTCCTGTGCATCCCTGTACATGCGCCGCTCCTGTGCATCCCTGTACATGCGCCGCTCCTGTGCATCCCTGTACATGCGCCGCTCCTGTGCATCCCTGTACATGCGCCGCTCCTGTGCATCCCTGCACCCGCGGCATACCGTACATCCTGTACATAAAAAAACACCCGCCAGGGAAGCCCTGGCGGGTGTTTAGCGGGTTTTACTAACGTATCAGCTGCAGATTTCCCAATCGGCCTCGATCATCATTTCCATGATCACCTCCATTTCGGAGGGGAAGATTTCGGCCACTTCACGCCATTCTGCACAGTCAACTTTCAAAGCTTCAGTATTCATGCCGCACCCATGAATTAGTAATTAATTGAACTCTAATATAGCAGATTATTACTTCCTGTCAAGCCAACATTCAATGCCTGCCGGGAAAAAGAAGAAAACCCGCCCCTGTGAACTATATTGAAGTGAAGGGCTTTACTTAATTTACCCACTAAATTCATGAGCAGATCCAAAAAGAACCTGGCAAGGACAATCTGGAGCATTCCCCTGCTCAGAAACACCCTGCTTGTGGCTGTACTTGGAGCGGCAGCGCTCTCTTCATACGATCTGCTGGGGGTCTATCCCTCATTCGAAAAACTGCTTATCCAATCAGTAGAAAAAGAGGCGGAAAGGACCGCAACACACCTGCTTCACACCGCACGTATCGATCTGCGCAGCAGCCAGGCTTTTTCCAACCAGCGACCTGCCTGGGAAAAACTGCGGCAAGCCTCTATAGACTTCGGCCTGTGGAAGACCAGGGCTTTTGCCCCCAGCGGTGAGATCATCTTCTCGACCAAAACGGAGGAGATCGGCGATAACAACACAAACGACTATTTTTTCAACCAGGTTGCCAAGGGGATGCTCTTCTCCAAGGTCGAACGCAAACAGGGTACCAGCATGGAGGGGGAGGTCCTCCCTGTTGACGTGGTTGAGGTCTATGTACCTGTCATGAGAGAGAGTGAGTTTCTAGGCGCTCTCGAGATTTACTACAACGTGTCTGATGAGTGGCAATTGCTGCACGCACTCCTGCTCAAATCCGGATCGATTCTGCTTATTCTTATCGGCGGAATCATAATGATCATGCTGGTCATGGTAATACGCACAGCCCAGCAGAGTCTGCAGCTTAGCGAGACGCGCGGCGCCCTCAGTACCCAGGAACGCCTTTTTCGCGATGTGATCGACGCAGCCCAGGATGGCATTATGGTGACCGATCCCGAGCAGAAGATAAGGATTGCCAATCCCGCTTTCACCGAGATGACCGGCTATGCACAGGATGAGATTCTGAGCCAGACACCTGACATTCTCAAGTCAGGTCATCACGATGATGGGTTCTATAAGCAGATGTGGCAGTCACTGAGTGACCACAAACGCTGGCAGGGGGAGGTTTGGAACCGGCGCCGGGATGGCAGTGTCTTTCCTGAACTGCTCAGCATCTCCACCATTGAAGACGAAGCGGGGGATTTGACCCACTACGTCGGTATATTCACCGACATATCCAAACAGAAGGCGTCTGAACAGCGATTTCAGGCCATGGCCTACCACGACCCACTGAGCGGCCTGCCAAACCGACTGCTGATGATGGACAGACTGCAGCAGGCCATACGCTGGTCTCACAGGCATAAAGAGGTAGTGGCAGTACTTTTCATAGACCTTGACGGATTCAAGCAGGTCAACGACACCGCTGGTCACGAGGCTGGCGACCTGCTGCTGCAGGAGATATCCCAACGCCTCAGGCAGTCCGTGAGAGAGGAGGACACCGTGGCAAGAATCGGGGGGGACGAGTTTACCCTGGTGGTCCGGGGAACCGATGACAAGACCCTTGAGCGCATTGCCAATCAGACCATAGAACTGATCAACCAGCCGGTGAAAATCGACGACAGGAGCTTCACCGTAGGTGCCAGTGTGGGAATCAGCCGCTACCCCCTGGACAGCAAAGACCCCGACGGCCTTATCTGCCAGGCAGACGCAGCCATGTACGAAGCCAAGAAGCAGGGGAAAAACCGGTGTATCTATTACTCAGGCAAAGAGCCCGTCCAACAAGACTGAGACCAGGATCTAAAGCCAGTCAAATACCCTCTCCACGGCGCTTGAACCTTCCACAGCTCAGACAGCCACCTGGGCCTTGATATGAGGATGGGCCTCGTAGCCGACCAGCTCAAAATCATCATAGGTAAAATCAAATACCGACTTCACTTCCGGGTTGAGCTTCATCACCGGCAGCGACAGGGGGTCACGGGCAAGCTGGGTCTCCACCTGGTCCAGGTGGTTTAGATACAGATGAGCATCTCCGAAAGTGTGCACGAACTCCCCGGGCTCCAGGCCGGTCACCTGGGCGATCATCATGGTGAGCAGGGCATAGGAGGCGATATTGAAGGGCACGCCAAGAAAGATATCCGCACTGCGCTGATAGAGCTGGCATGAGAGCCTGCCGTCGGCAACGTAGAACTGGAACAGGCAGTGGCAGGGCGGCAGGGCCATGTGGTCCACGTCGGCCGGGTTCCATGCACTGACCATCAGCCGTCGCGAATCAGGGCTGTTCCTGATCTGATCTATCAACTGGGAAATCTGGTCGATACTCTTTCCATGTGGTGCTGGCCAGGAGCGCCACTGGTAACCATAGACCGGTCCCAGGTCGCCATTTTCATCCGCCCACTCATCCCAGATTCTTACGCCGTTGTCCTTCAGGTATTTGATATTGGTATCACCCTGCAGAAACCACAGCAGTTCATGAATAATTGAACGCAGGTGCAGCTTCTTGGTCGTCACCACGGGAAACCCGTCGGCCAGGTCGAAACGCATCTGGTAACCAAACACGCTCACGGTGCCGGTACCGGTACGATCCTCTTTGCGGGTTCCTGTATCACGCACGTGGCGCATAAGATCGAGATATTGACGCATGAATCAGTCCGTTTTTCTTTTTTGGTAAGCAAGTCCCATCAGCAGCAATCCGCCGATCAGCATCGGTAGGGTAAGCAACTGCCCCATGGTAAGCCACTCGAAGGCCAGGTATCCGATATGGGCATCGGGCATACGAACGAATTCCACACTGAAACGGAAAATTCCGTAGAAGATGAGAAACAGCCCGGATACCGCCATGGTTGGGCGGGGTCGTGAAGAATAGAGCCAGAGAATCAGAAACAGCACCAGGCCCTCCAGCAGCGCCTCGTAAAGCGGGCTTGGATGCAGGGGAGGTGTATAGACAGTGCCGTGGGGCAGTTGAAGCTTGGTGCTGCACAGCTCCTGAAAGCGGGCGCAGGAGACCTGCATGGCCCAGGGCACTGAACCCGGCCCACCCCACAATTCACCGTTGATGAAGTTGCCAATGCGCCCCGTACCCAGTCCAATGGGCACCAGGGGGGCAATAAAATCCGTACTCTGGAAAAAGCCTTTGTCATAGCGGCGGCCGAACAGCCACATGGCCAGCATCACACCCAGCAGACCGCCATGAAACGACATGCCGCCCTCCCAGATTCGCAGCAGCGACAGGGGGTCATTCAACAGATCAGAAAAACCGTAAAACAGGACATAGCCAAGTCTTCCGCCCAGCACCACGCCCAGCACGATATAGAACAGCAGGTCATCGACCTGTTGCTCGGTCCAGGATGAACCGGGGCGGGCTGCACGGATGCGCCCCAGCCACCAGCCGCCAAAGAAACCGACCAGGTACATCAATCCGTACCAGTGGATACTCACCGGGCCTACAGCGATCGCAACGGGATCAATATCAGGGTATGTCAACATGGGGCGCTATGTTAGCACGTGAATCTGAAAATTCAGTGCCAGCCATGGAGCCAACCCGGAAAGCGGCTCCCGCCGGGACAAAACCGGCCATACAGAATATAATTCTGATAATCCTGTGACAAATACCATACAAACAACGGGTAATTAGTTGACAAATTAGACGAAATTTCTTCTTTATTTTTTTTCAATATGCGTTTTAATACTTAACTAGAGGTTTGTTTTTCGGAATTACTTTCTTGGGCATGAACGAAACAACAAACCCGGGCTGTGTGCGTCCACGAACTGCCACCCAAAAAACTGTGACGGTTCCATGCAGATAGGGGACACCACCCTTGTTTTCACGTTACTGGTTGCACCCGGCATTTTTACACTAATGGATCAGTGAAATAGGTTACAAATATGAACAGCATGACCCCCCAAAACCTCGGGAACCTCGGCCAGCGCATGCGCCACAAACGCCAGGAGAAAGGATGGACCCAAGAGCAGCTGGCGGTGCGTGCGGGCACCAACCAGGCCGTCATCCAAAAAATCGAAAACGGCAAAAGCCTGCGCCCACGCAAGATCGACCAGATCGCAGACGTTCTTGACGTCAACCCGGCATGGCTGATGTTCGGTGACGAAAAGGCCTCCACCCTGCCTGCTGAAGCCAATAGCGTGGCAGAAGCCTGGCAGCATCTGCCCGAGCCCCACAGATCCAGAATCCGTCAGGAGATCATGGACCTGCAGCAGAAAGGCTAGAACGAGGGCAGAGAGCGAAAGTAGAAGGTCTTCAGATAGGCCGTTTCAGGAATGGCCGGATGGATCGGGTGATCCGGCGCCTGGGCGCCCTGCTCCAGAAGCTGAAGACTTCTGTCGGTATGTCTTCCAGCCTGCTGCACCATCTGCAGCAGGCTCTCCCTCGACATGTGATGAGAGCATGAAGAGGTGATTAGAATTCCATCCTTGGACAGGAGCTGCAACGCCAGCTGGTTGATACGTCTGTAGGCCTGGGTCCCCTCCTTGAGATCCTTCCTGCGCTTGATAAATGCCGGCGGATCGACCATCACCACATCGAAACGTTCACGCTCCTCCCGCAGCGCCTTCATCGCTTCGAAAGCATCACCACGGTGAGTGCGCACAATATCTGACACTCCATTCAGTGCCGCATTGGACTCCACAGCATCCAGCGCCGTACGGGAGACATCCACGCTGAGCACCTCGTTTGCCCCGCAGGCTGCAGCCTGCACGCCCCAGGCCCCTACGTAACTGCACACCTCGAGCACACGCTTTCCTTTTACGTAAGGCGCCATCCGAGCCCTGTTGTAGGCCTGATCGAAAAACCAGCCGGTCTTCTGCCCCTTCAGTGCAGGCACCCGAAACTGAAAGCCGTGCTCTTCCACCGCCAACTCTTCACCGGGCTCATCCCCGGCATACGCCACATAGCGTTCCAATCCCTCCATCTCCCGCACTGAGGTGTCGTTGCGAAAGATCACCGTATCAGGGTGCAACAGCTTGTCCAGGGCAGCCAATATAGAGTCCTTCATGCACTCCATACCTGCAGTCGTGATCTGAACCACACAGGTATCGCCATAGCGGTCCACCACCAGTCCGGGCAGGCCATCACTCTCACCGAAGACCATGCGATAGTAAGGGCGATCATAGAGACGCTCCCGCAGGCTCAGGGCGATTTTAAACCTGTGCACCAATAACGATTCGGTCAGTGGGTGTTCACGGTCCCGGCTCACAAGGCGGGCACAGATCAGTGAGTGAGGGTTCACATACCCCGAACCCAGCCAGCGATCCTGCTGACTGAAAATTTCCACCGGCGTTCCCGGCTCAAGTCCCTTGAGCGGTGTAGCAGTGGTATCCACCTCGTTGCTGTAAATCCAGCAGTGGCCAGCGCGCAGACGGCGATCCTGGTCTTTTTTTAGTTTCAGGGGGGCGAAAGTCATGGCGCATATACCTGCTGTGAACGAAAACGCAGTGAAGAGTATCAGATTTGACAGATCACCACCCGGCGACTATATATATTATCTCGATATATATTGGATCGATATATGGATACCAGCTCACTCTGTCTTGGGGTACTCTGCCTCGGCGATGCATCCGGCTACGAAATCAAAAAAATGTTCGAGGAGTCGTTCAGCCACTTTCAGGCGGCCAGCTTCGGCTCCATATACCCTGCACTGTCCAGTCTGACAGAAAAAGGGCTGGTCACCTTCAGGGAAGAGCTCCAGGAGAAACGCCCCACCAAGAAAGTGTTCAGCATCACCCAGGAGGGGCGGACGCAATTCCTTGAAACTCTGGCCGGCACAGAGCCAACCGAACAGTATCGGAGCGACTTCCTGGTACTTATGATGTTTGCTCATCTGCAGCCACCACAGCAGTTGGAAAAAACCATTGATAACCAGGCAGCCAACATTCGCAGTGAACTAGAGACCCTGCAAGGCATTTTGAAAAACTGCACCGAACTGACCGCCGGTATGCGTTTCACCATCGAATACGGCATCGCTGCAAACCAGGCCCTGCTAAAGCTGATTGAGAGCCGGAAAAGTGCGCTCATGGCAGCAATTGATCAAGAACAGTCCGCACTGAAGGAGCTGAAACCATGAAGCGCCTGATGAGTCATATCCTGCCTTCGGCTTTTCTCACCATACTGCTTGCAGCCCAGGCCGGGGCAGATGAGGCAACAACCATTGTCACATCCGCTCCACTAAGCCAGCTTACGTTCTATCCGCAATTCTCCGCGCCGGCATCCACCCTGAGCCTCAATAACAGCCATATAAGCGCCGAGACATCGGGCAGAATCGAGGGGGTAGCGGTCAACGTGGGGGATGTGGTCGAAAAAGGCGCGATCCTGGCCACACTGGACTGCCGCGACAACTCCATTCGCGTCAGGCAGGCCGAGGCCGCAATGAGCGCTGCCCGGGCACGGGTGGATCTTGCCAGAAAACAGAGCCTGAGAACCAAGTCACTGCGCAAGGAGCGGAACATCTCCGAAGAGCTGTTCAACCAGAGAGAGGCTGATCTGAGTACCAGCCGGTCCGACCTGCAGTCCCAGTCCGCCGCCCTCGACAAGGCCCGTCTGGATGAGACGCGCTGCCGCATCACATCACCTTTCATAGGCGTGGTAACCAAACGCCTGGCAAGCGAAGGGGAATGGGTGAATACAGGCCAGCCTCTTCTGCAACTGCTCGACAGCAGGCGCCTTGAGGTTTCAGCCCAGCTGCCTGTTGACCGGATCAAATCGATCACCAGCGCAACGAACATCACCCTCGAAGCCAACAATGAAAGCTACGCCCTGAAACTGAGACAGGTGGTACCCGCCGTTGAATCCAGGGGCAGAAACAGGGAGGTCCGGCTCACCTTTTCCGACATCGCCGCACTGCCGGGCAGCACCGGCCGGCTGCAGTGGACAGCTACCAGGCCCTTCCTGCCGGCGGATATCCCGGTACGCCGCAATGGACAGCTCGGCCTGTTTCTCCTGGAACAGGAGAGAGCCCGGTTCCATCCTCTGGCGAACGCACTGGAAGGGCAGCCGGTGAGGGTCGACCTGCCCCCCGAGAGCGCCCTGATCATTGAGGGGAGACAGAGTCTGAGCGACAACCAGGCCGTTGAAGTAAGCCGTTAGGAAGGACGGGACCATGCTTGCGCGACTCTACCAGAACCACGTCCTCGCCAACCTCACCTTTGTACTTGTACTGGTGATAGGTTTTCTCTCCTATGGCCTGATGCCCAGGGAGCAGGATCCCACCATCAACTTCAACTGGATCGATATCACCACCATCCTGCCCGGCGCCTCAGCCGAAGACGTTGAGAAGCAGGTCACCGAGGTACTGGAGCGGAAGATCCGCCGGGTCTCTGATATCAAGTTCGTCTCCAGTGTCAGCAGGGAGAGCATCTCCAGCGTACTGGTGCGCTTTGAGGATATAGACGAACAGGTGTTCAACAAAAGGGTCGCCGACCTGCGACGTGAAGTGCAGGATGCCGAAGACGAACTGCCCGATGAGGCCAGCAATCCGTTTGTTTTCGAGATCACCACGGCCAACGCCTTTCCCAGCGCCACCCTGGCCGTGGTCGGCCTGGCTGACGACGAAAACCTGAGGCGCCAGGCGGAGAACGTAAAGAAAGACCTGGAACGCATCAAGGGGGTGGACAGGATCCTGGAGACCGCCCTGCCGAATCCCGAACTGCAGATCAACTTCCTGCCGGATCAGCTGGAGCAGGCGGGGGTCACTCCTGGCCAGCTGGCCAACACCCTGGCGCTGAACTTTCGTGACGTGGCTGCAGGCAGCGTCCAGGTGGACAGGCAAAACTGGCTTATCCGTCTCATTGGACGCGACAGTGATCCCCACTATCTCGCTTCGCTGCCGGTTACCGGCACCAGTGGCGAGATACCCCTGGGCAACCTCGCAGAAGTGGTCCGTGGCCGGGAGAAGGCCACCCAGGCGGTTCGCTACAAAGGGCGTCCGGCGGTGATGCTGGCCTCCACCAAAAAGGCAAAGGCAAACACCCTGGAGCTGGTTGAGGGCATTAGCGACTACATAGCTGAGCGCAACCGTTTCAAGGAGAAGACCGGCGTGGAGCTGGTCCTGATCGACGACCAGACGGAGATCACTCGCAACGCCCTGGGCATCATGCAGAACAACGCCATGCTCGGCCTGGCCATGGTGCTGTTCGTCACCTGGCTGTTTCTGGGCAGCCGCATCGCACTGCTCACATCCATCGGCATCCCCTTTATCCTGGCCGGCACCTTCTGGGCACTGAGCAGCATGGGGCAGACCCTCAATGTCAGTGTACTGCTGGGCGCGGTGATCAGTCTCGGCATGCTGGTGGATGACGCCGTGGTTGTGGTGGAGTCGATCTACTACCGGCTGCAGCGCGGCATGGCCGCCCTGCCTGCAACCCTTGAATCACTGAATGAGGTAGTGGCCCCGGTCACATCGGCGGTTCTTACCACCATGGCCGCCTTCCTGCCTTTGATGCTGCTGCCCGGCATTCTCGGCGACTACATGCTGATCATCCCCATGGTGGTAACCATCGCCCTTGCCATCAGCCTGGTCGAGGCCTACTGGATGCTGCCTGCTCACATACTTGGCGCCAGAATCAATTTCAACAACCCCTCCCGTATTCATAAATACAGGATTCGTGCGCTGCACTGGATCAGGGTGAAATACACCATCATGCTGGCCCGCGCCCTGCGCTGGCCCAAGACCATTCTCATCTGCCTCTCGTTGACCTTTGCCGCCGCCCTGAGCGCCGCCATGGGCGGCGCCATCAAGCTCGACTTCTTTGCCAGCGATCCTATCAGGCTCTTCTACGTCAACCTGGAGATGCCCGCAGGCACACCACTGCAGGTCACCCTGGAGAAAACCCTGGAGATTGAAAAGAAAGTGCACCAGCAGGTACGCCCGGGCGAGGTACGCAACATCCTCAGCTACTCAGGGCAGATGTTCACCGAAACCGCGCCCTTCTTTGGTGAGCACTATGGACAGGTGCTGGTCGCCCTGAACCCACGCAAGGGAATACTGCGCAGCGTGGACGAGATGATCGAGGGGATGCGCAGCAACATCATGGGCACCCCGGGACCCAACAAGATCTCATTTCTACGCCTTACCGGTGGCCCACCCACCGCCAAGCCGATCCTGATCAAGGTACGGGGTGACGACACGGAGATTATCCGCAAGGCCGCCGCCGAACTGAAACAGATCATGGACCGCAACCCCGCGATCCGAGACATCACAGATGATGACAGCCAGGGACAGATGGCCCTTGCGCTGAGAGTGAACCAGGACGCAGCACGCCGGGCGGGAATCAGTCCACAGGAGGTTGCCCGCACCCTGCGCCTGCTGGTGGACGGCGAGATCATCGGCAGCATGCAGGACCAGGGCGAGGAGCTGGAAGTGCGTGTACGCGCCAAGCCGAGAGTTCTCACCGACATCAACCAGCCCGGCAACTACACCTTGCCGCTGCAGGACGGGGGACGCATCCCACTCAATGAACTGGTGACGGCAGAAACAGGCCCCAGTCTGGGCAACATACGCCACTACAACTTCCGACGCACCATCACCGTCGAGGCCGATCTGGACAAGACCCTTACCGACACCGTGGCAGCCAATGCCGAAATCCTGGAAGAGTGGGATAAAATCCGCAGCCGCTACCCAAGCATCAACCTCGACTTCTCAGGGGAGCTGGATGACATCCAGGAGAGCATCGACTCCATCATGGTGCTGTTCCTGTTCGGCGTCGGTCTCATGTACATGATCCTCGGCACCCAGTTCAGGAGCTACTTCCAGCCCTTCATGATCCTCGCCACAGTACCCATGGCCTTCACCGGCGTGGTGATCGGGCTGTTCATCACCAACAACCCACTCAGCCTGTTCACCATGTACGGCGTCGTTGCCCTGGCCGGTATCGCTGTAAATGCAGCAATCGTTCTGATCACGGCTGCCAACGAACGTCTCGCCCAGGGAATGAGCGTACTCCACGCGACCGTCTATGCAGCAAGGCGGCGCGTCATCCCCATCCTCATCACCTCCATGACGACCATCGCTGGACTCTTCTCCCTGGCCACCGGGCTGGGCGGTTCATCACTGATGTGGGGGCCGGTCGCCACCGCCATCGTATGGGGACTGGTGGTCTCCACCGTGCTCACACTGTTCGTTATACCCCTGCTCTACCGCATATCCATGGGTTCGCGCTGGGCTGTACGCAGACGCAGAGCGATGAACCAGGAAGGCTGAATCTGTAACTCTCCGGAAAAACAATCGAAGTGCCTGTAGGTCGGGCTGAAGTCCGACCTGCACATGCTTCAACATTTAAACGGGATACAGCACCGGACCAGGACAACGACCCTCATGCATGGGGTGATAGAAGCGTTAAAACTCATAGCGGTATATAATCCAAAGTCCTGATAACAACAGAGACAAGACAAGGCCGCTGACCGTGAAACTGAGTCTGGAAGAATTCAGAGCCTGGAAAAACAAGAGCATCACCCTGCTCGGCATGTCCGGCGTGGGCAAGACCCACCTTTCCGGAACACTGCGCCGATACAACTGGTTTCACTACTCCGGCGACTACAGGATCGGCACCCGCTACCTGGACGAAGAGATCATGGACCTGATCAAGCAACAGGCCATGCAGGTACCTTTCCTGCGCGCCCTGCTGCGCAAGGACTGGATCTATATCCGTAACAACATCAAGGTGGACGACCTCGGCCCGGTACTCTGTTACGTTGGCAAGCTCGGCAACCCGGAGCTGGGCGGCATACAGCTCGGCGACTTCAAGCAGCGCCAGGCCCTCTACCGCCAGGCAGAGATCGACGCCATGTTCGATGTTCCGGTTTTTGTCCGCAAGTCCCATGAGATCTACGGTTACCAGCACTTCGTGAATGATGTGGGCGGCAGCCTCTGCGACATCGAGTCACCGGAAGTGATCGACCTGCTCGACCGGCACAGCCTGCTGCTCTACATCCAGGCATCCGACACCAACGAGGAGGAGATGCTCATCAACCGCGCCCAGGAAGATCCAAAGCCTCTCTATTTCCGGCCCGATTTTCTGGATGAGCAACTTAAGAGTTACCTGAATGAGCACGGGCTGGAGTATGCCGCCCAGATGGACCCGGATGAGTTCACCCGCTGGATCTTCCCCCGGCTGTTCCATTCACGGGTCCCCCGGTACGAAGCCATAGCAAACCCTCTCGGCTACTGCGTCACCTCCAACGAGGTCGCCGGGGTACGCGACGACAACGACTTTTTTGAATTGCTGGAGACAGCAATCGCACGCAAGCAATGGAACGGATAGGAGCCCGCCATGCCCCTGGTATCCCATACTGATCTGCCAACCTTCAGCCGGCTGCGCAAAGCCGGTCAGACGGTACTGGAGCCCGACAGGGCCGCGCACCAGCATATCCGCGAGCTGCATATCGGTCTGCTCAACATGATGCCTGACGCCGCCCTGGAGGCCACTGAGCGGCAGTTCTTTCAGCTGGTGGGCGAGAGCAACCCCATCGCCCAGTTCTATGTCCACCCTTTCACCCTGGATGAACTGCAGCGGGGGGAGAAGGCGCGCGCCCATATCGACAAGTACTACGACAGCTTCGATGAGCTCAAAGAGCTTGGCCTGGATGCACTGATTGTCACCGGCGCCACACCCACCCACCCCAATCTCTCAGAAGAGCCCTTCTGGAACCCCCTGGGCGAGGTCGTTGAGTGGGCCTATGAGAATGTCACCTCCACCCTCTTCTCCTGCCTGGCCACCCATGCGGTGATGGAATTTCGATTCAACCAGTCACGCAGACCCCTGGGGTTCAAGCGCTGGGGAGTCTTTCCCCACCGGGTTGTAGACCGCCACCACCCGCTGGTGAATGACGTCAACACCCATTTCGATGTACCCCACTCCAGGTTCAACGAGATCCACCGCGAGCAGTTCGAAGAGGCAGGGCTTCACGTCCTGGCGGAGAGCGAGGAGGCCGGCGTGCACCTGGCCACCAGTGCCGACCGCTTCCGCATGATCTATTTCCAGGGGCACCCCGAATACGAAACCATCAGCCTGCTTAAAGAGTACAAGCGGGAAGTTGCCCAGTACGCCGTGGGCGCACGCAAAGACTACCCCCCCTTCCCCGACAACCTGCTCTGCCCCAGGGAACAGGCCATGCTCAACGAGTACCGCGAGCGGCTTGACAGCGCACAGCAAAGCGCATCAGAACTGCCCGTGTTCCCGGAAGAGCTGGTATCAGAACGCCTCAACAATACCTGGCATGACACGGCAGAGGGTATCGTCGGCAACTGGATCGGCATGGTCTACCAGGTCACCCACAGCGACCGCAAGACACCCTTCATGGAAGGGGTGGATCCCAATGATCCGCTGGGACTTGGTCTATCCACAGGATAATCGTTTTACCAGGCTATTCCGGCAAATAACCGCGAAGCGCGGTAGCCAGAGGTTTGCCTTGTAATTCTCTGGGAATTTTAATCTCGTTATTGATCTGAAATAATACTTAGACACTTCGATATATCCCAGTCATTCCGGCGAATGCTGGAATCCAGGGGAAACGGCATGGAGGTTATATGGAAAAACAACCGTGCGTATATCTGCTGGCCAGCAGACGAAATGGGACCCTGTATACAGGGGTAACATCCAACCTCATCAAGCGGGTCTGGGAACACAAGAACGATTTAGTTGAAGGCTTCACCAGCAAGTACAGTGTACACACATTAGTCTGGTACGAACTGCACTCCACCATGGACTCCGCCATACAGCGGGAAAAGGCTATCAAGAACTGGAAACGGGCCTGGAAGTTAAAGACCATTGAAGAGTGTAATCCTAACTGGCGAGACTTATATCCGGATTTGATTTGAAAACCCAGCCATGGAGCATCTGGATTCCGGCATCCGCCGGAATGACGGGCAGTAAGGACCGGAAGATCCCCTTCATGGAGGGCGTAGCCACTAACGATCCGCTGGGCCTGGGCCTTCAAAAAATAATCAGACCACAATGCAAGACCGGCGCTTCATTGAGTATTACATCAGTCATGGAGATGCACCGTCATGATTGACGGTATTAATTTCCCTTCAAATAAACTTGGAAGACTCTTACACACCTTGAAATACCCTCGTCATTCCGGCGAATGCCGGAATCCAGGGAAATTCACATGGAAGGTCGATTGAAAAGACAACCGTGCGCATATCCACTGACCAGCAAGCGAAATGGGACTTTTTATGCGGGAGTGACATCTGACCTGATCAAGTGGGCCTGGAAGCTAAAGACCATTGAGGAGTGTAATCCTAACTGGCGAGACTTATATCCGGATTTGATTTGAAAACCCAGCCATGGAGCATCTGGATTCCGGCATCCGCCGGAATGACGCGTGGAAATCAGACTCCATTGCCCCGCTCATATCAATACGCCTTCTTATGCTCACTGCGCTCCCACTCGGCGAACACCTCCAGCGCCTCGGTGCGCAGCATCTGCTGCATCGGTAACCGCCGGACGGCAGGAGAGCAACCCAGCTCCTCCCGGATATGCCGGTCATCGAATCCCAGCCTGGCGGCATCCTCTTCGGAAGCGGCATAGAAGATCTGCTTGATGTGCGCCCAGTATGCAGCACTAAGGCACATGGGACAGGGCTCGCAGCTGGTATAGAGATCGCAGCCGTCGAGATGATACTCCTGCAACCGGTCTGCAGCGTCGCGTACCGCCATCACCTCGGCGTGAGCTGTAGGATCGCACTGGCCGACCACCCGGTTCCAGCCCCGCCCCACGATTTCACCATCCTTGACCACCACGGCACCAAAGGGACCGCCATCACCAACGGTCACCCCTTTTCTGGCGAGGGTTATCGCCTCCTTCATGAACGCCTTTTCCACGACCTTTTTCCCTTGTTCCGCGATTTCTGCATATTTTCCACCGTTGAAGCACCGGTGAATTCTGTCATTATCCCTGGAGGCCATTATAGAGCAGCCCATCGATATGAGCAGAAACCGCCTCTCCGAGAGTACCAGCCCCTATCTTCAGCAGCATATGGATAATCCCGTGCATTGGCAGTTGTGGAGTGATGAATCACTGGCGCTGGCACGCAGCCAGGACAAACCGATACTGCTCTCCATCGGCTACTCCGCCTGTCACTGGTGCCACGTCATGGCCCACGAATCCTTCGAAGATGAGGAGACTGCCGCCCTGATGAACGAACTGTTCGTCAACATCAAGGTGGACCGGGAAGAGCGACCGGACCTGGACAAGATCTACCAGTCCGCACACCAACTGCTGACCCAACGGCCTGGCGGCTGGCCGTTGACGGTATTTCTGATGCCCAAAGACCAGGTGCCTTTTTTCGCCGGCACCTACTTTCCCAAAGAGACACGCTACGGCATGCCCCCCTTCAAGGATGTCCTCGCAAGCATCGCAACTGCTTACCATGAGCAGCGCCACGAGATCGATGGACAGAACCGGGCTTTCATGGAGGCAATGAACCGCCTCAATCCGGAAGCATCTGATGCGGAGATTAAAATCGAGGCAGCTCCTCTTGAAAGCGCGCGCCAACAGCTGGGACGCAGCTTCGATGAAACCCATGGTGGATTCGGCCAGGCGCCCAAGTTCCCCATGCCCACCAGTCTGCAGCGTATTCTGCGCCACTGGGCTGCAACCCGGATCAGCGGAAAAGACGATCCCCGCGCCCTCTACCTGGCCGACTTCAGCATAACCCGCATGGCCCTGGGGGGTTTCAACGACCAGCTCGGGGGTGGCTTCTACCGCTACTCGGTGGACGACCAGTGGATGATCCCCCACTTCGAAAAGATGCTCTACGACAACGGCCCCCTGCTGACTCTCTATTCCGATCTATGGCGGGCCACGGGAAAAGCGCTGTTTCACGACACGGCAGGGAAAACCGCAGACTGGGTGATACGGGAGATGCAGTCACCCCAGGGCGGCTACTACTCAACACTGGATGCTGACAGCGAAGGGGCAGAGGGCACCTTCTATCTCTGGTCGCCCCAAGAGGCCGAAGGCCTCCTGGAAGCAGACGAGTACCAGCACCTCTGCGGCTACTATGGACTAGACCGCGAAGCCAACTTCGAAGGCCGCTGGCACCTGCACAACGTCCAGACTGTAGCCGAGCTGAACCAAAGACTGGACAGTAGCAGTGAACAGGCCCGCGGCCTGCTGGAGAGCGCAAGAGAGAAACTGTTCAGCGCACGTGAAAAGCGGATACGCCCCGGGCGCGACGAGAAAATTCTCACCGCCTGGAATGCACTGATGATCAAGGGCATGGCCCGGGCAGGACGGGTGCTCGGAGAAACAGAGTACATCGCCTCCGCAGAACGGGCGCTGGGCTTCATACGCGAATCCCAGTGGCAAAACGGCAGACTGCTTGCCACCCACAAGGACGGCAGATCCGCACTACCCGCCTACCTGGACGATTATGCCTTCCTCATCGACGCGCTGTTGGAGCTGCTGCAGACACGATGGAACAGTGCGGATCTGGATTTCGCCCGGCAACTGGCTGAAGTACTGCTGAAACACTTCCAGGACCCAGGAAACGGCGGCTTCTTCTTCACCGCAGATGACCATGAGCAGTTGATCCAGCGCCCCAAACCTTTCACTGACGATGCCATCCCGGCAGGTAACGGTGTGGCGGCCCTGGCACTGAACCGGCTGGGGCACTTGGTTGGCGAGCAACGTTACATGGATGCGGCCTCCCGCACCTTGAAGGCGGCATGGGAACATCTCGTCCAGGTGCCTCACGCCCACTGTGCCCTGCTTGAGGCGCTGGAAGAGCAGCTCTACCCGCCGGAGATCATCATCATCCGTGGCAGCGGCAAAGCGATCGAACAGTGGCAAGAACGCGCCAATGAACAGTTCGCCCCAAGGCGCCTTACCCTGGCAATACCCACCACGGAAACCGATCTGCATCCTTTGCTGACAAAAGATCATAACGGAGACCAGGCAGCCGCCTACATCTGCAGCGGCAACGCATGCGAACCTGCAGTCACGGATTTTGAACTATTCGGAAAACGCCTGGCCGAAAGCGAGTGCACACCGCCTTCCGCGAAAGAGCGGGCCTTCACCGGCAGCGCCGGTTCGTTCAAAAGAGCTCGGGAGTAGTTTTCTTATAGCGAACAGATCGCCAAGAAGGTGCCTGTAGGAGCGAACTTTTTCGCGATCGGCATTGAGAACTATTCATACGCTCTTCGCGAACAAGTTCGCTCCTACTTCATCAAATGCCGTACCAGCTAACGCTTCCAGCGCGCCTCGGCATCATCGTCGCTATGACGCGCGTCCACCCAGCGTTCACCGTCAGGAGTCTTCTCTTTCTTCCAGAAGGGGGCGCGGGTCTTGAGATAGTCGATAACGAACTCGCAGGCCTGGAAGGCCTCACCACGATGGGCGCTGGCCACGGCGACAATCACAATGGGATCCATCGGATTGAGATCACCCACCCGGTGAATCACCCTGATGCCCATCAGCTCCCAGCGCTCATCGGCCTCTTCAACTATCGCCTCCAGCTCCTTTTCGGTCATGCCCGGGTAGTGTTCCAGGGTCATGGTTGCAACCTGGTCCCCTTCATTCATGTCGCGCATCAGGCCGACAAAGCTGACCACTGCACCGATGGCGGGATTGTCCGCACGCAGTCCATCCTGCACTTCTGCGATATCAAACGGTTCGGTCTGGACTTTAATCAGGTTCACCGGCTCAACCCCCGGTCACCGGCGGGAAGAAGGCGACCTCGTCACCATCGTTTATCTTGGTGCTGCCATCAACCATCTCCTGGTTGACCGCCATCAGCACCGGCTGATCGCCTCCAAACACGTCACCCCAGATACCGCCACGCCCTTTCAGGGAGGCAATCACGGAATCGACACTCTCCAGGCCGGCAGATTCCATCTCTTCCGAGGCCGTCTCCAACTGCTCGCGAAGACGTGCGAAATAGAGCACTTTGATCATCACAACAACTCGCTGAAAGGTAAAAACTCAACCTGGTCACCCTTACTGAGCACCTGGTTCTCCGGCAACACGGCCAGGCCATTGGACCAGGCAAGTGAACTTAGCACACCGGAAGAGCGGCTTCGGTAACTGCAGATGCGGGGCATACCCTGCTCATCAACCTCCAGTCTCGCCCGGGCGAACTCCCGGCGCTTGTCAGGTTTGGGCCAGTCGAAATCGATAGACGCCCTGATGGGTGTAGGCACCAGCCCCTCCACCATGCCCTGCATCTTGAGAATAAACGGGCGGGCAAAGAGGCAGAAGGTAACAAACAGGGAGACCGGATTACCGGGAGTACCAATGAACGGCACACCCTCAATATGACCAAAGGCCAGGGGCTTGCCGGGACGGATGGCGATCTTCCACATATCCAGGGTGCCCAGTTTCTCCACCGCGGGCTTGAGGTGATCCTCTTCACCCACCGAGACACCGCCGGATGTCATCACCAGGTCGGCCTGCCGGGCCGCCCTTGTCAGGGCCTCGCAGGTGGCATCGAAGGTATCTTCAACGATGCCCAGGCTGACCACTTCGCAGCCAAGGGCTTCGAGCAGACCTTTGAGGGTGTACTCGTTGGAGTTGTATATCTGTCCGGGCCCCAGGGATTGACCCGGGTCCACCAGTTCATCACCGGAGGAGAATAGGGCGACCTTGAGGCGACGGTGAACGATCAGTTCGCCGACACCCACCGCAGCGGCCAGGCCGATATGCTGGGGTGCTATACGGGTGCCGGCATCGATCACCTGCTGCCCCTTTTCAGTATCCTCGCCGGCACGTCTGATATTGGCACCGGCTTCCGGCAGCTGATTGACGATCACATCATCCCCATCGGCCTCACATACCTCCTGGATCACAACGGCATCGGCGTTTGGTGGCACCGGGGCACCGGTGAATATGCGGGCCGCCGTACCCTGCTCCAGGGGGACATCACCCGAAGCACCGGCAGGAATGCGCTGAGAGACAGGCAGGCGGGTACCCTCACCCTTCATATCAGCGGTATTGATAGCGTAGCCATCCATAGCGCTGTTGTCCCAGGGAGGCACGGTCACCTGGCTGCTGACCGGCTTTGCCAGCACCCGGCCAAGAGACTCCGACAGCGGCAGTGTCTCGGTGCCGTCGACAGCTCTTGCATGATCGAGCAGCAGCGCCAACGCCTCTTCCAGGGGTTTCAGCTTGGGGCCTGAAATGGATGAACAACCGCAATCACTCATGATATTGCTCTCTCGGTTTAGGGTAACGAGATCAGGCCCGGAACATCTGCGCAAAATTACAGGGGCGGGTGCGACTATCCAGCTGTGAGTTGAGAATCTTGCCCCAGCCGGTTCGACAGGCACCGGAAGACCCCGGCAGACAGAACACCAGGGTCTGGTTGGTCAGGCCCGCAATGGCACGGGACTGGATGGCGGATGGACCGATCTCCTCCAGGGAGATTGTCCTGAACAGCTCGCCAAAGCCCTCGATGGGCTTCTCCAGCAGAGGCCCAACCGCCTCGGGGGTACTGTCGCGCCCAGTGATACCCGTACCACCGGTACTGATGATCACGTGCACTTCAGGATCTGCGATCCAGCGTGAAAAGATCGCACGCATATCGTAGATGTCATCTTTGACAATGGCCTTTTCGACCACGTTGTGGCCAACCTCTTCAGCACCCGCCTTGATGATCTTGCCCGACTTGTCGGTCTCTTCGGTCCGGGTATCGGATATAGTCAGCACCGCTATATTCAGAGGTACGAACCCGGTCTCATCAAAATGTCCAGTCATGATCTTATCTCTCTAGGCGGCAACGTGCCGGTTCATCAAACAAAGCTAAAGCCGAAAGCCTGCTTGAATCTGGTTTCAAAGTCATCCCTGGAAAAACTGTGGTTCTGGGTCCCTGCCTGCTCGATCTTGACCGCGCCCATGAGGGCTGCGATACGACCGGTAGTCTCCCAGTCCATATCGTTCATCAGGCCGTAGAGCAGGCCCGCACGATAGGCGTCTCCGCAGCCGGTGGGGTCTTCCAGTGACGAGACCGGTGCTGCAGGTATCACGTGATGTTTTTCGCGGGTGTAGATATTTGAACCCTCGCCACCGCGGGTGACGATCACCGCATCCACCATCTCTGCAAGCTGGCGCGGGGTCTTGCCCGTGCGCTCTTCCATCAGCTTGGCTTCATAGTCATTAAAAGCCAGCCATGTCGCCTGCTCTGCGAACTGCATAAGGTTATCGCCGTCGAACATCGGCATGCCTTGACCCGGGTCAAAGATAAACGGGATACCCGCCTCGGCAAACTGCTCGGCATGTTCGATCATGCCCTGGCGCCCGTCCGGCGATACCAGCCCCAGGCTGCAGCCCTCGGCATCGGCAATGCGATTCTCGTGGGCGAAGTTCATGGCACCGGGATGGAAGGCGGTGATCTGGTTGTCGTCCTGATCAGTGGTGATGTAGGCCTGGGCCGTGTATTCACCCTCGACCACCCGGATGTGCTCACGGCTGATACCACACTTGTCCATCCACTCGGCATAGGGAGTGAAATCGGTACCCACTGTTCCCATGGGCTTGCCCTCGCCGCCCAGCAGGTTCAGGTTGTAGGCGATATTGCCGGCACAGCCGCCATACTCGCGCCGCAGATCCGGAACCAGGAATGCCACGTTGAGGATATGTACCTGCTCGGGCAGGATATGGTTTTTGAAGTGGTCATGAAACACCATGATGGTGTCGTAGGCGAAAGAGCCGCAAATCAGCGCAGACATGCTAAATCCTGTTGATCAAATGCAAAGCGCCGATATTACACCATTCCCGCATCATGGGCAGGTCATTACAGCAATGTACGGCACCTGCTAAATGTAGTGGGGCAGGAGAACCAGCACCCAGATCGCCATGGCAAGAACAATGGAGAGAAAGACCGCTGCAGAGCCGATATCCTTGGCGCGGCCGGAGAGTTCATGATGCTCCAAGCCCACTCTGTCCACGAGGGTTTCAACTGCCGAGTTGAGCAGTTCCACCAAAGGCACGATGAGCAGGCTGCCGATCAGCAGCGCCCGTTCCACACCATTCTGACCCAGCCATAAGCCAAGGGGAAGCAGGGGTATCAGGGCATAGACCTCCTGCCTGAAGGCCTCTTCGTGTTTGAAGCAGGCCCCGAATCCCTTCACGGAGAAGCCGAAGGCGTTGATGATGCGTTTGAAGCCCTTGGCATTCTGGTTGGCCATTAATCAGTTCCGAAATGTTATCTCTTATTCAAGAACAATCATTTTATAGACAACCGGCATAGCATACGAACCGGAAGCAGGAGCCCAGTCCTCTGGGCGATTCGATCAATCATATATTCATCGCCCAGAGGACTGGGCTCCTACAGGGACAGGTTTCAGCTAAAACCGTATTACCCGTTCTCAGCCGGTGACCAGGCGAGATCCAGTTCCCGGGCCGCACGCACATCGTCGAGACGACGTACCGGCAGGGTGAAAGGCGCGCCTTTCACCATCTCGGGATCGCTCTCCGCCTCCTGCTGAATCTGCTTCATCGCTTCGATAAAACCATCCAGGGACTCTTTGTCTTCGGTCTCCGTGGGTTCGATAAGCAGGCACTCGGGGACCAGCAGGGGGAAATAGGTTGTCGGCGCATGGAAACCGTAATCGAGCAGCCGCTTGGCGAAGTCCATGGTGTTCACACCCAGCTCCTTGGCCTGCTTGCGCAGGGTGATGATGAACTCATGGGTGGCACGACGATCAGGATAGGCTGCCTCGAAGCCGGCATCCTGAAGCTTCCGGTTCATGTAGTTAGCATTCAGCGTGGAGTACTCCGCAATCCGGGCCATGCCTTCACGACCGATCATGATCGCGTAGATATAGGCGCGCATCAGAATGCCCGCATTACCGGCAAAGGCCGACAGACGGCCGATGGTATCCGGGCAATCCTCTTCGAGCAGCCAGTGATAGGCGTCCCCGTCCCTTGCCACCATGGGTACCGGCAGGTAGGGGACCAGGCGCTCGCTAACGCCCACCGGCCCGGCTCCGGGCCCCCCACCGCCGTGGGGGGTGGAGAAGGTCTTGTGCAGGTTCATGTGGATGACATCGAACCCCATATCACCCGGGCGCACCTTACCGAGGATTGCATTGAGGTTGGCACCATCGTAGTAGAGCAGCCCGCCCGCCTCGTGCACCAGGGTCGCAATCGCCTCGATCTTGCGGTCGAACACACCCAGGGTTGAAGGGTTCGTCAGCATGATGCCGGCAGTCTGGGGGCCGACCACCTCTTTCAGGGCGGCCAGATCGACATCGCCGTCAGCACCGGTGGGGATCTCGCGTACCTTGTAGCCACACATCACCGCCGAGGCAGGATTGGTTCCGTGGGCAGCGTCGGGCACCAGGATTTCATTGCGGGCTTCGTCCCCACGGGCATCATGGTAGGCCTTGATCATGGCCACACCGGCAAACTCACCCTGGGCGCCCGCAGCCGGACTGAGGGAGACCTCTTTCATGCCAGTCACCTCTTTCAGGATCTCCTGAAGATCGTACATGCAGGCGAGAAAACCCTGGCTGTGACTGTTCGGCGCCTCGGGGTGCCGGGAGAGAAACCCCGGCAACATGGCCAGCTCATTGGAACCCCTGGGGTTGTACTTCATGGTACAGGAGCCCAGGGGATAGAAATGGGTGTCGATGGAGAAGTTCTTCTGGGACAGCCGGGTATAGTGCCTGACCGCCTGCATCTCCGAGACTTCGGGTAGTGCAGCTGATTCCTTGCGCCGAAACTGCTCGGGGATATCAGAAATATCGGCCCGTGAAAGGGGCGCCTGTGCAGCGGCACGGCGGCCGGCTTTGGACTGTTCAAAAATCAGCATGCAACACCTGTGTTATTCAAATCTGTTCAAGTCACCGACCCTCTTCATGCCACCAGGGCATGAAGAGGGCAAGCGAGGGGGTTTAGCCCAGTGCAGCCAGCGCTGCGTCGTAATCGGGCTCTTCGACGATCTCGGAAACCAGCTGGGTATAGGTAACGTTGTTGTTCTCATCCACTACCACAACAGCACGACCACAGAGACCGGCCAGGGGACCGTCACTGATCAGAATGCCGTAGTCCTTGGCAAACTTGCGATCACGCATCATGGAGGCGGTAACAACATTCTCGATGCCTTCGGCACCGCAGAAGCGGCCCTGAGCGAAGGGCAGGTCAGCAGATACCACGATGGCTACCGCATCACCCTTCTCGGCCATGGCGGCGTTGAACTTCTGGGTGGAGGTGGCGCATACGGGGGTGTCCAGGCTGGGCACGATGTTCAGCAGCTTCTTCTTGCCCGCAAACTTGTCCAGGGTGATGTCGGACAGGTCGCCGCCAACCAGGGTGAATTCCGGGGCAGCAGATCCTACTGCGGGCAGATCACCACTGGTGTTGCATGCGTTACCTTTGAGCGTAATAGCAGCCATTGCTTGTTCTCCTGATAAATAGAAAAACCCGGGGCATTGCCACCGGGGGAAGTTTATAGTTCGGCCAGGGGCTGTTTGGGGACCAGCTTGCACTTCACCCCACCCTGAAGACCGATGATACGTTCGAGCTTCTGGACAAAATTATCGATCTCGTCATCGGTACGCTTTTCCGTTGCGCATACGACGATGGCATCACCCAGTTCAGGATAATCCCTGCTCAGATCAAATCCACCCAGCACATTATGAGCCGCCAACGAACGCATCACGTCTTTAACAGGCGCCGGCAATCTCACAACAACCTCATGGAAATAGGGGCTGGAGAAGAGCAATTCAACCCCTTGAATCGCCGATAATTTTTCCACAAGCTTTGAAGTGTTTTTATGACTGGCCGCGGCAACCCTCTCAAGGCCTTCGCCACCCATAATAGCCATGTGTATGGTCGCTGCAGTCACCATCAACCCCTGGTTGGTGCAGATATTCGAAGTCGCCTTTGAGCGACGGATGTGCTGCTCCCTGGCCTGCAGGGTCAGTGCGAACCCCTCCTTGCCGTCGAGGTCCACGGTACGGCCGATGATGCGACCGGGCATCTGCCTGACCAGGGCCTGTTTACAGCAGAGAAAACCGAAATATGGTCCGCCGGAAGAGAGAGGCGCACCCAGGGGCTGACCCTCGCCACAGCAGATGTCAGCACCTTCAGTGCCCCATTGACCCGCGGGCTGAAGTACCGCCTGGGCGATGGGGTTCACCACCGCGACGGAGAGCGCCTTGTTCTCCCTGGCCCAGTCGGCAAGGGCGTCTACATCTTCCAGGGCGCCGAAGAAATTGGGCTGGGCAATCACCAGGGCCGTTATGTCTTCACCCGCATGCTTCTGCAGGGCGTCCATGTCGGTGGTTCCGCTCTTTTCATCAAACGGCAGCTCAACCAGTTCTATACCCTGGTTTTTGACGATGTTCCTGACCACCCTGCGGTAAGAGGGGTGCAGGGCACGAGGCATCAGCACGCGCTTGGACTTCGACTTGCGGTTGGCTCGCACCGCCATCAATACCGCCTCGGCAAGAGCCGACGCGCCATCGTAGAGCGAGGCGTTTGAGACATCCATGCCGGTCAATGCCGTCATCATGGACTGGAACTCATACAGCAGTTGCAGGGTGCCCTGGCTGGCCTCGGCCTGGTACGGTGTGTAGGCGCTGTAAAACTCGCCACGGGTCGCAATCTGCCATACGGCGGCAGGCACATGGTGGTCGTATGCACCTGCACCGATAAAGCAGACCGGCCGGCTGTCTTCCTGGGCCCTGGCGTTCAACAACTGCCCCGCCTCCATCTCCGACAGGGCGGCAGGAATTGAATCCAAATCCCCGCACTTCAGGCTGGCAGGTATTTCATCGAAAAGGTCCTGGATACCGGACACGCCGATGGCGGCCAGCATCTCGCTGACCTCTTCTTCTGTATGAGGGATAAAAGGCATAACGTAATTTCTCTAAAAGAGCGTCCGATCAGTGATCCTCGGACGCCATCACTTCGGCGTAGGCATCGGCATCGAGCAGGTCATTGAGCTCGGCCACATCGTTCAGTTTCACCCTGAAAATCCAACCATTGCCGAAGGCATCGTCGTTGACCGTCTCGGGTGCATCGGAGAGCTCTTCATTGGCAGCGACCACTTCACCGGTAACCGGACTGTAGATATCGGAGGCGGCTTTCACGGACTCAACCACCGCACACTCGGTGCCCGCTTCGACCGACACACCCTCCTCGGGCAGTTCCACGAACACCAGGTCGCCAAGCAGCTCCTGTGCATGCTCGGTGATTCCGACGGTTACCGTGCCATCACCTTCATCCCGTACCCATTCGTGGCTCTTGGTGTATTTCAACTCGCTTGGCGCATTACTCATGACTCTTTCCCCTGAAAACTGAATATGTTGATTGTTCACGAAAACAGGCTGTTCAAGGCCGCCTGTTCTGTTTATCCATGCTGCAGATCCGCAACCGGCCTCAGACCTCGATACAGGCCTTGCCGTTGCGCACAAAGGGCGGCTTGACCACCTTGGCCGGAATCCGCTTGCCCCTGATTTCAACGTCACAGGCATCGGTGACTGCCGCGCTTACCCTGGCCAGTGCTATCGACCTCTCCAGTGTAGGCGAAAAGCCGCCGGATGTGATCTCACCCACCTCCTGCTCACCCATGAAAATCTTCTGGTGATTGCGCAGCACGCCACGCCCGGTCAAAACCAGGCCGACGAATTTTTTATTCTCTGCCGCTCCGCGCCTGGCATCAAGTACCTGCCGGCCATTGAAGCCGCGCTCTGCCGGCTCCCAGGCGATGGTCCAGGTGAGCCCGGCCTCCAGGGGCAGGGTCTCTTCATCCATATCGGTGCCGTAGAGATTCATGCCTGCCTCCAGGCGCAAGGTATCCCGGGCACCCAGGCCACAGGGCGCCACACCGGCATCTGCCAGCCCCTGCCAGAACGCGGTCGCCTCTTCTACGGGAAGCATCACCTCGAAGCCGTCCTCACCGGTATAACCGGTGCGCGCCACGAACCAGGCGCCATCGGTTGCGGCATGAAAAATACCGAGCTCTCCCGCCCCCTCCCGAACAGAGTCAGGCAGAAGCGGCAGGGCCTTTTCACGGGCATTGGGCCCCTGAACGGCCACCATGGCCAGGTCACTGCGGGCATTGATATTCACATCATATGAAGCAGCCTGGGCATTGATCCAGGCCAGGTCCTTTTCAGCAGTGGCGGCATTGACCACCATGCGGAACCACTCGTTGCTCATGTGATAGACGATCAGGTCGTCGATCACACCGCCCTGCTCATTGAGCATGCAGCTGTAGAGGGCCTTGCCAACCACCTTCAGGCGGGAGACGTCGTTGGCCAGCAGTTGCTGCAGAAAAGCCGTCACATCCGCACCTTTGAAGTCCACCACCTGCATGTGGCTGACATCGAACATGCCTGCATCTTTCCTCACCGCGTGGTGCTCTTCGAGCTGGGAGCCGTAATGCAGGGGCATGGCCCAGCCGCCAAAAGGCACAATACGGGCACCCATGCTCTCGTGGGCGTCAAACAGAACGGTCTTTTTATCCATGACAGATTCCTTACCAACTCACAGAGATTAAACGCAAAAGGGCGGCGCGGGACCTTAGGTCCCACGCCGCCCCTCTGTCCAAAACCTGAGAGTTTAAAGCCGGTTGTGCTGTCGGCTCTGCCCCGTCGGTGGGCCATCACGGCCTCTCTCCAGAGTCAACCTGAGGCCAATACTGCCTCTGCCCTGTGGTCCTTTTGCCTGAGCGATTCCGGACGGTTTGCGCCTTCGGCTCCGGCACATTCAGCGCCGGCATCTCCCACAAGGTATTGGGTTGAAGTGGGGAATATACCCCTAGGAGCGGCTATTGCCAAGGGCGATCAGCTCCAGCGGCGCCTGGCCAGGGAAGGCAGTTCCCCGATCAGTCCCAGGGCACGGCGGATAATGACATGCTTCACCGGCCCCCCGGCGTTGGCCAGGGAGAGCCCCATGTTGCGAATCAGGGTCAGTGACGGATTTCGGTTGCTGAACAACCGTTTGAACATATCCATGGCACCCAGCATGGCGATATTGGCCCCTTTCCTGGCCCGCTCATAGCGCCGCAAAGTACCCATACCACCCAGCTCACGGCCGGCTTTTCTGGCATCAAGAAGCACGTCCAGCAGCACCGCCATATCCAGAAAGCCCAGATTCACGCCCTGACCCGCCAGGGGATGAATGCCGTGGGCCGCATCTCCAACCAGGGCCAGCCCCGGTTGAACATAGTGATCGGCATTGCGCAGACGCAACGGGAAGACGCCCCGGGGCCCTACACGGAGCACAGAACCCAGCATCTGCTCCGAAGCCTCTGT
This sequence comes from Sedimenticolaceae bacterium, assembly GCA_965224515.1. GTDB lineage: Bacteria > Pseudomonadota > Gammaproteobacteria > Chromatiales > Chromatiaceae > Sedimenticola_A. The sequence continues at coordinate 927,623 of OZ245051.1, forward strand.
CAGTTCGCCGCAGAAAGCCTCATCATCAAGCGCCATGAGCCGCTCGGCCTCGGAAGGCGAGGTTGACCAGACGATGGAACAACGACCGTCGTCTATCGGCAGAAAGGCCAGGGGCCCCGTTGGCATGAAACGCTGACGGGCCACCTCGCCTGAGGACGCTTCAGTCCAGATGGTTGCGACAATGGCATGCTGATCATAGGCCCAACCGCTTGAGGCTATTCCGGCCATCTCACGCACCGGTGATGTCGCCCCTTCAGCCGCGACGATAAGGTCAGCCTCCACCACCAGGCCACTGTTCAGTACCGCCCTGGAGAGGCTCTCCTGCCGTTCAATCCTCTCAATGGAATCGGGACATATCCTCTGCGCTGTCTCCAGGCTTGCGAGACGCTCCCACAACGCCAGTTGTGTCACCCGGTTCTCCACGATATGTCCCAGGTCGGGCTCACCGATCTCTGCCGCGTCAAAACTTATGCTGCCACGGCCTCCGGCATCCCACACCCGCATACCGCGGTAGGGACTGATACGCATCTGGCTCATCCGCTCCCAGGCACAGAGGTTCTGCAGCATCTGCTGGGAGGCACGGGTCAGGGCCGAGACACGCAGGTCCACCTCTTCATCAGGCCAATCCTGCCTGGGCTCCCGCAGTTCGACGACAGCCACCTTGAAGCCCTCCTGGGCAAGCGCGCAACCCAGGGCACTGCCGACCATGCCGCCACCGGCGATCAACACATCACAGCGCAGTCTGTTTTCTGTATCAATCAAGAGGGAGTCCCCTTGAGAGTCGCGGCAGGTGGCCGTTCAAGCCCATGAACTGGCGTGTCACCATCTGTTTGACCGAAGGGACAAGATCCAGTGCCAGCATACCCATGTTACGTGCCACACGAACCGGCAGCAAGGGGTTGGTGAAGAGCCGCACAAGGCCGTCTGTCATCAGGACCACCGCCTGCTGGTCGCGCCTGCGCCAGGCTGCATATCGCTCAAGCACCTGCATATCGCCGATATCACTGCCTGCTTTTGCCGCCTCGGCCAGGAGGTCTGCAAGCACTGCCACATCGCGGATACCGAGATTGAAGCCCTGGCCTGTGATCGGGTGTACGGCATGGGCCGCATTGCCGATCAACGCCACCCTAGGCCTTACGTGCTCTTTGGCCTGAAGCAGTTTCAATGGGTAGCAGGATCGTTCCCCCGCTTTTTCAAAAATACCCAGGCGGTTTCCGAAACGCTGCTGCACCTGGCTGAGAAACTGGGTGTCATCCATGGCCATCGCCTGGTCCACATCTTCGTCCGCCAGTGTCCAGACCATGCCGTAGCGTCCCTCTGTCAGGGGCAGCATGGCCATTGGACCTGCATCGGTAAATCGCTCGTAGGCGACGCCCGAAGGTTCAGCACTCGGGGTAAGGTTGCTGATCAGGGCGGTCTGTCCATAACCCCACTCCCTGACCTCGATACCCAGGGTCTCGCGAATCACGGAGCGGGTGCCATCTGCTGCAACCAGCAGGCGCGCCGTCAGGGCATGCTTCTCACCCGCGATACTCAATTGCACCCGCGCAATATCATCAGCGATTTCAAATGAATCCATCTGGGCAGGACAGAAAAGGGTAATACCAGGCAGATCTTCCAGCCCCTGAAGCAGTACGTTGCCAAGGGCATGACCCGTGGCCACGTAGCCCAGTGCGTCCACGCCATGATCCTTGTGATCCAGGCGGGTAAAACCAAAATGGCCTTTGTCGGAGACGTGAATATGCCGAATCGGCTCCACATTGGATTGCAAGGAGTCCCAGACACCGACCCCCTGCAGAATCTGGCGGGTTCCGTAAGCCAGGGCAATGGCGCGATCGTCGTAGCTGGGTTGCTGCTGTGAATCCAGGGACCAGGCTTCCACCACCGCAATCTCCAGCCCGCTGCCACTGAGGGCGCGTGCCAGGCTGGCACCCACCATGCCGCCGCCTACGATGATCAGATCAAACTCACTCTTCATATCTGCCTCAACAGCTCATTGCGGTTGCGGCGGCCATCAACGGCTGCCCATCAGCTTTTCAATCTCCTGCACCGTTTTAGGAGCATCCTTGGAGAGGATATCGTAGCCATCCTTGGTTACCGCCACGTCATCTTCGATACGGATACCGATATCCCACCACTTCTTGGCCACGCCTTTACTGCCTGCCGGAATATAGAGGCCGGGCTCGATGGTCAGCACCATCCCGGATTCCAGAAGCCGCCAGTTGCCGTCGACCTTGTAGTCACCGACATCGTGAACATCCATACCGATCCAGTGGCCGGTGCGGTGCATATAGAACCGCTTGTAGGCTTCGTTCTTTATCAGGTTGGGCAGACGGCCTTTCAGAATACCCAGCTCCACCAGGCCCTTTGTGATCACCTTCACTGCCGCCTGGTGAGGATCATCCCAGTGATTGCCCGGCTTCACCTTCTCAATGGCAGCCTGCTGCGCTTTCAATACCAGTTCGTACAACAGGCGCTGAGGTTCGCTGAACCTGCCGTTGACCGGGTAGGTGCGGGTAATATCCGACGCATAGTACTCATGTTCACACCCCGCATCGATCAACAGCAGATCGCCATCAGAGAGCGGGGCCTTGTTGTCCGTGTAGTGCAGAATGCAACCGTTTGCACCGCCGCCAACGATAGGCGAGTAGGCCTGGTGCCGTGCACCACCGATAGCGCATTCGTGCATGAACTCTGCCTCAAGCTCCCACTCCATGACACCGGGACGACAGGCTTTCATGACGCGCTTGTGGGCCTTGGACGAGATCCTGGCCGCTGTGCGCATCTCCTTGAGCTCAGAACGGCTTTTATAGAGGCGCATATCATGCAGATAGTGATCCAGGGCAATAAACTCCAGGGGCCCGTTGATACCCGAACGCGCCTTGTTGCGGATGCCGCTGATCCAATCAGACATCTGCTTGTCCAGGTCCGGATTGCAGCCCATGGCATAGTAAACCCGCTCACACTGCTCAAGCATACGCGGCAGAATCTCGTCCAGATCACCGATTGGAAACGAGTCATCCGCCCCATAGACCTCGCAGGCCCCCTCCTGGCCGGCACGACTGCCGTCCCACATCTCCTTCTCCTGATCGTTCTCACGACAGAAGAGAATGTACTCGGCGTGCTTTCTCTCTGGGATCAGTACAGCAACCGCTTCCGGCTCTGAAAAACCGGTCAGGTAGTAGAAGTCGCTGTCGGGGCGGTAAGAGTACTCCACATCCCGGTTGCGCATGGCCACAGGCGCGGCAGGCAAAATAGCTATGCTGCTCGGCTCCATCATCCGCATCAATTGGCGGCGGCGGCGTTTGAATTCACTCGTAATCATGTTTTGACCGTTGGATCGTGAACCAATTCTTCGTGTACAAGCATGGCGGCAACCCAAAGAAACTCACCGATCTCCACCAGGGCGTCTTCATCCTCATCGGAGTCACTCAGCGAATCCACATCCATGCGCGTAATCTCGATCAAATCGTTAAGCGCTTCCATGGTCTCTTCTGAAAGCCGTGCCTGGGGATCCACGCCGGTTACACCTAAGCCATAAAGAAAGCCCTGACACCACTCCGATATAGCCCGCGCTCTCACTTTCAGGGGCTTCTCCTCTTCCGGCACGAAAGGTGAAAAACCCAACCCCGGACCATTCATTGCGGCATCAGTCTCATCAAACAGCTTGCGCAGGGAATTCCTGCACTCACCGGCCAGCAGGTCATCATCAGGCGTATCCGGCAACAGCTCCCGCAGCAGTATTGCGTAAGCATCGGACTGACCGGTACAAAGGAGTCCGCACATGATACCGTGGACTTCAGCGCCACTGCTTTCGACATCCGCCGAGGCCAGTTCCCGCTCCAGCCGCTCATATACCAGGGATGGTTCCGACATAACCTGTTTTGATCCTCGATGAGTAGTAAAATATCGTCATCAGGGTGGAAATTATCCACACTGTCCCGAGCCGGCGATGATAACACGCCTCCACTACCGTTGACCCATAGAGCAGGTCTACTCTATATTGAGCATTATGAACAGTGAAGATCAAAGCCCAGTGATGGACCAGGACCTCAAACGCCTTGAGGTTCGAGTGGATGACCTTATCCATACGGTTACACTGCTCAAGGAAGAAAACAAGGCCCTGCGAGTCAAGCAGGAGAGCCTCATGGCCGAGCGTGCCGAGCTTGTCGAAAAGACTGAACTTGCAAAAAGCCGGGTTGAATCGATGATCACCCGCCTCAAGTCCCTGGAAACCAGCTAGTGAACGACAACAGCATACCGGTCACAGTCCGGATAATGGAAAAAGAGTACCGCGTCGCCTGTCATGACGGCGAACAGGAGAGCCTGCTGGCTTCCGCCCGGTTCCTGGATGAAAAGATGCGCGAGATTCGCACTGGCGGAAGAGTTATCGGTACCGACAGAATCGCTGTCATGGCCGCGCTCAACCTCGCCCATGACCTCCTGGAACAGAAAGACAGCAAAGACGATGTCTCGCAGGGTGTCAGCAAGCGGCTGCGCGCCATGCAGGAGAAGATCGAGATTGCGCTGAGTCAAAGCAATCAACTGGAACTTTGACACAATTAGGTTTAGCCTTAGTTATAAGGACACCCCCTGCGGTGTTTGCTAGCCAACCGGGTATTTTCTTGAGCCTACTTTTTACCCCGGGAACATAACGCTGGCGCCGGTGCGCATGTCCGTCTCGAGCGGAAAGCCTGAAGCGCCGCAGTTGTTCCCACTTGAACCTACTGGTTCGAGAACGATGGTCGGCGGCGGCACAGGCGGGGGGTGTCTTCTCAATTTCACTGCTCATGAAAAACAGCTCTCAGATCCGCAAGCAAGCACGCGCACATCGCAAAGCGCTGACCAGTCACGAGCAGAAAGCGCACAGCAGGTCAGCTGCCAGGGCGTTCCACTCTTCCCCCCTTTTCAGACAAAGCAGCCATCTTGCAGTTTATCTTGCCAACGACGGCGAACTGGACCCTGCCCCTCTTGCGGAAAAAGCGCTCAGCGCCGGCAAGAAACTCTACCTGCCTGTACTCAGGCCGAACACACACAATTCACTCTGGTTCGCTCGCTATCAACCGGGCGACCGTTTGATACACAACAAGTTCGGCATACCTGAACCCGACATCAGAAGACAGCAGACTATACTGCCCTGGGCTCTTGACCTGATCATCATGCCCCTCGTTGCATTTGATAGTGAGGGTAACCGCCTGGGCATGGGTGGCGGCTATTATGACAGAACGCTTAACTACCTTCGCTTAAGGAAAAGCTGGTTTAGACCGCGACTTGCAGGCTTTGCACACGAGTGCCAGAAGATTGCATCATTGCCCAGCAACCCCTGGGATATACCGATCGATTACGCGATAACGGAAGCCGCAGTTTATAAATTCAATACCAGAAAACATCGTTAACGACGTTCCACATAAAGACAGCAATACATCACTTAAAGTACTCGATGCATAGCTATAGACAACCATAAACAATGGAACATAGACGCTGAAGTTAAAAAATAATTGAAGAAAAAGCGAAAAGCGGAAGAAAATTATAAAAAAAAACCGTTATTTACTGGCTTTTTCGTCGGACTTTATTATACTCAACTTGAATTTCGCGTACTGTTTATGTATGGAGGGAACGCAATGGCCGTCAAGAAAGCCGCAAAAAAGAAGGCTGCTAAGAAGAAGGTAGCCGCAAGCAAAAAGACCACCACCAAGAAAGCAGCAAGCAGGAAAAAAGTAGCCAGCAAGAAGACGGCCACAAAGAAAAAGGTTGCGACCAAGAAACGGGTCGCAAAGAAGAAGGCAGCTCCAAAGAAGAAGGCAGCTAAGAAAAAGGTAGCCAAGAAAAAGGCCGCACCTAAACGGAAAGCTGCAAAGAAGAAGGTAGCCAAGAAAAAGGCCGCACCTAAAAAGAGAGCAGCGAAGAAGAAGGTAGCCAAGAAAAAGGCTGCACCTAAAAAGAAAGCAGCGAAGAAGAAGGTAGCCAAGAAAAAGGCTGCACCTAAAAAGAAAGCAGCGAAGAAGAAGGTAGCCAAGAAAAAGGCCGCACCTAAACGGAAAGCTGCAAAGAAGAAGGTAGCCAAGAAGAAAACGCTACGCCCCCGCAAGGTGACACCGCGTAAGAAGGCCGCCAAGAAGAAGTAATTACAACTTCTACGAAGCAACGAAAAAGGCCCGCATCAGCGGGCCTTTTTTATAGTCTCTGCAATCCAGAGCTAGCTTCTCTTCTGCTTAGCATCACAACTGCCACCACAGGCAAACAGGCGATAGGCGAAGTTATCTGTCTCCTCTTCATGGGGATAACCCAATCCCTGCAGAAAGCCAAGAAACTCCCTCTTCTGCCCTGCATCTATCTGAATACCCATCAATACCCGACCGTAGGCTGCACCATGATTACGATAATGAAACAGGCTGATATTCCAACGCTTGCCCATCTCTGAAAGAAAGGCCGACAGCGCCCCCGGACGCTCGGGAAACTGGAAACGGAACAGGCTCTCATTCTTGACCCCGGGCGCATGCCCCCCAACCATATAGCGTATATGCAGCTTTGCCGTTTCATTATCCGTCAGATCGACAACCCGGTAACCCGCTTCATCCAGCTTTGTGATCAGCTCTTCACGTTCATTATCACCCTCACTCAACTCGATACCTGCAAACACATGCGCCTGCACTGAATCAGCGTACCGGTAATTGAATTCGGTGATACTGCGCTTTCCAAGTGTCTTGCAAAAACGCAAAAAACTTCCCGGCTCTTCCGGGATCTCCACCGCCAGAAGCGCCTCCCTGCGCTCACCCAACTCCGCCCGTTCCGCCACATGACGAAGGCGGTCAAAGTTCATGTTTGCTCCGCTTTCTATGGCTATCAGGCTGGCATCTTTCAGATTCTCACGCTGGATGTACTTTTTCATCCCGGCAACAGAGAGTGCTCCAGCCGGCTCTGCAATGGTGCGCGTATCATCGAACACATCCTTGATGGCCGCACAAATCTCGTCAGTGCCGACAAGAATCACCTCATCCACAACCTGGCGGGCCAGGCGAAAGGTCTCTTTTCCGATCTGCCTTACCGCAACCCCATCGGCAAATATACCGACCTGCTTGAGTGTCACTCTTCTTCCTGCATCCAGGGCCCTGCTCAGAGTTGGCGCATCTTCCGGCTCAACCCCGATAACCTTCACATGAGGATAGACATACTTGATATAGGCGCCCACGCCGGCAATCAATCCGCCACCGCCAACCGGGATAAAAACCGCGTCAGGGGGCCCCGCATGCTGCCGCAGAATCTCCATGCCGATGGTCCCCTGGCCCGCAATCACCTCGGGGTCATCAAAAGGATGAATGAAAGTCAGCCCCTTCTCCTCGACCAGCTCAAGGGCATGCTCATAGGCTTCGTCATAGGAGTCCCCATACAGTACAGCCTTGGCACCGTGGCTGCGTACAGCCTGCACCTTGATAGGAGGCGTGGTTTTGGGCATCACGATCAGCGCCTTGATGCCCAGGCGCTTGGATGACAAGGCCACACCCTGGGCATGATTTCCCGCAGAGGCAGCAATCACCCCCCGCTGCCGCTCCTCTTCGGACAGGCTTCTGATCCGGTTATAGGCACCGCGAAGCTTGAACGAGAACACCGGCTGCAGATCCTCGCGCTTCAGATAGATATCATTCTCCATGCGAGCAGAGAGGCGCTGGGCTTTTTCCAGCGGTGTCTCGCGGGCAACATCATAAACCTGGGCCCGCAAGATTCTTTCTATATATTTCTGAGGCATTTTGCCCTCTAACACCTTTTATCTCATAACTCAGCCGATACCAGCCACTGGCAGCGATAAGCAACCACCCATACCTGCATAAACATATCGGCAATGACAACACAAAACACCAAAGTTATCATAGTTTCCAAACTAGAGAGGCAGGAAAATAAAATGACCCCAGATGAAATGAAAAAAATGGCAGCCGAAGCAGCCCTCGACTACGTCGACGGCGGCATCATCGGCGTAGGCACCGGCTCAACCGTGAATCACTTCATTGACGCGCTGGCAACAGTCAAACACAAGATCGAGGGAGGCGTATCCAGCTCTGAAGTCTCCACTGATCGAATGAAGAGCCACGGTATCCCCGTGATCGATCTGAACGCCGCGGGCGAGCTGGATATCTATGTTGACGGCGCTGACGAATCCACCAAACACCTGCACCTGATCAAGGGTGGCGGCGGCGCGCTGACCCGTGAAAAGATTGTTGCAGGCGCCAGTAAAAAATTCGTGTGTATCGCGGATGGCAGCAAGCTGGTGGATGTTCTCGGCGAGTTTCCCCTGCCGGTAGAGGTGATCCCCATGGCACGCAGCCATGTTGCCCGCCAGCTTGTCAAAATGGGCGGCACCCCGGTCTGGCGCGAGGACTTCATCACCGACAACGGCAACATCATCCTTGACGTGCACAATCTGCGCATCATGGAGCCGGTCAAGATGGAACAGGATATCAACAATATCGCCGGCGTAGTTACCACCGGCATCTTCGCGATTCGGCCCGCCGACGTGTTGATTCTTGGTACCGAAGAGGGCATCAAGACGGTTGACTGATATCTCCCGTGTTTACCAATAAGAATCAAGGGACCTGAAGGCCCCTTTGTTCTGCCTGACTCATTTCGGGCAAAAAAAGACGGGGCCAAAAGGCCCCGTCTTTAATGCTTCAATCCGGAAATCGATTAGAAGCTGTGGCTCAGACCAACTACAAAGGTCTGGGTATCAGACACATCTTCATCACTGTATTCAGCATAGGCAAAGGTGCGCTTGCTCAGGCTGTGATGAAAACCCAGGGCAAATACTTCAGCGATATTTGCACCTGCATCGCTTTCAGATTCGCCATACTGAGCGAGAACCGTGTTGTTACCGAAGGAAGCGGTAGCTGCCAGGCCCCAGGCCTCAGCAGTATCCTTATTATCCTCGTACTCAGCCATGACGGCAAAATTACCAAAGTCATAGCTCAGACCCAGGCCCCACTCGTTCAGGCCATCATCGCCAGCTGCAGACATGTCACCGTCACGCAGCGCGAAACCAACACTCAAAGGGCCGCTGTTGTAGTCCAGAGCCAGGATCAATGCGTCATTGATATCATCATCAACTGACAGAGAAGTTTGACTGGAAACCATGGCAACGGTTGCACTGAAACCGCTCATGTTGGGAGAGACATAAGCCATGGTCTCACCATAGCGATCCCTTCCTGCCGCATCTGTGGCCCAATCACTGCCCAGAACATTCATGATATCGGCCTTGTTGACCGAGGAAGCGAATGGACTGCCCAGACGACCCATGACAAAGGTACCGAAACCACCGGTCAGGCCGACAAAACCCAGACGGTTACCGGTAGCAGCAGAGGTGGTGGAGAGCGCCTCTTCGGAAGTATCGATCAACATTTCGATCTGGGCGATAGCGGTAATGCCGTTACCCAGATCTTCGGATACCTTAACACCCAGGCGGGAAGAGTTGTTGTTGATACCCCAGTCATCAGAGGATGCAGTATCGGAGCTCTGCAGGTAGTTATCGACCTTACCGTACAGGGTGGTGTCAGCCATAGCCGCAACAGGCGAGACCATAGCAGCCGCAATTGCGACCGAGAGAAGTTTCTTGCTCATATCAAATTCCTTAAACATCTATGTTATTGGCAATAGAAAAAATTCAGCTGCACAGCATCAATTCTCTTTTAAACCAACTAAGCCTGTCTTTCTGGTAAGACCCGGGCAGTTACACCAGGACCCTGACAGCAGATTAAATGCAATCAACGTGCCACCAAGATCAGGTAACCAAAATGACTTATGATTCAATAAGATACAAAAGCAGGGTCAACTATTAACAAACTTATGATTCTGTAAGCTGACTCAAAAAGGTGCATGCTTCCTGCCGCTTGAACCAATGAAGTCCTTTTCTCTTTAAGCCTGCACCAAGCATCGTACATTCACGATATGGGTGGGGTAGGGGAAGAGAACTACCAATATAAACCAAGAATAAGGAAATGTGGACAAAAAAAGTGTTGCTGGATGACCATGGATGTAGTATAGGAAAAAGAATCTCAAAAAGGAATTTTGCGATTGAGTATCGTCCAATCCAGTGTCGCAAATTGATTTACAAGGCAAAAAAAAAACGGGGCCCGAAGGCCCCGTTTCTTCAACTTCGATTCTCTAAAACAGAGATTAGAAGCTGTGGCTCAGACCAATAACGAACTTCTGGGTATCAGAAACGTCTTCGTCGCTGTACTCAACATAAGCTTTGGTACGCTTGGACATGTTGTGAGTCAGACCCAGACCCCACTGCTCGTCCATCTTGGCGCCGGAATCAGCTTCTGCTTCACCGTACTGGATCATAGCAACGTTGTTGCCGAAGGTAGCGGAAGCAGCCAGACCCCAAGCCTCAGCGGTGTCCTTGTCATCCTGGTACTCAGCCATAACAGCGAAGTTGCCGAAGTTGTATTTCAGACCCAGGCCCCACTCGTTCAGACCGTCGTCGCCAGCTGCAGAGGCATCGCCGTCACGCATTGCGAAACCAACGCTCAGAGGACCGTTGTTGTAGTCCAGAGCCAGGATCAGTGCGTCATTGATATCGTCATCAACAGACAGAGAGGTCTGGCTGGAAACCATAGCAACAGTTGCGCTGAAGCCGCTCATGTTAGGAGAAACATAAGCCATGGTCTCACCGTAACGGTCACGGTTGTCCAGATCGTAGTCGGTGCCGACAACGTTCATGATGTCAGTCTTGTTAACAGAAGACTGGTAAGGGCTGCCTACACGACCCATGATGAAGGTACCGAAACCACCGGTCAGGCCAACGAAACCGAGACGGTTACCGGTAGCAGCAGAAGTGGTGGACAGAGCTTCTTCAGAAGTGTCGATCAGCATCTCGATCTGAGCGATAGCGGTGATACCGTTACCCAGGTCTTCGGATACTTTAACGCCCAGACGGGAAGAGTTGTTGTTGATACCCCAGGTGTCGGAGGAGGCAGTATCTTCGCTGATCAGGAAGTTGTCTACCTTGCCGTACAGAGTGGTGTCAGCCATAGCAGCAACAGGTGCAACCATAGCAGCCGCGATTGCGACAGAGAGAAGCTTTTTGTTCATTGGTGAACTCCGCTTAATATTGTTTAAAGGAAAATTAATGCTGTGCAGATTGGATACTAGACCCCTGAAAACGGTTTTGCAACACTTTTTCACCAAAAAAACAACATTCGTAGAATTGTTGCAAAAAAGCAACGGGAATTCCCACCAGCACCCTCAAAAAAGCCGCTTTTCTCCACAAGAACATAAAGTTAATCACCATTCCTATAAATTCGGTCAATAACCCGCGAAAACCGATTAACGTTAAACAGCTCTCACAATCGAATTATAGTTCAGGAAGGCGATGCATTGAGAGTGTATTGCTAATACAACACCAGGGACAAACCCTTAAGACACCTCCGGCTTCAGATCCTCTGCAGCCAAAACAGCTGGAAGCCTGACAACGCCTTGAAAGGCAGCCGCTCAACCCGCATCAGAGGACAGGAACCTGATGCTGACTGGAGATGAAGGATTACTCGGCCATCCATGGCCTCGCCCCTTCGGGGTCAGTGTCGCTGCGCTCCACTGCTTCGGAATCGCTCCCGGCGATTCCGGCGAACCTCGGTAGAGATTCTCATCCTCCATCCAGAAGATATTTACCGACGCACACAAAAAAGCCCGCGCGGTGCGGGCTTTGATGTTGGCTGGGGATGGAGGATTCGAACCTCCACATACGGTGTCAGAGACCGGTGTCCTACCATTAGACGAATCCCCACTTGTACACGGATCACACGCGATCCGTGGCTCCAGCCGCAGCCGAAGCAAGAAAGCGGGATTAACGTTTGGAGAACTGAGGACGCTTACGCGCCTTGTGCAGGCCAACCTTCTTACGCTCCACAGCACGTGCGTCGCGAGTCAGGAATCCAGCCTTACGCATGGGGCTTTGCAGCTCCTCGTCGTACTGGGCCAGGGCACGGGCAATACCGTGACGGATCGCACCGGCCTGTCCGGTGTTACCACCACCCTTGACAGTCGCCCTGACGTCAACCCTGTCGAGGACTTCAGCAACTTCCAGGGCCTGGCGTACCACCATGCGGGCGGTTTCGCGACCGAAGTACTGATCCAGCGGGCGGTCATTTACGGTAATGTTGCCACTGCCGGCGCTCAGGAAAACGCGAGCTGCAGAGCTCTTGCGGCGGCCGGTAGCGTAAGTATTAGTTTGTGCCATCTTTATATATATCCGATGCTAGGCTAGAGTTCAGATTTCCAGCGCCTGGGGCTGTTGAGCCTGGTGCTGATGCTCGGGACCTGCGAAGACCTTGAGCTTTTTGAACATGGCACGACCCAGAGGATTCTTGGGCAGCATGCCTTTGACAGCTGTCTCAATCACACGCTCGGGGGCCTTTTCCAGCAGCTTGTCGAGGCTGATGGATTTAAGGTTACCGACATAACCGGTGTGATGGTGATACATCTTGTCGCTCATTTTATTGCCGGTCACGCGAATTTTCTCGCAGTTGACCACAACAATGTAGTCGCCGGTATCTACGTGCGGCGTATATTCGGGTTTATGCTTCCCGCGCAAACGGTGCGCGATCTCGCTGGCCAAACGGCCAAGCGTCTTGTCGGTGGCGTCAACCACGTACCAATCGCGGCGAACCTCAGCGGGTTTTGCACTTACAGTCGTCATTAGAACTGCTCCAACGGAGTCCAAGTTAAAGCGCTTGAAAAAAGAGCGCGAATGTTACCGGACTTAGTACCTGCTGGCAAGACCGGATGTTGATTTTTTTACCGGCCGCCCCGCACACCCGGGACAAACCGCTCTACAGCGCAGGATTCAACCGGGTAGGGCCGAACCAGTACCAAGTCTCCCTGCGCGGAAGATCCACGCACACCGGCATCACCAAAGGTACAGTGGCCTGTAATTATAACCAACAAAGGAGGATGGAGGGGAACTGGATACAGAACAACCTATCAGTATTCAGTTATTTTCTTACGCACAGACCCCGGGGTCAACTCCCAATACCACCCGCAACACCGCTCGCTAAGGGAGCATCAAGCGAGAAACTGGACGGCCATTGACCAGGTGCTCATCAACGATCTCATCCAGATCCGCCCTGTCAACATAGGTGTACCAGACATCATCCGGGTAGACCACCACCACAGGACCCCGCTCACAGCGCCCCAGACAGCCAGCCTTGTTGGCTCTGACCTGCCCCGGACCATGCAACCCAAGGGACTTCAGCCTCTCTTTCACATACCCCTGGGCCTCCCGGGCGTTGAACTGCTGACAGCAGGCCTCGCCCTCCTCTCGCTGATTTACACAAAAAAACAGGTGGTACCGGTAATACGACATACCCCCCTCCCTCTACACCGTATACCTTAATATTAAACCCTAACCATCTCTTCGGGGTCATGAAATCAATCCTCATGGCAAGGCATAGCCCTTTAAATAGCCACCACGCCATGTACAATTGCCGTTTTCAACCGGACGTCTCCACGGCACTCACCCTGTGAACCTCCAGCAGATACTCTCCGAAGCCGACCACTGCGTTAAGTGCGGCCTCTGCCTGCCCCACTGCCCCACATACCGGATTACTGCGAATGAGGGGGATTCACCACGGGGGCGGATTGCCCTGATACAGGCCATCGCAGAAGGCGCGCTCACAAGCCCGCGGGCAGATTTGCACCTGGACAGCTGCCTGGGCTGCCGGAACTGCGAACCAGCCTGCCCATCAGGGGTAAAGTATGGCGCCCTGATAGATTCCGCACGACAGATACAAGCCGCAAATTCCGGCCTGAAGGATCCTGGCGTGTTGTGGCTGGCAAGCCATGCCCATAAAAGCTGGGGCATTTCGGCACTGCGCATCTACCAAAACTCAGGCATCCGACATCTTGCCAGGGCAGCTGGAGGTGAAAAATTTCGTCGGCTGGACAGGCTGCTACCTCAGGCAGGCCCCCATGAACCCAAAAGAGAGACCTTCCCGGCGGCAGGCAAAACCCGCAGAAGGGTCGGCCTGTTTACAGGCTGCGTTGGCAGACTAGCCGACAAGAACGCATTGAAAAGCGCCACTGCAGTACTCAACCACCTTGGCATAGAGGTTGTCATGCCAGCCGATCAGCACTGCTGCGGAGCCATGCACCAGCACGGGGGCGCCCCGGAAAGGGGTGGACATCTGGCAGAAAAAACCCTGCAAACATTCAACCATCGGGAACTGGACGCAATAGTGACCCTTGCCAGCGGTTGCGGTGCCCAACTGCTTGAACAGCTGGCACAGGGGAGCCCCGATACCCCACCTGTTTTGGATTTCAGCCAGTTTTTAATGCAACTGCCCTGGCTGACCGAACTGAACCTGAAGCCCTTATCGGGACTCGCCCTGCTGCACACCCCCTGCACCCTGAGAAATGTACTGGGTTGCCCCGATGATCCTCTCCACGCCCTTGGCCTGATACCGGGGCTTGAGATCAGACCCATGCCGGATACCGGCTGCTGCGGAGGTGCCGGCACCTACATGCTGAGCCAACCGGAAATGGCCGACTCCCTGCGGTCGCCACTGATCGACTCCATCAGCAGCTCTGAACCTGATTTTGTCGTCACCTCAAACACGGGCTGCGCCCTGCACCTGCGGGCTGGACTTGAACAGGCGGACAGTTCAATACCGGTGATCCACCCGGCCGAACTCATTGCCGGACAACTCAGACCCAGCAGAGCCTGAATTCACGGATATAATTGACACACCCCCCGCCAAACCGGCTAGGATTCGCTCATGAGCACGAGAAACTACTCCCCAACAGATACCGCCCTTATCGGACTTGACCAGGCTTTACGGACAATCTTCGGCCGCCCACTGGTCACCGAACGCACCAATCCCGCAGAAGGCCTGGCGGAAACCGAGATAAGCGACGAGCAGCGCGAGCACACAGCAAAACTGATGCGCATCAACCACACGGGAGAGGTCTGTGCCCAAGCCCTCTACCAGGGGCAGGCCATGACAGCAAAGCTCCCTGATGTGAGAGAGAGCATGGAGAGAGCGGCCCAGGAAGAGAATGACCACCTGGCCTGGTGCGAAAGCCGACTCAAGGATTTCGGTAACAGAAAGAGCTTTTTAAACCCCCTCTGGTATGCAGGCTCCTTTGCAATAGGCGCGGCAGCAGGAGCTGCAGGGGACAAATGGAGCCTGGGTTTTGTAGCAGAGACAGAACACCAGGTCTGTGCACACCTGGATGATCACCTCGAGCAGATCCCACAATCAGACCTGAAGTCCAGGTCTATTCTGGAGCAGATGAGAGAGGATGAACTTCAGCACGCCACGGTAGCGCTGGAGCATGGTGGAGCAGAGCTGCCGGGGCCTATCAAGCTGGCCATGAAATTCACTTCCAAGGTTATGACCAGGTCGGTTTACTGGCTGTAGAACCGGCCAGAAAAAGGTCAGTCGGAGACCAGCTCGAAATCGTGGGTTATCTCGACCACCTGACCAAGCATCAGGGATGCTGAGCAGTACTTCTCAGCACTGAGCTTCACCGCCCTTTCAACGACCTTTTCAGTCAGTTCGGGCCCTGAAACAATAAAGTGCACATGAATCCGGGTAAAAACCTTGGGCTCGGTCTCCGCCCTCTCAGCCTCGAGCTCAACCTCGCAACGGGTGACCTGTTGCCTGCTCTTGCGCAGAATATGCACGACATCAAACTGGGTGCAACCACCGAGCCCCAGCAGCATCATCTCCATGGGACGAATCCCCAGATTCTGACCACCCATATCAGGGGGGCCATCCATCACTACGGCATGCCCGCTACCCGACTCACCCACCATGAGGGTGTTTTCAACCCATTTTACCCGTGCCTTCATCACATCCTCGCAAAGTTTTTGGCCTGAGAAGACTATCACAGTTCGACATCGAGCTGGAGCTAACCTAAAATCCCCTAAAGGAATTGTGTTCCAATCCGAGACAGATACGCGATGACTATAATAAAACCGCCAGTCGAAGAACCGGGGTTCCTCCAACCGTTTCTCTCCCATTGCCACCGGAGACGTTACCCCGGAAAGACCGATATCATCCACCCGGGTGATCCGGCCGACATCCTCTATTACATTGTTGACGGTTCAGTAACCATCATCATCGAGGATGACGAGGGGAAGGAGATCATCCTGACCTATCTGAACAAGGGGGACTTCATCGGGGAGATGGGGCTTTTCACTCCCCAGGCCAACCGAAGTGTACTGGTTCGCACCCGGTCCGAGTGCATGCTGGCCGAGATCAGCTACAGCCGGCTGGAACAGCTGTTTGAGTCTGACCTTAAATCCCACATGAGAGAGCTGCTCTATGCGATCGGCTCCCAGCTGACCCAAAGACTGCTCAACACCAGCCAGAAAGTAGGCCACCTGGCGTTTCTCGATGTCACCGGACGCATTGCCGGGACACTGCTCGAGCTATGCAAGCAACCCGACGCCATGACCCACCCCGACGGCATGCAGATCCGCATCACCCGCCAGGAGATAGGACGTATCGTGGGTTGCTCCAGAGAGATGGCGGGGCGCGTACTGAAGATCCTGGAAGAGCAGGGACTGGTTCACGTCAAGGGAAAAACCATCGTGGTCCACGGCACACGGTAAGACGGCTGATGATAGCGGGACAGCAAGTCACCCCGCATCACATCCGCCTACAGCTGACCAGTCTTTAACAGGTCGTCTTCTGTACCAAAGGTACCGTCCGCTCCAGGGGATCGCAGCTTATAGCCGCCATCCCCCGGCTCATACCGGATGGCGTTTCCCCAGCCATCCAGAAATTCATCCTTGGGCATACCGAGATCCTCCCCAAGCCGGGACAGGGTCACCTGTTCAGGGTTAAATCCTGATCCATACTGAATCATCCACACTTTCACCGAACGAGCCAACAGCCCTAGACGCTTATTGCTCAGGTCCAACTCCGGATTTACCGGGACCTGTACAACAGGATTTTGGCTCACAGGCTTTTTGGCCGCAGCCGGCTTATCCGGCCCCATAAAGAACTTGAAACCGACCCAGCCAAGACCACCGATAACCAGGATTCCAACCAGCAGCAGGTAAGGCAGGGCCTTCTGCGGGTTTTTCTCGATCTTGTCTGCTATGACACGTGGCTCTTCAAAAAACTGGGCTGTCCCCGAGTCCTGATCGGTAGAAGCGCCCTGCTCCTGGGCAGGCTTCTCCGGTGTTGACGAGAGCACCACTTCTGTATCCTCTGTATCCTCGGCCTGGACTTCCGGCTCGACCTCGACCACATTGAGCCGCGAGGTATCATCATTGTCCTGGGCTTCCTCCCCATCCTCTTCCTCTTGGGGAACCAGCTCAAACTCCATATCGAATCCACTCTCCCCATCACCCTGGGTACTCTTCTCTTCCTGGTCAGCCAAAAATTTCTCAGGCGAAGCTTCATGCTTATCACCTGCCGAGGGCACGGGAGAAAGGTTGCATACAGCCCCTCTATCCATCAGCTTCTGCTGAAGGTGCTCAGCCTTTTCAAGAGTGAGTTCAGCGCGAATTCTTGAGCGCCTCCCCTGCAACATGCCACGCGCCTGATCAATAGACACCTTGAGCAGTTTGCCCAGTGCTTCCGCCACCTCCTTGTGCTCAAACCCCTCTACGATCCTCCCCGTAAGGGTCAACCTGAATTTCTGCTCAGCCATCTACTCTCTCTTAGCTCTTATATTACAACCACTATTTTCAGAACCACGCCATCCACACCGACCACCCTCACCCGGCTCCCTGCATCACAGTCTTCGCCGGATATCTTCCATGTACTGTCATCCACCCTGATCTTCCCCAACCCGTTGACCACGGGCTCATCAAGGGTAAACACCCTATCGATATACTGCTCGCCGCGCCGGTTGAGAACAGGATGATCGCTCTCCGTGGGGTGGTGCTTGAGAAACAGGTGCCAGATCATGATGCTGGCGACACTGAACACCGAAAACAGCAACAGCTGATATTGCCAGGAGAGATCTGGAACAGCCAGCATTATCAGCCCGGTAATACCTGCGGAAATGCCCAGCCAGAGAAAAAAGGCGCCGGGAGAAAACACTTCGAGGATCACCAACACCACAGCAACCACCCACCAGTGCCAGTAACTGGCATTTTCCAGCCACTCCATCAGTTCGCCCCTTCCTGCTTGCGACCAAAGGTCTCTTTCGCTATTTCGCCGATGCCGGCAATCGAACCTATAAGACTGGACGCCTCCAGTGGCATCAGCACCAGTTTCTGGTTGTCAGCCGTGGCAATGCTCTGCAGCGCTTCAGTATATTTCTGTGCTACAAAATAATTGATGGCATTCACATCACCCTTGGCAATAGCCTGGGAGACCATCATGGTGGCCTTGGCCTCTGCCTCGGCCAGACGCTCCCGCGCCTCTGCTTCCCTGAATGCTGCCTCTTTCAGTCCCTCGGCCTCAAGGATAGCTGCCTGCTTCTTACCCTCTGCCTCAAGGATCTCGGCCTGGCGCTGCCCTTCTGACTCAAGAATAGTCGCGCGCTTCTCACGCTCGGCTTTCATCTGCCTCGCCATGGAATCCACCAGGTCCCGGGGTGGTGAGATATCCTTGATCTCAATCCGGGTCACCTTCACCCCCCAGGGGGTGGTCGCATCATCCACCACGTCGAGCAGCTGGGCATTGATCATGTCGCGCTTGGAGAGCAGCTCATCCAGGTCCATAGAACCCATCACGGTACGGATGTTGGTCATGGTGAGATTGAGAATGGCATGGGTGAGGTTGTTCACCTCGTAAGCAGCCTTGGCGGCATCGAGGATCTGAAAAAAGACCACCCCGTCCACTGTGACCATGGCGTTGTCGCGGGTGATCACCTCCTGGGAAGGCACATCCAGCACCTGCTCCATCATGTTGAGCTTGGCGCCAACTGTATCCATCACAGGAACAATCAGGTTGAGGCCCGGGCGCAAGGTCTTGGTATAGCGGCCAAACCGCTCAACGGTATACTCCATGCCCTGGGGAACACGCTTTGCGCCGAGAACCACCACCACCACGGCAAGTACGACGACTGCGACTGTAAAAAACTCCATCCCTCTGCTCCTTCGGATTGATTGTTATCCAGCGCAGTATACCCCGATCATTTCCTCAAAGCCCATCACTTGCAGCCACCCTGAGAACAGTTACCAGGCACCCCTTAACACTCTTTTTCCGGTTATACAGGGAAGTCCCTCCCCGCCTAAATGATACGGGTCAGACAATCACCCGAATTGCACCGTATCAAGCCATAGAGTCGAATCTTCTGCGCAAAGAATAACTACAATCCCCCCATAGGCTGCTTATAATCTGACTGATGTTGAATTACCGATAAAAAAATATTATATTAGCGTTTAATTATATTCTATCCGGGAGCACCAAGGCATGATGAGCCGCATCCTTATTTCATTCATACTGAGCCTGTCTGCAGCAGCACATGCATCTAACGGACTGGACACTGCCACGGCTGAAATCCGCGAAACACCCCGTGAGTACCGCCTTGACGGCGTTGTGGAAGCAGTCAACCAATCGACAGTTTCAGCCCAGACCCAAGGCCAGATTGAAGAGATTCTTTTCGATATCGACGACTACGTTGAGCGTGGCACCCTGATCGTACGCCTTAAGGACACCGAGCAGCGTGCACGCCTGACCCAGGCCGAAGCGGACCTGAGTGCTGCAAGCGCCCAGCTGAAAGAGACCCGCAACGAGTTCAACCGGACAAAAGATATTTTCGCCAAGAAACTAGTATCTCAATCCGCCATGGACAAGGCCAGGTCTGCATTGAAAGCCGCCCAGGCACGCCATGACGCGGCCGGAGCCGGACTGGCGCAGGCCAAGGAGCAATTTGAGTACACCCTGATCCGTGCGCCTTATTCAGGCATCGTCACCCACCGCCATGTCGAGATAGGCGAAATCGCAAACCCCGGACAGAAACTGATGAGCGGCATCTCCCTGGACAAACTGCGGGTCAACGTCGACGTGCCCCAGAGCCTGATTCCGTCAGTTCGCAAGATCAACAAGGCCAGCGTACAGCAGCCCGGCAGCGACTACGTAGAGGCAACCAGGATCACCATCTTTCCCTTTGCCCACCACGGCAGCAACACCTTCAAAGTACGCCTTGAACTCCCCGAAGGCAGCCAGAACATGTTTCCCGGCATGTTCGTCAAGACCGCTTTCATTGTCGGCACCCGCAAACAGCTGCTGGTTCCCAGTAATGCCGTTGTTTACCGCAGTGAGGTCACCGGCGTTTACGTGATCGGCGAAGATGACAGCATCTCCCTGCGCCATATCCGCATAGGGCACCAGACAACCGATGGTCACATCGCCGTACTCTCAGGTCTGAGCGAAAGTGAAAAGGTAGCCCTGGACCCCATCGCTGCAGGCAGCCTGCTGAAATCCCAGCCCAAGGGTGATTCCCATGAGTAAACTGGGCATCTCCGGCAGAATTGCCGAGCGCTTCCTCAACACAGAGATCACGCCCCTGCTGGCCCTTGTCGGCCTGCTGATGGGCATGTTCGCCATCGTGGTGACCCCACGAGAAGAGGAACCGCAGATCAACGTAACCTTCGCCAACGTGTTCATCCCCTTTCCGGGTGCCACAGCCTCTGAAATCGAACACCTTCTCTCCACACCGGCAGAGCAGGTACTGTCCGAGATCGAAGGAATCAAGCATGTCTACTCAACCTCCCAGCCGGGTATGTCGGTACTGACCATTCAGTACGAGGTGGGCGAGGGCCGCACCGACGCCATCGTGCGCCTCTACAACAAGATCTTCTCCAACCAGGACTGGCTGCCCAGGAACCTCGGTGTCGGACAACCCATCGTGAAGCCCAAGGGAATCGATGATGTGCCTATCGTCACAGCCACCCTCTGGTCCGACAACGAAGCATTCGGCGCCTATGAACTGGGGCAGGTCGCCCACGCCATCGAGGCCGAGCTCAAACGGGTGCCCGGTACCAGGGACATCTACACCATCGGCGAACCCGAACAGGTGACGTCGGTACAACTCGACCCCCAGGCACTGGCCGGCTACGGCATCGACTTCCAAAGTCTCAGGATGGCATTGCAGTCCGGTAACACCACCCGTGACAACATCAACATCACCGCCGACAACAGCGAAATACTGGTCCAGGCCGGCACCTTCCTCACCAGTGCCGAGGAGATCGGCAACCTGGTGGTTGGCAGCACCGAGAACCGCCCTGTATTCCTGCGAGATGTTGCCACCATTTACCAGGGCACTGAACAACCCGAACAGTATGTCTGGATAGGCAGCGGCCCCCAGGGGGATAAAAAGGGCATCAATATTCCAGGCCCCACTCCCGCGGTCACCATCGTGGTAGCCAAGAAACCCGGCACCAATGCAGTTGATATTTCCAACGCAGTAATCACCCGCTTCGAACAACTCAAAGGCACCTTTATACCCGAGGGCGTGAACACCACCATCACCCGCAACTACGGCGAGACAGCCGATAGCAAGGCCAAGAAACTGATCAGCAAACTGGCCTTTGCAACACTTTCGGTGGTGTTGCTGGTTCTGTTCGCCATCGGCTGGCGCGAGGCATTGATCGTTGGTGCCGCCGTGGTGGTTACCCTGGCAATCACCCTCTTTGCATCCTGGGCCTGGGGCTTTACCCTGAACCGGGTGTCGCTGTTCGCCCTGATCTTCTCCATCGGCATCCTGGTGGACGATGCAATCGTGGTGGTAGAGAACATTCACCGGCACCTCGCAATGGGGGCGAAGCACCTGCTGGAGGCCATACCCAAGGCGGTCGACGAGGTGGGCGGGCCCACAATTCTGGCTACCTTCACCGTTATCGCGGCCCTGCTGCCCATGGCCTTTGTCAGCGGGTTAATGGGCCCCTACATGAGCCCCATCCCCATCAATGCCAGCATGGGCATGTTCATCTCCCTGGCAGTGGCTTTTATCTTCACGCCCTGGATGACCAACCGCGCATTGGCAAACACAGCAGCCCACCTGTCTGAACACGCCAACGGGGAGAGCGACGACAACCCCCTGTTTCGTTTCTTCGACAGAATCATGCGCCCCTTCCTGGCAGGTCGCCCTGGCCGTGCCAAACGCTGGGTTCTGCTCACCGGGATCATGATTCTGATCGCAGGATCAGTGAGCCTGGTTGCCACCAAGTCGGTGGTTCTTAAAATGCTGCCTTTTGACAACAAGTCAGAGTTTCAGGTAGTACTGGACATGCCGGAAGGCACCAGCCTTGAGCAGACAGCAAGGGTGCTGAGCGAGATGGGCAGCTACATCTCCGAGGTACCTGAGGTAACCGACTACGAAGTCTACGCGGGAACCTCCGCCCCCATCAGCTTCAACGGACTGGTGAGACAGTACTACCTTCGCGAAGGTGCAAACCTTGGGGATATCCAGGTCAACCTGGTGGACAAATCCGAGCGGGACCGCAAGAGCCACGAGATTGCGCTCGCGGTTCGAAAACCCCTTCAGGCCATCGCAATAAAATACGAAGGCAACGCCAAAATCGTTGAGGTGCCACCCGGCCCGCCGGTCATGTCACCCCTGGTGGCCGAGGTCTACGGCATCGACTACGAGGGCCAGATCGATGCCGCCAAGCGTCTGCGCAACACTTTCGAGGGCACCAGTGACATCATCGATGTGGACGACTCGGTGGAGTTTCCCTCCCGCAAGGTGATTCTGAAAGTGGACCGGGCCAAGGCGACCCGACTGGGTGTATCCCAGAGCAGTGTCGTACAGGCTCTCTCCACCGTGCTCGAGGGCGAAGACACCAGCTTCCTGCACGGCGAGAACAGGAAATACCCGGTACCGATCCGCCTGGAGTACGCCGAGGCGGACAAGGCCGATCTTGAACAGGTGCTTGCACTGAAAGTGCGCAGCCAGAGCGGCATCCTGGTGCCCCTGTCTGAAATTGTTGAACGGGTCGACAGCAAACGGGAACACGCAATCCACCACAAGGATATGCTGCCGGTGGTCTATGTCACCGGCGACATGGCCGGCGAAACCGACAGCCCGCTCTACGGTCTGTTTGACATCTCGGGCCAGCTCAAGGAGCAGGGAGAGATCGAGCAGTGGTTCCTCACCCAGCCGGATAACCCCTACGTCTACAGCATGAAGTGGGACGGCGAATGGCAGGTGACCTATGAGACCTTCAGGGATATGGGCATTGCCTACTCGGTGGGACTGGTGCTGATCTACCTGCTGGTGGTGGCCCAGTTCCGTTCCTACCTGGTGCCCCTGGTCATCATGGCGCCGATTCCGCTGACCGTGATCGGCATCCTTCCGGGCCATGCCCTGCTGGGCGCCCAGTTCACTGCCACCTCAATGATCGGCATGATCGCCCTGGCCGGCATCATTGTGCGCAACTCGATCCTGCTGGTGGACTTCATCAACCAGCAGCTGCGTAGCGGGGAGAAGTTCGAAACCGCCGTGATCCGTTCCGCCGCGGTGCGCTCCAAGCCTATCGCCCTGACTGCACTGGCAGCCATGGCCGGCGCCTTCTTCATCCTGGACGACCCGATTTTCAGCGGCCTGGCCGTCTCCCTGATCTTCGGCCTGTTTGTCTCCACGGTGCTGACCCTGGTTGTTATTCCGGTGGTCTACTATGCCGCCATGAACAATCGCGTGGACCTGATCCGAGCCAGCGATTGATCACAACAGTAAAGTCCCGCGCAGCAGCGCGGGACTTTGTTTTTCCAGGAAGAAATTCTGAATCAGGCTATCAGCGAAGCAACTGCGCAACATCGATATGATCCGGCTTTTTCCCCGAAGCGAATCGATCCCACATTTCCTGATATGCCTTTTCCAAATTCCTGGTGAATGTCGCCGTATTGAACAGAGGCATGGAAAGTCTGTTGATTTCCAGCTTTTTTCTGACATGACCCAGTTCTTCAGGGTGCATCGCATAATGCAGAATCAGTGACTCATAACCATTGAGATCATGCGCAACCAACTCTGGCAGACCGACCGACTGAAGCAGACTGGATGACACGCGTGAGGCAAAGTGTCGACCCTCCATGGCAATCACAGGAACACCGGCCCATAAAGCATCTGACGTGGTTGTATGCCCATTGTAGATACGGGTATCCAACGCCATATCTGCCAACTTGAGCCGGGAAAGATGCTCGGCTTTGGATACCCGCCCTGCAAAAACAATCCGGTCAGGGGCAACGCCCCTGGATGCTGCCGCATGCCTGATGTTGTTTATGGCTGCCTCATCACTGGAAAACAACCAGAGCACACTGCCTTCAAGTTCAGAAAGGACACGCATCCAGACAGAGAAAAAATCAGGATCCAGCTTGAAAGTCTGGTTAAAAGAGCTGAACACATATGCATTGTCCGGAAGCCCATAATCACTGCGCCTTACCTCAAGCTCAGACGAAGCCTGCATATTGTCTGTTGACTGGTATGTATCGGGCAGGAAGGCAAGTTTTTCTGTATAGAATGGGGCATGCTCCAGAGGAGTGACAACTTTATCCGTCAAAACGTAATCAAAAAAACCTGCTCCACTGGTACCGGGAAAGCCAAGATATGTCACCTGGACAGGCGCTGGCCGAAAAGCACATATCTCAAGCCTGCTGCCTTTTGTATAGCCCTTGAGATCAACCAGGATATCTATATCGTCCTGGTAAATCAGTTCGGCGCACTCAAGATCACTCTTATCTGATATATCTACAAACTTGTCACAATACCCTGCGACTTCATCCTGAACCTCATCCGTAGGCCCCTTCCAGTATGAATAGGCGATGATTTCCACCCTGTCCCTGTCATGCTCTCTAAGAACACCACGAAACAAGTGCATTGTCGGGTGGTCATAATAATCATTCGACAGGTAGGCAATCCGCAGTTTCTTTTTCTGCTTCCTTTTATCCGCAAACTGAAATGCCTTTTCATTTTGTGCAACTGCTGACTCAACCATCCGCGAGCGGGATCTTCCCACAGAGAGAATATCCCGGGGATCATCGTTTCTTGACAGCGCAGCAAAAGGCTCCCCGAGATCCAGCCTCACATCCTTTGACATGCGACTGAACAGCTTTTCAAACCGAGGGGAAAGTTTCTCAAGTGCTTCCCAATTGCATAGGTACTGATAGCAGTGATGAAGCATAACCATACTACCCAGATCATCCGGGGCATGTTGACACGCTTTCTCAAATGCCGGCTGCGCACCGAGGTAATCCCGACTCCGTATCCGCTGCAATCCCAAGAGATACCAAAGATCAGAATCTTCTGTTGAAATTTCCAGTGCCTTTTCAAAATAGAGCGCGGCATTTGCAGTATCCTGGCTCTCCGCGTGAGCAATTCCAAGATTCTTCAAGATTTGCGGGTTAACCAGGTTCCGTTCCAGGGCTCGCTTGAGAACAGCTGTTGCCTGGGTAATCTTTCGCTGACTGATGAGCAATCCACCGAGATTCCCGTAGCACTCTGCCAACAACGGATTCAAACTGATCGCTTCCTCGAAACAGCTCACTGCATCACCAGAACGCCCCAGCTCTCTCAACACATTACCCAGATTGCTGTGTGCCTCCGCATACTTCGGCTCTATAGCCAGTGCTTTCTTCAGCAGCTTCTCTGCCTGGGTCAACTCGCCGATTTCATACAGCGCATTGCCAAGATTATTCAATATGAGAGGATTATCCGGGTAAATTTTAGAAGCCAAACGGTATGACCTCACAGCCTCCTTCCATCGTTGCTGATCCCGCAACACGTTGCCTAGATTATTCTGCGCCTCTGCAAAATCAGGCTTCAACTTGATTGCTTTTTTATAGGAGGACTCAGCCTCTTTGAGCTGGCCTTTGGCATGCTGTGCAAGCGCACGCTCATAATTTCTGTGCGCAACACTAATGGCATCAGAACCCGCCAATGGCAGGTTGCGATTCATTTTGTTTCTTGTGTTTTTCATAATCCGGATTATTTTAACTAGCAGGTAGCTCGGAATAATAAGGTTTGATATTGCCGACAGTATATACTTTCAACAATATGTGACGCCAAAAGCGCAAGAAAAATGAACATCAGGCACTACAGGCTTATCTACAGACTGATCACGTACCCATGCAGCATCATAATGTTGATTGGATGCGTATCCATGCCGCCATCAAAGCCGGTATATGATCACCACACCCAAGCGCCACCTGAAACCATCGATGATTATCGGCGGAGACAGATTATCCGCACTGCCACGGCCATGATCGGCAAGCCCTACCGCTACGGAGGCACTACCCCCGAGCAGGGATTCGACTGCAGCGGCCTGGTCCAGTTCAGCCACAACCAGGCGGGGATCAGGGTACCGCGAACCGCAGCCCAGCAGCTGCAGAATGCAAAAAGCGTTGACTTCAACCGGCTTCAGCCAGGGGATCTGCTCTTTTTCCGCATCAACGGTAAACCATCCCACGTCACCATCTATCTTGGTGGAGGGGAATTTATCCATGCGCCATCCAGCGGAGGAAGGGTTCGTACCGAACAGGTATCCCAGCCCTACTGGAGAGAGCGCCTCTACGGCATCGGAAGTTTCTTTTAGACGACTTAGCCCGACAGGCGATCGATAATACGGAAACCCGCCAGGTAGGTCCCTACCGCGGAACCAATGGTACTGAAGAGAAAGACCAGCAGAGTGCGGGATACCCGGTTCTTCCACCACCCTTTGAGCCGCGTGGTGTCATGGCGAAGTTCACCAAAGTCTCCCACCCTGGGCTTACGCAGGTAGATCTCGGCCGCCGCCGTCACCATGCCGGCACCAATAGTGGGATTTAGGGATGTAATGGGTGCTGCGACAAAAGCGGTGATCACGGTCAGGGGGTGGGCGGCTGCAACCAGCGCTCCGAGGGCGGAGAGGCTGCCGTTTATGAGCACCCAATCAATCACCAACTGCCAACCCAGGTCGGGGCTGCGCGCAAAGCCAAGCCCGAAGCCCAGCAGCACCAGCCCAACGATAAACCAGGGAATGAGTTTCGGCCAACGGCTAGGTTGGGGCAGGTGATCGAGCTCAGCTATCAGCTCATCGGGTTCAGCCACACCCTGCTCCAGGTAGGACTTTATCCCCTTGAGGTGACCTGCACCAACCACTGCCAGCACACTTTCATGGTCATGGGCTGCAATCTCCTGCAGCAGGCGCGCTGCCATGTAGCGGTCCCGCTCATCAATAAGCGGTTCATAGAGATCCTGCCGGTCTTCTGCAAACTCAGCGAATGTGGTCTCCAGCATATCGCCCTCTTTCAGCGCCTCGATCTCCTCTTCGCTCACATCCTCCTTGGACATAACGCTGGCCAGCAGGCCACCAAACAGGCCAAAGCGCTTCCACCAGGAGACGCTGTGCATCACCCGCTTCAGTGTCACACCGATCTCCCGGTCGATAAGCAGCACCGGTTTGTGATGTTCCTGGGCATGATCGATGGCTGCACGCTGCTCTGCGCCGGGTTCGATACCGAACTGATCCGCAAGCCGCTGCTGGTAGGCACCCAGGGCAAGATTGGCGGCAACCATGCTCGCCTTGCCCTCTTTGATCACCTTGAACAGGTCCAGCCGGGCCAGTGCATCGGGGTTGATGATTGCGTTATATCGGCTGGGGCAAAGCTCCACCGCCACGGCATCATAACCACCCGACTGCAATAGGGTTTCCACCATCTCCGCGCTTGCCCGCGAGACATGGGCGGTGCCCAGCAATACAATAGTGCTGTTGCCGATGCTGACTTCCGCCAGCGGTTCCTGTTCCTGGTATTCGCTCATTCATCCTCTCCACACCGGCCAGTGAGCCGGCAGGCGCATCATATCAGGGGATATGGGACTTAGACACTGGCTTGTGGGCGTAGAGTCGCTTAACATGCTTTCCAGGTAATGGCTAAAGGCATGACAAGCGACATGAGCAGAGCGCAATTTTCAATCCCCCTCATACTCCTGCTGACACTTCTGCTGGCGGGCTGTAAAACCCTGGATATTGGCAGCCTGACCAAGTCCGATGCCGAGAAAACACTGCGCACCGCCCTCAGGGGCTACGAAGCGACCCTGCGCTGGGGGTTTCCGGGCCAGGCTTATAACTTCCTCAAGCCTGAGCTGAAGGCCAAGAGCAAAATCCCGGACAATCTCGACAACATCAAGGTCACCAATTACCACGTACTTCAAGCCCCCATCATGCAGGGCGAGAAGGAAGAGACCATAACTGCCGAGCAGGGGGTTGTCATCCTCTATGTCTTTGAAGACCGGCAGATCGAGCGCAAGCTGGTGGACAACCAGACCTGGGAGTATATCCCTGACGAGAAAACCTGGGTCAGAACAAACCCTATCCCCGAGTTCAAGTAATACAACCTGCTTATGTCCGGCAATGTACACTCACCCCGCAGCGGACTGCTACTGACCCTTGCCGCATTTGTGATCGTGGTGGCAGGCATTCGCGAGGCCCAGGCCATCCTGGTGCCGTTCCTGCTCTCGGGATTTATCGCCATCATTGCCGCCCCAGCGCTGTTTTTTCTCAAGGACCACAAAATCCCCACCGGCATTGCCCTGCTGCTGGTGATACTCAGTATCGCTGGAATCGGCATGCTGCTTGGCGCACTGGTAGGGAGTTCAGTAGATGATTTCTCATCCCAACTGCCGCTCTACCAGGAGAAGCTCAAACTACAGGTGAGCGGCCTCCTGCAGTGGCTTTCGGGCATGGGCATTCCGGTACCTGAACCAACCCTCTACAAACTGCTTGATCCCTCGAAAGCGATGAAGATGGCCGCCCAGGGCCTGAGCAGCCTGGGCAGCCTGCTCACCAATACCTTCCTGATCCTGCTGACCGTCATATTCATCCTGCTGGAAGCATCGAGCTTTCCCGCAAAGCTGCACCGCATTCTGCCCAACCCCGAGGATTCCTTCGGCCACTTCCAGCAGTTTGCAGAGAACATCAAGCGCTACATGGCCATTAAGGGTGCAACCAGCCTGCTGACGGGCATGGCCGTCTCAGTCTGGCTCTGGGCAGTCGGGGTCGACTACCCCATACTCTGGGGCACACTGGCTTTTTTCCTCAATTTCGTACCCAACATCGGCTCCATCATCGCCGCCATTCCAGCCGTTCTCCTGGCCCTGGTCCAACTGGGAACCGGCGGGGCACTCTGGACCCTGGCTGGATTTGTGGTGGTCAACAACCTGGTGGGGAATGTCATAGAGCCCCGTTTCATGGGCAAAGGCCTGGGACTGTCCAGCCTGGTCGTATTTCTCTCCCTGGTGTTCTGGGGCTGGATACTGGGCACCGTGGGCATGTTCCTCTCGGTACCCCTGACCATGACTATCAAGATCGCCCTGGACAGCAGCGAAGAGACACGCTGGCTGGCAATACTCCTCGGCCCCGACCCCAAAGATGACGAGGCTGAAGATGACCGGGGGGACATGCTAAAATGGCTGCCCGGTAAAACCTCTGAAGAAAGCAACGAATCCAGATCATGACTCTCTTATTCAGCACCAAGCCAGGTCGGCGGGAGCGCCACCTGCTGCGCAAGCGCAACAACCCCCTGTTTCAGGAAAACCAGCGACAGGTATCCACCACAGCGCTGCAGGAAGCCCAAAGGCTCGATCACGAAGAGCTGGCAGATTTCATCACCGAGTTCCGTAAGCTGGTTCACCAGGCCGTCAGCCTGCAACCAAGCGAAGAGAGCGACGTGATACTCAAGCTGAAAGAGAACCTGGACAAGTCCTACGAGCAGGCCTGCGGCCTGGCGGATGACCAGGCAGAGACCAAGGATGCGATAAAAAAACTGCTGGTGGTTATCATGAATGCCGTCAGATCCGGGGCCGGCGAAGATCCCAAGGCGCTGGATGAACTTCAGCAGGAGACCATTGCACGGGAAGCCCACTTCGAGCTGCTAGAACACCCCCTGATCGCAGACATCCTCTACCCGGAATCGGTCATCAGCGAAGAGGATCTCATACCCACCCTGCTCTCATCCCCCGCGGAGGAGTTTGCTGCCGCGCTGACCCTGTTCGACGCAGACCAGTTGCAGCTTCTTGCCGCGAACTCAGACCTGTACATAAACCAGGTCAGCGAACTGCCCAAAGAGATGAAAGACGCAGCCGCAGAGCGAATCGACGTGGTTAAATCACTGGCGACCGATCTGCTGTCCGAGTGACCAACAGCATCAGTGGCCCAAGCCTTGATTCATTTGAAAGGCTCTAAGAGTTACCCCGTGGCCCTCTAGAGCAACACCTGCTCGATTCCGCCCCGGGTGACCCGATCCACAAAATCCTGCTGCCAGTTATCGCCAAAGCGGTCATTGACCAGCTCTTCGACAATGTATTTGACCTCCAGACCGGTGGCATCCTTGTAGCGGTTGAGTCCCTGCTGACATGCGGGACAGGCGGTGAGCATCTTCACCTCTCCGCCATGGGCGCTCTCCTTGCCGGAGAGTCGGCTGATACCACTGCGCAACTCCTCCTCTTTGCGGAAGCGAAGCTGGTTCGCGATATCCGGCCGCGAGGTGCCCAGGGTGCCGGCCTCACCACAGCAGCGATCAGAGAGCAGCACATCACTCTGTGTCAGCTTCGAGGCCACATCCACTGGGTTGTGGTGCTTGATGGGGCTGTGGCAGGGATCGTGGTAGAGATAGCTCCCCCCCTTACCCAGTTGCACACCCTTCTCCATCAGGTACTCGTGGATATCCATCAGGCGACAGCCAGGAAAGATCTTTTCAAACTCGTACTTCAGCAGCTGATCCATGCAGGTACCACAGGAGACCACCACCGTCTTGATGTCCATGTAGTTCAGGGTATTGGCAACTCTGTGGAACAGCACCCGGTTCTCGGTGGTGATGCGGTGCCCTTTCTCATAGTCCCCTGCTGCGTTCTGGGGATAACCGCAGCAGAGATACCCTGGCGGAAGAATAACCTCTGCACCGAGGTCATAGAGCATGGCAATTGAGGCCAGGCCTACATCACTGAACAGCCTTTCAGAACCACAACCTGGAAAATAGAATACCGCGTCGCTGTCATCACTGATCTTGGCGGGATCGCGAAGTATAGGAACGGTGGCACGATCCTCGATACCCAGCAGGGCCCTGGTGGTTTTTTTCGGCAGCTCCACCCGGATGGGACGGCGAACCAGCTCCACAACCTGTGCTTGCAGCTCGGGCTTACCCGTTGTGCGCGCGGGAATACGCTTGTTGCGCGCCAGCAGCCCCATCTTTTTGAACACCTCGTGCCCCAGGGAGAGCCCCTTGAAACCCCACTCCAGCATACCCTTCCGCATTCCCCGAATGGTGCGGGGATCGGTGGCATTCAGAAAGGTCATCGCCGCCCAGGTGCCCGGGTTCTTGCGCTTGTGTCCCTGCTCCTTGAGTATCTTGCGCATGCGGGTGGTGACATCGCCAAAGTCGATATTCACCGGGCAGGGCGTTTCGCACTTGTGGCAGATAGTGCAGTGATCGGAGACATCGTTCATCTCCTCGAAGTGGCGCAGTGAGATACCGCGACGGGTCTGCTCTTCGTAGAGAAATGCCTCGATGATAAGGCCGGTTCCCAGGATCTTGTTGCGCGGGGAGTAGAGCAGATTGGCCCGTGGCACGTGGGTCTGACAGACCGGTTTGCACTTGCCGCAACGCAGGCAGTGCTTTACATCGTCGTTGAGTTCGCCCAGCTCGCTGGCCTCAAGGATGATCGCCTCCTGCTGCACCAGGCGCAGGGACGGGGTGTAGGCACCCTCAAGCCCGGATTCTGGCATCAGCTTGCCCCGGTTGAAGACGCTGTCGGGATCCACCTTTTTCTTGTACTCGATGAAGGCGTTGAGTTTCTCCTCCTCCAGGTACTGGATCTTGGTCAGGCCGATACCGTGCTCACCTGAAATCACCCCGTCCAGGGACTGTGCCAGCTCCATGATCCGGTCCACCACCCGGTCCGCCTCGTGCAGCATGGCGTAGTTGTGGGAGTGGACAGGGATGTTGGTATGCACGTTGCCGTCACCTGCGTGCATGTGCAGTGCGACAAAGAGCCGTCCATCGCGAATATCGCCGTGGATGGCATCCAGCCTGCTGCGTACAGGCTTCAGATCCTGGCCGTTGAAGATCTCGTTCAGACGGGCGGCGATCTCCTTGCGGTAGGAGTGCACCAGGTCCTGGCGCAGCATCATGTCGAGCAGGCTGTCTCCAGGCTGAATCTTCGGCGCCTCCTTCTCCCTGAGCAGGGTCTCATGCTCGGCCGCGGGGGAGTCCAGGTTGCCAAGAATCGTCTGCCAGCGCTTCCGTGCGGCACTGACAACATCCCGCGCCGCATCCCGCTTCGACAGCAGGATGGCGGTATTCTCTTCCGAGTCCTCGTACTCCTTGGACTGGCGCAGCTCGGGCATATCCCCCGAGAGGTAGCCCAGCACCTCATCCATGATATTCAGCTTGTTGGCGATGGACTGCTCGATGTTTATCCGCTCAATACCCCGGTTGTATTCCGCCAGCCGCTCCAGGGGAATCACCACATCCTCATTGATTTTGAAGGCGTTTGTATGAGCGGAGATTGCCGCCGTGCGTGCCCGGTCGATCCAGAAGGTGCGCCGCGCCTCGGGGCTGACGGCGATGAAGCCTTCCGCCTCCCTCGCGTTGGCCAGCTTCACCACGGCTGAAGCCGCACTGCCCACCGCCTGCTCATCGTCGGAGACCAGGTCGGCAATCAAAACCATCTTCGGCCGCTCGCGCCGGGAGGCCTTGGTGCTGTACTTGACCGCCTTGATGTAACGCTCGTCCAGATGCTCGAGACCGGACATCAGCACGCCTTCGCTCTGTTCGATAAAGTCCTTGATCTCAATGATGGCTGGAACCGCCCTGGAGAGGTCTGAACCGAAAAACTCCAGGCAGACGGTACGCACATGGCCGGGCATCCGGTGAAGCACGAAACGGGCAGAGGTGATCAGGCCATCACACCCCTCCTTCTGCACACCGGGGAGCCCCGCTAGAAACTTGTCGGTAACATCCTTGCCCAGGCCCTGCTTGCGGAATACCGAACCCGGGAGTTCCAGCAACTCCGGCTCATCCGCAGGTGTAACTCCGTCGGCCTCGTAACGGGTGATGCGGAAACTGACCAGCTCCTGGTCATGGATCTTGCCCAGATTGTGGTTGAGGCGCTCCACCTCCAGCCACCGGGCATCCGGCATAACCATGCGCCAGGAGGCGAGATTATCCAGGGTGGTACCCCAGAGCACCGCCTTCTTGCCACCGGCATTCATTGCGATATTGCCGCCAATGGTGGATGCATTCTGTGATGTGGGGTCTACCGCGAACGCCAATCCATGCTCAGCCGCCAGGTCAGACACCCGCTTGGTGACGACCCCGGCTCCGGTGCGCACGGTCGGCACCTCACCTTCCACGCCGGGAAGGGCCATGTGGTCGACGTCTCCAAGCTGCTCAAGCTTCTCTGTATTGATTACCGCACAGTGGGCATCCAGGGGAACAGCGGAGCCGGTGTAGCCGGTACCGCCCCCCCGTGGAATGATGGTCAGGCCGCACTCGATACAGGCCTTGACGATCAGGGCGACCTCCTCTTCCCAATCCGGGCTGATCACCACGAATGGAACCTCCACGCGCCAGTCGGTGGCATCGGTGGCGTGAGAGACCCTGGCAAGGCCGCCGAAGTCGATATTGTCCCGGCGTGTGATCCGGGTGAGCGCACGGGTTACACGGCGCCTCAGCTCATTGTTCTGCTCAAAGCAGGAGGAGAACTTCTCCACCGCAGAACGGGCAGCCTGCAACAGGTCAATGGCCTGCTGATTACCATTGGTCCGGCCTTCGAACTGGTCCAGGCGGTGATGCAGCGCATCCACCAGCGCCTTGCGCCTCCCCTCATCGGCCTGCAGGTCATCCTGCAGATAGGGATTGCGGGCGACTACCCACATGTCACCCAGCACTTCGAACAGCATCCGTGCCGAGCGCCCGGTACGCCGGGTGCCACGCAGCTCTTCAATGACCTTCCACATCTCCTCGCCAAGAAACCGAATGACGATTTCGCGGTCAGAGAAAGAGGTGTAGTTGTAGGGTATCTCGCGGATACGCTGGGCTTGTGTTGCGCTCATGGCCGTCCGTTTTGCAGCGAAACCAATGAAAAACGCCCGCAGGCGCGAACCCCGGGCTTGATCAAATGCCGATTTTAGCCTAAACCGCTCTTAAGCTGTAAGGCTTAATGCGAAAAAAACACCAAAAAATCAATAAATAAAGCTTAACAAACCAAAGGAAACAGAGATGAGAGCCATCAAATATGCAGTCGCAGCAATCGTTCCGCTTATATTGACATCCCAGCTCGCCCTGGCGGACAGCCGCCACAAAGGCGCCAGCAAGTCAGTGGAGTACCGCCAGGCCCTCATGACAACCTATGGCTGGAACCTCAAACCAATGGGTGCCATGGTCCGCAACAAGGCCCCTTACGACGCTAAAGCATTCAAACGCTACGCCTCCGACCTGGCAGCGTCAGCCCATCTCGACCTGCTCAGCGGGTTCCCGGAAGGTTCGGACGACGAAGAGAGTGATGCTAAAGGCGAAATCTGGCTGGACTGGGCAGACTTCGAGCAGAAGTACAGCAATTTCCAGAAGCGGGCCTCTGCACTTAAAGCGGCCACCGAGAGCGGCGATCTGGATAAAATCCGCCCGGCATTCGGCGCCACAGCCAAGAGCTGCAAGGATTGTCACAAGGCGTTTCGGGAGTAGCAACCCAGAACAAGTCTCAGGGCATGGGCGGATCTCGCACATAGGGTTAGAATGGGAATTTAGCCATATGGAACCGACCCATGCCCAAGGCGGTATTTCTGGACCTGGACACAGTCAGCCGGGACGACATTGACCTCGCATCCCTGAATGCGACTCCCTACGAATGGCAGATCCACAAAAGCACGAACCCAGGGGAGGCGACCGGGCGAATCCGCGACGCAGAACTGGTCATAAGCAATAAAGTGGTGCTCGACAGCAGCGCCCTGGAACAGGCCACAGCCCTGAAACTGATCTGTATCGCTGCCACCGGTACCAATAATGTCGATCTTGAGAAGGCCCGGGAACTGGGCATTGCTGTAACCAATGTCGCCGGCTACTCCACGCCATCGGTGGTACAGCACGTATTTGCCCTGATCCTCTCCCTCACCACACGCCTGCCGGACTACCAGCACGCACTGCACAACGGGGCATGGCAGCGCAGCGAACAGTTCTGCCTGCTGGATTTCCCGATCAGGGAGCTACAGGGCAAGACCATGGGTATCGTCGGGTACGGCGCCCTGGGGAGTGCTGTTGCCGGGATCGCCCGGGCATTCGGCATGGAGATCCTTATCGCCCAGCGCCCTGGCGGTGAACCCGCGGAGGGGCGCCTGCCACTACATGAGTTGCTGCCCCGCTGCGACATTCTCAGCCTGCACTGCCCCCTCACCGGGCACACTGCCAACCTGATCGGGTCCGCAGAACTGGCCCTGATGAAACCCGATGCTCTGCTGATCAATACCGCGCGGGGCGGGATGGTCGATGAAAGCGCACTGGCCAGTGCACTCCGGGCCGGAGAACTGGGTGGCGCGGGCATCGATGTGCTGGCGGTTGAACCCCCCGGAGAAGGCAACCCCCTGCTTGAGCCGGGCACACCCAACCTTATCGTGACGCCTCATACGGCCTGGGCGAGCAGGGAGTCCCGCCAACGCCTGACCGATGAAGTGGCCGCAAATATACAGGCCTTTCAGGAAGGAGAGGAGAGAAACCGGGTGGCGTGAAAACCCGGCGAGGATCAGGAGAAATAGTCTGCCGCTTCATCAACCGACAGCAGTTTTTCAATCGCACAGGCAAGGGAGTAGCCCTCACCATCGCCGGCCTCCAGGGGAACGCAGCGAACAACTTTCAGCATCGCCTGAAACGGGGGGGTCGAATCGGTGCCCGGGGGTATCTCGACTGCAAGTGTCGACTCGGCAGCCACTGATACGCCCGCCCACAACAAAACCCCCGTGGCGCTGAGATCCCTGACTCTGACCTCGGCTATTCCATCCTCACCCTGCAACCGCATACGCGCCGGCGTATCGATCTCCATCCGGCGAAAATCACGTTTGTCCAAGCTCTCGAGCATGTCATGCTTCTCCCGGAAACAGTTTTAAACCACTGCCGCTATACGCTATATGAATCGACCAGGTCACTCATTTCTTGAGCCACCCACCAGCTCGTCAGCCTCGCCGGACGAAAGATAGCGCCAGGGCCGGGGAATCAGTCCCGGCACCCTCGCCATATAGCGTCGATACACCTCGCCGTGGTAGGTGATCAGTTTACGCTCTTCGAGCCGGGACCCGAATACAAAATAGAGGGTAGCCAATATCGCAGTGACCAGAAACTCCGGATTCATATCCCGGGTCCAGATCAGCGCCAGGCCCAGACTGTACCAGGGGTGGCGCACGTATCGGTGCAGCGGGGATATCTGAAACCGCTCCTGATCCTCAACACGCCTCTCCCGGTCACGCCACTGGCGAAGACCGAGGAATTCATCTCCATCGTAGTAACGCGAAGACCAGGCGAAGCCAAACAAGGCGAGCAGCGCCAGACCGTTGGCCAGCCACCAGCCGTAGCCCGTCCAGCGCCAGAGATAGCTGCCGTCAGCACTATAGATGAGATAGAGGGGTGGTATGAGCAGCACCAGGGCCAGGACATTGAAGCCCAGCCTGTAGGCAGGCATCAGATCCGGCCAACGACCGGCAAACCACCGCTTCATCCGCAGTGATGCGAGAATCGAGTGGATCAGAAAATAGAGAAGCCAGACTCCGATCAGAATCAGAGCCTGGCTTTCCAAAACGAACATGAAGTTAAGTCCCGGTTGGCCTTAGCCCTGGAACTTACCACTACGCAGGCGCTGTGCCTCCATGGTCTCCAGTTCACGGGAACCCGACACCACTATCTCGGGATCTGGAACGAAATCGAGATTGGGATCAAGACGCTCATAGGGCACCGAATTGAGAATCACCTTCATGACATTCAACCTGGCCTGATGCTTGTCGTTTGAGCGGATCATCGTCCAGGGTGCATGGGTGGTATGGGTCTTCTTCAGCATCTCGTACTTCACATTGGTGAAATCGTCCCAGCGCTCCTGGGCCTGAACATCCACCTCGCTCAATTTCCACTGGCGAAGGGCGTCATTCTTGCGACGCTCAAACCGCTGGTTCTGCTCCTCTTTCGTTACACTGAAATAGAGCTTGATCAGGGTGGTGCCCTGGCGAACCAGGTCCTTCTCAAAACCGGTCACACCACGCATGAAGTTGCGGTACTCCTTGTCATTGCAGAAACCGAATACCGGCTCCACCATGGCACGGTTGTACCAGCTGCGATCAAACAGCACCACCTCACCGCCACGGGGCAGCTGGGTGACATATTTCTGGAAAAACCACTGGGTGCGCTGATTCTCAGTGGGCTTGCCCAAAGCGACAACACGGTAGTGTTTTTCATTCATGTAGCGGGTTACGCGACGGATCGTGCCGCCCTTGCCTGCCGCGTCACGCCCTTCGAACAGGATCACCAGCTTGCCACCGGTCTGTTCCAGGTGCTGCTGCAATTTAATCAGCTCTGCCTGGTAGGGCTTGAGCTCCTCTTCCCGGCGGTAACGCCTGACTGCCTTGCGGTTATCCTTCTTGAGCCGCTGATTCTGGTTTGTCAGCTCATCGAGCTGCGCCATCAGCTCTTCCATGCTCATGTTCTGTATATTGAGCTCACCCGCATCCCCAGCCTCTTGCGCATCGTCCGCAACAGTTTCCATTATTTCGGCATTTTGTCCGTCAGTCATATCCAGCCACCTTGTTTTCCAAACACAGTTCATTCCCGGCTATTCCCGGGTAGAACCACATAAACAATCAATTCCGCCGATTTTACTCTGTTACCGACTAATCTGCATTGACGCACGACAACAATTGAAGGCTAATACCTGTAGGCCGACTCAACCTGCTCTCTGGTCAGCACCCCGTAGATCCGCTTGATTCCGGGGGCCGTGGTACGTTCGACATACAGCGCTTCAGTACCACCGCCGTCCAGCAATTCGAGGGCCTCCTGGAGGGTGGCCTGTATATGGATGGCAGCCACATCCTCCCTTCGCGCAGGAATATCCATCAGGTCGATCGTTTCAATCTCATCGCTCTCCTGGATATAGCGTGCGAGATCAAGCGCAGGCATAAGCGCCACCGGCCCCTCCTCGCCCTGCACCAGCAACCACTCGGGCCGCTGCTCCAGCAGTTTTTCCGCAGCTGAAAGCTCCAGTACCTGTTCAGGCCGCTCGAAACTTTTGCCCATGACACTGGCAACCCCGACACGACGAAGGGCCTGCATCACGG
Organism: Sedimenticolaceae bacterium; assembly: GCA_965224515.1. Lineage (GTDB taxonomy): Bacteria > Pseudomonadota > Gammaproteobacteria > Chromatiales > Chromatiaceae > Sedimenticola_A. The sequence goes on from OZ245051.1 coordinate 965,853, forward strand.
GATTGGTGTTGTAGTCCAGTCCGCTGGCCTTGAGCATGGTGATAAACAGCGACTCCTTGCGGAACAGCTCACTGGCGGTGAGTGCCGCGACCACGATCACCAGCATTCCCGGCATGATGATCTGGGGAGTATGGGTCAGCTCCATCATCGCAGTCAGCGCGGCCAGCGGGGCCTGAAGACTGGCACCCATCATCGCACCCATGCCCAGCAGCGCATAAAAGCCCACGTCGATCTCTGCCTGGGGCAGAACCGTCTGCAACGCCAGCCCCATCAGGCTGCCAAGGGTGGAACCGATGAACAGGGCAGGCCCGATCATTCCACCCGGGATACCCATGCCGACACTGGCAACCGTGGCCAGCAATTTGGTCAGGGTCAGAAGCAGCAGCAATGCCAGGCCGATCTCCCCGAGAAGCGATGCGTTGACCGTGTCATAGCCGATACCCATCACCTGGGGCACCACCATGGCAAGCAGGCCGACAATCACCCCGGCAAGGGTGGTCCGCCACCAGAAAGGGACACCCTGAACCCGGCCGGCGACACTCTTTATCAACTGCACAAACAGGGCGGAGAACATCCCTGCAACAACTCCAAGCAACAGCACCAGGGGTATCTCGCTCATAGAGCCCAGCTGCATATCGGGCACTGCAAAAGCAGGCTCACCACCAAATACCACGTAGGAGATTGCTGTGGCGCTCACTGCGGAGAGAATGACAGGAATGAAGCTGGCCAGGGTGTACTCCATCATCACCACTTCCAGGGCGAAAATCACGCCCGCCAGGGGAGTATTGAACGACGCGGCGATACCGGCCGCGGTGCCACAGCCGACCATGGTACGAATACTGTTATTGGGCAGGGTCAGGTACTGCCCCAGCAGACTGCCGGAGGCGGCTCCGAGATAGATGTGCGGTCCCTCTCGACCTACAGAGTGCCCTGAAATGATGGCGATTGCTGCACCAAAAAACTGCAATACAAAACCCCGCAACGTGAGATGGCCCTGGTGATACGCCATCCGCTCCATCACCCGGGCAACACCCAGCACATAGAGACCGCCCGAGTGCAGGTGAAAAACCAGGCCTATCAACAGACCTCCGAGCACCGGCAGCAGAAAGCGCGCCCACACAGGAAGCGCCTCGAAGTTCTCTGCCAGCCCCCCCGGCATAAACCCCGACTGGCTACCCTCCACTGCAACCCGGAAGGCGACGATAACACCTCCTGCCAGAAGCCCTGTAACCATTCCAAGCAGGGCCAGCTGAATCAGGGCATCAGGGCGGGAAAGATGCAGGCGCAGCTCATCCATGCGTTCGGAGAGCCAATCAATGATTTTGTTTTTGTACCTTGTCATCCGCAATCCAGACCTGTTCAACAGCGCCAATCAAAGCTACATTAACGCCTTCCTGTCACCACCGAAAGTCAAACCCATGCAGTTACACAATGCAAACGCCTACCGCAGTGCAAGCGAACTTGAAATAATGGAACAGACGCTTCCGATGACTGATCTGAACGTCCTTGAACTGGGCTGCGGACGAGCATGGATGACAAGACAGATGGCTGAACGCTTTCACCCGGCGCACATCACCGCCACCGAGGTGGACCGGATTCAGCATGAAAAAAACCTGCAGATCGATGACCTCCCTACAGTCACCTTCACCTACGGCGGGGCAGAACAGATCGACCTGCCCGACAACAGCGTGGATGTCGCGGTGATGCTTAAGTCGCTGCACCATGTACCCCCCGAGCTCATGGAAAAAGGACTCAAGGAGATCGCCCGGGTGCTGAAACCGGGAGGCCTGGCCTACATCTCCGAGCCGGTATACCAGGGTGCCTTCAACGACATACTCAAGCTGTTCAACGATGAAAAAGAGGTCCGGGAACTGGCCTTCTCCGCTGTAAAACAGGCCGTTGAAAACGGTACTTTTGAGCTGCAGGAGCAGATCTTCTTCAACTCACCCGGACACTACGCCGACTTCACCGATTTCGAAGCGCGCATGCTCAACGTCACCCATACCGAGCACAAGATTGACGACGCGCTTTACCAGCAGATACGAGCGGCATTCGAAGACCACATGACTGCCGACGGGGCAGATTTTCTCAAACCCTCCCGAGTCGACCTGCTGCGCAAGCCCCTGGCCTAGCGGACCACGGAATTCACTGGACCTTCTGCAGCTTGCGGAACAGCGTACGCTCGCTGATCCCAAGCTCTGCAGCAAGCGCCCTGCGGTCACCACCGAACCGACTCACCACCTGTTCAAGGTAGCGCCGTTCCACCTCTTCCAGGGTCATCAGCCCCCCGGCTTGCCGGGAAGCTTCCACAGTGGCACCGGCGATCCCAACAGCCTGGCACTCATCGGGAATATGCTCGGGGCGGATCTCATCCCCATCAGTCATCAGCGAGGCCCGCTCCAGGATATTGCGCAACTCCCGGATGTTGCCCGGAAAGGCATAGGAAGCGAGACAGGCAAGCGCCTCCCGGGAGAGGAATTTGGACTCGGCACCCTTGATGCGCTTGAGCAGGCTCTCAGCAAGCAGAGGCAGATCCTCGACCCGATCCTGAAGTGACGGCAACGGAATAGGAAAGGTGCTGATACGGTAATAGAGATCCTGCCGGAAACGCCCTTCGACCACCATCTGCTTCAAATCCCTATGAGTTGCACAGACCAGCCTGAAGTCAGCCTGCCGGGGCTCCACACTACCCACCCGGCGGTAGGTGCCAGTCTCCAGCAGACGTAGAAGCTTCACCTGCTGGGACAGGGGAACATCACCTATTTCGTCCAGAAACAGGGTGCCGCCACGGGCGGCCTCCACAAGACCCGACTTGGCTGCATGGGCCCCGGTAAACGCCCCCTTCTCGTGGCCGAACAGCTCACTCTCGAACAGAGACTCTGTCAGACCAGAACACTCCACGGGGACAAACAGGGCTTGATTCCTTGAACTGAGGTCATGAATTGCCTGGGCCACCAACTCCTTGCCTGTGCCTGATTCGCCGAGCAGCAGGGCCGCTGTTTCACTGGGGGCGACCCGCTGAATCAACTCCAGCATACGTTTGAAAGCCTTGGAACGACCCACCATGCCCTTTTTATCCACGCTAGCGCTGGCGGCACGGGCATGGCGGATGATCTCCATGTAATAGAGCAGCTCGCCGCTCTCGTCATCAAAGATGGCGCGCCCCTCCACCTCCACGTGTTCCTCCCCACGGGGAGAGTGATGGATATGCAGGACCCTCTGGGGCTCGCGAAGCTCCAGTGCCCCCTTCAGAGGACAGGCATCATGTCCACCGGAGCATGGTTCATCTGAACCATGGGAAACCTCGTAACAGTAACGACCCACAATTTCACGCCCCTCGTAATTAAGCTGATAGCTCCGGTTGGCCGCCAGCACCCGGTAATCCGGCGCCAGGAGAATCGCTGGCTCTTCCAGGGTATCGAGCAGCTGCACAATCCCCTTACCGAGGGGATTCGAAAGATTGGATAGTGACATGATAGACACCCTTAACCGCCATAATTGGCATGTAGTGTATGACACTACCGCCAAATATGGCAGCTATATCGATAATATTGACTCCCGCAACCACAACAAAGCCGGCAACAAGGCCTTTCCTGCCACAGAGAGGAGTTGGCACAGGAACTGCAATACTAAACCCGGCGAAAGGGTACTCCATCCCTTTCGGGTCAAATGCATATGACCATCCAACGCGGAACGGTGCAGCAGCCGAACCGCAGATTTGCGTTATGAACCTTCATATCGCATCTCCTCCACCTTCAGCCGCCCAAATTTTGGGCGGCTTTTTTTATGTACAGGATGTACGGTATGCCGCGGGCGCAGGGATGCGCAGGAGCGGCGCATGTACAGGATGTACGGTATGCCGCGGGCGCAGGGATGCGCAGGAGCGGCGCATGTACAGGATGTACGGTATGCCGCGGGCGCACGACTGCAGGGCAAGGATTGCTCCCGGCAATCCTTTTGCATTTCCCACATCCCTGTGGGTCAGATGCAGGAGATAGAGTGAAGCAGGATGCCCGAGCCGAGGAGCGGCGCATGGTACAAGATGTACGGGAGGCACAAATGCCGGGAGCAGCTAATGACCAGGGATGGCCTAATGCCACCCGTAGGGTGCAATAGCGCAGCGTATTGCACCAACCGGAAGGCCCTGACGAAAGGGAAATTTCTCTAAACCAGCTCCCCACACATCCTGGGTGCAACAGCATTTCAGTGCCAAACACTCCGCTAATCGCCCAAACATTGATAATAATCAATATTATTTCGGTTCATATAGAAGCAAATTAGTTGTCCCTGATATTCATAGGTGATATTCTTACAAATAGTAATCATTCTTATTTGTGGCTGGCAATAATGGGCTCCCCGAAAAAAACAACACCTCTCGACCGCCTCGCTGTAGGCACGGAAGCGAAAATTGCAGAGATTCACGGGGACCGGGCGATGGCAAGACGTCTCTTGAGCCTGGGGTTGCGGGTAGGATCGGAAATCAGCGTACTGCAGCATCGTAAGCGTGGAGTGGTGGTTGCCAGCGCAGGAACCCGGGTTGCACTCGGGGCCAGCATCGCCGACAAACTGCTCATGCAGACCATCCAGCACTCCACATAGCAACCAGGCAGTTCCCATCTTCGGAGCATAACGTGACCAATATCGCCCTGGGGGGTAACCCCAATTGCGGAAAATCCGCGATATTCAACGCATTGACCGGCATCCGGCAGAAAACCGGAAACTGGCCGGGAGTGACCGTTGACAGGAAAGAGGGCCGACTCCGCTTCGAAGGTGAAGAGTTCACCATCGTCGACCTGCCCGGCATCTACTCACTGGATGCCGCCTCGCTGGATGAGCAGGTCACCCGTGATTACCTTCTCTCCCGCGATGCAAGCCTGATCGTCAACGTAATAGACGCTTCGAACCTGGAGCGGAATCTCTATTTCACTGTTCAGCTGCGCGAAATGGGCATCCCGATGGTGATCGCCCTGAACATGATGGACGTGGCCCGCAACCGCGGCATCAAGGTGGACATCGAACAGCTGAGCAGGGAACTGGGCTGTCCGGTGGTTCCGGTTGTAGCCACCACCGGTGAAGGCCTCCCAGCGCTTAAACGGCAGATGAAACTCACTGCCGGCGATGAGCACGCCCTCAACTTCGAGGTGGCCCACGAAGACACCGTGGAACAAGCCATTACAGAACTTGAGCCCCACTTCGAGGGGAGCAGCGACCGAGCCAACCACCGTTGGCTGAGCCTGAAACTCCTGGAAGGCGACGAGCACGCCTGCTCACTGGTCGACAAAGAGGTGGAAGAGCTGGCGGACCGCTGGCGTAAAATGATCACAGACCGCGCAGGGGAAGAGGCCGACATTCATATCGCAGACGCCCGCTATGGACACGCCCACGCGCTGACCCAGCGGGTCACACGGGAGAAGGGCAAACTGGGGCGTACCCTCTCTGACCAGATTGACAAGGTGGTACTGAACCGCATAGCCGGCATCCCCATCTTTCTCGCCGTGATGTACCTGATGTTCATGTTCACCATCAATGTCGGCGGTGCATTTATCGACTTTTTCGATATCGCCGTGGGTGCCGTGGTGGTGGATGGCCTTGGCGGATGGATGCGCTCCGTCGGCTCACCGGAATGGCTTACTGTACTGCTGGCAGAGGGTGTCGGTGGCGGCATCCAGGTGGTATCCACATTCATCCCGATCATCGCCTGTCTCTACCTGTTTCTCTCCATTCTGGAGGACACCGGCTACATGGCTCGCGCCGCATTTGTCATGGACCGCGCCATGCGCGCCATCGGCCTGCCGGGCAAGGCCTTTGTACCGCTCATTGTGGGTTTCGGCTGCAATGTTCCGGCAGTCATGGCCACCCGCACCCTGGAGAACCAGAGAGAGCGCAAGCTCACCATCCTGATGAATCCCTTCATGTCCTGCGGAGCCCGACTGCCGGTATACGCCCTGTTCGTAGCCGCCTTCTTCCCGAGCAACGGTCAGAACCTGGTTTTTCTACTCTACCTGATCGGCATAGCAGTCGCCGTGCTCACCGGCATGATCATGCGCCGCACCCTGCTTTCAGGAATCAGCACCGGCTTCATGATGGAACTCCCCCCTTACCACCTGCCCACTGCCAAGGGCGTCGCCCTGCGCACCTGGGACCGCGTTAAGCTCTTTATCCACGACGCAGGCAAGGTGATCATCGTCATGGTGGTGATCATCAACGTACTCAACTCCATCGGCACCGACGGCAGTTTTGGCAACAACGACAGCGAAAAATCCGTACTCAGCCATAGCGCAAAGATCCTGACCCCGGTCCTCTCTCCCATGGGCATAGAGGAGGAGAACTGGCCTGCCACTATCGGCATCTTTACCGGGGTTCTGGCCAAGGAGGTCGTGGTCGGCACCCTGGACACCCTCTACAGCCAACTGGCCGAAGAGGCATCAGGAGAGACCGCCGATGAGAAGCCGGCCACTATCCTGGAGAGCCTCTCCGAGGCGGCCGCCACAATCCCGGCAAACCTGGCCGCACTGAGAGACACCCTGCTCGACCCGCTGAGCCTTGACGTGGGGGATGTCAGCAACCTTGAGGCAGCAGCTGAAGAGCAGGCCGTGAACACCGGAACCTTCGGCGCCATGGCAGCGCGTTTCGACGGACAGGCCGGCGCCTTCGCCTACCTGCTGTTCATCCTGCTCTACTCGCCCTGCGTAGCCACCATGGGTGCCATCAAGCGTGAGACCGGCACACCCTGGACCCTGTTCGTTATCGCCTGGACCACCGGCATCGCCTTCACCATCTCCACGGTCTTCTACCAGGGCGCCACCTATGCCCAGCATCCGGCAAGCTCCACCGCCTGGATAGCCGGATTGAGCCTGTTTGTTGCAGCGGTTGTGATCGGCCTAAGAATCTGGAGCAGGCAGGATGACGTGAACACGGCACAGCCGGGTGGAGCCCGAGCATGATCCTCGCCCAGATCAGGGAGTATCTGCAACAGCGTGGGCAGGCAAGCCTGTCGGATATCGCAACACATTTTGATGCGAACCCGGATGCCGTACGCGGCATGCTCGATACCTGGATCCGCAAGGGAAAGGTGCGCAAACAGATGGCCAACAGCGCCTGCGGCAGCAGCTGTTGCCAGTGTGATACACCTGCGGTGGAGATCTATCAGTGGGTGGAGGCAAAGAGCGTCATCAAGGAGCACCCTCTGCCATTGCCTACGTTCTGCAAGCACTGAATGGTTGGCGGTGCAATACGCTTCGCTATTGCACCCTGCGTGACCTGGTGCCGGTGCCTACATGCCTGCATCCTGACTTGCCCCACGATAAATACGTAGGGTGGGTTAGCGATAGCGTAACCCACCAACCAGGCTGTTGATGGCGCAATACGCTTCGCTATTACACCCTACGTGACCGGAAACGCTTCGCCCGAAAGCGAACCCCTATTTCTTTAACTTGATGACAAGGCTGTTGATCTTGTTCGCCTTAAGACGCGCACGCAGGGTATTCACCTGGTCGCGGCCATAAGGTCCGCTGCGGACACGGTGAAAGGTATCCGTTCCGTTTATGTGCACACTCTGAATCTCGGCTTCGATACCAACCAGGGCCAGGCTGGCCTTGAGGCGATCAGCATCAGAATGCTTGCGGAAAGAACCCATCTGCAGCATGTAGCCGCTATCGGGCTTTCTCTTTACCGCGGCCACCGCACCGGTAGACGTCACAGGGGCGGCCGGTGCCTCAACCTCAGGCTCGGGCACAACCACTTCCATCTCGGGCAGAATGGTGTAGAAATCGAAGCGGGGTTTGGGGGCCGCAGGCTCCTGCTCTTTCTTAGTCTTGGGCTTGGGTTTTTGCTGCACCGGGGCCTTGGCCACGGGCGCTGCCGTGCGCTTGGCGAACACCTCTTCGCCGGAACCGAGCTTCAGCCAGGCCAGTCCACTGACGAACAATCCCACCAGCAATCCGCCAACAAACCAGACCCAGCCGGGCGTCTGGCTCTTCTGTCTGCGTTGCCCCGAGGCGCGGCTCTTGTAATCCCTTGGCATTTACATCCTCTCCGGTGCAGAAACACCAAGCAGGTTCAGTCCATTGCGCAACACCTGGCGCACGGCCAGTATCAGCTTGATACGGGCATCACGCAGTGCAGCGTCATCCACCAGGAACTGGTGGGCGTTGTAATAGGTATGGAAGTCGTTGGCCAGCTCACGCAGGTAGTGGGTAAGCTGGTGCGGCTCCTCGTTGAGGGCAGACACTTCAACCACTTCAGGGTAACGTGCCATGGTTTTCACCAGGGCCTGCTCATGGGCCTCAACCAGCCGGTCGAGATTTTCACCCCCTGGGGTCACCTCCACGTCGATTCCCTTTTCGGCGGCCTGCTGCAGAACGCTGCAGACACGGGCATGGGCGTACTGCACGTAGTAAACGGGGTTCTCGTTGGACTGGGACTTGGCCAGATCGAGATCGAAATCCATGTGCTGCTCACACTTGCGCATGACGTAGAAGAAGCGAGCCGCATCCGCACCCACCTCTTTGCGCAACTCACGCAGGGTCACGAAGTCACCGGAACGGGTAGACATCTGCACCTTCTCACCACCGCGGTAGAGCACGGCAAACTGAACCAGCAGCACGTCCATCTTGGAGGCATCATCACCCAGCGCCTCAAGGGCCGCTTTCACCCTTGGTACATAGCCGTGGTGATCTGCACCCCAGACATCGATCACCCGGTCGAAGCCGCGTTCCAGCTTGTCCATGTGATAGGCGATATCCGATGCGAAGTAGGTGCTCTGGCCATTATCGCGCACCACCACCCGGTCTTTCTCATCACCGAAGTCGGTTGAGCGGAACCACTGGGCCCCCTCTTTCTCGTAGAGATAGCCACTGCTGCGCAGACGCTCGATGGCCCTGTTAACGGCCCCGGACTCGGTCAGGCTGCGCTCTGAGTACCACTCTTCGTACTTGACGCCAAACAGACCCAGGTCATCGCGAATATCATCCAGAATGGTGTTAAGTGCCAGCTCAAAGACAAACCGGTAACGGTTATCGCCCAGCAGCTGCTTGGCCCGGTCAATCAGTCCATCGATATGCTTCTCTTTGTCACCCCCCACCGGCTCATCAGCGGGAATATCGGCAAACACATCATCGGCACCATGCTTGTAGACCTCTTCGTGCTCACGGTGAAGCGTTGCAGCGATATCCCAGATGTAATCGCCCTTGTAGCCGTTGGCGGGAAAGGTCAGCTCTTCGTCACACAGTTCCAGGTAGCGCAGCCAGACACTGGTGGCCAGAATATCCATCTGGCGACCTGCATCGTTGACGTAGTACTCACGGTGCACTTCGTAGCCCACTGCCTCAAGCAGATCGGCCACAACCGCCCCGTAGGCAGCGCCACGGCCATGCCCCACGTGCAGCGGCCCTGTCGGGTTGGCCGACACAAACTCCACCTGCACACGCTTGCCCTGGCCGAGATCGCTGCGCCCAAAGCCATGCCCCTGCTCAATGATCCCGGGGATCAGAGACTGGTAGGCACCGCCTGCAAGGTAGAAATTGATGAATCCGGGTCCGGCAATCTCAACTTTCTCGATAAGGGGGGATTCGGCTAGTGCCGCGATCAGCTTTTCAGCCAGGTCTCTCGGCTTGCTGCGTGCGAGCTTGGCCAGCACCATGGCGACATTGCAGGCAAAATCGCCATGACGCTCATCCCTTGCACGCTCGATGACCGGCTGGGGAATCTGATCGGAGGGAATAACCCCATCGGCGGCTATTTTTTCAAGCGCCTGGGATACTAACTGCTGGATCTGGACTTTCATCTTCTACCTGGGCAAAGCGGGCAATAGGAAACGGGCAAGGATACCAGGAAACCATTGCCCTTAGGAACATCCCCTAAATCACTTCCTGGGGATCCACATCGATAGACCATCTCACCTGGCGTGACGACTTGATACCCTGAAGCCCAGGCACCCAGGCAGAAAGCAGCTTCTGCAGCACGGCCCGTTCAGATGCCTGGATCAGCAAGTGGGCCCGATAGCGCCCCGCCCGCCGCTCCATCGGTGCAGGCACCGGCCCCCAGAACTCAACCCCGTTCTCACCCTGCTGCCGGGCAAGTGACACCGCATCCTCGAGAAAAGCCCTGGCCGCTTCAGCCTTCGGCGCCTCTGATCTCAACAGCGCCTGGTAGCTGTAGGGGGGCAGCTCCGCCTCCCGCCTCTCCCCAAGGGCCGCCCTGGCAAACGAATCGTAACCGTCACGGATCAGGGTGTGCAGCAGGGGATGATCAGGGTGCCGGGTCTGAATCACCACCCGTCCCGGCTTCTCGGCCCGGCCGGCCCGACCGGCCACCTGAACGATGAGCTGAGCCATGCGTTCAGCGGCCCGGTAGTCTGCCCCGAACAGCCCCTGGTCCACATCCAGAATGGCCACCAAAGTCACATCAGGAAAGTGGTGCCCCTTAGCCAGCATCTGGGTTCCGATCAGTAGTGAGTACTTACCTTCTCTGATCTCGCCAAGCACCTTTTCAAGGCTCCCCTTGCGACGGGTGGTATCCCTGTCGATACGCGCAATGCCCGCATCGGGAAATCGCGCTGCAAGCACCTCCTCCAGCCGTTCGGTACCCTGCCCCATGGGCCGCAGCTGATCGCCGCCGCACTCGGGGCACTTGGGATCAAGACGCCTCTGGGAGCCGCAGTGGTGACACCAGAGCAGGCTGCTTCCCATGTGCAGGGTCATCCTGGCATCGCAGCGGCGGCATACCGAAATCCAACCGCAATCGTGGCAGGTCACAACCGGCGCATAACCCCGCCTGTTGAGAAAAATCAGCACCTGGTTCCCGCTCTCCAGCTGCTCGCCGATCATACGCATCAATGTAGGCGAAACACCGGCCTCCAACCGCACCGAACGCACATCCACCAGGTCCATGTCGGGTGAGCGTGCACCACCGGCCCGCTCCGGCAGCCTCAGGTGCCGGTATCGGCCTGAAAGCGCATTGTTCATACTCTCCAGGGATGGCGTGGCGGAGCCGAGCACCACGGGACACTCTGCCCGCTGGCCTCGGATCACGGCAATGTCCCTGGCCGAATATCGAAATCCGTCCTGCTGCTTGAAAGAGAGATCATGCTCCTCATCGACGATGATCAGGCCCAGCTCCGGAACCGGGGTAAAGAGTGCAGAACGGGTACCAAGAATCACCCGGCCAACACCCTGGCGGGCATCGTGCCAGGCGGTTTCGCGCTCGGTTTCAGACAGCCCCGAATGCATCAGGGAGAGCGGCACGGCAAGCCGGCGGCGAAAGCGTCGCAGCAACTGGGGGGTCAGCCCGATCTCAGGCACCAGTACCAGCACCTGCAGCCCTCTCTCAAGCGCCTGGTCAATCAAAGAGAGGTAAACCTCGGTCTTGCCGCTGCCGGTCACTCCATCCAACAGGTAGACTCCAAACTGTTCCCAGCCGGCCTCCACACCCTGGACCGCCGCCAGCTGCATCTCGTTCAGCCGGGGCGATGAAACCTGGTTATCACCCTTCTGCGTCAGCTTCACCGTAGGCTCAATTTCACAAGCCTCGACCCAGCCTTTCTGTTCCAGCCTGCGCAACACATCACGACACTCATCGCAGCGTTCGTAGAGCTCCTCCTGCGACACCCCTGCAGACGCATCCTGAAGCACCCGAAGCACCGCCGCCTGTCTTGGAGCCCGGGTCAGCCCGGCAGGGTCCTGGCTTTCACCTTCAGCTGTCAGCTGCCAGCCCGGCCTGTAACTGTTCACCGGGCGCTCACCCTTGCGCAGACGCACAGGAAGCGCCGTGGATATCACCTCGCCAAGCGGGTGGAGATAGTATTGGGCAGCCCAGCGCAGCAGTGCCAGATCCGATTGCGACAACAGGGGTTCCCGATCCAGAACCTCCACCACCGACTTGAGCCGGGAGCGGGGCACATCGGTCTGATCGACCAGCGCCAGAAGCACACCACAGCGCTCACCCCTGCCGAAAGGCACCAGCACACGAACACCAGGCTCAGGAGGCCGGGAGCGGTCGCCGTCAGGTGGCAGGTAGTCAAACACACCGTAGAGCGGGGCCGGCACTGCGACACGATAGAAGGAGGATTCAGACATGGACGCACTCTACCCCACTTAGCGCTTTTCCTTAAGGGCAAAAATCATCAAAAACGGCTAACCGCCTATTATAAAAAGAGGTTTTTTGTTATCCACACTTCCTGTGGATAACTTTGTGGAGAAATCCCGGAAACTCCATCCCAAGCCCAAACACTGCTGCATTTCCACTAAATTGACAAAAAAGAGTACAGCCAGTCTATATCCTTATAATTCAATTAGTTAAAGAACATAAACGGATACTTATTTTGCATACGCAAAAAAGTGTCCACTCCCATTGGAATCTGCACAGTAAGTGTGCATAACCCCGAAAAACCCGGTTTCTGCCCTCAAAAAGTCCGGCAATGTTCCCTGTTCATATGGATCTGTGTAAGATCTTGATTATACGGGACCAGGGTCCCGATGAACCGGAAGATGATTGTGGCGGATCTCCAGCAGCAGATACTGCGCACCGACGCAGCCGGTATGCCCCTTGAGTGGATCGATTACCGGAACGCGGTACGCCTCTACTTCCTTGGCCAGGTAGCCTACAGCTGCGGTCAGGTGCTCTATCGTATTCGCGGTGGAATCAATGCCCGTTCACATCAGCGCAGCATCATCGAGGTCAACACCATCATCGCCACCCACGGCAACAGCCGTGCACTGGAGAAGATGCGCCGCGACTACACTCCACCGCTCAACAACCACACCCTGTTCCAGCGCGACGGCTATCTCTGCATGTACTGCGGCAACCACTTCCCCAAGCGCCACCTCTCGCGAGATCATGTCAGACCCCTCAGCCAGGGCGGCCCCAACCAATGGAACAACGTGGTTACCGCCTGCATACGCTGCAACAACCACAAGGCGGGACGCACACCGGAGAGCGCAGGAATGGAACTGCTGGCAATTCCGTTTACGCCAAACCACGCTGAATACGTCTACCTTCAGGGGCGTAATGTTCTTGCCGATCAGATGGAGTTTCTTCGCGCACACTTTCCCCGCAGCAGCCCCTTGCATGAAAGAATCAGGCACAACTGACCCATGATCGACTGGCAAGCCATCGCCACCCACATCGGCGCAGCAACAGGCAAACACTTCGAACCGGACAGTCCGGGCAACATTGGTGGAGGCTGCATCAACAGCGCCATCAGGCTTGCCGACACCGAGCGCAGCTTTTTCGTTAAATACAACAGCGCGTCACTGCAGGAGATGTTCACTGCCGAAGAGGCCGGTCTTGACGAGATGGCACACGCCGGCACGATTCGCGTCCCCAAGCCGATATGCAGCGGCATTGCGGGACCCTACGCCTACCTGGTGCTCGAGTACATTCCGATGGGCGGCAGAAGCGATCCAGCGGCAGCCGGCAGGCAACTGGCCGAAATGCACGGGAAGGAGCAGCCCTACTTCGGCTGGAGCATGGACAACACCATCGGCTCCACCCCCCAACCCAACACCCCTGGCGACAACTGGATAGAGTTCTGGCGTGACCAACGCCTGGGTTTCCAGCTTGGTCTGGCCGCAGACAATGGCTACGGCGGACGCCTGCAGAGCCGGGGTGAACTCTTACTCGGCAACTTCCCGGCACTGATAGATCACAACCCCGCACCCGCATTGATTCACGGCGACCTCTGGGGCGGCAATATCGGCTATGACAATTCCGGCGCACCGGTCATCTTCGATCCGGCAACCTACTATGGCGACAGGGAAGCGGAACTGGCAATGACAGAACTGTTCGGCGGATTCAGCGGTGATTTCTATACCGCCTACCGCGAAGCCACCCCCATCGACCCGGGATACAGCAGTCGCAAAACGCTCTACAACCTCTACCACGTACTCAACCACGCCAACATGTTCGGGGGCGGATACGCCAGCCAGGCACAGGGCATGATCGACCGACTGCTAGCCGAACTGGGACACTAGGATCTACCTGATCCTTCAGCTGACGTTTAAAGCAACTCCGCCACAACATCACTCGCACTCAGACCAACACACATCAACCATCCCATTCTGCAGCGAAAGAAGACCGGGAACCTCTTAAGGCACTACAAAGCCGATACATTGTAATGGGTTTCGTATGACTAAAACTTGTTACGCTGAATACCCAATTAAGGACAGCCACTTTCAGGTTACCAGGCATGCTTGTACTGCGAAGAACGCCCAAACAAGGGGATCAATCGATCTTCATCAATGCAGATAATGAAGTCATTGAGATAGCGATACTCAGCATTGATGAGAACACCGTCAATGTCGGCATCAAGGCACCTGCAAAGTTCCAAATTTCCCGCAGCAAAAAACTGAGGCATCCAGCGCGCAGATATTTTGACTGAAACGCCCCAGGCAGTTGAGGGAAACCTTTCAAATACATGACCGGCAACCAGACATGAACAGCAACCCATACACAGAGCCCATGCATCAACGCATCTCATCCCTCTCCACACTATGGGGTGATCTGGTATGGGAGATAGTCGATCTTCACACCGAACTGCTTAACACACACCTGCCACCCCACATGGCAGAGTTCGCAGTCCGCCGCTCGATCATCGAAGGCTGCAACAGGTATGACGCAGTAGCCTGGAGCCACGACGACTATCCCAATAAGTCTTTAAGGGCATTCCTTAATGGCATTGCTGACATCACGCAACACGTCACAGGCCTGAATGCCAACACCTGGGCAAGAAATATCACTACACCGCACCTACAAAGATTACTCTCTCTTGACCCAAAGAAAACCAACAAGGCACGAAGCTCCTAACACTGACTGATATGAGCCCAACGAGAAACAGACAATGCCAAATGAAACAAAGCGGCTGGATCAAGATATACAGTGAAACCTACGAAAACAGCATCGTAGGAAATGAATCAGGATTAAGTGCTCTAAAAGACGCAATAGACTCAGCATTAAATAGAAGACAGGCACCCATAGCCAAGCATTGCCAGGCTGACTTTAAATCAGTCCTGCTAACCAATGATCAGTGGCATGAAACAGAAGTCGTTGAGTTACCAAGATGGAAAAAGTACACATTTATAACCATCCTGGCCTTCTGGACAATTGCACTCCCCATAGCTGGAATATTCGGCATATATAGTTACATCTTCTCCTAACTCTTACGATAGAAAAGACACCTCTGAAAACCATCAAGGACTCATCATTATGCCACTGACAAAAAAACTTGCCGCAGAATTTATCGGTACCTTTTGGCTTGTTCTTGGTGGGTGCGGCAGTGCTGTGCTTGCCGCCGCATTTCCCGAAGTAGGCATTGGTTTACTTGGCGTTTCACTGGCTTTCGGCCTGACCGTATTGACCATGGCATACGCTATTGGCCACATATCCGGCTGCCACCTCAATCCAGCCGTTACCCTCGGTCTCTGGTCAGGTGGCCGCTTCCCCACAGCTGAACTCGCACCCTACATAGCAACCCAGGTTGCCGGTGGCATTGCAGGCGCAGCAATCCTGTTCACCATCGCATCAGGCGCTACAGGATTTGACGTGACCGCTGGCTTCGCATCAAATGGTTATGGAGCGCACTCACCCGGCGGATACGATCTGACCGCCGCGCTGATAACTGAAATTGCCATGACATTCATGTTCCTCGTCATCATACTCGGAGCAACAGATAAGCGCGCACCGGCCGGCTTTGCCCCGATATCCATCGGCCTCGGACTCACACTTATCCACCTCATCAGTATTCCGGTCACCAACACATCTGTTAACCCGGCAAGAAGCACCGGCGTCGCTCTGTTTCAGGGCGACTGGGCTATATCCCAACTCTGGCTGTTTTGGCTTGCGCCTATCGTCGGAGCGATCATTGCCGGAGCGCTCTACAGATGGTTTGCAGCCGACTATGATGCATGACATACAGACCAATCAATCGAATCATCAGCTTTATCACTAAACACCAACACTGACCCCGGAGCATCCTGTGGCAATAAATAAGAGAGCAACCAAAAAGCGTGCTGTTAAAAAGCAGCCATCAATGGCTGAAGTGATTGAAACTCTTCAATCCACCATCAAACTCAGCACTGCAAATAAAGAGGTTCTGTCCAGGCTCAACAGATCCGAAAAGAGTGAAACCAGACTTGGAAAGCAGCTACTCAGTGCCTCCGAACAACTGGAAAAAGCGAAGAGCGCACAAGCAAAAGCCTCGACACCCAAGATGAAATCCACTACCAGGGAACGGGTAAACAAGGCTCGCGATCGAATCAAGGTACTTACCGCAGAGAAGCGTGAAGCGTCACAGGCAAGAACCAAAGCAGAGAGACTGGCACGAACACTCACTAACGCCTACGCAAAAGAGACTGCGAAATTTCACAAGGCGTATATCAAGGCAGCAACCGCCGCGTTGAAAGCGTCAGACCAACCAGCAAGAAGACGCAGGCGATTAAAAGCCGGATAGCATTAAGCGCAAAGCACAACACTGCAAGTGGGCAAATGGGGGAAGATAAATCATTCCCCCTTAACTCATCAACCACCCGCTAAAAATAGAGAATAAATAATCAGGCTGAAATAAAGCAAAGCTTACAGCGAAGCAATATTGAAGATTACTTCTGCGCTTGCGCTTCTTTTCCTAATTGACAGATAAGCACAGTTTTTTATGCCTGGCAGGAAAGCAACATCATCGCTCGGGCAAAAACCATGGCACTGCTATATATAACGCCCATCTGGGCATCGTGATTTTGATTGATAATATTAAATTATCATTCCTATTATTTTCTTTACCCTCAACCACCGCCCCCATTTACCGGGAGTAATAATGCGCCTTGCTAACAGCTGGCTGATCAGCATAGTCACTCTGTTTCTCACCATGTTTATCGCCCGAATCACCACCCTGCTATTCATTGGCCCGGAGCATGGCGCCTCCAACTTGGAACTGCTGCACGCCCTGCTTTATGGTTGGCGCTTTGATATCGCCTTGGCGGCCCTCTGCTCCACCCTGTTGCTGCTTGCGAATGCTCTTAATGCCCGTTTCGTCAGTAGGCACCCCTATATTGCCCAGCACTATCTACTGCCGCTGCTGCCAGGCCTGCTACTGCTACTATTAGCAGGTGAATCGCTCTACTATCTCGAGGCGGGTCGTCATATCAGTTACGAGGTGAAGAGCATTTTTTCCGATGCTAAAGGGTTACTACTTCAAGGCTGGCACACCCACGCCTTGCACATGATACTACTGACCATCGGCCTTATTGTGATCACCTATCTGGCATACAGATTCAACGTTCGTATCTCCAACCGCCTGCGGCTGAATCAACCTACCAGAGCCTCGTTACTCAATACAGAGATACCGGCGCTGCTGTTACTGCTCGTCTCGATCTTTTTCATCCGTGGCAGCAAGCTATATGACGCCCCGCTGGAGCAGGAAT
Source organism: Sedimenticolaceae bacterium (assembly GCA_965224515.1). Lineage (GTDB taxonomy): Bacteria > Pseudomonadota > Gammaproteobacteria > Chromatiales > Chromatiaceae > Sedimenticola_A. The sequence goes on from OZ245051.1 coordinate 983,261, forward strand.
CGGCATTCGAGCTGGGAAATATGCGCTTGGTCGATTACGCCACAAACGGTGCTTACAACGTAATCTACTCTCTACTCTCCGATCGCAACGCGCTTCGCATCTATCCACTGCCCGCCATCGACGATGAACTGGCATTATATCTGCCTCAGTTTGAACAGCCACAAAAGATAACTAGCGCTACACCACGCAAACGCAACGTCATCCTCATCTTCCTGGAGAGCTGGGCCAGTGAGAATATGCAGCCCTATAGGGGTAAATCGGTTACTCCTTTTTTTGACCAGCTGAGTCAACAGAGTGTACGCGCAAAGCGCATGATTGCCGGTGGATTGCGAACCTCTGAGGGACTGTTCAGCGCTCTCTGCTCCTGGCAAAACCCGTTGGGTCAGAGCATCGCCCAGTCGCAACTGGAGAGCCACCACTACCACTGCCTCCCCCAGATCCTGGCAGATGCCGGCTACTACACCCAATTCATGCAGGGCAGCAACAAAAGTACCAGCGGTGTGGGCGCCTTTGCCCACAAGTTGGGATTCAGACACAGCACAGGAAAGCACGATATGCCAACGGGTGTATATCAACACAACGCCTGGGGTGCCCACGACCATGACATCTACAGCTATCTGCTTGATACCATTACTGAGGCACCAGAACCATATTTCCTTGCTCTGAATACCAACACCACCCACGATAAACACATACCTACAGGTGTCAGCGCTCCCTTCCCCGACGATAAGGCTCGACTCAATACACTCAATTTTGCAGATCAGGCGCTAGCCAGTTTCATGCAACGCTACAAAAAGAAATTCCCGAAAAAGAGTAATAACACCCTTTTTGTACTGGTTGCCGATCATACAGCTGGATTGCAGCGACAAGCGAGTGACCTGAGTAAATTTGTCATCCCTCACCTCATTTATGCACAGGATGTTCTACCGCTGGAACTCGACATATCAGTCAGTCAACGTGACATCGCACCTACGATCCTCGACTATCTTGATCAGCCAATTCCACGCCGCTTCTGGGGGCGTTCACTACTGGATTATAACGGTACACGATCAGTCGATTTCTTTCTGAATGGTCGACTAAACTGGGTAGTAAATGATGCGGTATTGAGTATCGACCTGAAGGATGGAAACTCAAGCTGTTGGCGAATCGAGGCTATCAGCGCACTACAACCTGAATCGTGCAGCCCTCAACAGCAAGAACAACATCAGCGAGCGCTGGCATTCACCCAGCTAAGTCAAACAAAACTCTTCGACAACACGATAGTATTACCAGAATAATAGGGGCAGACCACGGTATCTATCTACTGCTCATCCTTAAATAAACCAAGCGACTCCATCGCGAGATTATTTCTCGGTCGCCCCGACTTTCCAGGTGTCACCCGCCGTTGCAATACAGCCTCTACTTGCTTTTTGAAATGATCGCTACCTAATGCATAGTTTCCATTTGTTGCTGAGCGAATCTGATCAACCAATCCGACATCAAGTTGATAGCGAAACAGTTCTCGATAGGCTGTTTTCCTAACTGACTCCTGTTTACCTAATGCCATGTAAAGGGGGTGAGGTGTTAATAACCCAGACGCCTCATCTTGAGCATTCGAACGATAACTTGACCAGGCATACTCCGCAGGATGTTCAACTATATTTGCACGCACCGGATTAAGCTCTATGTATCGATAACAACCTAGAACATATTCTTCCTCTTGGGTTAAGCATGAGCGATAACGCCCCTCCCAAAGAGTACCGCTGCGCCGATATGTACGATTAACATATTGAACGTATCGCTGACCTAGCCTCTTCATTAACTCCGCTGCTCCATTTGTTGCATGAGGTGTCAGCAATAAATGAACATGATTGGTCATCAATACATAGGCGTGTATATCACACTCACTTTTACGTGCATATTCATTAAGCCAGTCAAGGTAGCATCGATAATCCTCATCTATGAAAAAGCAGACCTGGCGGTTGTTACCCCGCTGAATAAGATGCAGGGGCACGCCGGCAAGGGTTAGGCGCGGGCGTCTCGGCATATAATTACACTCCTTGTACTTTCGCCATCCTTCAATCAAGCCTTATGAAACTGATACCACTTATCCTTGGGAATATTATTACTACGCATGGGCAAAATTTTTTCGCTAAATTATCTTAGACCCGGCCAATCTTTCACTAACAGACTTAAAACCGTGGTCTGTCCCCTATTATTTGCTTAGAAATACTTGCATCAGCCATATGAGAAGGCAAATTAGGCAACGAATATTTACTTTTGATCTGTTTTGGGGTCAATCCTTCAATATCTCCTAATTTCATAATCCACTTGCCACTAGAGACAATAGCGCGAGACAATAGGGGACAGACTACGGTTTCCACCTACTGCTCATCCCTAAACAAATCAAGCGACTCCATCGCGTGATTATTTCTCGGTCGCCCCGACTTTCCAGGTGTCACCCGCCGTTGCAATACAGCCTCTACTTGCTTTTTGAAATGATCGCTACCTAATGCATAGTTTCCATTTGTTGCTGAGCGAATCTGATCAACCAATCCGACATCAAGTTGATAGCGAAACAGTTCTCGATAGGCTGTTTTCCTAACTGACTCCTGTTTACCTAATGCCATGTAAAGGGGGTGAGGTGTTAATAACCCAGACGCCTCATCTTGAGCATTCGAACGATAACTTGACCAGGCATACTCCGCAGGATGTTCAACTATATTTGCACGCACCGGATTAAGCTCTATGTATCGATAACAACCTAGAACATATTCTTCCTCTTGGGTTAAGCATGAGCGATAACGCCCCTCCCAGAGAGTACCGCTGCGCAGATTTGTACGATTAACATATTGAACGTATCGCTGACCTAGCCTCTTCATTAACTCCGCTGCTCCATTTGTTGCATGAGGTGTCAGCAATAAATGAACATGATTGGTCATCAATACATAGGCGTGTATATCACACTCACTTTTACGGGCATATTCATTAAGCCAGTCAAGGTAGCATCGATAATCCTCATCTGTGAAAAAGCAGACCTGGCGGTTGTTACCCCGCTGAATAAGATGCAGGGGCACGCCGGCAAGGGTTAGGCGCGGGCGTCTCGGCATATAATTACACTCCTTGTACTTTCGCCATCCTTCAATCAAGCCTTATGAAACTGATACCACTTATCCTTGGGAATATTATTACTACGCATGGGCAAAATTTTTTCGCTAAATTATCTTAGACCCGGCTAGTCTTTCACTAACAGACTTAAAACCGTGGTCTGTCCCCTATTATTTTTGCCCCCTATTATTTCGTCAACTTTTTCAGCAATTCCGCCTCTTCACTCGCCGCCTTCACCTCAATATCATGAACCGAAGTCTTAATCCTGTTAGTTGACTCCGCCCCCTTCAGTAGCAAACTAAAGTTTGCTACTGCATCACCCAAGTCGTCATACTGAAACAGATCACTGTCCTCCCAGAACTCCTCTGGGAAAAACCCTCTAGGCATTGGAGTATCGATTTCACCATTTATAGCTCTCTCAATGAGCACACGACTTCGATCCAACACATTCTTTGCAGATTGATGATTCACTTGATATTTTTCAAGTAAGCTCAAAAACTCTTTCGCCACACTAGATAATTCCGTTTTATTAACTGAATCACTAAACATAATCCTCTACCTTTTGCGACTGAGAGTCTCTATAAGCTCTATCATTTCTAATGCGTTAGAATTTGGAATCACTGTCTGTCCAAATCCACCAGTACGTAAACCTTGCACAGCGCTCATTGAAGGGGCTATCTCGCTAGTAAAACTTAATGGAGCACTACCCTGCTTCACCGAGTATTGATAAACATCATAAGCATCTGCAAAACTACTGCGTGGGCAAAATTTTTTCGCTAAATTAGCTCAACCTCGACCAGTCTTTCACTAACAGACTTAAAACCGTGGTCTGTCCCCTATTATTCACGCTCAAACGAGAAGTGGGTGTCGGACATTACATTTATTGAGACTGCTCAGGGCTGGCTCTACTTGGCGATTGTGCTTGATCTGTTTTCTCGTGCCATTGTTGGTTGGTCGATGAGTAATCGTCCCTCAGGGCAGCTGGTTCAAGATGCGCTGTCTATGGCTATTCATTCACGCCAGGCGCCAACGGGAACTCTGGTTCATTCAGACCAAGGTAGCCAGTACACTGCGGCCAGCTATAAGGCTGCCCTAGCTGAGCGGCAAATGATATGTAGCATGAGCCGTAAGGGTGAGTGCCATGATAATGCTGTTGCAGAGAGTTTCTTTCATACCCTGAAGAACGAGTTGATACACGACTCTAGGTTCAAGACACAGAATGAAGCAAGACAGGCAATCTTCAAATATATCGAACTGTTCTATAACCGTAAGAGGCGGCATTCATATTTGGAATACAAAGCACCGCTGGAGTATGAGAGGATCAGTGCTGCAGCTTAATTAGAGTGTCCGGTGGTATGGGGGAGCTTCAGTCTGTCCCCTATTACACTGTAATGGAGTGTCCGGGCTAATGGGGGAGCTTCAGTCTGTCCCCTATTATTTTTAATAACCGTGGTCTGCCCCCTATTATTTGTCCCCTATTATTTTTGTATTTTTGTATTTTTGGAACTTAGCTTTTTCTTATCCTTTCAACAGAATCACCGAGCTTTTCAGCCAAATCCCATTGTATATTTCTAACTTCTTGCTCAGACCGCCTTCCCGTTTTATCCCTAAGCGGAAGATCAGAAAATGATCCTATTCCAGAAAGCACACCATCCAGCTCATTTAGTAACTCGTAAAACTGATTCGATCCTTGCTCTGCACCCTCAAGTTTATCTTTATACTCAGAGAACCATCCTGCCTTATCTTCCCAACCACAATCAACTAGCAGATCAATTACTACCTGAATCAAATATAAGAGTTGGCTTTTCATTTTAAGGGAGCCTCCCCTACGAATTTCAAGGCATCACCAGGACTAACATCCTTCGGGAATAGCGCCTGATATCCTGTACCTCCTTTTACTTTACCGTAATAAACCGTTACATCCTGAGTGAATTCGTACGTACGAAGCACTTCATTTGGGTTGCTCCATTTATTGATTTGATACATGGAATCTGTTCCCGCTTGGGTGGAAGTCCTTCTAGTACTAAACCAAGCCCCGGGTGATGAAGGCACCTGACAATAGGGGACAGACCACGGTTTCCACCTACTGCTCATCCCTAAACAAATCAAGCGACTCCATCGCGTGATTATTTCTCGGTCGCCCCGACTTTCCAGGTGTCACCCGCCGTTGCAATACAGCCTCTACTTGCTTTTTGAAATGATCGCTACCTAATGCATAGTTTCCATTTGTTGCTGAGCGAATCTGATCAAGCAATCCGACATCAAGTTGATAGCGAAACAGTTCTCGATAGGCGGTTTTCCTAATTGACTCCTGTTTACCTAATGCCATGTAAAGGGGGTGAGGTGTTAATAACCCAGACATCTCATCTTGAGCATTCGAACGGTAACTTGACCAGGCATACTCCGCAGGATGTTCAACTATATTAGCACGCACCGGATTAAGCTCTATGTATCGATAACAACCCAGTACATATTCTTCCTCCTGGGCCAAACATGAGCGATAACGTCCCTCCCAGAGAGTACCGCTGCGCCGATATGTACGGTTAACATATTGAACGTATCGCTGACCTAGCCTCTTCATTAACTCCGCTGCTCCATTTGTTGCATGAGGTGTCAGCAATAAATGAACATGATTGGTCATCAATACATAGGCGTGTATATCACACTCACTTTTACGGGCATATTCATTAAGCCAGTCAAGGTAGCATCGATAATCCTCATCTATGAAAAAGCAGGCCTGGCGGTTGTTACCCCGCTGAATAAGATGCAGGGGCACACCGGCAAGGGTTAGGCGTGGGCGTCTTGGCATATAATTACACTCCTTGTACTTTCGCCATCCTTCAATCAAGCCTTATGAAACTGATACCACTTACCCTTGGGAATATTATTACTACGAATGGACAAATTTTTTTCGCTAAATTATCTTAGACCCGGCCAGCCTTTCACTAACAGACTTAAAACCGTGGTCTGTCCCCTATTATTGTACCCTATTATTGTAAAACCGTGGTCTGTCCCCTATTATTGTGTCCCCTATTATTGTGTCCCCTATTATTGTGTCCCCTATTATTGCATAACATGTAGAATCATCTAACTCAATCAATTTTCTTTTCATTACATTCACATCCCACCAAATGAACCAATCTTAGCAGGCGGCGTGAAAAGCTGCATATTGGGGACAATGACCTGATTAAACCCACCACTCTGCAAATAATTACCCTGTCGTGTTGGTGCTATAACACTTTCGAAAACTCGTGCCCCGCTACCTGCTGGACGTGTTACATAAACATCGTAATTATCTGCATGAGACCATGTAGGCAAACCCAAACGCTCTCTAAAACCTCCTGGATTTTCAACCAGATTCTGGTACTCAGATTCGCGTAGCCAATATGCAGAACTATTAGGGGAAGGTCGTCCTTGAGGAACCAATTTAATCAGTCGATCGGTAGAGTCGATAGGTGTAGCCACAGGAAGTGTCGAACCATCTTTTAGAAAGGAATAGGGGACAGACTGAAGCTCCCCTATAAACCCATTCTTCATTTAGTTGCAAATATCTTATTTTCTAAATTGTTTTTTGCCGCATCATTACTGGTGAGTTTGCTAAATTGATTCCAATTCCTTTTGGCCATCCCAGCATGGTCTTTCATTTGATCTGAAACAGAAATCACATCCATAACGCCATCAAACCCAAATTCTAGATTTTCAAAGCTATACAATGCGAAGAATATCCTACATAACTTTTCTTTCTCCATAGAATCTGCATCAGAAAATCCCTTAATAAAAAGAGTTGATGCTATCCTGAGCCACCCAAGTCGATCCTTGGCAAAAAATTCACCTCGTAGTAGCTCAGCCTCCTCAGCGCTAAGCTGCGCGTAACCTTCAGCAAACTTTGAAAGCTGATCCTCTGCACCAACATAATCGCCTTTCTTGAAATTAAAGCCATTAACGATATCCTGCAATTCAAAAATCTTAGACATCCATACCTCCTAGTTTGGAGGCAGCATATAGTCTCCTTCAAGACGATACCCTGCATCTCTAAGTTGCTTCATTTCTCTAAAGAAGACTGTTTGCGAATGGCTCCCTCTGTTTCCCTCCAAGGCGTTCCAGGCCGCTCTGTAATTTGAAATGTCAGGATTAGAGCCAAGATAGAACGGTTTGCCTGCATCAATGCCGCCTTGAACAAATGAATCATTCACATTAGGCGACCAGTTATCTGAATCTAACCGCGTCAGTCCCATCTGTGATCCAGCCTCGGTATCTGGCAGGCGGCCTAGGACAATTTCTGAGTCTGCATTTCTGGCGAGTTCATATTGCTTAAATGCTTCATTTGCCTCGGTCTGGCTTCCAAACCTATCGCCAAAACGCTGTTCAAATTCCGTCTTAGACAACCCCCCCTTTGTAACAAAACTCTCATCCGGAATTTTCTTGATAATCGCTATACCGATGGCAGTACCACCCAGCAGTTTCTTGGCTGGATTTACAACTCCAAGGGCATCTTGCGTCCCGGCGACGTTCAAATCATAGTAGCGTTTTTGATCCTCGTACAGTGCATATTTATTGATACCCCGAAGCAACTCATCCTGCATTTCATTGGATAACTCTTCAGCACCCTCCAGAATGAGCGCTTCAGCCTCTTCCGGGTGCTCCTCGGCATACGCAATAAAGCGTTCCATCTTTTCATAAGTTTCGGGATCGGTTGCCATGTCGACGGTGCTTTTGGCATCCGTTAGTGTATCAATTAGCTCATTAGCGGCGCCATGTGCAGCTGCAACCTGCCCACCCAGTAACTCAAACACATCCCATAGACCAACTTCCGGAAGAATCACTGTTAATCCATTACGTATCAGATGGTAATGCTCAAGGTTTATGGTTTCATCTGCACGTTCTTCAGCATTCGCAATGAAAAGGCCATGATCACCCCTAGCAGTGGTGTAACCCTTACCAACTGCCTCTTGCTCAATAAAAACTTGAGCAAAAGTGTTGCGCTCACCACCGAGCGCCTCCTCCCACTGCTCATCGACCATCATTAACGCTGTGCGTTTGAGCTCGACTTGTGCTTCACCAAAACTGAGAGTACGGCCCTCTTTCTCTTCGATGTAAGCCCGATATCGGTCAATACGCGCCTTATCCTCAAGAAATTCCATCTCCGTAGGATGTAACTGCCTGTTAAACTTGTCCGCAGTACCAGCAATCAGCGACCCCCGACTTCCACCCACAACTCCACCGATGAGTGAAACGAGGGCATTTTTCAATTCCGGACTGCTGGGCAGATCTTCCATAAGCTGCTTAGCCGCTTTTTCCCCCAGCCCCGCCGCCATGGCCCCCTGAACAAAATTTCCGCCCCCAAGGATTGCAGTCAGGCCACCTGCCAATGCATGCGCAGTAGTTTTTCCAATGGGCAGCTTTGCCCTTTCATCCTGAGCCTTTTTCTCGAACCGGCGGAGGGTTTCCTCATCAATCTCCCCGTTTTCGTATAGCTTCTTAGCCTCTTCAGCATAATCCTCGGCCTCTTCCGAGGGCTCATAGACATCACCAATAAAGATATACGCCTCTTCAGCAAACACCTGTGTCAGTTCCGTCTGCTCCTGTATCTCCGTTACCTTCTCCGGCCCAAATATCCGCTCCAGCGTCTGGTGCGCCTCATCCTTGCTCTTCTTCAAACCACTGAGGTCTGTATCGGAGTTTGACCCAATCTCAACTTCCGCATCACTCAACGCTGAGTAGGTGGTATTCTCTGCACTGCCGCTGTCACTGGCAGCGCCACCGCCCAGACCCTTCAGCCCACTGCCACTGCTGAAACTGATCGATTTTGACTCGACATCGTATTGCGCACTGTTCTTGATGCTGTCGTATTCGAGGGTATCGGTGCTCAGTCTGTTTCTCTCTTTGGGGGCTTCACTGACGATGGCCGCCCCTTCAAGGCGGGTATTCTGAGCAACCTGCACGTCAAACCCACCCTCGCCCGCAAACAGTCCCGACTGCTCCTGTACTGACCGGTAGTCGCTGTCAGCTTTGAGTTCACTCGCGTTAACCGAAACACTGGCGCTACCACCTGGACTCACACTCAGCCGCCCGCTTTTGCTGCTCTGGCGGTTGCGGTAGTGTTCTTGGTCCTGCTGGCTGATGATGCTGAGATCGCCGCCGGTGTCGACTTCGATACGTTCTGCGTTGACCTGAGTCCCTTCGAGTGCGGTGTCGTCGCCTGATTGAAGACTGGCCAGTTCATCGGCGTTGAGCTGGGTCTCAAGGTATTTATCTGAGGTCTGGTTGACCAGGCCACGGGCTTTGCTGCCCTCTACAAACACCTGCAGACCGCCTGAGCCGATGGAGACACCAATGCCGCTGCTGCTGCTTTTGGTGCTTTGACGGCTGTCCTGGCTGTTCTCGGCACTGGTGAGTTGGATATCGTCTGCGGCATTGAGGTTGATATTCTCTGCCTCGACGAATGCGCCCTGGAGATTGATATCGCCAGAGTCGGCTTTGTTTTTGTCGCCCCTGGCGGTGATATTGACATCGCCTCCGGCCAAGGCGCTGGAGCCCAGGGCGCTACGGGAGTTGGTCGTGCTGCGGGACTCGCTTTTGCTGCCGCCAAGGCTTATCTCTACATTGATGCCGGAGGTAGGGTCTCCCTTTTTGGCTGACTCTGTCGGGTTCTCGAAGTCATTACCCAGATGCTCCAGCTTCTCTACCTTGCCTGGAAGCTCTTTTGCCAAACGCCCTGCCCGCCAAGCACTGAGTGCCTTGAGCCGACCATCCTTTGCATTGGCCGCGCGGTCGAGACTGCTGATCACCTGTTTGGTGGTATCAACCGCACCACCACTGACACCCACGGTGAGGCCACTGCGTTTTCGGATGTGCGTCTCTTGGTGCTGGAAGGTGTCGTAACCTGCATCGAGGGTGACATTTTCGCCACTGATATTGATGTCGCCCTCTGGGGTAAGCAGGTCGGAGGCTGTGACGGTCACGTCATCTCCGGCGTTGATGTTAACGTCGCCTTGAAGGCTGCCGATGGTGGAACTGACCTGCTGGGTCTGTTGCTGGGCTACCCTGTCCTGCTTGCTTTTTTTACCGACAAAGACACTGAAACCATCAAGACTGATACCCCAGCCCTTTTTGGCGTAATAATCGAGGCTGCCCTGGCTGTTTTCACCCGGTGTGATGGCGATATCGCCCCCGGCCACAAGATCAACATCACCCTCGGCAACAACGGTACCTGCTTTGACACCCAGGTCGCCCCCGGCTTCTATGCTCAGATTGTTACCGCTCTGGATATTGGCCCCTACGGTCTCTACGGAGGAGCGCTCGGTCAGGCTGGTCTTACTGCGTCCGAAGCTCTTCTTTTTGTGAAAGTAGCGGTATTTGTACCGGGAGTCTTCAACCGAATCTATGCGGGTGTCGCCACCGGATTGAATAGTCAGATCACCATCAGCACCGAGGTTGGACGCCGTGATCTCTATGTCTTCCACGGCACCGAGGCGCATGTCGCCACCCGCGCTGATACTGGACTGTTCATTGCGGACCTTGGTGTCGGTCAACCGTGAGCGCTCTGTCGCCAGATTGCGGTGACGATAATATTGAACCGTTTCCACCTGCAGGTCTCTTCCGGCGGTTGCGCTCAGATCGCCTCCAGCCTCCAGGGTGCTTCCCGCGACGCGGAGATCTCGCCCCGCCTGCATTACCAGATCGCCTTCGATTTTGACCTGCGATCTCGTGCCTATTTTTGTGGCGATGTTATGACCGGCCCGCTGAAACTCGATCTGCTCAACGCTCCGGTCGATCTCGATATCACCGCTGCGAGCTACCAGCAGTGCGTCACCGCTGCTGAGTATACGTCCACCCGTGTTGCGGATGTTGCGCTGGGCCACTACGGCCATGGTCTCTCCACTGCTCAGGGTTCCGCGATTGAGCAGATCACCGGCGCTTGTGACAAGCAGGTTACCCTTAGCATCGAGGGTACCGCTGTTGCTGACCTCGCCGGCGGAAACCGAGAGGTTCTGAGCAACCAGCAGTGATCCATCGGCCTGGAGATCGGTCGCACGTCCGGCTGCCGCATAATAGACTGGAACCAGTACCTTTTGCCCTTCGATCTCCTGCTCAACCATCCAGACTATGTCGTGAGTCAGGCGGGCCATCTGCTCTTCGTTCAGCGCAATTCCAGGGCTGAGCTCAAGGGCGTCGTATGAGGCGATGGCGTTGTCCATCAGGTAGCGGTACTGGTCGATATCGCTTCCAAGCCCCTGCAGATACCTGCGTCCGGTTGATTCGAAGATTGCCGAACGCAGCAGGCGGGTTTCGTAAAAACCGTCTCCCAGGCGTCTTGGAATCTGGTCCGGGTCGTACCCTATCCCTTGGAAGAAATAGTCTGAGCTGATGAAATCGGTGTAGCTCGTGAAGGACGGATTGGTTTCAACCAGATAGGGATGAGCGGGGTTACGGTTTACCGTGAACAGACCTTCGAACGGCAGTACAAGATGATCGGCCGGATTGTAGGTGGCCTGCGGAAGCGGCTCTGACGGTGAATCTATCCGTTCCGAGGAACCGCTTCCTGAAACCGGGCGCGGGCGACTGGTGTCGACATCGTCAAGCATCAATCCGTTGGCCGATGTATTTTCTCCACGGGCGGTATGGGTTGGCAGTCCTGCGTGATCCTCGACATCGCCGTTGTTGAAGCTGCCGGCGACGATTACCCTGGCGTCCCTGCCGGCCTGGATCGTTGCCGAACTGGCCTGCCCGATATTCTCTACTTTGCGGTCGATATCACTTGCAAGTCTGTAGCCTGTTATCTGAGATGGAACAGGCAGAAGATTATCCGGATCGTATCCTGGATTAGGCGTAGTGGTTACAACGGTGTAGGGGCGCCACTCGCCACCCGAAAGAGTTGCCGTATTGTATGGTGAGTTACGTCTGTTGTATGGATTGATCTGATTATCGATCAAGTTTCGCCAGATCGAGATATGGCCCTCGAAGGGATATGTTCGTTCTCTGGTTACCCTTTGCGCGCTACTACTCCTGTTCTCAAGATTGCCACTAAGTTCAAGTGTAATATTCCGATCAGCGGCAATCAGGCTATGCTCATTACTTAAACTATCGCCTGTCATGAACAGGTCATTCCCGGCAATGATCTGTGCCGCTGATGAATCGATGCTTACCCGGGTCTCATATACATCCTGAACAACATAGTTCACGTAGATATTCTCTCGGCACTTGCCACATATATAAGTGATTGCACCTGACACCTTTGCATCAGCAACCACCTCGAATCTTGCCTTACGATTGACAAGCTCCCCGGTATAGAAACGGATATCGCCGCTGTAGGCCTCGATGGTTGCCGATTCGTTGAGTATTCTCGTGTTCGATCTGAGAGATGCGTCTGCGGCGACGGTGATGTTGTCCAGGGCAAAAATATTCGCCCCTTCGTAGTTAGCCACTGAACCCGTTGCGAAAAGCGTAGCGTCACCGCCTGAGAAGAGCGTATTGTAGTTATGCAGGCTGCCGGTCAGCGCGGTTTTCAAATGGCTCCCGGCCGCAATGACGCCATGATTGATAAGATCGGATGCACCAATATCCAGGTCACGACCACCACTCATTCTCCCGTGGTTTGTTACATTACCGAAAAAATCGAGTAGCAGATCATTGCCGGCAGTGATGACTCCGTCACCCTGGTTGTGCAGCCAACTGCCGGAGAGAATCAGATCCTGCAGACTGGAAATCTCACCCCGGTTTGTGATGGAGCCATCGGTATTGATGGTCAGGTTGCCATTTGTCAACAACCTGTTGCCGACACCGTTGACCAGATCTCCACGGGTATTGATCACCAGTTCCGAGGCGGAATTGAATGTACCACCACTAAAATCGAAATTTGGCAGATTCAACGTCAGGGTATCTTGCGATTGAACCAGCCCCAGCTCGTTATCGAGGGATTGAACAGTAAGGTCCAGAATACCTTCACTGTGTATGGTGCCTTCACGATTGATCATGCTGTTGGAGAGAAGCGATATGCCGCCATCACCGGCGCCGTATATAAGGCCGCCTGCATTGTCCACAAGTCCCCCGTCCAGAAACTCAATGCGTTCCGCCTGAATCTCGCCCCGCTGGCCATTGAGCACCGTGTTATAGAGCACATCGAAACCCTGGACGACCAAATGCCCCAGTGAGCCGATCACCCCTCCACGGTTTGCGATGACATCGGCATCGATCTGCAGTCTCCCGCCACCCCGGTGCACGACCTTACCCTGGTCGTTGATCAGTTGGGCGACAGTTAGAGTCAGGTTGTTTGAGTTGGACTGGATGGTACCGCCGCTGTTGTCCATCTCACCGCTGGTGGTGATGGCAACGTCTCCCGTGCCGAGACTGGTCAGGGTACCTCCCTGGTTGTTCAGGCTCGCCGCATCTATGCGGAGCGTTTCCCCCGCTTCGATGGTACCGTTGTTATTGTTCACTTCCCCGGCGACATCAAGGCCGAGGTTGCCGTTGATGCTGCGCATAACACCTTGGCTGTTGTTCAGACTTGCAGCATTCGCCGTAAGATGGGCATTGGAGTGGATGGTGCCATCGCTGTTGTCCAGTTCGCCCCCGTTCACATCTAGCGTGAAAGTCCCCATGCCTGCATGAACGATGCTGCCGCTGTTGCCCAGACGCGCGGCCTTGATGGTGGCGGACTCTGCATTGGTCTGAAGGATGCCGCTGCCGTTGTCCAGCCAGCCGGATACTATGAGCTTGAGTGCATCCGGCGCACTGCCCAACGCGCTGATTAGACCGACCGCCTGTTGATCATCGGCTCCGTTGTGCAGGTCACCGTCGAGCACAATGTCGACGCTGTCACCTTCGACGGTGCCACCGTTGTTTACCAGGTTGTTTGCTCGCAAGGTGACTGCAGTGGCACTGAGAGTACCCGAGGTGTTGTCCAGATCACTTCGTGCGCCATCGATACCGGCGTTGAGCGTGATATCACCGTTACCGGCAATTTCACCCGAGCGGTTACTGATGGCTGTAGGTCCAGGAGCTGTGGTATCGATTACCAAGCTACCGCTGCCTGCATGGCGGATGGCGCCCTGATCGTTGATCAGTTGGATACCCGTTAGGGTCAGATTGCTTGAGTTTGCCGCGATAGTCCCCTGGGTGTTATCCAACACACCCTGAACCTTGATACTTGAGCTGCCAATACCAGTTGCTGAGATCGTGCCATGCCTGTTATCAAGGGCCTGTGCGTTGATCTGCAGGATTTCCAGAGATTGAATCACCCCTTCATTGTCCAGGGACTCTGCGAGATCAACTGACAGGACCCCATCAGCTGCGATCACGGTACCTCGGTTATCAATCGCACTGCCAACAATGCTGAGACCTTTGCCGGCGCTGATCTCTGCAGAGTCGTCGTTGGTGAGCGTTTCCATCTGCACCCTGGCATTGCCCCCGCTGACCATGCGCCCGCTGTTCTGTATAGCGCCATCCACATCCAACACAAGGTCGCCAGGGCGAGAAGCGATGTAGACTCCATCCTGAAGCTCAACACCCGACACAAGATTTCCCCGCTGCTTCAGTGCACCGGCTGTCAGTACAAGGTCACCACCTGCAGCAACCGTACCGGTGTTGCCGATGACGCCTTTGGCCTGCAGTACGATCGACTGATCGCCATGCACCAGGCCATTCGACTCAATCTCTCCCGAGATAGAGCGCAGACTGACATCTCCCGTACTCTGAATATTATTTACGGTCAGCTTTCCATCTGCTGTTAACGAAAGGCCACCTGTGTTGACTGCGACATCACCCAGCATCCTTACCCCAACTCCAGCCTGCGTTCCCACCAGGCGGATTTTATCGGCATACATCCCCCCCAAGGCTGACGAATCCAGTGCAATCTCAGTTGTTTGACCCTGCTGAACTCCCTGGATCGAAAGATCCGGATAGCCCACACGGTTATTGCCCAGAATAATGTTGAGTTGCTTGGCATGGAGTGCGGCATTGAGCTTCGCCGCATTGGTTATGATGTCGAATTGAGAGATGTTGTCTGCGTTGAGCCCCTGGCCCTGTATAGATACATCACCACCATTGACGCTCAGACCTTTAAGAACACCGCCGTCCATCACAGGCCGCCCGGTTGTCAGCGTCACACGCGGCGTATTGATGAACCCGCAACCGTCGCATGTGATGCCGTAAGGATTTGCCACCACCACGTCTGCTGCCTGACCCGCCACTTCCGTGTATCCGTTGAGAAGCGAGCGGTTCACCTCGACCACTTCGTTGATAATCAGGCCAGCACTTTTTCCGTTGTTAAGATTTGGATTGGCATCGATTATCCCGCCCAACTCAGTACCGACGATATCCCTGGAGTTATTCAGGATGAGGCCATGCTCATCAACATTGAACTGCTTGTACCGATTGTGGGACACCCCACTTGATGAAGGCGCGGCGATATTGACGATGGGTACACCGTTTTGTGCCTGTATCTGCTGACTCCGACCATCAGCCAGAATTGCACCGGCCCCGGCAAACAGCGGATTGACAGTCAGCAGAAGTGCCAGGAGAAAAGCGATAGTACGTGTACTGGACCAGTGAACATACTCATGTCCTGAACCAATACAATGGCTATCGCGAGGGCAAAAGAAAGCACTGTAAAGTATTTTTGTTCCTATTTTCATCCGGCATGTTTCATTCATCGGATCGCTTCCGTGTGTATCGGGGGTTTGGGTTCAGAATTTATAGGTGAGCGTGAAATACCATTGACTGGAGTCAGCCTGCAGCCAATCAGGAGGATCGTTGGGCCTGGCGTATGTCATGTCAGCAGAGAAGTGTTTGCCAGAGAGCTTTATACCCGCAGCCAATCCACTGAGATCGACATACTTACCCTGTGCATAGACGTTAGCCCTATCCCGAACGGCTCCTACATCGATACCGGCAAAGGGCTCCACTTTTTCAAGCCACGACACCTCGGGTTTGAACTGCAGGGTGAGTGTGTTACGCCAGTAGGCACCACTTGCAGCTGACACACTGGTACCTTTATATCCCCGCACCGAATAGAGACTTCCAATACTGATCTGCTCTGAGCCAAACAGCAGATCATCACTGTACTGAGCCTGCAGAGTGCTCTGCCATGTCAAACCCAGTGGCTTACCTGCAGTCACCTCCTTAAATGCCTTTGTGTAATCCAGTCGTGCAGTGAGCTTGTCGAACTGGGCTCGAGGCTCTCCATTTTCATCCTCTGTATCCTTGAGAGCGTTGAACAGCTTGAGTCCGCGATGATAGTCCACATCGATTTGCAGCTGGGCCTGCCCGGGAAAGTACTTTTCATACCCAAGCCCAATCGCTCCAACAGTCAAGGCACGACTATTATCCAGAATCACATCCTCAATATGGTTCTGCATCCTCTTGTGGGCCAGGCCCGCCTTTATCTTTAGTTTGCTTGACTCGTCCCGAAAGAGTGTTCGCGACAAGGATAGTTTTTTATTCGTACTTTCCCCTGAAGTCTCGAACTCTTTCAAACTCCCCTGAACCGTTGTCAGATACTCAAAATGACTGAAGTCCAGACCAAAGTTCCAGTAGCCATACGGCATATCCCAGTGACCTGTAACGCTCTGGCTCGACTTACCGTAATGCCTGGGAAGCGTGTCTTTCTGTAGTTGAAAGTAGCTGTAGTCATTCAACCCCAGGGGATTGTCCAGGCTGATCATCAGCCCATTCATCAGCTCCCCGGTAGATTTTTGGCCGCTGTTATCCCTGGAAAGTGATACTGCTACAGGCTCAGACTCCTGTGAGTTAATACTTATAACCGAGCCTCCTGGCTCAGCCCCCGGAAGGAGATCCATTTTGACATCGTATGATCTCAGGCGGTTTATTTGCTCCAAACCCTGCTCTATATCACGCAGGTTCAAAATATCGCCTGTAACACTTGGAAATGCAGTGTGGACGTTTATCCGGCTCTCGGCATCGATGGGTTCTATTGATTCAACACTGCCTTCAATTACCGTTATTGCTAAGCTACCACTACTGAGATCCTGCGCCGTGACATAAGCTCGACTGGTGATGTATCCATTCTCAAGATACCAGTCGGTTACTTTGCGAATCAGCTGATTGATACTTTCAAGATCGACGCATCTTGCCAGATATGGCGCCTGAATCCTGACTGCTTCATCATTTGGCAGAAGAGTGGCCCCATCGAACTCTATCTCTTTAATGTCAAAACACGGCCCACCCGGAACTGAAGGCTCCTCCTTGGGAGGTACTGCAATAATCGGCTGATGACGCTTCTGCTCTGATTCTATTCTGCGACGCTGCTCTTCCAGCCTCTGCTGGTGCTCCTGGAGAATCCGGTTACCCTGCTGTTCGATATCAGTTTGCGCTTCTGCACAAACCGTCAACGACACGGCAAGTAGTCCAACTGCCTTGGCAAGCTTTGCACATTCCATTAAACAAGCCACTCACATTTAAGATTCAAACAGGAGCAAACATTAAAATAGGAATAATATTCCCATTTTAATGTTTGCTTTGCAAGGCAGGGGGTTACACAGACTTTGGAGACTGGAGGACTCTTCCCCAAGACCAGGCATGAAGCCTGGTCTTGGATAAGGCTTAGTGAGTCAGAATCTGGCTGAGGAACAGCTTGGTGCGGTCATGAACCGGGTTATTGAAGAACTCTTCGGGCTCGTTCTCTTCGATGATCTCGCCACCATCCATGAAGATGACCCGGTTGGCCACGGTCTTGGCGAAACCCATTTCGTGGGTCACACAAAGCATCGTCATTCCGCTTTCTGCCAGTTCAACCATGGTATCCAGCACCTCCTTGATCATTTCGGGATCAAGTGCTGAAGTAGGCTCATCGAAGAGCATGATGTTGGGATTCATGCAGAGACTGCGGGCGATGGCCACACGCTGCTGTTGACCACCGGAGAGCTGGCCGGGATATTTCTTTGCCTGCTCGGGAATCTTCACCTTCTCCAGGTATTTCATGGCCGCCTCTTCAGCCTCCTTGCGGGGCATCTTGCGTACCCAGATCGGCGCCAGGCTCAGGTTTTCCAGAACTGTAAGATGGGGAAAGAGGTTGAAGTGCTGAAACACCATGCCCACCTCTTTGCGCACCTGGTCGATATGCTTGACGTCATCGGTCAGTTCGGTGCCATCGACAATGATCTGTCCCCGCTGATGCTCTTCAAGACGGTTGATGCAGCGGATCATGGTGGACTTACCGGAACCGGACGGCCCACAGACAACGATACGCTCGCCTTTGCGCACGGTCAGGTTGATATCCTTGAGCACATGGAATTCACCATACCATTTGTGCATGCCGTTGATCTCGATCACCACATCTTCGGATATGGCCATGCCGTTGCGTACATTTTCAGTTTCAGACATTAGTTGTCTCCAGCTTTATTCTTTTAGCGGGCATGACCCGTGTGCAGTTTGCGTTCCAGGGCCTGGCTGTAACGGGACATACTGAAGCAGAATATCCAGAAAATCAGTGCAGCAAAGACATAACCCTCGATAGAGAATCCAAGCCATTTGGAATCGGTAATCGCGGTCTGGACCATGCCAAGCAAGTCGAACAGGCCGATGATCAACACCAGGGTTGTATCCTTGAACAGGGCGATAAAGGTATTAACGATGCCAGGGATCACCAGCTTCAGCGCCTGGGGAAGAATGATCAGCCCCATACACTTCCAGTAATTGAGTCCCAGCGCCTCGGCCGCCTCGTACTGGCCCTTGGGTATGGCGGCGAGACCACCACGCACCACCTCGGCCATGTAGGCAGACTGAAACAACACGATACCGATCATGGCTCTCAGCAGTTTATCGAAGTGGCTCCCTTCAGGCAGAAACAGGGGCAGCATCACAGATGCCATGAACAGCACGGTGATCAGTGGAACACCACGCCAGAACTCGATAAATACCACGCTGACCGATTTGACGATGGGCATCTTGGAACGACGACCCAGGGCAAGTACGACACCGATGGGCAGTGACGCCACGATACCGACACCCGAGAGGATAAGCGTCAGGGTCAAGCCACCCCACTTGGTGGTCTCTACCTCTGCAAGACCGAAACTGCCACCGGAAAATAGCTGGTAGGCAATGAACGGATAGACAAAGAGGATAACTGCAGCCAGCATGCCCTTGTGGTTAAAGCGTTCGATAAACAGCGGTATGGCCAACAGTACGAGAAGACCAAAGGCCGTGTTGATACGCCAATACTCAGCTGATGGATAGAGGCCGTACATGAACTGGTCGAATCTGACACTGACGAATACCCAGCATGCTCCGCCGCTGTTGCAGGCCTCGCGGGAGTCGCCGAACCAGTCGGCCTTGATGAACGCCCAGTCGATCAGGGGCGGCATGGTCAGATAGATCAGGTAAGCCGAAAACAGCGTAAGCAGGGTATTCAGCCAGGAGGAGAAGAGATTACTCCTCAACCAGCCGATAGCACCCACGTTTGTGATCGGTGGCGGCAAGTCCGGATGTGGAACGTGTTCACTCATAGCTCTACCTCTCCACCAACTGCTTGCGCTTGTTATACCAGTTCATAAAAAGTGAAATCGCCAGGCTGATGGTGAGATAAACGCCCATGGTCATGGCGATTACCTCTACTGCCTGACCGGTCTGATTCAGGGTGGTACCCGCGAATACCGCCACCAGGTCAGGATAGCCGATAGCTGTGGCCAGGGATGAGTTCTTGGTCAGGTTCAGATACTGACTTGTAAGCTGGGGGATGATCACCCGCAGGGCCTGGGGAATGATAATCAGGCGCAGGGTGATACTGGGACGCAGACCCACCGCGTATGCCGCCTCAGTCTGCCCATGGCTTACCGCCAGGATACCTGAGCGCACCGCCTCTGCGATAAAGGCTCCGGTGTAGATACTCAGGGCCAGCAGGAGTGCCGCAAGCTCTGGAATGATCACCATGCCGCCCTTGAAATTGAAACCTTTCAGTGCCGGGTAGTCCCATGCGAGAGGCATGCCCATGGCGAGAAATGCGAGCAGGGGCAGACCTATTATCAGAGCCAGTGAGACGTACACTGTGTGAAACTGCTGCCCGGTGGCTTCCTGTCGCCGACGTGCCCAGCGCGCAATAAATACGATGGCAATAACAGCCACCACAAACGCTGCCGAGACAAGCCAGAATCCCTGCTCGTAAACAGGCGAGGGAAGATAGAAGCCCCGGTTATTAAGAAAAAAAGATTCGCCGATACTCAGACTCTGCTTAGGTCGAGGCAGAGGCTGCAGGACCGCGAAGTACCAGAACATGATCTGCAGCAGCAGGGGGATGTTACGGAACGTCTCCACGTACACTGTTGCGATTTTGGCGATAAGCCAGTTGCGTGAGAGCCTCGCCACACCCATGACAAAACCGATCAAGGTGGCCAGGATAATGCCCAGTACTGATATAAGTATTGTGTTGATCAGACCGACAAAAAAAGTACGGCCGTAAGTATGGGTCTCGTCGAACGGAATCAGGGACTGGAGAATACCGAACCCTGCCTCCTGGGAGAGAAAACCGAAACCGGTACTGATGCCCCGCTGTTCAAGATTGTGCAGGGTGTTGGTAAATAGGTAGTAACCGACCATGCATAGGGCCAGTACTAGAAGCGCCTGAAATACGACGGAACGGAAAGCCGGTCTTCGCCAGAGCGCTGCCTGGGCAGGAGCGGACGCCTGCTGCTGTTCACCTGCCATAGGAGATACCCTTATGGAGTGTGGATCGGAACAAGCCGCCGGGCTTTCACCCGGCGGCTCTCGCTATACAGTCTCGGCTATATTAGCGGATCGGTGGTGCGTACTGAAGACCACCCTTGTTCCAGAGGGCGTTCTGACCACGGGCAATCTTGAGCGGGCTATCCATACCCACATTACGCTCGAAAGCCTCGGCATAGTTTCCAACACCCTTGATGACGTTGGCAGCCCAGCCATCTTCCAGACCCAGGCCCTTGCCCTTGATACCTTCCAGGCCGAGCAGACGACGGATATTGGGATCCTTGCTCTCCATCATTTTGGCAACGTTGGCAGAGCTCACACCCAGCTCTTCAGCATTAAGCATGGCGTTGAGAGTCCAGCGAACAACGTTGAACCACTCGTCATCACCCTGGGCGACAACAGGACCCAAAGGCTCCTTGGAGATAACCTCGGGAAGCACCGTGGCGCTACCTGGATCTTTCAGCTGAATACGCAGAGCGTAGAGCTGGGACTGATCAGAGGTGAGTGCATCACAACGACCGGCTTCAAACGCCTTTACAGTTTCATCAGACTTGTCGAAGGTGACAGGTGTGTAGGACATCTTGTTGGCGCGGAAGTAGTCAGCCAGGTTCAGCTCGGTGGTTGTACCTGCCTGGATACAGAACGATGCACCATCCAGTTCCAGCGCACTCTTCACACCCAGGTTCTTGCTTACCAGGAAGCCCTGACCGTCATAGTAGTTCACACCGGCGAAGTTCAGGCCGAGTGAGCTGTCACGGGTGAGAGTCCATGTAGTGTTGCGGGAGAGCATATCGATTTCACCGGACTGCAGGGCGGTGAAACGTTCCTTGGCGGTCAAGGGACTGTACTTCACCTTGTCAGCACTGCCGAATACGGCAGCTGCAACAGCACGGCAGACATCCACATCCAGGCCGGCCCAGTTACCCTTGTCGTCAGCGCTTGAGAAACCGGCCAGGCCGGTACTTACGCCACATTGAACAAAACCTTTTTTCTTGACTGAGTCGAGGGTGGCACCGGCTTGTGCCGTTGCTGAAAATGCGGTGGCCAGTGCCACTGCTGAAGCGATTGCATAGATCTTTTTCATAGTCTCCGTCTTCCTTTCTTATAACTGCAATTGAATAAGGCCGTGAGATGGCATCGATAGTCAGGTGAAATCGTCATCCTGTCTTACGGCCGTAACAAACCTTCTTGCAAATCTTATTCCTACTGCAGCCCTAATTCATGACAGCATCCCAATACAGGTACTCACTGGGAATTTAGGGCAGCAAGTTTCATCACTCTAGCCCGTCAAAGGACGACCTGCAAGACCCTTGAAATTCATAATATGTTGATATACCAAGGCATATCTCCGTAGTACTACGTAGACTACCGGACAATATCCAGCTGCCCCCTTAGGCTGGGCACGGTTGAGAGATGCTGTTTTCAGCCGCACCCGTTCAGGATCACTTCCCACAGCAACCGCCCAGCCTGCACCAACTGGAAGCAAACTCCTCAGCCATACAGGCCGATGTGCCACATGGCGGTGCAAAAGGTAACAATTAATCGTGAAACATTTGCCACAGAAGCTATTTTTAAGACATAGAAACAGAATAACCATCAATGGGGCAAACATGGGATCAGACACCTCGCTCATCGAGCGTCTGCACCGGCTCAATGCCATCGGCATTGCACTCTCCGCAGAGCGCGACACGCCAAAGCTGCTGGAACGGATTCTTGATAATGCCCGCTCACTGACCCACGCAGACGGCGGCACCATCTATCTTCAGTCCGACGAGGATAAGTGCCTCAATTTCAAGATCATGATGACCGACTCCCTGGGCATACACTGGAGCGACGCACTTGACACCTCGAACCATGCCTATCCCTGCCTGCCGCTCTATCAATCAGATGGCAGACCAAACGACCACCTGGTGGCCACCTATACCGCAATCGCCTGCCGCACCATCAATATTCCGGATGTCTATGCAACGGAAAACGGGTTCGATTTTTCAGGCACCCATGAATTCGACGAACGGTTCGGCTACCGGTCCCGCTCCTTCATCGCCGTCCCCATGGCCAACAACGAGGGGGATGTCATCGGTGTGTTGCAGCTCATCAATGCCCAGAACCCTGAAACAGGAGAGGTCACCCCCTTCAGCACTGACGACCAGCAACTGGTGGAATCCCTCGCATCCCAGGCTGCCGTGGCCCTGACCAACCAACGCTTCATTGATGACCAGCGCCACCTGTTCGAGTCGCTGGTAAAGATGATCAGTAATGTCATCGACGAGCGATCCCCCTTCACCGCAGGACACAGCAAGCGTGTTTCGGCACTGACACTTTTACTGGCCGAGGCGGCACACAAAAGCGGCGACAGTGAAACTCACTTCGCCATGGAGGATGCCGACCGCTACGAACTGCAGATTGCCGGCAGGCTGCATGACTGTGGAAAGATCACCACTCCCGATCATCTGCTGGACAAGTCAACAAAACTTGAGACACGGTTCGACCGCATCAAGGTCATCGAACTACGTGCTGATATCATCAAGCGGGACATGCACATAGACTACTTGCTCAGGACCTCCGATATCAGCGATAAAGAGACACTCTCCACCCTGAAAAAGAAATACCAAAAGAACTTAAGCCAACTCGATGACGACCTGAGATTTCTTAAGAGAATGAACATTGGTGGAGAGTTCCTTCACGATGAAGCCGTGCAGCGGATTGCAGAGATCGGCCAACGCCAGTGGCGCAACCACGATGGCGAGTTTGAGAGCTTCCTCTCTGAGGAGGAGATCAGCTATCTCAGCGTACGCAAGGGAACACTCACTGATGCGGAGCGCAAGAAGATCAACAACCACATCAACGCTTCGATCTTCATGCTTGAAGGTTTGAGATTTCCCGCCTATCTGAAGAACGTGCCGGAGTATGCAGGGGGGCATCACGAGCATATCGATGGCAGCGGCTACCCCAATGGCCTGACCGGGGATGACATGTCCATCCCGGCCCGCATCATGGCAATTGCGGATATTTTCGAGGCGATCACAGCCCATGACCGCCCCTACCGGGATCCGATCATGCTTTCACAGGCACTGAATATCCTGTGCCGCATGAGACTGGACAATCACCTGGACGGAAAGCTGGTGGACCTGTTCATCAAGGAGAAGGTCTACATGCAGTACGCTGAAAAGTACCTGCACAAGTCCCAGATCGACGAAGTGGACGAAAGCCGGCTGCCGGGGTACAACCCCGACTAGTGGCCACGCCCCCCTGAAAAGCCCCGCGAGAATCAACCTCAATGCCGATGTATCACCGAGGTTTCAACCTGGAATCTGCGCCGGATAACCGGGCTTTCCACATAGTCGCTCAATGGGTCTACCGTCACCTCAAGTTCATCCAGCCGCTTGTCAGGGGATGGGTGGGTCTTGAACAGAAAGGAGAGTGAACCGTCGTTTGGGTTCACCGCGGCCAGCCGCTGCATCACATGATGCAGACCGAAGGGCTCGTATCCCGCCCTGGCTGTCAGCACCGCCCCCATGCGATCAGCCTCGTACTCGTCATCCTTATCCAGCCCCCGCGCATAGAGCTCACGGCTACCACTGAGCACTTTATCCAGGGCACCTCTCTGGTCGGTCTTTACCGCAGCAGACACCAGGTTGGCCGAGAGATCCAGGCGTGCATTTTTCTGCACTGCCGCCAGGTAGTGACGCTGCACAACATGGGCACACTCGTGTGCCAGCACAGCGGCCAGCTCGGCCTCGTTATCCAGCTGGCGCAGCATCCCCTTGGTGATGAAGACATAACCCCCTGGTGCTGCAAACGAGTTGATATCGTCTGTATCGAGAATGCCGAAACGCCAGTCCAGGTCAGGACGCTCTGTCTGCTGTGCAACCCAATTGCCCACCAGGTTGATGTAGTACTGAAGCTTGGCCTCCTGCAGTAGGGGCACCGCACCCAGCAGGAGTGAGGATGACTCCACACCGATAGCCCGCTCCTCTTCCGGCGCCACGTCACCAAAAGCATCCTTGGCGGATTTGAAGATATTGCCCAAGTCGATTGTCCGGGTGTTGCCGGAATTGTCTTTCTGCTGGCCAGGTGCACCTAACATCGATTTGAATTGATCGAATGGTCCCGCCATAGCCCCGCCTGCTGCACAGAGAGCCAGTATCAGAACACCAAGCAATAAGCGTTTAGTCATCATTTTATTGCCCTCGTCCTAAAAGTTGGGGAAAGGATCTTTCTTCTCGGATCCCTGGGGGGCCGAGCTTTTCGGCAGTGAGAACCAGCTGCCACTCCCCACCTTGATGTAGGACACCTTCCTGGGACTCAAGCCGCCATCTGCAGCAAACTGCTTCAGTTCGGCCGGCTCAACCTTGAACCATTCGAGATTATCCACCGCCTTGCGATCCGGTACCGCGCTCATCATGTCAGCTGAATCCAGCCCACGGATACCTGTCGCGGCGGTGACACCGGTGTACCCGGAGCGCCCGGTAGTAAGGAATCTGAAGGCGGAACCCGCCTCTTCCACACCTGAAGATGAACCATCAGCCCCCGGCTGCACGAAGCGCAGGGCGGTCATCCGTACCCAGCCCTGATACTCTCCGAACTTCGCCTGGTACCAGCCACCCTTGCGATCGGTGACCAGAACGGACGAGCGCGGCTGAATACCGGCCAGAACCGTTGCATCCCGAAACGGCTCACTCCTCAACTCGGTCGCCCGCACCACCGAAGCCAGTTCGGACGCCGACACAGTGAGAGCGCAGAACATCGCTGCAAACAACCCGGTCAAACGCCAGCTATTCATCAGATCTCCCCCTGGGCTCGTACAAGCGAACCTGTTCGCTGCGCCCCTTTACTTGAAACAGTCCATGATCGACAAACTCGAATGCATCTCCACAGTGCACGCGCGTGGCCTCGGACACCAGTATCCGCGCCAGCCCCTTGGTCTGTCCCTCGATCCGGCTGGCAAGATTTACGGTGTCGCCAATAGCAGTATAGTCAAAGCGGTTTTCAGAGCCGATAAATCCCACGACAGCCTGACCACTGTGAATGCCGATCCCGATATCGAGTTGACTGAACTCTCCGCCATACTCATGACGGAACTCCGCCAATGCCGTTTCCATTGCCATGGCGGCGGTCACGGCGTTCACCGCCTGGTTGTGATCAACCACAGGCGCCCCCCAGAAGGCCATGATGGCATCGCCGATAAACTTGTCCATGGTGCCGCCGTGATGGAATATCACCCCGACCTGGCGGCTGAAATAGTCGTTGAGCATGCTGACAACCTCCTCGGCGGTATGTGCCTCGGAGAGGGTGGTGAAATTTCTGATATCAGAGAACAGAACCGTCACCTCCCTGGACTGCCCCCGGCCCTCAGGGAGAAGACTGCCTTCGTCTACCAGCTCCTCCACGACCCTGGGATCCAGAAAGCGCTGAAACATGGCTACCGAATGTTCACGGGAGCGCCGCTCCTGCCAATAGGAGAGTGCAACAGAGGCACCGTAGTAAAGCCAACCGAAGAGCAACGGTGTGGCCGGCGGTACAACCAGTCGCTGGCCAAGAGAGAGGTAGACCCCGGCCATCAGTCCGAAGCTCAATATCAACAGCACCACCCCAGCGACCAGTTGCAGACTGAACAGCCGCATGATCAGGTAGAGCACCAGCACCAGGCTGAAAGTGACAGCCAGGTTGACCCATCCCGGGACATCCCGCAGGTAGTCGCCATGCTTGAGATTGTCTATTGCGGTCGCCACGATCTCAACAGCAGGCATCAGGCTGCTCATTGGCGTGGTGCGCAGATCATGCAGCGCCGACGCGGTTGAACCGACAATGACGATTTTATCCTTGAATTCATCTGCGGGACGACGGGGAGTGCGTCTGCCCAGGTCCAAATAGATATCAGAGAAAGATACCCTTTTATAGCTCAGGGCTGGGCCACGCCAGTTCAACAACAGATCCTGCCCCCCCGGAACACCGTAGCCCAAATAGTGTGCCACTTTCGCTGGCAGCGAGCTCAGGTGCCAACCGTAGGCATCCACGAACAGGTCATATCGCCGCCCCACGCCATCGTGATCCTCGTTGAAATTGATGGTGCCGATCTGCCCTGTAAAAGCCAATCCCGGCATCGGCAGCAAAAGTGAGACATGGGCATCAGGATCAGCTGACTCGCTCGCGCTGAAACCGAGGGAGCTACCATACTGCCCGAGATCCAGCCCATGAGCATCCTGGGCGCCCAGCAGGCGTTGAAAGGCAAAAAAGACGTTGGGATGGATCTGGGCTGTCTCAACCAGGTAGTCATCACCCTCCTGCTGGAGCAGGTCCGGGTCGCTGAACATGATATCGAAGGCAACCGCTCCCACGTCCTGCCCGGTCAACCCCTCTATCAGTTCCGCATGAACCGATCGGGGCCAGGGGTACCGACCAAGCTCGGGAGCCATCTGTGCCAGGCTGCGCTCGTCGATATCGATAATCACCACGTCAGGGTCCGGCTGCTGAGTTGCAGCATGATAACGAAGGAAAAGATCGCCAAAACGCAGATCGAACCAGCTGAGGGAGTGCAGCCAGCCGGTCTCAGCCATCACCAACAGCAGTACCACCAACGTCAATCCGTTCAGAATGGTTGTTGTACCTGCCCGTTTACTCATCGCTGTACCGTTTCAGACCACCCACAATAAGCGCAGTCGCCAACACTAAGGCAACGCCTTGCGCATCCAGCTCTGGACTGTAGTGACAAGACTCCCCTCCATTCCCTGAAAGTTGTGATCGGCGCCCAGCATCTCGTACTGACGATACCCGGCATTGCCCCCGGCAGCAGCAGCCTTTGCACGCTGGGCAGCACTCTCCAGAACCGGGTCGATATCACGACTCCCATAGAGGTCGAGCATGGGCAGCCGGGTACTTTTCAAGGCCTCCAGAGTGGCTTCGCTTCCCATGGCAGGCAAGCCTATGGCAACAAACCCCTTGATCTCCCCGGGCGCACCCTTGCCCAGAAACTCCGCTCCCATGCGTGCGCCCAGACCATGCCCCACCAGGACCACCTGGGTGATTTTTCTCTGTTTGAGGTACTCCACCCCAAAGCTGATCCGCGGAAAAGAGTCCGGAACCAGGTCTCGGTAGATCCAGGCAGGGGCATCACTTGCAGCAACAGGCAGCTGAATCGAGAGCGTCTCCCAGCCGAATTTCGTCAGCTCTGACCTCAGGGGACTGATCACGTCGCTCCAGTCCGGGTGTCCGCCCCTGCCGTGAAGCAGGATCACCCCACCACGGGGTACCTTTGCCTCGGCTTCGGTGTGGATCCCAAGATAATCGACCTCACCGGCTTTCAGCCGAACAGGCGTACCTACCAGGTTGGTCTTCTCAATCTCTTCAGCAATGCGCAGCTCCCTCACCAGGTCAGAAGACCAGGCCAGGGCCCCGAAAAGAAACAGCGCAGAAAAGAAAAAAGCTTGCTGTGGCACAGAGTTATCCTTCTTATTCTCCCCTCTATATAGATACAGTATAGGCAAAGCTGCACCGCCCCTCCCTCTCCCACCGGAGGACGGGTCTTAAGATTAACTTATGGACCCCATAAATAGACCTTTTCAATCAAGACGTTACAAGGGTGAAAAAAGCAAACGCTTGGGGTAAAGTGCCTGCTCTTAAAAAAATTTGGTTGCCGGCAGACCACCCCGTGGCCTTGCTCAGGAGTATAAAAATGTCTGACTATCTCATTGCACCGTCCATTCTTTCGGCCGATTTCGCCAAGCTGGGCGAAGAGGTGGATAACGTTCTGGCCTCTGGTGCCGATATCGTCCATTTCGACGTCATGGACAACCACTACGTTCCGAACCTGACCATCGGCCCCCTGCTCTGCGAAGCCCTGCGCAAGCACGGTGTTACCGCCGACATCGACGTGCACATGATGGTCAAGCCCGTTGACCGCATCATTCCCGATTTCGCAAAAGCCGGCGCATCCTATATCACCTTCCACCCGGAAGGCTCCGAGCACATCGACCGCTCACTGCAGTTGATCCGCGACAACGGCTGCAAGTCCGGCCTGGTGTTCAACCCGGCGACCCCGCTCTCTCACCTGGACTACGTGCTGGACAAGGTCGACATGATCCTGATCATGTCCGTGAACCCCGGCTTCGGTGGCCAGAGCTTTATCCCTGCCGCCATGGACAAACTGCGCGCCTGCCGCAAGATGATCGATGACTCCGGCCTGGACATCCGCCTCGAGATCGACGGCGGCGTAAAAGCCGAGAACATCGCCGAGATCGCCGCCGCAGGCGCCGACACCTTCGTTGCCGGCTCTGGCATCTTCGGTAAAGCCAAGGACAGCGATCCCAACCGTTACGACACCATCCTCGGCCAGATGCGCGAAGAACTCGCAAAAGTTTAATCCAGACTGAGACCGGGGGATCATCAGGTGGGAAACCACCAGGTGATCCCTCTGTTCATTGAGTGCATATGAAAACACCAAAACTGATTCTGATTGACCTGGATGGCACCCTGGTGGACAGCGTGCCCGACCTCGCCTACTGCGTCGACACCATGATGGAAAAAATCGGCCGTCCCGCTTACGGCGAAGACAGAGTTCGCGACTGGGTGGGCAACGGCGTCGAGCGACTGACCCGCCGCGCACTGATCGGCCAGCTCGAAGGCGAGCCGACTGACGAGGATTTCGAGAAAGCCTACCCGATCTTCCTGGACCTCTACGACAAGCACAACGGTGAGAAGTCAGGCCTCTACCCCGGCGTGCGCGAAGGTCTCAACTACCTCAAGACCACCGGCATCCGCATGGGCTGCGTAACCAACAAGGCGGCACAGTTCACCGTGCCCCTGCTCAAGGCCCTGGGCGTCTACGACGATTTCGAAATCGTCATCAGCGGAGACACCCTGCCGAAGAAGAAACCCGACCCCATGCCCCTGCTGCACGGTGCGAAGCACTTCGGCGTCGATCCATCGGAGTGCATGATGCTGGGTGATTCGGTCAGCGATGTTAAAGCTGCCCGCGCAGCCGGCTTTGGCATCATCTGCATGAGCTACGGTTACAATCACGGCAACGACATCCGCGATGCAAACCCTGACCATGTCATCGACTCTTTCGTGGAACTCAAAGGGCTTCTGACCGAAGCGGCTTGAACATTGTTTGTAGGGTGGGTTAGCGCCAGCGTAACCCACCGGCAGCCCACGCGCCCGGTGTAATACGCTACGCTATTGCACCCTACAGCCCAGGCCCTCTGGATAGTTACTGCGATTTAGATTATCGTTACCCCTTCATTTTGAAAGGTGACTTATGTACCTCACGCACCACCACAAGACGTTGAAAACAGGCACGCGATGGCGCTGGTGAAGCTCGCCTGTCGCCAAACCCTGTTTTATACCCTTGTGTGGAGAGGAACATGACTCCCGAACAGTTCAATACGCTGGCCGCTGAAGGCCACAACCGCATCCCCGTGATGTGCGAGGTCCTGGCCGATCTCGATACCCCGCTGAGCGTCTACCTCAAGCTTGCAGACGGCCCTCACTCCTACCTGTTCGAATCGGTACAGGGCGGTGAGAAATGGGGCCGTTACTCGATCATCGGCCTGCCCTGCCGCACCCTGCTGCGGATCAGGGAGCACACCATCACTGTCGAGACCGACGGCGAGGTGACCGAAAGCCACGAGGAGAGCGACCCCCTGGCCTTCATTGAAGAGTTCCAGCAACGCTACCGCGTAGCCGAGCATGAGAACCTGCCCCGCTTTACCGGTGGCCTGGTGGGCTACTTCGGTTACGACACCATCCGCTACATCGAACCCAAGCTGGCCAACTGCCCCAACCCGGACCCCATCGACAACCCGGACATCATGCTCATGGTCTCCGACGAGGTGGTTGTGTTCGACAACCTGCGCGGCCGTCTCTACGTCATCGTCTACGAAGACCCCACCAACGGCGGCAGCTACGAGCTGGGCAAAGAACGCCTGCGCGCCATTGTCGAGCAGATGCGCTCGGGCATTCCCGAGCAACCCCACTGCGAACAGCACGAGATCGACGAATCCCACTTCGTCTCCGGCTTTTCAGAAGAGGGCTTCAAGCAGGCGGTTGATCGTACCAAGGAGTACATCCTGGACGGTGACTGCATGCAGACGGTGCTCTCCCAGCGCCTCTCCATACCGTTTCATGCGCCACCCCTGGACCTCTACCGCGCCCTGCGCGGCCTCAACCCCAGCCCCTACATGTACTTTCTGAACATGGGCGACTTCCATATCGTCGGCTCTTCGCCGGAGATCCTGACTCGCCTGGAAGACGGCGAGGTCACCGTTCGCCCCATCGCCGGCACCCGCCGCCGGGGCTACAGCGAAGAGGAAGACAAGGCGCTTGAAGCAGAGCTGCTGGCCGACCCCAAGGAGTTGGCCGAGCACCTGATGCTGATCGACCTGGGACGCAACGATGCGGGCCGGGTGGCGAAGATCGGCAGCGTGAAACTCACCGACAAGATGGTGATCGAGCGCTACTCCCATGTCATGCATATCGTCTCCAATGTCACCGGCGAGCTGAAAGATGGCATGACCGCCATCGACGTACTTCGTGCCACCTTCCCTGCAGGCACCGTCAGCGGCGCCCCAAAGATCCGCGCCATGGAGATCATCGACGAGCTCGAGCCGGTAAAGCGCGGCGTCTACGCCGGCGCCGTGGGTTACCTCTCCTGGAACGGCAACATGGATACCGCCATCGCCATCCGCACGGCAGTGATCAAGAACGGCACCCTGCATATCCAGGCCGGGGCCGGCGTGGTGGCCGACTCAAAGCCTGAACTGGAGTGGAAAGAGACCATGAACAAGGGACGTGCCGTATTCCGCGCCGTCGCTCTGGCCGAGGCCGGCCTCACAGTAAATGATTGTACGGGGGCCTAGTCATGCTATTAATGATCGACAACTACGACTCCTTCACCTACAACCTGGTTCAGTACTTCGGAGAACTGGGGGCGGATGTACACGTCCACCGCAACGACGAGATCACCATCGATCAGATCGGGGAGATGAATCCCGATCACCTGGTCATCTCACCAGGCCCCTGCACCCCAAACGAGGCGGGCATCTCGGTAGAGGCGATCAAGACCTTTGCAGGCCGACTGCCGATCCTCGGCGTCTGCCTTGGACACCAGTCCATCGGCCAGGCGTTTGGTGGAAAAATCGTTCACGCACGAGAGGTGATGCACGGCAAGACATCACCCATCTACCACGCGGACACCGGTATTTTCAGCGATCTGAACAACCCCTATGAGGCCACCCGCTACCACTCACTGGTTATCGACAAAGAGAGTCTGCCGGAGTGCCTGGAAATCACCGCCTGGACCCGGACCAGCGACGGGGAGATGGACGAAATCATGGGTGTTCGCCATAAAGAGTACGACATCCAGGGCGTGCAGTATCATCCAGAGTCTATACTCACCGAACACGGCCACGATCTACTGAAAAACTTCCTCGACAGGAAGTGATGTAACGCAATGTTCACCAGGAAGGAACAGATACCATATTGGGCTTGCCTGGCACTCATTTGCGTACCCAACCACACTGTCTTAAATTATAAGGCCTCCGGTCAGCCAGGGAACCTGCACCCTTTTGGCTAGAGATTATTAATCCAGCACACAATATCGACTAACTGTAGGCCGGTCTTCTACCCTCCTGGCATATAAGGCCGATATGTCGGGCTGAAGCCCGACCTACAAAAGACATATTTGATAGCTGCGAGCATCAATAAACTTGGCGTGCTTTACGCACTTTGCGTTATAAAATTAAAGAAGGTATTCAACATGGAGATGCCACAAGCCATCAATCACGTTCTCGGCCAGCACGACCTGAGCAGAGAACAGATGACCGACGTGATGCGCACCATCATGACCGGCGGCGCCACCCCCGCCCAGATCGGCGGATTTCTGATCGGACTGCGCATGAAGGGTGAAACGGTCAGCGAGATCGCTGCTGCTGCTTCCGTTATGCGCGAGCTTGCCACACGGGTTGAGGTCAGCTCCGATCACCTGGTGGACACCTGCGGAACCGGCGGCGATGCCTCCGGCACCTTCAA
Organism: Sedimenticolaceae bacterium; assembly: GCA_965224515.1. Lineage (GTDB taxonomy): Bacteria > Pseudomonadota > Gammaproteobacteria > Chromatiales > Chromatiaceae > Sedimenticola_A. The sequence goes on from OZ245051.1 coordinate 1,016,048, forward strand.
CATCTCCACCGCCAGCGCCTTCGTCACTGCCGCAGCAGGCGCAAGCGTGGCCAAGCACGGCAACCGCTCCATCTCCTCTAAATCCGGCTCGGCCGATGTACTCGAGGCGGCAGGCGTTAACCTGAGCCTGACACCGGAGCAGGTTGCACAATGCGTCAACGAGGTTGGCGTCGGCTTCATGTTCGCACCCGCCCATCACGGCGCCATGAAGCATGCTATCGGCCCGCGCAAGGAGATGGGCGCCCGCACCATCTTCAACGTGCTGGGCCCCCTGACCAACCCCGCCGGCGCCCCTAACCAGGTGCTGGGTGTGTTCAGCGACGAGTTACTCGATCCCCTTGCCAACGTGCTGCAGAAACTGGGCAGCCATCATGTCATGGTGGTGCACGCCCGCGACGGACTGGACGAGATCTCCGTGGGAGACAAAACCGAGGTGGCTGAACTCAAAGATGGCCGCGTTCGCCGCTACTCGGTTCAGCCTGAAGATTTCGGCATGTCCCGCACCCCCATAGCGTCACTCAAGGCAGCCGACGCCGACGAGAGTCTTGCAATCATCCGCTCGGTGCTGGAAGACAATGCCGGCCCTGCCCGCGATATTGTCTGCCTCAATGCCGGTGCCGCCATCTACACCGCCGGTCTGGCCGACAGCCTGGCCCAGGGCGTGGAGAAGGCCAGCGAGGCGATCACCAGCGGTGAGGCAAGAAACCGCCTGGACAAGCTGATCATCCTGACCCAGAGCTTCGAGTGATAATGTAGGTCGGGCTTTAGCCCGACATGTCGGCCTTTTTTACCCGGAAGGTAGAAGGCCGACCTACAGAAAATCTTTGCACCAAAGGAGCTAACCGATGAGTGACGAGCGTCCTGCATCCCACTGCAACATGCCCACCGAACCGGACTACACCGGCGTCACCATCGTAGAACTCGCTCCCCTGCCGTCACCAGCCGACTACCTCGTCGCCATGGATATCGCCAATGCCGAGGCCGACGGGCGGCTGGGTGAAAACGCCTACATGCTGCTCTCCTGGTACGACAGGGACCGGGACTTCGAGTCACCCCAGCACGCCAGTGAGTGCCACATGAACAGCGCCATACCCGGCTACATCGATTACGCACTCTACCGTGATGCCAAGCTGAAAATCGATATAGAACAGGGCCGCTTCATCTTCTTCTACCTGCCGGTGGACTTTTAGTTTTACCCAGGGCCTGCAAACCACAGCTTGCCTGACAACACGGCTTAAGGCATAAAAGCAGGATGACCGACAAGCACAGCCCAGCCTTCCTACTCAGAATCTTCATCCCCTTCGCACTGGGCTATTTCCTCTCCTACCTCTTCCGGGTGGTCAATGCCGTCATCTCACCGGACCTGACCAGCGAACTGGGGCTGAGCGCCTCTGAGCTTGGCCTGCTCACCAGCGCCTACTTTCTCTCCTTTGCCGCTTTTCAGCTCCCGCTGGGCATCCTGCTGGACCGTTATGGCCCGCGGAAAATCGAGGCAGCACTGCTGCTCTTTGCTGCCGCCGGCGCGGTTATCTTCAGCCTGGCAGAGTCCGTGGAAGGGCTGATCCTGGGGCGCGCCCTGATCGGTTTCGGTGTATCCGCCTGCCTGATGGCCGCCTTCAAGGCATTCGTGCAGTGGTTCCCCGCCAACCGGCTTCCCATGGCCAACGGGTTGCAACTGGCATCCGGTGGACTCGGCGCCCTGGCCGCCACTGCACCGGTGGAGGCGGCGCTGCAGGTCACCGACTGGCGAGGCGTCTTCCTGATGCTCGGTGTTGTGACACTGTTGGTGGCGGTGCTTATATTCCTTCTTGCACCTGATAAGGATGAAAAACATCCCCGGATCGGACTGGGAGACCATATCCAGGGTATCCTTCACATCTTCACCAGCCGACTCTTCTGGCGCATCACCCCCTGGGCCGTCGCATCCCAAGCCAGTTTCCTGGCCATTCAAAGTCTCTGGGCCGGCCCATGGCTAAGAGATGTCGCCGGTTTCGACCGCGATACCACGGCTCTCTACCTGGCCCTGATCGCCTGCGCCATGATCGCCGGCTTCTCGCTTATCGGCTTCACTGCCGGGCGCCTCACCAAACTCGGCATCACCACCTCTGCCGTGGCAGGCGGCGGCATGGCGCTGTTCATGGCAGCACAGGCAGGTATTATCCTTGGTGCGACCGATCTGGCTCTCCCCCTGTGGCTCATGTTCGGTTTTTTCGGCACATCGGGCACCGTCACCTACGCGGTGCTCTCCCAGAACTTCCCTGCCAACCTGGCCGGCAGGGTGAACACGGCTCACAACCTGCTTGTATTCATCTTTGCCTTTTGCGGCCAATGGGGTATCGGGGCAATCATTGACCTCTGGCCCCAGACACCAACAGGCGGTTATGCACCCGAGGCCTTCACCTGGGCATTCTCAATTGCACTGCTGATTCAACTGGTAACAATGCTCTGGTTCTTTCTGTTCAAAGAGTCCAAATGAGCCGGGCAGAAAAACTTGTTGAAACAGCAAAGGGATTCGATATCGAATCACCCATCCTCTCCGTCAATCCAGCAGGCGAGGGACTGATAAACGACAGCTACAGGGTGGAGTGCCTGGCGCATCGCTACCTGTTGCAACGGATCAACACCCGGGTATTCACCGAACCTGAAAAGGTGATGCAGAACATCCAACGGGTTACGGAGCATCTCGCCGACAAGGCCCGCCAGCAGTATGGTACCGACTGGCAACGCCATGTGCTTACGCTGATACCGGGCGCTGACGGCAACTGCCTGGTGCATGATGAAACGGGGGGTTGCTGGCGCATGTACCGGTTCATCGAAAAAAGCACCGCGCCGCAATCGGTGAACGACCCTGAAATTGCATACAGCGCCGCACGGGCCTTCGGCAGCTTCACCCGGGAACTCGCCGACCTGCCATCACCACAACTGCATGAGACCATAGCCGATTTTCACAATACTCCAAGACGCATTGAGCAACTGAAAGCGGCTGCGAAAGAGAACCCACACAACCGTAATAACGAAACCGATGAGACCATCAGGCGGCTGCAGGCCCATCACACCCTTGCCTTTATCCTGCACGATGCGGACATGCCCATCAGGGCCGTACACAATGACACCAAGATCAACAACGTGCTGCTCGATGCAGAGACCAACGAGGCCCTCTGCGTCGTGGACCTGGACACGGTAATGCCCGGACTGGCACTGCACGATTTCGCGGATATGGTTCGCAGCGCAGCCGCAGTCCGGCCAGAGAAAACCACCAGGCTGGACCTGGATATCTTCGAGTCACTGCTGGAGGGCTGGCTGGAAGGGGTCGGCGACATACTCGTCGACAAGGAAAAGTCGTTGCTCTGGGTCGCACCCCAGGTCATCACCCTGGAACTGGCCGCACGCTTCCTCACCGATCACCTGGAGGGAGATCGCTATTTCAAGGTGGACCACCCGGGCCAGAATCTTGACCGCGCGGCAGCCCAGCTTCAACTGCTGGAGAGCATGCAGCGCAACGAACAGGCCATGCGGGCGATCTCAGAGAAGCTGTTGCAGATCAGTTGAACTATGGGAGATCCAGGGTGGCTCCATGCTCGGCATCCCGCAAGGCATCTCCGTCAAAAGTCCGGCGCCCCTCTTTGATCAGCACCTGCCTGCCACAAAACGAGGCAAACCACTTCAGATCAACAGTTACAGATTCGGTCGCGTCGGAAATCATTAGTTCAGGCGGCAGTTTAAGCCCAAGCGCATGCTTCACGTAATTGAAAGAGAACTGGTGCCGCCCCCTTTTCTTATGCTTCGCTAACACATCCCCATAGAAGACCCCACCGTTATAGTATGGCGGCAGGTCATCATCTTTCACTGGTATTTCAAACTCGAAATCCCAGTACGTCAAGACGCCAGGTGACTTGAAAACATTACTACCCATCTTGAGAGGGTATAATGGCTCGGTCACCGGTTGATACAGGTTGATCACACGCCCGGACGTCCTGTGCGTGATATTCACGGTAATCAGGTCACCGGAAAAACAGCTATCGTAGCCCGTTGCCAAATAGATTTTGGAAATCTTTCCGGGCTCAACCGAGCGCTCGTCGAAACCTGCAACATCGGTAAAGGGCTCGCGGCCCGTCTGTACCCCCCTGATGGAAGGGGTGATTCGAAAGTCGTAATCCTTGAAGAATAGTGTCCCCCTTCCAACGTTCTTAATCTCCACGTACCAGAGATAGTTGTCATTGTCCGCACGGATACGCGCCTGCATCTTAGCGCTGAATGCCACACTCTTATCCCTGGGTCGTGTAACAGGTTTCACGCGGCGCATGTCAGCCTGAAATGTTTCCGAAACCAGGAGTCTGTTCTGGTTACGGTCACGAACCTCGATGCGGATTCGGGATACCCCGTCGGCAGGCTCAAACTCACGCTGCAGATTCAAGGAGTCACCGGCCCGTAGCGGCATGGTGTTAAGAATCGGCGCCCCGGCAGTCGACGACTGGTCATTCGCACCGTACTGACGCGCCGACACTTCCAGCTGCCTCTTACCAGCCTCGAGTGAAGAGCTGTTTTCGAGGGTCGCGAACCAGTAGGTCTTGCTGCCTGATCTTTTGATCTGAAAATCGGACAGAGCCAATTTCAAGCCAGGCCTTGCCCGCTTATTCTGAATATTGCCTGCGGGCTTCTCTTTGAGTTGAAGTGCCTCCTTCAGAATATTTTCAAACGGCGCGGAAAATCCCGTTGCAGGAACCGACAGCAGTAACACTCCCAACATCAGATACTTGTACATGTCTTCATCCTTTCGCATGCAATTGACTACTTGGATCTGACTGCAGATAGCAGATCACACCATTCTATCCACCCTCGCATCTGATTGAGAACGGCAAAGTCAGGCAATTAGTTGACATAGAACAAGGGAGCGCCCTATTCCAACTTCAGCTGAGAGCATATGTCGCCCATCACATACAGATAATGACTTGAAGTAATTAATTGCACACCCCTTTGACCCGGCGTGTGACACGGCCGGGTTCAGGGTGATATCTTGCTGTTATTAACCCGGCGGCCAAATAGATGGGATTCAGCCACTGCGTGCTTGCCTGCAACAAGGCATCAAAATGCCACTGTAGCACTTCTACAGTAAGTTTTGATAACGTAGTTCGCAGGCAAGCACGCAGTGGCCTATCTTTTTTAATCAATCTGTTAGGTGCTTCAAGCATGGCCTTGCTCTGTGTTGTGGCTCTTGCCAATGGAGTAGCCATTACCTGTGAGCCACGCCTTGATCAAGTCCATGCTTGAAGCACTGAACACAATCTATTTGGCCGCCGGGTTAATAACCAGACCATTGCACTGGAGAGACAGACCATGTTTGAAGCAGTACCCAGCCCCTACCTGGTTCCGCATGATGGATCCTTTGCACGCAGAGACTATCCCACCCTGGTCGGCGATCGACCAAAGAAAAAGGAGCTCAAAAAGCAGCTCGAAGATGAGGTGGAACGACTGCATGACCTGCAGCGGGTCTTCTATGCCCATGACCGCCACTCCCTGCTGCTGGTATTCCAGGCCATGGACGCCGCAGGGAAGGACAGCACCATCCGTGCCGTAATGAGCGGCATCAATCCTGCCGGCTGCCAGGTATTCTCCTTCAAGAAACCGACCCCCAAAGAGCTGGACCACGACTTTCTCTGGCGCACCAACTGCTGCATGCCCGAGCGGGGCCGCATAGGCATTTTCAATCGCAGCTACTATGAAGAGGTTCTTGTAGTGAGGGTGCACCCGGAATACCTCAACTACCAGCAGCTGCCCGCTTCACTGGATCTCACCGATGTCTGGCAAGAACGTTTCGAATCGATTCGTGACATGGAGAAACACATGGCACGCAACGGAACTGTGATTCTGAAATTCTGGCTCAACGTCTCCCCGGAAGAGCAGAAACAGCGTTTTCTCTCCCGCCTCAACGAACCGGAGAAAAACTGGAAATTTGCTGCTGGTGACGTGGTTGAACGAGGCCACTGGAACGATTACATGCATGCCTACGAAGAGGCCCTGAGTGCCACCTCAAGACCCTGGGCACCCTGGTATGCCATCCCCGCAGATGACAAACCCCACATGCGTTTGACCGTGGCGCGGATCATCCGGCAGACCCTGGAGTCCCTGGCGCTGGAATATCCCAAGGTAAGTGCAAAGGAGCAGGTCCGTTTTGACGAGATGCGACAGCTGCTGGAGAACGAGTGATGGAGATTGAATTTTACGGCGCCACCAGTGGCGTAACCGGCTCATGCCATATTCTGCGCACTGCAGGCCAGACCATTCTGCTCGACTGCGGGCTGATCCAGGGACGGCGTACAGAGATGGAGAAGAACCGCAACCCCTTCCCCTTTTCACCCGACGAGATCTCCGCGGTGGTGCTGAGCCATGGCCACATCGATCACTCCGGGCGCATTCCCCTGCTGGTCAAGCAGGGCTACAGGGGCCCCATCTATACCCAAAATGCAACCGCCGACCTGTGCGACATCCTTCTTCAGGACTCCGCCTTTCTGCAGGAGAAAGATGCTCAATACGAGAACAAACGACGCAAGCGTAAAAAAAAGCCGTTAATTGAACCCCTCTATACCGTCGACGATGCAAAAGCCGCCCTGAAGAATATAGTCGGGCTGCGCTATGGAGAGAAAAAAGAGATTCTGCCGGGGGTGACCATCCGCTACCAGGATGCAGGGCACATTCTGGGATCAAGCAGCGTGGAAGTCTGGCTGGTGGAAGAGGGCAAGGAGCGGAAGATCGTCTTCAGCGGTGACCTTGGCCAGTATGACACGCCCATATTGAATGATCCGGCGGTCATAACCGAAGCCGATCATGTGATCATCGAGAGCACTTACGGCAACCGCCGTCACCGCGACCGCCAGGGCACCATCGACGAGATCGGACAGATCATCCGGGATGCCGCACACCAGAAAGGCAACCTGCTGATACCCGCCTTCTCCATCGGCCGTACCCAGGAGATACTCTACTACCTGGGCAAATACTACACCGAGTGGGAACTGGACCGCTGGGAGGTCTTTCTCGACAGCCCCATGGCAATCCGCGCCAGCAAGGTCTACTGGGAGTACCCCCATCTCTACGATGAGGAGGCCACCAAGCTGCGCAAACAGATCAACGAGATGCCGCACCTGAGAAACCTGCGCCTTACACCGTCACCCCAGGAGTCCATGGCCATCAACCGAATCAAGAGCGGGGCTATCATCATCTCTGCCAGTGGCATGCTGACCGGTGGGCGAATCATTCATCATCTAAAACACAACATCTCACACAAAGGCTCGCACATTCTTATTGTCGGCTACCAGGCAAACGGCACCCTGGGGCGCAGGCTTGTGGATGGTCACGAGACCGTACGAATCCACGGTGAAGAGTTCAGGGTCAGGGCCAGCATCCACACCGTTGGCGGCCTGTCGGCTCACGGGGACGTGGACGACCTGCTGCGCTGGTGCGGTAGCTTTAAATCAGGGCCCGAGGTCCACGTGGTTCATGGCGAGGACGAATCGAAACAGGCCTTCAGTGAGACGTTGAAATCAGAACTCAATCTGGATGCCTCGGCACCTGGTCCCGGTGACATACTGGAACTGTAAAACCACTCCCTATTTCACAGGCATAACAAAGGCTCTGTGCCAGTTAGGCATTGAAACTGATTTCTGAGTTCTATCTAGGCATTGGTAGGTCGGGCTTCAGCCCGACATGTCGGCCTGAAGGCCGACCTACAGAAATCAATGTCTTAAGTTAAATTCCACACCTAACTGGTACAGAGCATAAAAAAACGCAGCGGCCGAGGCCGCTGCGTTTCCCTTAGGAGATTAAACGCGCTGCTTAAGCTGCGTTAGCCTTGCTCTCGATCAGGTGGTCGCCATCTGACTTGATCTCGACCCGACGGGGCTTCATCGCCTCGGGAATCTCGCGAACAAGCTCGACATGGAGCAGGCCGTCCCTGATCTCGGCGCCGTCGACGCGTACGTAATCAGCCAGCTGGAAGCTGCGTTCAAAACTGCGGTTGGCAATGCCACGATGCAGGAACTTGCGGCTCTGCTGATCATCTTTCTTGGCGCCGGTGACACGCAGGATATTCTGCTTCACCTCGATATCCAGGTCATCACGGGTAAAACCCGCCACGGCCATGGAGATGCGGTACTCATCATCACCGGTCAGCTCAATATTGTAAGGGGGGTAACCGGCACCGCTGTCAGAGCGGTAGGCGGATTCCAGGGTGTCTGCCAGGCGATCGAAGCCGATGGCGGTACGGAACAGGGGTGCAAAATCAAAATTGGTCATAATCATATCCTCACTATGAAGCGATATTAACTAACTCAAAGTCTGAGTTAGTGGAGTGCACGCTCATCGAGCCGTGCGGTTCTGCGGACCCCTAGAGGGCATCCGCCTACTCCATAGGTAGGGATACAAAAAAGAAATTCAAGGGAGATATTTAAACTTTGTGCGGTCCGGGATATTGGTTGGAATTTAATTAAACTGTCTATCTTCCGTAGGTCGGCCTTCAGGCCGACATCTCGGGCTCCCGTGCCCTTCGGAAGGACCTGACAGGAACTAACGGTTGGTTTCGATACATAACCCTTATATTTCAGTCCAGGGCACTCATCAGCGCCTGAACACGCTCAAGCTCCACCGGGTTCGAGGCGATACCCTCACGCTTGGTATTGGTGCCGACGATCATGCCATCTGCCACCCGTGAGAACTCTTTTGCGGTGGTCTCATTGACCCCGCTACCGACAAACACCGGCACATCACCCACCACCGCCTTCACCTCTTCAACCTGGGTTATGTCTGTCGGCAGACCGGTACCTCCACCGGAGACCACGACACCATCCGCCATACCCCGGCGAACCAGGTCCATTACATCCTCGGCCAGGGGCCTGCGCTCGCCAAGGGCCGAGGAGTGTTTCACATCCACGTCGGCCATGATGTGAATGCCTCGCGCCCTGAGCAGGTCCCGCTCCCTCAGCAGTTCATGGGCAATACCCTGAATGATCCCCTGGTCAGCGACCCGGGCACCTGTCAGCACGTTGACCCTGATAAACTCCGCTCCCACGGCGTGGGCCACGGCCAGGGCACTGAGTCCGTCGTTGCGCAGACAGTTGATCCCAAGAGGCAGATCGGTCTGCTGCCGGATCAATGCTGCAATCGCAGTCATGTGGGCCACCACGTGCTGGGGTACACGCCCAGGGTAAAAGGGCACATCACCGAAGTTCTCGATGATCATCGCATCCACTCCGCCCTGGGCCAGGATCTGGGCATCCTTAAGGGCACGCTCCTGCACCCAGTTGAGGTTGGCATCGTAACGGGGGGAGCCCGGCAGGGGTGCCAGGTGCACCATGCCGATCACCGGCGTATTGCTGTCATTGAGGCGGGCAAAGAGATTGGTTGTCATGATCTTTTTCTTATTCGGAATTGGCTGGCTGTTGAAACCATACTATAGACCAACAGGTCCCGGGCATCTTTCAGATTATCGACTCCCGGCCGAATACCACGCTGTCACCACCACCACGTTTTGCCATGTAGCAGGCTTCATCTGCTCTGTTCATTGCTGTCTGAACATCAGGCACATCGCTGTCCAACAGCGCACCGCCGATACTGATGGTCACGTCATAGCGGAAATCTTCCCACTCGAAGGGTGCTGCGGAGATACTCCTTCGGATCTCATCGGCTATGGCATGGGCACGGTCCAGGGGACAGTGCCACAGCAGAACGGCAAACTCATCACCACCCAGCCGCCCGGCACAATCCCGCTGACGGATCGCCTTCTTGATAACCTGGGCGGCGTTCCTGATCAGGTGATCACCCGCCTCGTGACTTGCCGTGTCATTGACCGTCTTTACGCCATCCAGGTCCAGGTAGAGCAGGCAGTGGCTTGCAACCTGGTTCCGGGTTCCCTCCAGCGCCAGTTCCATACGCTCCACGAACGCCGCGCGGTTAAGTAACTCGGTCAGGTAATCGTAATTGGCCCGCTTATGCAGGGATTGATAGTGCGTCTGCTCAGCAAAGGCTGCGGCCACGATCAGGCCGGTGAAGACCGCCACCCCAACGTAGGCTATATCGAGATAGAGATAGGTGATATCCGCCTTTCTGAAGCAGTCGGGGTTAATCCAGGCACCAACCACAAGAAATGCAGCTGCCAACGCCAGCCCCAGAAACGTTATCCCTCTCGGACCATGACGAATCGCCCCGATAAGGAATATGGGAGTACCCATGAACAGAAACAGCAGCGACACCGCCTCTTTGGCCTCAGATACCGCCACCGTAACCGCGTAACCCAGAACCAGTGAAAAGAGAACGAGCTCAAGTAGAGCGCGGGATGAAATCCGCCAATTGCGACTCCAACTGAGCAGAAAACCACCCAGGGTGATAATGCCGAGGGCATTACCCAGCCACCAGAAGAGCCAGAGCGTAGACCAGGGTGCCGACAGTCCGCCCAATAGATAACTGAAACCCATCACTCCAATGCTTGCGCTGATCATCGGCCCGGCAACCACCGCCAACAGGCTGAATGCGAGCACAGCCTTTACTTTGACCAGCCCCGAATCGAACCCCAGGTAGCGCAGCAGGGCAACCGGAACTGCAGCCTCCAGCACACTGCCCAGCGCGGCAACCATGGCCACCTGCATGGGGATTCCCGCATCAAGCGCGATCAGGTACATGCCAAGGAATATACCCGGCCAGAGCCTGATACCGAATATGAAGAAGGCCGCAAACGCCACCCCGGAAGGGAGCCAGATCGGCGTTATTCCGGCCTGGGCAGACTCTGCCGCCAGGCTGAGAAGCCCGGCACCGTAATAGAGGAGGGCCAGCAAGAGGCTGCAGAACAACAGCCTGAGAATGTAGTTCTTTATTTTGTCGTTACGGCTGCATAGCGGGTATTCGTTTGCAGCGCCGAGCCACTCAACCCGCAAAAGGTTTTGATCCAGATCCATTGGGTAGATGTCCTTATCCTGTGCATTTTTAATCACAACCCATCCAACTCGGCAGTAACATAACTATACCGCTCCAGTATAAGTCATGGGCCGCTTCCGACAGAAATGCTGGGGATTCAGAATTAATCTAATGTCTGCGCCAACATCAGACCAGCAGGCGCTTTCTAACCAGGGCAACAGCAATATAGAAACCCAGGGCGCCGTATGCCACCAACACCCCCAGGTGAAGCAGGGGCTGGCTGAGCTCACCGCCGGCAACAAGGGGCCTGGTAAGCGCTACGGCATGGGTCAGTGGCAACATTTGCACCAGCCACTGTGCTACCTCAGGGAGTGTATCCACCGGGTAGAACACCCCGCAGAGAATAAACATTGGGGTAATGGCGAGAACGAAGTAGTAGTTGAAGAAGTCGTAGTTGGTGGCGACGGAGCTCATGACCATCGCCATCCCGGCAAAGCAGAGACCGATCAGGAACACCACCGGCAGCACCAGTACCGCCTCCCAGCCCTGCACCACCCCCAGCAGGGCAGCAACAAGCAGAATTGCAATACCGCTGAACAGACTCTTGGTACCGCACCAGAGCATCTCACCGGCCAGGATGTCATCCACCTCCAGGGGAGTGGCCATCAGGGCCTCGTAGGTGCGCTGGGGATCCATGCGGGTATAGACCGAGTACATACCTTCAAAAGTGGCCGTGGTCATGGCCGAGGAGGCAATGATGCCCGAGGCGAGAAACGCCAGGTAGGGCATGCCGGACATCTCGCCCACGAAGTGCCCGAGGCCGAATCCCATGCCAAGGAGATAGAGGGTCGGCTCACCGAAGTTCATCACCACTGCAGGTCCGATCAGCTTGCGCCAGACCATGATATTGCGTCGCCATACAGCGAATGCACCTGAACGGACAGAGGGAAGTCGCCAGTGGTTCAATCTCTCAACTCCCTTCCGGTCAGTTTCAGAAACACATCCTCCAGTCCTGTGGGACGGTGCATGAAGATCAACCCGGTAACCGACTGCAGCTTGCCCAGAAACTCCGCCGGATCCCTGGAGTAGCAGTAGAGACTTGATCCCATCTGTTCGACCCGGCAGCCGAATTGTCCGGCATCTGCAGCAAACTCAGCAGCACGCTCACCACGCAGTTCGATCACCTCCGGCTCGACGTGGCGCTGGATCAGTGCCTGGGGAGCCCCCTGGTCGAGAATCCTGCCGTGATCCATGATCACCAGCTGATCGCAGAGACGCTCTGCCTCCTCCATGTAGTGGGTGGTGAGAATCAGGGTGGTGCCCTGCTCCCGCAACTCGGTGAGCCGGGACCAGATGATGTGCCGGGCCTGTGGATCCAGACCGGTGGTGGGCTCGTCCAGCACCACCATCTCAGGCTCATTGATCAGGGCACGCGCTATGGTGAGGCGGCGCTTCATGCCGCCGGAGAGGGTATCGGTTTTCGCTTCGCTGCGTTCGGTCAGGGCGGCGAACTTAAGCAGACGCGCCACCCGGTCGCCCACCTCCCCCGGTTTGAGGCCGAAATAGCTGGCGTAGGTACGCAGGTTTTCTGCCACAGAAAAATCAGGATCGAGGTTATCGGCCTGGGGAACCAGGCCGGTGCGGGCCCTCACCTCCCTGGCCCGTTCGGGAACAGGCAGGCCATAGACACTCAGCTCGCCGCCACTCTTTGGGGCCAGCCCCAGCAGCATCTTCAGGGTGGTGGTCTTTCCCGCGCCGTTGGGGCCGAGAAAACCGAAGCAGCTGCCCCGGGGGATATCGAAATCGATACCGTCCACCGCACGGTGGCTGCCGAAATCCTTCACCAGCCCGCGGGCCTTTGCGAGTGGATTTACCGGGGCGTCCAAATCAATCCTCCAGGTGGATATTGATGCGGCGGTTCTGCCGCCCCTTCTTCTCCACCTTGCCGACACGAATGCGACCGATCTCCCCGGTGGATGCCACGTGGGTACCACCGCAGGGCTGGTAGTCCACACCCTCAACACGGATGGTGCGTACCTCGCCTGCGCCGGTGGGGGGCTTCACGGACATGGTACGGATCAGCTCGGGCCGGGCCTCGAGCTCCTGGTCACTGATGGCGCCGATAGTCACCGGGTGATCTTCGGTGATGATACGGTTTATCGCCTCTTCCAGTGCAGGCTTGTCCGGTGACTCGGGCAGGTCGAAATCGATCCGGCTACGCTCGGCGCCCACGCTGCCGCCGGTCACAGCTCCATCCACCACGGCACAGAGCAGGTGCATGGAGGTGTGCATGCGCATCAGGCGGTGGCGTCGCTCCCAGTCGATCTCTGCGCTCACTGTTGAGCCCACCCCGGGCAGGCCGCTCCCCTCGGCCGGGATGTGCAGATAATCTCCGCTCTCGCGGTCCCGGCGGGTATCGGTTATTGGAATTTCAGAACCGTCATCCAGCAACAGCCTGTCGGTATCACCGGGCTGGCCTCCACCGGTGGCGTAGAAGACCGTCTGATCAAGCTGGATACCGCGTTCATCGGCTGCGGTAACCCTTGCCTCACAGCGCTTCATATAGGCGTCGGACTTGAACAGTTCCCTGGTCATCTTAATTCCTTTGCGGTGTCTGCTGAATTATTCACTCACACTGTAGGTCGGCCTTCAGGTCGACATACACACATAGCGTGATCATCCACCCTATGAAGACCAGGGGCAACCTTTCCGCTTTAGAGGATATTGACTACTCATCACCGTAGCGCACATCCACTACCAGGTAGTTCATTACCCCCCCCGGAGTATGTACTGTCACCTCGTCATCCAGCGCACGCTTAATAAGCGCCTTTGCCATGGGGGAGTCCATGCTGATCCAGCCTTTCTCCGGATCAAACTCATCAGGACCGACGATACGGTAGTTGTGCTCCACGCCGTCGTCATCCTCCAGGCAGATCCAGGCGCCGAAAAAGATCCGCTCGGGATCGCTGGGGGGATTGTCCACCACCTTCAGATCAGGCAGTCGCTTCTGCAGGTAGCGAATGCGCCTGTCGATCTCACGCAGCTCTTTCTTGCGATAGATGTACTCGGCATTCTCAGAACGATCTCCCTCTGCAGCGGCAGCGGCAAGCGCCTTGGTCACATCCCTTCGGCGCACCCACAACGCCTTGGACTCCTCGTGCAGCCTGTCGTATCCCTGGCGTGTGATGTAGGGGGAGCTCTTCGGCTGCGGCGGACGATAACGACCCATGTAAACCCTGACTCTCTATTCAGTAATGCGATATTGGAACAACAGCCTTCAGTCTTGGACGAGGGCCGTCGTACAGTACGGGATGCCCAAGGATAGCATCAAGAAACCTGCTGCGTATTCCAGCCGCTCTATCCTCATGGAGACAGGGATATACCTCTCTGGCGAACAGTGTAAAATGTCCGGCCCTGACCATTCGATTGTTGAAAGGGAGCCCCGGGCTCATGAGCGATACACCTGACATCCTGAAAAAGATCGTCCACCGTAAGCTGGAGGAGATCGCCGACCGCACGGCAAGCCTGCCCACGGAGCAGCTGATCGACAGCATTGATGACAGCCTGCCGACCCGGGGATTTGCCGATGCCATCGCGACCAGGATCGACGCCGGCCAGGCCGGGGTTATCGCCGAGATCAAGAAGGCATCCCCCAGCAAGGGCGTAATCCGCGAGGATTTCAGGCCCGCCGATATCGCCGTCAGCTACGAGAAGGGCGGCGCTGCCTGTCTATCCGTACTGACCGACATCGACTTTTTTCAGGGCTGTGACGACTACCTGAAACAGGCACGGGCCGCCTGCAGCCTGCCGGTGATCCGCAAGGACTTCATCATCGACCCCTACCAGGTCTACGAGGCCCGGGCCATGGGCGCCGACTGCATACTGCTGATCGTAGCCTGCCTGGAGGACAAGCAGATGCAGATGCTCAACGACCTGGCCCATAAGCTGGGTCTTGATGTACTGATCGAGGTCCACGACCTGCAGGAGCTTGAGCGGGCACTGCCCCTGGGCAACCGGCTCATCGGCATCAACAACCGCAACCTGCGCACCTTCGAAGTGAGCCTGAACACAACCCTCGATCTGCTTGAACGGATACCTGAACAGCCCATCGTGGTGACCGAGAGCGGTATCCACGCACCGGGCGATGTCGCCCTGATGCGCGAACACAACGTCAACGCCTTTCTGGTGGGCGAGGCCTTTATGCGGGCAGATGAGCCCGGCGAAAAACTGGCGGAACTGTTTGCCTGAGACAAGGGGATAGCGCATGTCCAAAGAGGGTCAATTCACCATCGGGATGGAGCACATCCAGGGCTACGAGTTCAAGGTCAACTTCGGCCTTGAAAGCATGGGTGAGATCATCATGGACGAACCCGAGCCCCTGGGTGAGGGAAAGGGGCCGAATCCCTCGCGGGTTCTCGCCGCGGCGGCCGCCAACTGCCTCAGCGCAAGCCTGCTGTTCTGTGTTTCCAAGAACGAACCCCCAGCCGGCAGCATCCGGGCCACCGCGACATGCACCCTCTCCCGCAATGAGAAGAAGCGCCTGCGTATCGGCGGCATGCAGATACAGCTCGAGGTGAATGGAGAACTTGAAGAGGCGGTACGCATGAAACGCTGCCTGGACCTTTACGAAGACTTCTGCGTAGTCACAGCCAGTCTGCGCGAGGGTTTTCCCATCGAAGTCGACGTGGTCAACGAATCCGGCGACCTGCTGCACAGCTCCTCTGACTAGTGGACCATGCCTGATTAAGCGGTTGCAGCCCAGTAGGAGCGAACTCGTTCGCGATCGGCATTGGGTAATTCACCAGGCGCACATACCCCTGTAGGAGCCCAGTCCTCTGGGCGAGACGGAATGAATGGGTAGTCGAGATTATTTCGCCCAGGGTGGGTTAGCGACTGCGTAACCCACCTGCAACCCAGACTGGTGCAATACGCTGTGCCATTACACCCTACAACACAGCGTCAGCCCAGTAGGAGCGAACTCGTTCGCGATCGGCATTGGGTAATTCACCAGGCGCACATACCCCTGTAGGAGCCCAGTCCTCTGGGCGAGACGGAATGAATGGGTAGTCGAGATTATTTCGCCCAGAGGACTGGGCTCCTACAATGCAATCTTAAACGATTGCTTTGTTGATCGAGGTTATGGATATCCCCCCGCACTCTAGGTAGCATGCTGGGCTGAGTCCAACCACAATCAACAAACGGTCCGGCATGTCCAAAAAGAACGACTTGAGCAAGGTACGCAACATCGGTGTCGCAGCCCATATCGACGCGGGCAAGACCACCTTGACCGAGCGCATCCTGTTTTACACCGGCGACCTCTACAAGATCGGCGAGGTGCATGATGGCGCAGCCCACATGGACTACATGGCCGAGGAGCAGAACCACGGCATCACCATCACCTCGGCGGTGACCAAGGCCCGCTGGGAGGATCACCTCATCCAGATCGTTGACACCCCCGGACACGTCGACTTCACCATCGAGGTGGAGCGCAGCATGCGGGTGCTCGATGGCTGCGTCATGGTCCTGGACGGCGTTCGTGGTGTGGAACCCCAGACCGAGACCATCTGGCGGCAGCGCTCCAAGTTCGGACTCCCCTCCATATTCTTCATCAACAAGATGGACCGCCCTGGAGCCGACTTCGAAAAATCCATGGCCAGCATCAGTAAACGGCTGCAGGCCGAACCCGTCCCGGTCACGGTTCCCATGCCCGATCAGGATGCGGTCATACACCTGGTTGAAAAAACCACCATCCGCTTCAGCGGCGAACATGGCGAGATACTCTCCATCGAACCCTGCGACGAAGAGACCTGGAACAGTGTTGCAGAGTACCGTGAAAACCTCCTTCTGGGGGTTGCAGAAACCGACGACGAGCTGGCCGAACACGTACTCGAAGGCGAAGAGCCGGACCGGGATACCATCTGGAGTGCCCTGCGCCGCGGCTGTCTCTCCGGGGTGATATTTCCATGCTTTGGCGGTTCCGCACTGCGCAACATAGGCGTTCAACCCCTGCTCGACGGTGTCATCCAGCTTCTTCCCGCGCCCCTGGACCGCCCACCCACCACCGCCTTTCTTGACGACGGCAGTGAACAGCAGGTGGTGATGAGTGACGACGGCGCCCTGGCCGCCCTGGTGTTCAAAGTCCAGATGTGGGAGGGACGACGTCACGTCTTCGCCCGCATTTACCGTGGCCTGCTCAAACCCGGCGACACTGTATTTCACTGCAAACCAGACGGTGAAGAGTTTCACGAACACGTGGCCAGAATTTTCGATATCGATGCCGCCAAGAAGAGCCGTGTCGATGTTGCCCATGCCGGTGAGATCGTTTTAATCGCCGGGCTTCGCCACGCCTCCACCGGCGACACCCTGTGTGATCCCGAGCAGCCCATCCTGCTGGAGCGCATCGAGACCCGCGACCCGGTGCTCAGCCTGGCCGTGGAACCCGCCTCGTCAGAGCATGAGGATAAGTTTCTCGAGGTACTTGAAAAACTGCTGGAAGAGGACCCCACACTGCGTTTCGGTGAAGACCCCGATACCGGCCAGCGCCTGCTCAGCGGCATGGGCGAACTGCATCTGCAGATCATCGTCGAACGCCTGGAGCGGGAGTACCACCTGCAGGTCCGTACCGGCAGGCCCGCCGTGGCGCTGCGTGAAACAATCACCCAGTCCACAAGCACAGACCACATGTTCCAACCTGCCATGGATGCAGGCCAACGCACAGAAGAGCTCAAGGTACGGGTCCTGGTGAAAGTGGCACCACGCAAGCGCGGCAGCGGCAACAGCTACCTGCTGGAGCCCAGGATACTGCCCGAGGGCCACCCCCTGACCGACGACCAGCTCAGCGCGCTGGAACAGGGTGTCCACTTCGCCCTCGGCGGCGGTCCGCTGGAGGGCGCCCCACTGCAGGACGTGGATATCCGTATAGAAGAGGTGGAGCTGTTCGGCACCGCCTCCTCCCCCGACGCCCTCAGTGCCGCCACCGCCCGCGCCCTGCGCAAGGCGATCAGCAGCGCGAGCCCGGCCCTGCTGCAACCCATAATGAAAGCCGAGGTGGTGGTTCCCGAAGATAACTTCGGCACCGTTCTGGGCGACCTGCAATCCAGGCAGGCTGTAATCAGAGACACCGAGCGCACCCTGGACAACGCCACCATCCAATGCGAAGTCGCCCTGGCACAACTGCTGGGCTACACCACCGAACTGCGCAGCATGACACAGGGGCGTGGCCAGTTCAGCACCCAGTTCGAGCGTTTCGACATAGACTAGGACCGGCCAGGCCAATGAAAATAAAGATCCTCACAGCTGGTGGCACCATCGACAAGATCTACTTCGATGCCAAGAGTGAATTCCAGGTCGGCGACCCGCAGATCGTCGAACTGCTGCACGAGGCCAACGTCAGCTTCGACTTCGAGGTGGAGTCGATGATGCGCAAGGATAGCCTGGAGATGACCGATGAAGACCGCCAGTTCATCCGCAGCCGGGTGGAGGCAGATAGCGCCGAGAGAATTCTCATCACCCACGGCACTGACTCCATGGCCGAGACCGCCCGGGCCCTGCAGGGGATAGAGGGGAAAACCATCGTCCTCACCGGCTCCATGCAGCCGGCACGGCTGCGGGTGAACGACGCCATCTTCAACATCGGTTACGCCGTGGCTGCCGTGCAGCAGCTACCCCACGGCGTCTATATCGCAATGAACGGGCAGACATTCGACCCGGCGACAACGAGCAAGAATGTCGCCGAGAACAGATTTGAGACAACCACAGCCTGACATGAACAAGCACGATCAACTCCACCGCTTTCTGTTCGACGGCCTCGATGTCCGGGGCGAGCTTGTGCAGATGGATGCCAGCTGGAAGGCGATACTGGAGCGCTACAGCTACCCTGAAAATGTACGCAACCAGCTTGGCCAGGCCATGGCCGCCTCGCTGCTGCTCTCGGCCACCATCAAGTTTGAAGGCTCGCTGATACTCCAGGTGCAGAGCAAGGGGCCACTGACCACCCTGGTCGCCCAGGCCACCCACCAGCGCACAGTCAGGGGACTTGCCCGCTGGCAGGGTGATGTACCCGATGGGGACCTGGCCGACACCTACGGACCTGGCCAGATGGTACTGACCATCGACAATATCGGAAAAGAGCGCTACCAGGGCATCGTCGGCATGGAGGGGGAGACCCTGGCCCACACCCTTGAGGCCTACTTCGAAAAATCGGAACAGCTCGCCACCCGGCTCTGGCTTGCAGCTGACGGTGAAAGGGCCGCGGGCCTCTTTATCCAGGAGATGCCCGGAGAGAAGAAGCACGAGGACGACCGGCAACGCATCGCCATGCTGGCCGACACCGTCACCCCTGATGAGATGCTGACCCTCACACCTGAAGAGCTGCTGCACCGCCTGTTCAATGAAGAACAGGTGAGACTGTTCGATCCTGAACCCGTCGCCTTCCGCTGCGGCTGCTCCAAAGAGCGCATCGCCACCACCCTGCGCGCCATGGGCTATGCTGATGTAAAAGAGATTCTTGATAGCCACGGAAAAATCCAGGCTGATTGCGACTTCTGCAACAGGCAGTACAACTTCGACAAGGTCGATGTGGAACAGATCTTCGCCCAGGATGTCGATATAGCGACACCGAAAACCTCACACTAGGATCTGGAGCATGAACAGAAAACCTGCGCTACTTCTAACGGCACTACTCTTCAGTACAACCCTCTGGGCGGGGGATGCACCCCTCACCTATGACCGGGTCAACCTCTCGGCCAACGCCGGACAGGAGGTGGAGAACGACACCCTTGTTGCAGTTCTCTACTCCCAGTGGGAAGACCGGGATTCGGCCAAGGCGGCGCGCAAGGTCAACGCCGCCATAACCCGCGCCATGGAGAAGGCGAAGCAGGTCGACGATGTCAGCAGCCGGACCCTGGACTACAACACCAGCCCCATCTACAGCAAGAGCAGCTCATTCGGCGGCAACAAGATCACCGGCTGGCGGGTACGCCAGTCACTGCGCCTTGAGAGCCAGGACACCACCGCCCTGAGCAACCTCCTGGGCAAGCTTCAGGAAGAGCTGGCCCTGAGCAGCATCCAGTACACTGTCTCCCCCGACAAGCGGGAAGCGGCACAGGACAGCCTGATTGCCGAGGCGATAGGCAAATTCAAGCAACGCGCAAAGTTGATCAGCAGCGAGATGAACAGCAGCAACTACAGGCTGGTGAACATGAATATCAACACCTCGGGCGGCGCTCCACGCCCCTACCAGGTGCGCGCGATGGCCATGGATATGAAAGCGGCTCCGACGCTGGAGGCGGGAACCCAGCGCATCGAGGTATCGGTATCGGGCACCATCGAACTGAAGCCCTGATACGGCCCATATCGGGTTGCGAGTTCAGCAATACGCAATAGCTGTGGCTCCGCATCTTCCAGAGTACCGCCACACTTCCCGCTGTTCAGGGTGGCAATCCTCATCTCGGTCATAACCGATTCCAATGTCAGGCCACAAGACCAACCGGGCATTGTAATTCTGAGATAAGAACACCCGAAAGAGTGTTTATGATTTAATGGCATAACCTGATACCACTAACAGGGCCAAGCCCTTCTTTATCAGTCTATTGCAGAATCACACGGCCCGGCGCCAAGCTCCCCGGGTTTGACAGAAAGCGGGCGACAATAAAAAGAAGGAGAAGAACATGGGCGGCGGCAGCAATTTTACAATCGGCGGATCCGACGGCGTGGGAATCCCCCAGCTTGGAAAGATGAGCAACCGCCACGGCATGATTGCCGGCGCCACGGGAACAGGTAAGACCGTGACTCTGCAGATTCTGGCCGAAGGTTTCTCACGCATGGGCGTGCCTGTATTCGCTGCCGACATCAAGGGTGATCTCTCCGGCCTTGCCGCTGCCAGCAGCGGCAAGGATTTCTCATCCAGGCTCCAGGCGATCGGCATCGACGACCACAAAGAGATCGCCTCGCCGGTTCTGTTCTGGGACCTGTTCGGCGACAACGGCCACCCGGTTCGCACCACCATTTCAGAGATGGGCCCCCTGCTGCTGGGCAGCCTGCTTGAGCTCAATGAGACCCAGGAGGGTCTGCTATACGCCGCGTTCCGCATCGCCGATGACGAGGGCATGCTGATGCTTGATCTCAAGGATCTGCGGGCCATGCTCAACTGGATGGGTGACAACGCAAAAGAGCTGCGCAGCGAATACGGCAACATCAGCGGGGCGAGCATTGGCGCCATTCAGCGACGACTGCTGGTGCTCGAGGAACAGGGAGCCGAACACTTTTTCGGCGAACCCGCCCTTGAGCTTCGGGACCTGATGCAGACAGATTTCTCAGGCAACGGTGTCATCTCGCTGCTGGATGCCACCCGTCTCGCCTCCGAGTCACCCCGCCTCTACACTGCCTTTCTGCTGTGGATACTCTCGGAGCTGTTCGAACAGCTGCCGGAACAGGGTGATGCAGACAAACCGAAGATGGTCTTCTTCTTCGACGAGGCCCACCTGCTGTTCGAACAGGCCAATAAACCCCTGCTGGAGAAGATCGAGCAGGTAGTGCGACTGATCCGTTCCAAGGGCGTTGGCATCTTCTTCATCAGCCAGAAGCCCACCGATATCCCCGACGACGTGCTTGGCCAATTGGGACTGAAGGTGCAGCACGCCCTGCGCGCCTTCACCCCGAAGGACCGCAAGGCGATCAAGGCGGTGGCCCAGAACTTCCGCTCCAGCCCGGGGCTGGACGTGGAGGAGACGATCACCCAGCTGGGCATAGGCGAAGCCCTGGTCTCGGTGCTGGACGAAAAGGGCCGCCCGACACCGGTCTCCCGGGCCCTGATCCGCCCACCCCAGTCCCGCATCGGCCCACTGGCCGATGATGAGCGCAAGGACAGGATCTCCCGCTCCCCCATCGGCACACGCTATGACAAAGTGCTGGACCGGGAGTCGGCCTATGAACTGCTGAAGAAGCGGGCTGAAAAAGAGGCCGAGGCAGAAGCAGAGGCGACAGAGAAGGCGGCCAGGAAGAAAGCGAAAAGCAAGAAGTCCGGCGGCTCCCGCCGCCAGTCCGTGGGCGAGGCTTTCATCAAAAGCGCGGCGCGTAGCATCGGCAGCCAACTGGGCCGCAAGATCATTCGTGGTGTGCTGGGCTCGATATTCGGCGGACGCAGCTGACAGAGACAAAATCCTTCAGCAACCTGCCCTCTCCCTGCCGGGGATAGAGCAGTTGCTGCTACCTGTAACGCAACCCATCAATCCAGATCCTCAGGAGTAGACTGCATGACCGAACTACTGACCCACACCTACTACGGCAACACCCTTCAAGAGTGGCTGATCGCACTCTCCATCATTGTGCTTTCGGCCCTGTTGGGCCGAGTCGCCTACTGGGCCTTCTCCAGGATCGCCCGTGCCTTTACCAGCCGCACCAAAAGCCGACTGGACGACATCATCGTCGACATGATCGAAGAGCCCATCGTCTTTGCACTGATCGCCACCGGCATATGGTTTGGCCTCAAGACCCTGGTGTTACCCGAAGGGCTTTCGGTAGCCATCAGCCACGGTTACGAGGTCCTGGTCGCCGTGCTCGCAGGTTGGATGCTTGCACGCCTGTTCGATGCGGTTTACGAAGAGTACCTTCAGCCCTGGGCAGCTAAAACGGAATCCGATCTTGACGACCAGCTGATGCCCATCCTGCGCAAGGGAGTGAAGATGGTGATCTGGGTGATGGCTATCGTCATCGGCCTGAACAACGCCGGTTACGATGTAGGCGCAGTCATCGCCGGCCTCGGTATCGGCGGCTTGGCCCTGGCCATGGCTGCCAAGGACACCGTCTCCAATGTCTTCGGCGGCTTCACCATCTTTACCGACAAACCTTTCCGCATGAAAGATCGTGTGAAAGTGGCCGGTTACGACGGCACCATTGAAGAGATCGGTGTACGCAGCACCCGCCTGCGCACCCTTGACGGACGCCTGGTCACCATCCCCAACGCCACCTTCGCAGACTCGGCCGTGGAGAACGTATCCGTTGAGCCCAACCGCAAGATCGTGCTCAACCTGGGTCTGACCTACGACACCAGCCCCGAGAAGATGAAGCAGGCGATGGATATTCTGAGAAAGATCGGCGAGGAGAATGAGAACACCGAGGAGAAACTGGTCATCTCCTTCAACGGTTTTGGCGACTTTGCCATGAACATCATGTTCATCTACTACATCCGCAGCGGCGCACCCATCGCCGACACTCAGACCCAGATGAACCTGGCCATTCTTGAACAGTTCAATGCCAACGAGCTGGAGTTCGCCTTCCCGACCCAGACCCTCTACAACGTGGCCGCAACAACCGCCTAGGCAGACCGCTGCCAGTGGGATACTCCCCTGGCGGCGTCAGTCAGCCATACCTGCCGGGCAGCTGACACCGGTCCCTCCCAGCCCGCAGTACCCTCCGGGGTTCTTTGCCAGGTACTGCTGATGGTAGGACTCGGCGTAATAGAATGCCGGCGCATCGACCACCTCGGTGGTTATCTCGCCATACCCCCGGGCGGTCAGTGCTGCCTGGAAGGCCTGCCTTGATGTTTCTGCAGCCCTCTTCTGCTCTGTGGAATAGGTGTAGATACCGGAGCGGTACTGGGTTCCGGCATCGTTTCCCTGGCGCATGCCCTGGGTCGGATCATGACTCTCCCAGAACAGCTGCAGCAGATCGCCGTAGCTGATGATTTCAGGATCGAACACAACACGTACAACTTCATTGTGCCCGGTCATCCCTGTACACACCTCTTCGTAGGTGGCATTGGGTGTATATCCCGCCGCGTAGCCCACAGCGGTGCTGTACACCCCGCCTGCCTCCCAGAAACGGCGCTCAGCCCCCCAGAAACAGCCCATGCCGAACATGGCCATCTCCATTCCTTCCGGAAAAGGAGAGGCCAGTGGATTGCCGTTGACGTAGTGAACCGCGGACACAGGCATCCTCTCATCACGCCCCGGTAGTGCCTCATCTGCCGAGGGCATATTGATCTCTTTGCGGAAAAACATCATCACGGTACCTTGTGTGCTGAAGAATATAACGACAGACAGATGCCGGGCGCATGAGCGAGCCTGCCCGTCCCACTCAAATATAGACAGATATACAGGAATCATACAGCCGACATTTCCTGGGGTTTATGAACGCTTCTGGCTATAGTGTCTCCTGGGACTTCGATAATGACAAAGGCAAACCCTTGAGCTCGACACAACAGCACCCATTCAGAGATCATCTGCACATCTTCGGCCCGGGGATTGCGATCACCCTGCTCGGCTTTCTGCTCGCCTTCCAGTTCGTCAAGCCGGCACCCCCTGACCAGATCACCATCGCCACCGGCGGCATGGAGGGGGCCTACTCCCTGTTCGGCCAGCAGTACCGGGATTATCTCAAGCGGGAGAATATCGAGTTGCGGGTGCTCAACACCAAGGGCTCGGTTGAGAACATCCAGCTGCTCGAATCCGGTAAGGCCGATATCGCCTTCGTCCAGGGCGGCACCGAAGAGTCAAGCAAGAGTGAGGAACTGATCTCCCTTGGCAGCCTATATTTCGAACCGATCTGGGTATTCCACCGGGGTGATCTCACTCTTGAACAGCTGACAGGGCTCGATAGCAGCAAGATAGCAATCGGTCCCGAGGGGAGCGGTACCCGCGCAGTGGCACTGCAGCTGCTGAGCGACAACAGCATCACCGACGCCAATGCAGAGCTTCTGGAACTGAGTGGCCGTCCGGCAGCCGACGCCCTGCTTGGGGGGCAGATCGATGCCGCATTCTTTGTCGCCTCGCCCCAGTCCGCCGTGGTGCGGGCACTGCTCGATTCCACCGAAATAGCGCTGATGAATTTCAAACGGGCCGACGCCTACACCCGCCTGCACCGTTACCTCTCCCCTGCGGTTCTGCCCGAAGGGGTGATCAATCTCAGGCACAACCTGCCCCGCCAGGAGACCCGGCTGCTTGCCGCCAGCGCCAACCTGGTGGCCCACCAGGACCTTCACCCGGCGCTCATCGACCTGCTGCTGCAGGCGGCTTCGGAGAGCCACGGCGAAGGTGGGTGGTTTGAGCAGGCGGGACAGTTCCCCTCACCGGATTACCTGATATTCCCCCTGAGCAAGGAGGCCAAGCGCTTCTACGAATTCGGCCCACCCCTGCTGCAGCGCTACCTGCCGTTCTGGGCTGCCACCCTGGTGGACCGCCTGAAGGTGATGCTGCTGCCGCTTCTGGCCCTGATGATTCCCCTGTTCAAGGTGATGCCGCCGATCTACCGCTGGCGTATCCGCTCCCGCATCTACCGCTGGTACCGCGAGGTACTGGAGATCGACCGGCACAGCGACGCGCAAGAGACTAAAATAGAGGTAGCAATGGAGGAACTGGACGCCATCGACAGAGAGGTGTCAAAGGTCTCCGTGCCACTCTCCTATGCCGAGGAGCTATACGACCTGAGACTGCACATTGGGCTGGTGAGGGAGAAACTGGAGAGACTGAGAAACGGCTGAGGCACAACACATGAGCACATCCAAAGCGCTGACCCTATGCCTGCTTGCACTGCTGATATTGAGCGGCTGCGCGGGCATGGCCGAGAGCAGGGAGTCCCCCCGGGTAACCCTGGTGGGCATCAAGATGATCAATGCGGAGATCTTCGAACAGCGCTACGGCCTGATGCTGCGCATTCAGAACCCCAATCCGAATGCACTGGTCATCACCGGTATGAGTTTCAAGGTGGAGATCAACGAGAAGTCATTCGCCAGTGGAGTCAGTGACACCAACATCACCGTGGAGGGCTTTGGAGAGGCAAAGCTTGACGTGGAGGTTGTCAGCAGCCTGTTTGATATCGTGGAGCAACTGCGTGGTCTGGAGAAGCGCCAGGGCCAGCCGCTGGTCTACCGGATACATGGCAAAATCCAACACGCGGGATCACCCTTCTCCATCCCCTTTGAGCGCAAGGGACGCATCGGCGGGCCTGCCACAGGATCAGAGCCAGACGGCACTATCCACGCCACCTAGGATGAAGTACTCCTGCAATATCCTCCTGCTAAACAAAGCTCCCCCACAAGGGCTGTAGGTCGGCCTTCAGGCCGACATGTGGGCTTGAAAGCCGACCTAACAGCAATACCGAAACCAGGCATACAGTCCACCCCGGGGGAGAGGAGAGGACAGGGGTCAGTGACTGCAGACCAGGGCAGGGCCGATCACAAACTCCACCGCCTGGAACCCGTGGGCATCCAGGGCATCTTCCACATCCTCCCAGCTGCAGTCGGTATTCTCTTCCTGTACCGAGGCGATCACGCCGGTGGCATGACGATAGGCCTCATGCTCTTCCATATCGACAGGAATACGAACCAGGCGCGTCTTGTCCGGATCGCTACTCTGCAACACCATCAATTTAGCTGTCATTACTCACTCCAGTTAACCAGTACTTTTTCAGTCACGGCTTCAGCACCCCGCCGGACTCTCTGACTTGTTGGCGCAATCGATACAGAGAGAGGCGGCAGGATTGAACTCAAGGCGTTTTTCAGCGATCTCGTCGCCACAATCTAAACAGAAACCGAACTCATCCTCATTGATCCTTCTCAAAGCGGCGGCAATACACTTCAACTCCACCTCTCTTCGACGTTGATTCTCCTGGGACATGGCCTGGGCCTGCAGTGCATCCATGCGCGAAAGACGCCCGACCCGGGTCTGGTCCAGCTCCACTGTACCCGCCGCCTCATCGGCAGTATCCGACACCGCTAGCAGTTCTTCACGCCGTTTGAGCAGCAGCTGCCGGAATCTCTCCTGATCGATTTCACCCATCGCAGCCTCCGGCCAGCGCCAAAAAAACCCATGCCCGGATCATAACCTAAATCCCGCACATCTGATGCACAGCACCGTACCCCGCAGGAGAGCTCCTCCTACCTGACTGATAAAAAAAGGATTTCACTTGTTCTCCGGGCCGGAAATGTCTATCCTCCGGCACTCGAATTGAACTGGAGAAAAACACCATGTCCGATACGGATCAGCGCGTCATCTACCTCTTTCCCGGCCAGGGCTCACAGTACCCCGGCATCGGCAGCGACCTCTGCGCCGATTTTGAATCCGCCCGCCGTATCTACGAACAGGCGAGTGACGTGCTGGGATACGACATGGCAAGGCTCTCCCACGAGGACCCGGACAACCAGATCAACCTCACCCGTTATACCCAGCCCGTGTTGCTGACCCATCAAATTGCGTGTCTCACAGTCTACCGCGAGCTTGCCGACAGCCCCCTGCAGCCGGTTGCGGCAGCCGGCCACAGCCTGGGCGAATACTCAGCCCTGGTCGCAGCCGAGGCGCTGAGCTTCGAAGACGCACTTCGCCTGGTCTCAAAGCGCGGCGAGCTGATGGGCACCCACGGCGAAGGGGAGATGGCAGCACTGACCGTTGATCTCGAAACCGCCCGGCCCCTGGCTGACAAGCACTTCTGCGGCATTGCCGGTCTCAACCTGGCGGACCAGACAGTAGTTGGGGGCGCCGGAGCCGACCTCGACGCCCTGGCCGCGGAGATGGCCGAGGTACACCCCAAGAAGAGAGCGGTCAGGCTGAAAACAGAGGGCGCTTTCCATACCTACTACATGGTCACCGCGGCACGCCACTTCCGCGATGAGCTGAACAAGGCCCAGATCAATGCACCCAAGATGAATGTGCTCTCCAACTACACCGGCGGGTTTCATGAGGCCGATGCGGAGACCATCAAGTCACGCCTCTTCTTCCAGCTGTTCCACCCGGTGAACTGGGTGGGCTGCCTGCAGAGCGCACTGGATGACGGCATCAACCTTTTCGTGGAGTTCGGCGGCGGTATCGGCAGTGGTGAAGGTCCGGCGGAAAAACGCCCAAATCTTGAAGGCATCATCAAGAAATTCACCCGCCGCACCAAGCCAAAACCCGACTACATTCCGGCCATCAACCTGGCCAGCATCAAGGCGGCGGCGGGCGTCGAGTAAGTACAACCTGTAAGCTTTTAAAGGGCCCACCGGGCCCTTTTTTCATGGGACTGAGCAGATGGTGCAATACGCTGCGCCATTGCACCCGACCTACATACCATCGACTGAAACAGGGCCTAACAGGCCGCCGCTTCTTCTATATGCCGGGGCAACAGCGTGGGAGAATCCTGAGCGATCATCTCCCGAAACCGATCGAGTGGCACCGGCGGACTGTAGTAGTAACCCTGTATCAGGTCGATATTGCGAAGCTGCAGAAACTGCAACTGCTCATCGGTCTCCACGCCCTCGGCCACCAGCTCCAGCTCAAGTGCATGGGCCATCGCCACAATAGCTTCCACCAGCGCCTCGTCACTGGGATCGATACCGATATCCCTGACAAATGAGCGATCGATTTTCAGCACATCCATGGGAAAGCGCTTGAGATAGCTCAGGGATGAGTAGCCGGTCCCGAAATCGTCCAGCGCAAGCTTGATACCCCGCTCCTTGAGTGCGATGAGGGTATCGAGTGTCTCTGGTGCATCCTGTACCAACAGGCTTTCGGTGATCTCCAGCTCCAGCAGCTCGGGGGGCAGACCACTCTCTTCCAGGGCCTGCTCTACGGAGCTGAGCAGATTCTCACCTCGGAACTGGCGCGAGGAGATATTGATGGCCACACTGACCGGCTCTTTGCAGATCGCCCTCCAGCGTGCCGCATCTGATGTGGCCTGCCGTATAACCCATTTTCCAATACCGGCAATCAAGCCTGCATCTTCGGCAACCGAGATAAACTGGTCAGGGGGCACCCATCCAAGGTCGGGGTTGTTCCAGCGCAACAGCACCTCTGCCCCACTGATCAATCCATCACTGGTACTCACCTTGGGCTGGTAGACCAGGCTGAGTTCATCCCGCTCCATGGCGCGGCGCAGCCTCGATTCGATCGCCATGCGCCGTTCCGCATCGTCCCGCATCTCCCGGGTGAACAGGTGGTAGGTATTTCGCCCCTTGGCCTTGGCGCCGTACATCGCGGCATCGGCCGACTGCATCAGTTTCTCCGGTGACTCACCATCATCCGGGTAGTAGCAGATACCGATGCTGCCGGTGGCAAACACTTCACCTCCTCTCAAGACAAAGGGCTGGCCAAATTTTCCAAGCACCTTGCGTGCAACCACCTCTGCATCCCGCGGGTGGTCCAATCCCTCCAGCATGATCAAAAACTCATCACCACTGATCCTGTATAGGGTATCGGTATCGCGTAACGCCTCCTGCACTCGATCACTCACGTGCTGCAGCAGTTCATCACCCGCCTTGTGCCCCATGGTGTCATTGACGGTCTTGAAATTATCCAGGTCCATGAACAGCAGAGCAACGCGGTTGCGCTCGCGCCTTGATCGAACGAAGGCCTCCATCAGTCTCGGCATCAGGTAGTTTTTGTTGGGCAGGCCGGTCAGCTCATCAAAGTTGGCCTGGCGTATCAACTGACGCTCGTACTGCTTGCGCTCGGTGTTGTCCATGGCGACGCCAATAGCACCGGAGACATT
This sequence comes from Sedimenticolaceae bacterium, assembly GCA_965224515.1. Lineage (GTDB taxonomy): Bacteria > Pseudomonadota > Gammaproteobacteria > Chromatiales > Chromatiaceae > Sedimenticola_A. The sequence goes on from OZ245051.1 coordinate 1,045,400, forward strand.
GTTATCGGCATCCAGCAACGGAGAGTAGTGTATCTCGTAGGTACACCCTTCCACCTCGATATCGGTCACGAAGCGCTCCCCTGCCAGGGCCTGATGAGCATCCGACTGAATCTGCGGCATCCCTTTATAAGTTGTAAAGAGGTTGTCGCCGACACTGGCTGAAGGAAAAGAGTCTGCCTGCCAGAAACCGGTATCAACAAAGAAGGTGAAATCACCCTGGAGGTCCAGGGACCAGAGGGATATAGGCGCACTGGTCACCACCGACTGGACCAGCGCCTGGCGCTCCCGCGCCACCTGCTCGGCCTGGGCACGAACAGTAACATCAAGAGCGGTCATGACATAGACCGGGGGCTCTTCACGTTCCGAATACTGCAGACGGGCCTCCACAGGATAGCTGCTGCCATCCTTTCTGCGATGACGAACCTGCAGCGCCATGGACTGCTCAGGGGTATGCTTCAGGGCAGCGGCAATCAGATCGAAATCCCCACGGTCTTTTACGTCAAGAATATCAAATACACTCAAGCCATCGAGTTCACGCTCTTCATATCCCAGGTTCTCCAGGGCGCCACTGTTGGCCAGGATACACGCCATGCTCTCCCCATCGAACACGTAAAACTCACTCGCACTGCTCTCGAGGACACGGGAGAGACGGTTGCCGAGGCGGTTCTTCTCCTGCTCCAGGTCATTCAACAGGCTGCGGTTCTCATAGCGCAGCTCGAGCGACGAAATAAAGGAGTCGTGCATTCTCCTGCCCGCCCTCAGCAGGAAGAGCAGCAGGGCAATGACCAGCACCCCCATGCCGAGATGCAGGTTGGTACCCTGGAACAGTGATGCCACCCCTACGGGTAACAGTGTTGGGATTGCGTAACTGATGTAGGAGCCGTAATCGGGGGCGTGGACGGTGAGCGCACCGGCAGCCAGACCAGCCAGTACCAACACCGTAAAGATCTGGTACTGGATCGCATCAACGGGGAAAAACTGCACACCGGCCCAGCCCCAGACGAGCCCGGTCAGGAAGGTGCCTATGCGGTGTTGACGCAACCACTCCTGGGCCGTACGGGCCGGGTGACGACTTTGCCTGTAAGACCAGGCCTCCCAGACCCTCCAGAGGAGAATCGCGGTCAGGGCCGCAAACCACAGGACAGACGCCTGCAAGCCCATGTAGGCGGAGTGAACAGCAAGAAAAATCAGTGCGACGAAGAAGGTCACCGAAACAGACTGCGCCGCCCCGGCATAGAGCATGCCGGCCTGATCAGACTCTACCGCAGAGAAGTTCCCTCTCCTTGAGCTATCCATTGCCAGCACCCAGTAACTCCCTGTGCGTACTGATGCCCCAAACACCCCTTTCAGGATATTTAGGCCGCTCAGAACATATACTTGTAAATGTAAGTATGGCTCAGTTGCCTGAAAATTGGGATAAATATTCGTTATTTACTAATAGAATCAAACCGATACCAAACCAAGAGTTAGGCAGACCGGCAGCCAACACCTGCTCCAGGTACAGCAAACATGCCACCGACCCAAACTGTCAGAGGGAAAAAGCGGATCAGGATCGCCTGCGCGGTGGACCTGGTATCCGGGCTGAGCCTGCATGGCTACACCAAGGAGCTCTCCCTTGATGGCGTTTTCATGGAGAGTCAGGGCTTCTCCCTGATGGGCCGCAATCCGCCGCAACCGGGGGATTCAGGAGTATTCACCCTGTTCTACAAACTCAGGGGAAAGCACTGCAATATCAAAATGCACTGCACGCTCAGCAACGTAATCTCAAGCGGCCTGGGACTCAACATCAACTACTCGGGACTGACCCGCCAGGAACATCAGCTGCTCATGGCGATACTGGAGAGAGGATCAGACCGACTTGACCAGTGACGCAGAGTAGCGCCCCCTGAAAGTGACCCCGCGACCTCTCCCTGTGATGACATCCGCCTGCAACTGGATACTTGCGCGGGACCCGCTTTTCACTCTGGCCAGAAAATCACCAAGCGCCTCACCCTCAGGCACCCTGCACCGGCTCTCGATCAGGCCCGTGACCGGCAGACGGTAGTGTATTTGTCCGTCTCCCAATACGCTCTGGGCCGCTATTTCCGCCTCTTCAAACTTAAGATGGAGCAGCCCCCAGCAGGTTATGGCGCAGATGGCATAGAGGCTGCCGCCGAAGGCCGTACCGTGAATGTTGATGTTGGGCTCAAGGTCGGCGTGGACCACCAGCTCCCTGCCGTCATAACCGGCGACACGTACCCCCATATGGGCGGTCAACGGCACCTCGCGGTGCAGGATGCGCTCCAGTTCGACTTCTCTGCTCAGGCTCATCGCTCGCTGCTTGTGGGGATCTGGCGATAGTGTTCGGGCACCTGCTCCGGGGCATCGAAATTGACATTCAGATCACGCAGCACGCCATCGTGGATACTGTAGATCCAGCCGTGGACAGTGAGTTCCTGACCCCGCTCCCATGCATCCTGGACGATCGTGGTGTGGCAGACATTGGCCACCTGCTCGATGACATTAAGCTCGCACAGCAGGTCCACCCGCTCCTCGGTATCGACGCAGTGCTCGAAGTGTTCCCTGTGCAGGTGGTAGACATCCTTGATGTGGCGCAGCCAGTTGTCGATCAGGCCCTGGGACTTGCTGCCCAAGGCAGCGGCAACTCCACCACAACCATAATGACCACAGACGATGATGTGTTTCACCTTCAGCACATCCACCGCGTATTGCAACACCGAGAGACAGTTGAGGTCGGTATGCACCACCAGGTTGGCCACGTTGCGATGAACGAACAGCTCACCGGGTAACAGGCCAACGATCTCGTTGGCCGGCACCCGGCTGTCTGAACAGCCGATCCAGAGATACTCGGGCCGCTGTTGCCGGGAGAGCTTCTGGAAGAAGAGCGGATCACGCTCCTTGATTCCCTCGGCCCACTCGAGATTGCTTTCGAAGAGCTTGTTCAGGTCAGTCATGAGGTACGCTACCGGGTGAGTTCAGGCCTGCTCCAGCTCCACCAGGGTGCCGCAGAAGTCCTTGGGGTGTAGAAACAGCACCGGCTTGTTGTGGGCGCCTGTTTTGATCTTGCCCAATGCGCGGGCACCACTGGCTTTCATTCGCTCTGCGGCCGCCTCGATATCTTCCACCTCGTAGCAAACATGGTGAATGCCGCCGCTGGGATTCTTGTCCAGAAACTTTGCTATCGGAGACTCCTCACCCAAGGGGTGCAGTAGCTCTATCTTGGTATTTGGCAGCTCGACAAAAACCGTGGTTACCCCATGCTCAGGCAGTGCAAGAGGCTCCGATACCCTGGCACCGAGAGTGTCCCGGTAGACGGCGGTTCCCGCATCCAGGTCAGGCACGACGATGGCCACATGATTCAGTTTTCCGATCATTACTCAACTCCGGTGTTTTTTGACGTTGTAGGAGCGAACTTGTTCGCGATCAGTGGTGAACATTGCTATTTGCCGATCGCGAACAAGTTCGCTCCTACTCGGTTTTTTTCAGAAAAAACCTGAGCAGCTCTGCAGCCGCAAGGGTAGCCGGCATGCGCCCCTCCATAACCGCCTGCTCAAGTTCGGGTATGCGGGGTTTCAGCCCTGCATCTTCTCGCAGGGCCGTGACCAGGCTCTCTGCAGTCTCAGACCACATCCAGGCCTTCGCCTGCTCAGCCCGACGCTCTTCAAGCTCACCCGACTCAGTGAGGGTGTTGCGGTATTCGCCGATCAGCTCCCAGGCCTCCTCAATACCCTGCCCCTTCAGTGCGGAACAGGTCTTGACCGGCACCCTCCAGTTACGGGTGCGGGGGTGTAGCAGCTTGAGGGCGTGGAGATAGTCCGATGCGCTGAGGTTGGCCGCGGCAGTCATATCCCCATCCGCCTTGTTTACCAGGATAAGGTCAGCCAGCTCCATGATGCCGCGCTTGATGCCCTGGAGATCGTCTCCGCCTCCGGGCAGCAGCAGGAGCATGAACATGTCAGTCATGTCAGCCACGGCGGTTTCCGACTGCCCCACTCCCACGGTCTCAACCATCACCACGTCAAAACCCGCCGCTTCGCACAGCAGCATGGTCTCCCGGGTGCGACGCGTCACACCACCCAGTGTCCTGCCCGCCGGTGATGGACGGATGAAGGCCTCCCGCTGTCTCGAGAGCTCCTCCATGCGGGTCTTGTCACCAAGGATGGAGCCGCCAGTCAGGGCCGAAGAGGGATCCACCGCCAGCACCGCCAGCCTGCACCCCTGCCCAAGGATATGCATGCCCAGGGATTCAATGAAGGTGGATTTACCCACTCCCGGGACACCGGAGATTCCAACGCGGATGGAGTTGCCGCTGTGGGGGGTGAGCATTTTCAGCAGATCGACTGCCTGTTCACGGTGATCTGCCCTGGTTGACTCCACCAGGGTAATGGCGCGGGACAGCGCCCGACGGTTACCCGCCAGCACCTGTTCCGCCAATGTCTCGACTTGGTTATTCATCCTGCTATTGCATATAACCGTAGGAGCCCAGTCCTCTGGGCGACAGGACTCACTGCCAGCAATCGCCCGGGGGACCGGGCTCCTACAGTCCAATGACTATTCAAACTCGATTATCGCCTGGTCCACCATCAGGCTGTCGCCTGCTTCCGCGGAGATCTTGGCCACCACCCCATCCTGCTCGGCACGCAGCACATTCTCCATCTTCATCGCCTCGATGACGGCCAGCTCCTCACCGGCCTTCACCTCCTGACCCTCGTCAACAGAGACCTTCACCAGCAGGCCAGGCATGGGAGAGAGCAGGAACCGGGAGAGATCCGCCTCCTCTTTTTCAGGCATCAGCGCATGCAGTTCGGCGGCCCTTGGTGTCATCACCAGGGCATCGGTACGGGCACCACGGTAGTAGAGGCTGTACCAGAGCCCGTCACGCTCAACCTGCAGGCAGAGAGGCTCGCCATTGATGGTGCCCTCGAACAGTGGCTGGCCCAGGGCCCAGTCGGTGATCACCGAGTAGGCCTTGCCATCGTACTCAACGTGGTAACCGTTCTGGGTCGGCTTTGTCACCACCTGGTGTATGTCGCTGCCGATAACCACTGCCCATTCGCTGCCCACTTCACGCTCGTGACCCCGCATCTGGCCGCTCATGCAGGCAGCGCGGTCCATGTAACTGCGGTGAATCATCGCCGCCACCACAATGGGCTTTTCGGGGTCCTCCTGGGGCACCATCTCGGCATTGAAACCGTCAGGATACTCCTCGGCGATGAAGTTGGTTGTGAGCCTGCCCTCCTGGAACCTGGGGTGGGCCATCAGTGCATTCAGGAAGCTGATATTGTGTTGTACGCCGCGGATGTAATACTCGTCCAGTGCCACCTGCATGCGGGCTATCGCATCGTCACGCGTCTCACCATAGGTCACCAGCTTGGCGATCATGGGGTCGTAGAACATGGAGACCTCACCGCCCTCGTAGACACCGGTATCCACCCGCACATTGTCGTTCTCCTCCGGTGGCCGGTAGTGCACCAGGCGACCGATGGAGGGAAGAAAGTTGCGAAAGGGGTCTTCGGCGTAGACACGGGACTCGATGGCCCAGCCGTTGAGCTGCACGTCATCCTGGGTCAGGGGCAGCTTCTGGCCCGCAGCCACCTTGATCATCAGCTCCACCAGGTCCTGGCCGGTGATCTTTTCGGTAATGGGATGCTCCACCTGCAGGCGGGTGTTCATCTCCAGAAAGTAGAAGTTGCGCCTGGCATCGACAATGAACTCCACTGTACCCGCCGAGCGGTACTGCACCGCCCTGGCCAGGGCCACTGCCTGCTCACCCATCGCCTTGCGGGTCGCTTCATCCAGGAAGGGGGACGGCGCCTCTTCGATCACCTTCTGGTGACGTCGCTGGATGGAGCACTCACGCTCGTTGAGGTAGATGACATTGCCGTGGGTGTCGGCCATCACCTGGATCTCGATGTGGCGGGGCTCTTCGATGAATTTCTCGATGAACACCCTGTCGTCACCGAAGCTGGAACGTGCCTCGTTGGTGGCGCGCAGGAAGCCGTCGCGGCACTCTTCATCATTCCAGGCCACGCGCATACCCTTGCCACCACCGCCGGCGGTGGCCTTGAGCATCACCGGGTAGCCGATACCCGATGCGATCTCCACCGCCTCGTCTGCATCCTTGATGATCTCGGCATGGCCGGGAATGGTGTTTACACCCGCATCCGCCGCCAGCTTTTTGGAGGTGATCTTGTCGCCCATGCTGTTGATGGCGAAGGGAGCAGGACCGATGAAGGCGATACCCGCCTCTTCCAGCGCTTCGCAGAAGGCGGAGTTTTCGGAGAGGAAACCATAGCCGGGATGCACCGCCTGGGCGCCGGTATCCTTGCACGCCTGGATGATGCGTTCCATCACCAGGTAACTTTCAGCCGAAGCCGCGGCTCCGATATGCACCGCTTCGTCCGCCATCTGTACATGCAGCGCTTCCTTGTCAGCATCAGAGTAGACCGCAACGGTCTTGATGCCCATCTTGCGTGCGCTTTTCATAACCCGGCAGGCAATCTCGCCGCGGTTTGCTATCAGAATTTTTTCAAACATTGTCAGGCCTTATCTCGTTTGCCACCGGTTTAGAGCGGAATATTGCCGTGCTTGCGCCAGGGGTTCTCCAGCTCCTTGTCGGCCAGCATGGCCAGGGAGCGGCAGATACGCTTACGGGTGCTGTGGGGCATGATCACGTCGTCGATGAAGCCCAGGCTGCCCGCCACGAAGGGATTGGCAAACTTCTCACGGTACTCATCGGTACGCTGGTCGATCTTCTCCTGGTCGCCCAGGTCCTGGCGGAAGATGATCTCCACCGCACCTTTCGGTCCCATCACCGCGATCTCGGCGGTGGGCCAGGCCAGGTTGACGTCGCCGCGCAGGTGCTTGGATGACATCACGTCGTAGGCACCGCCATAGGCCTTGCGGGTAATCACCGTCACCTTGGGTACAGTGGCCTCTGCATAGGCGTAGAGCAGCTTGGCGCCGTGCTTGATGATGCCGCCGTACTCCTGGGTGGTACCGGGCAGGAATCCCGGAACATCAACCAGGGTGACCACCGGGATGTTGAAGGCGTCGCAGAAGCGCACGAAGCGGGCCGCCTTCTTGGATGAGTCGATATCGAGACAGCCCGCCAGCACCATGGGCTGGTTGGCGACGATACCAACTGTGCTCCCTTCCATGCGTGCGAAACCGGTGATGATATTGGCCGCATAGTCCGCCTGGAGCTCGAAGAAGTCGTTGTCATCAACGATCTTGTAGATCAGCTCCTTCATGTCGTAGGGCTTGTTGGGATCCGCCGGCACCAGGGTATCCAGCGAGGGAATCTTTCTGTCAGCCGGATCGTCCGTGGGCCATACCGGGGGCTTCTCCTTGTTGCTGGCGGGCAGGAAATTGACGAAGCGGCGAAGCATCTGCAGCGCCTCCACGTCGTTCTCAAAGGCGAGATCAGCCACACCGGACTTGGAGGTGTGGGTCAGCGCACCGCCCAACTCCTCGGCGGTCACCTCTTCGTGGGTTACCGTCTTCACCACGTCGGGGCCGGTAACGAACATGTAGGAGGTATCCTTGACCATGAAGATGAAGTCGGTCATCGATGGGGAGTAGACCGCACCTCCGGCACAGGGGCCCATGATCATGGAGATCTGGGGCACCACGCCGGATGCCAGCACGTTGCGCTGGAATACATCGGCGTATCCGGCCAGGGACTCAACACCTTCCTGGATACGGGCACCGCCGGAGTCATTGAGCCCGATCACCGGCGCGCCCACCTTCATGGCGTGGTCCATAACCTTGCAGATCTTCTCCGCGTGGGCCATGGAGAGGGAGCCGCCGAAGACCGTGAAGTCCTGGCTGAAGACAAACACCAGGCGGCCGCTGACGGTACCGTAGCCAGTCACCACGCCATCGCTGGGCACCTTGTGATCCTGCATGCCGAAGTCGGTGCAACGGTGTTCCACGAACATGTCCCACTCTTCAAAGGTACCGGGATCCAGAAACAGCTCGATGCGCTCGCGCGCCGTCAGCTTGCCCTTGGCATGCTGCTTGTCGATACGCCCCTGGCCACCACCGATGCGGGCAGCCTGGCGCTTCTCTTCAAGCTTTCGAATGATCTCTTGCATAATTATTCACCAATGATTGGTTTTGTTTGTGAGCGCTGCAGGAGCGAACTTGTTCGGGATCGGCATCCGACCCGCTACACCGCTTATCGCGAACAAGTTCGCTCCTACCATGCTCATAAATACTCAGCCTCGCCGATCTTTTATCAGCGCTATCATCTCTGCCGCCGCTTCCGGGATATTGGTGCCCGGTCCGTAGACCGCGGCCACTCCCGCATCCAGCAGCGCCTGGTAGTCCTTGGGCGGAATCACACCGCCACAGACCACCAGCACATCCTCGGCACCCTCCGCTTTGAGGGCGGCGATCAATTGCGGCACCAGGGTCTTATGACCCGCGGCCAGTGAGGAGACACCCACCACGTGCACATCATTCTCCGCCGCCTGCCGCGCCGCCTCTTCAGGGGTCTGGAACATGGGACCGATATCCACGTCGAAACCAAGATCGGCGTAGGCTGTGGCAATCACCTTGGCACCACGGTCGTGTCCGTCCTGCCCCATCTTAACCACCAGCATGCGGGGGCGACGCCCCTCCTGCTGTGCAAACGCTTCAATCTGCTGCTTGATGCCGTCAAACATCTCGTCACCTTCGTAGGCTGAACCGTAGACCCCGGCCACTGAGCGGGTCACCGCCTTGTGGCGACCGTATACCTTCTCCAGGGCGTCGGAGATCTCGCCCACCGTGGCGCGGGCACGGGCTGCATCCACCGCCAGTGCCAGCAGGTTGCCGCTGCCATCCTCCGCCGCCGCACTGAGTGCAGCCAGGGCGGCTTCGCAAGCTGCGCCATCACGACTGGTACGCACTTCCACAAGGCGGGCCACCTGGGACTCACGCACCGCGGAGTTGTCGATATCCAGAACATCCACTTCGGGCTCTTCGTCGAGCTGGTACTTGTTGACGCCGACAATCACCTCTTCACCCCGGTCAATACGGGCCTGGCGCAGGGCTGCAGCCTCTTCGATGCGCAGCTTGGGCATACCCGATTCCACCGCCCTGGTCATGCCACCCAGCTCCTCGACCTCCTTGATCAGTTTGCGCGCCTCCTGCACCAGGGAGTCGGTGAGGCTCTCCACATAATAGGAGCCGGCAAGGGGATCCACCACCTTGGTGATGCCGGTCTCCTCCTGGATCACCAACTGGGTGTTTCGGGCGATGCGCGCCGAGAAGTCGGTGGGCAGTGCCAACGCCTCGTCAAAGGAGTTGGTGTGCAGTGATTGGGTACCACCCAGCACTGCCGCCATCGCCTCGATGGCGGTACGCATGACGTTGTTGTAGGGATCCTTTGCGGTGAGACTCACACCGGAGGTCTGGCAGTGGGTGCGCAGCATCTTGGAGCGGGGATCCCTGGGCTGGAAGTGCTCTTCCATCAGCTCCGCCCAGAGCAGACGTGCCGCCCGCAACTTGGCCACCTCCATGAAGAAGTTCATGCCGATGGCGAAGAAGAAGGAGAGGCGCGGCGCGAACCTGTCCACGTCCAACCCCTTGTCGATGGCGGCACGCACGTATTCCAGGCCGTCAGCAATGGTGAACGCCAGCTCCTGGACGTTGGTCGCCCCCGCCTCCTGCATGTGATAGCCGGAGATGGAGATGGAGTTGAACTTGGGCATATTCTCCGCCGTGTAGCCGATAATATCGGCCACGATGCGCATGGATGGCGTAGGCGGGTAGATGTAGGTGTTGCGGACCATGAACTCCTTGAGGATATCGTTCTGCAGGGTTCCGGCAAGCTGCTCCGGGGACACTCCCTGCTCCTCTGCGGCGACGATGTAGCTGGCCATTACAGGCAGCACCGCACCGTTCATGGTCATGGAGACCGAAACCTTGTCCAGCGGAATGCTGTCGAAGAGGATCTTCATATCCTCAACAGAGTCGATGGCGACACCGGCCTTGCCCACATCGCCCACCACCCGGGGATGATCCGAGTCGTAACCACGGTGGGTTGCCAGGTCGAAGGCGACAGAGAGTCCCTGCTGGCCCGCAGCCAGGTTGCGCTTGTAGAAGGCGTTGGACTCTTCGGCGGTGGAGAAACCGGCGTATTGGCGCACGGTCCAGGGACGACCCGCATACATGGTGGCCCGGGGGCCGCGTACGAAAGGCGCAAAGCCGGGCAGGCTGTCGGTATGGGAGACACTGACCAGGTCATCCGCCGTGTAGAGCGGTTTGACGTCGATCCCTTCAGGGGTCTTCCAGGTCAGCTCATCCAGCTCGCGGCCTCGCAACTCCTTCTCGGCGAGTGCATTCCAGTTATCGACGGTCGGTTTAGGCGAATCGGCCATAGTAAATCCAGGTAATAGTAGAAACGTTATCTTTGGATCATATGGAGGCAGCGAGTAGGAGCGAATTTATTCGCGATCGGCATTTAATAAAAACACCTCTTTCGCGAACAAGTTCGCTCCTACAATTTACGCACTCACTGCACCCTGAAGTTTCAAATCAAGCGTTTTGTGCATAGCCGATGCGTTTCAGCGCTTCGGTGATCTCGTCCAGAATGGCCGGATCGTCGATGGTCGCCGGCATCTTGTACTCCTGTCCGTCGGCAATCTTCTTCATGGTGCCTCGCAGGATCTTGCCGGAGCGGGTCTTTGGCAGACGATCCACCACGGTCACCTTCTTGAAGGCAGCCACAGGACCGATCTTCTGGCGCACCAGGGCGACCGTTTCCGCGAGGATTTCGTCGTAGTCGCGATCGACACCCGCCTTGAGTACAACCATGCCGACGGGCAGCTCCCCCTTCAACTGGTCCGCGGCACCGATGACCGCACACTCTGCCACGTCAGGATGAGAGGCGAGAACCTCTTCCATGCCGCCGGTGGACAGGCGGTGACCGGCCACGTTGATGATGTCGTCGATACGACTCATGATCCACAGATAGCCGTCCTCGTCCTTGTACCCGGCATCACCTGTCAGGTAGTAGCCGTCATTGGCGCTCAGGTAGGACTCCACATAACGGTCATCGTTCTGCCACAGGGTGGGCAGGCAGCCGGGAGGCATGGGCAGCTTGATCATGATGCGGCCGATCTCTCCCGCACTCTCCTGGTTACCGTTCTCATCCAGGATCTGCACATCGTAGCCCGGCACGGCACAGGTGGGGGAACCCGCCTTCACCGGCAGCTCTTCGATACCCAGGCAGTTGGCTGCGATACCCCAGCCGGTCTCGGTTTGCCACCAGTGGTCGATAACCGGCACCTTCAGCTGGTTCTGGGCCCACGCCAGGGTATCCGGATCGCAGCGCTCGCCCGCCAGGAACAGCGACTCGAACTTGGACATATCGTATTTCTTCAGGTATTCGGCATCCGGATCCTCGCGCTTGATGGCGCGGAACGCGGTGGGTGCGGTGAACATCACCCGCACATTGTGCTCGGAGATCACCCGCCAGAAAGCGCCCGGATCAGGGGTACCAACGGGCTTGCCTTCGAACATGATGGTGGTGCAACCGTGGAGCAGGGGCGCGTAGACAATGTAGGAGTGACCAACCACCCAGCCCACATCGGAGGCAGCCCAGTAGACATCACCAGGATCGACGTTGTAGATATTCTTCATGCTCCACTTCATCGCCACAGCGTGGCCACCGTTGTCACGAACCACACCCTTGGGTATGCCGGTAGTACCTGACGTGTAGAGAATGTAGAGGGGATCGGTGGCCGCAACCGGCACACAATCCGCCGGTTCCGCTGCTGCTGCCGCACTGATCCAGTCGATATCACGCCCCTCCTGCATGGCCGCAACAGCCTGGGGGCGTTGAAAAATGACGGTGTGATCGGGCTTGTGAGTTGAGAGTTCGATGGCCTGGTCCAGCAGCGGCTTGTACTCAATAACCCTTGCGCCTTCGATACCGCATGAGGCAGAGACTATCGCTTTTGGCTTGGCATCATCGATACGGGTCGCCAGCTCTTTGGCGGCGAAGCCACCGAAAACAACCGAGTGGACAGCACCGATACGAGCACAGGCGAGCATGGCGATGGCCGCCTCTGGAATCATCGGCATGTAGACGATGACCCGATCACCCTTCTCCACACCCTGGGCCTTGAGCAGACCGGCGAACTTCGCCACCAGGTCGCGCAGCTCACTGTAGGTGTAGGTGGTTTTGCTATCGGTTACCGGACTGTCATGGATCAGCGCCGGCTGATCGCCCCGCCCGCCATCGGCGTGACGATCCAGCGCGTTGTAACAGGTATTGAGCTCACCGCCGGCAAACCATCGATAGAACGGTTTGTTGGAATCGTCCAGGACCCTGTCCCAGGTTTTTGTCCAGTCGATCTCCTTGGCTGCCTCTCCCCAGAAGCCTTCGGGATCCTCCATTGAACGCGCATAGATCTCTTTGTAGCTCATTGTTTTATCTTCCACGTTGGCGGTTGGATACAGGGCCTTAAATGAAAACATTCAACGCCCAGTTGCAAAGTATTTTGATTTTTACTCGATTATTACGCTTACGTAAAGCGTTTTTTAACTGCTAACTGCTTAGTTTTATAGATTTTTTATAAACATCACCCCGCCCCATATGGAATACCCCATTATTTGCTAATTTCTTTACAAATACGGGGTCTGAATGCGAATTGGGCAAGCCGTTATTTACCTGTTCAGTTGACCAGGAAATATAGTTCCTTTTTCGCAGCGGGATGATAATCCAGGTCAATTAATGGCCAGGAAGCGACACCATCAGATTACTTTGAGCCCCATTCCAGGCCATAATCTGTTGCAAACCAATAACTCACCGGTACCGACATCCATGCCCAGCCCCGCCGACAGACTGCACAATCTACTGGAGAAACCCGGCATTATCACCATGCCATGCTGCTACGACGCCTTGAGCGCCAGGCTGATCGAGCAAGGCGGCTTTCCCCTAACCTTCATGAGCGGCTTTGCAGTATCAGCCGCAAGGCTCGGTCTCCCTGACACCGGCCTGATCTCGGCAGGCGAAATGATCGACCAGGGACGAAACATATGCAGCGCAGTGAACATCCCGGTCATCGGGGATGGGGATACCGGTTACGGCAATCCCATGAATGTCCGCCGCACCGTCAAGAGCTATGCAGAAGCGGGCTTCGCCTGCATCATGATCGAGGATCAGGAGACCCCCAAACGTTGCGGCCACACCAGGGGCAAACGTGTAGTGGAGAGGCAGGAGGCAATCAATCGCATACAGGCAGCTGTGGATCAGCGGGAGTCGGGAAGCGATATCATGATCATGGCCCGTACAGACGCACGCCACGAACACGGCATGGAGGAGGCGCTGTGGCGCTGCCAGGCATTTGCAGACCTTGGTGCCGACATCACCTTCCTGGAAGCACCGAGATCTGCCGATGAGATGGAGCGCTTCTGCCGCGAGACCCCCGGATACAAGATGGCCAACATGCTTGAGCAGGGCGATACACCGCTTATACCCCCCGATGAACTGGCAGCGATGGGCTTCAAGATCGCCGCCTACCCCCTGACTCTTCTCAGCAGTGCGGTGGCGGCGATGCAGTCCGCACTGGCAAGCCTCAAATCCGGAGAGACACCCGAAAGAATGCTGGCTTTTTCCGAGCTCAGGGAGATGGTTGGTTTTAACGAGTACGACAGCAACCTGAACGAGTACGATACCAAGTAGGACTGCCTGTTCTATTATTCACTACAGCACTCCACAACAAGGTATGACTATGCGACTGACAAGACCTCTAATCACCGGCCTCACCATCCTCTGCATCACCCTCACCGGAACAGCCTCCGCCTCCCAGGCCGGAGATGTGCTCGGCGCCGTCTTCTCCGAGATGGAGAAACAGGCGATAGAGGATTACTACAAAGGCCGCTACGGCAGATCCATTGACCGGGAAGAGAGCGGAAAAAGAACAAAAAAACACAAATCCAAGGGCAAAGGCAAAGGCAAAAAGAAAAAAGGGCTGCCGCCAGGACTCGCCAAGCGGGAAACACTGCCACCAGGCCTGGCGAAACAACTCAAGGAGAAGGGGCGCCTCCCCCCGGGACTGGAGAAACGCGATCTGCCCGAGGGTCTGGACAGAATGCTCCCTGAGACCCTGCCAGGCCAGAAACGGGTCATCATCGACAATGACGTCATGCTGATCGAAGAGGCTACCGGCCTGATTCTCGACATACTGAAAGATGTCTTCTGAGACGCGTTAGAATCGAAAAAAGGGCCCGCAAGGGCCCTGATAAACAACCCTATCCTTATGAATTAAGTGGGGTTTACAACTAATTTCACCCGCCCCGAAAAATCCTCCTATACTTGACGAATACACTAGGTAATTGTCCAACTGGAGGTGACTATGACCCTGAACGACATCCTGGAGCGTAAATCCACCGGCATTATTACCATCAAGGCCTCAGTCAGCGCACTTGAGGCCATCGACGCCATGTGCAGCCACAAGGTGGGCGCACTGCTTGTTGAGTCGGACGACGGCGAACTGCTGGGTATCGCCACCGAGCGGGACATCCTGCGGCTCTGCTCAAACCGGCAAGGGCGGCTGGATGGCGTGGGCATCGACGAGGCCATGACACGGAATCTCATTGTAGGCACGACGGACTGCTCAATAGACGAAGCGATGTCCCTGATGACAGAGCACCGCTTCCGCCACCTGCCCATCATAGAGGGCGGCAAGACCGTTGGCATCATCTCCATCGGAGACCTGGTCAAAACCAAGCTGAAAGATGTCACCGTCGAAGTGAAACACCTGCGGGACTACATCAACACCTAGCAGGTCGACCTTGTGGGCGCAGGGACGCATGCCCGACATCCGGCCCATTACTTTTCCACCCGTCTTGTTTATGATGCACTGAACATCAGACAAGCCCTTTACCCGTGACCGACTACCAACCCATCTCCTGCCAACTGCACAGCGAGTATGAACTGCTGGCCATGCACCGCACCCCGGTGAGGGTTTCGCTCGCAGGGAGAGACACCCCCCTGTTGGGTATCATTATCGACATCAAGGCCCGCAACGGCGCAGAGTTCCTGCTATTGAAGAGCGACAACAAGGAAACCGAACTGCGCCTGGACTCGATTACGGAGATAACCAAGATTGAAAATTAGAGCAGCCTCTGTGATAGCCGCAGCCCTTCTGACACTATCCGGTACAGCCTGCAAGTCAGAGGGCCAGACGGCGTTCAATGAATACATGGAGGTGTTTCCGGCCTTCTGGGGAGAGGTCTACGCCAAGGGTGGCGAGACCCTGTATTGCGGCATAACCTTCGGGCACAAAAAGGGCCGCGGGATCAATATCGAACACGTCTATCCCATGTCCTGGGCAATGAAAGCCGAGGGCTGCAGCAGCCGCAAGCAGTGCCGTCGCACCAGTACCCGCTTCAACCGTCTCGAGGCGGATATGCACAACCTCTACCCCTCCCTGAGCAACATCAACAAGACCCGGGGCGCCATGGCCTTCGGCACCATAAAGGGCGAGAGCCGACGCTTTGGCAAATGCGATTTCGAGGTCGACAAACGATCCCGCCGGGTGGAGCCGCGCCCCAAGAGCAGGGGCAACATAGCCCGCGCCATGTTCTACATGCAGGAGACCTATGGCCTGAAGATTTTCAAACGCCAGGGCGAGATGCTCAAACAGTGGAACCGGCAGGACCCGCCAGACGCAGCCGAGCACCAGCGCAACAACCGGATCGCCCATATCCAGGGCAGCCGCAACCGCTTCATCGACAACCACAAGGCCGCAGACAGGCTGCGCTTCTGATCAGCCACCCAGCTGAGACAGTATAAGGCCGGCATCCAGGTAGTCGTGCCGGAGCAGCCGGCGCTGCCCTGCCGACTCGAACACCAGTGACGGAAAGCTCGTCGCACCCATCGCCCTGCCCAGGGCCATCTCGGCATCCAGGGCATCCCGCGCGGCAGCGGAATTCAGGTCGCCGGCAAAACGCTGCGCGTCCATCCCCAGCCCTCCGGCCAGGCTGATCAGTGTCGAATCATCTGATGGATTTCTCGCCTCAAGGTAGTAGGCCCGCTGGACGGCAAGGATCATCGGCTCCTCGAACTCCACGCCCTGCCAACGGGCCGCAATGACCGCCCGGCAGGCGGGATAAGTGGAGCGCCTTGGGGCACACACTTCCCAAAAATCGAAATTGAACCCGGTACCCGGCACCTTGCGCTGAATGACCCGCCAGATACCCTGCAGTTTCTCACGCATCTCAAGAGGCATCGGCCTGTCGCTATCGGGTGCCAGCCCCCCTAATAACCGCTTAACCTCGATATCCCCGGGTAACCCCTGTACCACCTCGTCCCACACCGGACGAAAGGCCCAGCACCAGGAGCACATGGGGTCGTGCACATAGTAGAGGGTCTTATTCATATGCTATCAACAGAAAAGAAAGACGTTGGCCACGCCCCAATAATGAGTGAAGAGCCAGTGAATAACCAGCGCCCCTTCCCAGCAAGATGGCAACGGGTTGATAATAATGCATCATGATTGAACCCGGAACACTCTGGCAGCGCATTACCGAAACCAGCCGCAGCGCCATTGCATGCGGCGCCCTGCAGCCCATCGAAACGGAACAGGTCATCATCGAGCAGAACGGTATCCGCTTTCAGGCGCGCTGGGTGTCGAGCCTTAAGCGCAAGATCCAGCCAAAGAGAGAGAACAGCCCCAAGCCGGACAACCCCTTCCTGCCACCGGAACCGGAACTGACAGTCGGGGAGATCAGCCACACCCACCTTGGGGTGCTCAACAAGTTCAACGTTATTGAAAACCATCTGCTGATCATCACCAAGGCGTTCGCACCCCAGGAGACACTGCTTGATGAAAATGACTTCGACGCCCTCTGCCGCTGCCTGCCGGAATTCCCCAGCCTGAGTTTCTACAACGGGGGGCCGGAGGCCGGGGCAAGCCAGAGACACAAACACCTGCAACTGGTACCCCTACCTCTCAACGACAACGAGCCGGACCTGCCGATCCAGCCCCTGCTTGAGAAGGTCACAACCACGGAGTCGATTATCCGGCTGCCGGACCTTGAGTTCAGTAACGGTTTCGTACGATTTGCAGACCCGCTTGCACCGGGTGACGCTTCCCGCTGCAACAACTGGTACCTGAAGCTGCTGGATACACTGGGCATACCGGGAAGGAGAGAGAATGGACAGACCGTGCAATCCCGGCCCTACAACCTGCTGCTGACCCGCCACTGGATGCTGCTGATTCCCCGCAGCCGCGAGTTTCACCAGGAGATATCGGTCAACGCCCTTGGGTTTGCCGGCTCACTGTTCGTCAGGGAGAGAGCCCAGCTCGATCAGTTGCGCACCCCCGGCCCCATGGAACTGCTGCAGAGCGTTGCGCAGCCGGCATGCCAATAAGAGCGGTCCCATTGGCATATATCAATGCACTCCGGTGCCATATCCTTATGATGACCGGGCAATATTGATTGAAAGCAGGACCGAAGTCATGAAATCAGACGAAAGACAGGCAACCGCAGAAGAGGCCTACAGCAGGGCTCTCAACTATGAACTGGAGTACGGCTGCTGCCCCCAGTGTGTTCTGGCCACGGTGCAGGAGCTGGTGGGAAATGTTTCCGATGAGACGATCAAGGCAAGTCATGGCCTTTCCGGCGGCGGCGGACTGATGGGGCAAGGCACCTGCGGAGCCCTGACCGGCGGCCTGATGGCACTCAGCGCAAAAAAGGGACGCAGCAGAGACAAGCTGGACAAGGGCAAATTCATCAACAACTTCAAAAAAGGCAGGGAGCTCGCGGAGAAATTCCAGCAGGAGTTCGGCGGCATCCGCTGCGACGAACTGCAGAAGCAGTTCACCGGCCGCACCTACGACATGTGGAACGCCACGGAGTACCAGCAGTTCGACCGCGACCGCGGCAACCAGTGCGCCCATGCTACAGGCATGGTTACCAAGTGGGTCATTGAAATGCTCTAGCGGGTCATGCTGAAAGCCCTGCTGTTTTCAACCCGCCCACCAGAACTTACTGGGGTATGAGTACCTCGGCCTTGACCAGCAGGCTAAGAGGCTGGTGAATAATGAACTCGCCACCATGAACACGCTGCTCGATACTCACCTCGTTTTTCCTGACAGATTTGATAACCCCCTCTTTGGGATGGGCATCCTTACCACTGCTGGTGTACAGGCGTGCCTTGCGCCCCAGATAGCCGCCCAACTCTGAACGTTTAACCTCCACATATCGCCAGTGCAGGACCGGCTTGGGCTTGGGCGCCTCCCCGGCTGTGGAAGCCTCACCTGACCGCAGCTCTGCCTCAGCAGTCAGATCAGAACCGGCAGGGGCGGTAAAGCTCAGGTCAGTAATCAGTTTGCCACCGACACTCAGCTCAAGACCCAGCATCGACACCATATCCTCGGGGCGGAACATCTGAATGGTGGCTGGATTGAAATTGGATGCAGGCCTGGCCCGAATATGCACATCACCCGCCCTGGTCACCAGCTCCTTCAGTGCAAGGCGCAACCCCTGACCGGGGATGAAACCCAGAGACTGGGCATAGTAGGCGTCAGACTGATTGAACAGCAGGTTAATATACTCCTGGGAGGTCTTAGCGGCTTTTTGGGCGCAGTGACTGACCATTTTACGCATGTAGTCAGGTTCAAGCCGGTAAGCGATCTCAACTTCACCAAATGTCGGCATGGCGCCCATTGCAACCATGGCAGGAGTGCTGACACCTGACATGGAGACATCCATGGCAAAAGATTCAATACCCTCGATCTGGTAATCGAACTTTAGGGCCACTTCACCCGCATCCTGGTCGTACTCGTAACCGACACCTGAATCCGCCACAAGGGTGCTATAGCCGATATCGAACAGGCCGACACGCTGCAAAATACCACCCAGGCTGCAGACCTTGGGCCCCTGCTTGACCTGGGAAGCACCACCGAAACCGAAAGAGGGCCCGATGTCCCCACCAGCATCACTGGTCACCGGGATCTCGGCACCCCAGATACTTGCCGACAGCTTCGCCGGCGGTTCACCCCTATCAAGACCCCGGGAGAGGTCCAGCAGAAAACCAATACCGTCACCCTGCACTTCCACGGCATCCACCCGCATCTCAAGCCCGGTGGTCAGCGGCGTTATCGCAATCTGGGTTACTGTGATTTTTCCACTGATATCGGAACCGATGCCGCCATAGCTCATATGCGCGAACGGCGACACCATCCCGATTGCATTATCGAGTTCGCTTTTAACCTTGTAGTAGATGTAGCCCTTGAGCCCCGCATAGGCGATCAACGCACCAATAACAGGCACAAGAACCAGTGTCTTCAACTTCACTATCCGTACCTCATATCCACCTCCCGTAAGCAACCACGATAACGGGAGGTATCCAGAATTACCAAGCCCACAGCCACACCATCACCGATGCGGCGCAAACTGTTCGATTTGATTGAAAGTTTAGCCTATAACAGGCCTGACGTACCTGTTTACACCACAGATTCAGCGTCTGCTATCGCGGTCTTGCGAGATTGATGATGTCACCCAGCCCCGCATACTCACCCGCCCCCAGCCGCCCCAGGGGGTCCAACTGCTTGGCGGACAGCTTCAGCCGGCCGTCCTCTCCTGGGCAAACCACAGCGTCATCCACGTATATCCTCTTCACACAGCCGAATACCAGCGACTGCGGTGCGGCACCGATCTGTTGTATCTCATGGATTTCACAGGTCATTGCCAGGCGGCAGCCGGCAAGGCGCGGGAGGGGCGAACCGGGAAACTCCACCACTTCCAGGCCGCCAGCCTCGACTTCGGACTGCCCTGCCGGCAGCGTGGCAGCACTCTCATTTACCGCCCCGATCTCGCCGCAGTGGGGAATATGCACCACAAAGTGCTTACGCGCCTCGATATTTGCCGCTGTATCCTTGGGACCGCCCCCCGGCTTGCGTCCGATTGAGAGCATGATCAGCGGCGGGTCGCTGCTCACCGCACTGAAATAGGAGAAGGGCGCCAGGTTGTGGCTGCCATTGGCGTTCTCGGACAGCACCCAGGCTATAGGGCGGGGTATCAGCGCCTGGGTCATGGTGAAGTAGACCTGCCCCGGCGTCATTTCAGATAAATCGATATCCATTAAAGCTCCGCATATACCAGGGGCACGTACATCTCTTCGGAACTAACCCCGCCATGCACCCCCAGGTGCAGGTGTGGTCGTTCACCGAGCACCTGGTCCTTGATCTTGTAATCGCCCTTCATCACCATGACATAGTCGCCTATACGATCTTTGAACTGCGGGTGAGCCTCCCCCAGGCCAAACCAGTTTTCCGCCAGCATCTCCCCTGACTTGCGAACATCCATACAATGGGCAAGCTCTCGACCCACGTAATCAAGAAAACGCGATTCACATCCCGAGCGCAGGTAGCAGTAGGCGAAGCGTGACTCCCCACTCAACGGCAATCCAAGGCACGCCTCCAGCTCCGGATGATCAGAGAGATAGACCGTATGCTCAGGGAGCGTATCGATAAAGCCATGATCCGCGGTAACCAGCAACAGGGTATCGGAACCCCGGTTTGACCAGGCAAAACCATCAAGGGCCGCGTCGAGCTGTTCAAGGTGAAAAGCAGCCTGGCTGCTACCTACTCCATATTCGTGAGCAATGGCGTCAAACTCGGGCCAGTAGGCGTAGACATAGTTTCGCCCACCCCCCGAAAGGCCGGACTCTATTCCGGAAAGAAATTCAGCGATACCACCATAGGGCACAACCTCAGCCCCATCATTGAAGGCCATGTTGAAATCAGACCCGGCGATCCAGTCAGGCATAACCACCGAACAGTTGGCCTGAAGGCGACTGAAAACAGACTCACAGCGACACAGGTCGGCCGGACTCAACCCCTGGGCCCCAAGGGACTCACTGCCATGACGGGAGCGGAACGGCAAAACAGCCAGGATATCCCCCAGCTCACGGAAATAGGTGAACCAGCCGGTGAAACCGTGCTGCATGGGCGGGACCCCAAGCATGAAAGCCGGAATGGCCGTGGCCGTGGTGGAGGGCGAGACCGAGGTCAAGCTGCCCCGCAGGTTTCGGGAGAGGAAACCATCCCCGCTTCTGGCTGCAAGGTATTCATAACCGAGCCCGTCGATCACCAGCAGAACGATATTCTTCGCCTGTGACAACCGGTCAGAAGAGAGCAGGGAGGCGGGGGCATAGCCCCGGGTATCAGCCTCCATCGCTTCCGCGATGGAGGAGATGAGATTAACTATACTGCCGCCAGTATAGTCAGGCCTGATCAATCAGCAATACCTACCAGCTCGAGATCAAAAGTAAGCGCTTTGCCGGCCAGGGGGTGGTTTCCGTCAAGGGTGGCGACCTCATCGGTCAGTGCGGTGACAGTCAGCAGGTAGGGGTGTCCCTCGGGACCCTGGGCCTGGAGCTGTACGCCAATGGCCAGCTCAATCTCTTCCGGGATGTGCTCACGACCCACCTCCTGGATCAGTTCGTCATGGGGCTCACCATAAGCATCTTCAGCCGGGAGATTAATTGTCTTGGTTTCGCCGACACTCATACCCTCAAGCGCACTTTCGAAACCCGGGATCACCTGACCCTCCCCCAGGGTTACTTCAAGGGGCTCTGCACCCACTGAAGAGTCAAATTGGGTACCGTCTTCCAGGGTGCCGGTGTAATGAACCTGTACGGTATCGCCTGATTTTGCCTGAGACATGAAACATTCCTCTGATTAATTCATAAGTTTAAGAGGAACCTCGGGGAGATGCCTCGGAAGAGCCGTCGGTGCATTCTCACCACGACCCAAGGTGGTATATGATGACATGTTCGCCCCACCTATTTCGAATTTTATCGCTATGGCCCTGAGAAAATCCAAAAAATATGACCGCAACCAGGCCCTGCGACGGTATGAAAAAAGCCGCCGGAAAAATCTCCTGGCCGCTCCCGGCCAGCACAGCTTTGCTGTTGTACTGGACCATCTCAAGGCGGGGTTCAACGTACCCAAGATCTTCCGCAGTGCCGAGGCCTTCGGCGCTGCGGAGCTCCACCTGGTCAACATCGGCCCCTTCGACCCCGCCCCGGCCAAAGGAGCTTTCAAGACCGTTCCCGCCCGGTTTCACGAGACATTCGACAGCTGTCACCAGGCATTGACCGCTGACGGCTACATTCTCTACACCCTGGAGGCGGACAAGGGGGAGATGCTCAACGAGGTGGTTTTCCCGGAGAAGTGCGCCTTCATCTTCGGCCACGAGGAGCGGGGGCTGAGCTTCGATCCTGAAGACTACCCGGAGATCCGCAAGCTGACCATTCCCCAGTACGGGCAGATCGAGAGCCTCAATGTCAGCGTAGCCGCCTCGATAGTGATGTACGAGTACATCCGCCAGCACGGTGGCGAACCACGCAAAAGCGTGCCCAAACACGCACCACGCCGGGTTTTAAACCGCTAAATACAGCGATTTTGCCCCAGGCAATCAGGATTTCCCCTAACGCCCCTCAAGGCTTTATAATTACGGGCTTTTTCCTATTTCGCCTCCGGATTTACTAGACCATGGCCAGCAGCACAGACCGTACCGATGAACTGAAAGTCCTTCTCGACGAGCGCATCCTGATTCTGGATGGCGCCATGGGCACCATGATCCAGCGCCACAACCTGGAGGAGGCCGACTACCGCGGCGAGCGCTTCGCCGACTGGCCCAGCAATCTCAAGGGCATGAACGACCTGCTGGTGTTGACCCAGCCCGACATCATCCGTGGCATCCACGAGGAGTACCTTGAGGCCGGCGCGGACATCATCGAAACCAACAGCTTCGGCGCCACTGCCAGGGACCTGGAGCGGTTCGGGCTGCAGGAGCATGCCTACGAGTTGAACGTGGCAGCCGCCCGCCTCTGCCGGGAAGCCGCTGACAAGTACAGCACTCCTGATAAGCCCCGCCTGGTGGCCGGCGTGCTGGGCCCGACCCAGAAGACCGCCTCCATGTCTGTGGATGTGAACGACCCCGGCGCCAGGGCCATCACCTTCGACGAACTGGTTGACGACTACTGCCAGGCAGCACGGGGCCTGATCGAGGGCGGCACAGACATGCTGCTGATCGAGACCATCTTCGACACCCTGAACGCCAAGGCGGCGATCTTCGCCTGCGAAAAGGTGTTCGAGGAGGACGGACTGCGCAAGCCGATCATGATCTCAGGCACTATCACCGACGCCTCCGGGCGCACCCTTTCGGGCCAGACAACCGAGGCCTTCTACAACAGCCTGCGCCATGCCAAGCCCATCTCCATCGGCCTCAACTGCGCCCTTGGCCCCGACAAGCTGCGCCAGTACGTTGAAGAGATGTCACGGGTTGCCGAGTGCCGGGTCTCTGCCCACCCCAACGCAGGACTGCCCAACGAGTTTGGCGAATACGACCTGGATGCCGAGCACATGGCCGAGTACCTCTCGGAGTGGGCCGACAGCGGCTTTCTGAATATCGTCGGCGGCTGCTGCGGCACCTCGCCCCTGCACATCAAGGCCATTGCCGGGGCGATGCAGAACAAGCAGCCCCGCACCCTGCCCGAGATCCCCATGGAGTGCCGCCTCTCCGGCCAGGAGCCGTTCAACATCGAGAAGGCGCTCAACTTCGTCAACGTGGGCGAACGTGCCAACGTCACCGGCTCGGCCAAGTTCAAGCGCCTGATCCTCAACGAGGAGTTTGAAGAGGCACTGGATATCTGTCGCGCCCAGGTGGAGAACGGCGCCCAGATCGTCGACGTCAACATGGACGAGGGAATGCTCGACGGCGTGCAGGCGATGACTCACTACCTCAACCTCTGCGCCTCTGAGCCCGACATCGCCAAGGCACCCATGATGATCGACTCCTCCAAGTGGGAGATCATCGAAGCCGGCCTGAAGTGTGTACAGGGCAAACCGGTGGTCAACTCCATCTCCCTCAAAGAGGGGGAGGAGAAATTCATCCACTACGCCACCCTCTGCCGCCGCTACGGCGCGGCGGTGATCGTCATGGCCTTCGATGAACAGGGCCAGGCAGACAACCTGGAGCGGCGTAAGGAGATCTGCGCCCGCGCCTACAACATACTGACCGAGCAGGTCGGCTTCCCGGCCGAGGACATCATCTTCGATCCCAACATCCTGACCGTGGCCACCGGTATCGAGGAGCACGCCAACTACGGCGTGGACTTCATCGAGGCGGTGCGCTGGATCAAGCAGAACCTGCCCCACGCTCTGGTCAGCGGCGGCGTCTCCAACGTCTCCTTCTCTTTCCGCGGCAACAACCCGGTGCGCGAGGCGATTCACGCGGTATTCCTCTACCACGCGATCCAGGCAGGCCTGGACATGGGCATCGTCAACGCCGGCCAGCTGGCGGTCTACAACGACATCCCCGACGAGCTGCGCAAGGCGGTGGAGGACGTGGTACTCAACAGCGACGAGGGCGCAACCGAGCGACTCATCGAGCTGGCTCCCAAGTACAAGGGCGACGGCAGCGTAGCCGAAAACAAAACTGATCTCGAATGGCGCAGCTGGCCGGTAGGCAAGCGCCTGGAGCACGCCCTGGTGAAGGGCATCACCGAGTTCATCGACGAAGACACCGAAGAGGCACGCCAGCAGGCGGAGCGTACCCTGCACGTCATCGAAGGGCCGCTGATGGATGGCATGAACGTGGTGGGCGACCTGTTCGGCGAGGGCAAGATGTTCCTGCCGCAGGTGGTCAAATCCGCCCGGGTGATGAAAAAGGCAGTAGCCTACCTGGAGCCCTACCTGGAGGCCGAGAAGGCAGAGTGCGCCAGCTCATCCCAAGGCAAGATCCTGCTCGCCACGGTGAAGGGCGACGTGCACGACATCGGCAAGAATATCGTCGGCGTGGTGCTCCAGTGCAACAACTACGAGGTGATCGACCTGGGCGTGATGATACCCGCCGACGACATCCTCAACCGCGCCAGGGAAGAGAACGTGGATATTATCGGTCTTTCGGGACTGATCACCCCCTCCCTGGACGAAATGGTGCATGTCGCCAAGGAGATGCAGCGCCTGGGAATGAAGCAGCCGCTGATGATCGGCGGTGCAACCACATCAAAGGCCCACACCGCGGTGAAGATCGCCCCGGAGTACGACGGCCCCGTGGCCTATGTGCCCGACGCATCCCGGGCCGTGGGTGTTGCCACCAACCTGCTGTCTGATGATCTGCGCCAGGGTTTCATTGCAGACCTCAACGCCGAACACGCCGAGGTGCGTGAACGTCGCGCAGCAAAGCAGGAGGGCAAGAACCTGGTCTCCATAGACAAGGCCCGGAACAACCCCATACCCATCGAATGGAACGGCTACATCCCCACCCCGCCGGCCCAACCAGGTATCACCGTGCTCGACGACATCGAACTGGAGGATATCGCCGACTATATCGACTGGACCTTCTTCTTCCACGCCTGGCAGCTCAAGGGTCGTTTCCCACAGATACTTGACGACACCGAAAAAGGCGTAGAGGCACGCAAACTGTTTGATGATGCACAGGCCATGCTACAGCAGATTTTCGACGAAAAATGGCTGCAGGCGAAAGCGGTGGTGGGGCTCTTTCCTGCCAACTCGGTGGGTGACGATATCGAGGTCTACAAGGACGATGAACGGGGAGAAGTCCTGACCACTTTTCACAATCTGCGCAAGCAAGGCAAGCAGCCATCAGGCCGCGCCAACGACTGCCTGAGCGATTTTATCGCCCCGAAGGATAGCGGTATCGCCGACTACATCGGCGGATTTGCCTGCACTGCCGGACTCGGCATCGACGAAAAGCTGGCCGAGTTCGAGAAGGATCACGACGACTACAGCTCAATCATGCTCAAGGCCCTGGCCGACCGCCTGGCCGAGGCCCTGACAGAATGGCTGCACCTGATGGCGCGCAAGGTGCTCTGGGGCTACTCCAGCCACGAGGTGCTGAGCAACGAGCAGTTGATCGCAGAAGAGTACACAGGCATTCGCCCCGCAATGGGCTATCCCGCCTGTCCTGACCACACTGAGAAGGATCTGCTGTGGGAACTGCTGCAGGCCCGGGAGAACACCGGCATCTGGCTTACCGACGCTAAGGCGATGGTGCCCACCGCGGCAGTCAGTGGCCTCTACTTCTCCCACCCCGGCTGCCGCTACTTCGCTGTCGGCAAACTGGCCAAAGACCAGGTGGAGGATTACGCCCGGCGCAAGGGCATGTCCCTCGCAGATGCCGAGCGCTGGCTGGGCCCCAACCTGGCCTACACCCCCTCCTGATGTTGCACATGCAGCCTGCCATCGGGCAGGCTGCACCCGGATATCAACCGCTGTTCAAAGGGTATATCCCGACGAAAAATTACTATTGACGCCATCGCCATTCAGCAATAGATTTGCTCTTCAACAAACAATGAATCCGCCGCGACAACTGCAGGCAGGATCGTTACACCGAGGAGCGTTTATATGCTGAAGCCTGGTGACTCTGCACCGAACTTCGAGCTTCCCAATGCCGACCTGGAGATGACCCAGCTTGCCGACTTCACCGGCAATAAAAACCTGGTGATCTACTTCTATCCCAAGGACGACACCCCCGGCTGCACCATTGAAGCCCTGGAGTTTTCCGACCTGATTGATGAGTTCAACGAACTCGATACCGAGGTCCTCGGTATAAGCAAGGACAACTGCCTCTCCCATGGCGCTTTCAGAGACAAGCACGGCCTCACCATTCGCCTCCTCGCCGACATTAATGGCGTGATGTGCGAAGACTACAGTGTATGGCGGGAGAAAGAGGCCCACGGCGAAAAGCGCATGGGCATACTCCGTTCCACCTTCGTGATCGACAAGCACGGCACCGTGCAACATGCGCTCTACGACATCAAACCCAAGGGTCATGCAGAGCAGGTGCTGGAACTTCTAAAAGCCATCTGACCGGTTATACAGGAGCCTGGTCTTCCGGGTGATAACGCGGATTGCCGCACTATCGCCGTCAGAAGACCGCTCCTACAGAACCCCGCCCCATCCGAATTCAGCAAACAATCTTTCCAGTTCCGGCTCTTCACCGGCACGGATCGTGATGCCCTCACCGGTATAAGGGTGCACAAACGACAACTGTGCCGCCTGCAGTAACAGCCTGCGACAGCTGAAGCGGTCGCGGAACATCTGGTTGTGCCTGCCGTCACCGTGGGAGGTATCGCCGACAACGGGGTGAAAAATGTGCTTCATATGTTTGCGTATCTGGCGCATGCGCCCGGTCAACGGGCTGATCTCCAGCAGGGAGTAGCGGGCTGTCTCATAACGCCCTACAGCTATCGGCAGTTCCACTGTCGCCAACCGCCGGTAATCGGTGACCGCATCCTGGCGCTCCGTGGCATCCTCTTCAAGCAACGGGTAGTCGATGTGCCCCTCTGATTCGGTAAACCCCCGCACCACCGCCAGGTAGCGTTTATCAATCTGGCGCTGCTCGAACAACCGCACCAGGGAGCGGGCCGCGTCAGAGCCCAGGGCAAACACCAGCACCCCTGATGTCGGGCGGTCCAGGCGATGTACCGGGTAGACCCACTGCCCAATCTGATCACGCAACATCTGCATGGCAAACCGGTCACCGTCTGCAATGCGCGTACGGTGTACCAGCAAGCCGGGAGGCTTGTGTATGGCGATGTACCATTCATCGCGGTAGACAATCTCTAATTCACCCATCCCGCCTATCTTACAGCAGCAGAAGGGCTCAGTTTGAATCCATGCAACGATAGGGTATTGTTTCAGGATCGCCTGCCGGCAGCCAGATAGAATCACTCGTGAAGCTTCGCACCCAGATACTGCTGTTCTTTTTCCTCTTCGCCCTTGCACCGCTGGTCACCGCCGTACTGATCAACCTGCCCCTGGTGCTGGAGAAGATGGAGCTGTTCTACCACAAGGCCCACCTGCAGAACCTGCGGGCTGATTTCCGCGATCTGGACCAGCATCTCGCCAGCCGTGACGAGATGGTGCGCCTGCTGGCCAAGCTGCCGGAACCCGGTGTGGCACTGGGAAACAAGGAGTCCACCCCCGAGGCCATCGACCTGGCCCGCGCCCAGTACAGCCAGTGGATCAACCAGATACTGCAGGACCAGCTCGATATCGTGCAGATCGTATTTTTTGATCAGGATGGCCTGGAGCGGTTCTGGCTCGACCGGGACATAACGACACAGCTTTGGCAGCCAACCACCACCCGTCCAGCACCACCGCCCAAGGCATTTATCGACGCCGCCCTGAAATCGGAGAACGGCCGGGCACTGGTCAGTCCCATCAGCCTGGACCCGGATGCGGAAGACCCGCGGCGATTCATGACACTGCGCCTGGTCAGCCCCATCGGTGGAGAAGCGAAGGTGGGCGCTGTGATGATCAGCATTGATGTCGGTGGCATGGCCCGTTATTACCGAAACACCCTGTGGGTGCATAGTGACGGCTTCTTCCTGGAACATGCCGACCAGGCCGTACGCAAGGGCAATGCCTTTACCAGTTTCCCAGGGCTTGCCGCGATATTCGATGATGAGAAGCCCGCCCTCTGGGAAGGTGACGGTCAACAGATCATGTGGGTACCCATGTTCCGCACCGAGCAGGCAGGCGCACTCTGGGTGGGACGAACTGTGGACCCCTCCCCCATTGCCGAATTCCGCAATGCGCTCTCTCTTCGCGTACTGAGCATCGTATTCGCCCTGATGGTTGGCGTCTGGTTCGCATCTCATCTCATCGCCAGAAGGGCCGAGCGGCTGAGCAAGGATCTTACCGACGGCATCCAGCGCACCCTGGAAACCGAGGAGCCCATGGGCTTCACCTGGAAACGCCCCCAGGAACTGAAGCAACTGGGTGAGAACCTGTCACGGCTCTCTGCCGAGCACAGCAGAAACACCCAGAACCTGCGAGCACACGCCAAGGAGCTGGAGGAGTCCAACCGTTACAAGTCACAATTCCTGGCCAATGTAAGTCACGAACTGCGCACCCCCCTCAACTCAATTCTGCTGCTATCCAAAATGCTGGCAGACGAAAAGAGCGGTCTGAGTTCTGAGCAGCAACAACAGGCCAAGGTGATCAACGAAGCCGGCAGCGACCTTCAGACCCTGATCGACAACATACTCGACCTCTCCCGCATCGAGGCGCGACGCACCCACTTCAATATCGAAACCATTCCGCTGCCCGAAATGCTGCAGGACCTGATAAGCCTGATCCAGCCCCAGTGCGACGCCAAGGGGCTGGCGCTGGAACTGCAGATACTTGATGACGCACCAAGAAGAATCGTTTCAGATACCGACAAGATCCGCCAGATTCTGAAGAACTTCCTGGCCAACGCCGTCAAGTTCACCGACCAGGGGAAAATCACCATCGCCCTTCAGGGCATCGCCACACCCAATGCCTGCAACTGTCCCCTGCGTATCAGTGTGCGGGACAGCGGCATCGGCATCGCCGAAGAGAAACAGGAACATATCTTCGACGCCTTCCGCCAGGCCGACGGCGCCACCAATCGTCGCTATGGAGGAACAGGCCTGGGACTGGCGATCAGCCAGCAGCTGGCGAAACTGCTCGGCGGTCATATCGAACTGGAGAGCAGGGAGCATGAGGGTTCCATCTTCCACCTGCTACTGCCCCTGAAGTTCGATGACTCCCAGGTGGAAGAGGGCCTCATCGACAGCGAAGAGAATTTCGAGGAAGAACCCCAGGCCGAAGCAGCCGCAGCAGCCCCGGAACTTCCACCAAAAACAAAGGCCCGTTTTGAGGGGCACAGCATCCTGATTATCGATAGTGACATGCAGGTGCTCCTGCATATGACCCCCCTGCTCGAAAGCTGGGGACTGAGGGTCACCGCCGCAGGCGACCAGGAGGAGGCACTGGATGCAATCGAGGATGACGACAGCTTCTCGGTTGCCCTGATGGACCTTATGGTGCCCGGTCTCGATGGCTGTGATACGATCAGAAAGATAAGGCAGATAAAACAACATGCTGACTTGCCCATTATCGCCCTGACCTCGGACATGCATAGCGAGTCCAACCAGGTCTGTCTTGAAGCGGGGGCAGATGACTTTATCAGCAAACCGATTGAGCCCGAGGAGTTGAAAGATGCGATCAATCGCCACCTGCCGGCAGATCCCATCTGAAATCAGTTCATTATGAAACGTTATAGCGGTTTCAAACTGCTGATCGTAGACGATCATGAGCACAACCTGTTCACCCTGCGCACGCTGGTTCAACAGCACATGGATGTGGAGATCTTTGAAGCCACGTCCGGCCAGAAGGCCCTGGATATCGCCCTGGGCGATGAGAAGATCGACCTGATCATTCTCGATATCCAGATGCCGGAGATAGACGGATTCCAGACCGCCTCCATGCTGAAAGTGCGCAAGAAGACCCGGGACATCCCGATCATCTTCCTGACCGCTGCCTTCAAAACCCAGGAGTTCCAGCAAAAGGGTTACGATGTCGGCGCTGTCGACTACCTGCTCAAACCCATCGACGACAACCAGCTGATCAACAAAATCAGCACCTATTTCCGCCTGATCGAGAAAGAGCGGGAACTCAACACCGTGCTTGAACAGAAGGTTGCAGCCCGCACAGCTGAGCTGGCACAGGCCAAGCAGCACCTGGAGAACATCATCCACCACATGGGCGAAGCACTGCTGGTGCTGAACCCCGAAGGCATGATCACCCAGGCCAACCCAACTGCCTACGAGATGCTCGGCTATGACAAGGGGGCGCTGATCGACATGCAGATCGGCGACGTATTCGAAGAGGAGATGGACGAACAGGCAGGCGCCTTCATGGGCACCTGGCTGGAAGCCCTTATCCGCGTCGGCGCCCTGAAGAAAATTGATGCCCGTTTTATCGCCAGAGATGGAAGCAGGGTACCCATACTGTTCTCACGAACCGCCATTACCAACGATAACGGAGAAATCTCAGACATTATCTGTATTGCCAAAAACATGACCGGATATGTGCGGGAGGAGTCTCGGCTCCAGGAGCCGAAGGCCGCCGACAACCTCCCTTGAGAAGCAACAGGAGTAAACCATGACTGAACCCACAGACCCAGCAGAACCCACTGTTCCAAACGAAGACACCACGCTCACAGCTAACGCACTGAAAGCGATGGCACACCCGTTGCGCTGGAAAATACTCTGCTCACTGGGTGACGACGAACTCTCTGTAGGGGAAATTGTCGAGCGCACGGGCACCTCCCAGAGCAATATCTCCCAGCACCTTGAGCAGCTGAGGAACAAGAACATTGTCACCTCACGCAAAGAAGCCAACCGAATCTATTACCGCATTCGAAACGGTCAACTGCTGACGCTGATCGGCACCATGCGCAATGTGCTTTGCCCTGCCAACCTTGATGACCGCTTTCCTCCCAGCGATACCTGAGCTGACTGACACCCCCCTTTTGCAGTGACCTGTGCCAACCGGCGCAGGTCCGTGGCAATCACCGGCCGGAACCTATCAACAGAAGCACGCCTAACCCATGACTCCTGAGCAATACTACCGGCAGCAGCTTGCAGAGACGGACCTGATTCCAGACGCCGCCCAGGAGGCAGCCGTCGAAGCGCTTCAGGACCTTTATCTGCGGTTGACCAGCGAGCCCGTACAAACCGGGGGCTACGGTCTGCTCCGAGGCCTGTTCAAACCACAACCCGACCCTCTCACCACACCGGAGCGGGGCATCTACCTTTGGGGCGGTGTGGGGCGGGGTAAGACCTGGCTTGTTGACCTCTTCTATAACCTGCTGCCCATGGAGCGGAAGCTGCGCCTGCATTTTCACCAGTTCATGCGCGATGTACACGACAGGCTTGCCCAGCTCAAAGGCCGACAAAACCCCCTGGAACACCTGGCAGGGGACCTCGCAAAGCAAGCCCGCGTGATCTGCCTGGATGAGTTCATCGTAACCGACATCGGCGACGCCATGATCCTGGCCGGGTTGCTCAAGGCACTGTTCAACCAGGGGGTAACCCTGGTCACCACATCGAACACACCACCGGCAGACCTTTACCAGGACGGCATCCAGCGTGCCAGTTTTCTGCCCGTTATAGATCTGCTGAAGCGACATACCCGGATAATCGAACTGGACGGCGGCACAGATTATCGCCTGCGCTACCTGGAGCAGGCCACCATGTACCACACTCCGTCGAGCCCAGAGACCGATCTACTGCTACAGGAGGAGTTTGACGCCCTTGCACCGGAAGCCTGCCACGAAGAGCGAAAGATCCACATTTTCGGACGGGATATTCCGGTAATCTGCATCGCTGATGATGTGGTCTGGTTCGACTTCATGGCCCTGTGCGGCCCCCCGCGCAGCCAGGCCGACTACCTTGAGCTGGCGCGCAGTTTTCACACCGTGCTGATATCCGATATTCCACGGCTGGGCCCGGCCCTTGATGACGCAACAAGAAGATTCCTATACCTTGTTGATGAATTCTACGACCGCAATGTAAAACTGATCGTCAGCGCCGCAGAGCCACCGGAATCACTCTACCAGGGTGAGCGACTTGCCTTCGATTTCAAACGGGCCGTAAGCCGATTGCAGGAGATGCAGTCCACCAGCTATCTTGCAAAAGCCCACCGAACCCACTGAACAGAGACACCAGAACATGAATGAAGAGTTGATTGACCTGCAGACCCGCATGGCCTTCCAGGACGACGCAATCCAGGAGCTCAACGCCACCGTAGCCCGACAGCAGAACCAGATTGCGGAACTTTTGACCGCATTCAAGGAGCTGCGACAACAGGTAAAAAACATGACCCCTTCACAGGTGGCATCAGCTGCTGAAGAGACGCCTCCACCCCACTATTAAAAAGTTCCTGACTGGCGCAAGAAGATCGCTGCTGATAACATGCGCCCTCCCAAAAATCTGTATAAAAACTACTCAATATGCACTGTTTTATAAATACCAGAAGCGCTATAGCGCTCATAAGCACACTTCTTTTCGCACTGCCACTAACCCTTAGCGCCGAAGAGAGCCTTGAAGAGATCAAGGCCAACTGCCATATCGAAGGCCAGGGCGAGGGGTTGAATGGGCCGGATCTCGAAGAGTTCATTCATGACTGCGTCAAGGATCTTACCGGCCTCAACCTTGGCAACTCGATCGAAGTCAAAAAGGGCTTTGATGAGGTGTAGGTCGGCCTTCAGGCCGACAACATGGGCAAAATACCGGGCAACCTGTTGACCATTGATTACCGCTGGGACTCCAGTGCCGCAATCCGCTCCTGCAGCGGAGGATGACTCATGAAGAGGCGCTTGAGACCATCACCAATTCCACCGGCGATACCAAAGGCGGCGAACTGGTCCGGCAGTGGATGGGGTTCATGGGCCGCCTGAAGGCGCTTTAGAGCTGCAACCATCTTGCCCCTGCCCGCCAGGGCGGCACCGCCTGCATCGGCACGGTATTCACGACGGCGGGAGAACCACATGACTATGGCACTGGCCAGCACTGCAAGCACCAGTTCGGCCACAATCGAGGTTATGTAGTAGGCCGGCCCATGGCCGCGCTCGGTCTTGAACACCACCCTGTCCACCACATGGCCAATCACTCGCGACAGGAACACCACAAAGGTATTCACCACCCCCTGAATCAGGGCCAGGGTGACCATGTCGCCGTTGGCCACGTGACTCACTTCATGGGCCAGTACAGCCTCAACCTCATCCTGGGTCATCTGCTGCAGCAGGCCGGCACTCACCGCCACCAGTGCGTTGTTTCGGTTCCAGCCGGTGGCGAAAGCGTTGGGCTCCGGCGAGTTGAAGATGCCCACCTCGGGCATACCGATACCCGCCTGCTGGGTCTGACGTCGCACCGTCTCCACCAACCAGCTCTCGGTTGCCGTGGCCGGTGACTCGATCACCTGCACCCCCATACTCCGCTTGGCCATCCACTTGGAGATGAAAAGCGAAATGAAGGAGCCGCTGAAACCGATCACTGCCGACATCACCAGCAGGGCGTTAAGGTCCAGATCCACCTGGTTGCTCTGAAGAATCCCCTCGATGCCGAGCAGACGGAAGGTGATGCTTATCAGCACCAGGATGGCAGCATTGGTGGCAAGAAACAGAAAAATACGGGTCATGACCAACTCTCCGAACTATGACTTCCACAAAAATAGTGTCGAATCGCCAAAAATCAACCTCCCTGGAGAGTCGCCGATTCCGCGACAAATAACAACCTGGCTAAAAAACCTTAATATGGTGGATTCGGCTCCCGGGAAAGACAACCACAACGATGTTGCCGCCCAACTGATACATAACCGTACTTTGCATCAATTTACTCCACCCTGCTCTCCGCAATAGGCTAAGCGCCAAACTGACTGCAGGAGAATCACATGAGACACGGGAAGATAGCGGCACTGTGTATTTCACTCGCCCTTCTCACCGGGTGCCAGACACAGCCTACCCCAAAAACCCGGATACCTGTGCCACCCAACCACGACCAGGCCAATGTCTCTAATCAGAATGGGGCGACGATTGCCGCCGATTTGGCGCAACTGATCTCGAATAATTATCCGGGGAATACCATCATTTCCCTGATTGGAACCGGTGCCATCAGCACGGCGCTGGACCAGGCCCTGCGACAGAGAGGCTATTACGTGCCTGTGGCCAGCAGTCAATATGGCCTCCCAGTCGTAGTACGCTCCGGCAACATCAAGCCGGACACTGTGACTGTCTCACTGGACATCTACGGTGAGACAATCTCCCGGAGGAGCTACCGGATAACCAACGGCCAGGTTGCACAGGCAACCCAATTGAAGCATCAATCAGCCGGCAGCTCCCTGGCCAGACCGCAGCGGCAGCCTTCTGGCCAGGAGAACAATAAACAGAAAAGGATCGTTTGGCAGGCGCCGGTAAATATCCAGAGAAACCAATATGTCCTGGTTCTGCACTCGATGCTCAGCGAACCCCTGGAAACCGAACTGTTCAGGATAACTTCCGAGCTTCCCCCGCAGGCGCTCCCCTTGCACATCGTGGCGAGACGGCTCAAAGGCAAAACCTGGCACCGCATTGCAACAGCACCACTGGGTGACAGAAAAACGGCAATCCAACTGCGAAATCAGGTCCGTCAGCAATTCCCCGATGCCTGGCCGCTTTCCGCCAACTCCCTCTGACCCCGGCAGGAATGGTGCACCCTGTTTACAGCGCAATGCTCAAAGCAGTTACCACATCAGGTCATCGGGCACTTTGAAGTCGGCATAGGGATCGTCCGAATCGTCCTGACTCTCGAGTTTGTTACAGACGATAACGCTCTCTTGAGAACGAAGCATGATTTTCTCTGCAGCGCCGGCAGGCACCACTTCGTACTGCTGTCCCAGCTTCACAATCGCCAACCGCCCTTTGGTCAACTGCTTGTGAATCTCTTCGGAGACATGGACACGCCGCACCTTGTTGTCATCGGTAAAGTTGTAAGCCTGATCACCCTCATCCAGGGTCAGTCGATTCATCTCGATCAGCTGCCTGACCTGGGCGGCAATCGCCTTCTCTTCTGCCGCCAGCTGCTTTTCCCGGTTGAGATCACGATCACGTCGAGCAGCTTCAGCCGCCGCTTCCTGGGCACGCTGAGTCGACTCATCGACCTTTTTTTGCTTGCTGTGGCGTTGGGACTTCTCTTTCTGCTGTTTCGCCTTCTTCGCCTTGTTGACCTTCTTCTGGTCAACAAGACCAGCCTTCAGCAGTTGATCTTGCAGTGCATTACCCAAAACGGGATTCCTCTATTGTTGGATCTGAAAACAGGGGCTTGTGTCCTGCCCCGCAAATAAGTACGAAATAGCCTAATCATGAGCTTTAATCTTGTCCAGCCTACTGCCAAAGTCCGGGTTTTATCCGATTTATCAAGCTTGCGTTTGGCACTACATCAAGACTTCGCTATCATCCCGGGTTTCTTTAATCGACCAAAAACCTTTCCAGGAATAATGAAATGAACGTAGATCAACACCTGAAAATCGCCCAGTGGCACATGGAACAGGCACGCCTGCACGCAACCAAGGAACACAGCTGCGGCTGCCCTATCAGCCCTGAGTACCAGAAAATTATTGACGAGGTAGAAAGCGGCAAGATCATGGAAGAGCTGGTCTGCAAAGCTCCGGGCTGATCCGCTGTCCCGGGAGTGACCTGATCTTCGGCATCAGGACTCGATGAGGCCCTCCGCTTCTGGCAGAGGGCCTTTTTTGTGGGACAACACACGAGTGGGCCGGGCAGGAGAATGTGCAGCTGAAAAAATGCCTACTTGGGCGGATTGATCAGCTCATAGAGGGCAGAGTAGTCGAGTTCATCCAGCCCAGCTTCGCGCCCCTGCGCAAACAGGTCAAGCTGAGCAGCAGAGATCGTGCTGTCGATACCACTTTCAAAGGCGACTCGCTTAAACAGGTCGACATCTTTGATCAGGTGCTTGAGAGGAAAGTTGGGATTGGCGTAGTCATGGGCCAGCATCTTGCCGAGCTTCTTATCGAATGTCGGCGCATAGAGGGCACTGGTGCGCAATAGCGCCATGAATCGCTCCACATCCAGGCCTTCGGCCCTGACCAGGCCGAGACTGAGAGAGAAGCCGGTGGTTAAAGAGGCGATCAGCTGATTCATGGCCAGTTTGAGTGCTGCACCCTGGCCCACGCCCCCAACCAGTTCCGGCGCCTGACCCAGCGCCTGCAGCAGTGGCAGGCAACGCCCGTACTCATCCTCGGCGCCTCCGGCCATGATGATCAGGGTTCCGGACTTCGCTTCCGGAATACTTCCCAGCACCGGCGCTTCAAGGTAGCGGGCACCGGTCTCGTGGCAGCAGGCCGCAATCTGGCGGCTCTCTGCCGGGCCGATAGTACCCATCTGCAGAACCAGCTTACCGGTAAGGGGCAACTCCCCCTCTTCAGGAAAGAGCACACTGTCGATGGAAGCTTTGTCGCTCAGGGTGAGGATCAGGATATCCGCCGTCCCGACCGTGGCCTTCAGATCGGCAGATACCGCCAACCCCTGGCCAGCTGCCAGTTCCAGTCGCTCTGAACCCCGGTTCCAGCCTGTGACATCGAATCCCCGCTGCTGCAGCCTCAGGGCGATGGGCGTACCCATCAGACCAAGACCGAGTTGAGCGACCTTCATCGTAGCGGCACCTACCCTTCGCTGTGGTAAGGCTTGCTCAACTCATGCACTGCCTCTACCAGGGCACCGGCATGCTCGGGATTCACATTGGGGTGGATTCCGTGGCCAAGATTGAACACGTGGCCAGGCCCCTTGCCATAGCTTGCCAGTACGCGACCCACTTCGTCACGGATACTTTCAGGGGAAGCATAGAGTATGCAGGGGTCGATATTACCCTGCAGCGCAACCTTGTCCTGCACCCGGGCGCGGGCATCGGCCAGGTCGGTTGTCCAGTCCACACCCAGTCCGTCGCAACCGGTGTCGGCCATATCGGCCAGCCACTGCCCGCCACCCTTGGTGAAGAGTATGACAGGCACCTTGCGACCCTCGTTCTCGCGGGTCAGACCATCGATGATGCGCTGCATGTAGGCCAGGGAAAAGTTCCTGTAGTCATTGGGGCTCAGAACACCGCCCCAGGTGTCGAATATCATCAGTGCCTGTGCGCCGGCGGCAACCTGGGCATTGAGATAGGCGATAACAGAATCCGCGGTTTTCTCCAGCAGCTTGTGCATCAGGTCCGGGCGGTCAAACATCATGCCCTTGACCTGCGCAAAGTTCTTGGTGCCACCACCCTCGACCATGTAGGTCGCCAGGGTCCAGGGGCTGCCGGAAAATCCAATCAGGGGAACACGCCCATCGAGCTCCCGGCGAATGGTGCGCACGGCATCCATCACGTACTTCAGCTCACCTTCGGGATCGGGCACACCCAGCGCGTCAACAGCGGCCGCGTCGCGAATCGGGCGCTCGAACCTGGGACCTTCACCCTCGGTGAAATAGAGACCCAGCCCCATGGCGTCCGGAATGGTCAGGATATCCGAGAACAGAATTGCCGCATCCAGGGGAAAGCGCTCCAGGGGCTGAATGGTCACTTCGCAAGCCAGCTCCGGGTTCTTGCACAGATCCATGAAACTCCCGGCCTTGGCACGGGTTGCACGGTACTCAGGCAGATAGCGTCCGGCCTGGCGCATCATCCAGACAGGTGTCATATCAACGGGTTCACGCATAAGTGCGCGCAGAAAACGGTCGTTTTTAAGTTCAGTCACGAAATTGCCCCGGTAGTTTTTATTACAGCTCGATTGAATTATTTATTTTATCGCAGAAAAAGAAATGGCGACCGAAGCCGCCATCTCATATATGCATGCCTGTTATCGTGGCAGGTCTGAAACACCCATCAGGTACTCATCCACAGCACGGGCGCACTGGCGTCCTTCACGAATGGCCCAGACCACGAGAGACTGCCCCCGACGCATGTCGCCTGCAGCGAACACACCGTCGATAGAGGTTTTATAGGCTTCGTCGCCTTCGGTTTCGCCCTTCACGTTACCACGTGCATCCAGGTCCACAGCCAGCTCTTTCAGCATGCCTTCATGAACCGGGTGAACAAAGCCCATGGCCAGGGTCACCAGGTCGGCCTTGAGTTCAAACTCTGAACCTTCGACCTCATTCATCTTCCAGTTACCGTCCACGTTCTCCCACTCGACCTTCACGCAACGGGCTGCCGTAACATTGCCGTTACCGTCGTCCAGGAACTCCTTGGTGGCCACGCACCACATACGTTCACAACCCTCCTCCTGGGAGGTGGAAGTGCGCATTTTGTTGGGCCAGTAGGGCCAGACAGTGGCCTTGTCCTCTTTCTCGGGAGGCTGAGGCATGATTTCGATCTGGGTGACAGAGACCGCGCCGTGGCGGTTGGAGGTACCGATGCAGTCAGAACCCGTATCGCCACCACCGATCACCAGAACGTGTTTGCCCTCGGCAGAGATAAAATCCTCTTCCGCAATCACATCACCCTGGACCCTGCGGCTGTTGGTACGCAGAAAATCCATGGCAAAGTGCACTCCATTGAGTTCTCGGCCAGGCACAGGCAGGTCACGGGGCTGCTCTGAACCCCCTGCCAGTACAACTGCATCGAACTCTTCAGCCAGCTTGCTGGCCGGAAGGTCAACGCCGATGTGGGTGTTGGCGTGGAACTCCACACCCTCGGCACGCATCTGGGCCATGCGGCGGTCGATCACTTTCTTGTTCAGCTTGAAGTCGGGGATACCGTAGCGCAGCAGACCACCGATGCGGTTCTGACGCTCGTAGACAGCAACCAGGTGTCCGGCACGGACAAGCTGCTGGGCAGCGGCCAGACCGGCAGGCCCGGAACCGACCACGGCGACACGCTTGCCACTCTTGTGTCTTGGGATCTGGGGCTGAATCCAGCCCTCCTGCCACGCCTTCTCGACGATCGACAACTCGACGTTCTTGATGGTGACCGGCTCATCCTGAAGATTCAGGGTGCAGGCCTCCTGGCAAGGCGCCGGGCAGATGCGACCGGTGAACTCGGGAAAGTTGTTGGTGGAGTGCAACATGTCGACTGCCGCTTTCCAGTCCTGGCGGTAGACCAGGTCATTCCAGTCGGGAATGATGTTGTCTACCGGGCAGCCCTGGTGGCAGAACGGGATACCGCAATCCATGCAACGGGCACCCTGGATACCCATTTCGTCATCATTCAGGGCGATGCTGAACTCGTTGTAGTGGGTAATCCTGTCGGATACCGGCGCATAGCTCCGGTCCTGGCGTGAATACTCCATGAAACCTGTGGGCTTACCCATGATCAGTTACCCCCCTTTACTGCTTCATTTCCAGCGGACTGCTGCTGGGCCTGGAGCTCTTTCAGTGCACGGCGGTAATCCACCGGCATGACTTTTACAAATTTCGGCAGATACTCGCCCCAGTTGTCGAGAATCTTTCTGGCAACAGCACTGTCGGTGTAGTGCATGTGATTCTCGATGACCTGGCGCAGACGGATGGCGTCGAAGCGGGTCATGTCGTGACTGACATCCACGCGACCCTTGGTTTCGAGATCGCCGCCCTGGTGATCCAGTGCTTCCAGCGCATCGTCCTCTTCCTGAATCGGCTCAAGCTCGACCATGGAGAGATTGCAGCGCTTGTCGAAGTTGCCCTCTTCGTCCAGCACGTAGGCGATACCGCCGGACATACCAGCCGCGAAGTTGCGCCCGGTGGAACCCAGACAGACAACAACACCACCGGTCATGTACTCACAGCCGTGGTCGCCAAGACCCTCGACCACTGCGGTGGCACCAGAGTTACGCACGCAGAAGCGCTCGCCCGCCACGCCACGGAAGTAGCACTCGCCACTGATGGCACCGTAGAGGACGGTGTTGCCGACAATGATATTCTCCTCGGCCTTTTCGATAGCGGACTCCGCAGGCGGATAGATCACCAGGCGACCGCCCGAGAGACCCTTGCCGACGTAGTCGTTACCCTCACCCGCCAATTCGATAGTGACACCCTTGGTCACCCAGGCACCAAAAGACTGTCCAGCAGTACCCTTGGCCTTGATGTAGATGGTGTCGTCGGGCAGACCGGCGTAGCCGTACTTCTCGGCCACACGGCCGGAGAGCATGGTGCCGAAGGTACGATTGTAGTTGTGAATATCGACTTCGACCTTCACCGCTTCACCGCTCTCCAGGGCGGGCTTGGCCTGCTCGATCAGCTGATGATCGATGGCCTTGTCCAGTCCGTGGTCCTGGGTCTCAGTGTTGTAGACCACCTCGCCCTCGTCGGTCATCGGCTTGGAAAGGATGCGGGAGAAATCAAGCCCCTTGGCCTTCCAGTGATCGATGGCCTGGCGCATATCCAGGCGGTCCATCTGGCCGATCATGTCGTCAAACTTGCGATAGCCCAGTCTGGCCATCAGGCGACGCGCCTCTTCGGCAACGAAGAAGAAGTAGTTGATCACGTGCTCAGGCTTGCCGGTAAACCGCTTGCGCAGTTCCGGATCCTGGGTGGCAACGCCCACCGGGCAGGTATTGAGATGACACTTGCGCATCATGATGCAGCCTTCGACGATCAGCGGCGCGGTTGCGAAACCGAATTCGTCTGCGCCCAGCAGGGCGCCCACAACCACGTCGCGACCGGTACGCATACCGCCATCCACCTGAACCGCGATACGGCTGCGAAGCTTGTTCAGCACCAGGGTCTGATGGGTCTCTGCAAGGCCGATCTCCCAGGAGGAGCCGGCGTGCTTGATGGAGGTGAGCGGGCTTGCGCCGGTACCACCGTCGTAACCGGAGATGGTCACATGGTCGGCGTGCGCCTTCGAGACACCAGCGGCAACCGTACCCACGCCCACTTCAGATACCAGCTTCACCGAGATCCGGGATTTGGGCTGGACATTCTTCAGGTCGTGGATCAGCTGGGCCAGATCCTCAATTGAGTAGATATCGTGGTGGGGCGGAGGTGAAATCAGGCCCACACCCGGGGTGGAGTGACGCACCCGTGCGATCTGCTTGTTCACCTTGTGACCAGGCAGTTGACCACCCTCGCCGGGCTTGGCGCCCTGGGCCATCTTGATCTGGATATCGTCGGAGTTGACCAGGTACTCGGTGGTCACACCAAAACGACCGGACGCCACCTGCTTGATTGCAGAGCGCTCGGGGTTGGAGGAACCGTCGGGAAGCGGATTGAAGCGACCAGGCTCCTCACCACCCTCACCGGTGTTGGACTTGCCGCCAATGCGGTTCATGGCCACAGCCAGGGTGGAGTGCGCCTCGTAGGAGATGGAACCGAAGGACATGGCCCCGGTGGCAAATCGCTTGACGATCTCCTTGGCGGGCTCTACCTCATCCAGTGGGATCTCACTGTCCGCGAAGTTGAAATCGAACAGGCCGCGGAAGGTAAGCAGAGCCTCTTCCTGCTCATTGACCGCATTAGAGAACTCTTCGTAGCTCTTCCAGTCATTGGCACGGGAGGCGTGCTGAACCTTGGCGATGGTATCCGGGGTCCAGACGTGGTCTTCGCCACGCAGACGATAGGCGTAGTCGCCACCTACATCCAGGTGCTTCTGGTAGATCGGCTTGTTGCCGTAAGCATCGGCGTGCCAACGAACGGCTTCTTGTGCCACTTCAGCCAGACCCACACCTTCAACTGTGGTCGCCGTACCGGTGAAAAACTCGTCGATGAACGGCGTGGAGAGCCCCACGGCATCGAAGATCTGGGCACCGCAGTATGACTGGTAGGTGGAGATGCCCATCTTGGACATCACCTTCTTCAGACCCTTGCCCACACCCTTGATGTAACGCTTCTGGGCCTCTTCAAAAGAGAGCTCCTCGGGCAGGCTGGGCAGCAGTGACTGAACGGTGTCGAATGCCACGTAGGGATTCACCGCCTCTGCACCATATCCCGCGAGGGTGGCGAAGTGGTGGACCTCGACAGCAGAACCGGTCTCGATTACCAGGCCGGACTCGGTGCGCAGACCCTTGCGGATCAGGTGATGGTGCACAGCCGATGTGGCCAGCAGCGCAGGAATAGCCACGAAGTCGGCATCCACGTTGCGATCCGAGAGAATCAGGATGTTGTAACCGTCCAGAACGGCCTTTTCAGCGGCATTGCAAAGCCCGGCCAGCGCATCGCGCATACCCTCGGGGCCTTTTTCCGCCAGGTAGCACATATCCAGGGTGCGGGTGCGGAAGGCACCACCGGTGTTGTCCTCGATATTGCGAATACGCTCCAGGTCGGTATTGGTCAGTACCGGCTGGCTCACTTCAAGACGCATGTTTGACTCGCCGTCCACCATACCCAGCAGGTTGGGGCGGGGACCGATCAGCGACACCAGGGACATCACGATCTCTTCACGGATCGGGTCGATGGGCGGATTGGTCACCTGGGCAAAGTTCTGCTTGAAGTAGTTTGAGAGGTGCTTCGGCTTGCCGGAGAGCACGGCAGGCGGATTGTCCGCACCCATGGAGCCGGTGGCCTCCTGGCCGGTGAGCACCATGGGGGTAAGCAGGAACTTGATATCTTCCTGGGTGTAACCGAAGGCCTGCTGGGAGTCCAGCAGGGTCCCCTGGTCAGGGGTCATGGCACCCACTGCCTCGGGCAGTGCATCCAGCTTGATCTGGGTCTTGTTCAGCCAATCACGGTAGGGCCTGGACGAGGAGAGCTGCTCTTTGAGCTCCACGTCATCAATGATGCGTCCCTGCTCCATGTCGATAAGGAACATTTTGCCGGGCTGCAGGCGCCACTTCTTGACGATGTTCTCTTCGGCAATATCCAGCACACCCATCTCCGACGCCATCAGCACCATGCCGTCATCGGTGATCAGGTAGCGGGCCGGCCTCAGGCCATTGCGGTCCAGGGTGGCGCCAATCTGGCGGCCATCGGTAAAGGCAACCGCAGCAGGGCCATCCCAGGGCTCCATCAGGGCAGCATGGTATTCGTAGAAGGCGCGACGCTTCTCATCCATCAGAGGATTGCCGGACCAGGCTTCTGGAATCAGCATCATCATGGCGTGGGCCATGGAGTAGCCACCCTGCACCAGCAGTTCCAGCGCGTTGTCGAAGCAGGCCGAATCGGACTGGCCTTCGGGGATCAGGGGCCACACCTTCTCCAGGTCATCACCGAGAATCTCGGAGGCCATGGAGTGCTTGCGTGCGGCCATCCAGTTGACGTTGCCGCGCACCGTGTTGATCTCACCGTTGTGGGCGATCATTCGGAAGGGGTGGGCAAGATCCCAGGTGGGAAAAGTGTTGGTGGAGAAGCGCTGGTGGACCAGTGCAAGGGCCGACTCCATGCGCTCGTCACACAGATCAGGAAAGTACTCACCCACCTGGTCTGCCAGCAGCATACCCTTATAGGTAATGGTGCGGGAGGACATGGAGGTGAAATAGAAGGCCTCTTTACCTTCGATTCCGGACTCGCGAACCACCTTTTCGATCTGCTTGCGAATGACAAACAGTTTGCGCTCGAAGGCATCCTGATCGGCGCAGTTGTCTGCGCGGGCGATGAATACCTGGCGATTAACCGGCTCTGTCGGCACAACACTGTGCCCCAG
This sequence comes from Sedimenticolaceae bacterium, assembly GCA_965224515.1. GTDB lineage: Bacteria > Pseudomonadota > Gammaproteobacteria > Chromatiales > Chromatiaceae > Sedimenticola_A. The sequence continues at coordinate 1,089,285 of OZ245051.1, forward strand.
ACCCTTGTTGTCCACCGGCACATCGCGCCATCCGATAATGCTCTGACCTTCACTCTCTACAAACCGGGCAATAGTGGACTCCGCCTCTTCACGCGCCGCATTGTCGCGGGGAAGAAACAGGTGACCTACTGCATAAGCACCAAATTCCGGCAGATCAAAATCGACAACAGCGCGAAAAAACGCGTCCGGCAGTTGAATCAGGATACCAGCACCATCACCTGCGAGGGGGTCTGCGCCCACTGCACCACGGTGAGTCAGGCGCTCAAGGATACCCAGGCCCTGTTCGACGATCTTATGAGTCTTGCGTCCTTTGATGTCCGCTACAAAGCCGACACCACAGGCATCATGTTCGTTACGGGGGTCATACAACCCCTGCTTCGGTGGCAAAGCCCCTTGGCTCATCGCAAACCTCGTCTTATTTTCAGTCAGGGAGCAAAAAATATGCCCTGACCTTCTCTATCTGTTGGACTACACACCCCGGAATTGGACCGGAGCCACCAATGCCGCCCGTTTAGGCTACCGGCAAAAATCCCGGACCCTGCGAACGGAACCGCGTAGGATACTTGAGAAACTGCATACAGGCTAGTTTTTTGGGTATAAGCTGAGGAATTTACATCGCATAGCCCTGCGAGTAATCAGGACTATCGGCGCTGCTTGATTACTTCCTGAATCGAACCAAAGCTTCTGGGCCAGGCACCGGCCCCGCTCAAGCTGGCCGGCAGTTCACCACGCCCGGACACGGCGGCGTCTCTATCTGCATAGACCCCGTACACAACAGAATACCAGGGATGCCCTTTCAGGGCTGAACGAAACACCCGAGCCTTGCCTGTAACACCATGTTCAACAACGTATTTCTTTGCCGCAGCCATACTTCCGACACCGATCAGCTGAAGCGTATAATCCGCGGCCTTCTGTTTCAGCAACCAGGCCTCATCGCTCTCCGCCGGTGGCTTCACCGGTGTCGACTCAGCCTTGGACTGAGCTGGCACCTCTGCCAGCTTTGGGGCATCAGGCTTAACCTCCTCCTCCGCTGCCGGCTCAGCCTGGGCCGACTCATCAGCTGTATCAGGAAGAACGGGGGTGGCAGGCACGTTCGCGATATCTGCATCCGGCTCCTGGGCCTGCTTCTGGCCTGCATCCACCTGAAGCCCGGCATCAGGCTCTTCGGTCGGCTGCGAAGGCTCGGCCTCCTTTATCTCGGGCTGCTCGACGACAACCGGCACCGGCGTGACTTTCGCAGGTGCAGATGCCTGGGGCAGTTGCAGGGGAACCACGGTCTCAGATGTGGTGCTTATTGTGGGCAGTTCATCCACTTCCGCCCCCTTTTCCTGAAACAGGGCGTTGATCTCATCCTGATAGACCAGGGTCGCCAACACAAGCAGAATCACTGCCCCGGCGCCAACCATGGCTGGCCCGGGAAGATCGGCAAGCAGCGTTCCGAGACCTCTGGTCTCGACAAACTCCCGACCGGAGCTTTGGGCCAGGATAGCCGCGACACCACTCTCGATGATTGCGGGGCTCCCTCCGCTCTCCTTTATCAGGTGATCCACCTTCATTGCATCCAGCTGCAGGCTGTCCAGGTCCACGCCATGGGTTGAAAAGAGATGTGACACAAACTCTTTCGCCTGCTGCTTCTCAAAATAAGGGAGCTCAAGCAGCTGCAGTGACTGAAGATTCATCGCCTGGATCTGGGGTGTTTTAAGGTGCTCGTCAATATCCGGGCCGGCGAATAGCATCACTTTGACAAGGGGCACACCATTGACCCTTCTCTCAGAGAGCCTGAGAAGAGCGATGATCGTAGAGACAGGAAGCAGATGCGCGTCATCCACCGCGACAACCACCAGCACACCCTCGCTAAGAAGATCTTCAAATCGACGCACCAGCGAATCCAGGTTATTACTTTCAGATGCCCCGGCGCACTGGGCAATCCTGGAGAACAGCTGCTCCGGCTGCAACATCGGGTCGGCAAGCACCCGACACAGCCGCCAGTTCGGCTGCGCCCTAAGCGCCAGCTGATCCAGCATAACTGTCTTGCCCAGCCCCTCATCACCCTTCACCAGGGGGATACGGTCACTGTTTTCAGCAAGATGAAAAAGGAGATCGAGGCGCTGATCAAGCTCGGGCAGCGAGAAGTACCCGCCATCGGGGCCAGCACCCTGCTCCGGCGAGCCGCCTACAGGTTCATGGTTCTTATCTTCCGTATTCATCCAAGGTTTTCTTCAACGCCTCTGCATCAAAATCATCTGCCACGACAGACCGCCCCAGCCCCTGCATCAATATCAATCTGAGTTTTCCTGAAAGCACTTTCTTGTCAATCGACATCAACTCCAGAAACTGCTCCCTGCCAATACTCTCAGGCGGTTTCACTGGTAGATGCGCCTTGCTGATCAGGTCGACAATTCGCTGCAGTTCCTCGGGGGACAGCCAACCAAGGCGCACGGAGAGGTCACCGGCCATGCACATGCCTGCGGCGATCGCCTCACCATGGAGCCACTCCCCGTATCCCATGCCGGTTTCAATGGCATGCCCGAAAGTGTGCCCAAGGTTCAACAGCGCACGCTGTCCAGCCTCCAGCTCATCGGCGGCAACAACATCCGCCTTATCCTGGCATGAGCGCTCGATGGCATGGATAAGGGCTTCAGGCTCCCTGGAGAGCAGGCGGTCCATATTGGCTTCCAGCCACTCGTAGAACGGCAGGTCATTGATCAGGCCATACTTGATGACCTCCCCTATGCCCGCTGAGAGCTGGCGGTCGTCAAGGGTATTCAGGGAGTCTGCATCTGCTATTACACACCGGGGCTGATAAAAAGCGCCAATCATATTTTTGCCGAGGGGATGGTTGACCCCGGTCTTGCCACCCACAGACGAATCCACCTGGGCCAGCAGCGTTGTCGGCACCTGGATGAAATGCACACCGCGTTGATAGCAGGCAGCGGCAAAACCAGCCATGTCCCCGACAACTCCACCCCCCAGGGCAAGCACCGTACACTGCCGGTCAAACCTTAGCTCCAGCAGGGCATTGAAAATCAGCTGCCAGGTCTCCAGGTTCTTATACTTCTCCCCATCAGGCAGAACCACGCTCTCAACCTGGTACCCTTCCAGGGCAGCCGTCACCTTTTCAAGATAGAGAGGTGCCACTGTCTCATTGGTCACCACCATTACCTGCCGCCCGGGTATGTGGCGGCGATAGATTTCGGCATCCCCCATGAGATTGGAGCCGATATAGATCGGATAGCTCCTGTCCCCCAGGTCAACATTCAATATTCGGGTATCTGCACTCATATTCATTCAACGATCAACGGGAAACACAGTGCGCAGGGTGGCAGCGCACATGTAAATGGTAATTTTTTCAAACTGGCGGAAAAATGTCCAAATCAGTCTGACTGGATCTTGCGCATGATCTCCTTGGCCACGGATGCCGCGCTTCGCTTTTCGCTCTGAACAACAACATCGGCGATCTGCCTGTAGATCGGGTCACGCTCTTCCATCAGCGTCTCCAGCTTGGAGAGAGGGTCATCGGTCTGCAAAAGCGGCCGGTTCCTGTCTCTCATGGTTCGTTCAAACTGCTGTTCGGGACTGCAGTAGAGGTAAACAACGACCCCGCGTCCCGAAAGCCAACCCCTGTTTTCAACATCAAGAACCGCCCCGCCCCCGGTTGCCAGCACTATGCCCTCACGCTGGGTAAGTTCATCGATCACGCTTTTTTCGCGCCTGCGGAAGCCATCCTCCCCCTCAAAATCGAAGATTGTGGGTATATCCACACCCGTCCGGCGTTGGATCTCTTTGTCACTGTCGTCAAAGTCCAGACCCAACAGCTCGGCCAGCTGCCGGCCGATGGTGGTTTTACCTGCACCCATGGGGCCGACAAGGAAAATATTCTTGATTCGCGTCATATAGGAGGTATGCCAGATAACACAGCCACTGGCAAGAAAGATTAAATAAAAAGGGCCTGTCTCTCGACAGGCCCTTGTGGGATTTCCGAGCTTTAACTAATTCTAACGCACGCCAAGGGTCTCTTTCAGGATCTTGGGTGTCACGAAAATCAGCAGCTCCTTGTTCTCATCCTTGTTCAACTCTGTCTTGAAAAGGAAACCGACATAGGGAAGGTCCCCAAAAAAGGGTATCCGCTCAGTACTGGTTGTGTCAGTCTTCTCAAACACACCACCGAGCACCACGGTCTCACCGTTATCAACCAGAACAGTGGTTTCGATTGACCGGGTATCCACCGGGGGAACACCACCAACCGACCTGGAGAAATCAGGATTATCCTTGGCGATATTGAGATCCATGATAATCCGGTCATCAGGCGTGATCTGGGGTGTCACATCCAGCTTGAGCACCGCCTCTTTGAACGAAACGCTGGTTGCGCCGCTGGACGAGGCCTCCTGGTAGGGAATCTCAACACCCTGCTTGATGCTGGCAGGGGATTTGTCAGAGGTAATCACCCTGGGACTGGAGACAATCTCGCCTCGGCCTTCCTGCTGCAGGGCCTGGAGTTCAAGCTGAAGCAGGTATGATCCGATCTTGCCGATCAGCAGGTTGAAACCGCCACCACGGCTTGATGCATTAGCCGCGGGAAGATTGACCAGAAGATTTTCCCTTCCGCCGGTGCTTACACTTGCGCCGGTATCCATAAAGGTGCCGGTATCCAGGTCAGCTGTTCCGTCAAGATGACCGGGCTGCGCACCTGCGAAGAGGATATCCGGGCCATTTTCACTAAAAGAGTTGGAACGGTTGAAACCGAGCCGTACACCCATCTCCTTGAGGAAGTCATCATTTGCAATCACGACCCTGGACTCGATCAGCACCTGCCTTACCGGGACATCCAACTTGGCGATCAACCGCCTGACATCTTCCAGTTTAGCTCCAGTATCTCTCACTAAAAGGGTATTTGTACGCACATCCACGGTCACGTTACCGCGATCCGGGCTCATCAGCTGGTTGCCTTCACCTTTGAGCAATCCAGCGATATCGCTCGCTTTTGCATAGCTGAGCTGAATGTACTCGGAGTAGAGCGGCGCCAGCTCTTCGATCTGCTTCTGGGATTCAAGCTCCAGCTTTTCGCGTGCCGCTATCTCCTCTGTCGGCGCAATCAGAACCACGTTGCCGTTTTTGCGCATGGAGAGGCCGCGGGTCTTCATGATGATATCCAGCGCCTGGTCCCATGGAACATTTTTCAGGCGTAGAGTAATACGCCCGGTAACCGTGTCCGAGGTCACCAGGTTAAACCCGGTGAAATCCGCCAGCAGCTGCAGAACCGAACGTACTTCGATATCCTGGAAGTTAAGCGAGAGACGCTCACCTTCGAAAGTCTTCTTGGCTCTCTGGATCGCCTCTTTCTCATCCTTGGTCAGGGGCCTGAACTCAACGGTAAAGAGCTCATCGGCCTGGTAGGCCAGGTGCTCGTAGTTACCCTCAGGCTTGATATTCACATGAACGCCACCGCCTTGGGCCGAAACCTCAAACATACGCACAGGTGTAGCGAAATCCCCAACATCGAACTTACGCATCAGGCGCTCAGGCAGAGCGGTATCAAGTATGTCCAGAACTACCCGTCCGCCCTCTTCACGCATATCCACAACGGCGGATGCATCGTTGAGCTGGATCTGAATCTGTCCCTCGCCATCGGGGCCACGACGAAAATCGACACTCTCGACACTGCGTCGGGCTGCCACGGCGACCGGGGCACTCGCGCCACTGGACATTGTTGTCACCGGTTTACTTGGCGCGGCCGCCTGGGCCACGCTGGATTCACCACCATCTATGGTAACGATCACCTTGTTGCCGGCGACCTCAATCTGGTGACCTACAGAACCCACTAGACTGACAACGACACGGGTACGCCCGCCCGCCTCAATCGCTGCCACACTGCGGGCCATACCGATACCGATGGTCTGGTTCTTTTTCGCGAGACCATTGGACATGCCGTGAAAGTCCATCGCTATCCGTGCTGGATTATCGGTGGTAAAAGTCTTCGGCTCAGTCACATCACTCTCAGCAGTAAGGGTAATCCTTACACTGTTGCCCGGAAGGGTTGAGAAACTGACATCCTTCAGTACATTATCTGCGGCCAGAACAGGCATTGCACCGGCAAGCAGCAAAACCAGCAAGACGCAGCTCCACAGCCCGGAATTTTTGCGATTGACACAGCCATCGCGTCCAATCCGCCTCCGCTGTCTGCTCACATTAGGTTTCTTAATCATTGTCATACCCCTGAATTACTCTGTCAGTGCCAGCGAAGCCTGCCGTTCCCGGTAGCCACCCTGTCCATCCGGTATTATTTCCGTCAAATCAGCCTGCGTTTCCGTGATCCTGGTAATTTGGCCATGGTTTTTCCCCATGTAATTACCCGTCTTGACCCTATAGATCGTATTTTCTTTGGTCTGTATCAGCGCCCAACGCGTCTCAAGCTGCTCCAAGATACCCACCATCCTCAAAGCATCAAGCTCATAGCTTTCCAACTCCTCCTTACGCCGGGTCGTATCGGGTGAGATACCGCCATCCGTAACAACCTCACCCTCCATCGCCTCGCCATCTGCCAGAAAGAAAGGGCTTCTCACACCACCTACAAATGCATAGGTCTCCACCTGCTTGATCTCGGGAAGAGGTTCAATATGGCCGGCTTTCCTGGACTTGACCTCTTGAACATACTTCTTGAGATCCTGCATGTCGCCCGCACAGGCAACCAGGAAAAACGGAACTGTACAGACCAGCAGGTTTCTCATAAAACGAATTCCAGGGCCAGTCATTGTGCGCCCTCCTCATCGAGATACCGGTAAGTTTTCGCCATAGCCGTCATCACCAGAGGATTCTCGACTCCTTGATCTTTTTTTGGCGACACTTCAACGTTGTGGATGGTTACGATCCGGGGCAGGGCCGCCAAGCCACTTACAAACTCACCCAACTCGTGATAATTACCATGCACTTTAAGCTTGATTGGAAGCTCTGCATAAAACTCCCTTCTCACTTCCGCCTGGGGATCAAACAACTCGAACTCCAGGCCAGCCGCCAGGCCGGTCTGTGAAACGTCCACCAGGAGATCGGCCACTTCCGTCTTGTTGGGCAGTTGGCGCAGCATGGCACCAAATGACTGCTTCATCTCTTCCAGCTGCTTTTTATATTTATCAAGATTTACCGCTTTGGCCTGTTTCTGCTCAAACTCAGTGCGTAGAGCCAGCTCCTGCTTCTCCACCTTTTTCAGGGCTTTCAGCTGATCTTCGGTATTGAAGTAGTACCAGCCAGCACCAATAGCAATACATACAATCAGAACCAGAACCGCTTTTACCGGTCCGGGCCAATCACCCATGTTACTGAAGTCCAGATCGTTAAGTTCTTGGAGTGTCACCGCGTCTTCCTCCTGGACTAATTAGCCGGCTTCTTGGCCACATGACTGACTTGTGAGGCCTTCAAACTAAAGTCGCTTGAGCCCTCACCCCCTTTTTGTTTGCTCGAAATCACTTCCAGGGACGGCCCTGCCAGCCACTTCGAGGTATCAATATTACGCATATAAGCCGATACCCGCGCATTGGACTGCGCCTTGCCCTTCATGGTCAAAGCCCGACCCGTCTGTTTGAGTGATTTCAGATGCACTCCATCGGGTATGGTGGCGATAAGCTCATCAAACAGGTGGACGATTTCCGGCCGGCTGCCCTGAAGCTCCTGAATTACATTCATTCGGGCAATGAGACGTGCTTTTGTCTTCTCAATCTCCTGGATCTCCTTGATCTTCTGCTCTACAGCAGCGATCTCCCGCTTGAGGAAGTTGTTACGTTTATGCTGATGCTTGATCATGCCGTCCACGTAGAGGTAGACCCCACCGCAGCCGGCAGCAGTAATCAAAACAGCAACGAATGCGGCGATTCCAAAATTTCTCTGGCGCTTTCTGCGCAGATTATCTCGCCATGGTAGGAGGTTGATACGTGCCATCTTAGTCAAAACTCCTTAAAGCCAGCCCACATGCGATCATCAGCGACGGCGCATCATTACTCAAACTCTGCGGCTTGACGTTGGAGGAGACCGACATATTGGCAAAAGGATTAGCTACAACCGTTGGCGTGCCGATCTTCTCTTCAATCAACTCGTCTACACCGGGGATTGAAGAGCTGCCGCCAGCCAACACGATCTGATCGACGCTGTTATATGAACTGGATGAGAAGAAAAACTGCAGTGAACGACTTACCTGTTGCGCCATCGCCTCTTTAAAGGGCTCAAGCACCTCAGGAACATAATTGTCCGGCAAACCGCCCTGCCGCTTGGCCATTCCCGCCTCTTCGCGGGACAGACCGTAACGCCTCTGAATCTCTTCAGTCAGCTGCCGTCCGCCGAAGTTCTGCTCACGGGTATAAATGATCTTCCCATTGTGCAGGACATTCAGCGTAGTTGTGGTTGCCCCGATATCCGCCACCGCAATTGTGTGATCGTCACCCTGCTCGGGCAGCTGGTCAGCAATCTGGGAGAATGCATTTTCCATTGCGTAGGCTTCAACATCGACAATATCCGCTGACAGCCCTGCTATCTCCAGGGCGGCAACTCGATCATCGACGTTTTCGCTCCGGGAAGCCGCCAGCAGAACATCCACCATCTCCGGATTCTTCTCTGAGACTCCCAGCACCTCGAAATCGAGGTTCACCTCCTCAAGGGGATAGGGAATGTACTGATCAGCTTCAAGCTGGATCTGATTCTCCATCTCCTGATCCGATAGCGATGCTGGCATGGCAATGATCTTCGTTATCACGGCCGAACCGGAAACTGCCACCGCAGTCTGTCGGCTCTTGGTGCCTGATCGCTTGACCACATTCTTTATTGCCTGCCCGACCGCATCGACATCTGCAATGTTCTTTTCGACCACGGCATTTGCAGGCAACGGCTCCACCGCATAGGATTCCACCCGATAGGTGGCCCCCGACCGGCCAGATGACTGGCTTAGTTCAAGCAGTTTGACCGTGGTGGAACTGATATCAATTCCGAGTAACGACTGTTTTTTGGACCCTAAAAAGGAGAACATCTTGTTTCCCTTAACGCAAAAATGCGACTTTAGAACTGTTTTACAGGTTTTTCTTTAACTAGAATTCTTAACTATATAGCAATAAATGATTTTTTTGTGAAGTCTTTTTAACGAAAACTGATATCTAAGGCCTATATTTGCTAGTATAGTCGCTCTTTCCAATACAGTATTCTGAATATCGTCTTTTCCAAAAACCGTGACCTAACGCATGAAGTGGATAATCAAACTCCTGAAATTTGGATTCTGGACGGCTTTGATCGGCACAACCATAGGTGCAATTGCCGGCATCGCCCTCTATTTTCACCTCGAACCCAACCTGCCATCCACCGAAAACCTCAAACACATAAAGTTTCAGGTTCCACTGCGGGTCTACTCCGCTGATAACAAATTAATAGCCGAATTTGGAGAAAAGCGCAGGATCCCCCTGGGCTATGACGAAATTCCCGACCAGATGACAAACGCCTTTCTGGCCGCGGAAGACGACCGTTTCTTTGAACACCCCGGTGTCGACTACCAGGGACTGCTGCGCGCAGCCGTCCAGCTTGTACTGACAGGCGAACGGCGCCAGGGCGGCAGCACCATCACCATGCAGGTAGCCAGAAACTTCTACCTCTCCAGCGAAAAAACCTATACCCGCAAGCTCAACGAGATACTCCTTGCACTGCAGATTGAGCGCGAGCTTTCGAAGAAAGAGATTCTTGAACTCTATCTGAACAAGATCTATCTCGGTCATCGCTCTTATGGTGTAGGCGCTGCCGCCCAGGTCTATTACGGCAAATCCGTCGAACAGCTCGATCTCGCCCAGACCGCAATGATCGCCGGACTTCCCAAGGCCCCCTCCCGCTTCAACCCGGTCACCAATCCGGAGCGCGCCCAGCAGCGCAGAGACTACGTCCTGGGCAGAATGAAAGCGCTCGGACATATCAGTGATTCGGAGTACGAGACCTCCAGGTCAGAGCCTGTCTCGGCAAAGCTCCATAAATCCGAGACCGAGATGGAGGCACCCTACGTTGCAGAAATGGTCCGTTCAGAGATGATCGAGCGCTTCGGCAATGAAGCCTATACCGACGGCTACAATGTCCACACCACTATAGACAGCCGACTGCAGGCATCTGCCAACAGCGCCATTCGCATGGCGCTCCAGGCTTATGACCTTCGCCATGGTTACCGGGGTCCCACGGATCACTTTGATATCACAGACGAAGTCGGTGACGAGGAACTCGACAGCCTGCTTGAAGACCAGCGTACCGTGGGCGATCTGAAGCCAGCCATCATCACAAATATCGAAAACGAGACCGCTGAGGCCTACATTGGCCAGGGGGTTCACGTGACAATCCCCTGGGAAGGTCTGAAATGGGCACGGGAACACAAGACGGAGAACCGGCTTGGGCCCGAGCCAAAGCAGGCTGGCGACATATTAGAGAAGGGAGACCTGGTTCAACTCCTGCCTCAGGAAAAAGAGGACGAAAGCTGGTGGCGCCTCGCACAGACACCCGCCGCCGCCGGCGCGCTGATATCGGCCGACCCGAACAACGGGGCCATCAAGGCACTTATCGGCGGCTACGATTTTTATCAAAGCAAATTCAACCGGGTAACCCAGGCAAAAAGACAACCGGGATCCGGCTTCAAGGCGATTATCTACTCTGCCGCCCTGGAGGCGGGGTTCACCCCGGCCAGCCTGATCAACGACGCCCCCGTGGTGTTCAACGACCCCAGCCTTGAAGGCGCCTGGCGCCCGGAAAACTACAGCGGCAAGTTTTTCGGGCCCACGCGGCTGCGCTACGCTCTGACCAAATCCCGAAACCTGGTCTCCATACGACTGCTGCGGAACATGGGGGTCAAATTCGCCCTCAAGCACGCAGAGCGCTTTGGCTTTAACAGCGACCAATTGCCCCATAACCTCTCACTGGCCCTCGGCAGCGCATCGGTCACACCACTGCAGATGGCCACAGCCTATTCGGTACTGGCCAATGGCGGCTACAAAGTCGAACCCTATTTCATAGAGCGCATCGAAGACAGCGAACACACCGTGATCTTCCAGGCACAGCCATTGACCGTATGCGAGCAGTGCAAAAAAACCGCCGCCGACAACGCCCAGACAGGTGAATCCACCCCGGAAGATGGACCCAAAATCGCACCACGGGTAATCTCACCGGAGAACCACTACCTGATGAACTCCATGATGCGGGACGTAATCACCCGGGGCACAGCCCGCAAGGCCCGATCCCTCGGACGCAAGGACCTCGCAGGAAAAACCGGCACCACCAATGATCAGCGTGACGCCTGGTTCAACGGCTTCAACCGCTCCCTGGTCGCCATTGCCTGGGTGGGCTTTGACTCATCCAAGCCCCTGGGCCGCGGCGAAGTCGGCGGACGCGCCGCCCTTCCCGCCTGGATCGCATTCATGAAAGACGCCCTCGAGGGAGTCGAGGAGATACCACTTGAGATGCCCCCTGGCATGGTAACTGTCCGCATCGACCCAACGACAGGGAAAAGAGCCGGAATCAACCAGGAAGATGGTATTTTCGAGGTCTTCAGGGCTGAAAATGCCCCCAAGGAGAGTGCTGACAGCCAGACGGGTAACGGCGGCCCCGGAGATCTGACACCCGATGCAGACCCGGAAGAAGGGGCCCCCGATCTCTTCTGACAAGATGCCACGGCGATCCACGAGCAGCCTTAGAATGAAAATTGCCGCAGAGGCGGCAAGGATACTCAGCGAGCAGAACCACCTGGACTACCGCAGTGCAGGAAAGAAGGCCGCAAAACGCCTGGGCTGCAGTGACAGCCGCCAGCTACCGGATAACAGCGAAATAGAGATGGCACTACAGAGACACCAATCTATTTTTACCATCAGCAATAACGACACCCTTGAGCGCCTGCGCAAACTGGCCGCCGAAGCAATGCACGCACTTGAAGTGTTCAATCCCCGGCTTGTGGGCCCCGTACTCTCTGGCACAGCCAGCAGCAACAGCCCCATACAGCTGCACCTGTTCCCCGATGCTCCGGAAGAGGTGATGCTTCACCTGATGGAGAAAAATATCCCCTGGGTCGAGAGCGACACCTCACTGAAGTTCTCCAACGGAAGCCGGGAGCGCCGTCCAGTACTACGGTTTCTGGCCGGGGAGACAGAAATCGAACTGTTTATCCTGCGTCCGGCCGAGCAGCGCAATCCACCTCTGGGCAGAATAGATGAACGCCCCGAGAGAGGGGCGTCCCTGAGTAAGCTTCGCGAACTGATTAAACAGAATCAGCGCTGATTGAGGGGCACGTAATCCCGCTCGGGTGCTCCTGTATAGATCTGGCGGGGACGTCCAATCCGCTGATGCGGATCTGCCATCATCTCCATCCAGTGCGCCACCCACCCCACGGTTCGGGCGATAGCAAACATGACTGTAAACATGTTGTTCGGTATTCCCAACGCCCGGTAGATGATGCCTGAATAGAAGTCCACGTTGGGGTAGAGCTTACGCTCAATGAAGTACTCATCCTCAAGCGCAACTTCTTCCAACTTCAGGGCCAGCTCAAACAGTGGGTTATTGCTGTCCGCCAGGGTTTCAAGCACCTCGTGACACACCTTCCGGATAATGGTCGCCCGAGGATCAAAGTTCTTGTACACCCGGTGACCGAAGCCCATCAGGCGGAAGGGGTCATCCTTGTCCTTTGCCTTGGCTATATACTTATCGATCTGGGAAACATCACCGATCTCCTGCAGCATATCCAGAACCGCCTCGTTGGCACCTCCATGAGCAGGCCCCCAAAGTGAAGCGATACCCGCGGCAATGCAGGCGAATGGATTAGCCTGGGAACTGCTGGAAAGGCGAACGGTTGACGTGCTCGCGTTCTGCTCATGATCCGCATGCAGGATGAACAGCAGATTGATCGCCTTGACCGCCACCGGATCCGGTACATAATCCTCACAGGGTGTGGCGAACATCATGTGCAGAAAATTGGCGCAGTAATCGAGGTCGTTGCGCGGATACATGAAAGGCTCGCCGATATTGTGCTTGAAGCTCGCAGCGGCAATGGTGGGCATCTTTGCGATCAGCCGGTGAGCCGAAATCTCCCGATGCCGGGGATTATTGATATCCAGGGAGTCGTGATAGAAGGCAGAGAGAGACCCCACCACGCCCACCATAACCCCCATTGGATGAGCATCATAATGAAAGCCGTCGAAGAAGTTCTTCAACGTCTCCTTGATCATCGTGTGATAACGAACGATGGCCTGAAACTCGGCTTGCTGGGCCGTATTGGGCAGTTCGCCATAGAGAAGCAGGTAGGCCACCTCGAGAAAATTGCTCTTTTCCGCCAACTGCTCGATCGGATAACCACGGTAGCGCAGAATCCCCTGATCACCATCAATGTAGGTAATGGAGCTGTGGCAACTTGCTGTGGACACAAAGCCCGGGTCATAGGTGAACACCCCCATATCCCTATAGAGTGAGGATATGTCCAGCGCATCCGGCCCCTCGGTTCCTGAACGAAGTTCCAGATCGACATTGCGACCATCAACATTGCTGGTCAGTGAAATTGTATTCTTAGTCATAAAACTGACTTCTCCTGGTATAAGCGCAACCTTCTAGGCGTTTATATAGCAAACACCCATGCACAGAACAAGCTTTTATTAAATATTAGGACGGACATCCAATCTATTGATCGGGATATTATTCTAAATATTCTCAAGCCTGTCGAAATCGTCACCTCGACAAAATCGAATTCAATCAATCACAAAGCCGACATCATACTCCCAGAAGAGCTTTTTGTGCACCACAACAATAGCACTAGGCACAAACCTCCTGAATGCAGGATAGAAAATTCGAATTTGCCTATTCTCTTACTAATCCAGTAGAAATATCCCCCACAATTTTAAAGCTATAAATATAGTCGGGTTATTTGCACTGCACCCGAGAGGAGCCCTTTGAATGTCCAGAAAGCGAATCGCCCTGATCGGCGGCGGCCAGATTGGCGGCGTACTTGCCCTGCTTCTCACCCAAAAGGAACTGGGTGATGTCACGATTGTGGATATTCCCGATTACGGGGACCGCATGAAAGGAAAAGCCCTGGACATCATGGGCTACCGCCCCAATGGCGGGCACGACGTAAACCTCGAAGGGAGTGGCAACTTCTCCGACATCAAGGGGGCCGATGTCATAGTCATTACCGCCGGCATGGCCCGGCGCCCCGGCATGTCCCGGGATGACCTGCTCGAGATCAACCTGAAGATCATCCGCGAGGTGGCAGAAGAGGTTAAGACCCACGCCCCCGATGCCTTTGTCATCGTCACCACCAATCCCCTGGATGCCATCGTCTACGCCTTCCACAAAACCTCCGGCCTGCCGGCAAACCAGGTGGTAGGCATGGCCGGCGCCCTCGACACCGCACGTTTTCGCACCTACCTCGCCATGGAGACAGGCTACTCGGTGGAAGATATCTCCTGCCTGGTAATGGGCGGCCACGGCCCGACCATGATTCCGGTAGTCCGCACCGCCACCATCGGCGGCATCCCCGTCACCGACCTGCTGCCAAGGGAGAAGATCGACGCCATTGCCGAGCGCACCCGCAATGCAGGTACTGAAATTGTTCAGCTCCTGGGCAACGGCAGCGCCTTTGTCAGCTCTGCTTCTGCAATTGCAGAGATGGTCGAGGCCTACATCAAGGACAAGAAACGGGTTATCGCATCAGCCGCACTCTGCAACGGAGAGTATGGTGTTGATGGATTTTTCATGGGCGTACCCTGCATCATCGGCGCTGGCGGTATGGAAGGGGTGATCGAATTCGAGCTCAACGACGAGGAGCAGACCCTTTTCGACGCCACTCTTGAGGCAGTGAAATCCAGCGTGGAACGTACGGGCATATAACAGCACAAACCACCGGTATTTATCTCTACTGAAGAGCAATTTTGCGCCTATAACATATTGTTTTATATAAAATATAACGAATTGTTATTGATGGCAAAAAATTCTTTGATAGTGAGCAAATTCGAATATACCCCATAATGGCCGGTCTTTTTCCCGGTACTTTTAGCCGCTGATAGACAGGTATTTTTTGATGGGCAGTCAGCAAAAAGAAGTCAATTTGACCATCAACGGCAAGGCGATTTCCGCCCCGCCGTCGCTCTCGGTCATCCAGGCGCTTTGGCATGCAGGCTACCCCAGGGTCAAGAGCGTGGGCTGCCTGGAGGGTGTCTGCGGTTCATGCCGTGTCATGGTTCGCCGCGACGGCAGCCCTGATGTGGCCACCGAACTCGGCTGCCAGCTGCTGATCGAGGAGGGAATGCAGGTCAACTTCCTGCTCTTCCCCACCCCGACCCATCATAAATACCAGCTCAGTGAGATCAGAAGCTCCTGGGAAGTGCAGGAAAAATTTCAGGCCTTCTTCCCGGAAGCGGAGAAGTGCCGCCACTGCAGCGGCTGCTCCAGCACCTGCCCAAAGGGCATTGATGTGGAGAAGGGGGTTGAACTGGCCACCAAGGGCCGCTTCAGAGAAGCAGGGGATCTGTTCGTGGAGTGTGTGCTGTGCAGCCTCTGCCAGACAGCCTGCCCTGAATCCATTGCCCCGAATCACGTTGGCCTCTTCTCCCGGCGGGTCACAGCCTATTTCCACATGAGGCCTTCAAACCTGATCAACCGCCTTGGAAAACTGGAACAGGGTCAGATGCAGGTCACTTACCCGGATGACGACTGAGTCCTGCAGGAACTGAAATTGATATGAAAGGCATCCCGTACGAAGAAGCACTCTCCGCCTATATGCCACAGGTGGAACGACCGGCAGCCGAGCATCAGCTCGAGGCCGGCGAGCTGCTGCGCGCCTTTCATCCGGATCACGACAAGTCATCCGCTATTGAGCTGAAAGTCGGCCCCAACAAGGGCGACATCTGTCATCGCCAGCTGGCCGAGACCCTCCAGGCCGACGCCCGCATCGACGAAGCCGACCTGGCCGGCTCGCCTGTGGTCGAAACCGACGTGCTGGTTATCGGTGGCGGTGGCGCAGGCTGTGCAGCCGCGCTCACTGCAGCCCGTAGCGGCGCACGGGTCATCCTGGCCACTAAGCTGCGAATAGGCGACAGCAACACGGTGATGGCCGAGGGGGGCATCCAGGCATCCATCGAGAAGGGGGATACCCCCCAGATGCATTTCGATGACACCCTGAAAGCCAGCCGCCAGCTGGTGGATAAAAAGCTGGTAGCCGAGATGGTGAGTGATGCCCCGGATGTCATCCGCTGGCTGATCCAGCAGGGTATGCAATTCGAACTGGATAAGTACGGCGACCTGCTGACCCGTCGCGCTGGAGGCACCTCGGCGGCCCGGGTCGTCTACTACCGCGACTATACCGGCCTGGAGATGATGCGCGTTCTCAAAGAGTCGGTGCGCACCAGCGACATCGAGGTCTGGGACTACAGCCCCGCGGTCGAGCTGCTCTCAAACGAATCCGGCTACTGCGCCGGGGCGGTGATCTCCTCCCTGAAGGAGTACCGCTACAAGCTGGTCAAGGCCAAGGCGGTGATCATTGCCACCGGTGGCATCGGGCGCATGCACCTCAACAGCTTCCCAACCTCCAACCACTTCGGAGCCACTGGCGACGGACTGGTCCTGGCCTACAGGCTTGGGGCGAAGATGCGCGACCTGGACTCCTTCCAGTACCACCCCTCCGGCCTGGCATTTCCACACCACCTAGCCGGCACCCTGATCACCGAAGGCGTGCGCTCCGCCGGCGCCTACCTGCTCAACGGCAGGGGAGAGCGTTTCGTGGATGAACTCCAGCCCAGGGATTACGTGGCGGCAGCCATCATCCGCGAATGCGAGGAGGGCAGGGGAGTCCACTGCGACAACGGCACCCAGGGTATCTGGCTCGACACCCCCGGGGTGGAGTTGCGTGATCCCGGACTGTTCGAAAAACGCTTCCCGAAACTGATCCAGCTCGGCAAAAAGAGCGGCATAGACCCGCGCAAGCAGCCCCTGCTGATCTACCCTACGCTGCACTACCAGAATGGCGGCGCGGTGATCGACAAAAACGGCCAGACCAGCGTTCCACGCCTCTACTGCATCGGTGAAGTGGCAGGGGGCATACACGGGCGCAACCGGCTGATGGGCAACTCCCTGCTGGACATCATCAGCTTCGGGCGCCGGGCAGGCAAACACGCCGCCGATCGCGCCCATGACCGTAGTAACAAGAAAATATCCATCGAGCATCTGAGCAGTCTGCGCAGGGAACTGATGCTGGCCATGATGCCGCTGACCAACAAGGGCCCGATCCTCTTCCCTGACTATGCGAAATTCGAGAACGACTCGGACTACGACGGACTGCGTAAAACCGCCAAGGGGGAGGGCGAAGCATGAGCAAAAAAACCCTCAACCAGGTCCTGCTGCACCCCGAAAACCGTGTCGGCCCTAATCTCGAAAAGTGGCTGTCGGGCATCGGTGGCGAAGGCCTGACCGAGGCTACCCGTGCCCCCTCGGCAATCATCTCCCTGGTCAAGGAGGCCGGCCTGCGCGGTCTCGGTGGCAGCGGTTTCCCCAGTTACAAAAAGTGGGAGTTTGTGGCCGCCCAGCAGAGGGAAGGGGACAAGTACCTCATCTGCAACGGCAACGAAGACGAACCCGGCACCTTCAAGGACCGCCTGCTGATGGCAGAGACACCCCACCAGGTGATCGAGGGCGCAGTGATCACCGCCCTGGGCTGCGGCATCAACAAGATCGTTTTCTACATCAACCCCGACCTGGCTGAAGCCATCGACAACATGCACATGGCCGTCGGCCAGTGGCAGGACTCCGACCAGATCCAGTCCGCCTCGGAAGCCCTTGGCAAACCCATGGAGCTCAAGGTTGTACGCAGTTCGGGCCACTACATCGGCGGCGAAGAGACTGCGGCCATAGAATCGGTGGAGGGCAACTTCCCCTTCCCAAGGGGCAAACCTCCCTATCCGGCGGAGAACGGCGTCTACGGCTGTCCGACCCTAATCAACAACGTGGAGACCCTGGCCAACGTATCCCACATCCTGCGCAACGGCGCCCAGTGGTACAGGAATCTCGGCGCAGGCGACGCCTGCGGCACCAAGGTCTACTGCATCAGCGGTGATGTGCTTCGCCCCGGCGCCTACGAACTGCCCATGGGCACGCCGCTGTCTGAACTACTCTACATCTACGGCGACGGCATGCTGGTGGGCAAGAAGCTCAAGGCGATCTTCACCGGCGGCCCGTCAAACACCATCCTGACCCCCAAGGACCTCGACGTGCCCCTGGATTTTGAATCCGTGGCCGCACGACGTTCGGCTCTGGGCACCGGTGCCATGATCGTCGTATCCCACGGCACCGGCATCGTTAAACGGGTGGCCGAATACGTTAATTTTTTCGCCGCATCTTCCTGTGGGCAGTGCCCCTCGTGCAAGACCGGCACCTATTATATGTCGCTGCTGTTGAGCAAGATCGACACGGGGCAGGGCACCCGCGCCGACCTGGACTCACTGATCAGCCTCTGCAAAATCATACCCGGGTCAGGTCGCTGTCATCTGCCCGACGGCGCGGTGAAAGTGGTGGACAGCTCCCTCTACCACTTTATGAACGAATATGAACAATCTTTACTTTAACTGCACCAGGTGGAAGCCCCGCGAGAGGGTAACCGCAAATGCACTGTTAATTGAGGTGTGCCAATGACGACACAAACTGAAGATACCGGAGGCCAGGTGCTCGATTTTCCTGATCGCCGCCCGGAAACCATCGCCGAACATATCGTCGAGGTGGTCAGTGACTCCGGCGAAGGTGCGCAGAAATGCGGACAGACCTTCGGCACGATCAGCGGAAAAATGGGCAACGGCGCCTGGACGGTGGAGATCATTCCCGCCGAGATCCAGCCCCCCGCACGTTCCCCTGCAGGTGCCAGCGGCATCCGCATCCGCCTGGCCGACAAGTACGTCACCAACATGGGTGACGAGGCCGACCTGGTGGTCGCTTTCAATGAACAGGTGCTCTACTCTCGCATCGCCAACGGCGCCTACAAGGACGGTACCGTGGTGCTGCTTGAAAACAAGTGGGCCACAGATCCCCAGGAAGAGATCCGCGAACAGTACGCCGCCGCGGTGAAAGAGTTCGAAGAACACGGCCTCATCGTGCACGAAGTGCCGATGGAGGTAGAGTGTCTGAAGATCGTCTCCAACGCCCGCCGCGGCAAGAACATGTTCGCTCTCGGCATGCTCTGCCACATCTACAGCCGCGACGTTGAAATGGGCCTGGGTGAAATCGCCGCCACCTTCGCGCGCAAGGGCGACAAGGTGATCAAACCCAACCAGGATCTGTTCCGTTCCGGCTACCGCTACGCCGCAGAGAACATCGACTACCACTACCGTATCGAACCCTGGACCGATGACCTGCCACCCACCGTGGTGACCAACGGCAACCAGGCTGTCGGCCTCGGTGTCATGGCCTCCGGCATGGAGATGGTGGCGATGTACCCCATCACACCGGCAACCTCCGCCTCCCACTACCTGGCGGATGTCTACGACACTATGGGAGGCTTCGTGCACCAGGCCGAGGATGAGATCGCCGCGGCCGGCTTCGCCGTGGGCGCCTCCTACGCCGGCAAGACCGCCTGCACCATCACCTCCGGACCAGGCATGGCCCTGAAGACCGAGATGATGGGCCTGGCGGTGATGGGCGAGATACCCCTGGTGGTGGTCGACGTCCAGCGTGGCGGCCCCTCCACCGGCCTGCCCACCAAGGTAGAGCAGGGCGACCTGCTCTCCACCCTCTACGGCATGCCCGGTGACGCGCCAAAGATCATCATGGCAGCGGCCACCATCGGCGAATGTTTTCACTATGTCATCATGGCACGCAAGCTGGCTGAATCCTTCCGCGGCCCGGTATTCGTACTGACCGATGCCAATCTGGCCACCGGCGTACAGCCCTACGAACGTCCGGACCCCAGCGAAGAGTGGCTGGCCGCCCCCATCGATCAGTCCGCCTGGGACAGCGAAGTGCCCGCCTACGACTGGGACCCCGAAACCGGCCTCTCCCAGCGTCCCATCCCGGGACAGCGCGGTGGTGAGTACGTACTTACCGGACTCTCCCACACCACCCGTTCCAAGGTGGCCTACGACTCCGACACCAACCAGACCTCCTGCCAACACCGCAGCCGCAAACTGGCCGCGTTTCAGCAGACCCTGAAGCCGCCGGCCATCCATGGCGACGATGAAGGCGATCTGCTGGTCGTCGGCTGGGGCTCCACCATGGGCGCCATCGAAGAGGCGGTAGACCGCGCCCGCGCCAAGGGTGGCAAGGTCTCATCCATCCACCTGCGTTTCGTCTCGCCCCTGGAGCCCGGCCTGAAAGAGATCTTCGCCCGGTTCAAGCAGGTGATCACCGTGGAGATCAACTACAGCGATGATCCCAACGGCCCCATGATCACCGAAGAGAACCGCCGCTACGCCCAGTTGGCCACCATCCTGCGTGCCAACACCCTGGTCGATGTGGACTGCTGGTCCGTGGTCTATGGCCACCCCCTGCAGCCCGGCATGATCCACCACGAACTCGAGCGTCGTCTTGACGCCCTGAACAACTGATTAAGGAGCGACCACTATGTTTGGAATGAAAGCTGACTGGTCCCTCGAAGTATTCGAGCGCTATTTCACCCTGGGCGACTACTCCGGCGGCGAAGCCCGCTGGTGCCCCGGCTGCGGTGACTTTGCCGTACTCAACACCGTGCACCGCGTGCTGCGCGACGCCCAGACACCCCCGGAAAACACCGTGGCGGTCTCCGGTATCGGCTGCTCCAGCCGCCTGCCCCACTACATGGGCACCTACGGCCTTCACGGCCTGCACGGCCGCGCCCTGCCCCTGGCCAACGGCATCAAGTCCCGCCGCCCGGACCTGGACGTATGGGTAGCCACCGGCGACGGCGACTGCTTCTCCATCGGCGCCGGCCCCTGGATCCACTCCATGCGCCTCAACATGGACATGGTAGTGCTGATCTTCGATAACGGTATCTACGGTCTGACCAAGAAGCAGACCTCGCCCACCACCCCCACAGGGATGAGCACCAGCACCCACCCCAAGGGTGCGATTCTGCCACCGCTGAATCCGCTGACGGTGACCCTGGGCATTACCAATGTCTCTTTCGTGGCCCAGGTACCGGACTGGAATCCGCCGATGCTCTACGAGACGATCAAGGCGGCACATCAACACCGCGGTACCAGTTTCGTGCGCATCCTGCAACGCTGCCCGGTCTTCTCCGAGGAGTTCTGCAAACCGATGCAGGAGAACCCCGACAGCATGTTGGTGCTGACCCACGAAGATGGCATTCCAATGGATGACAGCGTCCATCGCGTATTCAAGAACAGCATGGAACACGATCCCAAGAACTGGATCGGCGCCATGGAGCTTGCCCGCGACACTTCCAGGATCCCCCTTGGCCTGCTCTACCTGGACAAGGAAGCGGTGGTCTACGAAGACCTCTCCGCCGAGGGACTGGACAAGACCAACGAAGAGAAACTGGCTGCGATCAATACAGCCCTGGACTCGTTCGCTATCTAAAGCAGGTCTCACGCTATGACAGTAACCGTTCAAACCGAAGGTCCACTGCCGGCTCTGCAGAGCGCCATCAAGGATGCAGACTCCAGCAAGGAGACGATGCACAACCTGCGTCATTTCCACCTGGGCAACCCCAAGGTCAGGGAGCAGATCGAGCCGGTCAGCGGCGAATGCCTGCCGGCCCTGCTCGACCCGTTTCGCGACGCCAGCCGTCTGCGCTTCGAGTACCCGCTCTACCTGCGCACGCCTGCAGCCGACGCAACAGAGATCAAACCGGCAGACCTGGCCCTGCCGCTCTCGCGTTTCCTGCGGGAGACGGTAGAGGGCTTCGCGCCGGACGAAGAATCGGCCCGCATTCTCAAGGACAACCTGCCCTGGATCGAACGCTACCTCCGCCAGCAAACCGAGGGCAGCGAAGGCCAGGACGTGGTGGAAGGGCCAAGCCCCTTGAAGCCACTGCTCGGCGAGGCCGCCGACAAGCTCATCGAACAGCTGGGCCTGGACGACGAGAACAGCGCCAAGCTGCGTAAGGATCTCGATCGCCTGATCGCGGCCATCTCTGAAGACGGCCAGATCCTCGGCTACGGCATCTACCCTGCCATCCAGCAGCTGATCCACGTCATCCGCAGCCTCAGCACACCCCGTCACCAACGATTTACCGCCGACGTCGACGCGGCCATGCGGGGACTGATCCAGCTGCTCGAAGTGGAGCATGAGAAATCCGAAGAGTCGAAAGAGCCCGCCCACCTGAGAAACAGCATCGGTGCGGCGGCGGACCTGATCAATCCCGAAGCGCTCTCCGGCCTGATGGATCACTCCCACGGCTCGGTGCACATGACCGAGACCCGTAAGAAGCGTATCCAGGATGCACTGGAGATCCTCAAAAGCTACCAGGACAACGAACTGCGTGTACGTTTCGTACACTGCGGCACCCTGGGCGATGACAGCTGGCTGAAGAAGATCAGTGGTTTCGAGTCGGTGGAGGACAGCGATCCCAGCGCCAAGGCCACCGAGCTGTTCGACAGCGAAGCCGAACGCCTGGCCCAGGTCTTCGCCGCACTGCGTATCGCCAAGCTGGAGATCGACGACATCTACGACCCGTCGATCCACGATCCCTGGTTTGCCAACTTCAGCTGGGAGGCCTTCTCCAAGGAGGAGTTGCTGCTGGTCCCCGCAGTCATCGCCCTGGAAAGTGCTGACCGCGTGGCAGGAGAGGGCAGGGCATCCCTGGCCCGCCTGCTGAGCTCCGGCCGACCGATCCAGATCATGACCCGGGTACAGCCCTACAACAATCCTGCTGCGAAAGCGGAGGAAGACCCCTTCCAGAACTTCCGTACCGAGCTTGGCTACATTGGCATCGCACACCGCCAGGCCTTCGTGGCCCAGACATCGGCGGCAAGGCATGACCACCTGATCCAGGGTTTTCTTGAAGGACTGGACGCAACCCGCACCTGCCTGCACCTGATCAGCACCGGCCTGAAGACCACCGGAAACGAGGCCCCCATCAACGCCTGGCTGGTAGCCGGGGCGGCACTTGAAGGGCGCGCCCACCCCTTTTTCCGGGTCAATCCCGGCAAGGGTGACAGCAGCGCCGACCGCATGGATTTCAACGGCAACCCCCAGTGGAACCGCGACTGGCCCCGCCACAGCCTGCGCTACCAGGACGAGAACGGCGCCACCGTGGAGGCAGAAACCGCCTTCACCTTCGCCGACTACGCCCTGCTGATGCCCAAGCTCCACCACCACTTCGCAGTGGTGCCTGCAGCTTGTGAATCCGATGACCTGGTAGCTGTTGCCGACTTCCTGAAGCTGACAAAGGACGAAGCTGCACACGCCGTTCCCTTCATCTGGGGCGTCGACAAGTTCGGCACCCTGCAGCGCATCGTGGTCAGCCGCACCCTGGTTCACGCCTGCCGCGACCGGCTCAACTTCTGGCACGCCCTGCAGGAGATGAGCGGCGTCAAGAACCGCTACGTGGACCTGGCCGTGACGGCAGCCCGTGAAGAGATCACCACCCAGGCCGAGGCTGACAAGGCACAGATGGCAGCCGAACATGAGCAGGCCTTGACCGACGCCCGTGCCGAGGCAGCGGGCGAGGTGATGGCCCGTCTTACCGACGTATTGATGGGGATGGATTTCTCCACCGCTACTCCCCGCCCAGCCAGTACCGCGACAACCTCTCCGGCGGCAGCCGAAGCAGAGCATGTGGAACAGGTTGAAGATGCACCAGCGGAGATGCCGGTCGAGGAAGAGGAGGAGCTCAACTTCGACGAGGCCTGGATCGACGCCCCGCTGTGCACCAGCTGTAACGACTGCCTGGCGATCAACCCGATCATGTTCGTCTACAACGACAACAACCAGGCGGTGATCGCCGACATCAATGCCGGCACCTACGCCCACTTGGTGGAAGCGGCTGAGATCTGCCCCTCCAACTGCATTCATCCCGGCAAACCGGTCAACCCCGGCGAACCGGACCTGGACGAACTGATCGCACGTGCAGCGCCTTATAACTGAACCAGGAGCGTTGGACCGGCCTACCGCTGTGGGTCGGGCTTTCACCCTCCGGGTACAAGAGCCCGACATGTCGGCCTGAAGGCCGACATGCAAAACAGCATCAAACCGGTTTTGAAAGTATAAAAATGAACTTTGACTTCGGAAACTTCCTGACAGCACCGGCCGTAATGACCGGGATCGGCCTCTTCTTCGGGGTGATCCTGGCTGTTGCCGCGCGGCTGTTCAAAGTGGACGAAGATCCACGTATCCAGAAGACCGAGGAGATGCTGCCGGGCACCAACTGCGGTGCCTGTGGCGAACCCGGTTGCGCCCCGTTTGCCGAACTGGTGGTCAAAGGCACTATCCAGCCCAGCAAGTGCACCGTGGCCAGCGCCGACATGATCGACGACATTGCCGACTTCCTCGGCGTCGACGCCGGCGAGCAGGAGAAGCTGGTGGCCCGCCTCCACTGCGCCGGCGGCCAGGGCCAGGCGTTTCAGATCGCCGAGTACAGGGGCTTCGACAGCTGCCGGGCGGCGGCCGTGATCTCCGGTGGCGGCAAGGGCTGCTCCTGGGGCTGCCTGGGGCTTGCAGACTGCGAGGTCTCCTGCACCTTCGATGTCATCCATATGGACCCCAATGGACTGCCCGTGGTGGATATCGAGGGCTGCACCGCCTGCGGCGACTGTGTCGACGCCTGCCCGCGTGATCTTTTCGAGATCGTGCCCGAAAGCCAGAGACTGTTCGTCCAGTGCAACACACCCCTTGAAGGAGATGCCGCGGTAACTCTCTGCTCCGTTGCCTGTGACGCCTGTGGCCGCTGTGCCGCGGATGCGGCACCCGGCCTGATCGAGATGAAAGACAACCTGCCCGTCATCGACTTCGACTCCGGTCTTACGGCAACCGAAACCGCCACTAAACGTTGCCCCACCGGCGCGATCCAGTGGTTGACAGGTAATCAATTCCAGAACGGCTCTCAGGCCGATGAGGCAAAACGTTATGCCTAGCACCAACGATTTGGCAATACGTCTATATCGCCGTTTTTTCGGCTCCAGCAGCGCCGCCCGGGCACCCCAGGCCGACGCGGTTCTAGATGGCGGCAGCGCAGTCGCCTATACCGAGTCACTGATCTGTGACAGCGCAGCACTGACACTCAGCACCGCCACCCAGGGTGCTGCCCTGACCTGGCGCCAGCAGTGTAAACGAACAGGACAGAACAGCTTTGGCCAGCCTCTCAGCACTCTGGATGCAGAGAGTGCAGAGGGCGCCCTGGCTGCCACCATTGGCCAATACCTCAGTGGTCGCCGAGCCGCTGCCTTCTTTGCCGCGGACGAATTGGGCGACGCCCAATCCCTGCTGCGGGATGCCGCCGAGCGCCACCTGCCCCTGGTGGCGCAACTCAGCACCCAAACCACCAACACTCTCGGCAGCAGCCACGCCGAACTGCACCAGCTTGCCGACAGCGGCTGCTTCGTGATGTTTGCCGCCAATGTGCAGGAGGCTGTGGATTTCACCCTCATCGCCCACCAGGTTGCCGAGCAGGCCCTGGTCCCCGGTATCGTGGTAATGGATGGTGAGCAGACCGCCCTCTCGGCCCAGGAGCTGCGCCTCCCGTCAGCCGAACTGGTCACCCGCTATCTCGGAGGGGCGGACGAGAAGATCAACGCACCCACCCCCGCACAGCAGATGCTGTTTGGTGAGCAGCGTATCCGGTTGCCCCGCTGGCACGATCTAGATCAGCCCATGCTCCAGGGCAGCCTCAAGGGGATCGAGGTGGCTGCCCATGGCAGGGCGGGGGGCAGTGTCTATTTCGATGCCCATGTTGACGATATCATCAGGCAGGCCTTCGACGGCTTTGCCGAGTTGACCGGCAGGCAGTACCAGACCCTCAGCAGCTACCGCACCGAGGACGCCAAAACCCTGCTCCTGGCCCTGGGCGCGACGGTGGAGACTGCGCGCGCCAGTGCCGATCACCTGCGCAAGCAACACAAGATGAAAGTGGGCGTACTGGGCATCCGCTGCCTTCGCCCCTTCCCGGGTGCCCAGCTCGCAGAAGCACTCAGGGGCGCCAACGAGGTAGGCGTACTGGAGCGTCTGGACAACCCCCTGGGTGAAGAGACACCCCTGGTACGGGAGCTGCGCTCAGCCCTGAACCGGGCACTGGACAATGGCCGCTTCGGCAAGCATGCACACCCGGGTTACCCGGCCATGGAGCAACGCCAGCTGCCGCGTCTGCACTGCGGTATCTACGGCATTGCCGGCCTCCACCTTCGGGGCGCCGACCTCATCGCCTGGTGTCGCGATCTCAAGAGCTCTTCCAGCTCCACCCGCTACATCGGCCTGGAGTTCCACTCCAGTGACAACAGCCACCCGAAACGCCAGGTGCTGCTCGACAGGATACGTCGCGCCTACCCCGAGATAGACAAACTGGGGGTACGTGAACGGGTCAAGCACCCGATACTCAGTCCCAAGGGCGCCCTTACCCTGAAGATCTATCGCACCACCGAGAGCCGGGCAGAGGCCCTGATCGGTGAGAGCGCAAGCATCCTGCAGCGTCTCGGCGGCGGGCGGCTGCGCACCCAACCCGGCCTGAGCTGGGACGACCGCAGCCAGTGGGTCAGCGACCGCCTGTTCCGGGCCCCGGAAGGGCATGGAGACTGCGGCCGCGACACCCCGGTGGACGTTGCCCTGACCATCAGCTGCAACAACCTGGGCAAGGCCGAGATGCATTGGAACCTGCGCAAGGGGGGGCTGCTGATTGTCGCCGGGTGCGAAGATGAACAGAAACTGCAGCAGGGCCTGAACCAGGCCAGCCGCAGTGCCATAAAGCAGCGCAAGCTGAGCCTGTTGCGCCTGCCCACGGCCCCCTATGAAGACGATGAGCTGCGCGACGCCTATATCCTTGGCGGGCTCTTCACCGCGCTCTCCAACCGGGAGCTGATCGAGCAGAACCGCCGCCAGGTCCTTTCGGCCTGGAGCTCCGGTCTCAGCACCCTGGACACAGATGAGCAGGACCGCCTCAGCGCCGCCTTCGAGGCGGGCAGTGAGGCCCTGGCAGAGGTCCAGCTGAATGACGACGACAGCGTTACAGGCCGGCCGTGGCAGGACCAGGCCCCAGCCATCGTCCAGCGAATGGGCTCCAGCAGCAACACCATCGAAAGCCTTGCCCGGTTCTGGGACCAGGTGGGCGTGCTCTATCGAAACGGCGAGCAGGACGACCTCTCGGTGGATCCCTTCCTCGCCACAGGCTCGATACCTCCCCTGAGCAGCACTTTTCAGGACCTGAGCACCAACCGCACCGTCTTGCCGGGCTTCCATCCCGAGAATTGCACCGCCTGCGGTGCTTGCTGGATCGCCTGCCCGGACAGTGCCATCGCGGTGACCGCGGTCACCCCCGGTGCGCTGATCAACAGCGCCGTCAACGCTGTCGGTGCCGACGCCCTGCGCCCCCTTGCTTCCAAGCTTGGCGCACGAATCAGCGCCATGGCCCGCAGTGGCGAGTTTGCCGGTGGGGTTGCACAAGACGCAATCACCCAGGCCTGGGAGTGGCTGCGTGACAAAGCCCAGCTCACAGAAGAGCGCCTGGTTGCGGTAGAGGCAGAGATCCAGAGCCTGCTCGATAACCTGGGACCACTGCCCCTCTCCGTCACCCAGCCCCTGTTCAACGCCGGCGAGCTGCGCCAGAAGGACGGCGGCGAGCTCTTCTCCCTGGTTATCAACCCCGATGCCTGCAAGGGGTGCGGCATCTGCACAACCAGCTGCCAGGACATCGCCCTGACCCGGGACCAGCAAACGCCGGAGATAATAACTGGCGCCCGCAGCCTCTGGCGAACCTGGCAACAGGCCCCGGACACAGCTTCCGAGACCATCACCCGCCTCAACCGCGAGGCAGGCATGGACCCCATGGCCAGCCTGATGATGTCACGCCACTGCGCCCTTGCCATGACCGGCGGCGACACCGCCGAGGCGGGCTCCGGCGAGAAGATCACCCTGCGCCAAGTGCTGGGTGCCACCGAATACCAGCAACAGCCCCTGCACCACAGTCTGACCCGTGAGCTGCAGGAGACCAGCGACAAGCTCAACGAACTGATCCGCGAGACCCTGACCAATGCGCTGCCCACCGATGACCTGGACCGGCTCTCCGCCAGTCTCAGTGCCAACAGCACCGGTGAGGTGGACCTCGGCAAGCTGAGCCAGAAGGGGATCGAAGCCCAGCATATGCAGCGCCTGGTCACCCTGGCAAAGGATCTTGGCGATATCCGCTGGCGCCTGGCAGAGGGCCGGTACGGCCTGGGACGTGCCCGCTACGGCCTGACCATTGCCGCCGGATCAATGGCCCGCTGGGCAGGCACCTTCCCCAACAACCCGTTCGAAGCCCCGGTTACAGTGGACACCACCGGCAATGCCCCACAGCTGGCGGCCGGACTGCTCCAGTCCCATGTAACCGAGACCCTGCATACCCTCAACCTGCTGCGACAGGCAAAGGCAGAGCTGGATCCACGGCAGAACCCGCAGGAACTGGCTCCCCTGAACTGGGCCGACCTGGATGAAGAGCAGCGCCGCCTCTGCCCGCCCCTCTACCTGGTGGGCAGCGAGGAGGAGCTGGGTGGCAAGGGATTCAACCAGATCAGCTGGCTGATCAACTCGGATCTGCCGATCAAAGTCCTGGTACTGAGCGAACTGGATATGGGCCTGGACCAGCGTGGCCAGCGCAGCCAGCCCCTTGCACCCAGAAAAGATCCACGTAACAACCTCGGGCTGATGGCCCTGGCCCAGCGCAATGCCTACGTGGCCCAGAGTTCCATCGCCAACCCCGAGCACATGCAGCAGTGCGTCCAGCAGGGACTCACTTTCCCCGGCCCCGCACTGATCCGCATTCACGCGCCCAGCCCGGCCCGCCACGGCTTTGCCACCGAGCAGACCGTTGCCCAGGCAAAACGGGCCGTTGAGGGTCGCGCCTTCCCGCTGTTCCGCTACAACCCCGGTGGGGATGGTGTCTTCGGCAGCCGCATCGACCTGGGCGGAAATCCGCTGGGTAAGGAGGCCTGGTGCCTGGACAGCGACAACCAGGCCATCACCCCTGCTGACTGGGCCCTGCGCGAGGCACGCTTCTCCGCCCACTTCACAGCAGTGACCGATGAGACCCCGGCACCCACCGAAGCGGGCGCCTGGCTGCTGTTGGAAGCTGCAGCGCGCAAGGGCAAGACCCCGGTCATCACCCTGGGTGAACAGCGCCATGCCATCTCGGCTGAGCTCATGGAGCAGGCACAGCAGTGCCAAACCGCCTGGCGCACCCTGCAGGAGCTGGCCGGACTTGTCACCCCGTTTACCGAGATGGTCAATCGCGACGCCGAAGCCCGTGTCTCCACCGAGCACCAGGCAGAAATGGAGGCCCTGCGGGCCGAGTACGAAGAGAAGCTGCAGGCCCTGGAGACCCGATTCAAGGGCGATGTAGCAGACCAGATAAAGGGCCGCCTGCTCAACCTGGCGGGGTATCGTTAATGAACAGGCAGTTTCTGAGAAAACCCTGTAGGAGCCGTCTCCTGACGGCGATCACCCGGCGCCTGATCATATCGCCCGGGGGACCGGGCTCTTACAACTGGCAGGTTACAACTCCAGCGACTGACGGGTTACAGGTGAGATCGAGCCTCTGTAGGAGCGAACTTGTTCGCGATAGGGCGCTGATCGCGAACAAGTTCGCTCCTACTGTGTCCCAATACAGCAGATGAATAAAAGATGTCGGTACTGAACGCACTCAACCTTTTCAAAGGCACCTTCAGCCACGGGGTCCATCCCGACGGTCACAAGGAGCAGACGGTGGACCGCCCTATTCAGCGGGTCCCGTTCATGCAGTACTACACCATGCCCCTGGGTCAGCATATCGGCGTCGCTGCCAAGCCGGTGGTCAGCGTGGGGCAAAAGGTGATGCGCGGCCAGATGATCGCAGAGGCGGGGGCTTTTGTGTCCACCTGTCTGCACAGCCCGGTCACCGGCACCGTGCGTGATATCGGGCCACACCGCTATCTCGACGGCAGCTTCAGGCCCGCCATCGAGATCGAGGCCGACCCCTACGCCACCCAGCAGATCGAGCCCCAGCCCCCCGTCGA
Source organism: Sedimenticolaceae bacterium (assembly GCA_965224515.1). Lineage (GTDB taxonomy): Bacteria > Pseudomonadota > Gammaproteobacteria > Chromatiales > Chromatiaceae > Sedimenticola_A. Next base: position 1,119,404 of record OZ245051.1, read on the forward strand.
CTGGGAGTCCCTCTCCATGGAGGCGTTCATTGAACAGGTGCAGCTGGCGGGTATTGTCGGTCTTGGCGGCGCGGCCTTCCCGGCCCATGTGAAATACTCCATACCGGAAGGTCAGAAGATCACCCGGCTGCTGGTCAACGGCGCCGAGTGCGAGCCCTACCTGACCAACGACCACCGCCTGATGATGGAGCGGCCCGATGTACTGCTGCGTGGTGTCGAGATCCTGATGACCAAGCTGGGGGCCGAACGGGCCACCATCGGCGTTGAATCCAACAAGCCCGACGCCATAGAGATACTGCGCGGTCGTATCGACGAGGGCCAACCCATCGACGTGGTCTCCCTGCCGGTGAAATACCCCCAGGGGGCTGAGAAAATGCTGATCAAGGCGGTCTATGGAGAAGAGGTGCCCGCCGGCCAGCTGCCCCGTGATATCGGTGTGGCGGTCAACAATGTCGGCACCCTGGTGGCCCTGGCCGACTGGTTCGACCTTGGCATGCCCCTGATCGAGCGGGTTGTCACCGTCTCCGGACCCGGCGCCGCCTACCCGGCCAACCTGATCGTGCCCCTGGGCACCCCGGTGCGGGAGGTGCTGCGCTTCTGCGGTGGCCTCAAAGAGGAGACCCGGGAAGTGATCATGGGCGGCCCCATGATGGGGACCCCCATATCCAGCCTCGATGTCCCGGTACTCAAGGGGAGCTCAGGTATCCTCGCCTTCACGGACAAGGAGACCGCCCGGCCGAAAGAGTACCCCTGCATTCGCTGCGGACGCTGCCTGGAGGCCTGTCCCTATTTCCTCAATCCCTCGCGTTATGCACGGCTGGCCCGCTCCCGCCAGTTCGATGAGATGAAGGCGTACCAGGTGATGGATTGTGTGGAGTGCGGCTCCTGCACCTTCGCCTGCCCGTCAAACATTCCCATCGTGCAGCTCATCCGCACCGCGAAGGACACGCTACGTAACAGAAAGGGCAGTGCCGCATGACCCGCAAAGACCCCAATCTTCTGATCCAGTCCGCGCCCATGCTGCGCCAGGGGATGACCACGCCCCAGGCCATGCGCGACGTCTGGCTCTCCCTGCTGCCGGTCACCCTGGCCGGTATCTGGTTCTTCGGTATCGGTGCCCTGCTGGTACTGGCATCCACCATGGCAGGTGCCCTGCTGACGGAGTGGGCATTCACATCAAAAGAGAAGCGTCGCGACGCCATCAGTGACAACAGCGCCCTGCTCACCGGCCTGCTGCTGGGCCTCACACTGCCCCCGGGGCTACCCATGTGGATGGCCTTCATCGGCGGCAGCGCGGCCATCGGTATCGGCAAGGTGATCTGGGGCGGCCTGGGTAACAACATATTCAACCCGGCGCTGGTGGGCCGTGCCTTTCTGCTCGGCACCTTTCCCATCGCCATGACCACCTGGGCATCCGCCGACACCCCTTTCTGGAGCATCTCCCCCAGCGTGCTGGCGATGCCTTTCATTACCCCGGTCTACGACGCGGTCTCTGCTGCCACCCCCCTGGGACTGATGAAGTTCGAACAGCAGGAGACCGGGCTTCTGCCGCTGTTTATCGGCAACACCGGCGGCACGATCGGAGAAACCAGCGGCCTGCTGCTGATCCTCGGCGGCATCTTTCTGCTGCTGCGCCGGGACTTCGACTGGCGCATCCCGGCGGGCATATTTCTGGCCGCGGGTGTTTTCTCGCTGATCCTGTTCCTGGTTGACGGCGACAAGTACCCCGGCCCGCTCTTCACCCTGCTCTCAGGCGGCATGCTGATCGGCGCCATCTACATGGCCACCGACCCGGTCACCTCGCCCCTGACACCAAAGGGCGCCTGGATATTCGGCCTTGGCGTGGGCTTTCTGATCGTGCTGATCCGGGTCTTCGGCGGTTTCCCTGAAGGGGTGATGTACGCCATCCTGCTGATGAACGCCGCCACGCCGCTGATCGACCGCTACACCCAGCCGCGCATCTTCGGTCGCGGGGAGAGTGCATCATGAGCATGGACCAGACCCAGGACATCAAAGAGCCGGGCAGCACCAAGCTCGCCCTCTCGGTAGCCTTCGCCGGTCTCATCTCCGGCCTGGCCATTATCAGCATCTACGAGGCCACCCTGCCCACCATCACCGCCAACAAGGCGGAGGAGCTGCGCCAGGCGGTGTTCCGGGTGCTGCCCGGTGTCCATAAAATGCAGCTGCTGGAGTACAGCGGCGACAAGCTGATCGTCAATCCGGACGCGGACCGCAAGGCCGAAATCGTCTATGGCGGCTACGACAAGCAGGGTCAGCTGATCGGCTACGCCATCCCCCACGCCGGCCCCGGTTTCCAGGACACCATCAGCGTGCTCTATGGCTATCAGCCCTCCCGGCGCAAGGTGGTGGGCATGTGGATTCTCGACAGCCGGGAGACCCCCGGCCTAGGCGACAAGATCTACAAGGATGCCGAGTTCGTGGCCAACTTCGACGACCTCTCGGCTGACCCCGAGATCAAGACCATGAAGAAGGGCACCAAGTCCGCCCCCAACGAGATCGATGCCATCACCGGCGCCACCATCTCCGCCAAGGCAGTGGCGCGGATCATCAACGAGGCTCACGCGGTCTGGAAAGACCGCTTCCCGCCACCGGGCAACGAGCCCAAGCTGGGAGGTGCCGAGTGATGATCTTCCATAGAAACGCAGATCGGCCTTCAGGCCGACTTGTCGGGCTGAAGTCCGACCTACGCACTGAGTTTAATGAGGTAACTGCCCATGGCTAGAAAAGAGCAGAGCAGCTACGAAGAGTTCATCAAGGGCCTGTGGCGGGACAACCCGGTATTCGTCCAGGTGCTGGGCATGTGCCCCATGCTGGCGGTGACAAACACCGCTCTCAACTCCCTGGTAATGGGCCTGGCAACGCTTTTCGTACTGATGGGTTCAAGCTTCCTGGTTGCAGGCCTGAAGAGCCTGATCCCCAAACAGGTGCGTATCTCCCTCTACATCATCATTATTGCCACCTTCGTCACCATCGCCGACTACACCATCCTGGCGCTGTTGCCGGCGGTACACAAGGAGCTGGGCGCCTTCATTCCGCTGATTGTGGCCAACTGCATGATTCTGGGCCGCCAGGAGGCATTCGCCTCCCGCAACGGCGTGAAGATGGCGGTGATCGACGCCGCAGGCATGTCCGCCGGCTTCATGTTCGCCCTGCTGGCCCTGGGTGGCGTGCGCGAGATTCTGGGTAACGGCAGCCTGTTCAACGTGCCGCTGTTCGGTGCCGACTTCGAACCCTGGGTGATCATGATCCTGCCCCCCGGCGGTTTCATCACACTGGGCCTGTTGCTGCTCTTCTTCAACTGGGTCACCGCCCGCAAGAGGGCCTTCATGGAACAGGTGGCCGCGGCCGAGAAGGAGATGCTGTGATGGACGACCTGATCTGGATCTTCATCAGCGCCCTGCTGGTCAACAACTTCGTACTGGCCTATTTCCTGGGCCTATGCCCCTTCCTGGGGGTATCAGGCAAACTGGAGACCTCTTTCCGCCTGGGCCTGGCCACCACCTTCGTGTTGATTGTCACCGCCATATGCAGCTGGTTTCTCAACACCTATATCCTGCCCCATGCACCCTACCTGCGACTGATCAGTTTCATCGTGGTCATCGCCAGCACGGTGCAGTTCATCGAGATGGCGATCAAGAAGCTGAGCCCACCCCTGTTCAAGGCACTGGGCATCTTCCTGCCCCTGATCACCACCAACTGCGCCATCCTCGGCCTGGCGATCTTCGCCACCAACAAGGGCTACGGATTTACCGAGGGACTGGTCTTCGCCCTGGGCGCCGGCGCCGGCTTCACCCTGGCCATGGTGCTGATGGCAGGCATCCGGGAAGAGACAGAGCTCTCCGACGTGCCCGCCCTGATCCAGGGCACCGCCATGAACCTGATCATCGCCGGCATACTCTCCATGGCCTTCATGGGCTTTGCCGGGCTGTTCAGCTCGAGTTAGGGGAAGAACGCTATGGCCACTCATATCCTCGCCCTGATCGGACTCAGCCTGCTCTGTGGCGCCTGGGTGCTGTTCCAGCGCTGGCTTGCAAAGCAGGACCCTGAGAAAGCCGAAGGCTACAAACCCGGCTGTGGTGCCTGCTCCAGCAAGAGCTGTCCGACAAAGAAACAAAGCGTGGATATTCACCACGTCGATTGATTTGCCAACATGCAGGAGCCCAGTCCCCTGGGCGATTTGGCTTAGCAGCATTGTAACGCCCAGGGGACTGGGCTCCTACAGTGTAGATACCTGCTCTACCATTTTTCCATACCGGGTGGTTTTACACCGGCAATTCTGTGTTCTAATGAGCGAAAAAGCAGCGGACTTTCAGCTCACATGATCCTACTTATCATCTACGTCGCCGTCGCCCTCGGATTCTCATTTCTCTGCTCCGTTGCCGAGGCGGTACTGCTCAGTGTCACCACGGCCCACGTGGCGGTGCTTGAACAGGAGGGCAAGCCGGTAGGTACGCTGCTGAGGCGGCTGAAGAGCGACGTCAACAAACCCCTGGCCGCCATCCTCACCCTCAACACCATCGCCCACACAGTGGGTGCGGCTGGCGCCGGTGCACAGGCCGCGGTGGTGTTCGGCAGTGCCTGGGTGGGGGTCGCCTCTGCGGTGCTCACCCTGCTCATCCTGATCTTCTCTGAGATCATCCCCAAGACCCTGGGCGCCCACTACTGGCGGCGCCTGGCGCCAGCCACCGCCTACGGACTCAAGTTCCTGGTCTGGGCGCTGCACCCCTTCGTCTGGATGTCCGAGAAACTGACAGACGGACTCTCCCACGGAAAAACAGTGGAAGGACTCACCCGCGAGGAGTTCGCGGTGATGGCTGATCTTGGCGAGAAAGAGGGGCAGCTCAACGCCAAGGAGTCGGCCATACTGAAGAATCTCTTCCTGCTGAGAGAGACCCCGATCACCGACATCATGACCCCCCGCCCGGTGGTCTTCTCCCTGGCGGAGTCCATTGGGGTCGAGGAGTTCTTCGCCAGCTACGCCAACTCACGCTTCTCCCGCATTCCGGTCTACAGTGGCCACCAGGAGCACGTCACCGGCTTCGTGCTGCGAAATGACGTGATCCTCGCCTATGCACGGGGCAATATCGAGAACAGCCTGATCACCTATCGCCGGGAATTGCCTACACTTGCTGACAAGGCCTCGGTCTACGACGCCTTCGACCTGCTGCTGAGAAAGCGTGCCCACCTTCTGCTGGTACGGGACGAGTACGGCGGCATGGAAGGCATAGTCTCCCTGGAGGACGTGGTGGAGACCCTGATCGGCCTGGAGATCCTCGACGAGGGAGACAGGGCAGCCGACATGCAGCAACTGGCCCGGCGGCTGTGGCGCAAGCGGGCAACAGAGATGGGGCTGCAACTGGTGGATGACGCCGATGAAGAGAATACGCCAAGCTAGCTTGCTGCTTGTTACAGCCCTGGCCGGATGCTCCTCTGAAGTAACCCTGGATGAACTCTCCGGCGAGTGGATCGGCCAGACCCTGAAGCAGGATTTTCAGTTCGACCATAACGGCAAAACCCGGTTGCGGGACCGCAAGCATGGCGTTTACATGGGCCGCTGTCGGATAGAGGATGGCAACCGGCTGAACTGCAGCTTCGAGCGCTTTTCGCAGCCGGTACAGCGGGATATCAGGCTTTCGGGTGAGGAACTGATCATGACCGACAGCAACGGACATGACGAAGTCTACATCCGAAAATAAGGCTCATGCCTTATATTTCATCCACTCTGAAATAATCTGCATTCAGCAAGGGTCTTCATAACAGTTGCCTTGCAACATAACCCGAAAACTCTAAAGCCGATCAAGGAGCGACAGATGCAACAGCCCGTGCGTATCGCCACTTTCTCTGAACTCATAGACCGCCAGCCCGTACACGCCGAGGTCAACGGACTGGATCTGGTGATCACCCGGTTCGATGATGAGATCTCCGTGCTCTACGGCCGCTGCCTGCACCGGGGCGCCCTGATGTCCGACGGCCATGTCAGTGGAAACGACCTGATCTGCGGCCTGCACGGATGGGACTACCGGCTGGATACCGGCGTATCTGCGTACAACAACTCCGAAGTACTGCAGAAATTCAGTGCAAAGATCGAAGACGATGGCGTCTGGGTGGATGAACAAGAGATCAACACCTACCTTCAAAAGTATCCCCAGCCGTTTGCCAGGGACCAGTACCTGGGTCTCTACGCAGACACCCACCCGGAAGATACAGAACCCTATACCCGGCACATCAGGGAGCTCTCTAAAAACGGCCTGAAGCGCATCGGCCACCACGGTTTCACCGCCGCCATGGGGGTGGACAGAAACACCCTACCGAAGTGGGAGGATATCCAGTTTCTGCCTGCCCAGCTGTGGAAGAAACCCCTGTTGGATGAGGAGCCCGTGGTAACCAAAACAATCATCGGCCCGCGGGCGGCAAAGCCACTGATACTGTCGATGCCACTGTTTGTATCCGACATGAGCTTTGGCGCGCTATCCAGAGAGGCCAAGATCGCCCTGGCCATGGGCGCGGAGATGGCCGGCACCGGCATCTGCAGCGGCGAGGGCGGCATGCTGCCCGATGAACAGGCAAGCAACAGCCGTTATCTCTACGAACTGGCCTCGGCCCGTTTCGGCTTCGGCTGGGACAAGGTGGCCAAGGCCCAGGCATTTCATTTCAAGGGGGGACAGGGTGCCAAGACAGGCACGGGAGGCCATCTGCCGGGTGAAAAGGTGCAGGGTGAAATTGCAGAGGTCCGTGGACTGCAACCCGGTGAAGCTGCCATCAGCCCGGCCACCTTTAAAGACCTTAACAGCGTTGCCGATTTTGCGGCCCTGGCCAACGAGGTACGTGAGAAGAGCGGCGGTATCCCCGTGGGTTTCAAAATCGCCGCCAGCCACGTTGAAAAGGATATCGACTTCGCCCTGGAGGCGGGTGCCGACTACATCATCCTCGATGGACGCGGCGGCGGTACCGGCGCGGCACCCACGGTGCTCAGGGACAACATCAACCTGCCCACCATCCCCGCCCTGGCCCGTGCCCGCAGGCACCTGGATGTTGTGGGCGCCGATGATATCAGCCTGGTCATCACCGGCGGTCTGCGTATCGCCGAGGACTTCGCCAAGGCGCTCATGCTCGGCGCCGATGCGGTGGCGGTATCCAACTCGGCCCTGCAGGCCATCGGCTGTCTCGGCATGCGTGCCTGCCAGACCAACAACTGCCCGGTGGGTATCGCGACCCAGAAAGAGTCCCTGCGCAGCCGCCAGGTGATCGACAAGTCGGCACAGCAGCTGTGTAACTATTTCGAGGCCACCAACGAGCTGATGAAAGTGGTCGCCCGGGCCTGTGGCCATGATGATTACAGGCAGTTCTCCCAGCAGGACCTGGTGACCTTCAACCGCGACATGCACCATCTGACCGGTATCGCCTATGCCGGGGTCGTTCCCTGACCTTGTCAGGCCGTTACAAACACTTACAAAAGCGCCATATCCCCGAAACATAAGCAGTGGATCTTCCTCGCTCATGGGTGGCGGGATGAGTGAACTGCACGAGATGCTGGAGCAGGTACACGCCGTGCTCAGCCGGGTGATGCTGTTCTGCCTGATGACTCATGCAGGTGCCACCATCAAGCACGCCATCACCCATAGAAAGGAACTGATGGGACGCATGATCGGCTGATCACTCTTAAGGGGTCGCCGGACTCGCGGCGGCCCCTAATTCCATCAGGCTTCCACAAGCCCGTTAATCTTCAATACCCTGTAGATCTTCTTTGCACTGCCCGCCAGTTGACTGAGATCGCCAAAGTTGGGGGACTCCCCCTGGGCCAGGCGGTACTCCCAGTTGTCCAGCTCCGATTCCAGGTACTCCAGCATCTTCATGGAGCACCCCTTGCACTCATCCATGCAGATGGCTGTCTCCGGGGCATCGAAGGGGATCGATGCCCTGGTCTGCTCGATCAGTTCACGCATGGCGGTGGATGTGTCGGGTTTCATTACGCAGTCAAATCAAACAGAGGGAACAGGTGGCACTATTATATACGGCCCGGTCCCGGTTAAGCGCTGAAGCACATCTTCACGCTCCTGTAGGTCGGCCTTTAGGCCGACTTGTCGGGCTGAAGCCCGACCTACGGTACTTCAATAGTAACCATCTGCAGTGCCAGCCATTATAATCCCGCCATGTCCCAAACCTATTCCATCCCTGCCAAATCTGTCGAAGCATCCATCGAGGTCAAGAAGAGCCGTTTTATAGCGCGGGCAGCCCAGGCCGCCAGCAGGGAAGAGGTGATGGCGTTCGTGGAGCAGGCAAGGAGAGACCACCCCGAGGCGCGTCACGTCTGCTGGGCCTACCTGCTGGGCAATCCTGCATCGGCCAGCAATGCCGGCATGAATGATGACGGGGAGCCCTCCGGCACCGCGGGCAAGCCGATTCTCAACGTGATACAGCACAAGGCCATCGGCGATATCGTGGTGTTGGTTATCCGTTACTTCGGGGGCATCAAGTTGGGGGCAGGCGGCCTGGTACGGGCCTACAGCGGCGCGGCTGAAGCAGCCGTTTCGACTCTACCGCTTGAACAGCTGGTGCCACGCTCAGGCAGAGATATTGAACTGGAGTTCGCCCAGGAACAGCCGGTGCGCCACTGGGTCTCCATCCACGACTGCAAAATTGACGATGTCACCTATGCCGAAAAGGTCTGCATCAGCCTGGACATTGCCGACAGCCAACTCGGAGAGTTCGAGGCATTCTGCCAGGCAAACGGCATCAGGATTCTGGATTGATCTCACTCTCCTCGACCACCGGTGGCACCTCGATATCCCGGTAATCCTCATTCTCTGCCTGCATCTTGATATCCTGAACAGCCCTGGCCTCATGATCGTCAATGGCATGCATCTGAATATCCTTTGGTGAATAGAGCAGGGTAGCCACATCAACCAACTTGCGTGCAACCCGTGCCGCCTCCACGCTGTCATTCATCAATGAGGTCGCCATCACATCCGTAATCTCATCCTCCAGCACCAGTTTATCCACCCGCCCGGTAACCAACACATCCAGCTCTTCGGCCTTGAGGCGCTGGCTCTTAAGTTTATCCAGGTAGTCGCCGATCTCCTCGGAAACACTGATGCGATGAATCATACGTACCACTTTCAGTATTCTGCGCCGCAGAACATTGTACTCCCGGCGAATAGCCTGGTTGTCGCAGGCCATGTACTCGGCAACGTTCTCATGCAGCGGTTTCATCTCCTTCACCACCTGAACCAGCATGCGGTCAGCGAGAAGAATATTGCGAATGTCCTCAATCGTCCCCTCCTCAAGGGAGTGCATGCTCTGAAGCCTGGTCGCATACTCCAGAATTTCACCATAGATATGCTTGACCCGGGTTTCATAGAAACGGTCGATGTCGATCTGAATGATCTCCGAGTACTCCAGGATCTGCTTCAGCTTCTGCTCCGACTCCAGGTCGGCACGGTGTACGCTCAAACCGTGGGCAACCGCCTGGTAGGCGGCGTTCTGCAACAGGCGAAGCGACTCGTCGGTCAGGGCCTTGATGCCGGTCTGGGGATACTTCAGAGATGCCGCGTCCAGAAACCGGGGCTCATGGATCTCGATCTCCACCTTCACCTCTTCGGGTACCAGCCACTCCACCATCTTGACGATGACGGCGATAAAACCCAACAGCAAGGTGGTATTGAGAATGTTGAAACTGGTATGGAACAGTGAAAGTGCGACCGGTATCACCGCCGCGCTGACAAATGGCGAGGTACCTTCAGCCGACTCCACAATGCCGCCCACAATATTGATGAAGGGATAGAAAAACACCAGCACCCACAGCACACCCAAGGTGTTGAAAATCAGGTGAGCCCTTGCTGCCCGCTTGGCCTGGTAGTTGGCCACCAGTGCAGCGAGATTGGCGGTGATGGTGGTACCGATGTTCTCTCCCAGCACCATGGCGGCGGCCATGTCGAAGGGTATCCACCCCTCATGGCACATCAGCAGGGTGAGGGCCATGGTGGCACTGGATGACTGGACAATGAGTGTCAGGATGGTACCGATCACCAGGAACAACAACACCGAGAGATAACCCTTGGTGGTGTACTCTGCCAGAAAAGCCAGTACCTCCGGATTGTTGCGGATGTCGGGAACAGAATCCTTGAGAAACTGCAGACCAATGAACAGTAGAGCGAAGCCGATGATGAACAAGCCCCAGTTCCGGGCCTTTTTCTTTTTCGACAGACCGAGAAGGAAACCCACTCCCACCAAAGGCAGGGCGATGGAACCCATGCTGACCTTGAAGCCGAGAATGGAGATCAACCAGGCAGTGACCGTGGTGCCGATATTGGCCCCCATAATCACCCCCACCGCCTCGGTCATGGTCAACAGGCTGGCATTGACGAAGCTAACCACCATCAGGGTGGTTGCAGAAGAGGACTGGATTGCCGCAGTGATCAGAAACCCTGTCATCACCGCATAGAAACGGTTCGATGTGGTGGTGGCCAGCACCGTGCGCATACGATCACCGGCCAGCTCCATCAGGGCATCGCTCATCACCTTCATGCCATAGAGGAAAAGGCCAAGAGAGCCCAACAGGGTCAGAATGTTGCCAATACCGTATTCCATGTGAGAATGCATCCAACTCCGGTCAAATCAGAAGCGCCCCTTCAACTTTAAGTCTAGTACGTCGTCCGATCGGCAGGAAATGCCAAAGTCAGCCTGATGGATAACCACATCCATGCCATACTGATTTTCTGCATTAAGGCAAAATCCGGAGGTGCCATATGCCTGACCCAACCCTGATTATCGGCAACAAGAACTACTCATTCTGGTCGCTCAGACCCTGGATATTTCTCAAGCACCACCAGATCCCATTTCAGGAGAAGCGGGTTGCCCTGTTCACCGAAACCACAGACCAGGAGCTGCAGCAGTACAACTCCGACTTCAAAGTCCCTGTATTGAAAGATGCAGACCTGCTGGTCTGGGACTCTCTCGCCATCCTCGAATATGTTTCCGAACAGTACCTGGACGGCGGAGGCTGGCCAGCAGATAAATCGGCCAGGGCAGTGAGTGCCGAGATGCACTCCAGCTTTTCCAACGTGCGCAGCGAATTCCCTATGAACTGCCGCAAGCGGTTCGACGACATCAAACCCTCCAGCGAAGCCGCACGGGAGATCGAGAGAATCAAGGGGATCTGGCGCGAATGCCGGAGTGCGTTCGGAAAAGAGGGTGAGTGGCTGTTTGGCGACTACTCCATAGCTGATGCCATGTACGCGCCCATCGCACTGAGATTCCACGGCTACTCCATCCCACTGGAAGGGACAGAACAGGTTTATGTCGAGAGTGTACTGAATCAACCCGGAATTATTGAGTGGATCGAGGCAGGGAAGGTCGAAAAAGAGATCATCGGAGAAGATGAAATCCAGGCAACAGATCGCAGAAACTGATCAGCCAGGTATACCAAGGCCCGTGGAGAGTTGATGACAAGTTATGTCTATGTTGCACAAAGTCTGGATGGCTACATTGCCGGACCAGGCGGAGAGCTGGATTGGCTGGATGAAATAGATAACCCGGATAATAGTGATTTCGGCTTCTCTCTCTTTATGGAGAATATCGACGCATTGATAATGGGCAGGAATACATTCGAAAAAGTTCTGTCGTTCGGAATCTGGCCTTATGAAAAGCCGGTTTTTGTTGCCAGCGATCCATTGTCTTCACTTCCAGCTGGCTTTGATGAAAAAGCATTCTTGATTAATGGATCACCCAATCACATGGTTAAGTCACTATGCGAAAAAGGTTACAACAACCTTTATATCGACGGCGGGTCTCTTATCCAGAGCTTTCTCGCTGAGAACTTAATCGACATAATAATAGTCACTACAGCTCCTGTCCTGTTAGGTGGTGGAATTCCGTTATTTGGCAGCTTGCCGAAGCGGGTAAAACTCAGACTTCTCAACTCGGAGATTCTCGATAACCAACTCGTTAAGACAAGCTATGATGTGCAAATGCCCTGACAGCAAGTTCAACAACTCCTGTTCATCGAAAGGGCGCTAGCCTAAGCCTGTTCACCGGCTATAGATGAAAATATATGCCAGATATCTTTCTCAGGTGAAAAACATGAGCCAAGACCTCGAAGCAAACAAGATGAATGCAATTGCGTTTTACCGCACTGCCTACATGGGGGACCCTGCAACTGCCGTCGAGCGTTACGTGGGAGCCGAGTATATCCAGCACAACCCCTTGGTTGGCGACGGCAAGGAGGCATTCATCGAATACTTTGAAGAGATGGGGAAATCCTACCCTGATAAAAGCATCGAGTTTATACGCGCTGTGTCTGAGGATGACCTGGTAGCCCTTCATACCCATCAATCCTGGCCGGGAGATCAGGAGTACGTAACGATGGATTTCTTCCGCTTTGATGAAAATGGAAAAATCGTCGAACACTGGGACGCAATACAGGAGATACCGGATGTGTCGAAGAACGCTAATACCATGTATTGAATCGATACATTGCAGGTTCGTTTAGAGTACAGCCGTAAATGCACAACGACTATTCAAGCTAGGTTGCTCTATAACCGGTAGAGATTTTCATTTCGTCCTGGCGACCCGCTTACAAGATAATGAATAAAACTGAATCTTATGACAAATATCCCAAATACAATGCGCGGCATCTGGCTACTGGGTCATGGTGACTTCGATAAACTGGAAGTCAAAACAAATATTCCCGTCCCTGCAGCCGGAGTCAACGATGTTCTGATCCGCGTCAGTGCGGCAGGCATCAATAACACGGATATCAATACTCGCATTGGCTGGTATTCAAAAAATGATGGGGATAGTGGTGATGCGAGCTGGGCAGGTGAACCCATTCGATTCCCCCGCATTCAGGGCATCGATGTGTGTGGCACTGTGGTGGATGTTGGCGTAAATGTTCCTGAATCCAGAATAGGCGAGAGAGTGCTGGTTGAACCCTGCCTCAGAGAAGCTTCAGGGCAATTACTTGAATCACCCTGGTTTCTTGGCTCTGAATGCGATGGCGGTTTCGCGGAGTATGTCAGGGTTGCGTCACGGCATGCGTATCGAATCACCAGCCCTTTGAGCGCAACCGAGCTCGCCACGTTTCCCTGCTCTTATTCCACCGCAGAAAACATGCTAACCCGATCCGATGTAAAAACCGGGGAGGTTGTTCTGGTTACCGGCGCTTCCGGCGGCGTAGGGTCTGCGGCATTGCAACTCGTACAGGCCCGCGGCGCAAAGGCAATTGCCGTCACCAGTCCTGAAAAAACTGACCGTTTGATTGAACTGGGCGCATACCAGGCAATTTCCCGCAATGAGAATATCGTCTCGTCCCTGGGTGAAAACAGTGTGGATGTGGTTATCGATCTTGTCGGCGGAGACTCATGGCCTGAGTTGCTTCAGGTTCTGAAACCATGCGGAAGATATGCCGTATCGGGCGCAATCGGCGGTCCTATTGTTTCCCTTGATTTACGTACTCTGTACCTGAAGGATTTGGCTTTTTTTGGTTGTACGGTACTGGAAGATGGTGTTTTCCGGAACCTGGTCGATCACATTGAAAACGACCGTATAAAACCGTTGGTCTCCAAAGTTTTTCAGCTGGAAGATATTGTTGAGGCACAACAGAAATTCCTGCAGAAAAAACATATCGGTAAAATCGTTTTAGAGGTGAACACTGAAGGATAGATTTAGCACACTCCACCATTCAAGCTGGAACTTGGAGCAAAGCACCCTGACTAAAGTGCAAATAGTCTATTGTAACTATTGCCCAGAACATAGAATCAAGATCATGACCTGCCATCACATTAATAATTACGGAACAGTTGAATTTCTGACTGACGAAATTGCTTTACTAACGGCAGATCATGGTATTGAAATCAACGAGGTGACTGCCGATGAAGTGATGGGTAGGTTAATGAAACAATACCCGGACGGCGTAAAGCTAATCATAAATAAACGTCATTCTTATAGCATTGGTGCCGGCGTTTATCATAAAGGATCCTGGAATAAATTTATTAAGGCCATCGCAATAGTGACTTATACAAGGGGATCAAAAATGGCTGCTAAACTCACCACCTTTATGGCCACGTACTTGAATTATAAATCGATCAGGACTTTTGAATCTGAGGAAGGAATTGAGGCCGCAAGAAGATGGCTTGAATCCCTTGAAAAATAATACGAAACAGCCATCTCTTACAATACACTCAATCTGCGCCTGGTGGGCCATGCTCGACGGGGACTTGGGTGGGGGAGGGAGGAAGCTCGTGGCTTCTCACCAGACCGTTAGCCGCTATGGTGAAAATCTGCTGGAGCGCCCTGCCTGTGCAAAGATTTTATCACCTGCATGGTAGATGTGTAGGGGGGGTTAGTGAAAACGTAACCCACCATTTTGCCAACTCCTGATGCAATACGCTTTGCTATTGCACCCTAGATTGACGGTGCAGCGAGAGCTGTCCGGGGTGCTATTACCAAGAGTATGGTTTCGCCCGGGGGACCGGGCTCCTACAGAAAGCATTGGGTAGGGTGGGTTAGCGAATTTGTAGTGTTATTTCTTAGCCGCCTTGATAGGGGTGACGGTATTGTCCTCTTCACCTGCAAGGTCATTCAGCGCCTCGGGCTTGCCCTTGCAGGCCTGGACAATCTTGTCCTTGTGCTGAGCCAGGAGAAGGCCAAACTCCTCGGCCTGTTTCTCATCCACGCCGTTGAGGTGCTCTTCCATCAGCATGGTGAACTGCTCAGCCAGTTCGAGCATTTTGTCGTGCGCGTCTGCATCTTTTTTCGATTCGTGCATGCTGTTGTCCCGGTCGCACATCCACATTGCTATGACAGCCATCTGACCCTCGCTTTATGCATACCCTGTGGTACACCCGTTAGTCACTTAAGAATGGCAGGCCGTTGATTCATTGCCTGCCCAATAGAGAACTAATATAGAACAATTGATGTGTAAGGTCCAGGGCCAGTAATCGATTAAAGCTCTGGCAGCATAACCTGGTGATCGACACCCATGAGAATGGCAATCAGCGCGACACGCACCCACATGCCGTTGCGCTCCTGGCGCCAGTACTTGGCGCGGTGGTCGGCATCGATCCTGGGATCTATCTCGTCGCGGCGGGGAAGCGGGTGCATGATGACGCAGTCGTCCTGGAGTACATCCAGGTGGTCGTAGTGAAGACAGAAGTCCGAATGATCCACCGTGGCCGACTCCGAATCCTCGTCCCACTCATCCTGGATGCGGGTCATGTAGATGGCATCGGCCTCGCGAATGGCCCCTTCGAAATCGGTGGTCTCGGTAAACGGGACCTCTTTATTGGTCAGGCAGTCGCGCAGATCCTGCTCGATGCGGAACTGTTCAGGAGAGGCGAAGGTGATGGAGACATCTTCATAATTGGCCAGAAGCCGGCTCAATGAGCGAACCGTACGGCCTCGTTTCAAATCACCCACCATGCAGATCTTCTTGCCGTCGATCTTGTTGCCCTTGAAGCTGCGGCGAAGCGTGTAGATGTCCAGCAGCGCCTGGGTGGGGTGTTCATCCGGTCCGCTACCGGCGTTGATGATGGGTACCGGCCTGGGGGTCGAGTCGAGAAAAGTGGCGATGCGTTCGCACAACCCGGCCTCGGGGGAGCGCATGACGATAAGATCGACGTAACTTGAGAAGGTGCGCAGAGAGTCTTCGATGGACTCACCCTTCTTCTCTGAGCTGGTGGAGCTGTCGCGGATCTCGGATGTCTTGACTCCCAGAATACTGCAGGCGGAGTGAAACGACATGAAGGTTCGCGTGGAGGGCTGGGTAAAATAGAGCATGCCCCTGACATGGGGCAGGAGGGACTGGAGGTAGAGAAGCCCTTCCTTGCTCTTGTCGTAACGCCGAATCAGGTTAACCAGATTGTAGAGATAATCGAGGAATTCACGATCGAACTGATCGGATCTGAGAATATGGCCTGGCCTGTTGTTCAGCATTGTTCCCCCCTAAAGCAGTCGCACACATTATAGATGCCTGAAGCGCATTAGGGATAGATGGAAAACCGGTTCAATTTGCTCTTTTTTTGACTCGGCTCAAAACCAGGGAGTGGACCGACCGGACCCGCTCCGGGTCCGGTCGGCAGATCAGGTTTCAGGATAGTGTGCCGGGTAAGGGGCACGGGCCACACCGGTGTCCACCGCCGCCTTGGCCACGGCTGCTGAAATGGCATCCTTGAGGCGAGGATCCAGGGGCTTGGGAATAATGTAGTCGGGACCGAACTCCAGCTTTTCCAGGCCGTAGGCATCCAGCACCAACTGGGGGGCGGGCTCGTGGGTCAGTGCCTGCAGCGCCTTGACCGTGGCGATCTGCATATCATCGTTGATGCGGGATGCATGAACATCCAGGGCACCCCTGAAGATAAAAGGAAAGCCAAGCACATTGTTGACCTGGTTGGGATAATCGCTGCGCCCGGTGGCCATGATCAGGTCATCGCGTACCTCGTGGGCCACCTCGGGACGGATCTCCGGCACCGGGTTCGAGAGGGCGAACACAACCGGGTTTGGGGCCATCATGGCAAGCTGCTCCGGGGTAACCAGGTCAGGTCCTGAAACGCCGATAAAGACATCCGCCCCCTCCATGGCATCGTCCAGGGTGCGCCGCTCGGTATCTGCGGCCACGCCCCACTTGTAGGGGTTGAGGTCCTTGCGGCCGACATGGATGACTCCCTTGCGGTCCAGCACAAAGATATTGTCACGGTGGGCACCCATGGCCGTCAGCAGGCGAACAGAGGCAATACCCGCCGCCCCGGCCCCCAGCACCACAACCTTGGCGTCTTCGAGCTTCTTGCCTGCCAGCTCCAAAGCGTTGAGCAGGCCGGCGCAGATAATGATGGCTGTACCGTGCTGGTCATCATGAAACACCGGTATGTCCAACTGATCTATCAGGGCCGCCTCGATTTCAAAGCAGTGAGGAGCTGCGATGTCTTCCAGGTTGATGCCGCCGAAGGTGGGGGCGATACGCATCACCGTCTCAATGAACTCCTGGGGGTGCTCGGCATTCACCTCGATATCGAACACGTCGATATCCGCAAATTTCTTGAACAGTACGCCTTTGCCCTCCATGACAGGCTTGCCCGCCAGCGCCCCAACATTACCCAGCCCAAGCACCGCGCTGCCGTCCGTGATCACCCCCACCAGGTTGCCCTTGGCGGTGTAATCGTATGCGGCCTGGGGATCCTGGTGAATCTGGCGAACCGGTTCTGCCACACCCGGGGTGTAGGCCAGGGCAAGGTCCTCCTGGGTCTCGGTAGGCTTGGTCAGCTCAACGCTGATCTTTCCCGGACGGGGCTCAGAGTGATATTTGAGGGCTTTCTGGTTGATGGCGCTGTCGGCATCAGGGGCGTTGATATTTGCTGTCATCTCTCGCTCGCAGGAGTAGGGTCATAAACCTGCTTATGATGCGCTGCAATATAGAATGGTGCAACGGTATTTTTTGTGTGTTTGGTCTACCCCAGCCAAGCCTGATTTTTTGTAGGTCGGACTTCAGTCCGACATGTCGGGCTGAAGCCCGACCTACATAGGCTGGCAATCATGCCGGCACTGCTCACAACATCTGGCTGAAAAGAGCCGTTTTGGAACCCCGGAAACCAAAAAAGCACCCCGAAGGGTGCTTTTTCATTACCTGGCGGCCAGGCCGCCGGGCAGATCTTAGCCGCGAGAGTAACGCTTGCGGAACTTGTCTACACGACCAGCAGTATCCATGATCTTCTGTTTACCGGTGAAGAAAGGATGGCAGGAAGAGCAAACTTCCACGTGCAGTTCTTCCTCACCCAGGGTGGAGCGGGTCTGAAACTCGTTGCCGCAGCTGCAAACTACCTTCACATCGGCGTAGTTGGGGTGAATGTCCGCTTTCATGATTGCCTCTACAAAAAAAACTGAGTCTACCGCCCCCGACCGGGACGGGAAAACCGCGCATGATATTGGAAAGGGGTGTCCAGTGCAAGCGCTTTTTCAATCATAATGCCCGCCATCAGCCCTGTACACAAAGCCACCGCAAACCTCATCAGCAAAAGATGGAGACCAGGTCGTTGAGAAAGCGCCTGCCCTGCTCCGTGGGGACAATCCTCTCCCTCCCCACCTCAATCAGCCCCATCTCCCTGGCTCGGGCCAGACCCGGCTCCAGCAGTTCCAGGGGCAGGCCCGTACGGGTCCGGAACAACTCCGTCTCAAACCCGTTGTGAAGTCGCAATGCATTGAGCATAAACTCGGCCAGCAGGTCATCCCGGTCGAGCTGACGGGCCGAAACAGCTCGTTCGGTACCCGCTGCATCCATGTAAGTGAGTGGATGACGCTGCCTCCAGCGGCGCCATACCCCCCCTTCCCCAGGCAGGCTCAGTTTGCCGTGAGCCCCGGCACCGATACCGATGTAGTCACCAAAACCCCAATAGTTGAGATTGTGTCTGCACTCAAAACCCTGCCGGGCATAAGCCGACACCTCGTACTGACCGTAACCGGCATCACCCAACAGGGACTGGCCGGCCTCCTGGATCCCGGCAATCGAGTCCTCATCAGGCAGCTCCGGCGGCCGGGCATGAAACAGGGTATTTGGCTCCAGGGTGAGCTGATAGTAGGAGATGTGCTGCACACCCACGGCAACCGCCTGCCGGACATCAGCAACCGCGGTCTCCAGATCCTGCCCCGGCAGACCGAACATCAGGTCCATATTGATGCTGTTGAATCCCGCTTCACAGGCCTCGGCGAGGGCCGCACGGGCCTGCTCCGCGTCGTGAATGCGCCCGAGCAGGCCAAGGGCATGGTCATTGAAGCTCTGAACTCCCAGGGAGAGGCGGTTCACCCCGGCTTCACGGTAGGCGGCAAAACGGCCGCTCTCGTAGGTCCCGGGATTGGCCTCCATGGTGATCTCGGCATCTGCCAGGATTGGAATGCGCTGCCCCAGGCCCAGGAGCAAGGTGCGGATGGCGTCGCCGGGAAAGAGGCTGGGTGTGCCACCCCCGATGAAGATGGTCGATACCTCACGCCCTTCCACCAGCGGCAGTTCGAGCTCTACATCCGCCAGCAGGGCGCGGACATAGCCCATGGCATCAGGGCAGCCCTCGGTCTGGTGGGAGTTGAAGTCGCAATAGGGGCACTTTCGCAGGCACCAGGGTATGTGGATATAGAGACCCAGGGGCGGGGGTGAACTCAATGCCATGGCGGAGACTTACCTGAACGTGAAAATACGACGACCAGCCGACAGGCTGACCGCCATATAATGCCTCCCGGCGCCCATTTTAGCCAGACGCAGATCAGGTATGCAGCATCTCCGATGCCCATCCCACGGCGTCGCAGGTGGCCTCTGGGTGGTCCTTTCTGATCACGCCATCAACCAAATGAAGTTTCCACCTGGGCACGTCCACAAGCAGAAGGATCTCACCATGACGCAGGGCCGAGCGGAACCCCTCGAGGTGCGCATGGGGTATGTGGCTGGCGAAGTAGTACCCCCCAAGGCAGGAGACCAGCATCACCAGGAGGCTGGCCACGGACCAACCCCATGCACCAACCAGGAGACTGAGCACAAGCAGACCCAGAAACAGGGCAAACAGCATTAGATTTAGGTTCCAGAACAGCTGCTCCAGTTTTGCACCCTGGTCCGTTCGCTGTCTGACTGACGCCTCAGGCAGACCCTTCAGGTCGACACCACGCCTGGCTATGGCGTGCATATGCCGGATATCGATATTCAAGCTTTTCAGGTCACCCACCGCTGTCTCCACATGATGTTTTTCCGGAAAAAGAATATATATCCGCCTGAGCATCTCACCCTCCTCCTGAAGCGCTAACCCTCGGCAACATAGTCGTCGGTGTCATTGCCACAGACGATCTTTTCATCCTCCATCTCGATTGCCAGGTAGGTTTCGCGGTTCTCCTCGTTTTCAAAATAGATTTCGATACCGTGATCGCCGTCCCCCTCATAGACACAGGGGTGCTCTTCGGGATCAGGTACATCGTGCAGGGAAATTGGATCGGTCGTGGTCCTAAGGTGCATGAGATCTCCTCCAGAGATGAGTGACTACACCTTTAACCTAGTAAACAACTCAGGTAATACAATAGCGGAGAAATTGGGGTTTTATCTCAAGCTTTCAGATCGGGTTGACCGGGAAAACAGCTGTCATTAATCAGGCAGCCTGTAGCCATCCTGCTCGAACAGCACAACACAGGCATCCACCACCTGTTCATCGTAACGCTGGCCGCGATGGGTCTTTATCTCTTCAAGGGCGGCCTGGATATCAAATGCGGGACGATAAGGACGATGGGAGGTCATCGCCTCGACCGTATCCGCTACCGCGAGAATGCGCGCTTCAAGGATGATCTCGTCACCGCACAGGCCGGCGGGATAGCCGCTGCCATCAAGACGTTCATGGTGCTGGAGAATCATCTCTGCAACTGGCCACT
Organism: Sedimenticolaceae bacterium; assembly: GCA_965224515.1. Lineage (GTDB taxonomy): Bacteria > Pseudomonadota > Gammaproteobacteria > Chromatiales > Chromatiaceae > Sedimenticola_A. The sequence continues at coordinate 1,139,807 of OZ245051.1, forward strand.
GAAAGTCCACACCACGGATTATCTCGTTACCAACCTCGCTGTGATGTTTGACGATCTCGAACTCAGGCCCGGTCAAGGGGCCGGGTCGGCTGAGAATTTCCGCCGGGACGTAACTGTTGCCTATATCGTGGATCTGCGCACCCATGCGGATGCCATGAATCCGGTCTCTGTCACAGCCCAGTTTAGTGGCGATAGCCACCGCCAGCTCAGCCACCCGCCGCTGGTGATCGGCCGTATAGGGATCACGCTTCTCCACTGTCATGGCCACGGTCTGTATGGTCTGAACCAGGGCCGCTTCCAGCCGCTCTGCATTGCGCACACGCTCGGTCACATCATGTGCGATACCCTCAACCGCCACCACCATCCCCCTGGCATCGTACACCGGCGTCTCCTTGACCTCGAGCCGGCACACGCTGCCGTCCCGGCGATGCAACTCCAACTCGTACGCAGGCTGTTCGATACCGCGAATGCTGTTTTGGGTATGCCTCTCCACCTCGAGGTTGACCGCGTTGTCGGTCAGGTACTCAGAGTAGTGGGTGAGAAACTCTTCCTCGGTATACCCCGTGATCGCCTCAATGGATGGACTGAGGTAGGTGAAGACGCCGTCTGCCCCATGGGAGTAAAAGAAATACTCGCCCTGGATCGTCTCCACCAGCCGGCGGTACTTCTCCTCGCTGCCATACAGCGCATCCCGCTCCGCCTGCAGCTCCCCTATCTTCTTCTGCAGCTTCTGCGCCAATACCTCCTTGTGCATGTGATTCAGAGACAGCTCATCGGCCAACGCCGAATCCGGAACATTCTCCAGCCCCCGCCGGGCGCGTTCATAGACATCGTTGATCGTCTCGATCAGCTGCTGGGGCCCCATGGGTTTGACCAGGTAGCGGGACGCCCCCAGGGCCTGCCCCAGCTCCAGGTCGTTCTCCCCGGTGTAGGTCGAAGAGTAGAAGATGAAAGGTATGTGGCGCAGGGTATCATCACTCTTGACCGCCCTGCAGAAAGCAAAGCCATCAAGATTCGGCATCAGTGCATCGGAGATGATGAGATCCGGCGGCGACTGCCGCGCCAGGGCGAGGGCCTGCTCGCCATCCTCCGCCAGCTCGACGTTGTTGCCGTAGGTCTGCAGCAGCTCTTTCAGCAACACTCTTGCGTCTTCGTTATCATCAGCGACCAGGATCTTCATCGGCCCATCCGGGATAATAAAACACTCTACTTTCAGTTTAGTTGAACAATCAGGGGAATACTCATAGTACGCATTACTACGGATTGAACTTTAGTATTCAATCTCCTATACATATGGGTTCATGCCAAAAGAATAAGCCCAAGACAAGGAGAACTGGATGAAACGTCGTGACTTTCTCAAGAAGGCGGCTGTAGGTACCGCCGCTGCAGTAGCTGCACCGGCGGTCATTGCCGGCCCGAAAAAACTTCGCTGGCGCATGGCCACCTCGTGGCCCAAGGCCTTTGACACCATCTACGGTGGTGCTGTCACTGTAGCCGAACGGGTCAAGGCCATGACCAACGGCCAGTTTGAAATTATCCCCTACGCCGGCGGCGAACTCGTGGGTGGACTGGAAGTATTTGATGCCGTATCCCAGGGCACGGTCCAGATGGGACACACCGCATCCTATTACTATATCGGCAAAAACCCCTCTCTCGCCTTCGACACCGCTCTGCCCTTCGGCCTCAACTTCCGCCAGCAGAACGCCTGGCTCTATAACGGCGGCGGCATTGAAGATATGCGCAAAGTCTTCTCCGACTTCAATATCGTCAACTTTCCTGCCGGCAACACCGGTGCCCAGATGGGCGGCTGGTTTCGCAAAGAGGTGAACACCGCAGCCGACCTCAAGGGTCTCAAGATGCGCATCCCGGGCCTCGGCGGCAAGGTGATGAGCCGTCTCGGCGCCACCGTACAGGTACTGGCCGGCGGTGATATCTACCCCGCCCTGGAGCGCGGCGTGATCGACGCCACCGAGTGGGTCGGCCCCTACGATGACGAGAAGGCCGGCTTCTACAAGGTGGCCAAGTACTTCTACTACCCCGGCTGGTGGGAGCCCGCTCCGACCCTGAGCCTCTACATCAACCAGAAGGCGTGGGACAGCCTGCCCAAGGAGTACCAGGAGATCGTCTCCACCGCGGCGGCTCAGGCCAACCTGCAGATGATGGTGGATTATGACTCCAAGAACCCCAAGGCACTGAAGAGCCTGGCCAGCAAGGGCGTCGAACTGCGCGAGTATTCAGATGACATTCTGAATGCCGCCAAGAACGAGGCCTCCGCGCTCTACAGCGAACTGGCCGCCTCGGACCCCACCTACAAGGCGATCTACGACAACTGGAGTTCGTTCAAGGCCGACTCCGACAAGTGGTTCGGCACCTCCGAAACCGCCTACGCCAAGTTCGTATTCGGCGGCGGCAAGGGCTGATATTTTTTCAGGTCCGACAAAAAAACCTCCCCGGACGGGGAGGTTTTTTTATGCCCTGAATCAACAACCGTGACCAGGGCCGGAAGCTCGATGAAAGGTTAAATCTTCAATTGTAGGAGCCCAGTCCTCTGGGCGAGCTGGTCATTCGCTGCTTATCGCCCAGAGGACTGGGCTCCTACAACGACGAATCAGATGCTTAATAGATCAGGGCTGTTGCCCAACGCCCAGCTGCAATAGACCGGTAACCAGCTGGGGAAAGTAGAAGATCGCCAGCAGCCCGACTATCTGGATCATGATGAAGGGCACCGCCCCCTTGTAGATATCCGCCGTTGTCACCGACTTGGGCGCAACACCCCTCAGGTAGAACAGGGAGAATCCAAAGGGCGGCGTCAGAAACGACGTCTGCAGGTTCATACCGATCATCACGCCGAACCAGACCAGGGCCATGCGGCCAGGCTCGTCGAACTCGGCAAACATCGGCGCGAGGATACGCACCACCACCGGTGCCAGCAGCGGGATGATGATGAACGCGATCTCGAAGAAGTCGATGAAAAAGCCAAGAATGAAGACCAGCAGGTTGACCAGCACCAGGAAGCCGATCGCGCCGCCGGGCAGGCTGGTGAGAATATCTTCCACCCACATATCGCCGAACAGCCCGCGGAAGACCAGGGAGAAGGTCTGGGAGCCCACCAGGATGAAGAGCACCATGCTGGTGAGCTTGGCGGTCTCCTGCATACTCTCGATCACTGCCTTGAGTCTCAGCCGCCGGTTGGCAAAGGCCAGCCCGAGTGCGCCCACGGCACCGAAGGCACCCGCCTCGGTTGGTGTGGCCCAACCGGTAAAGATACTGCCCAGCACCACCAGGATCAGCACCAGGGGAGGCACCATCACCAGCAGAATGCGCCTGAACAGCTCGGAACCCGCCATGGTGCGCATCTCCACCGGCATGGCCGGGGCCGACTTGGGGCTGACCATGGCGATGATGGCGATATAGAGGGCATACATGCCGGAGAGCATCAGGCCGGGCACCAGGGAGCCCACAAACAGGTCTCCCACCGGGGCGCCGAGCTGATCGGCCAGCACGATGAGCACGATGCTGGGGGGAATCACCTGGCCCAGGGTGCCCGAGGCGGAGATGATGCCGGCAGCCAGAGGCTTGGAGTAGTTGGCCTGGAGCATGACCGGCAGGGCAATCAGTCCCATGGCCACCACCGTGGCACCGACCACGCCGGTTGCGGCAGCAAGCAGCGTACCGACGATGACCACCGCAAAACCGAGACCGCCACGCACCCTGCCAAAGGCGATGCCCATGGTCTTGAGCAGATCCTCTGCCAACCCTGTTCGCTCCAGGATCATGCCCATGAGGATAAAGAAGGGCACCGCCAACAGGGTGTAGTTCTGCATGATGCCGAAGATGCGCTGGGAGAGGGCCTGGAGCAGCACAAAGTCGAACAGCTCCATGTTGATGCCGATCACCGCAAAGGCCAGGGCGGTTCCACCCAGGGCAAAGGCCACCGGGTAACCCATAAAGATCAGGATGAGGGCCGCAGCAAACATCAACGGCCCGAGCAGATCAGGATCAATCATAGTTCAGGCCCTTGTTGTTGTTCTTCGTCCTGATGGGGGATCAGACCTTTGAGATAGGCGACATTCTTGATCAGTTCGCTGACGCCCTGGGCAAGCACCAGTACAAAAGCGACCGGAATGACGGTCTTGATAATGTAGCGGGGCAGACCGCCGGGATCGGGTGAAATTTCAAGGATCGACCAGGAGTCGGTAGCGTAGGGGATGCTGACCCAGATAATGAGTAGCGAAAGAGGCATCAGGAAGAGAACCGTACCGAGGATATCGATCCACGCCTTCACCTTCAGTTTGACCCGGGAGTAGAGAATATCCACCCGCACGTGACCCCTGTGCTTCAGGGTGTAGGCGCCGCCCCAGAGAAAGACGATGCTGAACATGTACCACTGGGCTTCGATGTACATGTTGGAGCTGAGGTCCATGCCGATGGTCTGGCTCAGCTTGCGGGTCACGGCATTGTAGACCCCGAGAATAACCATGATCAGGACCAGCCAGGAGAGGGAGCGCCCCACCCGTTCATTCAGTCCATCGATCAGCTCTGACAGCCGCAGGAGTTTCTGCATGGCAAAACCGCCTTCCGTTTCAGCATTCTAAACTGCAATTAAGATACTGGAATCTCTATCCTTAAACCACCAGTATTAATACTTATGATGGACAGGCAAAAAATGACCGTGACGACATTACAAGGTATGCAGGTCGGGCTTCAGCCCGACCTGCAGTACATGAATAACACTCCATGTTGCCCATATCCTGATTCACAGAACCTGCTCTTGATATAGCTTATAACGGCTGAAGATTGGCGTAGGCCACCACCAGCCACTTGGGCCCCCCGGCCTCGAAATTGACCTGCACCCTGGCGCTGCCGCCCTGGCCCTCGGCGTTGAGCACCACACCCTCGCCAAACTTCGGGTGACTCACCATCTGGCCAAGCTGGAATCCTGACTCCTGCATGTTCATACCCGATGACGACGGGGAGTAGACCGGGCGGGAGACCTTGGGCCGGGTGCGCACCTCCTGGATCAGTTCACCGGGAATCTCGCGCAGAAAGCGCGAAGGCATTGGATAGTTCTCCTGTCCATGCAGCCGGCGGCTCTCGGCATAGGTGATGTAGAGCTGCTCCATGGCGCGGGTCATGCCCACGTAGCAGAGGCGCCGCTCCTCCTCCAGGCGTTCGGGGTCGTCACTGGACATGGAGTGGGGAAACAGACCCTCTTCAAGACCGGCAAGAAAGACCAGCGGGAACTCCAGCCCCTTGGCCGAGTGCAGGGTCATCAGCTGAACGCAGTCCTCGTAGGCGTCGGCCTGGGCCTCACCCGCCTCAAGAGCGGCGTGTGCCAGAAAGGCCGACAGCACGTCCAGCTCGTCGTCCTCGTATTCATAATCGAACTGGCGGGTGGCGTTGACCAGCTCCTCCAGGTTCTCCACCCGGTCCTGGCCCTTGCCGTCGCGGCTCTTCTTGAAGTGATCCGGCAGCCCGACGGTTGAGATCACCTGGTCGGCTATCTCGTGCAGCCCCAGGTCCCGGGTGCTCACCTGCTGCTCTTCGATCAACTCCAGAAAGCCGCTGAGCGCATTGGATGCCCGCTTGGCCATGGCCCCGCCCTTGACCAGCTCATGGGCCGCCCGCCAGAGGGGGCAGCCGAAGTCCCGGGCGTGGGCGCGCACCGCATCCAGGGTGCGGGGACCGATACCCCGCGGCGGCATGTTAACCGCACGTTCGAAAGAGGCGTCATCCTCTGGGCTGGAGATCAGGCGCAGGTAGGCCAGGGCATCCTTGATCTCGGCCCGCTCGAAGAAGCGCTGGCCGCCGTAGATCCGGTAAGGGATCTGGGCCTGGATCAGCGCCTCTTCAAACTGGCGGGACTGGGCGTTTGAGCGGTAGAGAATCGCCACTTCTGTCCGCTGGTGCCCCTCATCCACGAACTGCCTGATGCGCTCGATCACAAACCGCGCCTCGTCCACCTCGTTGAAGGAGGCATAGAGATTGATCAGTTCACCGTCGCTGCCCTCGGTCCAGAGATCCTTGCCCAGTCGCGAGGGGTTGTTGGAGATCACCGCGTTGGCCGCCTTCAGGATGTTTCCGGTGGAGCGGTAGTTCTGTTCCAGGCGCACCAGGGGCGCCTTGGGGCAGTCTTTCTGAAAGTCCCGGATGTTCTCCACCCTGGCCCCGCGCCAGCCGTAGATGGACTGGTCGTCATCCCCCACCACGAACAGGTTGTCCCGCTCGCCGGCAAGCAGTCGCAGCCAGGCGTACTGGATGGTATTGGTGTCCTGAAACTCGTCCACCAGCACGTGCTGAAAGCGCTCACGGTAGTGGTGGAGTATGTCGGGCCGGTCCCGCCACAGCTCATGGGCTCTCAATAAAAGCTCGGCGAAATCCACCACGCCGCCCCGATCGCAAGCCTCCTGGTACTCCCTGTAGATGCGGATCATCTGGCGCTGGTAGGGGTCGCCTCCGTCATCCATATGCTGGGGCCTCAGACCCTCGTCCTTCTGGCTGTTGATGAACCACTGGGCCTGGCGCGGCGGCCAGCGCGCCTCGTCAAGATCCATCGCCTTGAGCAGGCGCTTGATCATGCGAAACTGGTCGTCGGAGTCGAGAATCTGGAAACTCTGGGGCAGCTTGGCGTCCTGCCAGTGGGCACGCAGCAGGCGGTGGGCCAGGCCGTGAAAGGTGCCCACCCACATGCCCCCCACCGGGTGGCCCAGCAGCTCTTCGATACGACCGCGCATCTCCCGCGCCGCCTTGTTGGTGAAGGTCACCGCCAGGATATTCCAGGGTGAGGCACCCACCACCTGGATCAGCCAGGCGATACGGTGTACCAGCACCCGGGTCTTGCCGCTGCCGGCGCCAGCCAATACAAGCATACCCCCAGGTGGTGCGGAGACCGCATCGCGCTGGGCATCGTTCAGATCATCGAGAATATGAGAAACGTCCATCGGCGCATTGTAGCAACCCGAACCATGGAGAACGAGCAAAGAACATGGATTCTTCATGCCACACCGCCATTCATACAACCGCAGCCTTGGATTGCCCAATATATTACTGCTGCAATGTATCGGTTGCCGTCAATCTGATATAGGAATTATATTACTTACCAATAATACGCCCGGACTCCCAACCTGGAGGAGCGGGTTCATCGGTATTGGTGGCAAGGGCCTGATAGATGCACAGGGTTTTACTGTTCCAGGGAATCGATGCCGCGTCAAGCAAGAAGGGGCTCACGCGCAGTTTCCAACTCAACCCGGAAGCCGGCACTCAGCTGCTGGTCATCGATACCCCGGCTGCATTCGACAATATGCGTTACAGTGAGTTTCTGAGCAGGGCTGACAGCATCATCGTGCCAGTTCTCCCTTCTGACATTGATGTGCACAGCACGGCAAGATTCATCGGCGATCTTCTGCTGATCGGCAAGATACGCAAGCACAACAAGCGTATAGGGGTCATTGCCAATAGAGTCTCGGGCAATCTCCGCCCATTCGAGCCCCTGGAGCTGTTCCTCTCCCGCCTTGAGATTCCGATAATCTCGCAGCTGGGCAACCTCACCTGCGACGACCTCCCCCAAGGATACAACCCTTCATGGAAACTGACCGACGGTTACAGCTACATGCTGGACAGGATGGGCTGGCCGCCCCTGATTCGCTGGATTTGGGACGCGATAGATGCGGAAGCAGTCAACAGGCCGCTCATGACATTGGGCGAGCCGATGACAGACAGGGTGGCCATCAAACAACAGGATCAAATCCTGGAGAAGGCGTAGCGCTCCCTCAGCTTGGGTTTTTCGATCTTGCCGGTGGCGTTGCGGGGCACCTCGCCGAAGTGGATCAGCCGGGGACGCTTGTAGCGGGGCAGGCCTTCAGAAAAAGCCATCAGTTCATCCTCGCCCAACTCCCTGCCCTGCTTGAGCTGGACAATGGCGGTCACCAGTTCACCCAGGCGCTGGTCGGGTGTGCCGATCACCGCCACATCATGGATCGCGGGATGGGCGATCAGGAAATGCTCCACCTCCACCGGTGAGACATTCTCACCGCCGGTGATGATCAGATCCTTCTTGCGGTCCACCAACCAGATGAAACCCTCCTCGTCACGACGGGCGATGTCACCGGTGTGCAGCCAGCCATCACCCACCGCCTCGGCTGTGGCTTCGGGATTACCGTAGTAACCCCGCATCACCCCCGGCCCTTTCACCAAAAGCTCGCCGCGCTCTCCGTCAGGCAGATCATTGCCGTCAAAGTCCACTATGCGGCTCTCCCAGTCGAAACCTGGCACACCGATAGCGCCGATCTTGTGGGTATTCTCCATCCCCAGGTGGACGCAGCCGGGGCCCGTGCACTCGGTGAGTCCGTAATTGGTGTCGTAGTCGTGATGGGGAAAGAGCCGCTTCCAGGCCTTGATCAGCGTGGGCGGCACGGGCTGGGCGCCGATATGCATCAGCCGCCACTGCTCCAGGTCGTAATCCGCCAGATCCAGTTCGCCGTTCTCCAGGGCGATCAGAATGTCATGGGCCCAGGGCACCAGCAGCCAGACGATGGTGGCCTGCTCCTGCGACATCGCCTCCAGAATCCATCGCGGCTTCACCCCTTTTAGGATCACCGCCTTGGCACCGACCACAAAGCCGCCGAACCAGTGCATCTTGGCGCCGGTATGATAGAGAGGCGGGATGCAGAGAAAGTTATCGTCGTGGGTCTGGTTATGGTGCCGGTTCTCAACGTAGCAGGCATGCTCCAGGTTGCGGTGGGTCAGGCAGACAGCCTTTGGCAGACCTGTCGTACCGGAGGTGAAATAGAGAGCCGCATCATCGGTTATCTCCATTTCGGCATGGGGATCCGTATCAACCACACCCGCCACAAACTCATCATAATCAATAGCAAAGGAAGGGCGCCGCTCATCCGGCCCAATGAAGACGTAGTGCTCCACGCTCTTGTCCAGCTCACCCTTGATCGATGTCACCCGCTCAATGAACTCCTCGCCGAACAGAAAGAGACGGGGCTGCACCAGGTCGCAACAACCCTGGATGACGTCTGCCTCGAAACGGAAGTTCAGAGGTACTGCCAGAGCGCCTGTACGCAGAATGCCGAAATAGGCAGGCAGCCACTCGATGCAGTTCATCATCAGGTGGGCGACGCGATCACCCTTCCCCACCCCGTGAGCCATGAGTGCATTGGCAAACCGGTTGGCCTGGCTGTCGAAATCCTGCCAGGTCATCTCCCGGCGCCGATCCAGGGCCGGCTCCCGCTCAACCAGGGCCGCTTCGTCGGCATACACTCTGGCGTTGCGCGCCAGTATCTCAGTTATCAGCATCAACCAGGTCCGGAAACAGATTTACGTTTACGTCAATTTACCACATAAGAGAAGGGGTTAGAGACCCCTTATCCGACCTGGATCATGGCCCGGGTGGGATATCCGGCATATAGTTAGAGAAAAGTCATTCATCCCCTGGTAAAGCTGCTATGTTGAGATAGTGCCTTGGGAAGGCACTGATAATAAAGTGCGACGGCCCATCGGGTACGCCGGCAATAAGAGAGAGGATTGATCCATGACGGAAAGGAAATCGGCCATCATCGACGGCAATGAGGCCGCCGCCTACATCGCTCATCTGACCAACGAAGTCATCGCCATCTACCCCATCACCCCGGCCTCCCCCATGGGTGAGTGGGCGGACGAGTGGTCAGCTCGACAGATACCCAATCTCTGGGACACCATTCCCGACGTCATTGAAATGCAGAGTGAGGCAGGGGCCGCAGGGGCCATGCACGGCGCCCTTCAGGCGGGTTCTCTGACCACCACATTTACCGCCTCCCAGGGCCTGCTGCTGATGATCCCGAACATGTACAAGATCGCCGGCGAACTGACCCCGACGGTACTCCATGTCTCGGCTCGCTCCCTGGCAGCCCAGGCCCTCTCCATCTTTGGCGACCACAGCGACGTGATGTCCTGTCGGGCAACCGGCTACGCCATGCTCTGTTCCAACTCGGTGCAGGAGGTGATGGATTTCTCCCTGCTTTCCCAGGCGGCCACGCTCAAGGGACGCATACCCTTCCTGCACTTTTTTGACGGATTCCGCACCTCCCACGAGGTGAGCAAGGTCGACCGGATAAGCCACGATCAGGCCAGGGAGATAATCGACGAGGAGCTGGTGAACGCCCATCGCGGTCGCGCACTCAGCCCCGATCACCCTGTCATCCGCGGCACCTCCCAGAACCCCGACGTCTACTTCCAGGGCCGGGAAACCGTAAACCCCTACTACGACCAGCTCCCCGCCATCGTCCAGGAGTACATGGACCAGTTTGCCAGGCTCACAGGTCGCCAGTACCGACTGTTCGACTATATGGGCGCTGAAGACGCCAAGCACGTGATCTGCCTCATGGGGTCGGGAGCCGGCGCAGCGGAAGAGACCGTCGAAGAGCTGGTTGCCCAGGGCATGAGCGTAGGGCTGGTCAAGGTCAGGCTCTATCGTCCGTTTGATTCCGAGGCCCTGTTGAAGGCGATCCCGAACACAGTCCAGCGTATCGCCGTACTCGACCGGTGCAAGGAGCCGGGAGCCGATGGCGAGCCTCTCTACAAGGATGTGCTCAGCGCCTATGCCACCGCCTTTGCCGAGGAGCGTATCAATTTCATGCCCAGGGTACTGGGCGGCCGCTACGGTCTCTCCTCCAAAGAGTTCACACCGGCCATGGTGGAGGGCATTTTCAAAGAGCTGGTTGAACCCCATCCCCGCAACCACTTCACCGTTGGCATCCACGACGATGTGGGCAACACCAGTCTCGGTTGGGACCCCGAGTTCAGACCCGGCGCGGCCTCTGAAATGGAGTCGGCGGTCTTCTACGGCCTGGGCAGTGACGGCACTGTCAGCGCCAACAAGAACTCCATCAAGATCATCGGCCAGGAGACCGATAACTTCGTACAGGGCTATTTCCAGTACGACTCAAAGAAAGCCGGGGCGGTCACCGTCTCCCACCTGCGCTTCGGGCCCAACCCCATCAGGTCCACCTACCTTGTGGGTGAAGCTGAAGCCAACTTTGTCGCCTGCCACCAACCGGTGTTTCTCAACACCTATGAAATGCTGGACAAGGCAGCCCAGGGAGCCCACTTTCTAATCAACACCGCCACCCCCCCGGAGCGCGTGTGGAACGACCTGACGCGGGGCATGCAGCAGCAGATTTTGAGCAAACAGCTCAAACTTCACGTCATCGATGCCTACGGCCTGGCCCAGGAGGTGGGCATGGGCCGTCGCATCAACACCATCATGCAGACCTGCTTTTTCTCAATCAGCGCCCTTATCGATACGGAGCTGGCGGTACAGAAAATCAAGGCCGCGGTAGAGGCTACATACGGGCGCAAAGGCCAGCGCCTGGTGGAGAAAAACTTTGCCGCCATTGATGGCAGCCTTGAGCGGCTGCACAAGGTACCCCTGCCCACTCATGTCACCAGCAACTTCGACAAGCCTGCAGTGGTCAGCCCCAGGGCGCCGGAGTTTATACAGAACATCACGGCACAGATCATTGCCGGCCGTGGTGACGACCTCAAGGTCAGCCAGATACCCGACGATGGCACCTGGCCACTGGGCACCGCCGCCTGGGAGAAGCGTGACCTGGCCCGGGAACTGCCCAAGTGGGAACCCGATATTTGCACCCACTGCGGCAAATGCCCCCTGGTCTGCCCACACGCGGCGATCCGGTCAAAGCTATTCCGGGAGGAGCTCACAGTAGAGGCCCCGGGTAGCTTTCAGCACGTTCAGATCAAGGGCAAGGATTTCGACAAGGGCTGGCACATCAGCTACCAGGTGGCTCCCGAGGACTGCACAGGTTGCGGACTCTGCGTGGAGATCTGCCCGATCAAGGACAAGAAGAACCCTGGTCGCAAGGCCCTCAACATGACCCCCGATCCCGAGTTCAAGAAGCAGGAGGTACCCAACTGGGAGTTCTTCCTCGGCCTGCCTGAGTACGACCGCACCAGTATAAAGATCAACACCCTGAAGGGCTCCATGATCATGCAGCCCCTGTTTGAATTCTCAGGCGCCTGCGTGGGCTGTGGAGAGACCCCCTATATCAAGCTCGCCACCCAGCTGTTCGGAGATCGCATGGTGATCGCCAACGCCACCGGTTGCTCCTCGATCTACGGTGGCAATCTGCCAACCACACCCTATACAACAGACCCCAACGGCCGGGGACCTGCCTGGAGCAACTCGCTGTTCGAGGACAATGCCGAGTTCGGCCTGGGCATGCGACTGGCCATCGACAAGCAGATGGCACACGCCCGCGAACTGCTTGGCGAGGTGAGTGGCCAGGTTGGAGACGAGCTGGTGGAAGAACTGCTCAATGCGCAGCAAACCACCGAAGCGGACATCCACGAACAGCGCCAGAGGGTGGAGCTGCTGAAAGGCAAACTGGAGAAGATGGATGTACCCCAGGCCCGCAACCTGGCAGCCCTGGCCGACACGCTGGTGAAGAAGAGCGTATGGAGCATCGGCGGCGACGGCTGGGCCTACGACATCGGCTACGGCGGACTGGATCATGCACTCACCTCGGGTCGCGACATCAACCTGCTGGTGCTGGATACCGAGGTCTACTCCAATACCGGCGGCCAGACATCCAAGGCAACCCCACTGGGTGCCGTGGCCAAATTCTCGGCTGCAGGCAAATCGGTGCAGAAAAAGGACCTGGCAATGATGGCCATGGCCTACGGTGATGTCTATGTTGCCCAGATAGCCTTTGGCGCTAAAGACGTGCAGACCCTGCGCACCTTCATAGAGGCGGAGTCATTTCCCGGCCCATCCCTGATCATCGCCTACTGCCCCTGCATCGCCCACGGCATTGATCTCGCCAATAACCTGCGCCAGCAGGAGCTGGCGGTGAACAGCGGACACTGGCCCCTGTTCCGATTCGACCCACGCAAGGCCCGGGAGGGAGAGAACCCCCTGCATATGGACAGCAAGGAGCCCTCGATCCCCTACCGTGACTTCGTCACCACCGAGACCCGTTTCAGCGTGCTTATGCGTACCCACCCGGAAGAGGCTGAACGCTTCCTGCAGGCAGCCCAGAGAGGGGTCAAGGACAAATTCCAAATGTACGAGCAGCTGGCCCACCTGGCGATCGACGACAAGCAATGAGACCCGAAAGAAACGGAGAATAAAATGGATTTCACAACTGATTACCTCGGCCTCACGCTGAAATCGCCCCTGGTGCCGTCGGCGTCGCCACTTTCACGCAGCATCTCCGCGGCGAAGCAGCTGGAAGATGCCGGTGCCGGCGCCCTGATCATGTACTCGTTGTTCGAGGAGGCCATCGCCGAGCAGGACGAACACCTCAGCCACTTTCTACACCACCAGGAGACCGGCTTCGGAGAGGCCGACAGTTACCTGCCCACCCATCATGATCTTCCAGGTGTTGTGGACCACTACCTGGAGAACCTGAGGCAGCTGAAAGAGGCGCTGGATATACCGGTCATCGCCAGCCTCAACGGCACCACGCCCAGCGGCTGGCTGACCCATGCAAAGACCCTGGAGGAGGCGGGGGCCGATGCCCTGGAGCTCAATGTCTATTTCATAGAGACCGACATCAACATGCCCGGCGGACAGGTGGACAGGCGCTACCTGGAGCTGTTGGAGCAGCTTGTGGAGCAGATCAGCATCCCCATCAACATGAAGCTCTCCCCCTATTTCAGCTCCCTCGGACACCTGGTAAAAGAGATCGAGGTGGTCGGCGCCAAGGGAGTCTCACTGTTCAACCGTTTCTACCAGCCGGACATTGATATAGACAACCTGCGCCTCAACCACAGGCTGCACCTCTCCCACTCCCACGACAGCCTGCTGGCCATGCACTGGATGGGCATTCTTTACGGCCGCACCGACCTCTCCCTGGGTGCCACCAGCGGCGTGCATACCGCGGAGGACGCTATCCGGATGCTGCTGGCCGGTGCAGACGTAGTCCACCTCTGCAGTGTTCTGCTGGAACAGGGGGCTTCCGCACTGAAGCGGATCGAACTCGGCATCGAAGAGTGGATGGAAGAGAAAGGTTTCGAAAACATCGAGGAGTTCAGAGGCATCGTCAGCCAGGCCCACGTCGACGATCCCGCAGGATTCGAGCGGGTCAACTACATAAAATCCCTTGAGAGTTTTGCTCCCAAGGCCTGATCGACCTGCTCACGGATTGAGGTGAATGGTCACCTTGCCGCCAAGGACCTGCCTGATCTCCTGCAACGTGGGCTGCACCGCTTCATGGGGTTCATCCTGTCCCCCGTAGCAGGTGATACGCATCACGTTGGGCTGGACGTCGGAGCCGAGCCAGTAGTGGCGATAGCGGTTGATCGTACCTGGCCCATCTTTCCAGATGATCCAGTGCCTGAAGCGGTTTCGCATCAACGCACTGGCCAGTTTTGGCCGCTCAAGTCCGACAATGGTTTTCCAGCCCTGCTCGACACGGGTCACGATAAAACGCTCGGGCATGATCGACTGGGGCTCAGTCTCCTTGCGCAGACGCACCTCGAAATTGCAGAAGGGGTAGTACTTGTCCACCTGGCCATAACCCCAGACTTCGCCATCCTGCAGATAGGCCCGGGTATAACGCGGAGGCACCACGATCTCTTCATGAAGCTCCACCACTGAACCCACCGGAATATAAAACCAGGGTGAGGTCTGTTCGTAGACGACATTTGTGGCACATCCCTGCAGCAGAAAAACACCCAGTACCATAAACCAGCGATTCATGCCCTAACTCCCTCTATCCTTCATGTACTTATAGTTTAGCCAAACAGTGGGAGGCAAACATGCATTATCGGGATATCCCCCCCACTCCCCGCAAGAGGCTACAGGCTATACTTCCAGTGCCCACCCTGAAATCAGGAGCCTGACCATGGATACCCGATGGCTGATGGCAGCAGCACTGCTCACCCTGCAACCCCTGGCACACGCAGAAGAGTGTGATGCGTACCCCGACATGCTCGATGCCTGCGAAACTTACCAGTGCAGCTTCACGCACCCGTTTACCGGCAAGCCGATGAAGAGAGAGATCATCGGTCCCCAGGCTGACGGCAACTGCCTGACCCGGGAACAGATGCCGGGCAATATGCTGATGGAGTGCAGTTTTGACGAACCCTACAGGAAAAACGTAGCCGGATTCGTTCGCAAAACCCAGGCGGCAAAACAGGTTTCCACCAAGGCAAGGATCAGTGGCGTGCAGAGCGAAGTCACGACCCGCCTGGATAAGAAACCGGTTCAAAACCCCCTGCAGGAGGCGATGAAGCTGGGGCTGTGCAAAGTGATCATGCCCAGCAACAAGGGTAACTCTGTGAGTACACCTCCTGTTGAAAAGCCTGTCAAAAAGCCCGAACCGGTCAAGACCCCTGTGCCCCATAACCCACCGGTACAGGCAGCAAACCGGTCGGGCAGTGCAAGAGCAAGAGCAAGTCTGCCCGACCTGGCAGTGGAAGGGGTAGAACTCGACGATCGTTGCCGCCCTGTCATCACCCTGGAAAACCGTGGCAGGGGGGCTGTACCAGCATCGGCATATGACCGTGGCAACAGTGCCGGTATCCAACTCTACAAAAACGGCAGACCCTGGCAGGGAGTCGCCCTGTTCGGATTCGACCGTACCAGGACACTGATGAGACCAGGTGGCTCGGCCAGCTTCACCCTGTTTCAGGCCCTGGAGCCAAATGTCCCCACCGAGGTCTGGATAGTGGCCGACAGCAGGGACCAGATCCGTGAGACCACAAAGATAAACAACCGTCTCGATATCGAACTCACCTGCGCCAGGTAGAGCCGATCGATCCCTGAAGCGGTATGGCCCACCGATCGATAGATCACTCAATCCAGGCCGACTTACAGCACGCCTGCCGACAGCAATGCCTGCCGGATCCCATAGCCCTTTTTCGGACTGATGGGATAGCGGGGCGACCGACACTCATCGCTGGCAAGCCCGTAAAGGGAGAGGGCGTACTTGATCCCGGAGACCAGGTCCACTTCCGCGAAGGCCTTTCCCAGGGTAACCACCCTCTCCTGGTAACCCTGCAGGGCTGCATCATCTCCCTTGCGGCGGGCGGCCTGGATTCCGGAACAGAGGGAGGGCACGATGTTGGCCAGCACCGAGATGGTGCCGTCCCCCACGATCTCGTCGCATTCCGATATCTCGGTCTCCGCCCCGGAGAGACAGGAGAAGTCAGCCGGAGTGGACTGCCGCCAGCGTCTGATCCGTGTAACACCGGATAAACCGTCGTGAATGCCAACCACCCTGGGCAGGTTGGAGAGACTGGAAACCACCCTGGCGCTTATATCCACCGAGAAAAACTGCTGCGGCCCCGATACCGTATGAGGCCTGGCAGCGTCGAGGATAAACCTCGTATTCGTGCTGTCGTGCAGTGCCTTGAAGCGCCTGAAGGGAGATTCGGCGCCGGGCCTGCTGTCATAGCCCTGCCGGTAGAGGACCGCATCCACGCCTATCTCTTCAGCAAACCGGGAAAACTCAAACTCGGGCGCAGCCACCACGGGCACGCGGCCAGCGACCTCCTGCACGACAATGGAGAGCACCTGTTTGAGTTCACTGAAATTCAGGGTTGAGGATTCAGCCGTCTTGCCAATGGCGACAATGCCGTCTGTTCCCTGCTCGATATGCCAGTTTACGAGCTGTTTGAGAGCCTGTTCGTCAATCCTGCCGCGACTGAACGGGGTGGCCAAAGCTACAAAAGATCCTCGAAACATCGCTAGTCATCCTTTAACTGTCAGCGTTGATGTTTCCCTGGATTCTTTTTTGCCCCCTGAAGAAAAAACCCCTGGAGGCTTTGCAGGCTCCAGGGGTTTGTTGAATTCAACTAATCTCTGGTGCCTACTCGCGCGCGCGTTTGACCGCCACCCGCTTGGTCACAAGCTTGGTGGTCATGGTAATCAGGTTGTTCAGCGCGTATCTGTTCACTTGGCTAGAGACCGGTAAATATTACAATCGGATTAAAAATTAGGCCCATTGCATTGACCTGTCAAGGTTTTTTCCAAAACAATTACGCTCTGCAAGTCCGGGGACTAATCATTTTGAAACATGGGGCCTGTATGGTTGCGTTTTTCACGACTAGAGAGAGAAACCCATGACTTGGTATCTGCAGACCCAGACGGGACAGTTCTGGATTCGCAAGCGTCATTCACATTCTGATTACAGGCTCGGCTTCAACGGAGAACTGCTGGGCATCTATTCATCACTCCAGGAAGCTGCCTACGCGGTATCCACCTATGACAGCGGTTACACAGATTGGGACCGGGCGCAGCACGGCGGCTCACACGCCTCCGACCTCACCAATTGGCTCAAGATAAACGGCGAACCCAAACCGAGTTGGATTGCCAACGGGTTGGCCGCTGCCTCCTGAGGTTACAAGCAACATTACCAAGGGCATTTCACCCTAAACACTGAGCACCCATGGTGGCCCAGGGCATGGTACAGAGTTGCGTTATGCTCAGCCATGCATTACGCTTTTAGCGGTAATTGTTTTTATCAAAATGAGCCAATGAAAGAGAGTTACCGCCTACATGGACGCGTCTGGATCGAGGGCCCCGAGGGGACCTTCCTCGGCTATGGCCGGGTTGTGCTGCTGGAGCGGATACGCGATCACGGCTCAATCACTGCAGCCGCCCGCTCCATGGAGATGTCCTACCGCCACGCCTGGAAACTGGTGGACTCCATGAATCGACAGAGCCGCAAACCCGTGGTTAACAAGAGTACCGGTGGCCGGGGGGGTGGAGGCGCCGTGTTGACCGAAACGGGGGAACAGGCAATTGAGTGTTTCTGGTCGGCACACAGAGACTTCAAGAACTTTCTGGCCGAGCACTCCAAGCAGATAGATCTATAGCCGCGATATGAAGAGCGCAAAAACTGTTTTATCAATGATCATCCTCTGCCTGCCGTTGCTGGCATGTGAACCAGCTGCATCCGATGAGATTCGCGTTGCAGTGGCGAGCAACTTTACAGAAGTGATGAAACGGCTTGCAGCGAGGTTTGAAGAGCGCACCGGCCACCGCGTGAAGCTGATATTCGGCTCCACCGGAAAACACTATGCCCAGATAAAAAACGGTGCACCTTTCGACCTCTTTTTTGCAGCCGACAGCAAACGGCCCAGACTGCTGGAGGAGGAGGGGGCAGCCCTGCCAGGCAGCCGCTTCACCTACGCCATTGGCAAACTCATTCTCTGGAGCCCGAATCCCGGCCTCGTTGACCCGGAGGCCACCGTTCTCAGGCAGGGGACATTCAGACACCTGGCCATCGCCAATCCGAAACTCGCCCCTTACGGCAAAGCGGCCAGGGAAGTTCTGCTGAAGTACAAACTATGGGATAGCCTGCGTGGCCGCTCGGTACGTGGTGAAAACATCGGACAGACCTTTCAGTTCGTCAAGAGCGGAAATGCGGAACTGGGCTTTGTAGCCTACGCCCAGGTAAAACGTCCCGGCCAACCCATCGAAGGCTCGTACTGGGCGGTGCCCCAGGCGCTCTATTCGCCCATAGCACAGCAGGCCATACAGCTGAAGGAGAGCGAAGTGGCTAAGGCATTCATCTCTTTTGTGAAAGGTGACGAGTCACTGCAGATTATCCAAGGCTTCGGATACGGGATCCCATAATGCTGACAGATGCTGATCTCACCGCCCTCGTCATCACCTTCAAACTGGCCGCCATTGCCACACTGATACTCCTGCTGTTAGGCACACCCTTTGCCTGGTGGCTGGCGCGCACCCGCTGGCGGTATAAGTTTCTGCTGGAGGCGGTGGTTGCCCTGCCATTGGTCCTGCCCCCCACCGTGCTCGGCTTTTACCTGCTGGTGGCCCTGGGACCGAATGGACCCCTGGGCGGGGTGATGCAGTGGCTTGGCGGAGAGCCCCTGGCCTTTACATTCACCGGCCTGGTGATCGGCTCGGTCTTCTATTCAATGCCCTTTGTCGTACAGCCGCTGCAGAACGCCTTTAGCTCTCTCGGCCCCCGCCCCATGGAGGTAGCGGCAACCCTGGGGGCATCACCCCTGGACCGTTTCTTCACCGTGGCCATTCCCCTGGCCCGCTCCGGCTTTCTTACCGCCGCGGTGCTCGGCTTCGCCCATACCGTGGGAGAGTTTGGGGTGGTGCTCATGATCGGCGGTAATATCCCCGGCGAGACCCAGGTGCTCTCCATCGCCATCTATGACCATGTCGAGACCCTGGAGTACACTCAGGCCCACTGGCTCTCCGGCGGACTGCTGCTGCTCTCGTTCATCATGCTGATCTCGGTATACGCCCTGAACCGCCGCTTCTCGGTGGTGCAGCCATGACCCTGGAGGCCCGTTTCAACATAAAGCGCGGAGAGTTCGTGCTGGATGTCGACCTGCAGATTCCCTCCCGTGGTGTCACTGCGCTGTTCGGCCCCTCCGGCTGTGGCAAGACGACCCTGCTGCGAGCCATCGCCGGACTGGAAGAGGACCCCCACGGATTCTGCCAAATCAACTCCAGCCCATGGCAGGATGGGGAACGGTTATTCATCCCTGCCCATAAACGATCCATCGGCTATGTCTTCCAGGAAGCCAGCCTCTTCACTCACCTGAACGTGCGGGGCAATCTTGAATATGGCCTCAAGAGAATCCGCCATCAATCCAGGGTCTCCCTTGAGAAGGCGATCGATCTACTGGGCATCGGGCAACTCCTTGAGCGCAAACCACACCAGCTCTCGGGCGGTGAACGCCAGCGAGTGGCAATTGCACGAGCATTGGCTGTCAGCCCCAATATCCTGCTGATGGATGAGCCACTCTCTGCCCTGGACCATGAGCGGAAAAAAGAGATCATGCCCTACCTGGAATCTCTGCATGATGAACTGGAGATTCCCGTCATCTACGTCAGCCACTCCCCTGATGAAGTGGCACGCCTGGCGGATCACCTGGTCCTGATGGAGAGGGGACAGATCATCGCCGCGGGTGCCATCGATCAAATGCTGACCCGCCTCGACCTGCCCCTTGCCCACGGCGACGAGGCAGAGGCACTGATAGAGGCGACTGTTGCAGAACACGATGACCAATTCGGACTCACCTATGTCGATTTTCGGGGGGGACGCTTTACCGTAGCGCGTAAAGAGCTGCCCATAGGTCACCCGGTGAGAGTGCGGGTCACAGCGAGGGATGTCAGCCTGACCCTGGAACATCAGTCCGGCACCAGTATCCTGAATATCTTTCCCGCCACCATTGATGAAATGACACCGGTCGGCACGTCTCAGATGATGGTCAAAATGCTGGTAGGCGATGCGCCCATGCTCTCGCGGGTAACCCGCAAATCAGCTTCGGTGCTGGGGCTGGAATCTGGAAAAGCCGTCTACGTCCAGGCCAAGAGCGTGGCCCTGCTCTCCTGAGAATATTGCCCGGCTGTTTTTGCCATCACAGATACGGCTGTGAGCTTCGGTAAAAACCCTGGAAGAGAGGCTGCAGCTCAGTTCGAAGCAAGCACACTCTCAAGCCTCTGTAGAAACTCTGTCCGTCGAAGCGGCTTGAGCACATAGTCTGTACAGCCTGCCCGATACGCCTCGTAGCGAAGAGTTTCATCATCACTTGCACTCAATGCCACGATGGGGCCTTTGAATTGCTTACGCCTCATCTTCAGAATCAATTGTACGCCGTTTTCTTCACCCAGCTGCATATCAGCAACAACAATCGTTGGGGGCGTACTATTCAAGCAGGAGAGCGCCTCATCCATATCCCTGGCCAACACCACCTTGCCGCCGGCCGTACTTAAGAATACCTGCAGCAGCTGGCGAATATCACTATCATCATCCACCACCAGCACAACCGCCTCTTCGAGCGAGGTCGTTGCCTTGACCTTATCACGGCGTGAAGGGGCTTCGACTGAAAAGCGGACGCAGGTTCCCTGGCTGGTGGGTGAATCAATCTCCATCTCCCCACCCATTAACCGGACAATCTCACGGCTGATAGAGAGACCAAGACCGGCACCTTTTCCTTCATGCTGCCCGTCACTGCTCTGGCGAAACTCTTCAAGTAGAGTTTCAATATCCGTTTCCTGTATCCCGGGACCAGTATCTTCAACCGTCACATTGAGTCGTTCATCCGACCAGTCGAGAGAAACGGTAATTCCACCCTCGCGGGTAAATTTAAAAGCATTGCCGAGGAGGTTTACCAACACCTGCCTCAGCCGTATCTCATCAAGCCACACCTTTGGCGGAATGTCAGAAGAGATCCACCATGCAAAGGTAAGTCCCCTTTGATCTGCCATGGGGTGAAAGAGCTCTTCAAGAGCTTCAACAATCAGGGATATGTCACACGATGAAGGATGAACCGATAGTTTATTGTCTTCCGACACCGCCTGGTCAACCAGGTTGTCAACCAGGTTGAGGAGGTAGTTTGCACCCCGCTCAATTGCCTTGAGATGAGAGATGGTACGCCCCGGCGAGCCCAGCTCTTCTTTTGCAAGATCAGCAAAACCGAGCACAGAAGAGAGTGGCGTGCGGAATTCATGGGACATGCGACCGATAAACCGGCTCTTCAGTCTATTCGCGATATCGAGTTTTCTGTTGGCCGATTCAAGCGCCGCCTTGGCACCGCTGATCTCTTGAAAAAGCTTCTCGCGTTCCGCACCCAACAGGGCCAGTTCATGGGCGGCCTGCTGGTATCGGCGCCGGCCTTCACGCTCATCTGTTGCATCTAGAAAGGCTATTCCCCAACCATCGTCCATACGTAACAGATGCACATCTGCGGCTTTTCCTGATGGCGTCTCAAGGGTATTCAGCTCAAGGGTCTGGTCGGGTACCTGTTCCAGGCCCGTAAGAAAAGGGAAAGCATCGTCCACCACCTGGCCTTCACTGAGATCCTGGTAACCAAAATAGGACGCTCTTCCCGAACTGCACTGCATACGGCTCTCGCCATCAATCACCACGAAAAATGCCTTGACCTTCTTCGCCAGGGTTCTATTGATATGCCTGGACAGCTGCTCTATGGGTGCAGTCATGTCAACCCGCCACTATTCGTTCACCCAGCGATTGAAAGGCGGAGTCAACCCCGCTATCAATCTTGGCGCTCGATTCAAGAACAGGCC
Organism: Sedimenticolaceae bacterium; assembly: GCA_965224515.1. GTDB lineage: Bacteria > Pseudomonadota > Gammaproteobacteria > Chromatiales > Chromatiaceae > Sedimenticola_A. Next base: position 1,161,837 of record OZ245051.1, read on the forward strand.
AGCCCTTGGAGGTTATTGACTGAACCAGCTCACGATCCATCTCCCATTGATCTGCGAGATCCGACTTGTTCAGCATCATGACAAAGGGGGCGCAGCCCAGAACCTCTTCCGTCTGCCGCTGGAGATTGATACCGGATGAGAGTGTCTCCCTACGCGTACCGTCAGCAACCAGAAGATACCCGGCAGCACCCTTGAGGTAATGCCCCATGGTTGCAATGGAGTCATCCCCGGCAATATCCCACAAGACAAGCTTGACCTGGTCACCCGAGAGCAGCGTCAACTCCCTGGTCTTGATAGAGACACCCACTGTGGACAGGTAGCCATCGGAGAAATGGTGATTTACATAACGCTCCACCAGGCTGGTTTTTCCCACCGCAAAATCCCCAATCATGCATATCTTCTTAGCCTGCATGTTCACCACTCTGATCACCTGCGTTGGTTTGCGGGTCAAGTTGCAGTTGGAAATCGACTCGTCGCATTGCAGGGTCTTCCCACCCGGTTGCAGGAAGAGGTGCCGACTCTTTCAGCCGAAGCAGTTCCTGGGGTACACCGTACTCGACCAGCTGGTCGTAGACGGTATGCGCACGGGCATTGGCAAGCATCCGGTTATAGGCAGGAACCCCGATGCCGTCGGTGTAACCGATTATGTAGATCCGCGGGGTAAGCGAAAGCGCACTGGAGAGCTGCCGGATGTACTCTATGTCCCTGGAAACATCGCTTACAACCTGTTGATGGTCGGCAGCGATTTCAACATCTTCACTGAACAGAACCGCCTGTTCATGTAAACGCCGGGCAGCCTCTTCCAGCTCCAGCTGTTCCTGAAGAGTCACCGTACTCTCAACCGAATCCAGCCCCGGAAGGGATCTGGGCAGTGCCTCAAGCATTCTGACCCAGGACGACGACGCAATGCCGCGAACGAAGAGCACTCCATCTTCAACATACAGCTCTACATCAGGCAGGGGCTTCAACTTCTCCCTTGCCGCCTTGAGCAGCGCCTGGTCATTACCCAAAAGCCCACTGCTGTCTACACGACTGATACCCGGTACTACAGCAGCCAGCATCTCTGCCCTCTCCAACCATTCGCGACTGGCTGATCCACTGAGCTTCAGGACTCCATGGTCGTCTACAGACACATTGACTGAACCGGGCGGATCAAGCCAGGCATCGAGACGCTTTCTCACAAACACCGGCGTCATATCCTGGTAGGGCAGGAAGTTTACTTTTACCTGGTCCATCTCAAGACCGCTGGCGGCAACCAGCTGTTCAGGATCAACCGCAAGTCCGTCACGCAGTCCATCAATATGCAGCGTCTGCATCCTTCGATCCACACTGGTCAGAAAAATCCCGGGCGTTTGCTCAAACTCCCGCACCAGGGTATCGAACCGTACCTGCAACGCCTGCTCATCCCGCGATGCCAGGTAGCCACCGTAAGAGAACCAACCGATCGCGCTGATGATGAGCAGCAACACAATCACGAAGGGTGTTGAGATACGTTGTCCACGAACCTGCTCCCTCTTCTCCGCAGCAAGGCAACTCTTCAGCAGGGGTACCAAAGGTTGAGCCTTATCTTTCTCACCATCAAATTCCTTTAGGATGGAGCTGTAGTTGCGGTGGATTTTCTCCAGCACATCATGGCCTTGATTACGCAGTGATGCAGGAGCTATACCCCGAACAAGGAGGGCGAGGTAGGCCTGGGGTCCATGAAAAAGGTGCAGGGTGTACTCACCCATGTCCACTGTATCCAGGCTGCGATCACTATCTCCCGACAGGAAGGCATTACGAACAAAGTCACTGATTGCAGTCAACATGGCCGACACGGCATCCGGGTCGCTTTCGCTTACCCTCGAATCTGTTACCTGCTGAATCAGCAGTCCGCTTTCAGGGCGAATAAGCAGTACCTGCTCAACCCGATAGAGCAGGGTGTGGCGCAATACGACTTCAGGGAAGGGTACACCGGTGCGTATCGACTCCAGGCGCCACTTCAAGCCCTTGAGAGTAAAGCTGTGGTCAAGCGTCTGGTTGATGGTATCCACGAGCTCTTTGAGAGCGGAAGAGATGGACTTTCTTATTGCCGGGCTGATTACCGGATAAAAGGACTCGGCAAACAGTTCCGGATTTTTATTGGCTGATCGTTTTATGCAGTCGCTTACCGGCACCTCAAGTGCATCGGTGAGCTCCCCACCCTGTTCTTCTGTCAGGCGGATGGCGTCAGCAAGAACCAGCGCCATATCCTCTGCCCGCAATCCAGGATCATCGATTCGCTCACGCAATTGCGAAAGCTCCTGCTTCTCCGGACCGATCAGAAGGGATTTGAGCTCATCCAGAGCTGAAGAGACTTCCTGTGTATCGGGCTGCACGCTATCAGACATGGCTTCTTTTCAGAGCGCTAAAGTGTACCTCTGGGGCTATTGAGAGAAATCGGTCACCGGTTTTCATTTAACTGTTCGGACATTTTAGAGAACATCGACGCAAGGGCGGTACGATCAAGTTTGCCTTGTTCCAGCTTTTCCACCTCGCTATCGACGGCCTTGGACAGCTTTGCCAATTGAACATCCAATTCGGTTTCCAGATCTTCAATACGCCGCCCAAGAGCCGATCCAAGTTCGTTGATCTGTTCCGTGAAGGAAGCCTCCAGCCCCTCTATACGACGCCCCAACTCCCCTGCAAGATTGTCCAGGGCAGAAGTTGTTGAATCCGCGAGGGCCGAACGCTCTGTAACCTCGCTCTCCAGTGCAGCCTGAATCTCCGACTGAACCTTTGTCGCCTTGAGTGCCAGTTCGGAAAGCTCGGCGGATGAATCCGAGCGCAGCATCTCAACCTTTTCACTCAGCTCTTGGCCAAGGCATTCGATGCGATGGGTAAATTCACGTAGCTGCTGACCAAAAAGCAGCTCCCGCACCTTTTCCATACCGCCATCATTACCGGGAAGCTCCGCCACCTTTGAAGCAGAAAAATTTTCTTTACTATTCAAGAGATTTCCTCTTCCAGAAATGACTTTAGATCATACACCATCAGGCTTGGCCTGGTAATCTGGGGCGTCTCAGATTTGTTCAGTGATGGCGCTGTGAAGCTGCTCAGGAGCTACAGGCTTGACTATGTAATCGACAACACCACGCATCAGGGCCCGCAGCCGGCACGCCTGGGAGTCACAGCCTGTCAGGGCGACTACCGGTATATGTGAGGTAGCGGCAGTGTTCCGAAGGTTTTTTGCTGCGTCCAACCCATTTACCAACGGCAGATCGAAATCCATAAGAATAAGGGCCGGTTGATGCTGTAGTGCCATATGGAGCGCCTCTTTCCCATCCCCAGCACCCAGAATGTTAAAGCCCAGCTCCTGTATCATCTTGCTTACGACAATACGCTGGGTGGGTGAATCCTCCACCAGAAGGATGGTAGGTCGATCCCGCTTACTCTTGATATTCATCGGCGCGAAATACCTGCTTGTCATGTTGGAAATCTGACCCATCTCGCCCGCCATATTCCTTACGGCATGCAATCGAATCATCTGTAATGCACTTTGATGTGCCCGAGGTAGTTCCTGAGCTCTTCAAGGCAGAAGACAATGGTCTCTTGATCCGCCTTATGGGCGGCTCTCTCCAGCGCCTTTCCAATGCTACTGAGCTTTTCGAATCCAAACCCCCCCGCTGATCCCTTGATATTGTGTCCAATACGCCGAATCTGGCAGTAATTCCTTTCATCGATCATTCGCCAGCATTCAGATAAATCTCTCTCCCGGTGTGCCAGGTAACCCGGTACCAGATCAGAGAGATCCGCATCAATCACGACATCGATATCATCCATAACCTAGACACTCCTCCCATTACCCAGACCGCCCTGAAACAAACTACGATTCTGAATTTCACCCTAACCCTTACCACTCTGTTCAATACAGATCTCCTGAATGCAAAATGTGCGCCAGCCCTAACCGGCAGGAAAATCACCTTGCAATTCAAGGGGCTAAAAACTCACCCGCCCCCCGAGTAAGCAGCCTCGTACCTGTGTGGAAATAATGTGTCGCCGATTCACGACACCTGTTTGTGAGCCACTAATTTATGGTGAGAATGAAAAAGCCCCGCCGGTTGGCGGGGCTGTGGCCAGTGGACCTTAAGCAGAGATTAATGACTCACCCGGCCCTGTTGAACAGTGAAGGGTTACTTTTTGATATCGAGTTCTACGCGACGGTTTTGAGCGCGGCCTGCTGCAGTGGCGTTATCAGCTACCGGTGTGCTCTCACCCATGCCGTCAGCACTGACAGGCGTGCTGATTCCGGCAGACTTGAAGAATTCTGCCACGGATTGAGCACGCGCCTGGGAAAGACGCTGGTTGTAGGCTTCGGAACCCTTGCTGTCGGTATGACCGACAACGGCAAGTGCCTTGATATCTGGACGGCCTTTAAGCACCTCGGCGATAGGGCCGAGTACATTTTGTGCCTCGGCAGTCAGCTGTGCACTGTTATTTTCAAACTGTACATTGCGCAGTACCAGTTTTTCCATGCAGCCGTCACTATCCACCTTCGCACCCTTGGGGGTATTGGGGCACTTGTCCTGAGCGTCATATACGCCATCACCGTCTGAATCCATCTGGCAGCCATTTGCATCAACTGCTGCGCCTGCCGGGGTTCCCGGACACTTGTCTTTGTAATCCGCCACTCCATCACCATCGGTATCCAGAGCGCAGCCCTTGGCATCAACACTTACGCCATTGGGAGTTTCGGGGCACTTGTCCATGTCATCGGTAACACCATCACCATCGGAATCTACCGGACCACCACAAAGACCGGAGCGGCCACCAATGGTCTGTACGCAGTTTTTAGAGCTGTCTACAACCTTGGCCATAGAGCTGTCCTGGGCATATCTATCGATTGCATGTGTATTGGCAGTCAGCGCAGTCAGCATGACGAACGAGGCGGTAGAGACGATATATTTTGAAAAACGGTTGGATGTTTGCATTGTTTTCTGTCCATGTTGTCGTTGGGAAATTTTTCACTCGGTAACACGGCTATTGCTAGCGATGTTCATGCCAACCATTCATCAAAAGTAGTTTTAATATTTTTTTCAAATAGTTAGGAAGATGGCGCCATGCAGATAAAACCAAGAGTGTCGTCATAACACGACAGTGCAAACTATTGAGGCTTTGCACGGTAATCCGGAGCCGTGATCACGGCCAGTTCAGATGAAGGAAAAGGATCTATCTAAGGCTTGCGGAATGCAGCAGGTTCCAGGCTGTGCTTATTCAGCAGGGTATAGAATTCAGTACGGTTTCTGCCCGCAAGCTGTGCCGCCGCGGTAATGTTACCTTCTGTTGTACGCAGCAGGCTAGCCAGGTATCGCCGTTCAAAAGCACGCTTTGCCTCGTCCAGGGGGAGAATCTCACCCGGCCGGTCTCTCAACGCCTCTGACACCAGGTTTATCGGTATCAGTTCACCCGGGCTCAAAACAAAACACTGCTCAACCACGTTTTGCAGTTGACGAATATTCCCCGGCCAGCTGGTACTGACCAGGTGACTGATGGCATCCGGCGAAAACCGTTTGCGCTTTTTTCCTGAACGCTCTGAGAGTGTTGTGAGAAAGTGCTCCACCAGCTCAGGGATATCCTCTCTGCGCTCACTGAGATTTGGAATATAGAGCGGGACCACATTCAGACGGTAGTAGAGATCCGCCCTGAACTCCTTGCGTTCAACCATCTCATCCAGATCCTGATGGGTTGCGGAGATTATCCGTACATCAACAGGAATAGAGCTGGCGGAACCGACCGGACGCACTTTGAACTCCTGCAACACACGCAGAAGCTTGGCTTGCAGCATCACGGGCATATCGCCTATTTCATCCAGAAACAGCGTTCCGGTATTGGCTGCCTCGAACAGCCCGACATGGCGACTGGTTGCACCTGTGAATGCACCTTTCTCATGCCCGAAAAGTTCCGATTCCAGCAACTGCTCAGGAAGGGCGCTGCAGTTAATGCTTATAAACGGAGCATCCCGCCGATCACTTCCCTCGTGTATTGCCTGGGCCAGCAACTCCTTACCGGTCCCGGTGCAGCCGGTGATCAGTACCGTACTGTCGCCGGCAGCAACCAGCTGGGCACGGCTCAGCAGTTCACCCATACGTTTCGAACGGTAAATAATCCGGGGAGCAAATCTGTCCGCTGGCTGCACGGGAGAAGCCCCGGCCCTGCTCAAAACCTGGTTGACCGCATCGATCAAGTGTTGACGCTTAACCGGTTTTTCAAAAAAGGCATTCACACCGAGATGGGAGGCCTCCAGGGCATCGGGAATGCCGGCCTGGCCACTGAGCACCATCACCGGCAAAACTGGATCATACCGATGTATCTCGGAAATCAGGCGCAGACCGTTCATGCCGTCCATCACCAGGTCAGTAATCACCAGGTCGGGGCGTACACGTTCGATACTCGCCAGGGCATCCTGCCCACTGAGCGCAGTGTGTGGATGATAATTCTCAAGCTCCAGCCAGCGGGTAACTAGCGCCAGATGATCGGGATCATCATCGACAATGAGAATCTGTTGTTCAGGCGCAGGTTCCATAGTTTCCGGTTAAGAGCTACTCCACGGTCACGGATTTCGCCAAATTGCGGGGCTGGTCCACGTCGGTACCCTTGAGCAGGGCAACATGGTAGGCCAGCAGTTGCAGTGGAATACTGTAAACGATGGGCGCAGTCCCGGGGTGAATATCGGAAAGGGTGAGGTTCTGAAAACGGTCCAGGTCAATCTTCACGTTATGATCACTAAACAGGAAGAGTTCACCACCACGGGCGCGCACCTCCTGGAGGTTTGACAGGACCTTGTCCAGCAAGGGGTCATCGGGCAGAGCACAGACCACCGGCATATCCGCATCCACCAGGGCCAGGGGGCCATGTTTCAACTCACCTGCCGGGTAGGCCTCGGCGTGAATGTAGGAGATCTCCTTGAGCTTCAGCGCCCCCTCCATGGCGACCGGATAGAATGTACCCCGCCCCAGAAAAAGCGCGTTGTGCTTGTCGGCAAAGCCGTTGGCCATATCCTTGATGGCATCGCTCAGGGTCAGCACCACTTCGACCTGGCGGGGCAGGGCGTGCAGCTCGTTGACCTGTATCTCCTCCTGCTCGGCACTCATGCCGTTGCGCTTGGCAAGGGCCAGGGTAAGCAGGCGAAGTGCAACCAGCTGGGTGGTAAACGCCTTTGTTGAGGCGACCCCGATTTCGGGACCGGCACGGGTCATCAGGCAGACATCAGACTCACGGACCAGGGAGCTCTCGGGCACATTGCAGACGCAGAGAGTGCCCACGTAACCCTTCGACTTCGCACCACGCAGGGCAGCCAGGGTATCTGCAGTCTCTCCTGACTGGGAGATGGTAACGAACAGCGTATCCCTGGGCACCACCACCTTGCGGTAGCGGTATTCGCTGGCCACCTCGATATTGCAGGGTATGCCCTGCTCTTCCAGCCAGTACTTGGCAACCAGGCCGGAATGGTAACTGGTGCCGCAGGCAATGATCTGCACCTGGCGGGTCTTGTCCAGCAGATCACGGGTCTCGTGACCGAAACTCTGTTCCAACAGGCGTCCCTTGTGGATACGCCCTTCCAGCGTCTCCGATATGACGCCCGGCTGCTCAAAGATCTCTTTCAGCATGTAGTGCCGATAGGGCCCCTTGTCCACGTTGGTAGCGTTCATCATGGACTGGCGCACAGGGCGATCAACCTCTTCACCCGCGGCATCGAAAATGGTCACGCCATCCCTGCGGACTTCTGCGATATCCCCCTCCTCGAGGAAGATGAAACGCCTGGTCTCGCTCAGCAAAGCAGCCACATCGGAGGCGATAAAGTTCTCACCCTCACCGATCCCGATCACCAGTGGACTGCCCTCGCGGGTGACCACGATGCGCTCACCATCCTGGGGACTCGAGGCAGCCAGGGCATAGGCGCCGGCCAGTTCGCGGCTCACCTCCTTGACGGCACCAAGCAGATCACAGCCGGACTCCAGCTTGTAATCCAGCAGGTGGGCGATCACTTCGGTATCTGTTTCAGAGGTAAAGCTGTATCCGAGCCCGATGAGCCGGTCGCGCAGGACATTATGGTTCTCGATGATGCCGTTGTGTACAACGGCAACACGTACGCCGCTCATGTGGGGATGGGCGTTGCGCTCGGAAGGTTCTCCATGGGTTGCCCAGCGGGTGTGGGCAATGCCCAGTTCACCAGAGACATCGGTGGCTTCTACAAGCTCACGCAACACGTTGACCTTGCCCAGGGCCCTGAAACGTTTCAGCTCACCGCCTGACTCGCGAACAGCCACGCCGGCCGAATCGTAGCCCCGGTACTCAAGACGCTGCAGGCCATCCAGCAGGATGGGCAGGGCGTTTCGTTGTACTACTGCACCGACAATTCCACACATTTTCGATCTCTGCCCTACTTTTTCTTTTTAACCGGCCGTTTCCAGCCCTTCATGGTGATTTGCTTGGAACGGCTCAGGGTAAGCTGATCCGCAGGAGCACTACGGGTGATGGTGGACCCGGCGCCAATGGTGGCACCGGGGGCCACCTCCACCGGGGCAACCAGCTGACTGTCGGAGCCGATAAAGGCGCCGTCGCCGATCACCGTGCGGAACTTGTTTGCGCCATCGTAGTTGCAGGTGATAACACCGGCACCGACATTCACTGTTTTACCCACGCTTGAATCGCCCACATAGCTGAGATGGTTGATCTTGCTGCCCTCGCCCACAATCGATTTCTTGATCTCAACGAAATTGCCCACGTGGACACGGGGAGAGAGTTCGGTTTCGGGCCTGATGCGGGCGAAGGGACCGATGATGCTCTCTTCACCGATCACCGCCTCCTCGATCACGCAGTTCTCCTTGATCCAGACGCCGTCGGCCACCTTGACGTTGCGCAGTACCGTGTTAGCGCCAACCCGCACATTACTGCCAAGGCTGACATCGCCCTCGATCAGCACGTTGACGTCGATTTCGACATCACTGCCGCTTGAGAGTGAACCGCGCAGGTCAAAGCGGGCAGGGTCGCGCAGGGCCACCCCTTCACGCATCAGCCGCTCGGCTTGCAGCTCCTGGAAGTGACGTTCCAGGGCAGAGAGCTGAACCCGGTCGTTCACGCCCATCACCTCGTACTCGTCCGTCGGCTGTGCACTGTGCACCTCGATACCCTCGGACACCGCCATGGCAACGATGTCTGTGAGGTAGAACTCGCCCTGGGCATTGTCATTGTCCAGTTTGTGCAACCAGTCGTTGAGTTTAGCCCCATCGGCAACCAGGATACCGGTGTTCACCTCGGTGATGGCCAGTTCGGAATCGCTGGCATCCTTCTGCTCCACGATACGGGACGGACGGCCTTCGCTGTCACGCAGAATACGGCCGTAACCGGTAGGATTTTCTAGGTTGACGGTGAGCAGGGCCAGCTGGGTATCCGCTGCAGCCCCGATCAGGGCGTCAAGGGTCTCCCGGCTGGTCAGGGGCACATCGCCGTAGAGCACCAGAACCCGGTCCATACCCGCCATGGCCGGCAGGGCCTGTTCCACCGCGTGGCCTGTACCCAGCTGTTCGGCCTGTTCAACCCAGGCGAGGGAAGAGTCATTGATGGTCCCCGGCACCTGCTCACCACCATGACCGTAGACCACCGCGACCTCTGCTGCGCCGAGTTCCCGTGCCCTGTCGATGACATGACCGACCAGTGGCTTTCCTGCAAGGGGATGGAGCACCTTCGGCAGGGCGGATTTCATCCGCGTGCCCTGTCCGGCGGCAAGGATAACAACACCCAGGTTCATATTTCGCCTATCTGTAAACGGTTAGGTTATCAGTTGATGCTGCAGCTGCTTGATGGAGGCGCCATGTCTTCGGCTGTCGCATCACGCACCTCCAGGATCTTGACCCTGACCATCAGGGTCTTGCCTGCCAGCGGATGGTTGCCATCCACGGTCAGCTTGCCATCCTCGATCTTGGTGACATAAAAGGTCTTTGTATCACCGGAGTCATTCTGCATCTGCACCTCGGCACCAACCTGGTGGAACTGGGGCGGCACGTTTGCCAGGTCATCGGTAAACTTCAGGTCGGGATCGGACTCGCCAAAACCGTCAGAGGGAGGCACTTCCACCTCGACCTCATCACCGGCCACCTTCCCGGCAACCGCCTTGTCCATGCTGCCGATAAGTTCGGTCTCTCCGCCATGAACATAGCTTACAGGAATGTCATTCTGCTCCAAAACGTTTCCGTCAGAGTCGACAATGGTGTAGGTCAGGGAGACAAATTTCCCTGGTTGAATCACTTCTTGGGACATACTCAAAATTCTCCACGCAGCCCCGGAGCCGATATTACCCGAACATCCGGCGCACTAAAAACAAGGCCCCTCCAATAGAGGGGACCGCCTATTGTAACAGCTTGCAGGACGGTTTTTTCTATGGAAATCAGCCGCTCCCTGACGAACGGCGGGCAATAAAGCGCAGCAGGGACTTTTCGGCCTCCACCAGGAACAGGACGCTCGAAGAGACCAGCACGATTTTAAGCCAGGTTGCAGCATCGATAGCAGCCGTGCCAAAGAGGGTCTGCAGGGGCCCGAAATAGGTAAAGGCCATCTGGAAAAAGAGCAGTATGGCGATAGCCATCAGGGCGTAGTGATTTCCCAGCAGCCCCTCACGGTTAAGCACCGGAGCCATGATGTAACGGGAGTTGAAGAGGTAGAAAATCTCGAACATGACCAGGGTATTGACCGCAACGGTCCGGGCCTGCTCGATGGATGCCCCCTGGTCTATCTCCCAGACAAACAGGCTGAATGTCCCGCTCATCAGAATTACAGAAACAAAGGCGATACGCCATAGAAACAGGGGTTTGAGGACCGGCTCGCTGGGGTCACGGGGCGTTCGTTCCATGACACCCTGCTCTGAGGGCTCAAAGGCGAGGGCGAGGGCCAGGGTCACCGCTGTGATCATGTTCACCCACAGGATCTGCACCGGGGTCAGGGGAAACTCGCTGAAACCGTAAAGGATGGCGCCCAGGATAACCAGTGCCTCACCACCATTGGTAGGCAAAATGAACAGGATCGCCTTGCGGATATTGTCATATACGGTGCGCCCCTCCTCCACGGCGGCAACAATGGTGGCGAAGTTGTCATCGGTAAGCACCATCTCGGAAGACTCTTTGGCCACCTCTGTGCCACTGCCGCCCATGGCCACACCCACATCGGAGCGCTTCAGAGCTGGTGCATCGTTGACGCCGTCTCCTGTCATCGCCACAACATGGTCACCCGCCTGCAGCTGGCTCACCAGCCGCAATTTATGCTCGGGGGTGACCCGCGCATAGATATCCACATCAAACACCTGCCTGTGCAGCTCCTCGTCGCTGAGCTCATCGAGCTCCTGCCCGGTGAGCACTGCATCGTGATTGAGAAGCCCCACCTGGCGGGCAATGGCTGCCGCGGTAACGCTGTGGTCGCCGGTGATCATCTTCACGCGGATACCTGCCGTGCGACAGATACTGACCGCCTCGATCGCCTCCGGACGGGGCGGATCTATAAGGCCGAAAAGGCCAAGCAGTACCAGTCCATCCTGAACATCATCAAAGGTGAGTTCCTGCTGACTCTCGTGAGCGGCCTTGGCCGCCACCGCCAGAACCCGGTAGCCCTTTGCCGCCATGCTCTCCATGCGCTGCAGCCATTCCTGCCGGTCCAGGGTTCCTTCCCCTTCAGCGGTGTGCAGGGTGCTGCACATCTCCACAAGCCTTTCAGGGGCACCCTTCACGAAGATGAAACTCTCACCCTCGTGACTGTGGTGCAGGGTGGCCATAAACTTGTGCTCCGACTCAAAGGGAATGAGATCGGTCCTTGGGTTCTGCTTGATCTCGCCATCGATATCCAGCCCCGCCTTTATGCCGGCCACAAGCAGGGCAGACTCCATGGGGTCACCGCTGGTTTGGCAACCCTCAGGGGTACAGACCACCGAGGAGTCGTTACACAGCGTAACCGCACGCAGTGCCTGCATCAGCTCTGCGTTAGCCTCTGCGGCATAGTCCTGGCCATTGAGCACAAATCCGCCGTGGATATCGTATCCGGTTCCCGTAAGCCCGACATCCGCACCTGACACCGAGATGGCACGCACCGTCATCTGGTTTCGGGTCAGGGTTCCTGTCTTGTCTGAACAGATAACAGCCACCGTACCCAGGGTCTCCACTGCGGGCAGGCGCCGGATGATGGCGTTGCGTGACGCCATGCGCTGTACACCGATGGCGAGGGTGATGGTCATGATCGCGGGAAGCCCTTCTGGAATAGCCGCCACCGCCAGCCCTACAGATGCGAGGAACATCTCGGAAGCGGTATAGTCCCTTGCCAGGACCCCGAAGGTGAAGCTGATTGCAGCAAGCCCAAGGATCGCACTGGTCAGCCAGTGGCCGAATTGGTTCATCTGGCGCAGCAGGGGGGTGGTCAACTGTTCGACACCCGCCACCAGGGAACTGATGCGCCCAATCTCCGTTTCACCCCCGGTGGCCACCACAATGCCGCTGCCCTGGCCATGGGTCACCAGGGTTCCGGAGTAGGCCATGCAGCAGCGATCAGCCAAAACCGCAACCCGGTCAATCGGGTCAGCGGTTTTCTCCACCGGAACAGACTCACCGGTGAGAGACGCCTCCTCCACCTGCAACCCCTTGGAGTGAAACATACGCAGATCAGCCGGCACCTTGTCTCCCGACTGCAGCACCACCACATCCCCGGGAACCAGCTCCTCGGATGGCACAGTGGTGCGTTTGCCATCCCTGAGCACCATCGCCTGGGGTGAGAGCATCTGGCGTATCGCCCGCAGGGCGTCTTCGGCCTTGCCTTCCTGTATAAAGCCGATCAGGGCGTTGATCACCACCACGCCGAATATAACCCCGGCATCAAGCCAGTGCTGGAGCAGCGCGGTCACCACGCCGGCGATCAGCAGGACATAGATGAGGACATCGTGAAACTGGGCCAGGAAGCGTATCAACGGACTGCGCGGCTTGACCTCCGGCAGCCGGTTGGGGCCATAGCTTTCATAGCGGTGCCGCGCCTGTTCACTGCCAAGCCCCTCGGAACTGCTGTCGACCTCCTCGAAAGCCTGGGTCGGGGTAAGGGCGTGCCAGTCCACGACCTCAAGAATATCGTTTTCGGACTCGGAGGCGTTCCGCCGGGCAACAGCAGCCCGCTTCGCCACCCAGGCGAGTATAACCAGTAACAGGATCAGACCAGCCAGCAACAATAGCTTTGGAATCACCGTCAACAGCATCCTTATGCAGAGTGCAATACTATTAAATATGGCAAACAGCACTTCATTTTAGAAGGGCAGATGCGTCAGCTGGAAAGAATCTATACTTCCCTTTAAGGAAGGAGGGCAGCAATGAAGCACCTCGGCATCGTACTGCTTATCATGCTGACAGTGACTATTTGCCTGGGGGGATGCTCAACAACCCAGGTCCACTCCAGCTCAAAGCAGCAGGTTATAAATCTCGAACCGGGAGACCTGGGCCGGCACGGTATAGCCTTTCTGACCCCCAGCACAATCACCGGCAAGGAGGAGGACAAGCAGGTCTTCGCCCTGGTGTTCACAGAAGCCCTGGCCGAGGAACGCCCGGACATCCCCTTCAGGTCACTGCCCCAGACCCTCAGCGCGATCAACCAGGCCGGCCTGGCAAAGGCATACAAGCAGATGGTGATCGATTATCGCGACACCGGTATCTTCATCAAGCAGACCCTGGGCGAGATTGGCCAGGTCACAGGCGTGCGCTATGTCGCCCAGCTCAAGCTCTCGGATTTCCTGCAGTACTCCAAGGGCCGTTTCAGCGCCATGGGTATCCGCCTGCTGGAGACGAAGCAGGCCCATGTCCGCGTTTTCCTGCAGATATGGGATGTTCAGACCGGTGCCATCGCCTGGGAGTCCGTGGAGGAGCTCAACTTCGCCTACGACACCGGTACCGAGGATCCGGTCTCTTTCAACCTGGTTGTCAAAAAAGCCGCCGTCAATATGATTGGCAAACTACCCTGAACGTACCGCCGCTATGGCCGTCATATTCAACAGCCCACGGACCGTGGTGCTGGGCGTAACGATATGCACCGATTCCGCAGCACCCACCAGGATCGGACCGATAGCGATACCGTCCGCCAGGTGCCTGGCCAGGTTGAATGAAATGTTGGCCGCGTCGAGGTTGGGCATCACCAGGAGGTTTGCCGCCTCGTTGAGCCGGGTGTCAGGAAAGCGCTCCTTTAGTGCATCGATGCAGAGGGCCATATTCGCATGCATCTCCCCCTCGATCTCCAGCTCCGGCTGAGACTCCCTTATCAGCTTGTAAGCCTCGCGCATCTTCACTGCCGAAGGCGTCTCCCGGGTACCGAAGTTTGAGTGGGAGAGCAGACCGACCCGCGGCTCCTCACCAAACCAGCGCACCTCCTTGGAACAGAGTTCCACAATCTCGGCCAGATCCTCGGCGCTGGGATCCTCCTGGACATAGGTATCGGTCATGAAAAGGGTACCGCTCTTCATGACCAGTCCATTCATGGCGGTGAGCTTGTTGACACCGGGGGCTTTTCCGATGATCTCCTCAATATGCTGGAGGTGGTCGTTGTAGCGGCCCCTCGTACCGCAGATCATGACATCGGCCCGACCCTCGCGCACCATCAGGGCAGCGAGCACCGTGGAGTTGGTGCGCAGGAAGTACCGTGCCTCGATGGGCGAATAACCCTTGCGTGCAACCTGCCTGTAATAGGCATCCACGTATCTGAAATAGTCGTCGTGATTCTGGGGATCGATGAGGTCAAAATCCTCGTCTATCTCCAGGCCCAGGCCCAGATTCACCACCCGGCGCTCAATCACTTCGCGACGACCGATAACAATCGGGCGTGCCACACCCTGCTCCACGATCTGGGGCAAAACCTGGAGAATCTTCTCCTCTTCACCCTCGGCAAACACCACCCGCCTGGCCTTCTCCCGGGCCAGGTCAAACACCGGCTTCATCATCATGCCGGTGCGGAACACGGTGTGGGTCAACTGCTCGGTATACGCTTTGATGTCGTCTACCGGCCGCTGGGCCACACCACTCTCCATGGCCGCCTTGGCCACAGCCGGCGCCACATAACCCATGAGGCGCGGATCGAACGGTTTGGGTATCAGGTAGCCCGGGCCGAACTGGAGCTCCTGCCCACCGTAGGCAGAGCGCACGATATCTGAAGTCTCCGCCATTGCCAGGTCGGCGATTGCCCGTACCGCCGCCATCTTCATCTCTTCGTTGATCTCGGTGGCCCCTACATCCAGGGCGCCACGGAACAGGAAGGGGAAGCAGAGCACGTTGTTGACCTGGTTCGGGAAATCCGAGCGGCCGGTTGCGATAATGGCGTCGGGCCGTGCTTCAAGGGCCAGTTCGGGCATGATCTCGGGGGTCGGGTTGGCCAGGGCCATAATCAGGGGCGAGTCGGCCATCTCCTTCAGATACTCGGGCTTGAGCACCCCTGCGGCAGAGAGACCGAGAAATATGTCCGCTCCGGGCAGTGCATCCTGCAGGGTGCGCTTGTCGGTATCCACCGCGTAGCGGGCCTTGTAGGGGTCCATCTCCTCGGTACGGCCCTGGTAGACCACACCGGCGATATCGGTAACGGTGATGTTCTCTCTCTTCACCCCCAGTTCAACCAGCAGGTCAAGACAGGCAAGGGCCGCAGCACCAGCCCCCGAGGCCACCAGTTTCACATCGCCGATATCCTTGTTCACCACCCGCAGGCCGTTATAGATGGCCGCTGCCACCACGATGGCGGTGCCGTGCTGATCATCGTGGAAGACCGGAATATTCATCCGCTCTTTCAGGCCCTTTTCGATGATGAAGCACTCAGGCGCCTTGATGTCCTCCAGGTTTATACCACCGAAGGAGGGCTCCAAACGGGCAACCGTATCGATAAATTTCCCGGGGTCCAGTTCATCCACCTCGATGTCGAACACATCGATGTCGGCAAACTGCTTGAACAGGACCGCCTTGCCCTCCATTACCGGCTTGGACGCAAGGCTGCCGATAGCGCCAAGACCCAGTACTGCCGTACCGTTGGAGATCACCGCCACCAGGTTGCCCCGGGCGGTGTAGTCAGCCGCAGTGACGGGATCTTCCTCGATCTCCTTGCAGGCGAAGGCCACACCTGGCGAATAGGCCAGGGCCAGGTCACGCTGGTTATCCAGGGGTTTGGTCGCCTTGATCTCCAGCTTGCCAGGCCGTGGATAGCGGTGATACTCAAGAGCGCTCTTTTTCAAATCATCGGACATGAAGGGTCTTTCCTCACACTTGGGACCCGTTGACAGGCCCTAGTAGCTGAAACTGGGATACCGTTGGTTTTCCAACAGAATGCTCCCCGAGGAGGGGAGCACTGCATTCTATAAGTAAAAATCTACTCGGTATAGATATTACTGATAATTGCCAATGACATTGCAAAACCGGGGCTGCTTTGCAAAAAATATTGATGGAAGCGGGCGTCAGTGCCTGAGGTCACCCCGGAAGCGGGACAACCAATACCGGAATCCTGCAGCGCCGGACCACTCGCCGTGCCGTATCCCCCATTACCGCATCCTTGACCGATGCACGATGACCGTGCTTGCTGATCACCAGCAGATCGTATCCGCCACCATGGGCCTCCTCGATGATCTTCTCCAGCGGCTCACCCATCTCCACCTTCACATCGTAGGCGAGTACCGGGCTGTCTGACTCCTCGGGAAGGCTATCCTCACAAAACTGTTGGACGCTGTTCTGTATCACCACGTCATCCCGTTTCCTGGAGAGCAGAATCTGCCGGGCCTCCTCGAGATTTCTGCTCGCAAGCTCTTTCCAGGTCTCTTCACTCATATAGCCCAGCAGGGTTTCAAGGTCCCGTGTCTCCACCACGTGGAACACGGTCAGCTCCGATTGGCAGCGCTGGGCGATATTTGCTGCATGAGGGAAAGCGTGACGCCCCGACTCAGACAGATCGGTCACATAGAGTATCTTCTTGTACTCGATTTTCGGCAGATTGTTACCTGATTGCATCGTTTTCATTCCTAATTAAGCAGCGCTCTTCTTGAACCAGTTCATCCAAATACCGCTGAGGAACCAGCTGTAGGCCCAGGTACCCAGGAAAACCAAAACGAAGACGATGGCAATATCCGTCGAAGTGCCATCCAGCGAAAATGCCGGCACGTAACCAAAGATAAAGGGTGCCAGGTAAAGAAACTTGGCAAACTTGAAGGCGATCCAGGCCGTAGCCCACATGTTGGCCTTGGCGATGGTTGCACCGGCAAAGGCAGCAATACAGACCGGCGGCGTGATGTTGGAGTCCTGGGAGAGCCAGTAGACGATCATGTGTGCCGCCAGCTCATTCACACCGAGGTGAGTCAGCGCCGGCACAGCCACCACCGCCGTAATCAGGTAGGCTGCGGTCACTGGAACCCCCATTCCCAGGATCAGGGATGCCAATGCGATAAAGAGGATGGTCAGAACCAGTGACCCATCCGCCAGCTCGATAACGATATCAGCAAAGGTCAGTATCAGGCCGCTGTAGGTGAGCACGCCGATAATGATACCGATGACACCGACCGTCGCGCCGATTTTGAGACTGGCTTCAGCGCCGGCCCGGGAAGCCTGAACAAACCCCTTCAGGTCAATTCGGGTATCTTTCCGGAACCAGCTGACAACGATACAGGTCACGATGCCCAGGATTGCAGAATAACCGGGGGAGTAACCCATCAGCATAAAGATGGTGATCACCACCAGGGGGAGTACGTAGAACCACTCCCTTTTGAGAATCTCCATGGCGCTCTCTTTGCTCTTCTCACCCACGATATTGTGCTTCTTGGCCTCGTAGTGAACCATCATGAAGACACTGAAGAAGTACATCAGGGCGGGAAATATCGCCACCAGCATGATCTGGGAGTAGGGCAGGCCGGTCAGCTCTGCCATGATGAAGCCACCAGCACCCATGATGGGTGGCATGAACATGCCGCCGATGGAGGCCGCGGGTTCAATGCCGCCCGCCACGTGGGGCTTGAAACCCGCCTTCTTCATCATCGGGATGGTGAAGGCGCCGGTGGATACCGTATTAGCGATGGCGCTGCCGGAGATGGAACCGAACAGTCCGCTGGCGATCACCGATACCTTGCCGGGACCACCAATCTTGTGGCCCACCGCGGCCAGGGGAAAATCGATAAAGAAACGCTGGGCGCCGCTCTTCTCCAGAAAGGCACCGAAAATCACGAACAGAATGATGTAGGTGGCCAGTACATTGGCCATGATGCCGAACACGCCATCACTCTTGTAGAAGATACTGGTACAGAGGTCGGGAAAGGTATCTCCGGCATGAGAGACAAGCTCAGGGACATATTCGCCGTAGACGCCGTAGAGAATCATGATGGTACCGATGATAACGAAGACGCTGCCCACCACCCGGCGCGCCACTTCGATACCGATCAAAACGCCCACCATGGCGATCCACTGGTCCAGCTCAGTCTCCGCACCGGCCCGGTAATTGATGGCCTCGAAATTGTATATCCAGTAACCCAGGGTAATGACCGAGACCAGCATCAACAGGTAATCCCAGACACGCCCGATCTGACTCTTGGAGCGGTAGACCAGGAACACCAGCACGTAGGTGATTACGACATAGATGCCACGATGGAACTGGGTTGCGGCCGGCTCGAGCACGGCGGAGTATGAATAGAAGAGCACCAGGCCCAATGCCATGATGTCGAACATAATCTGTTCGACCTTGTTCATTTTTTCTACCTGCACGCCATGCTCCTCTCTCTTGTTATTCAGTAGCTCTGGACACCCGCAGGCACCCGGCCCTTTTTTATAAAAAACTAAAGCCGCTCAGGTGCATCCATGCACCCGCGGCAGGTTGTACTTCCTGTACATGAGAGGGCGGGACCAGGTCCCTCCCTCACCCTTTACCAAGACTTACATCATGCCTTTATCTTTCCAGAACTTGATGGCGCCGGGGTGCCAGGGGGTAACCACGCCCTGGGTGCCGGTGTTCAGGCTCATGTGCTTGAAGGTCTTCTTCTGGGCCTTCATGTGGGCCAGGCCTTCATCGGTGTAGATGGTGGAGAGCATCTTGTAGACGGTGTCGTCAGATACCTTGGAGTTGGCCACCCAGAGAGCGGAATCCTGGAAGGAGGGGCTCTCGTAGTCCACGCCGCGGTATGTGTCTGCGGGAACAGCCAGTTTGGAGAAGTAGGGGTACTTGTCGAAGAAACCGCTCTCCTCTGCATCCTTGCCCACGTTGATCAGCTCAATATCGTTGGTCTGGGCTGCCATGATGACCGCGCCGCTGGGGAAAGCGGTGAAGAGCCAGAAAGCATCAAGCTGCTTGTTACCAAAAGCCTGGGCTGCATCGTTGTAACCCATGGCGTTGCGCTCGACCTTGTCCCAGACACCCATGTGAGTGAAAAACAGTTCGCAGTTTGCGAATGCGCCGGAGCCCGCGTTACCCACACCGACTTTCTTGCCGGCCAGGTCTTTGACACTCTTGATGCCGGAGCCCTTGCGTGTCACCAGCTGGGCCGGTGCGCCGTAGAGCCAGGCAACCGCCATCACGTCTTCGTACTTCTTGGTGTCATTCTTCATCTGGCCGTTACGGCCCAGGTAGACGTGACCAGAGTAGACAACGCCCATCTGGGCCTTGCCGGAGTTCACCTTGCGCAGGTTCTCAACGGAACCGGCGGAAGACTGGGCCTTGACCCTGAAATCCTTGGAAGCCTTGATAGGCTTATAGACCTGCACCGCGTTGGCCACCACCTGGAAGGTACCGCCTGCGGGACCGCCACTGAATACCACGCGCTCCTTGGCCATGGCTGTTGCCGGCAGGATGCTGGATGCCAAAAGGGCTGCACCCGCCACCACAAAAGTTCTACGTTTAATCTTCATTCAACCACCTCCTGGTTTTGTTTTTAAAAGGCACTGAGATAATGCTCATACCTGGGTCCAAGTAGAGCAATTGTCAGGCCACTTCTTGGAGATCTATCCGAATCGACCATAAACTACTGGAGTAGAAATAAAAATAGGCCATAGGAAGAAAAGTGCAAAAGTAATTTATGTGTGGAAATCCGCCGATTTGCCCCCTGGCATAAGATGGAAATCTGCCCAAAATCCAGTCCAGCCGAGGCAATCAGCGATCTTTTACTTGAAAATACCCCTACTCTGGACTAGACATCTAAAGCATTAATCCATATTTATAGCCGGTTATTACATGCCTGACTTCATGCAGTTCAACAACCGAATGTCCCTGGGCATTGCCGAACTGGACGATGAACACAAGGCACTGGTCAACCTGCTGAACCAGCTTGCAGAGATCATACAGACCAACCGGGAGACGACTTTATCGCAACAGGCCCGGGAGATACTCGCCGACCTGGCGCTGGAGACGAAAAATCATTTCCGCAATGAAGAGTCCTGCATGGAGCGGGCGGGCTACACCGGGCTACAGGAGCATCACCGGGAACACGTGATGCTGTGTGCAGAGCTGAAGATTTTCCTAAGAGAGCTGGAAGAGGGCAGCGAACAGCTTGACTTGGCGCTGCTTCAACAACTGAAGCACTGGCTTATCGGGCATATTGTCACTGCAGACAAGGAGTTTGCCGACTTCTTCCACGCAACCAATCCATAAGGTCGCTACCCGGAGTTATCTGTCAGAATACCTGGAGGAGAATCGGTTGCACCGACTCATCAGTCGTTGGCGCTATATGCCGCATCAATCAACTCTTTACCGATTTGGGATTCAAACTTTTTCCACACGGGTCTCATTGCCTCAACCCATTGCCTGCGTTGATCAGGATTAAGGCTCAAGATCTGGGAACGTCCGGTTGAGATAATCGCCTGCCTGTCGGCAACGGCCTTCTCCTCTGCCACCCTGTTGCCAAAGGCGATCGCCTCGTCCAGGGCCTGCTTCAGCTCCCCGCGCAGATCCGCCGGCAGCCCCTGCCAGAACGCTGCAGAGGTCACCACCATGTAATCCACAACACCATGGTTGGACTCCGTGATATAAGGCTGGAGCTGGTAAAATTTCTTTGAGTAGATATTGGACCAGGTGTTCTCCTGGCCATCGATCGCCCCTGTCTGCAGCAGGGTGAACACCTCCGAAAAGGGCTTCTTTCTCGGTATTGCGTCCACCGCCTCGAACTGGGCTGCAAGCACATCGGAGGTCATAATGCGGAACTTGAGATCCCTGGCATCCCCGGGCAGCCTCAAGGGCCGGGTTGCAGACATCTGCTTCATGCCATTATGCAGGTATCCCAGGCCGACCAAGCCCTTCTGTTCCATGGACATGAGCAGTTGCTGGCCACTGGGGCCACTTTGGAAGCGCTCCACCGCCTGTATATCATTGAAAAGAAAGGGCAGATCGAACAGCTGCAGCTTACCGGTATATCTCTTGAACTTGGAAAGGGAGGGAGCCGCGAGCTGAACGTCCCCAAGCAGCATCGCCTCAAGTACCTTGTTGTCACCAAACAACCTGGAGTTGGGATAGACCTCGACCTTGACCCTATCCCCCAGACGCTGCTCCACCAGAGTTTTGAACCGACTGGCCATCTGCCCCTTGGGGGTATCCTCCGCAACCACGTGAGTGAACTTGATGACCACAGGGGCTGCCAGAACAGGGACGGATAAGATTGCGACAGATAGCACCAATGCTGCGGTGATTATCTTACGAAGCTCCATTCCGGTCTCTCCTGATTTATTTTCCAGCCCTCATCAGTAATTTAGGTCAGAATCCGGTTTATTTATAGTTCTGTTTATCCAGACCGAATTTGCGCATTTTGTCGTATAGGGTTTTACGCGGCACACCCAGGGACTCCATGGTCTCATTGATCCTGCCGTTGTTTGCTGAGAGGGCCTGCTCGATGACGCTTTTCTCAAAACA
Organism: Sedimenticolaceae bacterium; assembly: GCA_965224515.1. Taxonomy (GTDB): domain Bacteria; phylum Pseudomonadota; class Gammaproteobacteria; order Chromatiales; family Chromatiaceae; genus Sedimenticola_A. Next base: position 1,183,698 of record OZ245051.1, read on the forward strand.
GTCCACCTGCTGGGGAAGAGTGATGGAGCCCTGCCCATTTTCACTGCCGGTCAACACCTTTTCCAGTTCGTAGCCGCAATTCTCGCCAAGCAGTACATACCGTTCAGCTGCATTGCGCAGCTCTCTGACATTGCCCGGCCATGGCTGGGCCAACAGCGCATGAATCTGTTCACTGCTCGGCGCAGGGACCTCTTTCTGGTAACGGGCACTGGACACCAGCAGAAAGTGATGGAACAGCAGCGGGATATCCTCCGGTCGATCACGCAGGGGCGGGATCTCCAGGGTAACCACGTTCAGCCGGTAATAGAGATCCTCGCGAAACTCAGAACGTTCAGCCGCCTCTTTCAGGTTGGCCTTGGTTGCAGCCACCACCCGCAGATCCAGTGGGATCAGCTCATTTGAACCCAGTCGCTCAACACTCCGCTCCTGCAGCACCCGCAGCAACCGAATCTGCACTGGCATCGGCATGCTCTCTATCTCGTCCAGAAACAGGGTGCCGCCATTGGCATGCTCAAACTTGCCGATACGCCGCTCCTGGGCACCGGTGAAGGCACCCGCCTCATGACCGAACAGCTCACTCTCTATCAGGTTCTCCGGGACTGCACCGCAGTTCACCGCAACAAAGTTTTTATCCCTGCGCAGTGAGTGCTCGTGGAGGGACCTTGCCACCAGCTCCTTGCCCGTACCTGTCTCGCCGAACACCAGCACATCGGCTCCTGTATCGGCAATCTGGGCAATGGTCGAACGCAGGCGCTGTATAGCCGTGGCCCGCCCGATTATGCGCGGGCCAGGTGCACTCTGAGCCTCCAGTTCGACCCTGAGGCTGCGGTTCTCAAGGGTCAGGGCACGTTTGTCCACGGCACGGCGTACCGTCTCAATCAGCTTTTCAGCAGCAAATGGTTTTTCGATAAAATCATAGGCGCCATCTCTAATGGCATTGACCGCCATTGAGATATCCCCATGACCGGTCACCAGGATGACCGGCAGGTCACGGTCCACCTCCATCGCCTCGGCAAGAAAGGTCAGTCCATCCATACCCGGCATCTTGATGTCGCATACGACGACACCCTGCCAGGCCAGCGACAGCAGGGGCAATACCTTTTCAGGGCTGCTGAAACACTGTACTTCGAACCCTGCCAGTTCCAGGGTCTGCTGATTGGCGATACGGATATGCTTCTCATCGTCGATGAAATAGATGGTCGGTTTACTGCTCATATCTGATGCGTCACTTTCATTCCAGGGGAGGGGGTCAGCCGACCTTCTCTTCAGGTGCATCGCCCTTGGGCATGCTCAATGTGAAGATGGCACCGCCATCCATGTGATTGTTTGCCAACAGTTCGCCACTCATACTTTCAACGATACGGTGGGAAATTGAAAGCCCGAGACCCAACCCGCTTCCCTCATCCTTGGTGGTAAAGAACGGATCGAAAATGCGGGGCAGGTGGTCTGGCGCAATTCCGGAGCCGGTGTCCCGGATTGTGATAACAACCTCTTCGTCATAGCTGATCGCCTCCAGTTCCACCCTGCGTTCATCCTGCTGCTCAACCGCCTGCAGGGCATTGCCGATAAGGTTTATCAAAACCTGCTCCAGCTGAACCATATCGGCCATCACGAAGAGTTCATTTTCTGGTATATGCTGGATGATCTCTGCCTGGCTCTCCTTTATGCGTGATGCAAGAATTCGAAGGGAGTGGTCTATCGCCGCTGTCAGCGAAACACTCACCAGCTGCCCCTTGGTCTTGCGCGAGAACACCTTCAACTGGGAGCTGATCGTGGCCATACGCTCGGTAAGTTCAGAGATCTGGGTCAGGTTCCAGCAGGCATCCTCCTTGCGCCCGTGATCCAACAACGCCCGGGCATTGTCCGCATAGGAGCGGATCGCGGCCAGGGGCTGATTCAGCTCATGGCTGATGCCGGTGGACATCTGTCCCAATACCGCCATCTTTGCCGCCTGAATCAATTCATCCTGGGCCTGGCGCAGCGCCTCCTCTGTCTGGCGGTGTTCTTCGATCTCCCGGGTAAGGCGGATGTTGCTCTCACTCAGATCGCGGGTTCTCTCCGAAACTCTCACCTCCAGAAGATCATGGGCTTGTCGCAACTCCGCCTCCTGGCGCTTGGCGAAACTGATGTCGTGGATGGTGGCTATGCGCTTTCGACCGTCACGGAGCTTTAGACTGCCCACTGAGAGTTCCACCGGGAATAGATGACCATTCTTATTGCGGGCATCCATCTCTGTTACGGCCACCCCGGATTCTGATGCTCGCAGCGTTCTCTCAGCGCTGAGCTGGTCATTCTCTGCAAAGCATTCCATAAAAAGGCGGCCTGAGAGCTCTCCCTGGTCGTAGCCGAACAGCTCCTGCGCCCTGCTGTTTGCAAACTCGATAATGCCCTGGTCATTCATTGTTACCACACCAGCCTGGGCCCCCTCCAGAATCGCCCTGATTCGCGCCTCGTTCAATTCCAGGCTCTTCTTTGCCTGGCGCTCAAAACGCTCTCTCTCCTCGAGCCTTTTACGCCTCTGCATCAAGAACATGACTGACAGCACTGCAATGCCGATCACTACAATTGCTGTCAGCACACTCCAGGTGACTCTTGCCGCCACCGGCGCGGTATTTGTAAGAATATGTACTTTCCACCCCGCCTCCGGCATCGCCTGTTCCAGGGCCAGGTAGCTGGCCCTGACAGGATCGGAAACCAGGATGATTCGCCCCTGGTCTATTTCCCCGGCTATCTCACCCAGCGGCATCAAGTCTGCATTGGCGTATCGTCGGCTTTCCCGGATCCTGCCTGTCACTTCGGGACTCAGGGTAGTGAGGGTCTTGTAGCGCCAGGACTTGTTGGTTGTTATAAACACCACTCCGTCAGGGTCGGTGACAATAAATTCATCTTCAGACCGACTCCATTTTTCCTCGATGGGCGCCATGTTGATCTTGATAACCACAGCTCCCAGAATGCTGCCTTCCGATCTCACCGGGTAGGCAAAATAGTATCCGCGCTTCTTAGAGGTGGTGCCCAGTGCGAAGTAGCGGCCGAGACGCCCCTCCATGGCCTCTTTGAAGTAAGGGCGATAGGAGAAGTTGCGTCCGATAAACGGTCGCTCTGACTGCCAGTTTGATGCAGCAATTGTCAGCCCCCGGGTATCCATAAGATAGGTATCAGAGGCGTCGGCGATACGGTTGATAGTCTCAAGATAGCGGTTCAATGACTCGGCTTGTACCCTGTCACCCGGGTATTTCAGCAGATTTACAAATGCTTTGTTTGTAGCGAGCAGTTCAGGCAGGAATTCGAACTTCTGTAGCTGGCCCTGGAGATTGGCGACATAGAAACTCAGCTGTGTGCTGCTGCGCTCGTGAAGATCGGAGAGGGCCGCCTCCTCACTCAATCGGGCCACCTGCCACAGAACAAGACCTATCGAGACTGCCAGAACGGCAAGTAACAGGCGTGAAGTGCGTTGAGCTCTGACAAGGGATTCCAGTTGTAAGGGCATGCCTCGGTTATGCTTCGGTATCCATATTGGTGGTCACCAAAGCATAAACCTCAACGGGGAATTGACCAAACCCGGAGTGGGCTACCAGCTACGGACCCGGCCGGTATCCAGGTGAACAAACCCCGGTTTGGGGTAGAAACCGACCCCGCCACGCTGCATATTCAGTGCGGTCTTGCGCAGCGTGCTCAAAGGCACATCCGGCATGCGCAAGTCGATCGCCTTGCCCTGCATGTGAAGGCTGCGCCTGGCCACACCCCTGGACTTGTTGCGCAGGGTACTGTTGGTCTTCGGTGAGCGATATCCCGAGATAACCTCGATCCGGGGATTCCCGTCAAGCTGCCGACCCAGGTCGTGGACCAGGTCATACAGCGCGGGGTCCATCTGGTACACATCACCGGTGCGGTGATCACGCAGCAGGTGGTTGAGATCATCAAGTCCCCCGGCCTGGTACTCTCCCTGGGACCAGTAGAGCACCCGCTCCTTCTCACCCGTGTGCAGGTTGAGCAGCTCTATCCTTCGTTCACCTGTCCGGCGCACGGTAGCCAGGGCAGGAGCGGCCGCCAGGCCACCTGCGATAACGAGGGAATTGCGGAGAAAACGGCGCCTTTCAGGGCAGGGTGTGCTTGCGGATGTGCAAAGTGGTTTGATCAGAGAGTTACGCATTGTTCACAAAAGATACCAGGGACAGCTGCATTGTCCGGTAATTTTCGCGTTTGTAAACAATTTTCCTTTAGAAATCAGACACAAATCTCAATATGAAGCCTCCTGCCCTGGAAAAAGGGTACGAATCAATGGCCTGTCCCTTCGATAGTGATCGTTGCTGAAGTGAACCGCACCGGTTTCATCGACCCAGCTGGTTAGATAGACGATATAGACCGGAATCGGATTTCTGAGAATCGCCTGCCTGTTCTCACCTTCTGAAAGTGCCCGTTCAAGTCGCTCTTCATCCCATTTATCTATCTGCTCGAAAAGGGCAATGGCGAGCCCCTTGGGGTCTTCGATCCTGATACAACCGTGGCTGAAGGTCCGTTTTGGTTTCGTGAAAAGTGATTTCCCAGGGGTATCGTGCAGGTAGATGTTGTAGCGGTTCGGCAACAGGAATTTTATCCGTCCAAGAGCATTTCCATCACCGGAGATCTGCTGAAGCTTGTAGGGAAATTCAGAGGGCTTCTCCGCGCTCCAGCCCGTCTCTTCCAGGGTCAGCTCCCGGGCATGGGCGCTCCAGTCACTGAGGATTCTGAATCGGTTTTTCTCCAGATAGTCGGGTTTCATAGCCAATTGAGGCATGATCTCGTCAGTTACAATCTTGTTCGGTACATTCCAAACAGGATTAATATCAACGTAGGTGAGTTTTTTAGAGAAAACAGGGGTACGGTGCTGGGGGTCGCCAACAATCACCCGCATGGAGAGCTGTGTCTTGGCACTCTTCACATATTCCAGCCTGAATCTGGCAGTATTGACCAGGATGTACTCTTCTCCAAGCTCCCTCGGCAACCAGCGCCAACGCTCCATGTTCAGCTTGATCTGGCGGACACGCTCAGTCGCACTGATGTTAAGCGCTTCCCTGGTTCTGCGGCCGACAATGCCGTCCTGCTTCAGGTTATGCCTGGCCTGGAACCTTTTCACTGCAGATTCCAGTCTGCTATCGAAGTAGATCGGGTTCACTGTCTCATCACTTTCAAGGTCATCGGTTACCAGCAGGCGTTTCCTCAACATCACGACAGCGGAATCCTCCACCCCTCTCTTGAGTTTTCCTTTTCCCAGCACAGAGACCCAGCCCCCGGCCTGTTCAATCTGACTGTAACGATCAAGGGCGATCTTGAGATCGCCATAGGCTCGGTGTACGGGCCCAAGGGACTGCAAAAACTCATCGATTGGCTGATCGGAATTCAAAGCACCGGCAAGAGCAGACAGTTCGACTTGCGTTCTAGGTATATGCCACCTCGGATCATGAAGACTCCAGTCAGCACGCCCCTGTGCCAGGTCTCTTCCCAATGTCAGGTAGGCAAGATCCAGCAACAGCTCAAGCCGCCACAGATCGACCTGGCCCTTGAAGTCCCGTCTGGCCAGTTCGAGAATTTCATCCCGGCGATATCGCTCCGGCTCGAGTCCCTCAGACTCAACCTGGGCAAGGAAGTCGAGGAGTGTTCGCGCCTTGTCAGAAAGACCCGACTCCGTAATCCAGACAGGTTCTGCGCCGATAGTGCGGTAGAAGAGAGCAATAGGTGATTCAGTAGGGGGCGCAGCATGCCGGGGGCCGCTACCACCTGGGGTTGGCAGGGAGTAGGAACTGCTTAGCAGGGGGCTGATCACCACCAGTAAAACGGCGGTCAGAGCCCTGCTGATTGACTTCCATCCGGGTAGGCTCATTTCCCTGTTGCTACTCCCGCTATGGCTGGGCAGGGGGGTAACTAAAGTTTAGCAGTAAACGGGGGGCGGGAACTGGAACAGGATTGCTGTGAGCAATCCTGCGCAACAGCGGTGTATCGTAAAACTTTGCCCTGCTTAGAGTGTAGGGTGGGTCAACGATAACGTAACCCACCATAAGAGCTTCAAGTCGGTGCAATACGCTGCGCTATTGCACCCTACGGGCTGTCCGTACATCCTGTACATGCGCCGCTCCTCGGCTCGGGCATCCTGCTTCGCCCTACCTCCTGCATCTGACCCACAGGGATGTGGGAAATGCAAAAGGATTGCCGGGAGCAATCCTTGCCCTGCAGTCGTGCACCCGCGGCATACGACCGCCAGGGATGGCGGAAGTGTGAAAATGCAGGAGCAATTTTTTACCGACCGCCAGGGATGGCGGAAGTGCAGGAAATGCAGCTCCTACAGGGATGTAGGTGTTAGAGCAATGCAGGAGCAATTGCCGAGAGCAATTTCCTGTCCGTACATCCTGTACATAAAAAACCCCGCCATGAGGCGGGGTTTCATACCACGGTGAATTGTGGTCGTGAGATCAGCGCTTGGTTCCCTTGCGGATCTTTTCGATCGCACGCAACTGGGCAACTGCCTCGGCCAGTTCGGACTGGGCCTTGGCGTACTCGAACTCGGCCTGCTGACCGGCGAGTGCCTCTTCTGCCCGCTTCTTGGCTTCGATTGCCGCCGCCTCGTCGAGATCAACCGCGCGTACTGCTGTATCCGCCAACACGGTTACCAGGTGGGGCTGCACCTCAAGGATGCCTCCGGAGACGTAAAAATACTCCATCTCCTTGCCTTCACCCGGCTCGACGCGAACCTCGCCGGGCTTCAGCCGGGTCACAAGCGGCGTGTGCCGCGGAGCGATACCGACTTCACCCATGACCGCCGGGGCGTAAACCATTTCGGCCTGGCCGGAATGGATCTCACCTTCTGCGCTCACGATGTCCACATGAATTTTCATGGCCATAACAAAACTCCCGGCTGTAATTTAGTCGCCAGCGCCGCGTTCAACAGCCTCTTCGATACCACCGACCATGTAGAACGCCTGCTCGGGCAGGTGGTCATACTCACCGTCAACGATCGCCTTGAAGCTTGCGATGGTATCTTTCAGGGAGACGTACTTACCGGGAGTGCCGGTGAATACTTCAGCCACGAAGAAGGGCTGGGAGAGGAAGCGCTGTACCTTACGGGCACGGGCCACGACCAGCTTGTCGTCCTCGGACAGTTCGTCCATACCCAGAATCGCGATGATGTCCTTCAGCTCTTTGTAGCGCTGCAGGGTACCCTGTACGGCACGAGCCACATCGTAGTGCTCCTGGCCGACCACGTTGGGGTCGAGGATACGTGAAGTGGAGTCCAGGGGATCAACCGCTGGGTAGATACCCAGCTCGGCGATCTGACGGGACAGTACCAGGGTCGCATCCAGGTGAGCGAAGGTGGTAGCCGGAGAGGGATCGGTCAAATCATCCGCAGGTACGTATACGGCCTGGAATGAAGTGATGGACCCGGTCTTGGTGGAGGTGATGCGTTCCTGCAGAACACCCATCTCCTCAGCCAGGGTAGGCTGATAACCCACTGCGGAAGGCATACGGCCCAGCAGTGCGGAGACCTCGGTTCCCGCCAGGGTGTAACGGTAGATGTTATCAACGAACATCAGTACGTCACGACCTTCGTCACGGAAGTTCTCGGCGATGGTCAGTCCGGTCAGCGCTACACGCAGACGGTTGCCTGGAGGCTCATTCATCTGACCGTAAACCAGGGCTACTTTGTCGAGTACGCCGCCTTCGGACATTTCGTGGTAGAAGTCGTTACCCTCACGAGAACGCTCACCCACACCTGCGAATACGGAAAAGCCGGAGTGCTCAACAGCAATGTTACGGATCAGCTCCATCAGGGTTACGGTCTTGCCTACACCCGCACCACCGAACAGACCGATCTTACCGCCCTTGGCGATTGGCATAACCAGGTCGATTACCTTGATACCGGTTTCCAGAATCTCGGTAGAGGTCGCCTGATCTTCCAGCCTGGGCGCTGCACGATGAATCGCCATACGCTCTTCTGTCGCGACAGGACCGGCATCGTCCACAGGATTACCCAGTACATCCATGATGCGTCCCAGGGTAGCCTGGCCCACCGGCACGGAGATGGGAGCGCCAGTTGTTACAACTTCAACACCACGCTTGAGACCGTCGGTTGAACCCATGCAGATGGTACGGACTACGCCGTCACCCAGCTGCTGCTGTACTTCAAGGGTCAAACCTTCAGATTCGATCTTGAGCGCATCGTAGACCTTCGGCATATCGCCTGCAGAGAACTGTACGTCCACTACGGCGCCGATGATTTCCACCACTTTACCCGAACTCATTTCTGGTTCCTCGCTAAATTCAAAATTCTATTCGCCTATACAGCAGCGGCGCCGCCCACGATCTCTGAGATCTCCTGGGTAATAGCGGCCTGGCGCGCTTTGTTGTAGACCAGCTGCAATTCGTTGATAAGGTCGCCTGCATTATCGGTAGCCGACTTCATCGCCACCATACGGGCAGACTGTTCACAGGCCGCGTTCTCAACAACCCCCTGATACACCAGCGCCTCGATATAGCGGACCATCAGTCCGTCGAGCACATCTTTGGAGTCGGGCTCGTAGATGTAGTCCCAGTGATGCTTCAGTTGCTCATCGGGTTCTGCCAATATGGGAACAACCTGCTCGACTGTAGGCTCTTGAGTCATTGTATTGACGAATTTGTTGGAGGCCACGTAGATGCGATCAATCTCACCATCCTCGTAAGCATCCAGCATCACCTTGACTGTGCCAATCAGATCCTCAATATGAGGCGAGTCACCCAGGTGAACAGCATTAGCCAGTACGCGGCCACCAAAGCGCTTGAAGAAACCCAGCGCCTTTGAGCCGATAGTGCAGAACTCAACCTTAACACCCTGTTCCTGCTGCTGTTGAACATCTTTCACCAGCTTGCGGAACAGGTTACTGTTCAGACCACCACAAAGGCCGCGATCTGACGAGATGATAATATACCCGACCCGTTTGACCTCGCGCTCCTTCATGAAGCCGTGGCGGTACTCCGGATGTGCATGGAACAGGTGGCCGATGACGTTGCGCATCTTGTCCGCATAGGGACGGGCTGCGGTCATACGGTCCTGGGCCTTGCGCATCTTTGCTGCTGCCACCATCTCCATCGCAGAGGTGATCTTCTGCGTGTTTTTGATGCTGGCAATCTGAGTCCGGATTTCTTTTGCGCCTGCCATGTTTAAACCTTATCTTTCAGTTCTCAGGGATCTCGTGCTTACCAGGTGTGGTTTGCCTTGAAATCCTTCAGGGCATCGTGCAGGGCATTGGCGATCTCGTCGTTGTAGTCCGCTGTCTCGTTGATCTTATCCATCAGAGACTTCTGGCTGCTGTTCATATAGCCATGCAGAGCCGCTTCGAAATCAACCACCTTGGATGCGTCAATGTCATCAAGATAGCCTTCATTTGATGCAAACAGTGAGCTGGCCATATTGGCGATAGAGAGGGGAGAGAACTGACCCTGCTTCATCAACTCGGTCGCACGCTCACCACGCGCCAACTGCTTACGGGTGGCCTCGTCCAGATCTGATGCGAACTGGGAGAATGCCGCCAACTCACGATACTGGGCCAGAGCCAGACGCACACCACCACCCAACTTCTTGATGATCTTGGTCTGGGCTGCACCACCAACACGGGATACCGACAGACCGGCGTTGATGGCCGGGCGGATACCTGCGTTGAACAGATCAGCTTCGAGGAAGATCTGGCCGTCGGTGATGGAGATCACGTTGGTCGGTACGAACGCGGATACGTCACCGGCCTGGGTCTCGATAATGGGCAGGGCGGTCAGGGAACCGGTCTTGCCTTTCACGGCACCATTGGTTCTCTTTTCTACGTTTTCCTCGTTAATACGGGCAGCGCGCTCCAGCAGACGGGAGTGCAGGTAGAAAACATCACCGGGGTAGGCTTCACGGCCTGGCGGACGACGAAGCAGCAGGGATACCTGACGGTAGGCCCAGGCCTGCTTGGTCAGATCATCATAAACGATCAGTGCATCTTCACCCTTGTCGCGGAAGTACTCACCCATGGTGCAGCCGGAGTAGGGCGCGATGAACTGCAGCGCGGCAGACTCGGCAGCGGTGGCCGCTACAACAATGGTGTGCTCCAAGGCGCCATGCTCTTCAAGCTTGCGAACCGTCTGGGCAACGGTGGAGTTCTTCTGACCTACGGCGACGTAGATACACTTAACTCCGGTACCCTTCTGGTTGATGATGGCATCGATGGCGATGGCAGACTTACCGGTCTGACGGTCACCAATGATCAACTCACGCTGACCGCGGCCGATAGGCACCATGGCATCGATTGCTTTCAGACCGGTCTGAACCGGCTGATCAACCGACTTACGTTCGATAACACCGGGAGCAACCTTCTCGATGGGTGAGGTTGCTTCGGCCTTGATCTCGCCCTTGCCATCAATGGGGTTACCCAGGGAATCGACTACTCGACCCAGCATGGCTTCGCCGACGGGAACTTCCAGAACGCGTCCTGTGCACTTCACAGAGTCGCCTTCGGAGAGATGGGTGTAGTCACCCATGATCACCGCACCCACGGAGTCACGCTCCAGGTTGAGGGCCAAACCGTAAGTGTTGCCGGGGAACTCCAGCATCTCGTAGGACATCACGTCATCAAGACCGTGAATACGTGCGATGCCGTCGGTCAGGCTGATGATGGTGCCTTCGGTGCGGGCTTCGGTCTTAAGATCGAATTTTTCGATCTTGTTTTTGATCAGTTCGCTGATCTCGGATGGATTGAGTTGCATATTGGCTTCTCGCTTAGATTCCTAATTCGTTCGCCAGTTGCTGCAGTCGCCCGCTGACTGAGCCGTCGAAAACCATATCGCCTGCACGAATGTGCACGCCGCCGATCAGGGTTTCATCCTGCTCGGAAGTTATGGTGATCTCGCGACCCAGCTTCTGTTTCAGCGCGTCAGCAATTTGCTTCTCCTGGTCTGCTTCCAGGGCGTATGCGGAGCGAACATGTACACTGAGTACCTTTTCGCTTTCCGCCTTCAGCTCTTCGTACAGGGCGTCGATCTCTCCAGCAATCAGGAGGCGATCGTTCTGCACCAGCAGTTTGACCAGGTTCTGGCCCTCTTCGTCGAAATGGTCGCCGCAGACATCCAGCATCAGACCGGCCAGGGCTTCCTGGTCGACCTTGGGGTTGACGATGACACCTGCCAGCGCAGGTTCATTGACAGCCTCAGCCAGAAACTTCAGCATGCCGGACCATTCGTCGAGCTTGCCGCTCTCCTGGGCCCTGGCAAATACAGCTTCCGCATAAGGACGGGCGATTGTGGTTGTGTCTCCTGCCATAGCAGCGCCTTAGATCTGTTTGGCCAGGGATTCGACGATATCTTTATGAGCCGCAGAGTTGATCTCCTTCTGGAGAATCTTTTCCGCACCGGCTACTGCCAGTTCAGCCACTTTCTCACGCAGATGTTCACGAGCACGGTTGGCCTCCTGCTCGATCTCTGCCTGGGCTGCGGTCACAATACGATCACCTTCGGTGCGCGCATTATCTTTAGCTTCGTCGACAATTTCAGAAGCACGCTTCTGAGCCTGAGCAAGAATGTCGCCTGCCTGGGCCTTGGCCTCATGCAGTACGTCTTTTGCCCTTTCCTGAGCCAACTCCTGCTCGTGCTGACCACGCTCGGCAGCCGCTAGGCCGTCGGCGATCTCTTTGCGACGAGTCTCCAGCGCACCCATGATCGGGGTCCACACGAATTTCATCGTGAACCACACGAACACCACGAAGGAGAGAAGCTGACCTATAAGAGTCAGATTGATGTTCATTCCGGTACTACCTCGTTTTTAGACGAGATGAAAATTAGTTCGCTTGAGATTGCCAAAATTAACCGGCAACAGCGAACAGCACGTACATGGCCAGACCCACAGCGATCATGGGTACAGCATCGACCAGGCCCATTACGATAAAGAACTGGGTACGCAGCATGGGAATAAGTTCAGGCTGACGAGCAGCACCTTCCAGAAAGCGTCCGCCCAGAACACCGATACCGACAGCGGCACCCAGGGCGCCCAGACCCATCATGATTGCGCCAGCAATGTACAGCAGTGCTTGTTCCATTTTTGGTCTCCCGTTTTAGGTGAGTAAGTTAAAGTTAAAAATAAAAGTAAAAAATCAGTGCTCGTGATGAGCCATATCCAGGTACACGATGGTCAGGGTCATGAAGATGAACGCCTGCAGCGTAATAATAAGGATATGGAAAATCGCCCAGCCCAGTTGCAGCACACCGCCGAACAGGCCCATGATCACACCCGCGTTGTACATGATGGCGATGAGGATGAAGATCATCTCACCAGCGTACATGTTACCGAACAGACGCAGTGCAAGAGAGATCGGCTTAGCGATCAGGCTGACGAACTCGAGAATAAAGTTGATCGGGATGAACAGCGCTTTTACCAGCGGGTTGTCCGAAGAGAACGGCTGAAGCGTCAACTCTCCCATGAAACCGCCAACACCTTTCATCTTGATGCTGTAGAAGATAACCAGGGCAAAGACACCGAGGGCCATGCCGAAGGTGGCATTGGGATCGGTGGATGGCACCACTTTCATAAAGTGGATGCCGAGCATGCCGGAGACCAGAGGGATCAGGTCCACCGGTACCAGGTCCATCAGGTTCTGGAGGAAAATCCAGACAAAGATGGTCAGGGCCAGGGGAGCAACCAGGTCGTTCTTGGCGGTGAAGGAGCCGCGCACGCTGGTGTCGATGAACTCGACAATCCATTCGGCGAAGTTCTGCAGGCCGCCGGGGATACCGGTGGTCGCCGCATCGGCTGCCTTCTTGAAGAGGAAAAGGAAAACCACACCGAGAGCAATGGACCAGAACATGGTGTCCAGGTGAATTGCCCAGAAGCCCATCTCTTTGGCTTCGGCTGCACTGTGGGCTACGCCCCATGTGCCATCGGAATGCTGACCAAAGGTGAGGTTGGTCAGATGGTGTTTGATGTATTCGCTAGAGGTCAGGGTGTCGCCGGCCATTTTGCTTTTAAACCAAGACTCGTTATTAATTAAATAAGTTAAAAACAACCACTGCGCCTACTGCGACAAGCAGGTAAGCGCCAAGCAGTGCACCAATACTAAGTGGGCTAACCCACAGGATAGCAACTGCAAATAAAATTCCTGTGACAACGAGCTTCAGAAGCTCCGCCCCGTAGAATCTGGCGACCAAGTTGGTCGGTTCCTGCGCCTGGTAGCGGCCAAACACCACTATGGCGAAAACCAGATTTGCGAGGACTGCCGTCAATCCTCCGGCCAGTGCTGAGTAGGCCTCCACCCAGCCAATGGCAAGCAGTGCCAGTGCTGTTAGGAAGGACGTTACCAACTGCGCCAGAATAATCCGATAGGCCTGGGTTTTGTTTGCGAGTTGCATCGAAAATGATCCCCAGCAGCTCCAAACAGTACCTATCAAAGCGGTGCGCAGTATAAGGGGTGAGCAATATAAGGTCAAACGATAGGTGAATAAATGTTTTTATGACCGTCAAAAGCCTTATCAATGACCAAAAGCATTCCCTAATATTCTAATGCTCAGCAAATGCCGTGACATTTATCACTACTTTCCAACAAACAGAGCAGATGGCCAACGACAATTATCAATCAGCCGGGATATGCAACTCTCGTCACTACGAAGGGGCTAAAGGGTCGAGAATCCAGGTTACTGGATGTGGTCAAGAATCCCGTCAAGCTCGTCGAGGCTGTTATAGCTGATCACCAGCTTGCCCTTGCCGCTTCCGCCCTGCTGGATTTTCACCCGTGCGCCGAGTTTTTCGGTCAGGTTATTCTCCAGGCGAACCACGTTGGGATCCTCCTTGGGGGCGGCCTTGGCCTTGGTCCCGGCAGGCTCTTCGCCCTGGAGTCTGCGCACCAGTTTCTCGGTCTCGCGAACCGAGAGCCCCTGGGCAACGACCTGGCGGGCTGCCTTGCTCTGGGCCTCCTCTTTGATTCCGAGCAGGGCGCGTGCATGCCCCATCTCAAGGCGTCGCTCTATGATGAAGTTCTTAACATCCTCATTCAGGTCGAGCAGGCGCAACAGGTTGGTTACCGTGGTGCGTGACTTGCCAACAGCCTGCGCAATCTGCTGGTGGGTCAGCTCGAACTCGTTGAGCAGGCGGTGCAGGGCGGTCGCCTCTTCCAGGGGGTTGAGATCGTCGCGTTGGATATTCTCGATCAGGCCCATCGCCATTGCGGTCTGATCAGGCACATCGCGGATCACAACCGGGATCTCATCCAGGCCTGCCTGCTGTGTTGCACGCCAACGGCGTTCGCCGGCGATGATCTCGTAGCGGCCCCCATTCACGGGCCTGACAACGATGGGTTGCACCACGCCCTGGGCGGCAATGGAGTCGGCCAGCTCCTGGAGACTCTCCGGGTTGAAGTCGCGACGTGGTTGGTAGCGGCCTCGCTCTATCAGATCCACAGGCAGTGATGTGAGGCTCTCGGCAGTTGAAGCTGCGCCTTCCGTCGCAGCCTGCTCACCCTCTTTGGCGGCGCCACCCAGCAGGGCGTCCAGCCCGCGTCCAAGACCACGTTTTTTTGCTGCCATCTGTTCTAATTCCGAATCTGTCTGTTGCGGCGATAAACCCACCGCATTGGTAATTTTTTAAAAACTAATCAGGCGGTGGCTGAGCTTGTCTCGGCTGCCCGTTGATCATTGCGTCGCAGAAATTCACTCGCCAGCGCCATGTAAGAGACCGCACCACGGGATGACTTGTCGTACTTGATAATCGGCAGACCATAGCTCGGCGCCTCGGCCACCCGGACATTACGCGGGATGATGGTGCGGAACACCTGGTCGCTGAAGTGGCTGATGAGCTGCGCGGAGACCTCGTTGGTGAGGTTGTTACGCGGATCGTGCATGGTGCGCACAATACCTTCGATCTCCAGCTTGGCGTTACGACTGTCCTGGATCTGGCGTATGGTACTGATCAATGCAGAGAGCCCCTCCAGCGCATAGTATTCGCACTGCAGCGGAATCAGCACACCATCGGAAGCCACCAGGGCATTCAGGGTGAGCATATTCAGGGAAGGGGGGCAATCTATGATGATGTACTCGTAGCGATCCTTGGCCCCTGCCAGCGCCAGGCTGAGACGCTTCTCTTTCAGCGGGGCATTCATCAACCCCACCTCGGCGGCGGTCAAATCTGAATTGGAGGGGAGCACATCGAAGCCAGCCTCTTCGGCAGTGACCACAGCATCTGCAAACTGGGACTCGCCCAACAGCACGTCGCAGCTGGACTGTTCCAGGTCATACTTGTCGACACCGCTACCCATGGTCGCATTACCCTGGGGATCGAGATCCACCAGCAGCACCTTACGCCTTAGCGAGGCGAGCGATGCAGCCAGATTGACAGCGGTTGTGGTCTTGCCGACCCCGCCTTTCTGATTAGCAACACTGACTATTCGACCCATGGGAGAGTTTCCCTTCACTAGTTGATACCTGTGCCCTGCCTGGGACCTTTGAGATCCCGGACGCCTGGGCGGACTGACGAGAATATCAGAAAGTAGGGGTGAATGCGCACCCCCCACGCAGGCAGGTCAGAACTTGAACAGATCCTCTGCGGCGTTCAGCAGTTCATCCTCGGGGCCGGAACCCCCACCGACGGGATCTGATGCGGGCTCGAAAAAATCACAGTAGTTGGGTTTTTCCTTCTCCATCACCCGCTCCGCCACCGGCTCCCTGCACTCATTGGTCTGCCCGGGCGCATACCAGCGGCAATTGCGGCATACCCGGCTCGGCTTGCCGCACTTAAGGCAGTTGGTCTCCCTGCCATAATCATGGGGGCCCAGTTCGATGCCGCAATTCCAGCATTTTCCCAGCTTGGTATCACTCATACTCCCGCCCCGTCTTGATCGAATATGAATTCAGCCCTCCCCGGTAGACCCGGAGAAGGCTCGATATATATAGAGTTACTTGCAATCGCCTACACGCCTGCCACTGGTGCGGCTCAGCATATTCATACCCGCGGTTTTTACGCTGACCTCTCCCTTTGCCGAGTCACCGCTGTAGGTCATTTTGCCGACGCTGGTCACCTGGCCTGCAGGGCTGTTGCAGATCATGTTCCAGGAGACGGTATCACCGCTTGCCTCCATTTCGGATATCTCGCAATCCTGATTCTGGCCACCCTCCTTGGGCACCAGGTCTTCACTGGTCAGGCACTGCTGGTAGACCGTTGGCGGCATCTTCATGGGCATGCCTGGCATCTCTATCTCGGAGCTCCATTCCCAGAGCCCCGGGTTCATATTCACCTCGCTGGCCTGGGAACAGCCGGCGAGAAAAACCAATGCGATCAATCCCGGTTTCTTATTCATAGTCAACTCCAAATCCTTGTTGTTACTGCATCCGACGACAACGGGGCTGCCGTCAATCACCCCCCAGGGAGAATACATCTCCGCCCTTTTCAGAGCCCTCGTTTTCCATATCTTGCTTTATCTCGGGCATCATCACCAGACCTTTATCCCGCTTGGAATTGATCTCGCTCACAGTCTGCTCTATGGCCACAAAACGCTCTGCGCTGGCGGGGTGAGTGGCTGCATGGGCACTGTTGATGGTGGCGGGATGTTCTGCTGCCATGCGTCGCCAGAAATTGGCGGCCCCCTCAATGGACCCATCAGCACGGGCCATGATGTAGAGACCGACATAATCGGCCTCCGCTTCAAACTCCTGGGAATAGGCCTGTCCGGCAATATCGGTGAACAGACCCTGGGTATTGACCCCGGCCGCAGCAGCAAGAATATCCAGAAACAGCCCACCCATTGCATTGGTGCGCTTGGCACTGATATGGCTCATGGCGTTATGGGCAATCTCATGTGCTACCACCAGTGCGAGCTCCTGCTCGGTTTCGGTGAAACGCATCATGCCACGGGTCACGCCCACCTGTTCGCCATCAGCAAAGGCATTGACTGCGTCACTCTCCACCAGCCCCACCTTGTAGTCGCACACCTTGTCGGTGACGATATCCAGCGTCATCACCTCACCGTTGCGGGATATCTTGGTGCTCAGCAGCTGCCCTGGCTTGACCTCTTCCCGGTAATATTCGGCAAACGCTTTAAGTGCATCATCCCCTGGCTGAACAACATGCTCACCGATTTTCAGTACCCGGTCTCCCGGCCGCAGTCCCGCCAAATCACCGGGTGACCCGGCAACCGTGAAAAACACATCCAGACCATCATCCAGCCCGTACAGACGACTGGCTGTCTCCCTGAACTCATCCTTGTAGGCATACTTGTTGGTGATGTGTGTGCCGGTGCCGGCCCGCTGGTTCTCTTTACACAGCTCCTGCGCCGCCCGCAACAGGGGGTAGCTCACCCTGGCAAGGCGTTTCTCCAGTTGGACATGACGCTCAAGGGCGATCTCGCGCTGCTTCTCCTCCTCCTGGGCAACCACCTCATCGGGCAGGGTAGAGCGCTGGGTCACCGGTTTCATGCAGGCGGTGAGAGTAATAAGTGTAAACAGCAGAAGAGAGACTGATTTTAACTTGTTCATACAGAATATTCGTTTCCTTTCATCAGGTTGAGCATATATCCAACAGCTCCGTCCTGGCGATCACGACCGTGTCAACACAATAGCGTGACGCTCACCCTCGGTGTCCGGCACCTGGAGAGGGGTGACCCTGACTTTATAGTCCTGTTGTTCAATCTCTGCAATTTCATCGTGAGGCACGGTCCCTTTCATGGCCAGCAGTTGACCCTGCTCTGCGATGAGATGAGACGTAAGATCCACCATCTTGGGCAGTGCGGCAAAAGCGCGTGCGGTAACCGTGTCGAAGCGTTCCTCTGAGCGATAGCTCTCCACCCGGCCATTCACCACATCCACATTGGGAAGATCGAGGGCGGTTTTCGCCTGCTGTACGAAACGTGTCTTTTTTCCATTCGAATCCAGGAGGGTGAAGTGGACATCGGGCCGGACGATGGCCAGGGGTATGCCAGGCAGACCGGGGCCGGTACCCACGTCGAGCACCCGCTCTCCCGAGATCAGATTCAGAATGGAGAGACTGTCCAGGAGCTGGCGGGAAACCATCTCTTCGGGATCGCGTACAGCGGTGAGGTTGAAGGCACTGTTCCATTTGAGAAGCAGGGCCAGGTAGTCAAGCAGCAGTGCCTGCTGCTGGTTGTTGATTGAAATGGCCATCTGATCCAGGCCATTCTGAAGCTGGCTTTTCCAGAGGGGGTGCTGTTCAGTCATAAATGCTGCCTTCTCTTATGCAGATTTGCGCTTCAGGTGGATCAGCAACAGAGAGATGGCCGCCGGTGTCATGCCCGGTATCCGGCCCGCCTGGCCAATGGTGGCCGGTTTGCTCCTGGTCAGCTTCTCGCGCACTTCCGATGAGAGACCCTTGACCCTCTGGTAGTCGAAATCATCAGGCAGCTTCACCGCCTCGTTGGCCCGGGCACGCTGAATCTCCTCCTGCTGGCGATGGATATAACCGGCGTACTTGCTCTGGATTTCAAGCTGCTCCGCCACCTTGGGATCTTCCACGCCCGGCGCGATACCCGGGATCTGCAGCAGACCCTCATAGGTGATCTCGGGGCGGCTCAGGAGATCCAGGGCACGGGTCTCCCGGGAGATGGAGGTACCCAGCTGCTGCTCGGCGACAGCCCCTGACTCCTTGCCGGGATGGATCCAGATATCCCTCAAACGCTGGCGCTCCTGCTCAATGGATTCGCGCTTCTGTTCGAACGCCTGCCAGCGTTCATCGGGAACCAGGCCCAGTTGCCGCCCCTGTTCTGTGAGGCGAAGATCGGCATTGTCTTCCCGCAACAGAAGCCTGAACTCCGCCCGGCTGGTAAACATGCGGTAGGGCTCCCTGGTGCCCTGGGTGATCAGGTCGTCCACCAGCACGCCGAGGTACGCCTCGTCGCGGCGGGGACACCAGGCCTCCAGCTCCCTGATCTTGAGCACCGCGTTGAGCCCGGCCAGCAACCCCTGGGCCGCCGCCTCTTCATAGCCGGTGGTGCCATTGATCTGGCCGGCGAAATAGAGCCCCTGGATGAACCTGGTTTCCAGACCCGGTGTCAGGTCCCTGGGATCGAAGAAGTCATACTCGATGGCGTAGCCCGGACGCACAATACGCGCATTGCCGAAACCTTTCATCGAACGAACCAGCTCCCACTGCACATCGAAGGGCAGGGAGGTGGAGATCCCGTTGGGATAGACCT
This sequence comes from Sedimenticolaceae bacterium, assembly GCA_965224515.1. Lineage (GTDB taxonomy): Bacteria > Pseudomonadota > Gammaproteobacteria > Chromatiales > Chromatiaceae > Sedimenticola_A. Next base: position 1,202,858 of record OZ245051.1, read on the forward strand.
CGTTGCTGGTGAGCCCCTCCGGCTCGATGAATATCTGGTGAGAGTCACGGTCGGCGAAACGTACAACCTTGTCTTCGATGGAGGGGCAGTAGCGAGGTCCCACGCCCTCGATCACCCCTGTATACATGGGGGAGCGGGACATACCGCCGCGAATGATCTCGTGGGTACGCTCGTTGGTGTGGGTGATGTGGCAGGAGACCTGCTCCGGATGCTCATCCCTGGAACCCATGAAGGAGAACACAGGCACCGGATCGTCACCGGGCTGGGCCTGCAGCTCACTGTAGTCGATGCTGCGGCTGTCTATACGGGGCGGGGTTCCGGTTTTGAGCCTATCCACGTTGAACGGCAGTTCCCGCAAACGTTGCGAAAGGGCGTTTGCTGGAGGATCACCGGCACGGCCACCCTCGTAGTTGTTGAGTCCGATATGGATTCTGCCGCCCAGAAAGGTGCCCGTGGTGAGCACCACCCCACGGGCGTGAAACTTCAGGCCCATCTGGGTCACCACGCCTGTGACCTGCTCACCGTCGACAATCAGATCATCCACCGCCTGCTGGAAAATATCCAGGTTGGGCTGGTTCTCCAGGGCGAAGCGCACCGCTGCCCTGTAGAGGGCCCGGTCCGCTTGAGCGCGGGTGGCACGCACTGCCGGCCCCTTGCGGGAGTTGAGAATACGGAACTGGATGCCGCCCTTGTCTGTGGCGCGGGCCATGAGGCCACCCAGGGCATCCACCTCTTTCACCAGGTGCCCCTTGCCGATGCCACCGATGGCCGGGTTGCAGCTCATCTGGCCCAGGGTGTCGATATTGTGGGTCAGCAGCAGGGTGCGCGCACCCATGCGCGCGGACGCCAGTGCCGCCTCGGTACCGGCATGGCCACCACCCACAACTATTACGTCATAACTATCGGCATGAAACATGGTCTTTACGATTTATCTCCGCTTCTCCACTCTGGCATCCTGCTTCTCCCTACCTCCTGCATCTGACCCACAGGGATGTGGGAAATGCAAAAGGATTGCCGGGAGCAATCCTTGCCCTGCAGTCGTGCACCCGCGGCATACCTGTACATAAAAGTGGCGTATTGTACCTCAGACACCTCTTATATATAGCTCCTTTGGCGGTTTTCACAGTGCCGCTCAAGGAAAACCTCAATTGTTGGACCCTTTTAATCGGTGCATGGTTATCCACACCAGGAAATACCACCAGCACCGAGGAGTCCACTATGCTTCCTGCCAGAATCTCCGCCATCATCGCCCTGTTTGCCGCCATCATCTGGTTCAATCTGCCTTCGGCTTTCGCTGCCGAGACAGATGACGACGTGGTGAAAGTGGTCTACCACGCCGACTTTGCCGATCCCCGCAGATTCAGTGCCATGCTGACCAGCATCCACAACATGGTTACCCACTATGAGAACGAGATGATCGAATACGATGTCCGCATCGTATTCGTCGCCCACGGCATCCGTTTCGTCACAGGTGACAAGCTGGAGAAGACCCCCTTTGCCGAAGACACCGCCCTGGCCGAACGGCGCGAAAACCTCAAGGGACGCATGATGAGCCTGAACCAGGTGATGTCGGTGGGGCTTGAGCTATGCGATATCACCCGCTCACAGGTGGGACTGGATCAGGCAAAACTCTACGAGGGTGTTGAATCGGTTCCATCCGGAGTTGTCCAGGTAGCCGATCTTCAACACCAGGGATTTGCCTATATCAAGGTCGAGTGAGAAATAAACCGCCGTTCCGTTCGGTCTCTATTGATATGACCTAACCAGCCCGGTGCCGAACATGAACAGTAGAGCCCTTGCCATCCCACACAAGGCTGCCGCCATCACCCTGTTGATGGCGTTCAGCCTTCTGTTTCTCTCCCTGGCCGAGGCCCGGGAACTCAAACCCATGCCCGCCCCTGAATTCACTCACCAGGCATCCGGTGACTGGTTGAACTCGGCTCCTATCTCCCTCTCATCCCTCAAGGGTAAAGTGGTACTGCTGGATTTCTGGACCTTTGACTGCTGGAACTGCTACCGATCATTCCCCTGGCTGCACTCGGTTGAAGAGAAGTTCGGGGACCAGCCATTCCAGGTGATAGGAATACATACACCGGAGTTTCAGCACGAGCGCAAACGTAAAAACGTGGAAAAGAAGATCGGGGAATTCAAACTGACCCACCCGGTGATGATGGACAACGACTTCTCCTACTGGAACGCAACCGGCACCCGCTACTGGCCCAGTTTCTACCTGGTAGACAAGCAGGGGAGGCTGCGTCACCAGTTTATCGGTGAAACCCATGCCGGAGATAAAAAAGCGGTCAACGTGGAGCAGGCCATCTCTTCGCTTCTGGCTGAATAGAGACAGCCGGAATAAGCTGCACTGCGCCCGAGAACCAGGCCTTGATTATGGGCGGGAATGCCTCCCCTCAGTCACTCACTTCCAGCCGGTAGTTTGCATGGCACGAGGTGCAGATAGCCATCAATGCCGCGAGCTGCTCCAGGGAGTGGTTTACATCCCCAAAGTCCCTGGCATCCCTGGCGATGGCCTGGAATCCAAGATGCATCTGTGGACCCAGCCCCCTGTATGCTTCGGGCATCAGGGTACGGCGCTGGATCACCTCGTCGCTGTGATCCATGCTGCCCAGTTCTGACGCCAACTCTGCAACCCGGTCAAAATTCTCAGATGACAGGGCAACGACTATTCCCTGTATGGTCTCAAGGTTCTTGCGCATATCGGCCAGAATCTGCGGTTTGAACTTGGCCGGTATCTTTATCGCAGTTCGATGATCACTCGTCTCAGCCAACGCGGGAAAAGAGAGGCTGAACAGGACCAGGGAAAATACTGAAATCCATAGCTTCATAAGTAGTGCTTCCTGTTTACGGGTTTCCAAAAACAAGACAGCGACGGGTATACGCTAACTGCAAAACCGCTTCAGTTGACGTTGATCTTTCTTTGCATGTTCAAGGTCACCCTTTTTCTTCGCTCTGTTAACCGCTATCTGCCAATGATCGCAGGGTGGCTGAAACTGCTCTTCCAGAATGTAGATGGCTATCTTCTTCAACATCTCGTCGGGCAGTGGCATCGGTGGCATCAGACCCAACTGGGACAGCGCCTCGCTGTGTTTTGCATTTTCCTGGGTGGGCTTTTTGACAAACTCCACCATGCTCTCCACGAAATCTTCATTATCGAGGGTGTTTCTTTTATAAAGCTTTTGCACGCCCCACATCGGGGGTCCCAGGGGAGGGTCCATCGACGGGTTGTGGCATACGTGGCATGCAGGATACAAGGCCTTGCCTTCAGCAGCTTCAGGACTGAGGGAGTAGCTGTTCGCTGAAAACAACGCCATGCTCAGTATTATCAGGAATGTTTGTGTATTCATGTGCATTTTCTAATATCCACCCTGGGCCCGAAAATTGGAATTTGATATCAAGCTATCACGCATGAATTGGGAATTCCATGTACAGGTAGAGGCGACAGTTATGGTTTCCAGGTCACAAACAGGGTCAATCATCTCGGCCAATTGGCCATACAGGTTATACAATAGTCATCAGGCATTGCAGTTACCACAAACGAGTAGTCACAGATGAAGAGCGCACTGGATAGGGTAATCGATGAGGCGGGACGAATCGTCCTGGGCAAAGAGCAGGTGGTACGCCTTGCGGTGGCCTGCCTGTTGGCAAGGGGGCACCTGTTGATCGAGGATCTGCCAGGTGTTGGCAAGACCACCCTGGCTCATCTACTGGGCAGACTGTTGGGACTGCAGTACCAGCGTATTCAGTTCACCAGTGACCTGTTACCGGCGGACATCATCGGCGTCTCGATCTATGACCGCCATGAGTCGCTGTTCCGTTTTCACCAGGGACCGGTTTTCTCCGAACTGGTGCTGGCAGATGAGATCAACCGCGCAACCCCCAAGGCACAAAGTGCACTGCTCGAAGCGATGGAGGAGCGCCAGGTCACAGTGGAAGGAGAGACCCGTCGCCTGCCCGATCCCTTCTTTGTTATCGCCACCCAGAACCCAGCTCACCAGATCGGCACCTTCCCGCTGCCGGAGTCCCAACTCGACCGGTTTTTGATGCGCATACACCTGGGTTATCCCGACCCCCGTTCGGAGCGGGCACTGCTTGCCGGAGAGGACCGACGCGATATGCTCGAAACCCTTGAGCCCTGTATCGAACGGGATCAGCTCAAGGCGCTGCAGAAGCAGGTTGCCGAGGTACATGTATCCGATGCCCTGCTCGACTACTGCCAGGCGCTGATCGAGTTCACCCGCACCCACCCGGGCTTCAACCATGGTCTTTCACCCCGCGCCGGTCTCGCCCTGTTGAGAAGCGCCCGTGCCTGGGCCCTGCTGGACGGCCGTTTCCAGGTACTGCCAGAAGACCTTCAGGCAGTTTTACCCTCGGTGGTCAGTCACCGCCTGCACACCACGGACGATACCGGGGTGGATGATGGCACTGACCTGGCCGAGCAGTTGCTGGAATCGGTTCCGATACCATGAAGTTCAGGCTGCCGGATAGCTTTATCCGTCGCCACGTCTACGCCGATGTCGAGGGACGGGCGCGAGTAAAGCCCCGCACAATCTACATCCTGCCCACGGCCCAGGGTCTGCTGTTCGGTGCAATTCTGCTGATGATGCTGATGGGCTCCATCAACTACGCAAACAACCTCGGTTTCATGCTCACCTTTCTGCTCGCAGGCCTGGGTATCGTCGCCATTCTCCATACCTGGAGAAACCTGGTTGGCCTGGAGCTTGTGGCGGGTCGAAGCGAACCGGTATTCGCAGGGCAGGAGGCACGGTTTGAAATACGGCTTGTGAATCTGCGCCATCAACCCCGCGGCGGCATCAATATACGCTTGCCTGACGGGGAGCCCGTCGCCTGTGATCTCGACGGCAACTCGAACTCCTCCCTGAGCCTGGCCATCGAAACCCACCATCGTGGACAACAGCCCCTGGGCCGGTTCGTACTTTTTACCCGCTATCCCATGGGTCTCCTGCATGCCTGGGTCTACATCGAACTGGATAACCACTGCCTGGTTTATCCTGCTCCGGGTTCAAAAATGCCGCCAGCCCAGGTGCCTGATTACCGCCAGAGCCAGAAGGGGGACAAGGGCGTTGGGGTGGACGACTTTGTCGGCTTGAGAAGCTACCGCGACGGTGACTCCATAAAGCATATCCACTGGAAGACCCTTGCCCGGGAGCAGGGTCTTCAGACAAAGCAGTTTGGTGGTGACCGTGCCGATCGCCGCTGGCTGGACTGGGATGCACTTGCCGCGATGGAGACCGAGGCCCGCCTCAGCGCCCTTTGCCGGGGAGTACTGGATGCCTGTGAAAAACAGCATGAATACGGACTGAGACTGCCGGGAACGGAGATCAGGCCAAACCGGGGCCCGGCACACCGCCACAGCTGTCTTGCCGCATTGGCACTGTTTGGTAAGCCGACATGAGAAAACCTCTACAGGCAGCAATCAACCGGCGGGAGCTGACGGCATTGATCGTGTTGCTGATCATGGCGGTATCTCCACACGTGTTGCATCTCAATCCGTGGATATCGGCTTTCTTTTTCGCCGCTGTATTTCTGCGCCTGGTAGCCCTGAAAACCCCCAGGGCGCTGCCGGGCCGACTCCTGCTGTTTTTTCTCACCGCCGGTGGACTGGCCAACGTGCTGGCACACTATCCGTTACTGATAGGAAAGGAGGCCGGGGTTGCACTGCTTGCCTCCATGCTGGGACTGAAACTGCTTGAACTTAAAACCCGGAGGGATCTTTTCGTCACGGTCTTTCTGGGCTTTTTTGTACTGGTCACCCAGTTTCTGTTTCGCCAGGAGATAGCGCTTGTCATCTATGTCCTCCTGGTGGTGTGCGGTCTTGGGGCCATTCTCGTGGAGGCAAGCCGCGCCGAGCACTCCAACAGTCTTTTGATACCCCTGCGTAAATCCATCAGCATGCTGCTTCAGGCCGTTCCTGTAATGGTTGTGCTCTTCGTGTTTTTCCCCCGCTTCTCCGGTCCCTTGTGGAATCTCGGCTTCGAAGGTGACACCGGAATCACCGGCCTGAGCGATCGCATAACACCGGGCTCCATCAGTCGCTTAACCCGCTCAAAGGCCGTGGCATTCAGGGTGGATTTCGAGAAAGCGCCACCGGCCAATCACAAGCTCTACTGGCGAGGACCGGTACTCTGGCAAACCGACGGCTTCTCCTGGACCGAGGGACAACGCCAGAGGCCTCGACGGCTCGGACTCAGAGTCAGCGGTGATGCAGTGCGCCACACGGTAACCCTGGAACCGACCCAAAGACGCTGGATCTTCGCCCTTGACCTGCCCAAACGTCGTCCACGGGGATCAATCCGTCTACCGGATTTTCAGCTGTTGAATATGAAACCCCTGGATCAGCGCATACGTTACGATGTGGAGTCATATACCGATTACAACACCGGCCCGATAACAGACAACGAACGAAGCCGGGGCCTACAGCTCCCGTCCAACGTTTCACCCCGCATGCACAAACTGGTGGCTGACTGGCAAACACGTACGGAAAATCCGGCTGATATGGTAAACACCGCACTGCACTATTTTCGGGAGCAGGAGTTCTACTACACCCTCAACCCACCCCAGGTGCTGGATAATCCTGCTGACGAATTTCTGTTCGATACACGCCGCGGCTTTTGTGAACACTATGCAACCAGTTTCACCCTGCTCATGCGACTCGCCGGCATTCCCACCCGGGTTGTAACGGGCTACCAGGGAGGAGAACTGAATCCGGTAGGAGGCTACCTGACCGTACGCCAGTCCGATGCGCACGCCTGGACCGAGGTGTGGCTGGAGGGGAAAGGGTGGCTGCGTATCGATCCAACAGCAGCTGTTGCACCGGAGCGTATAGAACGTACCTTTGACCCGGAGATTGACGATGCCGCCTCTATTGGCGCACCAATCCAGTTCACCCTGAAACAGTCCGATTTTCTACACAGCATGATTAAGCAGTTGCGCTGGGGTTGGGACTCAGTCAACAGCACCTGGCATCGTTGGGTACTGGGTTACACCATGCAACGCCAGGGCAGGCTCATGGATATGCTCGGCCTCTCTTTTTTAAGAGGACACAAGCTCGCCTTCGGCATGGTGCTGGTTACCTTTATCGTCACACTCGCACTTGGACTCCTGCTGTGGAACCAGGCACGAAGCAGAACCGATCCGGTTCAAAAGGCTTTTCTGCGCTTTTGCAGAAAACTTCATCGTATCGGTATAGAACGCAATCCGTGGGAGGGTCCCAGGGATCTGGCATCCCGGGTAATCAGGCTGCGACCCGACCTGGCAACCGAGGTGGCGCGTATCACCAGTCTCTATGTCGGTATCCGCTACGGCAAGCAGGACAACCCGCAAAAACGCCGACGACTGCAGATGATGGTTCACGCATTCCGGCCTGCCCGGAAAGAGGCCGGCTAAACTCGCGGTTTTGGGCGAAAAGAGGTTGCCAGAAAAATACCTGTAAATATACCCAGCATACCCAGCAGTTGAAAATAGGTCAGGGGCTCGCCAAGCAACAACACGGCAAGCACTGTGGCGTAGACCGGAATCAGGTTACAGAACATACCCGCCAGGTTTGCGCCCCCCAGGGCCACCGCCCTGTTCCAGAAAAAGTAAGAGAGTATAGAGGGAAATATACCGACGTAGAGCAGGATCAATCCGGTATCCAGGTTCAGTGTGAAAAGTCCATGCCTGCTGATATCCCAGAGGTAAAAAGGAAGAATGCCCAGCACACCCAGAAATACCAATACCCATAAAAGGCCAAGCCTGTTCAGTTCTGCAGGCAACGGCTTTATAAGAACCGAGTAGAGAGAAAAGCTGAAGATCGCCAGCAGCATCAGGAGATCACCGGGGTTCATTTCCAGGCCGAGCAACACACCAATATCACCCTGGGTAATGATGACAAGCACGCCACACAGGGCCACTGTCAATCCGATGCGCTGGTAACGGTTTGCCCGCTCCTGTCCCGTGAGCCAGGTCAGCATGAAGACCATCAAAGGCATGGTAGCGGTAACCACACCGACATTGATAACCGAGGTCCACTGCAGGGCAAGATACTGAAAGGTGTTGTAAACGGAGACCGACAGAAATCCCAGCAGCAGCATCTTCTTCCAGTGAATACGATAGTAGGGCAGATCGATCAATACAGCTTTGATTGCAAAAGGGGTTAGCAGTGACAGTGCGATCACCCAACGCCAAAACGAGAGCTCAACACCCGAAATAAGGCCCACCGCCAACTTGCCTACCACGGCATTTCCGGCCCAGAACAGGGTAGTCAAAGCCAGCAGAACCTGGGGTGTACCAACTTGCATCAGCACACCAGCTGCTTAGACATGCGGTAGTTTATAAATTCAGATCCGCGCAGAGTAACCGTCTGCTCCTTTTCGAGAATGAAACCACGACTCTGGAAAAATGGTCTCGCCGTAATACTCGACTCTGTATAAAGGGATGCAATTTTCTGCTCGCATGCTGATTGCTCAACGGCATTTAACAAAAAGCCGCCAACACCCTTTCGCTGCCAATCAACATGTACATAGAAACAGTCAATATGACCACTGGGTTCAAGCTCAGCAAATCCCACCAGGCTATCTCTGTGCTCTACAACAATGGGGCGGGTCCGCCTGAGCCTTTCACTCCATTTCGACAGATCAATCGTATCGGGTGCCCAGGCCTGCAACTGGCGGGAAGAGTAGTCCCTGCAGTTAACCTGGTGAACCGTATCATGATAGGGACGGGGTTTCATCTTCAGCCGGTCATCGCAGATTCAAAATCCGTAATTGATGGCGAGATCAGAACCGTATCCCGTACATCTCCGGGCAGGCTGGCGATACAGTCTGCAAGCACCTGCTTCATATCGCTGCCGAATGCCCCGGCACCCTGCATATGGCAATCAAGCTCCCTCGCCTCACTCCCGAGCAACTCACGTACCACCGCCTGGGTTGCCAGCGTTTTACCGGGATAGCGCAGCATAAGATAAGACATGACAAATGCCATGTTGATCATCGGTTGTATCACCATACGTGGCAGACCCTTGTCCAGGGCAAGCTGGATAGCGTATACAATATCCACCACGGCGTGCCGGTTGTTAAAGCCTGCATCCCACTGGTTATCTTTAATGCCTTTGCTCAAAGCAACATCCCACTGACGGGTACTGCCCGCCCCGCCGTTGAGAAAAGAGAGATAATCGCTCTGCGCTTCACCACCCAGTACACCTTCATTGAAATACTCGGCGTGCAGTACTGCACCGGTACCTATACCTGTCAGGCCATTGAAGACAAGATAGTGGCCGATCAGCTTGGTTATGGATCCGGCAGATACTTCGGTACCGAAAAAACGCGGATGACCCAGTCTCTCAAGCATCGGCAGTAGCCTGTCATAAAGTGGCTGATCACCGCTGGCGAGGATCAGCATCCCCTTTGGATCAGCTCCGCCAAGCTGCGCGCCCAATGGACCACCGGTCAACGGGTAGTTGGCATAATCAACACCATGGGCATTGCAGTATCTATATGCTGTCTCTGCAAAGCAGGGGTTTACGGTCGAGAGGTGCAGTATAAAAGGACGCTGATTGCATCTTGCTTCGAGTAACACGGTAATCTCTGCAACTATTCCAATGTCATCACCGTTTTTTCCTGCACAGATGACAACACCGTCAATCTCACCATCTCCGATAAGTTCATCAAATGAGGCTACCGGTTGCGCGCCATGGTTTCGCCAGGCCGTGCGAAACTTGTCCCTCTCTTCACCGGCCTTTCCCCTGTCATGAAAACGCATGACCTGTGCAGGTCCAGCGGGAGAAAGGTGTACTCCACCGGGGCCGGCCATCATACCGAGACCACCTATGTAGACGAGTTTAAGCATGAGTTATATGCCTCTTTAGAAAACGGTTTACTGATAATGAAACAGGAATGAGAAATCTGCAAAGGGCGGGCGTTTCCTAAGAGACCGATTCTTCCCTGTCAGACAGTGCTTTTCTGATAACAGAAGAGACCTGGTCGGTTTCATTCGGTTTGGTAAGGAACTTATAGATGGAACCTTCATTCACCGCCCGTATGGCCAGCTGCATATTTGGATAGGCGGTCAGGAGTATGCGTATTGTACCGGGATAGAGTCCACGTATCTTTTTTAGCATCTCTATACCATCCATCTCCGGCATGTACTGATCGGAAATCACCACATCAATTTCCTCTTCTGCCAGACGCTCGAATGCCTTTTCAGCACTATCAACCAGGTACAACTTGTAGCCATCACTCTTCAGGTGTATACGCATCAGCTCCAAGGTATCAGGATCATCATCAACGATCATGACCGTAGCGGATTCACTGACGCTCAGCTGCTCCCCAATATTCAATGATGCATCGCTTTCCAGTAGCTTTTCTATATCTGCCGGCGGCTGTGACGGACTGAAAAGAAAACCCTGCATGCGATCACACAGGTTGCGACGTAAATAAGCCGCCTGGGATTGTGTCTCAACACCTTCAGCTACCACGATCATGTCCAGATTATGCGCCATACCGATAATTGTCTTGGCAATTATTGCCTCGTCCGGATCCTTTACCAAATCCAGGATAAAACTCCGGTCTATTTTAAGAATGTCGAAGGGCAGCTTCCGAAGCTGGGCAAGGGCAGAGTAACCTGTACCAAAATCATCCACGGCAAGCCTGACCCCTGTCTGCTTGATTCTGTTGAGGGCATTTTTCATCAACTCGGGATTATCCATCACCGTGGTTTCTGTCAGTTCAAGCACGAGAGATTCCGGATTGAGACCGCTCGTTTCAAGGGCGTCCAGCACGATCTGTTCCGGCTTTTCACCACTCAACTGCCTGCTGGAAAGATTGACCGCCATGGTTATCTCTCTCAGACCCATCTTCTGCCAGGCCATGTTTTGTCTGCACGCCTCATCCAATACCCATTTACCTAATGGGCGGATCAGGCCAGTCTCTTCCGCCAGGGGAATGAATTTATCAGGACCTATACGCCCCAACTCAGGGTGAATCCATCTGATCAACGCTTCCACCCCGATGATCACACCACTTCCCAGGTCCAGTATCGGCTGGTACTCAAGCACCAGTTGCTTATTATCCAATGCACGGCGCAAACCGATCTCAAGCTGCAGGCGTTCAGACGCCTTGGTGGTCAACTCTTCAGTATAAAAATGGTAACTGTTGCTCCCCTCCTGCTTGGCGCGGTACATGGCTACGTCGGCATTTTTTACCAATGTCGTGACATCTGTTCCGTCATTCGGATAGATACTGATCCCTATACTGGGTGTTATCCGAAGCTCCTGGTCTTCTATGTGAAGTGGCTCTTCAAACTGTTTCAGCAGTTTTCGTGCAACCTGTCCGGCTTCCTGTGGATCAATAATTTTCTCAAGCAGGACCGTGAACTCATCACCACCCAATCTTGAAACAGTATCCACATCCCTGACAGCCGACAACAGACGCTCTGACACTACCTTCAGAACCTGATCACCAACAGGATGCCCAAGGGTGTCATTGATATTCTTAAAGCGATCCAGATCAAGAAATAACACGGCCATTCGCTGCGAATCCCTCTGGGCATTTGCCAAAGCATGATTGCAGCGCTCGTTGAACAGCCTCCTGTTAGGAAGCTCGGTCAGGTGGTCATAATGGGCAAGATGAGCTATGTGCTGTTCGGACATCTTTCGTTCTGTAATATCAAAGAAGCTTCCGATGTAGTGGGTGACATAACCGGCATCATTCATCACCGCGGTTATGGTCTCCCAGGCCGGGAATACCTCGCCATCCTTGCGCCGGTTCCATATTTCACCCTGCCATGAACCTTCCGTATTGACTGTATTCCAAAGTGCGGTATAAAAACTCTTGTCATAGTGACCTGAACGCATCAAGCGAGGACTGTTACCCATCGCCTCTTCAGGGGTATATCCTGTTATCCTGGTGAATGCCGGATTGACCCGCAGTATTCTGCTGTTGGGATCCGTAATCATGATCGCCTCTACCGTGCTGCTGAACACTGATGCGGCAAGCAGGATCTCCTGCTCGATGCGATGACGTTCCTCCAACTCACCTTGCAGTTTTTCAGTCTGCTCCGATACCTTGCGTTTGAGGGTGAAGTTCCAACCCACTACGGCAACGAAAAGAGCCATGGAGAAGAGAACCAGTGTGGTGATAATAAACTCTTTGCCAGGCCTCCAGGTCGTGTTCGCCAGACCAATCCACTTGTTGTAAATGAACTGTTTCTCTTCCGCAGTCAGGCTGGCCAATGCCTTGTCCAGAATGCTGCTCAACTCTGGCCAGTCACGCCTGCTCGCAAAAGCCCAGCTGTAGAGATAGCCGGATTCCCCGGCGATGCGCAGATTGGCGATACCCTCCTGCTCCATGTAGTGGGTCGCAGTTACCAGGTTGCCCACCATTGCATCGGCCAGGCCAAACGAGACCTTGCGCAGGGCGGTCTGCACGTCCGGTACCGGATCAATTTGTAACTCTGGATAAGTGTGGAGAATAAAGTCATGGGCGGCGTAACCGTCAATCACTGCGACTTTCATGCCTTTCAGGTCTTCCATTGAGAGATCCCGCGAGACCTGCTTGCGCACGATAATCGCCGCCGGCACCTCAAACAGGGGGCGTGTGAATCGCATGTACTCAAGACGCTGGGGGGTTGGACTTGCCGCCCCCCACATATCGATACTGCGGGACTTTGCCTGTTCCAGCGCCTCGTTCCAGTTACTGAGGCGCACAATTTCAAAATTGATGCCTAAACGTTTTTCCACCAGGGCAACATAATCCGCCGCCATTCCCAGGTATCTGCCTTCACTGTCAAAATATTCGACCGGATTGAATTCGGGATCAGGTGCCAGGCGGATGTTCTGGTGAGCACTTAGCCACTCTCGCTCTTCCGGTGATAGTTGTGGTTGGGATGAATTTTCGTCTGCTGCAAGTACAGCTCCTGCCTGGAACAGGAGAGCCAGTATGAGAAAGTGCAGTTTGAACAAGAGACGCATCAATTTTGTCGTATTCTTTACTTGGAACGCCAAATGCCTGAGAGCTCTACAGCATGCTTAAAAAATCGATTTTAATAATCCATGACTATGGCCGACCAATTGTGCTGCTATATGCCAATGCCCCAAACCCATTGATACAGCCTCACGCATAAGATCTGCATCTAAAGTTAAGCATAGTCGCAAGCCCGGATATTTGGGTGATTTATTCACCTAAGGAAACTGTGGTCAATCAAGTGCAGTGGATACAAATGACTTGAAGCAGAAAAATGCCGTGAAAGAGGCTATTTACCGATACAAAAGCTTGAAAATATACGCCCAAGCAGATCATCAGCCGTAAACTCGCCTGTGATTTCAGACAGGGCATTTTGTGCCTGGCGAAGATCTTCAGCCAGTAGTTCACCCGACCCGGTATCCTCGAGCGCAACCTGTCCATTCAAAAGCTGCTGAGCTGCACGCCCAAGGGCATCAAGGTGCCTCCGCCGGGCGATAAATTCACCTTCCTGGCTACCGTGGTAGCCCATCTGCTGCTTGAGGTGATTCCTTAGCAGATCAACGCCCTCGCCACTGCGCGCAGAGAGTGCTATTTCGATCTCTCCGTCATTTTCACTCAACCCAACAGGCGTACCTGTCACATCGACCTTGTTTCGAACCAGCGTTACAGGAACACCTTCAGGCAAACTGTTGCGATCAAGCGCATCATGCCCTGGGTCGGCCTGTGCATCGAAAATCCAGAGAACCAGGTCGGCCTGTTGAATCTCCTCTCGCGCACGACGAATGCCTTCCTGCTCTACCTGGTCGTTGCTCTCTCTCAAACCTGCGGTATCCACCAGGTGCAGTGGCATTCCATCGATCTGGATTCTCTCCCGCAACAGGTCCCGCGTGGTCCCCGGGATATCGGTGACAATGGCGGATTCCCTGCCTGCCAACGAGTTGAGGAGGCTGGATTTACCGGCATTAGGGCGGCCGGCGATTACCAGGGTCATGCCGTCTCTGAGCAGCCTTCCTACCTGGGCACTTTTCTCCACAGCGTCGAGTTTATCCATGATCTGCTGTAAGTCAGTACTCACTTTTCCATCGGCCAGAAAGTCGATCTCCTCTTCAGGAAAGTCAATTGCCGCTTCAACATACATGCGCAGATGGATGACCTCTTCAACCAGGGTATTGATACGCCGGGAAAACTCGCCTTCGAGGGAACGCACTGCCAACCGTGCGGCGGCCGCGGTGCCACTCTCGATCAGATCGGCAATCGCCTCTGCCTGGGCAAGATCGAGCTTGTCGTTCAAAAAGGCCCGATGACTGAACTCGCCAGGGTGGGCAAGCCGGGCACCGCACTCCAACACACGTTGCAACACCAGGTCCATGACGATAGGGCCGCCATGTCCCTGGAGTTCCAGGACATCTTCACCAGTGAATGAGTTTGGAGCAGCAAAGTAGAGCGCAAGGCCTTCATCCAACGCATTGCCCTGCTGGTCTCTGAACCGGGCATAGCTGGCGAGGCGTGGGGAGGGTAGGCTGCCGATCACAGCCTCGGCAATTGCAGTGACCTGTTTACCCGAAATGCGGATGATGCCCACTCCGCCCATACCGGGCGGAGTGGCGATCGCAGCGATTGTATCCTGTGTATTCACAGGACAACGTCTATTTTGCAGCGCCCTCGATCTGGCGCGTGATGTACCACTGCTGGGCAATGGAGAGCAGGTTATTGGCCACCCAGTAGAGCACCAGACCTGCCGGGAAGAAGGCAAAGAAGATGGTGAATACAAATGGCAGGCTCATCATGATTTTGGCCTGCATGGGATCCGGTGGCGCTGGATTCAGCTTCTGCTGGACAAACATGGAGACACCCATGATGACCGGCAGAACGTAGTAAGGATCTTTAAGAGAGAGATCCTGAATCCAGAGAATAAAGGGTGCCTGGCGCAATTCAACGCTCTCCAGCAATACCCAGTATAGAGCAATGAAAAACGGTACCTGGAGCAGGATTGGCAGACAGCCACCCAGGGGATTGATCTTCTCGGTCTTGTAGAGATCCATCATCGCCTGGTTCAGGCGCTGTTTGTCATCCCCATAACGATCCTTGAGGGCCTGGATGCGCGGTGTCATCTTGCGCATGTTGGCCATGGACCTGTAGCTGGTCTCCGATAGTTTATAGAGGGCCAGCTTCAGCAGCAGGGTGAAGATCAGGATTGCCCAACCCCAGTTGCCCACAACGCTGTGTATCCAGTCCAGGCCGATGAACATCGGCTGGGCAATGACCGCGAGCCAGCCGTAATCCACCGTCAGATCGAGTCCGGGAGCGATCTCCTCGAGCATATTCTGTACTTTGGGCCCGGCAACAAAACCTGTAGTGAAGGTATGGCTTGCCCCGGCAGCCACCGTTGCTCCCGGAGTATAGGCACCCAGCATGTAACGGCCATTGGGCAACACATTGGTATAGTAGTGATCTTTCTGATCAGCAGCAGGCACCCAGGCCCCTACAAAATAGTGCTGCAGCATGGCCAGCCAGCCACCCTGGATATCGAGATCCAGCTTGGTATCGGCCATGTCTTCGAAGGAGATCTTCTGGAACTTCTCTTCCGGGCTGTAGACCGCGCCACCAGTAAAGGTATAGAGAAACTGGGAATCACCGCCTTCTTCCACCGCTTCGCTACGGATAAGCTGATGGTACTCACGGCCGGTCCAGGGTTCGGCACTGCCGTTCTCGACGATGTGCTGGACATCGACCAGGTAGTTGCCGCGTTTGAAATTGAACCGCTTTGTGACCTTGATACCCTGGTCATTACTCCAGACCAGATCTACCTGCAGGCTGTCCGAGCCATCGCCCATGACATATGCCTGCTTTTCACTCTGGTAAGCCGTCTCATGATCAGGCGCGCTGCCCTTATCAGATCCAATCAGGCCTGACTGTGCAATAAAGAGATTTGGAGAGGTCGGCTTAAGCAACTGGAACTTCACATCCGGCTCTTCAACCGAAACCGGATAGTCGTTCAGATAAGCCTTGAGGATGTTGCCACCCTGGGTGTCGATCTCCAGATCATACAGGTCGGTGATGACCTTGATCGTGTTACCGCTGCCAGCAGGGGCGACTCCGCCCACCGTCGGTACGGCGGTATTTGCACCGCTAACGGTATCGGATGTTGCTGTAGGGGCAGAGGGCACTTCACCACTGACTGCAGGAGCAGGTTGTCCTGCCACCTGTGCGGCGGTGGAGACAGCCGCACTTTCCTGTACAGCTTGCGGACCGTAGTCCTGGTTCCAGGCCTGCCACAACAGCAGAAGGATGAAGGCCAGGGAGAAAAACAATATGAGGCGAAGATTGTCCATTGACTGTCTCAGGTCGGATAAGAAAGGCTAAAAGCTGCCAGTATCGCAAAAAACAAAGGCCATATTATGACCTGAAATAGACTTTTTGCGGAAGAGATCTGGGAGAGATGATCTGGTCATTGTTTTTGACTTCTCTTAACCAGAATTGACCAATGCTTATCAAGGGAGTGTCTGAGACCTGCCCTGTCATCAAACGGGAGGTTTCGCCGGGCCATCACAACAATGTCCAATCCGCCCAGTGTATGCTGATGCAGGCGAAAACTTTCCCTGATAAGCCTCTTAATAAGGTTTCGGTCAACGGCGCGTCTGACGTTCTTTTTCGAGATCGCCAACCCCAATCTTGGTTCTTCGAGATCACCCGCCCTGAACAAAACGGTAAAAAACTCATCTACCGACTTTTTGGGGCGATCGAATACCCGGCTGAACTCAGCCGGCTTCAGTAACCGGGCTGATCGCGGAAAGCGCGCCTTGACCGCTTGCAAAAGCTGAAGGATCAGGGGGTCAGGCGGGCACGGCCTTTGGCACGACGGGCGTTGATCACCTTGCGGCCATTGCGGGTGGCCATGCGAGCACGGAAACCGTGGGTACGGGCGCGCTTCAGATTGCTTGGCTGAAATGTTCTTTTCATGACTCTCTACCAGTATTGATTCAGGCCCTATTTACCCTGTAAATAAAAGCCGTGGAAAAAAGAGGCGTAGAGTACTTTGAGCGGCCTATGGATGTCAACAGCAGAAGTAGCTAAATATGTCCGGTAAGTTTAACCTCTGGCTACATTTTTCAGTGCTGAAACTAATAAAAAAGACCTGTGGATAAGTCGCAAAAAGCGGGGTAGACTTTAGTCCACTGATCAGGTGGGGAGACGGCAGCAAAACAGACGTCATCACCCAGATTATAGTAATAAATTTCCTGGTATCATAAATAAGTCTGCCTGGCACTGAGTTTCCCGCCGCCAGGGCAGAAAACAAAGTTTTGCCCCTTTGTCGAAATGGCACTTAACAGTATGAGAACTTGAGCGTGGATCTTTGGAGCAAGTGCGTAGATCGCCTTGAAGGGGAGTTATCCCCACAGCAGTTTAACACCTGGATCCGGCCTCTCCAGACAGTGGAGGATAGTGCCTGTATACGCTTGCTGGCCCCAAACCAGTTCGTACTCAACTGGGTTAAGAATCACTATCTGTCGCATATCAATGACTTCCTTTCAGAGCTCGCTGGCGGTAAGCCGCCAGAAATAATCATTGAGATAGGCAGCAAGGCAAAAGCTCAAAAGCATAAGCCGTCAGCTGATATACCAGCCACTGCTGATGAACAGAGGTCTCCCTCCCCCCTGCCCAGGGTTCGTGTAAAGCAGGCTCAGGAGAGGGTTCAGAGTAACCTCAACCGGGATTTTACTTTCGATACCTTTGTTGAGGGCAAATCGAACCAGCTTGCACGGGCAGCTTCCATGCAGATTGGGGAGAACCCCGGAACGGTTTACAATCCCCTCTTTATCTACGGTGGAGTAGGGCTTGGCAAAACCCACCTGATGCATGCGGTTGGCAATACCATTCTCGAGAAAAGCCCCAACGCCAAGGTTGTTTATCTCCATTCCGAGGGTTTTGTTGCTGAGATGGTAAAAGCACTTCAGCACAACACTATCGATGACTTCAAACGCCGTTATCGTTCTGTTAATGCGTTGTTAATAGATGATGTACAGTTCTTTGCAGGAAAGGAGCGCTCCCAGGAGGAGTTCTTCCACACCTTCAATGCATTGTTTGAATCACAACAGCAGATTATTCTCTCAAGTGACAGGTTTCCAAAAGAGGTAACCGGGCTTGAAGAGAGATTGAAATCACGTTTCGGCTGGGGGCTTACGGTTGCAATCGAACCACCTGATCTCGAAACCCGGGTCGCCATTCTGAAAAGTAAGGCTGACCAACTGTTTGGTGTTGACCTGCCCAACGAAGTTGCCTTTTTTATCGGTAAGCGGGTTAGATCAAACATACGTGAACTGGAAGGTGCTTTGCGTCGGATAGTCGCTAATGCCGAATTCACAGGCAGACCGATTACCCAGGAGTTTGCAAAGGATGCCCTGCGTGACATGCTTGCAGCGCAGGACAAGCAGGTAACCATTGAAAACATACAGAAGACCGTTGCAGAGTATTTCAAGATAAGGACTTCGGATCTGCTTTCAGCGAAGAGAAGCCGAACCATTGCAAGGCCCAGGCAGATAGCGATGACCCTGGCCAAAGAGTTGACCAGCCACAGCCTGCCGGAGATAGGTGAGGCCTTTGGGGGGCGGGATCACACAACGGTTCTTTATGCCACAAGAAAGGTTGCGGAGCTTAAAGAGAGCGATAGCCGGATTGCAGAGGACTATGCAAACCTGTTAAGAACTCTTACAAGCTAGTGTGGATAAACTGTGCATGTTTCAGCTATAAATGAACAACTGCAAGTTATCCACAAACGGTAAACAGGATAATTCAGGATAATACCTGGGTTTTAAACAGCGAAAAATCAAGATAACTTATTGATAATCAACAATAAAATAAAGTTATCCACCAAAAAATTGCTGCTTAATAACAATAGTAAGTAATAAATAAACATTTATATTATTAAGAGAGCTTCGATATGAAGATCACTACAGAAAGGGACAATTTGCTCAAGCCACTCCAGCAAGTTGGAGGAGTTGTAGAGAGACGCCAGACTCTGCCGATTCTTGCCAATGTGTTGATCAACGCAAAAGACGGCCAGTTGAACATCACAGCTACCGATCTGGAAGTTGAGATGAAAACCACTGCATCAGTAAATTGCGAAGGGGAGCTGGATTTCACACTTCCGGCAAGAAAGCTGATCGATATCTGCAGAGCACTTCCGGACGAAGCTGAAATCCAATTAGCCATCGAAAATGAAAGAGCTGTCCTTCGTTCAGGAAAAAGCAGGTTTACCCTCGGTATACTTCCCGCACAGGATTATCCTGCCATTGAACCATCAGTCAGCAGCCAAAGATTCTCGATCACACAGAAATTATTAAAACGCCTGATTGAGAAAACACAGTTTGCAATGGCACAGCAGGATGTTCGCTATTACCTCAACGGCATGCTCATGGAGATCAGCAGTGGCATGATCAGGGCAGTAGCTACAGATGGACACCGCCTGGCGTTAAGTGAAGCGGTCTGCGAAATAGAGAGCGGGGTCGATATCCAGGTTATTCTACCGAGAAAAGCTGTGCTGGAACTGGGAAGACTTCTCGAGGATTCTGACGAGAACGTTGAGATCGATATCAGTAGCAATCACATCAGGCTCAAGATGGGCGACACAAGTTTTACTTCAAAACTCATCGATGGAAAATTTCCTGACTATCAGCGCGTCATTCCGGCTAACACAGATAAGCAGGTTACAACCCAACGTGACACACTGAAGCAGGCACTACAGAGAACATCGATTCTCTCTAACGAAAAATATCGGGGAATCCGCTTTCAGTTCTCTACCGGCATACTCGAGCTGCTTGCACACAATCCGGAACAGGAAGAGGCTGAAGAGCAACTCGAGATCAACTACGAGGGAGAAGAGCTGGTAATCGGTTTTAACGTGGGCTACCTGATCGAAGTTCTCAGCGTTATTGATACTGATGAAGTAAAACTTCTGTTGAGTGATGCCAACAGCAGCTGCCTTATCCAAAATGCAGACACTGATGAAAGCCGGTATGTTGTCATGCCGATGCGCCTCTAGTGATGGATACGGGAGGATTAAACCTATCCTCCCGTATTCTCATCACTCCTGATCACACATAATCTGCTCCTGACAGATGGCAATCAAAAGCCTCAGGATTTCTAATCTAAGAAATATATCTGACACTGAACTAAACCCGGTTATTGGTAATAACTTAATCTGGGGAACCAACGGTTCAGGTAAAACCTCAATACTTGAATCAATCTACCTGCTTGCACGAGGACGGTCTTTCAGAAGCAGCAGGGCAGGACCTCTGATAAAGATTGGACAGGAGGTGCTTACTGTCTTCTCCCAGTATGAGAATCAAAACAACCAGTATCGTATTGGCATCTCCAAATCGAAAAGTGCCACAGAGGTCAAAATTAATGGAGAGGGAATATCTAAACTCTCACAGTTAGCTTCTGTTCTACCTCTGCATATCATCACTCCCCAGTCACACCAGATTCTCGAAAGGGGACCCGAATTCAGAAGACGACTACTGGACTGGGGTGTGTTCCACGTGGAACATAACTACAACCAGGTCTTAAGACGGTATTTACGAGCACTTAATCAAAGAAATTCAGCCCTTCGCAGCGATCAAAAACAGGCTCAGGCCTGGGATATCGAATTATCAAAAATCGGATTAATGCTGAATCAACACAGGATTGATTATCTTGATGAGCTATCAGGTGCAATAAAAGATGAGATTAAATTATTTCTGCCAAACTTTGAGTGCACCATAGAGTGGAGACCTGGCTGGGATAAGGAGAAAGGTTTACTCGACACTCTTAAAGATAATTTCAGATCTGATTGTAAAAGAGGCTTTACACAGTCTGGTCCACAAAGGGCCGATTTGATTCTGAAACTTGATAATCACAAAGCTGCAGAAATTGCCTCAAGAGGTCAGCAGAAGTTACTCATAGCTGCAGTAAAGATTGCACAGATCAAAGTCTGCCAAACGAAATCCGATTCTGATCAAATTTTTATAATTGATGACCTTGCTGCTGAATTGGATTCAACAAATCTTCAAAAAATAACAAATAGAATTACCGAGCTGGCAATCCAGTCATTCATAACAGCTACAGATAAAGAAAACTTTTCCAGTTTTAATATTGAAAAAGTGTTCCACGTGGAACATGGGATCATTCAGACCTGATTTAGCCAATTTATTTCAATTTGTACACGGCTGAAGATGCTCAGCGTGTATAATACGGAGCTTGTTACCAGGAGCACCACATGAGCTACGACTCTTCAAACATTAAAGTTCTCAAAGGATTGGATGCAGTACGAAAGCGTCCAGGAATGTATATCGGAGATACAGACGATGGAACCGGACTCCATCACATGGTGTTTGAAGTCGTAGACAACTCCATCGATGAGGCCCTTGCTGGCTACTGCAGTGAGATCAAGGTGATCATCCATGCTGATGAATCAATAACCGTTACTGACAATGGGCGTGGAATACCAGTTGATATCCACCCGGAAGAGGGACGCTCTGCTGCAGAGGTAATCCTCACGGTTCTCCATGCAGGTGGAAAGTTTGACGATAACTCCTACAAGGTATCGGGCGGACTGCACGGTGTGGGTGTATCTGTGGTGAACGCCCTATCTGAGAAGTTGAAACTGGATATCAGTAAGAACGGTAAACGCTACACCCAGGAATATGTGAATGGAGAGCCTGTAGAACCTCTTAAAGAGGTCGGCAATACCGAAAAGAGCGGTACGGCTATTACATTCATGGCAAGTTCGGGTACATTCACCAATATTGAGTATCACTACGATATTCTGGCCAAGCGATTGCGTGAACTCTCGTTCCTCAACTCTGGGGTAAGAATTGTTCTCCACGATGACCGGACCAATAAAGAAGATGTCTTCGAATATGAAGGCGGAATCATGGCCTTCGTGCAGCATCTCAACAGAAAGAAGACCCCCCTGCATGAAACAGTTTTCCACTTCACCGTGGAAAAAAATGATGTCACTGTCGAGCTGGCAATGCAGTGGAATGAGTCGTACCAGGAGAACATCTTCTGTTTCACCAACAATATCCCCCAGCGGGATGGTGGTACTCACCTGGCGGGTTTCAGGGCTGGACTGACCAGAACCTTGAATCAGTATATCGAACAGGCGGGACTGGCAAAGAAACAGAAGGTAAACACCTCTGGAGATGATGCAAGGGAAGGGCTTACAGCGGTTCTTTCGGTGAAAGTTCCTGATCCCAAGTTCTCATCCCAGACAAAGGACAAGCTGGTCTCTTCTGAAGTTAAGGGCATTGTGGAAGCAGTGCTTTCAGAACGACTGTCAGAGTATCTGCTTGAAAATCCCGCTGAGGGCAAGCATATCGCGGGCAAGATGATTGAAGCTGCCCGTGCGAGGGAGGCAGCCCGCAAGGCGAGAGAGATGACCCGCAGAAAGGGCGTGCTGGATATTGCCGGTTTGCCGGGCAAGCTTGCGGATTGTCAGGAGAAGGATCCGGCGCTGTCAGAGCTCTACCTGGTGGAGGGTGATTCCGCTGGCGGTTCAGCCAAGCAGGGGAGGGACCGTCGCAGCCAGGCGATTCTGCCCCTGAAGGGAAAAATCCTCAATGTGGAAAAAGCACGTTTCGACAAAATGCTCTCGTCAGCTGAAGTCGGAACGCTTATTACGGCCTTGGGTTGTGGCATTGGCAGGGAAGAGTTCAATCCCGACAAGCTTCGCTATCACCGCATTATCATCATGACAGATGCGGATGTGGACGGTGCCCATATCCGTACACTGCTGCTGACCTTTTTCTATCGGCAGATGCCGGAGCTGATCGAGCGCGGACATATCTATATTGCCCAGCCCCCTCTGTACAAGGTGAAAAGAGGGAAACAGGAGCAGTACCTGAAGGATGATGCTGATCTCAACCAGTACCTGCTGCATGCTGCCCTGGATAATTCTGAACTTCATGTAAACGATGAATCTCCGGCGCTGGCTCAAACTGCCCTCGAAACCCTGGCTAAACAGTATGAAAGTACGATGAGAACGCTGAAGCGGCTTTCCCGTCGCTACGAGCATGACGTGCTTGAAAAGATAATCCACATGCCTAAGGTTGATGAGCAGCTCCTTGAAGAGAGCGCCGCCCTTGATTCATGGCTTGAGGAACTCAGTGGCAGGGTCAATGCCGATCAGGGTCCTTCAAGTCGCTTTACCCTGAAGAGGGTTGAAGAGACTGAAGAACAACCGGCGTCTATTATCGTGTCACGACATGTACACGGTATCGGCACCGACAGTCATATACCGTTGAGCTTCTTCACCAGCGCCGACTACAGGAAAATCTCTGATCTGGGAGTGCAGCTAGAAGGCCTGCTTGGCGAGGGTGCATACATCAAACGTGGTGAACGCCGCAGAGATATAACAAGTTTTGGCCAGGCGTTAACCTGGCTGCTGGACGAAGCAAAACGAGGACAGCATATTCAGCGCTACAAAGGCCTGGGTGAGATGAATCCAGAGCAGCTTTGGGAGACGACCATGAATATGGAGAGCCGCAGGCTTCTTCAGGTGAGTATTGAGGATGCTGTGGGAGCTGACGAGATATTTACCACACTAATGGGAGATCAAGTGGAGCCCAGACGTGAGTTTATCGAGAAAAATGCACTGGAAGTGGAAAATCTCGACGTTTAGCACGCTATACTGACTTTATACCCTCTCCAGCGTCTCCTGTGCCTGTCACAGGGGACGTTTTGGTTTTAAGTAGTTCCCTGGGTTAAATCGCAATTATCAGTTCAGTGACAAGGATTCCAACGGCTACCTTGCCGATGGTTTTCCAACGCCTCTCCGTTCTCTCTTGTTCATCACTTATGTTGGCAACTTCCTGGTCCAGATTGAGGCTGGATATCTGATCCATATCCGGATGCAGGAAAACAGGTCTGTGATTCAGGCTGTCGGCTTCTATAGCGGCGACCGCTTTCACAGGGTCGGTTCTATAGAGCCTGCCATTGAGATCAAAAAGATGGAATTTAAGTAATTCGTGACAGTGCATTGCAGCTGCCTCGATATCATCAAACTGGGCAACATAGATAATGCAGGGATCTGAGTTGATAGACGTGCCTGTCTGCGGCAGGCGGTTCTTTTCTCCAAGCCGAATCAGGCCCGGGTGGGATGGGCTGACTTCAATAAACAGGTAACCTTTGTTCATTTTGATCTCCGGTCCGGAGAGTCCAAAAACGGTAAGCGGGCTCTGTAATGCCTGGCTATATAAACATTAGCAGTAAATGGTGGATCTGGAGGATTGAGCTGTCTGTTATGTTAACCGCGTCAAGGTTACTGATGTAAGTGAGCACTTACTATCATTGGATGGATATCTACGCAGTCTCCTCAATACTGCCGGGTAACAAAGCGACTTGCCCCTCAATCCACTCTTCAACCATTTCGTTGATCCTGGCAGTGCTTAGACCCTCGGTTTGAATAGGCTCCCCAACAACTACCTGGATGGTACCGGGATACTTCTTGATCCCTCTTCTGCGCCAGAAGACGCCGGCATTGTGTGCTATGGGCACCACGGGGTATCCGGATTTTGATGCCAGCATAGCGCCGCCTATGCCGTAACGTTTGTAATCACCGGGGGCTACCCGGGTACCCTCGGGGAAGATAACCACCAGGCGACCCTTTTTTAAACGGTCGATGCCTTTGTCGATGATCTCCTTGGCAGCTTTACGTCCAGCCTTGCGGTTGATTGCAATGGGTTGCACCGCGGCCAGGGCCCAGCCGAATATAGGCACCCACATCAGTTCACGCTTCAGTACCCAGGCCTGTTCAGGGGGCAGTAGCCCGCGCAGAGCGATGGTCTCCCATGCTGATTGATGTTTGGAGAGGACTATGGCGCTTTTTTCAGGGATATGCTCAACGCCGGTGATCTCGTAATTCAGATCACAGACAACGCGTAACATATACAGGTTTGTTCTGCCCCAGAGGTTGGCAATCTGAGAGCGCCACCTGAAGGGCATCAGCCAGCCCAGTACCGCGATGGGTAGTCCCAGAAGGACAATGCTGAGTACCAGGCCGATAAAATAGATAATGGACCTGAGTAGAATCATATCGATATCCGATTATTAAACAGTGTATATGACGAGCTCAATCAGGTTAGTGAGTATTCACTACTCCATGTCACGAAATTCAGATACCCGAATCCTGCCGTCTACCATTCTGGACTGGCGCTGCATCAGCTTTTCCATCTTCTCCCAGAATACCTGGTTGAGATCGAACTCCTGGGCAATGGCTGTACCCATGACCAGGATCAGCAGATCGGCAACCTCCTCGGCGAGGGCCTCGCGGCTCTTTCCCTTGGTGACGCAGGAGGAGATCTCTCCCAGCTCTTCGGTCATCAGGGCAACGCGGTAGTTCATCTCTTCGCCACCGTTCTCCCTGAAATTGTGCTTGGTGTGGAAGGCCTGAACGGCTTCCATCATCGAGTCCCAGGAGTCGTGCTGAGTCTCTGTCTTGCTCATGACTGCAACCGCGAAATATCGGCAACACCGAGAAACAGGCCGCTCAACTGGTTGAGCAGGGCAAGCCGGTTGTTGCGAATGGCTGGATCGTCCGCCATGACCATCACTTCGTCGAAGAAATGATCCACGGGCTCTTTGAGATCAGCCAGTGCAATCAGGGAACCTTCGTAGTCATACTGATCCAGCATCGGGTTGACCAGGTTCGATTTTGCTGTGACCTGGTTATGCAGGGCCCGCTCTTCATCACCTTCGAACAGTGATGGATCAACCTGATCGGGTGTATCACCGTCAACCTTTTTCAGGATATTACGGATACGTTTGTTGGCGGCGGCAAGCGACTCGGCCTCGGGGAGCCTGCCGAAGGCGACTACCGCATTAATGCGGCGATCGAAATCTGCGGTGCTTTCGGGGCGTACTGCAGCAACCGCTTCGAAGACATTAACCGCAACAGAGCGTTCGTGGTAGATGCCCTTGAGACGCTCAATCATGAAGTCGTAGACCTCGGAGACCACATCCGGCTCACTGATTTTATCCCCCAGACCCTCTGCGGTCTGACTCAGTAGCTGGCGCAGACTGAGCGGCAGTGCATGCTCCTGCATGATACGCAGGGCACCAAGCGTGGCGCGGCGCAGTGCGAAGGGGTCCTTGTCGCCAGTGGGTTTCATGCCGATGCCAAAGATACCCACCAGGGTGTCCAGGCGTTCAGCCAGAGAGATGGCTATGCCGGTTTTGCTCTGGGGCAGCTGGTCGCCGGAGTAGCGCGGCATGTAGAACTCATCCATAGCCTGGCCGAGTTCAGCGGGTTCTCCGTCCCGGGCGGCCTGGTAGCGGCCCATGATGCCCTGCATGGCGGCGAATTCGCAGACCATCTCGGTCATTAAATCACAGCGGCTGAGCATGCCTGCACGGTGCGCAAGCTGTTCATCTCCGTCGGTCTGTGTGGCGATAGTCGCTGCCAGCGAGGCAACACGCTCGGATTTCTCATACATGCTGCCCAGTTTCTGCTGGAACACCACCTTCTTCAGAGATTCCTGGTGATCTTCCAGGCGCTTCTTGCCGTCCTGGGTCCAGAAGAACATGGCGTCTGAGAGACGGGGACGGACCACCCGTTCGTTACCCTCTTTAATCACTTCCGGCTTGGGGCTGTCGATGTTGGCGATGGTGATGAAGTGGTTCATCAGTCCTGCCCTGGCATTGAACATCGGGAAATATTTCTGGTTCAGCTTCATGGTGTAGACCAGGGCCTCGTGGGGAACCTCGAGATACTTCTCCTCGAATGTCCCGGCTATGGGCACGGGCCACTCGTTCAGGGCAGTCACCTCGTCCAGCAGCTCTTCGTCCATGTCCGCGGTGCCGCCGAGGGTTTCGGCGGTCTGCATGACCTGGCTGCGGATCTTTTCACGGCGCTTAGAGAAATCTGCTATGACATAACCCTGCTCTTCCAGCGTGCCTGCATAGTCTGCGGGATTGTCGATCTGCAGGGAGTCCGGGTGATGGAAGCGGTGGCCGTAGGTCAGGTTGCCAGCTTCGGCATCGAGAATAGTGCAGGGCACCACTGCATCGCCGTGCAGAAACAGCAGCCAGTGCACAGGTCGTACGAACTGCGCCTCGGAGGCACCCCAGCGCATGCGCTTTGGAATCGGCAGCTTGTTGAGTGCAGTCTCAGCGATAGCAGGCAGCAGTTCGGCTGCCGGCTTTCCAGTCTGGTGGACCTTGTAGGTGAGCCACTCGCCCTTGTCTGTCTGGGTGCGCTGAAGCTGATCCACGGTGGTTCCGCAGGAGCGAGCAAAACCTTCGGCCGCCTTGGTGGCGTTGCCGTCTGCATCGAAGGCGGCTTTCACAGCGGGGCCGCGACGTTCCACATCCTTATCGGGCTGACCTGTGGAGCAGTTGCTGATGAGGATGCCGAGCCGGCGTGGAGCGGCATAGCTTTTTACTTCACCATATTCCAGGTCGGCGTTGTCGAGCCCGGCGATAAATTCACGGGTCAGGGCATCGGAGAGGCGCTTCAGGGCAACCGGTGGCAGCTCTTCTGTACCGAGTTCAAACAGCAGGTCGGCATGATCAGCCATTGGCTGCCTCCTTGGAATCTTTCAGCATGGGGAAACCCAGCTTTTCGCGGGCGTCATAGTAGGTCTGGGCCACAGCACGGGCCAGGGAGCGGACCCGCAGAATATAACGCTGGCGCTCTGTAACAGATATGGCGTGGCGGGCATCCAGCAGGTTGAAGGCGTGAGAGGCTTTCAGCACCTGCTCATAGGCCGGCAGGGGCAGACCCACTTCGATCAGCTTGTTGGACTCCTTTTCACACTGGTCGAAGAGTTCAAACAGGAAATCCACATCGGCATGCTCAAAGTTGTAGGCAGACTGTTCCACCTCGTTCTGATGAAAGACATCCCGGTAGGTGACCGCACCATTGGGGCCGTGAGCCCAAACCAGGTCGAAGACGCTCTCCACACCCTGAATATACATGGCGAGACGCTCCAGGCCATAGGTGATTTCACCGGTGACCGGGCGGCAGTCGAGACCGCCGACCTGCTGGAAGTAGGTGAACTGCGTCACCTCCATACCGTTGAGCCAGACCTCCCATCCCAGGCCCCAGGCACCGAGAGTGGGTGATTCCCAGTTATCCTCAACAAACCGGATGTCATGCACTTTTGGGTCTATGCCCATCATCTCCAGGGAGCCGAGATAGAGCTCCTGGATATTCTTGGGTGAAGGCTTGAGTGCAACCTGGTACTGGTAGTAGTGCTGCAGCCGGTTGGGGTTCTCTCCGTAACGCCCGTCGGTGGGGCGGCGGGAGGGCTGCACATAGGCAGCACTCCAGGGCTCAGGGCCGATTGAGCGGAGAAAGGTGGCGGTGTGAAAGGTGCCAGCACCCATCTCCATATCGTAAGGCTGAAGAATCACACAGCCCTGGTTGGCCCAGTACTGTTCCAGGGCGAAGATCAGGCCCTGGAATGTGGAAACATCCGGGCTCTTGCTGCTTGTTGTTGTACTCAAGGTTAAGACCCTATCTCTAAAGAGAAAAATAATCCCGCCATTATATCTTCTGAGGCCGGGCTTTGGCTAACCCGGTTGGGCGGCGGCCCCTGTTAAATACACTTTGATGACACTGTTTTTACCCTTGCGGGGGTTGGCGTATAATCCACGGAAAGCAATCCCGCCTGATTCTGTATATTTCATGATGACTGAACAACGCAAGGCCGTGGCACTGATATCCGGAGGCCTGGACTCACTTTTGGCGGCAAAAGTGATCCAGGATCAGGGCATTCACGTCGAGGGCATCAATTTTTTCACCGGCTTCTGTGTCGAAGGCCATACCCACGCCATCCGCAAGAAAGACCGTGCCAAGCCCAAGCGCAACAACGCCCTCTGGGTAGCGGAACAGCTGGGTATGAAACTTCACATTGTCGATATCGTGGAAGAGTATAAAGATATCGTGTTCAACCCCAAGCACGGCTACGGGGCCAACCTCAATCCCTGCCTCGACTGCAAGATCTTCATGGTGAAAAAGGCCCAGGAGTGGATAGAGAAGAACGGCTTCGACTTCATCATCACCGGCGAGGTGATTGGCCAGCGACCCATGTCCCAGCGCAAGGACACCATGCCTGTGGTGGCCAGGGACTCCGGTGCCGACGACCTGCTGCTGCGTCCGCTCTGTGCGAAAAATCTGCCCGAGACCAAGCCGGAAAGGGAAGGTTGGGTAGAGCGTGAAAAGCTGTTCGATTTCAGCGGCCGTACCCGCAAGCCCCAGATGGCCCTGGCCAGTGCGTTGGGGATTGAGGATTACGCACAGCCTGCCGGTGGCTGCTGTTTTCTCACCGACGCCCAGTACTCAAAGAAACTGGCAGACCTCTGGCAGGCAAGGGGTCACAAGACCTACGAGATGGACGACATCATGCTGCTAAAGGTGGGGCGTCATCTGCGCCCGGCACCAAACTTCAAGGTGATCATCTCCAGGGAGGAGGGTGAGGGGAATTTTCTCCAGGGCTATCGCAAGCAGTTCATCAGTATCAAAACCACCAGTTGCGGTGGACCACTCGCCCTGATTGACGGTGAGGCCACGGAACAGGACCTTGAGCTGGCCGCCCGGTTGGTGGCGCGCTACAGCCAGGGAAAAACCGAGGAGAGTGTCGAGGTCGAGTTGACCGACAGAGAGGGCAACAGCCGCAGTATGTCGGTCAAGCCGATGCCTCCCTACGAGATACCTGAGGATTGGATACTGTGAACACCATTACGCTCGATGCGCGCCGGTTGCTCTGCCCGATGCCGGTGATCCGTGCCCAGGACCGGGTAAACGAACTGCCGCCGGGTACCCTGCTCGAAGTGGTATGCACGGACCCGGGTGCCTTGAACGATATACCCGCCTGGTGCAGGATCAATGGGCACAAGGTTGTAGAAACCCGAACCGAGAATGACGAATACATCATCGTTATAGAAGTCGGTTCAGAATAAGAAACAGATAACTTATGTTAGAGATCGACGAGAGCAGTAAAGAGCGTCTTCAGGCCACCCAGCGGGTTACCGTGATCGGTGCAGTTTTCAACCTGCTACTGGCTGTGGGCAAAACCGTCTTCGGCTTCATAGCCCAATCCCACGCCCTGATTGCCGATGGCGTTCATTCACTGTCCGACCTGCTATCCGATGCACTGGTCTACTTTGCCGCAGCGCATGCACACCAGGGCCCGGATTCAGATCACCCCTATGGGCATGGCCGGTTTGAAACGGCAGCCACCATGGGACTCGGCATCATTCTGTTGCTGATCGCAGCGGGTATCACCTGGGATGCCGCCCATCGGCTGTTCGAACCTGACGCGCTGCTTCAGCCCAGTACGCTGGCGATCTACGTAGCCCTCCTTTCGGTGGTGGTGAAGGAGCTGCTTTATCACTACACCATGCGCGTTGCAAAGCGCATCAATTCGGAGATGCTGCGGGCCAATGCCTGGCACCATCGCTCAGATTCCGTCTCTTCAGTTGTTGTTGTTATCGGTGTGGGGGGGACCCTGGCGGGGTTGCCTTACCTGGATGCAATCGCCGCCATAGGGGTGGGCCTGATGATTGCCCACATCGGCTGGGAGATCGGCTGGCCGGCGTTCCAGGAACTGGTGGATGCAGGCCTCGAAGAGGAGCGGGTTGAACTGATACGGGAAACCATTCTCGGCGTTGGCGG
Source organism: Sedimenticolaceae bacterium (assembly GCA_965224515.1). Taxonomy (GTDB): domain Bacteria; phylum Pseudomonadota; class Gammaproteobacteria; order Chromatiales; family Chromatiaceae; genus Sedimenticola_A. Next base: position 1,233,488 of record OZ245051.1, read on the forward strand.
GGTGCAGGAGATTCACATGCTGCGCACCCGCAAGATGGGTGGTCAGGCCTCGGTGGATGTGCATGTACTGGTGGAGCCCTGGCTGAGTGTCTCTGAAGGACACATGATCAGCCAGATGGTGATGGACCGGCTGCTGGCAGATATCGAAGAGGTCTCTGATGTGACAGTTCATATCGACCCTGAAGATGATGAGGTTGCGGCACCGAGCAAAGGTCTGCCCCTGAGAAACCAGGCGGAAGAGACGCTTAAGCTCTGCTGGCAGGAAATTGAACAGGCTGTAGAACGCAAGCGCCTGGTGCTCCATTACCTGGATGGCAAAGTAGATATCGACATCTACTTCTCCTGCGAGGATTTTCCTGGCCGGGAGGAGGTGAGGAGTCTGCGTGAAAAGCTGCAATCAGCGGTTTCAGAAAATCCTGAGTTTGGACGTGTCAGGGTCTATTATGGGGATATGCACTAAAATAGCGCGTGGTGGTGCAAATGGGCACCATAATGGTGCGGCCCTTGAGGGGTTTATCCATAACGAAAGCATCAAGGTATTCAGCTGGGTGAAATCCCATACCCGGCCAATAGCCGCCTATCTCGATTTAACCGCTTGAAATACCAATATTTTTACAAATATTCGTAATTACCTTCAAAAAGGGGGAAAATTGCGAGTTGACTAATTCATCGCCGATTTTGCCAGTGGCATGGTTTCTGCTATATGCAGGGGCAGAGTTTTTTCCCAGTGCCGGGGTAGACCCGGTGCTTAATTTAAAACTATTTCGGAACACTGCATTAAAGCAGTAAACCTCAAATCTAAGAGCTGGAGAACACCATGGCCTCTAAAGTCTTGAAAATGATCAAAGACAACGAAGTGAAGTTTGTCGACTTCCGTTTTACCGATACTCGCGGCAAGGAGCAGCACGTTTCTGTTCCCTCAACCATGATCAGCGAGGACGACTTCACCGAAGGCAAGATGTTCGACGGTTCCTCCATCTCCGGTTGGAAAGGCATCAACGAGTCAGACATGATCCTGATGCCGGATCCCACCACCGCTGTTCTGGATCCTTTCTCTGACGAAATCAGCCTCAACATCACCTGCGATATTCTCGAGCCCTCCACCATGGAAGGCTACGAACGTGACCCCCGTTCCGTTGCAAAGCGTGCCGAGGCTTACCTGCAGTCCACCGGTATTGCCGACCAGGCCTTCTTCGGTCCCGAGCCGGAGTTTTTCGTTCTGGATGACGTGCGCTGGAGCGCCGACATGAGCGGTTCCATGGTGAAGATCGATTCTGAAGAAGCCGATTGGAACTCAGAGCGCGTATACGAAGACGGCAACATTGGTCACCGTCCCACCGTCAAGGGCGGCTACTTCCCAGTTCCCCCGGTTGATTCCCTGCACGACATCCGTGCTGCCATGTGTCTGGCAATGGAAGAGATGGGTGTACCTGTAGAGGTTCATCACCACGAGGTGGCTACCGCCGGTCAGTGTGAAATCGGCACCAAGTTCAGCACCCTGGTAGAGCGCGCCGACTGGGTACAGATCCAGAAATACGTTACCTGGAACGTTGCCCACGCCTACGGCAAGACCGCTACCTTCATGCCCAAGCCCATCGTTGGTGACAACGGTTCCGGTATGCACGTACACATGTCCCTGGCCAAAGATGGCGACAACATCTTCGCTGGCAACCAGTACGGCGGCCTGTCCGAGACTGCACTTTACTATATTGGTGGTGTTATCAAACACGCCCGTGCACTGAACGCTTTCACCAACAGCTCCACCAACTCCTACAAGCGTCTGGTACCCGGTTTCGAAGCACCTGTTATGCTGGCCTACTCCGCACGTAACCGTTCTGCTTCCATCCGTATCCCCTACGTGACCAACCCCAAGGGTCGTCGCGTCGAGGTTCGTTTCCCCGATCCCACCGCCAACCCATACCTCTGCTTTGCAGCGCTGATGATGGCTGGCCTGGACGGAATCCAGAACAAGATCCACCCCGGCGAGGCGATGGACAAGGATCTCTACGACCTGCCAGCAGAAGAAGCCCTGGCGATCCCGACCGTTTGCCACAGCCTGGATCAGGCCCTGGAATCACTGGATGCAGACCGCGAGTTCCTTACCGCTGGTGGTGTATTCACCGACGACCTGATCGACGGCTTCATCGACCTGAAGATGGAAGAGGTCACCCGCATGCGCATGACCACCCATCCGGTGGAATTCGACATGTACTACAGCCTGTAAGCAGTTTCTGCAAACATGCTGAAAGAAGCGCCCTTCGGGGCGCTTTTTTTTGGCTTTGTCTCAGTTAAGTGTTGAACCTGATCTATGAGTTCTATCTGGGCATTGGTAGGTCGGGCTTCAGCCCGACATGTCGGCCTGAAGGGCGACCTACAGAAATCAATAACTTATTAACACTTAACTGGGACAGAGCCTTTTGTGATGTAGAGGATGTACGTGGAGAAAATGGCATTAAAAAACCTGCATCCCTGTAACAGCAACATATCCAGCACTTCGAGCATCCCAGAAGACCCTGCACGCCTGTCGGCGAAACCCCCCAGCCTGTCGACTGCCGCTTGTGACCGGGAATCGGCTGAACTATGCTCAATGGTATGAAAAAAGCCGTACTCTTCCTGCTTCTGATATTCCCCTTTTCGGTCTTCTCCGCCGTGTACAAGTGGATAGGGCCTGACGGTAGTGTCCATTACTCGGATGTACCCGAGAAAGGTTCCAAGCAGATCGACCTGCCTGAGCCCACCATCTACCAACAACGGTTACCTGGCAGTGGCCGTGGTTCAGATCCATCAGATGAGGTCAGTTTCGCAGGCTATACCAAACTGGCTATCAGCAGCCCGAAAAACGAGCAGGTGATTTTCTCCAACGAGGGCAAGGTCGACGTAACAATGGTTTTGGCGCCATCCCTTCAGAAGGGCCACAAATTCCGCGTCTATCTTGATGGCAGCGAGGTCTCTTCAGGCCTAACCACCACACAGGTTATGTTGCAGAATGTCGAACGTGGGGGGCACACACTCTCGGCCGTGGTTGTGAACAAGGAGAGCAGGGAGCTGATTCGCTCCAACTATGTCCGCTTCTACCTGCGCCAGAAGTCTGAATCAGGGAGCGGGGAGACCCCCGAATCCGGCAGTTCAGGGGATCCTGATGTCGATGCATCACAGTATGCACCTCCATCGTCGGTGGATGAGGGAACGGACCGGGATGAGTACAAAGGGAGTGATCCACTGCCGGCTGGCCAGGAGCGGACTCAATTTGAAGGAGATGCCCCTCTGCCAGCAGGCCAGGAGCGATCAGACTTTAGCGGTGATGCCCCGTTACCCTCAGGAACTGAACGTGGAGAGTACCAGGGCTCATCGACCACGCCGAACAGTGTAAATCCCGGTTATTCGCCTGCCCCGAAAAACACCACCAGCCCGGCCTTTGCACCGGCAAATCCAGGCTACAAGGCAAATTAACCCTCTTCTACTCCTGTAAGCCGCCCTGTTGTGCACTATAATGGTGCATGATGAGGCGGCATTTCACACCCCCCTCTTTGATCTCGCTGCCGTACATCCCAGGTAATTCCAGAACTTCAGCCAAATATGCTGATTATTCCGGGTTTGGTTCAGTTATTGCATTTACCGGGTTCAATGAACAGAGAAGTGAAACCTTTCAATAACGTCAGCCAGCGAATTCTTGAAAATCTGAATACAGCTGTGCTGATGTTCGACTCCGATTTCAGGCTGCTCTACATGAATCCTGCAGCAGAGATGCTGTTTGCCGTGAGCAACCGCCATATGATCGGGCTCGAAGCGAGCCACCTGCTCCACTGCCCCGGGGATTTGGTTGAGAGCAATCTGAACAGGGCGGTGCAGGCGGGTCGCCCCTTCACTGAGAGGGAGCTCACCATACCCCTGTCGGATAAACGTAGTGCCACGGTTGACTGCACTGTGATTCCCCTGGCGCAGCGTGATGGTGAGTCGGGGGTGCTGGTTGAACTGCAGCAGATAGACAGGCAGCTGCGTATCAGCCGCGAAGAGCACCTGATTTCACAACACCAGGCTGCCAGGGATCTGATCCGGGGGCTGGCTCATGAAATCAAAAATCCACTGGGCGGTCTGCGCGGGGCAGCCCAATTGCTGGAGGGAGAGCTGGAAGACCCCTCCCTCAGTGAATATACCCAGGTCATCATCAACGAGGCGGACCGGCTTCAGGCCCTGGTAGACCAGATGCTTGGTCCCAATAAACTGCCCAGTCACTCAGATGTGAATATCCATACCGTTCTTGAACGGGTGCGCAGCCTGGTCAACGCCGAGTACGGCGATAACCTGGTTGTGGAGCGGGACTACGATCCCAGTATTCCTGAAATCACTCTCGACAATGACCGGATCATCCAGGCCTTTCTCAATATTGTGCGCAATGCTGCAAGGGCGGTACATAACCAGGGCGATGGCAGGATAACCTTGCGAACCCGCATTCTGCGCCAGTTCACCATAGGGAATGTACGTCACCGGCTGGTGGCCGAAATCGGGGTTGAGGACAACGGCCCTGGTATACCGGATGAGATAAGGGAGAAGCTCTTTTACCCCATGGTGACTGCCAGTGAGGGCGGCATGGGACTGGGCCTCTCCATTGCTCAATCTCTCATCAATCAACATGGAGGCCTCATTGAGTGCCAAAGTGAACCGGGTTGCACGATCTTCAATGTGCTGCTGCCGGTGGAGAATCTAAATGCCAAGAAGTAACAGAGTATGGGTTATCGACGATGACCGCTCCATTCGTTGGGTGCTTGAAAAGGCTCTTCAGAAAGCGGGCATGGATGTCACCTGTTTTGAAAGCGCAGAGGGTGTGATGGATTCGCTCTCAAGGGAGCAGCCGGACGTTGTGATCTCCGATGTAAGAATGCCGGGAATGGATGGATTGTCGCTGCTGGGAAAAATTCAGGTAGCTTACCCCGACCTGCCGGTGATCATCATGACCGCACACTCAGACCTGGACAGTGCGGTGGCCGCATTTCACGGTGGGGCATTTGAGTATCTGCCAAAACCCTTTGATCTTGGCGAGGCAGTAGAGCAGGTGACCCGGGCCTGCCGCAACAGGACCGAGGCAGGCTCCGGCCCTGGTGAAGCTGAAGCGGGAAGTCCGGAAATCATCGGAGAAGCGCCCGCCATGCAGGAGGTGTTCAGGGCAATCGGCAGACTTGCACGCTCGAACATAACCGTATTGATCAATGGTGAGTCAGGCACCGGCAAGGAGCTTGTGGCCCATGCGCTGCATAAGCACAGCCCCAGGGCCGATCAGCCATTCATTCCCTTGAATATGGCAGCGATTCCTAAGGATCTGATGGAGTCCGAACTATTCGGTCACGAGAGGGGGGCCTTTACCGGTGCCCAGAATCGTCGCGTGGGACGCTTTGAACAGGCCGATGGCGGTACCCTGTTTCTCGATGAAATCGGTGATATGCCGGCAGAGCTTCAGACCCGATTACTGCGTGTACTGGCTGATGGTGAATTCTACCGGGTTGGTGGACACGAACCGGTGAAGGTGGATGTGCGCATTATTGCCGCTACCCACCAGAATCTCGAAGAGCTGGTAAAAGAGGGTCGGTTTCGCGAGGATCTCTTTCATCGCCTCAATGTCATCAGAATCCATATTCCCTCCCTGCGCGAGCGCCGTGAGGATATCGGCCTGTTGATGAACTTCTTCCTTCAGAAAGCTGCCACGGAACTTGATGTGGAGACCAAGCTGCTACTGCCCGAAACCCTGGCGGAACTGGAGCAGTTAGAGTGGCCCGGCAACGTCCGACAGCTGGAAAACACGGCCCGATGGCTGACAGTTATGGCATCCAGTCAGCAGGTACATGTTGAGGATCTGCCTCCTGAACTGCAGGATTGTGAAACCCGGGTTAGCAGCGAGAGTGACTGGAAGGGCCTTCTAAAAAGCTGGGCCAGACACCGGATACAGCAGGGTCAGAGCTCTATCCTTGACGAGGCGACCCCGGCTTTCGAAACTATCATGATCGATGTCGCACTGGAACATACCGGGGGGCGGCGCCAGGATGCAGCCAAGCTACTTGGCTGGGGGCGCAATACCCTGACCCGCAAGATCAAGGAACTTGGCCTGGAAAGAGTGAAAGCCAATATCGATAGTTAGTACTTACTACCACTTCCAGGGCTGCATTACTGCAATCACGATTGCCACCAGGGCAAGAAGTATAAACAGTTCCACAAACATCTCTCTTCTCCAGGATGAAGCAAGGCTTGAGTTCGGAGGCTTCCGCCCTGATATGGGCAGGATATAATCCAGACTGATTTATTTTATTGGAGTTGCTTAATGGAGAGTACCGATATTGACCTGCCGGGGTCAGAGGCTGAGAGCATCCGGATCGAACAGGACAGAGTGGTGCTGCGTTTTTCCAGGGCCATCGTTATCAAAACCATGACCGGCTCTACGGAGCGGACCCGTTGGTGGCAGGCAGGGGAGTTAATATTCGAAGGCGCCGAGATTGAGGGTGAAGCGCCGGAAATGCCGGCGGTTTGCGAAGGCGGAGATGTCGGTGAAAATATCTATACCTACCGCGATATGATCCCCGTTCAACTCGATAGCCGTGGTCGAGCCCACTGCGATCTGCGATTCAAGGGCAGTGACAAGAAACTGGTTGTTCAGGCAGAAGCGGTAAAACTGATCATGGAGGATCGCCCACACTATATAGAACACCTCCGCCAGGGTTGATGCAGAATTTCACCGCCCCTGGATCCCCGCCTCTTCAGGAGTCTCCACCCCGGGCGCTCATATTGGATATGGACGGTGTGCTCTATCACGGAGAGCGGGCCATTGGAGGTGCTGTAGAGTTCATGAACTCCGTCAGGGGCTTGCCGCACCTCTTTCTGACAAACAATCCGATCAAGGCCCCACGGAATGTGGCGGACAAACTGGAGCGTATCGGTTTCAAAAGACCCGGGCCTGAGCAGATCCTGACGTCTGCCGAGGCGACAGCCCATCATCTGGCAGATATCAAGCCGGACTTCAGCTTCTATGCCATTGGTGGAGAGGGCCTGCACCAGGCCCTCTCAGAGCTGGGGCAGCCCGATAATGAACATGCCGATTTCGTGGTGGTAGGAGAGGGGCCGGGTCTTGATTTCGAGACCCTGACCCGGGGTATCAATCTGCTGCTCAAGGGTGGTGCAAGCCTGGTCTCCACCAACCCGGACAATAATGTTGATGCCACAGTTGATGGATGCCACCAGGTTTTGCCGGGTGGTGGTGCCCTGGTAGCGCCTTTCGCCGTGGCAGCCGGGGTCCAACCCCTGACCATAGGTAAACCCGAACCGCTGATGTTCACACTGGCACTGGAGAGACTGGGAATGTCAGCTGGTGAGTGCCTGATGATCGGAGATCGCCCCGATACCGATATTGCAGGTGCAGCGGCCGTGGGTATGCGAACGGCTATGGTACGAACCGGCCGTTTTGCTCCGGGAGAGCATTGGCCCCGTAACCTGCCCACACCCGACTGGGATGTCATGGATCTGAAACAGCTGCAGAAGCAGTTGGAGCATGCTTTTCCCGGCTGGTTGAACCATTAAGCCGATGCCAGCCGGTGAGCCTGGCGCGTGGTCTCCGGCAGTCGGTATTGCGGGGTGCAGGCGAGAACATAATCGATCGCAGTTTCAAGACAGATCCTGTGCCCGGTCGAGATATAGAGGGGGGAGACATTGGTACGACTGCGCAGTACCGCCCCGATGCGTTCATCCCCATCCATCAGGGGTTCCCAGCTCCCCTTTTCCAGGGCGGGCTCCCGGTGGCTGCCAATGAGCCTGGATTTTGCTACGCCGATGGAGGGTATGTCAGTGAGCAGGCCCAGGTGGCAGGCGATACCGAAGCGGCGTGGATGTGCTATGCCCTGACCGTCGCAAAGCAGCAGATCGGGCTGCTGCTTCAACTGCTCAAGGGCGTCCAGAACAGCGGGTATCTCCCGAAAAGAGAGCAGTCCCGGCACATAGGGGAAGCTGGTGGGGCGGCGTGCAATGGCCGATTCGATCCGCTTCAAACCGGGAAAACTCAGAAGGACTACTGCCCCACGGGTGGTGTTGCCGCAATCCTCAAAGCCTACATCCACCCCGGCAACGGTGGTGATGCTGCCAAGCCGATCCACAGTGATGATCCGCTGTCGCAGTTGCAGCTGGATCTCCCGCGCCTGGGGTGGAGTGACGCTCCATGAATGGTTTATGTCAGACATGCCGAGTAAGTCGATTAGTTCATAAGCTCCTGAGAGTAAGAGCTTTATGTTATAGTGCGCAGCCCCGAAACAGCCAGCATTTGGCTTTGCGGGAAAGTGCCGAAGCTCCCTGGTGATGGATCACCTGGTCTGCAGCTCGGTTCATCCGGGAGATGGTTGCTCCCACCAGTCAGGCCCCCTGCAAGTTGAGACACACTGGTTTTGTTACAAGGGACCGGGCTGGCTGTACCTTTGGATTTTTACCTGCCGATGTTTTTTATCAGCAGGAGGGCATTATGAGCAAGACAGCAATACTTCAGCGACAAGATAGCGATATCCCAGAGGAGCGTTTCGAGACGCGCCGGTTCAAGGTCTATACACAGCGGGACCTGGATCGTATTCCACCCCTCAAGGCTCTCTCCGCAGAGCTGCTGTTCGAAATGAAAGTTGTCTCCAGTGTGATGCCGTTCCGGGTAAATGAATACGTGGTTAACGAGCTCATCGACTGGAGCAATATCCCCCAGGATCCCATGTTTCAGCTCACCTTTCCCCAGAAGGGTATGCTGACCGAAACGAGCTATGAGCGCATGGCGGAACTGCATCGCAGCGGTGCAGATAAGAGCGAGATCAAGGCCCTGGCAGATGAACTTCGCGCAGAGCTCAATCCCCACCCCGCCGGCCAGATGGAACTCAACATCCCACTGGATGAACAGGGCAGGCAGCTGGAGGGTATCCAGCACAAGTACCGCGAAACCGTACTCTTCTTCCCCAGCCAGGGTCAGACATGCCACGCTTACTGCACCTTCTGTTTCCGGTGGGCTCAGTTTGTCGGTGACAAGACCCTGCGAATGGCCTCGACGGAGGCGGATGTGCTTCACGGCTACCTGCGTGAGCATACCGAGGTGACAGATCTGCTGATCACTGGCGGCGATCCCATGGTGATGAAGACCAAGCGCCTGATCGGTTACCTGGAGCCCCTGCTGGAACCGGAGTACGACCATATACAGACCATCCGTATCGGCACCAAGGCCCTGACCTTCTGGCCCTATCGCTTTGTCTCCGACGATGATGCCGGTGAACTGATGGCACTCTTCGGGAAACTGATCAAAGCCGGAAAGCATCTGGCCATAATGGCCCATTACAACCATTGGAAAGAGCTGGATACGGCCATCGCCCGGGAGGCGATTCAGCGCCTTCGTGACATCGGTGCAGAGATCCGCAGCCAGGGACCGTTGCTGGCCCATATCAATGATTCAGCCGATACCTGGGTAAGGCTCTGGAACAGTCAGATCAAGCTGGGAATCATCCCCTATTACATGTTTGTGGAGCGCGATACCGGTGCGCGTCACTATTTTGAAGTGCCACTGGCCAAGGCGTGGGAGGTCTACCGTCAGGCGATGCAGCGGGTCTCGGGTCTTGGCAGAACCGCCAGGGGACCCAGCATGAGCGCTGGCCCTGGTAAGGTCGAGATTCAGGGTGTCACAGAAGTTGCCGGTGAAAAGGTGTTTGTCCTGCGCTTTATACAGGCGCGTAATCCGGACTGGGTACAGCGTCCATTTTTTGCACGTTATGACGAAGAGGCAACCTGGCTGGATGGCCTGAAGCCCGCCTTTGGAGAAGAGAAGTTCTTTTTCGAGGAGGAGTACAGCGCCATGTATGCAGCCAGGGATGAGCTGATGAACGAAGTGGACAACTGCTGAGTTCAATCGGGACTCAGATTGACAGCAGTACCTCAGCCTGCTCGATCTGGTCGCTGGCCTCTTCCAGAATCTTGAGACTCATCCTGGGGGTCAGCTCACCAAGGGCGAGATGGGTGTGTGCCGGGACCTGGTTGATGGCCGGAGCGCTGAATGCCAGGTGGGTGCCGACAAAACTGTGCAACTGGGCGATAACCACCAGGTCGCAGTAGTCGGGTTTTCCCCCCGAGTTGCGCATCCACTCTTCCGCCTCAAGTGCCACTGTCACGAAGTCTTCCGCGAAACCCCACTTGCGCAGTATCAGGCTGCCGATCTGGGCGCGCAGGCGCTTGATAGCCTGGTCCAGTATCTCCGGTGTCAGCTCTTCAGCGGGCAGGCGCTCCGCGTAGTGCAGAATGGCAACAATACCGATATCGTGCAGCAGGCCTGCGAGCATGGCGTGTTCGGGGTCGAAACGCTTGTCCCGCCTTGCCAGAACATAACAGATGGCGGCCACGTTGGTGCTGTGGGCCCAGAGGGCTTTCATGCGCGCCTGGAGAAGTTTTGATTTCGACTTGAACAGCTCCCGCAGCGCGTAGGTAAGCACCAGCTTGTGGGTCAGCTTGGTGCCGATGCGTACAACCGCCGCACTGCAAGTCTCCACCGGTGTGGGCATGCCGTAGAAGGCACTGTTTGCCGACTTGATGAGTTTTGCAGTAATCACCGGATCGTTCTGGATCACTGACGCAATCTCTTCGATGTTGTGATCGTCCTCTTCCAGCGCCTTGCCTATACGTATAGCCACGTCAGGCAAGCTCGGCAGAACCAGCTTGTCGCTCTCCAGGTCCTGCAGAAACTTCAGCGAGATCTTGTTTTCTATGTGCTCACTGGACGCCTCTTCATTCCCCTCCTCAACGCTGTAGCCGGAGAACGGGGCGGTTTCGTGTTGGGAAATGACACTGGTTACGCTGTCGAGCAGAGAGTTCTTGATTTTGAAATACTGAACGGGTGTCTGGCTGACAACCTCGTACTTATGGGGAATCAACCGTGACAAGGGGGAGCGGGCAGAGGGGCTGCCACCATCCACCTGGTTGGACTTGCCGTCTGCGGCGGTAAGCACCACCCGTCCCTCGATCAGGAAAAAGCTGTAGTCATCCTTGCTGCCCCGTTTGATCAGGGTCTGCTTGGTGGCGGCCTCCTCCAATTCAACCGACTGGCGTAGCAGCTCAAGCTGTTCCCGTGAAAGCCTGCGCAGGGGCGTGAACATGCGGAGAGTCTCGAGCTCGGGGTGAAGGGGAACCGTATCCATTGTCTATTCGCTGATGTAGTGACTGGTTTCTGTCGTGTCCGGTGCTCCAGCGAAAACCCGTTCGCTGCATGCTCTCTTCAACGGGGAAGACTCCCCTCTGTAAATTGTAGTCCCAGGCAAGTTATGCATTTAGCAACTATAGCCTGTTTAACAGCCGCAACGGGGTACCTGGGGCGCATTTAGTTGCAGGGTTCCTGTTAATTGCATAACGGACTGCATCTGGTGACGTTGCAGATAATCGGTAATACCCTGGTTTATTTTCCCGCAGACCAGGGGATCATAGAACAGTGCGGTACCTACACCAACGGCACTGGCCCCGGCAATCAGAAACTCAATGGCGTCCTCTGCCGAGGTGATTCCGCCCTGGCCGATAATGGGAATACCGTGATCGCGGCAGACTTGGTACACCTGGTGAACCTTCAGCAGGGCCACCGGTTTGATCGCCGGGCCAGAGAGGCCGCCCTGGTTGTTGCCGATAATGGGAGAGCGGTTCTCGATGTCGATGGCCATTCCCATCAGGGTGTTGATCACGGCGAAAGCATCGCTACCGGCCTCGATGCAGCGACGTGCATTCTCTGCAATGTCGGTCTGGTTTGGCGAAAGCTTGGTGATCAGGGGCTTTTTGGTGACCCCCCGGCAGGCTTCAACCACCCGGGCAGACATCTCCGGGTCATTACCGAAGGCCACGCCGCCCTCTTTGACATTGGGGCAGGAGATGTTGATCTCGATAGCGTCGATGTCAGAGTCGTCGAAACGCCGGGTCACCTCGATATACTCCTCGATGGTTGAACCCGAGACGTTCGCAATGAATCGTGTCTCATCAAAATCGAGGGTGGGCAGAATATCGCTTACCACTTTCTCAACCCCGGGATTTTGAAGACCGATGGCATTGAGCATGCCGTCAGGGGTTTCGTAGATCCGGTGGGGCGGATTGCCCAGGCGCGGTTCCCCGGTGGTACCCTTGAGGCAGATTGCCCCGGTATCACGATTGGAAAAACCTTTAACACGGGTATACTCTTCGCCGAATCCGACACAGCCTGAGAGCAGAACCAGTGGCGTGTTGAATTTGAGTCCGCAGAAATCGACGGCGAGTGGTGAGTCAGTGGTTGTGGTCATTGAACGCTTCCGTAAGCAGTTACATCAAATTTTTTAGTTGAGCAGTTTGCCGCCATGATACAAGTCGCTTTATTTGAGCCGGAGATTCCGCCCAATACAGGCAATATCATACGCCTGTGCGCCAATAGTGGCAGCTCTCTTCACCTGATTCATCCCCTGGGTTTCAGCCTGGATGAGAAACAGGTGCGCCGTGCAGGGCTGGATTATCACGACATGGCCCGGGTGACTGAGCATGCTGATTTTGACGCCTTCAGCCAGGCACAACAGAAATCCCGTATTTTTGCATGTTCCACTCGGGGTAAACGCAACTATAGCGATGTCAGTTACCAGCCAGGGGATATCCTGTTGTTCGGTCCCGAGACCCGGGGCCTGCCCCAGCAACTCCTCGACAGCATGCCCGATGAACAGCTGGTTCGAATACCCATGGTTCCCGGCAACCGCAGTCTGAACCTCTCCAACGCGGTGGCCGTAATTCTTTTCGAGGCCTGGCGACAGCTGGAGTTCGCCGGTTCGCTATAACTCTCTAACCCGCTTCCGACTTCTGCCTGCGAAGCATCAGGTTGTGCACAGCGGTCTTCGGGTCCATGCCCTCGTACAAGACCAGGTATGCCTGTTCGCTCAGGGGCATCTCGATGCCGAGCTGCTTGGCCCGGTTATGCACTTCGCGGGCGGTCATGACCCCTTCGACCTCCTGTCCGATCTCGGCACGTGCCTCCTCGATACTCAATCCCCTGGCCAGGGCCAGGCCCATGCGGCGATTACGGGACTGGTTGTCGGTGCAGGTCAGGGTAAGATCACCAAGTCCACCGAGGCCCATGAAGGTCTCCTGCTTTCCACCCAGGGCCAGCCCCAGGCGCATGATCTCAGCCAGGCCGCGGGTGATGAGAGCAGCACGGGTGTTGGCACCAAAGCCCAGGCCATCGGCGATGCCGGCAGCGATAGCCATGACATTTTTTGCCGCACCACCAATCTCCAGGCCGATGATGTCGGTGCTCGTGTAGGCGCGGAAACAGTCGGAGTGCAGATAGTCAGCGAGACGCATTGCATGGGCTTCAGAGCTGGAGGCGACAGTGACTGCCGTGGGCAGACCCTTGGCCACCTCCTTGGCGAAGCTGGGTCCTGAAATAACAGCGATAGGGCGATCACCCAACTCCTCGCGGGCCACTTCATGGAGCAGCTTTCCGCTTTGGGGTTCAAGTCCCTTGGTGGCCCAGCTGACAGAGGTGCCTTCATCCAGCAGGGGCGCCAGGGTCTGCATCACCTGTCTGAATGCATGACTGGGCACCACCACCAGAACCTCGTTCACCCCGTTAACGGCAGCAGCAAGGTCAGTCGTTGGTTTGATGCCATCAGGAAAGGGTATCCCGGGGATATAGGCACGGTTCTCACCGTCCGCAACCAGGGCGTCGATCTCAGACTGGAGATGTCCCCAGAGTCTCACCTCGGCACCGTTGCGGCTCAGCAGGATCGCCAGCGCCGTGCCCCAGGAGCCGGAGCCGAGAACAGCGATTACTGGCTGCTGGTCGGGCACTAGTGGGTCTCGGCCTGCTGCTCGGTCTGGTTCTGCCTCTCCTGCATATGCTGTGCATAGAGGGCATCAAAGTTAACCGGGGTCAGCAGCAGTTGCGGGAAGCTGCCTTTGGAGACTAGGTCAGAGATTGCTTCGCGGGCGAAGGGAAACAGAATATTGGGGCAGTAGGCACCCATCATCGGCCCCATCTCAGCCTGGGGGAAGCCCTTGACGTGGAAGATGCCCGCCTGCTCAACTTCAACCAGGTAGGCGGTCTTGTCGCCGAGCGTGGTGGTAACGGTAACCGACAGAACAACTTCGTAGAGATTTTCCCCAACCTGCTCCACGTTGCTGTTCAGGTTCAGGTTTGACTCCGGCTCCCAGGTTTCATTGAAAATGGTCGGAGAGTTGGGCGTCTCAAATGATATGTCCTTGATATAGATCCGCTGCAGGGCGAATTCGGGTGCCGCTTGTTCCGGTTGGGCGTTTTCAGTCATTTTTTGTTCCAGTATCGGTTAGCGTGAATCAGGCGTTATTTTTTACGGCTTACAGGCAGCTTTGCATTTTCCCAGGCCAGCATGCCGCCATGCAGATTGTAGACTTTTTCGAAACCCTCTTTGCGCAGCGTTCTGCACGCTGCAGATGATTGGGCGCCGGAACGGCAGGCCACAATGATGGGTTTGTCTTTATCCTTTTCCAACTGGCTCAGCTGGTTCTTCAGGGCGTTGGTAGGGATATTCAGCGCGTTGATAATGTGTCCGTTGGCAAAGTCATTCATGGGACGGACATCAACGACCACCGCATCTTCCCGGTTGATCAGCTCTGTGGCGCCTGCCGGCTGTACGGTAAATTTACCGCTGGAGGCCATCAGGTTCTGGATCAGCAGGGCGAGTACGGCAAACAGTGCCACAACAAGCATCAGGTGGTTGCCGGCGAATTCGATTAACTGTTGCATAGATTTATCAGTATTTGGTTAGGTTGACTACGAAGCGGCCATTTTAACGCAGGGAGAGAAAAACAAAACGGGAAACTGATGTTTCCCGTTATTGCGTGAATTCTTGAGGACCCCGGATCAGTGCGCGTGGGTGCAGAATACCTCGCGCATCATGCCGATCAGGCGCAGTGTGCGTGAATCGCTGACGCGGTAGTAAACGCGGTTTGCATCTTTCCTGGAAGCAAGTATGCCCTTGTCACGCAGAATCGCAAGATGCTGGGAGATGTTGCTCTGGGATGTGCCTACCTTCTCGACGATGTCCTGAACGCTCACCTCCTGGCCACCCAGGGTGCAGAGAATCTTCAGACGCAGGGGGTGCGACATGGCTTTGAGTGAGCGGGAAGCACGCTCTATATCCTCATCACCGGCAAACAGTCCCTCCAGATCACTGGTAATATCGCTGTCGGTTTCGAGGACAGGTTTTTTAGGACTTCCGAATTTGTTTTCCATGCAGCACGCCTTAGTTAAAGGGAAGTAATAAAATAATAAGCTGTTTTACGGTAAATTTAAGTATATTTCAATGTCTTGATGGGGGGAATACGCCTTATCTGCATGAATTCCTGTCACGATTTGCTGTTTTTATAGCTCTAAAGAGGGTTTATCCTGGAAAATTGGCACTCAATCTACGCCGTAAGCTTCTCGCCCATGGGCAAAAATGTTTTAATAGTGCGCTTTTTCAACGGGTTACCCCGGGCAAAAATAATTAACTGAGGATCTGCAATCGATGTCAGCCAGAGCAAAGCCAGCCGTCCTGATTATTCTTGATGGTTGGGGGTATAGCGAAGAGGATGAATCCAATGCCATCAGAATGGCCCGGACACCTGTTTGGGACCGTTTGTGGAAAGAGTATCCCCATGCGCTGATCCGCACATCGGGTGCCGAGGTAGGGTTGCCCGCTGGCCAGATGGGCAACTCTGAAGTTGGACATCTCAACCTGGGAGCCGGACGGGTGGTATACCAGGAGTTCACCCGGGTCAGCCGCTCTGTACGAACCGGATCCTTTTTCAATAACCGTACTCTTACCGACGGTGTGGATAAGGCTATTGAAGGGGACAAGGCGGTGCATATTCTTGGTCTGCTCTCTCCAGGCGGAGTGCACAGTCACGAGGAGCACATTCACGCCATGGCCAGGCTGGCCGTGGAGCGGGGTGCCAAGCGGGTCTACGTGCATGCATTTCTCGATGGCCGGGATATGCCACCCAAGAGTGCCCTCGCGTCCCTTGAAAAAATGGATGCGGTATTCTCTGAACTGGGTAGCGGGCGCATTGCCAGCATTGTCGGCCGTTTCTACGCAATGGATCGCGACCGCCGCTGGGAGCGGGTCGAAGAGGCATACGATCTGTTGACCCAGGGTAAGTGTGAATACCGGACAGCCGATGCTGTGACCGCCCTGGAGATGGCTTACGACAGGGGCGAGAGCGACGAGTTCGTCAAGGCGACCTGTGTGGTGCCCGAGGGGGAACAGCCGGTAACCATTGAGGACGGCGACACGGTGCTGTTCATGAACTACCGTTCTGATCGTGCACGCCAGCTGACTAAGACCTTCATCAAGCCGGATTTCTCGGGTTTCGAGCGTAAACGCACACCGAAACTGAGCTGCTTTATCAGCCTCACAGAGTACAACAAGGAGTTCGATATTCCGGTGGCCTTCCCGGCAGAGCGCCTGAAAAATGTTTTCGGCGAGTACGTCTCCAGTCTTGGGTTGCGCCAGCTGCGCCTGGCCGAGACGGAGAAGTACGCCCATGTCACTTTCTTTTTCAATGGCGGCAAGGAAGAGCCATTTGATGGAGAGGACAGAATCCTGGTGCCCTCTCCCAAGGTGGCAACCTATGATCTCATGCCGGAGATGAGCGCCCCCGAGGTGACGGATCAGCTTGTGGACGCCATCGAAAGTGACAAGTACGACACAATTGTCTGTAACTTTGCCAATTCAGACATGGTCGGCCACACCGGCGATTACACCGCGGCAGTGAAAGCCATTGAGACTCTCGATCAATGCCTGGGCCGCGTCATCTCCGCCCTGCACAGTGCGGACGGGGAGCTGTTGATCACAGCCGATCATGGCAATGCCGAACAGATGCAGGATAGCGCAAACAACCAGACCCACACCGCCCATACCCAGAACCCGGTGCCGCTGATCTACGTGGGGCGCAAGGCCGAACTGCTGGAAGATGGCGCGTTGTGTGATATCGCCCCGACCCTGCTGCACATCATGGATCTCAAGGTGCCATCGGATATGAAAGGCCACAGCCTGCTGCGCTTCCCCGAAGATGGAGAGCAGGCCGCCTGATGATGGCCGGGGTGAGGACTCGCTGCGGCTCTCTGCTTGTGATTGCAGCTGTATTGTTGGCGGGTACTTCCTTCACTTCATCTGCTGCGAAGGTTGAACAGGAGATCCAGGGCAAGGAGCAGGAGCTGCATCAAATCAGGCGCAACATCAAAGACCTGAAGAGCGAGCTCACTACCCAGCAGCGCCAGCGCGAAGCCCTTGAATCAGAACTGCGGGAGGCCGAGCAGGAGATCGGCCGATCAGCCAGGCGACTGCGGGTGCTGGCCGGCAGCCTGCAGCGGCAGCAGAAGCGTCTTGGCTCCCTGGAAGAGGTGCGTGGCATGCAGCAGGCTGAGCTTGTAGCCCAGCGTAACGAGCTTGCCGTACAGATGAGAACGGCCTATGCCATGGGGCGGCAGGAGCGGTTGAAAATACTCCTCAATCAACAGGACCCCTCCGTAGTCAGCCGTGTCATGGTGTATTACGATTATTTCAATCGTGCCCGCGCAGCGCGCATTGCCGCTATCAACCAGACCCTTGACGCAATTCATGAGACAGAGCGGGAGATAACATCCGAGGAAACCCGGCTGATGGAGTTGCAGGGCAAGGAGCTGGCGGAGAACCGCAAGCTCGAAGCAAGCAACGCTGCACGTCGCGAGATCGTGACCGCCCTCAACGCACGGATCAAGAGCAAGGGCCAGGAGTTGAAGGGCCTTGAATTGAATGAGCGCCAACTCAAGACCCTGGTCAGCAGGCTGAATGATGAATATATGGCCCTGCCGCTGGAAGGAGAGAAGGCCAAGCCCTTTAATAAAAGGAAGGGTCGACTGAGATGGCCGACCAAGGGCAGGCTCAAGGCACGTTTTGGCACCACCAAGGCGGGCAGCCTCAAATGGGACGGGGTTCTGATCTCCGCACCGGAAGGGCGTGAGATCAAGGCGGTTCACCATGGCCGTGTCGCATTCGCCGATTGGTTGAGAGGGTTCGGCCTTTTGATCATCATCGATCATGGCGATGGCTATATGTCGCTCTACGGACATAATCAGAGCCTGTTCAAGGAGACCGGTGAGTGGGTTGAACCCGGGGAGGCTGTCGCATTGGTGGGAAACAGTGGTGGACAACAGAATTCAGGCGTGTATTTTGGCATCAGGCACAATGGAAAACCGGTCAACCCGATTAAATGGTGCACGAGATCAAAGGGCAATCGCGTTGGCGCGGTTGCTGACGAAAGGAATAACGGCTTGGCAGCGCTGAGACTGCCAAGGCAGAGAGAGGACAGGGTATGAAGCAGAGCCTGCGGTTGGTATTGGCATTCACACTGGGTGTGAGTGTTGCCGGTGTAGCCTTAGGTCAGATGGCAGCGGCGGAAAAAGCGCCCGATAAGGGACTTCCGATGCAGGAGCTGCGGGCTTTTGCTGACATCTTCGGCCGCATCAAACAGGATTACGTTGAGCCTGTGGATGACCGGGAGCTGTTGGAGTTCGCCATCCGCGGCATGCTCTCAGGCCTCGATCCCCACTCCTCGTATCTCAATGAAGATGAGTTCCAGGACCTCCAGGTGGGTACCAAGGGTGAGTTCGGCGGCCTGGGTATCGAAGTGGGCATGGAGGATGGCTTTGTCAAAGTGATCGCCCCTATCGATGACACCCCTGCAAAACGGGCGGGCGTTGAAGCCGGAGACCTTATTGTCAAACTCGATTCCAAGCCGATCAAAGGCATGAGTCTGGATGAGGCGGTAAGTCTGATGCGCGGGAAACCGGGTACCGAGATCGTACTCACCATCGTTCGTGAAGGTGCTGAAAAAACCATCGAGATCACCATTGTTCGTGACATCATCAAGGTGGTCAGCGTGAAGGGCCGACTCCTGGAAGGTGGGTTTGCTTATGTTCGCCTTTCACATTTCCAGGCCCGCACCACCGAGGATATGCTGAAGCTCATCAGCAGGCTCAAGTCCGAGACCGGTAACGGTCTGAATGGACTGATTCTGGATCTGCGCAATAACCCCGGGGGCGTGCTCAATGGTGCCGTCTCGGTCAGCGATGCCTTCCTCAGCGAAGGGGATATAGTCTATACCAAGGGCCGCGTGGACGAATCCAAACTTGATTTCACCGCAGCGCCTGACGACGTGATTGAAGGGGCGCCCATGGTCGTGCTGGTCAACGGTGGTTCCGCCTCGGCGTCTGAGATTGTTGCCGGTGCCTTGCAGGACAACCAGCGTGCCGTGATCATGGGAAGTCGCACCTTCGGAAAGGGCTCTGTGCAGACCATTATTCCGGTGACTCAGAGCAGTGCGATCAAGTTGACCACTGCACGCTATTTCACCCCTTCCGGGCGCTCCATTCAGGCCGAGGGGATTGAGCCGGACATCATTCTCACAAATCTCAAGGTGGAGCAGGTCAATGGTGGCAAAGACTCTAGCGTAAAAGAGGCCGATCTTGCCAGGCATCTGGGCAATGGCAGTTCCGATAAGGATAGCAATCAGAAAAAGAACGGAGCGGGAAATGGGGAAGGCGAGAGGGATACCCCCCTGGCAGAAAAAGACTACCAGCTGAATGAAGCCCTGAATCTGCTCAAGGGGCTATATATCCTTCAGCGAAAGTCGTAAAGGACCTGGTAAAAGGCAATGAATAGCAACCGCAGACACAGATGCATTTTCAGCAACGGCCTTGCGTCGTTGCTGTGCACTGTGTTGTGGTTGTCTCCCTGGCTTGTCTCAGCCGAGGAGGCTGGTCCTGCCCAGCAGCTGCCCGCTATCTCAATTGTTATAGACGATATGGGCAACCATGGCAGGTGGGGTGATGAGGCACTCTCCATACCCGGCAAGGTGAGCTATGCATTTCTGCCCCATACCCCCCACGCCAAGCGCCTGGCCAGAGCAGCACACAAGCAGGGTAGGGATGTGATGCTCCACCTGCCGATGCAGGCCTATTCCAACGACTCCCTGGGTCCGGGTGGCTTGACCCTGCACCAGACAGAAATCGCGTTCAAAGAGACCCTTGCATCATCGTTGGAGTCGATTCCCCACGCCAAGGGTTTGAACAATCACATGGGAAGCCTGCTGACCCGTCACCCCGGCGCCATGGCCTGGCTGATGCAGTCTCTGCAGGAGCGGGAGTCGCTCTTCTTCATCGACAGCCGTACCACGGGCGGCTCGGTGGCTCATCTGCTTGCACGGGAGTATGAAGTGCCCGCGGCCAGCAGGGATGTCTTTCTGGATAACAGCCGTGATCCCAAAGAGATTAAAGCCCAATTCATGAGACTGGTGAAAAAGGCAGAGAAGAGAGGCTATGCCATCGGCATCGGCCACCCCTATCCGGAGACAGCACAGGTGCTCAACGAACTGCTCGCCAATCCCGGGCAGCTCGGTGTCCGGCTGATCAGTGCATCGGAAATGATCGAACTTCAGCAGAGGAAGAACTCATGGCCCGAACCCTCGTCCCCCTCGCCCAAGGTTGCGAAGAACTCGAAGCAGTAACCATTATCGACCTGTTGCGACGGGCCGGTATCGAAGTGGTCAGCGCCGGTCTGGAGCCTGGAGAGGTGACGGCAAGCAGAGGCGTTGTCCTTCTGCCCGACACCACCCTGGACCAGGTGATGGACCAGACCTTTGACATGATCATCCTTCCCGGTGGTCTGCCAGGGGCCGACCATCTCGACAACGATCCCAGGATTGACCAGCTGATAAAGCGTATGCACGCCTCCGGGGCCTACACCGCGGCTATCTGTGCGGCGCCCAAGGTGCTCGCCAGCAGTGGGGTTCTCGATGGCAGAAAGGCCACAAGTTACCCCGGAGTGCTGGACAGCATGGACCTGCCGAAGGTGGATGTTGATCTTCAGCCGGTGATAAGGGATGGCAAGGTGATTACCTCACGTGGTCCGGGAACGGCGATGGATTTTGCCCTGGAGCTGATCGAGGTGCTCGAGGGAAAAACCAAACGCGATGAAGTTGAAGCCGGCCTGGTCAGGCCCTGATTGAAAAGTTGCCGGAACCCGCTCCTCCGGGCAATAACCCCTCGGCAATGGATTAACCGTATGACTATCACCGTGAGGGTTTACACCCTCACGGTACAACGCCCTGTGGGTAGAGGGCGCCTACAATTGATCGGTATTCCCGCTGATCTGAGACGATCAAAAGCCAGGCCATGCTGCAGCTGAAAGAACACAGAAAACCATTGCTACAGATGGCCGCCGGGGCCACGCTGATCAGTTTCTCCCCGGTCTTCGTTGCAGTGGCCGATGTCTCTGCAGAGGCCTCCGCTTTCTACCGCATGTTCTTCGGTGCCCTGGTGATGCTGGCCTGGTTGCTGATCCGCAATCGAAAGGTGCAGTTGAGCCGAGGACTCTGGTGGCTGTTGATCATGGCAGGGGTGTTCTTCTCCATCGACCTCACCTGCTGGCATGGCAGTATCCTCATCGTGGGGCCTGGGCTGGCCACACTTCTGGCAAATTTCCAGGTCTTCCTGATGCCCCTTGCGGGCCTGTGGCTGTTTGCCGAATCCCTGCACCTGCGGTTCTTTGCCGGTGCTTCCCTTGCCATGCTTGGGCTCTGGTTCCAGGTCGGTGTGGGATGGCAGGGGTTCAGCAGTGAATACCAGCTGGGTATTGTTCTTGGCCTGATAACCGCTGTTGCCTACGCCGGCTACATGATCAGCCTGCGCAAGGCACAAGGCATGGAACGTACACGCCTGCCGTTCGAGAATCTCGCCGTGGCGAGCATCATCTGCGCACTGATACTGGCTCTGCAGCTGCTGGCGGAAGGTCAATCCTTTGCCATACCGAATACGAAAAGCCTGCTCGCGCTGCTGGCCTACGGTGTCTTCTGCCAGGTTATCGGCTGGCTGCTGATAACCGCCGCCATGCCCAGGCTGAAGGCGATGACCGTGGGTCTGATGCTTCTGCTGCAACCGACCCTCTCATGGGTCTGGGACATGCTGTTTTTCGGCCGGGTATTGAGTTCACTTGAAGCCGTCGGGGTGGCACTGACCCTGGTCGGTATCTACTTCGGTGTCACCAATGCCCGTAAAGCCCCTCAGGCCGGGGTGGAATCGACATCCTGACCAGAGACCAGCTTCAGGGCCTGGTCCAGTATTGCACTGCCCGGTGTTGCCAGCTGCTCTACCATGGTGAAGTGATTGAGTCCCGGCAGTTCCAGCACTGATGTCTCCACTCCTTTAATACTCCAGCACTCGGCAAACTCTCGTGACTGGCGTTGGAACTCTGAGCTCTCTTCTCCGCCCACGGCCAATACCAGGGGAGCGCTTGTCACTGGTGCCAAATATATCGGGCTGTTGCGCCTGGCTGACTCCAGGTCCAGGCCCAGGGCATTATTGATGGCGGTGTGGACCAGGGGCTCCAGGTCGAACAGGCCGCTGATGGAGAGTCCTGACTTCACCAGGTTGTCGGGTAAACCCCCCGCTATCTCCTGCCAACGGGCGGTCATCAGCATCGCGGTCAGTTGCCCTCCGGCCGAGTGGCCGCAGAGATGCAGCCGCCCCCTGTCCAGGCCGTAGTCGTCTGCGTGGGACCAGAGCCAGGCGGTTGCCCGGCGGGCCTGTTCAGCGATGGTGTCCAGGGTTACATCAGGACAGAGGTCGTAGTTGATGATGGCCACCGCGATACCTTCGGCAACGAGCTCACGGGCCAGAAAGCTGAAAAAGCTTTTGTCCATGGCCTGCCAGTATCCGCCGTGGATAAAGAGCAGTACCGGCGGGTTCTCCCGGTCGGGCAGAAAGAGATCCAGCTTCTCACGGGCCGATTCGCCATAAGGTATATCCAAAAGCTGTTTTGCCTGGGAGCGGTAGATTTCACTCCGCTCCTGCCAGCGCTTGAATATCGCGGGATGCCCAGGCACCGCAGCGCGGGCGCTGTACTGGGCCTGCAGCTGATCAGGGGTGAAGTTGCGGTAGACGATGCTCATGGGCTATACGGATCAGACACCGAGATAACGGCTTGCAAGGGAGTCGTCCCCGGCCAGCTCCGAAGAGCTGCCGCTCCACACCACCTGCCCCTTCTCCATGATGTGATGGCGGTCTGCGATCTTGAGCAGGGCGTCCAGGTTCTTGTCGATGACCAGGATGGATTCGCCACGCTGTTTCAGAATCTCGAGGCCCTGCCAGATCTCCTCTCTCACCAGTGGCGCCAGCCCCTCGGTGGCCTCGTCCAGGATCAGAACCTTGGGATTGGTCATCAGTGCACGGGCGATGGCCAGCATCTGCTGTTCACCACCGGAGAGCTGGTTGCCGTAGTGGCCCATGCGTTCGCCCAGCTTGGGGAAGATGGAGAGCACGCGCTCCATGTCGTAGGGATCGTCGGAACCCGAATGGTTGGCCGCCGTGGCCACCAGGTTCTCCCGTACGGTCAGGGTGGGAAACACCTGCCGGCCCTCGGGCACCAGGCCGAAGCCGAGGCGGGCTATGGCATAGCTTGGCAGGTGATGTACCGGCTTGCCCTCAAATTCGATGGTGCCGGCGACAGCTGGCAGCAGACCCATGATGGTGCGCACCGTGGTGGTCTTGCCCATGCCGTTGCGTCCCAGCAGTGTCGCCACTTCCCCGGCTTCCATTTCGAAGTTCACACCGAACAGCGCCTGGCTGTTGCCGTAGAAGCTCTCTATGTCGCGGATACGCAGCATCAGTCTCTGACCCCGCCGAGATAGGCCCGCTGGACATCGCTGTTGCCGCGGATTTCATCCGGGGTGCCGGTGGCGATGGATTCTCCGTAGACCAGCACCGTGATGCGATCAGCCAGAGAGAAGATGACATCCATGTCGTGCTCCACCAGGAGTATGCTGACCGAGCCTTTCAGGCTGAGTATCAGCTCCGAGAGTTTTACCGTTCCACCGGGTCCCATGCCCGCCATGGGTTCGTCCAGCAACAGCAGTTTCGGATTGCCGGCCAGTGCCATGCCCACATCCAGCTGGCGCTTTTCACCGTGGGAGAGATTTCCAGCGAGCATATCAGCCCGTGCCTCAAGACCGCAGTGCTCGAGGGCGGACCGGGTGGGTGCCTGCAGGGCGGGATCCTTGCGGGCAGGTCGCCAGAAGCGGAAGCTGTGTCCCTGGTGGGCCTGCACAGCCAGGGCCAGGTTCTCCTCCACGCTCAACTGTTCGAACACAGAAGTGATCTGAAAAGAGCGGGCCAGCCCCAGTCTCGCTCTCTGCTGGGCGGGCAGGTGGGCGATCTCCATGCCGTTAAAGACAATGCTCCCCTCGTCGGGCAGGATCTCCCCTGCAAGCTGTTTGATGGCGGTTGTCTTGCCCGCGCCGTTGGGTCCGATAAGGGCGTGAATCTCTCCCTGCCGGATATCGAGAGAGAGATTGCGGCTCGCCTGCACGGCACCGAAGGATTTGCTCAGGCCACTCACCTGCAACAGTGCGTCACTCATTGCGGCCACCTATGAGCAGGCCGTAGAGTCCGCGTTTGGCAAACAGCACCACCAGGATCAGGAATGGCCCGAGAAAGACCATCCAGTGCTCGGTGTAGGCGGAGAGAATCTCCTCCATCAGCAGCAGGACCACGGCTCCGAACACCGGTCCGAACAGTGTCCCCATGCCACCCAGGAGAACCATTACCAGGATCTCCCCGGACTGGGTCCAGTGCATCAGGCCCGGGCTGACGAACTCGGTCTGGTTGGCCATCAGGGCGCCGGCGAGGCCGGCACCGGCACCGGCAATGGCGAAACAGACCAGCTTGTAGCGGTAGGTGGAGTAGCCCAGGGCCTGCATGCGCAGTTCGTTCTCCTTGGCGCCCCGGACCACCCGGCCGAAACGGGAATGTACCAGGCGGTGGGAGAGGATGAGAAAACCGAGCAGGGCGGCAAGGCAGATGTAGTAAAAGGTGATGTCATCCCCCGCATCCAGTGCAGGCAGGCTGTTGCGAGACCAGAGGCTCAACCCGTCATCACCGCCGTAGGCCTCAAGGGAGACAAACAGGTAGTAGAGCATCTGGGCAAAGGCCAGGGTGATCATGATGAAGTGCATGCCGCTGGTTCTCAGGCTCAGGGCACCGAACAGGGCGGCAGCCAGGGCCGAGAGCAATACAGCGAGGGGCCAGATGATCAGGGCGCTGTCGCTGCCCGCCAGCTCCAGGGGCCACTGCATCAGCAGGCTGCCCTCCTGGTGGTGGAAGGTGAGTATGCCCACCACGTAGGCCCCGACCCCGAAATAGGCCGCATGCCCCAGGCTGACCATGCCACCATAACCGAGGATGAGATCAAGGCTTACCGCTGCCAGGGCGAAGATCAGGATACGGCTGAACAGAGAGATCAGATAGCTGTTGCCGCTGGCCTCCATTACCGGCGGCAGCAGCAGGAATATCAGCAGCGAGACGCCCAGAATCAGAGAGGTTCTTGTTATCAGGATGTTCATCGATCAGCCCTGGGTGGGAAACAGGCCGCGTGGCCGCCAGACCAGAATCGCCGCCATGAGTATGTAGACCGACATGGAGGCGAGAGAGGCCCCGGCACCATCTGCCGTGGCAGCGGGCAGAAAGAGGCGCAGTAGATCTGGCAACATGACCCGGCCCAGGGTATCCACCATGCCTACCATGAGGGCGGCGATCAGCGCGCCGCGGATGGAGCCGATACCGCCGATGACGATCACAACGAAAGTGAGGATCAGAATGCTCTCTCCCATGCCCGCCTCAACTGCCAGTATGGGTCCTGCCATGACCCCTGCCAGTCCGGCGAGCAGCGCGCCCAGTCCGAACACCAGGGTGTAGAGCAGCTTGATGTTCACGCCCAGGGCCGACACCATCTCTCGGTTGCTGGCACCGGCGCGGATCTGCATGCCCAGCCGGGTGCGGGTGAAGAGCAGGTAGAGAAACAGGGCGACGAGTATGCCCACTGCAATGATAGCCAGTCGGTAGCCGGGGTAGGGTGCGCCGGGGATCAGCTCAACCGTACCCGAGAGCCACTCCGGGACATCCATGAACAGGGGCTGGCGACCCCAGATGATGCGGGTCAGTTCGTTGAAGAAGAGGATCAGCCCGAAGGTGGCCAGTACCTGGTCGAGGTGGTCGCGGTGGTAGAGCCGGCGCAGCACAATGGCTTCCACCAGCATGCCCACCAGGGCGGTGGCGGGCAGGGCGACCAGCAGGCCCAGCAGAAAGCTGCCTGTCATCTGCGCCACGGTGGCGGCCACGTAGGCGCCGACCATGTAGAGAGAGCCGTGGGCCAGGTTGATCACCTGCATGATGCCGAACACCAGGGTAAGCCCGGCGGACATCAGAAACAGCATTACCCCGAGCTGTAGCCCGTTGAGCAACTGTTCGATAAAAAGCAGCATTGTGTATGAAAGGCGTGGATTGCAGGGCGCGGATGCGCCCCGCAATCTCTCAGGCTACATCTTGCACTCGGCCGCGTAGGCGTCGGTGTGACCGCTGAAAACCTTCTTCAGTGTCTTGTTGGTGGTCTTGCCTTCGGCGGTCTTTACCACTTCACGTACATAGATGTCCTGCACGGGATGCTGGTTGGCGCCGAACTTGAAGTCACCGCGGACCGAGGCGAAGTCAGCCTTGCGCAGTGCTGCACGGAAGGCGGAGAGATCGGACAGGTCGCCGTTGACCGACTTGAGGGCGCTGCCGATCAGGTTGGCTGCATCGTAGCCCTGGCTGGCGTAGAGGGTGGGGGTACGGCCATAGGCCTTGCGGAATGCGGCAACGAACTGACGGTTGGCATCGTTTTCCAGATCGTGGGTCCACTGGGATCCGTTGATCACGCCTACTGCTGCGTCTCCGACTGCACCCAGCAGCCGCTCATCGAAGGAGAATGCAGGACCAAACAGCGGGGTGCTCTTGCTCAGGCCCGCCTGGGCGTACTGCTTGATGAAGTTGATGCCCATACCGCCGGGCAGGAAGAAGAAGACCGCGTCGGGCTTGGCCGCACGCAGGTTGGCCAGTTCAGCGGCGTAGTCGGACTGGCCCAGCTTGGTGTAGACCTCGCCTGCCAGCTTACCCTTGTAGAAACGCTTGAAGCCTGAGAGGGCGTCTTTGCCCGCCGGGTAGTTGGGGGCCAGGATGTAGACATTCTTGTAGCTCGCGTCGTTGACATACTGACCTGCCGCCTCGTGCAGGTTGTCGTTCTGCCAGGCGACATTGAAATAGTTCTCGTGACAGCCCTTGCCCGCCAGTGCGGAGGGGCCTGCATTGGGGCTAACATAGACTACGTCATCACGTACCACCTTGGGTACCACGGCCATGGCGACATTGGAGAAGACGATGCCGGTCATCAGCTTGACGCCGTCCTTCTTGATATAGCGGTCGGCGATCTGCTTGCCCTTACCCGGCTTGCGACCGTCGTCATCAACCATCAGTTCGATAGCCATGCCGCCGAGTTTGCCGCCATTCTGATCCATGGCCAGCTTGAAGCCGTCCCGGATGTCCTCTCCCAGGTAACCTGCCTTGGTAGAGAGGGTGGTGACCATACCGATCTTGACCGGCTCTGCCGCAATTGCGGTACCGGCAAACATGGCGCAGGCGGTGGTGAGGGCGATTGCACACTTCTTCATTAAGGTTCTCCTTCCCCGTTATTTATTTTATGAGCGCTCAAGTGTACCAGCAGGGCCATGGCGGCCCAACTCTAGAAGTGAGAGAACTACAGGCCCTAAATGTCGCTGTCGGATGCGGCGGTGCCGGCGTTGGGCCGATCTTCCGGTGCGGAGAACCTGGTGGAGCTGTAGCGCAGCACCAGCACACTGATGCTTAGAAGCATTATGGCTCCGGTAATCATGATGATCCGTTCGTCCTCCATCACCTTGACGTCGATAGCCAGCAGGCGGGTGAGGGCGGTTATAGCGATGTAGATCAGAAAGCGCACCGGCAGGCGCTTGGTCTTGAAGTAGATGCCCACCATGGCACCCAGTTCCAGGTAGATGAAGAGCAGCAGGACGTCCTTGATGCCGGGGTGGCCGTCCGCAATGATGCGGAACACCTCCGCCCAGGATGCCCAGATGATGGCGGCGCCGATCACGAAAAGCCCCATCAGGTGGAAGCCCTCCACCATAATGTCCCCGATATCCTCGATCTTATGGAAATACTTGCTCGACATGCCGCTCCCCCGAACTCTTTTTTTCTGAGACTAACCGACAACGGTGCGAATTAAAACCGTGAGGATCTTACGGATCGGTGTCAGCTCCCGGGTTATGCGCTTGTCGGCCTGAAGGCCGACCTACGGGTGCGGGGCGCCAGAGTGGTGTTGGATGTAGGGTGGGTTAGCGACAGCGTAACCCACCGGGGATGCCGGTTGGTGCAATACGCTGCGCTATTGCACCCTACAACATTGTGGGAGCGAACTTGTTCGTGATCGGCATTGGGTAATTTACCAGTCGCACTTCGCGAACAAGTTCGCTCCTACTTGCTGCTTGTCGGCCTGAAGGCCGACCTACGGGTGCGGGGCGCCAGAGTGGTGTTGGATGTAGGGTGGGTTAGCAATAGCGTAACCCACCGGGGATGCCGGTTGGTGCAATACGCTGCGCTATTGCACCCTACAACATTGTAGGAGCGAACTTGTTCGTGATCGGCATTGGGTAATTTACCAGTCGCACTTCGCGAACAAGTTCGCTCCTACTTGCTGCTGTCGGCCTGAAGGCCGACCTACGGGTGCGGGGCGCCGGGAGGAGATGGTTCCTACAGGCTGCGAATCCAGGCGCTGAGCAGTATGAAGCCGCCGGCGACGCTGAGCCCGATACCGGTGGTGATCACCACGGTGGCAGGCAGCATGATGCTGGGTCCCAGGGTGAGCAGCATAGCACCGGATACCAGCATTGCAGCGCCGCTGATACTGGCGATGGTGTTGCGATGGTTCTCTTTAAGGGTCTGGTGCATCTGCTCCAGTTCCCTGGATTTCCACTTCAGTTCAAGGCGTCCTTCGGAGGCATCCTTGAGCACCTTGTGGGCCAGCAGGGGCATGTCTGCTGCATGTTCGGTCATCTGCGGCAGGTTCTTGCGCAGCTTGTTCACGAAGGCCCTGGGACCCACCTGCTCCTGCATCCAGCGCTCCATGAAGGGCTTGGCGGTGGTCCAGAGGTCGAGCTCAGGGTAGAGCTGGCGTCCCAGTCCCTCGATATAGAGCAGGGTCTTCTGCAGCAGCACCAGCTGGGGCTGCACCTCCATGTCAAAGCGTCGGGCAGTCTGGAACAGGTTGAGCAGGAAGTGCCCGAAGGAGATTTCGCTCAACGGTTTGTTGAAGATGGGTTCGCACACCGAGCGTATGGCCGCCTCGAACTCGTCGACACGGGTGTCGCTGGGTACCCATTCGGACTCCACGTGTAGCTCCGCCACCCGATGGTAGTCGCGGTTGAAGAAGGCGAGCAGGTTTTCGGCCAGGTAACGCTGGTCTTCGGTGGTCAGGGATCCGACGATGCCGAAATCCACCGCAATGTAGCGGCCGCTGGGCTCGACAAAAATATTGCCCGGGTGCATGTCGGCATGGAAAAAATTGTCGCGGAAGACCTGGGTGAAGAAGATTTCGACGCCCTGTTCACCCAGCTGTTTCATGCTGACACCCTGGGTTTTGAGGGTCTCAACATTGCTCACGGGGGTGCCGTGTATGCGCTCCAGCACCAGCACGTTTTTGCGTGTAAGGTCCCAGTGCACCTCGGGTACATAGAGGATATCGCTGCCTTCCCAGTTGCGCCGCAGCTGGGCGGCATTGGCTGCTTCGCGCTGCAGGTCGAGCTCATCCAGGATGGTCTTCTCGTAGTCCCGCACCACCTCGACCGGGCGCAGCCGCTTGCCGTCTTTCCAGTAGCGGTCGGCCAGTCTTGCGATGATGTAGAGCAGGCCGACGTCGCGGCGGATCACCCGCTCGATATCCGGGCGCAGTACCTTGACCACCACCTCTTCACCGCTCTTGAGTGTGGCGGCGTGTACCTGGGCGATCGAGGCTGAGGCCATGGGGGTCTCGTCGAAATCGTCCAGCACCTCTTCGATGGTGTGGCCGAAGGCCTTCTCGATCAGGACGCGTGCCTTGGAACCCGGGAAAGGAGGAACCGCATCCTGAAGCTTGGCCAGTTCGTCAGCGATGTCGTCGGGCAGCAGGTCGCGTCGGGTGGAGAGTATCTGGCCGAACTTGACGAAGATCGGTCCCAGATCCTCCAGGGCCTTGCGCATGCGCACCGGGTAGTCGGGCAGCTTCTCACGGCGAAGCCAGTAGAAGGGTGAGAGGTAGAGGAGGAAACGCACCGGTCTGAACAGGTGTGTGGCGAGGATCACTTCATCCAGTCCGTGGCGCAGGAGCACCCAGTTGATGTGCAGAAGACGCAGTGCTTCGGAGGGCCGTATCACTTGCTCTCACCTTTATTCTTATTCATGTTGCTCTTCAGGCGGTTGATCCGCGCTTCAATGCGTTCGACATCGTTGCGCAGGGTGTCGATGCCGTTCAGAAAATGGTCGATCTCGGGCTTTACCGGAAGCAGCCTGATCTCCTCCTGCAGGTACTCCTGCAGGTCCAGGCCCAGGGTTTTCATGGTGCGCTGGCCCCAATGATTGGCGGTGCGTGCGAAGTTGCCCACCTCGTGGGCGATGATGTCACCGGTGTAGTGGGATAGCTGCTCTTCCCAGTCGATATCCATGGCGGAGAGTATCTTGCCGAACCTGTGGGCCAGCTCGGTGTCGCCACTGATCTCAACCTGGCCGGCAAAAAGCTGGTCGGTGCTGCCCTTGGGGTCACCCATACGGCTCAGGGCCAGGGGGGTGCCGCGCAGGGTGCAGTCGGGTTCGTCTTCGTACCCGGAGAGCACCTGCAGCCGGTTGGGGCTGGGCACCAGGTAGAGGGTCTGGCCGAGACCCACCAACTCAAAGGCGATGACCCGGCCATAGAGTCCGGTCATCTGCTCCCGGGCTGCAGGGTCCAGGGAGAGGTAGCGGTTGATCGCCTCTTCCAGGGTGGCGTATGCGAGTCCTGACATGCTCATGGTATCTCTTCTTTGTGCGAGCAGGGCCTAGAGTTTAAAGCCGCGGTGAGCGGCAACAATACCGCCGGTCATGTTGTGGTAGTCGCAGCGCTCGAGTCCCGCCTGCTCCATCATGGCCTTCAGGGTCTCCTGGTCGGGGTGCATGCGGATGGACTCGGCCAGGTACTGATAGCTTGCCTCGTCATTGGCCACCAGGCGTCCCATCAGGGGCAGCAGCTTGAAGGAGTAGAGGTCGTAGACCTTCTTCAGCGGCTCGCCGTTGGGGTGGGAGAACTCCAGCACCAGTACGCGGCCGCCGGGTTTAAGGACTCGCTGCATCTCGTTCAGTGCCTTCTGCTTGTCGGTGACGTTGCGCAGGCCGAAGGCGATGGTGATGCAGTCGAAAAAATTATCCGGAAAGGGGATGGTCTCGGCGTTGACCTGGGTGTATTCAATGTTGCCCACCAGGCCCTCGTCGGCCATTCGCTTGCGGCCTTCGTTGAGCATGGCGGCGTTGATGTCGGTCATCACCACCAGGCCGTCGGGACCCACAAGACCGGCGAAACGGGCTGCCAGGTCCCCGGTACCTGAAGCCAGGTCCAGTACCTTGTGCCCGCGCTTGATACCGGCCAGCTCCACGGCGAAGCGTTTCCACAGGCGGTGTATGCCCATGGACATCAGATCGTTCATCAGGTCGTAACGGCTGGCCACCGAGTCGAAGACCTGGCGAACCCGCCCCTGCTTCTCGTCGGCACGCACATTTTCAAATCCGAAATGTGTGTTGTTTTCATCCGTCATGACATCAATCTCTTCTCTTAATTGCCTGGAGGCAGAGTATGCAAAGGAGCGCTAAGTTCGCGGAGATTTTACAGGGTTTATACGAAAAGACCGAATTCTAACAGAATTCGGTCTTTTCACAGGATCGGCAAATCGGGTCCTGGGTCGAATCAGTTCGACTCTTTGCGCTTGTGACCTGCCGCTTCCAGGCGGGCCAGGTAATCCTTCCAGTTCTTCTCATGGTTGGCGCCGAGGCTGTAGAGGGTGTCCCATGCATAGATACCGGTGTTGTGCCCGTCATCGAAGTGGAATGCTACGGCGTAGTTGCCCACCGGTGAGATCTGCTCGATGTTGACGTCCTCTTTGCCGACCTGCAGGGTCTCCTGGCCAGGACCGTGTCCCTGTACCTCGGCAGAGGGTGAGAATACCCGCAGGTATTCGCAGGGCAGGTTGAAGTGGGCGCCGTCTTCGAACTTGATCTCCAGCACCCGTGACTGGCGGTGCAGATTCAGCTCTGTCGGTACATGTTCGGACATAAATAACTCCTTAAATCTGTATTTCGCCGCAGATTAGCACAAATTCCTGCATTTATTGGCCATGTGCCGTCTGGGGTTGGCCGGTTCTGCTTAAAGTACGTAGGTCGGCCTTCAGGCTGACATGTCGGGCTGAAGGCCGACCTACAGTTCTCGCGTGTCTAACGATTTACTACAGGATGAAGCGGCTCAGATCCTCGTCTGCGACCAGCTCATTCAGGTTGTTGTCGACATATTCGCCGTCCACGGTCACCGTGGTGCCGGGCAGATCAGAGGCGGTGAAGGAGATACTCTCCAGCAGCCGCTCGATAACGGTATGCAGGCGCCGGGCGCCGATGTTCTCGGTGCTCTCGTTGACCTGCCAGGCGAGTTCGGCGATGCGCTGGATGCCGTCTTCGGTGAACTCCAGGGTCACCCCCTCGGTATCCAGCAGGGCGGTGTACTGGTCTGTGAGCGAGGCGTCGGGCTCGGTGAGGATGCGGGTGAAATCCCCGGTGGTGAGGGCATCCAGCTCCACACGGATCGGAAGACGGCCCTGCAGCTCAGGGATCAGGTCCGAAGGCTTGGCCAGGTGAAAAGCGCCAGATGCGATGAACAGGATGTGATCTGTCTTGATCATGCCCTGTTTTGTCGATACTGTGCAACCTTCAACCAGGGGCAGCAGGTCCCGCTGAACCCCCTCGCGGGAGACATCCGGGCCGCCGTATTCCGAGCGGCTGGCAACCTTGTCCAGCTCGTCCAGGAATACGATGCCGTTCTGCTCCACCATCTCCTGGGCGCGAATCTTGAGGTCTTCCTCGTTGACCCGCTTGGCCGCCTCTTCGTCCTCTAGCAGTTTCAGTGCGTCCTTGATGCGCAGCTTGCGCTTGCGGGTCTGGCCGCTGCCCATGTTCTGGAACAGGCCCTGGAGCTGGTTGGTCATCTCCTCCATGCCTGGAGGGGCCATGATCTCAACGCCCATTGCCGCGCTGCTGACATCGATCTCGATCTCCTTGTCATCCAGCTCGCCGTTACGGATCTTTACACGGAATTTATTCCGGGTGGCGGAGTCATCGCGGTTAGTTGCGCTGTCGGTCTCCCAGCTTGGGGTGGTGGGGCGTGGCAGCAGGGCGTCAAGTACCCGCTCTTCGGCGGCATCTGCGGCGATATCCTTTACTTTTTCGACCTCCTGTTCGCGCACCATTTTCATGGCTGAGTCTGCAAGATCGCGGATGATCGATTCAACATCGCGACCAACATAGCCAACTTCAGTGAATTTAGTCGCTTCAATCTTGATGAATGGCGCATTGGCCAGTTTCGCCAGGCGTCGGGCGATCTCGGTCTTGCCCACGCCGGTGGGGCCGATCATCAGGATATTCTTCGGGGTGATTTCGTTGCGCAGGTCGTCACCGACCTGGGCCCGGCGCCAGCGGTTGCGAAGGGCAATTGCCACGGAGCGCTTTGCCGCGGCCTGGCCGATGATGTGTTTGTCCAGCTCTCGGACGATCTCTTGGGGTGTGATTTCAGACATAATTTTCGACGTTACTCTTCGATGTCCAGCTCTTCGATGACCCGGTTGTGGTTGGTGTAGACGCAGATATCGGCCGCAATGGCGAGGCCCTTCTCGACCACATCCCGGGCGCTCAGCTCGGTGTTTTGCATTAGGGCCTGGGCAGCGGCCTGGGCGTAGGGGCCGCCGGAGCCGATGGCCATCAGGCTCTCTTCGGGCTCGATCACGTCGCCGGTGCCGGTGATGATCAGCGAGGCGCTCTTGTCCGCCACGACCAGCAAAGCCTCCAGGCGGCGCAGCATGCGGTCGGTGCGCCAGTCCTTCGCCAGCTCGACGGCGGCCCGGGTGAGGTGGCCGTGGTGTTTCTCCAGCTTGGCCTCAAAGCGTTCGAACAGGGTGAATGCGTCGGCGGTGGCACCGGCAAAGCCTGCCAGTACCTGGTTTTTATAAAGGCGGCGCACCTTGCGGGCGTTGCCCTTCATGACGGTGTTGCCCATGGAGACCTGGCCGTCTCCGCCGATCACCACTTTTCCGTCACGACGGACGGATAGAATTGTCGTGCCTCTGATCTGCTCCACGCGCTGGGTCCTCGATACTACGTAAATGGGTTGGTCCGGATAAGAAGGACATTGTACCCGATTCCAAATGGGGTAAATAAAGAGGGAATTCAAGCACCGGGGCTTTTATTTTCTGAACGGCCTGAACAGGCCATAGTCCCAGGGGCGTACCGCCAGCACCGCTGTAGCCCCTCTCTTTTCGGCCAGTGGCAGGTGGCAGTCGTCACTGTTGAGCTGATCGAACTCACGGGCGAGCTGCTCCAACTTACGCTGAAACAGCCGGTTGGCGCTCTCCGACAGCATGCCGTTGATGACGATCAGGCGTTCAGACTCCCGGTCGAAGCGGGAACTGAAAAACTCCGCCTGCAGCTTCTGCTGAAAGAACTGCTGAATGGGCCCGTTCTCACGCCACTTGAAGTTGGGGGTCACGCACAGCCTGATGCGGTTGTGGGGCAGCAGCTCGATGAGCTTCAGGCGGTCCAGGTGAGCCAGGTGCTTGATGCAGCGGCTCGCTGGTATCTGGAACTGGGCCACGATCTCGTCAAAACTCCAGCGGTTGAGTACGCAGACGGTGATCAGCAGCAGCTCGATATCCCGGGCGATCTCCTGCTCCTGCTCCTCGCTCAGGCCGCTCATGGTGTGCTGCTCAAGCTGCATCAGCTGCACCAGCTCCGAGATCTCCATGTCCAGCATGCGGCATATCTCATCCAACCGGCGAAGGGAGAAGTTCTGCTCTGAAAAGAGCCGCTTTACGCTCGCCTCTGAGAGCTGCAGATGCCGGGCAACATCGGCGTAGGTTTTGCCTTGGTGCTTAAGCGCCCGCTTCAGGGCGTGGACCAGTTGCTTGGTCTGAGCCATTCATGATTCCTTTAAAAGGTATCGATTAATAATACTTCAGGTGAGATATCCTGCAACATTTTGAATTGTGGTTGTGATATCCGGGGCTTTCCATTAGCTTTCCAGGGGTCAAGAACAAGAATCAGGAAGAGGGTATGTCGAGGATTTTCCGGTTAGCGGGATTTACACCGTTTCTGTTGATAGTTTTTCTAAACGCCTTTGTGGATCTCGGACACAAGATCGTTATCCAGAACACCATCTTCAAGATCTATGACGGCCAGCTTCAGATCATTCTTACCGCCCTGGTCAACGGCCTGATTCTTCTCCCCTTCGTCCTGCTCTTCACCCCGGCGGGTTTTCTCTCAGACAGGTTTCCAAAGCCCGGCATTATGCGGGCCAGTGCAGCTGTTGCGGTGGCTCTTACTCTGCTGGTGACCCTGAGCTACTACAAGGGTTGGTACGAGCTCGCCTTCTTTCTCACCTTGTTGCTGGCGGTGCAGAGCGCTGTCTACTCCCCGGCCAAGTACGGTTATATCAAGGAGATGGTGGGCAACCAGCGGCTGGCAGAGGCCAACGCCATGGTCCAGGCGGTGACCATTGTGGCCATGCTCGGCGGGGTCTTTTTCTTCTCCCTGCTGTTTGAGTATTTCCTGGCGGGTACGGGTGCCCGGGTGCAGAGTTCTATACTGCAGACCGTGGCTCCCCTGGGCTGGCTTCTGATTGCGTGCTCAGTGACGGAGTTAGCGCTTACTTACAGATTGGGCGCTGGTGCTCATGAGAATCGTGAACTCAACTTCGACTGGCAGCGCTACGGCAGCGGGCGTTATCTGAAAGAGAATTTCGGGGTGGTCCGGGCCAACCGGGTGATCTGGCTCTCCATTGTCGGTCTGTCGGTTTTCTGGGGAGTCTCCCAGGTGGTGCTGGCCTCGTTTCCCGCCTTTGCCAAGGAGACATTGTCAGAGACCAACACGATGATTATCCAGGGGCTTCTGGCCTGCTCCGGCTTCGGCATCATCATCGGTTCGCTGCTGGCGGGGAGAGCCTCCAGGAATTTTATCGAAACCGGGCTGGTGCCCATGGGCGCCCTTGGCATGGTGGTTACCCTTGCCATCCTGCCCGGCCTGGAGAGCCGGTTCGGCCTGGGCCTGGATATCTTCGCCTTTGGCTTCTTCGGTGGCATTTTCATCGTGCCGCTGAATTCCCTGATCCAGTTCCATGCCGGCGAGAACCGACTGGGTACGGTGCTGGCGGGCAACAACTGGGTACAGAATATCACCATGCTGGGTTTTCTCGGCCTGACGGTTGGTTTTGCACTGGGCGGCATGGGCAGCTTCGGGCTCTTCCACCTGGTGACCCTGGTTGCCCTGGTGGGTGCCATCTACACCGTCTTTCAGCTGCCCCAGTCCATGACCCGCTACCTGGTGGGGCTGCTCTTCGCCAGCCGCTACCGCCTGGAGGTGATCGGCTTCAAGCAGATACCCGAGCAGGGTGGGGTGCTGATGCTGGGTAACCACATCAGCTGGCTCGACTGGGCCATGATCCAGATCGCCTGTCCGCGACCGGTGCGTTTCGTGATGCACCGTGACATCTACCAGCGCTGGTACCTGAAGTGGCTGCTTGACCTGGCCGGGGTGATCCCGATCTCCGGTGGTCAGAGCAAATCCTCCCTGGAGCAGGTCAATGCACTGCTCAGGCAAGGGGAGGTGGTCTGTCTATTTCCCGAGGGTGCCATCAGTCGCAGTGGCCAGTTGGGCGAGTTCAGGAAGGGGTTCGAGAAAGTGGTTGAAGGTGTGGAGGGTGTGATTCTCCCCTTCTACCTGCGCGGTCTCTGGGGCAGCCGGTTCTCCCGCTCCAGCGAACGGTTGCAGACTCTGCGCCGGGGAGGAATGAAGCGGGACGTGATCGTTGCCTTCGGCAGGCAAATGGCCATGGACTCCACCGCCCACGAGGTGAAGCAGCAGGTACTTGAGCTCTCCATCGATACCTGGGATCAGCACACAGCGACGCTCGATCCCCTGCCCCTGGCGATACTGCGCGGGGCCAAGCGGGCGGGGCGTGGACTCTGCCTTGCCGACAGCATCGGACAACCGCTTTCCGGTTACCGCACGGTGGCAGGTGTACTCGCCTTTTCACGCCTCATCCGCAAGCTGAGCCCAGAGCCCAACATTGGCCTGCTGCTGCCCACCACCAGTGCCGGGTTGATCACCAACAGCGCGGCCCTGCTCCAGGGGCGTACAGTGGTGAACCTGAACTACACCGCCAATTTCAAGGCCCTTGCCGGTGCGGTGGCGCGGGCAAAGATCGGTACCATCTACACGTCTCGCCGTTTTATCGATCGCCTTGAGAAGCGAGGTATCGATCTCAGCGAACTGTTTGAACAGGTAAAGGTGGTCTACCTGGAAGATCTGAAGGAACAGGTCACACCCGCTGCCGGGCTCTTCTACCTGCTCAGCTCCATGCTGCTTCCCCCGAGCTGGCTCTACGGCCTGTTCGGCAAGCGGGTCTCAATAAATGATCCGGCAGCCATCATGTTCTCGAGTGGCAGTGAAGGGGCTCCCAAGGGTGTGGTGCTGAGCCACCGAAATATC
This sequence comes from Sedimenticolaceae bacterium, assembly GCA_965224515.1. Classification (GTDB taxonomy): domain Bacteria; phylum Pseudomonadota; class Gammaproteobacteria; order Chromatiales; family Chromatiaceae; genus Sedimenticola_A. The sequence goes on from OZ245051.1 coordinate 1,271,220, forward strand.
ATGGGCAATATCCGCCAGATCTCCGATGTGTTGAACGTACAGGATGACGACCGCGTGATGGCCACGCTACCCCTGTTTCATGCATTCGGCCTGACGGTGACCGGCTTCATGCCCCTGGTGGAGGGTATGCCGGCGATCTGCCACCCTGATCCCACCGATGCCCTGCGTATTGCCAAGGCTATCTCCGGTTACCAGGCAACGGTCTTCTGCGCCACCTCCACCTTCCTTCGCCTGTTCGTGCGCAACAAGCGCATCCACCCGTTGATGCTCGACTCCATCCGCCTGGTGGTGGCCGGCGCCGAGCGGTTGAACCCCGAGGTGCGCGACGCCTTCCAGCTGAAGTTCCACAAGCAGCTCTACGAGGGCTACGGCGCCACCGAGACATCGCCGGTGGCCAGCGTCAACATTCCCGACCGTATCGACCCTGATGACTGGCGGGTGCAGAAGGGGATCAAGCCCGGTACGGTGGGTATGCCCCTGCCGGGTAGCAGTTTCCGGGTGGTTGATCCAGACAGCCTGGAGATGCTTCCCCCAGGGGAAGACGGCCTGATACTGATCGGCGGTACCCAGGTGATGCAGGGCTATCTTGATGAGCCGGAGAAGACCGCCGAGGTGCTGGTGGAGCTGGAGGGTACCCGCTGGTACAAAACCGGTGACAAGGGGCACATTGATCCAGACGGCTTTCTTACCATCGTTGACCGCTACTCGCGCTTTGCCAAGATCGGTGGTGAGATGATCAGTCTGGGGGCCGTTGAAGCGCAGGTCGGTAAAGGGTTGCCGGAAGATGTGGAGATACTGGCCACTGCGCTGGCTGACAGCAGGAAGGGTGAACAGGTCGTGCTGCTGTTTGTGGGCCGGATCACCCGGGAGACGATGCAGGAACACATTCGCAGTGCAGGACTCAATCCACTGATGCAGCCTTCCTTACTGCTTGATGTGGAAGCGATACCAAAACTAGGCAGCGGCAAGAGCGACTACAAGGGAGCCCAACAATTGGCAGCAGCAATGATGGGAGAGAGTGAATGAAGACAGTCGATATACATACCCACCTGCTCAGTCCCCAGGTGAGCTTTGACCGTTTTTACGACAAGTTGGCCATGCGCATATTCGGCAAGGGGCTGGGCATAGATTATGAGACCCTGGCACGCAATCCCTACATCGCCTATGTCTCTGCACTTACAAACTCAGTCAGAAACTCCGGGCATGTGGAGAAGCTCTGTCTCTTCGGCGTGGATAGCCGCCTGGACGAGAAGGGCAACGAGATGCACCGAGACAAGACGGTCTGCGCCACCACTGAAGACGTGCTTGACGTGGCAAACGAATATGCCGACTGCATCATCCCTTTTCTCTCAATCAATCCACTAAGACGCAATGCCCTGGAGCTGATCGACGAGTACACCGAACGGGGCTGCAAGGGAGCCAAGTTTCTGCAGAACTACTGGGGTGTGGATCTCAACGACCCCAAGTTCGGTCCCTACTACGAAAAGCTCAAAGAGAAGGGCCTGCCTCTGATCATCCACATCGGCAGTGAATACAGCATCAGCTCTTTCGCAGAGTATGAACGCATCGAGATGTTGCGCCAGCCCCTTGAAGCGGGGGTTAAAGTGATCGCCGCCCATATGGGGTTGGGTCGGGTGGAGCACAAGGCGATGTTCTGGCGAAATCTATCCAGGAATCCGGCCTATTTTGACCGGGATTATTTCCGCCTGCTCGAACTGCTGGAGTCAGAAGCGAATTTATATGCTGATATCTCGGCCATTCTCGCGCCCCTGAGAGCCAGGGCGCTTCGACATCTATCTGAACAGACACAGGTACATCATAAGCTGCTGTTCGGTTCCGACTACCCGGTACCGTTTACCGTCAGATTGAATAGCTACGATATGCCGAAGAACAGGAGGCGGGAAATAGCCAAAGTTGATAATCCCTTTGATCGGTATGCGGAGACGATATTGGAGTATTTTCCTGAAGGCCATCCGATCTACGAAAACCATCGAAAAGTACTTGGTTAATCCATAGCCACATTTGATTTGCCGGATTTGACTTAAGTCTAGGCCTTCGTTTTCCAAACTGTTCAAAATAGATATCCAGGCAGGCTCTGATTCATCAATCCTCGTCATTCCGGCGAATGCCGGAATCCAGAGTGGCATTGGTATATATGGAATCCGGAATGACGAATTATTCAGGTTTCCCATACAGAGTATGTATTTCGAGGATCTGGATCAATACCCGCATCCTTCTGGTTGAGTCACACGGAGTAAGTCATGAATTACAACACTTCCATTCTGACGATGAGCATGATCGCACTTATCCTTTCAGGTCCTGCTATGGCAGGTATAACGATTCAGTGCCCCAATCTCTCCCAGGCCAAGCAGCTAGTCGATTGCCCGGCTGATGCAGAAATGGAGAGATACTTCAAAAAGCAATGTGATTTCGAACGCGATCCCGATGCCAAGAAGCCTGAGCTTTGCGACAGCTTCAAGGAGTACAAACGCAGAAAGTTCAACGCTATGTGGGAATCCTCAGATGGTGAATTCATGGGCTACTTGAGTTGTGATGCGCCCCCTGCTGAGCTCAAGAAGCGTCAGCAGACCAGTGTCGCCGTCTCTCAGAAGAATGGTCTGTACAAAGTTGTGTGTGGTTACGAGGGTGGCTCTCGACTCATCATGCGTACCCGCAGTGTATGTCGGGTGCCCGGCGTGAAGACCACCGGTATTGTTATGCGCGCAGAGTGCGGTGCAAATGGTAAGCCCTGTGTGGTTGAGTGTGATGAGTAAGTTGGATTTAGGGTTTCGGTTACGTAGCTTCTGTGCATCGATATTTAGCGAGATGCATACAAATGAGAAAACTTATTTTTCCATTTAATACAACGTTGCGCATCACGTTCCTCATACTCTCGAATGGCAGTTTGAAGATCCATCTCAAACTCGTTATCCCGACTCTCGGATAAAGCTGTTAGTAGCATGGTGTACCATGCTGTTACTCCACCTGGAGGTGGATTATTGAATCTTGGAAATTCAGGATCTCCCCCATCCTCGCTTAGCCAGGTATTCGCTATCTGGGGATCAAGTGCTATGGCCCGCCCTAAACCAACCATGTCGACTGTACCACTAGCGATAGCATCAACTGCCTGTTCTCGCCTTTTGAATCCCCCTGTCAACATCAAGGGTATATTGGTTACCCCTCTTGCGAGTCGGGCAAAGTCCAGAAAGTATGGCCCTTGAGTTGAGCCGTCGGAGCTTGCCTTTGCTCCAGGGAAGTATGTACCCCCACTAATATCAATCAAATCTATCGACGTTTGATCGAGAAGGCGCACCACCTCCATAGCATCGGACTCTGTCAACCCGCCTTCCAGTTGATCCGTTGAGTTGATTCTGATTCCGATAGGGAACGAGGGGCCAACAGCTCTTCGGACTTTATTGATTACTTCAAGCACGATACGGCAGCGTGCTTCGATGGAACCACCGTAGCCATCATTTCGACGGTTGAACAAAGGCGAGAGAAACTGACTGAGTAGAAAGCCGTGCCCTGCATGAATATGAACACCGCTAAAGCCTACGGACTTTGCGTGCAAAGCGGTTTTCGCATACATGTCTGGTAGTTCGCGAATCTCAGCAATAGACATACCTGCGCATTTAAGGCCTTTAACATCCAGGGCAGAAGGCCCTTTGGGTTGGCTGATTGGTAAATGCGACAAGGCTCCGGCATGACCGATTTGTGGCCATAAATGAGCCCCTTCAATTACCGCCCTACTTGTGAATAGCTGTAGCAAATCTTGATCAGACTGAGTTCCTAGAACCAAGTTCCCCGGCTTTTCTGGAAAGCGAGGATCTACTTGCACTTCACCAACAAAGGACAAAGCGACACCACCTTCTGCCCACCTTTCGTAAAGTCTGATCTGCGCCGCAGTGGGATTACCTTCTCCATCCGAAAGAGAATCTGACATTGGAGACTTTGCAAGTCGATTTTTCAGAATCGCCCCACAAGGCAGCTCCAGTTCATTTTGAAGGAGATGAATGGATTTTGAGATTATGTTGGCCATAGTTTTCTATTCTAGCCGCTAACAGTTACTCATGCGGTTGGAAGGAATAGTGTGATACCCAGCCAGTTGTGTAGTGATGGAATCCTCAGCATCCTGCTGATGAACAACAATCCCCTGGCTTGATTGAGGCTGGCAGAGAATCAAGGGTGGTCAAAACTGCATCATGCCTATAGGGGTAGCCGGTTGTTGCTATTGCTCTAGTGGATGGCCGCGCCGGCAGGTTTGCCCTGTGCCAGCGCTAGTTCCTGGTCTGAGGCAGCGACGAGGTCCCACTCGGCTTTTTCGGTGCCCTCTTCCAGCAGCTTGATAAAGACAAACAGCAGGTCTTTTGTCAGGTTGAGGTTGATGTTTCTGCCGTCGGGCAGGCCGAGGGATACCACGAGCATCTGGTTGGCGGCGGGTTTGTACTCGATCTTTGTGACCAGCACCGGCTCTTCGCCCAGGGGGTGGGTGGTGGCGGATTGGTCGTATTCGGTGTCGAAGTCAGCGCCTGAGAGTGCGGAGTCGCGTTGGAACTGCTGCATCGCTTTCTGGGCATCTGCAGAGTCAGCGCCTTCCTGGTTCTGGATGGCGAGCTTGCCGAGTATACCCAGCAGCAGGCGGGTATAGCGGCGGGTGAGCCAGGCGCGGATCTCGCTGTTGTCGTCAGCACGCACACTGAGTATCAGGCGATCTTCCTGGGGATTGAATTGCACGTTGATCTGGTGCAGGTTTGCCACGGGTAACTCTCCGGCAGGTTCTCTCCTTTCAATGATAACCGAGGTTGAGGGTTATTTCGCCCTTGCTGGGGCTGGGTGTTTTGTGCTCTCCGGACAGGGTGGATTGACAGTCCAACCCAACCTGTCCATGAGCTGCAACCAGCTGTTTAGTTGCTGTCCGATGCCAGGTGGTCCTTGGGCAGCAGGTATTTCTCCTTTGGTGCCTTTGTAGCTTCACCGTTGATCAGTGCCTCGTAGGCCGCACGCTCCTGCGCAGACTCCTGTGGTCTTGGTTGGACGATGGGCTGGGGTACGGGTTGGGCGACTTTCTGGTCAGCTCCTTCTGCAAGGGCGGTGATGGATACAAGCAGGCAGGCAACTGCAAACAGTGTCGGCAGAAATTTGGTTTTTGACATCGGTTTCAGCCTCGATAGTTCACTCACCGCCAGATGGTTATCTGGTGAGTTGATTGCAAAAGCCTCCACCCTTCGGTTGCGGGGCGTATTCACGCATTCTGTGCCCGCTTTACATTATTATTATTGTGGTAATGCGGATTATCCTAATCTCAGGTCGCAGTAAATTAAATCCCGGGTAGCCCTGCGGGATGATCCAAAGCAACAAAACCATCATATTATTGTGGGAAATGTGATGTGTTTCGCAGGACTTGCTGGATATCAGGTGGGCTATCCAGGTTTCGGCTACTTCTTTTTCTTGGCCCGGGGGTGGGCCTTGTCGTAGACCTGTGCAAGGTGCTGGAAGTCGAGGTGGGTGTAGATCTGGGTGGTGCTGATGTCTGCATGGCCCAGCAGCTCCTGCACGGCCCGCAGGTCGCCGGATGACTCCAGCAGATGGCTGGCAAAGGAGTGGCGCAGCATGTGGGGGTGGACGTTTCTTGCCACCCCCTGTTTGATTGCCCAGCGTTTCATCCGCTCCTGTATGGTGCGAGGGTTGATGCGCTTGCCCCGCTTGCCGACGAACAGGGCAGTCTCGTCCATGGCAGCGATCTCGCCACGAACCCCAAGCCATACGCGGATCGCCTCCTGGGCCTTGCGGCCGACGGGTACACGGCGGGTCTTTGCTCCCTTGCCGGTCACCTCCAGGGTGGTGTCGTTGAAGTCGATGTCGCGGGTGTCCAGTGAGACCAGTTCAGCCAGGCGCAGGCCCGATGAGTAGAAGAGCTCCATGATGGCCAGGTCACGCATATCGAGAGGGTCCTCCGTCTGGGCGTCCAGCATGTGGCCGAGCTGGTCTGCATCCAGGGTGGCGGGGAGTCTGCGCTGCACCTTGGGTGCGCGAACGCCAACCGCCGGGTTGCTGTCCGCGACCCCTTCCCGCAGCAGGTAGCGGAAGAGACTGCGCAGTGATGAGAGTTCGCGCTGCAGGCTTTTACCCGAAATGCCCTTGCGGTGGCGCGAGGCGATGTAGGCGCGGACCTGGTGCTGGCCAAGTTCGGTCCAGTGCTGGATCTGCTGCTCTTCGCACCAGGCCCTGGTTCTTTCCAGGTCGCGGGTATATCCGCTCAGGGTGTTGTTGGCGAGGCGGCGCTCATGGCGCAGGTGTTCCAGGAATCGATCAATCCACTCCTGGAGCGTGCCTCCGGATCTGCCCATCAGAAGCCCGGTTCAGAGACCACTTCAAGGGTTTTGCTGATGATCTCACCCAGGCGGGCGAGGTAGTCGGTGCCCATGCCGGGGTGGAAGCGGTGCTCGCTTTGGCTGCCGATGGCGAGCAGGCCGAGAATCCCTTCGCCGCGGATCGGGATCATGGCAGTGGACTCTATATCCTCCGCCTGGGGTCCGAACAGGTAGCTGAGTTGCTCCTGGGGGAGGCGTCCGCAACGGGGTACGGAGGCATCGATGAATTCACGAAAGCCGTCCAGGTCGGGGTTGGCGGCATCCTCGGCGTGGGAGAAGAGGTGGAGTTCCACCGCCTCGGCCTGGAAGTCATCGTGGAGCTTGTCTTCAAGTACGTTGACCACCTCATCGAAATTCAGCGCATCGATCAGGGAGAGTGTGAGGTTGTGCAGCCGGTCGTTGAGCAGTTCGTTTTCACGGGCAACGGATACAAAATCTTCGAGCTGTCGCTTCTGCTGTTCATTCTGATCGCGCAGGGTCAGAACCTGGCGTTCGATCAGGGAGACTGCGCCACCACTGTCGTGGGTGATCTTCAGCTCCTGCAGCAGTTCCTGGTTGCGTTCGAAAAAGTCCGGGTTCGACTTCAGGTAGTCGATGATGGACTGCTCGTTCTCTTCATCTGCAGTCGCTTTATTTGGCTGTGAACTCATAGCTCGATTCTTCCTTCGAATACATTCGCGGCGGGTCCTGTCATCCAGACCGGTTCGCCGTCTCCCTGCCACTCTATCACAAGTTCACCTCCGGGCAGGCCGACCCTGACCTGCCGGTCGAGCAGTCCCTGGACCTGGCCGGTTACAACCGCGGCACAGGCGCCGCTGCCACAGGCGAGGGTCTCACCGGCACCGCGCTCGTAGACCCTCAGGCGGATCGCATCCCGGGAGCGCACCTGCATGAACCCTGCGTTGACCCGCTGGGGAAAACGGGGATGGGACTCGATGACCGGGCCGAGACGCTCCACCGGTGCACTATCGACATCCTCAACCTGGAGTACGCAGTGGGGGTTGCCCATGGATACTGCCGCGATCTGCAGTTGCTCGCCGTCGGCCTCGATGTTGTAGCTCGTTGCCAGGGCATCGGCCTGGAATGGGATCATCTCCGGCTCGAATACCGGTGGGCCCATGTTGACCCTTACCATATCGTCACCCTCTACGTAGAGGCGGATATTGCCGGAGTGAGTGCCCACATCGATTTCGCTTTTGGTGGTCAGTCCCTTGTCGCGCACAAAGCGTGCAAAGCAGCGCGCGCCGTTGCCGCACTGCTCCACCTCTGAGCCGTCGGAGTTGAATATCCGGTAGTGGAAATCGGTGGCGGGGTCTTTGGGTCGCTCCACCAGCAGTATCTGGTCGCAGCCCACACCAAAGCGCCTGTCGCCCAGAAAGCGGCACTGTTCAGGGGTCAGCCTGATCTCCTGGTTGATGGCGTCGATGACCACGAAGTCATTGCCAAGACCATGCATTTTGGTGAATTGAAGCATCATGACGATAGGTTACCGGATTCGGCGGAATGCAGAAACAGGTGATTACGGGGGCGGTATCTGCAGGAGCGGACTTGTTCGCGATTACTGATTGTAAATCGGTTTGGGTGCTCAAATTGGCTTGTGGCCAATGGTCGCGAACAAGTTCGCTCCTACAGGTGGGTTGATTCAGGGCAGAACGCGTTCACCCTTGTAGAGCTCTTCCACGGTCTCCCTTTCACGGACCAGGTGGAGTTGGTCACCGTCCACCATCACTTCGGGGGCGCGGGGACGGGTGTTGTAGTTTGAGCTCATTGTGAAGCCGTAGGCGCCGCTGGAGCGGACCGCCAACAGGTCGCCTTCGTTCAGCGCCAGTTCGCGGTTCTTACCCAGGAAGTCGCCGGTCTCGCAGATCGGGCCGACGAGATCGTAGACGCCCTTGCGCCCCTCATCCTGCTTCACCACGGGAATGATCTCCTGGTGGGCCTGGTAGAGGGTGGGGCGCAACAGGTCATTCATGGCCGCGTCGATGAGGGCGAAATCCTTCTGCTCGGTGTGCTTCAGATACTCCACCCGGGTCAGCAGCACGCCGGCGTTTCCGGCGATGGCACGGCCCGGTTCGATGAAGATCTCGTAGCCCACATCACCCAGGCGCTCGGCTATGGCACGGGCGTACTCGGCAGGTTCCGGCGGCTGTTCGTCGGTGTAGCGGATACCCAGCCCGCCACCCAGGTCCAGGTGGTCGATCTCGATGCCTTCGGACTTAAGATTGTTGACCAGCACCATCAGGCGGTCCAGGGCATCCAGAAAGGGCTCAACCTGGGTCAGCTGTGAGCCGATGTGGCAATCCACGCCGGAGATGTCGAGGTTGGGCAGCTCAGCGGCGCGGCGGTAGACCTCCAGCGCCTGGTCGATATCGACGCCGAACTTGTTCTCCTTGAGACCAGTGGAGATGTAGGGGTGGGTCTGTGCGTCGACGTCCGGGTTGACCCGCAGAGCCACCGGGGCGCGGATGCCGGCTTCACCGGCTACCTGGTCGAGCCTTTCAAGCTCGGCGGCTGATTCCACGTTGAAGCAGCGGATGCCCACTTCAAGAGCGCGGCGCATCTCGTCGGCTCTCTTGCCCACACCTGAGAAGACCACCTTGCGGGGGTCGCCACCGGCGGCAAGGACACGCTCCAGCTCGCCAACAGATACGATGTCAAAACCCGAGCCCAGGCGTGCCAGCAGGTTCAGCACCGCCAGGTTGGAGTTGGCTTTTACCGCGAAGCAGACCAGATGCGGCTGCTCCCTGAACGCATTGTCGAAGGCGTGCCAGTGCCGCTCCAGCGTGGCGCGGGAGTAGACGTAGCAGGGTGTGCCGTAGGTCTCGGCAATCTGATCCAGGGGTACATCCTCGACAAACAGCCGATCACCCCGGTAGTCGAAATGGTCCATTACTTTTCAGTCTTCTCTTCTTCTGTTTCCTGGGTTTGCTCGACGGTCTCGTCGGGCAGGTACAGGTCGCCTTTCTGGCCGCAGGCGGAGAGCATACTGCCCGTGCCTAAAACGGCGATCACGAGCCACAGAAGATAACTTGGCCAGCAATGCTGCATGGTTGGACTCCGGAAATTGGGTTGTAAACCGGGGAGTATAAACTCAGATGGGGCATAACTCATCAATCTTTCCGGTGAGTATTGCCTGAAACTTGCATTCCACACCGCGGAACGGGCCAGGTGCAGAGGTAGGGTGGGTTAGCGGCAGCGCAACCCACCTCCTGGCTTGGCCGGTGCAACATGCGTTACTTATGTACCCTTGCATCTTCACCCGTCATTCCGGCGCAGGGCTGGATCCATTTGCGAGAGTCTGTTGAGTTTTGTTGGTGCTTGTCCTGGATTCCGGCATCCGCCGGAATGACGAGTCATTGTAGGGTGGGTTAGCGGCAGCGCAACCCACCTCCTGGCTTGGCCGGTGCAACACGCGTTGCTTTTGTACCCTTGCATCTTCACCCGTCATCCGGCGCAGGCCTGGATCCATTTGCGAGAGTCTGTTGGGTTTTGTTGGTGCTTGTCCTGGATTCCGGCATCCACCGGAATGACGAGTCATTGTCATTGTAGGGTGGGTTAGCGGCAGCGTAACCCACCGAATGACCTATCGGGGTCAGGAAAATATCTGCTGCAGCGCCTGGTTCAAACGCCCCTCCAGTCGTTTTTTGTATTTGAGCAGGTCGATGGTGGACCAGCTGCGTTCCACGGCCGAACCCGAGAGCTCCAGGGCGGTGAGGTAGATGGGGTAGGTCTGACGGTTTTTGCGCTGTGCCACTACGTGCCTGGCCACCGTTTCGTAGATGCGCTGGCCGTATTCCATGGAGCTGAATTCAAGGTCACCGCAGGCCAGTATAAAGGGGGTCAGGTTGAGATCCAGGCCACTGCTGACGGCCCGTAGCTCAAGGTAGTTCTCCGGCAGCTGCCGGGTGGAGAGGCGGCGTTTCTGGGTTGTGAACCGGCCCTCGCGGGATTTTCCAAGACGGTAGAACTCCGGCTCATCCAGCAGCGCGGGGTCGGCCGGTTGGTCGGCGAGAAGGCTTCGCAACAGCAGCAGGCCGTTGAAGAAGCGCTGCTGCTGGGCCACTAGGTAGTGTTCGTCCGTCCCCTGGAGCCGTTGGTGAAACAGGGAGCCGTTTTCATCCAGGACGAAGATATCGCTCGACTGTTTCCCGGTGATATAGAAGATCTGGATCACGCCCGCCTTGTTGATGCTGTAGATCGCGGGCAGCGGGGTGGATATAAGTGCATGGCGGTCGATGCGTACCGGGCGGAAGCGGTCGTTTGGCAGGGAGAGGGTCTCCAGCAGTTCATGCCAGGATTTTACCGAAAAGTAGCTGTAGCCATCCTGCTTGGACTGGATGACGTAGTAGCTGTCGCCTCCCTGAAGCAGGTAACGGCTGTCGATGCCGGAACCCTGGGGACCGAAGCAGTCGCAGGTATCATTGAACAGGGTTTCGACCCGTTTGGCGATACCTTCGGCCCTTGTGGATTTGAAACAGTGGGCGGTGACCCTGGGTGAGGGGTGGCCGTCATGGTCTGAGAGGGTCAGGCGCATGTAGTTGCATAGACTCTCGAACAGACCGTCGAGACCGGAGTACCTGGAAACCAGGTGTTCGCCCCAGCTGGTCTGGGTCAGCAGGTCGATACTCTCAACCAGTGAAGTGTGGGCAGCGCCAAAGCTGAGAGGGTCGCTGCGGTTTGAAGTCAGCTGTTTACCGCTCCTGGAGAGGCGGGCCATGGGGTCGGTGCCGATATTGGGAAACAGCAGGCAGCTCTTGGTGAAGGGCTGGGCCTCCAACTGCTCTATCGGTACTTCGTCATGGTTGGCATGATCGCTGTAGTGATTGCGGATGGTGTTGAGCAGGGCGTAGAGCTCTTCGGGTTTTACCGGGCACTTTACCGGGTGGATGGAGATCTTGGTGCCCCGGTCAACAACTGTGTTGAGATGACACCAGGTGAGCATCTCTATGAGACTGGCGGTGGTCTTTACCGGCCGGGTTACATCCGCCTCCAGCTCGTCCACATCGCCCAGGTAGAGATGCCAGCCAAACTCTCCCGCCTGGCCCCGTGTGTGGTGAACAGATACCTGGCTCTCGATCAGATTTACCGATATTCCCGGATTGATCAGGTCCACCTTGCCCGGGCGCTTCTCCAGGGTGGTGTAGAGTTTGCGACCGAGCAGGCTGAGTTCGCGTGGATCGATGCCCCGTCCCCGTGTGAAGGTGCGTGCGAAATTAGTCAGCAGGCGGTAGCTGTGGGTCAGTTCGCGTACCAGTATGTTGCGCTCTTCGAGCACCTGGTCGATTTTCCAGTTGGAGCGGGAGTCCAGGGTGATCAGCTTGGCCTGGTCCCACTTCCACTCGGCAGTCAGGTTTTTTATCAGGGTGCGTTGCCAGCGCTCATTCTTGAGCTTGTACTGCCTGCTCAGTACCTGTTCGGCCTTGAAGTAGAAACAGCGTCGGGCCAGGTCAAGGCGCTTATATTCATTGCGCTCAAGCAGAAACTGCTCCACCCGCTGATACATCATGATGTAGGGATCGAGGTCTGTGGTGTCTATGGTGTCGGCGTATACGGCATTCTTCGACTCCTGGCAGAGCCAGCGTATATCCGGATATTCCTGGGCGTAGGACTCGGTGAGCAGCAGTTTGAGCACGGACTTGTAGGGCGACTGTATACCCTTGTAGAGCTGCCAGTGGGCAGCACCGAAAAACTCCTTGGGGGGCAGCTTCTCCAGGCCGCCGAAGTCGAGAAACTCAAGGGGATCCACGAACCGCTTCTTGACCAGCATCTGGGCATACTGGCTGTACTCCTGCTCCGATTCCGGGGGGATCATCCACCACAGGGGATAGCGACCAGCCAGCCAGACTGCGGTGCGGTAAAACTCCTCCAGCAGAAGGTTGGGCTGGGCGGTGCCGCTGCTTTCATGGGAGAGGGCATCCCGTGTGCCGCTTCTGAATGTATCGACGTTTACGAGAAATATGTGTACTTCAAGGGCCAGCTCTGTGGCCCAGGTCTCGATCTTTACAACCTTTTCGCGGAGCTCGAGAATATCCTCTTTACCCAGGGTGGGGTTGTAGCAGAGCCAGACGTCGAAATCGCTGCCCGAGGTGTGGGCGATGCTGCCGATGCTGCCCATCAGGTAGAGTCCGAGAATCTGAAAGCTGCGCATGGCCCGCTTCTCGTAAGTGAAGCTGCGGCTCAGGGATTTTGCTGCCAGGATGGTATCGCGGTTTGGTGTATAGAGGGGAATTCCCGCCGGTGTCTCATTGCTGACATAACCGGGGAGCATGGGGTTGTTGATATGAAACAGCAGGGGCAGCAGATCCAGGAAGGCCCGCTGGGAAGGTCGCAGTTCATCCTCGATACGCTGCCGGCGCTTGTTATGCACCTCAAGGAAGCGATCGCGGATAAGGTTAAGCTCTTTTCGGCCGATTCCGTCCTTGTGATCAATTGCACCGGCCATGCCGTTGCCCCTTATGCAGAGTTGGTAGCGAGCGCCTCTTCCGAGGTAAGGTTCTGGACGGCTTTTCTCATCAGCTTTCTGGAATCATCCCCTTTTTGCCATTGGGTGGTGCCAAACTGCAAGACCAGGGATCGCTCTACCTGTTCATCGGGCAGGGCAATATCGGAAAAGCCCTTGCGGATCTTGGTGAGCAGTTTCTCGCAGTCCTGCTGCCCGGTTTCCGGCAGGATGATGACAAACTGGTTGTGATCCCAGCGCGAAATGGTGTCTGCCCAGCGCAGTCTGTAGCGCAGGTGCCTGCTCACTGACAGAATAACGCTGTCAGGCAGCTGCTCCTGGGGTGCGTTGTTGTCACTGAGCTCGGCAATAATCAGGCTTAGTGGATTGCCGTACCTGCGGCTGCGTGTCACCTGTGTATTCAATGCGCGATTGAGTGCCCGGGGGTTGGCCAGTCCGGTCAGTTCGTCGGTTATGGCGAGCTCCTGCACCTGCTGTTGGAGCTGTTCATTCTGCCCCCTCAACTGGGTCTGTTCGGTTACATCCTGGTAGTACCTGATACTCTCGCCATCCTCTCCATCTGCAACCGTGCAGTATAGGTAGCGGATGTTTTCAGCATCAGAGCTTACCAGCTGAATCAGTGCCTCGTTTGACAGCATTGTCTGTAATGCCGGGCTGGATGTTTGTTCACTGTTTTGGCCGACGAGCTGTTCGGCGTTGAGGCCTGTCATCAGTTCAATGGCTCTATTGGCCCTGAGGATTGTGCCTGCTCCATCCAGGATCAGGATACCGCAGGGGCATAATTCCATTGCCTGTCTGTTGGGTTGTAGTTCTTTGTCCACGAGCATGCTCCTCGCTGTCGAAGCGGGATTAGATTTGAGTAATTATTGTCCTGCCGTGTTTCCGGCGCACACTATTTTATGCGGCCGAGAGGGAAATTTCTTTAAATCCAGGTGTAAATTTGGCCAATAGTGGGGTGGTGCCTATACTCAAATGTATCTCGAATCGACGCTCCCCAAGGGTTTAGTCGTAAAACTCCTCAAGCTACACCGGCGCTCCACAAGGAGTCGGCATGACACACGAGCTCAAGCATAGCCGGCCCCTCTTCCCGGGCGGGCCTCTCTGGCAGCGCGTTCCGACACGGGATGCGGACGGCAGGCCCCTGTTCGATTTCATGATGCTGATACCCAAGTTGCGGTCGGCCCCTGAGCAGCGGCGGCAGGAGGTGCTTGAAGCCCTGCAGCAGGTGTTCGAAGGGTTTGGAGAGGAGGTGGTTTTCGCCGACCTCAACCTGAAAATGAACCTGTTGTGGATCAGTCTTAAACCCCGCAAAGGGGCCTGCCTGGAGTTGGCAGAGGCGGTTATCGCACGAGTCCCTGAGGCGGTGCTGGTGGCCAACAAGGCCGAGGCACTGATGGGGGCGCGGCACACCAGTTGGAGCAGACGGCTGACCCAAAGACTGTTGAAGTAGCCTACCCGTTACTCGTCGTATTCCCCTGCCCGGCGGGCATTTCCGTAGACCTGGTCCACAGGGTAGCGCTGTTCATTGATGGCTATCTTGCGGTAGGCGGCGTCCACCAGGTTGATATCCAGGCGTTCGGCGCAGCGGATCAGGTAGATAAATATATCCGCCATCTCCAGGGTCACCTCGTCTTTCTTCCTGGTCGGCAGGTTCAGGCTCTCCTCTTCACTCAGCCACTGGAAGTGCTCCACCAGCTCAGCGCATTCGGCGATCAGTGCCATCGAGAGGTTCTTCGGCGAGTGGAACTGCTCCCAGTCCCTGGCACGGGCGAACTCCAGCAGGCGTTGATTCAGCTGATCAAGGGAGTCGGTGGTCATGGTTCTCTCCAGGGTTGTCTGTTGTCCGGGCTGGTATCCCGATGATTATGTGCCACATTTAAACTGTACAGAGCTGATTTCGGGTTCTTTTCCAGTTTCGGTTCTGCATGGTGATGTTGAACGATACCTCAAATTGGCCGGGTAATGAGACAAAAACATCAACAGTTGAAGGGTGCCATCGTTGAAGCCGCTGAGGCCTGCTTTTCAACGGGCAGGGTTGATGAGGATGAGATGGCTGCATTTCACCGCTCAGTTGACCGGTTGCTGGCTGAAGCGGGGGTTGGCGAGATATCACCGGAGGTAAAGAGAGTCACCATTCTGCTCTCTGATCTGCGCGGTTTCACGGCGATGTCAGAGAGCTGTCCCGCAACCGATGTGATTGGGATGCTGAATGGTTATTTTTCCCGCATGTCCGAGATCATCGCTGGCTACGGCGGGATTATCGATAAGTTCATGGGGGATGCAATCCTGGCACTTTTCGGGGTCCCGGAGGCAGCTGAAGACGACCTTGAGCGGGCCCTGGCTTGTGCTGTGGATATGCAGCGCGCAATGGATGAGATCAATCACGACCATGAGCAGTCCGGCCTGCCCTCTATTCACATGGGGATAGGGATAAATACAGGCGATGTCGCGGCAGGCAGCCTGGGTTCAGATGTTCATCGGGAATACACGGTAATCGGTGATGAGGTGAACCTGGCCTCAAGGATCGAGGCCTACTCCCTGCGCGGCCAGATTCTGCTCAGCGAAAACTCCCACCAACTCGCCGGTGACCTGGTTGAAACCGGCAGTGCCAACGAGGTGTATGTAAAGGGCCGGCGTGAACCAGTGAGGCTGTACGATTTGATCGCTGTGCTGAAGCCGGAGAGAGTCGATGTGCCACGGCGCGATCCCCGCAACAGCCCAAGGGTGATGGTTACACTTCCCCTGGTCTACCAGTGTGTTGAAGAGAAACAGGTGTTGCCGGAAAAATACGAAGGTGAGGTCCTGGATATCAGCTACAGTGGCATGCTGGCCCGGATGCATGACTATCTGCCACCCTATACCGAGATTAAAATCACCCTGTCGCTTTCGATAATGGGAGGGGCCACGGCTGCCGTATACGCCAAGGTACTGCGCTCGGCAAAGGCTGATGGTGGTTTTGAGAGCAGTGTGGAGTTCACAGGATTGGGTGCGGATGCCCAGAAGGCGATCAAGCATTTCATTGACCGGATCATCGGCAGCGGGTGACAGCTGTCTCCAGGACTATCCCGTCATCCTGGACTAAGCTTTCTATCAGCAAGGTTATTTTTAGTACATGGATTAGAGCGTGTTGTTTTCAAGGGGGCTGGGCAGATGTCCACAATGAATGATTTTCTCAGGCTCATGGTGGAGCAGAACGCCTCCGATCTTTTTTTCAGTCCGGGTTTTCCTCTCCACATCAAAATTGAGGGGCATATTCGGCCGGTACATGATGACCCGCTGTCGGCAGAGGGTGTTGAGCAGTTGGCCAACACCATGATGGACGAAGAGCAGCGGGAGAGCTTTGCCAAAAAGCCGGAGATGAATCTTGGCCTCACCCTTTCCGGTCTGGGCAGGTTCAGGGTGAATATCTTTCGCCAGCGTGGGGCCGTGGCTATCGTGGTGAGATACCTTAAAGACCTCATTCCCTCTTTCGATGAGCTCAACCTGCCGGGGATTCTGCAGGAGCTTGCATTGAAAAAGCGGGGGCTGGTGCTGATGGTGGGTGCCACCGGGGCGGGCAAATCGACCAGCCTGGCCTCGATGATCGACTATCGCAATGTGAATACCCGCAGCCACATTCTGACTATAGAGGAGCCCATTGAATACCTGCACCACTACAAGTGCTCCATCGTTAACCAGCGTGAGATCGGAATAGATACCGACTGCTACGCTGATGCCCTGAAAAACGCCATGCGCGAGGCCCCCGACGTGATCCTGATCGGTGAGATCAGGGACCGCGACACCATGCAACATGCGATAGCCTATGCCGAAACAGGCCACCTCTGCCTCTCCACTCTGCACGCTACAAATTCCAATACGGCGCTGCAACGCATCGTCAACTTCTTTCCGGAAGTGATGCGCGACTCTGTTCTGATGGACCTGGCCAACAACCTCGAGGCCATCGTCTCCCAGCGCCTGGTCAGGGGTACGGAAGGTAGGCGTATGCCGGCGGTTGAGGTACTGCTGGCCAGTCCATATATCCGGGACCTGGTCCGCAAGGGCTCCATCGACGAGATACGCGAGGCGATGGAGAAGAGTACTGAATCGGGCATGCAGTCCTTCGACCAGTCGCTGTTTGATCTCCATCAGCGTGGGCTGGTCTCCACGGAAGAGGCCATGGCCCATGCTGAATCCGTCTCCAACCTCAACGTGATGATCAGGCTGAGCAGCGGGCAGCTTTGAGGTTTGCCCAGGATTCCGGTATCCGCCGGAATGACGACTCTTTGTAGGGTGGGTTGGCGAAGCGTAACCCACCACTTGGCTGGCCGCTGCAACATGCTTTGGTTATTGCCCTACACTCCCAAGCTGGACTTCAGCTGTGCCAGAAGTTCCGACAACGCTTCCTGTTCGTAAGGGACAGACTCGCTACAACCCCAGACCGGACCAGGCCAGCACGCATCATCACTGCTGCGTGCAATCACATGCCAGTGGAGCTGGGGTACCAGGTTGCCCAGGGCGCCGATGTTTATCTTCTCCGCGCCGGCGAGCTCTTCCGCCAGGCGGGCAATCCGGCTGCTCTCGCTGATCAGCTGCTGCTGGTCTGAATCGACCAGTTGGTGCACCTCGGTGATGCCATCACGGCGGGGTACCAGCACCAGCCACAGGAAGCGGCTGTCATTGAGCAGCCGCACTTCACACAGTTCGAGCCTACCCGCTGCCAGGGTGTCCGCAGCCAACCGGGGATGAAGTTGGAATCCTGTTGTCATATTGCTGTCCGGATGCGATGTATAGTGTTGGATATTCTATCTTACCTGCTGTTGCACACGCTTGCCGGGATGGCGGAGGGATCAACGAGTTATGAAAACCATTGGATTGCTTGGCGGGATGAGTTGGGAGTCCACCCTCAGCTACTACAAGGCCATAAACGAGGGGGTGAAGAACCGCCTGGGAGGCCTGCATTCGGCCAAAATTCACCTCTGCAGCGTGGACTTTGCCGAGATCGAACAGCTGCAGCAAGAGGGTGACTGGCCGGCGATGGCGGATATTCTCAGTGATGCCGCGCGCAGTATCGAGAAGGCCGGGGCCGAGATGCTGCTGATCTGTACCAATACCATGCACAAGGTGGCGCCGGAGATAGAGAGCTCGATCGCCATTCCCCTGGTGCATATTGCCGATGCCACTGCTGAGTCCCTGCTGACAGAGGGGATCCACCGTGTCGGGCTGCTGGGTACCCGCTTCACCATGGCAGAGAGTTTCTACAAGGGGCGCTTGACTGCTAAGCACGGCATTGAGGTGCTCGTCCCCCCTGCTGCTGAGCAGGAGAGGGTGCACCAGGTGATCTACCATGAGCTCTGCTGTGGACGTATCGAGGAGAGCTCACGGGCTGATTTCCTGGAGATCATCGACGGCTTGAGCCGGCGGGGGGCCGAGGGGGTTATTCTCGGCTGTACCGAGATAGCCCTGCTGGTTCAGCCTCGCCATACCTCCGTGCCGCTTTTTGACACTACGGCCATCCATGCCTCAAAGGCTGTGGAACTGGCGCTGGAAGAATGAAGAGAGATGTTGTGAGTTCGAAACGTAAAACGGTTAACACCCTGCTGCTGCTTTTTCTCAGCCTGGCCTTCGCCCTGCTTTCGGCCCTGAAGCTGCCGCTGCTTGATGCCAGGGCGGATGCCTACTTCTCTGATGCACTGAAAGGGGCCACGGTTGCATACGCCGCCACCCGTGGTGTCAATGCGGTGGTCTCCGTGTTGAAGGAGTCCGAGGTGGAGGTCTCACCGGTGGGGGTGGGTGTCAACATCGCCGTAGGGCAGATTCTTGACCCCATAGATGACATGACCGAAAGGGCCTCATCCATCCTGGTCACTGCGATTGTCGCCCTGGGGCTGCAGAAAATTGCTTTTGAGATCGGCGGTATGGCGGCACTGCAGGTGATTGCGCTGCTGCTGTTGAGCATGATTCCGCTGGTCTGGCTGCCCACCAGGGGTGGTGCAGGCTGGGTCTCGCTGGTGCTCAGGGCCAGTGCCTTTCTGCTCCTGCTGCGACTGCTGTTGCCGCTCTCCGCCCTGGTCAGTGACGGCCTGCACAGCCATCTCTTCCAGCCCCGCATCGACACTGCCCGGGAGAGCCTCTCGGTGGTGTCGTCGCGCTACGAAACCCTGAACGCTTTTGAGAAGGAAGAGGAGCAAGGGCTGTTTTCGTCCCTTGTCGGAAAGGCCGGCCGCCAGGTTGAAGAGACCCGCGAGGCCTTTGGGCATGTGGCCGATAACGTGGAGCAGATTGTGGGTTCCCTGCTGGAGCTTGCTACCCTCTATGTTGCCCTGTTTGTCATCCAGATACTGGTGATCCCCCTGTTGTTCATCTGGCTTGGCTACGCCTTGGTGAGATACCCGGACTGGAGGCATTTCGGGGCTCCGCACAACCCCCCCGGCGATGCTGGCTGACCATCAGGCGCAGATAGGGCAGAATAGGTTCAAGCACGAATTGAAGGAGCTGAATATGTTGGATACGGGTACCGGCCTGCTTGGCCTGCTGATTCTTATCGCTGATATCTATGCCATTATCAAGATTGCCCAGAGTAGCGCCTCGACAATCTCCAAGGCGGTATGGATTGTGGTTGTTCTCTTCTTCCCGGTGATCGGTCTGATCATCTGGTATCTCATGGGTCCGAAAGGGAGCTGAAGGGTTCTCTGTCGCGGTTTTCATTCTTTGACGCTTATTCTGATAAGCGATTCAATATCTGTAGGTCGGGCTTCAGCCCGACATGTCGGCCTGAAGGCCGACCTACAGGCGCTGGTTTCTCATAAGCCCCAGAGGGGACTGAGCCCCCAGCTATGCAGATCGGACCTTTTCTTTTGGCTCTGTTCTAGTCAAGAGAGTTTTTTCAATAAGTCATTGATTTCACGTAGGTCGGGCTTCAGCCCGACATGTCGGCCTGAAGGCCGACCTACAGGCGCTGGTTTCTCATAAGCCCCAGAGGGGACTGAGCCCCCAGCTATGCAGATCGGACCTTTTCTTTTGGCTCTGTTCTAGTCAAGAGAGTTTTTTCAATAAGTCATTGATTTCATGTAGGTCGGGCTTCAGCCCGACATGTCGGCCTGAAGGCCGACCTACAGGCGCTGGATAGGCTACAAAAGTTGGTTTCAATACTTAACTGGGACAGGGCCTTTCTTTTTTCTGCAACGGAAATGAAACATCAGCCATGGAGTGCTAATCTTTACGGGTCACCAGTGGGTAAACCGGATTGATCCGAATGCGTATCTGCTGGGATGGAAGGCGTAACGTGAGTTTTGAGCGGTGTCGGTGCTACCGGCATCCATGATCCAGAAAGCCTGCTTTGTCAGGAGTCTTTGGAGGCTCGGGATGAGTGTTAGGTATATCAAGCAACTGAAGGAGACCAGTTATGGCAAAAAAGAAAAAAGACAAAAAAGCTTCCAAGAAGCGCGATGAGAAGCTGAAGAAGGCGAAAAAGGCTCTCAAGGCCAAGGCAGCCAAAAAGGCCAAGAAAGCTAAAAAAGCCAAGGCTGCGAAGAAAGCCAAAAAGGCCAAGAAAGCGAAAAAATCTAAAAAATCGAAGAAGAAGTAGCTGAAAGACCGGCCACCTCTTCTGCGTTGAGAGGGTGGCCGGTCAGACTCTGCCCCCTCCCCGCCCTGGAGAAATTCAACCGGACACAAGGAGAGGGAGCCGTCATGTTGACCCCCAAGCAGCAGGATGCCTACGACAGTTTCTACGCATCCACCCACGAAAACGAACACCTGGATACCCGTACTGAATTGCTGGTTGGTCTGGCTGCCGCCATGGCCATGAACTGCCAGCCCTGCGTCAACTACTATCTCAAGAGCGCCAGGGCGGCGGGAATAACAAAGGGCGAAATATCAGAGGTTCTGGCCAAGGTGATGGCTGTATCCGCCGGCCAGAAAAGGCTGCAGATGGCCGACGTGCTCGCCAAGTACAGGATCGACCTGGAAGGATTTGCTTGAACCGGTGCCGCCGGGGCACCGGCGGCGAACCGTTATCAATGATGTTTCAGCTCAGCCCAGACGTTTACGCGCCCGCTGGATGGCTGCGCGTACCTGCTCCGGCGCGGTGCCGCCGATATGGTTGCGGGCGGCTACAGAGCCCTCGAGGGTCAGTACCTCGAACACATCCTCTGCAATGGCGCCTGAGAAGGCCTGCAGTTCAGCCAGGTCAAGATCGGAAAGATCACACTCCTTCTCAACACAGAGTGCAACGGCCTTGCCCACCACCTCGTGGGCGTCGCGGAAGGGGATACCCTTGACCACCAGGTAGTCCGCCAGGTCGGTGGCGGTGGCGAAGCCCTTCATGGTGGCCTCGCGCATGTTCTGCTTGCGGCAGGTGATGGCGGGGATCATGTCGGCGAACACCTTCAGTGAGCCCTTCAGGTTGTCCACGGTATCGAACAGGGGCTCCTTGTCCTCCTGGTTGTCCTTGTTATAGGCCAGGGGCTGGCCCTTCATCAGGGTCAGCAGGCCCATCAGGTGACCGAATACCCGCCCGGTCTTGCCACGTACCAGTTCCGGCACGTCGGGGTTCTTCTTCTGGGGCATGATGGAGGAGCCCGTGCAGAAGCTGTCCGAGAGGGTGATGAAGGCGAACTGGGCCGATGACCAGATGATCAGCTCCTCGGACATGCGTGACAGGTGCATCATCACCAGGGCGGCAGCGGCGCTGAATTCGATGGCGAAGTCGCGGTCGCTGACCGAGTCCAGGGAGTTTTCGCTGGGGCGGTCGAAACCCAGCAGCTCGGCCGTGCAATGACGGTCGATGGGATAGGTGGTGCCGGCCAGGGCAGCGGCGCCCAGGGGCATCACGTTGACCCGCTTGTTGCAGTCGGCGAGGCGTTCGCGGTCCCGCTCCAGCATCTCGAACCAGGCCATCATGTGGTGGCCGAAGGTGATGGGCTGGGCGGTCTGCAGGTGGGTAAAGCCGGGCATGATGGTGTCGGCCTCCCGCTCGGCGACCTCCAGCAGGGCCTCCTGCAGACGCTTGATTTCGGCGCGGATCAGTTCGATCTCGTCCCGCATGTAGAGGCGGATGTCGGTGGCCACCTGGTCGTTTCGGGAGCGGCCGGTGTGCAGCTTTTTGCCGTTGTCGCCTATATCGGCAGTGAGCGCGGACTCGACGTTCATGTGGACGTCTTCAAGCTCAACTGACCATTCGAATTGGCCAGCCTCGATGCGCTGCTTCACCCGCTCCAGCCCGCCGATGATACTGTCGCGCTCCTCCCCGGTGAGGATGCCGCTCCTGGCCAGCATGGTGGCATGAGCAATGGAGCCCTGGATGTCGTAACGGTAGAGACGCTGATCGAATTCAACAGAGGCTGTAAACGCTTCCACGAATGCGTCGGTGGGTTCGTTGAACCGGCCGGACCAGAGTTTTTTATCGCTCATCGAGTATTCCTAAAACACACAGATTGTTCCGCCGATTCACATTTTATTCTCATAAGCTGTAAATTGAGGCCAAACAGGGTACATAATTGAGGAATGGATTGTATCAGGATTCTCAGGGCCTTAGGGCCGGTAAATAGTGAAAATGAGTGATTCCAGTGGCTTAAAACATCAGGAGTCCGTGGGCAGTTCGTCATTCCTGCCCAATTTCTGCAGCATCCAGGTGGTGTTCGCGGTGGTGGTTACGGCTGAGCTGCTGGCCATTGTGCTCACCCTGGTATCGATACGTACCCTGGGTGAGTTTTCCCAGGAGCTCAGCCTCTACTCCCTCTACGTTCAGTGGATTGCGCTGATGAGTGCGGCCATGCTCTGCCTGTTGCGGGGTTGGCTTAACAGGCAGGGGGATACGCTTGCGGGCATACTTGCCTGGCTGCTGATCCTGATTATTACGCTGGCCGTGGCCTGGGTCTCCGAGTTTCTCTTTCGCCCCTCACTGGAAGGCGGTATTGAGTGGGCATTGATACTCAAAAACCTTGGCATCAGCGGCATCGTCAGTGCCCTGGTGTTGCGCTACTTTTATATTCAGCATCTGTGGCGCCAACAGGTGGTGGCCGAATCCCAGTCACGGTTCCAGGCACTGCAGTCACGTATCCGTCCCCATTTTCTGTTCAACAGCATGAACACCATCGCCCACCTGACCAGGACCGATCCCAAGCTGGCGGAAACAGTTGTGGAGGATCTCTCGGAGCTGTTCCGCGCCTCCCTCACGGATGGCCGTAAGCGATCAACCCTTGGTGATGAGCTGGAGCTCTGCCGTCACTACCTGCGCATAGAAGGTGAGCGCCTGGGTGGACGGCTCAAGGTGGAGTGGGATATCGACGATCTGCCCCTGAATGCGTCACTGCCCTCCCTGATCCTGCAGCCTCTGCTGGAGAATGCGGTCTACCATGGTATCGAACCGGCCAGCGAGCCCGGGCTTGTTCAGATATGTGGCCGCTACCGGAGGCAGCGGGTCAATCTCAGTATCCGCAACACGGTACCGGCCGAACCGACAGAGAGACACCGCGAGGGCAACCGAATGGCCCTTGAGAATACCCGCCAGCGACTGGGGGGTTTCTTCGCCGGCGATGCCGAGCTGACCCTCAGCAAAGTGGATGGCGATCACCAGGTCAGGGTAGTGTTTCCCTACCCCTGGAATGAGTAAACGATGAAGATTCTGGTCGTAGATGATGAAGCCCCGGCACGGGAACGGCTAAGCGCCCTGGTGAGTGACCTGGGTTCTCCGTATCAAGTGGTCGGCGAAGCGGCTAACGGCGAGCAGGCGCTCAAGCTGAGCCGTGAGCTGGATGTGGATCTGCTGCTGCTCGATATCCGCATGCCGGGCCGGGACGGCCTTGCGGTGGCCGCTGAACTGGCCGGCTGGGAGGTGCCGCCTGCCGTTATCTTCACCACCGCCTACGAGGAGCACGCCCTGGAGGCGTTCGATGATAACGCGGTGGACTACCTGCTCAAGCCCATCCGCCGCCAGCGCCTTGAGGTGGCGTTGCAGCGGGCCGCGGCTCTGACCCGGGCCCAGGTGCAGGCCATCGATGACCTGCACCAGCCCCCCCTTGAGTCCATCAGTGTCAGTTACCGGGGAGGTCTGCAGCGTATTCCCCTGGATGAGATCCTCTATTTCAAGGCGGACCAGAAGTACGTCACCGTTCGCCATACCGGGGGAGAGGCGCTGTTGGAGGACTCCCTCAAATCGCTGGAAGAGCGGTTTGGTTCCCGGTTTCTTCGCATTCACCGCAACGCCCTGATCGCCAGCCGGCGGATCACCGGCCTGGTCAAGCAGGCTGATGGCCATGCCATGGCCTCTCTCTCGGGGACGGATGAGCTGTTGGAGATCAGCCGCCGCCACCTTCCCGAGGTGAGGCGTTGGCTGAAGCTGAGCGGCTGATCAGCCGGCCTTGCCGATTACCGGGCCATCACTGATTTGCCACACCGGCAGGGAGGCTTTAGGATGGCGATTTTCCCAGTGTTGATCTCATAAAATAATGACAGACAAAACCCTTCGCATCGCAACCCGCAAATCCCCCCTGGCCATGTGGCAGGCAGAGCATGTCTCCCGCAAACTGCGCCAGGCCCACCCCGGACTCCAGGTGGAGCTTGTGGGCATGAGCACCCAGGGCGACAAGATCCTGGATACACCGCTGGCAAAAATCGGCGGCAAGGGGCTCTTTGTCAAAGAGCTGGAGCAGGGCATGCTGGAGGACCGCGCCGATATCGCCGTGCACTCCATGAAGGATGTGCCGGTGGAACTGCCCGAGGGGTTGCACCTGGCGGTGATCCTGGAGCGGGAAGATCCCCGCGACGCCTTTGTCTCCAATAAATACAATAACCTGGATGAACTGCCAGAGGGTTCCGTGGTGGGCACCTCCAGTCTGCGCCGTCAGTGCCAGCTCACCGAGCGCCGCCCTGATCTCAAGATCGCCCCCCTGCGTGGCAACGTGAACACCCGCCTGCGCAAGCTGGACGAGGGCGAGTTCGATGCCATCATCCTTGCCTCGGCCGGTCTCAAGCGCCTGGAGTTCGAATCCCGCATCACCTCGTATCTCGAGCCCGATCAGAGTCTGCCCGCTATCGGCCAGGGCGCGATTGGAATCGAATGCCGAGAAAATGACCCCTGGGTCAATGAACTGATCCAGGTGCTCCACGACGAGGAGACCGCGGTCTGTGTCACCGCAGAAAGGGCCATGAACCACCGGTTGATGGGTGGCTGCCAGGTCCCCATCGGCGGCTATGCGGTACTTAATCACGACAAGCTTCACATGCACGGCCTGGTGGGTGAGCCTGACGGCAGCCACATCATGCGTGCCGAGGCCCACGGCCCGAAAGAGGACGCAGTGACACTGGGTATCTCCATTGCCGAAGACCTGTTGGGCCAGGGTGCTGACCAGGTGCTGGCTCACCTGTACGAGGAGTGAGCCGACGGCTTCCATGGCTAATCCCGGACCATCGCAACCCTGTGATCTGGCTGGACTGGGCGTACTGGTAACCCGGGCGCAACACCAGGCCCAGGGGCTTTGCCGGCAGATCAGGGAGCATGAGGGCCGCAGTATCTCTTTTCCCGCCATTGAGATTGGCGGGCCGGCAGATCCGGCAGCAACCGGGGCTCTGCTCGAACGGATCAATCAATACCACACTCTGCTGTTCATCAGCCCCAATGCGGTTGCCTGGGCCTTGAAACTGCTGGGTGACAAGGGTCTGCCTGAGGGTGTGCAGATCGGTGCCGTAGGACGTGCAACCGCACAGGCCCTGGCCCGGGCGGGCTGTCCGGTGGATATTGTCCCCGAAGAGCAGTTCGACAGCGAGGCCCTGCTGGCCACCGAAGCGCTGTCTGATGTCGAGGGCAGAAACGTTCTTATCTTTCGGGGCCGTGGCGGCCGCGCCCTGCTTGGTGACAGCCTGAGTGCCAGGGGTGCGAAGGTGGATTATGCGGAGGTTTACCAGCGCATCTGCCCCGATGCCGATACTACTGAGC
Organism: Sedimenticolaceae bacterium; assembly: GCA_965224515.1. Lineage (GTDB taxonomy): Bacteria > Pseudomonadota > Gammaproteobacteria > Chromatiales > Chromatiaceae > Sedimenticola_A. The sequence continues at coordinate 1,296,964 of OZ245051.1, forward strand.
TGCTGCTGCGCTGGGATGATGTGGGCGTAGTCACAGCCACCAGCAACGCAATACTCGATAATCTTCTCAGCCTGTTCGACGTGTCTGGACGGTCGCGCCTGCTTGCCACGCCGCTGGTGGTGGTCAGTGAGCGCATGCGTGGGCATGCGCGAGATCTGGGCTTCCGGCAGGTACTCCTCTCTGCCGGCGCCGAAGACCACAATATACTGGCAGCCATCTGCGACTGGTTTCAGCAACAGGCCTGATTTTTCCTGGAGGCTGGTCGATGCCACCATCGACCGGGTAGGATAGGGGAGCGGACCGGATGTCCGCCAATAACAACTGAACTTTGACCCGGATATTTTTAATGAGTGACCAAACAGAACGTGACGCTGAGGTTAAAGCCGTGAGCAGTGAAGCAGGCCGCGAGAATGGCGAAATTATAGACGCCGAAGTGACCGAGGTCGGTGCTGATGACGATGGTGCAGAGCGTCCTGCTGGTGGAGGTTCCCTGAAGCTCGCGCTGGTACTGGCCATTGTCGCAGTTATCGGTGTTACCGCCCTGGTTGGATTCGGATACCGTTACTGGAGCAATCTTCAGGCCTCCCTGGTGGAGATGAATCAATCCATCGCCGAGGCAGAACAGGCCAGGGGCAAGTTGCAGCAGCGACTGGATGAGACACGCAAGGCCTACGAAGAGCAGAACCAGGTCATAACGGAACAGAAATCAATCCTCACCGCCCAGGATGAGAAGCTCACCCAGGAGCGTGACAGGCTGCAGCAGCAGAGCCGCGAGATGAGCGACTCCCTGGATGCGGTCTTTGATCGGGTGGGTCGGGAAAGTACGGCATGGATGGCCGCAGAGGCTGAATACCTCATGGGTGTGGCCAATCACCGTCTGCGCCTTGAGAAGGATGTCAGCACGGCGATCAAGGCGCTGCAGGCAGCCGATGGCCGCCTGCGTGATACCGGCGACCCAGGCTGGAGCGAGGTACGCCAGAGCCTGGCTGAGGAGATTGCCGCCCTGCAGGCTGTCGGTCAGCTGGATCGTACAGGGCTCTCGGCCAAGCTGGTTGCCATGGCTGCCCAGGTCAACAATCTGAAGATCGTCGGTACCGAACCCGCTCCCAGGGCAGAGCCGGCAGCTGAAGGTGAAACGGATGCAGAGTCGCGCTCTCTCAAGACCCTGGTGAAAGATGGTTGGGAGGGCTTCAAATCGGTCATGGTGATTCGCCACCACGGCAAACCGGTCACTGCCATGCTGCCCCCCGAGCAGCAGTTTTTCGTCTACCAGAACCTGCGCCTGCAGCTTGAAGCGGCGCGCATGTCGATGTTGCGTGGCGACCAGATTCTCTACAAGGCCAGCCTTGAGACGGCCGAACAGTGGATACAGGACCTTTTCGATACAGAAGATGGGGCGGCCCAGGCGGTGCTTGGTGAAGTCGCCGAACTCAAGACCATCGACATCAGTCCGGGGCTGCCGGATATTTCAGCATCGCTCATGGCGCTGCGCTCCCGTATGAAGAGTGGCGGAGGCGATGGCCAATGAAGAATCTCATCATCGGTCTGCTGGCAGTCGCTGTTTCGGTAGCCCTGACACTGGTGGTACTGGAGGACAACGGCTACATCCTGATTGGCTATGGCCATTGGACCGTCGAGGGGAGCCTGGCATTTTTCCTGCTGCTTGACCTGATACTGTTTGTTGGTCTCTACGCCCTGTTGCGCAGCGTGATCCGCATCTGGGGCGTGCCAGACCGGTTTCATGATTGGCGCCTGCGCCGCCAGGCGCGCCAGGCCCGGCATGCCCTGACCCAGGGGCTTGTGGAGCTCTCGGAGGGGCGCTGGAAGCAGGCAGAGAAGAACCTGGTCCGTTTCGCCGCGCGCTCTGATACCCCGCTGCTCAACTACCTGGCCGCGGCACGCTCTGCCCAGCACCAGGGTGCCCATGACAGGCGTGATCAGTATCTCCAGCTGGCCCATGAGAGCATGCCATCTGCCGACGTGGCGGTAGGACTCACCCAGGCAGAGCTGCAGCTCAGCCATGAACAGTTCGAACAGGCCCTTGCCACCCTGAGACACCTGCGGCAGATCGCACCCAAGCACACCCACGTACTCAAGCTGCTGATGGAGCTTTATGAGCGCCTGGGGGATTGGCAGGCACTGCACAAACTGCTGCCTGTTTTGAAAAAGCGCAAAGTGGTGGAGAAGGCGCAGCTTGATGAGCTGGAGATGAATGTTTTCTCCTGCCTGATCAACACTGCGGCGCAATCCGAGAGCACAGCCCAGCTTGGCGAGACCTGGAAAGGTATCCCCTACACGATTCGGCAGACCGAGGGTATGGTCAGCACCTACGTGAACCAGCTCATGATGCGTAAAGAGTATGACCAGGTTGTGGTACTGCTGAACGAGGCCATAGGACGCCAGTGGAGTGATGACCTGGTTGAGCTCTACGGTCGTGTCGAGGGCAGCGATTCCGCGCGCCAGCTCTCCCGGGCTGAGGCCTGGGTCAAAGAGCGGTCCGGTAATCCTGTGCTGCTGCTGACTCTCGGCCGCCTCTGCCTGCGCAACAAGCTCTGGGGCAAGGCGCGCAGCTACTATGAAGCGTGTATTGGCGCCGGTGCATCGGTAGAGGCCTACCGTGAGCTGGGAGCGCTGCTGGAACGGATGGGCGAAACAGACAAGGCGATGAGCTGTTTTCGCGAAGGGCTGGCCCTGACCAGCGACTCCCTGATACCTGAACTGCCCGACACCCTTGAGCGTGGCACCATCAGGCTTGAGTCTGCAGAGACAGGGCACTTGCCCCCCGATATCATCCCGCCCAAGCTGGAAGCGGCAAAACCCTGATGCAAGGCGCTTCGCTATTGCTCCCCACGCTTGGTTTTGTAGGAGCTGTCTCCTGACGGCGATTGCCGGTGGGTTGGTCTGATCGCCCAGGGGACTGGGCTCCTACAGCGACTCCATAGTGCGTTGGTATCACCTGGGTGTAGGGTGGATTAGCGATAGCGTAACCCACCATTGGATACCCGGTTGATGCAAGGCGCTTCGCTATTGCACCCCACGCCCGGTTTTGTAGGAGCTGTCTCCTGACGGCGATTGCCGGTGGGTTGGTCTGATCGCCCAGGGGACTGGGCTCCTACAGCGACTCCATAGTGCATTGGTATCACCTGGGTGTAGGGTGGGTTAGCGATAGCGTAACCCACCATTGGATACCTGGTTGGTGCAATACGCTGCGCTATTGCTCCCCACGCCCGGTTTTGTAGGAGCTGTCTCCTGAGGGTGATTGCCGGTGGGTTGGTCTGATCGCCCAGGGGACTGGGCTCCTACAGCGACTCCATAGTGCGTTGGTATCACCTGGGTGTAGGGTGGATTAGCGATAGCGTAACCCACCATTGGATACCCGGTTGATGCAAGGCGCTTCGCTATTGCACCCCACGCCCGGTTTTGTAGGAGCTGTCTCCTGACGGCGATTGCCGGTGGGTTGGTCTGATCGCCCAGGGGACTGGGCTCCTACAGCGACTCCATAGTGCATTGGTATCACCTGGGTGTAGGGTGGGTTAGCGATAGCGTAACCCACCATTGGATACCTGGTTGGTGCAATACGCTGCGCTATTGCACCCCACGCCCGGTTTTGTAGGAGCTGTCTCCTGACGGCGATTGCCAGTGGGTTGGTCTGATCGCCCAGGGGACTGGGCTCCTACAGCGATTCCATAGTGCATTGGTATCACCTGAATGTAGGGTGGGTTAGCGATAGCGTAACCCACCATTGGATACCCGGTTGGTGCGATACGCTGCGCTATTGCACCCCACGCCTGGTTTTGTAGGAGCTGTCTCCTGACGGCGATTGCCGGTGGGTTGGTCTGATCGCCCAGGGGACTGGGCTCCTACAGCGATTCCATAGTGCATTGGTATCACCTGAATGTAGGGTGGGTTAGCGATAGCGTAACCCACCATTGGATACCCGGTTGGTGCGATACGCTGCGCTATTGCATGTACGAACCGTCTCCCAACAACTTACTTCCTGCGCCGCTGAAACACCTTGCCTGCAATCTGTTCCCAGTGGCCTGTTTTCTGGTCTCCCAGCCCGGCAAGGTCGGGGTACTCACGCGCCGCTTTTGGATCAAAGGTCCACACAGGAAAGGGCAAGCCCCCCAGCAGCCGGTTGAAAATGAATGCCTGGAGCAGCAGCAGGGCCACTGCAACGGGCAGGGCAGCGATCTGCAGCGGTGTGCTGAAGTAACCCATGGCGGCAATCAGGGTGGTGGCTGCAGCGGGTGGGTGGGCGCAGTTGAACATGATCATACCCAGGCTGGTGAAACCCATGGCGAGAGAGAGCGCGAAGATACGGGGCCAGTTGAGGGCGTCGCTGCCGTGAAGATCAGCTTCAGGATAGAGAAAAGCGAACAGGTTGAGCATGACGATGCCGATGACCATAGCCATGTTGTGGGCCAGGAAGACCGACCTGGGTGCTGCAGCCCGTGAGAGCGGTGTTCTGAAAAGGATAAAGGCAGATGGCCCGAGGGGCGGAAAGAGCAGGGGCAGCTTGGCCAGGAAGGCGGCGGTGGAGATAATTGCCAGGGCAGCCAGCCCCTCTATGAAAACAAAGATGCGTACCGCCAGTTTCGAGTGCTTGGTGTCCCGAAGCAGGTAACCCAGTTGCATCTGGGTGAAGAAGGCGACCAGCCGGTAGAGCCGGCTGGATTGGGGGGTGGCGGCTCCTCGAGGGGGCTGGGGCTGTGCCTGTTTTTTTGCCAGCTCTTCGAACCGCTGCCTATCCATCACTCACTCTCCCCGGCCAGGATTTCAAGCTTGCCGTTGAGCAGATCAAGCACCTCCTGTCCGTGGTGCGGGCCCAGATCAAACATACTGCAGATTTCGCAGAAATCTTTTCTGACCTCACCCAGGATCGCCATCAGCGATTCCGGTTTGAATTGGAAGTATCCCGATACGGTTTCGATCATCCGGTCTGCTCTCCCGGGGTCCAGGCGGCGGCAGCTGGGCAGCATGGAGGCCGAGATAACCGGAAGGGCGATGGTATCTTCCAGCTCCAGCTCCTGCAGCAGTTCCAGGTTGCTGTTGTGCAGTCCTACGAAACAGACCAGTTCAGCGGGAAATCCCCAGTTTTGCAGAATCCAGGCCCCCGCCTGTGAATGGTCCCACTGAAAACTGTTGCGCTCGGCCAGGGAGAGCCTGTTGGAGGTGGTTTGCCACTCCAAAACCAGGGGTTCGTAGTATTCTCCCCAGGCGCTGAGCAGTACCGGCAGGGCGACATCCGCCAGTAGCATGACAGTGAATGCCTCCTCGCGTTCTGATTTGCAGTGGATATCCGACAGTGCACGGGCAAGAAGCGCTTTAAGCAGTGCATCCGACCAGAAGTGCTGGGGCTGAAAGATGCTGCCCTTTGGGTTCGGCAGCGACTCCTTCATGGCAAAAGAGAGCACTAGGGGTTTGATGTTGTTCAGACCGAGTATGGTGACCCCGTGCTTGATACTGGTGACCTGGTGGGGAAGTGAGAAGTAGGCCGAGTTGACGGTGCTGAGCACCTTGCTTGCGATCTCCGGGGTCGCGGTGATCATTTTGCTCAATTGGGGCAGATCCGGCTCCTCCTTGTTCACCTCGGTGACCAGGCGGGTAATTGCGGCTGGCAGCGGGGGGATCTCGATGCCCTCGAACATCTTATCGAAATTGCCGCCTGCCACTGTGGAGTGGCGTCGGATTTTGTCTATCAGTTTCAGCACGGCGCTATCTTCCAGACTTGTTTTAGGAATTTATTGTTTTGTCTGATTATAGTGCCGGATAGCAAGACGGGGTGGGTTATTTAATTAATCTCAGGCAACCCCCGGCAGCTTTTTCCATCGTTGTACGCTCCAGCGTTATTTGACCAAGGTCAAGCATGCAGGGTTCGCGTTGTGGTTCACTTCTACGCCATATGAGTCAGAAATGTGCATACCCAGAATATAAGAGAGGGAAACCCATGAACCTGCTGCAAGATCTGTTGAAGAGCGCTGCCCTGGTCCTGCTGTTTACTTTACCGGGAGTGACAGTCGCGGAAGAGAAACTGGATGGCCCCGCCCCTGCTTCGGTGGCGGGTACCACCTTTGTAGACACGGCGAAAGCGCAGCAGCTGAAGGCCGAAGGCATTCCCTTCGTGGATGTGCGTCCTGGGTTCATGTACGAGGCGGAGCGAATTCCAGGTGCGATCAGCTTGCCTCTGCCTGGCGGAGGGTTTAATCGTGAGGCACTGGCCAAAGTGGCCGGTCCCGGCGACCCGGTGGTGCTGCATTGCCGGGGCAAGGATTGCATGATGAGCTCCCTGGCGGCGATTGAGGCTGTCAAATGGGGTTACAGCCGAATCTACTACTACCGCGCAGGCTTCAACGGCTGGAAAGCGGCCGGACAACAGGTGGAGGTGCCCACCAAGGAGGCGATGCAGGCTAAAAACTGATCTCGGGCACATCGGGCCGGTCTCTTAAAGACCTTAATGTTGGGGGGTAGCGCCAGCGTAACCCACCATCCTGCCGTTTACCCCAGGGGTAAATAACAAAGAAAGGGCCGAAGGCCCTTTCTTTGTTACACAGCAAAATCAGTATTACTTGTTCGGATTATCCTGGGCCCACTCGAAGACATCGGAGTACATGTTGTCTTCGGAGAGTCCCGCTGCCAGGAAGGCGTCCTTTCCGGCAAACACCATGGGCGGTGGGCCGCTCATGTAGAGGTCATGGCTGCTCATATCCGGGTAGTCGGCCACAACGGCTTCGTGTACCCATCCGGTGGCGCCTGTCCAACCCTCGTCGGGCTCCGAGAGTACCGGGGTGAACTGGACGTTTTCATGCTCTGCCGCCCACTGGGCTGCAAGGTTGGCCAGGTAGAGGTCCTGCTCTGAACGCACACCCCAGTAGAGATGCATGGGGCGGTTGATGCCGATGTGGAACGCATGTTCGATAATGCCCTTCAGAGGGGCGAAACCGGTGCCACCTGCCATGAAGATCAGGGGGCGCTCGGAGTCTTCGCGAAGGTAGAAGCCGCCCAGGGGCGCCTGGATGCGCTCGATGGATCCGGGTTTCATCTCGTCGAAGACGTAGTCGGTGAACTCACCGCCGGGTACCCGGCGGATGTGCAGTTCGATGCGATCGTCGTCGTGTGGGGCGTTGGCTATGGAGAAAGCGCGGCGGCGTCCATCTTCCATCAGGAAGTCGAGGTACTGTCCGGCCAGGAACTGCAGGCGCTGGTTCTCCGGCAGTTTCAGGTAGACCCGCATGACATCGTGGGCCAGCGTCTCCATCTCGTCGACTTTGCTGGGCAGGGTACGCACCTCGATCTCCTTGGTGCTCTCAACCTCCTTGATATGAACCGTGATGTCGCTTGAAGGCACTGCCTTGCAGGTCAGGCACTGGTTCTCCTCGCTCAGTGCCAGATCGCCCTCTTCCTCGCCCGGGTAGCCTACAGCCCCTTGCTCAAGTGTTCCTGCACAGCTTCCACAGAGTCCGTTGCGGCAACCATAGGGTAGTGCGATACCCTGGCGCTCTGCTGCATCGAGTATGGTTTCGCCCTCCTCAGTTGTGAACTGGTGGCCGCTGGGTGTGATATTGACTGTGAAACTCATAGGATTCCTTGAACAATTGAGTCAGAATGGAACAGAATTCTCTACTATTTTACTGCGAATTAAAACCATATGTTAACTGAGCTTATCATGGGCTGCGGCTACCTGGGTCGTAAGGTGGCCCTGGCGAGCAAACAAAGGGGAGTGCCGGTGACCGGTATGGTCCGCTCCCAGGCGAGTATTGAGGCCCTGGAGAGCCAGGGTATCAGGGCCATGCGCGCCGACCTGGACCTGCCTGAGCTACCTGATCTGCCCCTGCGGGATTCGAGTATCTACTACTTCGCGCCACCCCCCAGGGAGGGTGAGCTGGACAGCCGGGTGCGCAACCTGGTGCGGGGTTTTCAGCAACAGGGTCAGCCGCGCAGGATCGTCTACCTGAGCACCACCGGTGTCTATGGTGACTGCAAGGGAGCGTGGGTGGATGAGACCCGCACCCCCAATCCTGTAGTGGCCCGGGCAAAGCGCCGCTGGGATGCTGAGCAGGTGTTCCATCAGTGGCGCACCGAGACCGGGGGTGAGTTGGTGATACTTCGCGTTGCTGGCATCTACGGGCCGGGCAAGTTGCCCCTGGACCGCCTGCGCAAGGGGCTGCCGTTGATCAGTGAACAGGAGGCCCCCTTCACCAATCGTATCCATGCCGACGACCTGGTGCAGGTATGCCTTGCCGCCATGGAGCGGGGCGTGGACGGGGAGACCTACAACGTCAGTGACGGCCACCCTGGCACCATGACCGATTACTTCAACCGCATTGCCGACCGTGCCGGTCTGCCACGTCCGCCCCAGATCCCCATGTCCGAGGGTGCGGGGAAGCTCTCTGCCGGCATGATGTCCTACATGGCCGAGTCGCGCCGGCTGAGCAACCGAAAGATGCTGGATGAGTTGGGTGTGGAGTTGATGTACCCGGATCTTGATGTGGGCCTTGATGCCTGTTTCAGCGAATAGGCGCTTTGGTGTAATGCGTTTTGTTATCGTTCAACCGAGTTTGATTGTCGGTTTGTCGTAGGAGCCCAGTCCCCTGGGCGATTGAGTAACCGCCAGTCATATCGCCCAGGGGACTGGGCTCCTACTTGTTTCATCAATACCGAGGCCCATCTTTTTCAGTGTTCAGGGATAGTTCTTCGGGTCAGTCAGCCAGTCGAGTACCGGGTCCCAGAGTTCCACGTCCTGCCATACCATTGAAGGAGCCAGCTCGAAGATGCCCAGGCCGCGCTCGGCTGAGCGGATGTAGTTCTGGCTCTCCCTGAGGTGGGTCAGGAAAGGAACTTTCAGGTGTCCGAGATACTCTTCCAACTGGTGATAGATGATGGTGTTCTCTTTCGCCCTGTTGGCGACAATGGCGATCTTGGTCTGGTCCCTGGATACGCGGCCGCTGCTCAGCAACTCCTGCAGGAAGCGGTTGCAGGCGCGCATGTCGATGGGTGAGGGGAGTACGGGGATGATCAGGGTCTCCACCTTGCGCAGCATCTCGTTGATCACCTTGCCGTGGGTTCCGGCTGGGGCGTCCATGATCAGGTACTCTGTTCCCTTCTGTGGCTTGACCGGGCTGTTCACACCGTCGATGGCTTCGATCTCGGGGATCCCTTCGTAGTCTTTCCTGGCTTCAAGCCAGTCCAGGGTCGACCCCTGGGGATCGTAATCGGCCAGTGCCACCTTGGCTCCTTCATCGGCAAACCAGGTGGCGATATTGGTGGCCAGGGTGGTTTTGCCGCAACCTCCCTTGGCGTTCATCAGCATGATGGTGCGCATGTTGGTGCTCCAGAATTTATTATTTTGTCTGATCAATTATAGGCACTGGTCAGAAAATTATTCGTCAAGAATATTGAGCTCGTCCCAGATTTCGTCAATCCGTTCTTTTACCGCCGGATCCATGGTGATGGGCTCGCCCCATTCGCGGTCTGTCTCGCCTGGCCACTTGTTGGTGGCGTCGAAGCCAATCTTGGAGCCCAGGCCGGAAACAGGCGAGGCGAAGTCCAGGTAGTCGATGGGGGTGTTCTCGATCATGGTGGTATCCCGGGCCGGGTCCATGCGGGTGGTCATGGCCCAGATCACATCGTTCCAATCCCGCACGTTGACGTCGTCGTCGGTGACGATAACGAACTTTGTGTACATGAACTGGCGCAGGAAGGACCAGACCCCCATCATCACCCGCTTGGCGTGGCCGGGATACTGCTTCTTCATGGAGACCACCGCCATGCGGTAGGAGCACCCCTCGGGCGGCAGGTAGAAGTCGGTAATCTCCGGGAACTGCTTCTGCAGTATCGGCACGAAGACCTCGTTCAGTGCCACGCCCAGCACAGCGGGTTCATCCGGCGGCCGGCCGGTGTAGGTGCTGTGGTAGATGGGGTCGCTGCGGCGGGTGATACGGTCGATGGTGAAGACCGGGAAATCCTCTACCTCGTTGTAGTAGCCGGTGTGGTCGCCGTAGGGGCCTTCCGGCGCCATGTCATCGGGGTGTATGTGGCCCTCGAGCACGAATTCAGCCGAGGCGGGCACCTGCAGGTCATTGCCGATGCAGTTGGCCACTTCGCTTCGGCTGCCCCTCAGCAGACCTGCAAAAGCGTATTCGGACAGGGTGTCCGGCACCGGGGTGACCGCACCGAGTATGGTCGCAGGGTCGGCGCCCAGGGCAACGCTGATCGGGAAGGGTTCACCGGGGTGGGCCTTCTGCCAGTCCCGGAAATCCAGGGCTCCGCCGCGATGGGAGAGCCAGCGCATGATGACCCGGTTTTTAGCGATCTTCTGCATGCGGTAGATGCCGAGATTCTGACGGGATTTCTCAGGGCCGCGGGTAACCACCAAGCCCCAGGTGATCAGGGGGGCTACGTCACCGGGCCAGCAGGTCTGGATTGGCAACTGGTCCAGGTCCACAGCATCGCCTTCATCCACTTGCTCCTGACATGGCGGATGTTTGATGCTTTTCGGTGCCATATCGAGCACTTTTCTGAACATGGGGAGCTTTTCCCAGGCATCCTTCACGCCCTTGGGCGGCTCAGGCTCTTTCAACTTGGCCAGCAGTTTGCCCACCTCCCGCAGTGCCTCGACTGAATCCTCGCCCATGCCCATGGCGACCCGGCGCGGGGTGCCGAAGAGGTTGCCCAGCAGGGGGATGTCGGAGCCCTTTACCCGCTCGAACAGCAGCGCGGGTCCGCCTGCGCGCAGGGTGCGGTCGCAGATCTCGGTGATCTCCAGGTTTGGATTCACCTCTGTACTGATTCGCTTGAGTTCGCCCTGGGCTTCCAGCTGGCTGATAAAATCACGAAGATCTTTGTAGCGCATAAGAGTATTGCCCGAGGTCAGATTCTGAAGCCGCCGTAGCGCTTGGCGATACGGAAATTCTTGTAGGCGATGCCACTGATGAAACTGATCAGTATGATCACTCCAAGTACCAGAAGATGCCATGCCTCGAACCGGTATCCACCATTCGACGGGGCTGTGCTGGTGGATGGCTCCATACCCAGCGCGGCAGCTGCCTGGCTGATGCGTATTTTCAGTGCGCGGTTTTCCGCTTCAAGCTCGCCCTGGGGTCTGCCCCCGCTCTCCTTGAGGGCCTGCTCAAGTTTTGTTCTGGTGCCGGCCAGTTCTGTATTGAGCTGTTTGATCTCTGCCTTGGCATCTTTCAGCGCCTGTCCCTGCTCCGGGGCGGGGGCGGCCGGTGCACTGCCCTGGCCGGCTTTGAGCTGCTTGAGCTCTTTCTGCGCAGCGGAGAGCTGCTGCTGCAGGCCGCTGGTGCGGGCCTGGAGTTCCAGCAGCATCACCTTGGCGGGTTTCTCAATGGTGATGTAGCTGTTCTCGATCCAGCCAACGGTGTCATCACCCGTGCGGACCTTGGTGTAGCCTTTCTTCTTCTCCAGAATCTCCACCGGGGTGCCGCTGGGCAGTACCTTGAGGGGCTCGGTGGTGGCGTCCGCTGTGCTGTAGAGGCCGGCCAGCAACTTGTCCGTGATGTGGGCACTGTAGGCCGGAACCGTCAGCAGAATCAGCAGCAGGGTGATCAGGCACTTTTTCATGTCGTTATACCGCTGTGTCTCAATAGGGCATCGATCTGGGGTTCCCGCCCGCGGAAGCCGATGAACAGTTCCATGGCATCCTTGGACCCCCCTTTTTCGAGAATATTCTGCAGAAAGGAGGTGCCTGTCTCGCGGTCGAAGATTCCCCGCTCCTCGAAAAGCGAGAAGGCATCAGCTGATAATACCTCTGCCCACTTGTAGCTGTAATAACCAGCGGCATAACCACCGGCGAAGATGTGGGAGAAGCCGTGGGCGAAACGGTTGAATTCAGGGGCCTTGATCACCGCAACCCTGGATCTGACCTCGTTGAGGATGTCGTAGATGTGCCCGCCTCGCCCGGGGTTGTACTCCCGGTGCATACGGAAATCGAACAGTGAGAATTCCAGCTGGCGCACCATCTGCATGCCGGACTGGAAGTTCTTGGCCGCCTTCATGCGGTCGTATAGGGTTGCCGGTATGGACTCGCCGGTCTCGTAGTGACCGGATATGCGGTCCAGGGCATCGCGTTCCCAGCACCAGTTCTCCATGAACTGGCTGGGCAGCTCCACAGCATCCCAGGCAACGCCGTTGATGCCGGAGACGCCGGGGTAATCCACCTTGGTCAGCATATGGTGCAGACCGTGGCCGAATTCGTGGAACAGGGTCTCAACCTCGTCGTGGGTGAACAGTGCCGGCTTGTCACCCACCGGCGGCGAGAAGTTGCAGGTGAGGAAGGCCACCGGGATCTGGTCATACTGCTTGTTGAACATGCGCACCACGCACTCGTCCATCCAGGCGCCACCACGCTTCTTCTGGCGGGCGTAGAGGTCGAGATAGAACTGGCCGCGCATCTCGCCGTGTGCATCGCGGATCTCGAAAAAGCGCACATCCGGGTGCCAGGTTTCAACGTCGTCAACTTCAGCGATCTCGATGCCGTAGAGGCGGTTGACCACGGCGAACATCCCGGAGAGGACCTTGGCTTCGGGGAAGTAGGGTTTGAGCTCTTCCTGGGTGATGGCGTAGCGGTGCTGGCGCAGTTTCTCGGAGTAGTAGCCGATGTCCCAGGCCTCCAGGCCCTGCGCGCCAAATTCCGATTTCGCGTACTCCTCCAGCTCCTGGAGTTCCTGCTTCGCCTGGTCATGGGAGCGCTCCGCCAGGTCGTAGAGAAAATTCAGCACCTCGTCGCTGGAGCGGGCCATCTTCTTGGCCAGGGATCTCTCCGCATAGTTGTCGAAGCCGAGCAGTTGAGCCTGCTCGTGGCGCAGGGCGAGGATGCTCTCCATTATCTCGCTGTTGTCCCATTTGCCGGCATCCGGGCCCTGGTCCGATGCGCGGGTGGCATAGGCCTCGTACATCTCCCGGCGCAGCTCCCGGTTGTCGGCATATGTCATCACCGGCAGGTAAGAGGGGAACTCAAGGGTCAGCATCCAGCCCTCCTCGTCACGCTGCTCGGCGGTCTGCCGGGCCAGGCCGAGGGCGGATTCAGGGAGGCCGGCCAGTTCGGCCTCGTCGGTGATCAGCTTGGTCCAGGCGTTGGTGGCATCCAGCAGGTTGTCCGAGTACTTGCTGGTCAGCTTGGTGAGCTCCTGGCTGATCTCCTTGTAGCGGCTCTTTTTCTCAGGGGGAAGGTCGACGCCGGAGAGGCGGAAATCCCGCAGGGCGTTCTCCAGCAGCTTGCGCTGGGCCTCGTCCAGGTCGGCACTGCTCTCGGACACCGCCTTGTAGGCGTTGCAGAGCTGTTCGTTCTGGCCCATCTCGGTGCCATAGTCGCTGAGCATCGGCAGGCAGGCGTTATAGGCGTCACGCAGCTCGTCGCTGTTCACCACGGAGTTCATGTGGCTCACCGGGGACCAGGCGCGGCTGATGCGGTCGTCAACGATCTCCAGGGGCTCCACCAGGTTGTCCCAGGTATAGGGGCTGCTCCCGGCCAACAGCTTTTCGGTCAGTTCGCGGCCCTCTTTGAGGAGCTGCGTCATGGCCGGTTCGGCATGTTCGGGTTTGATGCGGGAGAAGGGTGGAAGTCCCTCAAGTTCGAGCAACGGGTTGTCCATCAGGTAATAAGCTCACAGAAATCAGAAAGGGCTATTTTGCCACAGTTATGCAGGGCGGGTTAGCGGCGGTGTTAACTGGCATTTGGCGGTGCAATACGCTGCGCCCTTACGCCCTGGTTAAGCGGTGGCAGCCGGTAGGAGCGAACTTGTTCGCGATGGGTATTGAGCAGTTTACCAGGCGCACTTCGCGAACAAGTTCGCTCCTACTGACAACGGGATGAATTGAAACCGTAATGATATTCAGGGTCCGTGTCAGGTGTAGGGTGGGTTAGCAGAAGGCGGCGCCAGGTTTTCAGAGTGTGTTGCCGATGAGCCAGACTGCAATTCCACCTGCGATAAAGAAGGCGGCGATAGAACCGGCGGCATAGAGCCGGTAGCGCCTCACCAGGTTGAACTCGGGCAGGGTGGAGATGAGAAAGGGGTGGCGTCGGGAGCCGGTGCTGCTGAGGGTGTGCATCACCTGGTTCTCCATCTGCTCTGCGTACTCTTTTCCGGCTTCTGCCGCTGCGGTCCGGCGCACCTTCTCCCACTCCTGCATGTCGATCTGGCCGTCACCGTTTTTGTCGAAGCGCTTGAGCATGGTCACCTGGTCCTGCTTCCAGTCGCGCAGCAGTTGCATTGCCAGCTCTTTGCGGCTCTTGGCGTGGTCCATGTCGTCCAGGGTCTTGAACATGCCGATGCTGTAGAGCATGTCGCCGGAGTAGATGCGCTCCTCGGTATAGCGGTAGCGGTTGCCGAAGCCGGGGCTGAGGTCGGTGTTGAGGAATTTCACCAGCTTGTAGGCGGGTTGGCGCATGACGGGGTTTCGATCAGGGGTGCGGTTGGCCGGCTCTCTGGAGCTGCCGTACCAGACGCTGCGGTCGCTGGGGGTTACCTCGGCACCTTCGGGGTCGATGATGCATTCGCCGGTCTGGTCCTTGAGCAGAAACAGGCTGTCGCTGCTCTGGGACTCAATGGTGCGCCAGTTCTTGTCGCCGCGTTTCTCAATCTTGTAGCGGAACCAGCAGCAGTCGGTGCCGGTAAGCGGGGCGCGGATGGGCTCGCCTTCCATCGACAGGGCGGAGCCGTTGAGCTCCACGTAGCCCTGCTGGGCCGAGCGCACCCTGGCTGTCGGGGTGTCTTCGATGATCCGTGCCCGCATCAGGCTGCGGAAGGCGAACCAGAAACCAGCCCCTGAAGCGGCTACGGCAAGGGCGAGAAAAAACCAGAACTCGCCTGTTGATATATGCATCATTTGTCTGCTGGCAGCTACCCGTTAAAGAGGGACTTCATGTCCACGTCTTTCTTCTCCTCCTCGGAGAACTCAAGCAGTTCGGCGGATTGGAAATTGAACATGCGTGCAACAATCACGTCAGGGAACTGCTCGATGCGCACATTGTTGTTGTTGACGCTCTCGTTGTAGAACTCGCGCCGGTCAGCGATGCTGTTCTCCAGTCCGGTGATGCGTGACTGCAGGTGCTGGAATGTTTCGTTGGCCTTCAGGTCAGGATAGGCCTCGGCCACGGCGAACAGGTTGCCAAGGCCCAGGCGCAGCTGGCCCTCCGCCATGCCCAGGGCGCCTATGTCACCCTGCTCGCGGGCGGATGAAACCGCGGCGCGTGCCTGCATCACTTTCTCGAAGGTCTCCTGCTCGTACTCCATGTACTGCTTACAGGTCTCCACCAGCTTGGGCAGTTCGTCATGGCGCTGCTTCAGCAACACATCGATATTGGCCCAGGACTTGGTTACACCATGTTTCAGGGTGACCAGGTTGTTGTAGATCATCACCGCATAGATGGCGACTGCTGCAATTATGCCGAGAAAGACAAAGGTGCTGATTTCCATGGCGGACTCCTTGTTTAGACCTCATTGAGTATATCATCGCTTTTTGAATGCTTTATTGCCCTGGCGTCACATATCCTTTCGTCATTCCGGCGGATGCCGGAATCCAGCGATATTTGTATTGGATGTGGATTCTGGCATCCGCCAGAATGACGCTGCTGAATCAATTATCGGAGGAGTTCCTGATGCCCAATATCCGTCCCTTTGACGGCATGCAGCCACAGATCGCAGATGACGCCTGGGTGGACGAGAGCGCTGTTGTTATAGGTGATGTAGCCATTGGCGGGGGCTCCTCTGTCTGGCCCCTTGTCGCGATCCGCGGAGATATACACGCGATCCGAATAGGCGATCGCACCAATATCCAGGATGGCAGCGTGCTGCACGTGACCCATGACAGTCGCTTCAATCCCGGCGGTTATCCGCTGACCATCGGTGATGATGTGACCGTCGGTCACAAGGTGATGCTCCACGGCTGCACCATAGGCGATCACTGCCTGATCGGCATGGGGGCAGTGGTGATGGATGGTGCGGTGGTGGAGTCGAGGGTGATTCTCGCCGCCGGCAGCCTGGTGCCCGGGGGCAAGGTGCTGGAGAGTGGCCACCTCTACCGGGGCTCGCCGGCAAAGAAAATCAGGGCGCTGACGGCAGAAGAGGATGAGTTCCTGGAGTATGTCGGTGGCAACTACGTAAAGCTGGCGGCCAGGTACCGGGGTGAGCCGTAGGGTGGGTTAGAGCCAGCGTAACCCGCCAATGGAAGGTGCAATACGCTTCGCTATTGCACCCTACATATAATCAACCTTCCCGGATATCCCTGATCACATCGGCGGTTTCGGGTCGCACGCCCCGCCAGAGGTAGAACGACTCCGCCGCCTGCTCCACCAGCATGCCGAGGCCGTCCAGTGCTTTTGATGCGCCGTGTTCCTGGCCCCAGATCACGAAGGCTGTGGGCTCGCTGGCGTACATCATGTCGTAGGTCCAGCCGCCGGGTTGCAGGATGTCGTCCGGGATGTCGGGCACCTGGCCCCCCAGGCCGGCAGCGGTGCCGTTGATAATGACATCGAAGGTTTTTCCGGCCAGTTCATCCAGGCCGCACCCCTCCACCTTGCCCAGGTCTGAGAGTTCGGCCGCAAGGCCAGTCGCCTTGGCGGCGGTGCGGTTGGCGATGGTAAGAATCTCTGGCTGTTCATCCAGCAGGGGTCTGACCACGCCTTTGGATGCTCCTCCAGCGCCCAGCAGCAGAATCCTGCTGCCCTTGAGGGTGGCGCCGTGGTTGATGGTCAGGTCGCGCACCAGGCCGACGCCGTCGGTGTTGTCGCCGTGGAGCCGGCCATCCTCCATCAGGATCAGTGTGTTGACTGCTCCGGCGGTCTCGGCCCTGGGGCTGCGCTGATCGGCCAGCTGCCAGGCATCCTCTTTGAAGGGGACGGTGACATTGAGCCCCTTGCCGTTATCTGCAATGAATTCACTGACATTTGCAGCGAAATTACCGGGTTCTCCGAGTATGCGCGTGTAGGCCAGGTCCTGCCCCGTCTGCTTGGCGAACGCAGTGTGGATCTGGGGTGACTTGCTGTGCTCAATGGGGTTGCCGATAACGGCGTACTTGTCAGTCATCGTCGGCAGGTCTGGATCAGTCGTTGAGCCATTGGGCGGAGCGCTTGGCGAAGTAGGTGAGGATGCCATCGGCTCCTGCGCGTTTGAAGCCGAGCAGGGACTCGAGGATCACAGCCTTTTCATCCAGCCAGCCGTTCTGGGCCGCAGCCATCAGCATGGCGTACTCGCCGCTCACCTGGTAGGCGTAGGTGGGTACCTCGAAGGTATCCTTGACCCGGCGAACGATATCCAGGTAGGGCATGCCGGGCTTCACCATCACCATGTCAGCACCTTCGTTGAGGTCGAGTTCAACCTCCCGCAGTGCCTCGTCGCTGTTGGCGGGATCCATCTGGTAGGTGTACTTGTTGCCAGCGCCCAGGTTGGCTGCGGAGCCCACGGCGTCCCGGAACGGGCCGTAGAAACTGGAGGCGTATTTTGCAGAGTAGGCCAGGATGCGGGTGTGGATGTGGCTATTGGCCTCCAGCGCCTCGCGTACCTCACCGATGCGCCCGTCCATCATGTCCGAGGGGGCCACCACGTCTGCCCCGGCATCTGCATGGGAGACCGCCTGTTTGACCAGCACCTCAACGGTTTCGTCGTTCATTACGTAGCCGCTGTCGTCGATCAGGCCGTCCTGACCGTGGGTGGTGAATGGGTCCAGCGCCACATCGGTAATAACGCCCAGATCAGGAACCGCGTCCTTCAAGGCACGCACCGCGCGCTGGGCCAGTCCATCAGGGTTGAACGCCTCGCGGGCATCGAGAGATTTTGCCTCCATGGGGGTGACCGGAAACAGCGCCATGGCCGGAATGCCCAGTGAATAAGCCTCCTTGGCCTCTTTCACCAGCAGGTCGATGCTCATGCGCTCCACGCCGGGCATGGATGCAACCGCCTCGCGTTCACCATCCCCTTCAAGTACGAAAACCGGGTAGATGAAGTCGTCGGGTGTGAGGGTTGATTCGCGCATCAGGCGGCGGGAAAAGTCGTCCCGACGCATGCGGCGCATGCGGGCTGCAGGGTAGCGGGAGGAGAGCGCACTTTTGTTTGGCATGGGTCTACTTCTCGGTCTTTATTGTGGTGATGGGGGGATAAGATACATCAGGGTTGGGATTCTCTACAATTTCGGTATGGTATCGCACTTATTCAAATTGATCTTTTCGGGCAGTACAGATGAAGGAAAAATCACCCTATATATTTGATGTGGACGAGGATGGGTTCGCAAAAAGAGTTATCGAGGCCTCTGCAGACAAGCACATTCTGGTCGATTTCTGGGCTGACTGGTGTTCGCCCTGTATCTCCCTGGCGCCGGCCCTGGAGAAGGTGGTGAGCGAATACGATGGCGCGGTGCTGCTCGGCAAGGTCGAAGTGGACGACAACATGCGTCTTGCGGGGCACTACCGGCTGCGTGGATTTCCCACGGTAATCATGTTCTACAAAGGGGAAGAGCAGGGGCGCTTCAGCGGGTCCCATCCCGCCCACTGGATCAGGGACTGGATCGATGAGCACGCCTCGGAACTGATTCTGTAGGATATATCTGAAACTCTTGTCCCTGTCTTGGTTTGTGAAGGGGCTCACACTAAACTTTAAGTTGTTAAATAATATTGAACTGCTGCCGATACTCTGGAAACTTGCCGGACACAAGCCGGTCACATGGAAGGGAATTAAGGTGCAAGAGATGCAAACTGGACGTCTATTTACTGGAATATTTTTAACGCTGATCCTTATGGCGGCAGCTGTAGTGCCCATGACTGCAGTATCCGATGAGTTGACTGAGCCCCAACAGGTGATTCAGGGTATCTCCGATGAACTGTACGTAGTGCTCAACCGGGATCGCGACCGGGTAATGAACGAACCGGGTTACGTCAACCGCCTTGCCAACGAAATACTGGTTCCGCGGGTGGATTTCTCCCGTGTATCCAGCCTGGTACTGGGTAAGTACTGGCGGCGAGCATCCACCGAGCAGAAAGAGAATTTTTCCCACCAGTTCCAGCGTCTGCTGGTGAGAACCTATGCCACAGCGTTCCGCGAGTTCGATGACTGGAAGATCGAGCATCTGCCATTGAGAGCCAAAGAGGGTTCCAAGAGCGTCGCCGTACGGACCAGGGTGCATCGCCCGGGCGCTGACGCGGTGGATGTGGTCTACCGGATGTATCGCAGTGAAGAGGGCTGGAAAGCCTTCGATGTGAAGATTGAAGGCATCAGCCTGGTTACCAACTACCGCAGCAGTTTTGCCAAAGAGATGCGCAAGGGTGGCATGGACGGCCTGATTCAGCGCATAGGGGAGTTGAACGACAGCCGGGGAAAGTCAAGGCAGGTGGCCCTGGCAGGGGTGGCCCAGAACTGAGATCCCCGTGCGAGGGGTAAAAAACGGCGCTTCGGCGCCGTTTTTTTATGCCGGGATCTGGCCGTTCGGGAGGTCCGGTCCGCCTGATTACGTTGCCCGGGAAGGGGTGGGTGCCTGCGGGCTTGGTCCGGTGTATTCATAATGCCACAATATTTATGGTTTTATGGCAATCGACTATCGGTGCTGAAAATGTGAACCGCGTCAAGCTTTTGCAGAGTGACGGGAAAATGACTAAAGAAATGACCCGGGTAGCCGTTAAAGATTGCAAGGCTAGAGAGAAGGATTGCAGTGTAGGTTGGCAATGGAACGCTGACGGGACCCGAACCCCGTAATTGTCGCATCAGTTGGGATTGGCGAACCCAGGGCATGAAAGCTGATGCGGTGGACCTCCTCCGGCGCTAATAAAACGGCGCTTTGGGCTCACATCTCCCCATGTGAGCCCATTTTTTATGTGCGTTATAAACGATCCAGCGGGCTCATGACCCCCTGGCCACCCCTGCCCACTACGTGGGTATAGATCATGGTCGTAGAAACGTCAGCATGGCCAAGCAGATCCTGTACCGTACGAATATCCGCACCAGATTCGAGCAGGTGGGTCGCGAAAGAGTGTCGTAGGGTATGGCTGGTGACGCGCTTGGTGATGCCTGTATTTCTGGCCGCTTGCTTGATGCTTCGTCGTATTGCGCTTTGATGGATATGGTGACGGCGCATGACACCACTGCGTGGGTCCTGTGCCAGTCGGCTGGCCGGGAAAAGATATTGCCAGCGAAGTTCCTTCTCTGCGCTTGGGTATTTTCTGGCCAGGGCGTCCGGAAGATAAACCGCACCAAATCCCGCATCCAAATCCCTTTCGTGCTGTATTTTTATTCGCTGTATCTGCCTTTCCAGCTCTTCTGCAAGCCTCTCTGGCATGGGTACCGATCGATCCTTGTTTCCCTTGCCTGCACGTACGATGATCCTTCTATACTCGAAGTCCATGTCCAGAATGCGCAATCGTACGCATTCCATAACACGTATGCCCGTGCCGTACATGAGTCGTATCATCAGGCCGGTCATGCCACCCAGACTCTGAAATATCAGCTCGATCTCCCGGGGACTCAACACGGTTGGAAGACGTTTGGGTTTTTTGGGCCGCTTGAACGGCCCTATGTCAGCCAGGGGCTTTTCAAGTACGCGTGAGAAAAAGAACACCAGTGCGTTCAACGCCTGAGCCTGTGTTGCACCGGCAACCTTGCGGTTCAGGGTCAAATGTTCTAAAAAGGAAGCAACTTCCGCTTCGGCGCAGTCGCATGGATGCTTCTTATGGAAACCAAGGAACCGATTGACCCAGCCGAGATAACTTCGTTCAGTGTTTGTAGAGTAATCTGGCATGCGTATCGCCACGAGATATTTGCGATATATCTCAGGAAAACGCCTACCCAACTGATTCTTGGGGTTTTCAACCGCTTTATCGATCATCTCGTAGCTGCGGGCCACCGTTGGGTGGTCCCTGCCAAGAGAAAAAGCCCCGGAATTCCAGTAGTCCCAATCGAAAGCGCCGGCCCACGGCAGCTTCAGAAAGTGTCCGAAAAGCAGGCGGAGGGCATCAGCTTTTTGCCGGAACTGCCAATCGGAAACCTGACTTCTGCTTCCCTGCTTTTCAAGCCAGCACTGAAGCGACTCAGGGCTATGGGACTTCAATCGGCAATCCGCATGATCATCTATAAATGCCTGGACATGCTTACGGTACCAGGGGATCGCCTTCTCAGGCACCCTGAACTGCTTAAGCAGCGAACAATAACCTATCCAGAACTGTTCAATGCGGGGGTCGGAAACGGTTTTTCCTGTAGGCATGGAGGCACCTCATCAATAGGATCGATATTCCCACTAGAGAACCTTTATAGAACATACTGTCAGATATTACAATATCCGCGCATGGTAGATATTCCAATATCGGCGCGTGGTAGATAATCAACTGTTAGGCAGTCG
Source organism: Sedimenticolaceae bacterium (assembly GCA_965224515.1). Classification (GTDB taxonomy): domain Bacteria; phylum Pseudomonadota; class Gammaproteobacteria; order Chromatiales; family Chromatiaceae; genus Sedimenticola_A. Next base: position 1,318,300 of record OZ245051.1, read on the forward strand.
CAGGAAAAGAGATGAACGAAGCGAAAGAAAGGTTTAATCCAAAAGAGATAGAGGAGCTTGATGAAGTTATTCGTAGTTCCTACAATGATTTTGTTCGGCAAGAACGTAGAAACCTTTTACTCTCTTCGTCTATTACTATTATTACTGCATTTTCAGGTATTAACCCGAGCAAAGGATCAATATTTGGCTTTTCATTTGAAAATCTGACGGAATCAGCTTTCTTTTCGATTCTCCTTGCTATAACAGCGTACTTTTTATCAGCATTTCTAATTTACTCGGTACCTAATTATCGCGATGCAAAGCAGGCTCGTAGGAAAATAATTACTGAATCAGGCTCATTAGAGTACAGTAGGCCTTGGTATTCCATAGTACCTCCGAATATTGGCACAGATTCGAGGTATTTCAGTTGGGTATTTATACATTTTGTGTTACCTGTATTGGCTGGTATTGTTTCATGCATTATAGCGGTGGCTAAAATTGCCTAACAAAGCAAGGCAATCGGACATGGGCAACCTGTCACTTTTTTTGCAAAAACACGCAAAAAAACCGCCAGCTCACCCATGCCGTTGCTCGCGGCGTTAGCTGTAAAAAAAATGGAGATCGAATGCTCGTCGGAAGTAATGTGCATATTCGTACAATCAAAGAGGCAGACCTTGAAGCTTTCTTTGAATTGCTGAATGACATAGATAGTCAGGGTGAGTTCCTCCCGGCTACTTTGACTTCGGAAACAAAATTAAAAGCTCAATATGCAGAAAATGGGTTTATCACTGACACATCTGAACAATATGTAATCATAAATAAGTCAGATGAAATTGTTGGCTCAATCTGGGCATTCAAATCAGTCCCATACTTCGATGCTATTGAGGTTGGTTACCAAATCTTTGATCACGAAAATCGTGGGAAGGGTTATGCAGCGGAAGCCCTTGCAATATTTCATCAATACATTTTCGAGACGAAACAGGTCAATCGTATAGAGCTACGAATTGCCACTGAAAATGAGCCATCAAAGAAGGTTGCACTTAAAGTGGGATTTACGCTGGAAGGTACGAATAGAGAGGCTGCTTACTCAAAAGGTAAGCTTCACGACATGAATATATTCGCAATGCTAAGACGAGAGTGGTCAGCTAACAAAGCATTGCAGCGGACAAGCCGCTGAATGCGGCGTTAACTGTCACTAGAAAATATGCACACGATTTCAATAGGAAAATATACAGTGGTCTGTGACCACGAAAAGTCTGATCGGATATCGAGAGAAATTGATGGCGCTGTGGTGGTAGAAAATCTGCCGATATTTGATGAAGAATATGGTGAATACATCTATTATGGGGTCACAGATTGCGGACTTTCACCAGATCTAATTATAAAAGGAATCTATTCTCCTTATTCCATATCAGGCTTTTATCCGGGGATATTAATAATCCCGGAATCTGACATTCTGTTCTTTGGTGCAGGTGAAATTGTTCAGGTGTGGGAGTTGTCCCCTTACAAGAAAGTTCATGAGGAGTCTCCTGATTGTGGTTTTTGGGGATGGTCTCAATACAATGACGTAGTACTAATGTCCGGGGAGTTAGAATTGTCAGGCTGGAGCACATCGGGTAAAAAGCTTTGGTCTAAATTCGTAGAGCCGCCCTGGCACTACTTCGTTGATGGAAGTGTAGTTACCACTAATGTTATGGATCATGAAGAAAAGTTTAGCGTTTATACCGGGGAGTAAGCAGTTAACAAGGCGGTCAAGATTGACGTCTATTCCGTCGCTTGTTTATGTGGCGGTCGCTACGCTGCCACAACACAATCAACTACATAGCCGCAACTTACCGCGGCGTTAACTGTCACTAGAAAATATGCACACGATTTCAATAGGAAAATATACAGTGGTCTGTGACCACGAAAAGTCTGATCGGATATCGAGAGAAATTGATGGCGCTGTGGTGGTAGAAAATCTGCCGATATTTGATGAAGAATATGGTGAATACATCTATTATGGGGTCACAGATTGCGGACTTTCACCAGATCTAATTATAAAAGGAATCTATTCTCCTTATTCCATATCAGGCTTTTATCCGGGGATATTAATAATCCCGGAATCTGACATTCTGTTCTTTGGTGCAGGTGAAATTGTTCAGGTGTGGGAGTTGTCCCCTTACAAGAAAGTTCATGAGGAGTCTCCTGATTGTGGTTTTTGGGGATGGTCTCAATACAATGACGTAGTACTAATGTCCGGGGAGTTAGAATTGTCAGGCTGGAGCACATCGGGTAAAAAGCTTTGGTCTAAATTCGTAGAGCCGCCCTGGCACTACTTCGTTGATGGAAGTGTAGTTACCACTAATGTTATGGATCATGAAGAAAAGTTTAGCGTTTATACCGGGGAGTAAGCAGTTAACAAGGCGGTCAAGATTGACGTCTATTCCGTCGCTTGTTTATGTGGCGGTCGCTACGCTGCCACAACACAATCAACTACATAGCCGCAACTTACCGCGGCGTTATGTTTTCTGGTGGATATCATGAGTCCGAATGAAGAGTACGTATTAGAGGTGCTGAAGAATGAGTATGGCGGGCACTATATAGAGGGTGAAGATCCTCCCGATGCTTATCTTTTTTTGGATGGAAATAGAATAGCTGTAGAGGTAACGAGATTAGTAGAGCAGGTGAGAAATGACTCGGGTGAAGTTGTTTCTAGAATGACTCATGATGTTCCGGCTATGTCACTTGCCAAAAAAATAGATGCGGAAATGATTGAGCATATACCAGATGGCAAGTATGTCTTAATTATCGTTCCAGCGCCCGTAAAAAGCATTCGGCGCACTAAAGAGCTCATTAAGTCAGAGATATTGCAATGTCTAGAAAATGGCCTCTCGGAAAGGGATGTGGTGATTGAAAGTAACAGAATATCTATTCATGTTCATGATGGTGATAGGCCTTCTGGCAAAAAAGTAATAGGGGCTGTCTCAAACAGATACTCTTCTGCGAATATCAGTGAAAACGCTGCCAATATTCTGTATGACAGAATCTCATCGAAAGCTAAAAAGTGCTTTAAGCAAGCTGAAGCGTCCGAATACTGGCTGGCTTTGTATAACGATTATTGGGTCGCTGATGCGAATTCATATCGCCAAGCGTATAAATCATTGGGCATTGAGCATAATTTCAACAAAGTACTTGTAGTCAATGGATATGGAGAGGTTCATTGCCTATAAAAAACATAACCAGTAGCTGCTGCGGAGCGTCGCTTCGCTCCTTCCGCAGAGCTAGGCGTTAAGTGCCCGAGTTACCCACAACTAGTAGACACCTTGTATAGTTAGATTTACCTATATGGAGGTGCTCAAGATGGCACGCAAGAAGACACAAGCCTATACAGAGGAGTTTCGCAGGGAAGCAGTTAAACGCGCAGACAAGGAAGGCAACACTGCTGCATCGGTTGCAAGAGAACTAGGTATTCATCCTGGCCAAATATATAACTGGCGCCGTCAGTTTAAACGGCTTTCTGATAAGCAGTTTAATACCATGGATGGCGTAGACTACTCCAAGAAAGAAAGTGAAGAGATTCGAAAGCTCAAGCGTGAGAAGGCTGCCCTTGAAAAGGAGCTCGAATTCGTAAAAAAGGCAGCTGCGTACTTCGCGAACAACCAAGAGTGAAGTACGCATTAATACGAGAACACAGGGATCAGTATTCAATCACTATGATGTGTCGAGCTTTAAAGGTATCTCGGTCTGGCTATTATCGTTGGCTAAATCGCCCCAAGAGTGCGCGATCCCTGCGGCGTGAAGAGATGGAACGCCAAGTTATCGAGACCTACGCAACCTTTAAAGCACGCTATGGTGCTCCACGTATCGCCGAAGAACTGAATGCACTGAATATCCCGTGCTCGACAAACTATATAGCGGGCATACTGAAAAATCAGGGATTGAAAGCTAGAAATGGCAAGGCCTTCAATTACGGCAGCCATGCATTGACTAAGCATAATGTGGCAGAGAATCTGCTGTGGCGTGAGTTTGGAGCCAGCAAACCAAATGAAAAGTGGGCCACGGACATCACCTATATCTGGGTAGAGGAGCAATGGCTTTATCTGGCCACGGTGATGGATCTCTTTTCGCGGAGTATTGTTGGTTGGGCTCTGGATACCTCAATGACTGAGCAACTCGTAACGGACGCACTATCGATGGCCTTTGAAAGGCGAGAGATTGAGCCTGGCTTGATTATCCACTCGGACCGAGGGGTTCAGTATCGGTCTCAGAAGTATATTGACTATATGAAACGGAAAGGGTGCAAGCCAAGCATGAGTCGTAAAGGCAATTGTTGGGACAATGCACCGATGGAGTCATTTTTTAGTCGATTGAAAGTGGAGCTTATCTATGCCGAACAGTATGAATCGATCCGCGAGGCCAAATCCGGTATCTTTGAATACATTGAAGTGTTTTATAACCGCCTACGCAGGCACTCAGCCATCGGCTATGTCAGCCCCGCTGAGTTTGAAAGGATAGCAGCTGATGCTGCATAGTTAGGGTGTCTACTTTTTGTGGGCAGGACCAGCAACAGATATGGATGAGTCCCGAAACCAGTTAGCGAGAAACTCCTCTGTAATAGATCCAGATGCCAATTGTTCGTACATAATTACTGCTTCTGCTTCTGGTGCATCGAGAGAGTATCCATTCAGCTCAAGAAAAACGGCAGCTACAGTAAGTGCAATTCGCTTATTTCCATCAATGAATGGATGATTTTTAGAAAGGCCGTAACTATATGATGCAGCAAGTTCATGAATTGAAGCGTTTACTTCATATGTAAGCCTTTGCCGAGGCCGAGCCAATGCAGAATCAAGAAGTTTTTGGTCACGAATCCCTGGCAATCCCCCATGCTCAGCTAAAAGCATTTGGTGTATCGCCAGCACTGCCTCCGGCAAAACCCATATCGGTTCTTTCATTTAGCCAACTCATGAAGGGCGTTACGGTACTTTTTCATTACCTTCTCAGCAGCGTTCATCTGAGCGTCAAGGTCTTGCTGGTAAGGGGTCAAGGTCAATCCTTCTGGGCTATCTACCAAGTACAGCACATCCCCTTTTTCAGCATGGAGTTTTGTAAGTGCTTCTTTTGGCAGCACTATTCCCATCGAGTTTCCGATAGCGGTAACTTTTACTTTAAGCATTTGCCAGGCCTTATGTTATTACGTATGTTATTACATAGTGTAGCTGTGCCTAACCAGGTGGTCAACCCAGCTCGCATTAGCTCGCTCGGACAGCCTACATTGCGCTCCGGCTGCCGGTTACCACAACGTTAGGGCTTAAAACTGGTCGTAGTGACCACCGATAGAAAATATATAAATATAGTCATCATCGTACTTATAAATAACACGGTCTTTTTGGCTAATTCGCCGAGACCATAAACCGGAGAGGTTATGTTTCAAAGGCTCAGGCTTACCTGTTCCAGTGGCAGGATCATCACGTAGCATCTCTTTCAGTACGCGACACAGTGCTATGTGCAACTTCTTGTCTTTCTGCCTGAGTTCTTCGTATGCAGCCCATGTATTGCCTTCAAACACCAATGATCTCATCAGCTTCCTCGGCTGTTGGCTTATGCCCTTTTCCACTCTTATGGGTATCCATTGAGTCGGCTATTTGCCTCATTAAGTCACTGTTTTGTAAGACATATAGTGTTTCTTGGTCACGCTCCCAATCATCGGCACTAACCACAACAAAGTCATCTCCGGCACGGCGAGTTACTTTTATAGGCGCATGTTGGCTAACCACTTGTTCTACAAAGCTTTTCAGGTTGTCTCTGAATTTATTTACACTAACTGTATCCATAGGGGCGCCCTCTGTAAGGTACGGGTATACCGTACATAATAGTCACGGAGCCCTAACAAAGCAATTAACTCGGACGCAATTTCCGATACGCTCCAATTGCCCCGTTTATTGAAAGCGTTAGTGAAAAAAAGTGGAGGTTAGTTTAGAAAAGTGTAGCTACATGAGTATAGGTGCGCTTGTTTCAATCCAGCTTTCGCTGATCTGCGCCGCCGCTAACTCTTAAGCCACTCTCTTGGCTGCCGTATAAGGTCGTAAATCTCTGCTTCCGGGGTGCCGGGTTCAGGCTCGTAGCCGTAGTTCCAATGCACCACGGGGGGTAGTGACATGAGGATTGATTCGGTACGCCCCCCCGACTGCAGGCCGAACAGGGTGCCGCGGTCGAAGACCAGGTTGAACTCCACGTAGCGGCCGCGGCGGTAGCACTGGAAGTCTCTCTCCCGCTCGCCGTAGGGGTGGTTCATGCGCTTTTCCACGATCGGCAGGTAGTTGCCGGTAAAGCCTTCGCCAACCCTGCGCATCAGTTCGAAGCACTTGTCGAATTCCCACTGGTTCCAGTCATCGAAGAAGAGGCCGCCGACACCGCGGTGTTCTTTGCGATGGGGCAGGTAGAAGTAGTCGTCGCACCACTTCTTGAGCTGGGGGTACAGATCGTCGCCGAAGGGTTCGCAAAGGTCTTTCGAGCGCTGGTGCCAGGCGATGACATCCTCTTCGAAGGGGTAGTAGGGGGTGAGGTCGTAACCGCCACCGAACCACCAGATGGGCTCTTCACCTTCAGCCTCGGCGATAAAGAAGCGCACGTTGGCGTGGGATGTGGGCGCATAGGGGTTGCGGGGGTGGATCACCAGTGACACGCCCATGGCCTGGTAGGTGCGCCCGGCCAGTTCAGGGCGTTGTGCGGTAGCGGACGGGGGCAGTTTGTCACCGAAGACGTGGGAGAAATTGACCCCCGCTTTCTCCCAGGTGTCGCCACCCTCCAGTACACGGCTGCGGCCACCTCCGCCCTGTTCGCGGCTCCAGGCGTCTTCAGTGAAGGATTTGCTGTCCAGGGTTTCGAGATCGCGGCAGATATCGTCCTGTATCTTCAGCAGGGCCTGTTTAACGACTTCGGCATCCGGGCGTTCTGTTGGCATGGGGTTAGCTCCTGATAGTACGTCCGGTTATGGCATCGGTGATGGTGCTGGGTTGAATCTGTCTGCCTACAGGCGAGTGGATGAGCGTGTCGATTCCGCCGCCAAGGCTGCGTTGAACATCCAGCGCGGTGCGGGCCGGGGGGTGACCTGCAAGGTTTGCGCTTGTCGAGACCAGGGGTGAACCGCAGGCACGGCAGAGGGCTGCAGCCACGGGGTGCGCGGTAACCCGCACGGCAAGGGTTTTGTGTTCGCCTTTGAGCCAGTAGGGCAGGCTATCTGCTGCAGGCAGCAGCCAGGTATGGGGGCCAGGCCAGCTCTCGAACACCTGTTGCATGGTTCCATCATCGAGAGTCTGTACGAAGGGGCGCAGCTGGTCGAAATCTGCGGCGATCAGGATCAGTCCCTTCTCAACCGGGCGTTGTTTCAGGCGCAGGATCCGGCGGACCGCGTAGGGGTCCAGGGGATCGCAACCGAGCCCGAAAACAGCTTCGGTGGGGTAGGCGAGCAGGCCGCCCTGCCTGAAGTGGCGGGCGGCCTCTCTGAGCTTCCAGGGGTGAAGCCCCATGGAGTGCTTATCCAGCCAGTTCAGCCTGGAGGTCGGCGTCCTTGGACTTCACGCCTTCAGCGTTGGCTTCGCGCTCGGCTTTGACCCGTGCTGCCAGCTCTGCATCACCCAGGGACATGATCTGGGCGGCCAGGTAGGCGGCGTTTTTGGCGCCGGCCTTGCCCACGGCAACAGTGGCCACGGGGATGCCGCCGGGCATCATGACGGTGGAGAGCAGTGAATCCCAGCCCTGCAGGGGGCCTGCGTCCAGGGGAATGCCGATGACCGGTTTGAGGGTCAGGCCCGCGACTGCGCCTGCCAGGTGGGCAGCCAGTCCGGCGGCACAGATGAATACGGCACAGCCACGTGCGTCAGCGTCTTTCACATAGGCGTGGGTGACGTCGGGTGTACGGTGTGCGGAGGTGACCTTGGCCTCGAAAGGAATATCGAGGCTCTTCAGTACGTCCATCGTGGCACGCAGTACGGGCAGATCCGAGTCGGAGCCCATGAGAATGGCAACAAAAGGTTTACTCATTGTTCCTGCTCTTTGTTCAGTTGGTTTGGAAAGCGGGCAAAGATAGCGGATTTTTGCCCAATTTATAAGCCCCTGGTGCAAAATCTGCTTTTTTAGGGGCTTATTGCCTATTGCACGCCATCTCCCTGCCTGCGTTTAGAGGGGGTGGCTAGATGCACTCCGCGGCCAGGATGCATTTGAGGATGCCGTAGTCGTATGCCTCATCAAGGGCTTCAAACAGCGGTTTGATGCGCCCCTCTTCGCAGATATTCAGCAGTTCGATGGCGTTGACGATGGCGTTGTACTCACCGTCGTCCAGTTCCAGCACCTGGCGCACCTCCACCACGCCGGCTTCCACGGCCTCGGCGAAGTGATTGTAGACGCTACCCAGGCTCAGGCCCCGCTTTTCGGCGATTTGTGGTGTATCCAGTCCCTCCTTGTGCAGGCCGAGGGTCTGGTTGATGGTTTCGCTGAGACGGTTGTCGTGAATCTCGGGCAGGGGGTGCTGCAGTATCAGTTGGAGGAACTGCTCGCCGTAGGCCTGGAGCTTCTTTTCGCCGACACCGCTGATGTAGCGCATGCGATCCAGCGAGTCGGGTCGCTGTTCGGTCATATCCTGCAGGGTGCTGTCGTGGAAGATGACGTAGGGCGGCACGCCCTGCTCCTGGGCGATCTCCAGTCGCAGGCCACGCAGGGCCTCGAACAGGGGCTGGTGCCAGGCGGGCAGGCTGCCGGCGCTCTTGCTGCGCTTCTCTTTTTTGGCACTCTTGCGCTGCTTGCGCAGTTGCAGGGTCTCATCACCCTTTAACAGGGGGCGGCACTTCTCGCTCAGGCGCAGGGCGCCATGGCCCTCGGCGTCGATATTCAGGTAGCCGAGGGAGATGAGCTGGCGGAACAGGCTTCGCCAGCCGGTGCCGTCCAGCTCGTCGCCGATGCCGTAGGTACTGAGCTGGTCATGGCCGAAGCGCTGGATGCGCTCATCCTCCTTGCCCTTGAGCACGTCGATGACGTAGTTGACGCCGAAGCGCTGGCCGGTGCGGTAGACGCAGGAGAGGGCCTTGCGGGCCGACTCGGTGGCTTCCCAGGTCTCGGGTGGGGTGAGGCAGTTGTCGCAGTTGCCGCAGGGCTCGGCCATCTGTTCGCCAAAATAGCCAAGCAGTGACTGGCGGCGGCAGGCGGTGATGTCGCACAGCCCCAGCATCGCCTCCAGCTTGTGGTGGGCGATGCGTTTGAATTGCTCTTCGGCATCGGTGTTCTGGGTGAACTGGCGCAGGGTGATCACATCCTGCAGGCCGTAACTCATCCAGGCGTTGGCGGGTTCGCCGTCGCGGCCGGCACGGCCGGTCTCCTGGTAGTAGGCCTCTATGCTCTTGGGCAGGTTGAGGTGGGCCACGAAACGCACATCGGGCTTGTCGATGCCCATGCCGAAGGCGATGGTGGCGCAGATGATCAGCCCCTCATCGCGCAGGAAGCGCGCCTGGTGCTCCCGCCGGGTGTCGTCGCTGAGGCCGGCGTGGTAGGGCAGGGCGGTGCGGCCTTTTTTGCTGAGCCACTGGGCCACATCCTCCACCTTTTTGCGAGAGAGGCAGTAGACGATGCCGGCATCGCCGGGGTGCTCCTGCTCCAGGAAGCGCCACAGCTGGTCTCTTCCGTTCTGGCCTTCTGCAATGGTGTAGCGGATGTTGGGGCGGTCGAAGCTGTTGATGAAGCTGGCCGCCTGCTCCAGCTGCAGCTGGCTGGTGATCTCGCTGCGGGTGCGCTCGTCGGCGGTGGCTGTGAGGGCGATGCGTGGCACCTGAGGGAAGCGTTCATGGAGCACCGAGAGGCGTTGGTACTCCTTGCGGAAGTCGTGGCCCCACTGGGATACACAGTGGGCCTCATCTATTGCAAAGAGGGCAACCTCAACCTGGTCAAGCATACCCAGCATGCTGGGCATCAGGAGTCGCTCGGGGGCCACGTAGAGCAGATCGAGCTCGCCGGCCAGCAGTGCCTGCTCAACCCCCAGGCGCTCAGTGGTGTTGAGGCTGGAGTTGAGGAAGGCGGCGCGGATGCCGAGCTGGAGCAGGGCGTCCACCTGGTCCTGCATCAGGGCGATCAGGGGCGAGATGACGATGCCGGTACCTGGACGGACCAGGGCGGGAATCTGGTAGCAGAGGGACTTGCCTCCGCCGGTGGGCATCAGGGCCAGGGCGTCACGCCCGTCGATCAGCGCAGCGATGATCTCGGCCTGGTTGTGGCGGAAATCGCTGTAGCCGAAGGTGTTGTTGAGGATGCTTAGGGCGTGCTGCATGGTACTGGAGGTTGTGGGTGAGCGGGGATTGTACCTTTATACGGCCTCAAGGTGTCAGCTTGTGAGCTGGCGCAGCTTCTCTTCCAACCGCCGGATGCGGATATGGGTGTGGACCTTGATACGCAGCTCGATGGGTTCGAAGGGCTTGGTTATGTAGTCCTTGGCGCCCAGTTTGAAGCAGCGGCTCTTGTCTTCAGGCTCTTGGGACACCGTGACGAAGATGACGCTGATACCGCGGGTATGTTTACTCTCCTTGAGCAGCTTGCACACCTCGTGTCCGTCGATTCCCGGCATCCTGATGTCGAGCAGGATAAGGTCGGGCGGGCTCTCTTCACAGAGCATCAGGGCCGAGACGCCGTTGCTTGCGACACGTACATTGTGGCCGGCATCACTCAGAATTGAGCTGATAAGCAGCTGGTTGGTCGCGGCGTCGTCAACGACAAGAATGTCTCCGCAGTGGGTCTCTTCGCTTTCCAAGGTCTCTCCAGGGTGTATTCGGTCACAGGTAATTTAGTTCCTGCCCCGGAGGGAATTATATGATTATCCGGTTTTATTTATAACCCTGTTTTGTGAATTGTTTTTCGTGGGAGGCTCAAGCCGTCTCTGTCTGCAACAGCTCGCGCTCTTTCTCCGTGGAGGTGATGCCGAAGTCAGCCAGCACGCTGTACATCGCAGGTACCACCAGCAGTACCAGCAGTGTGGTGGTGAGCAGGCCGAATACGATACTGGTGGCAAGGGGCACCAGCACCTGGGCCTGCATGCTCTTCTCCAGCAGCAGGGGGGTCAGGCCGGCGATGGTTGTAATGGAGGTGAGCAGTACCGCCCGGAAGCGTTCGCGACTGGCCATCTTGGCCGCCTCGATGACGCTGTGTCCCTCGCGGATGCGCAGCTTCAGAAACTCTACCAGCAGGATCGAGTCGTTGACCACGATACCGGCCAGGGAGGCAAACCCGATGATGCCCGGCATGGTGAAGTTGAGCCCCATCAGCAGGTGGCCCCAGACCACGCCGATCAGGGCCATGGGGATCACCGCCATGACGATCAACGGCTCGGCATAGCTGCGGAACTGGAAACTGAGCAGGATAAATATGCCAATCAATCCGATACCGAAACTGCGCAGCATGGAGGCGCCGGTCTTGGCAGTCTGCTTGGACTGGCCTTCAACGCTGGTGCTGACTTCCGGATACTTTTCGAGCAGTTGCGGTATGAAGTTCTGCTTGGTGTGCTCGACTACCTCACGGGCATTGGCGATTCGGGTATCCATGTCGCCGGTGACGGTGATGGTGCGTACCCCGTCGATTCGCTGGATACGGGAGTAGCCCCTGGCCTGTTCGATAAGGGCCACCGCGTTGAGGGGGATCTGGTCGCCGGAGGCTGTGGTGATGCGGAACGCCTCGATGTCGGTCAGGGTGGCTCGGTCATCCGCTGCCAGGCGTACGTCTATCTCGTAGGCCTCTGGACCAACCTGGATCTCGTTGGCGGTAGTGCCGTAGAAGGCCGCTCGAAGCTGGTTGGCGATGGTGGAGGCGTCGAGGCCCAGGGCCAGGGCGCCGTCGCGCAGTTTCAGCCGCAGCTCCGGTTTGCCCGGGCGCAGATCGTCTGACAGGTCGAATACCCCCTTGTAGCGCTTGAGCCACTCCTGCAGTTCCAGGGATGCCTGCTTCAACTGGTCGAGCCCGGGGCCGGTGAGACGGATCTCCAGGGGGATGCCGCCGGGGCCGATGGTGGGCTCCTTGAAGTTGAGGGCTACAAGATCTGGCACCTCGCCCACCTCTTTACGCCAGAGGTTGATGAAATCGTCCAGGGAGCCGGAACGTTTCTCGGCAGTCAGCAGGTCGACAGTGACCGTGGCCACGTGGGGGCCGCTGACGCCGGCGTCCTGGTTGCTGTTGAAACGCACCTGGACATTGCGCACCAGGGGCTGTTCATCTGGCTGCCGGGGGGTAAATGTCTGGTTGACGGTACTGATGCCCTGGGTGATACGTTCCACCACCTCTTCAGTGCGCCACAGTGGGGTCCCCTGGGGCAGCAGCAGCCGGGCCTCGATGATGTCCCCCTCGATATCGGGGAAGGACTGGAATTTCAGCTTGCCCCCCACCAGCATGCCAATGCTGAGCAGAAACAGGGCGACGATGATGCCGATGAACCAGTAGCGCTGATGGACCGCCCAGTCGACGATGTGACCCAGGGTGTTGTCCCGGAAACCGATCAGCCGGTTGTCGAAGGCCTGGCGGAAGCGCGAGGTCTCCTTCTCGTGATGCTTGAGGGAGTGGGCGAGGTGGTGGGGCAGGATCATGAAGGCCTCGATCAGGCTCACCGCGATGACCAGGATCAGCACCATGGGGATGAACTGCAACACTTTGCCCATGTGCCCGGAGAGAAAGGCGAGGGGTGCAAACACCGAGATGGTGGTGAGGAACGAGGAGATCACTCCGGGGGAGACCTGCTTGGTGCCGTCGATGGCCGCCTGCATGGCGCTTTTGCCCCGCCGCAGGTGGGTGGCGATGTTCTCCGAGATAACGATGGCGTCATCCATCAGCAGGCCGATGGCGATGAGCAGCGCCACCATGGTGATCATGTTGACGGTGAGTCCCAGGATGCTCATGAAATAGAGCGCACCCAGGAATGAGATCGGCAGACCCATGGCGACCCAGAAGGCGAAACGGCCCTGGAAGAAGAGCCACATCACCAGGAATACCAGCACCAGGCCCTGGCCGCCGTTTTTGGTTAGCAGGTTGAGGCGGTCCCGAACGATGGAGGAGCGGTCCTGGGTGACGAAGAACTCCACCCCCTGGGGGGCGGTGGGGCGGATCTTGCCCTCAAGCAGTTCTGCCACGGCGTCCCGTACCACCAGGGTGTCCTGCTGCTTGGTCTTGATCACCTGCAGCACGGCGGCGCGGTTGCCGTTGAACAGCACCTTGTCTTCGTCCAGCTCGAACCGGTCGCTTATGGTGGCGATACTGCCGAGTTTTACCTCTGCACCTGAGTTAGCGCTTACTATCGTCAGGTTGCCCAGTTCATCGGTTGTTCGACGCAGGTCGGTGAAGCGGATCAGCAGGTTCCGGTCATTGGTTTCAAGAGAGCCCGAGGGGAGATCAATGCCCTGGCGGGCCACGGTACTGGCCACATCAGACATGCTGAGGCCGTACTGGCGCAGGGCCCGTGCAGGTACCTCGATGCGCAGCTGATGGTCGGAGAAGCCGTTTATATCCACCTGGGATACCTCCGGCAGCCGCTGCAGGCGCAGCTTTACCTCTTCGGCATAGGCCTTGAGATCGCTGGGGGCCATGGGGCCGGTGACGGCGATGGCCATCACGTTGTCGGTGCGCCCCAGCTCCTTGATCACCGGTAGCTCAGCCTGATCGGGGAAGGTGTTTATGGCCTCGACTTCGCTCTTGATGTCGTCCAGGAACTGGGTGATGTCGCCCCCCTCTTCCATCTCGGCCACGGCAATGGCGAGATTCTCACGGGCCTCGCAGCTCATCTCCTCGACACCATTGACGGACTCGATGGCCTCTTCAACCCGCAGGCAGATCGCCTCCTCCACATCCTCGGCGCTGGCGCCGGGGTAGGGGACCGTGATCTGGATCTTCTCGGCGGCAAAGTCGGGGAAGGTCTCCCGCTGCAGGCCGGGCAGGGCGGAGAGCCCGAGGATCGCCAGGAACAGCATCAGCAGGTTGCCGGCGGTGGGGTGGCGGGCGAAGAAGGCAATCATTACCGTTGCTCTCCGTTTGCAATGCCGGTCAGCCGTTCAAGGCTGCGTTTGTCTTCCCGTACGTCAAGCAGCATGCCTTCGATGGCCGGGTTGAGGTCGGTGACCACGATCTGCTCACCGGCTTTCACACCGTTGCCTATGACGGCGAATTCGGGCTGTGTCAGGGCGATCTCAACCGGCCGTATCTCGAGGCGGTTTTCGCTGTTTGCCACGTAGACTTTTCCGTCGTGCAGAGCAGAGCGGGGCACCAGCAGGCTGTCGGGGCGGGGTTTGCCACTGAGGGTGACCTCGACGAACAGCCCTTTGAACAGGGGCGGGCGTCTGCCGGGTTCAACCTGGGAGTAGGGCTGGTCGACCTCAACGATGACACCCACGGTTCGGGTTTTGGGGTCCAGGGTGTCGCTGATACGGGCAAAGCGGGCATCCCAGCTGGCATTGAGCGCCCCCTCCTGCAGTGCCACCCGGGCTCCCAGCTCAAGGCCGTTGTGGGTGTTGAGTTCTGACAGGTTAAGGATATTTTGCGCATTGCCGGAGCGGAACAGGCTGCTCATCTGGTCGATTGGAATCTGGGTCTCCACCTCGGCACGGGCCATGCCGTCGGCACTGGCCAGTACCTCGCCCTCGCGGACGTACTTCTCCTGCTCCACGTTGGCCGAGGCGATGCGGCCGGTGAAGGGCATGCGGACCTCTGTGTTGGCCAGATTGCGGCGGGCGGTGGCGAGAGACGCCTGGTGGCGGGCGAGCTGGGCCTGAAGCAGCGCCTTCTGGGTGGGGATCAGGTTGAGCGTGTTTTTCTGGGACTGCACGCTCTGCTGCTGACCCAGCAGGCTGCGTTCCTGGCTTTCGAGGTCAGAACGGCTGACACCGCCCTTGCCCACCAGCTTGCGCTTGCGTTGAAGCTCTTTCTCATTGAGCACCAGGGAGGCCTCTTCGATCTTCAGCGAGGCACGGGTATTGGCTGCCTTGGCATCCTGCTCGTCGAGCTGGGCCTGGCTGGCCTGGATGTCGGCCTCGGCCTGGGCGATGGCCAGTTCGTAGTCGGTGGGGTCGATACGCAGGATCAGGCTGCCCTCCTCAAGAAAGGCCCCTTTCTCCAGTTTGGGGTGTTTCTCCACGATGCGGCCCTTGACCTGGGCTACCGCCTCCCAGGTGCGCCCGGGCTGCACGGTTCCGTGTCCTGTCGCCTTGGGTGAAATGGTGAGGCTGGGGACGGGGATGACACGCACCAGTCGCGGCTTCTCGGTGATTGGCTCCTGCACCGGCTCCATTTTGTTCTTCTTCAGAAAGGCGATGGCGACGACACCGATCAGTATCGGTATCAGAATGACCCAGCGTCTGCTTGTGACTGCCATGGAGATCCCCGTGGATTGTTGGTTGTTGTACAGGCCTGTTGGACCTGAATCTTAACCCATGGTTCGGGAGATGTGGTTTCGAGGGGGTAATAAATTGTTACAGAGTGTTGCTGGAGGCCGGGGCCATCAGTCCAGGTAGGTCGGTCTTCAGACCGACAGGTGTATTTGCGAGGGGTTGTTGTCGGGCTGAAGCCCGACCTACGGGGTGGGTTCTTCAGTCCAGGTAGGTCGGCCTTCAGGCCGATGGGTGTATTTGTCAGGGGTTGTTGTCGGGCTGAAGCCCGACCTACGGGGAGGGTTCTTCAGTCCAGGTAGGTCGGCCTTCAGGCCGATGGGTGTATTTGTCAGGGGTTGTTGTCGGGCTGAAGCCCGACCTACGGGGTGGGTTCTTCAGTCCAGGTAGGTCGGTCTTCAGGCCGATGGGTGTATTTGTCAGGGGTTGTTGTCGGGCTGAAGCCCGACCTACGGGGTGGGTTCTTCAGTCCAGGCAGGTTGGCCTTCAGGCTGACAGGTGTATTTGCTAGGGGTTGTTGTCGGGCTGAAGCCCGACCTACGGGAGGGGCTTCAGTCCAGGTAGGTCGGCCTTTAGGCCGATGGGTGTATTTGCCAGGGGTTGTTGTCGGGCTGAAGCCCGACCTACGGGGTGGGGGTAGGTCGGCCTTCAGGCCGACAGGGTGGTGTGTCAGGCGTCTTTCACTGGCTCGGAGAACGAGCACTCCTGCTGGGGGCAGACCTTCTCGGTGCCCTTGCGCTTGGTTGTCTTGATGGTGAGGATCGGCCAGCCGCAACTCGGGCAGGGCTCGGCCACCGGTTCGTTCCAGGTGGCGTAGTCGCAATCCGGGTAGGTGGAGCAGGAGTAGAAGATCTTTCCGCGGCGTGACTTGCGCTTCATCATGGTGCCGCTGTTGCACTTGGGGCACTTGACGCCGGTGTCCACCGGTTTCTCCAGGGGCTCGATATGGCGACAGTCGGGGTAGCTCGAGCAGCCGATGAACTTGCCGTATTTGCCCTTCTTTATCACCAGGTCCGAGTTGCACTCGGGGCACTTGCGCCCTTCCACGATCTGGGGCTCGTCGGCCTCTTTCTTGTCGCCGCCCAGGTCCCGTGTGTAGTTGCAGGTGGGGTAGTTGGTGCAGCCGACAAAACGGCCGTGACGGCCCAGGCGGATGGAGAGCTGGCTGCCGCACTCGGGGCACTTCTCGTCCATCGCTTCGTGGGTGACGTCGCTGCGCTTGACGTTCTCCTGGGTGTGGTCGATGCGATCCTTGAAGGGGCTCCAGAACTTCTTCAGCAGGGGGATCCACTCCTCCTCGCCGCGGGAGACGGCATCGAGCTCATCCTCCAGGTTGGCGGTGAAGTCGTAGTCCACGTACTTGGTGAAGTAGTTGGTGAGGAACTTGTTGACCACCCGGCCCACGTCGGTGGGGTGGAAGCGCTTCTTCTCCAGTTCCACGTATTCGCGGTCCTGCAGGGTGGAGATGATGGAGGCATAGGTGGAGGGACGGCCGATGCCATGCTCTTCCAGTGCCTTCACAAGGCTCGCCTCGCTGTAGCGGGGTGGTGGCTCGGTGAAGTGCTGTTCAGGGCGGATGGCGGCGAGATCAATCACGTCGCCCTCGCTCAATGGGGGCAGCATCTTCTCGTCGTCATCGCCTTTCTTGGCGTCGTCCACGCCCTCCATGTAGACAGCCATGAAGCCGGGGTTGGCGATGGTGGAGCCGTTGGCGCGGAAGGTGTTGCCCTCGCCGCAGGCGAGATCCGCCGCCACGGTGTTGATGGTGGCGTGAATCATCTGGCAGGCGACGGTGCGCTTCCAGATCAGTTCGTAGAGACGGTGCTGGTCTTTCGTCAGGTGACTCTTCAGCTCATCCGGGGTGCGCAGTGCCGAGGTGGGGCGCACGGCCTCGTGGGCCTCCTGGGCGTTCTTTGCCTTGGTTTTGAAGGTGCGGATATCCTTCGGCAGCTGCTCTGAGCCGAAACGTTCGGTGATGTAGCCGCGCAGCTCCTCAAGGGCTTCGTTCGCCAGGTGAACGGAGTCGGTACGCATGTAGGTGATCAGACCCACAGCGCCGCTGCCGGTATCTATGCCTTCATAGAGTTGCTGGGCGGTACGCATGGTGCGCTGGGTGGTGAAGCCGAGCTTGCGCGCCGCCTCCTGCTGCAGGGTGGATGTGGTGAAGGGAGCGGCGGGATTTCGTTTTCGCTGCTTCTTCTGCACCTTGGCAACCTGCAGCTTGCCTTCTGCTGCCGCCTGCAGGGTGCTCTCGACCTCTGCGGCGCGTTCACCGTCGGTGATGGTGAACTGTTCGATCTTCTCGCCCTGAAAATGGGTGAGCTTGGAGCTGAATTTCTGCCCTTCCTTGCTGACGTCTGCCTCTACTGACCAGTACTCCCTGGCGACAAAGGCGTCGATCTCCTCCTCGCGCTCCACGATCATGCGCAGGGCGGGACTCTGTACACGGCCGGCGGAGAGTCCGCGGCGGACCTTTTTCCAGAGCAGGGGAGAGAGGTTGAAGCCCACCAGGTAATCCAGGGCGCGGCGCGCCTGCTGGGCGTTGACCAGGTCCATTGAGAGTTCGCGGGGATTTGCCACCGCGTCCTGCACCGCCTTTTTGGTGATCTCGTTGAAGACCACGCGGTGCACCTCTTTGTCCTTGAGGTGCTTGCGGCCTTTCAGCAGCTCGTAGAGGTGCCATGAGATGGCCTCACCTTCGCGGTCCGGGTCAGTTGCGAGATAGAGGGCGTCGGATTTTTTCAGGGCCTTGGTGATGGCCTGGACGTGGCGGTCATTTTTCTCGATGACCTGGTATTTCATCTTGAAATCGTCTGCGGTATCAACAGCCCCCTCTTTGGGGATGAGGTCGCGCACATGGCCATACGAGGCGAGAACTTCAAAGTCCTTGCCCAGGTACTTTTTGATGGTTTTGGCCTTGGCCGGCGATTCTACGATGACCAGATTCATGAGTTTTCCGCTTGAAATGGAGTCGATTTCCTTAGACTAAGCGGCGGAGGATAGAGGAATTTTAGCGTTGGAAGCAAGCAACATTTGGTTCGAGGGGGCATTTTCCCCCCTCGAAACCGGCTTGATCAGTGCAGATAGACAGGGATGTCGTTGTATACCAGGTCTTCCATCTGGGCGAAGGCGGACTCCTGTCCGGGCTGGTTCATCAGCACCAGCAGAATCACCCATTTCAGCTCTTCCACGGTGATCTGGAGGTTGTCCAGGGCCATGGCACGGTCGATAACCAGTTCGCGGCTCGCCTGGTCCAGGATGCTGTTCTGCTCCAGAAACAGCAGCAGGCCGCGGCTGTCGGCATCAAGGCGAGCCTGTTCGTCATCGGTGTAGATGCGGATGGAGTGTTCAGTATGGTGATTGTAGGACTGCTCGTCCTGGTGCAGGGCGAGTTCGTCCATCCATGCGAAGGCCTTGTCTATCTCCCCTTCGGGAAAACCGGCCTGCATCAGTTCCTCGTGAACCTGGGCCTGGTCAGAGGGGGCTTTCTGGTCGCCATCCATGTAGTTTTCATACAGGTAGATGAGGATATCGACGACATTTTCGTTCATTCTGTATCCTTGTTCGAGGACTGCTTGGGACGCCTTGTGGGCATCTGTCTCAGGGTCTCCGGCCGTTTTGAGGCTGGGTGGAGGCTCTTTAGCGCCAGCTTTTGCCGGTAAGGCAATACTGTCCGCCTGTTAGTGATGATACATAACCTTCCAGTTCGAGCAATAGTAACATGGAAGAGACTGTCTCAGGAGGCAGTCCGCTGCGTTCTATGATCAGGTCTGCCTGGAGCGGGTCGTAGCCGATATGATCAAGCAGCTGGATGTATTCATCATCCAGTTCCCCGGTTTCAGGTGGTGTGCCAGTGTCGGATTCTGCGGCTGCGGTCAGCGTCCCAAGCAGTGCCGCCAGCTCTTCGACGATGTCTGCAGACGATTCAACAAGCTTGGCGCCCTGGCGAATCAGCTGGTGGCAGCCCCTGGAGAGTGGGTTGTGAATTGATCCGGGTATGGCGAAAACCTCTCTGCCCTGTTCGGAGGCGAGACGTGCGGTGATCAGCGAGCCGCTTTTAAGGGCCGCCTCCACCACCAGGGTGCCGACACTCAGGCCGCTGATAATCCGGTTTCTGCGGGGGAAGTTGCCCGGCAGTACCGGGGTGCCGGGGGGGAATTCAGAAACCAGCGCACCGTTTTCCCTGGTCCGGTGGGCCAGTTCGTGGTGGCGGGCCGGGTATACCCGGTCCAGGCCGGTGCCGGTGACGGCGATGGTTGTTCCGCCTGCATCCAGGGCCCCTTCATGGCTGGCGCCGTCTATGCCGATAGCCAGTCCGCTTGTGATGGTGAGGCCGGAGCGGGCCAGGTGGAAAGCGAAATCCCTGGCGGTCTGACTGCCGGAAGCCGATGGGTTGCGCGAGCCCACCATGGCAAGCTGGGGGGTGGCCAGCAGTTGCGGGTTGCCGATGACGAACAGCAGTGGCGGCGGATCATCTATCTCCGCCAGCAGCGGTGGGTAGGCGGGGTCGGCCAGGGTCAGGATGTGGTGATCCTCCGCTTGGGCCCATTTCAGGTCGGCCTCCACGGATTCCCAGTCCGGGGCATTCAGATAGCCCCTGAGGTCGCAGCGCTTTGTGGAAAACTGATCTGCGAGTGAGGGGGTTTCAAAAAGACGTTCGGGGGTTGTGCCTTGCAGCAGCTGGTTGTATCCCCGGCTGCCCAGGCCCGGCGCATGTAAAAGGGCCAGCCAACAGGCCAGCCCTTTGTTCCGGTTTTCCGTTCCACTATCCTGCAGGGGCATCCCGCCTCCTGTTGTGGTTTCGTTCAGGGGTTGCGAACCCGGTCCTTAACATGGATTGCGCGGGTGGCATCCATGACCAGCCCGAAACTGACCCGTGGGAAGGTGCGGAACACCAGCAGGGTTCCAGCGGGTTCATCAGGCAGGGTGACGGTATCTGCGGAGTCTTCGGTTATCACGTCCCGCACGGTATCGCCGCGGTGGTCAACAGTCAGGACGTCGCCTGCTGCGAGGCCGTCTGTGGCTCCGCGATCCAGAACCACCACGTTGTACTGACCGATCTGGCTCACGCCGTTGAGTACGGATATGATGCTGCCCTTGATCTCGGTATCCGGGGCCTTGGGATGAAAGTTCTCCAGCTGAACCTCGTTGGTAATGGGTATCAGGCGGTCACCTTTAAGGATCTCAAGTTCCGAGTTGCTGAAACCGACTGTGGCGGGGTCGCCTGTTTTATGAAGGTCGGCGTTGCCGATGAACAGGGCCTCGTAGCCGAGTACTTCACCGGTATCGGCGTCGGTATAGGCGTCTCCCGGGCGAACTATGTCGAACCTTTTGTTGTCTGTGGTTTCGATGGTCCGTACATACCCCCTGAGGTCCTTGCCGCCCATGAGGTGCTCGTCACCGAAATAGACGATGTACGGCGCTCTTTCCATTTCATCCTTATCTACCACGAAGGGGCGGGTAAGGAACTGGTTGATGGCGTCCAGGGGTATGGTGGGTATTGCGTCATCCAGTGAACTTGCGCGTACCCGGGGCGATAGTTTGACCACGGATCCCCGTTGCAGGCTCAGTACGGGTTGTCCATTGACGTAGATCAGGGTGATGATGTCGCCCGGGTAGATGAGATGAGGATTCTCGATCTGCGGGTTAACGTACCAGACGTTCGGCCACTGCCAGGGGTCACGCAGGAACTTGGCTGAGATATCCCACAGGGTGTCACCAGGTACGACCACGTGCCGATCCGGGTGGGCCGGGTTGACGGCTACGGGATCGGCAGCCAGCGCGCCCATGGAAAGGAGAAGACCCAAAATAAGGCTGGCAAGCTTTTTACTTGAGGTTAGCATGGCGGTCCCTTTGCAGTTTTTCTGCTATTTACTTGTTCCGGGTACAGGGAACTGGTCCAGAATCGTGACACAGATTCCTGTATGATCATAATGTTAGCGAATTTTTTTATCTTTGTACTATAGATTTGCGGATTTCCCAATGGCAATTCTTGAAATATTGCATTTTCCAGACCCCAGGTTACGCACCAAGGCCAAGCCTGTGACCGAGGTCGACGGCACCATTAAACAACTTGTCGATGACATGTTCGAGACCATGTACAAGGCTCCAGGCATAGGTCTGGCAGCTACCCAGGTCAACGTTCACAAGCGTGTCGTGGTCATTGACCTCTCCGAAGAGCGGGATCAGCCGCTTTGTCTCATCAACCCTGAAATTATAGCCAAAGAGGGTGTTGAGGAGATGGAGGAGGGCTGTCTTTCCGTACCCGACATCAGCGAGAAAGTTTCCCGGGCTGACAGGGTCAGGATCAGCGCCCTGGATCGTGACGGCAAAGCCTTCGAACTCGATGCTGAGGGCCTGCTGTCTGTCTGTATCCAGCATGAACTCGATCATCTCGATGGCAAGCTGTTTATCGACTATCTCTCCAGTCTCAAGCGTCAGCGTATCAGAAAGAAGCTGGAGAAAGAGGCACGCTTGAATCAATCTTCACAACAGCCGGCCGCTCCGGCCATCTGACCGGATAAAAAGAACTGTATCCGGTTTCCAGGTAATTGCTGCGAAACCGGTCCCAAAATTAAGGAACCCCTGGTTTTGATACCTGACAAGCTGAAGATTGTATTTGCCGGCACACCGGATTTTTCAGTGCCCCCGCTGCGTGCCCTGATCGGCGCGGGTCACCAGGTGGTTGCCGTCTATACCCAGCCTGACCGGCCCGCCGGGCGGGGACGAAAACTCACCCCCAGCCCGGTGAAACAGGTAGCCCTTGATCACGGTATCCCGGTATTTCAGCCGAAGAACTTCAAGGCGGAGGAGGATCTCCAGGCCGTGGAGGCTCACAACGCTGATTTGATGGTGGTGGTGGCCTATGGCCTCATTCTGCCCCGCCGGGTGCTGGACGCACCGCGGCTGGGGTGTATCAATATCCACGCCTCTCTGCTCCCGCGCTGGCGCGGTGCAGCCCCTATCCAGCGGGCCGTCATGGCGGGCGACAAGGAGACGGGTATCACCATCATGCAGATGGAGGAGGGCCTGGACACCGGCCCCATGCTTTTGAAAAAACAGTGTGAGATAGGTGTTGGCGAAACAGGCGGAACACTCCACGACCGGCTATCGGACATGGGTGCCGAGGCGCTGATGGAGGCGCTGCCGGGTATTGCGGAAGGAAGCCTGGAACCCGAAGTGCAGGATGACGCCCTGGCCAACTATGCCAGCAAGCTGGAGAAGAGTGAGGCGAGAATCGACTGGCAGGAGAGTGCCGGGGCGATCGATCGCCAGGTGAGGGCGTTCAATCCCTGGCCTGTTGCCCAGGCCGACCTGGATGGCAAAGCGCTGCGTATCTGGGAGTCAGAACCACTGGAAGATGGTTCCGGCGCTGCTCCAGGCCAGGTGGTGAAAAGCTCCAAGGCAGGTATCGATGTCGCAACCGGCTCGGGCACGCTCAGGGTTACCCGGCTGCAACTGCCCGGAAAGCGGGCCATGAGTGCCTCGGATTTCCTTAACGCCCACAACCTGGATGGTGTACTGCTTGACTAAATACAAGGGCAGAAACGCGACTGTGAAGGCCAACTCCCGTGCCCTGGCAGCCCGCCTGGTGTGGAGCATGGTCCAGGGCCGTTCCCTTTCAGACCTGCTTGCAACTGAAACAGACAATATTCCTGAACGCGACCGTCCACTGGTCAAGGAGATCTGCTTCGGCGTGGCCCGCTGGTGGCCCACACTGGAGGTTCTGTTGAGCCAGTTGCTTGAGCGTCCCATGAAAGCAAAGGATGGTGAGGTCAAGGCGCTGGTCATGGTCGGCCTGTACCAGTTGATGCAGATGCGGGTTCCACCTCATGCAGCGGTCAAGGAGACGGTGGATGCGGCCCTGCCGATGAAACGCCGGCGCCCCTGGGCAACCGGCCTGGTGAATGGTGTGTTGCGCCGCTTTCAGCGGGAGCAGGATGAGCTGCTGCAGGAGATCAGTCACAACCCGGTCGCCCGGCATGCCCTGCCTGCCTGGCTGCTGGAGCGGATTCAGAAGGCCTGGCCCGATCACTGGCAGAGTGTCGCCGAGGCTTATCGGGATTATCCCCCCATGAGCTTGAGGGTGAACACTGCCCATCTCAGTCGCGAGGCCTATATCGATAAACTGACCCAGGTGTCGATTGCGTCCCGACCGATTCCCGGCATCAGCGCCGGTGTGGTGCTCGATACCGCCTGTGCCGTGGAGTCGCTGCCCGGCTTCAGTCACGGTGACGTGTCGGTACAGGATGGCGGCGCACAGCTCGCTGCCGAGCTGCTGGATCTGCAGCCGGATCAACAGGTGCTGGATGCCTGTGCCGCACCCGGTGGCAAAACCTGCCATATCCTGGAAATGGTCCCCGAGGGCCTGGAGCTGACAGCAATTGATATTGATGCATCGCGCCTGGAGCGGATCACGGAGAACCTCGGACGCCTGGGCCTTCAGGCTGATGTCTGCCAGGGGGATGCCGCAGAACCCAAAGGGGCCTGGGCTGAAACCCGGTATGATCGCATCCTGCTGGATGTGCCCTGCTCGGCAACCGGGGTGATCAGGCGTCACCCTGATATCAAGCTGCTGCGCCGGGATGAGGATATCGACAACCTGGTCTCCCTGCAGGAGCGGATACTGGATGCCGTCTGGCCTCTGCTCAAACCCGGCGGTATGCTGTTGTATGCCACCTGCTCCCTTCTGCCGGAGGAGAACCACCTGCAGGTTGAGCGATTTATCGGGCGTCACGGAGATGTTGTCGAGCGACCCATAACCGAGAGTTGGGGTCATGCAAGAACCGTGGGGCGTCAGACCCTGCCCGGAGAGGCGACGATGGACGGTTTTTACTACGCGAGGCTGGATAAAACGGAATGAGCAGAGGAGACCGCCGCCATATCAGCTTTAACGGCCTGATCTGGATGGTCCTGGTTTTGCTTTTTCCTGCCACGGCATCTGCCGAGGCGGGATTCGAGGTTGCCCGGTTGAATGCCGAACTGGTGGATGGGCAGTACCTGCTGGATGCCGACATAGACTACCGTTTTTCCGAGGAGGCCAGCGAGGCACTGATGAATGGTGTGCCGCTGATCCTGGAAGCTCATCTGCAGATCAGGCGCAAGGGTGCCTGGATCTGGGAGAATGACATACAGGATGTTCGCCTGCGCTACCAGCTCCGTTACCAGGCGCTGGCCGAGATCTACCAGGTCAACGATCTTCAGTCAGGGGACAAGCTGAGTTTTGTAACCCGCCAGGCGGCGCTGAATGCCCTGGGCAAGATCCGCCAGTTCCCCATCATAGAGCATTCCAGGCTGACGCCGGGTGAAGAGTATGAAGTGGCCCTTAAGACCACCCTCGATATTGAGGCCCTGCCCCTGCCCCTCAGGCCCATGGCCTACCTGACCCCTGCCTGGAAACTGGCCAGTGAGTGGAAGATATGGCTCCTGGTCCCCTGAAGCGATTTACCGCCAGTGCACTGCCGGCAGTACTGCTGCTGGTACTGGTGCTGCTTTCACTGCACCTGATGAGCAGCGCGGTGCAGAACGCCGAGCAGCTCAGCCGTCTTTTCATCCCCCTGTTGATCGCCAGTGTACTGGGTCTTGGCGCCCTGGTGATCGTGGTCGGTATCAATATTGTCCAGCTGGTGATTCGCTACAGGAGCCACGCATCAGGGTCGCATCTGACCCTGCGCATGGTTGTGGTGTTCATCGTGCTCTCCCTCGCCCCGGTGGCCGTGGTCTATTACTACTCCCAGCAGTTTCTGCTGCATGGAATCGACAGCTGGTTCGATGTGAAAATCGACCGGGCGATGGAAGATGCGCTGGCCCTCAGCCAGGCTTCCCTGGATCTGCATAAGCGCGAGCGGTTGAAGACCACCCAGCACCTGCTGAATGAACTGCAGGGTAGCTCGGTGGCCGCACTCTCCCTCGATCTTGAGGATCTGCGAGACAAATCCGGGGCTACCGAACTGGTTTTGCTCGAGCCCTCGGGCCGGGTGGTCTCCCACGTTAACGCCGATCCCACCATCCTGGTGCCGGACGTGCCCGACGACTCTATCCTGCAGCAGGTCCGCTCAGGAGATGATTTTGTGGGACTCACCCTGGGTGGTGAGAATGCGCCCATGGAGGTGCGGGTTGTGGTGACAGAGCCCGTGCGTGGCATGTTGCTGCAGGCGATATACAACACCTCCACCGATATTACCCGGCTCACCGGGACTGTTCAGGGTGCCTACAACCGCTACAAGGAGCTCGCCTTTCTGCGTAGCAGTCTGAAGAACACCTTCACTATCGCCCTGGCGCTGGTGCTGCTGTTCAGCCTGCTGGCGGCCATCTGGGCGGCATTCTATTCGGCACGCCGGCTGGTGGCGCCGATTGCGGATATTGCAGACGGTACCCGGGCGGTGGCGGATGGTGACTACGACATGCAGTTGCCCCTGCCCAAGGCCAAGGATGAACTGGGCTTCCTGGTATCCTCCTTCAACGCCATGACCCGCCGTATCTCCCAGGCCCGGGATGAGGCGACCCGCAGCAAGCTGGAAGTGGAGGCTCAACACGCCTACCTGGAGGCGGTACTGCGACGTCTCTCCTCCGGTGTACTGGTACTGGATCCCTCTGGCACCATCCGCACCGCCAACCAGGCCGCTCACGATATCCTGGGTCTTGAGGGTGAAGGTCTGCTGTCACTCTCCCTGGATGATGTGCCGGCCCATCCCCCGCAGTTGGCGCAGTTTGCCGAGGCCATCGGTAACACGGTTATGTCCCAGCCACAGGATTGGCGTGAAGAGATCGTGCTCTACGGGGGCGATGGGCGCCAGATACTGCTCTGCCGGGGTACCCTCCTGGAACAGCCCGAGGGCGAACTGGCCGAGTATGTGCTGGTATTCGATGAGGTGACGGCCTTGGTGCAGGCGCAGCGTGATGCGGCGTGGGGCGAGGTGGCACGCCGGCTGGCCCATGAAATCAAAAACCCCCTTACTCCCATCAAGCTGTCAGCGGAAAGACTGCGCCACAAATACCTGAAAAAGATGGACCAGAAAGAGGCGGATGTACTCGATCGCTCCACGCATACCATTGTGCAGCAGGTGGAATCGATGAAGGAGATGGTCGACGCTTTTTCTGAATACGCCAAGCCGCCCCAGATGAATTCCCAGCCGGTGGAAGTGGATGCCCTGATCACCGATGTTGTCGATCTCTATCGCAGCGCAGGACTGGAGAGCGGGCTGACCACGTCGCTGGATACGGCCGGTGCCCTGGTTGAGGCGGATTCGCGGCGGCTCAGGCAGGTGTTTATCAACCTTCTGAAGAATGCCCGTGAAGCGGTGGAGGGAGTTCCAACTCCCGAGGTGCATGTGGCCAGTTGCAGAAAACTCGAAGGGGATTGTCATTTCATCGAGGTAGCCGTTCACGACAACGGTATCGGTTTCACCGAAGAGACCCTTGGGCACCTCTTCGAGCCCTATGTCACCACAAAAACCAAGGGTACCGGGCTTGGGCTGGCCATCGTAAAAAAGATTGTGGAAGAGCATGGTGGCAGAATATGGGCGGAAAATCGCACCAAGGCCGGGGCATGCGTTATCCTACGCCTTCCCGTTTTAATCACAGAACTGGATAATGTTCCGGCCTGCACGCCGGTGCCCGGCCCGTAGGGTCAGTTAATTCTATGCACAGATTCATCGACAGGAGAGCGGCTGGATGAGTGGTGGTCCCTTTATACTGGTAGTGGATGATGAGCCCGATATCCGCTCGCTGGTCCAGGAAATTCTTGTCGATGAGGATTACCAGGTCAATGTGGCAGAAGATGGCGCCAGTGCGCGCAGCGCCCTGCGGGAACGGCGCCCCGACCTGGTGCTGCTGGATATCTGGATGCCTGATGTGGACGGTATCACGCTGCTCAAGGAGTGGTCGGAGGGTGAAGGTCTGCCCTGTCCCGTAATCATGATGTCGGGCCACGGTACCGTGGAGACCGCGGTTGAGGCGACCCGCTACGGCGCCTACGACTTTCTGGAGAAGCCTCTCTCCCTGGCCAAGCTGCTGTTGACGGTTGAGCGTGCCCTTGAGGCGGACAAACTGCAGCAGGAGAATATCGGTCTGCGCCGCCACACCCCCCATGTCATCGAGCCCACCGGTCACAGTGCGGTGATGCAGCGGTTACGTGAGCAGGTGAAGCGCATTGCCCTGCATGATACCTGGGTGCTGATCACTGGCGAGCCGGGTAGTGGTCGCGAGACTTTTGCCCGCTACCTTCACTCCCAGAGCCAGCGACGCGAGCGGCCTTTCGTGGATGTCTCGGTGACCTCCATCTCGGGCAGCAGTTCCGCCCGGGAGCTGTTCGGCAGTGAAGAGGGCGAGGTGGTTCACTACGGCGCCCTGGAGCAGGCGGGCGGCGGCACCCTCTACCTGGATGAGGTCGCGGATATGCCCATGGATGTGCAGGCGCAGCTGCTGGGCGCCCTGGATACCCGCTCTTTTCTACGGGTGGGTGGTTCTGAGCCTGTTGAGGTGGATGTGAGGATTATTGCCGCAACCCAGCACGATCTTGAGCAGAAGGTGCAGGCGGATAAATTCAGGGAGGACCTCTTCTACCATCTCAACGTGGTGCCATTGCGGATTCCCTCTCTGCGTGAGCACCGTGAGGATGTGCCTGATCTGCTCAACGCCTATGTCGACTATTTCGTCGCCCAGGACAAACTCACCTATCGCCGCTTCGATGTCGGTGCGCAAAATTTTCTCAGGAACCACGGCTGGGGCGGTAATATCAGGGAGCTGAAGAATCTTGTTCAGCGCCTGCTGATCATGGGGATTGGCGAAGATATCTCCCAGGATGAGGTGGAGATCGCCCTGGGAGGCGTCCAGGTTGCCAGCCCCAGTGGTGGTGAAGCTTTTCCTGTCTCATTCGACCAGCCGCTTCGCCAGGCCAGGGAGCAGTTCGAGAAGGCCTACCTTGAGTATCAGCTGGAGAAGCATGCCGGCAACGTGAGCCGCATGGCGGCGGAAGCGGGTATGGAGCGAACACATCTCTACCGCAAACTTCGCTCCCTGGGTGTTGAAATCAAAGAGCGGCGCTGATTAGTCTGCTGATCGGCGTTAGAATATATCGCTTGTATAAACAGGCCGAAAAAGAAAAATGAAAATCATCATTCTGGGCGCAGGCCAGGTCGGTACATCGGTAGCCAACAACCTGGCGTCAGAGGCCAATGACATCACCGTGGTGGACCAGAACTCTGAGCTGCTGCAGGCGCTTCAGGACCGCCTGGACCTGAGCACGGTGCAGGGCCATGCGGCCCAGCCCGAGGTGCTGCTGCGGGCTGGAGCCGAGGATGCCGATATGATCCTCGCCGTGACCAACAGCGACGAAACCAACATGGTCGCCTGCCAGGTTGCCTACACCCTGTTCAGAACACCGACCAAGATTGCCCGGGTGCGCGCCCAGGGCTATACCAAGTTTCCCCAGCTATTCTCCCAGGACTCCATGCCCATCGATGTGCTGATCAGTCCGGAGCAACTGGTGACAGATTACATCATGCGCCTGGTTGAAAACCCCGGCGCTCTGCAGGTGCTGGATTTTGCAGGAGGTCGGGTGCGACTGGTTGCGGTGCGCGCCTACTATGGCGGGCCACTGGTGGGTAACAAGCTGCGTGCCCTCTATGAACATATGCCCCACATCGATGCCCGGGTGGCGGCCATCTACCGCAAGGGGCGATCGATCAAACCCGAAGGCGACACCATTATCGAGGTGGATGACGAGGTCTTTTTTGTCGCCGCCACCAAGCATATCCGTGCCGTGATGAGCGAGCTGAGAAAGCTTGAGAAACCATCCAAGCGCCTGATGTTCGCCGGAGGCGGCAATGTGGGCAAACGACTGGCAGGTGCCCTGGAGCGCCACTACCAGGTCAAGCTGATCGAGGTGGACAAGTTGCGCGCACAGAAAGTGGCAGAGGATCTGCCCAAGACCATCGTGCTCCATGGCGACGTGGCGGATGAAGATCTGCTGCTGGAAGAGAACATTGAAAACACCGATGTCTTCTGTGCGGTGACCAATGACGACGAGGCCAACATTCTGTCAGCCATGCTTGCAAAGAGGCTGGGTGCACGTAAGGTGATGGCCCTGATCAACCGCGCGGTCTACGTCGACATGGTGGAGAGCGGCACCATCGATATCGCCATTTCTCCCCAGCAGGCGACCATCGGCAGCCTGCTCACCCATGTGCGCAGAGGCGACGTGGTGATGGTGCATTCTCTGCGCCGGGGTGCCGCAGAAGCGATTGAGGCGGTGGCCCATGGCGATATGAATTCATCCAAGGTGGTGGGCAGATCGATCGAGGAGATAGACCTGCCCAAAGAGACCACTATCGGGGCTATTGTCCGGGGTGACGAGGTGATCATCGCCCATCACGATACGGTCATTAACTCTGAGGACCACGTCATCCTGTTTCTGGCGGACAAGCGGCAGATACCCGAAGTGGAACGGCTGTTCCAGGTCGGTGTGACCTTTCTCTAGAGTGGGCAGGCCCTAAATGCAATTCAGTGCCGTACAACGCATTCTCGGAGTTCTGCTGATGCTCTTCAGCATGACCATGATCCCGCCCGTGGTGGTATCTATCTGGTATGGCGACGGGGCGGCGTCGGCCTTCATGATCGCCTTTATCCTGCTGTTCATGATCGGCGCTGTCTCATGGATTCTAGTGCGGGACCAGAAGCGGGAGCTGCGCCTGAGAGATGGATTCATGGTGGTTGTGCTGTTCTGGAGCGTGCTTGGGCTTGCCGGCTCGCTCCCCTTCACCCTGGCCGAGCACCCTCATCTCTCCCTCACGGATTCGGTGTTCGAGTCAATCTCTGGGCTGACCACAACGGGGTCCACGGTGATCGTCGGCCTGGATGACCTGCCGCGATCGATTCTCTTCTACCGCCAGCAACTCCAGTGGCTCGGCGGTATGGGTATCATCGTACTGGCCGTGGCGGTACTGCCCATGCTGGGCATTGGTGGCATGCAGCTCTACCGGGCGGAGACCCCAGGGCCCATGAAGGATACCAAGCTGACCCCGCGAATCACCGAGACCGCCAAGGCGCTCTGGTTCATCTATCTCGGGCTGACCGTTACCTGTGCCCTGGCTTACTGGGCTGCCGGCATGAGCCTGTTCGACGCCATCGGCCACTCGTTTTCCACCATCGCTATCGGCGGTTTTTCCACCCACGATGCCAGCATGGGCTATTTCGACAGCACCCTGATCGAGATGATCGCTGTGGTCTTTCTGCTCATATCCGGCGCCAACTTCGCGCTCCACTTCGTTGCCTTCAGACGCCGTTCTCTCGGCACCTACCTGCTGGACAGCGAGTTTCGCTTCTACCTGACCATTCTGGTCCTGGTATCTATCGTAGCCAGTATCAGTCTTTACACCATGGGAGCCTACAACAACTGGAGCGAGGCGATAACCAAGGGGATTTTTCAGGCGGTCTCCATCGGTACCACAGCAGGGTTCACCACCGCCGATTACTCCCTCTGGCCGGGTTTTATCGCCATCGTGCTGTTGTTCTCCAGCTTTATCGGCGGTTGTGCCGGTTCAACCGGCGGTGGTATCAAGGTGATCCGTTTTCTGCTGTTGATCAAACAGGGTCTGCGGGAGATCACCCGCCTGATCCATCCCTCGGCCCAGATTCCGATCAGGATCGGTGAGAAGACAGTCACCCCCCGGGTGGTGGAGGCAGTGTGGGGTTTCTTCGCTCTCTACGTGGCGAGTTTCACCTTCATGTATCTCGGTCTGGCCCTGACCGGCCTGGATTTGATGACATCATTTTCAGCTGTGGCGGCATCCATCAACAACCTTGGGCCGGGGCTGGCCGACGTGGGTACCAACTACGCCGGCCTGAACGACCCGGCCAAGTGGATACTCTGTTTTGCCATGCTGTTGGGGCGGTTGGAGATCTTTACCCTGCTGGTACTGCTCACCCCAGCTTACTGGCGAAAATGAGCTAGTTTACGGACATTAAAACAGAGTCACTGTAGGTCGGCCTTCAGGCCGATGTTGGGCTTTCATACAAAGCGGTATTAGAGATGTTAAGTGTGCTCGGACAGATGGCGGCCTTGATCGCCTGCGGTGTGATCTGGCGTCTGGCACGCCCCATGGGGCTTGAGGCGGACCAGACGAGGCAGGCAGTTACCGGCCTGGTGTTTATCCTACTGCTGCCTGCCCTGGTGCTGCTGGTGCTGTGGCGTGCGCCACTGGGTGCTTCAAGTATCTGGATCGCGGCCATAGCGGCGCTCTGCGTGCTTTCGGCCATCGCCGTGAGCAGTTTTATCTACCGGCGCTGGGGTGTCTCACGCAAGATCACCGGGACCCTGGTGCTTGCCGCGGCCTGGCCCAACGCCACCTACCTGGGTCTCCCTGTTCTGGAACAGACCATGGGTACCTGGGCACGAAGCGTGGCCATCCACTACGACCTTTTTGCCTGTACCCCGCTGCTGCTCACGGTTGGGGTCATGCTGGCCCGTCACTACGGTGAGCAGGGTGAGGATGACGAACATCCCCTGGTTGCACTGCTCAAGGTGCCGCCGCTGTGGGCTGCGGTTGCCGGTGTGCTGCTCAACCTCTCCGGTGCACCCATACCGACATGGTTGGAGGGCTTTCTCGAAAAGATAGCGCCCTCTGTCGCCCCCCTGATGCTGATTGCGCTGGGTATGGGGCTACGTTGGGACACGCTTAAATCCAGGCAGGTGCTGCTGCTCTGGCCGGTGCTGGTGATTCAGCTGCTTGCCATGCCTCTGCTGGCCCTGGGGATCGCCACTGCCGGAGGTCTGGATGAGAAGCTGGTGGCGGCGATCACCCTGGAGTCGGCCATGCCTTCCATGGTGCTGGGGGTGGTGCTGTGTGACCGCTATAAACTTGATCCGGGGCTATACGCAGGTGCAGTGACCCTGTCGACCCTGGTCTCTCTTCTGACCCTGCCCATCTGGCTGCAGCTGCTGGTTTAGCAGGGGATGGTGCAATACGCTTCGCTATTGCACCCTGCATATTTTCGAATGGGAGTGAATAGGGTGGGTTAGCTCAGCGTAACCCGCCAATGGCAGGCGAAATACTCTTGGCAATTACATCTATACCCGTCATCCCGGCATGAAGGCATATTGGGATCAATTGATGCCTGCTCTGGATTCCGGCCTACGCCGGAATGACGAGTTATTGTAGGGTGGGTTAGCGGTAGCGTAACCCACCAATGGCAGGCGAAATACCCTTGGCAATTACATCTATACCCGTCATCCCGGCATGAAGGCATATTGGGATCAATTGATGCCTGCTCTGGATTCCGGCCTACGCCGGAATGACGAGTTATTGTAGGGTGGGTTAGCGGTAGCGTAACCCACCAATGGCAGGCGAAATACCCTTGGCAATTACATCTATACCCGTCATCCTGGCATGAAGGCATATTGGGATCAATTGATGCCTGCTCTGGATTCCGGCCTACGCCGGAATGACAAGTTTTTGTAGGGTGGGTTAGCGGTAGCGTAACCCACCAATGGCAGGCGAAATACTCTTGGCAATTACATCTATACCCGTCATCCCGGCATGAAGGCATATTGGGATCAATTGATGCCTGCTCTGGATTCCGGCCTGCGCCGGAATGACGAGTTATTGTAGGGTGGATTAGCTCAGCGTAACCCACCAATGGCAGGCGAAATACTCTTGGCAATTACATCTATACCCATCACCCAGGCATGAAGGCATTTGGGGATCAATTGATGCCTGCTCTGGATTCCGGCCTACGCCGGAATGACGAGTTATTGTAGGGTGGGTTAGCGGTAGCGTAACCCGCCAATGGCAGTCGAAATACCCTTGGCAATTACATCTATACCCGTCATCCCGACATGAAGGCATATTGGGATCAATTGATGCCTGCTCTGGATTCCGGCCTGCGCCGGAATGACGAGTTTTTGTAGGGTGGGTTAGCGGTAGCGTAACCCACCGGTCGGCATTTCTTGCGATTCAATACGCTTCGCTAATGCACCCTGCAGTTGTTTTTCATTCAGCCTTTGTTCATCTGCCCGGGCGTAACCTGTATCCACAATCACAGAAAGGAGCAGGATTATGAAACGTCTTATCGCACTGGCAGTAATTTCTCTGGCCGCTGTTGCAGTGGCCCAACCCGTTTCGGCCGATGGCCGCCATGGTCATGGAAAACTCAAAGAGGTTGCCAAGCTTCAACAGAAGCAGATACGCAAGGGTGTTAAACGGGGTGACCTTACACAAAGGGAAGCTCAAAAACTGAAGAAGCAGCAAAAGCGTATTAAGAAGATGCACCGCCGCTACATGGATGATGGATGGCTGAGCAGATATGAGCGTCGGGAACTGAGGTCGGCCTATCGAAAAGCCGGTGAAAGAATTGACCGGCTGAGAAACAATGATAATTACCGCTTCTACCGGGTACGCATCACGGGCCATGGCCGGAACAGCCCCTTTGGCGGGTCTAAAGCCGGCTACTGGTATCCCCAGGAGCAGCGTCTTGTTTTTCGTTAAAAAGCGGCATGGGCCAGCGCTGTCTTGAACCGTCGGTTCAGCACGCTGGCTCCAACCGGCTTGCGGATAAATGCCACACCACATTGGTTGCTGGCAGCGGATTCTGCAGAGGGGTTGGCGCTGCTTAGCACTATTTTCAGGTGCGGCTGCAGGCGGCAGAGCTCCGCCATCAATTCTGTGCCCAGGCCGTCGGGCAGGTTGTAGTCCAGCAGGGCGAGGTCAAAATGTTTTCCAGTTGCCAGTTCAAGTGCCTGGGCGCAGCTGGCAGCAACACTTACCCGGTAGCCCATCTCCTCAAACTCGATGCAGAGCATCTGGCTGAGGGGGAGGTTGTCCTCGACAATCAGCAGGGATTTTGTCGTCATGGTAACGCTCTCCACTCAGGCGGCCAGTTGCTCGCGCAGTTTCTGGCGGGCCCGGAACAGGCGGGTGCCGACACCGGCTGAAGATATTCCCAGCTGCAAGGCGATCTCTTTCTGGGAGTATCCTCCAATGACCTGCTGCACCAGGGGCTCTCTGTACTCTGCTGGCAGTTCATTCATTGCACGGCGCAGCACAAAGGCTTCGGTTGAGGTGTCGTAAGTTGCCTCTTTCGCTCCCAGTTCTTCCAGGGGAATGTCGGATTTCTGCAGCTGCTTGCGCTCGAAGCGGCGGGCATTTTCACGGCGCAGAATGGTCATCAACCAACCCTTGGCGGCTTTCTGGTCTTTCAGCCGGTGGATGGATTTCCAGGCTCTGAGCAGGGCCTCCTGCACCAGGTCTTCTGCGGTGTGCTTGTCACCGGCCAGCCAGTAGGCGTAGCGATGCATATCGGTGGAGTACTCAGCGATCAGCTGATTGAAAAAGCCTTCGTTGCTGGTGTTGGCGGATTCAGTGGCTTGGTTCCAGGTCTCCTGGTTCAGGGCAAGGCTGCTCATTTTCTCATTCCTCTCTCGGTGAATTGTTGGTGTTGCAGAGAGATAGAGCAGGAGCCGTGCCAGTTTTTTATCTTATTGATTAATATGCAATTATTATAATTTCTGGCAAAGTTAATGTAACGTTACGTTGTAACGAAATATTACGTTTAACGAAAGGTTAACTGGCTCTGTGCAAGGTTTGCGTGACAAGGTTACAAGGTACGTAGGTCGGCCTTTAGGCCGACATGTCGGCTTGAAAGCCGACCTACAGCGGTTGGGTGACACGCTACGTCGGCCTTTTATGCCCTGTGGCTTGAAAGCCGACCTACAGGGGATAGGCACAAGGTATTCCAGTCTCGGGGCAGCGCCGGGATCTAGCAGGCGGCACGGATCAGGGTAGGGTGAGGTTGTACTTCTTTATCTTGCGGTCCAGGGCGGGTCTGGAGATCTCCAGGATGTCGCAGGTTTTGCCCTTGTGTCCCCCGGTGTGGTTGAGGACCAGCTGGATGTGCTCGGCTTCAACCTGCTCCAGGCTTCTTTCGGCCCGGCCGTGGTCGCCTGGCGTATTGCCTGGCTGGGCCACTTCTTTGCCGGCGGGTTCAAGCTGCAACAGGTCGGGGGTGACCAGGTTGCCCCGAGCATGGACCAGTGCCTGGGTCAGGATATTCTCCATCTCCCTCACGTTGCCCGGCCAGTTGTATCCCTGAAGGATGCCGACAGCCCCGTCGGTCAGTTTCAGTGGCTGCTTGTGAATCTTGCCGGCGATCTTACTGATCAGGGCGTCAGCCAGCAGTGGAATGTCCTCCTTGCGCTCACGCAGCGGGGGCAGGTGTATGCTTACCACCTTCAGCCGATAGGCGAGGTCTTCGCGGAAGTTGCCGGCATTTGCCTCGGCGAACAGATCCCTGTTGGTGGCGGCGATGACCCGGGCGTTGCTCCTTATCTGCTGGGTGCCGCCCACTCGTTCGAAGACATGCTCCTGCAGGGCGCGCAAAAGTTTTGCCTGTAGCGGCTGGGCCAGTTCCCCGATTTCGTCAAGAAACAGCGTGCCGTCCTGGGCCAGTTCGAATTTACCCGGTTTTCGAGCCTCGGCCCCGGTGAAGGCGCCCTTTTCATGGCCGAAGAGTTCGCTCTCCAGGAGCGTGTCGACAATGGCAGCGCAGTTGACCGCGATGAAGGGGCCGTTCTTACCGGAATGCATGTGAATCAGGCGGGCCACCACCTCCTTGCCCGTACCGGATTCGCCGGTAATCAGTACAGTGGCATCACTGGCGGCGCTTAGTGCAATCGCCTTGCTCACCTTGAGCATGGCGTCACTGCGGCCGATAAGGTCCCGCTGTTGCAGGTTCTCCGGGGCGTCCTGCTGCAGTGCCTCCACCTGGCGCGAGAGTCGCCGGTTCTCCAGTACCCTCTCCACCACGTGCTGGAGCTCTTCGGTCTTGATCGGCTTGTGGATGAAGTCTGCGGCACCGGCCTTGATGGCCCGGATGGCCAGTTCGAGATCGTGCTGACCGGTCATCATGATGACCGGTTGTTCGGGGTTTTCACCGCAGATCTTTGTCAGCAGGTCGATGCCGTTCCCGTCGGGAAGCTGCTGGTCCAGCAGCAGCAGATCGAAGGCGTTGTCCTCGAGTTGTACCAGGGCGTCGTTGCAGTTGCTTACCCCGCTCACCTCGAAGCCCAGATCCTCGAAATGGAACTGGAGCATCTGGTTGAGTCCCGCGTCGTCTTCAATGATCAGCAGTCTGTATCTCATGCTCGCAGATTAACATCACTTGCAGTTTGTTGAATATGGTGAGGGTGGTTTTGATGCGCCGTTATTACCCGCCTTAATCCAGGGCCAGGGGGCTGATGGCAATGGGAGTGCCCCTCAGCGCACGCTCCTGGTCGGGCAGTATATCCATGCTTGGCCAGAGTCCGCTCAGCAGCGCATCAGCGTAGCCATTGGCAAGTCCTGCATCGATCATGGCCCGGTTTGACTTCCTGTTGTCGTACTCGAGACGGTGCCAGCTCGCCCTGGTTGCGGTTGGCCCGGGCTCAATCAATAGGTACCAGCCGTCAGGCGTGCCGTCATTTGCCGGCATACCGATGACCCCCGTGTTGAGCCAGTAGCCTCTTTTCTGGGGCTGTCCGAAGGGTATGCCGCAATGGCCGCCTATGATGATGTCAGTGCCTGCATTGTCCAGTTCGACCTGTTTCTCCGGCTTTGGCGTTGAGGCAAAAACGAAGCGGTTGATGGAGCCGGGGGCACCATGAACCACCTGGAACTCCTGGTGCCCCAGCTTGAATCTTATGGCCAGGGGAAGTTCCCCCATCCAGTGGCGGCTCTCGCTGCTGACCGATGCATCTGTGTAGGGGTACCAGTTGTCGGAGAGCAGAGCGCAGGCGCTGCCCACTTCAAATCCGCATCCGCAGTCGCCGCTGCGCTGGGCCAGGGCTGTTTCGCAGTTCCCGGCCAGCACATGAATGCCCCACTCCCGGACAGCCCTGATTGTCTCCTCCGGTTGGGCGCAGTAAGCCACCAGGTCGCCGTTGCAGATCACCTGTTCCGGGGCCAGTCCAAGTCGGTCCGCCTCGCGATGCATCGCCAGGGTTGCTTCCAGGTTGCTGTAGGGCCCGCCGAACAGCAGAAGCGGGCCCTTGAGAATTCCCAGGTCCATCCTCAGGCGGCGGATGTGGCGGTTTCAGTGGTGCGGCCTGATGCTCTTTCTCCCACCCAGAAGAGCAGGCAGCCCACGCCAAGCACACCGACAGAGATGTATAGCAGCTTGGTGTACTTGTGTATCTCACCCAGCCATTGAGAGTGGCCGGATGATTCGGTGAAGTAGAGTGCGGCACCACCGATGGCGAGCAGAAACGTGGAGACGTAGCTCCATACCGGAATCTCGGTGCGGTTGCCCCAGAGTGAGAAGAAGATCACCGGTGCGAGGTAGAGGGAGGCGGTTCCACTGACCGCCACGGCACTGAAAAGGTCTTTGTTGCCGACAAATACAAGCACCAGCCCAGCCAGCATGAAGAGGGCCATGGAGAGGCGGCCGTTGCGCAGGCTGGCTTCGACCATCCCCATGTCAGAGGCTACAAGTTTGCTGGAACTGGAGAGGGTGCTGTCCAGGGTGGACATGGCCGATATCACCAGGGCTGCATTGAACAGCAGCATGGGTAACTCACCGAGCAGCCGGGTCAGAACTGCATTCATAGCCTCCCCGGAGGCAGCATTGGCACCGGCTACGACCCCAAGGCTGCCAAACAGGGTGATGCAGAGTGCGCTGATCCACGCGGCGTGCAGAAAGCTCTTGCGGGTGGTTTCGCGATCGGCAAGGAAACCCCGGTCCATCATAACCGGGTCGTGCATGGGGTAGCTCCATATCTGGAGAAATGCCACCAGCATCAGAATCGGTCCGGGTTGAGTGATTTCAAAGGGTTTGAACAGGAGCGCGTCCAGGCTGAAATGGCCGCCTCCAAAGGCGAGAATGACGAGAAGGGTGAGCACAGCCATGAATATCAGCATCTGGAAAAAGTCTGTTCTCAGTGATGCATGCAGGCCGCCCAGCATGGAGTAAAAGAGGGTGATTGCCGCCAGGCCCACGACCGCAAGAGTGTAGGATTCGGTGCCTGCAGCGCCGAAGAGTATGCCTATGACCAGTAGGTTGGCGAAAACCTCGCTGACCAGGCGGACACCGACAACAAAGTTGTAGCAGCTTGTTCCCCAGCGCCCGAAGCGGTCAGCGAGAAAGCCTTGAACGCTGGTGTATCCATGCTGAAAGCGCAGGCTGTCGATGATCTTGCCGCCGGTAAGAAAAGAGAGGTAGTAGGCAGCGTACGCCAGGGTGCCCCAGATGCCGTAGTAGAAGCCGAGTATTGCGGCATTCATCAGCGATCGCGCAAAGATCCAGGTGGTGACCTGGGAGAAGGTCAGGGTCAGCAGGCCGGGTTGGCTGCCTGCGGGTGAGAGTCCTTTGAAGAAGGCGCCTTTTCCCCTGGCCTTTGGCGTCAGCATGATGGATGCCAGGGCGATGAGTGCGACTATGGCGGGCAGAGCAAATTCCATGTGTTGATCTCCGGAATGCGGTTTTATTTATACGGCTGGGCGTCCTTGCGGAATGCCTTTGCTATATGACCGGGTTTGCCGGAAATATATTTCACACGGTTTTATCACCTGCCATTAGCTGGATTGCAACAGCTGGCATGCAGTTGTGTGCATGTTTTTCCGGACGCCGAAAATTACTGCCCCGGGCGCTGGCCTGAATCTGTGAACTGGTTAACCTGTTTGGTGGCTTGTTATGGGTGAAATGAGACTTCGGTTCGGGGCGCCTGTCCTATAATTAACCCAGATAAAGTAATTATATTCTGAATCGTTTTGTTATTTACGGCTGGATCAGCCGGTTGTGGTTCACCATTACGGCTTGAGCCCCGGGGGGTATTTTGAGGAGTTTGCAGGACCGGCTGCGCTTCATAATGAAGCGCGACAGGCTGACATACCGGCAGGTTGCCAATATCGCGGAAGCCACGGAACAGGCTGTCTACAAGTGGTTGAAAACCGGCAGTATGTCTGAGAGAAGCGCGAGAATTATTGCGGAGAACTCCGTTGTCGACTGGCTGTGGCTCCGCCACGGTATAACCAGAATTGAACCGGAACTGCTCTATGATCTGGTCAGCCAAAGTGCTTCCTGCTCCATGATCTGGGACCTGAACAGTTATCAGATTCTGGCTGCGGGTGAGGGACTCGCGGATATTGCTGGCTGGGTGGTTGATGAGGCTGCCGGGCAAAGTATCGTTGGCCAACTGACAGCTCTTCAGCATGAAACCGCTGAAGTTTTTGTAAAGATAGCCATCTCCTTCAATGGCTGGTCGGAGGCCTCGCTGAAGATTGATCCGGTTGATTATGGGAAAGGTGTTTGGCCAATCCGTTTTACTTCTCATTTTATAACCACCACCCGTGAAGGCTGTACCTATGGCCTGGCCTCGGCAAAGCCTGAGACCTGCGATGGTACGGAGAACAGCTTGAAGAGCCTCTCTATCTGCATAAAGAAAACGGCGGCGGTCAATCAGCAGGCGATTCAGTCTGTGCTGGATATGGTGCCGGATAACAAGCATCTCAAAGCACTTCTGTTGAGTGAGGCCGTTTAGCTTGCAAGTGGAATAGGGCGGGGTGGTCTTTGTGCCTGTGTCACATTGTTATTCATTACATCGGACATGGTAGTCGATTAGTTCTTGTGCGGGATCTGTTTTCTTGTAGACTCGGTGGCATTTCAATATCGACAGTTCACTGGGTCTGCCAGTCTGAAGAACAGTTACAGGTGGGTGTTATGGGTTTTTTCAGCCGTGTAAGGATTGTCATCCTGGGCGTCGTTTTAACCGCGCCGCCGGCCTTTTGTGCTTCCCCCGAGATTCTTGTGATACCTGGTACAGGTGAGAGTCAGGAGTTGTTAAGGGTGCTGTCACCGTCTTTTTCCCGGCAGTATCCTGATTTTCGACTGGGGGTCCCAGAGAGTATCGGTTCAAGAGGGGGGATCAATGCGCTACGCACCGGAAGGGCGAATGTGGCCCGGTCTGCGCGGCCGCTGAAACCTGAGGAGAAGGCTGCAGGGCTTGTAGAGCATCTTTTCGCTGCGTCGCCTGTCGTGCTGGTGGTTCATCCATCGGTTACCGGTGTGGAGAGCCTGAGCGGTGAACAGCTGCATGCTATTTTCTCAGGGCGCATAACACGCTGGAGTGAGGTGGGTGGCCCCGATGCAAAAATCTACCTGGTAGACCGTGATGCCAGTGATTCCACCCGCAAGGTGCTGGGCGAACATCTTCCCTGGCTTGGTGAGATCGCGTCGGTGGGCAAGGTGTTCTACACCTCGCCAAATGCGGCCCAGGCCATAGCGGGTCACCGCTTCACTCTTGGCTATCTCTCCCTCTCCATGGCCAATGCCTATGGGGTCAGGCAGTTGGCTGTCGATGGTGCCAGGCCCGATGCTGAAGCAATACTATCCGGGGCCTATCCCTATGTCGTACCTCTCTACCTGGTCACGTTGGGCAAACACTCAGGGGCTGTGTCGGCACTGCTGCGATTTCTAAGCAGTGAAGAGGCTAAGGCATTGATCAGGCGCGAGGGCCTGATTCCGAGTGAGTGACTCTGTGTCATTGCCGTTGTATAAAACCATCGGTTTTCGTCTTGGGCTTTACCAGGGGCTGATGGTCGTGGTCATCGCACTTGTCTTCGCCTATGTCTACTACCTCAAGGAGACCGAGCACCTGTTTGCTGATGAGGCAAGGCAGCTGAGACTGACCGTGATTGGTTCAGCGGCCAATCTGAACATACAGTTCAACCTGGCGAAAAATCATCTTGAGTCGGTGACCAACAGTCCGGCGATGGTTAAGTACCGGCACACCATGGCCCCGGTGGTTCTGGAGCAGGAATTTATTACCAACCAGAATCAGTTTCAGGCCATGTCGCTACTGAGTCCAGATGGATCGGAGGTGGTTCAGGTTGCTGGGGGTCGCACT
The DNA here is from genome assembly GCA_965224515.1 of Sedimenticolaceae bacterium. Taxonomy (GTDB): domain Bacteria; phylum Pseudomonadota; class Gammaproteobacteria; order Chromatiales; family Chromatiaceae; genus Sedimenticola_A. The sequence continues at coordinate 1,359,523 of OZ245051.1, forward strand.
GTGGCGCAAGGTGTGAATTATGCAGAAGCGGATTTTGTACGAAAGGTAAAAGATGCGCCGAACAAGGTCCGGTTCTATTTGGTTGATAATTGGGTTGGGCTTGAAGGGCCGGGGCTGGTTGCGGCATACAGATACATTGACTATTTTGATCAGGATATCGGCACGGTGTTGGCCGTTCAGCCACTCTCAACTGTTTCCAACAAGCTCTCCCTGCTGCCTCGTGCAGGGGGTGTTGTTCTATTCCTGCTCGACAGTGACGGTAAGCCTGTCCTGCAGGTTCCCCGGGGTGCCTTTACAGGCGAGGTTGTCAGATCAGATATTCTCTCGGTAGAACCACCTGTGGAGAGCAGGGAGAGTGAATTTCAGGAGCTGGTTACGGTATCCGGTCAGGAGGGCTTTGGTGCAAGAGCAATGGTGGGGAGCAGTGGTTGGTCTGTGTTGGCCTTTCTGCCGGCATCCGAGTTCGAAAAACGTTATATACCAATGATTCGCTGGATGCTGCCCGTGACGGTAGGTCTGGTTGTCTGGGGAATTATCGTGATGGTTGTAATTTCACGACGTTACACAAAGCCGCTTGGTGTTCTCAGCTCAGCGGTTGTCAATATTTCAAGAGACAAGAATCTTAAGCGGCGTATCAGCTGGAGTTCGGATGACGAGTTTGGCGGCTTGACCAGGGGATTCAATGAGATGCTTGAAAGCCTGGAGACAAAGACGGAGGAGTTGGACGATGCCAGGGAGAAGTTGGAGATGAGAGTGGCAAAACGTACCCGGGAGCTTGCCATAAACGAACTGCACCTGCGGGCGTTGTCTAATCATCTTCAATCCGTTACCGAGGAGGAGAAGGAGCGCGTTGCAAGAGAGATTCATGATGAGTTGGGTGGAACGCTTACTGCGTTGAAAATGGATAGCTCCTGGATTCGGAAAGCCTTGCAAGAAGAGCAGGTGAAGGTTATCGAGAAAACCCGTTCTATGGACAGCCTGCTCGACTCGGCCATCAGCTCCATTCGGAGAATCGTATCGGAACTTCGCCCGACCATTCTGGATGACCTCGGACTGCAGGCAGCCATAGAGTGGTATATGGGCCAGTTCGAACAGCGCAGTGAGATTGCTTGTGATTTGCGTGCCGGGTGTTGGCATATAGTTGAAAACCCAAAGGTCAAAATCAGTCTGTTCAGGATCATTCAGGAGGCCCTGACCAATGTCGCCCGTCATTCTGAGGCGTCCAGTGTGGAGATCTCATGTCGGGAAAGAAACGATATGATTCTGGTATCCATCAGGGACAACGGCAAGGGTATTACAGATGGAAATATTTCGGATCTTGGATCCCATGGGGTTCGGGGTATGTATGAGCGTATAACCATGCTGGGTGGTTCGATCCGTATTCGCGGACGATCAGGTACAGGGACGGTAATTCGTGTGCAGATACCCAAAGACGAGTTGATATTATGAACAAGATACGCATCCTGATCGCTGATGATCATGCCATTGTCCGTGAAGGGCTGAAGCAGATACTGAGCGAGACTGAAGACCTTGTTGTGGCTGGTGAGGCGTCGGACGGAATAGAGGTGATCAATCAGGTGCATGACAGCGAGTGGGATCTGCTGTTGCTCGATATTGCCATGCCGGGTATGGGCGGTGTTGAGGTGCTGCAGCGGATACGTGCTGAAAATAATAGTCTGCCGGTGCTGGTGCTGAGTATTTATCCCCCTGAGCAGTATGCCATGCGCCTGCTCAAGAGTGGTGCATCGGGATACATGACCAAAGAGAGCGCACCCGAACAGCTGGTGACTGCAATACGTACCATTGCCCGAGGAAAGAAGTATATCAGTCCCGAAGTGGGCGAGCTGTTGAGTGATCAGTTGCTCTGCGATGGAGAGAAGAGCCTGCACGAAACATTGTCCAATCGCGAATACCAGGTCTTGTGTCTGATCGCATCAGGAGTGAGTGTTGGTGATATTGGCGAAAGGCTCACCCTCAGTGTTAAGACCATCAGTACATACCGCAGTCGTATTCTCGAGAAGATGCGAATGAAGAACAATGCAGAATTGACCCATTACGTATTCAAGCACGGATTGCTTGAATAGTCGGGCATAAATGTAAGACAAACTCCGACATTAAAATGACGGTGTTCCTACCTTAAGTTAGGACCAAGTCCTCTAGAATTACTTTCCTGAAACGTCCATTTTTAAACTCGCGGTTTAAATTTGTTACGTCTCCCGTTTATAGCGAGATGTTTCGTTTCTTCAGAAGGAAAGTTTTGGGGTGGAAACGCTACAGCAGAGACTTCGCTTCATAATGAAGCGTGACAACCTTACATACAAACAGGTTTCGAGCTACGCCGAGGCTTCTGAGCAGGCGGTATACAAGTGGCTCAAGACAGGTAATATTTCAGAACACAATGCCAGGGCTATCGCTGAACAGTGTATGGTTGACTGGATCTGGCTACTCTACGGCATCACAAGAATAGATCCCGGACTGCTCTATGATCTTGTCACCCTCTCTTCCAGTAACTGCATGGTCATGGATATGAATGAATTCAGACTGGCTGCAGTTGGAGATGAGTGTGCAGCCCTCGCAGAAACTGTGCCTGACAGGTTGGTCGACCGGGTTTATCCGGAAAATATTTCAGACATTTCAACGGAAGAGCTGCGCAGGACATTTCAACTGGCTTCAGTCTTCAACGGCTGGGCAGAGCTCTCATCAAAAAGCCGACTGACAAATCTCTCGCGGGGGGATGTGATTGTAAGAAAAACCGTGCAGATGATGACGACATCGGATGTCGGGCACAGCTATGCGCTGGTTGCTGTTAAACGCGATGTGTCTGATGGAACGGAAAATACAATCGACAGTCTATCAGTTGCTTTGAAGCCAAATACCGTGCTTGATGAGAAAGCGGTTAACTACCTTCACAAATGGTACGGCGATGACAAGCGGCTGCAGCCTGTAGGAATGTGATACCAATCTGCCAGCTGACTGAAAAAGTATAAATATTATTGTTCGGCGAAAGGGACTGTCCCAGACAGTCCCTTTTTTTGTCGTGCTTGTCTATTCCCTTTCCGGATCTCTTAAAATAAAAACTTTTCCTGGTGCTGGTCAGCAATGTCTGCGTGAAGCCAATCACAATAAGAAGCAGAAATTCGTAATCTCCGTGACCTGCCTCGCATCTATACCTCGCACCTAACATGGCGTTAGGTGAATCCCTTCTGCTTAAGGTCAACCATTGACGGTAATTCAATGAGCTATAGGTGCTGTCATTCAGCTGCAGGCTCATTCTTTCGACACTCACGCATTAGGGATGAGTTATGGAAAATCGTCATTCAGTACTTCGCCGGGGTCTTATGCCCAAGCGCCTTACCGTCGCTGTGTTTACCGCGCTCTATGTTGCAGGATCAGGGTTAAGCCACTCCAGCGAGCCCCATGGATTTGACTCGGCACTCTCCCTGAGTTTCGGCGGTCTCTCTGCCGGACATGAGTGGGCCGGCATCAACCGTCAGGCCAATGAAGGGGCGGTGGTCATTCTCGGCGCCCCCAGCAGCAACGACGCCGAACCCGGCGTTGCCGAGTTGGGCGTTGAAGACAATCAACTTCAGATCCGTTTCCGCGAGTGGGACTACCTCGATGGCAAACATGCCCCCGAGCAGATGGGCTGGCTCATGGCCAAGCCCGGCACCTACAAGAGCGATGACGGTACTTTGGTGGAAGTCGGACGGGTCACCATCCCCAAACGTGAAGAGGCCAAGCGTGACTGGATACGCTTTGCCTTCAACAACAAATTCCCCAAGCGTCCTCATCTGTTCGTTACCCCGCAGAACAGCCAGGGTGATGCCGCCTTCGTGGTACGTGCCAAGAAGGTAAAGAGCGACGGCTTCAGTGTCGCCGCCTTCGAACAGGAGGCAAACGGCAAAGCCCATGCGCGTGAAGAGAGCGTCGCCTACGTGGCCATCTACGCGCCCAGCAAAAAAGGCACGGTCGATCTCGGTTACGGCCCCGTTCCCTTCGAGATCAAAAAACAACGCGTGCGTATGAGCGCAGAGGCCTTCGGCCGCCGACTCAAGGTTGAAGAGGAGCAGTCAAAAGACGAAGAGACCAAACACACCCGTGTTACCGCCTCGGTCATGCTGATTGATGGTCAGCATCTGTTTGCCCAGGATGTCAGTGGCAAGGGTGGCAACACCTTTGCCTTCCGTTATGGCCTCGACACCCTGGCCATCTCTACCCTGAAGGTGGTGCAGAGCCGTACTGACAGTGTGGATCTGGCCTGGAGTCCCGCAGCGGGCAAGGGTGCTGATACTGTAGTGAGCTACCAGGTACTGCGTGATGACGTGCCTGTCAGCACCACCGCCCAGACCCACTTCACCGATGCCGGCCTGACCCCGGACAGCGCCTACCAATACAAGATCAACGGCCTGGATGCTGAAGGGGCGGTTATTGTCAGCAGTGCCCTGGTTAAGGCCACTACCGCCAAGGCGGAAGAGACGCCGGTGGATCTGGGTGCGCCCCAGTCCCTGCAGGCAGCAGCAGACGGCAGTGACAAGGTGAACCTGAGCTGGCAACCGCCGGCCAAGGGCCAGGCCGCCGGTTACAAGCTCTACCGCGATGGCAGACTGATTGCCACCACCGTGGAGCCGGCATACCGCGACAGCGGTCTGGCTGCTGCCACGCTACACCGCTATTACGTCACCGCCATCGACGACAAGGGCAATAGCTCCGCGGCCAGTAACACCGCCAGTGCAACCACTGCCGGCGCCGTGGATACCACGCCGCCCTCTCAACCCGCCAGCTTCAGGGTATCCAAGGCCGAAGCCACACAGATCTCCATGACCTGGGCTGCTTCAAGTGACGACATGGGTGTGGAGGGCTACGAGATCTGGCGTGACGGTGTCCGCCTGGCCCAGGTCACCACCCGTGCCTATCTTGATCGTCAGGTCGATCCGCTGACCCTCTATGTCTACAAGGTGCGCGCCTATGACAAGGCGGGCAACTTCTCCGGCTTCACAACCCTGAGCGTGGCCACCCCGCCACTGCCCGATAACCAGGCACCGACAGTCCCCGCCAGCCTGAAGGCAGAAGCCGATACCCAGGCCAAGGTGGTACGCCTGAGCTGGAATGCCTCCACGGACAATGTCTTTGTTACCGGCTATGAGGTGATGCGCGACGGCAAGCTGTTCACCGCCACCTCATCCAACGGTTACGTGGATCATGCGGTGGAGCTGGGCAAGTCCTACAACTACCAGGTGCGTGCCTTCGATGCTGCGGGCAACAAGTCAGCCAGCAGCAGTAGCGCAACCGCAGAGATGACAGTGGTGGTGCCACCCAAGAGTGGCGCAGAGCTGGCGCAGAACTGTGTCTCCTGTCATGGCAGCCAGGGTGTTAGCAATGATCCCGCGGTTCCCACCCTGGCGGGTATGGATAAAGGTTACTTTGAGAAAGTGATGGCTAGCTATAAGAGTGGCAAACGCTTCGGTGAAAAGATGAAACCCATCGCCCCTGTCTACTCGGCAGATGAGATCAGCCGGATGGCGGCCTACTACAACATCCTCAGCTTCAAGCCGGCCAAGCAGAGTGTCAACCTGGCTAAGGCCGGCCAGGGCGCCAAGCTGCACAAGGACAACTGCAACAGCTGTCACAGCAATGACGGACAGGCGATGAACAACGGCACCCTGGCCGGACAGTGGAAGCCCTACATGCTCACAACACTGAACAACTTCGCCAGTGGCAAGAGCAGTGACGCGCCAGCCTTCATGATCAACAAGATTAAAGGCATGAGTGGGGCAGAGCGTGAAGCCCTGGCCGAGTTCTATGCCAGCCACGGTAGCGATACTCAAGCCCCGGCGATGCCGAATGATCTTGCGGTTGCCACCAAAACAGAAACCAGCGTCACCCTGACCTGGACCGATGCCGACGACAACGCCTCGATTAAACACTATGTGATTGAGCGTGAAGGTAAAGAGGTTGCCACGGCAGATCAGAACACCTTTACCGATACCGGGCTTAAGTCAAATACCACCTATAACTACGGTGTCTATGCAGTGGATGCAGCGGGTAATCGTTCGCTTACAGCGGCCAGCCTGGCAGTGAAGACCAAGGGGCAACCGGTTGTTACCGACCCCAGTGTCACCCAGGGCAAGAGCCTGTGGAACGCCAACAGCTGTGCGGTTTGTCATGGTGATGTCAAAGCCTTTACCAAGGGTGGCACACCGGGTCTGCTGAAGAACTCCATTGTCACCAACAAGGGCGGCATGAGCCAGTTCGCCAGTCTGAGCGATCAGGATATGGCAGATTTGACCGCCTACATCAAATCTACACAGAGTGGTGGTGGCAACACCGGCGGAGGAAGCACCGGAGGTGGCGGCGCCGACTCGCTGGCTGATGTAACCCTGCTGAGCAACGAAGAGACCCTGCGCAAGGCAATGATGACCTTGGCCAGCCGCCTCCCCACGGAGACGGAGCTACAGGCCTCAAAAAATGAAGCCGGGCTGCGCGAGACCCTCAGGAGCGCCATGCAAGGTTCGGGTTTCAGTGCCTTTGTCCGCGAGACCATTAGCGCTGGCATGGGCCCGGGACAGGGAATCTATACTCCGCTCTACCGGCAGGTGTTTGAAAACGCCCGCTTCGGGGGGCAGACGCTCAGCGGCGAGTATAACGACCTGATGGAGTACATCGTAGTCAGTGACCGCCCCTATACAGAGGTGATGACAGCCGACTATACGGCTCTTCGCCATGCACCCGCGATCGTTTATCAAGATCTGGAGTTTGTGCATGGATCCCCGGGATTCCCTGAAGGCATGAGCAACGCCGAGAAGAGACATTACCCAGCCCAGCCGGCGCGCGTGCTGCGTACCAATGATCGTGAAGGCGCGAATACGCCCTGGCCCCATTCTGGTGTGCTCTCTACACCGGCCTGGTTGAATGATTTCCCCACCACGAACTCCAACCGTAATCGTCACCGGGTTAACAAACTGTTCAGCCAGTTCCTGGGTATTGAGATCGAGAGCCTGGCGGCCCGTGTGGATGACAGTGATCTGCATAAGTACCACCCGATACTGACCCAGGCCCCCGCCTGTACCGGCTGCCATTCGGTGATGGATCCGGTGACCGCTACGTTCCAGGATCGGGGCAATGCGCCTAATCCTCATAAGGTCGAGCTGGATCCCTGGTATACCAGTGGTCAGGAGTTTGGTCTGGATCCTGCCACCGGCAAGAAGTTCTATCAGCAGGGTGACAAGTGGTACCGGGATCAGTTCGAGCCGGGATACAACGGGGTGAAGATGCCCGGCAGTGTCCATGGCTTTGACCAGCCTGATCCTGCGACCGGCCAGGTGCCCTATGCAGAAAACAACAATGGCGCCACCAACCCAACCCAGTGGCTCGGTCGCGAGATGATCAAAGACCCGCGCTTCGGTTCTGGCACCGCCAAGTTCTGGTACACCGGCCTGTTTGGGCGCAAGTACCTGCCGGTTCCCGTGCCTTCTGCACCAAACTATGCCGAGCACAAGGCGATGTTCGACCTGCAACAGGCCCTGTTCAAGAAGGCGGGCGAGCAGTTCATGGCCGATCCCGACAGGAGTGTGAAGAGCCTGCTGGTGGAGCTGGTCATGTCAGACCTGTTCCGTGCTGTAAGTACCCAGAGCTCGCTGAGCGAATCCGAGGAGTTGGGATATGGCCACCTCGGCGCTGACTCGCTGCTTACCAACTCTAAATTTCACAGAAAGGTCACTGCGCTTACCGGCTCAAAAGAGTTCTTCAGTGATCATGATCTGGGCAAGGCCTACGCTGTTTACGGCAATGCAAGAGATGGCATGACACCGGTGATGTACAACGTTGCCGAGAAAGCTATCTTCAGCGTCCTCTGTGACAGAGATACCGACAAGCGTCACTACCCCAAGTCGGCAATGAACCCGGAAACTCAGCAAGGGAAAGAGCTGGCCAGGGCACACATTCGCGATCTGTACTGGAACATTCTCGGGCGCAAGGTTGACGTCCAGTCGGACGAAGTGGATCTGGCCTTTAACCTCTACAGAGAGATCTATGCCGAACCCCCTGGCCCGAATACCAGAAAAGGCGAGGGAAAGACCCAATGCGAGTATCGCAAGGGCACCAGCAAGCAGGATCGGGCATGGACTACGGTCCTGGTGTTCCTGATGACCGATGTGGACAACTTCACCGAGTAAGCGTTGAGCGATAACGGAGCAATAACATGAACAGAAGAGAATTTCTCAAAGTACTGTCGGCGGCCGGCATGGTCTCCTCAACGCCAGCACTCTTTATGGAACAGGCGATGGCATCCTCATCCGATGCCTATAACGGACCTCTACTCCTGGTGCTCAAGGCCTCGGGTGGTTTCCAACAGTCGGCCTTTTGTGATCCCAGAGATCGGGCATGGAAAAGGTGGGGCAAGACCACCACCGGCAGCGTGTCCGGTACCGCAGGCAATCTGAAGTATGCGCCGGTACAGGAGAACAAGATGCTGTTCGAAAAGTATCACGACCGCATGCTGGTGATTAACGGCGTGCAGTGGAACAGCAACGGCCATGGTGGCGCCTCGCTCGATCAGCAGAGTGGTAGGCCCACCGCTTCCATGCCTGCCTTCAGCGCCCTGCTGGGCCGGGTTAGTGGCAGCGATCTTCCATTGCCGTGGGTGCTGGCAGGCGAAACCAAGCGCGTCTCGGGCGGGGGCGTCTTGAGCAAGGCGGTGATCCCCCCCCTGGGGGCAGAAAAAGGGCTGGCCAACACCAACCAGGGCTTCATTGAGTCGGAGGATATGGCAATTCTGCGTCGCTATCAGGACGCTCGCTCTCAACAGGTGATTAACAGCACACGTCTGCCCTACCTGAGGTCGATGGCGGCCAACCTGAACGACGCGCGCAACAACACCGGCTTGTTACAGAATCTGGCCAACACCCTGGATGGCGTGGTGCTCGATACCCACGACCATAACGGCAAAGCCCTCCCCACGGCGAGTAAGCTACATCACATGATGCTGGCCATGAAGGCCGGCGTCACCGTTGCAGGTCAGACCTGGTTTACCGCCATACCACCTGAAGTGGAGGGCATGAAGCCGGAGAGAACCTTCGACACCCATGGCCTGACTGAAAACACCAACCACCTCACCTTCCTGCACATGACCCGCACCATCGACTACGTGTGGGAGAAGGCGGAACAGTTGGGTATCGCCGATCGACTGATCGTACACCTGGCCTCCGACGTGGGCCGCACAATGGGTGGTACCGGCCACTACACCATCGGCAGTACCGTGCTGATGGCTAAGAACAAGCCCTGGACCGGGCGTGTTGTCGGCACCTCCGGCCCCACGTTAGAGAAGACCCCCATCGATCCGGTTACCCTGCAGCCGCTGGCCGCATCAGATGGAGGTGTTGTGCTGCGCTCGGCCCACGTGCAACGCACCATGCGACAGATCTTTGGTATCGACCAGCATCCCCTGTGTCAGAAGTTTGAGTTTGATGATCCACAGATCGATCTGCTTAACCCGCAGTACTCCAGTCCGTTGAATGTGTGATTCCATTATTTCCCTCTCCCCTAAGTAGGGGCGAGGGTGAGGGATATGATCATTGACGTTCAACCTCACCTTGATCCTCCCTTAATGGAGAGGTAGCGAGAGCTTCAGAGGAAAAGTAATAAGTATAAATAGAAGCCATCTTTAAAGAGTGCGGGACTGGACCTGTGTGGCAGCTATTGTTGCAGAATTGTCGGGTAATCCAGTGCCAACGCCGGCTTATACCAACACCTGTTACTGCGTGGTGGGTAAGGACTACGGTATCTCTGTGGTCGCCATGTACAAGCTTGCTTCTGATGGTGGTGCTATTGAGAAGATCGCAAACGCCGGGGGCGTTTCGCCACTGGATGCATCGTCTGAAAATCTCAAACGCGAAGTAGCTTATGCCCATAGCTGGTACAAGAACTTTGTTAAAGATGTGTTTCTGTAAAGCGTTCTTTTCTTAATCAGAGGCTCCTTAAGACTGCATATCAACTGCAGGGATCTCTCCCTGCGGTTTTTTTCATGAGCGTGAAGCAGTTCTGCATAACAGCCTGTTTCAGCCGGTAATGTTGATGTGATAGTAATCACAATCAGACGCAATAATTCTTCATCTCTGTGACACGTATCGCATACGTATCTCGCACTTAACAGAAGGTTAGGTGCCACCCCTCTAATTAAAGCTAATCATTGACGGTAACCGGTGAGCTTTCGGTGTGCTTTGCAGCTACCAGCTCGTACTTATATACAACGTACCAGGGTTGAGTTATGAAAAATCGTCATTCAGTACTTCATCGGGGTCTTATGCCCAAGCGCCTAACCGTCGCTGTATTTACGGCGCTCTATGTTGTCGGATCAGGACTCTCTTACTCCAATGAATCGGCGCTCCCCTTGAGTTTCGGCGGTCTTTCTGCCGGACATGAGTGGGTCTCCACCCAGCAGCAGGTAGCAGAGGATACCGTGGTTATCCTCGGTGCCCCCAGCAGCAACGATGCTGAACCCGGTGTAGCTGAAATTGGCGTGCAGGATGAGCAGCTTCAGATCCGTTTTCGTGAGTGGGACTACCTCGACGGTGATCATGCCCCAGAGCAGATGGGTTGGTTGATGGCCAAACCCGGCACCTACAAGAGTGATGATGGGACAATCGTCGAAGTAGGTGTTGTTACCCTCCCAAAACCGACTGAAGAGAAACGTAACTGGAAACGCTTTAGCTTCAAAAACAAATTCCCCAAGCGTCCTCACCTGTTTGTCACCCCGCAGAACAGTGAGGGTGATAGCACCTTTGTGGTACGCGCCAAGAAGGTGAAGAACAAAGGCTTCAGTGTGGCCGCCTTTGAACAGGAGGCCAACGGCAAAACCCACGCAACTGAAGAGCAGATCGCTTACGTTGCCATCCATGCACCTGCCAATAAAGGCACCGTCGATCTTGGTTATGGCCCGGTGCCGTTCGAGGTCAAGAAACAGCGCGTCAAGATGACGGCTGATGCCTTCGGTCGTCAGCTCATGGTTGAAGAGGAGCAGTCCAGGGATGAAGAGACCAAACACGGGCGTATTACTGCCTCGGTGATGCTGATTGATGGCCAACATCTGTTTGCCCAGGATATCAGTGGTAGGGGTAAAGATACCATTGCCTTACGCTATGGCATGGGGCAGCTTGCCATCGGCTCATTAAAAGTGGTTAAAAATAGCAGCGACAGTATTGATCTGGAATGGGATCGTGCGGTTGGAAAAGGCGCTGAAAAAATCACCCACTATCAAGTGTCGCGTGATGATGTCCCGGTCGGTTCGACTACCGAAACACAATTTACCGACACGGGTTTGGCCTCAGATACGCCATATCAGTATAAAGTAGAGGGCCTGGATGCGGCAGAACAACCTGTGGTTTCGAGTGCGCAGGCCAAAGTAAAAACCCAGGCTGAAAAGGTCGGGACAGCCTTGAGTGCCCCCATGGGTTTGTCCTGCGGTATTAGAAGTGCGAGGTCGAATGTACTTATGTGGGGGCCGCCTATAAAAGGCAAGGCAACAACCTATAAGATTTATCGCAATGATAAATTGATTGGTACATCTTCACACAGTATGTATGAAGATAGAGACCTGGAGCCAAATGCAAAGTCAACTTACTACGTTGTGGCTGTTGACGACAATGGGAACGAGTCTCCACGGAGTACGCTGACAAATACCTCTATTTGCATTCGTTCTGCTCCGACTCCCCCTGAAGGCGTTGAGGATGATAAAGAGCCGCCAACGCTACCCGGTAATTTTCAGGCAACTGCTACAGTAGACAAGGTGACACTAAGCTGGAGAGACTCCACGGATAATAGAGGCGTTGCAGGTTATCAGATTTGGCGTAATGGCAAGCAGTTAACGACCACGAGAGGGAGGAGCCTTGTAGATCCTACAGTGAAAGCCGGTACCTCTTACAGTTACCAGGTAGCCGCTTATGATCAGGCCGCCAATGTTTCACCAGTCGCTGAAGTATCGGTTACTACCAAACAGACAAACACTACCCCGGAGCCGCAACCACCTGTGGAGCCACCGAAGCCACCTGTGGAGCCACCGCAACCACCTGTGGAGCCACCGAAGCCACCTGTGGAGCCACCGAAACCACCTGTGGAGCCACCGAAGCCACCTGTGGAGCCACCGCAACCACCTGTGGAGCCACCGAAACCACCTGTGGAGCCACCGAAGCCACCTGTGGAGCCACCGAAACCACCTGTGGAGCCACCGAAACCACCTGTGGAGCCACCGCAACCACCTGTGGAGCCACCACAACCACCGGAGAAGCCACCGCAACCACAGGATACTCAGGCTCCAAGTCAGCCGGGTAGTCTGAAGGCGGTTGCAGACGTGACCAGCATTACTTTGAGCTGGAGTGCGGCGAGCGATGATACCGGCGTGACCGGCTATCGTGTGGTACGCAAAGATGGAACCACCGAGACGGTTACGGGTACCTCCTTCAACGACACCGGCCTGACGTCATCCACGGCCTATCGTTATCAGGTCATTGCCCTGGATGCGGCGGGTAATGCCTCAACTCCAGCAGCCGTTTCGGCTACTACCAAGAAGGCGCCTGATACCCAGGCACCTGGCAAGCCAGGTAGTCTGAAGGCTGTCCCTGCAGTCAGCAGTGTTGCCCTGAGTTGGCGTGCCGCTACCGATAATACCGGTGTGACCGGCTATCGTGTGGTACGCAACAGTACAACCGTCAAGACGGTTACGGGTACCTCCTTCAACGACACCGGCCTGAAGTCATCCACGGCCTATCGTTATCAGGTGATTGCCCTGGATGCAGCGGGTAATGCTTCAAGCCCTGCAGCAGCTTCGGCTACTACCAAGAAAGCACCTGATACCCAGGCACCCAGTAAGCCAGGTAGTCTGAAGGCTGTCCCTGCAGTCAGCAGTGTTGCTCTGAGTTGGCGTGCGGCTACCGATAATACCGGCGTGACCGGCTATCGTGTGGTACGCAACGGTACAACCGTCAAGACGGTTACGGGTACCTCCTTCAACGACACCGGCCTGAAGGCATCCACAGCCTATCGTTATCAGGTCATTGCCCTGGATGCAGCGGGTAATGCTTCAAGCCCTGCAGCAGCTTCGGCTACTACCAAGAAAGCACCTGATACCCAGGCACCCAGTAAACCGGGTAGTCTGAAGGCGGTTGCTGACGTGACCAGCATCACTTTGAACTGGAGTGCGGCTACCGATGATACCGGCGTGACCGGCTATCGCGTGGTACGCAACGATGGAACCACCAAGACGGTTACGGGCACCTCCTTTAACGACACCGGCCTGAAGTCATCCACGGCCTATCGTTATCAGGTGATTGCCCTGGATGCAGCGGGTAATGCTTCAAGCCCTGCAGCAGCTTCGGCTACTACCAAGAAAGCACCTGATACCCAGGCACCCAGTAAGCCAGGTAGTCTGAAGGCTGTCCCTGCAGTCAGCAGTGTTGCTCTGAGTTGGCGTGCGGCTACCGATAATACCGGCGTGACCGGCTATCGTGTGGTACGCAACGGTACAACCGTCAAGACGGTTACGGGTACCTCCTTCAACGACACCGGCCTGAAGGCATCCACAGCCTATCGTTATCAGGTCATTGCCCTGGATGCAGCGGGTAATGCTTCAAGCCCTGCAGCCGTTTCGGCTACCACCAAAAAGGCGCCGAATACCCAGGGACCGACAACGCCAAGTAATTTCAAGGTGACTGCAGACCATGCAACAGGTCGTATATCATTGAGTTGGGGAGCGTCCCGCGCCAACAAACCCGGCGGGGTGTTCTACGAGATCACACGTAACGGAGTAGAGCGCGAGAATACCCGGGAGACCACATTCATCGATGATTATCTCGAGCGGGAGAAGGATTATACCTACACGGTATCTGCGTGGGATGCATACGGCAACGAAGGGTTACCTACCGCAGGGATCACGGTTAGATTGAATAAATTAACCAGTAGTTCAGGAAATTGCACGGATAACACGGTAACGACACCTGCAGACAGTGGCGATGGTTCGTTAAGAGCTTGTATCAAAGCGGCCAGTGCTGGAGGTAAAGTTATCTTCTCCAAGGATATGAAGATTGTACTGAAATCCCAAATATTAATCGGTAAGGGTGTCAGTATCGATGGTGGTAGTCATAAGGTGGAGATTAGTGGTAATAACGCCACTCGACTGTTCCGCATCAGAACTGCTGACAAAAATGTCACCTTCGCCAACTTAACTCTAACGAATGGTAATGCAGACAAAACATCCGATTATGATTATGTGGTTCCAGGCGAACCAGAGGATGGTCCTGGTGAGGACGATGGATTTGGCGGCGCTATCTGGTCTATCAACACGCACCTGAATGTTAACAATGTGACATTCACCGGCAACTTCGGTGGCGGTGGTGGTGCCATCAACTTTGTAGGCATAGGCGGCGATAAGAGCAAAACATCCATGCTCAAGATCAGAGACTCTGCATTTACCAACAATACCGGGACGTATATGGGCGGTGCCGTTGCGCTAGGTGCACTCCAGAGTCACTCAGGACACTACTCCCGTGCCCAGGTGATCGATACGAGCTTTGAGAACAATAAAGGCGGTAAGGGCGGCGCGGTCTATTCCAATCGTTCCTTCATGGATTTCTATGGCAGTCACATGTTGTCCAATAAGGCTGGAACTGCCGGTGCGATATATTCTTGGGGTGGTGTGTCAACAATCACCGACTCAGATGTCAGTGGTAATAGCGCCTCAGGAACTGCCGGTGCGATACATATGAATCACGCCGACTTGACGGTCAAGAATTCATCACTGAATCGCAACACCGCCAAGGGTCATGGTGGCGCTATAACCTTCCAGTCCAGTAGCAGCTTTGATCATAACCGTGATCTGCGTATTACTGGATCAACCCTCAGTAATAACAGTGCCAGCAATGGTGCCGCCATCATGGCCAATAACCTTGATAATGGTAGTTTCAGGGGTAAAAACCATATGGGCATTACTCTGAGGAATACGAACGTAACCAATAACTCCGCGACAGCCAATAACGGTGTTGGGGCGGTCGGTAAAGGTGGTTATAAAGATAAGATCACCATCAAGATCTCCGGTGGCGAGGTCAAAGGCAATACCAGGGACTAGTTTCAACCCTGGTTTCTAAATGCCAACCAGACCCGAAGTAACTGCTAGCGGTTACTTCGGGTTTTTTACCGGTAGGATTATTGCTTGTTATCGCATAAGCGGTGTCAGTGAAGCTTGCTGGTATTTTCAGGAATTGTGGGCGCCCCACTAGCGCCGTGATGCTAATCACAATAAGAAGCAGAAATTCGTAATCTCCGTGACCTGCCTCGCATCTATACCTCGCACCTAACATGGCGTTAGGTGAATCCCTTCTGCTTAAGGTCAACCATTGACGGTAATTAAATGAGCTATAGGTGCTGTCATTCAGCTGCAGGCTCATTCTTTCGACACTCACGCATTAGGGATGAGTTATGGAAAATCGTCATTCAGTACTTCGCCGGGGTCTTATGCCCAAGCGCCTTACCGTCGCTGTGTTTACCGCGCTCTATGTTGCAGGATCAGGGTTAAGCCACTCCAGCGAGCCCCATGGGTCGGACTCGGCCCTTCCCTTGAGCTTCGGTGGCCTCTCTGCCGGACATGAGTGGGCCGGCATCAGCCAGCAGGTCAATGAAGATGCGGTGGTCATTCTCGGCGCCCCCAGCAGCAACGATGCCGAACCCGGCGTGGCCGAGCTGGGTGTCGCGGACGACCAGCTTCAAATCCGCTTTCGTGAGTGGGACTACCTTGATGGTAAACATGCCCCCGAGCAGATGGGCTGGCTGATGGCCAAGCCCGGCACCTACAAGAGCGATGACGGTACTTTGGTGGAAGTCGGACGGGTCACCATCCCCAAACGTGAAGAGGCCAAGCGTGACTGGATACGCTTTGCCTTCAACAACAAATTCCCCAAGCGTCCTCATCTGTTCGTTACCCCGCAGAACAGCCAGGGTGATGCCGCCTTCGTGGTACGTGCCAAGAAGGTAAAGAGCGACGGCTTCAGTGTCGCCGCCTTCGAACAGGAGGCAAACGGCAAAGCCCATGCGCGTGAAGAGAGCGTCGCCTACGTGGCCATCTACGCGCCCAGCAAAAAAGGCACGGTCGATCTCGGTTACGGCCCCGTTCCCTTCGAGATCAAAAAGCAACGCGTGCGCATGAGCGCAGAGATCTTCGGTCGCCAGCTCAAGGTTGAAGAGGAGCAGTCAAAAGACGAAGAGACCAAACACACCCGTGTTACCGCCTCGGTCATGCTGATTGATGGTCAGCATCTGTTTGCCCAGGATGTCAGCGGCAGGGGTGGCAACACCTTTGCCTTCCGTTATGGCCTAGACACCCTGGCCATCTCTACCCTGAAGGTGGTGCAGAGCCGTACTGACAGTGTGGATCTGGCCTGGAGTCCCGCAGCGGGCAAGGGTGCTGATACTGTAGTGAGCTACCAGGTACTGCGTGATGACGTGCCTGTCAGCACCACCGCCCAGACCCACTTCACCGATGCCGGCCTGACCCCGGACAGCGCCTACCAATACAAGATCAACGGCCTGGATGCTGAAGGGGCGGTTATTGTCAGCAGTGCCGTCGTTAAGGCCAGCACCGGTAAAGAGGAAGAAAAACCGGTAGAGCTGGGTGCGCCGCAATCGCTTAAAGCTACTGCCGTTGGCAGTGATCAAGCCAGTTTAAGCTGGCAAGCGCCGGCCACAGGCGATGTCACCGGCTACAAGGTGTATCGCAACGGTAAGCTGGTAGCCACCACCGTAGAGCCCAAACACAACGACAGTGACCTAACTGCGGCGACCACCTATCGTTACCACGTAGTTGCCACCGATGGTAAAGGTAACAGCTCTGCGGCCAGTAACACCGCCAGCGTCACCACGGCAGGTGCAGCCGATACCACCCCGCCTACTGAGGTGAGCAGCTTCCGTGTATCAAAGGCCGAAGCGAAACAGATCAGCATGACCTGGGCGGCATCCACCGATGATACCGCAGTGGCCGGCTATGAGATCTGGCGTGACACTCAGCGTCTGGCCCGTGTTACCACCCGTGCCTATCTCGATAAGCAGGTCGATCCACAGACCCTCTATGTCTATAAGGTCCGCGCCTATGACAAGGCAGGCAACCTCTCCGGCTTCTCCACCCTGAGTGTGTCTACACCGCCTCTACCTGATACCAAGGCCCCCACAGTACCGGCGGCCTTGAAGGCGGATGTGGATACGAAAAACAAAGTGGTGCGTCTGAGCTGGAACACCTCCACGGATAATGTCTTTGTCAGTGGTTACGAGGTGATGCGCAACGGCCAACTGCTCACCGTTACCGCCTCCCCCGGTCATGCCGACACCAGCGTCAAGCTGGGTGAAACCTACAGCTACAAGGTCCGCGCCTTCGATGATGCGGGTAACAAATCAGCCAACAGCAACAGCGCAACCGCTGAGCTGAAAGTGATCGTTCCCCCCAAGAGTGGTGCAGAGCTGGCGAAGAACTGCGTCTCTTGCCACGGTGCCAACGGCATCAGTAAAGATCCAAACAGTCCAACTCTGGCTGGTATGGATAAGGGCTACTTCGAAAAGGTGATGGCTAGCTATAAGAGTGGTAAACGCTTCGGTGAAAAGATGAAGCCGATCGCTGCCACCTATAAGGTTGATGAGATCAGTCGCATGGCCGGCTACTTCGCCAGTCTGAACTTCAAGCCTGCCAAGCAGCAAGTCAATCTGGCCAAGGCAGGGCAGGGTGCCAAGTTACATCAAGCCAACTGTAATAGCTGTCACAGCAGTGATGGTCAGGCGATGAACAACGGTACCCTGGCAGGTCAGTGGAAGCCGTATATGTTGGCCACGTTGAACAACTTTGCCAATGGCAAGAGCAGCGATGCCCCCGCCTTTATGATCAATAAGGTCAAAGGTATGAGTGCGGCAGATCGTGAGGCCATGGCCGAGTTTTATGCCAGTCATGGCAGCGATACCCAGGCCCCGGCGATGCCGAGTGATCTTGCGGTTGCCACTAAAACAGAAACCAGCGTCACCCTCACCTGGACCGATGCCGACGACAACGCCTCGATTAAGCACTATGTGATTGAGCGTGAAGGCAAGGAGGTCGCCACGGCAGATCAGAACACCTTTACCGATACCGGGCTTAAGTCAAATACCACCTATAACTACAACATCTACTCGGTAGATGCCGCCGGTAACCGCTCCATCAAAGCAGCCAGTCTGGCGGTGAAGACCAAGGGCCAACCGGTGATCACCGATCCCAACATCACCCACGGCAAGAGCCTGTGGAGCGCCAACAGCTGTGCGGCTTGTCATGGTGATGTCAAAGCCTTCACCAAAGGTGGCACACCGGGTCTGCTGAAGAACTCCATTGCCACCAACAAGGGTGGCATGAGCCAGTTCGCCAGTCTGAGCGATCAGGATATGGCGGATCTGACGGCCTTCATTAAATCTGAACGCAGTAGTGGCGGCGGCAACACCGGCGGAGGTAATGCCGGTGGCGGTAGCACGGCCACCTCGCTGTATGATGTAACCCTACTGAGTAATGAAGAGACCCTGCGCAAGGCGATGCTGGTGATGGCGGGCCGTCTGCCCACCGCTGCCGAGTATCAGGCGGCGCGTAATGAAGAGGGACTACGGAAGACACTCAGGAATTCCTTGAAAGGAGATCACTTCACGGCTTTTGTGAACGAAACCATGTACCGTGGCTTGGGGGGTGGTAGGGGTCAAAAAAGGCCGCTTTATACAGCAGTATTCAGGAATAAAACAGGAGCGCATACGTTAACCAGCGAGCATACGGATCTGTTTCGCTACATCGTGATCAATGATCGCCCCTATACAGACGTATTAACCGCAGACTATACCGCTCTGGGATCCTATCAGTCCCATTATTACGGCAAGGTAGAGTGGATAGATGGTGGTCTTGTTCCAGTACCAAGAGGCCGGGGCAAGCCTATTCCAGCAGCGGCGCGGGTGCTTAAGGTTAATGACTGGGAGGGCAAGAACACCCCATGGCCGCATTCCGGTCTGCTCTCTACTCCATCGTGGCTAAATAGTTACCCAACCACCCATTCGAATCGTAACCGTCATCGGGTGAGCGTGTTGTTTAACCAGTTCCTGGGTATTGATATCGAATCATTGGCGGGTCGCGTGGATGACAGTGATATTGATAAGTACCATCCAATACTGACCAAGGCACCTGCCTGCACCAGCTGTCACGCAGTGATGGATCCGGTAACGGCCACCTTCCAGGACAGGGGGAATGCAGCAAATCCACATAAGGCTGTGCTGGATCCCAAGTATGTCAGTGGTGAAGAGTTTGGTCTTGATCCGGCTACTGGCAAACAGTTCTACCAGGAAGGTGACAAGTGGTACCGCGATCAGTTTGAGCCGGGATACAACGGTAAAAAAATGCCCGGTGGTGTCTATGGCTTCAATCAGCCTGATCCAAAAACCGGCAAGGTTCCCTATGCCAGTAACAACAACGGCGCAATAGACTCCACCCAGTGGCTTGCCAGAGAGATGGTGAAAGATCCCCGCTTCGGTGAAGGTACCGCCAAGTTCTGGTACACCGGTCTGTTTGGGCGTAAATACATGCCGGTACCCAACCCGTCTGAAGTGAACTATGCCGAGCGCAAGGCGATGTTTGATCTGCAGCAGGCGCTGTTCAAAGAGGTTGGCGCCAAGTTTATGGCCGACCCGAACAAGAACGTTAAAGATCTGCTGGTGAACCTGGCACTGTCCGACCTTTATCGGGCCAATACTACCCAGAGTTCCTTCAGTGAAGCGCAGAGCGTTGCTTACTCCCATGCGGGGGCGAACTCATTGCTCTCGAGCATGAAACTGCATGCAAAAATACATGCTGTCGTCGGTAGGGGGCTTTCGGATCCAGATATCTATGGTAATGCCAGAAATGGGATAACACCAGTTATGTACACCGTGGCCGAAAGAAGTCTTCTTGCTGCGGCGTGCAGCTCAACTTCTGCGAAAGATCAATACCCCGTATCAGACATTAATCCTGAAACGCCCTCAGGTGAAGCGCAGGCTCGGGAGCATGTCCGTTCGCTCTATTGGCTTATTCTGGGCCGCAAGATAGCCACAGAGTCTGATGATGTGGATATCGCCTTCCGACTCTATAAGGATGTTTATGCGCTTTCATCCGGTTCCGAGAGCGGCACTAGTGATGGATCAGGCATGTGCAGGTCTGGCGAAGGCTCTAGTAGAAGCAATCGGGGCTGGTCGGCCGTTCGAGCCTTCCTGATGACCGACGTCGACTTCTTTACTGAATAAGTGTTGAGATAAATCGGAGAAATAGAATGAACAGAAGAGAGTTTCTTAAATACCTGTCAGCAGCAGGCATGGTTTCCTCAGCACCAGCCCTGTTTATGGAGCAGGCGATGGCTTCATCATCTGATGCCTACACCGGTCCACTCTTGATGTTGGTGAAAGCACAGGGTGGGTTTCAGCAGACCGCCTTTTGTGATCCCAAAAGCACCAGGCCAAATTGGGGACAAACGACCACCGGCAGTGATGTCGGTCAGGCTGGTAACCTGATGTATGCACCGGTACAGGAAAACAAAATGCTGTTTGAGAAGTACCATGACCGCATGTTGGTGATTAACGGTGTGCAGTGGAGCAGTAATGGGCATGGTGGTGCATCACTCTGCCAGCAGAGCGGTAAGGCAACCCCCTCCATGCCTGCATTCAGTGCCTTGGCGGCGAAAATCAAGGGTAGCGGACTGCCACTATCTTGGTTGGCCGCCTATACCGGACGCCTGACGGGCGCCGTGCAGAATTTCTCCCCCCTGCCTGGAACGAGTACAGCACAACGATTGGGCAACAGTAATCAGGTTAACGGTAGGAACTTTTTCGATCCGCAGGTTCTGGCTACTCTTCGCCGTTATCAAAATGAACGTATAGAGCAGATCGCTGATAGCAACAGGATGCCCTATGTAAAAGCGATGGCTAATGATTTGCATGATGCAAGAAACAATACCGGTCTTCTGAAAAACCTGGCAGCTGAATTTAAAGGTGCTGTATTCGATACCCAAGATCATCGCGGCAAGGATTTACAATGGGCATCCGGTATTCACCAAATGCTGCTGGCGATGAAGGCGGGAGTAACGGTATCCGGCATTACCGCAGTGACTGCCTTACCGCCAGAGGTAAAGGGGATGAAGCCGGAAAAAACCTTTGATACCCACGGCCTGACTAATAACACCAACCATCTGACCTTCTTGGCGCTGACCCGGACCATCGATTATGTCTGGGAGAAGGCGGAAGAGTTAGGTATCGCTGATCGCCTGGTTGTGCATGTTGTCTCCGATGTGGGGCGCAGTATTGGTGGTACTGGCCACTCCACCATCGGCAGTACTATTCTGATGGCCAAGAACCAGCCATGGACAGGCCGTGTGGTTGGTGTCACGACCCCCAATGTAAAAAAAGTCACTATCGACCCGGTGACCCTGCAACCCAGGGCCAGAGAAGATGGCGGCGTTGTTCTTCGCTCGGCCCATGTGCAACGTACGATGCGCAGAATATTTGGTATCGACCAGCACCCATTGTGTCAGAAATATGAGTTTAATGACCCGCAAATAGACCTGCTTAATCCCAACTATTCCACGCCGTGGAATGTGTAATTCAATCGAATCTCCTCTCCCTCCCGGTCAGGGGGGGCAGGATATTGACTCTTTCATGTTATTAACCCGGTGGCCAAATAGTTCCCGTTTTGACTCGCCTACGAACTTCAGAGCAAGTCCAGGCAAAGTGAATTGTACTCAGTGTTTGTAAGATTAAGGAACCTCTGATTAATTCGTCATTCCGGACGGAGCTTAGCGGAGATCCGGAATCCAGTGTTTACGAATCAATGCCTTACTGGACTCCGGCCTTGGCTTTGGCTTTCTGCGTCGCTCTCGGCTGCTTGCTCCAGGCGCAGCTCTAACACCTACATCCGTGTAGGCGTACATCCTGCATCCATGCAGTCGTGCGCCGGAGTGACGACGGCATAATTAATCAGAGCCTCCTTAAGGCGTAGAACATAATCGAGAGTGATTTATTGGGAGGGTGCTCAAAGCTTTCGCACCTGCTAATCCCTCCCCCCTCCCCGTAGACAACGACGGTGTCGCATACCCCGAGTGCAAGGCATTGGTCCATGACGGCTTCAGAGTCCCTTGAGTCTTGAAGATCTGTTTTCGCCTGTAACGACTGATTTCAAATGTCAGGTATGGATTTGGTCCGCATAATTGTCGTGATCAGAATCACAATAAGAAGCAGCAATTAGTAATCTCCGTGACCTGCCTCGCATCTATACCTCGCACCTAACATGGCGTTAGGTGAATCCCTTCTGCTTAAGGTCAACCATTGACGGTAATTAAATGAGCTATAGGTGCTGTCATTCAGCTGCAGGCTCATTCTTTCGACACTCACGCATTAGGGATGAGTTATGGAAAATCGTCATTCAGTACTTCGCCGGGGTCTTATGCCCAAGCGCCTTACCGTCGCTGTGTTTACCGCGCTCTATGTTGCAGGATCAGGGTTAAGCCACTCCAGCGAGCCCCATGGATTTGACTCGGCACTCTCCCTGAGTTTCGGCGGTCTCTCTGCCGGACATGAGTGGGCCGGCATCAACCGTCAGGCCAATGAAGGGGCGGTGGTCATTCTCGGCGCCCCCAGCAGCAACGACGCCGAACCCGGCGTTGCCGAGTTGGGCGTTGAAGACAATCAACTTCAGATCCGTTTCCGCGAGTGGGACTACCTCGATGGCAAACATGCCCCCGAGCAGATGGGCTGGCTCATGGCCAAGCCCGGCACCTACAAGAGCGATGACGGTACTTTGGTGGAAGTCGGACGGGTCACCATCCCCAAACGTGAAGAGGCCAAGCGTGACTGGATACGCTTTGCCTTCAACAACAAATTCCCCAAGCGTCCTCATCTGTTCGTTACCCCGCAGAACAGCCAGGGTGATGCCGCCTTCGTGGTACGTGCCAAGAAGGTAAAGAGCGACGGCTTCAGTGTCGCCGCCTTCGAACAGGAGGCAAACGGCAAAGCCCATGCGCGTGAAGAGAGCGTCGCCTACGTGGCCATCTACGCGCCCAGCAAAAAAGGCACGGTCGATCTCGGTTACGGCCCCGTTCCCTTCGAGATCAAAAAACAACGCGTGCGTATGAGCGCAGAGGCCTTCGGCCGCCGACTCAAGGTTGAAGAGGAGCAGTCAAAAGACGAAGAGACCAAACACACCCGTGTTACCGCCTCGGTCATGCTGATTGATGGTCAGCATCTGTTTGCCCAGGATGTCAGTGGCAAGGGTGGCAACACCTTTGCCTTCCGTTATGGCCTCGACACCCTGGCCATCTCTACCCTGAAGGTGGTGCAGAGCCGTACTGACAGTGTGGATCTGGCCTGGAGTCCCGCAGCGGGCAAGGGTGCTGATACTGTAGTGAGCTACCAGGTACTGCGTGATGACGTGCCTGTCAGCACCACCGCCCAGACCCACTTCACCGATGCCGGCCTGACCCCGGACAGCGCCTACCAATACAAGATCAACGGCCTGGATGCTGAAGGGGCGGTTATTGTCAGCAGTGCCCTGGTTAAGGCCACTACCGCCAAGGCGGAAGAGACGCCGGTGGATCTGGGTGCGCCCCAGTCCCTGCAGGCAGCAGCAGACGGCAGTGACAAGGTGAACCTGAGCTGGCAACCGCCGGCCAAGGGCCAGGCCGCCGGTTACAAGCTCTACCGCGATGGCAGACTGATTGCCACCACCGTGGAGCCGGCATACCGCGACAGCGGTCTGGCTGCTGCCACGCTACACCGCTATTACGTCACCGCCATCGACGACAAGGGCAATAGCTCCGCGGCCAGTAACACCGCCAGTGCAACCACTGCCGGCGCCGTGGATACCACGCCGCCCTCTCAACCCGCCAGCTTCAGGGTATCCAAGGCCGAAGCCACACAGATCTCCATGACCTGGGCTGCTTCAAGTGACGACATGGGTGTGGAGGGCTACGAGATCTGGCGTGACGGTGTCCGCCTGGCCCAGGTCACCACCCGTGCCTATCTTGATCGTCAGGTCGATCCGCTGACCCTCTATGTCTACAAGGTGCGCGCCTATGACAAGGCGGGCAACTTCTCCGGCTTCACAACCCTGAGCGTGGCCACCCCGCCACTGCCCGATAACCAGGCACCGACAGTCCCCGCCAGCCTGAAGGCAGAAGCCGATACCCAGGCCAAGGTGGTACGCCTGAGCTGGAATGCCTCCACGGACAATGTCTTTGTTACCGGCTATGAGGTGATGCGCGACGGCAAGCTGTTCACCGCCACCTCATCCAACGGTTACGTGGATCATGCGGTGGAGCTGGGCAAGTCCTACAACTACCAGGTGCGTGCCTTCGATGCTGCGGGCAACAAGTCAGCCAGCAGCAGTAGCGCAACCGCAGAGATGACAGTGGTGGTGCCACCCAAGAGTGGCGCAGAGCTGGCGCAGAACTGTGTCTCCTGTCATGGCAGCCAGGGTGTTAGCAATGATCCCGCGGTTCCCACCCTGGCGGGTATGGATAAAGGTTACTTTGAGAAAGTGATGGCTAGCTATAAGAGTGGCAAACGCTTCGGTGAAAAGATGAAACCCATCGCCCCTGTCTACTCGGCAGATGAGATCAGCCGGATGGCGGCCTACTACAACATCCTCAGCTTCAAGCCGGCCAAGCAGAGTGTCAACCTGGCTAAGGCCGGCCAGGGCGCCAAGCTGCACAAGGACAACTGCAACAGCTGTCACAGCAATGACGGACAGGCGATGAACAACGGCACCCTGGCCGGACAGTGGAAGCCCTACATGCTCACAACACTGAACAACTTCGCCAGTGGCAAGAGCAGTGACGCGCCAGCCTTCATGATCAACAAGATTAAAGGCATGAGTGGGGCAGAGCGTGAAGCCCTGGCCGAGTTCTATGCCAGCCACGGTAGCGATACTCAAGCCCCGGCGATGCCGAATGATCTTGCGGTTGCCACCAAAACAGAAACCAGCGTCACCCTGACCTGGACCGATGCCGACGACAACGCCTCGATTAAACACTATGTGATTGAGCGTGAAGGTAAAGAGGTTGCCACGGCAGATCAGAACACCTTTACCGATACCGGGCTTAAGTCAAATACCACCTATAACTACGGTGTCTATGCAGTGGATGCAGCGGGTAATCGTTCGCTTACAGCGGCCAGCCTGGCAGTGAAGACCAAGGGGCAACCGGTTGTTACCGACCCCAGTGTCACCCAGGGCAAGAGCCTGTGGAACGCCAACAGCTGTGCGGTTTGTCATGGTGATGTCAAAGCCTTTACCAAGGGTGGCACACCGGGTCTGCTGAAGAACTCCATTGTCACCAACAAGGGCGGCATGAGCCAGTTCGCCAGTCTGAGTGATCAGGATATCGCTGATCTGACCGCTTACATTAAGTCTGAAAAATCGAATGGAGGTGGCAATAGTGGTGGTGGATCAGCGGGTGGCACTGTCTCTACATCATTGGAAGATGTGATCCTACTCAGCAACGAAGAGACCCTGCGCAAGGCGTTGATCCTGATGGCGGGCCGTCTGCCCACCGATGAGGAATATCAACAGGCAAAAACCGAACAGGGCTTACGCAAGGCGATTCGTGATGCCTTACAGGGTCAAGATTTCATGGCCTTTGTCCAAGAGACGGCCAAAATGCACTTCCATTCAAAGCATGTGGGCAATGTAAAACTCGTACATCACAGAGATTGGGGCAACGCGGTTCGGGAAGGCGCAGCAGGGCGTCTATGGAGGGAGCCGGTCGATCTGATGAAATATATTGTTATTAACGATCGACCTTATACCGAGATCCTCACTGCCGACTACACTGTGGGCAGCAAGTTTCAAATGGAAACCGTCTACCAGGCCGAGATGATCCACCCTTCTCAGCAGCTTGGTGATTACATTGTTAAAGATGGTGGTAGGAAAGTCTACTACAACTATTTTGCTGGGCGCGTACCCGTTACCAAGAGGGATTCGGCTGCAGCCAGGGCGAAGCCTTACCCACACGCCGGTGTCTTGACCACGCCGTCCTGGCTGAACGCCTTCCCGACGACCCGTTCAAATCGTAACCGGCATCGTGCCGCCATGGCGTTCCAGCAGTTCCTGGGTGTCGATATCGAGGGTCTGGCACAGCGAGTGGATGACAGCAACCTGGAGCAGTTCACCGCCGTTCTGCTGGAGGCTCCAGCCTGCATGGGCTGCCACACCACCATGGATCCGGTAGCCAGTGCCTTTATGAACTGGAAAGGTGGGCGTGGGTATGACTTCCTGAATAAGAATATGGACAAGAATTACACCCAGGGTACGGAATTTGGTGTCAATTACGAAGGCAAGCCCTGGTATGAAAAGGGTGACCGTTGGTATCGCGACCAGCTTGAGCCTGGGTTCGAAAAGAAAAAAATGCCGGGTGGTGTTCATGGCTTCAACAAGCCTGGTGCCGATGGAGAAGTGTTGTATGCCGAAAATCACAATGGCGGCAAAGATGCCTTGCAGTGGTTGGCGCGTGAAATGGTCAAGGATCCGCGTTTTCTCACCGGTTCTGCCAAGTTCTGGTACAAGGGGCTGTTTGGGCGTAACCATATAGCACCACCCGTAGCAGACGCCCTGAACTATGCCGAAAAGCTGAAGCAGTACAACACCCAGGAGGCCATTTTCAAGCAGATTGGTGATCGCTTCCGCGATAATGGTTACAAGGTGCGTGACCTCTTGGTGGACCTGGTAATGAGTGACCTGTTCCGCGCCAAGCTGTCGGATGGGGCGCTCAGTGAACAGCGTTACCTGGAACTGGAAGAGTGGGGTATGGGACGCATGCTTACCGCTCAACAGTTGCAGCGCAAGGTGAATGCAACCGTGAGTCGCAAGCTCTTTTATTCCACCGGCAGTGCTGATGGCCACATGTATGGTGGATCCATTTCTGCAGGCACCAACCAGGACATGACCACAATCATGTACAACCTGCTGGAAAGCAAGGTGTTGGGGATGATGTGTAGCGGTAACAACAATCTGGTTGACGCACTTTCCATTGGTGGTGATGCCAATCCTGAAACGGCTGCAGGAGAAGCACTCATCAAACAGCGAATAGCCGAGTTGCACTGGCAGTTGCTGGGTGAGCGCCTGGCGGTGGATTCAGAAGAGGTCGAACGTACCTATCGCTTGTATGAATCCATTCATGCCACGGGTACCAGTGAACCTATTAGTGCATGCGATAACTGGGACAAGAACGCTGAGAATCGGAGTCACAACCCCGAGCGTCGCGCCTGGGCACTTGTCATCGCCTATCTGATGACCGACATCAAATACGTTACCGAGTAAGGGGAGCAATCATGAAACGCAGAGATTTTTTAAGGACACTTGGTGGTGCTGGATTGATGGCCGGTCTCCCTGGCCTGGGGCTGAAGCAGGCGATGGCTGAAGATATAGGTGCCTATACTGAAGGCCCCCTGTTGTTCGTCATCAAAGCGGGCGGAGGTATGCAGCAGACCGCCTTTTGTGACCCCAAGGAGGGTGCATACTGGGGGCAGGGTGCGAACGCTAGAAAAGCGGGCAAGGTGGGCGATTTTTATTACGCTCCTGTTGCCGATAATGCCGCGTTTTTCGAGAAGTATCACCGCGACATGTTGGTGATAAACGGCATGATCCTGGGCACCAATGCCCATGGCGCTGGCTCTTATGTCCAGCAGAGTGGTTACACCAGCTCAGGTGCTCCTTTTCTTAGCGCCTTGTTTGCCAAAATCAACGGGGCGGGGTTGCCTATGCCCTGGCTGACGCCTCCGGGCAGTGGGCGCCTTGCGAACGGGGGGCTTGTGCCCGCTACCATTACGCCGACGGGGGCAGATTTGAAGGGACTGGCCAGTGCCGGTGCTGCCCACGTGCCGGAAAGTCACATTTCGATCCTGCGCCGTTTTCAGACAGAACGGGGGGAGTCTTTGATTGACGGTCATGCCCTGCCTTTTGCAGCCAATAAGATCGGGCATCTGAACGATGCACGCAATAACAGTAAGCTGCTTCAACACCTGGCTGGTTTTATGCCAGAGAAGTTTAGTGACCCTATACATCTACAACTGGTGGCCATGCAGGCGGGTGTTACAGTGGCGGGTTACAGCCGCCTTGGTGGCTTTGACACCCATGGGATGACACCCAATAGCGGTTATGGGCTATTTAGTGGCCTTACTCGACACGTCGATTATGTGTGGAGGAGGGCAGAAGAGTTAGGTATAGCCGACCGACTTCTCGTACACATTACATCCGACGTAGGGCGGGAAATAGAGGGAAGAAAGCACTACACCGTGGCCAGTACCGTACTGATGGCCAAAAACAAATCATGGACCGGACGTGTGGTGGGCACCAGTGGTGAGAATTTCAAACCCACTCGTATGAATCCGGTTACCCTGCAGCCTGAAGCCAATGGTGTGGTGATAACGCCTGCCCACGTGCAACGTACCATGCGGCGTCTTCTGGGTATTGATGGGCATGAGTTGTGCCGGAAGTATGAATTTAAAGACCCAGAGATTGATCTGCTGAACCCGAAATATTCGAGTCCTCAGTACGTGTAATAGTAAATGATGGTCTAGATAACTAATGGCTCTGTCCTGGTTAAGTGTGGGTTTTGCAATAAGCATGTGATTTTACGTAGGTCGGCCTTCAGGCCGACATGTCGGGCTCTTGTGCCCGGAGGGTAGAAGCACAACCTCCAAGGACTAGATAGGCTATGAGGGTTATTTTCAACACTTAACAAGGATAGAGCCTGACTAATAACCGTTACTCCTATGACACAGAATCTGTGAAGGAAGCCTGGATTAGATTCCTTTGCGGGTTCTGTGTCTCTTGTTTTCTTTCGTTTATCATCATAATAATTATCCTGGTCTACGCTGTGATGCCAATCATATCCATTACGCCCATTTATACCCTGGGTGAGCCTTTTCACATATGACCTTCTCTCCTGACTCAGGCTTGATGTTTTGGGGTAAGGAATAATGTGATTCCCCGTGCTGAAGATCATTATTAATCACGGTATTGGCTATCAAACTTGATGTGATTAGAATCACAAACAGGTGCAACAATTCGTTATCAACGTGACCTGCCTCGCATCCTTTCCTAGTACCTAACATGGTGTTAGGTGAATCCCTTTTGATAAAAGCTAACCATTGACGGTAATCCGATGAGCTATCAAGTGCTGCTGTGCAGCCGTGGTTCATTTTTAAGCACTCACGTACCAGGGTTGAGTTATGGAAAATCGTCATTCAATACTTCGTCGGGGTCGTATGCACAAGCGCCTAACCACCGCTGTATTCACAGCGCTCTATGTTGCTGGATCAGGGCTCTCCTACTCCAGTGAATCAGCGCTTCCCTTGGGTTTCGGCGGTCTCTCTGCCGGACATGAGTGGGTCTCCACCCAGCAGCGTACAGCAGAGGATACAGCGGTCATCCTTGGTACCCCCAGTAATAACGATGCCGAGCCCGGAGTGACTGAGATTGGCGTAAAGGATGAACAACTGCAGATCCGCTTCCGTGAGTGGGGCTACCTCGACGGTAAACACAGCGAAGAACAAATCGGCTGGCTGATAGCCAAGCCCGGTACCTATAAGAGCGATGACGGTACCATTGTAGAAGTCGGACGGGTCACCATCCCCAAGCATGAAGGGGTCAAACGCGACTGGATACGCTTTGCCTTCAAAAACAACTTTCCCAAACGCCCCCATCTGTTTGTCACCCCCCAGCAGAGCCAGGGTGACGCCGCCTTCGTGGTACGTGCCAAGAAGTTAAAGAGCGACGGCTTTAGTGTCGCTGCATTTGAGCAGGAGGCAAACGGCAAAGCCCATGCCCGTGAAGAGAGCGTCGCCTACCTGGCCATATACGCGCCCATCAAAAAAGGCACGGTCGATCTCGGTTACGGTCCCGTTCCCTTCGAGATCAAAAAGCAACGCGTGCGCATGAGCGCAGAGGCCTTCGGTCGACAACTCAAGGTTGAAGAAGAGCAGTCAAAAGACGAAGAGACCAAACACACCCGTGTTACCGCCTCGGTGATGTTGATTGATGGTCAGCATCTTTTTGCCCAGGATGTCAGCGGCAGGGGCGGCAACACCTTTGCCTTCCGTTACACCATGGATCAACTATCTATCAGCACACTGAAGGTGGTAGAGAGCCGTACCGACAGTATTGATCTGGCCTGGAATCCCGCCGCAGGTAAAGAGGCCGAGAAGGTAGTGAGCTACCAGGTACTGCGTGATGATGTACCCGTTACCACCACCGCAGACATGCACTATACCGATGCCGGTCTGGCTTCGGATACAACGTATCAATATAAAGTTAACGGCCTGAATGCTGAAGGGCGGGTCATTGTTAGCAGTGCCGTCGTTAAGGCCAGCACCGGTAAAGAGGAAGAGAAACCGGTAGAGCTGAGCGCTCCCCGCGGACTGGAGGGCGCTGCAGAGGGAAGTGGCTGGATTGAGTTGAGCTGGCAGGCACCCGAAAAGGGAGCCGCAATCGCCTATAAGGTCTACCGTGACGGTACATTGGTCGCTACCACTGCAGAGTCACGTCATAGCGACAAAGGCCTGGGTGCCAGCACCACCTACCGCTACCATGTAGTGGCTATCGATGACAAAGGTAACATGTCTGCAGTCAGTAACACCGCCAGCGTCACCACCATAGACAGTGTGGATAGCACGCCACCCACCGTCCCTTTATTGCTGAGTACTGCAGCTGCCACTGACAGTGTCAGTCTGAGCTGGCAAGCCTCCACCGATAACGCAGGAGTTACCGGATACGAAGTGAGAAGAAACGGTGCTGTTGTTGCCAGGGTTGAGGGCCAGAGCTATCAGGATGACGGACTTGAGTCCGCAACGGTTTACAGCTACCAGGTGCGTGCTTACGATGCGGCGGGTAATTATTCTGGTGCCGCCACTGCAACAGCTGTCACCGAAGTGGCGCCTGACACTGAGGCGCCAAGCCAGCCAGCACAGCTCAAAGCCACAGCAACAACTGACGCCGTTCAGCTGGGCTGGAAAGCATCCAGTGACAATAAAGGTGTCTCTGGTTATGAGGTGAGTCGAAATGGCACTGTCATCGCCACGGTGCAGAACACGAGCTACAAGGATACGGGTCTCAAGGCGTCAACCGGATACAGCTACCAGGTTCTCGCGGTAGATGCTGCGGGTAATAAGTCATCCGCTGCTTCCGTTAATGCTAAAACTGCTGAGGCACCGGATACCCAGGCGCCAAGCCAGCCAACACAGCTCAAAGCTACGGCAACAACTAGCACTGTACAGCTGAACTGGAAGGCCTCCAGTGACAACAAAGGTGTGTCGGGTTATGAAGTCATCAAAAATGATGCTGTCATCGCCAAGGTCCAGGGTAATGGTTACAAGGATGCAGGGCTGAAAGCATCAACCGGATACAGCTACCAGGTGCGCGCCTATGATGCCGCCGGCAATCGTTCATCTGCTGCAACAGTCAGTGTGACCACCTCCGAAGCACCGGACACCCAGGCGCCTTCAGTACCGGCCAACATGACGGCACAGGCCAACAACACACTGGGCGTTATCAACATCAGTTGGGCTGCAGCTATTGATAACAAGGGTGTGGTGGCTTACGAGGTGAGGCGTGATGGGCAGGTGCTGGCATCTACTGCAGATACCACCTACCGCGACGATACAGTGCAACGGGATCGAGCTTACCGTTATAGTGTGGTGGCGCTCGATGCCGCAGAAAACCGCTCGTCCGCCAGCACAGAGGCAAGCGCCAAGCTGGCAAAGGTGGATAGCGGTCCGGTGAATCCTGATCTTGAACAGGCCCTGGCAACCGGTAATGTGGCCTATACCGCCTCCAATGAACAACTCATAGAGCCGGCCCTGGCGGAGATAACCCGTATTCGCCAGCAGGGCGAGGCTGAATCCAATAATCAGCTCTATAAGCCGGAGAACCTGGACAAGCTACAAGCCCTGCTGATCGGTATTCGAGATAACAACTTCAAACTCGATTGGACGACCGAACGCTATGGCAAGTACAACAAGTACTTTGTTGAGCACCTGAAGTCTATTTCCGAGGTGGCGCTGGAGCAGCTTGGTAAGCTGGATCGAGGTAGCTCTAGCATCTTCCCCAGTGAATCAAATCGCCTGGAAAAGCTGCTGATCCTGTTGGGTGACCGTTTGCGCCAGGATATTGTGCTGCCCATGCGTGGAAAGTACGTGGATCACACCACCTTTGCCAAGGCCTACCTGGCCGACCACACGCTCTATCACAGTCGTGAGCATAATCCGGCACAAAAACACCTGGGGAATTTCAGCCGTTCCGACTACTCTGGTGCTAAACGTGTGACCAAGACCCTGAGTTATCAGCATGTCGCAACAAAGAAGTATTACCAGGCGGCCAAGGTCTACGCCATTCCCGGTCAGACCTTCAAGGTCACCCGTCTTGATGATGGTCCTGCCTACGTGGGTGTGAAACTGAATAGCCTGCGCGACAACACCTATGGCCCATTCGCCCGCTATAGCGACGGCTGGGACAGACCAACAACGGTGACGACCAAACGATTTGGCGTTGGCAGGGGAGAGACCATTACGCTCACCTCACCCATTGGTGGCCCAATCCAGTACTTTGTGAAGGGTAACAACGGCAAGGATATCCAGCTCAAGTTTGAAAATGTGGGTGAGCATCCTGTCTATGACGGTCCGGAATCACTGGAGAAGTTTAAAGCGGCAATGGATGCCAACGAGTATGACTGGGTTGAGGTGGTACTGCCCAACTTTGTTTTGCACACCACCAGAGAGAAGATGCTGGCCAGCCTGAACAGTATGACCATAGAGCGAATGGTGGAGATGATCTGGCAATACAACCATGCGGATCTGCTCAATCTTGCTGGTCGTAGCGGTCCAGGACTGAGTCCTTCACCTGGCGTGGCCAAGTTCTGTGCTGATCACGATTGGAATTGCGTCAATAAAGAGACCGGTGGCAATGTGCAGCATGTGAACTCTGATCGTCCCAGCTGTGGTATCGCCTGCTCGGGTAACCCCTTCGATATGGCCAAGCCCTACCATCCGCTACGTTGGGGCACTATGCATGAGCTTGGGCATAATCTGCAGAGTGGCACATTCCAGATCTACGGTGCCACCGGTGAGGTGATGAACAATATCTTCCCCGTACACGCAAAACGTAGCCATAAAATTGAGACCACTGGCACCTATCCCATTAACGATGACTCCAGGGACAAGGCGGCCTATAGAGATCTGCAGGCGGCCTTCAATGCGGCTGATCCCAAGGCTGAGGCAAAATCCCTGGTCTGGGAGAAGCACTTCAATAGCCGCTTGCCCTTCTATCTGCAGATGGCCCTCAACAACAGTGACGTGGCGCACCTGGGTGATAGCGGCTGGGATGTATGGCCGTTACTTTACAAGCGCAAAGGTCAGGTTGGTGGAGCAGCAAAGGATGAAACCACCTGGCAGGCGAAAAAAGCCAATCTTGGTCTCTCTCTCTATTCACGAGAAGAGGCCGGCAAGATCGGCAGTATCGACTTTATGTTGACCGGCCTCTCATTCATTACCAAGCGTGACCAGCGTCCCTTTTTCGATATGTGGGGGCTTGATTACAGTGACAAGGCTTCGCAGCAGGTAGCAAGCTTCGGTTATACGGCCGCACCCAAGCGTTATGTGGTGCGTGGATTCGATGCGCCGATGGGTGGTATCGCGTTGCCAGTTGATGGGAAGTCCACATGGCCGGCTGCATACTGATCTGTATAGAGAAGACTAGTGTAGAAAGGTAAGCAGAGTCTCGGATGTTGACTTACTTCACAAAGTGGTATGTCGCTTTTTGAGTCAACTCACAAAACAGTGCTCCTCCAGGCCGTAAGCTGTTAAGCAATTAACTGGAAAACTGTTGGAGAGTTTGATGGCATCTATAAAGCTGATGTCCACTGGCCTGATCGCAATCGTTGCGGCAGTTGGTGTTGTTTACTGGTACCAAACCGCGGAGCCCGGACCGTCCGGGGTGGCGGATGATGATCGGCCTGATGTAGTGGCTGATGAGAAGCAGATCGCTCCTGCCTCTGTTGAGAATCGGCAGCGCAATCCGTTTTCGCCCGGGTCAGATAAATTCGAATCAACAGGTGGTGAACAGGTTGCGTTTGCTCTAGATGATACGCCGTCAAGTATGCCGGGCCAGTCTGACCCGTTTGATGGGCTTCCAGAAGGTGAGCCGGAAATTGAGATAAGTTCTGAAGCGATCTCACTCTGGCAAGCCGCCCAGGACAATGCATCTCAGGATGGTGTTCTGTCAGATGTCAATGCACAACCGGTCAGGCTTATGCCTGGCGCACTTGATGCTGTTCAGGTCGGCCAATCCATGGTTTTTCACGTTCCACAAGAGAATCTGGATTATGAGGGGGTGATAGAGACTACTCATAACATGCTGGATGGAGAAGCAATGGTGTGGTCAGGGACGCTGAGTGACGGGGGGGATTACGCCCAGTTTACGATAACGCGAAACACAGGCGGCACAGATGTGATGCTGGCTACCGGTACCAATGTCTACCATATCGAATTGAATAACCACACTGGATACGGATCGGTGATCGATGATCGTGAACTCTACCGTTTTCGCCAGGGAGTGGACACGCTTGTGCCGGAGTCTGATGCTGCCCCGCTGGTAGCCAATTAATCTGATCTTATGGAGTTGATCATGAGTAGAAAAACGTTAATGAAGTATGGGGTTCTGTGTGCGGGGTTGGCTGCAGTAGCGGGTCCGGCGTCAGCCATGACAACTGTCGATGTCATGGTGCTGTATGACAAAACACTGGAGAGTAAGCGAGTTGCGCCGAGTCTTAGAGCTGCAACCATGGTTGCCTATGCCAATACGGCATTGGAGAACAGCAAGGCAGGTCATCGTTATCGTCTTGTACATACAGAAGCGATCAGTTTACCTGCAGTTACACAGACCGACAGTACTGCGCTGCGTGCTTTGACAAACAGTCCCGAGGCAGCTGAACTAAGAAAACAGTATGGCGCCGATATGGTTGCCATGATCACGCCGCCTAAAAAATACTGTGGTGTCGGATGGATGGGGCGAGGCAGTAATGGAACGCTCCAGTCCAGCAGCAAGTACGGTCATTCCGTGGTGAACTATTACTGCACTTCATCCTTCGGACACGAACTTGGGCATAATCTGGGCCTTGGCCACTCCCCGCGTCAAAACAGTCAGGGTGGTGTGTATAAGTGGGGGCGCGGGCATGGTGTCGATAATCTGTTTGTTACCATGATGGCCTACACCTCTGCCTATGGCGCAGGCAGGCTGCCCTATTTCTCGACACCGGCTGTACACGACTGCAAAGGTGAACCCTGTGGTGTTCCTGTGAGCAGGTCAAATGGTGCCGATTCAACCCGTGCAATGAACGGTGTTACCCCAACAGTTGCTGCCTGGATGCCTACCAAGGTTATAGATGGGAATGGAAACAACCAGGGTGGAAGTTCCGGAAGTGGTAATACGGGCGGAACCACGGGCGGAACCACGGGCGGAACCACGGGCGGAACCACGGGCGGAACCACGGGCGGAACCACGGGCGGAACCACGGGCGGAACCACGGGCGGAACCACGGGCGGAACCACGGGCGGAACCACGGGCGGAACCACGGGCGGAACAAGTGGTGGGACCACCGCAATCTCCTCCAATCTCATCAGTAACGGAAGCCTGGAAAGTCTGGCGGGTTGGACTGTGGGGAATGGCAGCGCGGAGCTGAAGCTCTCTGGAGAGTCCGTTGATGGTAATCACAGTCTGCTGGTAAATCAGCGCAGCAAGGCCCGCAAACAGCGCTCTGGAGCGCTGGCGGATGTGGGGGCGCTTGATGTCACGGGAACCTACCAGTTCTCCGCCTGGCTGCGGCTTGATGATTCATCGGTGAAATCGAGACGTAATGGCGTTGCCTTTCTGCTGGTTAAGTCCAAGAACGGGAAAACATACAGGCAGCGCCTGGGTAAACTGTCAGTGGTCAAAGGCCAGTGGACCAATATGAAGAACCCGTCCTTTAAGTTGAAACGAAAAATTGCATCCAAAGGCATCGACAGTGCGCAGCTGTTCATCTATACAGGTGGCAGAGATGATTTCCTGCTGGATGCTGTCGAATTGAAGGTCAAGTCCGCCGGCTGATCTCTCTTTACAGGCTTTACCAACAGCCCGGTTCGGATTGACGTTTTTGCTGATCCGGGCTGGGTTAAATCTATTTAATCCTCAATCTCCATTCTCAAAATTTCCCTTCATCTCTGTTCTGAATAAGCCCATCGGAACGGCTTAACACGTTATTTGCGAACCACTACTTTATTAAGTAACGACAGGGTTCGCATTTCTATCAGTTGACTAACCACTAGTTTGGTGAGCTTTGTTCCTGAATGGAAAATGATTGTCAGTAAATACCAGCCTGCTGGTCTGTTGAGACTTGAGCCGAATTGATTGGTCCATCCGTCAAATAAGGTACTGATAATGAATAAACGATGCTGGGAAGCAATCACGCGCACTGCGCTGACGCGGCAGCTGTTATCCGGATCACGGCCCCCCAGGTCGGTGGTATTCGTTGAGTTCAGGAAAAGCAGGGCTTCTGGAAAAAGTGGGAGAGGTGAATGAATAAGCGATGGGTCTTGGCAGTGGCTGCGGTGATTGTTGCAACGGCTGTGCTCTATGTGTCGATGAATAGCTCTGTTGAGGAGGCACCGGAGGTTTCTTTACCGACACCGTTGGTGCCTGCCGGGGAGAAGGCTCGGCTGGGTGTCGTCATGAATGATCCGGGGCAGGCTGTGGAGTATCCGGCAGCAGTCGCAGTCGAGGAAGTTGATGGTATGGCGGAGCAAACGGATTCAGTGCCGGAGTTCATGTCGCCGACTCCCGGAGGGTTTGCCCTGGGATTTGATTCAACACCCCGAGGTGAGCCTGTTCGCCTTTGGGAGCCTGCGGCCGCCGGTGATACTCCAGATCATTTTGCGTCTGATATGCATTTGGAAACCATCCTGGCCGATCCGCAACAGATGGGTTCCATCTCCATTGGCCAGACCCTCGAGCTTCCAATACCCCAGGAGGGGAAGGTCTACCAGGCCATGATCATGGAATCGGGCAGCCTGCTTAACGGGGCGGTGAAGACCTGGATGGGCTCCTTCGATTCCAATGGCCATGTTGGCACTTTGACCCTGGTCAGGGGGGAGGGATTGACGGTTGCCTCCCTGGCGACTGATGACACTGTGTACAGTATTGAGATAGACAACGAAACCGGTCTTGGTCATGTGTTGGATGAGAAGGAGCAGGCGGCCTATTACGACAATGATGTGATTGCCGTTTCGATCGAGGAGGGTGACTGATGATTGAGTGGTTGAGTACTTCGTTGGATGGCTTTATGAGATATGCGGTTTTGCTGTTGCTGGCCTTATTGTCACTTTCGGCGAATGCCCATTCCGGTCTGCACGAACGTATTCAGCTAAGCTCTGAGGCGATCGAGCAGAGTCCGGATAATCCCAGGCCCTGGGTCAGGCGTGCTTATCTCCATGCAGAGCAGGGTGATTGGCAGATGGCCTTCGATGACCTTGATAAGGCTGAAGCGCGGGTAAAGGATGGAGGTAGCATGGCTCTGCATCGGGCCGCATTTCAGTATAAGAGAGCCAGCGATACGGAGGGCTGGCGTAAAACGGCCCACCTGGAGAGCGCAAGGAGGGAGTTGGATGAGTACCTGCAGCATCATGCCACTGATTCCACGGCCTATCTTCTTCACGCCAGGGTGGCGCGTGATCTTGGCAGCTTCGATCTTGCCGCAGAAAATTTCGACAAGGCGATCTCTCTCAGTGTTCGTGAAGAGGCTGTTATCTATCTTGAGCGGGCAGAAGTATTGATTAACTCTGATCGGGCAGATGAGGCCTTGGTTGGGCTTCGCGAGGGTATAAAGCGTATGGGAGCTCCGCTGTTTCTGTTGCGCAAGGCGATAGAGCTGGAGGTGGGGCTTGGTCAGCCTGAGGAAGCTCTTGCATTGTATGAATTGTTACCTGAGGAGATCAGGTCTTCGCCTGACGAACTGATGCATAAGGGAGACCTGTTGAAACTTGCCGGCCGGGATAAAGAGGCGGTTTTGGCATACTGTCGGGCAAGGACTGAGTTGAGTGCTTTTCCTGATTGGAGACTCCGTCAGCCGGCCTACTCCAGCCTTGGAAAGGAGTTGAGCAAGCGGCACGATTCGGCCTGTATCGTCAGTCACTGAGGGTTAACCTGCAGAAGGGAGCAGCGGCAGCAGCACGGCATAGCGTAGCCCCTTGCCAATAGTAATGAACAGCAGGGCCGGCAACAGGCGGATGCCACCCCAGCCTGCTGCCAGGCAGAGTGGATCCCCGATTACCGGCAACCATGAGAGCAGCAACAGGGGGCTGCCGAAGCGTTCAATTCTCTGCTGTGCCTTTTTGTGCTCGGGCTTGTGCAGTCCACGGTTCGGGTAACGGCGCAGCAGCCACCAGCCTATGCCCCAACTGGTGAGCCCTCCCAATGTGTTTCCAAGTGTGGCGGTACTCCAGAGGGCGAGTAAGGGGGCCGATGACTCAATGGCGGTATAGCCCAGAACAGCTTCAGAGCCACCCGGTAGCAGGGTCGATGCAAGAAAGCTGCTGGAGAAGAGGGTCCATAAAGCAAATGACTCGCTCATCTGCGCCTTATCCGCCAGCAGTGGTGGGGCTTGCGGCGTTTGAAGTCTTCCGGTTGTGTCTGTCCTGATATATCTTCCGTTAGCGTGAACTTTTCCAGGGCCGGGTCGAGCTTGAACCGTCGCAGGTTGTTTGAAAAGAAGAGCTCACCGCCGGGGCTCAGGATGTCCAGGCAGCCCTGAATAAGGCGCATGTGATCACGCTGAACATCAAGCACCTCGTCCATCATCTTGGAGTTCGAGAAGCTGGGTGGGTCCATAACGATCAGGTCGAACTTCTCGTTCTTGTTCTTCGCCTTGCTCAGGAAACTGAAAACATCGGCCCTGATCAGCTGATGCTTTTTCAGGTTCATGCCGTTGAGTTCGAAGTTGCGCTTCGACCACTTCTGGTAGGTGTTGGAGAGATCGACAGTGACCGAGGATGATGCGCCGCCGTCAGCGGCATAGACGGTGAAGCTGGCGGTGTAGGCGAAGAGATTGAGAAAGCGTTTTCCCGCTGATTGATCGCGCACCATGGCGCGGGTCTGGCGATGATCGAGGAACAGGCCTGTGTCCAGGTAGCGCTCCAGGTTGGCCAGGAACTTCAGGCCGCCCTCATGGACGACGAAATCACCGCTTCGTTTGCCGCTCTTTTCATATTGGGAGAGCCCCCTCTGGCGCTCCCTGGTTTTGAATACGATGTTTTCCGGTGGAATTTCCAGTGCGCCACCAATGGCTTCCGAGAGCAAACCGGTCTCGTCCGCAAATGAGTTTTCCGGTTTGGCGAACTCCTGCAGATGTATCCGCCCCTCGTACCAGTCCAGGGCCAGGGGGAACTCCGGTATATCCCTGTCATAAAGCCGGTAGCAGCTGATGCCCCTGCGCTTGGCCCACTTGTTCAGGTGGCGTGCATTCTTTTTCAGCCGGTTGATGAAGGGGGTGAAATCGGTCATCTCCGCTCCATCTGCCAAAAGGCGATGAGCAGGCTTCCCCAGCCCATCAAAAAGAGAAGACCGCCCATGGGGGTGATCATTCCCAGGGGCCGGGAGCCGACGGTTGCCAGCAGGTAGAGGCTGCCGGAGAAGAGGATGATGCCTGTAAAGAATAACCATCCGGCCCGTTTCAGCCAGGATGAGCCCACATGAAATGCAAGTAGTCCGACGACCAGCAGGGCGAGGGCGTGGATGCCCTGGTACTGCACCCCGGTCTGGAATACGTCGTAGTGATAACTGCTCACCTGCCCGCGGATGGCGTGTGCGCCAAAGGCCCCGAGGGCAACTGTCAGAAAGCCGTTCAGTGCGCCCAGGATCAGAAATAGTCTTGCCATGGATTTGTCGGACCGGTCAATTATCGGGTGGGTCATCATAGCCTTGGTGTCTGTCGAGCAATTGTAGGTCGGGCTTCAGCCCGACAGGTCGGCCTGAAGGCTGACCTACGGATTAACATGGAGTTTTTATGGCCAGTACGGCACCGAATCTAATGGATATCGGTCTTGCCCAGCTCTTCGAGGATACCAAGCACCAGCTGTTCGGTCTGGGTGTTCATTCCCTTGCACAGCTTGTCGGGATCGCGCTCACCGTTGATCAGGGGGCGGATCACCGAGGCGAGCTTGGCCATTGGGCCGCCGGCCTTGCTCATCTGCTCAGCCATGTTGGAGATCAGGGTCAGTGCTTCGACGTTACCGGTGGCTGCCGCCTGTATCATTCCCGCCATGCCGGGTACCGCCATGGTGGGGTCGGGTTTTGCGTTGGGGTCAGGCAGGGTGGCGGGGTTCTGCAGGCCGCGCATGATCGCCTCGGCGACTACCTGGTCCTCTTCATCCAGCCCCTTGATTGCGCTCATGTCCCGTTGGCCGGCAACGATCTGGCGTATGGCGCTGACCAGTCCACTCCAGCCGTTCTCCTCGGCGCTCTTGAGGAGCTGCTCATAATTGGGATGATCGGCCTCGTTCTGGCTGAACTGAACCACCTGGTTGATGAAAGCGGCATGCATGGTGATGATCTGCTGATGCCGGTCGGGCAGTGTTGGCATGTTATGTCCTTAAGCTGAAAGCGGGTATGCGAGGCATTATCTTAGCAGGCCAGGGGCCGATATGGCCTTAGCTGGCCTCGAGTATGGCGATGGATTCCATGGCGATCTCCCGCACGTCGGGATTTTCGTCTTCCAGCAGGGGACGCAGCGCCTCCAGGCCCAGGTCGTTTTCGGAAAGGCTGAGGTAGTGGCAGGCGTCGGCCCTGATCTGGGGCTCCTCTGCGCGGGTCAGGCGGATCAGTTCCGGGACGATACTATCTAATAGGTCTGTTCCCGCGAGATCCTCAAGTACGGCACCGATCCCGATACGCACCGTCATCGGCGTCTCAAGAGAGGCCAGTAGCACCACCAGGTCGAGCAGGCTGCCGGGCTGCTGTCGCACCAGCTCGATGACCCGGTCCAGCTGATGCTCTTCCAGCAGATGCTGGTAATAGTTGGTGATGCCGCCTCCGGCGCGGGCGTCTTCAGCCCACTGCCTGAGGTCGCCGTAGGTCTGGTTGCCGCTGATCTCAAAGGAACCGATACGTGTCCAGGGGACCGAGCGCACCCCGAGCTCTTCAGCCACTTCGGGGTGCTCGGCAAGATTGATGATCTCCAGGCGCCCGAGCTTACCCTCTTTTACCAGTCTGCCCAGGGAGTCCAGCACGGACGGGCAGTGGGGGCATGCTGGGGCGATCAGGAGCATGGCGCCTGGGGGGCTCTGGTCTTGGGTCATCGGTGTTTCCGGGAAAGGCTGTTGTTTGCGCACATTATCTGATCTGAACCCGGCTGGCAAAATGGCGACTTTCGGGTGAATGGGGGGCTGCTTCTGGAGTCTCTTCAGCGCCTGAATCATGGTGGCAGGAGGGAGACTATGATCTATATCAAGAGATTAGGTAATTCTAATATAATAGTTGCCTGTAAATCCGTGTTTTTTCAGGTAATCTCTTCAATAAATCGAGCTTATGCTTTGACCAAAACTATTGTTTGGCACTTTTGGGTGCAACTCTTTATGTTTGATCACCCTGTTTCCAGCTCGATCGGAGAAATACCGCCTGTTTCCAGTGTGCGGTTGATCGGTAAAGCAAGCATGAACGGTAGTAGGCGGTAACACCGCGGTACCATTCCGGGAACAACAAGAATCATAATAAGCACCGGTCGGCAATCCGGTATTTATTTATCGCCACCATAACTTAGGTGGTGGCAAATCACTGCAGTGAACTTTAGGAGATAAGCACCATGCCAACATTTGTGCGTACCGAGAAGTGTGATGGCTGCAAGGGTCAGGACAAGACCGCTTGTATGTACATCTGCCCACATAACCTGATGAAGCTTGATATGGACGGTTCTGCTACCGGCCATGCTATGAAGTCCTTCAACCAGGAGCCCGATCAGTGCTGGGAGTGCTACTCCTGCATCAAGATTTGTCCCCAGCAGGCTATCGAAGCGCGTCCTTACGCCGATATCGTACCTATGGGCGGTTCTGTACAGCCTCTGCGCGGTACCGATTCCATCATGTGGACCATTAAGTTCCGCAACGGCACCATGAAGCGTTTCAAGTTCCCCATCCGTACTACCCCGGAAGGTTCTATCGATCCTTATGGTGGCAAGCCTGAAGCTGACATCGCTAACATCAGCAACCCTGGCTTCTTCAACCACAATGAGCAGAACGGCTACCGTGCCGGCGATCCTGCTGAGCTGATCCGCAAGTAAGCCGGATTCGCTTTAAGAAGAACTTGATAAAGATTTAATTAACCGAGGTAATTCAAATGGCTGAATTCGGAAATCCTGATGTCATCGAAGAAGAGGTAGACATTCTCCTCATCGGCGGTGGTATGGCATGCTGCGGTACCGCTTACGAGCTGGGCCCGTGGATGGACGCCGCTAAGAAAGAAGGCGTAGACATCAAAGTTAAGCTGGTCGACAAGGCCGCTATGGACCGTTCCGGTGCTGTTGCACAGGGTCTGTCTGCTATCAACACCTACATCGGTAGCGAGCAGGATCCTGCTGACTACGCACGTATGGTCTCCAACGATCTCATGGGTATTACCCGTGATGACCTGGCCTACGATCTGGGCCGTCACGTTGACGAGTCCGTACACCTGTTCGAAGAGTGGGGTCTGCCTATCTGGAAGACTGACGAGAACGGTGAGCGTTACGACGGTTCCAAAGGCATGACTTCCCTGAAAGAAGGTGGCAAGCCTGTACGTTCCGGTAAGTGGCAGATCATGATCAACGGCGAATCCTACAAGTGGATCGTTGCTGAAGCTGCCAAGAAAGCTCTGGGCATGGATAACATCCAGGAGCGTGTCTTCATCGTTAAGCTGGTTAACGACAAGAACGATTCCAACCGCATCGCTGGTGCTGTTGGTTTCTCTGTTCGTGAGCACAAGCTGTTTGTTTACAAGGCAAAAGCAATCCTTCTGGCTGCTGGCGGCTGCGTAAACATCTTCCGTCCCCGTTCTGTTGGTGAGGGTCAGGGTCGTGCCTGGTACCCCGTATGGAACGCTGGTTCAACCTACACCATGGCTGCTGAAGCCGGTGCAGAGCTGACCCTGATGGAAAACCGCTTCGTACCTACCCGTTTCAAAGACGGCTACGGTCCTGTTGGCGCATGGTTCCTGCTGTTCAAATCTCAGGCTACCAACGCTTTCGGCGAAACCTACATGACCCGTAACAAGGAGATGCTGGACGACTATCCTCCTTACGGCCAGGCTGCAGTTCCTGCTTCCTGCCTGCGTAACCACCTGATGCTCAAAGAGATGAAGGAAGGTCGCGGTCCTATCTGGATGGATACCGTTACTGCTCTGGCTAACCTGCGTGAGACCCTGTCTCCTCGTGAGGTTAAGCATCTGGAAGCAGAAGCTTGGGAAGACTTCCTGGACATGTGTATCGGCCAGTGTGGTATCTGGGCTGGTGAGAACATTGAGCCTGAGAAGAAGAACTCTGAGCTGATGCCTACCGAACCCTACCTGCTGGGTTCTCACTCCGGCTGCTGCGGTATCTGGGTTTCCGGTCCTGAAGATGTAGGCGCGCCTACTGAAGAGACCGAAGCTGGCGTTCCTGAGCATCTGCCTTCAGGTTGGAACTGGGGCTACCGCGCCATGACCACCGTTAAGGGTCTGTTCACCGCTGGTGATGGTGTTGGTGCTTCTGGTCACAAATTCTCCTCCGGTTCACACGCCGAAGGCCGTATGTGTGCCAAATCCATGGTTAAGTTCATAATGGACAACCAGGATTACAGCCCAGAGCTGGATACCAGCGTTGATGAGCTGG
This sequence comes from Sedimenticolaceae bacterium, assembly GCA_965224515.1. Taxonomy (GTDB): domain Bacteria; phylum Pseudomonadota; class Gammaproteobacteria; order Chromatiales; family Chromatiaceae; genus Sedimenticola_A. Next base: position 1,403,475 of record OZ245051.1, read on the forward strand.
TTGAAGAGATCTACCGTCCAGTTCGCACCTACCTGGAGCACAAGGACTACTCAACTGCGATCGATGTTAACCCTAACTACATCACTCCTCGCATGCTGCAGTTCCGTCTCCAGAAGGCTATGGATGAGTACGTTGCCGGTGTTGCTACCTACTACACCACCAACGAGCACATGCTTGATGTTGCTGAGCAGAAGCTGAACGACCTCAAAGAGGACGCTCTGAGAATGCGTGCCAAGGATCTCCACGAGCTGCTGCGTGCTTGGGAGAACTATCACCGCATCCTGACTGCTGAAGCTCACATGAAGCACATCCAGTTCCGTCAAGAGTCTCGTTACCCCGGTTTCTACTACCGTGCTGACAAGAACTTCGTTGATGAAGAGAACTGGCACTGCTTCGTGAACTCCATCTACGACAAAGAGACAAAAACCTTCAAGTGCTTCAAACGCGCACATGTTGATATTGTCGACAAGTCCAAGCTGTTCAAGTAAGCAATTACCTGAACTAGCCTAAGGCTGAGAAGTCCGGGTACCGCAAGGTACCCGGACTTTTTTTCTCAGGACCCTTGGGAAATGTGATCGTATCCAGCGGTTATATTTTCCAAGTGCCTTATAAACCCCGTGGTTATTAACAGATATGCAGTCTGTATAAATGTTGTACAATTGGCTGCTGCAATAGCGATTATGACGGACACTACCCTGTCCGGAGGTTTCAAATGAGCGAAAAATTCGATGTCCCCTTCGAGAGCCAGCTGGCTCCCCAGAAGCTTGATCTGAGCACCCGGTTCAAGTTCAGCTGCCACAAGGGTATTTCCTGTTTCAACGCCTGCTGCAAGCAGGCCAACCTGACCCTGACCCCGTATGACGTGATCCGCATGAAGGATCGTCTGGAGATGGGTACTGGTGAATTCCTCAAGGCTCACACCGTTCCGTTTCAGATGGATCAGCAGGGTGTACCCGGTATCAAGATGCGCACCGATGACAGTGGTGCCTGCCTGTTTGTGACAGAAGAGGGCTGCAGTATCTATGAGGATCGCCCCACTGCCTGCCGTTACTACCCCCTGGGTCACATGGCGGTGAAAGAGGCTGATGCCACCACTGACTCCTCCTACTACTTCATGATCAATGAAGATCACTGCATGGGTCACAAGGAAGATAAAGAGCAGACCATTGCCGAATATCGGAAAGAGCTCGGTATCGTTGATTACGACGGGTACAACAAGGATTGGCTTGATATCCAGTTGAAGAAACGATCCGCAGGCCCCGGCGTGGGCAACCTTCCGGAAAGTACCCTGCAGCTCTTTTTCATGGCCTCTTACGATATGGATCGTTTCCGCCGCTTTGTCATGAGCGAACAGTTTCGTAAAACATACGAGCTGGATGCCTCCACCTACGAAGTCCTTGAGAAGGAAGACGTGGCGCTGATGCAGTTCGGCATTCGCTTCATGAAGCAGGTTTTCTTTGGTGAGCGCACCATTGCTGAGCAAAACAATGCCTGGGAAGAGCGTGTGGAGCAGCGCCAGGAAGTATGGGATATGCGTCGCGAGGCAGAAATTGCCCGTAAGCAGAATCAGGATGATGATATGTACAAGGATGAGAGCTGAAGCTGTTTCCGGGGCCTGTTAACAGGCCCGGATTAAGCTCGGTTCAACAAAACCTCCATGCTCTCGAAGGGCATGGAGGTTTTTTTATTCACAAGATACTCTGTCAGAACAGGCTGTTCACCCGCTGTCTGAATTTCCGCGCCTTCTCGATGTCGTCTATCTCACTGCTCAGTGAATCTACCATCAGCAGCGCGCCATGCTTATCCTCCGGTGCGCCCTGGCTGCTGATGTAATCATCAATCAATAGTGAGGCTATGGGGCCAAGTTCCATGGCATACTCATCCTCTATACGGGTCAGTATGGTGGCTATGGATCTGCGCTCAACCTGGGGTCTGACTGATTGGCCTTGGTTTGCTTTACCTTGCGCTTTATCAGGCTCAGGCATGTGAAGCATCTCGAGCAACTGCTCTGTCGCTGGCAGGTACTCGTCACTGTTCATGGTGAGTGAATCTGCGGAAAAGCTGTACTTTGCACTCTCTATCGCTGTCAGCCCCGGAAGTGCCTGCATCCCTTTTTTAGACCTGAAGCTCATGGAGACAATGTTTCCGTTGTTTATCACAAAGCGGGCGGAATGATTTTGGTCCGTGGTGATGTACAGGGTGCCTGAGTTGCCGATTTCGTACTGGTGGCGTAGAAATTTCAGCAACGCCTCGTGATCGGTGAAATGGTCATGAATCATATGTTTTCCGCTAAAGGCCCTGGGCCTTATTGTCGCTTCCTGCGGGTGATCTCAATGGCTTTTATCATGCTGAGTCGCATGCGTTCGAAAGCTTCTGCAAGCTGGCCTATTTCACCTTTATCGCCTGTTTTGACCGGACTGTTGAGGTTGCCCGTACTGACCTTGTTGGCTTCAAGGGTCAGCTTTTCAATCGGGCGTGATATTTTGTGGTCGAGATAAAGTGCAAATACCAGGGCAACCAACAGGGAACCGGCCAGGATGTACCAGAAGCGTTGTTGAAACTCCCCGATGTTTCGCAGAACACGATCAATATCCTCAGTCGAGATGATTTTCCAGATCCTGCTGGTGCCTGGGATGGTCATCTCCTGGAAAGTGAGAATCTCACTCTTGGTCTCTATTGTCCCCTCGGTGCCGATCATCTGGCGGTTGATGTGTGCGAACTCTTTTTGAAATGAAAAGCCGCTAGCGAGATCCCGTGAGCTTCCCCATTCCTTGGAAAAGTCGGGATGGGCAAGGTAATAGCCCTCTTCATCTGTCAGCATAATGCCCTTGATCTCTTTCAGGAACTGGTTGGCGTCGATGTTTGTGAGCACCAAGCCGGCCCGTGATCCATCGGCATACTTGAGCGGAACGGCGTAGCGGATGACCGGTTTGTGAGGTGTTTCAATCTTTCCGTTCTCCCGGTTCAGATCCAGCGGAGAGATAAACACCTGGCCAGCAGGCAGTTTCACAGCGCGGGTGAAGTAGTAACGATCACCCTTGTTCTGAAGCAGGTTATCTGGCCTGGCTGTTGCCTTCCTGCCGTTAAAATCCACCCGTATAACCTCCTGGCCTGTCTCGTCCAGGTAACGGATCTGGTAGTAGATTTTTCTCTGTTCAGAGAAAGCAAGAAATTCATCTGTCACGGCCTGTTTTGTAGCGTCAAGGAGGACTCCGGAGCGTGAAGTGAACTTGAGATTCAGCAGCTCTTTGAGCAGGGGTGAACGGGAGAGAATAAGCGCATCACCGCGGGCTGAGGAGAGAAAATTCTGAACCAGGTTCTTAATGTGAGCAAGTTTGTCGGCTTGGGAGCTGAGTTCCTTATCCAGCAGGGTTTCAGTTGAAACGCTTATGGAGTAGGAGCCGATTATTGCTGCAGGGATGAGGGCGACAGCCAGAAATGCAAATGCGAGTTTAGTCTTGATGCGATGAAAAATGCCCATTTAGTACTCCCGCTGGAGGAAAACCGTACATAATGGGAATAAATATACTATTTATTTTCCTGAATAGAAACTGATACACAGTAGTACTGATGCCCGGGTTGTCTGGCTGACTGAGAGGTGGTGATTGCCTGGCAGCGCCGTGGGCCAGCCCCGGGTTACTGAAGGCTTTGGAGGTAGAGTGCTGGCCCTTTGAGGGAAGTGTTATCCGTGGTGATGACGTGTACCGGCATCTGCTCCAGGAGAGGGCGCATGCGCCCCTTGCTGAGTATCGCCTCCATAAAGAAGGGCATCTGCAACCATTCGATCACCTTTGGCGCAATACCGCCGCCTATGAATATGCCGCCTGTAGACTTCATTTTAAGTGCCTGGTTGCCTGCTTCGGCGCCCAGCAAGCGGATGAACAGGCCGACCGCCTCAGAGCAGAGATCGTCAACCTCCTCAAGGGCTCTTGAAGAGACAATGGCTGCCACATCATCTTCCGGAGCAAGGTTTTCGAACCAGTCGGGCACAGGTATGTCTCTGTATTCCAGCATGAACTCGTAGATGGTGATCAGCCCCGGCCCGGAGACCAGGCGCTCCCAGCTGACATGTTGATGTTCTCTCTGGGCAAATTTCAGGAGTGCTATCTGCAGATCGTCAGCCGGTGCAAAATCACAGTGTCCACCCTCGGTGGCAAAGGGGAGGTGTACGCTTCCATCCCAATAAAGACCAGCCTGGCCCAGGCCTGTGCCTGCTGCGATAACCATGGCATTGCCTGTGCCCTCACCGGTTCCCTGCTGAAGGGTGATCAACTCATTGGGGGCAATGCCCCCAATTCCCCAGGCAAGGGCCTCGAGGTCATTAATCAGGTGTGTTTCAATGCCGCCAAGGGCATTTTGCAGCCTTTTTTCGCTTATTTTCCACGGCAGGTTGGTGGTTTTGCAGGCGCCATTTGTAATGGGGCATGGAAGGCCAAAGCAGGCGGCGTCGGGCTCGGTTTCAAGGCTTTTTCTGAACTCCCCGACAATCTTCTCAAGGGAGTTGTAGTTGCTGCTCGGATAGGTGGTCTGGGCAATGATGTCGATATTGTCTGAGCTGACCCGGCATAGGGCCAGCCTGGCATTGGTACCGCCGATGTCGCCTGTGATGATATCCACTCGGCTCCCCCTCTTTTTTCATAATTTGTAGTGCAGGTTAGTACAGGCAGATGACTTTGTCTTTACCAAAATGTCACTGGGTAATAATTGTACAGGCAAAGAAAAAGCCCTCCGAGGAGGGCTTAAATTCTTGATGTCGGCTGTTATTCTGTTTTTACAACATTTAGCCTGAATTACTTCTACTTGTTGGCGAGATCTTCCAGTTCTTTGGACTTGATGATCTGGCCGTCCAGGGCGGAATCAGAAGCGTTGCGACCGAAGGCCACGTCCATCAGCTGGGCGTAATAGACGACCGGCATATCGAACTTGGTGCCGTAGGTGGCATTGATCTGGTCCTGGTAGATCTCCACGTTTGCCTGGCAGAGCGGGCAGGGGGTGGTGATCAGGTTGGCGCCGTTGTCGTAGGCCGCTTCGATAATCCCCTTGATCATCTCCTGAGACTTTTCAGGCTCGGAGAAGGCCAGGGCGCCGCCGCAGCACTGTACCTTTTTCTCGAAGGTGGGGATGGTCTCTGCGCCGACACTCTCAACAATGTTGTCGAGGTAGACGGGGTTTTCAAAAGACTCACCGGCAATACCGAAGGGGCGGTTGGTCTGACAGCCGACATAGCTGGCAATCTTCAGCCCTTCCAGGGGTTTCTTCACCTTCGCCTTGATGGCGTCAAAACCCACATCCTCGACCAGCACCTCGACCATGTGACGCACATTGGCTTCACCCTGGTACTTGAGGCCTGCCTCGGAGAGTGCGGTGTTGGCATCCTTGAACATCTGCTCATCTTCGTGCAGACGCTCTTTCACCTCGCGGGTGGCGAGCCAGCAGGCCGCACAGGTAGCCACAATCTCCTGGCCGGGGTTGTGCTCTTCTGACAGCGCGATGTTACGGGCAGATAGTGCCAGGCGGGGCAACTCGCCACCGCCACCGTAACCGATGGAGGCGCCGCAGCAGTTCCAGTCCGGGATCTCGTTGAGTTGAATGTCCAGCTCTTCGCACATGGTATCAACCGAGCGCATGAGGTTGGACGAGGAGGCTCCTTTTTGTGAGGAGCATCCTGGATAGAAGGAAACTTCTTTCTTAGCCATTTTGATCTGTCCTCACTTAGCTGTTGCCCTGGATCTTTGCATCTTCGATCTCTTGCGCCTTGGCAATGATCTTCTGCAAATCTCCAGGATTCTTGATGCCGTGGCCACCCATGATCTCCATGGGGCTCATACGCTTTGCCTTCATCATGTTCTGGCCCAGCTTCTGGTTGGCCATTGCATTTTTCACGCCCTGTCCGAAGCCGTCGATGAAGTAGAGGGAGAGTCCCATCTTCAGCTCGTTGACACGGCCCTTCTTAAGCAGGTTTTTCCAGAAAACCTGGCCGAAGCGCTGGGTGGGCTGGTTCTGGGGAACCAGTCCGAGGCGCTGACCATAGTTTGCCAGACCATGCATGATGTGGGTGATCGGCAGGCCGCGTGGGCAGCGGGCGATACAGTTGTAGCAGGAGGTACACATCCACATGGAGTCGGAGCCCAGGACTTCTTCGCGCTTACCGGCACGAATCATCATGAAGATCTCCTGGGGTGGGTGATCCCAGTGCTTACCCAGGGGGCAAGAGCCGGCGCAGACGCCGCACTGCATGCACATCTTCACCCATTCGCCTTCTTCCACGTTCGCCTCAACTTCCTTCAGGAAGCTGGTGCGGTACTTTTCTACCATTGCTTTATTGAGGTCACTCATCTGTAACTCTCCTTAGAACTTGAACGGGCTCAGGCCGATCTTCTCTACGGTCTCAGCCATATCGTTGATCAGCTTGGGTGCGCGTTCCACGTCTGTGATCGCGACCTCGTAAAGTGCTACACGCTCGGGCTCAAGGTTCAGAGACTCAAGGGTGTCGCCCACCTTGCTCATACGTTCAGCCGCCATGGCGGAGCCGCGTACGAAGTGGCACTGGTAGTCGTCGTCGCGGCGGCAGCCCATCAGGACAATGCCGTCGTAACCGCTGTTCAGTGCGTCGGTGACCCATGAGAGGCTGACGGAACCAAGGCAGCGAACCGGAATGACGCGAGCCCAGGGATTGGTCTCTACGCCGTTCATGGCAGCCTGGTCCAGAGCCGGGTAAGCGTCGTTTTCGCAGGCAAGAACCAGGATGCGGGGCTTTTCGTCCCACTCTTCCGGAATTTCGCAGTTCTTGATCTGCTGGTTGACGGTCTCTACCGAGTAGTTCTCGAAGGAGATAACGCGAACCGGGCAGGCACCCATGCAGGTACCGCAACGGCGGCAGCGAGCCTCGTTGTAGACCGGAAAGCCTTCCTCGTCCTCGTTGATGGCACCAAAGGGGCATTCAACGGTACAGCGCTTACACTGGGTACAGCCTTCCTTGCGGAAGCTGGGGAAGGAGAGGTCGCCCACACGGGGGTGTGCAGCGCGGCCCTGGCCGGCATTTTCAGCCGCCTGGATCGCTTTCATCGCTGCGCCGGTAGCATCGTCAGCGGCCTGGCGCATGTCCATGGGACGGCGCAGGGGGCCTGCTGCGTAGATGCCGGTACGGCGGGTCTCGTAAGGGAAGCAGATGAAGTGCGAGTCGGTGAACCCGTGCTTCAGATGCGGCAGGTCGGTGCCCTGGCGATACTCAAGGTTGAGAATCGAGGGAGGGGCAACTTCCAGGGCCTGCTTCAAAGTTTCCTTCTCGGCTGAACCCTCTTCAGCTTCGTCATAGGCGAGCTGTGCGTAGGGATCGGGACCGGAGTTTGGTTCCATACCGACATCCAGAACCACCAGGTCGGCCTGCATGCTGGTCTCTTCGTTCAGGATCATGTCCTTGAACTTGACCTCCAGGGTGCCACCTGCAACAACTTCAGTAACCTCACCCTTGGAGAAGGTAACCATTTTCTCCTGGGCTGCTCGGTAGAAGTCCTCACCGCCGGCGCCGGGTGTACGCAGGTTGTTGAACAGGATGGTGGTATCACAATCGCCGTTCAGCTCCTTGAAGTACATGGCCTGCTTGATGGCGATCATGTCGCCGATGCCGGAGTGGTATGGCAGTTGGCCTTCATCGGTGGAGTTCTGACCGACATTCTGTACGAATGCGACTGCAGCAACCTCTTTACCGTCGGAAGGACGCTTGATGGGTCCGCCGTTGGCCTCTTTGGCCAGCTTCTCCAGCTCTTCGTTGGTTACGATGTCGGCGCTGTTGGCGTAGTTGTACTGAGCCAGCCCGCTTGGGTCGTAAGTGTTGAAGCCGGTCGCCTGGATGATGGCGCCGATGGAGATCTCGCTGCTGCTGCCGGACTCGGTGGCTACTTCAATGCTGAAGCGACCGGGAGCACCGGAGGTCTTGGTGATGGTGCTGTTGAGATAGACCGTGATCTGGGCGTTGCCCTCGATCTCCGCAATCATCTGCTCGACGCCGGTGTCGGCGGGATCAGCATAAGGAGAGCGGGTCGGGATCGACTTGTAGTAGTTGGCCGCGTGGCCACCCAGGGCGCCGCTCTTCTCAACCAGGTGTACGGGGTAGCCGGCTGCCGCTGCTTCGATAGCTGCAGTCATACCGGTGATACCGCCACCCACGACCAGGAGGTTCTTGTTCAGCTCCTGTTCGCCTGAAGCGCTGGGCTGGCTCATGGATTTGAGCTCGGCACAGGCCATGCGGATATAGTCGTCCCCCATCTCCTGGGTGGTTTCGGTGTTCTCGTCGGTATCGGGGCGAACCCAGATGACACCTTCACGCAGGTTGGCGCGGGTCATGGCCACGTCGTTGAAGGCAAAAGCCTCAACCTTGGCGCGGCGGGAGCAGGCGGCGATCATGACGTGAGTGACATCGTCGTTGGCGATGTCGTCTCTGATCATTTGAACGCCTTCTGCGTTACACAGCATCTCGTGCTGCTTGCAGCTCTGCATCTTGCCGTCGCGGGTAGCGACCTGCTCAAGGGTGCCGGCGTCCAGACGGTCGCCAATACCACAACCGGTGCAGATATAACCGGCAAATTTCTTATCGTCTGCCACTGTCTTAACCCTCCGTTCCGGCTACGCGATTGACTACCTGGATCGCACGTAGTGCGGCACCGGTTGCCTGCTGTACTGCGCGGTTCACGTCCAGGGCGTCAGAGGAACAGCCTGCGGCGAATATGCCGCCGTTCTCTGGTGCTGGCTCGATGAAGCCCTCCTCGTTGACAGCGATCTCAACGGGGAAGCTCTCTTTGTCGACGCTGGGCTCCATGCCGACAGCCAGTACGACCAGGTCGTACTCGGTGGCGTAGCGGTTGTAGCCTTCGGTGTCGACGCCGTGCAGGACGGGATTGCCGTTCTCTCTGTTCTCGACGATCGAAGCGACTTTGGACTTGATGAAGGAGACGTTGGGGTTGTCCTTCACGTTTTGATAGAACTCTTCAAAACGGTCAATGGCGCGGATGTCGATATAGTAAATAGTGGACTTGCCGTCATCACCCCAGGCTTCCTGAACGAAATTGGTCTGTTTCAGGGTCGCCATGCAGCAGATGCGTGAGCAGTGCAGCAGGTGGTTGTGATCACGGGAGCCGGCGCACTGGATGAAGGCGACATTCTTCGCCTCTTTGCCGTCAGAGGGACGAACCAGCTTGCCGCCGGTGGGACCCTGGGAGTCGGCCATGCGCTCGAATTCCACGTTGGTGATGACGTTGGCAAAACGATCGTAGCCGTAGGGCTGGATCTTGTTGGCATCGTAGGGGCGCCATCCGGTAGCCCAGACAACTGCGCCGGCCTTGAACTCAACCGTCTCTTCCTGCATCTCCAGGTCAACAGCGCTTACCTTGCAGGCATCCTTGGCTTTCTGGGCGTCATCTGTGCCGATAATGGCGGGATCGATGACGTAGCGCTGAGGGTGGGCCATGCCGTGGGGCAGGTAGGCGCCCTTGCGCTTGCTCATGCCACCGAGGCCGTAGTTGAATTCGTTGTCGAACTCAGCTTCAACGGCCTTGCCGCAGTCGCCGCAGCCAGTGCAGTTTTCGTTGACGTAGCGGGGGCTGATCTTGACCGTGGCGGTGTAATCGCCTGCATCGCCCTGAATGTCCGTCACCTCGGCCATTGTCAAAATGGTCAGGTTCGGGTTCATCTTGGCTCTGCGCTGGTTGATTTCCAGACCGCAGGTCGGGAAGCACAGTTTTGGGAAATATTTATAAAGCTGGGTGACACGGCCACCAACAAAGGGGCGTTTTTCAACCAGCACGACCTGCTTTCCGGTCTCGGCAGCTTCAAGGGCAGCGGTCATACCGCTGATTCCGCCGCCGACCACAAGAATGGTCTGGTTGGTTGCGATTACTTCCGTCATGGATTTTCCTCCGTCGCGGAAAGGGCTCTCGGCTAAAATGGCGCCTGACAATAAATTGACTTTGGCACTTGGTTATTACTTGATTTGGCAGATAAATCCGCCACTATTTTAGAACTCGTTAAGATACTCTTCTTCTTCTGTTCCCGCTATATAAAAGGGGCCTGATTTTGATCGAAATTTCCGATGAAGTCATAGAGTTGATATATGTGTGTGGTAGATAAGCGTAATTTTTTGCTTCAAAACGCCGATTGTTTCCCGGTGAGGGTCATAATCCGGAGATCAACGTCTATACTGAATTTGGGGTAATTGTGTTTATTGCGCCCGGCCATATCGGATTGAACCGGTTATGGTGAGCGATCAAGTTGCATTAGCGAATGCTAATGCGGGTAGAGGGCGCAGGCGTACAAGATAATAATTGAGCTGCTTTTTGGATGGCGCGGTTGTTTTCTGTCGGGCTGTTAGGAAGAAAAAGCGGTGTCAGCAAAGAAGGAGTCTTGGTGTGACGAAATCCAGCAATCCTTTTCTCTTGCCTAAGTGCCAGCCACCTGCTTCGGGCGATGACAGTTTTACTGTCAAGTCATTTGAGTCCTGGGTGGAGGGGTTGCCAACCGGTAATGTTGGCCAGACGGCAAAAGAGCTCTACGTCAAACTCAAGGAGATGAATCGTACAGAGATTCCTCCAACAGACCGTATGCGACTTCTGGGCTTACTCGATCAGCCCCTGCAGTTTGTTCTGCAGACCCTGGCCGAGAATTACCTGCACGAACCGCCTCCACTGAGCAAACGTAACAAGTCAGCCGCCGAACTGGTCTTTGCACTTTGCATCCTGGTGATTCAGGCCTACAAAATGGCCCTCAACCAGTTTCATCACGAGTCCCTGGCCGGCAGGGTATTTCACAAGAGTGGGCGTGCCGAGGCTATCCACAAGGTGATCTATTTTCTCGGTCAGATGCTATTGAGGTCCTTTCAGCTCTATCAGCCGGCCCCGAAGTGGCTCTGGCATGAAATTCACGGCCTCTATATTTATGCGGTGGATCACCATCTGCATGAGAAGCTGCTGGAGAATGAAGACCCCAGGTCGGGTGGCCTTCAGACTGCCGCCTCTCTCTATAAACAGATATTGCTGCTCTCCCTCTCAGGCCCCTACAGGATGCTGCAGGGTGAAGTGGGGCGGGTGTACATGGCGCTTCAGCGCTGGGCTCCGAAAAGCAACCTGGTTGAACTGGGTCGGGCGGACACTGATGCCGCACTGTTCGTGGTCGATGGCAAGGCTGATGAGGCTCCCCGCTACAGGGGGCTTGGCGATGATCAGCAGATCGAGAAAGGATGGGTGCTCGATACCCGGGGTCTCTCAGAATATCTAGCTGAAGAGTTGGAGGGTATTAAAGCAACATCCCGTGCTGTGGGTTCCAATCGTCCCATGGGTGCCAAGGATGCCGTGTCGGCCGAACTGCTGGATCGTCTGATGCTGACCTGGGGGATTGGTGTGAAAAGGGCGACCGACCGCACCGAGTCCTCTGGTGATGTGCTCCTCTACAGTGGTCTGGACAGTCTCTACTCAATGCTCGGTGGAGGTATGGTTTCGGATGCGATGGACGGGTTTTACGGAATGGAATCCCTGGCCCAGGATGAGAAAGGCGAGCAGGATGAACCAGAGACCTACCACCCTGAATTTGATGAGCATGTGGTTGAGGGTGCAGGGCACCTCTCTTCTCTTGATGATGGATCTGCAGCGGTCGAGTTGAGCAAGCCCGTTGAAATAATCGACAGCAGTGACCAGCCTGAAGCAGAGGAGGCCCGGGACTGCTGGATTATCGATGAAAGCGAAAGTGGTTTTCATCTGGGCTGGTACGGCTCAGGCAGCACATCTGTTCATGTCGGTGAACTGGTCGGTGTGCAGAAGCGTATAAGCGGCCTGCTTGGTGACCTGCATATCGGCGTCATCCGCTGGTTGATGTCCGAGGGCGGCGAGACCGTTGATTTCGGTGTTGAGCTGTTTCAGGGGGACACGGCACCGGTAGTGGTCAACCGTGAGCGTGGAAACGGCGACCTGGAGGTATTTCCAGGCCTGCTGCACAACTCGCCTGCTGGCACCCAGTCGTTGCTCACAGCCCCGTTCTTTGCTGATGAGGATGACAAGATAACCCTTATTCAGGGTAGTCAGCAGAATAGAGTAAGATTAAGCAAGGTGCTGGACGGGTCGGCTGCGTTTGTGCAGGTCAGTTTCAAGGCGAGAGGGAAGAAGAAGCCGGTTGTTGCAGAAGAGCAGCCCGTTGCTGATGAGCCTGCAGCACAGCAGCCTGTAAAGGAGCTTGTATCAGAGGATGAGTTCGATTTCGACGAGCTTTGGGATCAACTCTAAATTATTGCATTGCACACTCGCCGGTTTATTGACCAAGCCGGCGAGTGTGCATTTTTATTGAAATGCTGAAAGCGCGGGCTTGGATGGTGTAATCTCGGGGCCAGGTGTTTCAAATATAAAAATAGAGATGGAGGAGAGGATATGCGTTTTTGGCTGGTAGCTATGTTGAGTGGGCTGGTCTCTGTTGCGGGTGCTGTGCAGGCACAGCCCGGACAATATGGGCCCGGGCCGGGATATGGGGCTGGGTACGGGCCTGGGCCCGGATATGGTCGTGGACCCGGGTATGGTCGTGGGCCAGGCGCTGGTCGACAGGCGAAGGTTGCCGGTCCATCGGCTGTGTTGCAACAGGGCCTGAAAAAACTGATGAAGTTTGTCGGCACGAAACAGCGGCCCAACCCCAAGCAGCTTGCCGCCTTTCTTGATACGGAGATAGCGCCTTACTTTGATTTCCATTACATGGCGCAATGGACCAGTGGCCCGCGTTGGCGTCAGATGTCAGAAAAGCAGCGTGCCCAGATGGCGTCGAAACTGAAACAGAACTTTTTGGGTTCACTGGTTCAGAAGCTTTCCGGCTATGCGGGACAGAACTTCCGTATGCTTCCTGCCAGGAGGGGAAGTGGCGGCGCCGTATCGGTGAATATCGCTATCCAGAATCCGGGGCGTTACCCGGCGCGCATGAAATTCCGTTTCTACAAGAACGGCAGCGACTGGCGGGTCTTTGATGTCGAGGCTAATGGCAGCAGTGCGCTGGCATACTACCGGCAGTACTTCAGGGGCAAGATGCGCGTTAACAGGGGCGCGCCCAGGTACAGGTAGTACCGTATAATAAGCACAACAGCAAAAAGGGCCGATCATTCGGCCCTTTTTGCTGTCAATCTACTGATGGACAGAAAAAGTCTCTCACTAAGGGTGATGAAGACAACGTTGAGAGTATGAGGCGACTGCTGTTGATCCTTTGTTTGGTGTCTTGTCTATAAGGTTGTGTTCAGTGATATGAGTGACTTGGATGGTAAAAATGGAACTCGTCGCCTGGGTTGGGGTATGACCATCGGTGGCTGGATTCTGTTGGTAGGTTTATTGACCCTGCTGTTTCAGGATCAGCTGGAGAGGGTGAACAATCCCAACAGGTCGTTGCAGACAACGGAAGATTCCCAGGGTGTTCGACAGGTTGTTCTCAATGGGAACAGGGCGGGACATTACCTGGCAACCGGGTCCATAAATGGGTATGAAGTCGCCTTTTTGCTGGATACAGGGGCTACCGATGTAGCGGTGCCCAAGAAACTTGCAGACAAGATCGGCCTGAAGCAGGGTGTCGCGTTTACAAGTCGTACCGCCAATGGCAGTGTGATGGCCTGGAGAACGACCCTGGATAGCGTCAGCATTGGTGGAATTGAGGTTGAGAGCGTGCGGGCCAGCATTCTGCCTACCCTGGCTGATGGCGAAGTGCTGCTGGGAATGAGCTTTTTAAAGCAGCTTGAGATGATTCAGCGAGGAGGTACTCTCACGCTGCGGCAATACTGAAATAAAAAGGCTCTGTCCCAGTTAAGTGTGGTTTTTTTAGTAAGCAATTGATTTACCGTAGGTCGGCCTTCAGGCCGACATGTCGGGCTGAAGCCCGACCTACAAAGGGTAGATGGGCTCTAGGAATCAGTTTCAACACTTAACTGGGACAGAGCCAATAAAAAACGGCGCTTGAAGCGCCGTTTTTTACTGCCCATGGTGATGAGCTTAGGCCAGGGTATCTTTCAACGCCTTGAGGGCGGATACCTTGACCACGGTGGTGGCTGGCTTGGCAGCGATCTTGATCGCTTCGCCGGTAGCCGGGTTGCGGCCCATGCGTGACTTGCGGGCTGGCTTCTTGACGCGACGGATCTTGACGCCGGTCTCGGGAATGGCGAATTCACCTGAACCCCTGCGCTGCATGTGACGCTGTACCAGCTCACCCAGAGAGTTGAATACTTCTCCAACCTGTTTTCTGGTCAAGCCGGTATCTTCAGCAATAGCCTGCAGGATCTGCAGCTTGGTCTGCTTCTTGCCGATGGATTTGAGCTTTGGAGCGGCAGCTTTGGCTGGTGCTTTCTTTGCTGCTGTTCTCTTCTTGGCAACTACTTTCTTTTTGGCGGCAGGTGCCTTCCTGACTGCGGCTTTCTTAGCAGTCTTCTTAACTGTTTTTTTCTTAACGGCCATTTATGACTCCTGGTGATCGTGAGATGTTGCGTCGTAAAAATAGCATAGTTTCTTATTTTTCCAACCGTTATAAAACAAAAGATGCTGTTATTGCCAGCTATTTTTAAGCTTTTTGTTGTTTGAGTTGATATATGCCAGTGATTTTATTGGCAGGACTGTTCTGGCTGAAGATGGCGTGATCTGTTGTCGCCCTGTTGAGGCTGGAGGGCAATAACGCTTTGTTGGATGCTGTGAAAGTAATTTAACTGTTATTTATATTGTAAGCTAAAGCCACTCAGGCAATGATGCAGACACCGCCCCGGCGACTGTCCCCTTGTCCCTTCAGGTTCCCCTTTTGATCGCGGACTACACTGTGTGCGCCGCCGAAGAAGAGATTCTTTTCCGGCCACAACCGATGTTCCGGGAACTCATGCTCCAGTTGTTCCAATACCTTTTCAGAAGCGCCTGATTCAAGGTTCAGAACACCGTTTTCATAGTGCAGGCGGGGCTCTTCCACAGCCTCGGCAATCTCCATCCTGTAGTCGATTGTATTGACCAGAACCTGGAGTATGGCGCTTCTGATTCTGTTCGACCCGCCGGAGCCTGTTACCAGGGCGCGGCCATCACTTGTGAATGCAAGTGTGGGTGACATCATGGAGGCTATCCTGCGGTTTACCGGCCACTGGTGGAAACCGTGAGGATTGATGTCCTCCTCGCCCAGCATATTGTTCATCATGATACCTGTACCGGGTATGACATAACCCGCGCCTTCGCCATTGGACAGGGTCATACTCGCAACATTGCCTTCAGCGTCGGCAATGCTTATCTGGGTTGTGCCACGGGAGAAACCTGCATGTTTGCGCATGATTTCACGATAGCTCTCCAGGTAGCTGTCGGTAAGTATCTCCCGGCTTGTTGTCTCATCCAGGTCCCGGTCCACGCCCTTTTCACCCCGTAGCTGCTGGGTCAGCTGTTGTGCCTTTGCTATGCGCATGAGGTGGGGGTGGCTGCTTATCTGAAAATCCCCAAGCAGTTCCTGTTCAAGAAGTGAGAGTGCAAACGCAATCAGTGTGCCGCCCACTGACGGGGCCGGATTTGTCAGCAGATTCGCTGAGTGGTAATTCAGGTTGAGCGGGGTGCGCCGAACGGTTTGATACTGCTCAAGATCGGCCTCTGTGAGGCAGCCTCCGTTGTCTCTGCATGCATCCACCATGCTTCTGCCCATCTCGCCCAGGTAGAACAGGTCTGCCCCTTCGCGGGCGAGTGCCTCGAAAGCATCGGCCATGTCCGGCTGTCTGACCAGTTCCCCGTTTTGCGCAAGTTCACCCGGGCGTTCAGTGGACTCATGCAGGCGAAGTGCGTCGGGGCTGGATGTCAGGATCGGTGAAACGATGTCTGATATGTAGTGCTGAAAACTGTTTAGGTTTACCCCTTCCCGTGCGGCAGTGCACGCAGGCTGAACTATGACATCCAGGGGTAGGCTGCAGAGGTCTTTGTGCACACTGAAGATGCCCCTGATGGCGCCGGGAGTCGCCATGGAGCCCCGCCCTATGTGGAACTCCTGCTGGGTGGTGCCGAAATCAGCCAGTATCGGGTAAAAATCTATCCCATCCCTGGGGGGTTTATGCAGGGGGGTCTGCACAAAGAAGTCGTATAGGGTGGAGGTTCCGCTGTCGGTGTGGGCGAGCAGAAAACCACCCCCCCCCAGGGAGGCCAGTACCGGTTCGGCAACACAGCTGGCAAACAGTGCGGCGAGGGCGGCGTCGAAGGCATTTCCTCCTTCGCGCAGGATTTCTGCCGCTGCGTTGGCTGTGATGTCGTGACCTGCTGCGACGGCGCCCCGGGGTTTAATCATGGTTCTGCATACTCTGTCTGTGGGTACAATCTGTAAATAAGTCTGGAGGGTTGGCTGTCAGTTGCTAAAATCAAACTGTAAAGGGCTGTTTGGGTCGGGCAGAGTGATGGAAGTGCCGATACTGTCACTGATTTTGTCGCTCATAGCCATTAAATATATCCTGAATTGCTTGTACTCTGCTATTTTGCGGAGAACAATGGGTATTGTACATTTGGAAGTCTAGGGGCCTCGGGCTTAACCAAAACAACCGTAAGACAGAGGAAGTTTGAATGGCGGCAGCGCCAAAACACGACTCGCCAGAGATTCTGCGTAAGCTTATTCCGTTGAATACGCTGAAGGATGCTGCCTTGCAGAAAGTCATGGAGGGCGCCAATTTCGAGAAGCTCTCGAAGGGCGAAATCCTGTTTAACGAGGGGGAGACAGACAACTACAACGTCTACCTGCTCTCCGGATCGGTCGCACTGCTCTCCGGTGGCAAGGAAGTGGATTCCGTTCGGGCTGGCAATGATACCGCGCGTTTTCCACTGGCCCACCAGATCCCCCGCAAGTTTTCAGTCAAAACAACCTCAAAGGCCGAGATAGTACGCATAGACAACCGTGTGCTCGGAGAGTTGCTGGCCAAGGCCGGTGGTGCAACTTATGAAGTGAGTGACTTTGACGCAGAGGCTACTGACGACTGGATGAGCCAGTTGTTGAAGTCACGTGTTTTCCAGCTGATACCCGCTTCCAATATCCAGGGCGTCATGATGCGCATGGAGGAGGTGGAGTCCAAGGCCGGTGACGTCATCATCCGCCAGGGCGAAGAGGGAGACTACTTCTACCTTATCAACAAGGGGCGCTGCTCGGTCCTCTACACGGAGGATGATGAAGGCGAAGCTGCTGAAGTGGCACAGCTGGGAGCAGGCGACAGTTTTGGTGAAGAGGCGCTGCTCTCCAACAAGCCCCGGGGCAGCACGATCATCATGCTCACCGATGGTTTGCTGCTGCGTCTGAGTAAAGATGATTTTGTCCAGTTCGTTAAGAGTCCCCTGGGTCATACCACCAACTACGTCCAGGGTAAGAAACTGACTGATAAAGGTTCTGTATGGCTGGATGTGAGAGCCGTGGAGGCTTTTGATGAGCGCCATCTGCCGGGAAGCATCAATCTTCCGTTCAGTTCATTGCGTTACCAGGCTTCCAACCTGGATCCGGACAAGCCCTATATCGTCTATTGCGATGATGGACAGTTGAGCACCACCGCGGCCTATCTGCTTGTCGAGCAGGGCTTCGACATTACGATACTCGACAAGGGACTTCAGGGTGTGCCTGATTCTGTATGGGAACCCGAGGCAGAGGACAACGTTGTCGCCCTGCGACCCGGCGATGAGGGTGCTGCGGTAGACACCCAGGAGATGGCCAGAAAGCTGGCGGAGGCTGAAAACCGCACAAGGCTGCAGATTGAGCAGATGAAAAAACTGAAGCTGGCCTTCGACAAGGCGAAGATCAAAATTGCTTCAGTTGAAAAAGAGAAACAGGATGCCCTGGCCCAGCAGGCAGGTGATTTCAAATCCCTGAAGGATGAGCTCTCCAAAAAAGAGGGGCGCCTGGAATATGTAGAGGAGCAGCTCGGCAAGGTGAAAGAGCTTGCCCGTGAGCTGGACGAAAAAGAGAAAGCCCTGTCAGATGTCGAGAAAAAGCTGGCCGAGTTGCAGGCGCAGCAGGCGGGCAAGGACGATGAGTCCCGGTCGCAGCATCAGCAACTGGCCAGTGTCGAGAAGTCGCTGCATGATGCGATGGCAGAGCGTGACCAGATCGCCGGGAAGTTCAGCAAGCTGGAAGGACGCCAGGAGGAAGTCGATAAGGCACTCAAGGCATCCGAAGAGAAAGTGTCTGAGCTGGAGCAGGCGCTGAAGCAGAAATCCGGAGAAGAGGGAGCTCATGAAGAGGCCCTTGCAGCACTGAAGAAGGAGCTTGAGGGTGAAGTCGGCCGGCGAACAGAGCTTGAACAGCAGATAAAGGCTGTTGAATCCGAGGGCGAAAATGAAAGGTCCGAGTTGGAGACAAAGCACCAGCAGGCCCTGAAAGAGAGTGAAGATCGTCTGGAACAGGAGCGGAAGGCCCACCAGGAACTGCAACAGAAGAGCGACACCCTGGAGTCCGACAAGTCCGGCCTCGCCGATGAACTGGCCAAGGCGCAGTCAGAAGTCACAGGGCTCTCCGGCAGACTCTCCGCACTGGAGCAGGCCGGGGGAGAGTCAGAGAATCAGCATGCCGAGGCATTGGCGGCGCTACAGAAGTCCCTGGATGAGGCCATAGCGACAAGAGGCGATGCCGAGCAGAAACTTCAGGCGCTTGAGGCTGAGAGGGATCAGCTGCAGGGTGAGGTGAAACAGGCCCAGGCCGGCGCCGACGAATTATCAGTAAAACTGGTTGCCCTGGAAGAGTCCGGAGGCGAATCCGAGAGTCAGCATGCTGAGGCGATGGCGGCACTGCAGAAATCCCTGGATGATGAGCGTACCAGCCGGAAGTCTGTCGAGCAGAAATCCGAGGCACTGCAGGGTGAGCTGACAGCTGCAGGCGAAAAGCTTGCGGAATTCGAGTCGCGGTTGAGTACAGAGGAGCAGGGTGCCCAAGAGCAGAAATCCCAGCTTGAACAGAAGCTGCAATCCCTGGAGTCCGAGAAGTCGCAGCTGCAGACAGAGCTTGATGAGGCTGCTGGCCGGATGTCTGAGCTGGAAGCCAACAGAATCGCCCAGGAAGAGTCTTCAGTTGCCCTGCAGCGGGATCACGAGCAGGTGCTGCTCGAACTTCGACAGGAGTTGGAAAAGGCGGTAACCGAGACTGAAGGGGCTGCCAGCCAGTACGAGGCGCTGAAGAGCGAGTCCGATGGTCTGCAGGAGAAACTGCAGAATGCAACGTCACGGATTGAAGAGCTGGAGCAGACCCTTGCAACCAAGGCCGGCAGCGAAGAAGAGGCTGCCCAGTGGCAGTCACAGATCGATACCCTCAAGAGCCAGGTACAGACCGGGCAGGATAGCCTAAAAGAGGCGGAAGAGAGAGCCAGTGGGCTTGAAGCCGAGCTGGCCGGTGTCGCTGAACAGGCCGCCAAGGTAAGTGAGCTTGAGGCCCTGGTCAGCGAGGGGCAGGAGAGCCGGCAGCAGACCGAGGAGAGAGTCAGTGAGCTCGAGGCTGAACTGGGCTCTGCCCGTGAAGAGGCCGCAAAGGTTGATGATCTCAAGGCGCAACTTGCAGAGCAGGAGACCCAGCTGGCACAGCTCCAGGAGGAAGAGAAACGCCTGGAGGGGGCTGGAGAAGAGCTGAGCGTCCTGCGCAAAGAGCTGCACGAGGTGATCGATGCGCGCGATGCAGCCCAGAAAACTGCAGAGAGCGTTGGCAAGCAGCTTGCCGAGCTGCAGTCCGGTGGCGATGAGGTCAAGGTGCTGCAGGCGGAACTCGAGAGCCTGACCCTTGCATTGGAAGAGTCTGACCATGCTCACGAGACGTCCGAGAAGCAGGTTACCGAGCTACAGGCAGAACTCGATGAACTGAAACAGGCTGCGGAATCTGCAACAGCCGAAGTCTCCGCCGAGACTGAAGTGGCGCTTCAGGAAGAGCGGCGCTTGCGATCAGAAGCCGATACCGAAGTGGAGCGGCTGAACGGTGAGGTCGCAGAGCTGCGTAAAGTCATGGAGCAGTACGTAGAGCAGATTAACCAGGCCCAGGATGGTGTAGAGGGTGAGGATGCCGCCTCTCTGCGTACCGAGCTGCAACTTGTCCGCGAAATGGCCGACACCGAACTCAAGGAGATGAGAGAGGAGCTTGAAAAGGCCAGGAGCCAGCTCAGTGCCAAGGGCGGTGAGGCGGGCGGCGGCGGAGAAGATGCTTCGCTGCTCAGGTTTCAGCTGGAGGAGGCTCAAAGCAAACTCAGGGAGCTGGAGCAGGGTGGTTCGGGTGATGTGGCCGAGACCGAGGCCCTGCGCCAGGAGGGCGAATCCCTGCGTAGCTCCATTGGTGAGCGTGAGCAGCAGATCTCCACCCTGCAGCGGGACCTGCGTAAACTCGAAGAACGTATTGAGGACCGCAACAGCGAGGTCGACCGTCTGCAGCAGGCCCTTGAAGTGGCCCAGGTGGATGCGGATGAAGCCGAGTTCCGCAGTAACGAATCCACCGAGGCGAGAAAGCAGGTCGAAGATGCGCTCTATCAACTGCAGCAGCAGGTCGAAAGCAAACGGCCCAAGGATAGCGGCAATGCGACACCTCTGCGTGTCAGCAAGCCCCTGGATATGGCCGCAGAGGGCAGAGGCTCGCGTGGTATTGTCGGTGTGGCTATCGGTGCAGTAGTTGCCTTCGTTGTGGCAGAGGGGCTCTCTTTTGTCGGTGGGCATGGTGAGCTGGTAAGCGGCCTGTTTGCTGACAAGACCGGGGTCGAAGCACAGCGTCCGGCACCGGTTGCCCCCGCAGTCCCGACTCCGGCAGTGGAAGCACCGAGAGAGGTTGCCCAGGCTCCGGCCAGGGAGCCGGTCAAGAAGCCCCCGCCCGCACCTGTACGGGCTCCTGTGGCTGCACCGAAACCAGAGCCGGCGGTGGTTCGCAAGCCCGCACGGCCTGCAATGGGCACCAAGTTGCGTGATGCCCTGAACGGCGGCGGTCGAGGCCCCGAGATGCTCTACATCAGGGGTGGTCAGTTCACCATGGGCAGCGACCGTAGTCAGCTGGAAGCCGAAGAGCGGCCGGCCCATGATGTTGCAATGAGTGATTTTGCCATTGCCCGTCACGAAGTCAGCTTTGATGATTACAAGCGCTTCACCCAGGCTACAGGCCACAGTCTGCCCGATGACCTGGGTTGGGGGCAGGGTTCCAGGCCCGTGATCAACGTCAGCTGGGAAGATGCCGTGGCATACACAGAGTGGCTCTCCAGGCAGACCGGTAAAAAATACAGGTTGCCCACCGAGGCCGAGTGGGAGTACGCGGCAAATGCTGACAGCAACTCACTCTACTGGTGGGGCTATGAGCTGACCAAAAACAAAGCCAACTGTTTTAACTGCGGCAGCCGTTGGGATGGGGTATCAACTGCCCCGGCCGGTAGCTTTCCTCCAAACGCTTTCGGACTTCACAGTACCGCAGGCAATGTCATGGAGTGGGTGGAAGACTGTTATCACTTCGGCTACGAGGGGGCACCGACTGATGGTTCGGCCTGGGTTGATGCGGGTTGTCGCGAGCGGGTGGTCAAGGGTGGAGCATTCAATAAATCCGGTGACAGCCTGAGGACCACAAGACGCACTCCCCATGAGCCTGACACCGAGCTCTTCGTGCTCGGCTTTCGGGTGGCCCGCGACTTAAAGTGATCCACGCTGCTGGATTCATCCCCGGTACCTCCGGTGACGCCGGTTTCAGTACAATCATCAGAAATACCCTGTTACCCACTTGCGTCTGGAAATAGTTCCTATATGCGAATTCTTGCTGTCGGCATCGCAGCCCTCGACATCATCAACACGGTTGACGCCTATCCGGGAGAAGACCAGGAGGTGCGTGCCTCCCAACAGCGACTGAGTCGCGGGGGCAATGCAACCAATACCCTGGTTGTGCTGAGCCAGCTGGGGCAGAAGTGCGACTGGGCAGGGGTACTGGCCGATGATCCTGACAGCAGCTACCTGGTTGCCGATCTCAATCGTTACAACATAGATCTCGGCTGCTGTGAGGCCTATCCTGGGGGTAAAACCCCCACCTCCTATGTTTCCCTGAGTGCCGCCACCGGCAGTCGCACCATTGTTCACTATAGGGACCTGCCTGAATACAGTGCGGCTGCATTTGAAAAAGTGGCCCTGGAGGACTACGACTGGGTCCATTTTGAAGGGCGAAATGTCCCCGATCTTGCCCTGATGCTGCAGAGAGCGAAAGCCAACGGAGTGGCCTGTTCCCTGGAGATCGAAAAACCCAGGGCGGGTATTGAGGAACTGTTCGGGCTGCCCGATGTACTGCTCTTCTCACGTGCCTATGCCGTGGAAAAGGGCTATGACCAGCCTGCCGATTTCCTGCGCTCCGTGCAGCCGCTGATCTCCAGGGGAGGCAAGGTTTTCCTGGCCTGGGGCGAAGAGGGTGGTGCTGCACTCGATGCTGATGGCCGGTTCTGCAGCAGTCCTGCCTTTGCGCCTGGGCAGGTTGTGGATACCCTTGGGGCCGGCGATGTCTTCAATGCAGGTGTTATCGACGCCCTGCTGTGCGGAAGCCCGGTGGAGCAGGCCCTGGAGGCGGCCTGTCGCCTGGCGGGAAAAAAGTGTGGCCAGGAAGGGTTGGATGGACTGGACCATGAGTGAACAGACAGCTAAACCCTGTGTGGTGGTTCTGGCCCGGTGGGACCAACTGGCGGATGGTGATTCCAGGGGCTTTTCCATAGCCAGGGAAGGGGACGATCTGGAGGGGTTCCTGGTGCGCCGGGGCGACGAGGTCTATGCCTATGTGAACAGCTGTCCCCACACCGGTGCACCTCTCGACTGGATGCCGGATCAGTTTCTCGATCAGGATGGTGCGTTCATCCAGTGCGCGATGCATGGCGCGCTGTTTGAGATAGAGAGCGGGCTCTGTGTTCGCGGCCCCTGCGTGAGCCGCATACTGAAGAGGCTTCCCGTGAAGGCCGATGGTGAAGATGTAGTCCTCTGCCTGTGAATAGGCGCTGTTCCGGTATTGTGCAGGATTTAGTAGGTCGGGCTTCAGTCCGACATATTGGACTCTGTGTCCGGGGGGAGGAAGTCGGGCTGAAGCCCGACCTACGAGCAGCGACATTTGTTACTGCTGCAATGTAGGGTGCAATAGCGCAGCGTATTGCACCATGAGCCGGAAACGCCGCTATTGCCATTTATCCCGGATAATAAAAAACCCGCAGCTTTCGCAGCGGGTTTTTTATGCACAACACTAATTTACTTCTGTCTGTCGAGAAAGCTGTCCACTGAAGCCGTTGCCAATTCCGGAGGAAGGGTTGGAGGTTCCGGCCAGCATTCAGCCGTTATTTCCTGCAAAGCTGTTGTCGGGCACAAAAACTCGCTCGTGCGCCTTTCGGGCGTATCGGTTGCAGCGGCGTGGCTTTTGCCTTGAAGGACCAGTTCGCCAGTTGCCATATCGTATAAGCTGAGCATCTTGCACCTCCCAAGAGACCGGTTCCTATGGGAATTGTCCGGTCTCGTTATTTTTATCGGCGCAGGTGGACATTACTTGAGTGCCGGTTGCTGATTTCTGCTCACTCTTCCCCTTCAATCTCCCCCAGTGGGTCCGCGTGCTGTTCCCCCGCGGGATGATCCTGGTCGACCCCGTAGTCTTCCGGCATCAGGTCCAGTGAGCCGGACCAGTCCTCTGGCGGTTCTGCAGGCCTCAGTTCGAGCTCTTCCCATGTCTCCTGGTCATACTCCTCAATCGCGCCGTCAAAATACTGTATCTCTATGGTCATGTCGTCTGGATCCATGGCAACCACTTCCAGGGTCGCTCCCTCAAGGGTTTGATACCAGTCTCCGACTTTAGGCGTAGGTGAGGTCATGGCTTACTCCTCCGTGGGCGCCTGATGCCGCGTTTTCTGCGGATCAGAATCTCTTTATGATTTATGCCCGTATTCCCTACCTCTAATCATAGCTGCGGATGACAACGGTGCCAGAAAGTTTGTCGTGAAAGCCCTGTTTTTTCCTGTCAAAGGCAATCCAGATGAATCCCAGCATCAGCGGTATCGCAGATGCCAGGTACCCAAGGTAGCGTCCAACAAGCTGACCTGCTGATGGTGGGTTGTAGGTGCGGGCATCCACAATTTTCACGTGGATAAGCATTTTCCCCGGGGTTGCCCCCCAGTAGCGCCAGAAAAGAACGATGGCCACTGCCGGCAGCAGGTACGAGACGACAAAATCCGCCGATCCTGCAATCAGGGTCTCGGTGGAGGTGAAATAGTCGGCGCCATAGACGCTGTAGAGCATCGGGGCGGTGATTATGCCGATGATGATGGAATCTATAAGGGTGGCGCCTGCGCGGTGCCAGAAGCCCGCATATTCGATCACCGCTTCCATAGCCAGGTGTTCTGAGGGGGGCGGATCATTGTCCATGGATTTGTCTCCGTTAAACGCGGATATCTCTGTAAGCGGCTGATTCCATGTAGGCCGGGCTTCCAGCCTCAAGGTACAAAAGTCTGAAATGTCGGGCTGAAGCCCGACCTACGGGTGTTTCTCTAACTGCTTTTGGATTCTTCCAGAGCAGACTGGCTGTTTCAAGCGAGGTGAAATCAGGTATGAATCATGCTATCAAGATCGGTAATGGATATAAGAGGGCATTAGACTGATGCAGTTGGGCGAGGGCCTTTTTTCAAATACGGCGCTCTGGTGGATAGGCGCATTTTATGGCCTGGCCCTGTTTAACGCCCTGCGTATGGCGCCCTGGCGGCGACTGCTGGAAAAAGAGCAGTGGCACGTCTTTCTGGGGGCCTGCGTGTCCATGATCGTGCTCTGGAGCATGGCTGCACCGGTCAATGACGGACTCAGCTTCCACCTGCTGGGCATAACGGCCATTACCCTTATGTTCGGCTGGTCGTTCGGGGTGATTGCAAGCAGTATTGCCCTGCTTGGTGTGACCATCAACGGCAGCAGTGGCTGGGAGGCCTATGCCCTCAATGGGCTGGTGCTGGGTGTGCTGCCGGTAACCATCACCCAGGTGGTGCTGGTCCTGGTGCGTTCCCTGCTGCCGAAGAACTTTTTTATCTATGTGCTGGTCAATGGTTTTTTGACCGCCGGACTGGCCATGCTTGTCTGCGGCTATGTCGCCACGGGCCTGCTGGTGCTGAGCGGTGAATACGCCATGGTGCAGTTGGAAGAGTCTTTTCTGCCGTTCTTTCCGCTCATGGCGATGCCAGAGGCCTTTCTCAACGGCTGGATCATGACGGTTCTGGTAGTCTATCGCCCAAATTGGGTCTATTCGTTCAGTGATGAACTCTATATCAAGGGTAAATGAGGAGAGAGTGAATTGAGTTGGTGGGGAAAAGTTGCGGGTGGTGCGTTTGGTTTCATGCTGGGTGGTCCGTTGGGGGCGCTGCTTGGTGCGGTGCTGGGTCACAGTCTCGACAAGGGCATGAAAGGTCTTGAGGGCGCAGAAGAGCTCAATCCCGGTGACCGCGAGCGGGTACAGACAGCCTTCTTCGCTGCCGTCTTCTCAGTCATGGGGCGTATCGCCAAGGCTGACGGGCAGGTTTCCCAAGATGAGATAGCCTTGGCCGAGTCGGTGATGCGTGAGATGGATCTCAATGCCGAGATGCGCAGTACCGCCATCAATCTCTTCAACCAGGGCAAGGGGGATGATTTTCCGCTGGATGACGTGCTCCACCAGTTCCGTCGCGAGTGTCATCGCCGCAACACCCTGATCCAGATGTTCATCGAGATACAGATCCAGGCCGCCTATGCCGATGGGCGCATGGACAGTGCAGAAGAGCAGCTTCTGCTGCACATCTGCCACCAGCTCGGAATTCCCGAGTTCGCCTTCCGGCGTCTTGAGAAGATGGTCCGTGCCGAACGCCACTATGCCGGCGCAGGGCGTGGGCGTGCAGCACCCCCTACATCCGGGCCTACCCTTAGCGACGCCTACGCTATTTTGAACATCAACGCCGATGCAACTGATGCCGAGGTGAAGAAGGCCTACCGTCGCCTGTTAAGCCAGCACCATCCGGACAAGCTGGTGGCCAAGGGGCTGCCTGAAGAGATGATGAAGATGGCGGCCCAGAAGACCCACGAAATTCGCCAGGCCTACGAACAGGTGAAAGCGTCCAGGGGGATGTAGTTTCTCGTTCCATCGGTGCTTTCCTGAATGCAAAAGGGGTTGAGTCCCACCGGCATGCCTTCTATTCTTGATTGATAACATAAAACTATAACTAAAGGAGGTACGGCGGATGTCCGATTCTATCGATCCCATCCTGCTCAACTTTGTCTATGTCATCATGGGTGGCACACTTACCCTGTTCTTCATGTGGCTTGGCTGCAAGGTGTTCAGCCATATCGTCAACTTCAGCATCCCCGACGAGCTCGCCAAGGGCAACCTGGCCGTTGGCGTGATGATCATGGGTATCTTCATCGGCATAGGTACCGCCCTCGGGTTGGTCATCGGGCTGAGTCTCAACTGATGAGCCGTCGAGGCTGGCTGTTCGGTACGGTCTTCCTGGTTCCGGTGCTGGCACTGGCGGCCAAGGGCGACCATGTGAAAGACAAATACTGGAGCAGCAAGTACGACCGCACCTTCAAGAAGTACACTAAGCGTTACTTCGGTCCCGGCATGGACTGGCACTGGTTCAAGGCCCAGGGGATCGCAGAATCCGGGCTCAAGCCAAAGGCCAAGAGCAGGGCCGGTGCCATCGGCATCATGCAGATCATGCCTGCCACGTTCAAAGAGATAAAAGAGAAGAATCCCCACTTCGTCGATATCAAAGACCCCCACTGGAACATCGCCGCCGCCATCTACTACGATCGCAAACTCTACAAGCGGTGGAAGAGAGAGCTGCCCGATGGCGATAAGCTGAAGTTCACCTTCGCAAGCTACAACGCCGGTCACACCAAGATAAGGCGGGCACTGAAAAAGGCCGTCGAGAAAGTCGACAAGGTGGCTGAGTGGGAACAGGTTGCGCCATACTCACCCGCGGAGACCCGTCACTACGTGCGACGCATTCATGGCCTGATGCAGGCCAAGTGAATTCTGTATCTGTAGGTCGGACTTCAGTCCGGCGTGTCGGGCTCTTGTACCCGGAGGGTGAAAGCCCGACCTGCATAGCCACCCCTGCCTCCCGGTCATTTCCTCGGAGGCAACTCATCGTATTCAGGCAACGAGCCAGGATCGGTATACCAGGTCGCCCGCGAGGCGCAGAAGATGTTCTGAAAGGGGCGGATACCGGGATCGTCATCCAGGGTGCCTGCCGGCACGATCACCGCCTTTCCGCTCTGGGCCTTCCAGGGCAGTGATGACCCGCACCGGGTGCAGAAGGTGGTGGCAAAGTGCCTGGCGCCCTCCAGTTCGAACCGTTTCACATGCTCTTCACCGCTGAGCCATTTGAAATCATCAGGGGCGACCAGCAGGTTCGAGGCGAAGGCGCTGCCGGTGAACTTGCGGCAGCGGGAGCAGCCACAGTATTGGAATATACCCTGGTTGTCCTTGATGGCGTAGGTCACAGATCCGCAGAGACAACTGCCGGTCACTTCCTTTTCACTCATGGACCACCTCTCGTTTTTGTCGTAGTTGGTGTCAGCTTATCGCATTGAAAGTTGCTGGTACTCAACACTCGGTGATACTCACCGCCAGCCCGCCGAGGGATGTCTCCTTGTACTTTTCCGACATCTCCAGTCCGGTCTGCTTCATGGCGGCGATGCAGCTGTCCAGGGGCATGAAGTGTGAGCCGCTGCCCCTGATGGCCAGGGAGGCAGCCGCAGAGGCCTTGATGGCGCCAAAGCCGTTGCGCTCGATGCAGGGTACCTGCACAAGCCCGTTGACCGGGTCACAGGTCATGCCCAAATGGTGCTCAAGGGCGATCTCTGCGGCGTTCTCGATCTTCTCGGGTGTGCCACCACGAACGGCACAGAGCCCCGCGGCAGCCATGGAGGCCGCGGCCCCCACCTCGCCCTGGCAGCCGACCTCTGCGCCGGAGATTGAACTGCGGTGCTTGATGATGCCGCCAATGGCGCTGGCGGTGAGCAGAAACTCCCGCACCTGTTCCAGGCTGCCCCCTTCACGGGTGACGAAGTGATAGAGCACGGCGGGGATCACACCAGCCGCACCGTTGGTGGGCGCGGTGACAACCATGTGGCCTGCGGCGTTCTCCTCGTTAACTGCCATGGCATAGGCACATAGCCAATCGTTGACCGTTGCGCCTGTTGGATCGGCCAGCAACTGTTCATGCAGCTCTTTGGCCCTGCGGGGCAGGTTCAGGCCGCCGGGCAGTTCCCCCTCGGCTTCAATGCCTTTGTCGACACAATCCCGCATGGCGTGCCAGATGGCGTCCAGACCCCGATTGAGTTCATCCTCGGTTCGATACTGCCATTCGTTGAACCGTTTCATGTCGGCGATGGTCAGCTGGCTTTCGGCGGACATCTCCAGCATGGAGCGGGCAGAGTCGAACGGGTAGGGGCAGGAGTCCATCGACTCCAGCTTCAGGGGAGCGACAAGTTCACTGATCTCAGCGAGGGTGTTGATGAACCCGCCGCCGATGGAGAAATAGGTTTCGCTGAGCAACACCTTGCCTGACCCGTCGAGCAGATCAAAGATCATGCCGTTGGGGTGTTCTGGCAGAGATTCACCGTAATCGAAAATAATATCTTCGCCAGGTGAGAAGCCGAGGGAGTAATGAGTGTCCAGTGCTACGGAACTGCTCTGCCAGATCTGCTTGACCAGGCTCTCCACATCCTTTCCGGTGAGTCCCACCGGGTTGTAGCCGTGCAGTCCAAGGGCGACGGCACGGTCCGTGGCATGCCCCTTTCCCGTGAAGGCGAGGGAGCCCTTGAGGGTGCAGCGCAGTTCAAGACCCTGGTGCTCCTGCTGCAGTGTCAGATACCTCAATGCGCGACCAGCAAAGTCCTTCGCGGCGACCATGGGCCCCACTGTGTGCGAGCTCGAAGGCCCAATGCCGATTTTGAAAAGCTCCAGAACACTGATGAACATAAGACTCCGGGTCAGCCATTAAACAGGTCGTGGCAGTGATAGATACCAAACATATGGTAATTATTAACACGATTCGCCAATAAATAAGGCAGGTGCATCTTGTGGAAAAGATAGAAGAAGAACCCCGAAAAGTGCAAGGTGGCGTTTTTTGTCATGCGAGTAGGTCGGCCAACTACCCTCCGGACACAAGAGGCCGAGATGTCGGGCTGAAGCCCGACCTACGAATACTCGAAGGTCATCGGGAATGCCCGATTAATTAGCGTAGAATCAATGGTTATTCTGCTAATGAAGCTGCGCCTACTCTCCGCGTTTTCGATTCTCATAAAACGCCATAACATGCTCTGGAATCTCCACCCCTTCCTTCATCTTCTCATCCGGAACGGGATGCTCATACACCGTCCTGACCGGTATGGTTCCTGCCCAGTAATCCAAATCATAGTCTTCGGGGTCATCCAGGGGCGGCGTGTCGGCTATCTTTGCTGAAGCCGATGTAATCTTTATCTGCAATACTTTGGTGGCTTTCAGCTCTTTTGAGTTTGGTCGCCTGCAGTGCTCCCATCTGCCTGGAACAAAATGGTTGATGATGCTCTTCAGCCCGTCGAGCTTATCCGCTTCAGCTGTCAGTTCCTGAACCTCTCCGAATACAACAACAGAGCGGAATTTCACCGAGTGATGGTAAGCCGACCGTGTGAGCTTCATGGCATCAAGGCTCATGACAGAGAGGCAGACCTCGCCGGCTTCAACCAGGGCGGTGGTCATCCTGTTTTTGGTCGAGCCGTGCAGGTAGAGACAATCCCCGGATCGGCCGAAATTGATGGGTTGAACATGGGCCTTGCCATCCACATTGAATGCCACGCTGCATATTTCATTCTGATCCAGAATTGAATGAATGACCTCTTTGTCGTAACTGGCCTTCTTGTTGCCGCGTTTAACGGTGTTACGTTTTGTTTTGTCGAACTCCATGCATAAAGCCTTCGGTGCTTACGAGGTAATTGATGTCGTGATAATAACTTCTCACGCTAACGGGAAAATCAAAGCCGTTACTTTTTTCTGACCCCTATTATTTATTTTTTCATTTGAGGGGAGTATCTCAGAAGGTGTATTTAAAATAATCTATATCTATTTCAAAGTGCTTTCCTATGATTTTCCTTGCTTTGTCTGAATATAGCTCTCTATAGTCTTGCGACATCGACTTCGGATTCATGTTATCCATTTTAGTTTTTAGCCGGAGGCGATGGTTTGTCTGCTCGTTGATCTCTTTTATGGCGGTTTCATACTCCTCAAGCTTGTAAACATAATCCATTATATTCTTGCCGGTTTCATCACAAAGCCAGTCCATCTGGTTCTTATGCAGTGTTGGATGAGTGCAGGTATCACTTGCATACAGATGCTGTTCGCAAAATTTTTCGAATGACTTCCTCTCCTTGACCTGGATGCCCTCGCGTCGAAAGTAGAGTGACACTGCACGTGCCCATGGATTTCGAACGGCAGAAAATTTAAAAAGTGAATCGAACAGCTGTTGTGATTCACTGCGGAGCTCCGCGTCCGTTGGGATATGTTGAGAAGGAAAGTCGCGATTATTTCCCAAGGCTTCTTTAAGTAAATGAATATAAAGTGCATCCCTGGCCTGGATAATATTGAGATGCGGATTAGGGATAAGTGGATTACCTCTGGCACGTACCTGGTTCCGTATGGATGTTGTTCCTGTCTTGGGAATGGCAATGAAAATCACCTTTTTCTCAAGATTTATCGCCTCGTTTGGAATTGATGGGGCGTATGGCCCATGCTGAATCAGAGCGCCATAGATACGTCTTAATAGATTACCAGGCTTCTCTGGAAATATATTCATTCACACACTCTCATTCTGCACAGTAGCTATGTCATTTAAACAGGATTTATTGTTGCACGTGATTGATGATATTGCAGTAGTGGCAGCCTGTGGCTAGTTATTAAGATGTCGGGAATTTTGGGTAAATGCAGCAAGATCAGCTGGTGGGATAACTCACTGGTCCAGATATCGTAATGCGCAGACCAGTGACTTAAAGCTGCTTACTTAGAGAGGTGCCG
This sequence comes from Sedimenticolaceae bacterium, assembly GCA_965224515.1. Classification (GTDB taxonomy): domain Bacteria; phylum Pseudomonadota; class Gammaproteobacteria; order Chromatiales; family Chromatiaceae; genus Sedimenticola_A. Next base: position 1,434,456 of record OZ245051.1, read on the forward strand.
GACGTTCAAGTGATCTCACGGTCTCTTACGCCGAGCAGGTAGAGGATGCCATCGAGGCCGAGGGTGGAGATGGCGTGGCGGGCGTTCTCCCTGACCAGGGGTTTGGCGTGGAAGGCGACACCGAGGCCGGCGATGCTGAGCATGGGCAGGTCGTTGGCGCCGTCGCCTACGGCGATCACCTGCTGCAGGCTGATGCCCATTTCGTTGGCCATCTTCTGCAGCAGTTCAGCTTTCTTTGCGCCGTCGACAATTTCACCCTTGGTTGCGCCGGTGAGCTTGCCGTCTACGATGTCGAGTTCGTTGGCGGAGACGCAGTCAACGCCGAGTTTTGTTTTCAGGTGGTTGGCGAAGTAGGTGAAGCCGCCTGAGAGGATGCCGATGCGGTAGCCCAGTTTCTTCAGGCTGCCGATGAGGCGTTCTGCGCCCTCGGTGATGGGCAGGGTGTCGGCGATGTCCTGGAGTACCGATTCGTCCAGCCCTTCGAGCAGGGCCATGCGGCGGCGGAAGCTCTCCTGAAAGTCCAGTTCGCCACGCATGGCGGCTTCGGTGATCTCGGCCACCTGGTCGCCGACACCGGCGGCCTTGGCCAGTTCGTCGATCACCTCGACCTGGATCAGGGTGGAGTCCATATCGAATACGATCAGGCGGCGGTTGCGCCGGTAGAGGTCGTCGGCCTGGAAGGCGATGTCCACCTCGTCGGTGCGACTGATCTCAAGCAGGTCGTGGCGCAGGGAGTTGAGGTCTTCCGCCACGCCTCGCACCGAGAACTCGACGCAGGCGCGTCTGCGTTCGTTGGATTCGGTGAGTGAGAAACGGCCCGAGAGGCGGGTGATGCCGTCAATGTTTAGACCGTGGTGCGAAACGACATGTGCCACCCGGGAGATGCTGTGGGAGGAGAGTTTGCGCCCCAGCATGGTGACGATGTAGCGGGGCTTGCCCTGGAAGCCGACCCAGCGTTCGTACTCCTCCTCATCGATAGGGGTGAAGTTGATGTTCAATCCGAGCTGGTGGGCCTGAAACAGCAGGTCTTTAATCACCGGACCGGACTGGGCCTCGGGGGGGACTTCCAGCAGCATGCCCAGAGAGAGGTGGTCGTGGATCACCGCCTGGCCGATGTCGAGAATGTTGATGCTGTTCTCGTCCAGTATCTCGGTGAGTGCCGCTGTGAGACCGGGATGATCTTCGCCGGTGATGTTGAGGAGAATGATTTCACGCATGGTGTTTTCAGGTCCTGGCTTGCTCAGAAGGTCTGTTCGCCTTCGTAGAGTTCCGGTTCAAGTTTGGGGGGCATCTGCAGATAGAAGCCGTTCTCTTTCAATCCAGCCATGACCTTGTCGACTTCTACCCTGGCCAGGATCCGCTCCGGGTGGAGTCCAAGCTCCATCACCAGGGTGGGGGTGCCGAATTGTTTCATCAGCAGTTCGGGCAGTTCTTCGAAGGCGTCTTCCTCGGCCAGGTAGAGATACATCTCGTTTTTACGGCTGCTGCGGTAGATCCAGCAGGGAAGCGTGTCGTCGGGGGTGTTGCTCATTCGGTGTTACCAGCAAGAGAATCGGATGAGTGATTTTAGCCTATTGAGGCGGTGGAAATCAGGCTTATCTTTTCCGGTCTGCTGAGCTGTTTGATTTCGGACTCCCGCTGGCAGGCCAGGGAGCGGGAATCCCAGGCTTCGGCGTAGACCAGCTCGACGGGACGACGGGCACGGGTGTACTTGGCGCCCTTCGGGCTTTCGTTGTGCTCCTGCACTCGCCGCTCCAGGTCGGTGGTGACGCCGGTGTAGAGGCTGTCGTCACGGCACTGGAGGATGTAGACGTACCAGTCGCAGTTGGTGGTTTCGGTCATGGCGTGATGGGTTTGCCGGGGTGGAGAATATTGTGTTTATCATCCACAAAATCGGTTTTGAAGGAAAGTCGGGTTGTCGGCCTCTTGTGCCCTGAGGGTAGAAGGCCGACCTACAGGGGTATGGTTGGAGGGTGGTGTTATGAAGAGGAGCCCAAGGGGCTACACTTCGGGTAAGGCTGCAAAACTGGAAGTAAGGCTATGGTTTATATGAGACGAATCCTGTTGATCGCTGTGGCGCTGCTGGTTGCGGGTTGTGCCGGGCGTGATGGCATTCCGGATATTGATTCCCCGTCACCAAGGGCGGTTTCCCAGGCCCCGGAGCGTTTCATCGGACAGGAGGTGGTCTGGGGCGGTGTGGTTCTGGCAGGAGAGAACAGGGAGACGAATACGCTGTTCGAGATACTCGCCTATCCCCTGGACTGGCGGGGCGGGCCGGATGTGACTCGTCCCTCACTGGGTCGTTTTCAGGCGCTGGGTGAGGGCTACCTGGAGACCGGTGATTTTCCGTCTGGCCGTGCGCTAACCCTGGTCGGCAAGGTGACCGAGGTGCGGGTCGGCCGGGTGGGTGAGGCCGAGTATCACTTTCCCATGGTAGAGATAAAGAAGCTCTGGCTCTGGCCACCACCGGGTTATATCGATGCGCCGAGGACCCGGTTTGGTATTGGGCTTGGTGTCAGGCTTTGATGGTTGTGTGTTGTTCGGTTCAATACAGCTTCGCTGTTGCACCCTGCGTGCTGAGGTTGTCGGCCTCTTGTGCCCGGAGGGTGTGGATGTAGGGTGGGTTAGCGATAGCGTAACCCACCAGGGTCAGGTGTTATCCGGTGCAATACGCTTCGCTATTGCTCCCTACACGGTCCACTAGGCTGTTTCGTTGCACTTGGTGCAGGCTACGGGTTCAAGCTTCCAGATATCTTCGTTGTAATCCTGCATGGTGCGGTCGGTGGAGAACTTGCCACTGGCCGCGGTGTTGAAGATGGAGCTGGCGATCCAGTTCTGGCGATCGTTGTAGGCGGCGCCGGCCTTTTCCTGGGCTTCCACGTAACTGGTGAAGTCCGCAGCGACCATCCAGGGGTCCCGGGGGTCGAGGATGGAGTGGATAATGGTATCGAAGATACCCGGTTCGAACTGGTTGAAGTGTCCCTTCTCCAGCAGCCCCATTACCCGGCTCAGGTTGAAGTCCGCATTGATAATGGCCCGCGGATCGTAGCCCTGCCTCGCCTCGTCCACTTCAGGTTCGGTGAGTCCGAAGAGGAAGAAGTGATCGTCTCCCACCTCTTCACGGATCTCGATGTTGGCGCCGTCCAGGGTGCCGATGGTCAGTGCGCCGTTCATCATGAACTTCATGTTGCCGGTGCCCGAGGCCTCTTTGCCCGCTGTTGAGATCTGCTCTGACAGGTCGGTGCCGGGGCAGATCACCTCCATGACGGATACCCGGTAGTTGGGGAAGAAGGCCACCTTGAGCAGATCGCCTACCTGGGGATCATTGTTGACCACCTTGGCGACGTTGTTGATCAGCTTGACGATCATCTTGGCCTGCATGTAACCCGGTGCCGCCTTGCCGCCGATGAGTACGGCGCGGGGTGTCAGGTTCTCGGTCTCGCCGGCCTTGATGCGGGCGTAGAGATGAATGACATGCAGGATGTTCAGCAGTTGGCGCTTGTACTCGTGGATGCGTTTCACCTGGATGTCGAACATGCTTTCGGTGTTGAAGCGCACGCCGCACTCCTCCTCCACCAGGGTAGCCAGACGCAGTTTGTTGGCCTGTTTGACCTCATGCCAGCGGTTGCGGAAGGCTTCGTCCCCGGTGTAGGGCTCCAGCTGTCTCAGTTGATCAAGGTGGCAGATCCACTCCTCGCCGATGGTGTCGGATATCAGGTCGCGCAGGCCGGGGTTGCAGTGGGCCAGCCAGCGGCGCTGGGTGACACCGTTGGTCTTGTTGTTGAACTTCTCGGGCCACAGGTCGTAGAAATCCTTGAACAGGCCCGAGGTGAGCAGATCCGAGTGCAGTTGAGCAACGCCGTTGACCGAGAAGCTGCCCACAATGGCCAGGTAGGCCATGCGTACCTGGGGTTCGTGACCCTCTTCGATGATGGAGAGGTCCCGCAGCCGCTCGGTGTCGCCGGGCCAGCGGGCCGCCACTTCGGCCAGGAAGCGGGCGTTGATCTCGTAGATGATCTCCAGCGGGCGTGGCAGCAGCTGTTCGAATAGCCGCACCGGCCAGCGTTCCAGGGCTTCAGGCAGCAGGGTGTGGTTGGTGTAGGCCATGGTGCTGCGGATGATCTGCCAGGCATCGTCCCAATCCATACCCTCTTCATCCAGCAGCAGGCGCATCAGTTCGGCTACTGCGATGGTGGGGTGGGTGTCGTTGAGCTGGAAGCAGTTCTTCTGGGCAAAATTGCTGAAATCGTGATCGTGATGGCGTACCCAGTCACGAAGTATATCCTTCAAGCTGGCGCTGGCCAGGAAGTACTGCTGCTTCAGTCGCAGCTCTTTGCCGCTCTCGCTGGCGTCGTTGGGGTAGAGCACCATGGTGATATTTTCGGCGCTGTTTTTTGCACCCACCGCCTCGGTGTAACAGCCGGCGTTGAACTCGTCGAGGTCGAACTCGTCGGTGGCTGCAGACTGCCACAGGCGCAGGGTGTTGACCGTGCCGTTGCAGTAGCCGGGAACCGGGATATCGTAGGGTACCGCCAGTACATCGTGGGTATCCACCCAGCGGGCGCGCAGTTTGCCATAGGCATCGGAGTAGAACTCGGAGTGGCCGCCGAAGGAGACACGCTGGGTGTATTCGGGACGCTCGATCTCCCAGGGGTTGCCGTCACGCAGCCAGTGATCAGGCTCTTCCACCTGGAAACCGTTCTCGATCTCCTGGCGGAACATGCCGTACTCGTAGCGGATGCCGTAACCCTTTACCGGCAGCTGCAGGCTGGCGCAGCTGTCGAGAAAACAGGCCGCCAGTCGGCCCAGGCCGCCGTTGCCGAGTCCGGCGTCGGGTTCATTCTCGGCAATCTCTTCCAGCTGGATGCCCAGGTCGAAGAGGGCCCGGGTCGCCTCATCCTCAATACCCAGGTTGAGCATGGCGTTGCCCAGGCTGCGACCCATGAGGAATTCCAGGGACAGGTAGTAGGTGCGTTTGCACCCTGATTCATCATAGGTTTTCTGGGTTTTGATCCAGCGCTCCATGAGCCGGTCGCGAATGGTCATGGAGAGGGCTTTGTAAGGGTAATGGGTGGTGTAGCACTCGCCGCTTCGTCCCAGGGTGTGGGAGAAATAGTGGCGGAAATTGGCGCCGATGCTCTTGGCGTCCAGCCCCAAAGGGGGTTGTGCCAGCAGCTTTTCGCTGGGCTTGCTGTGTATGAGAGGCTTGAAATAGGTTTCGGTCTTATGGGGCATAGTCGGTCCGAATGGAGTGATTCTGAGTCAATAGATCCTGCGATTATAAAGCAAGCTCTGGGCCACTGAGTGAAAAAACTGTTACTGGGTGTCGAAAAAGAGGCTGTACGGGCGTTCAAGTTCGCCGCCCAGTTCGGCGAGAGAGAAGTTTCTGCTCTTGCGCATGAACGGCTGCCTGTCGAAAAAAACCAGCAGGGTGGGCACTGTGAACACCTGGTGCTGGGCGGCGGCATCGGGGGCGCTGGCGCAATCGATCTGAAAGCACTTTATCTTTGGAAAGCGTCTCTCAATCACCTCACCCACCCTGGGTTTGAGGTCCTGGCAGACCCGGCAGTCGGGGCCGGTGAACCAGATCAGTGCGGCAGGCTCCCCGGCAATGCACTGCTCCAGTGCCTGCAGGGAGTCCAGGGGGGTGAATAGGGGGGTATCCGTCATCGGCACACTATATCGGATATCCCCCTGGTGTTAACAGCGCCTAAACGAACTCTTCGCCGTGGATCTGAAGTCCTTCGGGTGTCTCTGTGCCGCCGCTCTCGTCCAGGCGGATCTTCAGCGACAGGTTGTTGCGGGAGTCGGCATTGGCCAGGGCCTCTTCGACGGTGATCTTGTCCTCTTTGTAGAGCTGGTAGAGGGCCTGGTCGAAGGTCTGCATGCCACGCTCGGTACCCTGTTCCATCGCCTCTTTCACAGAGTGGATGTCACCTTTCTGAATCAGCTCGGCGACAAAGGTGCTAAGCAGCATGATCTCCACGGCCGGCATCCGTTTGCCGTCCTTGCTTTTGATCAGGCGCTGGGAGATGACCGATTTCAGGTTCAGGGAGAGGTCAAGGTAGAGCTGGTGGTGTGCGGTGTCCGGGAAGAAGTTGACGATACGGTCCAGGGCCTGGTTGGCGTTGTTGGCGTGCAGGGTGGAGAGGCACAGGTGGCCGGTCTCGGCGTAGGCGATGGCGTGCTGCATGGTCTGCCGGTCACGGATCTCGCCGATCAGGATGACGTCGGGGGCCTCGCGCATGGCGTTCTTCAGGGCCACCTCGTAGGAGATGGTGTCCAGGCCCACCTCACGCTGGTCAACAACTGATTTCTTGTGGGTATGCAGAAACTCCACCGGGTCTTCGATGGTGAGAATGTGGCCGGTGGCGTGTTCGTTGCGGTGGTCGATCATGGAGGCGAGGGTGGTGGATTTGCCCGAACCGGTTGAACCGACCACCAGAATCAGACCCCTGGGCATCATGATCAGGTCTTTGAGCGAGGTGGGTAGCTGCAACTCCTCGATCTGGGGTATCTTGCCCTTGATGTAACGGATCACCATGGCCACGTCGCCACGCTGGCGGAAGACGTTGACACGGAAGCGCCCGAGGCCGCTGATTGATATGGCCAGGTTGCACTCCATGGTACGCTCGAACTCCGAGACCTGGTCATCGCTCATGATGGAATAGGCCAGGGTGCGAACTGCGCCGGTACCCATGGGTGTCTCGCCGATGGGTGTGGTCCGGCCCTCTGCCTTCAGGTTTGGGGGCGCGCCGGTACTGAAAAAGAGATCTGAACCGTTTTTCTGTACCATCAGTTTGAGGTAGGGGATGAGTTCCATGCGCAGTCTCCGAATACCTTGATGCTTTATTCTGAGTATAGTTTTTTCTGTGACATAACAACTATAGACCGCAGATGACTATGAGGATGGCGAGTAAGGCCGATTAAGCGGGGAATTCGTGAATAATCGGCTCAATATCACGTTTTACCGGGCCTTAGCCTGAGAAATTCAAGAAGTGGGGTGAGCGGTGAGTGAGATCAGTCTGAGCGGTATCTTTTTCTACCCGGTGAAATCCTTTGCCGGTATTGCCCTGAACAGTGCCCCGGTTGTGGCGCGAGGTATCAGCTGTGACCGGCGCTGGATGGTGGTGGGAGCGGATGGGGACTTCATGACCCAGCGTAATCACCCGCGAATGGCGCTGATTCATGTTGAGCTGATTCCGGGGGGGATTCGGCTGCAGGCGCTGGGTATGGCGTCCCTGGATGTGGAGCGGGTTGCCGGCGGGGGTGTGGAGATCGAGGTGCAGGTGTGGGGTGATCACTGCAATGCACGCCTGGCTGATGAGTCAGCGGCGCAATGGTTGACCGGGTATCTCGGCACCGATGCCCGCCTGGTGTTTCTGCCGGACAGCAACTCCCGCCAGGTCGACCTGAATTACGCCAAAGAGGGTGACCAGGTCGGTTTCGCCGATGCTTTCCCCTTTTTGCTGATATCAGAGGCTTCCCTTGGGGATTTGAACAGCCGCCTGGAACACCCGTTGCCGATGAACCGTTTTCGCCCCAACCTTGTGGTGAGCGGCTGTGAACCATACGAAGAGGACAGTTGGCGGCTGATACGTATCGGAGATATAACTTTCAGGGTGGTCAAGCCCTGTTCCCGTTGTGCAGTACCGACGACGGACCAGGCAACGGCGGAGAGGGGGGTGGAGCCATTGCGCACCCTGGCAACCTATCGCCAAAGGGGTAACAAGGTCTACTTCGGACAGAACCTCGTACATGACGGGGTCGGGGAGATCCGCACGGGCCTGAGTGTGGAGGTACTTGAACGTGAATGAACAACAGATTGTAGCGGCAACGGACAAGTGGATTCGAGAAGTGGTGGTCGGGCTGAATCTCTGCCCCTTTGCCGAACCGGTGGTCTCCGGGGAGCGGATCTCTTACGCCGTGTCGGATGCAGAAACCGAACAGGGCCTGTTTAAGGACCTGCTGCAGACCCTTGATGATTTTCAACGGCAGGATGTTGAGTCTGCTGCCACAGGTTTTCTGATCCTGTCGAAAGGGCTGAAGGATTACTCCCTGTACAATGATTTTCTGGAGCTGGTGGATCACCTGCTTGAAGAGACAGGTTTGAAGGGGGTGATCCAGGTTGCCGGTTTCCATCCCGGGTATCTTTTCGACGGCTGCGGGGAGGATGACCCATCCAACTATACCAACCGTTCACCCTTCCCCATGTTCCACCTGATCAGGGAGGATGACCTGGAATCCGCGGTGGCGAGTCACCCCGACCCGGCGAGCATACCGGAGCGCAATATCAAGCTGCTGCGGGATATGGGGCTTGAAGAGGTGAGGTCGATGCTGGAGAAGTGCTACCGGGTATAGGACTCGGTTCGGTGTAATACGCTTCGCTATTGCACCCTGTATTCATCGCCCGGAGGACCGGGCTCCTACAATGGTGCGCGTGACTCTATGACTCTGCGGCTTCCAGGTCCGTAGGGTGGGTTGGCGGCAGCGTAACCCACCATTGGGCTTGATTCGGTGCAATACGCTTCGCTATTGCACCCTGTATTCATCGCCCGGAGGACCGGGCTCCTACAATGGTGCGCGTGACTCTATGACTCTGCGGCTTCCAGGTCCGTAGGGTGGGTTGGCGGCAGCGTAACCCACCATTGGGCTTGATTCGGTGCAATACGCTTCGCTATTGCACCCTGTATTCATCGCCCGGAGGACCGGGCTCCTACAATGGTGCGCGTGACTCTATGACTCTGCGGCTTCCAGGTCCGTAGGGTGGGTTAGCGGCAGCGTAACCCACCATTGGGCTTGATTCGGTGCAATACGCTTCGCTATTGCACCCTACATGTGATCCTTTTTTCACCCGGTGGACCGGGCACCGGCAGGTTATTGACCGGACTCCGCCTCTTCGAGTTCTTCTGAGGCAAGCATCCACTGCTCTTCGGTTTCGCCCAGGGAGGCATCCACTTTCGCCTTCTCGGCCAGCAGCTGCTTGAGGTTATCCTTGTTGCTTTCCTCGTAGATGGCAGGCTCTGCCAGTTCCTGCTCAAAACCTGCCTGCTGGCCTGTCAGCTGCTCCATCTCTTTTTCAAGCTTCTGCACCCGGTTACGCAGGGGCTGCAGCTGTTTGCGCCGTTCAGCCTCCTGGCGCTTGCGCTCCTTGCGAGCGGTTGCGCTGTGGTCCTTGTCATTACCGTTGTCCGGTTTCCCGATCTGGGCTGCCCTGTTATCGGCCAGCCAGCGCGGGTAGTCGTCCAGATCGCCCTTGAATTCATCCACTTCGCCGCCGTTGACCAGAAGCAGCAGGTCTGTGGTGGTGCGCAGCAGGTGCCGGTCGTGGGAGACCACCACCATGGCGCCTTCGAAATCCTGTAGTGCCTGGCTCAGGGCGTGGCGCATCTCCAGGTCCAGGTGGTTGGTCGGTTCGTCCAGCAGCAGCAGGTTGGGGCGCTGATACACAAGAAGCGCCAGCACCAGGCGCGCCTTCTCCCCGCCGGAGAAGGGGGCCACCGGGCTTTCGGCCCGTTCCCCGGTAAATCCGAAACCGCCGATATAGTCGCGCATGCCCTGTTCCGTGGCCTTGGGATCGATCTGCATCAAGTGGTCCAGGGCGCTGTGTTCTGGTTGCAGTTGGTCCAGCTGGTGCTGGGCGAAGTAACCGATGTTGAGATCCTGGGCGGTCTCGCGCTTTCCCTTGAGGGGGGCAAGTTCGCCGGCCAGCAGTTTGATCAGGGTGGACTTGCCGGCGCCGTTGGGTCCCAGCAGTCCGATGCGGTCACCAGGCGATAGTGCGAGATCGACACTGTTCAGAATGGGCGTGTCGGTATAGCCGGCTGCAGCGTATTCCATGCGCATCAGCGGATTGGGTGTCTTCTCCGGTGGTTTGAAACCGAAGTGGAAGGGGGAGTCCACGTGGGCCGGGGCGATCTGTTCCATGCGCTCCAGGGCTTTCAACCGGCTCTGGGCCTGGCGTGCCTTGGTGGCCTTGGCGCGGAAACGGTCAACGTAACTGCGAATGTGGGCCACTTCCCGCTGCTGCCTTTCAAAGGCGGCCTGCTGGTTGGCGAGCCGCTCGGCGCGAATACGCTCGAAGGCGGAGTAGTTGCCGGTGTAGAGGGTGACGCCGCCCTGTTCGATGTGCGCGATATGGCTGGTGACCGAGTCGAGAAAATCACGGTCGTGGGAGATCAGCAGCAGGGTGCCGGGGTAGTTCTTCAGCCACTCTTCAAGCCAGATTACCGCGTCCAGATCTAGATGGTTTGTGGGCTCGTCCAACAGCAGCAGATCGGATCGGCACATCAGTGCCCTGGCCAGGTTAAGACGCATACGCCAGCCGCCGGAGAAGTGGTTGACCGTCTGCTCCTCTTCACCGGGCTTGAAGCCGAGGCCGTGGATCAGGCGGGCAGCCCGGGAACGTGCCGTGTAGCCGCCGATGTTGTCCAGCCGGCTGTGCAGCTCGGCCACCCGCTCTCCCTGGTGGGCGCTCTCCGCCTCGGCCAGCCGGTCCTCTATGTCTCGCAGCTCGGTATCGCCATCCAGCACGTACTCGATTGCAGGCCGGGGGTCGGCCGGTGTCTCCTGGGCTACGTGGGCGATGACCCAGTCCCGGGGTATGCTGAAGTCCCCTTCATCGGCGTGGAGCTCATCCCTGATCAGGGCGAACAGGCTCGACTTGCCGGTGCCGTTGGCGCCGGTGATTCCGGCCCGCTGGCCGGGGTGTATGCAGAAGCTGGCATCGGCAAAGAGCAGTTTGGTGCCGCGGCGCAGGCTGAGTTTGTCGAATCTGAGCATGGCGGCGGAGTTTAGCAGGATCGGTTGCAGTTGCCGATAACTATCCCCATGTTGGCTATGTGCCAAATAGTGTATTGATGTTGAGATGTATGCAGGTCGGGCTTCCACCCTCCGGGTACAAGAGCCCGACACTTCGGCCTCTTGTGCCTGGATGGTATAAGGTCGACTACGGTATCAGGCTGGAGGAGTGTCGCATGAGTGAGCAGTTACAAAAAACAGGAACAGCATTGCTGCTGGTGGCCCATGGCAGCCGCCGTGAGGCCTCCAACGACGAGGTGAGAGCGGTGGCGAAAAAACTTGGTGAGATGGCGGGCGGTCGTTTCAGCCGGGTGGATGCAGCGTTTCTTGAGCTGGCAGAACCCTCTATTCCCGATGGTATCTCACACTGTTGTGAGCATGGGGCTGAGCGGGTTCTGGTACTGCCTTATTTTCTCTCGGCTGGCCGGCACGTGGTGACCGATATACCTCACGAGGTGGAGTTGGGTCGTGCCCGTTGTCCTGATGTATCAGTGGAGCTCTGCGACTACCTGGGTGGCAGTGAAGCGATGCCGGGGCTGCTGTTGGAGCTGGCTGGCAGGGCTGGCTGAGCCTTACCTTACTTTCTGTTTGGCCCACTACTCTTTCCGGTCCAGGCGCCGGTAACTGATCGCCTCGCTGAGGTGTTGGGTATCGATCTCTTCACGCTGTTTCAGATCGGCAATGGTGCGTGCCAGTCTGAGGATTCGGTGGTAGGCCCTGGCCGAGAGGCCCAGCTGATCCATCGCTCGGTGCAGCAGTTGCTGCCCCTTATCATCTACCCGGCAGCAGCTCTCCAGTGACTGCCCCTCGAGCGCGCTGTTGGTACAGCCGCTACGCTCCATCTGGCGCCGACGGGCTCTCTCCACACGCTCCCTGACCTCTTCACTCGACTCCTCCCTGGCGGCCTGCCTGCCGGTGATCAGCTCCAGCGACTGCCTTGGCACCTCGATATGCATGTCGATGCGGTCCAGCAGCGGGCCTGAAATTTTTCCCCGGTAGCGTTTTACCTGGTCCCCGGTGCAGTGGCAGCTTTTTCCGTGGCTATCACCCAGGTGCCCGCAGGGGCAGGGGTTCATTGCGGTGATCAGTTGAAAGCGTGCCGGGAAGACAGACTGGTGTGCCGCTCGTGAGATGGTCACCTCTGCGTTCTCCATGGGCTCACGCAACACCTCGAGTACCCGGCGGTCGAATTCGGGCAACTCGTCAAGGAACATCACGCCGTTGTGGGCGAGGGAGATCTCCCCCGGTTTGGGGTTGCTGCCGCCTCCCACCAGGGCGGCGGCGGAAGCGCTGTGGTGGGGGGTTCTGAAAGGGCGCCTTTTCCATTGGCCGATGTTCAACTCCTGGTTGCTGATAGAGGCGATCGCGGCGGTTTCCAGGGCCTCCTGCTCGTTCATCGGGGGCAGGATACCCGGCAGGCGGCTGGCCAGCATGGATTTGCCTGAGCCGGGAGGGCCGATCATCAACAGGCTGTGGCCACCTGCGGCGGCAATCTCCAGGGCTCGCTTGGCATGGGGTTGCCCTTTTACCTCGGCGAGGTCTGGTGTGCTCTTGCTCCCCGCTGATTCAGGGGCTGATTGATAGGGTGTCAGCCCACTGCCCTGTACCAGGTGCTGGCTGATATCGAGCAGGTGACGGGCGGGGAGTATGGTGAGTCCCTCCACCAGGGCGGCTTCTGCTGCACACTCCTCAGGGAGAATAAGTGCGCGGCCTGCAGACCTGGCCGCAAGGGCCGCTGGCAGAACACCGCTGATGGGTCGCAGGGCGCCAGATAGGGCAAGTTCACCCAGGAATTCATAGCGGCTGAGCTCTTCCAGCGGGATCTGTCCCGATGCACCGAGAATGCCCATGGCAATGGCCAGGTCGAAGCGTCCACCCTCCTTGGGCAGGTCGGCTGGGGCCAGGTTGATGGTGATGCGCCGGGCCGGAAACTCGAACAGTGAGTTGAGCAGTGCGCCTCTTACCCTGTCCTTGCTTTCACGGACGGCGAGTTCCGGCAGGCCGACGATGGAGAGCGCCGGCAGCCCGTTAGCCAGGTGCACCTCAACCACCACCTCTAGTCCATTAATTCCTGATTGTGCGCGGCTGTATGCAACGGCGAGAGACATCGGTGCCTTCCTTGGTGTTATTGGGGAGGGTCAGACCTGGCTGCTGTTCAGGGCTTTCTCGAGCTCAGCGACCTGGCGCTCCAGGGCTTCGAGTTTCTCCCGGGTGCGGACCAGAACGGCGCTCTGTACATCGAACTCTTCCCGGGTAACCAGTTCCAGGTGGGAGAGTCCTGATTCAAGGGCGCTTTTGAAATTGCGTTGCAGATCGTCCTGCAGGAACTGCAGTCCGGTGGGAACGCTGCCAGCCATGCGCTTGGCCAAGTCATCTAGAAGTTTTGGATCAATCATGCTGGGCAAGATAGCCAGAGCAAGGCCGGATGTCCAGAGTCAATCGGGGGTGCGGGGTACCTGCATGTCTGTGCACCAACCTGGTGCGATATTTTGGTGCAGGGCAATGCTGGTGCACTACTGCCGGTGCATGTTCTTTTTTCTCCGCTTTGACGAAAAGTATTTAAGTTTTTGTTATGTATAAAAAAACAGGTTTTGGCATGGGATCTGCAATAAGGCGTGCAGTGAGCTGATTTATTTTCGACCAGCGCATCTGTGTCAACACAAAAGAGTGAGGAGCGGTCCCGAGGGGCTCTCCCTTATTTAGGAGAAATATGTAATGAAAATGGTTTCAGCAATCATCAAGCCTTTCAAGCTCGACGATGTTCGCGAAGCGCTGTCCGAAATCGGCGTTTCCGGCATCACCGTGGTTGAAGTAAAGGGCTTCGGTCGCCAAAAGGGGCACACCGAGCTCTATCGCGGGGCTGAATACGTGGTGGATTTTCTGCCCAAGATCAAAGTTGAAATTGCAGTCGACGATTCACTGGTTGACCAGGTGATCGAGGCGGTGAGCGGGGCAGCCAAGACCGGCAAGATCGGTGACGGCAAGATTTTTGTATATGACCTGACCCAGGTGGTGCGTATCCGCACGGGCGAGTCTGGTAGCGAAGCGCTCTGAGCGTGTAACTGATTCCTTAGACGGAGGTAACTATCGTGGAAGATTTAACACAGTTGAGTTATGCGCTCGATACCTTTTATTTTCTGGTATCCGGCGCATTGGTAATGTGGATGGCGGCAGGCTTTGCCATGCTCGAGGCCGGACTGGTCCGGGCCAAGAATACTGCTGAGATCCTGACCAAGAACGTGGCCCTGTTCGCCATCGCTTGTATTATGTACATGCTGATGGGCTACAACATTATGTACCCCGGTGATGCAGTGAGCAGCATCTGGCCCGGCGTCTCCTTCCTGCTCGGCGCAGACAACACCGTAGAGGCCGTTCTGGCCGGTGGTGATGACGCTCCGTACTACTCAGGCATGGCTGACTTCTTCTTCCAGGTCGTATTCGTGGCTACCGCCATGTCTATCGTATCCGGTGCGGTCGCTGAGCGTATGAAGTTGTGGAGCTTTCTGGTCTTCACCGTGTTCATGACCGGTTTGATCTATCCCATCCAGGGCTACTGGAAATGGGGCGGCGGTTTTCTTGATGCCATGGGTTTTCAGGATTTCGCGGGCTCCGGCGTGGTTCACCTTTGTGGTGCGGCTGCTGCCCTTGCCGGTGTGATTCTGCTGGGTGCACGTAAAGGCAAATACGGCCCCAATGGTGAAGTTCGTGCCATCCCGGGTGCCAACATGCCGCTGGCAACCCTGGGTATGTTCATCCTCTGGTTGGGCTGGTTCGGCTTCAACGGCGGTTCCGAGCTGAAGATCTCCGATGTGGGTGAGGCAAATGCTGTTGCCATGGTATTCGTCAACACCAACATGGCGGCTGCAGGTGGTGTGGTTGCTGCGCTTCTGACTGCACGCCTGGTGTTCGGCAAGGCTGATCTGACCATGGCTCTCAACGGTGCCTTGGCTGGCCTGGTGGCTATCACCGCTGAACCCCTGGCCCCCAGCGCCCTGTGGGCAACCTGTGTCGGTGTGATCGGCGGTATGATCGTGGTGTTTGCCATTATCACCATGGACAAGCTGAAGATCGATGATCCTGTCGGTGCCATCTCGGTGCACGGTGTGGTCGGTATGTGGGGCCTGCTGGCAGTGCCCTTCTCCAACGGCGACGCCACCTTCGGTGCCCAGATTACCGGTCTGCTCGTGATCTTTGCCTGGACCTTTGCTGCAAGCTTCATCGTGTGGCTGGTGATCAAGATGGTGATGGGTATCCGCGTCTCCGAGGAAGAGGAGTACGAGGGTGTGGATATCGGCGAGTGTGGCCTGGAGGCCTATCCCGAGTTCACCGGCTCACGTGGTTCCGGTATGTAAGTAATATCACAGTGATGTGAATAAAAACGGGCGCTTCGGCGCCCGTTTTTATGTGCAGGATGTACGGTATGGCGCGGGCGCAGGGATGCCCGAGCCGAGGAGCGGCGCATGTACAGGATGTACGGTATGCCGCATGTACAGGGTGTTCGTGTGCGCAAAGCGTGCTTACATAGATCCGCTGTACATATTTTCAATTCTCCGTAGAATCTTTTTCAAAGATTGCCTTGCAAAACTGAATGACGGATAAAAAGAAAAAGCCGGACTGTCCTGTAGGAGAAGTGACATGTCGTCATATAGACGAGCTGTCGACACTGCGTTGTCGTGTCGATGAGCTGTCTGCACTGGTACATACCGATACCCTGACGGGGCTTTTCAATTATCGTCATTTCTCAATGGTGCTTGAGCAGGAGCTGGAGCGCACCCGTCGCAGTGGCAAGCCGACCTCGCTGATTATGCTCGACCTCGATCACTTCAAACAGGTCAACGATCGCTGGGGTCATGAGTCAGGCAACCGGGTCTTACGCCAGACCGGTGAGCTCATTACGCAGATCCTGCGCAGGCTGGATATTCCCTGTCGCTATGGCGGCGAAGAGTTCGCGCTGCTGCTTCCAGCGACCCCCCTGGCAAGGGCAGTGCAGGTGGCTGAGCGCCTGAGGCAGGCGTTGTCTGCGACTCCTGTTGAACTTGAAGAGACCAGGTTGGCTGTCACGGCAAGCTCCGGGGTCAATGTCTACCTGCGCAATTCGCGGATTACAGCAGAGCAGTTTGTGAAAGAGACAGAAGCCTATCTGTACCAGGCCAAGGAGCAGGGGCGGGACCGGGTATGCCACCCCGAATACGAGGCTGTGAGTCCCAGAGGGTGGGTTGGTAAAAGCGAGAAAGATGAGCTGCTGGGAAATTAGTGGATTTAACCCCTGGTATTAATTGATAAAATACCCATCGGCCATGTTAAAGTACTTAGAAGAATCAAGATGGCTATGAAGCGGGTGCTGGATAAACCGCTGATATAGTATTGATCGTTATGTCCAGTCTCTGCCGTTTAGGGACACCTCTCTCAAGGATAGATGTTAATGGGGCCCGGGATTCCTTCGAACCAGGTTGACAGCTCTCATGCCGTGGAGATTGCGGAGCGTGTCTGGTGGGTGGGTCACGCGATTGAAGGTGATCATTTCCAGAGTCACGCCTACCTGATCGAGCAGGGTGACCAGTCTGTGCTGGTTGATCCGGGTTCTCCGGTAACCATTGGCGAAACCATGCGCAAGATTGAGGAGGTCATTCCCTTCTCTGATATCCGCTATTTCATATGTCACCACCAGGACCCTGATATCACGGCATCGCTCCCCGAGGTTGCCAGTCGACTCACACGTGATGATGCGGTTGTTGTGACCCATGGTCGTGCCGAGGCGCTGATCAAGCACTACGGCCCGACGATGCCTTTCTGGCGGATCGAGGAGAATGAGTGGACCCTGCAGCTGGAGGACCGGGAGCTGCATTTTGTCTTCACGCCCTATGCCCATTTCGCCGGTGCATTCTGTACCTTTGACGCAACATCCCAGGTGCTCTTTTCCAGTGATCTTTTCGGGGGTATGACCGAGGAGTTTGAGCTCTTTGCTGAGGATGAGTCCTATGCTGAGTCCATGCGGCTGTTTCATGAACACTACATTCCCAGCAGGGAGGTGATGGGCTTTGCGCTGACCAGAATCCAGGAGTACCCAGTCAAGGCCATCGCCCCCCAGCATGGCAGTATCATTCAGGGGGAGCTGGTTGAAACCTGCGTCAATGCGCTGAAAAACATGGACTGCGGGCTCTACCTTCTGGCCAGGGGGAGTACGGATATCGAGCGCCTGTCGATGATCAATGCAACCCTGAGGGATATCTCCTCGACCATGATCCTCTCCCGCGATTTCAAGGAGATTGCCGAGAGCATGCTGGAGATTGCCCGGCGCATACTTCCCGCTGTACGTCTTGAATTTCATGCCCAGCTGGACGGTGACCAGGTGTGGCACCTGACGCCGGACAGCCACTATCGCGGTGCGCTGACCGATCCGCCACCCTTTGTATCCAGAATGTTCGGGATCAATCGCGACGAGTGGCTCAATCAGAGCGGGGGCAGTTTTAATCTGCAGGATATCAACGGGAAAAATTACCCCGGCAGTCACGGGATGTTGCTGCCTTTGTTCAAGCCCGAAGATGATTGGGTATTCGGGGTGGCGGTCATCTACCTGAAGAAAACCGTTGCACCTGACCAGGAGGTTGAGCGGATTGTGGAACAGATGTCGTCTGCTCTTCAGGTCGCCGTGGAGCGTGAGACGCTATACCGCAGCATAGACCTGGAGCGCCAGGTGCTTTACGAGCGTTCCATTCGTGATCCACTCACCGGCCTGTTCAACAGGCTCTACATGGAAGATACGCTGCACCGGCTGTTTGAGATTCATGACCGTAATGACACAACCCCCATTGGTCTTGCATTGATAGATCTGGATCATTTCAAAAGGGTCAATGACAACTACGGGCATGTGCAGGGTGATCATGTATTGGTGCGGGTGGCTGACACCATACGCTCCCAGGCCAGGGCGGGAGATCTGCCGGTGCGCCTGGGTGGTGAAGAGTTCGGGTTGTTCGTGATCGGCGAGCCTTCTCTGGGGATTGTGGGTATCGCGGAACGTCTTCGTCAGCAGATAGGGGAGCTGGAGTACATAGAGCCGTTGCAAGAGTTGCAGGTAACTGTCAGCGTGGGTACGGCGATCCGCCAGCAGGGTGAGAGCCTGCAGCAGTTTATTGATCGAACCGACTGTGCCCTGTATAGCGCAAAGCACGGGGGACGCAACCAGGTTCATGTTGCTGACGGCCTGCAGGCCACGTTCCAGACAGAACTCGGGTTTGAATGAGTAGTGCCATGAGATATCAAAATACAGGTTGTTATCTAGTCATCCTGCCGCTGGTGGGTTTTATGCTTCTGTCAGCCGGTCTGGCAACAGCAGGGGTCTATCGCTGGGTGGATGAGAGTGGCCGGGTTCATTTTGGCGACAGGCCGCCTGTACGTGAGGTCGAGGAGGTTGAGGTTCGTGAGCAGAACCCTGCCTCTGGAGAGGTTGCTGATGATGCCGCCGTCGAGATGAAGCGCAAGGAGAAGCAGCGCCGCCTGCTCGATATGTACCAGGAGGAGAGGGAGGCCAAAAAACAGGCCAAGAGCAAAGAAAAGGCGATGAAGAAGCAGCGGGCAACCCGCTGTATCTATGCCCGGAACAGGCTGAAAACCTATCAGCGTGCGGCCCTTTATGAACCCACGGCAGATGGTGGACGCCGCTACCTCAGTGATGGCGAACGGGATAGGGAGATTGCCGAAGCGAAAAGTGCGGTGAAGCACTGGTGTGATTGATAGCCCGGCATCAGTGGCAGGCAGCACTTTTTATAACGCAGTTTTACTTTTCCCGGGGTGGTCAAATCGACCATAATGCGTGCCTGGTTGATCACCTATCCACTCAGGGCGCTCGATGAAAGCAGATATACATCCGGTCGTGCAGGACTACGGCATTAGCCGCTGGGGCGGGGGCTATTTCGGTATTAATTCCGATGGCCAGGTGACAGTGCGACCGGGACGTGAGAGTGCGCTCAAGATAGACCTCTACCAGCTGGCCGACGAATTGCGCCATAGCGGTCTCAGTCTGCCGGTTCTGGTTCGCTTTACCGATATTCTGCATGATCGCGTGGCGGCCCTGTGCCGCAGCTTCTCTGCGGCGTTCGATGAGTTCTCGTACCAGGGGCGTTATACCGCCGTCTATCCCATTAAAGTCAATCAGCAGCGTAGCGTTGTCGAGGAGATTCTGGCCAAGGGCAGCGGTTGTGTCGGTCTCGAGGCGGGCAGCAAGCCGGAGCTGATGGCGGTGCTTGGGCAGTCCCTGCCTGGCGGGGTGATCGTCTGCAACGGCTACAAGGATCGTGAATATATACGGCTTGCCCTGATCGGTCAGCGCCTTGGGCACAAGGTCTACATCGTTATCGAAAAGCTCTCGGAGCTGGCCATAGTGCTGCGTGAGTCTGAAGACCTGGACGTGGTCCCGTTGCTGGGTGTCAGGACCAGGGTATCGGCTTCGGCCGCTGGAAACTGGCAGGACAGTGGCGGCGAGAAGGCCAAGTTCGGTCTGACCGCGGGACAGTTGCTGGAGCTGCTCGGGCAGTTGGAGTCGGCGGGTATGCTGGACCGCCTGCAACTGCTCCACTCCCACATCGGCTCCCAGATTCCCAACTTGCGTGATATACGCCAGTGCATGGACGAGGTGGCCCGGTTCTATGGCGAGCTGCGCAGACTTGGCGCCGATATCCGGGTGGTGGACGTGGGGGGAGGACTGGGTGTGGATTACGAAGGCACCGCCACACGTCGTTTCTGCTCTATGAACTACGGCTCGGATGCCTATGCGAGGGAGGTGGTCAAGGCGATCAGCAGAATCTGCGCCGAGCAGGAGCTTCCCTACCCGGATATTTTCAGCGAGTCAGGCCGCGCACTGACGGCGCACCATGCCATGCTGATGGTCAATGTCATCGATTGTGAGCCGGCCCCGCCGGGTATCGAAGAGATTGCTCTGGATGAAGATGTTCCAGAGGTGTTGAATACCATGAAGCACCAGCTTGAGATGGCAGGCGCCCATTCACCCTCAGAGGTATATCAGGAGGCTGAACATGGCCTCGGTGAGGCCCGGGAGCTTTTTCATCACGGCGAGATAACCCTTGAGCAGCGTTCCATGGCCGAAGGGGTGTTTTACGGGATCTGCCGCAAGCTGATCCCCAGGCTGCGTGCCGAGTCCCGGGGTGACCGTGAACTGCTGGATACCCTGAGGGAGAAACTGGCGGACCGCCTGTTCATGAACTTTTCGCTGTTTCAGTCACTGCCGGATGTATGGGCTATCGACCAGATCTTCCCGCTCATGCCCCTGCATCGCCTGAATGAGCAGCCCACGCGAAGTGGCGTGCTTCACGATCTTACATGCGACTCAGACGGTTTCATCGGCCAGTATGTGGATCGTGACGGTGTGGAGTCCACCCTGCCGGTACATGAGGTCAAACCGGGTGAGCCCTACCTGTTCGGTATTTTTCTGGTCGGTGCGTACCAGGAGATACTGGGTGACATGCATAACCTGTTTGGCGATACGGATGCCGTGAACCTGGAGCTGGATGGAAAAGGCGGATACCGTCTGACCCAACCGGAAAGGGGGGATTCAGTGGATGAGCTGTTGCGTTACGTGCACTTTGCACCGGAGCGTCTGCTGGAAAACTACAAGGGCAAGCTCGAAGCCGCGGGTGTCAACCGCGATGAGTCAAGGGCGCTGTTCAGGGAGCTGGAAGCAGGACTGCACGGCTACACCTACTTCGAGGATTGACCCATCTTTGAGGTGTGCCAGAAGCCCTGGCGGATCATCTCGATCACCTCTTCTCCGGTGACCGGCTTGCCCAGCAGGTAGCCCTGCATTTCGTCGCAGTTCTCCTTGCGCAGGAACTCCATCTGGGGCTCTGTCTCCACACCTTCGGCCAATACCCTCAGGTTGAGGCTGTGCCCCAGGGCAATGATTGCGCAGCAGATGGCGGCATCGTTGCTGCTGTCAGGCAGGTCATCAATGAATGATTTGTCGATTTTGAGCCTGTCGATGGGCAGCTTCTTGAGGTAACTGAGAGATGAGTAACCGGTGCCGAAATCGTCAACTGCAATCTGCAGTCCTAGATTTGATAGCTCTTCAAGCGCCATCTCCATGAATTCGGCGTTCTCCATCAGGCTGGTTTCGGTGAGCTCCAGTTCGAGCCGATTGTGCGGGGTTTTCGTGCTGTCGAGGATCTGCGCAACATGCTCAATGAAGTCACGCTGCTTAAGCTGAACGGTGGATACGTTCACCGCAAGGGTCAGTCCCTCGATGCCAGACTGCTCCCAGAGTTCGAGCTGCTTGCAGGCGTTGTGCAGCGTCTGCAGCCCCAGCTTGTGAATCAGCCCGGTGTTCTCTGCCACCTTGATGAAGTTTTCAGGTGATACGCTGCCCAGTTCCGGGTGGTGCCACCTGGAGAGGGCCTCCAGGCCTATGATGGCGCCGGTCTGCAGGTCGAATTGAGGCTGGTAGAGCAGTTTAATCGCGTTCTGCTCTGCCCCCTGGCGCAAGGCGTTCTCCACTGCCAGGTTCCACTTGAATGGCTCTGCCATCTCCGAGGAGAAAAACTGGAAGTTATTGCCACCGAGAGACTTGGCGCGATACATCGCAGCATCGGCGTGTTTGAGCAGATCAGACGGATTATCTCCGTCCCGGGGGAAAAGTGCGACACCGATACTGGGGGTAAGGAACAGTTCGTGGCCATCCAGCTGCAGGGGTTCCTTGAATGTGCGGAGTATTTTTTCAGCCACCAGGACGGAGTCGAAGTCCTCTTTGAGCTCCTGCAGGATGATCAGGAATTCATCCCCGCCCATTCTGCCCAGGGTATCCACATTGCGCAGGCATCCCTGGAGGCGCTGGGCAGCAAGTCCCAGCACCTTGTCGCCGGTGGCATGGCCCAGTGTGTCGTTGATGTTTTTGAACCTGTCGAGATCCATGAAAAACAGGGCCATGTGGTGACTGTAGCGACCGGCATAGTTGACCGCCTGTTCAAGGCGATCGTGGAACAGCTGGCGGTTGGGCAGGCCGGTGAGCATGTCATAGTAGGCGAGGCGGTGGATGCGCTCCTGGATCTGCTTCTGTCGTGCAATATCCGTATAGACCCCGATATAGTTCGTGACCGTCCCGTCTGCGGAGCGTACGGCCGAGATGCTGAGCCACTCGGGAAGTATCTCCCCGTTTTTCTGCCGGTTCCAGACCTCTCCCTGCCAGCTGCCGAGGGTCTTGAGCTGATCGAGTATGTCGGCGTAGTACTCCTTGTCGTGGTGACCTGATTTGAGGATCCCGACGGGCTGGTTTTCAATCTCATCCTTACTGTGGCCTGTGTGCTTGTAGAAGGCGGGGTTGGCCGCGAGGATGGTGCCCCTGGCATCGGTGATGATGACCGCATCCGGGGTATATTCGATCACCTCTCCGGCCAGGCTCAGCTTGTCCTGGATCTGCTGTCTCTCCTCGATGGAGGACTTGGCGATCAGGGTGGTAAAGCCCATGATGCCGATGTAGATCTGCAGCAGTACCAGGGATTCGTTGATGTTGCCCAGGTAGAAGGCGCCAAATCCTGCCGAGGTTCCCAGCATCGACAGCACGGCAAGTGCGATCAGTGTGCTCATTGTCACCGGGTAGCCGAAACGGAACAGTGCCCAGACCAGCAGTGGCACGGGCATGAAGGTCAGGGGGTAGTTATGGAGTTTTACCGGCAGCCCGCTGCCGAAGACATAGTGGAATACCAGCAGCGTGGCTATACCGAGGGCGATGGCTTCCAGGTATTTGAGGGGGGGCCAGTGAGTGAATTTCAGTGTCCAGTTCAGGGCCAGGGGGGTGACAAGCAGAATGCCGGCGGCATCACCTGACCACCAGGTTATGAAAGTGTTCAGGGCGCTGGTTTGATCAATGGCCCCGCCCGTCCAGAGCGACAGGGTTCCCAGGGCTGCACCGCTGACGGGTGCCAGGAGCACGCACATCAGAATGAACAGCATGACAGTCCGCGTTTCTGTCAGAATGTATTCAGTATGGCTGAACCGGTTCATCAGCCAGCAGGCCAGCAGGGCTTCAAGGGTGGCTGAAGCCGCCATACCAAGGCTGGCAGGTAGAGGTATCTCTCTGAGGAGTGCGTCGAGAATAACCGCTATGAAGATGGACCACCAAATGCGGTAGCCATGCTTCAGCATGCCTGCCAGTGCGATGCCGGAGGCAAACCACAAGGGGGAGGCGGCGGTCTCCAGTGCCGGCAGCTCGGCGCTGAGCCGTGCGCAGACGAAGTAGAGCACACCATAGCTGAGCCATGGTGGGATAGACGGCATCTCGGATTGCCCTATCTTGCCTAGTAGTTGTCCCATAACATAAGCCTGCTGTGGCGTCAGGCGCTTTCAGTGTCCATACCAATACAGTATGGCAGGAATTGGTTCGGTAGTGTGAAACCGGAAGTGGGTAGCCTCCTTGGGGAATGGGTTTGTGGCCTGAGTTGGGGTATCCTGCCCCGGCAAACCAATAAACCAGAATGAACCAATGAGCGCTGAAAAACCTTTTATCCTTGTCGACGGGTCGTCATACCTGTTTCGTGCCTACCATGCCCTTCCTCCACTGACCAACTCACGGGGAGAGGCTACCGGTGCGATTGTTGGCGTGATCAACATGTTGCGCAAGCTGATCGATGAGTATGGTCCGGAGCATATGGCCGTGGTTTTCGATGCGCCGGGAGGCAGCTTCCGCAACCAGATGTACGATCAGTACAAGGCCAACCGCCCCCCCATGCCGGATGACCTTCGTGAACAGATCGACCCCCTGCACAATATCGTCAAGGCGATGGGGCTGCCGCTGCTGATGATCCCCGGGGTTGAGGCGGATGACGTTATTGGCACCCTGGCTACCCAGGCTTCGAGGGAGGGTATGCATACCCTGGTCTCCACCGGCGACAAGGATCTTGCGCAACTGGTGGATGGGCATGTGACCCTGATCAATACCATGAACAACGCCCTGATGGATGTTGATGGTGTAGTGACCAAGTTTGGCGTGCGGCCGGACCAGATTATCGATTACCTGGCCCTTGTGGGTGACTCCTCCGACAATATCCCCGGGGTACCGAAGTGTGGTCCCAAGACCGCTGCCAAGTGGCTGGGGGAGTATGACAACCTGGATAACCTGGTGGAGCATGCGGATCAGATCAAGGGCAAGGTGGGGGAGTATCTGCGTGAGAACCTGGAACAGCTTGCCCTCTCCCGTGAACTGACAACCATTCGCTGTGACCTGGAGCTGGACCAGGCACCCGCTGATCTTAAACCCCTCGACGCAGATGTCGGCGAGCTGAGAAAGCTCTACAGCCGCATCGAGGCGCGGCGTCTGCTGGAGGCCCTGGGAGAGGGTGAGGCTGAGCCCGACCTGCCGGAGCAGTCCCGGGCCGTGTCGATAGAGACAGACTACGAGACTGTGCTGAGCCGGGAGGTGTTCGATACCTGGCTGGAGCGCCTCGCCAGGGCCGAGCTGTTCGCCTTCGATACCGAGACCACCAGCCTTGATTACATGCAGGCTGAGCTGGTCGGTGTCTCTTTCAGCGTCGAGCCCGGTGAAGCCGCTTATGTGCCGGTGGCCCACGTCTATCCAGGCGCGCCGGAGCAGTTGGCCCGGGATGATGTTCTGCAGGCCCTGAAACCGCTGCTGGAAGACCCCCGGAGAGCTAAGGTCGGTCAGAACCTCAAGTACGACATGAGCGTGTTGGGCCGTTACGGCATCGAGATGCAGGGGGTCCGTTTCGACACCATGCTGGAATCCTATGTCTCCAACTCAACGGCCACCCGGCACGACATGGACTCCCTGTCCCGTAACTACCTCGACCACCAGACCATCAAGTACGAGGATGTGGCGGGAAAAGGTGCCAAGCAGGTGACCTTTGACCAGGTGCCTCTCGAACAGGCAGGACCCTATGCCGCCGAGGATGCCGATATCACGCTGCGGCTGCACAACGCACTGTGGCCGAGGGTGGAGAAGGAATCCACCCTGCAGGAGCTGTTTGAGTCTCTGGAGATGCCCCTGGTGCCGGTATTGTCGCGGCTTGAGCGCACCGGTGTTCGCATTGATAGTGCCATGCTGGAGCAGCAGAGCAGGGAACTCGCCCAGCGCATGCACGACCTGGAGCAGCAGGCCTACGCCATAGCCGGGCGCAAGTTCAACCTGGGCTCGCCGAAACAGATCGGGCAGATCTTTTTCGAGGAGCTGGAGCTGCCGGTGATCTCCAAGACACCCAAGGGTGCTCCCTCCACCGCGGAATCGGTGTTGCAGGAGCTGGCGGACCAGGGGCATGAGCTGCCATCAGTCATTCTGCAACATAGGGGGCTCTCCAAGCTCAAGTCCACCTATACCGACAAGCTGCCGTTGATGGTGGACCTGCGAAGCGGCCGGGTGCATACCTCTTATCACCAGGCGGTTGCGGCTACCGGGCGCCTGAGTTCGTCCGACCCCAATCTGCAGAACATCCCTGTGCGTTCAGATGAGGGCAGGCGCATACGCCAGGCCTTTATCCCGGAGCAGGGTTACCGCATGGTGGCGGCTGACTACTCCCAGATTGAGCTCCGCATCATGGCCCATCTTTCAGGTGATGAAGGCCTGTTGAGTGCATTTTCACAGGGACAGGATATCCACCGCGCGACGGCTGCCGAGGTGTTCGGCGCCTCATCACCCGACGAGGTCAGTGGCGAGCAGCGTCGTTCTGCAAAGGCGATCAATTTCGGGCTGATCTATGGCATGTCCGCCTTCGGCCTGGCCAACCAGCTGGGTATAGAACGGGGGGCGGCCCAGGAGTACGTGAACCTCTATTTTGAGCGTTATCCAGGGGTAAAGGCCTACATGGACCGCATCAGGGCAGAGGCCCATGACAACGGTTACGTGGAGACTGTGTTCGGCCGTCGGCTCTACCTGCCGGAGATCAACGCACGCAACAAGATGCGACAGGCTGCCGCCGAGCGTACGGCAATCAATGCTCCCATGCAGGGAACAGCGTCGGACATTATCAAGCGCGCCATGCTGGCGGTAGATGCCTGGCTCAGGTCGGAGAAACCGCCGGTGCGCATGATTATGCAGGTCCACGATGAGCTGGTTTTCGAAGTGCGTGAGGATGTGCTGGAGGTTGCGTGTGAACGTATCCGGGGCTGCATGGAGTCCGCCGCGGAGCTGAAGGTGCCGCTGCTGGTGGATGTGGGAACAGGCGACAACTGGGACGAAGCGCACTAGTGGGTCAGGGGGCGGTAGCCTACCGCCACCTGGTCGGTGGGTTACGCTGTCGCTAACCCACCCTACAAAGACTTGTCATTCCGGCAGATGCCGGAATTCAGTCGCGAAGGGTGTTTGGTAGATTGCTCGATGCCGATCGTGAACAAGTTTGCTTCTACGGGCTGCCACCGCTTTACCATGTGCGTAGGGTGCAATAGCGCAGCGTATTGCACCAACGGCGGCTTGGTCGGTGGGTTACGCTGTCGCTAACCCACCCTACGCCTGGCGCCGGCCCTGGGTTAGAGATGGTTACTTCCTTAAACTCAGTGAAAAAGTCGGGAACCTTTACCTCTAATTGAAGTCTTACTCATTAACGTCAACTGGCGTCATGGACCGCTAATCCCCGTGTGGTCCATCGCCTGGCCCCCCTTAGCCAGGCAATGCGATCCCGACTACCCCACTCCCCTTGGGTGTCGGGATCTTTTTTGTCTGCCGGAAGGAGATTAAAGACTATTCTGCTATTTCAAACCAGCCGTCCAGGGTGGCGTGGGCCTGGTCGATCCCCTGGCGTTTGAGAGATGAGAAGAGCTGGACGGTGACCTGATCTCCGAAGGGTGCAACCGCCTTCTTTACCTGCAGCAACGCCTTGGAGGCGGCGCCGTGTTTCAGTTTGTCGGCCTTGGTCAGAAGGATGTGTACCGGCAGGCCTATCCCGGCACTCCACTCAAGCATCTGGCTATCAAACTCCTTGAGGGGATGGCGCACATCCACCAGCAGCACCACACCGCGCAGTGACTGGCGCTGCTCCAGGTAGGCGGCGAGCTCCTTCTGCCACTGCAGCTTGATCTTCTCGGCCACCTTGGCATAGCCGTATCCCGGCAGGTCCACCAGTCGTCTCTGCTCGTCCAGGGCGAAGAAGTTGAGCAGCTGGGTGCGCCCTGGGGTTTTACTGGTGCGGGCCAGGTTGCGTTGCTGGCACAAGGTATTGATGGCGCTGGATTTGCCGGCATTGGAGCGTCCGGCAAAGGCGACCTCGATCCCTTCATCGGGAGGGGACTGGTCGAGACGGGCTGCACTGATGAGAAACTTGGCCTGGTGATAGAACGGATTCATGGGTGGGTGGTTTCCGGGCGGCTCAACGTTTCCAGTGACCTGATTTGCCGCCGTCCTTCTCCATCAGCTGCACCTGGTCGATAGACATGCCGCGGTCCACCGCCTTGCACATATCGTAGATGGTCAGCAGCGCGACCTGGGTCGCGCAGAGTGCCTCCATCTCAACGCCGGTCTGGCCACGGGTCTCCACTCTCGTTTCGCAGTAGATACTGGAGCTCTCGGGCTGGGGGGTGAGGTCAATATTCACATGGGTGATATAGAGGGGGTGGCAGAGGGGTACCAGTTCCGAAGTTTTCTTTGCCGCCATGATGCCAGCAACCCGTGCGATTCCGAGTACATCACCTTTCTTGTGCCCACCCTGCACTATCAGCTCCAGGGTCTCGGGCAACATGTGGATGCGACCTTCGGTGACCGCCACCCGGTGGGTGTCGTCCTTGGCGCCGACGTCCACCATGTGGGCCTCGCCGGACTGGTTGAAGTGGGTCAGTTCGCTCATCGTCTACTCCGCGTTGACAGCCTGTGTAGCGGGTTGCTCAATGCTCTTTGGAATCTCAAATATCTCGAACGCCATGGTCTCCAGGTCGGCCATGATATAGGTGGCTGGCGAGGTGCCTACGCCTCCCACCGTGCCTGGGTTGACCAGTGGCGTTTTGCCCCCCTTGATGTTCGGGAGTTCGGTGATGGTCGTCTTGTGGCTGTGTCCGCAGCAGACCAGGTCCCAGTCGCCGGTGGCGGCCATGGCCCGGGCGTAGTGGGGGTAGTGAACCAGGAATATGCGTTTTCCGGCCAGTTCCACCCCTGCATCCATGCCGTAATACTCGATCACGTTGTCGGGCTGGGTGACCAGTTTACCCAGGGTGTAGAGATCCCCGGTATTGTTGCCGTGGATCACGTGCACCGGCAGGTGGTGCTTGTTAAGGCACTTCAGGGTGCTGGGAGCCACCACGTCACCACAATGGAGGATCGCCTCGGCCCCACGCTGTTTTGCTTCAGCTACAGCAAAATCGAGCAGGGGGATGTGGTCGTGACTGTCGGAGAGGATGCATACTTTCATTAATATCTTCCTGGATGGGCTGGCTGGAATGCCAGCTCCTCCCGGTACTGCAGTTAAAAATTGGGTTTTTCAGGGGCGTCGAGGTACATCTGAACACTGTCCAGAATCTCCTTTTTAGCCTCGTCGAGGCCATACCAGCCGTCGACGCGAACCCACTTGCCTTCGTCGAGATCCTTGTAGTGCTCGAAGAAGTGAGAGATGCGGTTGAGCTGTTCCCCGGAGAGATCGCGAAAAGTCTGGACAGAGCGGTAGGTCTTGCACAGCTTGTCCATCGGCACGGCGAGAATTTTGGCGTCATCGCCTGACTCGTCTGTCATCATCAGGACGCCTACCGGGCGGCAGGTGATTACCGAGCCCGGGATCAGTGGGTAGGGGGTCAGTACCAGGACATCCACCGGGTCGCCATCTTTTGACAGCGTATGAGGCACATATCCGTAGTTACAGGGATAGTGCATTGCGGTGGACATGAAGCGGTCCACGAACATCGCACCGGTCTCCTTGTCCAGTTCGTACTTGACCGGGTCGGAGTGGGCCGGGATCTCGATGATGACGTTGATCTCGTTTGGGATGTTTTTGCCTGAACTGACTCTGTCTAGATTCATCTCTTTCTCGCTTCTAAAACGGAAAAAGGCCGGTGTGCCACCGACCCCCAGGTACAACTTCGAGGCTAAGATACCGGCAGATGGGCCGGGTGTCCATAATTTGTGCTTATTGTGCCCCAAAAAAAGGTTCATCGCAGATTACCGGGGAAGGCGGCTCTGATCTTCAGGAAGAAGTACTCAGTGTCTCGATAGCCATACCCCATGCGTTTCATCAGTTTGATCTTATTATTCATTCCCTCCAAGCGACAGGTGTGGAGGGGGTGTTTGGCTGAAGCGACGATCCCCTGGAGGTAGTTCTTTAGCTTCCGTGCGAACTGCTGTAACGGTTTAATCCCACTTTCGATGACCTGTTCCCACCAAATCCCCCACTGGGAACGCGCCTGTTCTGCATTCTGGCAGTACCACATCTCCTTAAGCTGCTCGCGCAGCAGATAGACCACCATCAGACTGCGATTGGCTTCCAGTAGCTCATCAAGGTAGCCCGCCTGTGTTTCAGTCAGGTTCTGACGGTTTTTGAGTAATACCCAGCGGCCGCGCTTGACCTTACGGCGTGCCGATTGATCGTGACGCAGTTGATTGGCTTGATCAACTCGCACTCGGTCAATGACCTCCCGTCCATATTTGGCAATAACGTGGAATAGGTCATAGACCACCTCAGCATTAGGGCAGTGGGCCTGTACCTCCAGGTCGAAGGCCGTGTTCATATCCATAGCGACCGCTTCAATCTGCTCACAGTGCGAGCCCAGTTGTTCAAAGAAGGGGCGGATCGCCTGGCGGCTGCGCCCCTCCACAACCCACAAGACTTGATGGGTATCAGCGTCTGCGACCACTGTGGCATAGCGATGCCCTTTGAATAGGGCAAACTCGTCCATGACCAAGCGCCTAACCCGTGACCAGTCAGGTTCGCACACCTCTCGGGCCAAGCGGCGTTTGTCGATCTTCTTGATCGTATGCCAGTGCAGCCCCACCAGTTCGGCGATGTGCTTGATCGGCAGCAGGGGCAGTAAGGACTCAATATGGGCAATCAGGCGGCTGGTCTGCCTTGCATAGGGCTTTAGCCAACTCAAATGCTCGGTGACAACTCCACAATCGGGGCAGACGATACGACGACGTGGAAGGCGTAAGCTCACTGTGTAGCCCAGAATACTTCTCTCGGCCACACAGCGTATAGGGGCCTCATGAACGGCCAAGGCCGCATTGCCGCAAGCACACCGGCCTTGCGTGGTGGGACTCAGGTGGATGATCAGCTGTTGCTGATCGAGTTCAGTGTGGGTCGGCTCAAAGCCTTCCCACAGCTCTATCGGAAAGGTAAGCTGGGACATGGAAAGCGGCTGTTAGTTAGTGTGTTTGTTTGGTAGCTACACAATAACTTCCTGGCCGTTTTCTTTTCCATACCCCGCTAATCTGCGATGAACCCAAAAAAAGGGGGCATCAGCCCCCTTTATCCACACTTCAGCCTGGATCTCAGATCTCGAAGGTGTCCAGCTTCTTCTCTACGGCGATGTGCTTGAGAGTGACATACTTGGGCATGCCGTTATCGTCATACTCGGGGTATGCCTCGCCCTTGATCAGGGGGTAGAGGTACTCTTTGCACTTGTCGGTGATGCCGAAGCCGTCGTCGGAGATGAAATCCATGGGCATCATCTTCTCTACGTTGGCAACCTCAGACAGGGGCGCCTCGCCGATGCTCCACTTGTAAGGGTTGGATGATTCACGCACCACGGTAGGCATGATGGAGTTCTTGCCTTCCAGAGCCTTCTCAACAGCGGCCTTGCCCAGGGCGTAGGCTTGCTCGACATCAGACTCCGAGGAGAGATGGCGCGCTGCGCGCTGCAGGTAGTCGGCCACTGCCCAGTGGAATTTATATCCCAGGGCTTCCTTGATTATGTTGGCAACAACCGGGGCGGCACCACCCAGCTGGGCGTGACCGAAGTCATCACGGGTGCCCTGCTCAGCCAGGAACTTGCCGTCTGGCCAGTGGCAGCCCTCGGAGACTACGATGGTGCAGAAGCCGTGCTCCTTGACCTTGGCGTCGACTGAGGCGAGAAACTTATCCTGGTCAAACTCAACCTCAGGGAAGAGGGTGACGACGGGAATGCCGTAATCCTCTACCAGAGCACCTGCAGCAGCGATCCAGCCTGCATGACGCCCCATCACCTCGATAACGAAGATCTTGGTGGAGGTGGCAGCCATGGAGCGTACATCGAAAGAGGCCTCCAGGGTGGAGACGGCGATGTACTTGGCTACGGAACCGAAGCCGGGGCAGTTGTCGGTGATGGGCAGATCGTTATCGACGGTCTTTGGTACGTGGATAGCCTGTACCGGAAAGCCCATTTTCTCAGAGAGCTGGGAGACCTTGTAGCAGGTGTCAGCGGAGTCACCGCCGCCGTTGTAGAAAAAGTAGCCGATGTTGTGGGCCTTGAAGACCTCGATCAGGCGCTCGTATTCGCGCTTGTTGTCTTCCAGGCTCTTCAGCTTGAAACGGCAGGAGCCGAAGCCACCGGAAGGGGTGTTCTTCAGGGCTGCGATATCTTCAGCAGACTCCTTGCTGGTGTCGATCAGGTCTTCGGTCAGGGCGCCGATGATGCCGTTGCGGCCGGCATAGACGGTGCCCATTTCATCAGCGTGTTTGCGTGCAGTCTCTATGACGCCGCATGCTGATGAGTTGATAACGGCGGTTACGCCACCTGACTGTGCATAGAAAGCATTCTTCTTGCTCATAGCTACTTTCCTTCCTCTCTTTGTTATTTCTGACTACGTCGTTTGGTTTTGGAAAATGGTTTGCGGAGACGCTAAATGTCTCCCCGCTCCTTGGCCTCGTAATCGGCCTGGGTCTGGAGCAGCGATACAACACATTCTGCTATATCGGTGTATTCGTGTACGCCTGTTCCATACTGCTGGTAGGGCCGGTAGAAGAACTGGCAACGGTAGTTCTGATCCCCTGTCTTGAAGACCACGAAGTTGCAGTTTTCGCGTTGCCAGTACCATACAGGGCAGGAGCTCAGCTCCTTGTCCGATGGGTGGATGCGTATTTCGGCGTCGGCCATCTGCAGCTCGATATCTTCATCGTAGCGCTCCCTCAGGGTGGTGCGGACTTTCCAGGTTTCGCTCTCTTTGATATCTGGGATTTGGGGCATGTCTGTGTCAATAATCGGGTCAAAGGCGGACAAGGATAGCTCAAAACGATGAAGCTTTCATGGCAGTTATGGGTGTACAGCTGCCTTTCCCCGTCGAGGTTTTTTACTGGTCCAGTTGGGTGGGATTTAGCTACCACATTGACTTTACAGGAAATCTGAGATTACTGTATCGCTCAGACAGCGACCAATGCATTTGTTGGATGCCGCCATGGAAATTCCTAATTCATAATAAAAAACAATAAGTTAGATTGTGAATTCGGCGGCGTAGAATAGCATTTATAATAAAGATTAATTTAGGGATGGTAGGATCTTCCATGAAAATGGTGCTATTGGGAGCGCCCGGCTCCGGCAAAGGAACCCAGGCAAAGAAAATTTCAGAAAAATACGGTATTCCCCGTATATCCACAGGCGACATGCTGCGAGAAGCGGCTGCAGATGGCGATATCTCCGGGGTGAGGGCCAAGGCCCTCATGGACCTGGGGCAGATCGTTCCGGATGAGATCACCTGCGATGTACTCAAGTGGCGCCTTGGAAAACCCGATATATCAAAAGGTTTTCTGCTGGTCGGTTTTCCCCGGGGGGCGGCCCAGGCTGTCGCCCTGGACGAGGTACTGGACGGCCTGGCCATGCCCCTGGATCTGGTGCTGGTGCTGGATGGTGATCCGGACCACTTCATGGAGCGTCTTGAAGGGCGTCGTGTCTGCCAGTCCTGTGGCCGCATGTACAATATTTTCTCCATACCGCCCAGGGTCGAGGGTGCCTGCGATGACTGCGGGGGACGTGTGCGTAGACGCTCTGACGACAATGAGGAGACCATTGCAAACCGGATGCGTGTCTATGAGAGTCAGTACCAGTCTCTCAGTCAGTACTACAAGCTCCAGGGCAAGATACAACTCGTCTCTGCAGAGGCTGACGACGACGTGGTGTTTGCCCAACTCTGCCGGATAATCGAAACAACACCCAAAGCTGCCGTAGAAATTACACCGAAGGTCAGTGAAGCTCCCGTAGAGCCTGTATCTGCCGGGGATTCGGGGGTGGCCAAGCCCAAGAAGAAGGCCGGGCCCAAGAAGAAGGCCGAGCCCAAGAAGAAGGCCGGGCCCAAGAAGAAGGCCGAGCCCAAGAAGAAGGCCAAGCCCAAGAAGAAGGCCGAGCCCAAGAAGAAGGCCGAGCCCAAGAAGAAGGCCGAGCCCAAGAAGAAGGCCGAGCCCAAGAAAAAGGCCGAGCCCAAGAAAAAGGCCGTAGCCAAGAAAAAGGCCGTAGCCAAGAAAAAGGCCGCAGCCAAGAAAAAGGCCGTAGCCAAGAAAAAGGTCGTGGCCAAGAAGAAGGTCGCCGCCAAGAAGAAGGTCGTCGCCAAGAAGAAGGTCGTCGCCAAGAAGAAGGTCGTCGCCAAGAAGAAGGTCGCCACCAAGAAGAAGGTTGTCGCCAAGAAGAAGGTCGTCGCCAAGAAGAAGGTCGCCGCCAAGAAGAAGGTCGTCGCCAAGAAGAAGGTCGTCGCCAAGAAGAAGGTCGTCGCCAAGAAGAAGGTGGTCGCCAAGAAGAAGGTCGCCGCCAAGAAGAAGGTCGCCGCCAAGAAGAAAACTGCCGCCAAGAAGAAAGTAGCGAGAAAACGCTAGTAAAAGGTTGCTGCGGAACAGAAAAAGGGGCCCTCAGGCCCCTTTATTCTTAGCGATCAACTGTACTGCCGGGTTTATTTAATCGCCGGCGATCATCATGTTCTCAATCAGCCATGAACCGGTCCGGGTGCTACCCCTGCGCTCCTCGTCGTTGCCTACAGCAATCAACTGTTCAAACATCTGCTTCAGGTTGCCGGCGATGGTGATCTCCTCCACGGGGTACTGGATTTCGCCGTTGGCTACCCAGAATCCGGCAGCACCTCTTGAGTAGTCACCGTTTACCATGTTGAGTCCCTGGCCCATCATTTCGGTGACCAGCAGTCCTTCGCCCATCTCTCTGCAGAGTCCGTCCAGATCGAGGGTGCCGGGTTCAATAGAGAGATTGCGTACCCCTCCAGCATTACCGGTGGTTTGCATGTCGAGCTTCCTGGCAGAGTAGCTGTCCAGGATATAGGTTTGCAGAACACCGTCCCGGATAATCTCTTTGGCCGCTGTTGCCACACCTTCACTGTCGAACGGGGCACTGGCCAGCCCCCGGGGCAGCAGGGGATTTTCACTGACCTGCACAAAGTCCGGAAATATCTGTTTGCCCAGGTGATCCAGCAGAAACGAGGATTTTCGATAGAGAGCGCCACCCCTGATGGCGCCGATAAGACTGCGCAACAGGCCGACTGCAACCTCGGCATGGAAGATCACAGGTGCTTCCCTGGTTCCCATTTTTCTGGCTCCAAGCCGGGCCAGGGTTCGTTCCGCCGCTTTTCTGCCCACCGCTTCGGGTGACTCCAGGTCATCGGCTATCCGGCTCGCGGTGTACCAGTAGTCCCGCTGCATGGTATCGCCCTGTTTGCCGATAACCGCGCAGCTCAAGTTGTGGCGGCTGCTGGGGTGGCCGCCTATGAATCCGTGTGTATTGCCATAGACCTGCAGCCCATTGTGGCTGTTGAGCGTGGCACCGTCGGAGTTGGTGATCCGCGCATCGGTTTCCCGGGCTGCAGCCTCACAGCTTACACCCAACTCAATAGCCTGTTCTGCAGTGATATCCCAGGGGTGGTGCAGATCCAGGTCAGGAATTTCGGTTGCCATCAGCTCAGGATCTGCCAGGCCGGCGCAGTCGTCTTCGTTGGTATAGCGTGCGATATTGCAGGCGGCCCTGACGGTGTCGCGAATTGCCCCCGGGCTTAAGTCGGAGGTACTTGCCGATCCTTTTCGGTTGCCGAAATAGACACTGATACCCAGACCCTGGTCCCGGGTATGTTCAATGGTTTCCACATCGCCCATGCGTACACTGACGGAGAGCCCCGCATCATTGCTGACGCCGGCTTCTGCAGAGCTTGCGCCTTGTTTTCTGGCTTCTTTGAGCAGGTCATCGACCATCTGTGAGAGCTGGTCCTGGCGGGTTTTTATGTCGTTTGATTCTGTCATGATGGGCTTTGGTTACACGGTTATTCGGATGTGCATGTCGTTAATCTACGGGTGTCCCTAGGCGTTGGTGCCGCCTACGGTCAGTTCGTCGACCTTCAGAGTCGGTTGTCCGACTCCCACGGGAACGCTCTGCCCCTCTTTTCCGCAGGTGCCAACCCCGCTGTCGAGCTCGAGGTCGTTGCCGATCATGCTGACCCGGGTAAGCACGTCAGGGCCGTTGCCGATCAGTGTGGCGCCCTTCACGGGGTGGGTGATTTTGCCCTTCTCGATCATGTAGGCCTCGCTGGCGGAAAAGACGAATTTTCCCGAGGTGATGTCGACCTGCCCCCCGCCGAAGTTTACCGCGTAGAGTCCCTGGTCTACCGAGGCGATGATCTCCTCGGGGTCGAGCTCTCCCGGCAGCATGTAGGTGTTGGTCATTCTCGGCATCGGCAGGTGGGCATATGACTCACGCCGTCCGTTGCCGGTGGAGGTGGTGCCCATCAGGTGTGCGTTGTGCTTGTCCTGCATGTAGCCCTTGAGTATGCCGTTCTCAATAAGCACGGTCTGCTGGGTGGGGGTGCCTTCATCGTCTATATTGAGTGAACCGCGTCTGCCTTCCAGGGTGCCGTCATCGACCACGGTGCAGCCTGCTGATGCCACCTTTTCCCCGATGCGCCCGGTAAATGCCGAGGTGCCTTTGCGGTTGAAATCACCTTCCAGCCCATGACCTATCGCTTCGTGCAGCAGCACCCCCGGCCAGCCGGAGCCGAGTACCACGGGCATGGTGCCTGCGGGGGCGGGGCGGGCTTCAAGGTTGACCAGGGCCTGGCGTACGGCCTCCCTGGCGTAACCCAGGGCGCGTTCCTGGTCGATGAAGAACTGGAATGCCTGGCGGGCGCCGCCGCCGCTTGAGCCCTGCTCCCGTTGTCCGTTTTCCTCCACGATCACGTGTACATTGCAGCGTACAAGGGGACGTACATCCCCGCAGAGCGTGCCGTCGCTGGAGGCGACCAGAACCACGTCGTGGGCGGCCACGAGACTGGCGGTGACCTGCTGCACCCTTGGGTCCTGGGTGCGTGCCTCCTGGTCGAGCTGGCGCAGCAGGGAGACCTTATCCTCCTCGCTCAGCGTGTCCAGGGGGTTGATTGGCTGATAGAGGCTCTGGCGTGTGGGATTAGGGGTGATGTTTATACGGGCCTGCTGTCCGCTCCGGGCAATGGCCCGGGCTGTTCTGGCTGCTTCAAGCAGGGCCGGCAGCTCTACCTGGTCCGAGTATGCGAAGCCGGTTTTCTCGCCATTTATGGCGCGTACTCCAACACCCTGCTCAATGCTGTAGGAACCCTCACGGATTATTCCCTCTTCGAGTACCCATGATTCAAGGCGTCCCGCCTGGAAGTAGATGTCTGCGGCATCAATCTTGTTTGCCAGCAGCTGATCCATGGTCTGGTCGAGGTCCTGCTCTCGGAGAGAGGCGGGTTCAAGTAGTGTGGCTTGGGCTATATCGAGGGGATTTGGCATCGTATATATACAATTGGGGGATAGAGTTGATTATATGGATCCGTCCGGGCGTTGTTTCAACAGCCCGGTGGGTGGGAAAGCGTGCTGCCGCAGTCTGCAGCTATATGCTGCTTGGGCGGGTTGCTGTTTAATCGCAACGCAGCCTTCTGTGATCAAGGGTGGGGAAGTTGCGCCGGGTGCTGCGCAGGTAGTCGAGGTCGACATCACAGCTTACCGATCCTGATCCGCGGGGTACCTGGGCAAGGACTGTACCCCAGGGGTCCACGATCATGCTGTGGCCGTGGGTCTCCCTGCCGTTGATGTGAAAGCCGCCCTGGGCTGCCGCAATGACATAGCTGAGATTCTCTATTGCTCTTGCCCTGACCAGGGTCTCCCAGTGAGCTTTTCCGGTGATGGCGGTGAAGGATGCTGGCATGCAGGCGATCTCCATTCCCTTGTCCAGCAGGCTGCGGAACAGCTCAGGGAAGCGCAGGTCGTAACAGATCGCGATGCCGAGTTTACCGAAGGGGCTGTCGACCACCACCGGGTCATTGCCGGGTTCGATGGTTTCGGATTCTACGTACTGTTCGTTGGCCTCAACCAGGTTGACATCAAACAGGTGGATTTTGTCATAACGGGCCACCTGTGCTCCCTGGTCGTTGTATACCAGGCAGGCTGCCCGGACTTTGCTGTTGTCATGGGCTTCGAGGGGGATGGTTCCGCCTACCAGCCAGATACCGTAGCGCTTGGCCATCTGGCTCAGGAAGTCCTGTAGCGGGCCCTCACCCTCGGTTTCTCGAAAGGCGCAAAGATCGCGCTCCTGCTTACCCATGAAAGCAAAGTTTTCCGGCAGCACGGCCAGCCCGGCGCCGTTATCTACAGCTTCAGATACCAGGCGTTCTGCTTCAAGAAGATTGGCGCTGACATTGGGGCCGGTGGCCATCTGAATGGCGGCTACTTTTCTTTTGGTATCAGTCATCTGTCGAACGGTGTCCTGTTGTCTGCATAGGCCTGTGGTGTGGCTTGCAGAATAACATACCTCCAAGTGGCAACAAATCAGGTTTATTGCAGTTTTTTATAGGTTTGCGGGTTTGAAGCCGGATCAGTTTTCTGTGGAGGGGAGCAGATCGGGGGCGATCATCTGGTTCTCATTTTCCGGTGTCTCTTTTTCCAGGCCGGTGATTTCCGGTTTTTCCCACGGGCCTGTCACCGAGTATTGCACCTGGGTCGCTTCGTCGAACTTCTCGCCAAACAGCTTGTGTGCAACCAGCAGTGCTGCACCGACTGCGGGTCCGCCAGCCCAGGCGCCAGCCAGTGGCAGGCTGGAGGAGATCATTGGTGTAACGGTGATTAGCTGATCGAAGTCTTCAGAGCCGAGTCCTATTCTGCCTGCGATATCGATGGTTGCTGCTGGCCCCTTCATGAGAAAGTTCTCGGTGTAGGCGTTGCCATCCTCGATGATGAAGTCGCCCTCAATGCGATCGAATGTGAAACCCTCCTGCAGCATGTCGCTGAAATCCAGGGTCAGGCGGCGCTGCAGGGCGGTGATGTTGAGCAGGCCGAAGATACGGCCCACTCCGGGGTTGACCTGCAGAAAGCGGCCGCTGCCCAGAGCCATGTTGAGATTGCCATTGAGGTTGCCGCTGCTGAACTCCAATGGGCTGCCGGGCCAGTTTATCTGTGCGTTGATTTTTGAAGCGGCCTCTTCGAGGTTGGCGGTAAATCCGAGATCTTTCAGCAGCACTCCGAAATCGGCGCTCTCAAGTGAGAGGTCGAGCTGTGTGCTTTTGCTCTCCTGACT
The DNA here is from genome assembly GCA_965224515.1 of Sedimenticolaceae bacterium. Classification (GTDB taxonomy): domain Bacteria; phylum Pseudomonadota; class Gammaproteobacteria; order Chromatiales; family Chromatiaceae; genus Sedimenticola_A. The sequence continues at coordinate 1,472,655 of OZ245051.1, forward strand.
GCCCCCTTTCCACTCCCCGCTGGCCTGTATGCTGGTCTCTTTGGATACAAGGGATAACTGCTCCAGGGTCATCCGGTCACTTTGTTTTTGTGACAGCAGGGTGAGTTTCCCGTAATCCTTACCATTGATGCTGAGCTTTTCAACGGTGGCATCAATAGATGGAATGGTGGAAGGGTCTATATCCGAGGTTCTCTCCTGGTCCCGGGAGCTCCAGTGGTCCGGTTCGAGCTTCAGATTGAGATGCTCCATGCGTAAACGGACAGTGCCCTTCTCCAGATCGCCAGGGATCTCGAGGTTTCCGCTTAGCAGGTCACTGGAGAGGCTGCCCTTGAAGGCATTGTTCTCTCCCTTGAGCTTTATTCTGAAGTTGTCCAGCTCGAGATCGTTGAGGGACAGCTGGTTGAATGACAGGTCGATATCTCCAGGTAGGAGAGTGGTATCTCCCTGGGCAGGTTCCGGTAGCAGATCAAGCCAGGGAGATAGCTCGAGACGCTTCCAGCCACCTTTGATGTCCAGCCTGTTACTGCCGCTCAGCCTGGCTTTGCCATCACCCAGTACTATTTCGCCACCCAGCAGTCTGCTTGCTCTACCTGCTCCATCGAAAGCGAGGGCGGCGCTAAGCAGGTTGCCATAGTCCAGTCGCAGAATGCTGTGCTTGCTTTTTTTGTCGCCCAGTTGGGTGGCGATGGACACGCTTCGCCTCTCCTCTTCCGTCTTGCCCAGGGGGTGGGGCAGGTCAAGGCTGAAGCCTTTGAGATCCGAGGTGATCTGGACGGGAACGGCAGAATCGTTCCACCCCGATATGTTGGGCAGGTCGATCTGCAGGGTTACCTCTCCTGCTCCATGGAGTTGGTCAATATTGAAGTCGGGAAATTGCTGCTCCAGCTCCTGTTTTGAAATAAGCGTGGTTGCACTTATGCGCGTGGCATTGTTCTGCTCAGGGGGCGTGCTGACATCGGCGGTGATCGGGTTGCCGAAGAGTTCTCCACGGATGCCTTTTGCGTAGACCCTGTCGAGGTCGAAATTCAGGGTGCCCGTGATCCCGGAGAGTGGCAGTTTCCACTCCTCCAGGTTCAGTCCACTGTTGTTGAACGCCAGCTCTCCGGCAAGTTTGTAGCTGTCACTGGAGAGCAGTGGGACGGTAAGGTCCAGTTTCAAGGTTGAGTCGCCTGCAGCCTCTATGCCCTTGGTCATGGGACCAAACTGCTCTTTCAGTGGGGATTCTTTAAGCAGGCGCAGGGTATTGGATAGCTTGCCCTGAACCTGGCCGGTCACTTTCAGGGGGGCGGTATTCTCCAGGTCGGGTATGGCGCCATGGGCCTGCTGGATCAGGCTGTCGTATATGTTTCCGCGCTGAATCCATGCATCAAACCGGTTGTTGAGGAAGCGGACTTCTGCCTCAAGGCTGGTAAGTGCCGGCCATTCGGGCCAATAGGCAAGGTTTAGATCCTGGGTGTTGAACAGTACCTCGAAGCGACCGTTATGGGCGGTTTCGAAAGGGAAATCCCCCAGTGGGCCACGAAACAGGGCGCTACCGGATGTAACCCGGCCGCTTACAATGCTGCGGTCAAGCCAGGCCACTGCCTCTTCGGGCATGATTCCCGTCGGATAGTAGCGTGAGGCATTGGCTGCATTGCCGTTCTCGAAGTCGCTCTGCAGGTCCAGGAGGGCTGCTGCCGGGTTATCCAGGGGAAGGTCAAGGCGAAACCGGGTACGGGTGCTGATATCGCCGTTGGAGGCGGCCAGGTTCCGGCTCTCAATTCTCCAGTTTTGATCGTCCAGCTGCTGCCACTCGATGTTCCCGCCCAGTCTGTCGATCTGCAGAGGATCACGGAACAGTCCTGGGAACTCCAGTGCCACGGAACCGGTGTTCAGGAGCCGGATGATTCCCTTCTCTCCGTCCGACCAGATACGGGCTGAGAGATTTTCGACCCCGGGTACAGAATTCCAGGGTTGTGTGCTCATGCCCTGAAGGGTGCCTGCCCCCTGCCACCTGGGGCCTTGGGCAGTCTCCCTGTAATTGATCTGCAGTTCGCTGATGTCGCCGTGGGGTGCAATGGCGGTCAGCGCCTTTTCCAGAGTCGGGTCAGGGAGTGGAAACATGGAGGTCAGGCTCAGCAGATCCTCCACCCGGAGGAAATCTGCGCCGGCGCTGAGCAGCAGGCCGCCATCGTCGCTGCGGTCCGTGTTGATGAAAAGCCAGGTGTCAGGCCAGCTGCCATCCTGGTGCTGGAATAGTATGTTCTGGATATCGAACCGCCACCCCCGCTGGTTGCGGTTCCAGCTGAAATCTCCACCCAGGCGATCAAAATCCCATGCCTTCTGGGTGCCGGGGGTTTGGTCGTTGCGCAGGGCAAGGCGGGTGTCGTTGAGCTGCAGGTTCCCCTGGATCTGGTGCATGCGCCCCTCTTCCCAGTGGCTCCATATCTCCATCATGGCCTGGCCTCTGTCGAAGCTGTAGCCTTCGGGCAGGCGGTGTTTCAACAGCTTTGCCAGTACCAGTTTCTCTCCCTTGAGATAGGCGTCCCCCGACCAGGCATCAGGTTGTTCGAGTTCACCCCTGATATCGGCGGCAATTGAGATTTTTGCACCCATTTCCCCGGGCAGGTTTAGGCTGCCGTTGAACTGGTGGCGGGCGCCATCGTTACGCAGTTCCATGTCGACATCGGTAAAGCGCAGGGGGGCTGCACCTATGGCCTGGTTTTCCCAGTGAATAACGCCGCGTTTCAGGGCAACGCTGGACGGTAACAGAAGTGCGCCGCCGGCCGGGCCCTGCTGCTCTCCGATATCCTGCAGACCTTCGATGATAATTGAGCCGTCAGTGCGCCGTTTGATCAGCAGTCTGGGGTTGATCAGGGTGAGTTTTCTCAGGGTGACCGCCCGGTTCCTCAGGCTCTCGACCAGGGCGAGGCGAACTTTTATCTCGTCCAGTTTCAGGGTGGGTTTTCCCGTTTCCGGATTGAGCAGCGCAACATTGTGCAGGGTCAGTTCCGGGCCGAGTCCACGCCAGTGGCCCTCGATAAATCCCATTTTCACCGGCTGGCCGAGGGTGCGGCTGGCCCACTGCTCCACATCCTGGCGATAGAGTTCGGCCATTGGCGCCATCAGGCGCCCAAAGGCGACCGTGATGCCGCCCAAAATGATCAGCAGCAACAGCAGCAGCCATAGCTTTGCAGTGGTGTATTTGAACAGGCGGATCATGCCTAACTATATCAATACGACGTCGTAGTGTTCCTGGGAGTATAGAGTCTCTGCCTGCAGGCGGATGGTTTTTCCTACAAAGGATTCCAGCTCTGCAAGGTTGGGGGACTCTTCATCCAGGAGCCTGTCCACGACTTCCTGGGAAGCCAGTACCAGGAGGGATTCGACGTCGAACTGCCGGGCTTCGCGCAGGATCTCCCTGAAAATCTCGTAGCAGGTGGTCTCGGCGGTTTTCAGGGAGCCGCGCCCGCCACAGCAAGTGCAGGGTTCGCACAGCACGTGCTCCAGCGACTCGCGGGTCCGCTTGCGGGTCATCTCGACCAGACCGAGTGACGAGACTTCGGAAATATGGGTCTTCGAGTGGTCCTTGGCCAGGGATTTCTCCAGTGCCCGCAGTACCTGGCGCTTGTGCTCATCGTCGGTCATGTCAATGAAGTCGATGATGATGATGCCGCCGAGATTGCGCAGGCGCAGCTGGCGGCTGATCGCCTGGGCTGCCTCCATGTTGGTCTTGAATATGGTCTCTTCCAGGTTGCGGTGGCCGACGAAGGCGCCTGTGTTTACATCGATGGTGGTCATCGCCTCGGTCTGGTCGATGATCAGGTGGCCACCCGACTTCAGGTCGACCTTGCGTTCCAGTGCTTTCTGGATCTCGTACTCCACGCCGTACAGGTCGAAAATGGGGCGCTCCCCCGGGTAGTACTCGATGGCGACATTGAGATCGGGAATCAGCTCTTCGGCGAATTTTTTCGCTGTGTGCCAGCTGGAACGGGAGTCTATCCGGATCTTCTCCACCTCGGGAGAGATCAGGTCCCTCAGCGCCCGCAGGTAGAGGGGGAGATCCTCGTGAATCATCTCCCCGGCCTTTGCGCTGGCGCTGTGTTCATTGACGTTTTTCCAGAGCCGGCACAGAAAACGGATGTCGGCCTCCAGGGTCTGTATGTCTACGCCCTCTGCCGCGGTGCGGGCGATGAAGTTGCCCTCGATGCACATTTCAGAGGTGAATGTGTCGATACTTCCCCTCAGGCGCTGGCGCTCCTCTTCATCCTCGATCTTCTGGGATATGCCGGGGGTGCCAAGAGAGGGCATGAACACCAGGTAGCGTGACGGGATTGATAGATTGGTGGTGAGACGGGCACCCTTGGTGCCCAGGGGGTCTTTGACCACCTGCACGATGACATCCCCCCCCTCGCGCACAAGTTCACTGATGGTGCATGGTTTGTCGTCATCGTTGCTGTTGCCATTGTTGTTCGTGCAGATGTCCGATGCGTGGAGAAAGGCGGCCCGCTCCAGACCGATATCGATAAATGCCGCCTGCATACCCGGCAGGACACGGCAAACCTTGCCTTTGTAGATATTGCCAACCAGCCCGCGGCGCCGGGTCCGCTCTATGATGATCTCCTGAGCCACGCCGTTTTCAATCACGGCCACGCGGGTTTCAGGGGGGGTGACGTTGACTAGTATCTCTTCACTCATTCAATTCTTCTTCTCTTGATTCATGGCTGGAGCGGTCTGATTCCAGCTTTCTGCAGCAGCTCGGCCGTCTCAAACAGGGGCAGTCCCATGACGCCTGAAAAACTGCCTTCCAGGTGAGAGATGAACAGGGCCCCAAGGCCTTGGATGGCGTAGCTGCCGGCCTTGTCCCGGGGTTCGCCGCTGTTCCAGTAGGCGAGGATCTCCTGCTGCGCCAGTTTTCTGAAACTCACCCTGTTGACGCTCAGGCGGCTCTCCTCTGTGTCGCCTATCAGGGCGATGCCGGTGAGTACCTTGTGGGTTTGTCCCGAGAGCCGGTTGAGCATCTCTGTGGCCATGCCCAGGTCGGCGGGTTTGCCCATGATTTCGTTGTCGATGACTACTGCCGTGTCCGCACCAAGTACGATGCCTTTCCCGTTGGGGAGTTTTTCGAGACCGGCCCGGGCCTTGGCCAGGGCCAGGCGGATCACGTACTCGGCAGGGGCTTCTCCGTTCCTGGGTGTCTCGTCGACTTCCACCTGCACTACTGTATGATCGACCCCGATTTGTCTCAGGAGTTCACGGCGGCGCGGCGACCGGGAGGCAAGGTAGAGCGTCGGAGGCGTCATCAGCTTTGATTGTATTTAGTTATCGCTGTTGTGGGCATCAACACTACACCAGGAGGGGTTCGAATGACAGTGCCCGGGGTCTGTTCATGCCCGGTGATAGGGGTGGTTTCGAATGATGCTCCATGCGCGGTAAAGCTGCTCTGCGACGACCACCCTTACCAGCGGGTGTGGCATGGTAAGCGCTGATAGCGACCAGCGCCCGTCTGCCCTTTGCACGCAGGATTGGGCGAGCCCCTCCGGCCCCCCGATCAGCAGGGCGAGATCGAAACCATCGTTCATCCAGCCCTCCAGTTGTCCTGAGAGCTGCTCGGTGCTCCAGCTCCTGCCTTTCACATCAAGGGCGATCACGCGGCAGTTGTCGGGGATTGCCTTGAGCATACGCTCTCCCTCGTCGCGCACTGTGCGGGCAACATCGGCGCTTTTTCCCCGGTGTCCCGGGGCGATCTCCACCAGTTTGAGCGCACACTCCCCAGGCAGGCGCTTGGCGTACTCCTGGTACCCCTCCTGCACCCAGCGGGGCATCTTGTTACCGACAGATATCAGAAAAATATTCATGGTTCGGATTTTAGGGGAAATTCTGCCGGGGGGCACGGGTGGTCTGCAGGAATATCAAAGCAGCCGGCTGGGCAGGGTAAGGTGAAGAGAGAGGCGCACGTCCCTGTGTCGCCCTTGCATCGGGGGATGCAGGGTTATTTGAACACGCCGGGGGGCTCAATCTGTGAGTCTCCCGGTTATTTGTCCAGGGCATTGAAGCCGAGCAGGGTCTTGATGAGCCATTTGATACGCATCGGCTTGATCAGGAACCATGCAACCATGGGCAGGACTCCGATGGTGACAATCAGTGGTATGTACGGGGTGTTGGGCAGCAGGGGGAGGAGGATGCCGCAGACAATGAACCAGGCCATTGAAATTGTGCCTGGAGTGTCCAGAACAGATTCCTTCTGTTGGGTCATGGTGCCTCTTCCTTGAGCGGTTTGAAATTGCGATGCTCCCCTGGAGTTGTGCCAGTGAATCGGCCAATTATAGGTAATAATCGGGTGAATCGGGAGTTTATTTACTGGTAAATCTCATTCATTTTCAACAGCCTCTGGATCACCTCCCTGCGCAGACTTGCCGGTGCCATTACTTCCACGTCGGGCCCTTGTTTGAGTATGTCCGATATCAACTCGGGGGATTGGCTGTAGGGAATACTCAGCTCGTAGCTGCCGTCATCCAGCCAGCGACTCTGTTGCCTGGGGTGCCACTGCTCTGCGGCAATCCAGCGTGCACGCTGGGGTGTGAAGCGCAGCACGGCGGTCTCTTTTGGGTCTCCTGAGAAGATGCCGTAGGCACTGGTGTAATAATCATCGAGTGTTGATTCGCTGATCAGGCGGGCTGGCTCTTCGGTGGGTGTTGCACGGCTGATCACGTCGAGACTGAAGGTGCGCAGTCCCTCTCTGAGGTGGCACCAGGCGTCCAGGTACCAGTTGTCACGATAGTGGACCAGTCGCAGGGGGGATATCTCCCGTCGGATGGTTTCGTCCCGGCTGCGGTTGTAGTGATCGATGAGCAGGCGCTTCTGTCGTGCAACTGCGCCTGCCACGGCCTGGAAAGACTCCCCGGCCGGGCGGGAGGCCGCCCTGAGTATGCGTATTCTGCTGTTCAGTTCGTTGCCGCCGGCGTGTTGGGCTTTTAGCAATTCATCGATGCGCTCCTTTAGAGGGGAGAGCTGGCGTTCAAGCAGGCCCGGATGCACCTCGCTCAACAGCTGCTGAACGCTGAGCAGTGCAAACAGCTCAGAGGCATTGAACCAGACGCCGGGCAGTTCGAACATCTCCCCTTCTTCTGGATCGTAACAGTAACCGTTGCGCTGGCGATCGTACTTGATGGGTGCGTTCAGGTAGAGGCGCATGGCCTCGATGATGCGCTTGGCGGTAGCACGGGAGCACTCCAGCTCCTGCTCTATGCGCTGGCGGGGAACCGGGTGCCTGGAGGCGCTGAGCAGCTTGTGGAGGTCGAATATCCTGTCAAAGCGGTCCATCGCCCCGGATGTTTAGCCCTGTTTACCTGCATTGTCGGTATCTGCAGGGGTGTCCATTTCCCACAGTCTCTCCAACTGGTAGAAGTCGCGGACCTTGGCCTGCATGACGTGGACCACAACGCCGTTGAGGTCGATCAGGGCCCATTCGCCGTCGGTCAGTCCCTCGGTGCCGAGGGGTTGTTCGCCAGCATCCTTGGCGTGGAAGGCGACAGACTCGGCCATGGATTTCACGTGGCGGTCAGAGGTGCCGCTGGCGATGATCATGATATCTGTGATACTGGTCTTGCCGCGTACATCCAGCACTTTGATGTCCTGGGCTTTCATGTCTTCCAGCACTTCAACGGCCAGATCGCGGAGTTCTTCTACCTGCATTGGGTTTCCTGATTGGATGGATTCAGTGGTGATTTTATCTGAAAAGCGAGGTTATCGCAGTGTTTTGGTCAAATTTGGTTCACCGGTAGAGCTGTCGGGCTTCAATTATCGCCAGAACGCTCTCCGGAACGAGGTACCGGGGTGAGTGGTTCTGGCTGATCAGTCCACGGATGGCGGTGGCCGAGATGTCCAGCTGGGTGACCGGCTGAAAGAGGATCAGTCCGTGGCTCTTCTGCCTCAGCTCTCCCGGCTCCCGGGTGAAATGCTTCCGGTAGTGGTCTCCGGGGCTCTCTTCAGGTCGCTGCATGATCACCAGGTGGGCGAGCTTGAGGATCTCCTCTGGCTGATGCCAGTCGGCGAAGCCCTGGAAAGCATCGCTGCCCATGATCAGGCAGATGGGCAGTTCACTGCCCAGCTCGGCGCGCAGTGAGTGCAGGGTGTCGACACTGTAGGATTTGCCCTCGCGCTTGAGTTCGCGCTCGTCGACTTTGAACAGCGGGTTGTCACGGGTGGCCGCATAGACCATCTCCAGGCGCTGTTCAGGTGTGGTCAGGGGCGCCTCCCGGTGAGGAGGGTCCCGCAGGGGAACCAGGCGGATCTCCTCCAATCCCAGGGCCTGCTGCACATCCAGTGCGGTGCGCAGGTGGCCGTTGTGGATGGGATCGAAGGTGCCGCCCAGGATGCCGATCATTGTCAGGTTCTGATGTGGCCGTCGCCGAGTACTATGTATTTCACGGATGTCAGTCCCTCCAGGCCTACTGGGCCGCGGGCGTGGAACTTGTCGGTGGAGATGCCGATCTCCGCCCCCAGTCCGTACTCGAAGCCGTCAGCGAAGCGTGTCGATGCGTTGACCATCACCGAGCTGGAGTCCACTTCGCGCAGGAAGCGCCTGGCGCGGGTGATGTTCTCGGTGATGATGGACTCGGTGTGCTGTGAGCTGTGGGTGTTGATGTGCTCAATGGCACTGTCCAGGTCATCCACTACCCGGACCGAGAGGATCGGGGCCAGGTACTCGGTGTCCCAGTCCTCCTGGCTGGCCGCTTTGCAGCCCTCGATTATCTCGCAGCTGCGCTCACAGCCGCGCAGCTCGACACCCTTTTCCATGTAGGCGGGTGCAAGCATCAGCAGCATCTCTTCTGCAACCGCCTCGGCCACCAGCAGGGTTTCCATGGTGTTGCAGGTGCCGTAGCGCTGGGTTTTGGCGTTCAGGGCCACGTCAAACGCCTTGGTGGTATCCGCCTGGTCATCGATATAGACATGGCAGATGCCGTCCAGGTGCTTGATGACCGGTACCCGTGCATCATTGGATATGCGCTCGATAAGCCCCTTGCCCCCCCGGGGAATGATGACGTCGACATACTCAGGCATGGTGATCATGGCGCCCACCGCGGCTCGATCGGTGGTGGCAACCACCTGCACCGCATCCGCAGGCAGGCCGGCCTTTTCAAGCCCGCGCTGGATACTGACGGCGATGGCCTGGTTCGAGTGAAACGCCTCTGAGCCGCCGCGCAACACGGTTGCGTTGCCGGATTTGAGGCAGAGGGCGGCAGCGTCAGCGGTAACATTGGGCCGTGATTCGTAGATGATGCCCACCACGCCCAGGGGTACACGCATGTGCCCGACCTGGATGCCGGTGGGGCGGTAGTTCATGTCGAAGATCTCGCCGATGGGGTCGGGCAGGGCGGCGATCTGTCGCAGGCCTTCGATCATGCCGTCGATTCGGTCGGTGGTCAGTTCCAGGCGGTCGAGCAGGGCGGCATCGAGGCCCTTGGCCGCACCGGCCTCAAGGTCCTTCCTGTTCTCTGCCATCAGCCCGTCACGGTTGGTGTCGATATCATCGGCGATGGCGTGCAGTGCGCCGTTCTTGTCGCCGGTGGTCGCCGCGGCCAGCGCACGTGAGGCGCTGCGGGCCTTCATGCCCAGTTCGCTCATGTAAGCGGCGACGTCGGAGATCTGATCTGACATGTTGTTAACCTGTTAACTTCATTGATAAACAGCATAGTCTATCAAAGTGGGACAGGTTGTGAGAGGGGCGGCGTGTTTTTGGTTTTACTGGCGGCCGATGGCGGGGGCTCCGGCCATGCCGGTGGTGATCTGCAGCAGCAGCAGCCAGGGATCGTTTTTGTCCTGGCCCTTGATGGCGCGGTCTGCCTCTCCGCAGGTCAGCAGCAGCTGTTGCCAGCTTTTGAGTTTGAGCCGTTTCAGCCCATTGGCAACCAGCGGCTTGCGCTTGTCCCATATGCCGCGGTTGGCAGCTATCGCCTGTTGGATTGAGCGTCCTTTTTCATGCTCAGTGGCAAGGCTGCAGAGCATGCGGATCTCCCGGGTCAGGGCCCAGAGGACCACCGGGGCGGGGGTGCCTTCCGAGCGCAGGCCGTTGAGTATGCGCAGGCAGCGGCTTATCCGCCCTTCAAGGGCGCTATCCACCAGTGCGAATACGTCGTAGCGCGCGCTGTCGGCCACCGACTCTGCGAGCTGTTCGGAATTGATGATGCCGGGGCCATGCAGAAGCAGCAGCTTGTCGATCTCCTGGGCGGCAGCCAGCAGGTTTCCCTCAATCCGCTCGGCCAGCATGGGTACCACGTCCTGGGCCGGGGTCAGGCCGGCGTTGCGCATGCGTTGTTCGATCCAGGGATGGAGCCGGTCGCCCTCAATCGGCCAGATCTGGATGACAACACCGGCCTTGTCCAGGGTCTTGAACCACTTGGTGTTGGCCTGGCTCTTTTCCAGCTTTGGCAGGGTTAGGAGCAGGATGGTGTCTTCAGGCGGGCGTTCGGCGTACTCTACCAGTGCCTTGGCGCCCTCTCTGCCGGGTTTCCCTGAAGGCAGGCGCAGGTCGATAACCCGCTGCTCGGAAAAAAGCGACAGACTGTTTGCCTCTGCGGCAAGTCTGTCCCAGTCGAATTTGCTGTCGGCGTCCAGTATGTCGCGGCTTGCGTAGCCTTTTGCTTTTGTCTGGGTCCGGATGGTGTCGGCAGCCTCGCTGACCTGCAGGGGTTCGTCGCCGCTGACCAGGTAGATGGGCGCAAGGCTTTTGTCGAGATGCCTTTTGAGTTCGTGAATACGGACCCGCATGCCTATCCCGCTGTAACAGATATGAGCAGGTCAGTCACTGTGCTGTTCAGCGCAGCTGGCTCTGCAGGCGCCGAACTATTTGCCCGGCAAGATCGCGCCGCATCTCTTTGCGCAGTGTGCTCTCTTCATGCTGCTTGCCCAGTGCCAGTGTGCCGGTATTGACGTAGTCCTGGGTCACGCCGGCAGTCTGCATCGAAACCAGTTCGTTCTTGGCGCTGTCGATCATGTCGAAAGTGGCTTGCAGGTGGAGTTCGTACTCGGCGACGTTGCCACTGCTGTCTACCGAGAGGGTCCTGCGGGTCTCTTCAAGCTTGCTGATTCGCAGTACGGTGCCGGCCCCTTCAGGGGTGTCGCTGATATTGACCGAGTTGGTGTCCATCAACTGGGCCAGTTCGATGCGCAGGTCATGATAGGGGGGGAGGCCCTGTATATGGACAGGGCTGATGCTGGAGGGTAGCTGCACTTCACCCCTGAGATGGAAGCCACAGGCCTGAAGCAGGGCAGCGGCTGCAAGTACCAGCGCAAGTTGAACAGCACGTTTTCCGAACATTGAATCCTCCCGGTCTTTCCGGCTTTCAGGTGTCGCTCTACTTGGCGACGATATTAACCAGCTTGTTGGGTACCACGATAACTTTGCGCACCGTTGTGTCGCCAATGAATTTCTGTACGTTGGCATCGGCCAGGGCCTGCTCTTCTATGGCGTCTTTGGCTGCGTCGGCGGGAACATCGATCTTGGCGCGTACCTTGCCGTTGACCTGGACGACATACTGGATGCTCTCCTGAACCAGTGCTGACTCGTCCGCCACAGGCCAGCTTGCGTCGAGTATTTCGTCGCCATAACCCAGCTCGCGCCACAGTTTGTGGGTAACGTGGGGCGCGATGGGTGCCAGCAACCGGAGGACGATAGCCAGTCCTTCGTGCAGCACGGCCTTGTCTGCATCACTGTCGCCCAGTTTGTAGAGGGCGTTGACGGTCTTCATGCAGGCGGAGACCACGGTATTGAACTGTTGCCTGTGGTAGTCGAAGTTGGCCTGCTTGAGTGCCGCGTGAATCTCCCGGCGGGTCTCTTTCTGTTGCTCGTCAAGTGAGCCAAGGTCGCTGCCTGCGGATTTGATGTCGTCAGCACGACTGGCGGCCAGGCTCCATACTCTGCGGATGAAGCGGTTGGCTCCCTCGACCCCTTCGTCTGACCACTCCAGAGACTGATCCGGTGGCGCGGTGAACATGGTGTAGAGGCGAACGGTATCGGCGCCGAAGCGATCGACCATCTGTTGTGGATCGACGCCGTTGTTCTTTGATTTGGACATCTTTTCGGTGCCGCCGACTACCACCGGCTGGCCGTCACTGCTGAGTATGGCGCTCAGTACACGGCCCTTGTCGTCCTGCTCGGTTTCCACGTCAGCGGGGTTGAACCAGGTCTTGCTGCCGTCGGCCTCGTCGCGATAGTAGGTCTCGGCGATCACCATGCCCTGGGTCAGCAGTTGCTTGAACGGCTCGTCTGAAGTGACCAGGCCTATATCGCGCATCAGCTTGTGGTAGAAGCGGGCGTAGAGCAGGTGCAGGATGGCGTGTTCAATGCCGCCGATATAGTGGTCCACTGGCAGCCAGTAGTTGGCGCGCTCGTCCAGCATCCCGTCGGTTGCGTCAGGGCAGGTGTAGCGTGCGTAGTACCACGAGGACTCCATGAAGGTGTCGAAGGTGTCTGTTTCGCGCTCTGCCGGGCCACCGCACTGGGGGCAGCTGGTGTTGGACCACTCCGGCATCTTTTTGATTGGTGAACCGCCGGTGGCGTCGAAGGCGACATCCTCAGGTAGTGCTACCGGCAGATCCGCCTTGGGAACCGGCACAATGCCGCACTTGTCGCAGTGGATCATCGGCACAGGTGCGCCCCAGTAGCGCTGGCGGGAGACACCCCAGTCGCGCAGGCGGTACTGGACCTGTTTTTCGCCAAGCTCTTTCGCGGCCAGGTCGGCCGCAATGGCGTCTACCGCATCCTGGTAGCCGAGGCCGTCATACTTGCCTGAGTTGACGCAGACGCCGTTCTCCTTGTCCGCGTACCACTCTTCCCAGCTGTCGGTGGAGAAAGCATTGTCTGCCACCTGGATTACCTGTTTGATCTCCAGGCCGTAGGCCTTGGCGAAATGGAAGTCGCGCTCGTCATGGGCGGGGACGGCCATCACTGCCCCTTCGCCGTAGCCGGAGAGGACGTAGTTGCCTACCCATACAGGAACCTGTTCGCCGGTCAGGGGGTGGGTGACGGAGATGCCCGTGGGCATGCCCTTTTTCTCCATGGTGGCGAGGTCCGCTTCGGCCACGCTGCCCGTCTGGCACTCATCGAGGAATGCGGCCAGGTCTGCGTTGTCCCTGGCTGCATGCAGCGCAAGAGGGTGTTCCGCGGAGACGGCGCAGAAGGTGATGCCCATGATGGTGTCTACACGGGTGGTATAGACCCAGAGTTTTTCCGCTTGGCCGTCCAACTCGTAGGGGAAGGCGAAGCGCACGCCGTAGCTGCGCCCGATCCAGTTGCGCTGCATGGTGCGCACCTGCTCAGGCCAGCCCTCCATGCTGTCCAGCTCTTCCAGCAGTTCGTCTGCGTAATCGGTGATCTTGATGAACCACTGGGGAATCTCCCTGCGTTCCACCAGGGCACCTGAGCGCCAGCCGCGGCCATCGATGACCTGCTCATTTGCCAGTACGGTCTGGTCCACGGGGTCCCAGTTGACCACCGAGTTCTTGCGGTAGACCAGGCCTTTCTTGTAGAGCTCGGTGAAAAGCCACTGTTCCCACTTGTAGTAGTCGGGCTTGCAGGTGGCAAGCTCGCGGTCCCAGTCGTAGCCGAAGCCCAGCTGTCTCAGCTGGCCCTCCATGTACTCGATGTTGGAGTAGGTCCACTTGGCCGGCGCCATGTTGTTCTTGATTGCGGCACCTTCGGCGGGCAGGCCGAAGGCGTCCCAGCCCATGGGCTGGAGTACGTTTTTCCCGAGCATACGCTGGTAGCGGGTGACCACATCACCGATGGTGTAGTTGCGTACATGCCCCATGTGCAGCTTGCCGCTGGGGTAGGGGAACATGGAGAGGCAGTAGTACTTCTCCCGGTCGGGGTCTTCGCTGACCTTGAAGCTTTTATTGTCTTGCCAATAGGTTTGAGCTTCGGACTCAATATCAGCCGGATTATAGGTTTCTTGCATTGTCGGGGTCGTGAAAATAGTTATAAAACTGAATCGGACAAGGATAACCCAGCTCACCAGTTACATAAAGGAAATAGAGGTAATGTTAGAGCTTGATGGAGGTTCTTGCCTTTCGGGTCGGTGAAAAGGGAAGGCGAAGGTGCGTATTCATCTTGCTATCCTGGCGCTATGGTTCAAACTTAGTAATGAAAGGCTTGGACTGACATATGTTGTGAGGCTTGAATTATGGCACCTCAAGAGAAGCGGGATCCGGTCGACCGCATGGTTGACGCCTACGAAAATATGCTGGAGCGGGTGGATGAGATGCTGGCTTCGGCGGAAAAGAACACCCTGCCGATGCTCAGGCAGAGCCTGAAGGATGCGCGGGAAAAGGCAGTGGAGCTTGGTGAGCTGACCCGGGAGGAGTCGGAAAAGATATCCGGCTACCTGGAGCGTGACATGAAGGATGCGGCCCATTTCCTCAGCGATACAGGGGATGACTTTCGTGAATGGTTCCGTTTCGACATGGAGCTGATCGAGGGGCGGATGATGGATATGTTCGCTAAGGTGGCGGACAGAACCAGGCTGGAGCTGGACCGGTTTGCCGAACAGGCCAGGCAGGCATCCATGTACCATACGGGTGAGATTACCGGGCCGGGGACCCTGGTGTGCAACCAGTGCGGCAAGGAGCTCCATTTCCACAAAGCCGGTCATATTCCCCCATGTCCCAAGTGCCACGCCACGGAGTACAAGCGCCAGGAGGATTAGTGGGTTGGCTGATAATTACCGAACTTGCCGCATGGCCCACTAGTCGATCAGGGCGGAAAACTCTTTCATCGCCACATCGGTGGCATCCAGGTAGCACTCGCTGATCTGACTGGCATCAAGTCCAGGGAAGTTGACCTCTGACCATTGCTGGTGCTCATAGGCCAGGGCGCAACTGATTGCTGAGCCCAGGGGGCCTGCCCGGTTCAGAAGCGCGTCCCGGATATCCTGTGAAAGGGGCAGGGATGTGACAATCTGTTTAAGCTCCTGGCCCATCAGTATGTCCAGTGTTGAAAGCAGTCCTGCTGTGTAGCCCGTCTCTGCCATCTGCTGCCGGTTGCTTTTTGTCAGCAGGTTGGCGCACATGTGTGCCCGGGTCAGCGTCATGTTGAAGAGCTCTTTGGAGATGGTGTCAATTCCCGAGAGCACGATCAGGCTGGCCCAGGCCTGAATCTGGCGCAGTCCGAGGTAGATCACCGCCTGCTTTATCGAGTCGACTTTTTTCGGCATGCCCATGGCGGCGGAGTTGAGGTAACGCAGTATCTTGTAGCTGAAGCCGGGGTCCTGGGTGATGACCTGTTCAATCTCCCGGGTTGTGGCCCTGGGGTCGTTAAGCTTTGATAGTAGTGAAAGAGCGACCTGCCTGTTTTCATCAAGCCGCTTTCCCTCTACAACCGTTGGCTTCTCGAAGAAATAGCCCTGAAAAAGATCGAAGCCCATGTCGTGCAGCAGGCGGTACTCGTTGACGGTTTCCACCTTCTCGGCCAGCAGTTTGAGCTTGTGCTCACGGAGAACCTGGATTTTGTTTTCGAGGTTTGCCAGTTCCACCAGGGGCACCTCGACCTTGATGATATCCACAATTGGAAGTAGCGGGTCCCACTTCTCTTCGAATGCGAAGTCGTCCAGGGCGAGGGTATAGCCCTCATCCGAAAGTGCCTGGCAGCAGGCGATCAGCTGATTATCGACGGGAATGTCTTCGAGTATCTCCAGCACGATGCGGGATCTGTCGAAAGGTATGGGAGGGTCTTCAACGATAAAGTTCCGGGTGAGGTTGATGAATGCCCTGGCGTTGCCCACCATGCGCTCCAGTCCGATCTCTGCGAAGCTGTTGAGTATGACCAGTGAAGAGGCGCGGTCGCCATCGAGAGATTCGGCGGAACGCCCCTGGTTATCCCTGTAGAGCAGTTCATAGGCGTAAACCTGCATGCTGCGGTCAAAAATCGCTTGTCTGCCGATGAAAAAGCTTTCCATATTCCCCGCCGTTGAATTGGCTTGTTTTCTTTTAGTGTAGTTGGCGGGGTGCAGGTTTTCCGAGACACAAAAAAACCCGCCATGGGGCGGGCTTTCTCGCGATAAGGCTGCAGAAGATCCTATTTGATCTTCGATTCCTTATACATCACATGCTTGCGAACTTTGGGATCAAATTTCTTGATCTCCATCTTTCCAGGCATATTACGCTTGTTTTTGGTGGTGGTGTAGAAGTGACCGGTACCGGCACTTGAAACGAGTTTGATTTTATCACGCATGGCCCTGTCTCCTTAGACCTTTTCGCCACGGGCACGCATTTCGGCCAGAACCGTGTCGATACCCTTCTTGTCAATAATACGCATGCCGTTGGAAGATACGCGCAGGCGTACCCAGCGATTCTCGCTCTCCACCCAGAAGCGGTGGCTGTGGAGATTGGGCAGAAAACGGCGCCGTGTCTTGTTGTGGGCGTGGGATACGTTGTTCCCGGTCACCGGACGTTTGCCTGTAACCTGGCATACTTTGGACATTGTTCAATCCTCAGAAATCTCTGTCTGGATCGTCCCCAGGGGCGATCCTGAAAAACTGTTTATTGCCCTTAGTGGGCGAAAGAGGCGGATTTATATCAGAAACGGAGGTCGGGTGGCAAGTTTTTCTGCTGAAAAATTTCACAATATGCCCATTTCCGCCAGTGAACTCGATTTCCCGGCTCCCACGATAATGTGGTCGATAACCCTGGTGCCAACCAGTTCCAGGGCTTTTTTCAGCTGTTCTGTTATCAACTCGTCCGCACGGCTGGGCTCTGATACGCCTGACGGATGATTGTGGGCAATGATGAGTGCGGCAGCGTTGTGTGCCAGGGCGCGTTTAACCACCTCCCTGGGATGGACGCTGGCGCCATCTATGGTGCCGTGGAACAGCTCTTCGTATTCGATGATCCTGTGCCGGGTGTCGAGAAACAGGCAGGCAAAAACCTCGTGAGGATAACTGCGCAGCCGCGCTTCCAGGTAGCGGCGGGTCTCGATGGGGTTCGTCAGGGCGTCACCACGGTTCAGTTCTTCACGCAGGTAGCGCCTGCCCATTTCGAGTACCGCCTGGAGCTGTGCGAACTTGGCGCTGCCGAGCCCGTTGCTGCGGCAGAAACGCTCGTGATCCGCTTCGAGCAGGGGGTAGAGGCCGCGGTACTCTATCAGCAGATCCCTGGCCAGGTCGACGGCGCTTTTTCCCCTCACGCCGGTGCGCAGAAATATAGCCAGCAGTTCGGCGTCGGAGAGTGCGCCGGCTCCGCGGGCAATGAGCTTCTCCCTTGGTCTCTCCTCGCTGGGCCAGTCGGTAATGGCCATTCAGTCTCCCTGGGAATAAAAGTCCTGTTCAGGTAGAGATTAATACATGAGCCTCCGGGTGGCCAGCAGGGAAGTCAATTCCCCATGTTGTGGGTGCCTGGTGGAGTATTTACAGTGGTTTCGTTGATAGTGAATGGTAACTTACATTGCGGGAGGTGAGAGTAATCCCTTCCCGCTCATTCGGTATTCGGGTAATCTGCGCTTAAAAACAGTAACTATCTAATTATGGGATCTATGTCTGAACTGATTGGCAAACGGATACTGCTCGGTGTCACCGGGGGTATTGCTGCTTACAAGTCGGCGGAGCTGGTACGGCTGCTGATCAGGGCGGGTGCCGAGGTGCGGGTGGTGATGACACCTGCCGCCGGACATTTTATTACACCTATGACCCTGCAGGCGCTTTCCGGGCACCCTGTCAGGGAGTCGCTGTTCGATGAGGCCCACGAGGCCGCCATGGGGCATATCGAGCTGGCCCGCTGGGCTGACCTGATTCTGGTGGCCCCTGCCAGTGCCGATTTCATGGCGCGCATGGCAGGCGGCATGGCCAACGATCTCCTTTCGACCCTCGTTCTGGCGGCCCGCTCACCCGTTGCGCTGGCGCCGGCAATGAATCAGGCGATGTGGCTGAACCCTGCTACCTTGGATAACGCGCGCCTTCTCGCCGGTCGTGGTGTGATGCTTTGGGGGCCTGCAGAAGGTGACCAGGCCTGCGGGGATTGCGGTCCGGGTCGCATGCTGGAGCCTGATGATCTTCTGCGCCATGCTGTTCAGGTTTTGGGTAATGGGCCGCTCAGCGGGGTGAAGGTGCTGTTGACTGCCGGCCCTACCCGGGAGCCGATAGACCCGGTCAGATATATCGGGAACAGGAGCTCCGGGAAAATGGGCTTCGCCCTGGCTTCCGCCTTCCTTGCCGCGGGAGCAGAGGTTGATCTCGTCACCGGGCCGGTGGCCCTTGAGACCCCGCCAGGGGCGGTTCGTACAGATGTCGAGACGGCCCTGGATATGAAGTCGGCGGTGATGGAGCGGGTGGGGGAGAGTGATATCTTTGTAGCCTGTGCCGCGGTTGCCGATTACCGGCCAGAGGTGTCAACCGACAAAAAAATAAAGAAAGAGCATGAAGCGCTGTCCGTGGAACTGATCCGCAATCCCGATATTCTTGCTGCTGTGGCTGCACTGCCCGATGGGCCGTTTACAGTAGGTTTTGCAGCGGAGACTCATGACGTGGAGAGCTATGCGGAGTCCAAGCGCCGGAAAAAAGGATTGGATATGATCGCCGCCAATCATGTCGGTGGTGCAGAGGGTGGATTCGAACGGGATGAAAATTCTCTGACGGTGCTTTGGGATGGGGGCTGCCGGGAACTGGAATTGACCGGAAAGGGGCAGCTTGGAAGACAACTGGTGGTGTTGATCGCGGAACATTATGCAAAAACAAATACAACTGAAAATTCTTGATAATCGGCTGGGCAACGAGTTTCCTCTGCCCGACTATGCTACAGACGGGGCTGCCGGAATGGATCTCAGGGCAATGTTGAATCAGGCCGTGGAGCTGCAGCCTGGGGATACCCAGCTGATCCCCACTGGAATGGCCATTCACATTGAAGATCCGCACCTTGCGGCTGTGATTCTGCCAAGGTCGGGGCTGGGGCATAAACACGGCATTGTTCTGGGTAACCTGGTCGGGTTGATCGATTCCGACTACCAGGGACAGTTGTTTGTATCTTGCTGGAATCGTGGCAGTGCCTCGTTCAGGATCGAGGTGGGTGAGCGGATCGCCCAGCTGGTTATTGTTCCGGTGGTCAAGGCGCAATTCGAGATAGTGGATGAGTTTGAGCAGAGCCGGCGTGGTGAGGGTGGTTTTGGTCATTCGGGCCGACACTGAGTATCAGAGCCAGAGCAGGGAATGGGGTCATGAAAATTAAAAAGTCCGAATCTGCGGCCAAGGCAAAACCCGCCGGTGTTGTGAGCGTAGGCGGATTGGTGATGCAAACCATCATAGGGGCTGTTGTTGT
Organism: Sedimenticolaceae bacterium; assembly: GCA_965224515.1. Taxonomy (GTDB): domain Bacteria; phylum Pseudomonadota; class Gammaproteobacteria; order Chromatiales; family Chromatiaceae; genus Sedimenticola_A. The sequence goes on from OZ245051.1 coordinate 1,491,933, forward strand.
GTTGGTTTTGGCGGCCGGTGCAATTGTCTTTCTTCAGGGTAAGGCCGAGAAGAGTGTAGATACCCAGGGGTTGCGTTCTACTGCCGAGATGCTTGCGGGACGCCTTGGCGACACTCTGACTCAGAGAGTGACTGTAGCCTCGGGTTTTGTTCAGGACGATTACCTGGTTGGCTTGATGAGAAGAGAGAGCTGGGGTGGTGTGCGCGAGCAGGAAAATCTGCTGCGCAGACTGCTGCCCTCGTTGCGCGATGTTCATTTCCTACCCCTTGAGGCGGATGAGAAGGATGGCGGTTCGAGCCTGCCGCTGGGCTTCGCAGCCCTGGCCCAGGTCAATGCGGTTGAGAAGAGTGGCCAGGTTCAGCCTGCAGAGATGCATCAGTACGGCAGTGAAAAGCAGAATATTGCCGTGGCCCTGCCAATCAGGGAGGAGCTTGACTCGCCTATGGTGGGTGTTGCCCATTTGACCTTTTCTCCCCAGGTTCTTGAGCAGGCTTTTCTGGGTGTCGCTCAGCTTGACGGCAAACTGGAGATACAGCAGATGGCTGGTCAAAGCACGCTGGTCCTGCAGGCTGGGGGTGAGTCAGGCAACAAGACCCCTGATGGAACACTCCCCGTGGCGGGAACCATCTGGCAGGTCGCCTACTGGAGTAACCCGCCAGCCGCCGGACCTACACTGCTTTTCCTGGTCGTGTTGGGAGTGGCGGCGCTGCTCATAGGTCTGGCCCTGGTACTACTCTCGCTCAGGCTGACCCGTGCACTGAAGGCAGATAAAGCGTTGATAGCTGACCTGGTGTCCACAATTGGAGAGGTGCGCATGGGGCGTCTGCCCAGCGCCAGGCTGGCGGATGTCGATGATGTAATCAAGATGATTGCCCGTGCAAAACCGGCATCCACTGCAACGACAAATGCCGTTGCTGCAGCACCTGCCGGTGCAGCACAGGAAGATGAGTTTGAGCTTGATGACAGCCTGGTTACCGATTCGGTAATGGCGCAGGCGGCCCCGGTCGCGGCTGGTGGCAGCCTGCCGAAAAGTATTTTTCTTGCCTATGACATTCGTGGTGTGGTGGGGGAGACACTGACCCCTGACGTGGTTTTCGAACTGGGCCGAGCAATCGGCAGTGAGGCCTATGACCGGGGACAGCAGACCGTAATAGTGGGCAGGGATGGCCGTGACTCGGGCGAGGAGTTGAGCGAAGCGCTCTGCAGGGGCCTGATGGACAGCGGTCGAGATGTGGTGCGAATTGGCGTGGTACCGACACCGCTGCTCTACTTCGCCACCCATTTTCTTGGCAGCAACACCGGTGTAATGATCACAGGCAGCCATAATCCTGTTGAATACAACGGGCTCAAGATTGTCGTTGGAGGCGAGGCCCTTGAGGGTGACTCCATCCAGGCACTTGGACAGCGGATCGAGAGTGGAAACCTGCTTCAGGGCAATGGAATGGAGCAGGAACAGGAGCTGATCCAGGACTACATCGCCAGGGTTACAGAGGATGTGCAGCTTGCACGTCCACTGAAAGTGGTTGTCGATTCCGGTAACGGCAGTGCCGGGCTGGTGGCTCCGGATCTGCTGCGCGCCCTGGGGTGCGATGTGATCGAACTGTTCAGTGAGATCGACGGCAGCTTTCCGAATCACCATCCGGATCCGAGCAAGCCGGAGAATCTGCAAACCCTCATCACCATGGTGCGTGAGCGCAAGGCGGATATCGGTGTTGCATTCGATGGCGACGGTGATCGGCTGGGTGTGGTTGACAGTGACGGCAAGATTATTTGGCCTGATCGTCTGCTGATGCTGTTTGCCCGTGATGTGCTGGCGCGCCAGCCCGGCTCTGACGTTATATTCGATGTTAAATCCACCCGCCACCTGGCCACCGAGGTGCTGGGCTATGGCGGCAGGCCGATCATGTGGAAAACAGGACACTCCCCGATCAAGGCGAAGATGAAGGAGACGGGTGCCCTGCTGGCAGGTGAGATGAGTGGGCATATTTTCTTCAGAGAGCGCTGGTACGGCTTCGATGATGGGGTATACTCCTGCGCCCGTTTGCTGGAGATCCTCTCCACCGAACCCCTGTCATCTGCCGAGGTCTTTGCGGAGCTGCCCGAGAGCGTTTCCACGCCGGAATTGCAGATGGAGATTTCGCGGGAAAAAGGTGCCGGGCTGTTGGCAGACATGGCGGATCAGACGCCTTTCCCGGATGCCAAGCTGGTCACCATGGATGGTGTGCGGGCAGAGTTCAGGGACGGCTGGGGCCTGGTGCGGCTCTCCAATACAACGCCTTCGATGGTGTTTCGGTTTGAGGCCGACAGCCAGGAGGTGCTTGAGAAGATTCAGGGTATGTTCCGTGAGCGCCTGCTGGCGCTTGATCCCGCCCTGGCACTGCCGTTCTGACCTGGGTATCGATCACCGTATTACCTGGTGCCGTTTTAGCAGAGGGCACCGGATTTAATGAATAATAAACATTTTAAAGAGCGAGTTATGAGTCTAACGCCAGAGGCAGCGCACGACGTTGCGCACGTACTCACAGAAGCACTACCTTATATTCAGCGTTTTCGCGGCAAGACCGTTGTTATCAAGTACGGTGGTAATGCAATGGTGGACGAGGAGCTGAAGAGAGGATTTGCCCGGGACGTGGTGCTGATGAAAACCGTGGGTATCAACCCGGTGGTCGTACATGGTGGTGGGCCGCAGATCGGCAGTCTCCTTGATCGCCTTGGCAAGGAGAGCGAGTTCGTGCAAGGCATGCGGGTGACCGACCGCGAAACCATGGATGTGGTGGAGATGGTACTCGGTGGCCTGGTCAACAAGGAGATTGTGAACCTCATAAATCGTCATGGCGGATCCGCTGTCGGACTGACCGGCAAGGACGGTGACCTGATTCATGCTCGTAAGATGGTGGTACACAAGACAACACCTGAGATCGAGGTGCCTGAAATCATTGATATTGGTCATGTTGGTGAGGTTGAGAGTATCGATACCTCGGTGGTGAATATGCTCACCAAGGGCAACTTTATCCCGGTCATCGCGCCTATCGGTGTGGGACACGATGGTCACTCCTACAATATCAATGCCGACCTGGTTGCCGGCAAGATCTCCGAGGTGCTGCAGGCTGAGAAGCTGGTGTTGCTGACCAATACCAAGGGACTGCTGGATAAAGAGGATAATCTGCTCACCGGTCTCAGTACCGAGCGTGTGGACGAGCTGATTGCCAACGGCACCATCTATGGCGGTATGCTGCCCAAGATACGTTGTGCCCTGGAGGCAGTGAAGGGTGGTGTCAATTCTGCGGTCATTGTTGATGGTCGTGTGCAGCACGCAGTGCTGCTCGAGCTGTTTACAGATGAGGGTATAGGTACTCTCATACGCCGGCGCTGAGAGCTCTTTCATGAATGGCAAGACACCACGTAAACAGCTGATCCTGGAAGCCCTGGCATCGGAACTCGAGCGCAAGCCCGGTGTGCGCATCACCACCGCAAGCCTGGCCCAGGCCTGTGGAATTTCAGAGGCGGCCCTCTATCGTCACTTTGCCAGCAAGGCGAAAATGTTTGAGGGGCTGATCGGGTTTGCTGAAGAGACGGTTTTCGCCCGTATCAACCAGATTCTCGAAGAGGATAAAAACACCCGCAGCCGATGCGCCAAGGTAATCTACCTGATGCTCGCCTTCTCCGCCCGTAACCCCGGTATCACGCGGGTTCTGCTGGGTGATGCCCTGGTGGGAGAGACCGAGCGGTTGCATGTCAGGGTAGAGCAGTTCTTCTCTCGACTGGAGAGCCAGTTCCGCCAGATCCTGCGAGAGGCCCGAATGCGTGAGGGAGGTGACTCCAGTTCTGCTGAGACCGGGGCAGGGTTGATGCTTGCGTTGGTCGAAGGTCGTATGCACCAGTTCCTGCGAACCCGTTTTCGGGTCTCGCCACTGGATGAGTGGGAAGGTCAATGGGAACTGCTGGACGGGGTGTTGTTCCCAGTCTGACGCTGGCTTTTTGGTGTAGGCGGACCTTACCGGGTGGCCCGCTAGGGGCGCTCGGTTACGGTCTTTAGCGACTCGCGAAATCCACCGCGTATATTCCCCACCCTTTCCGATGCGCAGAGCTCATCTCCCTTGGGTGAGTTCTTGCACTGCAGGTCCATGAACAGCTCCGAGTGGCTCTCGCCGAGTTTGCGGATGCGTGAAACTGTCAGCGAGATGTCGTCATCCTTGATTGGAGCGCCGGTCATGATGATGCTGTCGCCGAGCATCTGGATGCGAGTGGTCGCGTTGCTGCGGATATATTTCTCCGCCAGCAGCCATGCATTGGCGCACGAGGTCTCGTCCTGGCAGACCACGACCGTCTCAAGCAGGGCGGAGATACGGTCTCTCTCCTTCAGCTTCTCGTCGCTTTCGCCGTGGAGCTTCTTGAGCGACCTGAAACGGGCGATATCCTGGCCGAATTTTTCCCGGATAATCTCTTTCTTCTGCTCCTCCTTGATGATGGAGCGGTAGCCATCCTTGAGCTGTGTTCGGGTGCTCTCAATATCCTTCAGGAGGTTCTTCGGGATCGGCTTGCCCTGTCTCTCCAGGTTGGCGGCGCTATTTTGCATTTCGCCGAGCTTGAGCTTCATGCGGCGGATATTGCTTCGGGAAATCTGGATAATCACGTCGATGGCGGCCAGCTTGCCGTTTCTTGCCATCATGATGTCATCCTCTGTCCGGAAGGTGCGCAACAGTACGCGGTCCTTGGCCTGCTGCTCCTTGATCAGGCGCTGCTGTTCTGCCCGAAGACGTTTGAGTTCGCGCTCTTTCTGTATCTCTTCGGGTGTCTTTGCAGCCCCGATTTTTTTGACTTCCATGCCCTGTTTGTCAAGCTCGCTGCGAGCGGACTTTGAGTGTTCCGCAGGGACCTTGTCAGAGAAATGTACATTGCCCTCGCTGTCGACCCAGCGGTAAAGTTTAGCCGCGCTGCAGTTGCCTGCAATTAAAAACAGCGACAGGACAAGTGTGCATATGGCGATGGGTCTTAGTGCTGGCATGGGGTTCCGTTGTATTTAAGTTGACTGCATATCCGTGAGTCTCAGTATGGCCGGTTATTATTCAAACGCCATATTCATTTCTGTAATTCTGGATCTTCTGTAATGCCTCGTCTGCGTCTGATTTACCCTCAAGGTAGGAGACCAGATTCTCCAATCGTACGATAGCGGCAACAGGCATTCCATAATCAATTTCGACCTCCTGAATGGCTGAGCGTTCCCCTTTGCCCCGCTCCTGGCGGTCAAGTGCAATCACCACGCCTGCCGGTGTGGCGCCGCTGGCCTGGATGATATCCATGGATTCGCGGATTGCGGTGCCGGCGGTGATAACATCATCGATGATCATGATCCGCCCTTCCAGGGGATGGCCGACGATGCTGCCCCCCTCGCCGTGGGCCTTCGCCTCCTTGCGGTTGAAGGCGTAGGGGATGTCGATGCCGTGATGATCATGCAGTGCCGCGGCGGTGACGGCGGCCAGGGGTATTCCCTTGTATGCGGGGCCGTACAGGACGTCGAACTCAATACCCGACTCGACGATTGCCTGGGCGTAGAAGCGTCCGAGGCGGGCCAGTGCGGCGCCGGTGTTGAACAGGCCTGCATTGAAGAAATAGGGGCTGACCCGGCCGGATTTGAGGGTGAACTCGCCAAAGCGCAGAACGCCTACGTCGAGGGCGAAATCGAGGAACTCACGTTGATAGTCTTGCATGGAATACTCCGAATGATAATGGTGTTATTTTCGATGGGTGTGGATTTGGATGCAAGTGATCACGTTATAATCTTCGACTGTTTGCCCGGATTTGGGCGTGATTGCACGATGGGGTTCCGATTTGTCGCAGGTTGAAGTCAAGCAGTCCGGTCGTGAGATCATGGGGGCGGTTTTCAGTGGTCGAATGCTGATCTCGGCCCTGATGGGGTTTGCCTGCGGTCTGCCGCTGCTGTTGACGGGGTCTCTGCTGCAGGCATGGATGACCGAAGAGGGCGTGGATCTGGCCACTATCGGCCTGTTCGCCTTTGTGGGGCTGCCCTATACCCTTAAATTTCTATGGGCACCTGTTCTGGATCGCTATACGCCCCGGCTGCTTGGGCGCAGGCGGGGCTGGCTTGTGATGGCCCAGTTCGCCCTGATCGTCTCGCTGATCGGACTGGCATTCTCGAATCCCGGAATAGACACTTTTGGTATTGCCGTTGCCGCACTGCTGGTCACCTTCTTCTCTGCCAGCCAGGATATCGTGGTTGATGCCTATCGGCGTGAAGCGCTTTCTGACAATGAACAGGGGCTGGGTGCCTCTCTCTACGTGAATGGCTACAGGGTCGGTATGCTGCTGGCCTCCGGGGGCGGCCTGATCATGGCCGACTTCATGTCATTCTCATCGGTCTATCTCTGTATGGCTGCAGTTATGCTGCTGGGTGTTGGGACGACCCTGTTTGCACCTGAACCGGAGGTGACGGAGGGTAAGCCCAGGACGCTGCAGGATGCGGTGATACACCCCTTTCTGGAGTATTTCAGGCGTAATGATGCCGTTGTCATCCTGCTGTTCATTCTGCTCTACAAGCTGGGTGACACCATGGCCTCCCATATGACCACGCCGTTCTACCTGGATATCGGCTTCACCAAGACCGAGATCGGCACCGTGGTGAAGCTGTTTGGTTTTTGGGCCACCATCATCGGTGGTCTGACTGGTGGCGTGCTGATTATCAGGCTTGGGATCTACAGGGCGCTATGGGGATTTGGCATTCTTCAAGGGTTATCCACGGCGGGGTTCTCGGTTCTGGCTTTGGTGGGGGACTCTCTCCCGGGGCTGGCCGCTGTGATTGCGTTTGAGAACTTCAGTGGTGGTATGGGCACGGCGGCCTATATCGCGTTCATGGCCAGTCTCACCAACAAGAAGTTCACGGCCACCCAATATGCGCTGTTGACCAGCTTAATGGGTGTGCCCAGGGTGATAGCCGCTGCACCTACAGGTTTTATGGTCGAGTGGATGGGCTGGTTCAGCTTTTTTGCCCTCTGCGCCCTGATTGCAATACCCGGGCTGCTGTTGTTGAGGTGGCTGCACGGCCGGGGGTCGACCCAGCGCAGGGAGGTGCTGGTCTGATGGAGACCTGGATGCCCTATATCAGTGCCTTTGTGGTGGGCCTGCTCGGAGGTGTGCATTGTGTCGGTATGTGCGGGGGTATTGTCGGCGCCCTGACATTCGGTCTGCCCGAGCAGCGGCGAGGCAGCCTGGGAGCGATGCTCCCGTTTCAGCTCGCCTATAACCTGGGGCGCCTGGGCAGCTATGTAGCGGCGGGCGCCATCATGGGTGGGCTGGGTGTGCTGCTTGCCCAGTTGATGCCTGTCTATTACGCCCAGCGCCTGCTGATGGGGCTGGCCGGTCTGTTCATGATTCTGCTCGGTTTCTACCTCTCCGGCTGGTGGATGGTGCTGAATCGGGTTGAACGCCTGGGTGGCCACCTGTGGCGACGTATCGAGCCCCTGGGACGCAAACTGCTCCCGGTGAAAACACCGGGGCGTGCCTTCCTGGTGGGGGTGGCCTGGGGGTGGATTCCCTGTGGGCTGGTCTACAGCATGCTGATCAATGCCGTTTCGTCTGGCGGTGCGCTGAACGGTGCGGCGCTCATGCTTGCGTTTGCCCTGGGCACTCTGCCCAACCTGATGGTGATGGGCATGCTGGCGGGGGCTGCCGCGCGCCTCTCCCAGTCCGATATTGCCCGCAAGATCGCCGGTGTCACCGTGATACTGTTTGGTGTATACACGATTTGGCAGGCTTTCTGAGGTTAAGTGAAATGGCAGGGAACTTTGTGGTTGGCGCCAGGGGTTGGGAGCATGATGGTTGGTGCAGCAGCTTCTATCCAGAGGATCTCCCTCCCGAGTGGCGTCTGTCTTATTATGCCAACGAGTTCCGCTCGGTGCTGTTGCCGGCTGATCGCTGGATTGATGCCGATGAAGAGGTTATTGAGTCCTGGTGTGATGATGTCCACGAGGCGTTCAGTTTTTTTCTGGAGTTGCCAGGTGAGGGTGATGCCCCTGACGATCTCCCTGGGCGGCTGCTCTCCATAGCGTCCATTATGGATGGGGTGTTGGCCGGTGTGCTCTGGACAGGTTCTGATAACGTGCCGCAATCTCTTAAGGGTCAATGCGCTGATGACATCGTTTTCTACCGACCCTCAGTCCTGGCCGGGGGTCAGGGTGGTGTAAGGGCTTTCGGTTGCTGCGCCGGTCAGGATGAGGATAGCGTTGACCTGCTCTTGCTGGATGGCGCTTCGTGTGCTGATCTGCGTGAGCTGCGGCGGCTGTTCGAATCATCCGGCCTGGGACATGGTGCTTGCGCAAGCGGGGCTTTTGTCGATGGGGAGGTCGTGGATGCTGAGCGTATGCATCAAATGGAAACCCTGGCCCAATTGTTGGGAATCACTTGATTAGCATCTGCTTTGCAGAGAGAATTGATGCTCAATTTTTTCTGCCTGAGTGTTCCGTCCCCGCGACGGTTTAAAGGATTAAACTAGGGTCTGTTAACTCGATGCCTGAAGACAGCAATGAACCTTTGATTAAAATTCGCGGCCTGAAGTTTTTCAGGGGTTCCCGTGCGATTTTTGATGGCGTCGATATTGATATTCAGCGTGGCAGGGTGACTGCGATCATGGGGCCCAGTGGTACTGGGAAGACGACCCTGCTGAAACTGATCGGCGGTCAATTGCGACCACATGCCGGCACCATCCAGGTGGATGGTCAGGATGTGCACAGCCTGGGCACCCGGGATCTCTATCGTCTGCGCATGCGTATGGGCATGCTTTTCCAGAGCGGTGCCCTGCTGACGGATATCAGCGTCTATGACAACGTGGCTTACCCTCTTCGGGAGCACACCGGGTTGCCCAAGGAGATGATCCGCAAGATTGTGCTGCTCAAGCTTGAGGCCGTCGGTTTGCGAGGCGCTCGGGATCTGATGCCGAGCGAACTCTCGGGCGGTATGGCGCGCAGGGTTGCCCTGGCCCGTGCCATGGTGCTCGATCCCATGATGATCATGTATGACGAACCCTTTACCGGGCAGGACCCCATATCCATGGGGGTTCTGGTGAAATTGATACGGGCGCTGAACGACGCCAGCAGGCTGACCAGCGTCGTGGTCTCCCACGATGTCCATGAGACAGCTGCCATTGCCGATGAGATCTACGTGATTGCTCACGGCAAGGTGATGGAGCATGGCGCGCCGGAGCAGATGATGGACTCCGGTCAGGAGTGGACCAGGCAATTCATGCACGGCCTGGCGGACGGCCCGGTTCATTTCCATTATCCGGCCGCTGATCTCATGCAGGATCTCAAGGGGGATGCATGCTAGAGCAGGTCGCGCGGCTGGGTCGTGCCGGGATGGGAGTTGTCGAGCGCCTTGGGCGTGGGCATCTTCTTCTGTGGCATATCCTTGGTGGGCTTGCTGCACTGGCGGCAAGGCCGGGGCTGTTGATTCGGCAGATCTACTCTGTGGGCGTGCACTCCGTGTTGATCGTCGGGGTATCCGGGACCTTTGTAGGAATGGTGCTGGCGCTGCAGGGTTACTACATTCTCTCCCAGTTCGGGGCCGAACAGACACTGGGTGTGATGGTTGCGGCCTCCCTGGTTCGGGAGTTGGGACCGGTGGTCGCGGCGCTGCTGTTTGCCGGGCGAGCCGGATCCGCGCTGACAGCTGAAATCGGCCTGATGAAGGCGACGGAGCAGCTCTCCGGCCTGGAGATGATGGCGGTCAATCCGGTCAAGCGGGTATTGACGCCAAGGTTTCTGGCGGGTTTTATCTCCATGCCGCTATTGGCGGCCCTGTTCAGTTCTTTGGGCGTGATGGGCGGTTTTTTTGTCGGGGTAGGTCTGCTGGGTGTGGATGAAGGTGCCTTCTGGTCCCAGATGCAGGCAAAAATTGACCTGCATGAGGACGTTTATAATGGCATCATCAAGAGCCTGGTGTTCGGTGTGGTCTGCTCCTGGATTGCACTGTTTCAGGGGTATGATGCAACGCCGACCTCTGCAGGAGTGAGCCGGGCTACCACCCGTACAGTGGTGCATTCATCACTGGCCGTGCTGGGGCTCGATTTTGTTTTAACGGCACTTATGTTCGGGGATTGAGTCATATGGTGCAGAGTAGATCGATAGAGATGCTGGTGGGAGCTTTCATGGCCGCTGGCCTGGTTGCGCTTTTCTTTCTCGCCATGCAGGTGAGTAACCTGAGCGCATCGACCAATGGTGAGGGCTACCTTATTACGGCACGTTTTGACAATATCGGTAGTCTAAAAGAGAAAGCACCGGTAACAATGGCGGGTGTTAGGGTAGGCAGGGTGTCGGCGATCGATTTCGATTCGACGACCTACGAAGCAGTGGTGACCCTGAGCATCGATCCCCGGTATGTCACTATTCCGGACGATACATTCGCCAAGATTTTTACCGCGGGCCTGTTGGGTGAGCAGTATGTCGGGTTGGATCCCGGTGGCAGCGAGGAGTACCTCAGGCACGGGGATCAGCTGGCGCTGACCCAGTCTGCACTGGTGCTGGAAGAGATTATCGGGCAGTTTTTGTTCAGCAAGGCTGAAGAGGGCGTAGAGTGAAAAGATTTTTAGGGACCATTTGCTTGGGTTTTCTCCTGCTGCTGGGTGGCATTTCGACCGTCCAGGCCAGTACGCCGGCGGAACTGGTTAAAGAGACCTCGGATCTGATGCTTGCGGAAGTCTCAACGCGCAGGGATGAGTTGAGGGAGTTTCCCGGCAGGATCTACGGGCTGGTTGAGCAGATTGTACTGCCCAAGTTTGATTTCGAAAAAATGTCCAGACTGGTTCTGGGTAAGTATTGGAGACGTGCCTCTGAGGATGAGCAGGCCCTGTTTGTGGTTCAGTTCAGAGAGCTGCTCATCCGCACTTATGCCACAGCACTGCTCAACTACTCCGACCAGGAGATCAGGTACCTGCCATCCCGCATGGTGGATGGAGCGCAAGAGGTGACCGTCAGCACCGAGGTGAGTGAGCCGGGGGCGCCTGCCATTCCAATCAATTACAACCTTTACCAGAGCGGCGATACCTGGCTTGTTTATGATGTTGTCATAGACGGCGTGAGCCTGGTATCCAACTACAGAACCAGCTTCGCGTCCCAGATCCGCCGTTACAAGCTTGCTGGTCTGATCAAAAAGCTGGAGCGTCGCAACCAGCAGGATAAGTAGGTGACGGAAGCGGCTATCACACGCAGCGAGGTGGGTTGCCGGGTTTCAGGTGACCTGCTTTTTTCCACCGTGCGCTACCTGCTTCACGAGGGTGTTTCGATGTTCGCGGGACACCAGGAGCTGGTATTCGACCTGGCCGATGTCAGGCATTCGGACAGCGCGGGTCTTGCCCTGTTGCTGGAGTGGCTGGACCGGGCCGAGGCCGCCGGGGTAAGTTTGAGTTTTCAGAATGTCCCCGATTCACTGCTGCGAATCGCCAGGCTCAGCAACGCCGAAGAGCTGCTCGCCTGATCTTCCTGAGGCCTGGAAACGGGCTGAAAAAGTGACTTTTCTCTATTTCGCCTTCCGGTTTGGCCCGGTTTTTCTTATGATAGGCGGTTTCTCCGGGTGCTGGTGCATCGATAACAGGCGTTATTGCCCCCTATTACGGCCAATTAATGGATAAACTGATTATAAGTGGCGTCACCTCTCTGTCAGGTGAAGTCAGAATTGCAGGCGCGAAAAATGCCGCCCTTCCTATTCTCGCAGCCACCCTGCTGGCGGAAGGGAAGATGACCATAGGCAATGTGCCCCATCTGCATGACATCACCACCACCATGGAGCTGCTTGGCAACATGGGTGTTCAGCTGGTGGTGGATGAACGTCTTAATATCGAAACGGATACCAGCACAATCACGGATTTTTCCGCTCCTTACGAGCTGGTGAAGACCATGCGCGCCTCCATTCTGGTGCTTGGGCCGCTGCTTGCCCGGTTTGGTCGGGCAGATGTTTCACTGCCCGGGGGTTGTGCTATCGGCTCCAGACCGGTGAATCTGCACATTGACGGCCTGCGCGCCATGGGTGCGGATATCGAGGTGGAGGGTGGCTACATCAGGGCCAGTGCCGAGCGCTTGAAGGGCGCTCGCCTGGTGCTGGATATCGTCACGGTCACGGGTACTGAAAACCTGATGATGGCTGCGGCCCTGGCAGATGGCGAAACGGTTATTGAGAATGCCGCCCGGGAGCCCGAGGTGGTGGATCTGGCCAACTGTATTAATAAAATGGGCGGCAAGATCAGTGGCGCCGGTACGGATACCATTACCATCGAAGGGGTCGAGACCCTTTCAGGTACTCACTACAACGTGCTGCCTGACCGCATCGAGACAGGCACCTACCTGGTGGCTGCGGCGATGACCGGGGGCAGTATCAAGGTGCGTGACACTCAACCCGCTCTTGTCGATTCGGTATTGCAGAAGCTGCGTGATGCCGGCGCCGAGATCGAGTGCGGGGATGACTGGATCAGCCTGGACATGAAAGGAAAGCGGCCAAAGGCGGTGAATGTGCATACCGCGCCTTACCCGGCTTTCCCGACCGATATGCAGGCCCAGTTCACGGCGCTCAACTCTGTGGCGGAAGGTGTAGGCACCATTACGGAGACGGTGTTTGAAAACCGCTTTATGCACGTCCAGGAGATGCAGCGCATGGGTGCAGACATCCAGCTGGAGGGCAACACGGCGATCTGTGCCGGCGTTGAGCGTCTCAAGGGTGCTCCTGTTATGGCCACGGATCTGCGCGCCTCCGCAAGCCTTGTTCTGGCTGGGCTGGTAGCTGACGGTGAAACCGTGGTGGAGCGCATATATCACATCGACCGTGGCTACGAAAATATTGAAGAGAAACTGTCCGGTCTTGGTGCCGAGATCCGACGGGTACCGGACTAGAGTTTGCTGAATACTATGAATTTTGAATCGCCGATTACCATCGCGCTCTCCAAGGGGCGTATTTTCAAGCAGACCCTGCCGCTGCTGGCCCATGCCGGGATCGAGCCCCTGGATGACCCTGAGACCAGTCGCAAGCTGATTCTGGATACCAATCACCCCCAGGTTAAATTGGTGTTGATACGGGCAACCGATGTACCCACCTATGTACAGTGGGGTGCGGCTGACCTGGGTGTGGCGGGCAAGGATACGCTGCTGGAGCATGGCGGGGAGGGTCTCTACGAGCCCCTGGATCTGAAAATCGCGCGTTGCCAGATGATGGTCGCCGGTTTCAAGGATGCCGAGCTTACCGGTAACCGACTGCGCATCGCCACCAAGTACGTCAATACGGCGAAGACCTACTACGCTGCCCGGGGGCAGCAGGTCGACCTGATCAAACTCTACGGTTCCATGGAACTGGCGCCCCTGGTCGGTCTTGCCGACCTGATCGTGGATCTTGTTGAGAGCGGGAATACGCTGAAGGCCAATGGCCTTGTGCCGTTGGAGCATATCGCCGACATCAGCTCCAGGGTGGTGGTCAACAAGGCCTCATGGAAGATGAAGCATGCCACCGTGACATCACTGCTCGATGCATTGCGCGAGGCTGTGGGCGAAGAGTAACCGCCCCGCCTTTTCTGCCATAGATTGTTTTGCTTCCGCCAGATTTTTGAGGATTGACGAAAATGTCCCCCATTCGTTTGATGAACACCACCAATAGTGATTTCGATGCACAGCTGGAGAAACTCCTGGCATGGGAATCGGTTTCGGACGGTGCGGTCAACACTACCGTAAACGACATTATTGCCAATATCCGTTCACGGGGCGATGACGCGCTGCTGGAGTACACCAATCGCTTCGATGGCTGGCAGGCTGAATCTGCGGCGGATCTCGAAATTTCCATCGAGCGTCTGGAGCAGGCCTGGAATACCATTCCCCAGGATCAGCGTGATGCGCTGGAGCATGCGGCGGAGCGGGTGCGTGTCTATCACGAAAAGCAGAAGGGTGAGTCCTGGACCTATACGGAAGATGACGGCACCCTGCTGGGTCAGCAGGTGACTCCCCTTGATCGCGTGGGTCTCTACGTTCCAGGTGGCAAGGCGGCTTATCCCTCCTCTGTACTGATGAACGCCCTGCCCGCAAAGGTGGCCGGTGTTTCCGAGTTGATCATGGTGGTGCCCACACCTCATGGAGAGCTTAATGAGCTGGTGCTGGCGGCAGCCCATGTCTGTGGTGTGGATCGGGTTTTTGCCGTGGGGGGTGCCCAGGCGGTGGCAGCCCTGGCCTTTGGTACCCAGTCCATCCCGCCGGTGGATAAGGTGGTCGGTCCCGGTAACATCTATGTTGCCACCGCCAAGCGTGCGGTATTCGGCCAGGTGGGTATAGATATGGTTGCCGGGCCTTCAGAGATTCTGGTGGTCTGCGACGGCAAGACCAATCCGGACTGGGTGGCAATGGACCTCTTCTCCCAGGCGGAGCATGATGAGGATGCCCAGTCTATCCTGGTCTGTCCCGATGCGGATTTCGTGGCCCAGGTTCAGGCGAGTATTGAAAAGCTGCTGCCGACCATGGAACGTGAGCCGATGATCGCAACCGCCCTTAAGGACCGGGGTGCGCTCATCGTATGCAGGGATATGGATGAGGCCTGTGATGTGGCCAACTACATTGCACCTGAGCACCTGGAGCTGTCGGTGGATGAGCCCCTTGAGATGGCAGGCAGGATACGCCACGCAGGTGCCATTTTCATGGGACGCTACACCTCCGAGCCCCTGGGCGATTACTGCGCCGGCCCGAATCACGTACTGCCCACCTCGCGTACAGCACGATTCTCTTCGCCCCTGGGTGTGTATGACTTTCAGAAGCGATCAAGCCTGATCATGGTCTCTGAGCAGGGTGCGGAGACCCTGGGGCGTACGGCATCCATCCTGGCCAGGGGTGAGGGGCTGACCGCCCATGCCCGCTCTGCGGAGTATCGCTTCGAGAAGTAGCCTGGCAGGGTTGTCCAGGGGGCTAACGGCCTTTGAGTCCCTCGCTCACCCTGGGTCGCTCGGAGATGGTGGCCTCGGTGTCGAACTGTTTACTTCCGCGCCAGCCCTGGATATGTATCGATGTGCCTGGTCTCTTGGCAGAGATAATGCTCAGAATCTCCTGGGAGCCTGATGGTATACGGTTGTCGATACGGGTGATGATGTCGCCGGGTTCGATGCCTGCCTCATCTGCAGGGCCGCCTTCAAGTACCCCTGAGACCAGTACGCCGCTACGCTCCTGAAGCTCAAAGGACTCAGCCAGTTCCGGCGTGATGTCCTGTCCCGCGATACCCAGCCAGCCCCGCACAACGCGCCCCTGGGTCAGTATCTGGTTCATGATCCCCTTGGCCAGGTCGACTGGGATTGCAAAGCCGATACCCTGAGACCCCCCGCTTTTTGAGAATATGGCGGTGTTGACGCCGACCAGCTCTCCCCGGGCGTTGATCAGTGCGCCACCGGAGTTGCCGGGATTGATGGCGGCGTCTGTCTGGATGAAGTTCTCAAAGGTGTTGATGCCCAGCTGATCCCTGCCGGTCGCACTGACAATGCCCATGGTGACGGTCTGACCCACACCAAAAGGGTTGCCGATGGCGAGCACCACGTCACCCACCTGCAGCGCTTCTGAGTTGCCAACGGTGATCTCCGGAAGGTCTTCTGATTCGGTGTGTATCACGGCAAGATCGGTGTCAGGATCTGTGCCGACAATTCTTGCCTGCAGGGTTTTTCCATTTGAGAGCACCACCTTGATCTCGTCTGCAGAGGCGACGACGTGGTGGTTGGTCAGGATGTAACCGTCCTTGTTGATGATGACGCCGGAGCCGAGGCTGGTCTGCAGTCTCTTCTTGGGCTCACTTGAGAGGCGGTCGCCGAAAAAGCGCTGGAACAGGGGGTCGCTGAACAGGCGGCTTCTCTTTTCTATGGTGATCTTCGAGGTAAAGATATTGACCACTGACGGCTTCGCCAGTTGTACCGCGTTGGCGTAGGAGAAGGGGCCGCTGAGGGCAGTTCCGCCTGCAGGCTGAACCGGCGCCTGGCGGAAAGTGACAGATGACTCCTGCATCAGGTTGAGCGCCAGGTAGGCAGCGGCCAGTCCGGCAGAGACAGAGATCAGGATGAAGCCAAGAGGTTTGGGTATTTTCAGCATATCTATGAGTCAACGGCTCGGGTATTGTTGTTTCGGTGGGTCTGGGCGATAAACTACCATTTCCTTCTGATGGTCGATAGAGGATGCGTTGATTCATGGTGAGTCTGAGTGAGCTTGAAAATTACTGTAACCGGTTGCTGGCGGCTGAAACCTTTGACGACTACTGTCCCAATGGACTGCAGGTTGATGGGGGTGCTGACGAAGTGCGTTGCCTGGTTGCCGGGGTGAGTGCAAGCCAGGCGCTTGTTGATGCAGCAGTGGAGGCGGAGGCTGATCTGCTGCTGGTTCATCATGGCTATTTCTGGAAAGGGGAGCCTGGGCCACTTACCGGCATAAAGGGCAGAAGAGTGCGCACACTGATGCAAAACAGAATCGGTTTGATGGCGTACCATTTGCCGCTGGATGCGCACCCTGATCTTGGGAACAATCGACAGTTGGCGGAGAAGCTGGGTTTCGAAGAGGCAGCGCCAGTGGATGACGGCGGATTGCTGTGGTCAGTTGCATTGGATCGTGGAGTCGATGCCGGGAGCCTGGGGGCGAGAATCGAGAGTGTTCTGGAGCGCAAGCCTCTTCATCTTGAAGGCGGTGCGCAGAGTATCCGTCGTATCGGCTGGTGCACCGGGGGTGCCCAGGGTTATATCGAGAAGGCTGCTGCGGCCGGAATGGATGCTTTTATAAGCGGTGAAGTGTCAGAGCAGACAGCGCACCTGGCCCGGGAACTGGGTATTCACTATTTTTCCGCCGGGCACCACGCCACTGAACGTTACGGGGTTCAGGCCCTGGGTGAGCATCTGGCCCGGAAATATGACCTGGAGTACCGTTTTATTGAGGTCTCAAACCCGGTTTGAACCCGGTGGGTGATAAAACCAGCTGATAACCATCAAAAAAATAAGCCTATCTTGACCTCCGGGTCTGCGTGTAAGAAAATGCGCGGTCAGTTTATGGGGGTGAATTTCAGTATATTCTGAATTTTCTCTACATGCAGGGGCTAATAAAGGTTCCTGTTTATCAGGATTCTCCAGCCTACTCCGGGAGTCTTTTATAATGAGCGCAGATGGCGTGGATTTGAAAAAACGGCGGATGTTAACCGCCGCAACGAGTGTAGTGGGTGCCATCGGCGCCGGCTATGTGGTTTACCCTTTTCTGGCGGCCTGGGCCCCCAGTGAAAAGGCAAAGGCGGCAGGTGCGCCGGTCGAGGCTGATATCAGCAAGCTCGAGCCGGGGCAGATGATGCGCGTCAAATGGCGCGGCAAGCCGGTATGGATCGTCTACCGTACCGAGCAGAACCTGGCTGATCTCACCAGTGTCGATGGTGAACTGCTTGATCCTGCGTCCGCTGATACCGGACAGCAGCCCGAGTACTGCCAGAACCCGACACGTTCCATCAAGGAGAAATACCTTGTGGCCGTCGGTATCTGTACTCACCTGGGTTGTTCTCCCACCTACCGTCCCGACCTGGGCGCGGCAGATATGGGCGGCGATGCATGGAAAGGCGGCTTCTTCTGCCCCTGTCATGGTTCCAAGTTCGACCTGGCAGGCCGCGTCTACGCGGGTGTTCCGGCTCCCAAGAACCTTGAGATTCCCCCTTATCACTACCTGTCCGACACCACCATCCTGGTCGGTGCTGATGGAGGAGCAGCCTGATGAGTGCTATGAAGAATTTCGTAGGCTGGATCGACGATCGTTTCCCCATGACCAAGGTGTGGAACGAGCATCTGGCTGAATACTACGCACCGAAGAACTTCAACTTCTGGTACTTTTTCGGTTCCCTTGCCATTCTGGTTCTGGTTAACCAGATCCTGACCGGTGTCTGGCTGGCGATGAGCTACAAGCCCGATGCTGAGCTGGCATTCGGTTCCGTTGAATACATCATGCGTGATGTGGACTGGGGTTGGCTGATTCGCTACATGCACTCCACAGGTGCATCGGCGTTCTTTATCGTCGTCTACCTGCACATGTTCCGCGCCCTGATGTACGGTTCCTACCGCAAGCCCCGCGAACTGCTCTGGATCATCGGTGTTATGGTCTACCTGGCGATGATGGCTACCGCTTTCATGGGTTACCTGCTGCCATGGGGTCAGATGTCCTACTGGGGTGCCCAGGTTATCGTTAACCTGTTCTCCGCCGTACCGGTGATCGGTCCCGAACTGGGTGTCTGGATCCGTGGTGACTACGTCATCTCCGATGTAACCCTGAACCGCTTCTTTGCACTGCACTTCCTGCTGCCCTTCGTTCTGGTTGCGTTGGTGTTCGTGCATATCGTTGCCCTGCACAAGGTTGGCTCCAACAACCCTGACGGCATCGAGATCAAGAAGGGTCCCAAGGGCAACAAGTGGAGCGATACCGCGCCTGCAGATGGTATTCCCTTCCACCCTTACTACTCCGTCAAGGATATCGCGGGTGTTGCGGGCTTCCTGTTCCTGTTCGCGGCAGCTGTCTTCTTTGCCCCGGAGATGGGTGGCTACTTTATTGAACACCCCAACTTCGAGCCGGCCAACCCGCTGAAGACTCCTGAGCATATCGCCCCGGTCTGGTACTTCACGCCGTTCTACGCGATTCTGCGTGCAGTCCCCTCGATTGCAGGTTCTGCATTCCCGGGTGTTGTGGCCATGTTCGCCTCCATCCTGGTGCTGTTCTTCCTGCCCTGGCTGGACAGGAGCCCGGTCAAGTCGATCCGCTACAAGGGTGCGATCTACAAGACCATGCTCTGGCTGTTTGTGCTGAACTTCATCATGCTGGGTTACCTGGGTGTACAGCCCACCACTGACCTGTACAAGCTGATGGCCCAGATCGGTACGATCTTCTATTTCGCTTTCTTCCTGCTGATGCCTGTCTACAGCAAGATGGACAAGACCAAGCCTGTTCCTGAGAGGGTGACCAAATGAAAAAGCTGATACTTGCATTTCTGTTGGCTGCAGCGCCTGTTCTCGGAATGGCTGCCGGTGGTGGTGTAGACCTGGACGACGCCGATATCGACCTGAGCGACAACGAGTCGCTGCAGCGTGGCGCCAAGTTGTTCATGAACTACTGCCTGAGCTGTCACTCGGCCAAATACCAGCGTTACAACCGCATGGCTCGTGACCTGGGTATGACCGAGGAAGAGGTCAAGGCGAACCTGATGTTCACCACCGACAAAATCGGTGACACCATGGAGATCGCCATGGATCCCAACGACGCGGCCGAGTGGTTCGGTACCGCGCCCCCGGATCTGAGTGTGATCACCCGTGCCCGTGGCGTGGACTGGGTTTACACCTACCTGCGCGGCTTCGAGCCGGATGAGGCCCGTCCCTTCGGTGTCAACAACAAGGTGTTCCCTGATGTCGGCATGCCGCACGTGTTGTGGAAACTGCAGAAGGACCAGACCGTTGAGAAGTTCGATTCGGATATGCGTGACCTGACTGCCTTCATGGCCTATGTCGGTGAGCCTATTGCACTCGAACGCAAACGTATTGGTACCTACGTGCTGATCTTTATCGCCATCTTCTTCGTGCTCTCCTACCTCCTTAAGAAGGAGTACTGGAAAGACGTGCACTAAGCACTGGCTGAAACAGCAACACGGGGGCGCACAGTTAAGGTATACTGTGCGCCCCTTTGTTTTTTTACAGGCTAGCGGAAAAACCTCCTGCATTGGCAAGAGACTTTTTCAGTAACCTGTTAAGGGGTTTTTATTTTAAGGCCCTTATAGAAAATTTGGAGTGTCGTAAATGGCGGTTGTAGCGAACAAGAGATCCGTGATGACCTTGTACTCTGATGCAAAGAGTCCCTACAGTCATCGTGTGCGCCTGGTGTTGGCAGAAAAGAGCATAACGGTCGAGATCATGGATGTGGACCCGGTGAATATCTCGGAAGATATTATGGACCTCAACCCCTACGGGACTCTGCCCACCCTGGTTGACCGCGACCTGACGCTGTTCGAGTCACGCATCATCATGGAGTACCTTGATGAGCGCTTTCCCCATCCACCCCTGTTGCCGGTTGATCCAGTGGCAAGGGCCAGCTCCAGGTTGTTCATGCATCGCGTGGACCATGACTGGTATACGCTGATGAACGAAATTCTCGCCGGTGGCAAGGGTGTTGCTAAGGCACGCAAGGAACTTCGCGAAAGTCTTACCGTAAGCGCACCGATATTCGCCGCCAAGCCATTCTTCATGAGTGACGACTTCACCCTGGTGGATTGCTCCATTGCTCCGATGCTGTGGAGACTGCCGATGCTGGGTGTTGAGCTGCCGGCTTCTGCAAAAGCTGTGAACGATTACGCCGAGCGTATGTTTGAGCGTGAATCTTTCAAGGCGTGCCTCACCGAGTCCGAGCTGGAGATGCGCGAGTAACCGGTCGGGGCGGCAATTATGACTCTCAGTTCCAACAGGCCCTATCTTATTCGTGCCCTCTACGAATGGCTGGTGGACAATGACTTGACGCCCCACCTGTTGGTGGATGCCGACAGCGATAATGTCATCGTGCCCCAGCAGTATGTTGAGGATGGCAAGATCGTTCTCAACATCAGTCCCTCTGCGGTGCGTGGGCTGGAACTCTCAAACGAATTGATCACATTTAATGCACGCTTTGGCGGTTCGCCAATGGATGTCATGGTTCCCCCGGTCGCTGTGCTGGGCATCTATGCCCGCGAGAACGGGCGGGGCATGCTGTTTCCCGAGGATGAGGCGCTTGATGCCGATGACAGCTCCCCGGATGACGATCCTGAGCCTACCCCGCCACGGGAAAGGCCGAGCCTGAAGGTGGTCAAGTAAGCGCTACCACGGGCGTCTGAGCTGTTATCCGGTCATTCGCTGGGCAGGCCCAGGCTGAACTCTTCCAACTGGACTCCAATCAGGGTGATGTGGCCGATTCGGCGACCTTCACCCTCCTCGCTGTAATCGAACTCAAAGCCCCTTCTTAACCTGATGCCCTGGTTTGTCCAGCGTATGCCGATACGGCGAAGCGCCACTGTCTGGTCCAGGAACTGGAGTTTCCGCTCGGCACAGGCCGCCGCGCAAATACCGGTTGCGATCTCTCTCGCCCTGGCGCTGTCGAGCCAGAACCAGATGGCCAGTGCAATGAGAAGGATGCTGCTGATAGTCGACATATGAGGGAGGATTGTGCAGGGTTATCTTGTTTTGCCAGTCTCCTATAATGCGTGATTGAGAGAGGCAAATAAAGCGAGGCTGCAGAGAGTGTGATCAGAATAGTCAAAGCTGATATAACCCGGCTTGCCGTGGATGCTATCGTCAACGCTGCGAATTCAAGCCTGCTGGGTGGTGGTGGCGTTGATGGGGCGATACACCGTGGAGCGGGACCGGAACTGCTGGAGGCTTGCCGATCGCTGGGGGGTTGCCCCACGGGAGAGGCGCGAATCACCCCTGGGTTCAGGCTGCAGGCAAAATGGATTATCCATACGGTCGGCCCGGTCTGGAGCGGGGGTGCCATGGGTGAGCCGGAGCTCTTGCGCAGCTGTTATGAAAATGTATTTGCACTGGCGGTGGAAAACGGTGTAAAAAGCATCGCCTTCCCGGGGATTAGTACCGGTGTGTACGGTTACCCCAAGGAGGCGGCGGCAATAATAGCTTTGGATGTAATGAAAAAAGCAGATGGCTTTGAACAGATCATCGCCTGCTGTTTCAGTGATCAGGATGCGGATCTCTACCGGTCGCTCTGTGATGGATGTAGTTAACCTGGAGTTGGGTTGTAATGAATTGGTTAGATGATTTGCCGATGCCATTCGTGGTTGTGGCAGCGGTATTCCTCGGTCTCGCACCTTTTGTGCCTGAGCCCCATGTTCTGGAGAAGCTGAAAATGCTCGCTGCAGGCACCCTGGTCAAACCGGTCGATATCTTCGACCTGCTTCTTCACAGCGCCCCTTTTGTGGTGTTGATTCTCAAGCTTTTACGGATCAAGGGGAGAGTCTGAGGGCGGGTATCAATCTCACCCCGGCCTGGTCGGGTTACCTGCTCTTAAGTCTGTCCAGGCGTAGCCGCTGACGTTCGTCAAACAGGCGGTAAGAACCTATCCATACCGCAACTATGGCACCAAGTCCGGTGCCTGCGGCAATCAACAGCATGATCATGATCTGGTACTTGGCCGCCTCCATGGGTGGGCTGCCGCCCAGGATCTGACCGGTCATCATTCCCGGCAGGCTGACCACGCCCGCAGCGGCCATGGCGTTGATGATGGGGATGAGACCTGAGCGCAGTGCGTTTCGCCGGATCTCTCCAATTGCGGTCTCCCAGTTTTCTCCCAGGATCAGCCTGGCCTCGATGACGCCCCGTTGCTGGGCTGCATTGTGAGTCAGGTTGTCCAGCGCAATGGCCATGCCTGACATGGTGTTGCCGAGCATCATTCCCAGCAGGGGGATCAGGTACTGGGGTGTGTACCAGGGGTCGACCCGGATCACCAGGTGCAGTGCCAGTAGTGTGATGCTGAAGGAGGATATGAACATCGACAGGGTGCCGATTCCCATCCCCCAGATGCCGGCAAAGCGTTTCTGCTGCCTGGCCATCACCTCGTAGCCGGCAACAGTGAGCATGAACAGGGCCAGCAGGCCGATGAGATAGGGATTGACCTGGGCGAACAGGCTCTTGAGCACCAGTCCAAGCAGTGTGAGCTGCAGAATGGTGCGCAGGGAAGCCCAGAGCAGGCGCTTTTCCACCCCGAGCTGCAGGCGCCAGGAGATGATGGAGAGGCCGATCACCAGCAGGGCGGCAATGGATAGGTCGAAGGGGCTGAGGCGAATCAGTTCCACAGCTCTGGCTCCATATTTCCGTCGGCAATCTGAAGATGGCGCTGTGAGACGCGCCTGCGCTGCAATGGATCATGACTCACCCAGAGCACGGCAACATCATTCTCCTCGCGGTATTCCCCTATCAGCTTCTCGGCCCGCTCTATGTTTGCCTGGTCGAGGTTTGCCGTGGGCTCGTCAAGGAGCAGCACCCTGGGGTTGTGGGCAAGCAGTCGTGCCAGGGCAAGGCGCTGGCGTTCGCCGCTGGAGAGGCGGGAGACATCCCATTCAAGGCATTCACTGGAGAATCCAAGTGCAGAGAGCAGGTTGTCGTCTCCGTTGGGAAAATGATCCCCGACCCGGCTTGCCCACCAGTGGCTCTCGGCAGGCAGGTACCCGATCTGGCTTCTCCAGTCCGTTGGGCTGATCTTGTCCCGGGGCATGTTATCGAATGTGATTGCCCCCTGGTTTGGGTCTAGGTCGGCAATTGCACGCAACAGCCGGGTCTTTCCGCAGCCCGAAGGGCCGGTCAGGGAGAGGCACTGACCAAAGGGCAGGGTAATATCGATGGGGCTCAGTCCGGGGCTGCTGAACCGGTGAAGTTCGAGGCCGCTCATTTGCGTCTGAAGATCAGGTCCCATACGCCGTGTCCCAGTCTATGGCCCCGTTGCTCAAACTTGGTGAGCGGGCGGTAGCCGGGGCGCGGGGTGTAGTTGCCGACACCCGCAGTATTTTCGAACAGGGCGGCCTCCCTGCTTAGTACGTCCATCATGTGCTGAGCATAGTGCTCCCAGTCCGTGGCTGCATGGAAAAATCCGCCGGGTTTTACCGCCTTTGCGATCAGCTGCACGAATTCCGGCTGCAGTATGCGCCGCTTATGGTGACGTTTTTTATGCCAGGGGTCCGGGAAGAAGAGGAACAGGCCGTCGAGGCTTCCCTTGGCCAGTCCCTTGTCCAGTATCTCAACGGCGTCGTGGCGCATCACCCTGAGATTGGTCAGGCCCAACTCCTCGATCCTGATCAGAAGGTGACCAACACCTGGCCGGTGGACTTCGACGCCAATGTAGTTATTGCCGGGATTTGCCCTGGCCATCTCCGCCAAAGATTCCCCGTTGCCGAAGCCTATCTCAAGAAATACCGGGTTGCGGTTGCCGAACAGTCCCTGAAGGTCGAGTTTGCTGCCGGTGAAGCTCACGCCATATTCAGGCCACACGGTTTCAAACGCTTTTTGCTGACCCGCAGTCAGGCGGCCTTCCCGCAGAACGAAGCTTCGGATACGTCGATGGTGCTTGTTCGTCTCTTCGTTCATGGGGTGAAGGTATCGCAAAGCCTGGATGTTGCGGGGCTCCCTGGAGGTGGTCCTCCAGGGCTGGGCCTGTGTTAGAAGAAGAGGCCATCCACCGGGGATGAAGCCGAGGCAAAACGTTTTGCAGGCATACGCCCGGCCAGGTAGGCCTCGCGACCGGCTTCAATCGCCTTCTTCATGGCTGAGGCCATGAGTACAGGGTTCTGGGCGGCGGCTATGGCGGTGTTCATGAGAACGCCGTCGCAACCCAGTTCCATCGCCACGGCGGCATCCGAGGCTGTGCCGACGCCGGCATCGACCAGGATCGGCACATTGGCATTCTCGACAATGGTCTGAATGTTGAGCTTGTTGCGGATTCCCAGGCCGGAGCCGATGGGGGCTGCCAGGGGCATCACGGCGACACAGCCCATGTTCTCGAGTTCGCGGGCGATGATGGGGTCGTCATTGGTGTAGACCATGACGTCAAAGCCATCCTTGATCAGCTCTTCTGCTGCGCCAAGAGTCTGCAAAACATCCGGGAACAGGGTTTTCTCGTCACCAAGCACTTCGAGCTTGACCAGGTTGTGGCCATCAAGCAGCTCACGGGCCAGTTTGCAGGTACGCACTGCGGTCTTCGTATCGAAGCAGCCTGCGGTGTTGGGCAGGATGGTGTATCTGTCCGGCGGCAGAATATCCAGAACATTCGGTTCGTCGCTGTTCTGACCGATATTGGTGCGGCGTACGGCTATGGTGATGACCTCGGCGCCACTGGTCTCGATGGCGCTTTGGGTCTCTTCCATATCTTTGTATTTTCCGGTGCCGACCAGCAGACGGGACTGGTACTCTTTTCCGGCGATGGTGAGTGTGTCTTTGCTAGGGTTGGGCATAGTGGTCGATTCTCAGGGGTATTCTGTTTGTGAGTGGTATTCTGTTTGCGGGTCAGATCTCTGGGGCCTGGTGTTGGAGGTAGCGCTCAGTGATCAGCCGCCGCCAATGGCATTGACAATCTCGATCTGGTCGCCCGGCTGAAGCAGGTGGCTGTCGAAAGTGCTGCGCGGCACCAGCTCTTCGTTGACCTCAACAGCTATGCGCTGACCAGTGAGCTCAAGACTTTCAATGATTGCCGCCATGTTGCTTCCGTCGGGGAACTGTTTCTCCTCCCCGTTGATAAATATCTGCATTCTGAACCTGTTACATGCTTTTGGATGTATTCTTGGCGGATTCTACACTAAACTGACAGCCACAAGCACAAATAGAATAAAAAGGAGGCTGGCTTGCAGCAGTGGACTGAAGACCTGATCTCTGTCGAGAGCGCGGGGACTCTTGACGGTTTGTTTGTTCAGCGGGTGAAGCGTTCCGGAGAGAATGAAGCCTACCGCTATTTTGACCGTGCTACCGGCGACTGGAACAGCTATACCTGGGGAGAAATGGGAGAGCTTGTTTCCCGTTGGCAGGCGGCCCTTGCCGGGGAGGGGTTGCGGCCCGGAGACAGGGTTGCCCTGCTGCTTCGCAACTGCCCCGAGTGGGTTGTCTTTGACCAGGCCTGTATGGGACTGGGTCTTGTTGTGGTCCCACTTTATACAGACGACCGACCCGAGAACATTGCCTATATTCTGGAAGATTCAGCTGTCAAGCTGCTGCTGGTGCAGGACGCAGGGCGCTGGAAAAAGCTGGCTCCTTCCATTGATGGGGAGGGTGCGTTAAAGCGCGTGCTGGTGCTTGAACCGGCAAACGGTGCGACGGGACTTCAGGAAGATCCCAGGGTGAGGTCGGTGGGAGAGTGGTTGCCTGCCCAGGGAAAAGAGCTGGTGCAGCGAAAGGGCGACCCCCATGAGCTTGCCTCGATTGTCTATACCTCCGGCACCACGGGCAGGCCTAAAGGGGTTATGTTGAGTCACTACAACATGCTGTCGGTTGCCCATGCCGCTTTGACGGTGCTGGATGTCTATACAGAAGATCTTTTCCTCTCTTTTCTCCCGCTGTCCCATACCCTTGAACGTACGGCCGGCTACTACATTCCGCTTATGACCGGTTCCAAGGTGGCCTACGCACGATCCATAGCCCAGCTTGCAGACGATCTTCAGCATGTGCGACCAACGATACTTATTGCAGTGCCGAGAATTTTCGAGAAGGTCTATGGAAAGGTGAAGGACCAGATCTCCAAGCGCCCTGCCATAGCGCGCTGGCTGTTTAACACCGCTGTAAACGTGGGCTGGCACCGTTTTCTCAGGCAGCAGGGACGAGCCGGCTGGCACCCCAAGCTGATATTCTGGCCGTTGCTGAATAAACTGGTGGCGTCCAAGATCAGTGCCAAGCTGGGTGGGAAGGTGCGGGCCGCAGTCAGTGGTGGCGCACCCCTCTCCCCTGAGATAGCGCAGGTTTTTATCGGATTGGATATACCCATACTTCAGGGGTACGGCCTGACCGAGACCAGTCCTGTCATCAGTGTGAACTCCCTTGAAAAGAACCAGCCGGCCAGTGTCGGTTTCAAACTCCGCGGTATTGAAGTGCGTATCGGTGAGAACGATGAACTGCAGGTCAAAAGCCCGGGGGTCATGTTGGGCTATTGGAACAATCATGCTGCCACCAAACAGATGATCGACTCCGATGGCTGGCTGCACACCGGTGACCAGGCGAAAATTGTCGATGATCATATCTATATCACCGGCCGTATAAAGGACATCCTGGTGCTCTCCAACGGTGAGAAGGTGCCGCCCGGCGACATGGAGATGGCCATTGTGTTGAACCCGCTCATTGAGCAGGTGATGGTTGTGGGCGAGGGGCGGCCCTACCTGACTGCCCTGGTTGTCCTGGCGGGAGACTTCTGGCCAGGACTGGCCCAGGAGTGTGGACTTGACCCGATGAGCCCGCAAAGTCTTAATGACCCGAAAGTGCTCTCTTCCGTGATGCGCCATATCAATGATGCGCTGAGAGACTTTCCCGGGTATGCAAAAATCAGAAGAGTAACCCTGCTTCTCGAGCCCTGGAGTGTGGACAACGGCCTGTTGACTCCAACCATGAAGGTAAAGCGGGCCAAGGTGCTTGAGCGGCATCAGCAGCAGATTGATGCCATGTACGATGGCGGGCCTGCGGCAAATGGACGGCGCTGAGTGGTAAGGCTTGCGCCGGGTATGTCGGGGCGAATAGAATCGTGTCACTCATGCGGGTATCGTATATCGGTATTACCCTGGCTTCCCAAGCCAGAGAGACGGGTTCGACTCCCGTTACCCGCTCCAATTCCCAGCTGCAGGATCCAGGGTTTAGGATGATGACCCCCACTGATTGGCAGCGTGCAGTAGCTGTAGACCGGGCTCGGTATTCAGGCTCTGCGAAAGATGGGGCAGGTCCCGGGAATATTCATAATTCTTTCATTCCCGCCTTTTAAAGTGTAGCCGATAATCCTGTTGAGTCCGCAATGAAGAAGCTTTACGAAGCGAGAGACCGGATTGAGGCGCAGATGCTCAGGGATTACCTCGCAGATCATCATATAGAAAGCGTGGTGCTGGGTGACTATCTCAGTGGTGCGGCAGGTGATCTTCCAGCCATACAGTTTCCTGCCGTCTGGGTGGTGGAGGCAGATGATTACCCCCGCGGCCGCCAGTTGATAAAGCAGTTTCATACCCTGGGTAGGGATGTGGAGGATGCGTGGCACTGTCCAGAGTGCGGTGAGACAGTGGACCCCCAGTTCAACATCTGCTGGAATTGCGGTAAACCAAAAGCGTGAATACTAATTATACTGTTAGAGATCGACCTGCCATTATTTGCATGGGGACTTGTCATGTGCGAATTTAGTTCTCATTGCGAGCGGGACAATTTATACGGAGGCTGTGATGGGAAAGTTGTTTAAGATTCTGGGCGGATTGCTGGGTGTGCTGGTACTGCTTGTCGTGGTGGCGGTGGTGGTGTTACCCATGGTTGTGGATCCCAATGACTACAAGGATGAGATCGTTTCAAAAGTGCAGGAGCAGACCGGACGCACCCTGCGTATCGGCGGTGACCTGGATCTCTCTGTCTTTCCCTGGCTGGGTATTGAAATAGGTGATCTTGAACTGAGCAATGCCGAAGGCTTTGGCGACAAGGCATTCGCTGCGGTCAAGCATGCCGCGATCAGGGTCAAGTTGATGCCCCTGCTCAGCAAGCAGCTCGAGGTGGACACCATCGGACTGGACGGTTTGGCCCTGAACCTGGCCAAGAAGAAAGATGGCAGCACCAACTGGGATGATCTTGCAAAGGGTGGAGAAAAAGAGGAAGCGGATGAAAAACACCACGAGGATGGTGATGACGGTCTAGCCGGCCTGGCTATCGGCGGAATTGATATCAACGATGCCCAGGTCAGCTGGGATGATCAGAGCAGCGGGCAGCATTTTGATATCAAGCAGTTCAACCTCAAGAGTGGAGCCATTGTTCCAGGGCGTCCGGTAGGCCTTGAGATGAGTCTCATGCTGCAGAGTACTGCCCCCCAGATGAAGGCGAATCTGCAGCTGAGCGGAACCGTTGCCATTGACGAGGAGAAGGGTCAGCTCGATGTGAGCGGTCTCGAAGTGGTTACGGATGCCGAGGGTGATATGTTTGCCGGCGGTGCGCTTCATGCGGAGCTTGCCGCTGCCGTCAGCATGGCGCTGAATGGCCAAACCCTGGCAGTGAAAGATCTCAAGCTAAGTGCAGGGGATCTGAACCTGAGTGGCAACGTCAGCGCCAGTAACCTGAATGCGGAACCGGTATTCAGCGGCTCTCTGACCCTGGCTGAGTTCAATCTGCGTACATGGATGGAGGGGCAGAAGATTGCCTTGCCTGAAATGTCCGACGCATCGACCCTGACCCGGGTGGGGGCAAGTTTAGATCTCAAGGCCGAAGGTGCAGCCACCAAGGTTGAAAATCTCAAGCTGGTGCTGGATGAAACCAACATAACAGGCAGTGCATCTCTTCAGGGAGAGGCCATAGGCTTCAACCTCAACGTGGATGACATCAATGCAGATCGTTATCTTCCGCCTCCTGCTGAGGAAGAGCAGAAATCCGCTGCCAAGACCACGGGTGATGAGCCCTTGATGCCGGTGGAGACACTGCGGGGGCTTAACTTGAACGGTGTTCTCAAGGTGGGCAAGCTGGTGATCAACAAACTGCTTGCCGAACAGATCGAACTGACAGTGAAAGCCCGTAACGGCAAACTGGATGTCGGCAAGAAGATTGGCAAATTCTACGAGGGTAATCTCAATGGCAGTGTGAAGCTGGACGTAAGCGGCAAGGCACCGGTCATGGGAGTAACCGAGTCACTGGAAGGTCTGCAGGCCGGTCCACTTCTTCTGGCGTTGACAGGCGAGGACAGGCTCGCCGGCAAGGGCCGCTTCAATGCCAAGCTCAACACCCGGGGCAACAGCGTGAATGCCATCAAAAAGTCACTTGGAGGCAACCTGGATTTCCGGTTCGAGAATGGGGCGGTCAAGGGGTTCAATCTGGCCCAGACCATTCGTGACACCAAGGCGAAATTCCAGGGGAAACCAGTGCCCAAGAGTGATGAGCCTGCCCAGACTGACTTTTCAGAATTGAGTGGATCAGCCGTTATCAATAAGGGTGTACTGACCAACAAGGACCTCCTGGCCAAATCACCCTATCTGAGAGTCAATGGTGCCGGCACGGTTAGCCTGGTACCGGAAACCCTGGATTACAAGGTCAAGGCGGTGGTTGTCAGCACCGAGAAAGGCCAGGGTGGCGAAGGGCTTGATGACCTGAAAGGAGTGCCTGTGCCTGTTCACCTCACCGGTGCCTACGCATCCCCCGATTTCAGTGTTGACTGGGGCCAGGTGCTGACCGGTACCCAGAAGGCGAAGGTTGAGAAGAAGGTGGAGGAGAAGAAGGTCGAGGTGAAGAAAAAGCTTGAAGGCAAGCTGAAAGGGCTGTTCCGCTGAGCATATTATTTGGAAAGAGTGTGAACGCTGTTACACTCAGCATTTGAGAAGAGTTAGACTATTTTTTATTATTGGAGATTGAGCTGGCCTGTCGGGATTAGCCGGGCAGCACCTCAAGCCGAGAACACACCAAAATAGGAGCAACAATAAGATGACCAAGAGCACTATGATCAAGCTGTCCGCTATGGCCCTGACCCTGGGTCTGGTAACCGGCTGCGCGTCCACCGACCAGTTGAAAGCAGATATCGCTGCGGCCCAGGATTCTGCCAATGCAGCCCTGTCTGCAGCCAAGGCTGCCCAGCTGTCTGCTGACGATGCCAACAACAAGGCCTCTGCAGCCATGAACGCTGCTAACGCAGCCCAGGCTTCTGCTGACGAGTGTGCAGAGCGTTGCGATCGCATGATGAACAAGTCGATGGCAAAATAAGCCTGTTTTCCGAAACAGCGAAAAGCCCGGTATCGAAAGGTCCCGGGCTTTTTTATGTACAGGATGTACGGTATGCCGCGGGCGCACGACTGCAGGGATGCAGGAGGTAGAGCGAAGCAGGATGCCCGAGCCGAGGGATGCGCACGACTCCATGGATGGAGGAGGTAGAGCGAAGCAGGATGCCCGAGCCGAGGGATGCGCACGACTCCATGGATGGAGGTGTTAGAGCGAAGCAGGATGCCAGAGCCGAGGAGCGGCGCATGTACAGGATGTACGGACAGGAAATTGCTCTCGGCAATTGCTCCTGCATTGCTCTAACACCTACATCCCTGTAGGAGCTGCATTTCCTGCACTTCCGCCATCCCTGGCGGTCGGTAAAAAATTGCTCCTGCATTTTTCACACTTCCGCCATCCCTGGCGGTCGTATTCCGCGGGCGCTGATGTCTGTGTGCCGGTAACGCCTGCTAACGCGAGGGTGTTTTGAGTGTGTGTGACAGCGCAAGATTTCGCTGAGGTGAGCGTATCGTCTTGCTCGGCCGGACTGTTAATGTTGCAGGTTCATCAGTCACCGGGGTCGGAATCCCTCTCTGGCTGAGAGCGGCGCTTTTCATGCCGGCCCAGTCGGGCTTGATACGGCTCTCGCCCAGGGCCTTAACAATTGCCTGGACCATGGGGGTGAAGCTGATGCCCTTCTCCGCGATCTGCTCACTCAGCGGGGGATGGGCCTCTACGTAGAGCCGTCCGTCCTGCCAGCCCGCCTTGTAGGGCTCGTTGATGATCCGTATCGGTGTGTTTTTGGGAATCACGGAAAACAGAGATTCTATATCCTCCGGGTAGAGCCGGATGCAGCCGTGGCTGACCCGCATACCTACTCCGTATGGCTTGTTGGTACCGTGAATCAGGTAGCCCGGCAGGCTGAGATAGAGGGCGTATTCGCCCAGGGGGTTCTCTGGGCCGGGCCTTACCACTGCAGGCAGCGGGTCGCCATTGGCCTCGTGCTCTGCCAGGATTGATTTCGGTGGGTACCAGGTAGGCTGAGCCTGTTTGCGGGTGATGCGCCCTGTGCCGGTGGGCGTACTCCAGCCTTCGCGCCCGATGCCCAACGGATGGGTGATCACCCGGTCTTCACCTTCAGGATAATAGTAGAGGCGCAGCTCGGCCAGGTTGATCACGACGCCTTTGCGAGGTCCGGGTGGCAGGATAAAGCGTGTCGGCAGGATTACCTCGGTCCCCTCACCGGGCAGCCAGGGGTCGACCTTGGGGTTGGCGTCGGTGATCTCGGTGTAACCAAGGTCATTGAGCCTTGCAATGTCAGACAGGGTATCTTCATAACGGGTTGTCACCCGGCTTGTTTCCCCCACCAGGTCGCCACCGTTTTCGGGCAAGGGGAAGCTTAGAGCCTGGGCCTTGAAAGCCGGCAGGCAAAACAATAGGGTGAGCAGAGTGATAAGCCGATATTTCACAATAACAACGGGGAAATCTGATTAACGTGCGCCAATTGTCTCATAAAGAACGGGAACTGTCTGGATGATGAAGGGGAACGGGTTCTCGGATCTTGTGCTGGATTGGTTCGATCATTCCGGGCGCAAGCATCTACCGTGGCAGCAGGAACCCACCCCCTACCGGGTGTGGGTCTCGGAGATCATGCTGCAGCAGACCCAGGTGGCTACGGCGATACCCTATTTCGAAAGATTCATGGTTCGCTTTCCCGATATTGATACCCTGGCGCGTGCCCCGTTGGACGATGTGCTGCACCACTGGTCAGGATTGGGCTACTACGCCCGGGCACGCAATCTCCACAAGGCGGCAGGCATTATCGTGGCAGAGCATGAAGGCAGGTTCCCGGAAGTATTGGAAAGTGTTGTGGCGCTGCCGGGTGTGGGGCGCTCCACTGCGGGTGCGATACTCTCCCTCTCCCTGGGGCAGTGCCATCCCATTCTGGACGGCAACGTCAAACGGGTGCTGAGCCGCTGCTTTGCTGTTGAGGGGTGGCCAGGCAAGGCCTCGGTGCTGAAACGCCTGTGGACTCTGTCGGAGCAGTTGACCCCGGTGGCTCGGGTGAGCGCCTATAACCAGGCGATGATGGATCTTGGTGCCGGAATCTGCACCCGGCGCAGGCCCCGGTGTACGGACTGCCCCCTGTCGGCGGACTGTATTGCGCGGGAGCAGGGGGACCCGCATGTGTATCCTCAGTCAAAACCCAGGCGTGACCTCCCGGTAAGGGCGATCCGCATGCTCCTGATGTTCAATGACTCCGGCAAGCTGATGCTTGAACAGCGTCCTCCCAGTGGAATATGGGGCGGGTTGTGGGGACTGCCGGAGTGTCCGGTGGACCAGGACCCGGAAGAGTGGATTGCGGCCAACAAGGGCATCTCCGTCAGGCGGCTTGGATACCTGGCCAAACGCCGACACACCTTCTCCCATTTCCATCTGGATATCACGCCAGTCCTCCTGCAGGCGAATAACAGTGCAAATTGTGTGATGGATGGTGCTCCCCTGGTCTGGTATAACACCGAAATCCCCGATGCGCGTGGACTGGCGGCGCCGGTTTCGCGTCTGATAGACGAATTCCACGAATACATGAAAGGAGAAGGCGATGAGCCGGGTAGTCAACTGCGTGAAACTGAATAAAGAGGCTGAAGGGCTTGATCGCGCGCCCTATCCCGGGGAGCTGGGTCAACGAGTTTTCGACAACGTCTCCAAGGAGGCGTGGCAGATGTGGATGCAGCAGCAGACCATGCTGATCAACGAGAACCGTCTTACCCCCATGGATCCAAAGTCCCGCCAGTTCCTTGAAGAGCAGATGGAGAAGTTCTTCTTTGGTGATGACTTCCAAACCGCCGAGGGTTTTACCCCGGAGTCATGAGGTGAGGGTTTTCAGTCAGATGGGGCCCAGGACTTGACTCCAGGTTCCTCTGCGGGTTTAATACGCCCTCTCCAATTGAGGCCAGGTAGCTCAGTCGGTAGAGCAGGGGACTGAAAATCCCCGTGTCGGCAGTTCGATTCTGTCCCTGGCCACCATATTCGAAGGCCTGTCAGCCCAATGCTGACAGGCCTTTTTCTTTGTCGGAACAATTATGGGCTGTTGCTGCCAGTAAGGGCGATGACTCCCCCATGGGCTCCGTAGCTCTGTTGATCAAAATACGCATCCCGTCTCAGGCGGTCCGGGTCTCTCTCATTTCTCCATCCACTCTTCTCTTGCATTGCCCCAGGGTTGCTGGTGCCAGCATCGGACGCTGATGGTGTTTCATGGCGTCACATGTCATGACTCCAGCTGACCGGGTTACTGCTGCCCCAGGTTTGAAGCTGTTACTGTCAATTACCCGGCATTTCATCGAGAGGTGTTTTGTAACATATTGATATTATTTAATAATATATGTTTGGCTTGAGTTTTGCTTTGGTCGCTGTAGGTGGAATGCATTGAGTTTTAGTGTCATCAATGTGGCACTGCTTTTTCACAAGGGATGGAAGCGGGACGATGTTTTCAGGGAGTCAGATGGCAAAAAGAGTGGTTACGCAATGGCCGGTGGTTGTTGTGTGGGTGCTGTTTGGTCTCGCTTTTTTCAGCCAGGTTCCTGCAGATACAGGGGCGTCAAATACGGCTAGCGACTATACGATCACGGCCAATGAGAACATTCTTCTTCAGGTGGACCACGATGCGTCGCCAGGTACCCCTTCAGATGGTGTCGGGGCAGTTCAGATTACCGGCTCTGCTTCTCAGGATGCAACAAGCATTATTCTCGATGTCACCGGGGCAACGCGTCTCAATGGTGAGGTCGTTATCGACAGCGCCGGAGGTGGTGGGAATACGCTGACCGTCAATGCCGCTGGTACCGCGGTTACCGGCGGGCTGGCCAGTGATACGGCAACTGTCAGTGGTGCTGCCACGTTGAATGGTGCCACCACGGTCAATGATACTTTTTCTGTGAACGATGGTGGTGGCCATACTCTGACCGTCAATGCAGGAGGCACTTCAGTTGTCGGTGGATTTACTGGTGACACGGCAACCATCAGTGGTACAGCCACGCTGAACGGTGCAACAGCGGTGAATGACACACTCTCTGTGAATGATGGTGCAGGCCATACCCTGGCGGTCAACGGGAGTGGTACCACCGTGGGTGGTGGATTGATCAGTGACACGGTAAGTGTCACTGGCACGGCTACCCTGGGTGGTGCGACTTCGGTCAATAATACCTTCGGTGTGACCAGTTCAGGCAACACCTTCACTGCCACCAACAGTACCAATGGGCATGTGCTGGCTGTCAGCGACAGCGGTAGCAGCATGACCAGTGGTTCCAACTCTCTCTCTGTAGGTGCTGCAGGTACAGCTGTCAGTGGCAACATGGTTGTCAGCAGTGGTACCAATGCTCTCTCTGTGAATGCGGCTACTGGAACCACGGTAACGGGGGTCTTGAGTACAACAGGCCTGGCAACATTGAATGCCGCTGTGGTGACCAACAACGCCACGGTGGGGGGAAGCCTCACCGTGGATGGGGTGACAACGGTGAATAATACCCTTGCGGTAGACAGCAATGGCGCTACTGCAGGAGGTAACACACTGACTGTAGATGGCACAGCGGTATCCATGGCCAGTGGGACCAATTCACTTACTGTTGATAGTACAACCGGCACTACCATTGACGGCAACCTGGTTGTAAACGGGACAATCACAGGCTTCAGTCCCACCACCAGTTCAGGGATTACCAATGGCAACAGCAGTATCTCTGTTGGTGGTGTCAGCAGTGATGTCGTCATTATTGCTGATGACAATTCGATTGAAGCAGATGGCCGTGGGCAGATTTCAGTGGCCAAGGACCAGATAAGTATCGGCGTCACAAACAGTGATGGAAATAACCATGGCCTTGTGGTTACCGAAACCGAGGCGGTGCTCACGGGCGGTTCCACCTCAACCAGTCTGACGCTGAATGATGACGGTGCAACTTTTTCCAATACCGATACAGGCGGTCCTGCCAGGGTTACGGGTGTGGCTGATGGTGTCGGGAAATATGATGCTGTCAATGTCAGTCAGTTGAAGAGTGCCTACGGCGGTATTGCCAGCGTGGCGGCGCTTGCTGCGATACCCGAGGCCTTGCCGGGCAAGCGCCACTCGGTCGGTATGGGTGTTGGATACTACGAGGGGCAGAAGGCCCTGGCTATTGGGTACAAGTCCCGGCTAAACGAGCGCATGAGTTTCTCGACCGGTTTTGGGCGGAGCAGGGGAAATACTTCGGCAAATGTCGGTGTCGGCTTCAGTTGGTAGACTGCCAGTCTTCGCCAATGGCATTGAGCCCTTTTGCTGTGCCCTCGAGGGAGACCGGAATGGTAAACGTACCTGCACCCGGTTTTGTCACGAAGCCTATTATCAGCTCTTTTCCTGCTTTGATTTTCCAGCGAAGATGCTGGTCGACATTGATCACGGCTTCGCAGCCATGCTGGGTGCAGGTGCGAAGTGTCAGTGGGAACTGGTTGGCGCTGTCAATTTTTCCTGCCACCCCTGACGGGATGTAGATACCCAGGGGCAGAAGCGCGACGAGCATCAGTTCATTTTTCTTCCCCAGTCTGCCAAGGGTCAGTTTCAGGATGCGTGCCTGATTCTCTTTCATGGTCAGTGTCTGGGTGATGGCGCAGACGTTTTTTTCGTTCTGGACTTCGCACTCATATACCCAGTTACCGAAGCGATCCCCGCTTTTTGGCGCTGCAAGCGCTGGGGCGGAAAATGAGAGCAGTAGGCAGAACAGAGTACTGATGATGAGGGTGTATTTGTCTTTATGGGTTGGCATGCCTGGTTCCCGAAATGATACGGGCACAAATATACACTTCAGCCGGAGACAAGGAAAACGGGATATGTAGCACCTCAACGAGGTGCTGAGTTTAGCAATCCCTGCACCCAGGCCGGGGTTGGTTCAGTTGTTGCTTTTAATGGCGTCGTATTCGCCGGCTGCAGCCAGGACCCTGCTGTGTGAGTGCTGGGAGTTGTTGGCGGCTTGATGGCTGGCCTGGGCATATGGGCAGGTTTCCGGCTGCCAGTCACATGCTACGCCAGTCAGGACCAGGTGCCTGCATTTGGTGCAGGTATTTTCGGTGCGTGCAGTATCCATTACTTTTAAATCCCCTAACTCTCTCTATCCAACATTTTTAAAACTAGCATAGTTTCAATAAATTAGAAGTATGTTTTGAGAGAAATTATGCGTTTTGTGCTCTGTGTCTCTGATATTTAAACCGTTTACTGTAAGGGAAATACTGCGTCAGCGTCTCTGTAAATGGAGATTATCAGTTGCTGCACACGAGATAGCAACATCTGAAATGGTTCCGGAAAATACGCTTTTTCCTTTAATCCGCAGTAACTTACGTGATTTCTAATGAAAAATAAAAACAGTTTTTTTAATCCCTGCAATCAGTGTGTTTTTGGCTGTTATCTGTTTGTTTTAGGAGGGTTTTATGATGCTGCGCTGCACGAATTTGTAGCGCTGTGCTGACGCCAGTGGGCGACGTCGGGTTTTCTGAGCAGCTGTTTTAACAGGTTTATTGCCGCCAGGAGATGGTTTTGGCTCTCCGGGCTGAGAGGGCTGCCCAGTTCGAATCCGTAACCGGGGATCGTGAGTAGAAATGCCGGTGGCGGAGACTCCCCGTTGATCCGGCTGAAAACCTCCAGGACCGCAGCCGGTGAGATGGCGTGAGTGCTGTGGCTTTGGTCGCGCATCGGGCTGAGTTCGGTAAATTCAAAGGGTGGGGTTGCGCTGATGCCTGCATCCACAAAGAGAACAAGTTGCCTCTCCTGCAGGTCCAGGGCGTGTTCGATCTGTAGTTGGAAATCGGTCAGGGTATCGAACGTGGGGGGCAGCTCTCCCTTGTCCCGGCAGGTCTCAATCCGTTCAATAAACTCCGGGCCAAGGGCGTCATCCCCACGTGATGGATTGCCGTAGCCTATGACAACAACCGGTGAGCCACTCATCTGTTCTGTGAGTGCTTACTAATCGTATTGACGCCGTCCCTGTAGAGCTTGTCTATGATGTTTCCTTCAGCATCCAGCAGTTCAACTTCCAGCGGCATCTTGCCCAAGGCGTGGGTGGCGCAGGAGAGACAGGGATCATAGGCGCGTATTGCCACCTCGATACTGTTGAGCAGGGGCTCGCTCAGCTCTCTGCCGTCGAACATGTCTGCTGCAACCCTGCGGATGGATTGGTTCATGGCGCGGTTGTTGTTGGTGGTGGATACGATGAGGTTGGCCTTGGTTACCAGGCCGTCACCGTCAATGCGGTAATGGTGGAACAGGGTGCCGCGAGGCGCTTCTATGACGCCGATGCCCTCTTCTCTCATCTCTCCCCTGGTGCGCAGATCGTTGCCTGTGATATCCGGGTCAAGGAGCAGGTCTTTGATCGCCTCGGCACAGAAGAGCATTTCAATCATGCGCGCCCAGTGGTAGGCGAGGGTGGATTGGACCAGGCCGTTGTCGGAGAAGGCGCGAAACTCCGCCCGTGCTACTTCGGCCAGGGGGGAGGGGATAGAGTCGCAGTTGTTTATGCGTGCCAGCGGGCCTACCCGGTAGGCCCCATCGTTTGTTCCCAGTGATTCGATGTAGGGGAACTTCATGTAGCTCCAGGGCTTCACCTGCTCCTTGATGTAGTTACCGTAGTCGCGGTAATCCACCTTGTCGAAGATGAAGCTGCCGTCAGGGGCCTTGGCCCTGAGCCCGCCGTGATAGAGATCCAGTGCTCCGTTGTCGGCGCAGAGGCTGAGCATGTTGGTTTCGATGCGGGCGAACCGCCTGTTGTTCTCCAGATCCTCGAAGAAGATGCGCTTGGCCAGATCAAGGGCGCCCTGGCTCCACTGGATCACCTGGTCGGCGTCGGCCAGCAGCTTATCGCGTTCACTGAGAGAGAGCGCCTTGTTGATGCCGCCGGGTATGGCTCCAGTGCCATGCACACGCTTGCCTGCAGTGTAATGGATCACCTCCTGGCCGAATTTGCGCAGCAGAACGCCCTGCTTGGCGAGGTCGGGATGTTCGGCAAGTACACCAACGATGTTTCTGTGGGCCACCTCGTCGTCATATCCGAACAGCAGGTCGGGAGATGAGAGGTGAAAAAAGTGCAGGGCGTGGGATTGGAGCATCTGGCCACGATGCATCAGTCGTCGCATCTTTTCCGCGGTTGGTGTGAGCTGGTCTACGCCGATCAGCTGGTCGACCGCCTTGGCGGCGGCCAGGTGGTGGCTTACAGGGCAGATGCCGCAGAGCCGCTGTACCAATACGGGCAGTTCCCAGTAGGGCCGTCCCTGGATGAACTTCTCAAAGCCGCGGAACTCGACAATGTGCAGTCGCGCCTGCTTGACCCGGTTCTCCTCGTCAAGCAGCAGTGTTACTTTTCCGTGGCCTTCAACCCGGGTCAGGGGTTCAATGGCGACGCGCCGCAGCTTCTCGGGCCGGTCGGCGGTTTCCAGTGCATCAATAGAGTTTGTGTCAGTCATAGTGGATCTGCCGATAGGCGAATTCAATGGGTTCCCCTGAAAGCAGTTCTTCCAGGAATGTCCAGATAGTGTCAGCCGGTGGTGGACAGCCAGGCAGGAAATAGTCCACTTTCACCACTTCATGTATCGGGTGGACCTTGTTCAACAGCAGGGGGACCTCCGGGTCGTTGGGAATCTGTGGATCCTCTACCCCCATGCCCTCCAGGTAGGACTCTTCCAGGCACTCTTTGAGCTGGTACTGGTTGCGCATGGCGGGGATGCCGCCGGTGATAGAGCAGGCCCCCATGGAGACGAGGATCCTGCAGTGCTGTCTGAACTCTCTGAGTACCTCGACATTTTCTGCGTTGCATACCCCGCCCTCGATGATGCCGACATCACACTCACCGATCTCCTTTATGTCGGTGAGGGGGGTTCGGTCAAACTCCACAAGCTCGACCAGGTCGATAATGCGTTCGTCTATGTCCAGCAGCGACATGTGACAGCCGAAGCACCCTGCAAGGGATGCGGTGGCGACTTTAACTTTATTGCCCATGTCATTCCCCCTCGTGATCTGCAACGTCACCCACCATGCTCACCGGTTTGCGGTCGTAGAGCCGCTTGCCGATGGGTACGTCATAGCCGGTGTGCTTGGGCAGTATGGCCCCTACCGGGCAGACATGGGCTGCACGGTCATGCTTGTCGAAGTTGCTGTCACCCAGTTGGCCGGACGGGGAGTTGACCACCAGCCTTGCCTCGATGCCCCGTCCGCTGATGGCAAAGATGTTCTTCTGGTCGCCATCCCGGCTGGCCCTGACACAGAGTTCACACAGGATGCAGCGGTTGAAGTCGATGGCAAAGTCGGGGTGGCTGGCATCCACCAGTCTTTGGGGATAGAAGTGGGTGAACTCGGGAGCCAGCATGCCGCAGTGATAGGCCACGGCCTGCAGCTGGCAGGCGCCACTCTTTTCGCAGCCGGGGCAGACGTGATTGCCCTCGACAAACAGCAGTTGAAGCAGGGTGCGACGCATGGCCATCAGCTTCTTTGTGTTGTTTTTCACCTCTGCGCCGTCTGTTGCCGGGGTGGTGCAGGCGGCCAGGGTTCTGCCATCCACTTTCACGGTACAGAGCCGGCAGCTGCCATGGGGGCGGAACTCCGGGTTGTGGCAGAGGTGAGGGATGTAGACGCCGGCGGCCATGGCGGCATCCATGATGGTCTGCCCATCCTGAAAAGGGACCTTGATTCCGTCGATGGTGAAGTGCCTGATCATACGCCGCCTCCCTGAAGGTGTGCTTCGGGATCGTCCCTGCCGGTTATCTGGCGTGCCTCTTCCAGTGAGGCATCGAGATCGAAGGCCGGTTCGAAACTGGTTGATAGGAGGTGTGGTTCGTAGATATGGGGGAACTTGTCGAGGGTCTCCAGTATCGGGTTGGCTGCGGTCATGCCCAGGCCGCAGTGGCTGGTCTGGCGGGTCAGGGTGCCGATGGTGCGCATGGCCTCAAGGTCTTCGCCCGTGGCGCGACCACAGGCAACCTTGGCCAGCCGTTGTTGAAGCAGCGAGGTGCCGACCCGGCAGGGTGTGCAGAAACCGCAGCTCTCGTGAACAAAGAAACCGGTGAAATTCTGAACCATATCCAGCAGGTTTCGCTCATGGTCAAAGATCATGAAAGAGCCACCGGTGGCCAGGTCCTCAAAAGCGATGCTGCGCTTGAACTCCGAGGGAGGGATGCAACTGCCTGCCGCTCCGGCGATTTGAACTGCCTGTACATGTTGGGCACCGCACTCTTTAAGAATCTCTTCGAGGCTGGTGCCAAAGGGGTATTCATAAATACCGGGGTGTTCACAGTCTCCCGAGATGCTGAGCAGTTTGGTGCCAGATGACTGTTCTGTGCCCCTGGAGCGGAACCATTGGGCGCCGTTAACTGCGATCATCGCGGCGGCAACCAGTGTCTCCACGTTGTTGACCACGGTGGGCATGCCCAGGTAGCCGCTGGTGACGGGAAATGGGGGGCGGATGCGTGGAATGCCCCGTTTGCCCTCCAGGGATTCGATAAGTGCCGACTCTTCTCCGCATATGTAGGCACCGGCGCCAAGATGGATTTTTATATCGAAATTGAATGCCTCGTCCCCGTGGATGCCTTTGCCGAGTAACCCGGCGTCACGGTAACGCTGGAGTTTTGATTCAAGCTCGTCCCTGAGATAGAGGTACTCCCCGCGCAGGTAGATAAAACCGGTTGTGGCGCCGACTACCCTGGCACAGACAATCATCCCTTCGAACAGCCGCTCGGCATAGCTCTGAAGCAGTATCCGGTCTTTGAAGGTCCCCGGCTCTCCTTCGTCGGCGTTGCAGACCACCACCCGTTCTCTGCCGGGGGCCTGCTGGCAGAAGCGCCACTTGGTGGCGGTGTTAAAGCCGGCACCACCACGGCCACGAAGGCCGGAGGCCTCAAGTTCATCAAGTAGCCACCCTGGATCATGCTCCATGGCAGCCTTTACCGCAGAGCCCTTTTCCATATCGCTGTCCAGCAGCAGGTCCCGGCGCTGGATGTTCTCCTCGACCCTGAACCAGCTCTCCGGCCACTGTTTTACCGGGGTGTTGCTCTTTATCAGCCCGGCCATCCGGTCGATGCGTTCATTGGTCAGTCGGGTCAGGGTATGGCCGTTTACCAGGGCGGCAGGACCCTGGTCACACATGCCTGTGCAGGAGGTGAAGCCGAGGCTGGCCGAATTGCAGCTGCCGAGTTGTTCGCCAAGGCGTTCTGCCAGATCTGCGCTGCCCAGCATCCGATCGGTGATGTTGTCGCTGAACAGTACACGATACGTCTGTCGTGAATTGCGATGCAGGAAGCTGTAAAACGCTATGACGCCCTGGATTTCGGCCGTGGTGCGTGAGAGCTTCCGGCTCAGCTGGTCGATTGCGCTCTCCGGGATATAGTGGAGTTCAAGCTGCAGCTCGATAAGCATCTGCAGCAGGTTGGATGGGTTGTTATCCCAGCGGGTCATCACCCGTGTGGTTTCGTTGGCGACGCGATCGTCAGTCATCATGCACGCCCTGTTATCAGTTGTGTCAAATTGGAGGCTTGCCTGGTATTTCTGTCTACCTATGAAGATATTAGTAGATAGGGCAAGTTACAACGTGATGAAGGGGGGTATTTAGTCGCAGTTCACTCAAATAGTGATCGCGGTCAGTTAGTTGATGTGACTGACAGGGCGGGGCGCTCAAGTCTGGGGGCGATGTGATTAACTCTTCATCAATTTCATGCAGGAATAAGAATCCGCTATTTGAAGTTTTTCATCGGGCAGCTAACTTTGCATAAGGAGAGTTTTATTATGCTGGTCATCTGCCCAGGGAGCTATGGGCGGAAGTTGAGGGCGCTTCATGCTGTTGTCCGGCAGGAGGTGGCCTCGCAGAACTCCAGGGAGGGAGAGTGATGCAATCTCATTATCTACCATTACCCGTCTTGTTTATTCTCTGTGCGCTGCTGCTCTCGGGGTGTCTCTTCGGGGAGAGGGATGAGCAGCTCTCTGATGTCCTGGAGGCAGTCGAAGAGGGTGGGGATCCCGGAAAGTTGCTCCCTGCTTCAGCCGCAGGTACTGCGCCTGTGACCTGTGATAGTGGGCTCTACTTTTACGGCACTTCCAGCGAGGGGGTTGCGTTTGTACGGCACGCTGCCGAAGAGTATCTGGCGGCTCACCATGAGCGCAAAACCGTCTATATGAAACTGGGGAGCTCCGGATACTCCGCTTCCGAGGTATCTTCAGTTTATGTGGGTGACCGGGTGTCCCCTGATCTTGGGCGGGTGCTTTCTGCCTGTATGAATAGTCCTGTTGAGCCCATGCCCACAGGCTACAGGTTCAGGTTCAACTAGCGTCCGGAGCTGCTTGGGTAGCGAGAACCGATCTGTTTCGCCCCTGGTTTTTTGCCTGGTAAAGGGCCTCGTCCGCCTGGGAAAGCAGGTTTTGTCCTGCCTCTTCGGACTCCTGCTGATGCCTGTCCATTTCATTCACACCGCAGGAGACGGTGATATTGATCTGTTTGTCGCTGCCGATGTCGATTGTTTTTCCGGCGATGCGCTGCCTGATCCGCTCGGCAAGGTGTAATGCCATGGCCGCATCTGTCTGGGGCAGCAGCAGTGCAAACTCTTCGCCACCGTAACGGGTGGCAATATCGGAAACCCGCAGACACTCCTTTATTCTCAGTGCGACTTCCCTCAATACGGCATCTCCAGCGGCGTGGCCGTACCGGTCATTGACCCGTTTGAAGTGGTCGGCATCAATAAAGATGCAGCTCAATGGCTGATCGTAGCGGATGGCGCGGGAGACCTCTTCGTCCAGGCGGCGCTCAAGGTAGCGGCGGTTGTGCAGGTCTGTCAGTGCATCGGTCAGGCCGCTGATGACAAGATGCTCCCTGTTGACGGTATTCTCCAGACATATGGCGCTTACCGTGGCCAGGCGCTTGAGAAAGTCACTGGCGTGGTGGCGAGTAAACCGCTTCTCGTCGTTGCTCCCAAGGTGCAGGCTGCCTACCAGGCTCTCTCGCCTGATCATGGGCAGCAGGGCAACGCTGCGCACGTTATTTCTGCCGGGGAATAGGGCCGCATGCCGGTCGCTCAGGAAGGGGCCGAGCCTGGGCTGGGTGAGATCGCTCAGTATCGGGTTCACCTCGTCGAGGTGGTCGGTGAACCAGATGTTTTTATAGCTTTCAGGCATGAATCCTGACTTTAGCAGCAGGTATCTCAGTTCGTGCTTGGGGTCGTGAAGTGCCAGGGTAATGGTGGGGAGTTCAAACGACTCCTGCATCCCCTCGGTCATGATTGTGAGCAGTTGCGGAAGGGTCTCTGCGGCCAGCAGTGACAGCTCGCGATCATGAAATTTTTTCAGCACCTGCTCGTTGTGGCTGGCCTCTTCTCTCATGGTGCGCAGCTTTTCCCGCAGTCGACGGTTTTCATCGGCTGTGCTGAACTCTCCTTGAGGGAATTTAGTTCTTGTCATAAACTCTTTATCCAGGTCTCCATCCGTTGACTGTTCGCCTGTAACTGTCGGGGCGGGGTTCACCGAGCAAGTATAAACCGTTCAACCAGGGAGGGTTGTGATAGTGACGAGGTTTTTTACGATCTGCACCCTGTGCCTTGTTGGTCTCGCCCAGGTTTTTTTCCGCTGTGCTGTTGCC
The DNA here is from genome assembly GCA_965224515.1 of Sedimenticolaceae bacterium. GTDB lineage: Bacteria > Pseudomonadota > Gammaproteobacteria > Chromatiales > Chromatiaceae > Sedimenticola_A. The sequence continues at coordinate 1,535,961 of OZ245051.1, forward strand.
GATGAGATATACCGTTGTGAGGGGGAAGGGGGCAGGGCTGAATTTCAGCAGGTACCCTGCGCGGATAAGAGCATCAAGCCACTTGAACTCTCCCCACAGGTGGTTGACTGGGTTGCCGCGCCGAGGCTCAAGTCCGGCAGTGCAGGTGGCTCCAAGGCAAAGAAAAGCACCCGGTCAAGGGGTTCGGCTGCCGCCCGCAAGCGTACTGCGACAGCTGAGAAGTGCTGGCGCAATGAGCAGAAGCTTGAACGGATACAGTGGAAGTTGCGCAAGGGATACAGGCCCGCTGAAGGTGAGCGTCTGAAACAGCGTCGCCGGGAGCTCGAAGCGTATGGGAAGCGATTCTGTCGCTGATGCCGTACAGTTCTCTAGCGGCCTGACCTGGAACGCCAGCGTTGATAGCTGGGTTCGGTTTTATAGCCCTTGCTTATGATGTAGTTGAGAACATTCCTGAGACGGTAGAACTGCACCACGGAGTCCACGCGGATGATCTCCTCGCCTTTCTCATCAAAGAAGATGATCGACGGGGTATAGAAGAGCTCCAACTGGTCGGCCCACTCGCGGGCCGTGGTGCGCGTACCGCCGGGTGTGATGACCGGCGTCTCTGAAAGGGTGTCCAGTTGGGCCAATTCGAACTGTTTCAGCAGGGCCTGGATTGGCTCTCTCTGCAGGGGCTGCGAGTGGAGAATATCGCAGGCGTGGCAGTTTCCCCGTTCGAAGAAAACTGCCAGGGGGCCCTCTCCAGGCAGTTGGCTGCGGTCCAGGGCGTGAGGAGGCGGAGAGAAGAACTCCTCTTCGTTGAGTTCGCCTTCGGAGAAGGTCAGTGCATTGTCCCCCCGATCCAGGTAGCTCTTGAAGGGTTCGCTTTTGAAGTGACCGCCAGCCACGTATTCCAGGGCTGCCTTGAAAGTGTAGGGTGGGTGATAACCGGTAAGGCGCAGGGTCTCCTCGACGCCATCGGTGTAAAAGATCAGGGTCGGGGTGAAGTTGGATTTTTTTTGCAGCGCGAATTCCCGCTCGGTCAGGGTGTCGCCATTCATGTCGGTGAGTTCGTCGATTCCCCAGATATCCACTGAAATAACATCGAAATGGCGTTGGGTGTAATCGACGATATCTTTCTGGCCGAAGTTCACCTCCAGAAGTTTTTGGCAGTAAGGGCAGCGTCTCTGGCCAAAGTAGATGATGACTCCCTTCTTTCCTGATTCGTGGGCATCATGCAGATCTTCAGGCAGATCGAGAAAGCTCTCCTTGAACCAATGGGGGTGCTCCAGGGGTTCCTGAAGGGGCGCGTCGTTGAATCCGAACGCCTCATCTTCATCCCCCAGGGCGGGGTTGACGAAGAGTGCAAGCGGTACAAGGAGCAGGGCAAAGAGGGAAACAAGACTGCTCCGCCCCTTTATCGTGAAGCGTGATTGGTTCATTGTCTCATCAGCTTGTCTCGAATAATGAACAGTGCCGCGATGGAGCGGGCCTCGGTAAAGTCGTCCTGATTCAGCAGTTGATCCATCTCGGATATCTTCCAGGGAACCACTTCGAGTGTTTCTGGTTCGTCGCCGGGGAGTCTGCTGGGGTGAAGCTCCCGGGCCAGTACGATGTGAGTCGTGTGACGCAGATAGCCGGGTGCAAGGGTGACCGAGGTGACATGTTCCAGCGAACCGGCGCCAAATCCGATCTCCTCCTGGATCTCCCTGTTGGCTGCGTTAAGAAGCTCTTCCCCATCTTCGATGTTGCCCTTGGGGAATACCAGTTCATAGCGGTCGGTGCCGGCGGAGTATTCCCGTATCAGGAGGATTGTATCGGGGTCTTTCAGGGGCACGATCAGTACGGCGCCCTGGTCTGATCCCACGATGCGCTGGTAGCAGCGTTTCTCGCCGTTGGAGAACACCAGGTCCATCTCTTCGATGCTGAAAATCCCCGTATCCTGTATCGGGCGGCGTGCTGTCACTTTGGGCTTCTGGCTCATCTGTTCTCTGTTGTTGTCGGACGGAATCGTAGTCGAGTAAACAGTTTACCTTCAAACCAGCCCTCCAGTGCCACTTCTCCGCTTTTTTTCGTCACCCGCAGGCCGGGCTGGTGGCTGGGTGAGATGCCGGTGATTACCATCTGTTCCGGATGGATTACTCTCAGGCTGATGAACATCGGGTAATAGCCATCGAGGAAGCGGCGCATGTAGGGGCCGTTGCGCAGTTCCACCTCTCCTCCATCCATTAATTCCAGGGCGCGTGTTTCTGCCGTGAGGCAGAGGGTTGCGTTGTTGCCGATATTCTCCATGAATACGCTGGAGTCGCCGGTTTGCGTCCGTTCTATGTTTTCAGTCTGGGTGATTTGTAGTTTTCTGATACGCCCCGGGCGGAAGGTGATCTCCGCTTTGGCCACAGGGTCGATATCCCGGTGGCACTGGTTCAGGCTGACCCAGCCGTCCAGGAGGCTCTCCGGGGTGATGCTCAGTTGATTGATGTGCTGATGAGTTGGGGGCTCCGGTGGTGAGGTGAGGAAACGCAATTCACCTTCACTTACAGCAAGGCTCCTCTCCTCGGCTTTCTCCAACAGCTCCCATTCCGGGTCGCAATGTCCCGGAAAGCAGGTGCAAAGAAGGGCGCATGTCAGGAGTGATCTCATCATTTACTTGTCATCCGGGCCACTTAAGCCTTAACTTTAGCCTCATGATTGACTGGAACCAAATAGACAGTGTCTTCCTGGATATGGATGGCACTCTGCTCGATCTCCATTTCGATAACCACTTTTGGCTTGAGCATGTGCCAATGCGCTTTGCCCAGGAGAACGGGTTGTCTCCTGAAGAGGCCGGGCGTCAGCTGAGAGCGCTTTATACAAGTATCGAAGGGACGCTCGAGTGGTATTGCGTCGATCACTGGAGCCGGAAGCTGGGCCTGGATATCGCCCTGCTCAAGGAGGAGGTGGATCACCTCATCGCCGTGCATCCCCACGTGGTGGGTTTTCTTGATGCTGTCAGGGAGCTTGGCAAGCGCGTGGTGCTGGTGACCAATGCCCACCAGAAATCACTGGACTTGAAACTGAAGAGAACCAAACTGGCCGGGCATTTCGATAATGTTATCTGTGCCCATGATCTGGGATTACCGAAAGAGGACCGCGGGTTCTGGGAAAAGCTGCAGGGGGTGGAGCCGTTTGACCGGAGCAGAACGCTGTTTGTGGACGATAGTCCGTCGGTGTTGGCGTCAGCCCGTGATTATGGAATTCAGTGGCTTCTGGCCGTGCTGAAACCGGACACCCGGGCGCCGGCCAGGGAGGCGGGTGAGTTCGATGCCATTCACGATTTTTCGGAGCTGTTGCAGGGGTTGAAGTCCTGAGTGGGTCCGTGAGCGGGAGACTTCAGGAGAGCGTCACAAACTCCAGGTCTTAAAGCGCTTTTTACAGTAACCGAGCAGGTCCTGGTAGCCGCGGAAGTGCAGTTCAAAGCCCTCTTCCGCAGGCGCGTCGTATTCACACCAGTCGTTTTCGTATTCCCGGCAGATGGGCGGGCGGTGCTCATAGATACCGCATAGTCCGCCTGGCTGCAGGTGCTCACACTCACCCTGAAACAACAGGTACCAGCCGCTCTCATCCTTGTAGATCTCCACACCCCGGTGTGAAACTTGCCACAGCAGGTGTTCAAAATCCGACTTTGAACGGGGGGCGACGCCAAGTGCTTCGGTGATATAGGTGCAGCACTTGGAGCCGTTGCAGCGGCTGCACTTGTTTTCGGTGTTTGTGGTCATGTCAGATGCTGTTTGCCGCTTCCTGCCTGATGGCGCTACCGCTTGTGGTGTCCCCCACCTTTGCCGTCTCTGCGGTGGCCCCCCTTGCGGTGACTGCCGTGGCGGTGGCCGCCTTTGCGGTCCATTGGCTTGCGCCGCTCTGTGCGTACCCGGCTTTTGGGGTCGACCTCGGCTAGCAGTTCATCCGTGATCGGCTCCATCGGAAGCGAACTGCTGATGTACTGCTCAATGTCGGGCAGGGAGAAGGAGTAGGTTTCGCAGGCAAAGCTGATTGCGTCACCGCTAGCCCCTGCGCGTGCTGTCCGGCCGATGCGATGGACGTAATCTTCCGCATCCTCAGGCAGGTCATAGTTGAATACGTGGGTGACGTCGGGAATGTGCAGTCCGCGTGCAGCGACATCTGTAGCCACCAGGATCGGCAGTTCTCCAGCCTGGAACTGCTTGAGAAGGCTCAGGCGTTTTTTCTGCGGGACATCACCGGAGAGGATTGCCGCTTTGAGTCCGTTGCCCTCAAGGAAGCCCCAGACAATGTCGGCAGTCCGCTTTGTGTTGACGAAGATAATGCTGCGTGGAGGCTCCAGCTTGCGCATCAGGCCGATCAGAAGGGGCACCTTCTCGTCGTTGGAGGTCATGTAGTAGCACTGTTTGACCTTGTCGGCGGTAACCTGGTCTGCTTCGACGATGATGGTCGCCGGGTTGTTCATGTGCTCGTAGGCCAGTTCGGTCACTCGGTACGACAGGGTGGCCGAAAAGAGCAGGCCCAGGCGCTTGTCAGGTGTCGGGCAGCGTCGCAACAGGTAGCGTATGTCCTTGATAAAACCAAGGTCGAACATGCGATCGGCCTCATCCAGTACGATCACCTGGGTCTCTTTCAGGTTGTAGATGTGTTGCTTGAAATAGTCGATCAGGCGACCCGGGGTGCCGATCAGAATGTCCACGCCATCTGTCAGCATCTGGCGCTGTTGGTCGTAGCCGGTACCGCCATAGACCAGGCCAAGACGCATATCCAGGTGCTTGCCCAGCAGCTCCGCATCCTTGTGAATCTGTACCGCCAGCTCGCGTGTGGGGGCAACCATCAGGGCGCGAGGCTGGTTGGGTTTTCGGTGTTCGCTGGGAGGATTTGAGATCAGGTGCTGGAAGGTGGCGAGGAGAAATGCGGCTGTTTTTCCGGTTCCGGTTTGTGCCTGGCCGGCGAGATCCTGTCCTTCCAGTGCCACCGGCAGCGTTTCTGCCTGAATGGGAGTGCAGTTCGAAAACCCTGCATCTTCAAGGCCTTGCATCAGTCTTTCGTCAAGATTGAAGCTCTCAAAACGCGTGTCTGTCAAATGTTTTTCTGTCATGGCCGGGTAGCATACATTAATTTATGCGGGCTTTGGACTTGAAATGGCTAAAATATTGGGATCAAATACGGCCCATACATCACGCGGGCAGAATGATGCGCAATTATTTGCAGCCTGATGCCCGTGCCTTGAACGGGAAACGAAGTGCCGGTGCGACCACGCACCTTTACGGCGACATATTCCAACAGACCTTTTGGAGATAGATGTGAGTGAACAGATTGTTCATGTGACTGATGATTCCTTCGAAGCTGAAGTGCTGCAGTCCGGAGTGCCAGTATTGATTGATTACTGGGCAGAGTGGTGCGGTCCCTGCAAGATGATTGCACCCGTGCTTGACGAGATTGCCGGTGAATATGCCGGAAAGATCAAGATTGCCAAGCTCAATATTGACGATAATCCCAATACGCCTCCCCGCTACGGTATCCGTGGTATTCCGACCCTGATGCTGTTCAAGGACGGAGAAGTGGAAGCGACCAAGGTGGGAGCTGTCTCCAAATCCCAGCTGACCGCATTTATCGACAGCAACATTTAATACCGATAAATCAACAAAAAAACTGGACGCGCCGCGGGACAGTGCTACAATCTCCTCTTGTAGGCACTCCCGCGAGCGCCGTTTTCCCAAACAAACATCCCAGGGCAAGTCTCCATAATCCAGACTGACCTCCATTCCTGCGGGCAACTCTGTCCGTGCTGTTCCTTTTCCAAACCTCAAAAAAAACATCATGAATCTCACCGAACTTAAAAAGATGCCGGTCGCCGAACTGGTCGAACTTGCCCAATCAATGAAAATCGAAGGCATGGCAAGGTCTCGCAAGCAGGACCTGATTTTCGCCATTCTCAAGGCTCACGCCAAGAAAGGTGAGGATATCTACGGAGACGGCGTGCTGGAGATATTGCAGGACGGTTTCGGTTTCCTGCGCGCTGCCGACAGCTCCTACCTGGCCGGTCCCGATGATATCTATGTCTCACCCAGCCAGATCAGACGATTCAATCTGCGCACCGGTGATACCATTTCCGGCAAGATCCGCCCACCCAAGGACAGCGAGCGCTATTTCGCCCTGTTGAAGGTGAGTGAGATCAACTATGACAAACCGGAAAACGCCAAGAACAAGATCCTGTTCGAGAACTTCACTCCGCTGTTTGCTAATAAGAAGTTCACGCTTGAGGTGGGAAATGGCAGTACCGAGGACATCACGGCCCGCACCATCGAGCTGGTTGCGCCCATAGGTAAAGGTCAGCGCGGACTGATTGTCTCCCCACCGAAGGCGGGTAAGACAATGCTGATGCAGAATGTGGCCCAGTCCATTGCCTACAATCACCCGGAGTGTTACCTGATCGTTCTGCTGATCGATGAGCGTCCCGAAGAGGTGACCGAGATGGCCCGTTCCGTACGCGGCGAGGTAATCTCCTCTACTTTCGATGAGCCGGCAGCCCGCCATGTACAAGTGGCAGAGATGGTGATCGAGAAGGCAAAGCGCCTGGTAGAGCACAAGAAGGATGTGGTGATTCTGCTCGACTCCATCACCCGCCTGGCCCGCGCATACAATACCGTTATTCCATCCTCGGGCAAGGTGCTGACCGGTGGTGTGGACGCCAATGCCCTGCACCGTCCCAAGCGCTTCTTCGGTGCCGCCCGTAATGTGGAAGAGGGTGGCTCACTGACCATCATCGCCACTGCCCTGGTTGAGACCGGCTCCCGTATGGATGACGTGATCTACGAGGAGTTCAAAGGCACCGGTAACATGGAGATCCACCTGGATCGCCGGGTGGCGGAGAAGCGTATCTTCCCCTCCATCAACATCAACCGCTCCGGCACCCGCCGCGAAGATCTGCTGATGAAGCCCGATGATCTGCAGAAGATGTGGATCCTGCGCAAGATACTCCATCCCATGGATGAGATCGCGGCCATGGAGTTTCTGTTCGACAAGCTCAAGGTGACCAAGACCAACAACGAGTTTTTCGATGCCATGAAGCGCTGATCGGTTTTCACTACCGTGACGTCAAAGCCGCTGCCCGACCGGGGAGCGGCTTTTTCATTTTCAGAGATGTAAACTTGTGACCATGAAGCATAACCAGAGACCTATCAAGGCGATGATTCTTGCCGCCGGGCGTGGCGAGCGGATGCGGCCTTTGACCGATCACACGCCCAAGCCCCTGTTGAAGGCGGCCGGAAAGCCGTTGATTCAGTACCATATCGAAGCCCTGGCGGCGGCAGGGATAGATGACCTGGTGATCAATCATGCCCACCTGGGTGATCAGATCCAGGCTTACCTGGGAGATGGCGGTCGATTTGGCGTCTCCATTCACTACTCTGAAGAGCCAGAAGGTGCCCTGGAAACCGGTGGAGGGATCTTCAATGCCCTGCATCTGCTGGGGGAGGGGCCGTTTATTGTGGTAAACGGAGATGTCTGGAGCGACTATGATTTCAGCAGGGTGCACTGTCCCGTGGGCAGCTTGGCGCACCTCGTGCTGATAGATAATCCTGCACATCACCCGGACGGCGATTTTGTGCTGGATAATGGGTGGGTCCGTGATGAAGCGGGAGAGCGCCTGACTTTCAGCGGTATCGGTGTCTACAGGCGTGAGCTGTTCGATGGCTGCAGTGCCGGGAAGTTCCCCCTGGGGCCATTGCTGCGCAAGGTGATGGCTGCTGGGCAGGTGAGTGGTGAATATTTTCAGGGGGCGTGGGTGGATGTAGGCACGCCCGGGCGTTTGGACGAGGTGGGCAGGCTGGTACGTAGTTGACCACGAGGAGTCGGAATGGGTCAGGAGATCGCCGACAGCCGTTTCAGTGACGATGACTTTATCGCCTTCAGCGAGCGTCTGGAGAGCGAAACCCGGCTGCTGGGCAACTGGCTCAGGGATGGCGTATTCCCGTCTACCGAGCACGTCGGTGGCTTTGAGCTTGAGACCTGGCTGGTTGACAGCGCCGGCGATCCTGCGCCGATCAATGACCTCTGCCTGGAAAAGCTGAACGACTCCCTGGTGGTGCCAGAGCTGGCGAGGTTCAACCTGGAGATCAACGGGCACCCGGTCACCCTGACCGGTAACGCGCTCTCCTGTCTTGGGGATGGCCTGAGGCGGACCTGGGCTGGCTGTGATCACCTTGCTGCGGAGTATGGTGCGCGTCTGGCCATGGTCGGTATTCTGCCAACGGTGACCGAAGGGCATCTCAATCCGAAGAACATGTCGCCGTTACAGCGTTACCGTGCTCTAGACGAGCAGTTGCTCAAGCTGCGAAACGGTAAGCCGCTGAAGATGGATATCCAGGGCAGGGAGCGGCTGCAGTTTGTGCATGATGATGTCATGCTTGAGTCCGCCACCACCTCGTTCCAGATACATCTGAAAGTGGGTGCAGACCGGGCAGTGCGTTTTTACAATGCGGCGAAGATTCTGTCAGCTCCCATGGTCGCCCTCAGTGCCAACTCCCCATACCTGTTCGGGGTTGATCTATGGGATGAAACAAGAATCCCTCTGTTCGAGCAGGCGGTGTATGTTGGGGAGTCCGAATTGAGCAAACGTGTCACCTTTGGTGTCCGCTATCTGAAAAAGTCGATCATGGAGCTCTTCGAAGCCAACCGGGAGCGCTACCAGGTATTGCTGCCACACCTGATGGATGAGCCTGAAGATCAGCTGGCACACCTGCGTTTGCATAATGGCACCATCTGGCGCTGGAATCGCCCCCTGGTGGGGTTCAATGACCGGGGTGAGCCTCACCTGCGCATAGAACATCGGGTGGTTCCGTCGGGTCCGACCGTGGATGATTGCATGGCAAATGCGGCCTTCTATTTTGGCGTGGTGCATGCCTTGTCATCCATGGAAGATCCTCCGGAGATGCTGCTGCCGTTTGAGCAGGCGCGGGACAATTTTTACGGGGCAGCACGCTCGGGTCTGAATGCCGGCGTGCAATGGCTGGGTGGCAGGCAGTGCAATCTGGGTGAGCTCTGCATGGAACTGACAACCGGTTTGGCAAGGCAGGGGCTGGAGTCGCTGGGTATCGGGAGAGCTGAGATCGAACGTTGGCTGGGGATTGTAGAGCTGCGCCTGCGCTCCGGGCAGACCGGTGCTGCATGGCAGCGTGCCTGGGTGGCACGCCACGGCAGGGATATGCGGGGACTGACGCAGTGCTACCTCGAACACCAGTCGTCAGGCCGGCCTGTGCACGAGTGGCCTGTGTAGCGGTCTAGGATCCGGTGCATTTAGCCCGGAAGCGGGATTGGTATCGGTCCGGGCGAATTGAGCTTTAACTATCTAATTAAAAGGGCAATAAGAGAAGCATGTTGCAGGAGTTGGATCATCTTCCCGAGGGGTTGTTGGAGCTTGAGGCCCATGAGCTTGAGGGATTTCTGGGTGGGCCCACGCTGATACACCTGGCGGGAGTGCGGGAGCCGGTGCTTTTTGTCTCGGTGCTGATGCACGGTAATGAGCCCACGGGGTGGGAGGCTGTGCGACAACTGCTAGCTGCCTATGATGCAGGTGGCAGGTACCTGGAACTGCCCCGGTCGGTGAGCCTGTTCATCGGCAATGTCGCTGCTGCATCCCGGGGTTTGAGGCGGCTCGATGGGCAACCGGACTATAACCGTGTGTGGCCCGGGTGCGAGGGGGCGTCCGGCCTGGAGCACGAGATGATGGCCCGGGTTGTGGATGTGATGGCGAAGCGGGGAGTCTTTGCCAGTGTCGATATCCATAACAATACGGGGCTCAACCCCCACTACGCCTGCGTCAACGTGATCGACAACCGGTTTCTTCACCTGGCAGCCATGTTTGGTCGTACCGTGGTCTATTTCATTCGACCCTGCGGCGTGCAGTCCCTCGCCATGTCCAAGATCTGCCCCTCGGTTACCCTGGAGTGCGGTCGACCCGGCCAGCTCCATGGTGTTGAGCATGCCCGGGAGTACCTCGCTGCCTGTCTGCGCCTGGCTGATTTCCCCCAACACCCGGTCTCTGATCACGATGTAGACCTGTTTCATACCGTTGCCGTGGTCAAGGTGTCGGAAGATGTGAGTTTCGGGTATGGCCCGGTGGAGACCGATCTTCGCTTTGATGAGGACCTGGAGCTATTTAATTTCCGGGAGCTGAGTCGAGGGACCCGGTTTGGGCGTGCGAGGCTTGAAAGCGGCACCGGGCTGGAGGCGCTTGATGAGCAGGGGCGGGATGTGACGGCACGCTATTTCGAGATCAGGGAGGGGGAGCTGCGCCTGAAAGTGCCGGTGATGCCCTCCATGCTGACCCGTGACGAGCGGGTGGTGCGCCAGGACTGCCTCTGCTACCTGATGGAGCGCTATGACGACCATCTTAGGGATGGTGAAACGGTCTGAAAGGGCACTTCAGGGCACGATTTTTCCGCCACCCCCTTGACTCTCCAAAGTTTGACCCTATTATTAGCACTCAGTCGGGGTGAGTGCTAACAATATCCCGGATAATGAATAAATAGTCATTTTTAACATCCAAAATTAGGAGAGATCAGTAGATGAACATTCGTCCGCTGCACGACCGCGTGGTCATCCGTCGTATGGAAGAAGAGCGCACCAGCGCCGGTGGTATCGTACTGCCCGATAGTGCAACCGAAAAGCCCGCCACGGGTGAAGTGATTGCCGTGGGTAACGGCAAGGTGCTGAACAATGGCGAAAGCCGCCCCCTGGACGTCAAGGTTGGCGACAAGGTCCTGTTCGGCAAGTACTCCGGTAACGAGGTGAAACTCGGCGACCAGGAAGTGCTGGTAATGCGCGAAGAAGACATCATGGGTGTCATCGAGGGCTGAGCCTTCGGTAGATATACGAATATTCAAATCTGAATTTCTAAGGAACAAACGAAATGTCTGCAAAAGAAGTGAAGTTTGGGGATGACGCCCGCCAGAGAATGCTGGCCGGTGTGAACGTTCTGGCCAACGCGGTCAAAACCACCCTCGGTCCCAAGGGTCGCAACGTGGTACTGGAGAAGTCCTTCGGTGCCCCCACCATCACCAAAGATGGTGTCTCCGTTGCCAAAGAGATCGAACTTACCGACAGGTTCGAGAACATGGGTGCACAGATGGTTAAAGAGGTCTCTTCTCAGACCTCCGATGTGGCCGGTGACGGTACCACCACTGCAACCGTTCTGGCCCAGGCCATGGTTCGCGAAGGCCTCAAAGCCGTTGCTGCCGGTATGAACCCCATGGATCTGAAGCGTGGTATGGACAAGGCTGTTGAAGCGGCCGTTATTCAGCTGCGTTCATTGTCCAAGCCCTGTGCTGACGATAAAGAGATTGCCCAGGTTGGCACTATCTCCGCCAACTCCGACACAAACATCGGCGACATCATCGCTGAAGCGATGACCAAGGTTGGCAAAGAGGGTGTTATCACCGTTGAAGAGGGTTCCGCTCTCGAGAATGAGCTGGACGTGGTTGAGGGTATGCAGTTTGATCGCGGCTACCTCTCCCCTTACTTTGTAAATAACCAGCAGGCCATGACTGCTGACCTGGAAGATCCCTTCGTGCTGCTGCACGACAAGAAGATCTCCAACATCCGCGACCTGCTTCCCGTGCTGGAAGGCGTTGCCAAGGCAGGCAAGCCCCTGCTGATCATTGCCGAAGACGTCGAGGGCGAAGCCCTGGCGACCCTGGTTGTGAACAACATCCGCGGCATCGTGAAGGTCTGCGCTGTGAAGGCCCCCGGTTTTGGTGATCGTCGCAAGGCCATGCTGCAGGATATCGCTATCCTGACCGGTGGCACCGTGATCTCTGAAGAGGTTGGTCTGAGCCTGGAGAAGGCGACCCTGAACGAGCTGGGTACCGCCAAGAAGATCCAGATCTCCAAGGAAGAGACCACCGTCATCGACGGTGCCGGTGCAGAGAACGACATCAAGGCCCGCGTTGAGCAGGTTCGTGCGCAGATCGAAGAGACCTCCTCTGACTACGATCGTGAAAAACTCCAGGAGCGTGTTGCCAAGCTGGCCGGCGGTGTTGCCGTGATCAAGGTTGGTGCTGCTACCGAAGTTGAGATGAAAGAGAAGAAAGCCCGTGTGGAAGATGCCCTGCACGCCACCCGCGCTGCAGTTGAAGAGGGTGTCGTCCCCGGCGGTGGTGTGGCCCTGGTTCGCGCTCTGCGCGCCATTGAGGTGAGTGGTGATAACCATGACCAGGATGTCGGTGTCAGCATCGCCTGCCGCTCCATGGAAGAGCCTCTGCGTCAGATCGTGACCAACGCCGGTGGTGAAGCCTCCGTTGTATTGAACAAGGTTGGAGAAGGCGAAGGTAACTTCGGTTTCAATGCAGCCAACGGTGAGTACGGCGACATGGTCGAGATGGGTATCCTGGATCCCACAAAGGTAACCCGTTCCGCACTGCAGAACGCGGTTTCCGTGGCTGGCCTGATGATCACCACCGAAGCGATGGTGGCTGATGAGCCTCAGGACGGTGGCGCTTCTGCTGCACCTGATATGGGCGGCATGGGCGGCATGGGTGGCATGGGTGGCATGGGTGGCATGATGTAATTGCCCCCGTTGCGCTCAAGCGTACCTGAGAAAGGCCCGGCATTTTGCCGGGCCTTTTTTATTTTGAGAAGGGTGTTGCGGATTGTAGGATGAGACTTTTAACACATCGGGAATGCTGACTATGCCGGTTTTGTCCATGGAGCGTATAGAATCTTTTGTCCGCAATGTGTTGGGGTGTCAATGTCCCGACGAAGTATTCCAGCGGATAGAGTCAAGGCAGCAGCAACAGGGTTCTCTTCGGTATCAGCGCATCCTGATCGGTCGGCGTCTGCTGGTCTATCTTCTTTTGCCATCGGCGGGTAAAGATGCCTTGGCTGATTTTTCAGACCTTGTCCGGCATGGGCTGGATGAGCGTGACCGCAATGGTTGGAACCGTTGTCGGATTGCGCTTTTTGGGGATGTTGAAGGCATTTTTGGTGCGGAGATGGAGGCGGTCTTTAACCGGGTGGCTGGTGGTGATCCGAAGATGCACCTGCACCGGCTAAGTGAAACACAACTTACCATTGATCCCGATTAAGGCATTATTGCTAAGAAGGCGCTAGGATTTTCAGCTTTACTTGGAACCGGATGAAATAGATGCAGAAACAGGAACTCGTCGACGCAGTGGAAGCGCAATGGCTGCAATGGCAGGAGAGTGCTGCTGAGAATGGCGTAACTGCTGATTTTCCCGAAGGCTTTGTTGAGCGGCACAGGCGTGTTCTCGAGGCGAGTGATTATGTTGCCCAGTGCTGTCAGCGGGATCCCCGGCTGCTTGTCTCCCTGGTGGAGAGCGGTGATCTGGAAAGCTCCTTCGGCGATGATGAGATTACTGCGCAGCTTGCAAAAGAGCTGGAGATGATCAGCGACGAGGCTTTGCTGCATAAGACGCTTCGGCTTTTTCGTCGGCGCCAGATGGTGCGCATTATCTGGCGTGACCTGACCCAAACAGCGTCTTTGGCTGAGACACTGGAAGACCTCTCGGCCCTCGCCGATGCCTGTATCCAGGGTGCACTTGACCTCTTGTACGAATGGGCAGTGGTCAAGCAGGGTGTGCCGCGGGATGCCGAGGGGAACCAGCAGTACCTTGTGGTGCTGGGGATGGGGAAGCTCGGAGCCCGTGAGTTGAACCTCTCCTCCGATATCGACCTGATCTACACCTACCCCAGTGCGGGTGAGGTGGACGGCCCCCGCTATCTCTCCAACGAGCAGTTTTTCACCCGTCTTTGCCAGCAGCTTACCAAGGCGATCAATACCCAGACCGTGGATGGTTTTGTCTTCCGTGTCGATACCCGGTTGCGCCCTTTCGGGGATGCCGGTTCGCTGGCGCTCAATTTCGATGCCATGGAGATCTACTACCAGTCCCAGGCAAGGGAGTGGGAGCGTTATGCCATGGTTAAGGCGCGGGTGGTCGCCGGTGACCAGGAGGCCGGTGAGCAGTTGATGACGATGCTCAAGCCCTTTGTCTATCGCCGCTACCTCGATTTCGGGGCCATTGAATCCATACGTGATATGAAGCAGATGATTGGTCGGGAACTGCTGCGTAAGGGTATGGCGGACAATGTGAAGCTGGGACCGGGCGGTATCCGCGAGATCGAGTTTATCGGGCAGGCCTTCCAACTGATTCGCGGTGGGCGTGATCCGGATCTCCAGATACGGCCTATTCTGCAGGTGCTTCAGCATCTGGCTGAAAAGCAGTTGTTGCCGGAGTACGTAGTCAATGAACTCACCAAGGCCTATGAGTTCCTGCGGCTGGTTGAGAATCGCATCCAGGCCTGGCAGGATCGCCAGACCCATCTGCTGCCCGAGGATGACCTGGGGCGTTTGCGGATGGCGCGGTCCATGGGATTTGAAGGGTGGCATGAGTTTCATGCTGTGTTGGAGCATCATCGTGCCCACGTACAAGGGCATTTCGACAAGGTTTTTGCTGCTCCCCAGACGGAGGATGAGCGGCAGGAGAAGCCGATGGAGGCCTTGTGGAATGAGGAGCTGGATGAAGAGCAGGCCAGGGAGGCCTTGACTGGCGCCGGGTTTGATCATGCCGAACTTATTCTTGAAAAGCTGAATACATTCAGGGGATCACATGCCTTTCGCGGCCTGGGGGCGCGTGGCCGCGAACGCCTCGACCAGCTGATGCCACTGCTGCTGGAGGCGGTTGGTTTTTCCGGTGCCTCCGAGGTGGCCCTTGACCGGATTCTGAAACTTCTGGAGGCGATCGGCCGCAGAACGGCCTATATCGCACTGCTGGTGGAGAACCCCATTGCTCTCTCCCAGCTGGTTCGGTTGACCTGTATCAGCCCCTGGGTTACTCAGCAGCTCTCCAGGCACCCGCTGCTGCTGGATGAGATGCTGGATTCACGCCGTCTCTACAGTCCGCTGCATAGAGATGAGCTTGAAGCGGAACTGGATACACTGCTGTCCCCGCTGGATGATGACGATCTGGAGCAGCAGATGGAGCGGCTCCGGCAGTTTTCTCAGAGCAACATGCTTCGTGTGGCTGCTGCAGATCTCACCGGTGTGATACCGCTGATGGTGGTGAGTGACTACCTGACAGAGATCGCGGAGACTGTCACGGCCAGGGTGATTCAGCTGGTCTGGGGTGAGATGACCAGTCGCCATGGCAAGCCCCAGGGTATCGAGGGTGAAGGAACAGGTTTTCTGGTGCTTGGTTACGGCAAAATGGGCGGCCTCGAGCTCGGCTACGGTTCTGATCTTGACCTGGTTTTTGTTCACGGCAACCGAAATCCCAATGCCATGACCGATGGTGAGCGGCCGGTGGCCAATGATGTCTTTTTCGTACGCATGGGCCAGCGCATGATTCACATGTTCACAACCCGCACCTCATCAGGTCTGCTGTACGAGGTGGATATGCGGCTTCGTCCCAATGGCAATTCCGGGATGCTGGTTACACCTATTGAGGCGTTTGAGCTGTACCAGAAAAACGATGCCTGGACCTGGGAGCACCAGGCGCTTCTGCGGGCACGGCCTGTGGCGGGGGATCCTGCATTGATCAAGGAGTTTGATGGGATAAGAAGGGAAGTGCTTTCCCGGGAGCGTGATGATGACGAGCTTCGCAAAAATGTGCGGGAGATGCGGGAGAAGATGCGCAGCTCGCTGGATAAAACCAAGAACGGCCAGTTCGACATCAAGCAGGGCCGCGGTGGTATCGCAGATATCGAATTTATGGTTCAATATTCGGTTCTTCGGTGGGCGAATCAGTATCCTGATCTTCTGGATTGGACTGACAATATTCGCCTGCTGGAGAGTCTGGCTCGCCATAGTTTGCTGGAAGGGAATACCGCAGAGGTGCTGGCCAACAATTACCGCGTTTTTCGCGCCGCGTATCATCGAAATGCGCTGAGCGAGCTGCCAGGCCTGATCGAGGATGACAAGCTGTCAGAAGAGCGGAAGACGGTAGTTGAGATTTGGACGTCGTTGATGGAGGCTTGAGTCTCCATGACCTGATTTGAACTGATAAGCGCCGATTTTGGAGATTGAAGATGTCGAATTTTGCGGACCGTGATGGGTGGATCTGGCTGGACGGGGAGATGGTTCCCTGGCGCGAGGCGAAGGTCCATGTATTGACCCATACGCTCCATTACGGCATGGGTGTATTCGAAGGTGTTCGTGCCTACAAGACTGAAAAGGGGCCGGCTATTTTCCGTCTTCAGGATCATACCGAGAGACTGCTGCAATCAGCGCACATCCTCGGTATGGATATCCCCTTTGATGCAGATACTCTCAACGAGGCGCAGATTGCCGCGGTGAGGGATAACAATCTTGACTCGGCCTACTTGCGTCCCATGTGTTTTCTTGGCTCGGAAGGTATGGGGCTGCGTGCGGATAACCTTAAAGTGCATGTCATGGTCGCAGCCTGGGAGTGGGGTGCCTACCTGGGTGAAGAGAACCTGAAGCACGGAATCCGTGTTCATGTCTCCTCTTTTACCCGTCACCACGTCAACATCACCATGTGCCGCGCCAAGGCCAACGGCAACTACATGAACTCCATGCTTGCGCTGAAAGAGGCGCTGGATAACGGGTATGATGAAGCCCTTCTGCTGGATACCAACGGCTTTGTGATGGAGGGTTCAGGTGAGAACCTATTTATCGTACGTGACGGTGTGATCTATACGCCCGACCTGACATCGGCTCTCGATGGTATTACCCGTAAAACCGTCATGACACTGGCTGATGAGCTGGGTATCCAGGTGATTGAGAAGCGCATCACCCGTGATGAAGTCTATATTGCTGACGAAGCCTTCTTCACAGGCTCGGCCGCTGAGGTGACACCTATCCGCGAGGTGGATAACCGTGCAATCGGCACTGGTGACCGCGGGCCGATCACCGAACGTCTTCAAGGGCTCTACTTTGACCAGGTTCAGGGGCGCCGTGATGAGCACCCTGAGTGGCTGACCCACGTATGAACACCTGGATGCAGTAAATAACTCCACGTACTGATTTCGATAGAGGATCATCGCAATGGCAGAAGCAGCTGTGGCCCAGCAGGCAGGAACGAAAATTGAGGTAAGCCGCAAGGAACTTCCCCTTTGCTGCCCGAATGAAACAACTGATGCGGCAAACATGCATCCCCGGGTATTCTTACCAATTGAAAAGAGCGGTGAAGCCGTCTGCCCCTACTGTGGTGCGCACTATAAACTTGCCGACTAAAGATATTTGTGTGTGAACGGCCCCGGCAATAACAGCGTAGTCGTTTGGCGCATTCTTGATGGAAAGCCGGGGCATGAGAGCCAGACCCTTGGCCTGGTTAATGCCCTGAAGCGATCTCTCCATTCTGTCGATGTCTACGATATTCCTGCAGCAGGAAAGGGGATTGCCCTGTGGTACTGGTTGTCAGCTCGTTTTCCGCTGGCAGCAGGCCTACCGGATCCCGATCTTATTGTCGGTGCAGGTCATTCCACTCACCTGACATTGCTTGCCGCACGCCGCGCCCGGGGTGGCAGGGCTGTGGTTCTTATGCAGCCGAGTATGCCAATGGGTTGGTTCGATCTCTGTATCGTTCCTGAACATGACGGGGTTGAGTCGGGTGAGCGGATATTTCTTACCCGCGGTGTTCTAAACCCTCTTTCAACTGCTGGTGTTCACCATAGGAACAGGGGGCTGATACTGATCGGCGGGCCATCGACTCATTACGACTGGGATGGTGGCGCTGTGGTTCGGCAGGTAAAGAAGATGGCTGAAGCTTCTCCTGAAATTTCGTTTGATTTGACCACCTCGCGTAGAACCCCTGGGGATTTTGTCTCCCGGGTCTCAGACGCTGAGATCGAAAATGTAAATGTGGTTCCTGTTGATAAAACAGGGCCTGGTTGGGTTGCTGAGAAACTGGCTGAAAGCTCAGTGGCATGGGTGACCGAAGATTCGGTTTCCATGGTCTACGAGTCGTTGACTGCTGGGGTTGAGGTTGGTTTGTTGTCAGTACCTGAAAAGTCTGAAAGTCGCGTGAGTCGGGGTTTGTCGTGTCTGGTCAAAGATGGCTTGGTGACGGATTTTGTGGGCTGGAAAGAGCACGGCTTTGTTAAATCTGCTGATATGCAGTTTTCGGAGTCGGATCGCTGTGCCGAGTGGATTGTTTCAAAATTGTAGCCTGGCCTGTTTGAATTTGATTTGGCTCTAATGCCTATGGATTATGGATTTCACATGAGTTGTCCTTTTTGCAAAACATCAGAATTTACATTGATCGGTGACAAGGAGGGCTGGCGATGGGTCAGGTGCGATAACTGTGAGCTGGCCTATATCAATCCACTACCGACGGATGAGCAGCTCAGGGATTTTTATTCGAAGTACCCCGCAAATTATAAGAATGTAAAAAACAGCCAAAGAAAAATCAGTCGCTTTAAGAGGAAACTATGGCCGATAACCTTAATGACAAAAGGTCGCCGTTTTCTTGATGTGGGATGCAACACCGGGTTCGCTGCAGAGGCGGCTCGCCAGCTCGGATGCGATTCGCATGGGATCGATTTGAGTGATGAAGCAATTGAAATTGCATCCGGGCTTTATCCGAAGTGCCACTATTATCATGAAACAATTCAGTCGTTCTCTACGCGGGGTGTGCAGTTCGATATAGTCTCCTGTTCTGAAGTAATTGAACACCTGAATGATATTGACTCATTTATTTCGAGTCTCAGCAGCCTGGTCGCAAAGAACGGAATTCTCTATCTTACAACGCCGGATGCCGGGCATTTCAGAGTACCTAATGATTTTCTGGCATGGAAGGATGTGACTCCTCCTGAGCATGCTATTTTGTTCCAGAAAAAACATGTTAAATCATTGCTTGAAAAGAGTGGTTTCAGGGTGAAGTACTTTTTGCCTATGATAAAGCCAAGTATCCGGGTCATCGCGGAAAAGCTATAGAACCAGAAGCCCAGGGTTCGGTCAATTCACGGGATTTGAATCAGTATAAACCACGTTTATGAAAACCAAATCGCACTTTACTGTATTGCAGATACTGCCGTCTCTGGAAGGAGGTGGTGTTGAACGTGGAACTCTTGAAGTTTCAGCTGAGCTTGTGAAGCGGGGCTGGCGGTCTATCGTGATTTCTAGTGGAGGGCGGCTGGTAAATGAGCTATGTAGTGATGGAGGTGAGCATGTCCAGTGGGGGGTCGGTGAGAAGTCTCTGGCTACCTTCCGTTACGTAAAGCTTCTGAGAGAGTTTTTGATCCGGGAGAAGGTGGATATCCTTCATGTTCGTTCCAGAGTTCCCGCATGGATTGCATTCCTGGCATGGCGAAAAATGGACCCTGCTACCCGCCCACGATTTGTGACCACTGTTCACGGGCTTTACTCGGTCTCGAAATACAGTCGCATAATGACTCGCGGCGAACGTGTTATAGCGGTTTCCGAAACCGCCAAACAATACATTCTCGAAAATTACCCTGATGTTCCTGAAGCGAGGATAACCGTTATACATCGTGGCGTAGACCGGGATGACTTTCCCCTGGGATACAGGCCTGATGGGACGTGGCTGGAAAACTGGTATGGGGAGTACCCACAGCTCAGAAACAAGGTGGTATTCACACTTGCAGGAAGATTGACTCGCCTGAAAGGGCATTTGGATTTTCTTGGCCTGGTTGCTGTCTTGAAGAGTCGGGGGGTGGAAGTGTACGGCCTGTTGGTTGGGGGCGAGGACCCGAGACGGAAGGCTTATGCCAGGGAGCTAAGGGCGAAATGTGAATCGCTTGAGATCACTGATCAGGTTGTATTTGCAGGGCATCGCAGTGATATACGTGAAATTTATTCAGTATCCGATCTGGTCTTTTCACTATCGACAAAACCCGAGTCATTTGGTCGTACAGTTGTTGAGGCCTTGAGTCTCGGGGTTCCCGTTATTGGCTATGATCATGGCGGGGTCGGGGAGATACTCGGGCAGTTGTTTCCTCAAGGAAGGGTAACGTTGGGTGATACACGTGAGCTGTGCGAGCGTGTTGAAAGTGTTCTTTCAAATAAACTGGCTGTAGAGCCGTTTGATGGTTTTACCTTACAGGCTATGCTTGAACGTACTCTTGCTGTATATGAAAAACTAGCAGTGGAAAACCGGAGTTGAATTGGGATATGGCCAATAATAAGCAACTACCATTGTCTGTCTTTATTATTGCGTTAAATGAAGAGCGCTGTATCGGTAAGGTAATCGATAGTGTTCAGGGTCTTGCTTCGGAGGTGATCGTTGTTGATTCAGGCTCCACAGACACCACTTGCGAGATCGCTGAGCAAAAGGGGGCTCGGGTCATATTCAATCCCTGGCCTGGCTATGGACAACAAAAGCGATTCGCGGAGGATCAATGCAGTAATCAGTGGCTCTTGAATCTGGATGCTGACGAAGTTCTTAGTGAAGAGCTAGCCAGGGAGGTGGTTTCGCTTTTCAAACAGGGTGAGCCACCGTTGAAAATGTACAATATGAAGGTGACGACTGTTTATGCATTTGATGCGGCACCACGCATGTTCAGTGAGTACAATAATGTTATCCGTCTGTACGATAAATCAGTGGTGCGTTTCCCGGATCATCCGACCTGGGATGCTATCACTCCGCCAGCCGACCATCAGGCCGGACAGTTAGAAGCACCATGTCTTCATTATTCATCGCCTGGGCTTGATCATTACGTATCGAAGTTCAACAGGTACACCACCCTTCAGGCGGAAACTCAAAAGCTGAAGCCTTTTTGGGTTCTGATCCTCAGGCTGCTGTTTGGATTTCCATTTGATTTTCTAAAATCCTATATTCTGAAGCGCCATGTCTTTGGTGGCGCGTATGGCTTTGTGCTTTCGGTAAGTCACGCCTATTCCAGGTTCCTGAAGTATGCAAAAATGCTTGAAAGGCATCTGGCAGAGAGAGATTAGCCTGTAGTGTTTTGCTGTGTGAGCTAGCTCCGCTCTTCAGGCGGGATGGTTGTCGCGCAGTGCAAGGCTGCCAGCCACCATATAATCATCGCCCAAAATGAAGAGTAGATGGCCAGGTGGGTGTTGATGGGAAAAATGGCAGCTAGAAAACTGATAGCCAGGGATGCGGAAATAACGTCTCTCCCTATGGATCGGAAAAATGATCTTCCGAAAAGTATCAATAATCCAAGTAAGCCGGCAAGGCCAAACAGTCCGGTTTCAGACCCGATCTCCAGGAACATCTGGTGTGGGTGGGGTGGTGTAATATTAAAAGACCTGAAAGGATCGTCTGTAGCCGCGTAATCGAAATATTCATCTCTGAAGCTTCTTGCGCCCATGCCATTGATGGGGTTCGACTCTATCATTTCCAGGGCCGTGTTCCATATGGGTAGGCGAACTGACAGGGCCTCGTCGATATTAGAAACCTTTCCACTGAATAGCAGCATAGTCTGGTCGATTCTCTTCTCAAAGCTGCTGGAAGTTGTATAGAGAAGAGCTGACGATGCAAAAAAAGCAATAAATGCTGCTGCCAGGCCGGAGATTGCTCTTCGCCTGTTGAGGCGAAATTCATGAAGAAAAATGCCTGACATGGAGATCGCGAGAATTACCCAGCTTGCGCGGCTGTTGCTCAGTAATACCACGAGAAAGACCCCGCCCCATACAATCAGTCGATATGGTATGGGATATCTGTTCATGTACAGCAGCAGGAAGGGGGAGAGCACTGCTGCCATTTGTCCCAGTTTGAGATTGTCTCCAAAGAGGCCGTTCAATCTTCCTGTGTTCAATGGGATGCCGAACAGGTCTTGTCCAAATGCATATTGAAGCATTGCGTCAAAGACCCATAATAGAAGCATGAATGATATCAACTTGTGAAAATAACCCAGAACAGCAGCAGATTTCAGGGCGTTAATGATAAAAATTCCAGCCAGAAAAAATCTCAAATGTCCTGCCGCCACTTTCAAGGTTGCATTGAAATTGGCGGAATCCGGTAATGATAGGGTAATAGGTAACCAGATTAAGAAGAACAGCAAGCTGAAGTAGCGGACCTGAGGTGTGCTGAACAGTTCACTGTGGTGGCGGAATATGAGGGTCGCGCCCGCAACGGCCATAATGAGAATGGGCAGTTCAGCAGAGTTTCTGATCGGCAGTAGGAGTATTGGCGCTGAGATAAGTAAGGCAATCCAAAATTCCCTATCCCTGAGTGTGCTGATCACGGTATCGGTTTTCATTGTTTATGTTGGAAATGCTCGGTCAGAATGGTTGCGATGCGTTTTGCTGCGTTGCCATCGCCATATGGATTTAATGCAGTGGACATCTTTTCATAATGGTCGCTGTCTGTGAGCAGTTTCTCTGCCTCTTCAACGATTTTCTGCGGGTCGGTTCCCACCAGGCGAACGCCGCCGGTTAAGGCTTCACTTCGCTCGGTCTTCTCACGCATGACAAGCACGGGTTTTCCAAGAGACGGGGCCTCCTCCTGCACACCGCCGGAATCCGTGAGGACAAACAGTGATTTGTTCATCATGGCAACAAACGATTCATAACCCAGGGGTTGTATAAGATGGATATTCTCCGCCTGCTTGAGTATCCGGTTGACGGGTTCCTGGACATTCGGGTTCAGGTGGACCGGGTAGACAATATCTATATCCGGGTGTTCTCCGGCAATCTGTTTGATTGCATGGCAGATGTCGTTGAAACCCTGTCCGAAACTTTCGCGTCTGTGACCGGTTACAAGGATGAAGGGGCGTTCAAAGCGATTGAGCAAGATCGTGGTGTCATTGCCATGCTCACCTGAATTGATTCTGTTGGTTTCCCATAGCAGCGCATCGATAACCGTATTGCCCGTGACATAAACCGCATTGCTGTTTACGCCCTCTTTTAAGAGTGCATCTCTGTTGCTGTCGGTTGGTGCGAAGTGCCATGACGCCAGCCGTGTGGTCAGTACACGGTTTCCCTCTTCAGGAAAAGGTGCGGTGAGATCGCCTGTGCGAAGTCCGGCTTCGATATGACCTACGGGGATGCGGTGATAGAAGGCGCTCAGTGCTGCACAAAAGGTTGTGGTGGTGTCGCCCTGGACCAGAACGGCATCAGGTTTGTGGGTCTCGAATATGGGCGCCATTCCAGTGAGAATTCTAGCGCTGAGTGATGAAAGATCCTGTCTCGGTGTCATCAGGTCGAGGTCCTCGTCAGGTGTGATGCCGAAGAGTTCGAGTGTCTGGTCCAGCATCTCTCTGTGTTGGGCGGTTATGCAGACGATAGGCTGTAAACCAGGGTGTTTTTCCAACTCATGAATCACCGGCGCCATCTTGATGGCTTCAGGACGGGTTCCAAATGCGACGAGGATCTTTGTCATTGGTTGTAATCAGTCCGTTAACGATTGCTTTGAGAAGTAGACAAGGCTGTCAGTAAATGGATCATTGTGCAGTTCCGGTTTGCCATTTTCATCGATCCTGTATGCGCTGTAGCCAAAGGAAGACATGATTGTAAAAACATCCTTCGGTGTTTTACCGGCATTGTTCAGGGTGTATTCGTTTACCTCGACCAGGATGCCTGGCGCACTTTCCGGCTCTTGTGATAGATAGTTGGAGAGACCCTGGAGTACGCTGACCTCATGTCCCTCGACATCTATTTTAATCAGGTCGAGTGTATCGATCCCCAACTCCAGGAGCAGGCTGCCTGTTGAAACTGAGTGAACAGTAATCGTTCCCTGGGTTGCAGCATCAGAGGCGTACAGGGTGCCGTTGCCTGTGTTCTCATCATCCGGCATGTAGAGTTCAACCTCTCCTTCCCGGTCGGATGCAACTTCAGGGCGCAGCTCAACATTATTGAAACCGTTTCTCTCTATATTCGATTTGAGAATGTTGCGGTTATTCGGGTTGGGTTCGAATGAGACCACTCTTCCGCTGTCGCCAACGCTTTTTGCAAAAAACAGCGTGTAATAGCCGACATGGGCACCAACATCTATGATGGTGTCCCCCGGCTTTATGCAGGAGCGCATAAAAGCTTTATGTCGTCGTTCGGTCCGATAGACTCCGTAAAAACAGGTCTGGCGCTGGATTCTGTCGTTCAGGTTGGCAGAAAATGCAATGTTGTCGTCATAGGTGCACCAGACTGGCCCATGGGCAAGGAGCTGCTCTTTGAAAATCTTATATATTATGGATTTACCATAAGGTATGGGTGACCTTTTGAGGTACCAGATTATCGCTTCGAGCATATGTTTATTCGCCCCTTGTCCGGCGTGTCTGTGCAGATCTTGATCTGTTGTGTGCGAAATATTTTACTACAAACAGGCGGTATATATTTCAACTGTCCTGGCCGCGATCTTTTCCCAGCTGAACTCAGTGGAGGCCTTTTTCCTGGCCTGCGCCCCCATGGAGCGGCGCAGTTCCTGATCCTGGGCAAGGGTGTGCATCTGTCTTCCGAGCTCCTCCGGATTGCCCGGGGGCACAATAAAGCCTGTTTTGCCCTCATCTATGAGAACAGGTATGCCGCCGACATTTGTTCCGACCAGGGGAACGCCGCAGGCCATGGATTCCAGGCCTGTTATGCTGGTCGCTTCCATGAAGGAGGGGAGTACCGATATGTCTGCTGCATTATAGATTTCCGGCATTTGCGGATTAGGTACGTTACCAAGAAACAGGGCCTTATCATGCATGCCGTTCTCCTTGAGAATGGCAGTTACCCGATCCCTTTCAGGACCATCGCCGGCAAATACGATTTTCACCGGCAGGTCTTTGAGTGCCGATGTGGCCTCTGCGAAGATCACCACTCCGTTCTTATCCACCAGGCGTCGAGCCAGCAGTACGACGATTTCTTTTTCGCTGACTGACCATTTTTCCCGCAGCATGGAAGGTCTCGGTTGGAAACGCTCGATATCAACGCCGTTGGGTATGAAGTCCACCGGGCCGGCATAGCCGGTGGTGCGGGTTGCCTCGCAAAGTTGGTCGCTGGGGGCCAATACATGCTTCACATGTTGTAGACGGGAGGCCATTTTAAGCAACTCCCGTTCGCCCTTCTCGATTCTGCGCAGAAAGCCGGAGGTGTGGTTGGTGAAAACCACCGGAGTATTGAGTCCGCGTGTGGCCTCAAGCGGGCGAAGTCCGTGGACATGGAGGATATCCAGAGGGGTAGCTTTCAGAAACTTTCTGAGCCAGCGGCCGAGCAGCCAGGAGTATATAGGCTTTCCCTTGGGTATCGCCGGGCGATGAACTTGCATGCCCTCCCAGGTGGCATGTTTCTGGCGCATCTCCCCAAGGGGGAGCGTAATGACATGCACTTCATGCCCGGCAAGGGCCAGGGCCTTGCCCAGTTCTACCACATGGGCGGCTACACCACCCACGTTAGGGGCGAAATCTGCACTGATCAATCCAATACGCATGTCACTACTTGCTCATATTCATGGGACCTCTCCGCCAGGAGTGCGAGGGGTCAAGTATATATATCCGGTTCGCCCTGGGGCCTGGTCTTGAACCGCCGATGTATCCACAGGTATTGCTCCGGGGCCTTCATGATCGCTTCCTCTAGAATGGCGTTGAGGCGGCGGGTGTCGTGCTCGATGCTCTTTCCCGGAAATGATTCCAGAGCAGGAAAGATTTCGATTCTGTACCTGCCGCTGGCCTGTCTGTAGGGGAAGAAGGGTACCACCAGAGCATCTCCCATGCCTGCAAAACGTGAGGTGCTGGTTATGGTTGCAGCCGGGACACCGAAAAAGGGGGTGAAAACACTGTGCTTCAGGCCGTAATTCTGATCGAAGCCGTACCACACGGCCTTGCCTGCCTTTAGTGTCCGGGTCATGGTTCGGACGTCACTGCGCGCAAACACCGGAGACATGTGCTTTTCCCTCGCTTGCTTGACCTGCTTGTCCATCACCGGGTTCTTCAATGGTCGATACATGGCTGCAATACCGAATTTCAACCCCATCATGTGTGCCGCCAATTCCATTGATGTAAGGTGGCCTGTCAGCAGAATGACTCCCTTGCCGCTCTGCAGGGCCGCCACGAGATGCTCCTCTCCTTCGAAATCCACAAGCCCGAGGATACGGCGATCACTGCCCCACCAGCTCATGGCTCCCTCGATGAGAGTCATTCCCAGTGCCTGAAAATTGCGTTTGAGCAGTTCTTCTCTATCTGTATCCGAGAGCTTGGGCAGGCAGAGTTCAAGATTTCGATTGGCGATGTGAACTCTTCGCTTCTGTGCCAGGCGAAGTATTTTTCCTATGGCACTGCCGATGGCCAGTTGAAGAGTGTATGGCAGGATATGGATCACCCTCAACAGGGCAAGTCCTATCCATGTGGGCCAGAACCGCAGGGCCAGGAGATTGGGTTTTTCGCCGGGGCTAAGGGTATTCACGGTTACAGGGGCCAGAGCTCAGCTTACTCAGCAAACTGTATCTGGTAGAGCTTGTGATAAAGGCCGCCTTGTTCCAGCAGTTCACTGTGTGAGCCGGTTTCGATAATTTTTCCCTTATCGAGAACGACGATTCTGTCAGCGTGCTCGATTGTGGATAGACGGTGGGCAATGATGATGGTGGTTCGCCCTCTTCTCAGTCGATCCATGGCTTCCTGGATCAGTTGCTCAGACTCGGTATCCAGGGCGGATGTCGCCTCGTCCAGGATAAGTACCGGCGCATCCTTGAGCAGGGCGCGGGCGATAGCGATTCTCTGGCGCTGTCCACCTGAGAGACGCACCCCGTTATCCCCTATCTGGGTATCCAGGCCCTCTGGCATCTGTTCGATGAACTGCAGGGCGTTGGCTGCGCGGGCTGCCTCCCTGATATCAGAATCGTCTGCTCCTGCTGAGGCCCCGTAGGCAATATTTGCCCTGATGCTGTCGTTGAACAGGACCACGTCCTGGGAGACCAGGGAAATCCGGGAACGGAGCTCTTTCAGCGGTAACTCTATAGTGTCGACACCATCGAGGAATATTCCCCCCCTCACAGGAGTGTAGAACCTGGGCAAGAGGCTGGTGAGAGAGGTTTTTCCGCTGCCCGAGGGGCCGACCAGTGCAATGCTTTCCCCTGGGTTGATGGTCAGCGAGATGTCACGAAGAACCAATTCCTCATGATCAGGGTATGAGAAGTCGATACTTGAAAGTTCCAGTCGACCGGTTACCTGTTCGGGCAGTTTGCTTCTCCCTGTATCCACTTCGGGCTTTTGGTCCAGAAGGGTGAAGACAGTGTCGGCTGCAGCAAGCCCCTTCTGCAGGTCGGCATTGACCCCGGTGAGACGCTTTAGAGGGGAGAGCGTAAGGGCGATGGCTGTGAAGAAAGACATGAACTCGCCGGGAGTGAAGTCTATTTTTGCGGCAAGGTAGGCCATCAGAGCCAGTCCGGAAACAGCAAGTATTTGAATTATCTGGACATTGGCGGTTCCGACCATGATGTTCTTGACCCGGTGCTGGCGCACCTTTTTGGAGGCCGAGTGAAACCGTTGCCTCTCATACTCCTCGCCGCCAAAGAGCTTCACGATCCGGTTTCCCTTGATCGCTTCTTCAAGAATGTGTGTCATCTCCCCCATGGATTGTTGGAGTGTGAGGTTAATGTGTCGGAGACGTGTGCTGATCAGTTTTACCAGTATAACCACTACCGGCACCAGCAGCAGGGCGATGATTGCCAGTTTCCAACTCAGATAGATGGCCCAACCCAGCAACCCGGCGATAGCAAGGGTGTCCCTGACCAGGATAATCAGCCCTCTCGTGGCTGCGGCGGTGAGTTGTTCGACGTCAAAAGTGATCTTTGACAGGGTGATGCCAGCGCTGTTGTTGTCGTAATAGCTGCTGGGCAGAGTAGTCAGCCTCTCGATCATTTCGCTTCTAAGGTCAAAAACGACATGGCTGGCGACGCTTTCCATGGCGGTGGCGCTGATAAATCCCGCGATTCCCCTGACCATAAACAGCCCGATGAGCAACAGTGGCATGAGAACGATCATGGTCGGATCTTTTGCCACAAAACTACCGTCCAGCAGTGGTTTCATAAGGGCAGCGGCAGCCGGTTCAGTGGCTGCGAGCACCACTGTCGCGAAAATGGAGGCTGCGAATACACCCTTGTGAGGCTTTACATATTCGAGTAGTCGGCGGTATTGGTCGTACGAGCTCATATATTGGCTAGGAGGCTGGGGTGCTCAAAGAAATTCTATATATTAGAGGTGTATCGTACTAAGACCATGTGGGGATGCCAAGCTGGTATCAGGCCTGGGGTTGCCATCAATGTGCCTATAGGTGTCGTTTATGTCTTTGTGCGGAATGTAGTTGAGTTAAAGGAATAAAATAGCCGGATGTTGGAAAAGTACTCCGTTTATTAGCTATCACTGGTAGAATTCCGGTAGAAACAGGCTTGCTCAGCCCTCCTGAGTAAAGCCGGTCTCATTAATTTATCGATCAGGCAAGTTCATTTATGAAAAAAGTAGCAGTTATAGGGCTCGGCTATGTGGGATTGCCTCTTGCCGCTTTGTGCGCAAAGAAAGGTCTTGAGGTTGTTGGCCTTGAGGCTAACCGGACTGTTGTTGACATACTCTTGTCCGGCGAGAGTCACATCAAGGATGAAGCCGTCGAACGCCTTTTGTCTGAAGCCCATGATAGTGGGAACTTCAGGCCGACTGCCATTGCAGAGGATATTTCTGATTGTGATATCTACCTCATCTGCGTACCCACGCCAATTGATGGCGACCGCGACCCCGATCTTCAGCCCCTCATAGGTGCGTTGGAAGTTATTGCCCCTTATATCAAACAGGGCGACCTGGTCGTGGTTGAGTCCACGGTTTTTCCCGGTACCTGTGAGCAGGTTGTGCTGCCTGTTTTAGAAAAGAGCACGGGGCTCAAGGCAGGTGAAGAATTTGATTTGGCACACTGTCCTGAAAGGGTGAATCCTGGTGATCAGTTCTGGACTACAGAAAATATCCCGCGTGTTGTCGGTGCTACAACCCCGGAAGGTGCCCGGCATGCGGCAGAGTTCTACGCATCGATTTTGGGGGGCGATATATATGATGTGCGCGAAATCCGAAAAAGCCTCAGACCGAAATTTTCGCTGACCGAGGATGGTTATACGACCAAACAGACACCCCTGGGAAGTGTGACAATGATGCGCTCCATCCGTGATGCAGAGGCGGTCAAGGCGATGGAAAATACTGTTCGCGATGTGAATATCGCCTTCGTTAATGAATTGGCGAAGATCAGTGATGTGCTTGACCTGGATGTGGTGGATATTATCGATGGTATGTCGACCAAGCCCTTTGGGAAGGGGCCGTTTTTTCCAGGGGTTGGTGTGGGGGGGCACTGCATCGCCGTGGATCCTGAGTGGTTGAAAGCGGCTTCGAAAAAGGCCGGGTATATGCCTGAAATTATTCAGCTATCAAGACTGACCAACAACGGAATGCCCGGGTACACGGTGTCACTGCTGCAGGATGCCCTGAATGAGCGGGGATATCCGGTGAAAGGCACCCTCATTGCTCTACTCGGTGTGGCCTATAAGCGGGATGTCGACGATCCTCGCGAATCACCGTTCTACGAAGTCCGGCAGCTGCTGGAAAAGAAAGGCGCCTCGCTGGCAGTGTATGACAGCTGGGTGAAAAAAGAGAATAGCGTGAATTCGCTTGAGGAGGCGCTTGAGGGGGCCAAGGCTGTCGTCATCATCACGGATCACAGCGACGTGACCTCGACCCTGAAAGGGATGGATCTGTCAAAGTGCGGTGTCGAGGTGGTCATTGACGGAAGGAACTGCCTGGATGGAGTGGAAATAAAGGAGCAGGGTGTCCTCTACCGGGGCATTGGCAGGCGCGCATAGACCCAACTCCTCATCTCTGTGTGCAGGATGTAATAATTGCAACGGCATCATTTTTCAATTACAAAAATGCGATTGGGAGAATCTCAGTCTCTCTAAATAGATGGTTGTTCATTATCCTCGATCCCAATCTGGTTATGTTTGTGAATAATCCTTGAGATCGTTGGCCCCGTCCCTTTCTGGGGGATAGAATTGTGTGGGCGGTACGTTTTCACATTTCAATATTGCGTGGAGAGTCCCGCGTTGCTTCGGTTTTCCATCAATGTTCTTAGTGATGAATGTATCATTTTGATACATTGTCGCCTTTTTATTATGTTGCAGGCGGTGTGCAATCGCTTTACCATTTATTTGTATCTCACGTGCCCTTAAATGTGAGAATTCTGGGTAAGCACAGGAGTAGGGTGTTCATCATGGATCGATCGAGAGGTTGGCTGTTGGCAATGACCAAGCCAAAAATGGAAGCGCATGCGAGAGATCACCTCTTGCGTCAGGAGTTCGAGGTCTACCTGCCTGTCTGGGTTGATCTGAAAAAGCAGCGCGGGGTCTGGCAGCGGATGGAGGTGCCAATGTTTCCCCGTTACCTATTTGTCCGGCCAACCAGTTCTGAGCAGTCCATTGCACCTATACGGTCTACCCACGGTGTCAGTCAGTTGGTGCGTTTTGGAACTGAGCCTGCCATGGCCAGCCAGGAGTTGATCGCAGAAATTCGGGGGTTGGAGACTGCGAGGTTGGGGGTTGGGCAATCGCTAACTCCTTTCAAGAAGGGGCAGCGAGTTAAAGTCACCCGGGGGCCTTTTTACGGTGTCTCTGCCGAGGTTTTGTCCTGTGATCAAGAGCGGGTCATCCTTTTATTGCAGATTCTCGGCAAGGCTCAACGCCTCGCGTTTGATAGCAGTCTATGCCGGGCGGATTGATCTCACTCTCTCCGGAAATTATCTGTATTGACTCGCTCTTTGTGGTTCTCTCTTGAGTGCCGTGTAACAAGATGCAGTGCGGTTTCGCGGCCGGAGTGAAACCGGCCTCTGTGTCTTGCTCTTCTTCTCGGGAGGAGGATTCAATCCTCGAGGATGGTGGTAGTTTGCATTGGCAAGTCGTTGCCTGTTGCGGAATCCTCTGCTACGAACCTTGATAAGTCTTTCTCTCTCATGGGGGGCTACGGGAATCTCCCCACGCGATTTGGGGAAGAATTTAAGCAACAACTGGACATGTACTAAGTAAACAAAAGGGGAAGTTGAGAATGGCGTCAGAGCATAAGCAGGTGCAGGAAAACCAACACATGATTTATGTTCAGCACCCAGCGTCTCAACAGAATGGAGATGAGAGTGAGCTGCTGGATATCGTCAGGGCACTGTGGGAGGGCCGGTGGAAAATTTCCCTTTCTATTGTGGCAGCAGTGATGCTGGCTTTGGCTTATTTGTTTACGGTGCCGAAGAGTTACCAGACTAAGTTGAGTTATGTGATTGCTGGACAATCAGAGCTTGCTGCGTTAATTGGGCGCGAGGGACAATCAGAACTTGCTGCGCTAATCGGGCGCCAGGGGTTATCAGGGTCTTCAGAAAAATCTGATTTAGCCGATTTGACTGGGTTATTACTCACGAGCAAAGATTTCCAGCGTTCAATAATGGATGAAGCTCAGCCTCTAAAGGTGGTTCAGCCAAAGAGGAAATCGAAAGTTTATACAGTTGTTATATCGTCTGGAGTCTATGATGAAGATATGGGGAGTAAGCTCCAGAATTTTGTAGAAGCATCTGGAGTGGAGGCGGCTAATCGCTATGGGGCCGGAAAATTAGCGGATTTAATCTTACGGATTGGAGCTTTGCGCGGTGAATTAGAGCAGCCGTGGGTGATGGGTATGGAAGAGCAGGCCAAGGGGGAGTTGCAGAAGCAATTGGTGTTGCTCTTGGCAGAGAAAAAGGTGCTGGAATCAATAGCTGGTAAAGTCTCAGCAATACGTCTGTTGGGCGATGTATCCAATCCAGCGCAGCCGGTATCTCAGAGAGGGGGCTTAAAAGTTGTTCTGTCGATACTGTTGGGTGGTTTAGTTGGCATAGTTTGGGTTTTTTTGGCGCGTCTCATTCGCAGGCTATCAAGATAAACAGTAGCCTGTAAGGGTTATCCTTCCCGAAAAAAGTGGTGCCATTACAACTTGGGGATTGCTTAGCCTAGCTTTTACTAACAGTATCGCGACAGATCAACAAGTCGTCGTCACTCCAACGGCGAGTCACTGCATGGATGCTGGAGGTAGAGCAACACAGGAAGCCAAAGCCGATTCCGGAATTCATAATGGAGTGTGAGCCGCCATCCATTTGGAAAAACACGACCCTCCCGATCGCTTCTTTGGGTTGAAAAGTGATGCCCTGCCATATTATCATCCACTGGCTTTCTCGCTGAGAAAGCTGAAACACGTATTTTTATCAAAAATAACAAAATCTTATAGGATTTGCAGGCGCTGCAAGTCATGGCGGTAGCGTGCCTGAGCACACCATAGGCCACAGAACATCCAAATCGCCCCCTCTGACTGTTGACTCGCTGCAGGAAATCATCAGGCCGCGGTAGATATGCGGCAAATAACCGGTTTTTTGCCCCCATCTTTCAAAGACGGCACATAGGCCATACCAACCACTTTACGCCCAGCAGCATCACCCCACAACTGCCTTACTGAGGCAGCAAACAGAAGGGGTGAGGCATCATTAAGGGGCAAGCTGCGAATGACTTCAATCGACAATAAGGAAGTGCTGAGATGAGACCGGACTCCATGAATACATTGATTCCCACGATTCTCTGCGGCGGTGCTGGGTCCCGGCTATGGCCTGTTTCCCGCGAGCAACATCCAAAGCCGCTGATACGTGTCGATGGCGGCAACAGCCTGCTACAGAAGGCCTTTCTGCGTGGCGCCGCTCTGCCCAACGTCAGCGACGTCATGACGGTCACCAATCGGGAGCTGTTCTTTAAGATCGAGGATGAGTATCGAGAGGTTGCTCATCTTCCCGAAAAGGAGATAGGCACCCACTTCATACTCGAGCCGTTTGGCCGGAACACTGCACCGGCTATCGCCGCCGCCTGCCTGCAGGTCGCTGAAAGCCACGGCGAGGATGCGATCCTGCTCGTGCTGGCCGCGGACCACCTGATATCCGATCAGGACGCCTTTGTAGACGCTGTTGCCAAGGCATGCGAACTCGCGCAAAGCGGCAGACTAGTCACCTTTGGCATCCAGCCCACCTCACCGGAGACCGGATACGGTTATATCGAAGCGAATGACCATGAGGTACTGCGTTTCGTCGAAAAGCCCTCGCTGGACAAGGCCCGGCAGTACCTTGCCACCGGAAATTTCCTGTGGAATTCCGGCATGTTTTGCTTCACCGCCGGGAGCATGCTGCGCGAAATGACCGTCCACTGCCCTCAGATACTGGAAGCGACCCGGGAGTGCCTACAACACTCCCGTTCCGCCTCCGGCGAAGGGTTCAGCCAAGTGGAGTTCAGCCCCGAACACTTCCAATCAGTCCCCGACGACTCCATCGACTACGCCGTCATGGAGAAGACAAGCAATGCCGCCGTGGTGGCCTGCGACATCGGCTGGAGTGACATTGGCTGCTGGCGGACCCTGGGTGACCTGACATCGCCGGATACCAACAACAATCGCATCTATGGGGATGCGGTGGTGATCGACAGTAGCAATTGCACTATCAACAGCGAGGACCGCCTGGTGGGCATCGTAGGCGTCGACAACCTGGTCATCGTCGATACTCCAGATGCCCTGCTGGTAGCGGACAAACATCGCGCCCAGGAAGTGAAGCAGATCTATGCTCAGCTCAAGGCCCAAGGCCACGAGGCCTACAAGCTGCACCACACCGTCCATCGCCCCTGGGGCACCTACACGGTCCTCGAAGAGGGGCCACACTTCAAGATCAAGCGCATTGAGGTAAAAGTTGGTGCCAGCCTCAGCCTGCAGATGCACCATCACCGCAGCGAGCACTGGGTCGTCGTCAGCGGCATCGCCAAGGTGCTCAACGACGAGCAGGAACTGACCCTGAACATCAATGAGTCTACCTTCATACCAGCGCAGCACAAACACCGCCTGGAGAACTTCGGCACGGAACCGCTGGTTATGATCGAAGTGCAAACCGGTGACTACCTGGGCGAGGACGACATCGTCCGCTTCGACGACATCTACGGGAGGATGGCATGACCAGCCTGAGCTGTTTCAAGGCGTATGATATCCGCGGCAAGCTGGGCGAAGAGCTCAACGAGGAGATCGCCTACCGAATTGGCCGGGCCTACGCACAGCACCTGAATGCCCGGTGCGTGGTGGTCGGGAGCGATGTGCGCCTGACCAGCGAACCGCTCAAACAGGCCCTGGCCAAGGGGCTGTTGGATGCTGGTGCCAATGTCATAGATATCGGCATGACCGGTACTGAGGAGATCTATTTTGCCGCCTTCCATCTCGACGTGGACGGTGGCATCGAGGTCACCGCCAGTCACAACCCGATGGACTACAACGGCATGAAGTTCGTCGGCAGAGGCGCACTGCCTATCAGCGGTGACAGCGGCCTGCTGGAGATTCAGCAGATCGCCGAGAGCCAGGAGTTTATGACACCCGCCACCAGGGGCACCCTGGAGTACACCTCCATACTAGACGACTACGTCGATCACCTGCTTGGCTATCTCAAACCGACAAACCTGAAGCCGCTCAAGCTGGTCGTAAACGCCGGCAACGGCGCCGCCGGCCACGTGATCGATGCCATGGAGTTCCGTTTCAGAACACAGCGCTTACCCATCGAGTTCTTCAAGGTACACCACGAGCCAGACGGCAACTTCCCCAATGGCATCCCGAACCCCCTGCTGCCTGAGAACCGCACCGCCACTGCAGAGGCAGTCAAGGCACACGGTGCCGACATGGGCATCGCCTGGGACGGAGACTTCGACCGCTGCTTCCTGTTCGATGAAAACGGGGATTTTATCGAAGGCTACTATATTGTAGGACTGCTGGCCGAAGCCTTCCTCAGGAAGCACCCCGGGGAGAGTATCATCCACGACCCCCGCCTCACTTGGAACACCATTGACGTCGTGAACCTGGCGAAAGGCACCCCAATTCTGTCCAAGACTGGCCACGCATTCATCAAGGAGCGCATGCGGGCAGAGAACGCCATTTACGGCGGAGAGATGAGTGCCCACCACTACTTTCGAGACTTCGCCTACTGTGACAGCGGTATGATCCCATGGTTACTGGTTGCTGAAATGATCTGCACGAGCGGCAAACCACTCTCCAACTTCGTCGGTGACAGGGAAGAAGCCTTCCCTTGTAGCGGCGAGATCAACTACCACGTAGCAGATACCACCGATGCGATACGCAAGGTTGAAGCGCATTTCAGCGCAGACATCCCAGCCATAGATCGCACGGACGGCATCAGCCTGGAGTTCGATGACTGGCGCTTCAACCTGCGCGCCTCCAATACAGAACCACTGCTGCGTCTCAATGTGGAATCACGTAATAAACCAGAAATCGTAGCCATGCGCGTCTGCGAAATTGAACAGCTGTTGGGGCAACATGCATGAAGGTAACTCTAGCCATCCTTTGTTTGACTGACACCGAAAGCCTGTTCAACAGGCTGCAACACGGTGCCAGCACTCACGCTGGCTATTCTGGTGGCACTTGATAATGGTGACGACATTATCCTCGTCGTCACACCAGCAGATCCACCATTGCCGACCAAATT
Organism: Sedimenticolaceae bacterium; assembly: GCA_965224515.1. Taxonomy (GTDB): domain Bacteria; phylum Pseudomonadota; class Gammaproteobacteria; order Chromatiales; family Chromatiaceae; genus Sedimenticola_A. The sequence goes on from OZ245051.1 coordinate 1,571,353, forward strand.
ACTTTCACTTAAGCCATACATGCCGTTATCCGCGAAGCGGTCAAAGGGAGCGTCTTCATCCTGGGTATCCCGCCAAGCCATCCAGAAACCGGCTGCCGCTATACAAGGCAAAGTCGGCAGTTGGTAGAAGACCACAAGTAAATCGATGAACTGTAAACTGCATGCTATCAACTGCCAACTTTTGAAGTAATCGAATTCAACGAAAAACCTGATCTGGAAACTGCTAGTCGCCATCTGCAAGCTGAGAACAAATTTTGGAACGCTGGCTATTCGTGCTTAAGGGCTCGGTCTAGCTTAAAGCACTGGAACACCTTCGTCAGGATATCTTTCAAGCCAACCCAAATGCCTGTGAAAAGCGCAGCACGGACAAACATTTTGTAAGACCCGGTAAACTGGAGTTCACTACTATCCCTTGCGAATCATTAAACTATTCCGACATGAACATCTTGCCCCATACAACGCTGAAAATTGTGCCAGCTCGATGCTGGATGAAGCGATTTAGGTTACTGGTATGCGGTGAGCGGCCCTGGAGATTGGGATCAGTTAGGAAGCAATATCGATGAGGAGGTCATCGTTCTCTTTGAAAACAAATACGGACGCAGCAATAAATGAATACCATAAACAGAATATATGAAGCAGGGCATCGGGGATGGTCGGTCCGGCGATTACCCGAACACTGCAGCAGCATGGGCATGCTAATATCATCAAACGTATCCGCGTGGAGTTCATATTTACCGAATAGTCTGCAGCCCGCCACTTTTTGTGCTGATTTCTTGAGCTATGCCTTTAATCAAACTAAGTAACGGCACTCGTTTCAATAGCGAACCGGGCGAATCTTTGCTGGATGCGGCATATCGCGCTAGTGTGGTTATGGCCTACAGTTGCCGTACTGGGCGCTGTAGCAGTTGCAAATGTAAAGTTATTGAAGGTGAGAGTACAGCGCTGCATGAAGAACTGGGGCTTTCAGAGCGGGAAAAGGCTGACGGCTGGATTCTCAGTTGCGTTCGTTCAGCAACCAGTGACATGAGACTGGAGATGGGGGGCTTGGGTGGACTGACCATTCCAAAGGTAAGGACACTGCCCTGTCGCATTCACGCCTTGGAAAAGTTGGCAGTGGGCGTCATTAAAGTTGTCTTGCGTTTGCCGCCTACGAGCGATTTTGTATTTCTGCCGGGCCAATACATTGATGTCATCGCTCAGGGCGGTATACGACGGAGTTACTCCTTGGCCAACGCAAGTGCAGCTGACAAATTGCTCGAACTTCATATTCAAGAAGTTCCAGGCGGAATAATGAGCGAGTACTGGTTCTGTCAAGCCAAAGTCAATGACCTGCTCCGCCTCAACGGCCCCCTTGGAACCTTCTTCTTGCGCGACGTGGCAGAATTGGATTTAGTTTTTATTGCTACCGGTACAGGTGTTGCTCCCGTCAAGTCGATGCTCGAAAGTATTGAGTCTTTGCCAATAGAAAACAGGCCTCGCAGCATTACAGTTTACTGGGGTGGTCGCAAGCCAGCCGATTTGTATTGCGATATTAATAGCATTTCGGGAACACACCGCTACGTACCGGTGCTGTCAAGGGCAGGTAGCGATTGGTCTGGTGCCCGGGGTTATGTACAGCAAGTTTTGTTGGCTGAGACATCTGACTTGTCTGAGACAGTAGTTTACGCATGCGGTTCAAGCGCTATGATTCAAAGTAGCAAGGATTTACTACTGACGGCAGGCTTGCCCGAGCAAAACTTTCTATCAGACGCATTCGTTTGTTCGTCGTCTGCTTAGTATCATCGAAAAGAGGAGATTTATGAAAGCAGTTATTCTTGCCGGAGGCCTTGGCACTAGATTGAGCGAAGAAACATCCGCCCGCCCAAAACCCATGGTCGAGATCGGTGGGAAGCCTATTCTTTGGCACATCATGAAGATGTATTCCTACCACGGCATTCATGATTTTGTAATCTGCTGTGGCTACAAGGGATATGTCATCAAAGAGTACTTCGCCAATTACTTCTTGCACATGTCGGATGTTACATTTGACATGAAGAACAACAGCATGCATGTACATGAACAACGGGCAGAGTCTTGGACGGTTACACTGGTCGACACAGGTGACGCCTCGATGACAGGTGGGCGTTTGCGTCGAGTGGCAGACTATGTAAGGGATGAAGAGGCATTTTGCTTCACCTACGGTGATGGAGTGGGTGATATTGATATATCAGCTACGATTGACTTCCATCGCAAGCATGGTAAATGGGCGACGCTCACTGCGGCTTCTCCTCCTGGCCGATTTGGTGCGCTGGATATCCAACGCAGACAAGTTATGAGTTTTCGGGAAAAACCCAAGGGTGACGATGCCATGATCAACGGTGGTTTTTTTGTGCTGTCACCAAAAGTTCTCAACTACCTAAAAGGCGACGATACAATCTGGGAGCAAGAACCGCTGATAAAACTTGCTGAAGATGAGCAACTCATGGCGTATGAGCACCATGGCTTCTGGCAACCCATGGATACACTCCGTGATAAACATCACTTAGAAAGTCTTTGGAATAACGACAATGCACCATGGAAGAAGTGGGATTGACGATGCAAATGGCTAAATCAAGTTTCTGGTCAGGAAAAAAGGTCTTCCTTACAGGTCATACTGGGTTCAAAGGTAGCTGGTTGAGTTTATGGCTACAGTCCATGGAAGCAGAAGTGCATGGTTTTGCACTTGATCCACCCACTTCCCCAGCCCTGTTCAATGAAGCCAATGTGAGCAATGGGATGACCAGCACCATCGGTGATATTCGTGACTATGAAACTGTCTTGAAAGCAATGGAGGCCTGCAAGCCAGATATCATCATTCACATGGCGGCCCAACCACTGGTGCGGTACTCCTATCAAGAGCCGGTCGAAACCTATGCAACAAATGTTATGGGTACTGTGCATGTGTTAGAAGCTGCACGTCAAGTAGGCACTGCGAAAGCCATTATTAATGTCACCACAGACAAATGCTACGAGAATAAAGAGTGGGTGTGGGGCTACCGTGAAGACGAGCCCATGGGAGGGCACGACCCTTACAGCAACAGCAAGGGCTGTTCTGAACTGGTAACAAGCTCCTATCGATGCTCATTCTTGAAACAAAGTGGCATCGCCTTGGCTTCGGCGCGTGCTGGGAATGTAATCGGTGGTGGGGATTGGGCTGATGATCGACTGGTGCCGGACATCCTGCTTGCCTTTGAGAAGAATCAGCCTGCCATCATACGCAATCCTCAAGCGATCCGGCCCTGGCAGCATGTGCTCGAACCTTTGTCAGGTTACCTTCAACTTATAGAAAAACTTTACACAGAAGGAGAGCCCTTTGCAGAAGGGTGGAACTTCGGGCCATATGATGAAGATGCTCGTCAAGTCCAATGGATTGTTGAGCATATGGTCACTGCCTGGGGTAACGGTGCCAGTTGGCAATTAGACAGTGGTGTGCACCCTCATGAAGCTAACTACCTAAAGTTAGATATTTCTAAAGCAAAACATCAGCTTGGCTGGCAGCCACGTTGGAATCTGGCGACAGCGTTAGAGAAAATCACAGATTGGCACCATACATGGTTAGACAAGGGTGATGTACAAGCTAAATGTCTGCAACAAATCAGCGAATATCAACACACCAACAATTGATCGGAAATCAAGATGTCCACATCGACAAACCAAATAAACGAAAAAACGCCAGAAAACATACGCCAAGAGATTGCAGAGCTTGTCCAGCAATACGCCGATATCACCTATGCATCTAAAGAATTTAAGCCAGGGGAATCAGTCGTTCCAGTTTCAGGAAAAGTCATCGGCGCAGCAGAACTGAAAAATATGGTTGATGCCAGCCTGGATGGTTGGCTGACCACTGGTCGATTCAACGACATATTCGAACAACGTCTGGCACAGTATCTTGGTGTTAAGCACCTGATTACTGTTAACTCTGGTTCCTCAGCCAATTTGATTGCATTCTCTGCACTTACATCACCAAAGCTGGGTGATCGGGCCATCAAGAAAGGCGATGAAGTAATAGGTGTTGCAGCAGGCTTTCCGACCACAGTTAATCCAATTATTCAGTTTGGAGCAGTGCCTGTTTTTGTCGATGTGGATATTGCTACTCACAATATTGACGCAAGCAAGATTGAAGCAGCAATCAGCCCAAAGACAAAGGCCATCATGTTGGCACACTCACTGGGTAATCCATTTAATTTGGATGTGGTGACAGGGCTTTGCAAGAAATATAACCTATGGTTGGTTGAAGATTGTTGTGATGCCCTAGGCTCCATCTACAATGGCCAAATGGTGGGTACATTTGGTGATATTGCCACCCTGAGCTTCTATCCAGCACACCATATAACCATGGGTGAAGGCGGGGCAGTTTTCACCAACAATACAGAGCTTAAACAAATTGCTGAATCTTTCCGTGATTGGGGGCGTGACTGCTACTGCCCCCCAGGGAAAGACAATACCTGTAACAAGCGCTTCTGCTGGAAGCTGGGTAATTTACCTGAAGGCTATGACCACAAATATACTTATAGTCACCTTGGCTACAACCTCAAGATCAGCGACATGCAAGCAGCATGCGCATTGGCACAGCTAGATCGACTAGATGACTTCATTGCTGCCCGTAAGACAAATTTTGAATACCTTACGAAACGTCTTGAGTCATGCAGTGAGTTCCTGCAATTACCAGAAGCAACACCAAACTCAGATCCTTCATGGTTCGGTTTTCCTCTAGTGATCAGAGAGGATGCAGGTGTAAATCGCGTTGATCTACTGAACTATCTAGATCAGAACAAGATTGGAACACGACTGCTATTCGCAGGTAACCTGACTCGTCAGCCATACATGGAAGGAAGAAGCTATAGAGTAAGTGGAGAATTAACCAATACGGAGATTGTGATGAACCAAACCTTTTGGCTTGGCGTTTTCCCTGGATTGCACATCGAACATCTTGATTACATTGTTGACAAGCTCGAAGAGTTTCTGGGTGTAAGCTTCTGATGTTCGAATTGAAGGAAACAAGTATCTGCGGATGTTTTGAAGTACAACCGCAAGTTTTTGATGACCTACGTGGCCGGTTCGTTAAGGTTTTTCACATTGATGAATTTACGAAACTAGGTTTGGATACACACTTTGCGGAGGAGTATTACTCCCAATCGAATCACGGTGTTATCAGGGGGATGCACTTTCAAACCCCACCGTTCGAGCATGTAAAAGTCGTTTACTGTGTGCAAGGTGAAGTGCAGGACGTTGTACTCGACTTGCGCAAAGGATCTCCTTCGTATGGAAAGTCGGCATTCGTCAAGCTATCCGCAAAACAAGGGAATTTCCTTTACATCCCTAAAGGGCTAGCCCATGGGTTTTGTGTCACAAGTGAGACTGCAACGCTGATCTACAAGGTCAGCACGGCCTATAACTCGAAAAATGATTCTGGTGTACTTTGGAATTCCTTCGGATTTAAGTGGCCAACATCTAATCCAATACTATCAGTGCGCGACGAAAGCTTTAAGCCACTAAGTCAATTTGATAGTCCATTTGAGTATGAATAATAGCCTTACTACAAAGCGAGCCTTGGTAACTGGTGCCTCCGGGTATATAGGTTCTAATCTTGTTCGTCATCTACTCGGCCTAGGCTGGGATGTTCATATAATCACTCGAACTGATTCGAACCTGAAGATACTTGATTCCGAAGTAGATGCCATTACGGTCCATCAGCATGATGGAACCAGCCGTGATATGGTGGAAATACTGAGTAAAGCGAAGCCAGAGATTATATTTCATCTTGCCTCATTATTTCTGGCGCAACACAGAACAGAGGAAATTGAGGCGTTAATCAGTAGTAACCTGCTGTTTTCAACGCAACTAGTCGAAGCCATGACGGTTACTGGCGCCAAATATTTAGTCAATACGGGGACTTCTTGGCAGCACTACAACAACGAAGACTACCGTCCGGTTAATCTCTACGCAGCCACCAAGCAAGCCTTCGAAGACATTCTTGCTTATTATGTTGATGCACATGATTTAACAGCTACAACTCTTTACCTGTTTGATACTTATGGTCCAGGTGATAATCGTGCCAAACTAATTCCATTACTTTGGAATGCAGCAGTCACGCAGAAATCGCTATCTATGTCGCCCGGTGAACAGATGATCGATCTAGTTCATGCCAACGACGTGGTAGATGCTTTTGTAGCAGCCGCCAATTGCGTTCAATCCCAAGTTTCAAAGCATACTAGATACAGTGTTTCTTCTGGGGCTCCAATGAAACTTCGAGAAATTATTAAAAGTTTTGATAATGCCTCTGGATTGTCCGTTCCAGTTGTTTTTGGGGTGCGTCCATATCGACCGCGTGAGGTGATGTGTCCACAAGTAAATTATCCTCCGGTACCTGGCTGGAAACCTAAGATCTCATTTCATAGCGGTATTCGCGATTACAATATACGGGAGCCACGCGACTTTTAGGCTATGGCAAAGGAAGTGCAAAAAATTGATGTGTTCTGGGGCTATGGTGCTCAGGCAATTAATGTCGGGGCGGAGTTGGTGATCCTTCCAGTCATTTTGTACTATCTGTCGTCTGCCGATGTTGGCCTTTGGTTTGTTTTTATAAGTCTCGGCGGTTTTGCAAAACTTCTTGAGTTTGGTTTTCTGCCTACTCTCGCGCGAAATACGGCATATATATATTCAGGAGCAGATCGATTAATCAAGGAAAATGTTCCGCCGGCGTCACGCACTAAAGAAATCAATATCGAGCTTCTTGCTGAACTGGTTGTATCCTCTAGAAATATATACCGTATAGTCAGTGCAGCTGCAGTTGTCATTCTTCTAGGGGGTGGAACTCTATACATTTTAACACTTATTGTGCCAACACAGGATAGGAATGAAGTTATTGTTGCCTGGCTGTTTTTTGCAGCTGGACACATACTTACGTTTTATTATGGCTACGTAAATGGAATTCTACAGGGGCGAGGAGATATAACCCAAAGCAACAAGGTTGTCGCTATAACTCGTGTTTTGTTCGTTATTTTAGGTTTGATAGCCATCTTCGCAGGATTTGGATTACTGGGTCTTGGTGTTGCATCACTGGTATCTGCAGGCATAGGACGCATAGTCGCCATGCATTATTTTTATCTCGACGAACTCACGAAGAGGGCAGTTGGGCTCTGGTCAGAAAATGTGTCGACGGATTTAGTCAGGATACTTTGGCATAATGCAAGTCGTATTGGTTCAGTTCAGCTGGGTGCCTTTTTAATACAAAAAGGGAATATCCTTATTGCGGCGAGTATTTTGGGTACAGAAACGACTGCGTCATACGGTCTGACTCTGACTATTCTTATGGCATTTTCAACGGTCTCTAGTATCATTTTTCAGCTAAATATACCTCATCTGAGTGCGCTTCAGGTCAGCGGTAATAATCGCCATATTGCGTCACTGTATCGCAAGTCTCTCACCGCCAGCATTGTTTTGTTTTTGCTGGCTTATTCTATCTTGCTCTTTTGTGCTGACGAGTTCCTGATTTTAATTAACAGTAATGTGATGCTTTTACCAAGCGATCTCCTGTCAATTTTGGCGTTAGTTGTGTTGCTCGAGATGCATCACTCTATTGCTGCTAGCTACCTTACAACTCTCAACTATGTCCCATTTGTAAAAGCGGCCCTTGTATCTGGAGTAGGCGTTGCACTCCTATCGCTTGTTCTAGTAACGCCACTGGGGATTATTGGCTTGATTATCGCGCAAGGTGCTGTTCAGTTGGCATACAATAATTGGAAGTGGCCATTGGTCGTTTACCAGAGTCTATTTAAAAAGAGTCAATATGCCTGATAATAAATTTAAGAAGGTAACAGTTGCTATTCCTACCTTTAACCGCTTGGAACTTCTAAAACGTTCCGTGGAAAGCGTGAGGCAGCAGAGTTACGAGAATTTGGAAATATTGATATCCGATAACGACAGTACCGATGGGACTCGTGTATATTTGCAGTCCCTCAAAGATTCACGGATCAAAATTATTCTTAATGACAAAAATATAGGTATGGCGGCTAATTGGGAAAAGTGCCTTCGACATGCTAGTGGCGAATATTTCCTATTAATGTCTGATGATGATGCATTGACTCACAGCAACGCACTTGAGAAGTTGGTGAGTGGATTCGAGGCTGATGCTATATTTGATGTTGGCGTTGTGTTTTCTGCAGTGAAACTAGAGAGTGCGAACAAAGGGTCTATGCAATGTACCCACTACGATGGTGCCTTGTGCAAAGCAGAGGAACTTATAGCAGATTTTTTTAATAATAAGGTCTCGGTATTTCCATGTGCTACGCTTTTACGAACTAATGATATTAGAGAGATTGGTGGCTACACCTCTTTCGATGCAAAATTAGCAGTAGATGCATGCGTTTGGATTTCGCTAGCAATTAGATATGGTCGTGTACGATATATTGATGAACCATTATCAATTTATCGAATTCATGAGAGTCTTTCATCATCATCATTGGAGGTTGCATTCGATGATCTTAAAGCTATGCGTAACATCATTGATGCGCAACGTAGCATTTTTTCTGATGCCGATTACAAAAGGATAATTCGATCCATTGACTCGTCAAAACGTAGAAGTCCACTCGGCTACATAATGAAAAAATGGCGCCATGATTCTGAATATGGGTTTAGAATGATTTTGATGGATGTATATAGATATCGGCGGCATTTATTTACCTACAGTAATCTAAGATTCGCAGTTAACAAGATTATATCGAACTAATACGACAAGCGGCCAGTTATCTGCCGGAAATACTAATTCAAATATTATGGATAATTCTGTCTTACTCTCATGGAATTGGGTTATTAGTACTACGAACTAGTGTATGAAAATTATCGTATTCCTGCAGATTGTAATATTTTTGTTTTTGTCACCAATTCTTTTGTCAGAAATTGACTCAAGTATCGATTATCGTTTCGATGTAGCAACTGTCTTCGCTATTTTCTTTTCGATTGGTGCCCTGATGGCAACGCCGCTAAGTAAAGAGAGGCGGCAATTGAGAGCTGTTTATGGGCCAGAAATACCTAGTTGGTTCTTGGCTATTGTTATTGTTTTAACTGCGCTTTACATATTTACAGTTATTCAAAACGATCTTTTTTTTCGACGTCAAGGCTCTGAGGTAATGGCGCTCAAATATTCCATGCTCTCTTTACCTAGCCACCTTATTCTCAGAATATACGAGATTATCTACTATCCAATTTTGCTTGCCACTCTCGCATCGTTGCCTACTGATAGGAGGCGTTCTTTGCGATGGTTATTGTTCTTCTTATTTATCGGTTTTATATTTACTGGAGTTTCCGACTCAAGAGCAAAATTGTTGATTCCATTGGTTTTCTATTACGTGATATTTATCGCTCCGAAACCGATGCTTCGTCCAGTTACTAGGAGTGGGCTGATAACGTTAGCTGTAATATTACTAGTTGCAATTGCTGTTGTAGGTGTCAGTCGCTTAGAAGCATTTAAGGATGTATCTGACTACTTCATTTTCGATCTTCTAAAAAGAACTGACGGTCTTGAGTTCGTGTCTCTTGTGTCGTCCTCAACACAGATACCCTTATTTGGTACGCTTGATTTCCAGATATTTTCTAATTTCATCGCAATGCTCCCATTTTTGGAAGTATCATCGGAATTGAAGGCAGCGGGTCTGACATCCAGCAAGAGTTACTTATTGCAAGTAGTTATCGGATCACAACAATTAGATATTAATAACAGTGTTATAACTGATCCTTTCTATTTTGCTGGATTTATAGGGTTGACAATAGCTGCACTGATATATGGTTTCTGCGTAGGTAGTTTCGATCGCCTCATTAAGAATGGTGGTATGTGGAAAAACAGGGCCATAGCTGCATTGCTTTTGTCTTTTTTATTAAATGCTTTCAAAATTGAGAACGATTTATTTGGAATAGTGTTATCAACAGCACGAGACTTCCTGATAGTCTATTTACTGTTTCTCTTGTTCCGATTTTCAGTGCCCGTCGCCATAAAGGTAAATTTCAAGGTTTTAAATAAATCATGCAGCTCCAGACCATCTGCCTCTACTCATCAGTAAGCGATACAGACCTATTTAGCAGGGTTGGTTTCTACCGCGATGATTTACTTGCACTATCGTCACGGTGCAGTACGGTTAATGCGACCAACTCGTTGTGGGATATTGTTAAAATCAGGCCTAATTTAGTGGTCGGTTATTTCTATTCGAAGGCGCTACTGGCAGTCTTTATAGGGCGTATCATCGGGGCAAAAGTTATCCTTACCGGTGGAGCAGACCAGATATCACCCGTCCTACACAAAGGGATCAGGCTATATATCCATAGGTGTCTGGCATTTCTCTGTCTGCTGTTCGCTAATGAAGTGTTACTTTCCTGTACTGATGATATCAATAATTTCCGAAAAATCTCTTTCGGCGTTTCTCGCTTGTCGAGAAAAATTAAATATGCTCCACATGTGGTACAGTCGAGCCCTCTTAAAGATCAGACGAGAGAACCCGTCCCAGGGGAATTTCACGCTTTTACCATCTGCTGGATGGGAAGCGTCGATAATGTGTTGAGAAAGGGCGTTGATCGTGCCATAAGGCTGATTGCAATGTTAAGGGGTATCGGGGTAGACGCGACTCTTGAAGTTGCTGGAACAGGCGGCCCTGGTCTTGAATATTTACAGCGCATTGCTAGCGAGCTCTCGGTGAGTTCGGCAGTACGCTTTCTTGGGCCCATAAGTGAAGAAGATAAGAATAATAAATATACCTATGGTTCGGTGTACATCCAGTTATCTTTGCATGAGGGTTTTGGGGTGGCGGCTGCAGAAGCTTATTTTTCTGGCATGATTGTTGTTCATAGCAACAAGGGCGGGCTTTCTGATGTCATTGGTGATGGAGGATATATATTAGATATCGAAGAATTATCCAATACTGGTACATCTGGAGTTAGCGATTTTTATAAATCATTCCTTAATTATAGAATTAATCATCAACACGTTGCATCTGACGCTAAGAAATATTCAATCAAAATGCGTGCTAAGAATTTATTTAGCGTAATGAACGCTAAATAGATTCATATGTGATTAGACGGAATATGACAGTTATGTTTAATAATATAATACTATTAATAACAGGTGGTACCGGTTCATTCGGAAACGCCGTTTTACGCAGATTCATTGATTCTGATCTATCGGAAATTCGTATATTGAGCCGTGATGAGAAGAAGCAAGATGACATGCGCAAGAAGTATAGCAACTCAAAACTCAAGTTCTATATTGGGGATGTTCGTGATTATGACTCAGTAATTAGCGCAATGCGAGGTGCTGACTATGTCTTTCATGCAGCAGCATTAAAACAAGTCCCTTCATGCGAATTCCATCCATTACAGGCAACGAAAACGAATGTAATAGGTACTGAAAATGTCCTTGAGGCTGCAATTAATTGCAATGTTAGTCGTGTAATATGTCTCAGTACTGATAAGGCGGTCTATCCTATCAATGCTATGGGGATATCCAAAGCCTTAATGGAGAAAGTGGCAGTTGCTAAGTCGCGAAACAGCCATTCAACAACAATCTGTGTCACTCGTTATGGCAATGTCATGGCATCGCGTGGTTCAGTAATACCGTTATTCGTCGAACAAATTCACGAGAACAAGGCACTGACGGTCACTGATCCAAACATGACCCGCTTTATGATGACTTTGAATGATGCTGTTGATCTTGTGCTTTATGCCTTTGAGCATGGCGAACCTGGAGATATCTTTGTCCAGAAAGCACCTGCGGCAACCGTTGAAACTCTTGCTTATGCGCTGACTGATTTGCTGGGTGTCCCCAATCATCCAGTCAACATTATAGGTACTCGTCATGGTGAAAAACTCTATGAAGCTCTGTTGAGCAGGGAGGAGATGGCTGAGGCAGAAGATTTGGGAGGGTATTATCGAGTTCCGCCCGATCTTCGTGATCTTAACTACGGAAAGTTTATTGAAGAGGGTGAAGAACGTATTACACAGGCAGAAGATTACAATTCACACAACACCGAGCGCCTAGATATTGATGGGATGAAGCAGCTTTTGATGAAACTCCCCTTCATGCAGGCTGCTGCCCAAGGTGAATATGTTGACCCGGAAGAGTGATTACTAGCATGCAAGTACTAGTAACAGGCGCACAAGGTTTCATTGGCAAGAACTTGCTTGTCCATCTCAATGAGGTTGAGCACTTCTCAAAACTTACCTTCTCACGTGAGAATTCTGTTGAGGAACTTCAAGATTTAGTTGACCGGGCAGATGCTGTTATTCACCTGGCTGGAGAAAATCGTCCCACTGATGTATCTGCATTTAATGAAGTCAATGCAGGATTAACCCAGTCATTATGCCGTGCAATTCGCTCTACTGGTCGAAAGATTCCACTTGTTTTGGCATCCTCCATTCAGGCTGATCAGGATAATTTATACGGTAAAAGCAAGCTGGCTGCGGAAGAATCGGTTTTAAACTTGGCTAAAGAGACTGGAAATCCTGTCTCTATTTATCGGCTTCCAAATGTTTTTGGAAAGTGGTGCAAGCCAAACTACAATTCTGTTGTTGCTACTTTTTGTTACAACATATCTCATGACCTTCCGATTCAAGTCAATGATCCTACCACACAGCTAAGGCTTGTCTATGTTGATGATGTGATAGAGGAATTTCTGCGTGCTATTCAATTCGAATCTAATGGTGTTTCAAGGCCAACTGTTCAGCCAGAGTATTCCATAGCACTTGGTGAGTTGGCTGATCAGATCAAGGCATTCAAAAATTGCAGAAACTCTCTGATGTCAGAGTCAGTTGGTGAAGGATTGACCCGTGCACTGTATGCCACCTATGTCAGTTATCTTGATCCCCAGCAGTTTTCCTATTCGCTTCCTCAATATGGTGATGAGCGAGGTGTTTTTGTTGAAATGCTGAAGACAAAAGACAGTGGTCAGTTCTCTTTTTTTACTGCACATCCAGGGATTACTCGGGGTGGACACTATCATCATACAAAAACAGAGAAGTTTCTTGTTATCAAAGGGAGTGCACGATTTGGTTTCCGAAATGTTGTGACTGACCAAACCTGTGAAATTGTTACTACTGGTGATCATCCTCAAGTGGTCGATACTGTGCCTGGATGGACACATGACATAACTAATATCGGAGATGATGAAATGGTGGTGATGCTCTGGGCGAATGAGGTGTTTGATCGCGAACGCCCGGATACGGTGGCCTGTGAGGTGGGTGCATGAAAAAGCTTGTAGTGATGACGGTCGTGGGTACGCGACCGGAGATTATTCGTCTTTCGCGTGTGCTAGCGATGATGGATGTTCATTGCGACCACGTTTTGGTGCACACTGGCCAGAACTACGATTACGAACTGAACCAGGTGTTCTTTGATGACCTGGGCGTGCGCAAGCCGGACTATTTTTTGAATTGCGCTGAAGGAAGTACGGGGGCTGCTAATACCATTGGCAATGTGATTTCTGCGGTTGATAACGTGTTAGCGGAGGTTCAGCCAGAAGCGATTCTAGTACTAGGTGATACCAACAGCTGCCTTGCAGTGATTCCAGCGAAACGTCGCAAAGTGCCGATCTTTCATATGGAAGCGGGAAACCGCTGTTTTGACCAGCGTGTGCCAGAAGAGACGAATCGTCGTATTGTGGACCACACATCTGACATCAATCTAACTTACAGCAGTATAGCCCGCGAGTATTTACTTTCTGAAGGCTTACCGCCTGATCAGGTGATCAAAACCGGCAGCCCGATGTTTGAGGTTCTGCAACATTATCTGCCGCAAATTGAAGCCTCTGATGTTATAGAACGATTGGGTTTGAAGCCCGGACAGTATTTTGTCGTGAGTGCGCATCGGGAAGAAAACATTGATTCTGAGCAACAATTTTCTAGGTTGATTGCTGTGTTGAATACGCTTGCAGAGAATTACGGGTTGCCTGTAATAGTCTCGACGCATCCACGCACACAGAAGCGGGTGGATGCGACAGGAGTCTCTTTCCATTCTCAAGTGCGCTTGCTAAAGCCATTGGGTTTCCATGACTATGTGCATATTCAAATGCATGCCAGGGCTGTTTTGTCCGACAGTGGGACCATTACAGAGGAATCGTCAATCTTAAATTTTCCTGCATTGAACATCCGTGAAGCGCATGAACGCCCGGAGGGCATGGAAGAGGCTGCCGTGATGATGGTGGGGCTTGATGTACATCGGGTGTGCCAAGGGTTGTCGATTCTTGAAACCCAAACGCGAGGCTCGGAGCGTGGCTTTCGACTGGTGTCCGACTACAATGCGCCGAATGTCAGCGAGAAGGTGGTGCGGATTATCCACAGCTATACCGATTACGTGAATCGGGTGGTGTGGAAGAAGTATTGATCGTGAGCGCACACGATCGTCAAAAGATTCTATTTCTTGGGCTTGGATATGCGGATGTGGAGTATGAATCAAATCTCTATACTGAGTTGGTTGAGGAACTATCTATAGCGGGGTCGGATGTTCGGGTTGTTGCGCCAGCGATAGACTCGTCGAGGATTGGGCTTCGTTCTGAAGGGGGGATTCCCGTACTGCGGGTTGTGGCTGGGAAATTGTTTGAAGTAGGCCTGGTTAGAAAGGCATTGAACAATCTCCTACTGCCGTTGCGCTATTATATTGCACTTCGAAAGCAGCACCGCACATGGCAACCGGATTGGATCATTACACCAACACCGCCGATTACACTGACACCATTGGTGTGGTGGTTTAAACGTAAAACGAGTGCCAAGACATACTTGATCCTTCGCGACATCTTTCCGCAGAATGCCGTTGATCTGGGTTTCATGTCGGTGCGTGGGCCTGTATATAGAATATTTCGCCTGTTGGAAAAATGGACGTATGCAGTATCAGATCGTATCGGCTGCATGAGTCCGGGGAATGTGGATTACGTGGTCCAGCATAATCCCAAGATCAATGTAGCCAAATTGCACTTGCTTCCAAACTGGATTGCCGAACGGCATGTAGTTGCTGATTGTAATGTTTCGCCTTCGCGCACTGAATGGGGTGCTGAAGAAAACGATCTTTTGTGTGTTTTTGGTGGAAACCTCGGTAAGCCCCAGCAAGTTGGCTTTTTAGTAGATGTAGCAGAGGCGCTCCAGTACGAGCCGAAAATTCGCATCGTCATCGTTGGCCAGGGTACCGAAGCTGGGTTCCTTCGTAAGGCGATAGAGGCGCGCAAGCTTGATAACTTGGTCTTGCGAGAGCGTCTGCCGCGCGATGACTATCAGAAACTGCTCGCCTCCGCAGGTATTGGGATTATCGTGCTTAATGAGCACTTCACGATTCCAAATATCCCATCACGGCTTACTGGGTATTGGGCAGCAGGCGTAGCAGTGTTGGCAGCTACGGATGCGGCAACGGATCTTAATGAAGTGTTCCTTCAACCCTATGGCGGTGGTGAGTGGGTGGAGATGGGAGACGTATCTGGCTTTGCAGACAAATTGCGCTGGTTTTCCAAAAATCCTGAATTGGTCGCGGCCATGGGCGAAAATGGGCGTCAAGCGATTCTTTCGCACTTCACCGCAAAGAAAGCGGCGGAGATTGTCCTTGGTGAAATGAAAAATGCTAGTGTGGTAGAGGATAGTTGATCAAGAGCATCGTCTATATCGTAATTAAACATGATGGCACTTCTGGTGTTGTTTCCTGTGCCGATGGCAGTGGCCGTTTGTGTACGCTTGCTAATCGGCCATCTGAATTATTTCACATATACCTTTCCGGTATTTCGTAACAAATGGATTAATCTTAAAAAGGTTGCGTAGTAACTAAATGAAGCGAGTATTTGACATATTATTATCATTTGTTGCCCTTATTTTCTTGGCGCCTTTATTATTTGTATTGATGATTATGGTGCGCTTAAAGTTAGGTTCACCTGTATTATTTCGGCAGATTAGGCCCGGGAAATCCGGTCTTCCCTTCGAGATGATTAAGCTTCGTACAATGACGGATAAAAGGGATGAAGAAGGTAATTTGCTGCCTGATAGAGAAAGGCTTCCAGAGTTTGGTATGTGGTTGCGTTCTACTAGTATGGATGAATTACCAGAACTATTAAATATTCTAAAAGGTGATATGAGTTTAGTTGGTCCTCGCCCATTATTGATGGAGTATCTTCCTCTATACACAGATGAACAAATGCGTCGGCATGAAGTTAAACCAGGTTTAACTGGTTGGGCCCAGGTAAATGGGCGTAATGCCATATCATGGAATGATAGGTTCAAACTTGACGTGTGGTATGTCGATAATCATACGTTTTTACTGGATCTAAAAATTCTAATTTTGACTGTAAAAAAAGTATTTCAGAAGAAAGATATTTCTCCTGAAAAATCAGAATTTATGCCGCGATTTGATGAACTTGATAAGTTATAAGAAAGTTGCCGTTATATCGGACATACATGGAAATCATGATGCTCTGCAGGATGTGCTCAAGCAAGTCTCTACTGAGCATGTAGAGTTGACCGTGTTTTTAGGAGATATTCTGACTTACGGTTGCCAGCCAAATGAAGTATTGGATACGTTAGTCGAATACCAGAATAATAACCATTGTATTTTTATTAAAGGTAATCATGATCAGTTCTATTTCGATTTGACGGAAGGTAGGAAGATACTTTCGTATAAATTGCCTGACTTTGTAGAAGAGTCGATATTTTGGACGCAGCGGAAGATTGGCGATACTAACATACACTCCATGTTTAGTTGGGTGGAATCATATAGATTGGGTGTAACATATTTTTCCCACGCAAATCCCTATAGCTACGGAAATTGGGAATATGTTGAATCTGCAGAGCAATGCCACAAAGCAAGTAAGGCACTTAATGATATGGGATGTATGGTAGGCGTATTCGGGCACTCTCACCGTTCTAAATTAGCGAAAATTTCATGTGCTAATGAAATAAGTAGAGTTGATTCTAGCATTTTAAAGCTTGACGAGTCTTCTACGTATTTACTTAATCCAGGTGCAATTGGTCAGCCTAGAGGATGTGGGTTAAGTTATATGATACTGAACTTTGATAATGACACTATTAGGGTGAAGCTGAATTATATTGAAACTGATTTAAATCATTCTATGGCATTAATTAGTGAAACTGATATGACCCAATTTACAAAAGAAAGACTAATAAACTATTTGCGGAGGCCAACTTGATCAACATATTAGTAACAGGCGCAGGAGGAGGAGTTGGTCAAGGTATAATAAAGTCGCTCAAAATGATAAATGACCTGGAAATCAAGATAGTTACAGCAGATATGAGTGCGCTGGCTGTTGGCTTATATGCTGGTGATATAGCATATTTAGTCGAGGGATGTTATTCACTTAATTATATGGAGTCGCTGGAGACTATTTTTAAAATTGAATCAATTGATTACTATTTCCCAGGAACTGATGTCGAATTATCTTTTTGTGCTAAACATAAAGAATTATTTCGAAAAGAGTATGGGGTTAAGACCGTAATCTCATCATCGACTGCTGTAGAAATAGCCGATGATAAGTATAAAACTTATCAATTTCTTAAAAATAATGGTTTTACATACCCTAAAACAGAGTGGCTGGTTGACGCCATAGAATCAAATAACCTTGACTTCCCATTAATAGTTAAGCCGGCTGTAGGCTGTAGATCAATCGGTGTTTCTAAAGTTAGTAATTATGCTGAGCTATTAAAATATGAATCAGAATCTAATGAGATTGTTGTTCAGGAGTGTATTGGTAGTGATGATTCTGAGTATACATGTACAGTTGTAAAGGTGAATGACGAACTGTCGCCAGTACTGGCTTTAAGGAGGGTTTTAAGGTCTGGTGACACATATAGAGCTGAGCCAGTCAAATCCGATGATATCGAAGCCTATGTGCAGAAAGTTGCAAGTGTGTTGGATATCGATGGTGCATGTAATTTTCAGTTGCGCCTTGACGGGAGAGGAATTCCAAAAATATTTGAAATCAATTGCCGATACTCAGGGACAACACCTTTTTGTTCACAATTAGGATTTAATCCAGTTGAATACTATATAAAGCGCCATCTTAAGTTGGATTATGATTTCCAAGTTGATTATAACTCCATTGTGTTGAGATATTGGTCTGAGGTGGTGGTTAATAAAGATGAATTGAAAATTGTCTCTGAGGTGTGTGGTAAAGTTCCCTCACTAGATGGGCAGTTTAATTTGTTCTCTGGATCAGGGACATGAGGAAAGTCTGGTGAGAACTGCTGTAACTGGATATAAAGGAATGGTTGGCAGGCATATGGCAATGATTCTCGAGGAGCAGGGGATTGACTGTCTGTATGTTGGGAGAGAAGAGTGGGATCTAACAAAATGGAAGTCATCTAGTGAATTAGATGAAATATTTTGTAATGTAGACGTTATATTCCACTTTGGTGCAGCACTTCCTGAGTCGACTACTGATGTCGATTCTCGTAGCACGCACATTCAGTACATGTTTGACGCTAATGTAAGGTCTTGTGTGAATCTATCTGAATGGGCCCTGCTAAGGGGTGTTTCATTGGTATTTTTGTCAGGCGCAACTGTATACAAAAATCCGCATGGAACAAAGATAACAGAGGACTCTGAGAAAGTAGTAAATGGTTTCGGAGGTTTCTACGGGTATACAAAGCTATTAGCTGAGCATGTACTTTCGCATTTCATGGATTCTGGATTAAAAGCTGTAATTCTAAGGCCATCTTCCATCTATGGTGAAGGCCTGGGTAATGATAAATTGATTTCATCTTATCTCCGATTAGCATTGCACAATGAGTTATTAATTGTTGATGAACCTTATAATAGAATAAATTTAATCCATGCGCTTGATGTTGCTAATGCAGCCCTGATGGCCTACATGAAGAATGCTTGGGGTGTATATAATATAGCGGCAGATTTCGCACCAACAATCAAGGAGATCGCAGAAGTGTCTATACAGGTTTGTAGAGGAGGATCTTTGGTATTAAACGAATCTGTTGATGATGAATCAGGGTTTTTACGTTTTGATTTGGATACGACAAAGGCAAAAAGTACTTTTGAGTTTCAAAACTCAATTAGCCTGGAAGAAGGTATAACGATGATGAAAAGTATGCTTGAAGAAGAATGCTAAATACCGAGTTTTCACCTTGGCCAAATTTTACCGATGAAGAAGCTGATGCTGTACGAGAGGTGCTTTTATCTAACAGGGTGAATTATTGGTCTGGCAGGGAATGTCGAGAGTTTGAAAAAGAGTTTGCTGCCTGGTGTGGTGCGAGCTATGCGATCTCATTGTCTAATGGCACGCTGGCGTTGGATGCGGCGTTGAAAGGTTTGGGAATTGGTCCGGGTGATGAGGTGGTGGTGACGCCGCGTACTTTCATCGCCAGTGTTTCCTGTGTGATTAATGCGGGCGCAACTCCTGTATTTGCCGATGTAGACGTGGATAGTGGGAATATATCATCTGCTACGATCAGTAAAGTCCTCACGCATCGAACCAAGGCTGTGGTCTGTGTACATCTGGCTGGATGGCCGTGCGACATGGACCCGATCATGAATTTGGCCCGTAAGCACGATTTGAAGGTGATTGAGGATTGTGCGCAGGCCCACGGCGCAAAGTATAAGGGCCGTAACGTGGGGAGCATAGGCCACGTTGGTGCATGGAGCTTTTGTCAGGACAAGATCATGACTACGGGTGGAGAGGGTGGCATGTTGACCTGCAACGACGAGGCGTTGTGGCGCGCGATGTGGAGTTACAAGGATCATGGTAAGAGCTATGCGGCTGTGTTTGAGCGAGAGCATCCGCCGGGATTCCGCTGGTTGCATGAGAGTTTTGGTACCAACTGCCGAATGACGGAAATGCAGGCAACCATTGGACGGATTCAGCTCAAGCGCATGTCGGATTGGAGTGCCATGCGGGCTGCTAATGCTGAGATACTGCGGAGTGCGCTGTCTCCTTTCGCGAGTGAAGCAGGTCCCGTTCGTCTCCCTAACTTTGGCTGCTCAGTGAACTCTCGGGACGGTGTTTTAGGTCATGTTTGTTCTTTCGAATGCATTCATGCGAACTACAAATATTACGCATACATTAGGCCAGAAAACTTAAGATCTGGCTGGACTCGAGATCGCATCGTCGATGTGATTAACTCAGAGGGCGTGCCCTGCTATCAGGGAAGTTGTTCAGAGGTCTATCTCGAGAAAGCCTTTGATAATACCGGGTTTCGTCCTGTTGATCGTCTGCCTGTAGCCAAAGAACTTGGTGAAACTTCTATAATGTTTTTGGTTCATCCGACACTAACTAAAGTGGAAATGAATAAAACTGCGAGAGTGATCAAAAAGGTCCTTGATCAGGTCTCAGTCTAAGTTAAATGAAGATAGTCAAGGGACAATAGGTCTATGCTCAGTGGACTTCATCAAGCTTCTCTGCCTGTTTTAGCGCTCCCCCGCTATGCCAAGCGAATTATTGCGCTTATGGTGGATATTTGTTTATGCATCTTAACCGTATGGATTGCGTTTTACCTGCGTTTGGGTGAATTTGTAAATCTGGCAGGTCCTCCGCTTTGGGCAGTGGGGTTGTCTGTCTTTGTTGCGCTACCGCTATTTATAGTTAGCGGATTCTATAGAGCTATTTTTCGATATTCCGGTTGGTCTGCACTCCTTTCGGTTTCTCGTGCTATGTTAGTTTATGGGCTAGTCTATGCCAGCCTTGTAACTGCTTTTGGCATTACTGGAATTCCTAGGACGATTGGTTTAATACAGCCATTGTTGCTGTTTTTTGCTGTTGGATGTTCGAGGGCTCTTGCCCGGTATTGGTTAGGTGGTATGTACCATAATCAGTTACGAATTGAGGCCTTACCCAAAGCGCTGGTATATGGTGCAGGTAGTGCAGGGCGGCAGTTAGTAAATGCATTGAATAATAGCTTTGAAATGCGTGTGGTCGGCTTTTTAGATGATGATGATCGATTGCATGGGCATGTTCTAAATGGGCAGCCTATATTTTCCCCCAACGATTTAGATGGGCTGATAGATTCTAGAGGAGTCACTCATGTACTACTCGCAATACCTTCGGTCAGCCGCCGGAAAAGAAACGAGATACTTAAGCGCCTTGGAGATCACCATGTAACAGTTAGGACATTGCCAAGCTTATCAGATCTGGCGGAAGGAAAGGTCAGTGTGTCTGATTTGTACGATCTTGACATCGATGATCTACTAGGTCGTGAAGCGGTGCCACCAAATCATATCCTGTTGGCTAAGAATATAACAGGAAAGACAGTGCTTCTTACTGGAGCTGGTGGTTCTATTGGAAGTGAGTTGTGTCGACAGATCATCAAGCTTAAGCCAGCTAGGATGCTATTAGTGGAGAATAGTGAATACGCACTCTATTCGATCCACTCTGAATTGGAAGAATTATGCCATTCTTTAAATGGTGATTCACCGGGGAAAATCATACCTTTACTTGCTACGGTTGTAGATGAGGACCGGATGCGTGAGATCATGGATACATGGCGACCCGAAACTATATATCATGCAGCAGCCTATAAGCATGTCCCTCTTGTTGAGCATAATTTGGCCGAAGGCGTAAAGAACAATGTACTAGGTACATTGGCAACTGCAGAGATGGCGATTGAGTTTGGTGTTTCAGACTTTGTACTGATTAGTACAGATAAAGCGGTACGACCAACCAATGTAATGGGTGCCAGTAAACGTCTTGCAGAACTCTGTCTACAAGCACTGTTCGCCCGTACAGATCAACAGGTGAAAACATGCCTTTCGATGGTGCGGTTCGGTAATGTGTTAGGGTCCTCAGGCTCGGTTATTCCGCGTTTTCGAATGCAGATTCGTAATGGGGGGCCAATCACTTTAACCCATCCAGAGATTAATCGATTTTTCATGACTATCCCTGAAGCAGCGCAACTTGTTATTCAGGCTGGAGCCATGGCCAAAGGGGGGGAAGTGTTTGTCTTGGATATGGGGGAGCCTGTGAAGATCATGGATCTGGCCCGCCGTATGATTGAATTGTCAGGCCTTACTGTCCGGGATGATGAAAATCAGGACGGAGATGTTGAAATCGCGATTACCGGATTACGCCCCGGCGAAAAACTGCATGAGGAGTTGCTAATTGGTGACAGCCCTCAGTCTACTCAACACCCGCGAATAATGAAAGCGCAAGATTCATTCATCCCTTGGGATAAATTAGAAGACGATCTGAACAGCTTAAGGGTTGTACTCAGCCATAACAACGTGAAAATAATCATTGAATTGTTGAAAAAGCTTGTTGCGGGTTATCAACCCAGCGACAATGTCGTTGATTGGGTTTATACGGAGCAAATGCGCTATGCTAATAGCGAAGATGAGATTGGTTTTCAGTAAGGTACCATGAAATCTCTTGATGGTGAGTTGTTCTATACATAAGTGCTTTTCGCGTGGACAATGCGGAGTATTTAGTAGTGTTGGCGCTGACTAGCTGTTACTGAATTTCAGGTCACTCTGCATCTATTCTTTTGCAATAAAAAAGAAATTAATTTTTCTTGGGAAAACACTCTCGCTTAGTAATAATTTTGTTAAATGGTAGCTATTTTGATTGTGGTAAATCACCCAGGGGGAAATTGGATATCTTTTTCGGGCGCTAGCGCTAAATTTATAATCTAGTACTTGCCTGGTACGAATATTCGTTTTTAACTATCTCAATGCGTCATATTTATTCACTGTTTCTTCTGATACTGCTTCCTTTTTTTATAGTAAAGATATTATTGCGAGATACCAAATCCCCCAAACGCTTGGCGAACATAAAGGAGCGTTTGGGAGGCTTTAATGCTTTTGCTATTGATAGCAGTATATGGATTCATGCAGTTTCTGTTGGCGAGGTTCAAGCTGCACAGCCAATGGTAATTCAGTTACGAAAGACTTATCCAGATATCCCAATTGTCATCACCACAACTACATATACAGGTTCTGAAAGAGTCATCAAGCTCTTTGGAAATTCTGTCCATCATGTGTATTTTCCGTATGACCTTCCGTTTGCAATTAAGGGGTTTATGAAGCGAGTAAAACCTCGATTACTAGTTATGATGGAGACAGAAATATGGCCAAATTTGCTGGAAATATGTGCAAGGAAAGGTATCCCAACAGTTCTCGCAAACGCTCGGTTATCCGAAAAATCTGCCTTGGGTTATTCTAGATTGGGTAGTTTTACTCGCGAGACGTTTGGCAATATCAGTATCGTAGCCGCGCAGGCACCAGCAGATGCACAGCGTTTCTTGGGATTGGGTGTTCCATCAAATCGTGTTCGTGTGACAGGAAGCATAAAATTTGACATAAGGATGCCAGCTACTCTTCATGAGCAGGCAGAGGTGTTGAGACGAGAGTGGGGAGAGCGACCTGTATGGGTGGCAGCAAGTACACATGAAGGGGAAGATGAGCAGATTTTAGCCGCACATGGAATTATTAGGCAGGGATTACCGGATGCTCTACTAGTTTTAGTGCCGAGGCATCCTGAGCGTTTTGAGCGTGTGGCAGAGCTTTGCTTGAAAAGACGGTTTAGCATCGCACGGCGCTCATTACGTCAAATTAGTGATACTCACACCGACATATTTTTAGGGGATACCATGGGTGAGTTGACACTGTTTCTGGCTGCAGCAGATGTGGCATTTGTCGGTGGTAGTCTTGTCCCTACTGGGGGCCATAATGTTCTGGAGCCCGCTGCGCTGGGAGTGCCGGTTGTTTTTGGACCCCATATGTTCAATTTCTCCATAATAAGCAGTATGTTACTGTCTCATGAGGCAGCGGAACAAGTTGCAGACGAGGTTCAAATGGGCAGTATTGTTTCCAGGTGGTTGAGTGATGCCAGCGAACGTGCGCGTATAGGAGAAAACGGAAGGTCTGTAGTCGAGGCCAATCGAGGTGCGCTCGACAGGCTGATGACTATTATTGAAGAACAACTTCACTCTGGCCGAGATTAATAGCCAGTGGCAGCATACTTTAAGCGGATCAGTTGATCTGCTTCCCCCGTCCAATACCCGTGTATTCGATGCCAAGTTTTTGCATCAGGAGGGGCTCGTACTGATTGCGCCCATCGATAATCAGGGGCTGCTTCAGTTTTTCTTTTATTAGGTCGAAATCAGGATTGCGGAAGGGTTTCCATTCGGTGATCAGTACCAGTGCGTCAGCATTGTCCAGGGCATCATACTGTTGTTCGGCAAAAGTTATCAGGCCCTCTTTAATCCATAAGGGGTCAAGTTCTGCCGCGGCTGTTTCAGTTGCCACCGGGTCGTAAGCCTGTATTTTCGCGCCTGCCTCAATAAGGCTTTCGATAAGCACCAATGAGGGGGCTTCCCGCATGTCATCCGTACCCGGTTTGAAAGCGAGTCCCCACAGGGCGAAAGTCTTACCGGATAGATCCTTGCCGAAGTGGGCGGTGACTTTTTCAAAAAGACGCTGTTTCTGTCTTTTGTTGCGCGCTTCAACGGCATCAAGTACCAGCGGATCCAGGCCGGCTTGTTGCGCCATGCGCTGCAGTGCCTGAACATCTTTCGGAAAGCAGGAGCCGCCGTAGCCTGCACCAGGGTAGATGAATTGGTAGCCAATACGTTCGTCGGAACCGATGCCGATACGAACATTTTCCACATCGACATTGAAATGCTCACACAATCCGGCAATCTCGTTCATAAATGAGATCTTGGTGGCCAGCAGGGAGTTTGCCGCATATTTTGTCATTTCGGCATCCCGTATGCCCATTGACAGTACCCGGTCGTGAATACGGGTGAATGGCAGATAGAGGTCGTGCATGATTTGCCTGGCCTGAGCGCTGTCAGCCCCGATGACCACGCGGTCTGGGCGCATGAAGTCATCGATGGCGGCCCCTTCTTTCAGAAATTCAGGATTACTGACAACGTCAAACACGACCGATGAGTTTCGTACATCCAGTTCAGCCTGTACCGTGGCATTCACCTTGTCGGCGGTTCCCACGGGTACGGTCGATTTATCGACGACGATGTTGTACTCCTGCTGCATGGTCTGCCCAAGCTCTTTGGCGACAGCCAGTACGTATTGGAGGTCTGCAGAGCCGTCCTCTCCAGGTGGGGTACCAACCGCTATGAAGTGAATAGTTGCATCAGCAGCAGCTTCAGCCAGGGATGTGGTGAACCTGAGGCGTCCGGCCCTGTAATTGGTACTGACCATATCATCCAGGCCCGGCTCATAGATCGGGAGCTGACCCTGTTTCAGATTTTCAATTTTCTTTTTGTCAATATCGACACAGGTCACCGAATGCCCCATTTCGGCAAAGCAGGTGCCGGTGACCAGACCGACATAGCCGGTTCCGATTACACTGATTTTCATTGGTTTAGTTGCCTAGATTATTATCCCGGCCAGGTGAGCTGGCCTACCACGACTCAAACACGGAGTATCCGGTGTTTCTGGGTCAGAAGGTGAATTTTTCTGGCTGGGGAGCGTTGACCAGTGACGCCAACTCGGTTTCAAACAGCACTTCAGTGCGCCAGGCATTTTCACTGATCCGGGTCACCAGGTTGGCTTCCATGGGGTCGTTGTCACCTGTAACAACAAACATTCGACCACCGATGCTCAACTGCTCTTTCAGGGAGTCGGCAGCTTGAGGCAGGGAGCCGGTGACGGCTATGACGTCAAATGGTGCGCCCTCAATACTCCCCTCGAGTCCGTCGCTGTTGCATAATTCGACGTTGGTAATGCCCTGTTCTTCCAGTCGGCTTCGGGCCTGCTCAAGCAGGCTCTCATAAATCTCCAGGCTGACCACGCTGGCTGCCAGTTTGGCGAGGCATGCGGTCAAAAAGCCGCTGCCCGTGCCGACTTCCAGGGCCTTGTCGCTTTCCTGAATGTCCAGTGCCTGCAGTAACCGTGCTTCGATTTTCGGTGCCATCATCCTCTGGCCTTCGCCGATGGGAATCTCAGTATCGGTATATGCCAGATTTTTATACTCTTCGGGAGCAAAAGCGTCCCTCGGCAGTATCTCCAGTATGTCGATGACCCGCTCATCAACAACCTCCCATGGGCGGATTTGCTGCTGGACCATGTTGAAACGGGCTTTTTCGAGGCTTGATGCAACCATTTTTTATTACCTGGATCATTGAAATCTGACTATGAAAACAGCGGATTAGCGTACGCAGTTTGGGGCTTTCAGGCAAGTCTTCTGTGTATATGGAGGGATAAAATTCACCCGGGTGGTAAGAAATCTTTATGGTTGATTTACCTGACTAATTTGGTTAGTTTTAGCCCATTCCCAAGACGCCAGTGCGTCTGCGAGCTAGGGGTGCCCGTAACGGGCTGAGAAACACCCTTTGCACCTGATCCGGTTAATGCCGGCGGAGGAAAGCTGCGGGAGCCGTAACTCTATGGCTTTCCTGCCTTTTTTCTCCCCGTTTAGAGGAACCTAGGCATGAGCGCCATCCCAGAAGAGTTTATCAATCAAACCACACGCCTCTCGGAAGAGGTTACCCAGCCCTTTCCCAACTCCCGCAAGATACACATAGAAGGCTCCCGACCTGATATCCGTGTGCCCATGCGTGAGATCGAGCAGTCGCCGACCCTGATCAATGACGGGAATGAAGAGAATCCGCCTATTGTTGTCTATGACACATCCGGCCCCTTCTCTGATCCGGCTGTGGAGGTTGATCTGCTGAAGGGCATGCCGGATGTGCGTAGCACCTGGATCGAAGAGCGCGAGGATACTGAATTGCTGGAGGGTCCATCTTCCGATTATGGAACCCAGCGCCAGGGTGATCCGGAACTGGCCCATCTGCGCTTTGAACACATTCATCGTCCGCGCCGTGCAGCCAAGGGTAAAAATGTCACCCAGATGCACTACGCCCGCCAGGGGATAATCACTCCGGAAATGGAGTATGTGGCAATCCGTGAGAATTGCCGTCTCCAGGAACTGCGCCAGGACCCCCGCTACAGCAAACTGCTGCGTCAGCATCCGGGAGAGAGCTTCGGTGCCAATATTCCCGATGAGATCACCCCTGAATTCGTGCGCAGCGAGATAGCCGCCGGGCGGGCGATCATACCCGCCAACATCAATCACCCCGAAGTGGAGCCGATGATTATTGGCCGTAATTTCCGGGTCAAGATCAACACCAACATAGGCAACTCTGCGGTCACCTCATCCATAGCGGAAGAGGTTGAAAAAATGGCCTGGTCCGCTCGCTGGGGTGGTGACACCCTGATGGATCTCTCTACAGGAAAGAACATTCACGAGACCCGTGAGTGGATTCTGCGCAACGCTCCCATGCCCATCGGCACCGTACCCATCTACCAGGCCCTGGAGAAGGTCAACGGCAAGTCTGAAGATCTGACCTGGGAGATCATGCGCGACACCCTGATCGAACAGGCGGAGCAGGGTGTGGACTACTTCACCATTCACGCTGGTGTGTTGCTGCGCTATGTCCCACTCACTGCCGAGCGTGTAACCGGTATCGTCTCCCGTGGCGGCTCTATCCTGGCCAAGTGGTGCCTGGCGCACCACGAAGAGAACTTTCTCTATACCCATTTCGAAGAGATCTGCGAAATCATGAAGGCTTACGATGTGGCCTTCTCCCTTGGTGACGGCCTGCGTCCAGGCTCCCTGGCCGATGCCAATGACGCCGCCCAGTTCGGCGAGTTGGAAACCCTGGGTGAATTGACCAGGATTGCCTGGGAGCACGATGTGCAGGTAATGATCGAAGGTCCGGGTCATGTGCCCATGCAGATGATCAAGGAGAACATGGAGAAGGAGCTGGCAGACTGCTTCGAGGCCCCGTTCTACACCCTGGGTCCCATTGTCACCGATTTCGCTCCGGGCTATGACCACATTACCTCGGCCATCGGTGCAGCCCAGATTGGCTGGTACGGCACCTCCATGCTCTGCTACGTGACACCCAAGGAGCATCTGGGGCTGCCCAACAAGGAAGATGTGCGCGAAGGCATTATCGCCTACAAGATTGCCGCCCAGGCATCGGACCTGGCCAAGGGTTTCCCTGGTGCCCAGTTGCGTGATAACGCCATGTCCAAGGCGCGTTTCGAATTCCGCTGGGAAGACCAGTTCAATATCGCTTTCGATCCCCAGCGCGCCCGGGAATATCACGATGAGACCATGCCGGCCCAAGCCCATAAAGTGGCCCATTTCTGCTCCATGTGCGGCCCCAACTTTTGCTCCATGAAGATCACCCAGGAAGTGCGTGACTATGCGGAAAAAAAGGGCATAGGTAATGTCACTGTGGCTGTTGAAGAGGGGCTCAAGGAGAAGGCTGAACAGTTCAAGAATGCGGGTGCGGAGATCTATAAAGAGGTCTGATCTCTGCCTGCAGGGGCTCCTGTCCTGAAAAACCCGTGCGGCGCGTTTGTGCCCTGCGGGTTTTTTTGTGTCGGTAGAAGCCCCTAATATGTATTAGGCTTAATTTATAGGGGGCTTGATTTTCTATAAAATCAGTAGATTTGGGTTGCATGTTAAAGCTAATAAAAACAATGGATTGCGTCATGGTTAAGGGAGGGGCTTCCTGTGGGCTTTTTGCCCGGTTGGTCGGGGTGTGCCTATTGTTCCTCTCTCTGTCGGTATTCGCTGACATCCTCACCCCCGAGGAGCGCCAATGGCTCGATACTGCGCCTGAAATCCGCTTTGCCCCTGCTCCCAACTACCCGCCAGTGGAGTTCTTTGATGAGAACAATATCTACCGGGGGATTACCGCTGACTTTGTGCGCCATATGCGCGAAGTAGCCGGTATCAACCTTAAGGTTGTTCAGCTTCAGAGCTGGAACCAGGTCATAGAGAAGAGCAAAAAGCGCGAAGTGGATGTCTGGGGGGCGGCGGCACGGACGGAAGAGCGCGAGACCTACATGAATTTCACCGAGCCCTACATAAGGCTGCCGGCAGTCATTATCGTGCGCAGGGAGATCGCGGGTGAACTGACCATGCCTGATCTGGAAGGAAAGCGTCTGGTTACCATAAAAAACTACGCTTCCGAGCAGTACGTACAAGAACACTATCCAAACCTTGAGCTGGTATCGGTGCCCGATATCGAGACCGGGCTGCGCATGGTCTCTTTCGGTCTGGCCGATGCCATTGTTGCGACCAATGCCTCGGCGATCTACTACATCGAGAAGGAGGGGTTGACCAATCTGCGGGTGGCGGGAGAGTCGGGATTCGAGTGGCATCTGCGCTTTGCTGCCCGTAACGACTGGCCGGAGCTGGTTGGCATTCTGCAAAAAGGGCTGGACAGTATCAGCGAAGAGAAGCAGCGCGAGATCTACAGGCGGTGGATCAGTCTCGGTGGTTCCCAATGGGCCTTTACCTGGGAGTTCGCAGCAAAACTGGTGGTGATTGTCGCTATAACACTGCTTGTAGGCATATTGCTGTGGAACCGGATGTTGCGCCAGCGGGTGGCCAGTCGGACCAGGGCATTGAACCAGGAACTCCGTGAGCGTGAAGTCCTGGAGTGTGAGCTGCGCCGACTTGCGACCACTGATGAACTGACAGGTGCCTTCAACCGGCGGCGGATTCTTGAGCTTGCATCGGATGAACTGGTGCGTGCCCAGCGTTATGACTCTGATTTTTCCATGGCACTGTTGGATCTCGATTATTTCAAGAAGATCAACGATACCTATGGGCATCCCACGGGTGATCTGGTGTTGAAGTCCGTTGTTCGCAGCTGCAAGGAGCAGTTGCGGGATTGCGATCTGCTGGGTCGTCTGGGCGGAGAAGAGTTTGTGATTCTACTGCCCGAGACTGGCGAGCAGGATGCAGTGCTGGCCATAGACAGGGTGCGTCTGGCTGTGGAGGCAATGTCTGTTGTCACCGCTGACCAGAACCGAATCCAGCTGACTGTAAGCGCGGGATTTTCCAGTTACGACGGCAATACCGATGCCGTGGAGACGATGTTGGGCTGTTGCGACAGAGCGCTCTACGAGGCCAAGGAGGGCGGCAGGAACAGGCTGGTGGTCTGTAACCTGGGGCATGAGGGATAGGCCTGCTGCCAGGGGTTATTCAGGCGTTTCATTGAGCATCTGCTCAATGAGTTCTATGACTTCCGGTGAGTCCCACTCAAGACCGCCAAAATAGGCATAACGAATCATTCCGCCCTGATCGATCAGGAATGTGGTTGGAAATGCCCTGATCTTCCACTCCTGAACCGTAGAGCCCTCCGGGTCAAGCAGGACCGGGAAGTCTGCAGGAATCTTCTTTAAAAAGGCCTCTACGCGCTGGATGCTTTCGCCCACGTCCACGCTCAACACGGCTACATTCCGACCCTGCATCTTCTTCTTAAGCCGCCCAAGGGAGGGTATCTCCTTGACGCAGGGTGGACACCAGGTGGCCCAGAAGTTGAGCAGCACTACATTGCCCTTGTATCCATCAAGCCTGTACTGCTCATGTTTCAAGTCAGTAAGTGCTAACTCCGGTGGCGTGGGATTCCCTTTGAAGGGCTGCAGTTTGCCGCTGAAGGCGCTTGCATCCCACTCTTTTTGCCGAAGAGTGTCCGTTTTGACAGAAGGCGCTTTTATTGCCGGGTTCGATCCGGCAAGCAGGGGGGCGGCTGATGCAAGTATCTGTGGAAGCCTGCTGCTCTGCTCCAGCTCTTTTTCCGAGGCGTTGGGTCTCAAGTGAAAGCCGTCTGAAACATCCCGCATAACCCGGGTGAAGACATTGGCCCCGCCGTTGCGCAGATGTTCCAGCAACTCATCCAGGTACCAGCGCTTGGATGAATCCGCTGGTTGCAAAAGCAGGATGGGTTGATTGGTGAGATCTGCTACGGGAAGGTATTGAGGATCAGAGCCAGGGGTGGGGGCCTTGGCCATGAGGTTGGGGTGAAACAGGAACAGGCCGCCAAGGGGCCTACGGCCGGCAAACAGTTGTTGCCAGCGACGCACTGCCATCAACGAGAGTGCCGCTCCGCGCCCGGTGCTCATAAGAAAAAGACGTCCGTTTTCCGGCTGACTGCGTTGAATCAGCTCTGCCACATCGTCGATGGGTATGTCACGCAAGCTGTTGCGCCCGGGGGGCAGGAAGTAAGCCTCGTGCAGATTGGCCAGCCAGACATCAAAACCGTGAACCGTCAGGCCATCAGCCAGGGTCAGCTCGCGCACACCCCTAAAACCGAACTCCGAAGGCAACCAGAGTATGCGGTCTCCATCGCTGTGGAAGCGGGTGACCGGTATCTCATTGTCTGACTCAAGTGCAATGGCGAACTCATCGCTGTCCGAGGCGAAGGAGGGTGCTGTCAGCATAGTCCAAATCAGGAGATGAGCCAGCTGGAGCAGGTAGAAAAGGAGCCCTTTTTTTTCTGGAGATGCCTGATTATGCATGGTTTTCTGCATGCTGCTTTGTATTGGTGATTTCCCGGGAGTTTATCCGAAATGCATTCCCGTGAGTATTATTGAAAACCGCTATGCATGGGCAATTTCCGAGCACTGGACATATAATGGCGTTTTGTCATACTAGGTATTGATAGAGGCTATGGAAAGAACAGCTGAAAATGTCGTTTGGCATGAGCCCACGGTCACAAGGACACGCAGAGCAGAGAAAAATGGTCATAAGAGTGTGATTCTTTGGTTTACCGGGCTCTCCGGTGCGGGCAAGTCCACCATAGCCCATGCCGTAGAGGAGAGTCTCTACCAACTGGGGTGCGACACCTACGTACTTGATGGCGACAACGTTCGTCATGGCCTGTGCGGTGATCTTGGCTTTTCTGACCAGGACCGCAATGAGAACATTCGCCGGATCGGCGAGATGGCCAAGTTGTTCCTTGATGCGGGAGTCATCACGCTCTCCGCCTTCATCTCACCCTTCAGCGCCGATCGCCAGCGGGCGAGAGACCTGGTCGAGTCGGGGGACTTTCTCGAAATCTACTGTTATTGCCCCCTTGAGGTATGTGAGACACGAGATCCCAAGGGCCTTTACAAAAAGGCCCGGGCAGGTCTTATCAAGGGCTATACGGGCATATCCTCACCCTATGAAGAACCCGGGAGTCCTGAGCTCAAGGTGGACACAAGTACCATGACTATCGACGAGTGCGTCTCTGCGGTAATCGGAATGCTCATGGAGCGGGGTGTGATAAGCGCTGATGTCGGGGCCCAGGCAACCGGCTGATTAAGCACATGTCACTGCGGCATGCTGTCGATTAACTCCAGCAGTTCCGACATATCTTTCACCTCAGCATCAGGTTGGGCGGTGTGCTGCCAATCAACTCCTGTCCGGTTCATCCATATCGCCCTGATGCCCGCTCTGCGGGCGCCCTCGATATCAGTTGCCGGCTCATCCCCCACGTGAACCATCTCCCGGGAGGAGACCCCGGATCGCTTGCAGGCGATCTCGAACATGCGCGGGTCAGGCTTGGCCGCTCCAGCCTCTTCGGCTGAGACAGAGAAGTCGAACAGGTGGTCGATCCCCAGGCGCTTGATGCTCGCGTTGCCGTTGGTCAGTGCGCCGAGAAGAAAGCCGCGCTCTCTCAGATTCTCCAGGGCGGGAATAACATCATCAAACAGGGTGATTTGGTGGCGGGCTTCGATGAACACGTCGAAGGCGGGCTCCACCAGGGAATCATCATAGCCGGTCAGCTGTGCCAGCTGGCGCAGAGACTCTTTACGCAGGCGGGTCATATCGTGTTGCAGCTCGGGGCGCTCTTCGGCCAGTGCATGACGCATGAGATGCAGAGATTCCCAATCGTAGGCCTCGCCGATCCTGGGATAGTTGCTGGCGAGCCAGTCATAAACAATCTGCTCGGCGGCAATAAGAACCGGGCGGTTGTCCCACAGGGTATCATCCAGGTCGAAGCTGATTGCGCGGATCTGTTGTTGGATTGAATTACTCATAACTGCTGTAATTTACAGGATAGCCTCAAAAAGATCTCTCAAGTGCGCTATCATCCCGGCCTCATACTCTTTTGACCCTCCCTAAGCGATGAAATACGACAACATACTTCAAACAGTAGGCAACACGCCGATCATACGCCTTAATAAAGTGACCGATATATTGGCGCGTGAACTCTGGGTCAAGGTGGAGAGCTTCAATCCGGCAGGATCAGTCAAAGACCGCCCGGCACTTAATATGGTCGAAGAGGCCGAGCGGCGAGGCCTGATCAAGCCCGGTGATGTGATCATCGAGCCCACGTCCGGCAATACCGGTATCGGCATTGCCATGGTGGCGGCAGTCAAGGGCTATCCGGCGGTCATGGTCATGGCCGAAGACATGAGCGATGAGCGCAAAAAAATACTCCGGGCATATGGTGCGGAACTGGTGCTTACGCCGGCAGAGAAGGGCACCAAGGGGGCGATTGAAGAAGCGAAGCGCCTGGCCAAGGAGAAGGGGTGGTTCTTTGTCGGGCAGCACTTCAACCCTGATAACCCCGGTGCTCACAAGCAGACTGCCCAGGAGATACTGGCGGACTTCGGGGATGAACTTGATGGACTTGTATGTACTACAGGGACAGGCGGAACCATCTCTGGACTGGGTCGCAACCTGCGTGAGAGCAACCCTGGGCTGCAGGTGATCGCCACCGAACCGGCAGACTCCCCCATACTGACCCAGGGGATCGCCAAAAAGCACAAGATCATGGGAACCGCACCGGGTTTCATTCCTGAAATCCTCGATATGGAGGTCTGGGACGAGGTGGTACAGATCACCACTGAAGAGGCCTATGAGACTACACGCTTTCTTGCCCGGGAAGAGGGTATTTTTACAGGTATCTCCTCGGGTGCCGCGGTTGCCGGGATGATCAAGGTGGCCAGGCGCGAGGCGTTTCGGGACAAAGTGCTGCTGGCTATATTGCCAGATACCGGTGAGCGCTATCTCAGTACAGACGTTTGGGACTGATTGATACGGACAGGCTACGCCGCTTTTGCCCTCTATCGAGGTGAAAAACAGGGCGCCGTGCTAAAGTAACCGGATGGCCAACGGAGAAGCGGGGTTGACGGTAAGCATGAGTGAGTTGAAAAACAGATGTCTTGTCTGCGATCAGAGTTCCGATCAGGCACCTTTGGTGGCCCTTGAATACCAGGGTACCCAATACTGGATCTGTTCCCAGCACCTGCCTATTCTGATCCATAAACCAGAGCAGCTGATTGGGAAACTCCAGGGGATAGAGAATCTTGTCCCAATGGAATCATCAGAGAGTTGATCCTTTCGGGTGTGACTCTATTTCATAAGACCGGCTATTGACGTGCTGCAGATCTCCAACAACGTACGACTTCCAGATGACGAGATAGAACTGTCAGCCATCCGTGCTCAGGGGGCGGGTGGTCAGAACGTCAATAAAGTCTCTTCGGCCGTGCATCTTCGGTTCGATATCACCGCCTCATCACTCCCCGAGTTTTACAAACATCGCCTCCTGTTGCTGAAAGACAGCCGTATCACCAAAGAGGGTGTGGTTGTCATCAAGGCCCAGCGTTTTCGTACCCAGGAGAAGAACCGGGACGACGCCCTGAATCGATTGCGTGAACTGATCAGGGGGGTCGCCGCAACCCAGAAGAAGCGGATTGCAACAAAGCCCAGCCAAGCATCAAAGAAAAGAAGGATGGACAGCAAGACCAAGCATGGTCAGCGCAAGGCGCTGCGAAAGAAGGTGGACTATTAATGAGCAACTCACTTCGGCTCTTCTTGCTGCTGATGTTCATTGCCGGTACGGCAGTTGCTGGAATATACAAGTGGGTGGATGAAAATGGAAAGACCCACTTTGGCGACAAGCCGCCACAACAAAGTGGTGCTGAACAGATGGAGTTGCGGCTCAATACCTTCAGTGGCTACCAGGTCAGGGAGCGGGATGATGGTATAGCGACCGGTGGCAAGGTGGTTATCTACAGCACAACCTGGTGCGGCGTCTGTGAGAGAGCCAAGGACTACTTCAAAGCCAACAATATCCCGTACAAAGAGTACGACGTTGAGAAAAGCGAAAAGGGAAAACGGGACTTCAAACGTATGAAGGGGCGTGGAGTGCCGGTGATACTGGTTGGCAGCAAGCGTATGGATGGATTCTCGGAAGCAAAATTCAAGGCGATCTATCAGTAGCATTCAGGATGGGTCGATTCAGACTCAACCCATCCTGAAGTCGTATCAGCTCTCAGCCGGTTTGCTTTTTTTCCGCTTCGGCTTGTTCTTGCCCTTGCTCTTGGGTTTTCTCTTTTTCGGCTTTTCCGCTTCCTGCTCGTTGAGTCGCGAAATATTGAGTTTCTGACCGCAGACCCAGGTCTTTTTCAGGTCCTGGAAGACATCCTTTGGCATGCCCTCGGGCAGGTCGATGAGGCTGTGGTCATCCTGGATTTTGATGTGTCCGATATACTGGCTCTCAAGCCCCGCTTCGTTGGCGATGGCGCCGACGATATTGCCGGGTTTTACATCGTGGTTATGACCCACTTCAATACGAAAACGCTCCATACCCTCCTCGGGTGGGCTTTCCGGTTTCCGCTTGGTGCGCTCTTTTTTTCTATCGCGCCTCTCGTCGTATTTGCGCTCGGATCTTTCGGGGCGGCTGGCTCTTTCCGGCCTGCTGGCCCTGACCGGTTTATTGGATAGCAGCATGGGTTGATCGCCCTGCACCAGTTTTGCCAGTGCGGCAGCGATCTCCAGGGCGGAGATATTATGCTCCTGCTGGTACTGTTCCATCATCTGGTAGAAGAAGCCGAGCTCTTCCGTGGCCAGGGTATCGGTTATCTGGTCCTTGAAGCGTGTAATGCGCTTGTCGTTGATGATCTCTGTGGAGGGGAGCTCCATCAACTCGATCTTCTTGCGGGTCGCCTTTTCGATAGCATTCAACAGGCGACGTTCCCTGGGGGCGACAAACAGAATCGCGTCACCGCTACGCCCGGCACGCCCGGTGCGTCCAATGCGATGGACATAGGATTCGGTGTCATTGGGAATGTCGTAGTTGATGACGTGACTGATGCGCTGCACATCCAGACCACGGGCTGCCACGTCGGTGGCAACCAGTATGTCGAGCTTGCTGCTTTTGAGCTTTTCGACGGTCCGCTCGCGATCCTTCTGTGCAATGTCGCCGTTGAGCGGTGCAGTGGCATATCCACGAGCCGAGAGTTTCTCTGCCAGCTCGATGGTGGCTGTCTTGGTGCGTACAAAAACGATAATGCCGTCAAAGGGTTCAGCTTCAAGGATGCGGGTCAGTGCGTCCAGCTTGTGCAGACCGCTGACCAGCCAGTAGCGCTGACGAATGGTGTCGGCGGTGGTGGTCTTGACCTTGATGGTGATCTCTTTGGGGCTGTTCAGATGCTTCTGGGCGATACGGCGTATCACGCTGGGCATGGTGGCGGAGAAGAGGGCGATCTGCCTCTGGTCCGGGGTCTGCTCCAGGATCCACTCGACATCGTCGATAAAGCCCATGCGCAGCATCTCATCAGCCTCGTCCAGCACCAGGGTGCTGAGATTGCCCAGCCTCAGAGAGCCTTTGCGCATGTGATCCATCACGCGCCCGGGAGTACCCACAACCACGTGCACGCCTCTCTGCAGGGGGCGAAGCTGAACGCGGTAGTCCTGGCCGCCGTAGATCGGCAGTACATGAAACCCTTTCATATGGGCCGCATAGCGCTGGAATGCCTCGGCCACCTGGATGGCGAGTTCCCGGGTTGGGGCCAGTACAAGCACCTGTGGATCTTTTTTACTGAGATCGATGCGGGAGAGCAGGGGCAGGGCGAAGGCAGCGGTCTTGCCTGTACCTGTCTGCGCCTGACCGACGAGGTCATTGCCGCTCAGAATATGAGGGATGGTTTGGGCCTGGATAGGTGAGGGGGTTTCATAACCCACATCATCAAGGACTTTGAGCACGGGCTCAGTAAGCGCCAGGTCACGAAAACCGGGAGCGGAGGTGTCAGCAGTGGACATTAAACGGGTTCCTTGCGGATAAGCAGGGCCAGGCCCTGATGTAACGGTTCAGCCGGGGTCTACAGCTCGAAAGCGGTTGGGATATCGGTCTGATAGAGAGTGAGTATAGGCCACTCTCCAGAGTAGGGGCGGGGATGTTACAGGGTTTTTTTTCAAAAAGATAGTTAAAACAGGAAATTAGCGAACATAAGCTCCAGCGCTGACATGCGCTGGAGCCATGTATGGGGATTCGCTTACCGCTGTGGGGGCTGCGGACGCTTGATTCCGGCGGCATCCATGCAGCTGCTCATCTCTGCATGAGTGGCGCTGGATTCGAGGCACCCTTTTGCCGCATTGGTATTCTTGATCGATGTGCTGAGATCGGCCAGGATCCTCTCCCTCAGCTTGGGGCTCCAGGTCAGCTTCGGTGCCTGTGGGGGCGGTGTCTTGTGCCCCGGTACGTTGGCTGGTTTTGCCGCACCGCCCATAACCTTCTGCTGGTACGACATCATGATCGCCACGCATCCGTTGAGATCATCTGAGTTCTTGCTGGCGCCTACACAGGCCTGGGTCTCCTCCATGGCGGGCAGGGATTCGCTCATCGCCGGCAGCATCCTGGCCTTCACCTGGGCAAAAACTTTGGGGTCCTGGGTGGGGTCCTGGGTGGGGTCCTGTTGTGGGGCAGCCATGGCGATGGCTGGTGCCAGAAGAAGGGCGGTGGTAACAAACTTCATATAACTCTCCGGATGGTGATCTTATCGTTCAGTCTACAGACAGAATGACCTATGACAAGTTCATTTCGCTGGGGCGCCTATCGCCCAGGGGACTGGGCTCCTA
Organism: Sedimenticolaceae bacterium; assembly: GCA_965224515.1. Classification (GTDB taxonomy): domain Bacteria; phylum Pseudomonadota; class Gammaproteobacteria; order Chromatiales; family Chromatiaceae; genus Sedimenticola_A. Next base: position 1,608,960 of record OZ245051.1, read on the forward strand.
CAGAGGGAAGAGGGTGGTGAGATGCTTTTTGTAGGAGCCGTGTCCCCACGGCGATAGCACAGAGGTTGATTGATCGTTCAGCGCCTGTCGCCCAGGGGACTGGGCTCCTACAGGGGGCGTCAACTATTCAGGAACTGCGCCAGCGCTTTACCGGTCTGGGACCGCCTGGTGGCCCTGGCAATTTTTTCCGGTCGGCCCTCGGCCACAACCTGTCCGCCTGCGGCACCCCCTTCCGGGCCCATGTCGATGATCCAGTCAGCCTCGGCGATGACATCCAGGTTGTGCTCGATCACCACCACCGAGTGCCCGCTCTCAACCAGGCGGTGGAGCACGCGTATCAGTTTCTCCACGTCGGCCATGTGCAGTCCCACGGTGGGTTCGTCCAGCACGTAGAGGGTGGTGGCGGGTTTGCGTCGCATGCTGGGTTTCGCCTTGGCCAGTTCGGTCACCAGCTTGATGCGCTGGGCCTCCCCGCCTGAAAGGGTGGGACTCTGCTGACCCAGGGTGATGTAACCCAGGCCCACATCCTGCAGCAGGGTGAGGGCGTGGTGTATGGCGGGGTGGGCCTCAAAGTACTCCACCGCCTCGTCGACACTCATGTTGAGTACGTCGCCGATGCTCTTGTCCTTGTAGTGAATGGAGAGAGTCTCCGGGTTGAAGCGCTTGCCGCCGCAGGCGTCGCAGACCATCTTTACATCGGGCAGAAAGCTCATCTCCACCTTCTTCACCCCCTGGCCGTCGCAGGCGTCGCAGCGCCCGCTCTTGGTGTTGAAGGAGAAGCGCCCGGCGTCCCAGCCGTGGATGCGGGCCTCGCCGGTGGCGGCGAAGAGCTTGCGGATCTGGTCCCAGAAACCGATGTAGGTGGCGGGGCAGGAGCGGGGTGTCTTGCCGATGGGTGTCTGATCCACCTCCAGTACCCGTTCCAGCGGTTCGCTTCCTTTCAGGGCGCTGCAGCCGTGTAGTTTGTGCTTGGGTTTTCTGCCCCTGGTCCGTTTGTGCTCCATGAGGTGCCTGAGATTGGAGGCGAGCACCTCCCGGATCAGGGTGCTCTTGCCTGAGCCCGATACACCGGTAACACAGACCAGTCTGTCCAGGGGGATCTCAATGTCCAGGCCATCCAGGTTGTTCAGCCGGGCGTTTTTGATCGCCAGGCAGTGGTCGGCCCTGATCGGGCGTCGCGGCATCAGCGGGTGCTGCAGGGGTTCGGCCAGGAAACGGCCGGTGAGAGAGTCGGGGTTCTGCATCAGGGCCTCTATATCGCCCTCTGCCACCACCTGCCCCCCACGAACACCGGCGCCGGGTCCGATATCCACCAGGTGCCCGGCACGGCGGATGGTCTCCTCATCATGCTCCACCACCACCACGGTATTGCCCTTGCTCTCCAGCTTGGCCAGGGTGTCCAGAAGCATCTTGTTATCCCGGGGGTGCAGGCCGATGGTGGGCTCGTCCAGAATGTAGCAGACCCCCTGCAGGTTGGAGCCCAGTTGGGCAGCAAGACGTATGCGCTGCGCCTCGCCACCTGAAAGGGTGGGCGCGGCGCGGTCCAGGGTGAGATAACCCAGTCCCACCTCCCCCAGGAATGCGAGCCTGTTGCCGATCTCGCTCAGCAGGTCCCGGCCGATGGCCTGTTCGCGGCCCGAGAGTTTCAGCTGTTGAAACACATCGGCCGCCTCGTCCACGCTGCAGGCAGCGTAATCCGCTATGGACCAGTCCTGGAAGAAGATGGCCAGGGCCTCGGGCCGCAGCCGGGTGCCCTCGCAGCTGTGGCACAGCTGCGTACCCTCTTCGTCCGGGGCCAGCCACTGCTCCTCCTCGCCACTCTGCTCTTCGTCGAAATCGCTGAGCACCGCACCGGTGCCGAAGCAGTCGGGGCACCAGCCGTGCTTCGAGTTGTAGGAGAAGAGGCGCGGGTCAGGCTCCTCGAAGCCGGTGCCGCAGTCCGGACAGGTACGCTGGGTGGAGAAGCTGCGCTCCTCACCGTGCCACCCCTCACCGCTGCCCGAGGGGCTCTCACCCTCCAGGCTGATGATACGTACCACGCCCTTGCCGTGGTTCAGTGCGCTGGCCAGAAGCTCCTGGAGTTCGTCCTCGGTTTTCGGGCTGACGCTGATCTCGCCCACGGGAAGGTCGATGTTGTGCTCCCTGTAGCGGTCAAGGACGGGCCAGTCGTGGGTGGGGGCGGGTTCACCGTCCACCCGCAGAAAGGCGTAGCCCTTTCGGTCTGCCCACTTGGCCAGGTCGTTGTAGATGCCCTTGCGATGAACGATCAGGGGCGCCATCAGTGCAATGCGCCTGCCGCGGTAGCTCTTCAGAATGTGGGCGAAGATCTCTTCCCGGCTCTGGGGCTGGATCGGCACCTCGCAGTCGGGGCAGTACTGTATGCCGAGCTTCACGAACAGCAGGCGCAGGAAGTGATAGATCTCGGTCATGGTGGCCACGGTGCTCTTGTGGCCCCCCCGGCTGGTGCGCTGCTCGATGGCCACCGTGGGGGGGATGCTGAATATGGCATCCACGTCCGGCCGCGAGGCGGGCTGTACGAACTGGCGCGCATAGGCGTTCAGAGACTCCAGGTAGCGCCGCTGCCCCTCGTTAAAGAGTATGTCGAAGGCGATGGTGCTCTTGCCCGAGCCGGAGACGCCGGTGATCACCGTGAACTCGTTGCGGGGTATCTCGATGTTGACGTTGCGTAGGTTGTGTTCCCGGGCGTGACGGATTTCGATGCTGTTGTTTGCGGTTGCTGGCTTTGGTGTGGTTGCGGGTATTGATCGCCCAGGGGACTGGGCTCCTACAGTTATATTGATAGCTGCCAGGTTTTCGGCATAGTCACGCAGGGCCTTGCCGGTGTGGCTCGCCTGGTGGCTGCTCACCTGCTCCGGTGTGCCCTCGCAGATGATCTCACCACCTGCATCGCCACCTTCCGGGCCCAGGTCGATAAGCCAGTCGGCAGCGCGGATCACATCCAGGTTGTGTTCGATCACGAGCAGGCTGTGGCCACGCACCAGCAGTCGCTGGAACGCCTGCAACAGGGTGGCGATGTCGTCGAAGTGGAGGCCTGTGGTGGGCTCGTCCAGCACGAACAGGATGGGGCCCTTGCGCTTTTTCCCCCCCTTGGCCTTGGCCAGGTAACCGGCGAGCTTCAGCCGCTGGGCCTCGCCGCCGGAGAGGGTGGGTACAGGCTGGCCGAGCCTGAGGTAGCTCAGGCCCACCGCCTCCAGGGGCTCCAGGGCGCGGCGTACCTCGGTGTTGCCGCTAAAAAATGAAAGCGCCTCGGTGACTGTCATCTCCAGCACATCTGCAATGGAGCTGCCGTCGATCCGGTTCTCCAGCACCTCGCCCCGGTAGCGGCTGCCGTTGCAGTCGGGGCAGCGCAGGTAGACGTCGCTGAGAAACTGCATCTCCACGTGCTCGAAGCCGGAGCCGGTGCAGGTGGGGCAGCGGCCGTTGCCAGAGTTGAAGCTGAAGGTGCCGGCAGTGTAGCCGCGCTCTTTTGCCATGGGCGTCTTGGCGAACAGCTTGCGTATGGCGTCCAGGCCGCCCACGTAGCTGGCGGGGTTGGAGCGGGAGGTCTTGCCGATGGGAGACTGGTCCAGCATCACCACCTCGGTGACATGCTCGTGACCCAGGATTTTGTCGTGGGCGCCGGCGGGCTCTTTGGGGCTTCCTTTGAGTTTGGCCAGGGCGTTGAACAGGGTGTCGTGTATCAGGGTGCTCTTGCCTGAGCCGGATACACCGGTGACGCAGACCAGCCTGTTGAGGGGGATGCTGACGTCGATCCCCTTCAGGTTGTGCTCGATGGCGTTGATGAGCTCGATGTAGTCGGTCTCGTCGTCCGGTGCATCTGGCTCTTCCCGGGAGGAGACCTGCTTGCGACCAGCCAGGTAGTCTGCGGTAAGGGAGTGCTCACTTTTTACCAGTTCACCAGGGGTACCGAAGAAGGTGATCTCGCCGCCGCTTTCGCCGGGGCCGGGGCCGATATCCAGTATGCGGTCTGCTGCCAGCATGATCTGGGGGTCGTGCTCGACAACCAATAGCGAGTTGCCCGAGTTCCTCAGCCGTTGCAGCACGCCGTTGATGCGGTCGATGTCCCGGGGGTGGAGCCCGATGCTGGGTTCGTCCAGTACGAACAGGGTGTTTACCAGGGATGTGCCCAGGGCAGTGGTGAGGTTGATGCGTTGTACCTCGCCGCCTGACAGCGTGCGGGACTGGCGGTCCAGGGTGAGATAACCCAGGCCTACCTGGCAGAGGTAGTCGAGGCGGGCGCGGATCTCTCCCAGCAGTATGTCGCTGGCATCGCCCAGGGATGCGGGCAGTTCCAGTTCCTCACAATACGTCTTCAGTGTCGACAGTGGCAGGCGCATCATGTCGTGAATATTGAGGCCGGGGAGGCTCTCCCATGTCGCATCAGACATGGTGATGCTCTTGGGGCGGAAACGCTTCTGCCGCTCCAGCGCCCGGTCCGCATCCTTCAGTCCGCCCACCCGGTAGTCCAGGGAGGGGTCCTTCAGGCGGGCGCCATCGCAGGCGGTGCAGCTGTCATAGGCGCGGTACTTTGAGAGCAGCACCCGGATGTGCATCTTGTAGCTCTTGGTTTCGAGGAAGTCGAAGAAGCGCTGCACGCCGTACCAGCGGCCGCTGCCGTCCCACTCACCTTCGCCCTCGGTCACCCACCGGCGCTGCTTCTCGCTGAGTGACTTCCAGGGGGTGTCTGTCGGAAAGCCGCTGCGAGCCGCCGCGGCCATCAGGTCCTCCTGGCACTCCTGTGATCGCCCTGACTGAAAGGGCCTGATGGCGCCGTCCGCCAGGCTCTTCTCTTCATCGGGTATCACCAGGTTGTAGTCCACCCCCATGGTGCGGCCGAAGCCGCGGCAGCTGTCGCATGCCCCCAGGGGGGAGTTGAAGGAGAAGTGGTTGGGCAGCGGGTCCTGGTAGTGGATATCACAGTCAGGGCAGTGCAGGTCTGCCGAGAAGTTGAGCGCCTGGCCCGGATTGCGCTCTTCATCCAGGGGGTAGATGGCGATGAACCCCTGTCCCTTATCCAGGGCGCTCTCCAGTGACTCCGTCAGGCGGTCCCGCCGATCCTCGCTAATGCGCACCCTGTCCTGCACCACTTCCAGGCGCTTCGCGCTCTCGCTGTGAAGTCGGGTGTAGCCCTGCTGGGCCAGCAGCTCTTTGATCTCTTTCAGGGTGAAATTGTGGGGTACCTGGATGGGGAAGGTGATCACCGCCCGCGCTCCGGTCCGGGTCTCAATCAGCTGGTCTGCGATGCTCTGGGGATTGTCCCGGGTCACCTCCCGGCCACAGCCACGGCAGAAGAGGTGGGACGCCCGGGCGAACAGCAGCTTGATGTGGTCGTTGAGCTCGGTCATGGTGCCGACCGTGGAGCGGGAGGTGCGCACCGGGTTGGTCTGGTCAATGGCGATGGCCGGGGGGATGCCCTCGATGCGGTCCACACGTGGCCGGTCCATGCGGTCCAGGAACTGGCGGGCGTAGGGGGAGAAAGTCTCCACGTAACGGCGCTGCCCCTCGGCATAGACGGTGTCGAAGGCGAGGGAGGATTTGCCCGATCCGCTCACACCCGTAACCACGATCAGCTCCCCCAGGGGCAGCTCCAGGTCGAGATTCTTCAGGTTGTTCTGATGGGCATTCTTTATGCGGATTACATCTTCAGACATCGGCTTCTATGCATCGTTTATAAAACTGGACCAAGCGATTCATTCTCCGGGTCTGTGATGATATGTTCAAGAGGCATGGAACAGGGTTGTTGTATGTACTGTGGACATGGCTTCTGCAGGCGTGGAGAATGCATCAATCGGAGTCCCGCTGTAATTTTCTTAACAAAATGTCGTGAGTAGGAGCCCAGTCCTCTGGGCGATTTGCGCCTGACCTCTCATCGCCCGGAGGACCGGGCTCCTACAGTGATTGCAGCAATAACCTTTGGAATAGGAAAACAATGTCGATGCAGTGGTCAAAGCTTCTCTCGCGCAAGCGTATCGGTTCCAGCCAGGATCCCGGCACCTCCACCGTGCGCACCGACTTCCAGCGCGATTTCGACCGCATCGTCTTCAGCTCTGCTTTTCGAAGGATGCAGGACAAGACCCAGGTCTTTCCCCTCTCACGGGTGGACTACATCCGCACCCGTCTCACCCACAGCCTGGAGGCTTCCAGCATCGGTCGTTCCCTGGGTACCCTGGTGGGCGAGCAGATCATCCAGCGTCACGGCCTTGAGCAGAACGAGGCGTCGGACTTCGGCGATATCTGCGCCGCCGCCTGCCTGGCCCACGATATCGGCAACCCGCCCTTCGGCCATTCCGGCGAGGACGCCATCCGCCACTGGGCGAAAACCGCCAAGTACGGCGAGCCGAGGGTTGGGGTGCTCAGCGACAGCGAGCAGGAGGACTTTCTCTGCTTCGAGGGCAACGCCCAGGGCTTCCGCATCCTCACCCGGCTGCAGAACCCCGACAACCCCGGCGGATTACAGCTAACCTGCGCCACCCTGGCCGCCTTTACCAAGTATCCCCGGGAGTCGTTTCTCGGCGGCAGCAACTTCAACGGTGTCAGTGCCAAGAAGCAGGGCTTCGTGGCCGAAGACCGCGAGCGCTTTACCGAGGTGGCAGACGAGGTGGGGCTGATCCGGCGCGATCCCAATCGTGCCATCTGGCACCGCCACCCCCTGGCCTTCCTGGTAGAGGCGGCAGATGACATAAGCTACCGGGTGATAGACATTGAAGACGGTTTCCGCCTTGGCTACTTCACCCTCGACGAGGTGATGGACCTCTTCTGGCCCATCATCCCCGACCGGGAGAAACAGGAGAAGCGCCTCAACGCCATCAATGACGACAAGGGCAGGGTGGAGTTTCTGCGCGCCAAGGTGATCAACGAGGCGATCGGCCAGGCGATGACCTGCTTTCTCGACCACGAAGCGGAGATCATGTCCGGTCAGTTCGATGAGCCGCTGCTCTCCAAGCTGCCCGCCACCGAACCCATGGGACAGCTGATCTCTGTGGCCAAGGCGCGTATCTACAACGCCCAGGAAGTGGTGGGCATCCAGACCGCAGGTTTCCAGGTGATCGGCGAACTGCTGGAGCGCTTCAGCGAGACCCTGGACGACATTGCCATGCACGGTGATCAGGCCTCGGCCCGAAGCCGCATGACCTCCCACCTCATCTCAAAGCAGTTCGTCGGACCGGATAACGTGCCGTCCCAGAATCTCTACACCCGGCTGCTGAGGTTGACCGACTACGTGGCGGGTATGACCGATACCTACGCGGTATCCCTCTACAAGAAGATGACGGGTATCTCGTTACCGAGTTGATTCGTAATCAGTAGGTCAGACTGCCAGGAGGCAATCCTTGCCGGTCAGTACTATGAAAGCCCAAGCTTTCGGAATATCCGTTTCTTCGCCTCTTTCAGTTTGCCGGTAGCTGCCGGGTCTATCTGTTTCGACTCGTTGATGATCTGAAGGCATTCGGCATGGTAGTCATTGACTGCGATGCTGGCCTGTTCTCTGTTCAGTTCAACGGTGGCGGCTGGGGGCGGGGCTTCGGTTCCTCCATCCTGGGTTTTTACAGCGGCAGAGCGCATCATCATTTTTGATTTACCGGTTCCATCTTCGCTGGCGGTCATGGGGCCGGTTTTGCTGTAGCGCTTGCCCTGGAATTCAAAGCTGGCGCCGATGGGGAGATGGTGAAATTTCACGGGTCTGAAACTCCTTAAAGGGAGACGATCAGTCTAAGGGCGTCGAGGCGCATGCGCGAGGCCTTGAGGCTGGCATCAAGCAGATCTTTCTGGTGCATCAATATGGCCACCTCGTCATCACGGATGTTGGGGTTCACTCTCTGCAGTGATTCGAGGCGCTCTTTTTCGTGGCTGAAATGTTGGCCCATGCGCTGCAGGGCTTCATCCACGGCTTGTTGCTGAAGCGCTTCTGTCTGGGCTTCGCCCTGCTTGATCATGGCGCCGATATGGTCGCGCAGGGCACTGATGATCTTCAGTGCAGTGCCTTTCTCGAGCGGGACCAGCGATTCATTGATCTCGGTGTGGCTCAAATTTTCGTTGACCGGGGAGAGCTGCTGGTTGATGAGCAGTCTTGTTACCGTGTTTTCGAGGAAACGGCCGGCCTGGAGCTTTCTCGGCGCAGGGCATTCAAGGGTGTAGAGCAGTTCAAGCAGCAGGGTGCCTGCCTTGAGTCCCGGGTGCTTGATGGCGACGATGCTGCTGTTGCCCAGCTCCATGTCGGTGACCATCTCCATGGTGCCCCGCATCAGTGGGTGCTCCCAGGTGAGGAAGTGGCGGTCTTCGTGGCTCAGGGCGATGCTGCGCTCGAAAGTGCAGGTGATGCCGTCCTGGGGGAGTCCCGGCAGGCTGTCGGTGACCATGTGTGATCCGGGTTTCAGGATCAGGCTGCCGGCGGAGTGCTCCTCGCTCTCCACGCCGATGAGGGAGAAGAGGTGCTGAGCGTAGCGCTGCAGGGTTGCTGCGTCTTCTGCATCTTCAAGCTTCTGCTTGATTGCCTGGGCCTGTTGCTCGCGGCAGGAGTTGATCTCCAGCAGGTGGTCGCGACCCTTTTTCAGCCGCTCGTCAGCCTCGTTCCTCAGGGTGCGTGTGGTGTCGATCAGTGGCTCGATCTGCTCGGGGTCGGTGTCGGACTCTTCCAGTGCCTGCAGCAGCGCCGGCTTGAGCTGGCTGAAGACGGCATGTCCGCTGGGGCTGGTGTGCTCAAAGGCGTTGAGGCCTTCCTGGTACCAGCGCAGCAGAACCGCCTGGGCGGTCTCTTCGAAATAGGGGGTGTGTATCTGTATGGTCTCACGCTGGCCGATGCGGTCCAGGCGCCCGATGCGCTGCTCCAGCAGATCCGGGTTGAGGGGCAGATCGAACATGATCAGGTGGTGGGCGAACTGGAAGTTGCGCCCCTCGCTGCCGATCTCTGAGCAGATCAGCAGCTGGCACCCCTCGTCGGGATCGGCGAACCAGGCGGCGGTGCGGTCACGTTCGACGATGCTCATCCCTTCGTGGAATAGGCCGGCGTTGATGCCCTCCAGGGTCTTCAGGGCCTCGCCGATCTCCATTGCGGTCTCCGCCCTGGAGCAGATCATCAGCGCCTTTTTACCGTTGAGACGGCCGAGCTGGGTGATCAGCCAACCGATGCGCGGATCGAAACGCCACCAGGGTGTGCCGGTGTGTTCCCGGTATACCGTTTCCGGTGTCAGCACCGTCTCAGCATCGGGCTGGTCGCTATCCAGGCAGGCGGCGTATTCATCGGGCAGCTGCAGGGGGTGGCTGTGCAGCTCTCTGCCGGGGAAGCCCTTGATGCGCGAACGTGTGTTTCTGAACAGGATGCGGCTGGTGCCGTGGCGGTCCAGCAGCATGTCGATCAGGGCCTCCCTGGCCCGGTCTCTCTCCTCTGCCGGGGTCTGGGGATCGTTCCAGTGGGCAATCAACTCACCGCCCTCGGTCTCATGGAGCTTTTCGAGCAGGATGGTTGTCGCACCCGGATCCAGGGTCTTGCCTTCGAGCAGGATGTCCACCACCTCGGCAATGGGTTCGTACTGGGCCTCCTCCTGCTGGAAGCTCTCCAGGGAGTGGAAGCGGTCAGGGTCCAGCAGCCGCAGGCGTGCGAAGTGTCCGGCGCGGCCCAGCTGTTCCGGGGTGGCAGTCAGCAGCAGCAGGCCTGGGGAGACGGTGGCCAGGGCCTCCACCAGCAGGTAATCCTCGCTGGCGCTCTCTTCTCTCCACTCCAGGTGGTGTGCTTCGTCGATGATGACCAGGTCCCATTCGCCGGTCACCACCTGTTTCTGCCGATCGTAGTTGCCGTTGAAGAGGGTGGGGCTGCAGAGCACAAGCTGCTCAGCCTGGAAGGGGTTGTCGCCCTGGCCGGAGTCTTCGATGGCCTTGCAGCGCTCTTCATCGAAGATGCTGAAGTGGAGATTGAACTTGCGCAGCAGTTCCACCAGCCACTGGTGCAGCAGGGGCTCCGGAACCATGATCAGCACCCTGGAGGCCTGGCCGGTGAGCAGTTGCTGATGCAGGATCAGGCAGGCTTCGATGGTTTTGCCCAGGCCTACCTCGTCCGCCAGCAGTACCCTCGGTGCGGCCCGGCGGCTTACCTCGTGGGCGATGTAGAGCTGGTGCAGCAGCAACTCGGTTCGCGCACCGCCCAGGCCCAGCAGGTGTGAGCGGTCGAGGTGCTGAAGCTGTTGGTGGGTCTGCAGGCGCAGTTCGAACCAGCGACTGTCGTCCAGCTGTCCTGAGAGCAGGCGCTCCTGGGGTCGGCTCAGCTGCATGGTGTTGCTCAGCTCACCCTCGGGGCACAGGTGCTCCACTCCGTCACTGCTTGTGCCTGTGTAGTGCAGAAGGCCATCGTGTTCATCCACCTGCTCCACCATGATACGCAGGCCGCCGTGGGTCTCGATCCAGTCCCCGGGAGAGAATCGCACCCGGGTCAGCGGGGCATTGTCCGCAGCGTATATGCGCTTCTCGTTGCTGGCGGGGAAGGTCAGGACTACCTGCCTGCCTTCTGAACGGAGCACGCTCCCCAGGCCGAGGTCGGACTCGGTGTTGCTGATCCAGCGTTGACCGGGGATGAATTGTTCGGGCATAACAGGCTCTCGAGTGGAAGGGGTGCGAATAATACACAAACCGGCACAAAGTCGCATGCTGTGGGGTGCACATCGCGCTTATTACAGTGTATTTTAGCCTCTCTGCCGGTTACGTATTTTCCGGGGCGCGAGGCGGGTCGATGAAGAGCGTATTTGACGAGGTACCTTGATGGAGCGTTATTTCGAAAGTTTTCTGTGGAACAGCCGGTTGATCGTGATCTCCGGTGTGATAGCCAGCCTGATCGGCGCGGTAGCGCTGTTCTACATGGCGTCGGTGGACGCCTTCTACATGGTGAGTCACCTCACCCACTATGCCTCTCCCGAGCTGGACATGCAGGCCAGGGCCGCCCTGCGCGGCGAGACGGTGACCCACGTGGTGGAGATAGTCGACGGCTACCTGCTGGCTACCTTTCTTCTCATCTTTGCCCTGGGCCTGTACGAGCTCTTCATCAGCAAAATCGACCTGGCGGAGGGGGCGGAGAACGCCTCACAGGTGCTGATGATCCACAGCCTTGACGGTCTCAAGGAGCGCCTGGCCAAGGTGGTGCTGATGATCCTGGTGGTGCGCTACTTCGAGTATGCACTGGGGATGAATTTTGAGACCCCCCTGGAGCTGCTGATGTTCGCTGGGGGTATCTGCCTGTTGGGTGCTGCGCTGTTTCTCTCCCACCTGGGCGACAAGTCTCACTAGGGTTGATGACCCGGTTCGCCCCGGACTCCCGTCCCGGTACCTATGTGCTGCTCTTCCACTTGGAGCGGCAGGCGGTGATCGAGGCGGGGAGCATGGGTTCTCTCGGGCTGGAGGCGGGTTGGTACGCTTACGTCGGCAGTGCCTTTGGGCCGGGTGGTGTGGCTGCCCGCTGTCGTCATCACCGCAATATATCCCTGCGCCCCCACTGGCATATCGATTACCTGAGGGTGGTGGCAGAGCTGAGGGAGATCTGGTTCAGCCACGATCCTCAACACCGGGAGCATCAGTGGGCGGAGTTGCTGTCGGGCTCGCGGGGTTCAAGCCAGCCCTTTCCCGGTTTCGGTTCCAGCGACTGCCAATGTGTCAGTCACCTGTTCAGGTTTGCTCCGTGTCCCTCTTTCGAGGGGTTCCGCAGGCGGCTTAGGCGTGCCCTGCCGGGGCATGCAATGGTGAGACGGGAACTATTGCCCATTAACACTATCTGATATGGGGCTATTGACATAAATCATTGGGTATTACGAGATTCCTGGTGGTATTATCGAATTCTTATACTTTTAGTCGCAGGGCTGTTCGGCCTTGCCTGGTTTTAATATCAACCTTAAATAGAGGTCAAATTATGAAACTGAAAACAACTGCTCTGGTTGCAGGCGCTGCCCTGCTGTCACTGGGTCTGGTTGGCACCGCTGCCGCTGACGGCGCTGCCCTGTACAAGTCCAAGTCCTGCTTCACCTGCCACGGTGCGGACGCCAAGACCCCCATCATGCCTGTATACCCCAAGCTGGCCGGCCAGAACGCTGACTACGCTTACAACCAGATGATGGACATCAAGAGCGGCAAGCGCGCCAATGGCCAGTCTGTTGCCATGAAGGGCATTATGGCCAACGTGAGCGAAGCTGAAGCCAAAGAGATTGCCGCCTATCTCGCCGGTCTGTAAGTTGATGTGACCGGCCCTGCCGGTAGAGCATCAGAAAAGGCGCAGAACTTCGGTTCCGCGCCTTTTTTTAGGTTCATCGCAGATTAGCGGGGTATGGAAAAGAAAACGGCCAGGAAGTTATTGTGTAGCTACCAAACAAACACACTAACTAACAGCCGCTTTCCATGTCCCAGCTTACCTTTCCGATAGAGCTGTGGGAAGGCTTTGAGCCGACCCACACTGAACTCGATCAGCAACAGCTGATCATCCACCTGAGTCCCACCACGCAAGGCCGGTGTGCTTGCGGCAATGCGGCCTTGGCCGTTCATGAGGCCCCTATACGCTGTGTGGCCGAGAGAAGTATTCTGGGCTACACAGTGAGCTTACGCCTTCCACGTCGTCGTATCGTCTGCCCCGATTGTGGAGTTGTCACCGAGCATTTGAGTTGGCTAAAGCCCTATGCAAGGCAGGCCAGCCGCCTGATTGCCCATATTGAGTCCTTACTGCCCCTGCTGCCGATCAAGCACATCGCCGAACTGGTGGGGCTGCACTGGCATACGATCAAGAAGATCGACAAACGCCGCTTGGCCCGAGAGGTGTGCGAACCTGACTGGTCACGGGTTAGGCGCTTGGTCATGGACGAGTTTGCCCTATTCAAAGGGCATCGCTATGCCACAGTGGTCGCAGACGCTGATACCCATCAAGTCTTGTGGGTTGTGGAGGGGCGCAGCCGCCAGGCGATCCGCCCCTTCTTTGAACAACTGGGCTCGCACTGTGAGCAGATTGAAGCGGTCGCTATGGATATGAACACGGCCTTCGACCTGGAGGTACAGGCCCACTGCCCTAATGCTGAGGTGGTCTATGACCTATTCCAAGTTATTGCCAAATATGGACGGGAGGTCATTGACCGAGTGCGAGTTGATCAAGCCAACCAACTGCGTCACGATCAATCGGCACGCCGTAAGGTCAAGCGCGGCCGCTGGGTATTACTCAAAAACCGTCAGAACCTGACTGAAACACAGGCGGGCTACCTTGATGAGCTACTGGAAGCCAATCGCAGTCTGATGGTGGTCTATCTGCTGCGCGAGCAGCTTAAGGAGATGTGGTACTGCCAGAATGCAGAACAGGCGCGTTCCCAGTGGGGGATTTGGTGGGAACAGGTCATCGAAAGTGGGATTAAACCGTTACAGCAGTTCGCACGGAAGCTAAAGAACTACCTCCAGGGGATCGTCGCTTCAGCCAAACACCCCCTCCACACCTGTCGCTTGGAGGGAATGAATAATAAGATCAAACTGATGAAACGCATGGGGTATGGCTATCGAGACACTGAGTACTTCTTCCTGAAGATCAGAGCCGCCTTCCCCGGTAATCTGCGATGAACCTTTTTTTATTCTAGGAGCCCGCTCCCCCGGGGCTATGCGTCATGAAACAGTCATTGAGCCATCGCAGTGGGGACACGGCTCCTACATTGGCATTAGCCCCATGGAAAACTGTGTGATATCCCCTGTTTTTTCGTGAAACCGCGTCATTTAGTGACAATGACTGGCATAAACAGATTGAAATCCGGTCATTGATAAAAGCTAATGAGCATCAGCTGAAAAGCTGACACTATATGGCTGCAACGAAACCAGCTTTACCGTTGAGGAGATCCGTGGAGAGAACACATACGTCACTTTGGCTCATCGCCGCCGTTCTGCTGCTCGTACTGAGTGGTGTCGCGGTCTACAAGGCGTGGCCTGTGCTATTCCCTACGGCGGTTGTCTCTGCAACGCTGGATCCCGGTTGCGACCTGAGGGCCGGCCCCTGTGTATCGAAACTGCCGGGAGGAGGCACTGTCTCCCTCGGTATCGAGCCCAGAACCATACCCCTGGTCAAACCCCTGGAGTACCTGGTTAAAGTTGATGGTATTGAAGCCGATAGTGTCGAGATAGATTTCACTGGTGTCGATATGAACATGGGCTTCAATCGACCGAAACTCAGCCGTACGGCTGATGGTGAGTTTTCCGGCAGCGGGGTGCTTCCCGTCTGTGTCCGGGAGGCGATGGAGTGGGAGGCCAGGGTCATGCTTCATACAGAAGATGGCCTGGTCGCCGCGCCTTACCGCTTTGTTACGGTCAAACCCGGTGTCTCTCTGCAGTAGGATTGAAAGATAGCGAAATGAAGAAGCCCTTGTTGCTGTTGTTGATAGCCGTTTTGTCGGTGGCCCTGGTGTGGGTGGTTTTTTTCTGGAGTCCCCAGGGTAAAGACCCTGTTGATCCGGCAATTTCGGATCGCCCCACGGGTGGAGACTTTGTGTTTCAGTCCCACGCCGGTCCCGTGGCCCTGCAGGATATGCGGGGAAAGGTGGTGGTGCTCTACTTCGGATACACCTGGTGTCCTGATATCTGCCCGACCAGCCTCGGCTTTCTGGCAGCAGCACTGAACGAGCTGAGCCCGCAACAGCAGGCACAGTTTCAGGGAGTCTTCGTCAGCGTAGATCCGGAACGGGACACGCTGGAGAAACTGAAGACCTATGCCGGATACTTCCACCACAAAATTGTTGGTGTAACCGGTACGCCTGAACAGATTGATCTGGCGGTGAAGAGCTACGGTGCCGCCTATCGTATGCAAAAACTTGATTCAGAGGCCCAGTACCTTGTGGATCACTCGGCCGATCTCTACCTGATCGATAAACAGGGGCGGCTGGCAAAGACATTGAGACACGGTACACGTCCGGAAGAGATTCTGGATGCGATACTGCAGTTATTGGAACCCCAGGGATAGAGGTCCCTGTTTAATTGAAACACTTGAAAAAGTTGAAGGAGATATTGAGATGAAACTTCGTCATGTACTGCCCGCACTGGGCATGGTTATGCTCAGCGCCTGCGCTACCGTTATGGCTGATACCGCTGCGGACAGCGTGGCTGTATCCGATGCCTACGCCCGTGCAGTGCCTCCGGGCCAGCCCAACAGCGCCTCATTCATGACCATTGTGAACAACTCCGGCAAGGACCACGCCCTGGTCAGTGCCGAGAGCCCTGTATCCAAGGTTGTGGAGCTGCACACCCACACCATGGACGAGGGCATGATGAAGATGCGCCGCGTTGAGAAGATCGATCTGCCCGCAGGCCAGACCGTTACCCTGAAACCCGGTGGTCTCCACGTGATGTTGATCGGTCTGCATCAGGACCTGAAGCCCGGTGAGAACGTTGACGTCACCCTGATCTTCGAAGACGGCAGCAAGACCCAGCTTCAGGCACCGATCAAAAAGCTCCAGATGAAGATGATGAAGAAAGATATGAAACACGACATGAAGAATATGAAGCACTGATCGGTTTCATTTCATGAAAAAGCCGGTGGGGCGTCAGCTCCACCGGCTTTTTTTTGCACTGTAGGAGCCCAGTCCCCTGGGCGAAAAACACCTGGGTAGTTATCGTATGCTTATCGCCCAGGGGACTGGGCTCCTACAGTGTATTCTCAGAATCAGGCGATCTCTCTGAACGCCTCGCCAGCGGCTTCTATGGTTGCGGCAATGTCGTCGTCGCTGTGAGCTGCAGAGACAAAGCCAGCCTCGAAGGCTGAAGGTGCCAGGTAGACGCCGTGCCTGAGCATGGCGTGGAAGAAGGCCTTGAACTGGTCCTGGTTGCAGGCGGTTGACTGGGCGAAATTGCTCACCTGGTCTTCTTCGGTGAAGAAGATACCGAACATGCCGCCGACCTGGTTGCTGGTGACTGGTACGCCAGCTGCCTTGGCCTGGGCCATCAAGCCGCTGACCAGCTTTTCGGTCTTTGTCGTGAGGGCATCGAAAAAGCCGGGCTCTGATATCAGCTCCAGGGTGGCCAGGCCTGCGGTCATTGCCACCGGATTGCCTGAGAGTGTACCGGCCTGGTAGACGGGGCCGAGGGGGGCGATCTTCTCCATGACTTCGCGTTTTCCACCAAAGGCACCGACAGGCATGCCGCCGCCAATTACCTTGCCCAGGGTGGTGAGGTCGGGGCGTACGTTGTAAAGGCCCTGTACGCCGCCTAGGGCGACGCGGAAACCGGTCATTACCTCGTCGAAGATCAGCACGGTGCCGTGCTGGTCGCACACTTCACGCAGCCCTTCCAGGAAACCTGGAACCGGTGGGATACAGTTCATGTTGCCGGCAACCGGCTCAACAATGATGCAGGCGATTTCACTGCCCGCTTCGCTGAAGGTCTGCCGGACCTGTTCCAGGTTGTTATAGTCGAGGGTGATCGTGTGCTCAGCGAGTGAGGCGGGTACGCCGGGCGAGCTGGGCTCACCCAGGGTCAGTGCACCTGAGCCGGCCTTGACCAGCAGAGAGTCTGAGTGACCGTGGTAGCAGCCCTCGAATTTAACGATCTTGTCACGCCCGGTGTAGCCGCGGGCGAGGCGGATGGCGCTCATGGTCGCCTCAGTGCCTGAGCTGACCATACGTACCATGTCCATGGAGGGCACCAGTTCGCATACTTTGTCCGCCATGCGGGTCTCAATCTCGGTGGGTGCACCGAAAGAGAGGCCCTTGGAGATGACCTGGCTCACCGCGTCAATCACCGAAGGATGGGCATGACCGAGAATCATCGGCCCCCAGGAGCCGACATAGTCGATATAGCGGTTGCCATCGGGGTCGAATATGTAGGGGCCTGCCGCGGATTCGATGAATACCGGATCGCCGCCTACACCTTTGAAGGCACGCACGGGTGAGTTCACGCCGCCGGGAATATGCTGTTGAGCCTTGTCAAAAAGCGTGTGGGAACCGGTCATGTCGGTGATACCTCTGTCTGTTTGAATAGTTTGTTGAATTTATTGCAGGCCGCCTTGATATCAGGCTGGCCGAAAACACCATGGATTACCGCCAGCATATCGGCCCCTGCTTTAACCAGGGCGCCGCCATTTTCCGGTGTTATTCCTCCGATGGCAACCGTGGGCAGGTGGAGTTCCTCTTTTGCACGTTTCAGCAGGCCGATATCGGCCTGGACCGCATCAGGTTTGATGCTCGAGCTGAAAAAGCGTCCGAAGGCGATGTAATCGGCCCCGGCCTGTTGGGCTGCGATGGCGAGCTCGAACCTGTTGTAACAGGAGACGCCAATGATGGCCTCATGGCCGAGACGGGACCTGGTGGCTTCCAGGTCGGGGTCGTCCTTGCCGAGATGCACGCCATCGGCGCCAATGCGGGAGGCCAACTCCACGTCATCATTGATGATCAGGGGTACGCCGTGCTTTCTGCACAGTTGCAGAAGGTCACGGGCCTCTTTGGTCCTTTTGTCGTCGTCGGTGCTCTTGTCACGGTACTGGATGATTTTTGCGCCGCCATCCAGGGCCAGTGCAACCTGTTCAGCAGTGCTGCTGCCGGCAGCCAGTGCTGAATCTGTAATCCCGTACAGCCCCTTTAGCTCGAAAGATGTACTCAATGCTTTTCCTGTTGATGTCTGCGATTGGGTATTGCCTGGCCTCGTCCCGGATGGGTGGCGTTTTTCAGGGCACTCCAGGTGAATTGCTGGCCCCTCTCCACTGCCTCTTCCAGGGAGTGTCCGGCTGCAAGGCCGGTGGCTATTGCAGAGGCCAGGGTGCAGCCGGAGCCGTGGTAGCTCCCCTCGAGCCTTGGCCAGCTCAAAGCGAGAACACCCAGGCCGGGCCGGTAGAGCTGGTTTACCACCTCTTCACTGTTTTCATGGGTGCCGGTGATTAATACAGCCTCGACTCCCTGGTCCAGCAGTTTTGCGGCACAGGCGCCCAGTTGCTGCTCGCCGGTGAGACGGCGTGCCTCTTCCGAATTGGGTGTTATCAGGGCGGTGTGTGGAAACAGGAGGTTCTGCATGGCTTCGATCAGGCCCTCCCGGGCCAGCTCGGTGCCGCCTCCGGCTGCCAGTACAGGGTCGAGAACCAGGGGTATGCCGGGGTGCTGCTGCAGCTTGTCTCCAACTGCTACGGCAATTTCCGGATCTCCCAGCAGGCCGATCTTAATCGCCCTGACCTGGTAGTCCTGGAGTACGCATGCTATCTGCTCGCCTACCAAAGTCGACTCCACAGGCGCAATTCTCTGTACATTGACCGTATCCTGCAGGGTCAGGCAGGTGATGGCTGTGGCGGGGGTTCCGCCCAGTGCGGCTATGGTTTCTATATCGGCCTGGATGCCGGCTCCACCGCCGGGGTCGTGACCGGCAATGGAAAGGACTACTGGTTGATCGGTGTTCTGCATGAAGTTGGGCATATTGGATAAAAGACCGATTCTATCCCAGATCGGGAGTAACTACTTTTAGTAGAATAAAAAACCTATATTGATAAATGATTGAAATTAAATACTTAAATTCTTATTTATGTCAAATTTTAGTCTACACTTGGGTATGTGCGTGGTTCAAAATACTTTTAGCCTGGGGCGAGGTTAGAAATGAGTCCTCTTTTCAATGAAATGGCAGAAATTGCCGATAGATACTGTACCTTAATCGAGCAGGCGGGCGAGAAGGATTCTCAATGGCTGCATGAGGTGGCCGTGCTGCTGCCGAAACTGCATATGGCGGCCTCCAACTGTCCGACGCAGGAAGATGAAGATGCTGCTGCAATGGGTCCGGACCTGGATGCCCGGTTTGAGATATTTGCCAAGTTACGCCAGTTGCTGGGAAGTAAAGACTCGTACTGGATGGAGTTCGATGTGGTGCATGACGGCCATCACATGACCGGTAGCCTTGCTGATGACCTGACTGACATCTATTGCGAACTCAAACAGGGGCTGCACCTCATCGATCATGAGCCCAACCGGGCTCTTGCCGGCTGGTGCAGTGGCTACAGTTCCCACTGGGGGCAGCATCTTCTTGATGCCGAGCGCCATCTCTATAGCCTGAGAACAAGAGACGAGTTCTGATTCCAGGATCTATTCGACTAAATCGGGGATTTTTAATATAACCATTCAAAATTCATGGTTGAGTGGTTTTTCGCTTGGTATAATATCCGACTAAATTTGTAAATTAATTTTGGAGTTTCATCCCATGAGCGAATCTACGGCTACTGCTCTGTCTGATAATGACATCAGTGTGACTACCCCTGCACAGACCAAAATGGCCGAACTGATCGGTCAGGTTGAAGATGCAATCGAGGGCGTTCGCGTCTATGCAACCCCCGGCGGTTGCAGCGGCATCAACTTCGGTATGACTTTTACCGACCAGATCAATGATAACGACGGCGTTCTTGAATGCGACGGCTTCAAAGTCATTATTGACGACGGCACCATGCAGCACCTGAAAGGTGTTGAGATTGACTTTGTTGATCGTGGCGAAGGCGGTGCGAGCTTTGTCTTCAACAACCTGCAGCCTGCATCCGGCGGCGGTTGTGGTACCTGCGGCTCTGCCCAGGGCGGCGGCTGCTCCTGATCGGATAAGGCCTGCCGGGGACATCCATTGCGGACCCCATGGCGGTAGGTTGAATCAAAGGCCCCGTGGCTTAACTGCCCGGGGCCTTTTTATTACCGGGCCGAACAGATCATGTCTGAAAAAACACTCTTCTCCATTATTGAGTCACCAACTCATCCGGATTTTTCCGGGCTCTACGCCCAGCGTGGCATCCGGGAAGTCAGGGTGAGCTCTATCCGCAGAGCGATCAGTGAACTGAAAAAGTCCAGGCCGGATTACGTTGTAGCGGAGTTCTTCTACGGCTACGGAAACAATTACGCCGGGGTGAATGTCAGCAACCTGGATGTCTTTCTGGCAAGTCTTCAGAAATATGCGCCTGACGCCAGGGTGGTTGTGATGGTGGATAAATCAGAGCGAATTTACGTTGACAGGCTCAAGGCGTTGTTTCCCGTTCACCAGGTACTGGTGCACCCCGTCTCCAGCGCCCAGTTGGACGAGTCGCTGGATCAGTGCTGATGTTGATCAAGGGGTTCTGAGTTGTTCTCCAGCCACTGATCCAGGGCTTTGACGGCCTCGTTCATCAAGGTCGTGAAGCCGGCTCCCCCAGGCTCTGGATCCAGCCACCTGATATCGAACAGGTGTATGGCATCGTCCTGATCATCATCGATGAATGCGATGTGATCTGGTTTGACCGGCGGTGCCCCGAAGGTCCAGCAGGCGATAAAGCCGGGCTCCCGGTTATGCACCAGGAATCCGATCTCATCTCTCTCTGCAAAAGGATCCTCGCCGACTATCCAGCGAGGTTGATTGCGGTTTTTCCCGGACATGGTCAGAAGGGTTTGAGTACCACCAGCAGGACCACCACAACCAGGATCAGCAGTGGAAATTCGTTGAACCACCTGAACCAGACGTGGCTGTGGGGATTGCTGCCGCCACGGAACTGCATCATCAGCTTCCAGCACCAGATGTGAAAGATGAACAGCGGGATTACCAGGGCCACCTTGAGTTGCAGCCAGCCCATCATCATGATCGCCTCCCACTCGTAGAAGGCAGCAAGCCAGAGACCGAAAGCGATGGTCAGAACGGCCCATGGAGTGATAAACCAGAAGAGCTTGCGCTCCATGATCTCCAGGCGCTCCCGGGTGGTGGAGTCTTCTGACATCGCGTGGTGTACGTAGAGCCTGGGCAGGTAAAAGAGACCTGCATACCAGGAGACTAAAAAAATAATATGGAAAGCTTTAACCCATAACATCTCTTATCTCTTCCTCGTCACTTGGGCTTTTCACTGGCATCGTGGTAAAGCGCCTGGAGTATCTCCTCGCGCCTGCCTGATGATGGGGGTGGGATATTATCTTCATGTTTTGAGCCGCTGAAGAATTCACCGATTGCCCGGGCAATGCGCTTCAGGGCGCGCCAGATTTTGGGCAGCAGCCAAATCACCAGGGCGAAGAAGAGTGCCAGCCCGGCTACAAAAGCGATAGGGTAGTTGAGTGATGCCCAGAGACCGCCGACAACGGCGATGTCTTCCAGGATCGATGCGGTCCAGTTGGTGACCGGTTCCGGTGATGTGTTGATCAGTGCTCTTGTGCCCGTTTTGGTAGCATGGGTGGCGGCTGCCACGCCGCCGCCAATCAGCAGGGCGGCAAACTCTGCCGCTTCGTTCACGCCGATACCCTCTGCCATACCTGCAGCAAGTACGGCACCCGCCGGTATCCTGATAAAGGTATGCAGGATGTCCCAGCCGGTATCCACACCAGGTGTTTTGTCAGCAAAGAACTCCACCATGTACATGAAGCCTGCAGCGCCAAGCACCAGGGGGTCTGAGAGCAGTTCAAGACCGGGAGGCAGTTCCATGTGGCCGGTCAGACCGAGATAACCGAGTACCAGTACAGCGGCATACAGATTGATGCCTGAGGCCCAGGCAACGCCCAGGGTCAGGGAGATTAGCTCAATGGTTTCCATAGTCAGTTTCCCGTGTATTCATCCCCGTATTCGAGTCCGGCGGTAGAAATTGGTTCATTCTCCACCGCCCCGTCCGAGTTCAGAAAGGTCTGCGCAAGTGTCGGGTAGAGAGGTAGCGTACAGATCGTGCTGGCGCATGATTATTCGTATTGTCGTTCAGAGAGCGAACATTATATCATGGGTCCAGTTGGCTCATTTAATCACCATCTGTTCATACAATGCGGTAATCGCCATCCTATTGACGCAAGGCCCATGGCAGCATATAGTCTAGGCTGATAAAGGAAAGTGGCGCCGACCCTTAGGGGGAGGTAAAAGGTATTAAAAACAATAGTCACTGTATCCATTGGGCGGTCTTATGACCGCTTTTTTATTGCCTGCAATATTGTGTCTGCAGCGAAAATCTTTCGGTCCGGTAGATACCATTGATAAAATCAGTGGCTCCTTATACTTCAGATTTTCTCTCCCACGTCATATGATTGTGCGTTGAATGCCGGTTGGTATGAAGCCGGCACTGTTTTTTATGTAGGTTAGTCTCATGATCAAGATCGGAATAGTTGGTGGTACCGGGTATACCGGGGTTGAATTGCTGCGGTTGCTGGCAGGTCACCCGGATGTAGAGGTTGCGGTGATAACGTCTCGTTCAGAGGCAGGTACGCCCGTGGCTGATATGTACCCTAATCTCCGAGGTCACATTGATATAGCGTTCAGTGAGCCGCATATCGACCAGCTCGGCTCCTGCGACCTGGTGTTCTTCGCCACCCCCAACGGCACGGCCATGAAACTGGTGCCTGAGCTTCTGGACGCAGGCGTCAAGGTGATTGACCTGGCCGCTGATTTCCGGATCAAGGAGATCAGTGTCTGGGAGCAGTGGTATGGCATGCAGCACGCCTGTCCCGACCTGGTGGCAGAGGCTGTGTACGGTTTGCCGGAGATCAATCGCGATGCCATCAAAAGCGCCCGGCTGGTGGCCAATCCCGGCTGTTACCCCACGGCAGCGACGCTCGGTATGCTGCCCCTGCTGGAGGCGGGTGTCATAGAGACCGACGGCCTGGTTGCCGATTGCAAGTCGGGTGTCAGCGGCGCCGGGCGAGGCGCCAGCACGGCCATGCTGATGGGAGAGGTGGGTGAAAGTTTCAAGGCCTACGGTGTCCCGGGGCACAGGCATCTGCCGGAGATCCGGCAGAATCTCTCTGAAATAGCATCAGAGCCGGTGGGTCTGACCTTTGTTCCTCATCTTCTGCCCATGATCAGGGGCATACATGCGACCCTGTATTCCCAGGCAACCGCCGAGGCGGATCTGCAGGAGATTTTCGAGCAGCGCTATAGCGATGAGCCGTTTGTTGATGTACTGCCGGCGGGCTCCCACCCGGAGACGCGCAGTGTCCGTGGGGTCAATCATTGTCGGATTGCTGTGCATCAGCCCCAGGGCGGGGATATGATTGTTGTCCTCTCTGTCATTGATAACCTTGTGAAAGGCGCTGCCGGACAGGCTATTCAGAATATGAACCTGATGCTGGGCCTGGATGAGTCTGCCGGGCTGGGTGCGGTTGCGCTGCTGCCTTGATGAAAGGGGAGACAGGGATGAGGTTGTCGTCACCAAGGATTGTACAGACCAATAGCTACCGCAGCCATGTGATCGGCCTGATCGTAGTGCTTGCGCTGATTGCCGGTGTTGCCTGGTACAGCTTTGACTACGGGCGTAACAATGCCGGTGGTTATGAGTTGGCACTGCTGGAAGAGAACAGTCACCAGCGGGAGTACATTAAGGAACTGGAGGCTGAAAGAACCGGGCTAAGGGAGCGGGCTGCTGCATTTGAGCGCTCAAGCCAGATAGACAGGGAAGCGATTAAGCTGGTTCGCGGGGAGTTAAAGGCTTTCCAGGATGAGCGCATGAAACTGGAACAGGAGTTGGCGTTCCTGCGTGGCATCGTTTCAAGTGGTGTCAAAAAGGAGGGCCTGTTTATCCAGGGATTCTCATTGGAACCTGCAGGGAACGGGCGCAAATTCAGATACCGTTTTACTATCAGTCAGGCGTTGAAGAGCGCGGGGACTGCCCAGGGCTGGATTCACCTGGGATTGGATGGCATGGAGAGTGGAGAGGTTAAGCAGCTCTCCTTTAAAGAGATCACGGACGGAAATGTAGAAAAGCTTAAAATGCGGTTTAATCATTTTCAGGATGTGGACGGGGAGATTACATTGCCAAATGGTTTTGAGCCCCGTAATGTCATTGTCGAGATTAAGCCCACCACCAAGAAATTATCTCCCGTTAAAAAGCAGTTTGTCTGGCTGGTAGCCGGGTGAGAGGAATAAAGATGTCCAGATTCAAGAAATTCAAGGCCCCCAAAATTGCCACCGTGATCGGAAGTGGTACGAGCGTGAACGGGGATGTGACCTTTGCCGGGGGGCTTCATGTGGACGGCACCATTACAGGTAACGTTATCGCTGAACCTGATGGTCGGTCGGCCCTCACCTTGAGCGATAAGGGTGTCATTGAGGGTGATGTGCGCGTACCCAATATTATTCTCAACGGCAAGGTTGTCGGTGATGTGTTTGCCAGTGAGCGTGTTGAGCTGGCCACAAATGCCAAGGTGACAGGAACGGTCTATTACCAGTTGCTCGAAATGGCAATGGGGGCCGAGGTCAATGGCCAGTTGGTGCACACAGAGGAAGTTGAGCCCAGGAGGCTCTCTTACGAAGGGGTGGAGCAGGAGCAAAACCAGGATGGTCCGCTCTCCCAGGCTGAAGTGCTTGAGCGGGTTGTTGGGTCAGCTGAAAAGAATGCTAAATGAGTTTAGTTCGCCTGTGATTGGTGAATAGTTGACTAAACTGCTCAGTTAAGCATAATGAAACCATTATCCCGCCTTCAATGGCGGTTGTTTTTCTGTATTTAGGATGTTGAGTGATGAGTGTTGTAGAAGCTGAAACAGATAGCCCGCTGGTTTTCACTTCGGCTGCAGCTGCGAAAGTGGCCGCACTGATAGAGGAAGAGGGTAATCCCGGCTTGATGCTGCGTGTCTATATTCAGGGCGGCGGCTGCTCAGGATTCCAGTATGGCTTCACCTTTGACGAAGCTGAGAAAGATGGTGATGAACGTATTGTGACTGATGGCGTGACCTTGCTGATTGATCCCATGAGCCTTCAGTACCTGACCGGTGCCGAGGTGGATTATGTCGAGGGTCTGCAGGGTGCGCAGTTTGTTATCCGTAATCCCAATGCCACCACGACCTGTGGTTGTGGGTCTTCGTTCTCTGTCTGATTGTTTTTTCCTTTCGGATCGAAAAAGGCGCCTGTATGGCGCCTTTTTTTTGAACAATGGATTGGGAATCCGCTGGTTTATTGCATCCTCTGCATAAGGCCTGGTAATAATTTTCGTAGCCTAGTGGCGGTTCGCTCTGTAGCTGATTCCCTGCCACGGCTACGAGCTACTTTTGCAGTGAGGCAAAAGCACCCGCAGGGCATAAATAGCCAAAAACTCTTCTCCCCGGTGTCCCGCCCGCTATCGCGGGTTCACTGCACCCTCCGGGCATAAACGCTCTCGCCTTCACTGGGGGGTGTCAGACGCGACGGTCTCTACCGGCATCCTGCCCTCTCGCGACACTTGTACATCCCTGTACATCGCCCCTGTCACGACTGACAACGACCGGCATCCCTGCCGGTCCCCTTCGGGCCTTTTCCAGTGAAGCCTGCGATGCTCGTCGGAACAAAGGGGCCCCTTTCTCATTAACAGGCACCTCGCATTGTTTGGATATGTAGGGTGTCGTTGAGCGTAGCGAAACGCACCATTGAAGCCATACTTCTCCGACGCATTTCCAGGTCGTTGAGACTGTGACAGTTTCCCTTGATGCAGCCGAGCATCGGAGCAATTTCAGGAAAGGCCCAAAGGGGCGCCGCAGGGAAGCGGCGCGTTCACAGTCAGCACAGGGACGTGCTGTCTGTGAACCCCCTGAAATTGTGAGAAGCGCAGGGGACCCGAACGGAGTGAGGGCAAATCCCGGGAAGATGCGCTTTTGGTTACTTTTCGCGCTGACGAAAAGTAACTCGTGACCGTGAGAAAACAGTCACTACAGGGTAAACACCTTTTTAGGTCACGAAATTTGTTACCAGGCCCTTACTAAAATGAGCATCCATACGACAACGGATTCCCAATCCACTGACCGAATGTAAGGCTGCAATTAAGCCGAGATTGCATATACAGGAAATACCATGAGGCACCACAATGGTTTTTACGCCTGGAATTGGCTGCACGCAGATACACAACCCGGCTTAACCTCCTATATTTGAAGTAGTAACGAATAATACGGCCGGGACGCCCATGTTTCAGAACTACGTCGAACAGAGCACCAAGAAGGTCCTGCACACCCTTGAACTGGCTGTATCAGAACTGGTCAGTCGGCAGCAGAATACACTTACACCTGACTTCATATTATTGGCTCTGCTTGCTCAGCAGGACGCCGAGGCACGGCAGGTGCTTGAACGGATGAGCCCGGACCCCAAGACTGTTGTTGCCAACATTTCCAACCAGATCATTCTTCACTATCAGAATGCCGCTCCCATGAAAGCGAGCCAGGTTGTTGCCTCCCAGGAGGTTGGGGAGCTGTTCCAGGCGGCAATGGATGAAGCTAAATCCCTGGGAGACGACTATATCTCCACTGGATCGCTGTTTCTGGCCATGTTCGACTCCAGGGCAGGTCATTGTTCAGGTGTGCTCTCCGAGGCGGGACTTAGCCAGGTGAAAGCACGCAATGCACTTAAGGAGTTACGGGGCGGGCGCACTATCAACAGTGACGATGCCGAGAGCGAGCAGGACGCACTGGCAAGGTACACCAAGGACCTCACCGATATGGCCCGCAAGGGCGGACTTGATCCGGTCATCGGGCGGGAGGAGGAGGTCGCACAGGTCATACAGACGCTCTCCCGCCGGAAAAAGAACAATCCTGTGCTGATCGGTGAGGCCGGGGTGGGCAAGACGGTAATTGTTGAGGGCCTGGCCCAGCGCATGGTCGAGGCGGACGTGCCGGATACCCTGCTTAACAAGCGTCTGCTCTCCCTTGATATGTCGGAGATCATTGCAGGGGCGAAGATGCGGGGAGAGTTTGAAGAGCGTCTGAAGACAGTTCGCGATGCGGTGGTTCAGGCCAAGGGGAAGGTGATTCTGTTCATCGACGAACTGCACTCGGTGGTGGGGGCGGGTGCCGGTGCCGGAGGGCTCGATGCACCAAGTATGCTGAAAACTGCCCTTGCGCAGGGTTCGCTGCAGGTGATCGGTGCAGATACCCTGGATGAGTATCATCGTTTTGTTGAGGCAGACAAGGCGCTGGAGAGGCGTTTTCACCCGATCCTGGTGCGTGAGCCGACGGTGGATGAGACGGTTACAATTCTTGAAGGGATAGCCCAGCGCTATGGTCATCATCACCAGGTTCGCTATGAACAGGGTGCCCTGGAGGGGGCTGCCAGCCTGTCTGAACGTTATATCAATGACAGAAACCTGCCGGATAAGGCGGTGGACCTGATAGATGAGGCGGGTTCGAGAAAGCATATCCGCATGGTATCCATACCCCACGATGTGAAGGATCTCGAGCAGAAGCATCAGAATCTTCAGCATGAGAAGAGTGAGGCATTCAATGCCCAGGATTTCGAGCAGGCAGCCCAGCTGCAGATGGATATCCTGACGGTTGAGGAGCAGCTTCACCAGGCACGCAGTCTTTGGGAGGATGAGCGCAGCAGTGTGGATGACACGGTGACAGTCGAGGATATCGCCGAGGTGGTTTCACGCTGGACCGGTATCCCGATTTCGCGCATGGTCGAGTCCGAAGCGGCAAAGCTGGTTCGCATGGAGGAGAATCTGCACAAGCGCATTGTAGGGCAGCAGGATGCGGTAAAGGCGGTAGCGGATGCCATACGCCGAAACCGTGCGGGTATCACCTCCCCGAAGCGTCCGATCGGTTCGTTTCTGTTCCTTGGCCCTACGGGGGTTGGCAAGACCGAGTTGGCAAAGGCGCTGGCCCAGTTCCTGCTGGATGATGAGTCCAGAATTGTGCGTCTCGACATGTCCGAATACATGGAGCGACACGAGGTCTCGAAGATGATTGGAGCCCCTCCCGGCTATATCGGTTACGGTGAGGGTGGGCAGCTGACAGAGAAGGTGCGGCGCAATCCCTACACCGTGGTGCTGCTTGACGAGGTGGAGAAGGCGCACCCTGATGTCTTCAATATGCTGCTGCAGATCCTTGAGGAGGGCGGGCTGACCGATGCCCAGGGTCGCAAGGTATCTTTTCGGAATACGATCCTCATCGGAACCTCCAACCTGGGTACAGAGTCCCTCTCTCCCGAAAAGCGTCCGATTGGTTTCATCCAGTCAGCCACGCCCGATTACAGCGAGGCCAAGTCGCTGGTGCTTCACGAGGTGAAGAAGTTTTTCAAACCTGAATTCCTCAACCGGCTCGATGACATTATCGTCTTCCACTACCTGGAGCGGGATCATGTGACCGAGATAGCCCGGATGTTTGTCGCCGAGCTGGCTGATCGTATGAATCAGCGCAGTATCACTCTCGATGTGGATGAGAAGGTTATTGATAAGCTGGCCGAGGATGGTTTTGATCCTGTATATGGAGCCAGGCCTCTACGTCGAGAGGTGGAACGGCAGGTAGAGAATCCGCTGGCCATGAAAATTGTTCGGGATGAGTGTCCTGATGGCAGTAGCGTCAGGATGGAGGTTGAGGGAGGCGAGGTGGTCTTTAGAATCCTGCGGGGTGGTTGAACTGTCAGGCAGGATAGATGCCGCCGAGAACAACTGCCCGTTTGGCTCCCGTGGCGCTTGGGAGGTTTCCCGGAAGATGATGCAGGGTCTGGCGGGCCAGCCAGGCGAAGGCCATGGCCTCTACATGGTCAGGGTGTATGCCGTGAACATCTGATGATTCCACAGGCAGCGGATCAAGCCTTAGTGCCAGTTGGCGCATCAATTCGCCATTGTTTACGCCTCCCCCGCAAGCGATGACGCGATCGCAGTTGGGGCTCTGGGTCCTGATAGCCTCTGTGATGCTGGCAGCTGTCAGTGCGGTGAGTGTGGCCTGGATATCCTGTGCTCCGATCTCCTGGTGCCTCTTAAGGCGTTGTTCAAGCCACTCGGCGCTGAAGTATTCAGGGCCGGTGCTTTTTGGAGGTTCGCGCTGAAAGTAGCTGTCGCTCAGCAGGCTGTTGAGCAGTTCGTCATCGACTCTGCCCCCGGCGGCCCATGCTCCGTTTTCATCTCTTGGTGCGCCGAGATGTTTTTCGGTCCAGTAGTCGAGCAGTGTGTTTGCGGGACCGGTATCAAAACCACAGCCAGCCACTGATCCGCCGGCTGGCAGCCTGGATATGTTGGCTATGCCGCCGAGGTTGAGTATCACCCGTTCCTCTTCCCTGTTGCCGAAGATGGCGTCGTGGAATGCCGGAACCAGCGGTGCCCCTTCCCCTCCAGCGGCCATGTCGCGGCGCCGGAAATCTGCAACCACGGTGATTCCGGTTCGTTCGGCTATCAGGCTTGGGTCACCGATCTGAATAGTAAATGGTGTGGTCGCCTCAGGGCGATGACGGATGGTCTGGCCGTGGGAGCCGATGGCACTGACAGCCGATGCCTGGATGTCTGCAGCCTCAAGCAGTCTGGTGGCGGCAGTTGAAAAACACTCTGCTGCCTGGTGGTCCAGGGTGCCGAACTGCTCGATGTTGCCCTGGCCTGGTTTGGCTATCTTGCGGAGATTCTGCTGGAGCTCTTCAGGCCAGGGAGTGTTGTGGTGGGCGAGAAATTCAATGTCCTGATCATTGATGCGCGTGAGTACAGCATCGATGCTGTC
Source organism: Sedimenticolaceae bacterium (assembly GCA_965224515.1). Classification (GTDB taxonomy): domain Bacteria; phylum Pseudomonadota; class Gammaproteobacteria; order Chromatiales; family Chromatiaceae; genus Sedimenticola_A. The sequence continues at coordinate 1,638,275 of OZ245051.1, forward strand.
CATGCTGGTGCCGGACATCAGGCCTATATAGAGGTCACCCTGCATGGAGGCAGGCTTATTGAGCTGGTTCTGCCGAGGCCACCATTGTCTGGGATATCAGCTCCAGGCGGGCAAGGAGGGAGGCGCTCTTCTGCTTGAAGTCATCTCGGTACTTTTTCGCGATGGGCTCTGCTGCCGGCAGCTTGATGGTCAGTGGATTGCGGTGTACGCCGTTGACCCTGAACTCATAGTGCAGGTGAGGACCTGTCGCTACGCCACTCTTGCCCACATAGCCGATGACCTGGCCCTGGCTAACCCTGCTGCCACTCTTGACCTTGCTGCGATACTTGGACATGTGGGCATACAGCGTGGTGTAGCTCTGGCCGTGCTGGATGATTACGGTGCGGCCGTATCCGCCCTTTCTGCCACGGAAAATCACCTTGCCGTCGCCGGATGCCTTGATAGGAGTGCCGGTTGCGGCTGCATAGTCCACGCCTCGGTGGGGGCGCTTTTTGCCCAGTACCGGGTGGTAGCGTTCACGGGTGAAGCGGGACGAGATGCGGCGGAAATCCACCGGCGCCCGCAGAAAAGCCTTGCGCATGCTCTTGCCGTCCGGGGAGAAGTAGCTGCTGCGACCCTTGTCATCCTCGTAGCGAAGAGCCTGCACTACTCTGCCGCGGTTTATGAATTCGGCAGCAAGAATGTTGCCATTACCGTATTTATCGCCGTCCAGATAGTTCTCTTCGTAAATCAGGCTGAAGCGGTCACCTGAGCGGATTTCGAGAGCAAAGTCGATATCCCAGCCAAAGATGTTGGCCAGCTCCATAATCAATGAGTCGTCCAGTCCGGCGAGCTGTGCGCTCTGGTAGAGCGAGTCGGTGATGGTGCCGGAGACCGTGGCAGTGCGTTTTTCCAGGTCACGTTCAATCAATTGGGCTGAGAAGCTTTCTCCTTCGGGCAGGATCTGCAGGCTCAGTATCGGGCTGCGCCTGTGAATCAATTCCAGCAGGTTGTCCTCGTCGTCCAGGCGTACTCGCAGAGTCTCTCCCGGACGAATGCTGGCCAGCTCTTTGGCCTGCTTGCCGCTGTGGACAATGCGGTGAAGCAGATTAGCCGAGAGCCCAAGGCGGGAGAATATCCTCGCCAGAGAGTCGCCGGATTTTACCGGCTCTTCCACCCAGCGTCCGGCAGCAATAACTTCTTGCGTCGGGTGTTCTTTGCTTATCGGCACCTGCAGCGGGGTGGTTTCCTGCTGCCCGGTAACCGGCTCTTTCGGCAAAGCAATTGCTATGGTTTGCTCTTCGTGCCTTGATGCTTCCGGTGCTGTGTCGATATCCTCAGCTGGATCGGCTGCGCTCTGGCGCTCGGGAAGATTGAGAGGGATGGCCAGATGTTCCGCTTCTCCTGCAGATGCTGCTGCTTCCAAGGTGTTTTCAGGTATGGGCGCGGCAGTCTGAAGCGGCTCATCGTCACTGCCGATGATCTGCATTGATGCGTAGATAGCCGTGGCGCTTAGAACGAGGGTGAAAAGGGCTAGCAGACCCAGTCGCGGATGGCGGCGATGGGCTTTGAAATCATCAGTATCGTAGCGGGACTTGTAGTCTTTTATCATGTTGTGACGCTAATCCCTCGAATTTCAAACAATTATCGTTCAAAAAGAGGTCGTTGCCTAGGGTTGTTTTCTGCACAATACTGGCATGCAGGTGCTTTGGCAAGCTGTTTGCCGACTCTATAGATAACAATTTAGAAGGAAACAGTTACTTTTTCCGGCTCCATCCTGTAAATTGTGCGCCCCTATATATTCCTGATGTGAGGTGGATCATGACTTCGGTCACAGAGGCCATGGATGTCATTCGGCGCGGAGCCGAGGAGATACTGCTGGAAGAGGCGCTCATTAAAAAACTTGAGCGTGGTAAACCCCTGCGTATCAAGGCGGGTTTTGATCCAACCGCACCAGATCTTCACCTTGGGCATACGGTTCTCATCAACAAGTTGAGGCAGTTTCAGGACCTGGGCCACGAGGTGATGTTCCTGATCGGCGATTTTACCGCCATGATCGGCGATCCCACCGGCAAGAGTGCCACCCGCCCTCCGCTGACCCGGGATGATGTGCTGGAGAATGCCAAAACCTACGAGCACCAGGTATTCAAGATTCTGGATGCAGAGAAGACAACGGTTTTCTTTAACTCATCCTGGATGGGGCAGATGAATTCGGCCGACATGATTCAGCTCGCAGCCAAGCATACCGTGGCGCGGATGCTGGAGCGGGATGATTTCAGCAAACGCTACAAGGGTGGCCAGTCGATCTCAATTCACGAATTTCTCTATCCCCTGGTGCAGGGGTACGACTCCGTGGCCATGAAGGCCGATGTCGAGTTGGGCGGTACCGACCAGAAGTTCAATCTGCTGGTGGGGCGTCAGCTCCAGGAGGCCTACGGCCAGGAGCCCCAGGTTGCCCTGACCATGCCGATCCTCGAAGGGCTGGATGGCGTCCAGAAGATGTCCAAGTCTCTCAATAACTATGTCGGTATCGCTGACAAGCCGGATGATATGTTCGGCAAAATCATGTCTATCTCCGATGATCTCATGTGGCGCTATTTTGAGCTGCTCAGTTTCAAACCAATGTCCGAAGTGAATGCGCTTCATAAAGAGGTTGATGAGGGTCGAAACCCCCGGGACGCCAAGGTGATGCTGGCCATGGAGCTGGTGGAGCGTTTTCACTCCAGCAGTGATGCGGAGAGAGCCAATGAGAATTTTGTGGCACGTTTCCGCAAGGGGGCGATGCCTGACGATATGCCGGAAGTGACCCTGGATGCTGGCGCGGACGGAATGCCCATTGCCAATCTGCTGAAAGAGGCCGGGTTGGTGAGCAGTACTTCGGAAGCCTTTCGTATGATCAAGCAGGGCGCGGTGAAAATAAATGGTGAACGGGTAGAGGATCGCGGCCTGGCATGTGCGGCGGGAGCTACTGATATATACCAGGTAGGCAAGCGGCGTTTTGCCCGTGTAACCCTGAACTGAAGGCTTCTGTAGAACAGTTTTAACTTTTTTGAAATATTGTCTTGCGCGCACCATTCATGTGCGTATAATGCGCCGCTCGTCTCGGGGAGATATGGCCGGAAACGGTGCAGTCGAAACGGGTACGAAGCGATCTTTCGGGATTGTTGATCGGGTTGAAAATAAGTACTTGACCTGATCATGAGGATGCGTAGAATACGCGCCTCGTCTGGGGTGAGCGGCTACAGTCGGCACAAACAGGCAAGCGGTTGAGATCGATAAGGTCTTGACGGCGAAGCAGAAGGCCTTCATAATTGACGGTCTTCGCTGAGCGAAAGTTCAGCAGCTCTTTAACAATTAGGTTAGGTAATTTGTGTGGGTGCTCCGTCAGTGGTTGAGAAGCCATTAATATCGACGAAGCATCTATCAATTCCAAATTCGATAGTGATTTGTCGAGCCAAGATTTGGTCTCATCTTATAGAGACTGTTCAAACTTAAAGTGAAGAGTTTGATCCTGGCTCAGATTGAACGCTGGCGGTATGCTTAACACATGCAAGTCGAACGGCAGCATAGAGAGCTTGCTCTCTGATGGCGAGTGGCGGACGGGTGAGTAACGCGTAGGAATCTGCCTAGTAGTGGGGGACAACTTCCGGAAACGGAAGCTAATACCGCATACGCCCTACGGGGGAAAGCAGGGGATCTTCGGACCTTGCACTATTAGATGAGCCTGCGTTGGATTAGCTTGTTGGTGAGGTAATGGCTCACCAAGGCTGCGATCCATAGCTGGTCTGAGAGGACGATCAGCCACACTGGGACTGAGACACGGCCCAGACTCCTACGGGAGGCAGCAGTGGGGAATATTGGACAATGGGCGCAAGCCTGATCCAGCAATACCGCGTGTGTGAAGAAGGCCTGCGGGTTGTAAAGCACTTTCAATTGTGAAGAAAAGCTTGAGGTTAATACCCTCGAGTCTTGACGTTAACTTTAGAAGAAGCACCGGCTAACTCCGTGCCAGCAGCCGCGGTAATACGGAGGGTGCAAGCGTTAATCGGAATTACTGGGCGTAAAGCGTGCGTAGGCGGCCAAGTCAGTCAGATGTGAAAGCCCTGGGCTCAACCTGGGAACTGCATTTGATACTGCTTGGCTAGAGTATGGTAGAGGGAAGTGGAATTCCGGGTGTAGCGGTGAAATGCGTAGATATCCGGAGGAACACCAGTGGCGAAGGCGACTTCCTGGACCAATACTGACGCTGAGGTACGAAAGCGTGGGTAGCAAACAGGATTAGATACCCTGGTAGTCCACGCCGTAAACGATGTCAACTAGCCGTTGGAGACGTTAAGGTCTTTAGTGGCGCAGCTAACGCGATAAGTTGACCGCCTGGGGAGTACGGCCGCAAGGTTAAAACTCAAAGGAATTGACGGGGGCCCGCACAAGCGGTGGAGCATGTGGTTTAATTCGATGCAACGCGAAGAACCTTACCAGCCCTTGACATCCAGAGAATTTTCTAGAGATAGATTAGTGCCTTCGGGAACTCTGTGACAGGTGCTGCATGGCTGTCGTCAGCTCGTGTCGTGAGATGTTGGGTTAAGTCCCGTAACGAGCGCAACCCTTGCCCTTAGTTGCCAGCACGTAATGGTGGGAACTCTAGGGGGACTGCCGGTGATAAACCGGAGGAAGGTGGGGATGACGTCAAGTCATCATGGCCCTTATGGGCTGGGCTACACACGTGCTACAATGGCCGGTACAGAGGGCCGCAAACCCGCGAGGGGGAGCTAATCTCACAAAACCGGTCGTAGTCCGGATCGCAGTCTGCAACTCGACTGCGTGAAGTCGGAATCGCTAGTAATCGCGAATCAGAATGTCGCGGTGAATACGTTCCCGGGCCTTGTACACACCGCCCGTCACACCATGGGAGTGGGTTGCAAAAGAAGTGGCTAGTTTAACCTTCGGGAGAACGGTCACCACTTTGTGATTCATGACTGGGGTGAAGTCGTAACAAGGTAGCCCTAGGGGAACCTGGGGCTGGATCACCTCCTTTAAAGAAAGCTGATCAATGCTTTCGGAGCATCCACACAAATTACCTAATCTGTTGAGCACTTTGAAAAGTGCCAAGTGACAAACCTTTTTGGGTTTGTCACTTTGTATTTTTACGAAGTGTTGCTCTTTAACAATTTGGTTAGATTTGTAGATAGATTGAGTATCTATTTATCAAAGTACTAATTTTTCTCAAAAAAATTAGTTACTTGGGTATGTTGCATTTGCGAGAACGAGAACGAGTTGATCATACCAGCACCCCAGAGTTTTTGGGGTTATATGGTCAAGTGAATAAGCGCATACGGTGGATGCCTAGGCGGTAAGAGGCGATGAAGGACGTTGTAGCTTGCGATAAGCTTCGGGGAGCCAGCAAACAGGCTTTGATCCGAGGATTTCCGAATGGGGAAACCCAGCCCGTGTAAGCGGGTTATCTTACACTGAATACATAGGTGTAAGAGGCGAACCCGGGGAACTGAAACATCTAAGTACCCGGAGGAAAAGAAATCAACCGAGATTCCCTTAGTAGCGGCGAGCGAACGGGGATTAGCCCTTAAGCTGTTGATGAGTTAGTGGAACAATCTGGAAAGTTTGGCGATACAGGGTGATAGCCCCGTACACGAAAACGACTCAGCAGTGAAATCGAGTAGGGCGGGACACGTGACATCCTGTCTGAACATGGGGGGACCATCCTCCAAGGCTAAATACTCCTTACCGACCGATAGTGAACCAGTACCGTGAGGGAAAGGCGAAAAGAACCCCGTTTAGGGGAGTGAAATAGAACCTGAAACCGTATGCGTACAAGCAGTGGGAGCCTCTTCGGAGGTGACTGCGTACCTTTTGTATAATGGGTCAGCGACTTACTTCTCAGTAGCAAGCTTAACCGAATAGGGGAGGCGTAGGGAAACCGAGTCTTAATAGGGCGATTAGTTGCTGGGAGTAGACCCGAAACCGGGCGATCTATCCATGGCCAGGGTGAAGGTGGGGTAACACCTGCTGGAGGCCCGAACCCACTTATGTTGAAAAATGAGGGGATGAGCTGTGGATCGGAGTGAAAGGCTAATCAAGCCCGGAGATAGCTGGTTCTCCTCGAAAGCTATTTAGGTAGCGCCTCGTGTATCACCTCAGGGGGTAGAGCACTGTTACGGCTAGGGGGTCATCCCGACTTACCAAACCGTTGCAAACTCCGAATACCTGAGAGTGCAATCACGGGAGACACACGGCGGGTGCTAACGTCCGTCGTGGAAAGGGAAACAACCCAGACCGCCAGCTAAGGTCCCAAAATCACATCTCAGTGGGAAACGATGTGGGAAGGCCCAGACAGCCAGGAGGTTGGCTTAGAAGCAGCCATCCTTTAAAGAAAGCGTAATAGCTCACTGGTCGAGTCGGCCTGCGCGGAAGATTTAACGGGGCTTAAGATGTGTACCGAAGCTGCGGATGCAAGCTTGCTTGCATGGTAGAGGAGCGTTCTGTAAGCGGTTGAAGGCGTGCTGTAAGGCATGCTGGACGTATCAGAAGTGCGAATGCTGACATGAGTAACGATAAGAGGGGTGAGAGGCCCCTCCGCCGAAAACCCAAGGTTTCCTGCGCAACGCTAATCGGCGCAGGGTTAGTCGGCCCCTAAGGCGAGGCAGAAATGCGTAGTCGATGGGAAGCAGGTTAATATTCCTGCACCTCTTATTACTGCGACGGAGAGACGGAGCAGGCTAGGTCATCCGGGCGATGGTTGTCCCGGTATAAGCGAGTAGGCAGTGGAATTAGGCAAATCCGGTTCCACAATGCTGAGACGTGATGTCGAGCTCTATTTTGAGCGAAGTGATTGACGCCATACTTCCAGGAAAATCTTCTAAGCTTCAGGTAATAAGAGACCGTACTCCAAACCGACACAGGTGGGTAGGATGAGAATTCCAAGGCGCTTGAGAGAACTCTGGTGAAGGAACTAGGCAAAATGGTACCGTAACTTCGGGAGAAGGTACGCCCTTGCCGGTGAAGAGACTTGCTCTCTGAGCTAGTGAGGGTTGCAATAAAATGGTGGCTGCAACTGTTTATTAAAAACATAGCACTCTGCAAACTCGAAAGAGGAAGTATAGGGTGTGACGCCTGCCCGGTGCCGGAAGGTTAATTGATGGGGTTAGTCTTCGGACGAAGCTCTTGATCGAAGCCCCGGTAAACGGCGGCCGTAACTATAACGGTCCTAAGGTAGCGAAATTCCTTGTCGGGTAAGTTCCGACCTGCACGAATGGCGTAATGATGGCCACACTGTCTCCACCAGAGACTCAGTGAAATTGAACTCGCTGTTAAGATGCAGTGTACCCGCGGCTAGACGGAAAGACCCCGTGAACCTTTACTACAGCTTCACACTGGACTTTGAACCTACTTGTGTAGGATAGCTGGGAGGCTTTGAAACCATGTCGCCAGATATGGTGGAGCCAACCTTGAAATACCAGCCTGGTATGTTTGAAGTTCTAACCTCGACCCGTTATCCGGGTTAGGGACAGTGTGTGGTGGGTAGTTTGACTGGGGCGGTCTCCTCCCAAAGAGTAACGGAGGAGCACGAAGGTACCCTCAGCGCGGTCGGAAATCGCGCACTGAGTGCAAAGGCATAAGGGTGCTTGACTGCGAGACAGACAAGTCGAGCAGGTACGAAAGTAGGTCTTAGTGATCCGGTGGCTCTGTATGGAAGGGCCATCGCTCAACGGATAAAAGGTACTCCGGGGATAACAGGCTGATACCGCCCAAGAGTTCATATCGACGGCGGTGTTTGGCACCTCGATGTCGGCTCATCACATCCTGGGGCTGAAGTCGGTCCCAAGGGTATGGCTGTTCGCCATTTAAAGTGGTACGCGAGCTGGGTTTAGAACGTCGTGAGACAGTTCGGTCCCTATCTGCCGTGGGCGTTTGAGATTTGAGGGAAGCTGCTCCTAGTACGAGAGGACCGGAGTGGACGAACCCCTGGTGTTCCGGTTGTCACGCCAGTGGCATTGCCGGGTAGCTACGTTCGGACAGGATAACCGCTGAAAGCATCTAAGCGGGAAGCCCCTCCCAAGATTAGATCTCACCGACTCCTTGAGAGTCCTGAAGGGCCCTTGAAGACTACAAGGTTGATAGGCTGGGTGTGGAAGCGCAGTAATGTGTGAAGCTAACCAGTACTAATTGCCCGTGAGGCTTGACCATATAACACCCAAGAGTTTTGGGTGTTGGAATCAACTCAAGTAAACGCAACATCCCACGATACTCGATTTAGACACAAATCTAACCAAACGCTTGCAGGTCGCGTTGTCGACTTGCGCACCAGTTTGCCTGGCGGCCATAGAGCACTGGTACCACCTGATCCCATCTCGAACTCAGAAGTGAAACGGTGCATCGCCGATGATAGTGTGGGGTCTCCCCATGTGAAAGTAGGTCACTGCCAGGCTTTAATTAAAGGAACAGCCCATTCTCGAAAGAGGATGGGCTTTTTCTTTGTCTCGAGAAAATATCGGGGGCAGTGACCTGCTTGTTTGAGAAAGTAGGGGCCGCTCCCGCACTTCCATGTGCTCCGCGGCATGTGGCCATCCTGGCCAAAACTGCCAGGCTTTAATTAAAGGAACAGCCCATTCTCGTAAGAGGATGGGCTTTTTCTTTGCGCGTAGAAAAAGCCAGATGGCTAATACGTTCGGCATTTATAACTACAGGTAAGGTCCAGGTATTTGTAGGAGCCCGGTCCTCCGGGCGATAATGGGTTTGTAATATAAATTGTCCGGAAGACCGGGTTTCCTCACTCTCTTAAGGTTTGCAGGGGAGCAGTTCTGCAGATTATAAATTTAGAGATCTATGATCTCTTTTTAATCAGAATAAGTATGGGGCCTGTCTCTGCGTGACTTCTCTGAATTGATGTTTCAAACTGATCTCTGTCCAGGGCTTCAACAAACCTGATTACAACATCAGACTCCTCCTTCCCGCCGCTGTGTCCTGGATACGCCATGATAGAGACCGCACCGCCAGGTGCAATCAGTTGGCATGCTTGTGATACCCCACTCAACGTTTCCCTGCTATTTGTAACAACTGTTTTGTCACTGCCTGGCAGATAGCCGAGATTGAACATCGCCGCCCTGATCTTATGATTGCACTCTTCAGGAATGTAGTTGCTTAGGTTGCTATGGCTCTCATTGATAAGTGTGACCCGTGATGGCGCGTTTGCTTTTCTCAGTGTCTCTTCGGTGGATGCAATGGCTTGGGGCTGAATATCGAATCCAATGACATGCCCGGTAGCTCCGACAGCATTGGAGAGAAAAAGTGTGTCGTGGCCGTTTCCGATGGTGGCGTCAATCGCGCAGTCACCTGGAAGAATTGTTGCCGAGATAACTTCGTGGCAGGTTTGGGTAAGGCGTGGTCTCTTGCTCATTATGCAGATAATTGCTGTTATTGTGCTGGAGATAATCTCTACGTTTTGGTGCCTATTCTGCGCCCAATAAATATATTTTTCATTTTGATTAAAAAGGTGTTGCATGGTCAATGGATGTCCGTATAATTCGCCGCTCGTCTCGGGGAGATATAGCCGGAAACGGCACAGTTGAAACGGGTACGAAGCGATCTTTCGGGATTGTTGATCGGGTTGAAAATAAGTACTTGACCTGATCATGAGGATGCGTAGAATACGCGCCTCGTCTGGGGTGAGCGGCTACAGTCGGCACAAACAGGCAAGCGGTTGAGATCGATAAGGTCTTGACGGCGAAGCAGAAGGCCTTCATAATTGACGGTCTTCGCTGAGCGAAAGTTCAGCAGCTCTTTAACAATTAGGTTAGGTAATTTGTGTGGGTGCTCCGTCAGTGGTTGAGAAGCCATTAATATCGACGAAGCATCTATCAATTCCAAATTCGATAGTGATTTGTCGAGCCAAGATTTGGTCTCATCTTATAGAGACTGTTCAAACTTAAAGTGAAGAGTTTGATCCTGGCTCAGATTGAACGCTGGCGGTATGCTTAACACATGCAAGTCGAACGGCAGCATAGAGAGCTTGCTCTCTGATGGCGAGTGGCGGACGGGTGAGTAACGCGTAGGAATCTGCCTAGTAGTGGGGGACAACTTCCGGAAACGGAAGCTAATACCGCATACGCCCTACGGGGGAAAGCAGGGGATCTTCGGACCTTGCACTATTAGATGAGCCTGCGTTGGATTAGCTTGTTGGTGAGGTAATGGCTCACCAAGGCTGCGATCCATAGCTGGTCTGAGAGGACGATCAGCCACACTGGGACTGAGACACGGCCCAGACTCCTACGGGAGGCAGCAGTGGGGAATATTGGACAATGGGCGCAAGCCTGATCCAGCAATACCGCGTGTGTGAAGAAGGCCTGCGGGTTGTAAAGCACTTTCAATTGTGAAGAAAAGCTTGAGGTTAATACCCTCGAGTCTTGACGTTAACTTTAGAAGAAGCACCGGCTAACTCCGTGCCAGCAGCCGCGGTAATACGGAGGGTGCAAGCGTTAATCGGAATTACTGGGCGTAAAGCGTGCGTAGGCGGCCAAGTCAGTCAGATGTGAAAGCCCTGGGCTCAACCTGGGAACTGCATTTGATACTGCTTGGCTAGAGTATGGTAGAGGGAAGTGGAATTCCGGGTGTAGCGGTGAAATGCGTAGATATCCGGAGGAACACCAGTGGCGAAGGCGACTTCCTGGACCAATACTGACGCTGAGGTACGAAAGCGTGGGTAGCAAACAGGATTAGATACCCTGGTAGTCCACGCCGTAAACGATGTCAACTAGCCGTTGGAGACGTTAAGGTCTTTAGTGGCGCAGCTAACGCGATAAGTTGACCGCCTGGGGAGTACGGCCGCAAGGTTAAAACTCAAAGGAATTGACGGGGGCCCGCACAAGCGGTGGAGCATGTGGTTTAATTCGATGCAACGCGAAGAACCTTACCAGCCCTTGACATCCAGAGAATTTTCTAGAGATAGATTAGTGCCTTCGGGAACTCTGTGACAGGTGCTGCATGGCTGTCGTCAGCTCGTGTCGTGAGATGTTGGGTTAAGTCCCGTAACGAGCGCAACCCTTGCCCTTAGTTGCCAGCACGTAATGGTGGGAACTCTAGGGGGACTGCCGGTGATAAACCGGAGGAAGGTGGGGATGACGTCAAGTCATCATGGCCCTTATGGGCTGGGCTACACACGTGCTACAATGGCCGGTACAGAGGGCCGCAAACCCGCGAGGGGGAGCTAATCTCACAAAACCGGTCGTAGTCCGGATCGCAGTCTGCAACTCGACTGCGTGAAGTCGGAATCGCTAGTAATCGCGAATCAGAATGTCGCGGTGAATACGTTCCCGGGCCTTGTACACACCGCCCGTCACACCATGGGAGTGGGTTGCAAAAGAAGTGGCTAGTTTAACCTTCGGGAGAACGGTCACCACTTTGTGATTCATGACTGGGGTGAAGTCGTAACAAGGTAGCCCTAGGGGAACCTGGGGCTGGATCACCTCCTTTAAAGAAAGCTGATCAATGCTTTCGGAGCATCCACACAAATTACCTAATCATGTAGCACGGACACGGGTCTGTAGCTCAGTTGGTTAGAGCGCACCCCTGATAAGGGTGAGGTCGGTGGTTCGAATCCACCCAGACCCACCAATTTTCCGAATGATCAATGATCTTCGCAAGATTGCTCGAAAGAGGAAATATACCGGGGCCATAGCTCAGCTGGGAGAGCGCCTGCCTTGCACGCAGGAGGTCGGCGGTTCGATCCCGCCTGGCTCCACCAATTTTCCTGTCCTGTGAGAGTGCCAAGTGCCAAACCTTTTTGGGTTTGTCACTTTGTATTTTTACGAAGTGTTGCTCTTTAACAATTTGGTTAGATTTGTAGATAGATTGAGTATCTATTTATCAAAGTACTAATTTTTCTCAAAAAAATTAGTTACTTGGGTATGTTGCATTTGCGAGAACGAGAACGAGTTGATCATACCAGCACCCCAGAGTTTTTGGGGTTATATGGTCAAGTGAATAAGCGCATACGGTGGATGCCTAGGCGGTAAGAGGCGATGAAGGACGTTGTAGCTTGCGATAAGCTTCGGGGAGCCAGCAAACAGGCTTTGATCCGAGGATTTCCGAATGGGGAAACCCAGCCCGTGTAAGCGGGTTATCTTACACTGAATACATAGGTGTAAGAGGCGAACCCGGGGAACTGAAACATCTAAGTACCCGGAGGAAAAGAAATCAACCGAGATTCCCTTAGTAGCGGCGAGCGAACGGGGATTAGCCCTTAAGCTGTTGATGAGTTAGTGGAACAATCTGGAAAGTTTGGCGATACAGGGTGATAGCCCCGTACACGAAAACGACTCAGCAGTGAAATCGAGTAGGGCGGGACACGTGACATCCTGTCTGAACATGGGGGGACCATCCTCCAAGGCTAAATACTCCTTACCGACCGATAGTGAACCAGTACCGTGAGGGAAAGGCGAAAAGAACCCCGTTTAGGGGAGTGAAATAGAACCTGAAACCGTATGCGTACAAGCAGTGGGAGCCTCTTCGGAGGTGACTGCGTACCTTTTGTATAATGGGTCAGCGACTTACTTCTCAGTAGCAAGCTTAACCGAATAGGGGAGGCGTAGGGAAACCGAGTCTTAATAGGGCGATTAGTTGCTGGGAGTAGACCCGAAACCGGGCGATCTATCCATGGCCAGGGTGAAGGTGGGGTAACACCTGCTGGAGGCCCGAACCCACTTATGTTGAAAAATGAGGGGATGAGCTGTGGATCGGAGTGAAAGGCTAATCAAGCCCGGAGATAGCTGGTTCTCCTCGAAAGCTATTTAGGTAGCGCCTCGTGTATCACCTCAGGGGGTAGAGCACTGTTACGGCTAGGGGGTCATCCCGACTTACCAAACCGTTGCAAACTCCGAATACCTGAGAGTGCAATCACGGGAGACACACGGCGGGTGCTAACGTCCGTCGTGGAAAGGGAAACAACCCAGACCGCCAGCTAAGGTCCCAAAATCACATCTCAGTGGGAAACGATGTGGGAAGGCCCAGACAGCCAGGAGGTTGGCTTAGAAGCAGCCATCCTTTAAAGAAAGCGTAATAGCTCACTGGTCGAGTCGGCCTGCGCGGAAGATTTAACGGGGCTTAAGATGTGTACCGAAGCTGCGGATGCAAGCTTGCTTGCATGGTAGAGGAGCGTTCTGTAAGCGGTTGAAGGCGTGCTGTAAGGCATGCTGGACGTATCAGAAGTGCGAATGCTGACATGAGTAACGATAAGAGGGGTGAGAGGCCCCTCCGCCGAAAACCCAAGGTTTCCTGCGCAACGCTAATCGGCGCAGGGTTAGTCGGCCCCTAAGGCGAGGCAGAAATGCGTAGTCGATGGGAAGCAGGTTAATATTCCTGCACCTCTTATTACTGCGACGGAGAGACGGAGCAGGCTAGGTCATCCGGGCGATGGTTGTCCCGGTATAAGCGAGTAGGCAGTGGAATTAGGCAAATCCGGTTCCACAATGCTGAGACGTGATGTCGAGCTCTATTTTGAGCGAAGTGATTGACGCCATACTTCCAGGAAAATCTTCTAAGCTTCAGGTAATAAGAGACCGTACTCCAAACCGACACAGGTGGGTAGGATGAGAATTCCAAGGCGCTTGAGAGAACTCTGGTGAAGGAACTAGGCAAAATGGTACCGTAACTTCGGGAGAAGGTACGCCCTTGCCGGTGAAGAGACTTGCTCTCTGAGCTAGTGAGGGTTGCAATAAAATGGTGGCTGCAACTGTTTATTAAAAACATAGCACTCTGCAAACTCGAAAGAGGAAGTATAGGGTGTGACGCCTGCCCGGTGCCGGAAGGTTAATTGATGGGGTTAGTCTTCGGACGAAGCTCTTGATCGAAGCCCCGGTAAACGGCGGCCGTAACTATAACGGTCCTAAGGTAGCGAAATTCCTTGTCGGGTAAGTTCCGACCTGCACGAATGGCGTAATGATGGCCACACTGTCTCCACCAGAGACTCAGTGAAATTGAACTCGCTGTTAAGATGCAGTGTACCCGCGGCTAGACGGAAAGACCCCGTGAACCTTTACTACAGCTTCACACTGGACTTTGAACCTACTTGTGTAGGATAGCTGGGAGGCTTTGAAACCATGTCGCCAGATATGGTGGAGCCAACCTTGAAATACCAGCCTGGTATGTTTGAAGTTCTAACCTCGACCCGTTATCCGGGTTAGGGACAGTGTGTGGTGGGTAGTTTGACTGGGGCGGTCTCCTCCCAAAGAGTAACGGAGGAGCACGAAGGTACCCTCAGCGCGGTCGGAAATCGCGCACTGAGTGCAAAGGCATAAGGGTGCTTGACTGCGAGACAGACAAGTCGAGCAGGTACGAAAGTAGGTCTTAGTGATCCGGTGGCTCTGTATGGAAGGGCCATCGCTCAACGGATAAAAGGTACTCCGGGGATAACAGGCTGATACCGCCCAAGAGTTCATATCGACGGCGGTGTTTGGCACCTCGATGTCGGCTCATCACATCCTGGGGCTGAAGTCGGTCCCAAGGGTATGGCTGTTCGCCATTTAAAGTGGTACGCGAGCTGGGTTTAGAACGTCGTGAGACAGTTCGGTCCCTATCTGCCGTGGGCGTTTGAGATTTGAGGGAAGCTGCTCCTAGTACGAGAGGACCGGAGTGGACGAACCCCTGGTGTTCCGGTTGTCACGCCAGTGGCATTGCCGGGTAGCTACGTTCGGACAGGATAACCGCTGAAAGCATCTAAGCGGGAAGCCCCTCCCAAGATTAGATCTCACCGACTCCTTGAGAGTCCTGAAGGGCCCTTGAAGACTACAAGGTTGATAGGCTGGGTGTGGAAGCGCAGTAATGTGTGAAGCTAACCAGTACTAATTGCCCGTGAGGCTTGACCATATAACACCCAAGAGTTTTGGGTGTTGGAATCAACTCAAGTAAACGCAACATCCCACGATACTCGATTTAGACACAAATCTAACCAAACGCTTGCAGGTCGCGTTGTCGACTTGCGCACCAGTTTGCCTGGCGGCCATAGAGCACTGGTACCACCTGATCCCATCTCGAACTCAGAAGTGAAACGGTGCATCGCCGATGATAGTGTGGGGTCTCCCCATGTGAAAGTAGGTCACTGCCAGGCTTTAATTAAAGGAACAGCCCATTCTCGAAAGAGGATGGGCTTTTTCTTTGTCTCGAGAAAATATCGGGGGCAGTGACCTGCTTGTTTGAGAAAGTAGGGGCCGCTCCCGCACTTCCATGTGCTCCGCGGCATGTGGCCATCCTGGCCAAAACTGCCAGGCTTTAATTAAAGGAACAGCCCATTCTCGTAAGAGGATGGGCTTTTTCTTTGCGCGTAGAAAAAGCCAGATGGCTAATACGTTCGGCATTTATAACTACAGGTAAGGTCCAGGTATTTGTAGGAGCCCGGTCCTCCGGGCGATAATGGGTTTGTAATATAAATTGTCCGGAAGACCGGGTTTCCTCACTCTCTTATTGTTCCCTGGGTGAAATGTTCAAAACATTAAAAGAACTCTTCGATGGCCGCCTCAAAGGCGAGCTTCACGACAGCAATCCCCGCATAGCTGAGCATGCCCTGCGGATAGCCACGTCGGCACTGCTGGTTGAAATCAGCCGCTCGGATTACGAGTTCGATCTGATTGAGCGGGACAAGATCCAGGACATCATCAGTACTAGATACGGCCTGACAACCGAAGAAACCAAAGAGCTTCTTGTTATCGCAGAGGCCGAGGTGGATGCGTCCATTTCACTGGATCAGTTCACGGTATTGCTTGATCGGGATCTTGTGCCTGATCAAAAGATAGTGCTGTTGGAAATGCTATGGGAGGTGGCCTTTGCAGATGGTCGGATTGATAAATACGAAGAGTATTTGATTCGAAAACTCGCAGACTTACTTCACGTGCCGCACCGGGGGTTTATACAGGCAAAGCTCAAAGTGCAGTCCAGGAGAGACAGATGAGTTCTTCATTAACATATAAAGTAACCCCGGTATTCCCTGAAGCGCACATGTTTGAAGTCAGTATGACAGTGCCAGACCCAGACAGCAGCGGGCAGTTGCTGGTGATGCCTTCATGGATTCTCGGCAGTTACATGATCAGGGACTTTGCAAAAAACATTGTTACCCTTTCTGCAGTCTCTTGTGAGCGGGTTGTCGCCTGGGAAAAACAGGATAAGCAGAGTTGGCTTTTTGAGCCTTGTGATGGTCCCCTGGAGATAACCTACCAGGTCTATGCATGGGACCTTTCGGTTAGAAGTGCCCACCTGGACATCACCCATGGTTATTTCAACGGTACCAGTCTTTTCCTGCGTGTGGCCGGTCAGGAAGATACCCGTTGCGATGTCGAATTACTGCCGCCAGTTGGCGATGAATATTCTGACTGGCGTGTTGCTACAACCCTTGCACGTAGAGATGCGCCTCAACTAGGTTTCGGGGGGTACCAGGCTGAAAACTATGATGAACTTGTCGATCACCCCGTGGAGATGGGGACTTTTGACTACAGTGAATTCGAAGTCGCAGGTGTGCCCCATGGGATTGCTGTCACGGGTCGGCACGATGCGGATATGGAACGGCTCTGCAAGGACCTCGAGGCACTCTGTATAACTCATGTTGAGATGTTTGGTGAGCTTCCTGCGATGGAGCATTACCTGTTCCAGGTAATGGCTGTAGGGGATGGATACGGTGGTCTCGAACATCGCAGCTCAACATCGCTTATCTGCAAAAGAAGTGATCTGCCCAGGAGAGGTGAACTCAAGGTAACCAAGGGGTACCGCCAGTTCATGGGGCTTGCCAGCCACGAATATTTCCATTTATGGAATGTAAAGCGGATACGTCCGGATGTATTTAAGCAGGCTGATCTCACAGAAGAGGTACACACCCGGCTATTGTGGGCTTTCGAGGGGATTACCTCGTACTATGATGACCTCTCTCTTGTGAGGACAGGGCGAGTTGAAGCGGAGAGTTACCTGGAACTGCTTGCCCAGGTCGTTACGCGAGTAAAGCGTGGAAGCGGCCGCTTCAAGCAGAGTGTTTCGGATTCCAGCTTTGATGCCTGGACCAGGTTTTATAAGCAGGACGAGAATGCTCCGAATGCTATTGTCAGTTATTACGCCAAGGGAGCTCTTGTGGCTCTCGCTCTTGATCTGATTATCCGCATGAAATCATCTGGCAGACTATCACTGGATGATCTGATGCGGGCGTTGTGGAACAGGCATGGTCGGGTCGACATCGGGGTGCAGGAACACGGGATCGAGGCCCTTGCCAGCGAAGTGACTGGAATCGACCTCTCAGGCTTCTTTGATCATGCCCTGCGAGGCACCGGTGATCTTGAGCTTGAACCTCTTTTTGATTTTATGGGGATCGGCTACCAGTTGTGCCCTGCGAAATCAGCTGATGATAATGGCTCAGGAAAAAAACCTGATGATTGTGCACCTGATGTTAAGCCAGTGCTTGGGGCGCGCATTAAAAACAGTAATGGCAGTGCTGAACTTGCCATTGTTTTTGATGGTGGGGCAGCCCAGTCAGCCGGACTCTCGGCAGGTGATCTGCTCGTCGCTGTGGATGGTTTGAAAGTCACTGCGGGTAATGTTCACGACCTGGTTGCCAATGTTCCTGAAGGCGCTGTTGTAACGATACATGCCTTTAGAAGGGATGAGCTCATGGTGTTTCAGCTCGCGCCCCTTCCTGCGCCGGCAGACACCTGCCATCTGTGGATCATAGAGGCTGTCGATGCGGAGATGAAACGGCGCAGGGATGAGTGGTTGGGATTATGAATAATCGCTTTCCAATCAATAGTATATGGCCAAGTGGCCGGCTCTGTTAAACTTGCCCGATGGAGACACGTTTCAATATTATCCGCCTGCTGGCAGACGGACAATTTCATTCCGGTGAAGAGCTGGCCGAGGCCGTTGGTATCAGCCGCGCCGGCATATGGAAGCACCTGAAGCATATTCGCGACCGGATGGATATAAGTCTGTTCGCGGTCAAGGGGCGTGGCTATAAGCTGGCTGAGCCCATTGAGTTTCTTGATCAGGATTCAATCTGCACCGGCTTGAACCCGGATACCAGAACCCTTTTGGCCCGGGTTGAGATACACGACCAGATCGATTCCACAAACAGTTACCTGATGCAGATTCCTGCCCAGGAAAGTACCTCGGGACATGTCTGTATTGCTGAACAGCAGACCTCCGGCCGGGGGCGTAGAGGTCGTGACTGGGTATCACCCTTCGGCAGCAACATCTATCTCTCCATCAATTGGCGATACGGACTTGGGCTTGCTGATCTCAGTGGTTTGAGCCTGGCTGCAGGTATAGCGGTTGCACGCAGTCTCGAGTCCCTGGGTATCGAAGAGGTTGGTCTCAAGTGGCCCAACGATCTTCTTTGGCGGGGGCGCAAACTTGCCGGGTTGCTGCTCGAGGTTTCCGGTGAACACTCAGGCCCCAGCCGGGTTGTGATCGGGCTTGGCATGAACACGCGTTTGAGCGATCTCCAGGGCGCGGATATAGACCAGCCCTGGGTTGATCTCTCCAGTCTGCCAGGTGGTGAGGATATATCCCGTAACCAGCTGGTATCTGTGTTGCTTGATACCCTGTTTCATACCCTCTCGCGGTTTGAATCCCAGGGACTGGCCTGTGAAATAGATGAGTGGAGCCGGTTTGACCTCTATCACGGGAAGGAGGTTGCGCTGCAGATGGGTGATAACCGCATCGACGGTATTCACAGGGGGATAGATGCATCAGGTGCACTGTTGCTGGAGCACCAGGGTGTAACGCGGCCTTATCACGGTGGCGAAGTCAGTTTGAGACCCGTGGTGTGAATCGTAATGTCTGTTGAACCTATTAAAAATGACAGCCTTCTGCTCGTAGATATAGGCAATACCAATATGAAATGGGCATGGCTGGTTAATGGGCAGATCTCCCCTGTGCAGTCAGTTCCCCATTCCACTGGCAGGTTCGCCAGGATAGCAGCCTCTTGCTGGGGTAGTGCAGAGCAGCCGGTCAGGGTTGTACTGGCCAACGTCGCGGGAGATGAACTGGAGCGCCAGTTGGCTGACTGGACGCAGAATGTGTGGGGGCTCAGCCCAGAGGTTGTTGCCTCTTCCAGGAAGGCCCTGGGGGTTACAAATGCTTACACTGAGCCTTCCCAGCTTGGTGTTGACCGGTGGCTGACCCTGGTTGCCGTACATGGACTGCATCCTGGTCCCGCCTGCATTGTGGATTGCGGAACCGCTATAACCGTTGATGTGATGGATGACGGTGGATCGCACCTGGGAGGTGTGATACTGCCAGGACTCGACCTGATGCGACATGCCCTGCTGGATAAAACAAGAATCCCCCGTATTGAGAAAGTCGATGTCGAGAATATGCTGGCAACAGATACTGCCAGTGCAGTAGCCTCGGCCAGTATTCATTCAGCCGCGGCCCTGGTTGAACGGGTGATCGGGAAATCCTCACAGACACTTGGAGTGCCCCCCAGCCTGGTACTGACGGGGAGTGATGCGAATATATTGCTGGATGCGTTGGATATATCAGGTATGGTGATTCCTGAGCTGGTAATGACGGGGCTTGCACTGGTGGCAACAGATGGAGAGTATGCTGCATGAGATGGTTATTTCTATTGCTGCTGCTGATCAATGGCGGGATCTTCATCTGGGGTTACAGCAGCGAGGGAGAGCAGGCTGTCCAGACACCTGTTGTCTCTTCTCCTGGTGTAGGCAATATCAGGCTTCTGTCTGAGCTCTCATCGGAAGACGAAGTTCAGCCCGAGGCTGATGATCCGGTTCAGGGACGTCTTCCCGAAGTGGTCAAGCGTGAGCCGGTGCCTGTCGAGCAAGAGACGCCAGAGATTACCGCTACTGTTGATGGTGTGGCAGAAGAAACGCAGGCAGCGGTGGATGGCGGAGAGCAGGTTGCGACAGAGGATGAACCAGTGGAAACACTCCCCGCTGCACCAGAACCGGTGTTGAGCCAGCCTTATTGCGGCGTACTTGGGCCCCTGGAAAAGTCTGAAGCGGCCAAGGCGATTGCCGCGCAGCTGAATCAGCTTGGATTCGAAACATCATCCCGTGAACAGTCCCTGGTCAGAACAACCGGGTACTGGGTACTGATTCCCGCCGCTAAAGATCAGCAGGGTGCAATCAAAAATCTGAAGGCTCTGCAGGATAAAGGGTTTAAGGATGTGCGGCGCTTTCTCCAGGGACCCTTGAAAAATGCTATTTCACTTGGCGCCTTCTCACGTCGGGTTAATGCCCAAAGCCGGCGTGCTGAGGTTGAGGCCAGTGGATTCAAGGTGGAGGTCAGACCCAGGATAAGCGACAGTATTGTCTACTGGATCGACCTTCGCCTGGCAACGGGAGGAGCTGAGCGGGCTGCCGACATTCTGCGCAGTAACTATCCTGGCCTCGAAATTCGAAAACAAAGCTGTCCACGCATTGTCAGACCCTGAAGGATCTTCTAGAATAGCGCCTCTTGAACGAATTACGCCGGTGTAGCTCAGTTGGTAGAGCGCCTCACTTGTAATGAGGATGTCGTGGGTTCGACTCCTATCACCGGCTCCATCTTCCCGAAAAAGCCCCTGCAAAGGGGCTTTTTTGTTTCCATTGCTTCCTGCTTTTTTCCGGCTTTCTTGTATCTACCGCAGGATCTCTCCGGGTGAAGAGCTCTCAAGTTTCTGCAGCCCCCGGACGATATGAGATGTAGGGCAGTCGTCGGTGATACCATTACCGTATCAGCCGAGAGCAAATTTGCAGTCTAGGGGAGTGAGCCATGTCGGTGTCAGCAACGGAATCATCCGATAACAGTGAAGTTACCATTCATGTCTCAGGTCGCTTTGATTTTTCCTGCCACCAGGATTTTCTGCAGGCATATACTTCGTTTCCGAAGGGCGAGAAAAGCTATATCGTGGACCTGTCTGAAACCGAATATATGGACAGTTCGGCCATGGGTATGCTGCTGCAATTGCGCGAGCATGGAGACAAGGAGACCGGGGTCGCTCTGAGCAATGCAAATGAAGGGGTCAGGGAGGTTCTTCGAATCGCCAACTTCGATAAACTGTTTACCATCGGCTGACGTTCAGTCAGCCATGAAAGGCCTTTTTTTGCAGGTGAAAGCTGTTTATTTCTCTTTGATTTAACTGGATATTCGGCTTCAATTCACCTATCCTTCCCCGATTTCCTTTCAGGGTCGGGTATTATGGGTTTCAAATGCGGTATCGTGGGTCTCCCGAACGTGGGCAAGTCCACTCTTTTCAATGCGCTGACTCAGGCGACCATAGCGGCTGAGAACTATCCTTTTTGCACAATTGATCCCAATGTGGGCGTGGTTCCGGTTGCCGATCCGCGCCAGGACGTCATTGCCGAGATTGTCCAGCCACAGAATATAATCCCCACCACCATGCAGTTTGTCGATATTGCCGGCCTGGTTGAAGGCGCCTCAAAGGGTGAGGGCCTGGGTAACAAGTTCCTGGCCAATATCCGTGAAACCGATGCGATCTGCCATGTAGTACGCTGCTTTCACAACGATGACGTTGTGCACGTGGTTGGCAAGGTTGAGCCTCTCTCTGATATTGAAGTGATCAATACCGAACTTGCCCTGGCGGATATGGAGTCAGTGGAGAAGGCGCTGCTCAAGGCAGGCAAGCAGGCCAAGACAGGCGATAAAAAGATCCTGGCCCAGAAAGCGCTGCTGGAGAGGGTCAAGGATCATCTGGATGCAGGAAACCCTGTGCGCTCTCTGGAGCTGGACGAAGATGAGTCGCTGACCGTCAGGGAGCTGCATCTGCTGACTACCAAACCGACCCTATATATCGCCAACGTTTCCGAAGACGGTTTCGAGAATAACCCCCTTCTGGATGCTGTGAGCGAGTTCGCCCACGCTGAAGGTTCTGAAGTGGTGGCTGTATGCGCATCAATCGAGGCTGAAATTGCAGAGCTTGATGATGATGAGAAGCAGGAGTTCCTGGAGGATATGGGACTTCACGAGCCGGGTCTGAACCGAGTTGTCCGCGCCGGTTACAAACTGCTTGGCCTGGAAACCTATTTTACCGCTGGAGAGAAAGAGGTCCGGGCATGGACTATCCCTATGGATGCCACCGCCCCTCAGGCAGCCGGCGTGATCCACACTGATTTCGAACGCGGTTTCATCAGGGCCGAGGTCGTTTCTTACGATGATTTCGTGGCCTGCAAGGGGGAGCAGGGAGCGAAAGAGGCTGGCAAACTCCGCTCTGAAGGCAAGGAGTACGTGGTCAAGGATGGTGACGTTATCCACTTCCGATTCAATGTTTGATGGCTGTGGTCAGGACTCTGGCTATTGACACTGAGCGTGGCGATAGTTATATTTGCCCGCCTTTCCTGGCTACGTAGCTCAGTTGGTGAGAGCGACGGACTCATAACCCGTAGGTCGGTGGTTCAATTCCACCCGTAGCCACCAAATAGAAAAGCCCCCTGGTCCCATATGGACAGGGGGCTTTTTTTTCGGATGCTTTACGGGCTATGTGATGAGTGAGTACCGTCTATTTATGCTGAGGGAAACTGGAGTGTTTTCACGATGCCTGCAGTGATAAAGCGGTTTTTACCCGAGGTCTTTGCCTGGTAGAGGGCATCATCGGCGATCTTTATCAGGGTCTCGGCGTCCTTGGCATGGCCGGGGTATGTTGCGATCCCGATGGAGATGGTGTGATCACTCAGTGCAGTCTCTCTCACCGTCAGGGTGAGTTTTCTGACCTGGTTGCACAGGCGGACTGCCAGTTCTTCAATATTTTTTTCGGTGAGGTCTGGGCAGACCAGGCAGAACTCCTCACCCCCATACCGGCTGAGTGTGTCCTCCTTGCGGGTACACAGCCGCATCTCCGCGGCTATCTGTTTCAGTACCAAATCCCCGACATCATGACCGTAGTTGTCGTTGAAAGTCTTGAAGTCATCGATATCGATCATCATGACGCCCAGTGTGGAATCTTTGCGATCTGCCTGGCTGATGGACTGCTGCAGGGATTCCATCAGGTAGCGCCTGTTGAAAAGGCCGGTCAGGGGGTCTCTGATGGCCTGCTGTTTCAGACTCTCCCTGAGCTGCAGGCTGGCGAGGGTTATCGATATCTGCTCAGACAGGGTTTGGGCCATTTTGATGTCCCTTTCTGTCCATTCATCCTCGTCAGTCAACGCGGTGAAAGAGCCCAGTGTCTCCCCCTGGGCAATGAGAGGAATGCAGAGGCTCTGTTTGAACTCTGCGTGCGTGAGGTGGGTGCAGGTCATGCCGATGTCATCATCGTTTGAGAGGTGCATGCGCCCCTTGCGCATGGCCCAGCAGGTGTCGGGGCTGAACTGTTGCTCGTCTGGCCACTCTCCCCCCCCAGCATACGAGCATCTCTTCGGCATTGCGTGACGACTTGGTGATGAAAATGGCACCACGTGTTTCCGGCAGCAGACGGCCGATCATGTGATGAATAACCTCAGCGGCCTCGTCCATCTTGCTGCACGCACTCAGGGAGCTTCCCAGTCGCTGCAAGAGGTTGATGCTCTTGGTGCGCTCTGCGACTTTCTGCTCCAAAAGCCGGGTTGTCTGTTGGGCTCGGGAAGCAAGGTGGCGGCCGCCGGCAATGCCGATCAGAATGATGGCGACTGCCCCGGTGAGGGCTGCAGAGTAGAAAGCCAGCTTGATAGGGAAGAAGTGCGCCAGCATATGATCTGTCGAGCGTGCGGCACGGACCACGTGAAAGTGGCGCATGTTGTGGCTGTGGGAGGCATCGGATTCGTGCCCATGTTCAATGGGCTCTTCGCCTACCAGTTGCCGCACGGCAAAGTAGAGCATCTCATGCTTCAGGGTATCACTGTACCTGAGGGAGTGGCCCTTGCCCTTGCTCAGGGCGTCGATTAATTCAGGGCGATCGGCATAACTATCGGCGGTTTCAATTTGTGAGGCGGAAAGATCGGAGTCCCCCAAAATCCTGCCGTCATTCATCAAGATGGTGATCCTGGCGTCCGAGGCCGTGCCCAACTCATCGGCGAGTTGATCCATGATGGCGATATCGTGCTCGATCCCGTAGGGTTTCAGGGCTGTAGCGGTGGTGGAGGCGATAGCCTCCAGCTCATTGCGCACCTCTTCCACGAGTTGACGATTGACGAAGCTGTTCAATGCCAACAGCAGGAGTAGCGTTACCGGCAGGAGCACCAGTGCCGGGATCAGCATGAACTTCAGACGGATATCCATTTCCACGCACACAAAAGGCCTTTCGTACTACTACTGTAGCAGTAGACGCCCGGGAAAGGGTTTCCTGATTACAGGCTGGGATGGTTGGTCGGGTATATCGGGGAACCCCTCTCTTCCAAGAGAGGGGGATGGCCCCAATGTATTATTTTGCAGGGTCGAAGCTGAACTTCTGGCCGGCCACTGTGGCCTCGTACATCAAGCCCTTTTTGGGCAGGGTGAAGACGGCCACGCCATTTTCATAATCGGCATCTGCAGACACTCCGGCTGTAACAGCAATGGCCGATGCCTGGGCTCCGAGCTCAAAATTTCCACCCTTGAAATCATCCAGGGTGTGTTTGTCTTTGAAAAATATGACTTCAATGTAGGTCTGGCCGCCAAGCTGGAAGCCAAAACTGACCTGGGTCAGGCTGGCTGTGCCGATATAGCGCCCTTTCTGGTAGACCTCGCCCTCACCATATGCTCCGCCCAGGCCGATGCCTGCTTTGCCTACGGTGGGGAAGATGGCGTAGCCGTAGGCTTTCTGGAAGAAAATATTCAGGCTGGAGTCCTCGGCCTTCAAGCGTGCTATCGCCTGGTCGACAGCTCTATTGCCAGATTTTCCCGAACTGGCCTTTGACTCCTCTTTTCGGGGGTCCCAGCCGGCTTGTGCGGGGGGCATGACTCCCAGTGACGCCACCAGTGCGATCAGGGTTGAGGCGAATAATCTGCGTGTAGTGCTGCCCATGTCTCCTCCTACGGGAATCTATGTTGATCAGTCTTCGTTTAACTATACATGGATTTCAGAGGGGTGCATCCGGCCAGGTTTCCACTTATCAGACAGGGAACTTTCCATGCAAAACCGGGTCCCACCTACATGAGCATTGGTACAGCTGTGTCAGTGCTCGCTTTCTTAAGTGTGCTTTTTGTTCATTTAGGACTCCCCTCTGGACGTAAAGTCTGGTTCGCCGGTGCCCAAATCAGGGCGCCGGCTTTTTTCTTTGCACTATAACGGGTCGGGCCTGCTGTCATTGCGCACAATAATGGTGCGCGATATTGTCGGTATTGAGGTTGTTTGTTGTTAATCCATTGAATTTGCAGACTTTTATATGTGGGCATGATTTGTGCAATAAGCCATTCCAATTCAACGATTGGTAATATGATTTCTGGTTTGGAGATGGCATGAAGATGAATAGACTGGTTTTGAGTGCACTACTTTTGGGAATGCTCCCGGGGGCTGCATTCGCAGATGAAGCAACTCTCAATGGCGCCAATACGGCGTGGATTATGGCTTCCACCGCCCTGGTGTTGTTCATGACCCTGCCGGGCCTTGCGCTTTTTTATGGTGGGCTGGTTCGCACCAAGAATGTTCTATCAGTCCTCATGCAGTGCTTCTCTATTGCCGGCGTGGCGTCGGTCTTGTGGTTAGTGGTCGGTTACAGTCTGGCGTTTGGTGAAGGCGGAGCCTGGATAGGTGACTTCAGCAAGGTGATGCTGGCGGGTATCGACAGGGATACTCTCTCAGGTGATATTCCGGAATCGCTTTTCATGATGTTCCAGATGACCTTCGCGATCATTACCCCGGCACTGATCGTGGGTGGTTTTGCCGAGCGCATGAAGTTCTCGTCCATGCTGCTTTTCAGTGCCATCTGGCTGATTCTGGTCTACGTGCCGGTTACCCACTGGGTGTGGGGCGGCGGCTGGCTCGCCGAGATGGGTCTCTATGATTTTGCCGGTGGTACTGTGGTACATATCACTGCGGGTGTTGCGGCCCTGGTTGCCGCATTGGTGATTGGTCCCCGTAAGGGATTTCCAACCACCGCCATGCCTCCCCATAACATGACCATGACCGTTACCGGCGCAGGCATGCTCTGGGTCGGCTGGTTTGGTTTCAATGGTGGCAGTGCGCTGGCAGCTGACGGCAGTGGCGCCATGGCGATGCTGGTAACCCATATCTCAGCTGCCATGGGTGCCATGACCTGGACCGCCATCGAGTGGAAGCGTTTCGGCAAGCCAAGTGCACTGGGCGCTGTAACCGGCATGGTTGCGGGTCTTGGCACCATTACCCCCGCGTCGGGTTTTGTCGGCCCCGGCGGAGCTCTGATTATCGGTCTGCTTGCTGGTGGTGTCTGTTTTACCGCCACCCAGTACATCAAGCGCGTGCTGAAGATCGATGACTCCCTGGATGTGTTTCCTGTTCACGGTGTCGGAGGCATCCTGGGTACCCTGCTTGCGGGTATCTTCTCCTCCACCGAACTTGGTGTGTTCTCCGGCTACGGTTTTGCTGATGGCATTGAGAGTATGGGTGGTCAGTTCTACGTACAGTTTATCGGCGTGGTGGCAACCATCGCGTTTGCCGCCGTTGTCAGCTACATCATTCTGAAACTGGTTTCGGTAATGACCAAGGGGCTGCGCGTGGACGAAGAGGAAGAGGTCGAGGGCCTCGATATCGCCAGTCACGAAGAGGTGGGTTACAACAACATCTAGAAGGGAGTTGTTGCATAAACTGAAGGCGGCACTGCGCTCTGCGTGTGCCGCCTTCTTTTATCATGGTATTAGAATCAGGATGCCAGTGGGGCCGAGCTTGAGTATGGAGAAAAATCACAAGGACCAGTGGAAAACTGGTCGGGGTGAGAGGATTCGAACCTCCGGCCCCTGCCTCCCGAAGGCAGTGCTCTACCAGGCTGAGCTACACCCCGTTTTTGACTAGGTCCTGCGTCTGACGGCGAAGTCCGCCAGGGCTGCCAATGCGCTGCGATAGGAGGATGGCGGCAGCACTTCCAGCGCGGCTTTCGCCTTGTCAGCCTCCTCGGCCGCAAGGCGCGAAGTGTACTCGATAGCGTCAGTGGATTCAATTGCCTCCATGACGACGCCGATGTACTCCCGGCCCCCTTTTTCGATTGCCTCTCTCAGTGCCGATCGCTGTTCAGGGGTTCCCTCATCCATGGCTCTGAGCAGGGGCAGAGTGGGTTTACCCTCTTCCAGATCGTCGCCAATGTTTTTGCCGATATCATCGCCGGAGGAGCTGTAATCCAGGGCGTCGTCGATTATCTGGAAGGCGATACCCAGGTGCAGTCCATAGTCTGCCAGGGCCTGCTCCTCTGCTTCATCTGCACCATTGAGTACGGCGCCAAGCTGGGCTCCCGCCTCGAACAGGGTGGCCGTCTTGCGCAGGATCACTTCCCGGTACTTCTCTTCCGTGGTGTCAGGGTCGTTGCAGTTGAGCAGTTGCAGTACCTCGCCCTCGGCGATGCGGTTGGTGGCTGTGGAGAGTATCTCCATAACCCGCATATTGTTCACATCCACCATCATTTCGAAGGACCTGGAGTAGAGAAAGTCCCCCACAAGCACGCTTGCCGCATTGCCCCAAACCGCGTTTGCCGTCTCCCTGCTACGGCGCATATCAGACCCATCGACCACATCGTCGTGCAGCAGTGTGGCGGTGTGGATGAATTCAATCACAGCGGCGAGATCGATATGCTGGTCCCCGTGATAACCCAGGGATCTGGCGGCCAGGAGTACGATCATCGGTCGCAGCCGTTTGCCACCACTGTTGACGATGTAATTTCCTATCTGGTTTATCAGCACCACGTCTGACTGGAGCCGGTGCAGTATCAGGTTGTCGACCGCTTTCATGTCGTTAGCGGTTAAATCTCGGATGGCGGATATGTCCATTTGGACCCTGTGATATATATATATTTAAAGGACTAGGGGAGGGCATGCTAGGAGTGCGGCGCGGGGCTGTCAAGCGGGAAAAGAGTGCCTGATGACAGGAATTGCATTTTTTCGTGTTATGGGGTTTGACCTGAGGCCCAGTCACGGGTAGAATTCCGCCTCTTTCGTGGGCGTGCTGTGTTTGCGCGCCAGAACAGCAGATTTTTTGCGGAGATATGGTATGTACGCCGTAATTCAGACCGGGGGTAAGCAGTACCGGGTTTCCCAAGGTGACACCCTTAAGGTCGAGAAGCTTGGTACCGAAGAAGGTTCTTCTGTAGAGCTCGACAAGGTACTGATGGTCGCTGATGGCGACAACATTAAAGTAGGCACCCCCTATGTGGACGGCGGCAAAGTTACCGCTACCGTTAAATCCCATGGCCGGGGTAAAAAAGTTAACATCATCAAGTTCAAGCGCCGTAAGCATCACATGAAGCGCCAGGGCCACCGTCAGTGGTACACCGAGCTTGAGATCACCGGTATCAGCGCTGGCTGAAGGTAGGTTAAACCATGGCACATAAGAAAGCAGGCGGTAGTACACGTAACGGCCGCGATTCAGAATCCAAACGCTTGGGCGTCAAAGTCTTTGGCGGCGAGAGCATCAATGCTGGTGGTATCATCGTACGTCAGCGTGGCACCCGTTTCCACGATGGTGAAAACGTTGGTTGCGGCAAGGACCACACCCTGTTTGCCAAGGCAGACGGTGTTGTGAAGTTCGAGGTCAAAGGCCCCAAAAACCGGAAGTACGTGAGCGTAGTTCCGGCCTGATTGCGCCGCCTTTTCGATCTGCAAGGGCCTCGTCGTTTGACGGGGCTTTTTGCGTTATAGACACTTAAGGGATTCCCGACAGAGGTGTCCCTGAATCACCATGTTAAACAGTAGGCGCAGCCATGAAATTTGTCGATGAAGCCAGTATCCGAGTTGAAGCCGGCAAGGGTGGCAATGGCAGTGTCAGTTTTCGCCGTGAAAAATACATTCCCAAAGGCGGGCCTGATGGGGGTGACGGGGGTGACGGCGGCAGCGTTTACCTGATCGCCGACTCGGGCCTGAATACGCTGGTGGATTTCAGGCATAGGCGCAGGCACCGGGCAGAAAGCGGCAGGCCCGGGATGGGGCGCAACTGCACCGGAGCAAGCGCAGAGGACCTCTATGTAAAGGTCCCTGTCGGGACCCGGGTTACCGACCTTGAAACCGAAGAGCTGATTGGCGAGGTCCTGGTCGATGGCCAGGAGTTACTGGTGGCGCAGGGCGGTTATCACGGTATAGGTAATGCCCGTTTCAAGAGCAGTACCAACCGCACACCCCGCCAGTCCAAGCCGGGAACCCCCGGTGAGCAGCGACAGCTGAAGCTGGAGCTGATCCTGCTGGCTGATGTGGGATTGCTGGGTATGCCGAATGCCGGTAAGTCGAGCTTTATCAGCAAGGTATCCAGTGCCCGCCCAAAGGTGGCTGATTATCCGTTTACCACACTCTACCCCAACCTGGGTGTGGTCAGTGTCGGTTCCGAGCGGAGTTTTGTCATCGCAGATATCCCCGGTGTGATTGAGGGTGCAGCTGAAGGGGCTGGCCTTGGTATTCAGTTCCTCAAGCACCTGGATCGGACGCGACTCCTTCTGCACCTGGTGGATATGGCGCCGCTGGATGATTCAGTGGCTCCTGCTGACGAGGTAACGCGCATTGTAGCTGAGCTTGAAAAGTACAGCCCGGAGCTGGCGGGAAAGGAGCGTTGGCTGGTGCTGAACAAGCTGGATCTGCTGATGGAGGATGAATTCCGGGAGCGGGAAACCGAACTGCTTGAGGCGCTTGATTGGCAAGGTCCTGTATATGCAATATCCGCACTGACGGGTGAAGGGACGGAAGGGCTGACCTATGCCCTGATGGAGCGCCTGGAGCAGCTGCATATTGATGAGGCACCGGAACTGGCCGTAGATGAAAAGGATGACGAGCCCTGGGATCCGCTGAAGGGTTGATATGATATGAATACCTCCCGTGACAACATTCGTTCGACGCGCCGCTGGGTGGTAAAGATCGGCAGCGCCCTGCTGACTGCCGACGGCAAGGGATTGGCCAGAGACTCTCTCTCATCCTGGGTCGAGCAGATGGCTGCCTGGGTCTTGGCGGGCAATGAACTGGTGCTGGTCTCTTCTGGTGCCGTGGCTGAAGGTATGAGCCGCATGGGTTGGGAGTATCGTCCCTCCTCACTGCATGAACTGCAGGCTGCAGCCGCCATTGGTCAGATGGGTCTCATACGTGCTTACGAGACCTGCTTTCTCAAGCGGGGTCTGCATACCGCCCAGGTACTGCTTACCCACGATGACCTCACCAGCCGCTCCCGTTATCTCAATGCCCGCAGTACCCTGCGCACCCTGTTGGAGCTCGGCGTAGTTCCGGTGGTCAATGAAAACGACACGGTTGCCACTGACGAGCTTCGTTTTGGTGACAACGATACCCTGGCGGCACTTGTGGCCAACCTGGTAGAGGCGGACCTGCTGGTACTGCTGACTGATCAGGATGGTCTGTATGACAGTGATCCCAGGTCGAATTCTGCTGCAGAGCTGATCGGCGAAAGCCGGGTGGATGCGCCGTTGCTGGACGAGGTTGCCGGCGGTAGTGCGGGTGGCTTGGGGCGTGGGGGCATGGTGACCAAGGTGCGTGCGGCGCGCCTGGCTGCGCGCTCCGGCGCTGCAACAATCATTGCTCCCGGCCGTGGCGAAAATGTGCTTGGCAGAATCGCCGGAGGTGAGCGGCTGGGTACTTTGTTGACGCCGGTTCACGGTGCAGACGCTGCGCGCAAGCAGTGGCTCGCTGGGCATCTCCAGGTGCACGGTCGCCTGGTGCTGGATGAAGGTGCGGTCAAGGTGCTGCGTAATTCCGGCAGAAGCCTGCTTTCGGTCGGGGTGAAGCAGGTTATCGGTGATTTTTCCCGTGGTGAGGTGGTCTCCTGTATGGACTCCCAGGGTCACGAGATTGCACGGGGGCTGGTCAACTACGGGGCGGAAGAGGCTGACAAGATAAAAGGTCAGCCTTCAAACATGATCAGCGAGATCCTTGGCTATGTGGATGATGAAGAGCTGATCCACCGGGACAATCTCGTGCTGGTTTGAGATCCGGGCTGATGCTGTGGTCTGAAGGAGCCCGGCTTTTCGGGAGTTGAGTTTCCTTCAGGCATAAAAAAACCGGCTTGTGGCCGGTTTTTTTTAAGCGCAGATGCTATGTTACAGCGCTTTTATCTGCGCGTTCAGGCGGCTCTTATGACGAGCGGCCTTATTCTTGTGGATAAGGCCATTGCTTGCCGCACGGTCGATAACCGGTGCTGCCTGTTTGAAAGCTTCGGATGCGCCTTCCTTGTCACCAGCCTCAACGGCCTTCAACACGTTCTTGAGATAGGTACGCATCATGCTGCGACGGGACGCATTATTTTGACGATGCTTTTCGGCCTGACGCGCGCGTTTGCGGGCTTGTGCTGAGTTGGCCAAGGTTACTCTCCTAAAAATTCGTTTATGCTCGAAAGAGCGCGGTATTCTGATGGCTGTTAGAGTATTTGTCAACACCCAAATCGAGTTAAAACCTGGGGCCGGGCATGTTCCGGGACTGGATAAGGGCCTATAATGCCCGCTTTTGGTCTGAATCGCGATACGCCCATGTTCAAACACTTGGCCAAGGTAGGCTCAAACACCATGCTTTCACGGATTCTCGGCTTTATCCGGGATCTGGTGTTCGCCCATGTCTTCGGCGCCAATGCGGGGACAGATGCCTTCTTCGTTGCATTCAAGATCCCGAATTTCCTTCGCCGGCTGTTTGCCGAGGGGGCGTTTTCGGTAGCCTTCGTGCCGGTACTGAGCGAGTACAAGGTCAAGCGCAGTTTCGATGAACTGAAGCAGTTTGTGGATCATGTGGCCGGCACTCTTGCTGGTGTGCTGCTGGCGGTGACTCTGGTGGGGGTGCTTGGCGCTCCGGTGATCGTCTCGCTGTTCGGTGGTGGTTTCCTGGTGCGTGGAGAGATGGCCACCTTCTGGCTCACCTCCGACATGCTGAGGTTGACCTTCCCATACCTGCTGTTTATTTCACTGACAGCTTTTGCCGGCGGTATTCTGAATACCCATAACCGTTTCGGGGTGCCGGCATTTACCCCGGTACTGCTGAATCTTTCCCTGATCGGCTGCGCATTCTGGCTGGCGCCACTGATGGATACGCCGATCAAGGCACTGGCCTGGGGTGTGCTGATTGCCGGTATCGTGCAGTTTCTGTTTCAGCTCCCGTTCCTGCATCAGCTGAAACTGCTGCCCGCTTTTCGTTTTGCACCTAAAGATGAAGGGGTGCGACGCATCGGCAAGCTGATGCTGCCGGCCCTGTTCGGTGTCTCTGTGACCCAGGTGAATCTGCTGCTGGATACCCTGATCGCCTCCTTTCTGCAGGAGGGGAGTATCTCCTGGCTCTACTATTCCGACCGACTGGTGGAGTTGCCCGTGGGTGTGCTGGGGGTGGCCCTGGCGACGGTTATCCTGCCCAGTCTTTCCAAGAAGCACGCTGCTGACTCACAAGAGGGGTTTTCCGCTACCCTGGATTGGGCTTTGCGCTGGGCCCTGCTGCTGGGTCTGCCGGCGGCGGTGGGTCTGCTGCTGCTGTCGGGCCCCATGATTGCCACCCTGTTTCAGTCCAGCGTGTTCGATGCCCGGGATGTGGCGATGTCCCAGCGCAGTCTGATGGCTTACTCCCTGGGGCTCATGCCATTTATTCTGATCAAGATCTTCGCTCCTGGTTTTTATGCCCGGCAGGATACCAGGACACCGGTAAAAATTGCTGTCATCGCCATGGTCACCAACATGGTGCTCAATCTTATCCTGGTCTTTCCCCTGGCCCATGCCGGGCTGGCCCTGGCAACGGCCCTGTCGGCATCCCTGAACGCATTGCTGCTCTACCGCGGGTTGCGTGGCGAGGGCGTCTATCAGCCGCCCAAAGGCTGGCCCGGGCTGTTGCTGAAGGCCGGTGTCGCCAG
This sequence comes from Sedimenticolaceae bacterium, assembly GCA_965224515.1. Taxonomy (GTDB): domain Bacteria; phylum Pseudomonadota; class Gammaproteobacteria; order Chromatiales; family Chromatiaceae; genus Sedimenticola_A. The sequence goes on from OZ245051.1 coordinate 1,671,129, forward strand.
CCTGGTGATGGGGGCGGTTCTTTTCTGGCTTGGGGGTGAGTTGCAGCTGTGGCTTGAGCTGGATAGCTGGAGCAGGGTTTCGCGTCTGCTGGTGGCGGTTTTCTCAGGGGCGGCAGCCTACTTTGCGGCGCTTTTCCTGATGGGAATCAGGGGGCGTCATTTCAAAAGCTCGGTTTAGGGCCTGTTAACACTATGCAGATACAGGGACTTGATGGAAAAGTTCGCATATAATGGTTTGTTTTGATTCACTGGGCGAAAACTGAACCGAATGCAGGTTATCAGGGGCTTACACAATCTACGCGCCAGGCACCAGGGTTGCGTTGCGACCATCGGTAATTTCGATGGCGTGCACCTTGGGCACCAGGCGGTCTTCCGTCACCTTCGTGAGAAGGCCGAGGCGTTTGGGCTGCCTGCCACGGTAGTGACCTTCGAACCCCAGCCCATGGAGTTTTTCGCGCCCGATGCAGCGCCGGCCAGGCTGACGCGCATGCGAGAGAAACTGCAGGCGATCAAGGATGCCGGTATCGATCGCGTGGTGCTCCTGGAGTTCGGGCCCAAGCTGGCTGCCATGGATGCTCATGAGTTCGTACAGGAACTGCTGGTGGATGGCCTGGCGGTCCGTTACCTCTTCGTAGGTGATGACTTTCGCTTCGGCAAGGGCCGCAGTGGCGATATAGATATGTTGCGCGAGGTGGGACACGGCCACGGTTTTGAAGTGGAAAACATGAACACCTACGCGGTGGGCGAAGAGCGTGTGAGCAGTACACGGATACGTGAAGCCCTGGCCCGGGGCGACCTGAAGATGGCAGAACACAACCTTGGTCGTCCCTACCGGATCTGCGGCCGGGTAGCCCATGGCCATGCCCGTGGGCGGACCATCGGCTTTCCCACCGCCAATATTGATCTGCACCGCAAGGTCAGTCCCGTGCATGGTGTCTATGCGGTGACTGTACTGGGACTTGATGATCAGCCCCTGCCCGGAGTGGCGAATATCGGCAACCGTCCAACGGTGGAGGGAGATGACCGCTATCTGCTCGAGGTGCACCTGTTTGATTTTGACCGCCAGATATATGGTCAGCACGTTCAGGTTGAGTTCTGCCTCAAGATACGTGATGAGCGCAAGTTCGAATCATTTGACGAGCTGCGCCAGCAGATTAAGCGTGATGCCCGTGAGGCAAGAGAATTTTTCGGGATAGCCGAGGCCAAGAGCCAGGCGTCCTGACGAACAGTATTTTTAATTTTAATGCGATAAGGCAGTAAGCCGTGACCGATTACAAAAGCACCCTGAATCTTCCCAAGACCGGTTTTCCCATGAAGGCCAACCTGGCCAACCGCGAGCCCGAGATGCTCAAGCGGTGGGAGGAGATAGGGCTATACAGCAAAATCCGCGAAGCCTTCGCTGACCGGCCGAAGTTTATCCTGCACGACGGCCCTCCCTATGCCAATGGCGAGATCCACATAGGCCATGCTGTAAACAAGGTGATCAAGGATATTATTGTCAAGAGCCGTACCCTGGACGGTTTTGATGCGCCATATGTGCCGGGCTGGGACTGTCACGGTCTGCCCATCGAATTGCAGGTTGAGAAAAAGGTCGGCAAGCCGGGACACAAGGTCTCCGCGGCAGAGTTCCGCGTTGCCTGTCGTGACTATGCTGCCAAGCAGGTGGACAAGCAGCGTACTGATTTCAAAAGGCTCGGGGTGCTGGGCGATTGGGACAGGCCCTACCTGACCATGGACTACCAGACCGAGGCGGACATCATCCGCTCCCTCGGCAAGATCGTCGAGAACGGCCATGTGCACGAGGGTTACAAGCCGGTCCACTGGTGTACCGACTGCGGCTCTGCCCTGGCCGAAGCCGAGGTTGAATACAAGGACAAGGAGTCCTTTACCATCGATGTGCGTTTTCAGGCTGTCGACCCCGAGGCGTTGATCAACGCCTGCCATAATGTTCCTGAAGGTCAGGGTGAAGGCCCGCTTTCAGTGGTGATCTGGACCACAACCCCCTGGACGCTGCCCGCTAATGAGGCGGTCTGTCTCAGCCCGACCCTTGAGTACGTTGTGGTGCAGGCGGACGGCCCTGCAGGCAAGGAGCGCCTGGTGCTGGCAGAGGGGCTGCTGAAAGAGACCATGGGACGCTGGGGTATCGAAAATTATCGCGTTATCGCCTACGCCCAGGGTCACGCCCTGGAAGGTCTGAAGCTGAAGCACTGCTTTTATGAGCGGGAGGTTCCTGTCATCGTGGGTGATCATGTCTCCCTGGAGGCGGGTACCGGTGCGGTACATACCGCGCCCGCTCACGGTCTTGAGGATTACATCGCCGGTCAGCGTTACGACCTGCCGGTGGATAACCCGGTTGGCGGTAACGGCTGCTTTGTCGAAGGCACCGAACTGTTCGCTGGTGAACATGTCTTCAGCGCCAACGGGAAAGTGATCGATGTGCTGAAGGAGCGTGGTGCATTGGTGCAGGAGGCGCGCCTGGCCCATAGCTACCCCCACTGCTGGCGCCACAAGACTCCAATCATCTTCCGTGCCACGCCCCAGTGGTTCATCAGTATGGAGCAGAACGGCCTGCGTGAATCAGCCATGCGGGAGATAAAGAAAGTGGTGTGGACCCCTGACTGGGGGCAGGCCCGGATCGAAGGTATGGTTGAGAACCGCCCGGACTGGTGTATTTCACGCCAGCGCACATGGGGTGTGCCCATCGCCATGTTTATCGACAAGAATACCAACGAGCCCCATCCGGAAACGCCCCGACTTATCGAAGAGGTCGCCAAACTGGTCGAGCAGAAAGGCATCGAGGCCTGGTTCGCGTTGGATCCGGCAGAGCTCCTCGGTGAAGAGGCTGAGCAGTACCAGAAGGTCACCGATACCCTGGATGTCTGGTTTGACTCGGGTACCACGCACTTTTCAGTGCTGAAACCCCATGAAGGGCTGGAGTATCCCGCCGATCTCTACCTTGAGGGATCCGATCAGCATCGCGGCTGGTTCCAGTCCTCCCTTTTGACCTCTGTGGCGATCAACGACAGTGCCCCCTACAAGGGCGTGCTGACCCACGGTTTCACCGTGGATGCCAAGGGTCACAAGATGTCCAAGTCCCAGGGCAACGTGGTCAGCCCCCAGAAGGTGATGAAGGCGTTGGGTGCCGACATTATCCGTCTCTGGGTGGCAGCAACCGACTACCGGGGCGAGATGACCGTTTCGGACGAGATTCTGAAGCGCACCGCCGATGCCTATCGACGTATCCGCAATACGGGGCGTTTCCTGTTGGCCAACCTCAATGGTTTCGATCCTGAGAAGAACCTGGTTGCACCTGGGGATATGCTGAAGCTGGATCGCTGGGCGGTGGATCGAGCCTTGCAGTTGCAGGAGGAGATCCGCGAGGCCTACGTCGACTACAACTTCCATCTTATTTACCAGAAGGTGCTTAACTTCTGCGGCACAGAGATGGGTGGTTTCTACCTTGATGTGATCAAGGATCGTCAGTACACCACCCAGGAGGAGAGCATTGCCCGACGCTCCTGCCAAACCGCGATGTACCACATCATCGAGGCAATGACCCGCTGGCTGGCGCCGGTGCTCACCTTTACCGCCGATGAGTTGTGGCAGCACGTCCCCGGTCAGCGCAGTGAGACTGTTTTTACTGAAACATGGTACGAGGGGTTGTTCGGGCTGGATAAGGATGACAGCTTCAACCGGGAGTTCTGGAACAGGGTGATTGGCGTTCGAACGGCTGTAGGAAAACAGCTGGAATCCCTGCGTACAAGCGGTGCAATCGGCTCATCCCTGGATGCCGAGGTGGAGCTCTATTGCGATGATGGACTGGCCAAGGCCCTTGGCAGTCTGGAAGACGAGTTGCGATTCAACCTCATCACCTCTTATGCCCGGGTCCGCCCCCTGGCTGACAAGCCAGCGGATGCCGTGGAGACAGAGATTGAGGGGCTGTTCGTGCATTGTAAAGCCTCCGGGCATGTCAAGTGCACCCGTTGCTGGCATCACCGTGAGGACGTGGGCTCTAACGCGGAACATCCGGAGCTGTGCGGTCGCTGCGTGGACAACGTGGCTGGTGAAGGCGAAAGCCGCCGTTTCACCTGACAGGTAATCTTGACGTGCTTCGTTGGCTTTGGCTCTCAGTGATCATTATCGGGCTTGATCAGATCAGCAAACAGCTGGTCGAGTCCAGCCTGATGGTGTACGAAACTGTCCCCCTGGTGCCGTTTTTCAACCTGACCCTGGCCTATAACGAGGGGGCGGCCTTCAGCTTTCTCAGTGACCAGGGCGGATGGCAGCGCTGGTTCTTCTCGGTACTGGCGCTTATTGTGAGCATTATCATGGTGTTCTGGATGAAGCGCCTTCAGCAGAGCGAGTGGCTGATAGCCATCTCTTTGAGTCTTATCGTTGGCGGTGCTCTCGGTAATCTCATTGACCGGGTCTTGTTCGGCCATGTCATTGATTTTCTGGATATCTATTACCAGCAGTGGCACTGGCCGGCGTTCAACATCGCAGACTCCGCCATATTCATAGGTGTTATTTTCATGCTTTTTGACGCTTTTCGTGGCGAAGAAGAGAAATCTCAGCTAAATAACCAGTAAGAGCCTGTCCGTCTGGTCGCCTGTTGGTGCGCGGGTGGGTACAGGTAAGCTGGGAAGTGAGATGTCTGCCAATGGTGAAACTGGGCTGCTCGAGCGAAAGCGTTCAGTCCATTACCTGATTGCGACCCTGTTCATTGTTGTGGGTCTGCTGTGCGGCGCCATGGTATACCTCCTATACAACGGTCATCGCATGACCGAAACCTATGCGCCCCAGATCTGGGCCGCCATGGGTATCAAGTTTCACCTGAGCATTGGCCATCTCTGGTTCGAGGAAATTCTGTCGGGGGACAGGCACGAGGATATTGCCGTGGTCAGCAGGCATTTTTCCAAGGCTGAAAGGCATGCCCGGAATCTCCTTGAAGGTGGGGTCTACAAGAAAGGCAGGGTCTTTCCCCTGGCTGACAGGCATGTGCGGCATAACGTGGAAGAGATGCTGGTCGGGATTGCTGAGTTCAGGGATATCTCTGATCAGCGCTATCTCGCCTTCGAAGATGCCCTACCGGGCTCCGATATCGATCAGAAATTCGACCGGGTATTCTCTGTGCTGCTTCAACAGGCCGAGGGCATAGAGACCGCGATTCGCGACGAGATCAATGAATCCCTGGTGGAGTTTTATCGCAGCGGTGTGATGCTGATTCTCTCTTTTCTCGGTTTGGGTGGGTTGGTAAGCACGGCACTTTATCGCCTGGAGACACAAAAGCTTGAAAACCTGCAGGCCCTGGAGATCGCCAATCGCCAGATCAGTGAGCAGAATGAGCAGCTCTATGCCCTGGCCCATTATGATTATCTGACTGGTCAGCCCAACCGGGCGCTGTTCTACGATCGCCTGAACCAGGCCTTACTGCAGGCCAGGCGTACCGGCCAGATTTTCGCTCTGCTGTATGTCGATCTGGATGAGTTCAAAGAGGTGAATGATGCCCATGGTCATCATGTCGGGGATGAACTGCTTTGCCGGGTTACAGAACGCCTGGTCAAAGTTGTGCGCGAGAGTGACTCGGTGGCTCGCATTGGCGGCGATGAGTTTACAGTGCTGCTCACCAACCTGGTTGATGGGGAGCAGGCAGGGGATGCTGCCAAAGAAGTAGCCGGCAAGGTCCTGGAGGTTTTATCAAGCCCGTTCGAGGTGGAGGGTCATGAGCTGAATGTGACCGCCAGCATTGGTATCGCGCTCTATCCCGCGGATGGCGAAGACGAGCATCACCTGATGCAGAATGCAGATGCTGCCATGTATCGTGCCAAGGCGGCGGGTCGAAATCAATTCTCAAGCTCCGCTGGCTAGACGGTCACAGTTTGCTTCGGCCGTGAAACATCAGTGTCGGTGGGCGTTCCCCATCCACACGGATCCGGCTGAGATGGGCCGTATCCACATGCATGCGGAATACCGCTTCAGGCGGGGCATTCAGTGCCCTGGTGATGATGGCGCGAATCACCCCGGCGTGGGCTACGATGAGCATGTGTTTACCGCTGTGCTCAGCAAGAACGTCATCGTAGGCAGCGCCTACCCGCTCTATGAAATCCACCACGTATTCCGCCCCAGGCGGCCTGTGATTGTGGGGGTCGTGGAAATAGCGTGAAATGATCTCCGGGTCATCGGCTTTGAGTTCGTCTGGGGTTTTACCCTCCCACTCTCCGTAGTCAAGCTCCTGCAGCCGCTTATCCACGGTAAGGGGAATGTCCAGCTTCTCTGTCAGCGCCTCGGAAAACTCGCGGCACCTGCTTAGTGGAGAGCTGATGACCTGTTGCCAGGGGGTCTCCCTCGAAGCGGAGTGCCACATCTGTTCCCAGCCGTGCTCACTCAGGGGGTCATCCTGTTTTCCCCGGTAGCGCCGACCACCCACAGGCTGGCCGTGGCGGAGTAGATCAATCAGTGTCTCATGTTGCATAGGGTTGTCTTTGCGGATACTTGGTTTATCAGCCAATCCAGTAGGCGAGGTATCCCAGTGCAAGCAGGCTGAGCAGTGTCAGGGATGCCCGCCATACCAGCCCGAGGGCCGTCTCAGCCATAATTGCAGTGGAGAGGATTGACTCCTGATCATCGAACTGGCTGCCGATGCGCAGTGCGCCAAGTCCTGCCCCGCTGAGTATGCGGTTGTTCGCCTCCAGCCTGTGGTCGGCTATTTCAGCACTCTGTCGCCAGCCATGCAGTGCATCTTCAAAGCTGCCGCTGACGGCATAGAGCAGTGCGGTCATTCTGGCGGGTAGCCAGTTGAGCAGGTAACAGAGCTGGGCGATGGCGTCATCGGTTTCCTCTACCGTGTCGCTCTCATGACTATTGTCGTTGAGGTGGTGTGCGATGCGATACAGTGCGGCGCCAAGAGGGCCAAGGAAAAGGAACCAGAAGATAACGCCAAACAGCCTGCTGCAGGCCTCGGTTAGAATTTTTCCGGCTACACGTATAGGGGTGTCAGGGGCGGAGGCCTTGGTGTCGTCGTTCAGTATCTCTGAAAGTGTGGCGCTGTCATCCCCTGAGCCCGATTCAAACTCATCAATGATGGTGTTGACCTGGCGGTCCAGGTCTTTGGGGCCCAGGCAGAACAGCAGCACGATGCTGCTGTAGACCAGTGCCGAGAGGCCCGAATCGAAAACTGACTGAAACCAGGCTACAGCAGCCACAGGAAGTACTGGCACAAGCAGTATCGCCAGTGGGTGGTCGGGGAGCTTTGTTGTCAGCCAGCCATGGTAGCTGTCAAACCAATTTCCGCTACGGTACGTTTCGCGTTCCAGCACAAAACGGTCGAGCAGTAGGCTGATCAATATAGAGAAAAATGTCATCAGGTTTTCCGTGGCACTAGTTAACAGGCTCTATGCCCATTTTATCCATGCTTATGCTTCTTCGGCCAGCAGTTGCTTGAATCGCACCCAGTCGAAGGCATCTCCAGGATCGGTTTTACGGCCTGGGGCTATGTCGCTGTGCCCGACTATTTGCTCATGAGATAGGGTGGGGTAGTGCTCTAACAGTGTTTTTGTCACGGCGCCCAGGCTTTCGTATTGCTCATCCGTGTAGGTGATGTCGTCTGCGCCTTCCAGCTCAATTCCAATAGAGAAATCATTGCACTTTTCCCTGCCCCTGAAACAGGAGATGCCGGCGTGCCAGGCGCGTTGGGAGAACGGGACGTATTGAATAACCTCGCCAGTGCGTCGGATCAGAATGTGGGCGGATACCTGCAGATGACAGATATCCCGGAAATAGGGGTGTGTGTCAGGGTCCAGGCAGTTATGGAACAGGTTGTCGATCCAGGGGCCGCCGAATTCGTTGGGCGGCAGGCTGATGTTGTGAATTACCAACAGATCAACCGGGCAACCTTCAGGTCTTTCGTCCTGGTTAGGGGAGGGGTGCTGTCGCACGCCCTCCAGTCGCCCCTCAGGGTCGATTCTCATTGCCTGCGCAGACCCTTTGTCACCATGTCCGTAAGGCTTACAATGCCGATGATCTCCCGGTCTTGTACCACCGGTGCACGGGAGAGGTCATGCACGGTAAACAGCCTGGCGGCATAACGGATGTCCATATCCGGATCAACGGTGATAACCGGCTTGGACATGATTTCGTAGATGTTCACCCTGTCTGTAGGACGGTCTCTGGCCAGCACCTTGCGGGCGATATCCGAGATCATCACCATGCCGTGTTCATCATGTTTATTGCGCTTGCCGACCACCAGGCACTTGGTTTCAATATGTGCCATTTTATTGAGGGCCGACTCCACGGTGTCCATGCCGTCCACAGTATCAAAGCTGGTTTTCATAATATCCCTGACGCGGACTATCTGACGCTCGCTCACAGTTCTTCCTCCACGACGCTTGTTAATTCCTCTATCTGATGGCTGACGCCGACCGCATCTTCCACATCGATCTGAAATGCGATGCCGGTGCCGGGTTTTTCATCAAATTCCCCCACCTCTGCGATGGTCTCGAGGATCGGGCGGCTCAAGTGCTCCTCCACCAGAAGCAGCACCATATCCCGCTGTATCTCAAGATTCAGGCCGAAGAAAGTTTTGTTTTTCTGAACCCCTTCGCCCCTCGCCTGGTTGATTACCGTCGAGCCGGTCGCCCCCGCCTTGCGGGCAGCTTCGACAACAGCATTGGTCTTGCTGTCCTCGATTAGCGTGATGATGAGTTTGAAATGCATGGTTATTCTCCGGTATTGGCTTTGCGGGCTTTCTTGGCCCGGCGTGCCTGCCATTCACTGAGTTGTGCGTAGCCCATAACACTCATGATGGGGAAAAGACTTGCGAATGCGATCAGGCCGAAACCGTCCAGAAGGGGGTTTCGACCCGGGATGTTGCTCGATAGGCCCAGGCCCAGTGCCGCAACCAGGGGTACGGTGACTGTGGATGTGGTTACGCCCCCTGAGTCATATGCCAGTGCGATGATCGATTTCGGGCTGAAGGCGGTCTGCACGACAACAATGATGTAGCCGGCAATGATGTAGTAGTGCAGGGGGGTGCCTGTGACAATGCGGTAGGCGCCCAGGGAGATGCCCACGGCAACGCCTATGGCTACCGCAATACGCAGTCCCCAGGTGCCTACGGCGCCACCCGAGACCTGGTTTGCCTTGATTGCCACTGCAATCAGGGAGGGCTCGGCTATGGTGGTTGAGAAGCCGATTGCAAAGGCGAAAAGATAGACCCACAGGTAGTGTTGCCAGTTGTTGCTGATCTCATTTGCTGTCGCACTGATGCCCAGAAATTCAGGCGCGGTGAGCTGTTGGGCCATCAGTTTCCCCAGGGGGAATAGTGCCTGCTCAAGCCCCTGCAGGAAGAAGGCGAGTCCCAGCAAAACAAACAGAAACCCCACCAGTATCTGTCGCAAGTTGGTTACCGGCTTGCGCAGAACCAGGAACTGAAAGCCGAAAATAATGGCTGCGATAGGGATAACGTCACGTACCGTGGCAACCAGCGTGTCAAAGAACTGAAGTATGCCGTCCATCAAAGTATCATCCCGTAGCCCATGACAAAGATCATCGGTGTGAGGGAGGCAAAGGCGATCAGGCCGAAGCCGTCTGTCATCGGATTTCTGCCGCGGATACTGCTGGCCAGACCGACGCCGAGCGCGGTGACCAGGGGAACGGTAATGGTCGAGGTGGTGACGCCGCCGGAGTCATAAGCGATACCGATGATCTCTTTCGGGGCAAAGAAGGTCATGATGACAACGCCGATATAACCGCCCATGATCAGATACTGCACTGGCCAGCCTTTGATAATACGTATCACCCCCACCACAATGGCCAGACCCACGGATATGGCGACGGTCATGCGCAGCCCCTGGGCGTAACTGTGTCTCTCTTCCGGGGTATCGACGATCATGCCGCCATTGGCGGCCACCGTGGCTGCTTCATTGGCAACGGCGATCAGGGCCGGCTCTGCCACGGTGGTGCCGAAACCCAGGGCGAATGCAAACGCGACCAGCCAGAACAGACTGCCCTTGTTGGCAAAGTCGTGGGCCATGGATTCACCAATCGGGAAAAGTCCCACTTTCAGCCCGTGTACAAAGAGGGTGAGTCCAATAACCACCATCATGGTACCCACCAGGAGCCCGGTCAGGTTCGGAATGGGTTGCTGCAGTACGGCAAGCTGAAAAAAGGCGATAACAGCCACGATCGGAGTCAGATCGCGGATGCTGTCCAGCATGGATTCCCAGAGATGTCGTATCAGTTTTTGCACTTCGCCGAATACCTTATCACGAGGTTAAGTTGCATGTTAACAGATTTGGGTTACCATCTGATTTCGCAGTGGAATTCTCTACATATAGGTTGCTTTTAGTCGATTATCTCCTAAACTCAATGCTGAACGGGGGTCACATTTCGCAGTTTGGGGTGATGTAGGGTAGGATATTGTGATTGTTATCACAGCATGGTATTTCGCCTGCTATTAGGATTTAACCTAGCAAAACGCCTCTTTTGGGCAGGAAAATCAATCTGAAACGTTAAATATAGATATGGCTCAGTGGGACAACATCATTACCTTTGACAGCGGCCGCTCGGGAGACCGGCAGTTTGCAGTCAGGGATGAACACCGGAATAGCGTGAGTGCCTGCCGGCAGGCGGTGCTCAAGGTATTGCCGCGTCTCATGGAGCGTATGTTCGAAACGGTTGATGACAAGCTCTACGAACTTGCCGACAAGGCTGAAAACAATAGTCGCCAGACCTCCTATTTCGATGCAATGCGTGAGCTGCGCAAACAGCGCGAAAATATCGAAGACAGTTTCAACGGACAGTTTCTCGGACGTTTTGATCGTTTTTGGAGCGTGGGACCCAATCAGCACCACCCGGATGAGCTGATAGCCGAGTTTGACAGTGGCGAGTTTTCCCTGGTTGAAGATGATGACCTGGAAGAGGGTCTCGCCATCAGCAACATGGTTGCCAAGGGTGAAAACCGCTTCTTCCGTGACCTCTATGCTCTCGACAAGCGCTTCAGTCATGTCATTGGCGGCATTGAGATCGACAGTAAAAGCAACCCGGTGGCCCCTGCTGCCGTGGCCAGTGTATTCAGGGGTCTGGTCATAGAACTGGATATTGATCTCTCCGCAAAGCTGATCATCTTCAAACAGTTCGAACGTGAGGTGATCGAGTTCCTGGGGAACCTCTATGATGAGCTGAATGGAATTCTTATCGGCGCGGGAATCATTCCCAAGCTGGCCAAGAACATTCGTCGTCACCCGGTCTCTCCTGCACTCAAGAAAATAGACAATGGCGCTGGTAACGAGGCTGCCCCCGGCGGTCTTGATGAAAGTTCCGACGCAGCCAGCTCAATCTCCCAGGACCTGTTTGCCATGCTTCAGGGTTTGCTGGAGCAGCGGCGTGTAGAGAGTGGTATCTCCACCCCGGGTTCTGCGGCTACGCTGAAAATTGTGCAGACTGCTGAACTGCTTGGAGCGCTGACCTCGATTCAGCAGGCACCCCAGGCAGCAGATAACTCCAATGTCATTGATCTTCGGGACCGGCTGCAGGAGCAGTTGGGTACCGGGGCAGACAGTGGTCGTGTATTCGGTCGCGCCGAAGAGGATGTGATTGATGTCATCTCCATGCTCTTCGAGTTCATTCTTGACGATCACACCATTCCTGATGCCATGAAGACCCTGCTGTCTCGTCTTCAGATTCCGATGTTGAAGGTTGCGATTCAGGACCGTGAATTTTTCAGCAAGAAAACTCACCCTGCAAGGCAGCTGCTTAACAACCTGGCCAAGTCGGCCGTGGGTTGGTCTGAGAGCAAGGGACGCACTGCGGGAGGACTCTACACCCGTATTTCAACCATTGTAGAGCGTATTGTTAATGAATATGTAAGCGATGTCCGCTTGTTTGCCGAACTCAATGAACAGTTCATAGCATTCCTGGATCGCGAGAGCCGGGGCGCGGAGATTGCAGAGGCACGGGCAACCCAGGTAACCGAGGGTAAAGAGCGCCTCAACAGCACCCGTGAACGGGTTTTTGATCAGATCAGGGAGAGTCTCTCCGGTTATACCAGCTATCCTGAAGTTGTGGCTGCCCTTGTGGCAGATGCCTGGAAGGATGTTCTGCTCCTGGTTGCGCTGCGCAAGGGGCTGGATAGTGATGACTGGACCTATGGCATCGATCTTCTTGATAAGCTGCTCTGGAGCGTACAGCCCAAGGCGACCCGCGAGGAGCGCCAGGAACTGCTGCAGGCAATACCAGGCTTGCTGAAAGGGTTCCGCGCGGGGTTGACCGATATTTCATATGACCAGCACAAGATGACCCGGGTGTTCAAAGAACTCCAGATGTGTCACCTGTACTGTCTTAAGGGGAAAGAGGCCAAGGGGCATATCTCTCAGGCGGAGGTCAAGTCCATGCTGATCACCTCAACTCATACCGTTCCGGCTACAGCTCCGGCCAGGGAAGAGCCAGTCAAGAGTACCGGTTCCACAGATGTGGCCAAACAGGACGATGCATCTGCAGATGATACTTTTCTCGATCAGGCCAGGGCCCTGGAAGTCGGTTCGTGGCTCGAAATGGCTGGCACAGGCGGAGAGCGTTTTCGCGCAAAACTCGCCTGGAGAAGCGATGTGTCCGGTCGATGCCTGTTTGTGAATCGCAAGGGTATGAAGGTTGCCGAACTGCAGCTTGAAGGTGTTGCCCTGTGGCTCAAAGAGGGCCGTGCTGTGGCCATAACCCAGGTTGATGTTCCGCTGATGGACAGGGCGCTGACTGCGATGGTCAACGTGCTCAACGGCATCGATTCATCGGAGACACAGACCGCTTAGTTTTTAGAATCATCTCAAATATCACATACAGTGATTGTTAATGCCTGTGCTGCCCCCGCTTCATGCGGGGGTATTTTTTTGCCTGAAATGTGAAACTGACACCCTAAGTGGCTTGTCATACAATGCAGCTTTTAAATCCAGCGGCGATAAGCCGTGAACAACCGTTTTTGAGGATTCACCATGAGTGAAAAAATGACTGACTCCGGCCTGAAGTATGAAGACCTGGTTGAAGGTGATGGCGAGCAGGCTGTTGCCGGAAACAGCGTGACCGTGCATTACACCGGTTGGTTGACCGATGGTTCCAAGTTTGACTCCAGCCTGGATCGTAATGATCCCTTTCGCTTTCCCTTGGGGGGCGGTCGCGTAATCCGCGGTTGGGATGAGGGTGTGCAGGGTATGAAAGTGGGTGGTAAGCGTCGGCTCACCATCCCACCCCAGCTGGGCTACGGTGCTGCCGGCGCCGGCGCCGGCGGTGTGATTCCACCCAATGCCACCCTGGTCTTCGAGGTGGAACTGCTGGAGGTGGCCTGAGTTGCCTGGACAGCCCGTATCCCCCGAACTGATCGCCCAGCAAGTCAGCCAGGCACTCGCTGAAGATGTGGGTGATGGTGACAGAACCGCAAACCTGATCCCCGGAGATGCGGTTTCGTCCGTGGAAGTGGTGTGCCGTGAGGAGGCTGTGCTGTGTGGAACGGCATGGTTTGACGAGGTTTTCCGGCAGCTTGGCCAAGGGATAGGGGTGAGCTGGGGAGCTGCGGATGGCGACAGGTTGGTCCCGGGGCAGTTGGTCTGCCGCCTGCAGGGTAATACCAGGGTGCTTCTGACCGGAGAGCGCACGGCCCTGAACTATCTGCAGACCCTCTCTGGAACAGCAACCCTGGCCAGTGTCTATGCACGGGCGGTAGCGGGTACCGGGGTCAAGGTGCTTGATACCCGTAAAACTCTTCCCGGACTGCGGCTTCAGCAGAAATATGCTGTCGCCTGCGGTGGTTGTCACAATCACCGCATCGGCCTCTATGACGCGGTATTGATCAAAGAGAATCATATCCTTGCCGCCGGCTCCATCACCCGTGCTTTGACGACGGCCCAGGAGACTTCACGGGGGCTGGAAATTGAAGTTGAGGTGGAGAGCCTGCAGGAGCTGTCTGAGGCCCTCGAGGCCGGCGCCCGGCGTGTGCTGCTGGATAATTTCTCCAACCAGATGTTACGGGATGCGGTGGCACTCAATGAGGGCAGAGCCCGTCTTGAGGCTTCAGGGAATGTCAGCCTGGAGACTATCAGGGCGATTGCCGAGACCGGGGTGGATGACATCTCCGTAGGGGCGCTGACCAAGGATGTCAGGGCAATAGACCTCTCCATGCGCTTTGTTTGATGCGCAACCGGTGGCCTGTTATAAAAAGGTCAGGGTTTAAGCTTTTACGTCGAGGAGGGAACCGATCATCTGGTCGGCAGCCTTGAAGGCCTTGATCGAGGCGGTGGTGTGATGACTGTTGGCGTTCAACTCGACCATGGAGCGAACCAGGTCCTTGGTCGGAAACTTGGCGGTCATCTGGCGGGCACTGGCTATCTCCGCAGCATTACGGCGTATTCCCTGGAATCCGCGCTGGATGCCCTGGAGGGTGCTGCTTGAGATGGGAGGAATTGCCATGATCCACACGTTGCCACTTTGCCTAGTAAAAGAATAATCGGCAATTCGCATAAATCCAAGGAAGAAATGCCTGTTTTGTGACCCATTGCGGTCATTTTGGCGAATACTGTTCTCAGAGACCTGGAAACCAACCCACGAAACCGGTTAATTTGGTCACAGTGGCCCCAGGCTCACCTGATATTGAAATAACTACTGACAAATAAGGAATGTTCATGATCGTGAAGATAAAACGCCCTTTGATGCTGCTGCTTCTCTCTGCAACGGCAGGCTTTGCCCAGGCCGGGGATCTGGAGACCCAGGAACAGCGCTTCAGCTACACCCTGGGGTATCAGTTTGCCCAGCAGCTCAAGGGCCAGCATGTGAATGTCGACGGAGCCGCTTTCGGGGCCGCCCTGGATGATGTGCTTCAAGGAAAGAAGTTGCAGTTGACCACGGAGCAGATGAAGGAGGCCATGACGGCTGGTCGTCAGGCCGCCGTGGCATCTGCCCAGAAAGCGAAACAGGAACAGGGGAAGCAGGCGGCTGAAGACGGCCGAAAGTTCCTTGAGGAAAACAAGACGAAAGATGGCGTCACAGAGCTGCCCAGCGGTCTCCAGTACATGGTACTCAAGGCGGGTGAGGGTGAATCCCCCAAGGCTGACGATACGGTCACTGTGCACTATCGCGGCACCCTGATCAACGGTAAGGAGTTCGACAGCTCTTACGGCAGGGGCAAACCCACCAGCTTCTCCCTGGGTGGAGTTATACCGGGTTTCCGTGAGTCCATCAGCCTGATGAAACCGGGCGCCAAGTGGAAGGTGTTCATACCTTCCAAGCTGGGATACGGCCTCAACGGGGCGGGGTCGGCCATTGGCCCCAACGAAACCCTGATCTTCGAGATCGAGCTGCTCTCCATTGGAGAGGACAAGAAGGGCTGATAGGCTGCTCTTTAACCAAGAAAGCCCCCTGGAGTCTCTCCAGGGGGCTTTTTTAATCGCTCTGTTCCAGTTAAGTGTTGAAGCTGATTATGTTGTTGATTTTCTGTAGGTCGGCCTTCAGGCCGACATGTCGGGCTGAAGCCCGACCTACAAGGGTTGCAGATAAAACTACGCTGGCTTTCAACACTTAACTGGAACAGAGCCTTTTTAATTGTTTCTGTAACTGCAGCGACTCTATCCGGTCGGACTTTTTACTCTCCGGGCACAAGAGTCTGACGTGTCGGCCTTAAGGCTGACCTACGGGGCCTTGGGCGGCGCTATTGTTATTTCGGTGTATTGCACCACCACACAGGTCAGTTATGCGGATAGACCAGTCGAACCCCAGCAAACAGCCAGTTTGTGCCGGCTTCTGCACGGTTGCGATAGCTGATGCGGCGCAGGGCAGGCTGGGTGTGAAGGCATGCTCCGCGAAGGCTTAGCAGGTCCTGGTCGAAGTCGCCGGTTCGTCCTTCGCTGTACTCTGAAGGCTGGTACTCATCATAGGGGTGGAAGCTGTTGGAGCACCACTCCCAGACCCGGCCGTCACCCTCGATAACGTCAAAGCGTTTGGCCGTCTCCCACTGGTATTCATGCTGCAGCACGGCCCCGTCGAAATCGCCGCCAAGGGTTGCGACCCAGTTGGCATAGGCTGTCGCTTCATGCTGGGATATACCCATCACGGGATCAGCTGAAATCAGGTCGAAAGGACCGTTGATGGTGACCGAGTACCAGTTTCCCTGCTGATCCTGCCGCCAGTGGTGAGGATGTTGAGCATTGTTGCTGCGCCAGGCTCTGCCAGCCTCGGTCCACAGCTGATCATCTGTGTATCCGCCGGCCTCCATGAAACGGAGAAAATTGGCATTGGATGCCGGCTGCTTGTCTATTCTGTAATTGCTCAGCTCGACCATCTGGGTCGGTAGTTCGTTGTCGAATGCAGCCATGTCGTTTTTGGCCCCGATTCGGTAATGCCCCTGGGAGAGTCCGCCGGTGTTGACCTCCGGGGCAGCCGCCACGAAGGGGGCCTTTACCTGGTAGGGCTCTTCGCCAAGCAGGCGACGCTCAGTCAGAACCATGAGGATATTTTCGTAGCTCAGGGCATGCTCCTGCAGAATACGGTAAATCAGCCGGTTATCCTCGCACATCGGGTGATCGGGAAGCAGTGACGGGTTGGCCAGCCGCATTAGATTCTCATCCTGCAGCTCCATGGCCCAGTTGAGCAGGTGATCTTTCGGTGGCAGGCGTTGCCACTGCTCCCGGGGGGGCAGTACACCCCGGGCGAAAATCTCGCGCACACGGCTGGTCATGTCGTCGTCGCCCTGAACAACTTCCCGCAACCAGTAGGTTTCAAGGTAGATTGCGCGCCCGAAATACCAGGCCAGGGGTGCCAGGGAGGGGTGGAAAGTGCGGTAGCAGTCCTGCTCCTGGGTGTTCTCCAGGAGCTCGGTCATCATCCGGTGAATGCCGCTCAATCGGCCCAGCAGGTTGTGTGTGCTCATACAGCGTGGTCTTTTCAATCGTGATCAGGGCGGGAAATCTTAGCCGAAGCGCGGTTGGATGGCGAATGCCCAAGGTCAATTGCCGATGTTTTTTCGCGGATTGAACTCCACCGACTGCTGGAGATGGCGATAGGCCTCCCGGGTCTTCTGGTCCGGTTTATCGGGCACCCTGATCTGAAGAATCACATACTGCTCTCCCGGTGGCTTGCCGGGCAGCCCACGCCCCTTCAGGCGCAGCTTGCGGCCATTCTGGGAGCCTGCAGGGATTGTCAGAGTTACCGGGCCTCCCAGGGTGGGCACGGAGACCTTGGCGCCCAGAACGGCCTCTGAGGGCGTTACAGGGAGGTCGATATAGATATCCTTTCCCTCTGGCCGGTAAAGGGGGTGCTTTTTCAGCTCAACCTCCAGCAGCAGATCTCCCCTGGAACCGTCGAACCGGGCGCTCCCCTGGCCTGCGAGGCGGATCTTTTGGCCCTGGGTGACGCCGGCGGGAATGCGGACTTTAAGGCGACGATGACGATCGACAATGCCGCCCATACGGTCGGGCTCCTGGCTTTCGAGCTGAATGGTGCGTGAAGCACCGCTATAGGCGTCCTCGAGGCTCACCGACAACCTGGCGGTCTGCTCCTCGTTCCGGCTGTTGAACCCGTTGCCGCCCTTGCTGTTGCTGAATCCGAAATCATGGCCGAAAAGAGAGTCGAAGAAGTCACTGAATCCACCTGCTCCACCGGTACTGAATCCACGACTGTAGCGGGTATCAAACCCTCCTGAGCCTGGCGGTGGACGGAACTCCTGGCCAGCCTGCCAGTTGGACCCGAGTTGGTCGTATGCAGCACGCTTTTTCGGATCCTTCAGGACCTCGTGTGCCTCGTTGATCTCCTTGAAACGGGCCTCTGCATCGACCTCTTTACTGACGTCAGGGTGATATTTCCTGGCCAGCCTGCGATAGGCGCGCTTGATTTCGTCAACAGAGGCATCCCGCTTGATCCCCAGGATTTTGTAGTAGTCCTTGTACTTCATACCGCCGAATATACCCTTGTCATGATGCTCCCCTTAATATGTAGGGGCTGAACCGGGTGTTGGCAAGATATGTTCAATCAGCTGACACGGTGCGGTTTGCCGCCCAGCCCCTGAGGCCCTGTATCTTCTCTGACATCACCACCGAGAGTGGGCTGGTCTGGGCCAGCTCTTCCAGCAGATGCTCATTATCCAGGCTGGCTTCATTGGCGTGGGCGGTGTAGAGGGCAGAGACAACCGCCTGCTCTATCTCGGCACCGGTGAAGCCTTCGCTTGCCATGGTCAGCGTATCCATGTCGAATCCGCTTGGAGCCAGGTTGCGCCTGCGCAGATGGATCTCGAAGATATCCTTTCTGACTTCACTGCCTGGCAGGTCGACAAAAAAGATCTCGTCCAGCCGCCCTTTTCGCAACAGTTCCGGGGGCAGACGTTCGATGTCGTTGGCTGTGGCCACGATGAACACAGAGCTGTTTTCGGCCATCCAGGTCAGCAGGGTGCCCAGCACCCGCTGGGAGAGACCGTCGTCGGAGTGGCCGCCGGCCACGCCTTTTTCGATCTCATCCATCCACAGCACGCAGGGGGCCATGGTCTCTGCAATCTCCAGTGCGCGGCGCAGGTTCTTCTCTGTCTCACCGTAAAACTTGTTGTAGAGGGCGCCGAAGTCCAGTCGCAGCAACGGTATGGAGAATGTGCCGGCAACGGCCTTCGCCGCCAGGCTCTTGCCTCCTCCCTGAATACCCAGCAGCATGATTCCCTTGGGCTGCTGCAGGTTCTGCTGTTTTCCCTCAAAAGCCCCCTGGCGTTGTTTCAGCCATGCTTTGAGTCTCTGCAGTCCCGCAACCTCGTTGAAATTTGCGGTGTCGTATTCGAAGGCGATTACACCGTCCTGCCCGATCAGCTCATACTTGGCTTTCATCAGGTCGGGAATGTCACTCTGGGTAATGGCGCCATCCTTGGTGATGGCCGAGCGTATCAGGCGCCGGGCATCGGTGACGGTGACCCCTGTCAGGTTGTTGGCGAGCCTCTCCACGGCGGAGGGGTCGGCCTTCACCTTGCGGCGGGTCTGGTTCTTCCAGCGTTCCGCCTCTTCCTGAATCAGCCGTTTGATATCGCTGCGTTTTGGCAGCTGCAGGGAAAACCGGGCTGTGAGATGGCGGATCTCGGGGGGTATGTCGATAGAGTGACTTAGAAAGACAAGGGTGCGTGGTACCGAGTCATAGCCCTGGGCAATCTCTTTGATCAACCGGACAAGCATGGGGTCTGTGAGATAGGGGTGAAAGTCCAGCAGGACGTAGAAGCCCGGTTGGGTTATGACCTTGATGTGTTTCAGGGCCTCTTCAGGCTCGGCGGTAAACTTCTGTGCCCCGAAATCGGCCTCCAGCCTTTTCAGCCCCTCAGTCACCGACCACTGGAACATCGGTTGACCAAGCCGCATGGCGAGTCGGGTGAAGAGTTGCAGGACACGGGGCTCTTCGATGGTTTCTATCGCGACGATAGGGGTATGTGAATTCAGAACCAGTTCGAGGTCGTGGAGTTCTTTCATGGGCCTGTTTTGAGTCTCTGTTTTTCAAGACTTTATCAGTATTACTCCATTTGGCCCAGACATAAAAAACCCCCTGCTGGATTACTCCGGCAGGGGGAAGCACGTTATCTTTTGGTAGGTTTAATCAGGTGTGATTAAACACAGCCGGTGGGCTTGGGCAGTCCACCATATTTGGTGATCGGCTTCATGGGGCCGGTCAACCAGAGCTCGAACATCGCTTTTTTGTCGGCGCCGAGGTATTTGGAGAACTTTCTGATCGGCGGAACAACCGCGTGCTCATCATAGTATTCGCGGGCTTTTACGATCTGCTCCCACCTCTCGTCGGTCAGTTCGAATTCGTCGGCATCAGCCATGGCCCTGGCAATTTCCGGGGTCCAGTTGTTCATGTCGGTCAGGTAACCGTCACCATCGCGTTCTGGGATATTGGTACTCATCATCACTCTCCAATGTAAAACCTAGTAATGTAGTAGGAAATATTTAGAGCGATTCTATTATGGTTATTTCGGGTAATCTACCCCAAATTAAACATGGTAATTAACTTGGTTATTCCAGGTGCCCGGTTACGGCCTGCTCGATCTTTTTGGTAGAGGAACACGCTTCCCCGAAGGCGAACCGGGAAATCTGTTCCCCCTGGCGTATATCCATACCCAGGTTGTCGATGCCGGCGATATGGCATGGCAGGCCGGATTCCGGGGTATCTGCCCCCGCCTGCCCCTGCATGAAGTGCAGGAGCCCGGCCTGGTGACTCCCCTCCAACTCCCCGATCAGCCGGCTCTCCTGCTCAAAGTCCAGCGGATTGGTGCTTTTCAGATGTTCCAGCCCGATCCAGCGTGCAGCACCGAAGCCGCCAATAAAATAGAAGTGCTCGGGCTGAAACCCGTGGAAACGGAAGTTGAGTTCATCATGGTATTTACGGCTGCCTGGAAAATACCGGAAGTGGCGTTCAACAGATGACGGGGTCGGGTTACTCAGGGGTTGAACCCTTCCCAGGCAGGAGAGGCGCATCAACTGCTGGGAGTCGCCGCTGCCCTGCTCAACAATCGTCAGGTTGCACTTCTGCTCGGCTTCCAGGTTGCGGCTGTGCTTCGCCAGGTGACTGAGAAGCAGCAGGGGCCAGCCATCAGGACCGATGCTGTAGGGTACGAGGGAGCCGAAGGGATACCCCGGGTAATCCAGTGACTGGGTTGCCAGAACGCCCTGCAGGCGGCCGTTAAGGAGTTGGCGGACGGCGTTGAAAAGCGCTGAGTTGTCAGTCATCGGCTGTGTATCCTGCACTTGTGGGGCTGCCGGGATTATAACCTGAGCCGGGCTGTCGGTCCGGCATGGGGGTATTTGATCTTGATCAAGGTTGGTTATTTGCCATATTTATATGCTGAAACCAGCCGTATTGGCACGATCAAGAATCTCGCCCGGGTGTAGAACTATTCCCAAAAGAGTATGATGCCGGCAGTTTCAAGTAGGAATCGTTGTGGATCTGTCATTGCCCCTGGCATTTACTGTTGGTCTGTTCAGCTCTCTGCACTGCATTGGCATGTGCGGGGGTATAATTGGCGCCCTGAGTTACGGGCTGACCGATGATATCAGGGAGCGCGGGAGCCGTTTCGGGCTTTTTCTGCTGACCCTGAGCATGGGGCGGGTCTTGAGTTATGCCCTGGCGGGTGCCCTGCTGGGCTACCTTGGGGGGACACTCCTGGAAGTGCTGGAGCCGGTTCAGGGGCACCGGTGGCTGCAGTGGCTGGCGGCGCTGATCATGGTATTGATCGGTCTGCATATCGCCGGATGGCTGCCTAAGCTGTCGATTATAGAGCGCATTGGAGTGCCGTTGTGGAAGCTGGTGGAGCCCTGGGGACGTGGTTTGATGCCGGTGAGTTCCCTGCCCAGGGCCCTGGCCTACGGGCTGGTCTGGGGATGGCTGCCATGCGGTTTGGTTTATACCATGCTAATATCTACGGCCACCAAGAGCGGTCCTGTCAGCGGCGCGCTCTACATGGCGGCCTTCGGGCTGGGGACACTGCCCTCTGTCATGGTGACGGGTATGCTGGCAGGCAAGCTGTACCATGTGGCTCGTCAGCCTTATCTCAGGATAGCTGTGGGCTTGGTCGTGGTGGTGATGGGATTGGCCTCTCTCTGGTTTCCTGAACTCCTGGAGAGCAGTGCTGACTACTCTCACGCAATGGAGTGAGAGAATAATTAGGGAAGTGAGTGTTATGGGTAACGACTACAACAGACTTTTGGGTAATTCGCCCGCATTTCAGCGGACACTTCACGCGGCCCGGATGGTGGCCTCGACCCCTGCCCCTGTGCTGGTCCTCGGCGAGCGTGGAGCCGGTAAAGAGCAGCTGGCCCGCGAGGTTCATCGTGTAGGGCGGCGTCGCGACATGTCTTTCAGCGTGATCAAGTGCGCCGGCATGAGCGAAGAGCTGTTTGTCCAGAAGTTGAGCGAAACCTCTGACCTTAACGGCGGCACCCTGTTCCTGGATGAAGTGAGCGAACTCTCAATCACTGCCCAGGGCAGGCTGGTACACTTTCTCGAAGCCTCTGCCGAGGGGGAGTTGGACCTGCGACTGATCGCCTCCACAAGCCAGGAACTGTTTACACTGGTTGAGTCAGGACGCTTTCGTGAGGATCTCTATTACCGCCTGCACGTGGTACCCCTTGAGATGCCCCCGTTGCGTGAGCGCAGGGATGACATCGTACTTCTGCTGAAACAGCTCTCTGCCGATCTGGCCCGCCAACATGGACGCCGGGTGCCGGCCTATTCAGTCTCCGCCCGAAATCTCCTCAAGTCCTATTCATGGCCGGGCAATATCCGTGAGCTGCGTAATTTCTGTGAGCGCATGGTAATACTTCATGGTGGTGAAAAAATCAGGCCAGAGGATATCCCGGTCGAAATCCGCACAGGTGACGGCCAAAGAAAGTCAGAGGGCAGTTTCACCCTGCCCGAGGGTGGCGTTGATCTCACGGCCCTCGAGGGGGATATGATTCAACAGGCCCTGGCAATGGCCGGTGGTAACCGCAGCAAGGCGGCAAGGCTCCTGGGCCTGACTCGCGATACAATGCTCTATCGCATGCAGAAGCACGCCATCGAGGTGTAATTCCCGGGAGTGTCTCCCGCAGAAAAGGCCGTCCGTTGAGCTAGGCGTTTACTTAACCTGTTGTAGTAAATGAAAACCTCGCTGACAAATCAATGGCTTGCTAGGTTTTTCTTTGTTTAAAAATTTCCCGTTAATTTGCACCGCTGATTGCCGGTAGCCACAAACAACCGCAACCCAATATTCGTCACCCCGGCGAAGGTCGGAGTCCAGTATTTTCAATAGCTTATGGATTCCGGCCTGCGCTGGAATGACGGTGGTTTACCGGTTTTCTGCAGCGTTGTTTACAGAAAAGTGCAACAGGTTAAGTAAACGCCTTGCCCGTTGAGGCGGTCTTTTTTTTCGCCCTGTTTCAACAAGCCTCGTAGGTTTGCCTTCTACTCTCCGGGCACAAAAACCCGACATGTCGGCCTGAAGGCCGACCTACAGGAGAGCAACAGGTTACTTGAAATCCAACACTTAACTGGAACAGAACTTTTTTACCTAGTCGTCCAGTGATTTGTAGCACCGGTGTCCCTGGACCATGTCGTGGCCTGGGTTGATGGGGTAGAGCTCCTCCTTGAAGCCTGCCTGGATGAGGTTTCGGAAGACCCGGGTTCCCACACCATCCGGCTTTTCGCTGGCGCCGAAAACTGCAATGCTTCTTGGTGAAAAAAGCGGCTCGAGATGATGGGGACCCATGGTGTTTTTCCTGCCTTTCGGCTGAGTGAATAGGGTAGAATTTCAGTGTAGCTATTTTACTGTTTTCCGGGGGTATACACGGTGCCTATCGCCTACATTTCACACCCTGATTGCCTGCTGCATGACGTCGGTCAAGAGCACCCTGAGCAGCCGGCCAGATTACGAGCGATTCAGGATCAGTTGATCAGCTCGGGTATGGAGTTGGTGGTGCGCCAGTTCGATGCTCCGGTCGCAAAACGGTACCAACTCGACAGTGTGCATGATCCGGATTATGTCAGTGGCATCTTTGCCGAAGCCCCGTACGAAGGCATGTTAGCGCTGGATAGTGACACTTTTATGATGCCCAAGACCCTGGATGCTGCTCTGCGCGCAGCCGGTGCTGTCATACAGGGCGTTGATCTTGTTATGAGAGATGAAGTCGGAAGTGCCTTCTGCGCCATCCGTCCACCGGGTCATCACGCCGAGAGGCACCGGGCTATGGGCTTCTGCTATTTCAATAATATTGCCGCGGGTGCAGCCCACGCCTTGAGTGAACATGGACTGGACCGGGTTGCGATCATCGACTTTGATGTACACCACGGCAACGGTACCGAGGATATCTTCCAGGAGGATCCGCGAGTGCTTTTCTGCTCCAGTTTTCAGCACCCCTTCTACCCGTTCACCGGGCATGAGTGTGATGCCGACCATGTGGTCAATATTCCACTGAAGGCGGGCACCGATGGCGAGGAGTTCAGAAAACAGGTGGAGGCCCACTGGCTTCCGGCGCTGGGGCGCTTCAAACCCCAGTTGGTCATGATCTCCGCCGGGTTTGACGCCCATGCCGAGGATGACATGGGGCAGTTGAGACTCCGTGAGGCGGATTACCGCTGGGTGACGGCAAAGCTGAAAGAGATTGCCGATGAACACGCCGGGGGACGCATTGTCTCATCCCTTGAGGGTGGGTATGAGCTTGATGCCCTGGGGCGCAGCGTGGTTGCGCATCTCGATGCCCTGCTTGGCGGTTAAGGAGGAGCGGTGTATGAAACTGGACAGGGCGCGTGAGCTGATCGAGGTACAGCTGGGGTTCTCCAGCGGCTACAACCGTAACGCGGTACGCATGATCCTGGGGGACGTGCAGCGCGAACATGGGCAGTCGGCGGTTGACCTGCTGATCAATCAATATGCCCTGGACCAGCGCTTCGGGCTGCAGACCGGAACCGATTTCAGTGGTGTCGGGGTATGAATGAAACGGCAGCCGGTGGTGTATCTATGACGGCTGATCCAAGGGCCGGACTCTATTACCCGGTCAGTCTCTACTACCGGAACCTGTTCGGAGAGAAGGTCTACAAGGTCTCGGTGAGTGTTGCCGAGAGCTGCCCCAACCGCCAGCCCAACGGGCGGTTGCTGCCCTGTGTCTTCTGCGATGAGTGGGGTTCTGCCGCCTATCACCAGGAGCGGGAGCTGGCTCTCGAAGAGCAGATCAGGCTCAACAGGGAGAAGATCGCAAGGCGCTACAAGGCAAAAAAGTTCCTGGTCTATTTCCAGTCCTACACCAACACTTTCGACCGGGTGGAGAGATTGCGCGAGCGGTTCGATACAGCCCTGGCCCAGGATGGCGTATGCGGCCTGGTGGTCGGCACCCGACCCGATTGTCTGCCTGCCAGGATCATGCCCCTGCTGAGGGATACCCATGAGAGTTCCTACGTGATGGTCGAGCTGGGAGTTCAGAGCTTTTTTGATCACCAGTTGATGTTCCTGCAGCGGGGACATGATGCAGCCTGCGCCCTCAACGGGGTAAGGCGTCTGCACGAAGAGAGCGGCGTGGATATCGGTATACACCTGATCTTCGGTCTGCCCGGAGAGAGCGATGAACAGATCATCCGGACTGCCGAAATCATCAACGGCCTGCCTGTCTCCAACGTCAAGCTGCACAACCTCCATGTCCTTGCGAACACCCCTTTGGAAACACTCTACAGAAGAGGGGAGTTCAACCCCCTGGAGCTTGATGAATATGCCAGGCGCGTGGTGCTCTTCCTCAGGTACCTGTCGCCTGATGTTGCGGTTCAGCGACTGGCTGCAGTGGCCAGTCGATGGGATGAACTGGTGGCGCCGGCGTGGACAAAGGGAAAGTTGCGTCCCACCCAGATCATCGAACAGCGGTTGGCCGGGTCAGGTGGCTGCCAGGGAGATCTCTACCCCCTGCCCAGCAGCACCAGGGAGAGCCAGGGCCAGTAGGTGATGATCAACACTGCCGCAAACAGGATCAGGAACCAGGGCAGGGTGGCGCGGTAGAGCTGCATGATCGGCTTGTTGAACCGGTAGCTGGCGATGAACAGGTTCATACCCACCGGTGGTGTGAAGTAGCCGATCTGCATGTTGGCCAGGAAGATGATGCCAAGATGCACCGGGTCCACACCGTAGCCCAGGGCGATGGGCAGCAGCAGGGGGACCATCAGTACCAGGGCTGAAAAGATATCCAGCATGGTTCCAAGCACCAGTAGAAAGATGTTGAGCAGCAGCAGAAAGGTGAGCTTGTCCTGTACAAGCTCCCGTATGGTATCGAACAGGCGGGTGGGAATCTCTGCGTCGATCAGGTAGTTGGTGGATGCGAGTGATACCCCCAGGATGACCAGGATGCCGCCGACCATGATCATCGATTCGCGCATCACCCCGGGCAGTTTGGCCAGGGGGATCTCCCGGTGTATGAATACCTCCACCAGCAGCACGTAGAGGGCAGTAACCGCTGCTGCCTCTGAAATGGCAAAGTATCCGCTGTAGATGCCGCCCAGGATCACGATGGGCAGCGGAATCTCCCAGATCGCCTCTTTGACGGCCGCCATCGCCTCGTTCAGTGAAAACTTCGGAAAGAAGAGATTACGGCTGTGCCAGACACTCCATGCCGACAGCAGGATCAGCATCAGGGTGCCTGGCAGGATGCCAGCGAGGAACATGGCATCCACGGTGATGTTGCCTCCCAGTCCCATCTGCTGGGCCACCACGGCGTAGAGAATCAGCGGAAGGGCGGGAGCGAAGAGCAGCCCCAGGCTGCCGGAGGTGGTGACCAGGCCCAGTCCGAAGTTCTCGTTATAGCCTGCCTGCTTGAGGGCGGGGTAGAGTAGCGCGCCGAGGGCGACAATGGTCACTCCGGATGCGCCTGTGAAGGCGGTAAACAGTGCGCAGCCCACCAGCGAGATCATGGCCAGCCCGCCCGGCATCCAGCCCAGCAGGGCGCTGGTCAGTCGTACCAGGCGCTGTGGTGCCTTGCTCTCTCCCAGCACATAGCCGGCGAAGGTGAAGAGGGGTATGGCTAAAAGTACCGGCATCTCGGCAATGCGGAAGAACTCGATGAGGACAACCTGCAGGTCGATTTCGGAACGGTGGAAACCCATCATTGCACTGGCCGCTATGACGGTGAACAGAGGGGCACCCAGCAGCGCCAGTACAATCAGCAGCAGGCCGAAGATGATCACTCAGGCTCCCCCTCTTCCACTTCACTCTCGGCGTCCCTGCCCAGCAGTGCATGCAGCAGGAAACGCAGGGCCATGATGCCGAAGCCGATGGGCAGTACCAGTTCACAGACCCAGGCGGGGATGGAGAGAAACAGCGTGGCACCATCCTCCTTCTCCATCAGCACAAAGCGGGCGGCGTGATAGGCAAGCAGAGCGCAGGTGGCAGAGGCAAAAAGATCGGTCAGCAGGTGGACCAGGACCTTGAGTTTTCGTGGCAGGTGGAGGGAGACAATATCGATGCTGATGTGGCGGCTCTCACGGGTTGCGGCCATGGCACCGAGCAGGCCCAACCAGAGTACCAGCAGGCGCAGCAGGGGGTCTATCCAGAACTGCCCCATGTCCCAGGCGTTGCGCATCAGTATCTGGGATGATGCGAGGAGGATCATGGCGCTGAGCAGAAACACCAGCAAGCTGTCTTCCAGAAACAGCACGATGCTCAGCAGGCGCTTCATCTCATCCCCTTCCTTTTTATGGGAGAACACACAACTATTCTTGTCTGAATCCTGTTCTGATCAAAATGACCGGGATCAAGGCTGCATTTACCTCTCGCAGCGGGCTGCAGCAAACTGCAACCCAGGGTGAAGGTGATACAGGTTTGGATTACGGCATACTAAGTCTAGTCTGATTTTTTTCTCAGGGTGGGGCGCGCGAAGAGGCGGAGTGCAGATTATCTGAGGCATCCGGCAGGTACTGTGATTCAGTCAGCCAAGGGGGGCGTCTCAGGATGAATATGCACCGCCAGCCAGACGCAGAGCGGCTGGACGGAGGTTTCAGTCACCTGGTGGGGTGTCTGGGCGGGGATAAAGAAGCTGTCACCCTGCTTGAGTTTGACGGTTCGATCTGCCATCTGCAGATCGGCGCTGCCCTGCAACAACAGAATCCACTCGTCCTGCTCCTGTACGAACAGATCTGAAACGGTTCCGGGGGCACTGACGATACGCTCTATGGTGACGTTGCGGCACTGAAGCAGCAGGGTGAAAACTTCACCCGAGGCGGGTTCAGGTATGGACGAGAGCAGATTGTTCGGCTGCATTGACATGGTCATCTCCCGCTCTGCCTGAACTCTGCCAGGATCTGCAGCATTCTTTTGCGCATCTGCGGCGAGTAGCTGCCTTGCTGGCCCATCTTTTCAATGCTGCGGTCCACCGCGTTACGCCATTGATCCATGTGTTCCAGGGAGGGATTGATAAACTCTATGCCCTGTTTCTCCAGTGCATTGCGGGCGCTTGAGCTCTCCTCGCGATTTTTCCGGTTGAGCTCTTGGAAAGTCCGGCTGAGGACCTCCTGCAGAACAGACCTGTCCTCGGGTGAGACCCTCTTCAGCGCTTTCTCGTTGATTACCAGGCTGGCGTAAAGATAGATCAGTGGCACGTCCACAAGGTATTTGACTCTTGTATGCCACTGCAGGGCGATCGCGCCGATGGGAGACGTGCCGACGGTGTTGATCAGGCCGGTCTGCAGACCTGTCAGTACGTCGGTGATGGGCAGTGCGATGGGGGATACATTTACCGCTTCGAACGCTGCCCTGGTTATGGGATCACCTTCCGGGGCCCATACTTTCTGTGCCCGCAGGTCCTCAATGGTGAGGATAGGTGAGTTGGACATCAGGTAGGCAAACCCCCCTTCACTGAGTCCATAGCTGGTGAAGCCTTTGGCTTTCAGTCCGGCGATGATGACCTGGTCCATCCGTTGCCGCAGGTGATCCACCTCGGCATAGGAGCGAAACAGGAAGGGCATGCTGTAGAGGCGGGCGTCGGGATAGATGGTTGCCAGTCCGCCGCCGGTAATGGCGCCGCCGTGCAGCTGCCCGACGCGGATTTTTCTCAGCACGCTGTTGTCGTTGCCCATGATGCCGCCGGGGTAGAAGCGCAGCTTGACCCGGCCCCCGGTGCGTTCCTTGATGGTTTTTGCACTGCTTCGCATGGCCTTCATCCAGGCCGTTCCATCGGGGACAACGGTTGCGATCTTCAGGGTTACGGCCTCTGCCTGGAAGGTCAGAGTCAGGGCGCTGAGCAGCAGAAGGTTTGCAAGCAGAGTCCGCATGTTCTCTCCCCTAAAAATAGTCGTCGGCCAGCAGTTCCCTGGCACGGCGCTTGGCTATGACATTGCTCAGGGTCAGCTCGGGTTCACGAACCTCAGCCTGCAGGACCTCGTTGAGTAGCCTGTCATGGAGCGCCTGGTCGAATACCAGGCGTGCATAGCTGCGGGCAAACTCCACCTTGGCTATCAGGTCACGTTCCCTTGAGTATTTCAGTGCCAGTTCAAAGTGGTGTCTGCCTATTTCCGGCTTGCCCCCAAGGCTTGGTGGCAGGCGGGAGCGGATTACTCCCAGGTAGAGCTGGGCGCGCCCTTTCTCGTAAGCGGGCTCAAGCTCTGCAACCCGCTGCAGCATCAGCTCCACCTTGGCCAGATCAGCCACGGCATTCCAGTCGTCACTGTGGGCCTTGATCCATCCTGCCCAGCTCGCAGCATAGACATAGAGGGGGGCGAGTGAGGAGTCGCCAATTCGGGAAATGATCCCGCTGTATTCTTCAAATGGCCCGGCTTCCGCTTCACAGGCTTTTGGCTCCTGCTGGCAAAAGACGCTGCGCGCATAGTTCCTGGAACGATTGGTAAGGCGCTTTTCGCGTTCCGGTTCGTCTGACAGGCCCGTGGCGTAAGCACCGTAGAGTTTGGCGCCTGCCATGAGCAGGGCTGGATCATCGGGGTTGTCCTCGATCATTCCGTCCAGCAGCAGAAGGTAGGCCGGGGCTCCCGCCATGACGATTTCGGGGTCGTCCTGGTTTAGCATGGCGCTGGCGATATTGCCGGCCAGTTGCTGGGTGGCCATGGAGGCGCATCCGGCAAGGATCAGTATGGCCAGAAGGGGTGGAAGGGTGTGGACGATCCGGTTAAGGGACACGATCGAGTCTGCGATTGCTGTTATACAGTCAAGGCTAGTCCCTATTCCGGTTTTGGGCAAATGCTATCAGGCGCAGGGCCTGTTTTCAGCGGTGCTTTTTATTCACATGTTCGATGTGGTCGACCCAGTTGCTGAAGGCGGTGCCTATTGAGGTGCCGCCATGGCGGCGTCCTCGGAAGGTGCCGAAACAGGCATCTTCCTCACCATCAGCAAGTCGGGCGGATCCGATATTGAGAAAAACGAATATCAGGAGGACGTCGATGACAAGGGCCGCGATCAGGGCTGATCCGTGGACGATGATGTTGTCCTTGGTCCATTGGAAAATAACACCCTGGTATTCAATGGCCAGCCAGATAGTGCCGAAGAGGAGGGCAACCGCGAGCAGTGAGAAGAAATCGGCCACACGTTCATGGCCACGCATATAACCTTTTACTCGAGAGCAGACCGTCATATCACCTCCTGTCCCAGGACCGGAAACAGCTGCTTCGGCGGTTTCCGTTTTTATAATCCCTCTAAGATAGTGGATGTTGGCCTGCTTCTGCAAGGGCAGGAATCACTGGTCCGGGTTGCCGGGGCCGGTTTCTGCGGGGAATTCCATTTCAAGGTAACGGATGATGTCCCTTGATTCGTAGAGCCACTGGGCTGGTTGGTCCGGATGGCTTATGCATAGACAGGGTACCTGCTGTTTGCCCCCTTCACGCAGGAGTTGGTCAGCATATTCCTGTGACTTGTGGATGTTTCTGCGGGGGATATCCAGGTTGAGGCGTTTCACGGCACGATTGACCATGATACAGAACGGGCAGCTGTCGAACTGGTAGAGAGCAAGTCGGGAGGTTGTCTGGTCGACTTTTTGCTGCTCTTCTTCAGAGCGTATCCTGGGTGGAGTAGCTGGTCCGGCCAGCCTGGAGAGGATGTTCCAGATGCCCATTCCGCTTACTTGGCGCCACCGCCCAGACATTCAGGTGAGCTCGGGGCTACACCACCCTTGTCGAACCACTCCTGGGGTGTCATGGTGTGGAGGGCCAGGGCATGCAGGCCCTGATCGAATTCCTGTTTGATAAGACCGTTGACCAGCCGGTGTCTTGCCAGGAGGTTTTTGCCCTCGAACTGATCACTGACCACGATCACCTTGAAGTGGGATTGAGCATCTTCAGGGACGTTGTGCATGTGACTTTCATCGATTACCTCAAGGTGCATCGGCTTTAGTGCATCCTGAATTTTCTGCTCTATGGTCTTTTGCATTATTGCTCCGGCGCTGTAATCGTTCCCTATTCTATCCACACAATTGCCGTTGGCTACACAGGCATATTTTGTGGTTATAGCACAACATCTGCCCATGGGCAGTGTTGTCAGCGCTGCGCCGGGATACAGTTCAGTCGGATGTGTACTCTTCTGTAATGGTGTACTGGACCAGTGCTTCGTTATCTATATCGCCCTCTCCGCTGCCGATCATAATGCAGTTTTTGGCCATCCGCGCCTGGATGGCTGCTTTCCAGGCCAGGTTCTGCTTCT
The DNA here is from genome assembly GCA_965224515.1 of Sedimenticolaceae bacterium. Classification (GTDB taxonomy): domain Bacteria; phylum Pseudomonadota; class Gammaproteobacteria; order Chromatiales; family Chromatiaceae; genus Sedimenticola_A. The sequence continues at coordinate 1,702,264 of OZ245051.1, forward strand.
CTATGATCAATGTGTCGGGAGTCAGGGCCGCCTGGCATGCGGCGGCTACAAAGTGTTCGGCCTGGGCTTCCCAGTCTGCATCTTTTCCGCAGGCGGCATAGGTCTGTACCGCGATGGACTTGGCCGCCTTGTAGGCCTCCGCCCTCTCCTCGTCTGTAGGGTCGGGTTCCATTGCGGTGTCCAGGGCTTTTGAAAGGTGGCTGTTACTGGTAAGGCCAGAGACGCTTTGGGCAAATCTGGCGCCGATTGCCCGCTGCTCTTCGACGGAGAGGTTGTCCAGTGCCGCGCGCAGTTGTTGGTCATTGGAAATGGAAGCCATAGTTAATCTCCGCTGTTGGAATGCCGGTGTCACCCGAAGTGTCGCCATGTCTGATTCTGGCGCTGAACGGGTCTCTTCAAGCCTAGCTCTCCTTCATGATATTTTCAGTTTGAGCATTACCTGGATGATCTGCGTCAAGTAAAGGACCGTGTGCTGTGGTCGGAGGCTGTTGCAGGCTGTCAATTACCTCGGCGTGCAGTCCGGCCTTTGCCCAGTCCAGGGCGGTTTTGCCGTCGCTGTCCCTGAGTTGGCGATCTGCACCGGCCGCCAGCAGGGCATATACCGTCTCCAGGTGCCCCTGCTTGGCTGCCCAGATCAGTGCCGACCAGCCCCGGGTGTTCTCCTGGCGGTCGGGTGATGCGCCGTATTCCAGAAGCAGTTGCACCGTTTCCCCGTGGTTGTTTGATGCGGCCAGCATAAGCGCAGTGTAGCCGCCCTTGTCGCCCAGTTCGGTGCCGGCACCGGCATCCAGCAGCTGTTTTACGGCCGGTGTATGGCCGTTCAGTGCCGCTTTCATGAGGGGGGTCCATTGGCAGAAATCCCGCACGTTCACATTGTTGTCGATGGAGAGAAGAGTCTGGATCCGGCCTGTGTCCCCCTTCTCGGCGGCACTCACCAGGGGTGGGGATTGGGGATCACTGAACTCTTGAGGGGCTTCGCTGCAACCGGCCAGGAAGAGTGCGAGGAGGGACGTTGCGCAAAAGAGGGTCTTAGTCATGACAGGTGCTCAATAACAGGAGCACTCATCTTGGGAGATGGGATTGATGGGGCCAATGATATTTCGCAATATTGCGAAGTCAGGGGGTTACTGCTGTTTATCTGCGCATGCGACACAGAGGTCGCTGTTGGGCAGGATCTGCAGGCGTGCCTCGGGAATTTCCGCCCCGCATGCTGCGCAGATGCCGTATTCACCGGCATCAATTCTGGCCAGGGTGCGGTTTATCTGGCTGAGCTCCCGGCGCCCGGCTTCGCCCAGGGCGTCAAGCACCTCTTCATTCTCGCGCTCCACGGCCTGCTCAGAAAAGTCGGGGGGCAGGGGGCCGTCGCTGTGGCGTACCTCGTCGGTAATCCTGTTGATCCGCCGGTTGAGCTCCTCGCGACGTTTCAACAGCAGTTGCCTGATGGCATTGTGTTCTCTGTCAGGCATTGCTTCTGCAGCTTTTGCACAGGCCGTAGAGCACCATGCTGTGGTCGTCCATTTCAAAGCCTGCCTCGTTGGCTATCTCCCGCTGCCTGGCCTCGATGGTTTCGTCGTGAAACTCCTCCACGTGGCCGCATTTCACGCAGACAATGTGATCGTGGTGCTTATCCTCTGCCACCTCGAAAACCGCCTTGCCACCTTCAAACTGCAGGCGGCTGACCAGTCCTGCCTGTTCACACTGGGTAAGTACCCTGTAGATGGTCGCGACACCGATATCCTCGTCCCTCTCCAGCATCATGCGGTAAATGTCCTCCGCACTGACGTGGCGCCCGCGGCTCTCCTCCAGCATTTCGAGGATCTTAAGGCGGGGCAGGGTGATCTTCAGTCCGGCCTGCTTCAGTTTGGTGGATATTTCGGACACAGCCTGTTTTCCTTGCATTGCCACTTGTCGCGGAAAGTATATCATCAGCCCGGAAGGTGCACTGTGAGATTCTCCCGCTTGTCCGGATTCGCTGAAGACAAACAGTGATATGATGCTGTGCATACACACTAGCGAAGCAGAAAAATGAAACAGACCGAAAAATTCAAACTGGGTGAAGGACTTCCACTGGCTGAAGTTCTGGATAATCTTCCCTATAACGCCGATGGACTGGTACCGGCCATTGCCCAGCAGCATGACAGTGGCGAGGTGCTGATGATGGCCTGGATGAACCGCGTATCCCTTGATGAAACCCTGGAGAAGGGACGAGTCTGCTACTGGTCCCGTTCGCGTCAGAAGTTGTGGCGCAAGGGTGAATCCTCGGGGCAGGTGCAGGTACTCAAGGATATGCGTTTTGATTGTGACGGTGACACCATACTTCTTCTGGTGGACCAGACCGGGCCCGCCTGCCATACAGGGCGTCGCAGCTGTTTCTATAATGCTGTCAGGGGTGATCGCGTTGAGGTGGTCGATGAGCCGCTGATAGATCCGGACGAGCTGTACGGAAAGTAGATCTCTCTCCATGCTGAAGATTACGCCCATACAAGCATTCGACGACAACTATATCTGGCTGTTGCAGAAGCCGGGTTGCAGTGTCGTTGCTGTCGTCGATCCCGGTGACGAGGATCCTGTGCTGGATTACTTGCGCAGTGAAGGGCTTACCCTGGGGGCAGTTCTGATTACCCATAAGCACGGTGATCACACCGGCGGTGTGGCCGAGCTGAAGGCGGTTTATCCCGATGCGGTGGTCTTTGGGCCGGCGAACGAGGATATCCGGACCGTGGAGCGTCGCGTCAGTGACGGTGACAGTATTGAACTGCCGGAAATGCAGGTCAGCTTTCAGGTAATGGAGCTGCCGGGGCATACCGAAGGGCACCTGGCCTACCTGGGGGAGGGCGTGCTGTTCTGCGGTGATACGCTGTTTGCCGCCGGGTGCGGCAGGGTTTTCAGCGGTACCCACGAGCAGCTGCATCGTTCACTGCAGCGCATCGCGGCGCTGCCTCCCGAGACCCAACTCTACTGCGCCCACGAATACACCCTGGCCAATATAGGCTTTGCACGATGGGTTGAGCCGGAAAATACTGCAGTGTCGGAACGCGAAGTGGATGTCCGGGCGCTGCGGGAACGAGATGAACCCACGGTGCCGTCCAGCCTTGAGCTTGAGCTGCAGACCAACCCTTTTTTACGTACCGGTGTGGCGGAGGTTATCGCCGCCGCCAGTCGTTACGCCGGACGGGAATTGAGCACGGGGGCCGAGGTGTTTGCCGCAGTACGAACCTGGAAAGACAGAGAGTACGATTGATATGTCAGAGCAGGCACTGATTAAGAATGCACGCATGGTCAATGACGGACAGATTCTCGAAGGGGATCTGCTGATTGCCAATGGCCGGATCGAACAGATTGCGCCGGAGATCAGCGCCCAGGGCAATACCCGGGTGATTGATGCGGAGGGCAACTGCCTGATGCCGGGGATGATTGACGATCAGGTCCATTTTCGCGAGCCGGGTGCGGGGCACAAGGCGGATATGCGTAGCGAGTCGCGGGCCGCGGTGGCAGGTGGTATCACCAGTTTCATGGATATGCCCAACACCAATCCCCAGACCACCACCCGCCAGGCCCTGGATGACAAGATAGCCTTGGCGGCCGACCGCTCCCTGGCCAACTACAGCTTCTACTTCGGGGCGACCAACGACAACCTGGCCGAGATACAGGACCTGGATCCGAAGAAGGCCTGCGGCATCAAGGTGTTCATGGGGGCCTCCACAGGCAACATGCTGGTGGATAACGAGAAGACCCTGGAGGCGATCTTCAAGGATGCGCCGATTCTGCTGGCGACCCATTGCGAAGACACGCCGATGATCCTTGAGAACGAGGCCAGGGCCAGGGAAGAGTTCGGTGACGACGTGCCGATGGGTTTGCATCCGGTAATACGAAGTGAAGAGGCCTGCTACAAGTCATCCTCGTTTGCCGTTGACCTTGCCAAGCGCAGTGGTGCCCGGCTGCATGTACTGCACCTGACCACGGCAAAAGAGATGGAGCTGTTCGAGCCGGGGCCTCTGGATGGCAAGCAGATCACGGCTGAGGCCTGCGTCCATCATCTCTATTTTGACGAGAGTAGTTATGAGTTGAAGGACAGCTTCATCAAGTGTAACCCGGCGATCAAGAGTGCCACCGACAAAGAGGCCATACGCAAGGCGCTGGTCGAAAACCGGATTGACGTTATCGGTACCGACCACGCCCCACATACACTTGAAGAGAAGCTCGGTACCTACTTCAATGCGCCGGCAGGACTGCCCCTGGTGCAGTGGGCTGTGCCAATGGCGCTGGAGCTCTACCACGATGGGCTGATCAGCCTGGAGCAGCTGGTGGAGAAGACAAGCCACGGTCCGGCGCGGATGTTCAATATCGGCGATCGTGGCTACCTGCGGGAGGGTTACTGGGCTGACCTGGTGCTGATGGACCTGGACAGCCCCTACCGGGTTGAGCGGGACGATGTACTCTACAAGTGCGGCTGGTCACCCCTTGAGGGCGAACGTCTGCGCTCCAGGGTGCTGACTACTTTCGTCAATGGTGAGCAGGCCTATCACGACGGCCAGGTGAATGATGCCGTGTGTGGGCGCCGCCTGGAGTTCGATCGCTGATATAGCGCATCGGACCTTGGTGCAATACGCTTCGCTATTACACCCTACGGGGCGGATGCAACGGACGGGAAGTCTCATTGAATGCGTAGGGTGGGTTAGCGATAGCGTAACCCACCACTGCATGGGCATTAACAGACTTCGTAGTTATACCCTGTGCAGCTGCAGGAGGTATCTCCCGACGGCGATGGCTCATCCCAAGGGGCTGCTGCCTACATCAACCCAATAGCACCCTTGTCTGCCCCTTCGTAGGCATAGACCTTGAAACTGTCTCCCGGGTAGTGCTGTTTCAGGGTGCTGGCGAGGTACTGTGCAATGTTCTCCACGGTGGTGTCGGTGTCGATGATGTGGCAGCTGGCCTGGGGCAGTTCCAGTTCGAACAGACCCTGGTTTGCAGTGTAGCCGAAGCGGTAGAAATCGGTGCCGCCCTTATTGAATGCCTCCAGCAGGTCGGTGCGGTTTGCGATATAGATGTCGTGCCAGCGCTCGGCCCACTCCTTTTCCAGTTGCAGGTCTCTCTCCCCGTTGCGCAGTATCTCCAGGCGTGAACGGTGTCCGTGAGCGATTCGCTGGCAGTTTCCGGCGTGATGCTTTAGACCGTGGCTGTACTGGTAGTAGGCGCCGTCTATGGACTCCGTATGCAGCCGCAGGCGGATCGCCTTGACGTTATCCGGCAGGTCGGGCTGCAGTGTCTCCACAATGGCCATGCTTAGTGACTCTTCGTCGATCTGTGCAGTGTCTATGGTGGTGACTGCACTGAGAGGTGAGCTGTGCCTGATTTCCAGGCCGGATGTCATCTTGAAGTGCAGTTCACTGCGATGTTCTCTGACCGAAATACTGCAGCCGGCATAGCCTGCGGGAACCAGAAGCTTGTGGTCGAAATGCCGGTCAATGGACTCTTTAACCTGCTTTTTCACCAGAGCAAAGTCGAGCACCATGCCCTGGTGATCCAGTGAGCCGTCCAGCTCCACGTCCACCAGCCAGCTCTCACCCACCAGGCCCCTGTCGGGATCAAGATATGAGAGGTCCATTACGGTCAATCGATTAACGAATAGGGTGGTCACGGTCAGTCTCGGTCAGCAGTGGCGCAAGGGATAAAGTGTACGTTATCCGATGAAGCTTAACTCTATCGGGGCGCGCATCTTGGCAAGGTTGGTCGGTTGGTGCAAGTGTAGCCGGTTCTGCCCTGGTGGTATCAGGCGGCTCAGCTCTTATCTTCCTCAAGTTTGAACTGGTGAACCACCGCCTGCAGTTCAGTGGCCACCTCGCCCAGTTTTTCTGTGACATCCAGGCTGATCTTGGAGTGTCGGGCTGCCTCCATGCTCATGTCCCGGATGGCGGTAATTCTGCGGTTCACCTCATCAGCTACAGTTGACTGCTGCTCAGAGGCGGTTGCGATCTGGGCGTTCATCGTGCTGATGGTGTCGATTGCGCCGGTGATTTCCAGCAGCGACTGTTTGGCCTTGTCGGCCTGTTCTACATTCTGTTCTGCTGCCTTGTTGCCGGCTTTCATTACGGTCACTGCCTGGTGGACGTTCTGCTGCAGACCGCCGATCATGGCCTCGATCTCGCTGGCGGAGTCCTGGGTCTGGTTGGCCAGCTTGCGTACCTCTTCAGCCACCACGGCGAAGCCACGCCCCTGTTCCCCGGCCCGGGCTGCCTCGATGGCGGCATTCAGGGCCAGCAGGTTGGTCTGGTCCGCAATCCCCTTGATGACGTCGAGCACGCTGCCGATGGCCTCGCTGTCGCTCTCCACCTTGAGGATGACTGTTGTGGCCGCCTGGATTTCATGATTCAGCGCCTTGATGGCATCGGCACTGGCAGTGACGATGGACTGTCCCGCCTCGGCATTCAGCTCGGCCTGCCTGGCAGCCTCTTCTGCGTTGACGGCATTGTGTGCAATGGAGTTGATAGTGGCCGACATCTCGGTGATGGCGCTGGCAACCTGCTCTGTTTCACTCTCCTGCTCCAGCACCTTGCGGGAGATCTGGTGGGTTGTCTCTGCCGTGCTGGTAACGGCGGAGAATACCTGCTCGGTGGAGTGTGCCGTGTGCCTGACCAGGCTGTGTATCTTTTCAATGAACGTATTGAATCCGTTTGCCAGCTGTCCTATCTCGTCCTTGCTTGCACTCTCAAGGCGGTTGGCCAGGTTGCCGTCGCCCTGGGCGATGTCCTGCATGGCAAGGGTGATCCTCCTGAGTGGCTTGGTGACAGTGCTGCCACCGAGCCATGCCAGCACAACACCTATCGCCATGCCGATTACGAGCAGCATGGTGACAAATGCGGTTGTCTCTCTGAGCTGGGATGTGAGAGAACTGCTGGTGGCCTGAATCGACTTGATCTGTATCTCGGTCAGTGTATTCAGGCGTGAATCTATCTGCCGGAACAGCGGGGCAACCTCGCTTCTGACAATCCAGGCATCCATGCGCCACTGTTCTCCGCTGTGTATCTCCTTGAGTTCAGCCCAGTTCAATTTGAATTGATCCACCAGGCTGGCAAAGGAGTCCAGGGCATCTTCCTGGTCCAGGGTCAGCAGGTCGCCCATGGCTGATATTTTGCCCAGCAGATTTTCAGCCTGTTCCATATAGAGGTTGAGGTCGCTGACGATGTTCTCATTTGGAGCTGCCAGGTAGGCGCGGATACTGTTCATTACATTGCTCCAGTTGTAGCGTAGTTCGGCAATGTTGATTAACAGCTCTCTCCTCTCGTTGTCGGTCTCTTCGTTAAGCTCGGTGAGCATCATCCGTGAGGTGAGGTCGATGAGTTCACGGTTGAGGGGGTTGATCCTGGTATTGGCATAAGCCATGCCGGGATAGTTTTTTTCGTTGTCGGGTGCGATCTCCAGCAGGCGCTGGCCGAGCTGCTCAAAGCGGTTCAGATCATCTGAGAGCAGGGTTGTCAGCTCCAGTGACGTTTTGTCAGTGGTGATTGCCGGAAGGGTGGTGATCTGCTGAAGCAGCTGGCCCGATTTTTCGATATCACTCAGAAACTGTCTCTTGTGTTCGTCTTCCTTGCTCGCAAGATAGAACCCAAGGGCACTGGCGGCCTGGTTGACCAGGGTTGCCAGCTCTTCGGTCATCAGGGTAGCGGGCTGACGCTTGTGCACCATCTCGGTAAGGGCTTTTTCGCTATCCGAGAGCCTGAATACCGCCAGGGTGGAGATTATGGCCAGGATCAACAGCAAAACCGCATAGCCGGCCCATATCCTTTGACTCAACTGCCAGTTGGCAAACAGTCTTAGCATGGGTGCCTTTCTCCTCCTGCGAACCGCTTTTTGTCGGTTCAGCGGACAATTCTTTATTTATATTGATTAAACCCAAGAACGGCAGGGCAATGTGAATCTTTAGGATTATAAGCCCGATAGGGCGGGTAGACGAAGGAAATTGGAGCCACTGGTCGGACTCGAACCGACTACCTACGCATTACGAATGCGTTGCTCTACCGGGTGAGCTACAGTGGCCTGATGTGGGAGCGGCGAGTATAAAGAACGGCGTGGTGGGATACAACTGCTGCCGGTCAGGCGCTGTTTTTACTGCTCTTCAGGTGAATTACCACCTCAATTCTGTCCACCTCGGTTCCCTCCGGCAGGCTGGTCGGCATGGGAATATCCAGCTCCTGTTCGGAAATGTCGTGCAGTTCCTGGGTGTCCGGATTGTAGAGGTGGTGGTGAGTGTGGGTGCTCGAGTCGTAGAAGGAGCGACTTGAGTCCACGATCAGCTCACGTATCAGTCCCTTGCGTGTGAAAAGCCCCAGGGTGTTGTAGACGGTGGCCTTCGAGACCGGGCGGCCATTCTCGTTGGCAAGGTCCATGAGCTGCTCAGCGTTCAGGTGCTGGGGGCGCGCAAACAACGCGCTGGCAATCTTTACCCGTTGTGATGTGGGAGATATGCCTTTGGAGCGCAGCAGACGCGTGATCTGGCGCTGTGTGTCTGGATTTTGGGTGTTCGGCTCAGTCATGGGGTTGAATTATAGGCAAAAAGGGGATCAAGAGTCTATTTCCTTGCGTGTGGCGGTGAGTGCGTAGGGTGCCGGGGGCAGTATCGGGGTGCGCTGGAGAATGATGTCGGTGATCAGGCGGCATGATGCAGGGCCGAGGACGACTCCATTACGGAAATGCCCCGAATTAATGTACAGGCCAGAGACCTCCGGGTGAGGGCCGATGTATGGGATTCCTGCCGGTGAACCCGGCCTCAGGCCGGCCCACTGCTTCTCAACCGGGTAACGCTTCAGCGCCGGGAAACGGCTTGTGGCGATGCTGTAGAGCTCCTCGCCGGCCTCTTCCGTGGTCTTTTTCTCAAAGCCTGTGTGCTCCAGGGTGCTGCCGAACAGAACGTGCCCGTCTCGTCGGGGAATGATGTAGCGGTCCTGTTCAAGGGTGATGGGGCTGATAATGCCGGGTTCGGCATTGAACAGTATCATCTGGCCGCGCACGGGGGTGATCTCCATCTCCTTCCCCAGGTCTCCCAACAGCTGTTTTGTCCAGGCCCCTGCACAGATCACCACGGTATTACAGTGGTAGCTGCCGCTCTCTGTCTCAACTCCCCTGACCTTCCCTCCCTGGATCAGCAGTCGCTCCACCGTGGTCTCCTCGTGGATTTCCACGCCGCGCTGCACAAGGTCTTTATGCAGGGACTTGACCAGCCGGGGGTTTCTCACCTGGGCCACGTCCGGCAGCCAGAGTCCGGAATCCGGGGGTTCATCCAGTGAAGGTTCGCAGTTGGATATCCCGCTCTTATCCAGCAGTTCGATGCGGCTGCCAGTTCTGCTCGCCCACTGCAGGGCGGCCTGCTCCTCGTCCGGAGAGAGTATGAGCAGCCCGCTCCGGGTCCACTCAGGGTCGATTCCGGTATCTGATGTCAGTTCATCGGCAATTTCACGGTAGTGCTGCTGGCCCCATCGGGCCAGCGAAGTGACCGAATCAGCGTAACGCCAGGGGTAGAGAGGGGAGATGATTCCTCCGCCTGCCCAGGATGACTCTCTGCCGGTTCTCAGGCGGTCAAACAGAATGGTCTTGTGGCCGGAGATACTCAGCTCGCGGGCAGTGAGCATGCCGATGGCGCCGCCGCCGATGACAATGATTTCAGGCATAAATATGTTTGTCAGAGGTGATAAATGCGTTGGATTACAACTATACAGGGAAGTGCCGGGTAGAAAAATGCCCGGGCAGTGGACCGTTTATCAGGAAATCAAGGCCGGAAATCCGGTGGTTGGTGCCTTTCAGAATGCCATGAACTATAAAGAAAGTATGAAAAAGAATAGCCAAAATCAGACGGGTTTTACCCTTATCGAACTGATGGTCACAGTCGTGGTTCTGGTGATCGTCATGATGATCGGGGTTCCAAGTATACTCCAGCTCAAGCGCAATAATCAGCTGGTGACATACACCAACTCCATAGTTACCACGCTGAATCTTGCGAAATCAGAAGCCGTGAGACAGGGACTGCCTGTGGGTGTACAGCAGATTGTTGCTGGAGAGTGGGTCAAGGGCTGGAATGTGGTTCTGCCGGACGCGACGGTTTTTCGTACATATAAAGGTTCGGTTGAGGCTGGAGAGGTATTTGACGCGGCAAAGCATGTACTGATCGCAAAGGACAATACCGCGGTGGTATTTCAGGCGCTGGGTGATGCCAATGCCTCATGCTTCGATGTCCAGGTGCCTTTGAATGATGATGCAGGTACCACTGTGGACCGGAGTGTAACTGTGAATAACATGGGGCGCATATCGACTTGTCGAGATACCTGCGCCGCAGTTGCAGGAGATCCTACGCTATGCCACTAAACTTCGTTAGTGCTTCACCTGTTCACTCCAGGTCCCATCAGGGTGGATTTACCCTGATAGAGGTTCTGGTGTCAGTGGTCATTCTGGCCATAGGTCTGCTGGGTCTCGCGGGTATGCAGGCAGCGGGCCTCAAGTTGAACCACGACTCTTTTCTGAGATCGAAGGCGACCCTGGCGGCCTATGACATGGCTGATCGCATTCGTGCCAATCGTGATTTCAAGGCGGACTACGCAGTAGCCATGGGTGATGATGCCAGTGCCCATGGTGGATTTGCCAAGGAAGATGTGGATGACTGGCTGGCCATGCTGGCACAGGAGCTTCCCCTTGGGGACGGTTCTGTTGCGATTGCAGGGGGTGATCGGTTCACGATTACCATCGAGTGGAAAGATACGCGGAACAATGAAAGCGCCATTGCGGATAAAACATTCACATTGGTGACGGATATTTGATCATGTGTAGAGCTATGAACATGCGAAATATGAAACAGCAGGGTCTTGGGCTTGTTGAGATCATGATAGCCATGGTTCTCGGTCTTGTGCTTACCATCGGCATGACCGAGATATTTATTGCCAACAAGCAGGCCCACAAATCCCAGGAGTCGCTGTCTCATATTCAGGAGAATGCCCGGTTCGCCATTGAAACCATGGCGAGAAACATTCGCATGGCGGGTTACATGGGATGTGCAAATCTGGACGCGGTTCCGCCGAATGTTATCGCTGATCCGCCTCCAAGCGGAGGGTTCAGTGCTGCTACAGCGGTGATGGGCAGTGAAGTGGACGATGCAGGTGCCTGGGCGCCTGTTTACGATGGCGTCGCGCCGGTCGGCGTGGTTAAAGGCACCGACGTCATTCGGGTTGGGCACGCCGATGATTGTGGCGCCTACCTGGTCGGTAACATGAAGTCCGATAACGCCAATATTCAGGTCAACAGCGATAATACCTGTGGTTTTGAACAAGGTGATCATCTACTGATTACTGACTGCAAAAATGCCGACCTCTTCAGGGCGGGTACTGTCTCTGTCGGCGCTTCCAGTGGCAAGCTCGCTATTCCTCATCCAATGAGTGTGAATATCGATAATCGCCTGAGCACCATCTATGGGCCTGATGCACGGGTCTACAAGTTTATTCAGATCGACTACTACATCAAGGAGAACCCTTTCGGCGAGCCTTCACTCTACCGGCGCAGCTTTGGTGTTGAGGAAGAGTTGGTGGAAGGGATCGAGGATTTGGAGATCACCTATGGCGAAGATGAAACTAATGATCTGACAGCTGATCGCTACGTAGATGCGAATGTCGTCGGCACCGGCGCAGGCCAGGGTTGGGGTAAGGTGACAGGTGTCAGGGTTCAACTGGGCTTGCGGTCGATTAGGAACAATGTTGCGCTGGGTGATACGACCTATGTATACGATGGCGCAAATGTTACCAACAGGCGCTTACGCCAGAATACAACCTTTACCGTTGGACTGAGGAACAGATCGCAATGAGATCGGTAACCATGATAAAGAGAAACGAGCAGGGCGCGGTTTTGTTGACCTCGCTGATGATCCTGTTGTTGTTGACGATCCTGGGTATCAACTCCATGAGCAACAACATTGTTCAGGAGCGCATGGTGTCGAATATGCATGATCGCAATATCGGCTTCCAGGCGGCGGAATCAGCGCTAAGGCAGGGTGAAGCCTGGGTTTCTGCGCGCAATGTTCTACCCGACGTGGGTACGATTGTGGACGGTGTTTACCTGTGGGATTTCCAAGAGCCGGATACGATTGCAGATAACGGACTCTCCTGGTGGTTCGAGGGGGCTCGGGACGCAGCATGGTGGGATGCCAATGCTGTGAAAAATACCGGTGGCGACACTATCGGTGATGTGGCGGTTCAACCGGCGTTCATCATGGAGATGCTGCCGCCCAAACTTTCCAGCCTGGAGGCGGGTGTCAGTCTCGATGACGCCGAGTATTACCTGCAGGTGACATCCCGGGCCACAGGTGGCTCGGCCAATGCAGTGGTTTTGCTGCAGACAGTTTATAAGTGGTGACATTGCCGTTGTGATGACGGCGAGGACAAAACGATGAAACGTTTTAAACAGTATCTCTCGATGATGGCGGCCGGTCTTGTTGTGTGGCTTCCTGTCCAGAATGTGCAGGCTGAAGTGGCACAGGTCCCACTCTTTGTCGGCGGTGTAATCGAGCCCAATATCTTTTTTACCATCGATGATTCCGATTCGATGTTTTTCGAAGTGATGCCGAAGCTGGATGCCAACGGAAACGTCTTTCCCCGTCTCACCAACTACTACGGAAACGACCCCGCCCATACCGATACCGGTATGCTGAGCGAGAGGCCGATAACCTTCGACAACGACAATCTCTGGGCCATGCGAAACCGCTACCAGGGAATCAACCGCACCTACTACAGTCCGGATAAGCGTTACCAGCCCTGGGTGGATGCTTACGGAAACCGGATGATCGACGCCGATCCCGATTGCGCCCTGCACAATCCGATGACGCCGCTTCCTGCTGGCGTAGCGGTGGCTGACGCTGACGATTACTGCCGTCCTTTGAATGCCTCGGAGACCCGCAACAAAAGGTGGGCCATGTCTAAAGACGCCACGTCCGATCTGGATGATCTGGGTTGGGTCAGGCGAGTAGAGACTTTCTGGCCGGCCCAGTACTACAACTACTCCGGGGATACCTCCACCCATGGCTGGGAGGATGAGGCCGAAAGCTGGACGGGAAGCAAATACACCCAGGTATATATCTGCCAGGGCGATCTCGACCACGACGATTTTACCTTCCTGAGCTCGGATTACGATTGTCCCGCCAGTTATCCCAAGGGTGTGAAGCGTACTGACTGTGCCGGCGCTGCCTGCACCTATACCGAGGAGATGCAGAACTACGCCAACTGGTACACCTATTACCGCAGTCGCGTACTGCTTGCACGTGGCGCAGTCGGTCGCGCCTTCGCCGACCAGGGGGGGGATATCCGGGTTGGCTACGGCGAGATCCTGACCGAGGGTGCGACGATCGATGGTGTTGCAAGTCCCGGTGCAGTCGAGTTGGGTGTGCGACGCTTCGAGGGATCTGATCGCGAGGCCTTCTTCGACAAGCTCTACAACGGCAAGCTTGGCCGTGGAACCCCCTTGCGTAGAACCGTGGACGACATTGGGCAATACTTCTCCCGCACTGATCACTGTGGGCCGTCAGGTGACAATCCCGGTGCTGACGAGAATAATGACGGTATACTGGATTGCACGGTGGACAGCCGCCCGGTTACCGATCAGCTCTCCTGCCGCCAGAACTACCACGTGATGATCACTGACGGTTACTGGACCAACGGCGCGACGGATAACAATGCCATAAACAGAACAGACAGGGCATTGGTGGCCACGGGCAACGTGGACAACACGACTGGGCCAACGATTTTACCCCATGATGGTGAAAATGACGTCTACCAGTACCAGCCGGAAGCACCTTACCAGGATGGCTATTCGAACACCCTGGCTGATGCGGCAATGTATTACTGGAATCATGATCTGCGGCCGGATCTTCCCAACAAGGTACCAACGAACCTGAATGATGAGGCCTACTGGCAGCACGTGGTTCAATTTACCATTGGTCTTGATGTGATCGGCACCTTGAACCAGGAGGATTACGATATATCCAATGGTGTTTACCCAACCTGGCCAAATGCCAATCAGAATCCAAAAGGGCGAAAGATTGATGACCTCTGGCATGCTGCAGTCAATGGGCACGGCAGTTACTTCAATGCGTCTGATCCCGATGAACTGGCGCAGGCGTTGTCCGATACCTTCCACAATATCGCGGCACGAATCAGCTCGGCTTCGGCCATCGCAACCAACTCCACCCGCCTGGATACCGATACTTTTGTGTACCAGGCACGATTCAACGGCGAACGCTGGTCTGGTGAGTTGAGGGCGTTTCTGCTTAACCAACAGACCGGTGATATTCTCGATTCCAATCCGGGGCTGGATGGTATTCAGCCCGAGTGGGAGGCCTCAGCGTTGCTGGACAGCCGTGGCGATGTCAGAAATCTCTTTACGTACGATTCGACAACAAACCCAAGTGCCCCTGCAGGTAAGGATTTCTACTGGAACGACCTGTCGGTTGCACAGCAGAACTTCCTGAAGGATGGGGGCAGTGATGCTGACGGTCAGGATCGCCTGGACTACCTGAGGGGTGATCGGACCGGTGAAGGTACCACCTACCGTGACAGGGCCTCCAGGCTGGGTGATATCGTCAACTCGGATCCGTTCTTCGTGGGTAAATCCGACTTTGGCTACAATATTCTGCCTGATACAACAGAAGCCGATGCATACGTTACTTTCAGGCAGAGTACTCAGTACCAGGCAAGGCCCGGTATCGTATACGTCGGTGCAAATGACGGCATGCTGCATGCATTTGAATCTGATACTGGCGTGGAACTCTTTGCCTATGTGCCGGAGATGATATTTCCCGACCTGCACATGCTGACCGAGAAGGGCTATACCCATAAGTACTTCGTGGATGGTCCGTCAAAGGCTGGTGACGCCTATGTGGATGGAGCCTGGAAATCGGTACTGATTGGCACCATGGGTGGTGGTGGCAAGGGTGTATTTGCTCTTGATGTAACCTATCCGGCTGCCGTGGCTGACAATGGCAATATCACAGTCAACTTCGACAAGACCGATGTGATGTGGGAGTTCACCAATGCAACCGATTCCGATCTCGGCTATACCATTGGCCAGGCCTCGGTAGTGCGTATGTATGATGGTACCTGGGCCGCGGTCTTTGGTAATGGTTACGAGTCGGATGATGATGAGGCCGTGCTCTTTATAGTCAATCTCGAAGACCCGACTGACTACGTGAAGTTTGAAACCCAAGTGGGCAGTGCGGCATCACCCAATGGTATGACAACCCCCACCCCGGTTGATATCGACGGCGACAGGGTAGTGGATGCCATTTATGTAGGTGACCTTCATGGCAATATGTGGGCGATTGATGTGACCGACACACGTCGCAGCCAGTGGAAATTCAAGTACGGTAACAGTAACAATCCCGCTCCTCTGTTTACAGCGTTGGATGCCTCTGATAATGCTCAGCCCATAACCAGTAAGCCTGCGGTTAACAAGCATCCCGATGGCGGTGTGATGCTCTTCTTCGGTACCGGAAAGTATTTTGAGAAGGGTGATAATGTCTCCTTGGAGCAGATGACTTTCTACGGTATCCGGGATGATGATGCCCAGATAAGCGATCGCTCAGAACTTGTCGAGCAGGAAATCACACATGAGTTGGTTCAGGATTTCACTAATCCTGATACCAATGAAACCCTTACCTGGGGGCTTAGGGCTTCTACGACTAACCCTGTGGAATACAATTGCGACAATCTGCCTTCACCCTGCACCGAAAGTTCGGGCTGGTACATGGAGCTCAAGTCACCGGTTAATGGCTGGGAAGGCGAGCGTGTGGTCAGTGCACCTCTGCTGCGTGAAAATCGCATCGTCTTTGTTACCATGATTCCTGATGAAGATCCCTGTGAGTTTGGTGGTGACAGCTGGTTGATGGAGCTCTCGGCAGTAGATGGTAAGCGTCTGTCGATATCACCTTTTGATCTGAATAACGATGGAAGCTTCAGCAGTGCTGATTACATCACCATCATTGACGATAATGGCCAGGAGATACATGTTCCTGCATCTGGCAAGAAGTCCAAAGAGGGTATTATCAAGACGCCGGGTATCGTGAAAACCGAAGACAGGGAATTCAAGTACGTGAGTGGTTCATCCGGTGGTATTGAGATGACTGTTGAGTCACGCAGTGCACGTCCCGGACGGCAGTCCTGGATTCAATATCGATAATGGGATGCGGGCGGTGCCGGTGAATGGCGCCGCCCTTTCCTGATACTCTGCAAAGAGGCGTAAGCAAGTGCAAAAAGGTAAGAGTAACAGTAGGGGTTTTACCCTGATTGAACTGATGATCGTTGTGGTTATCATTGGGATTCTGACCAGTATCGGTTATCCGATATACCAGGATTATGTTTACAAGGCCCGGCGTGCAGATGCCAAGGCGGTTCTGCTCGAGGCTGCCCAGTACATGGAGCGTTATTACACAGAAAATTTGTCATATAACCCGCCGCTGCCTGCTGTAGCTCCCAGCTTATCTGACAGAAATGGCGATGGAGTTGACGATGATGACCGTCTCGATGCTGCGCCAAAGGGTGAGGATCCTGCCAATAACAACCACTTTTATGACGTCGCAATAGTTGGGCCAACGGCCACAACATATACACTGACTGCAACCCCCAGGGGTAACCAGGTGAATGATGATTGTGGAACAATGACTATCGACAACACCGGCGCGACCACGCCTGTGAACCCGGATCACTGCTGGTGATTCGAGCCGGATATCAATAAGTTCAGATGCCAGTTGCGTTCCGTACCATGTAGCTCGACTGGCGTCTGTTTGAGGCGCTTCGTGTAGACATTCTGTTTACAATGTAATTATTCCTTTCTCTCCTGCTCCCCGCTTATATTTAGTGTCGTACTACACATATAGCGGTTTATTACGCCCGTAATTAGTAATTAAAGTATTGTTTTCTTTGGCGGTAGCACACCTGGCAGTGACATGGGGCGTCGTGGATTTGTATGGCAATCAATTTGGATGCTCGTATCGATAAATAAGGGGAGTGGCAGGTGGGTCTTCATAGCAGCAGTCACCGGTCAGTTGCAATATTGATTAACGATACCCGATCTGCCGAGGGCTTTACGCTGATAGAGGTACTCGTGACACTGGTGGTTCTCTCTGTTGGCCTGCTGGGATTGGCAGGGCTCCAGGGTGGAAGCCTTCAGAGCAATCGAAGTGCCTATCTAAGAACCCAGGCGTCAGTGCTGGCCTATGATCTGATCGACAGGATGCGTAGCAACCCTGGTGCTAGCTATGCTGATTTTTCGACTGATTCTGCTCCGGAAAGCGGTGATTGCCAGGGTAGTGCAAAAACCTGCACGGCTGCTCAACTGGCGAAGTATGACAAGGCCAGTTGGGCTGCCGAGGTTGCCCGGCTACTGCCCGGTGGGGCTGGGTCTGTCGGCAAAGGCATGGCGGGTGTCACCCAGGTCTATATCAGCAGCCAGTCGGCGAATGTCTATTCCGATAACCTTGCCCAGTTGCAGGAGAATGCCCGCTTCGCGCTGGATACACTCAGTAAATACATCAGGCTGTCGGGATACATGTCATGTAGTCCGAATAATATCTCCAATGTCGTATACCCAAGTACTCAGAGCTCCGGTGATGATGATATTAAAAAGCTCGAACCCTACGTCACTCTGGACCGGCTCATCGAGGGGGTGGATCAAGTCGTAACGGCAAACGGTTGGTACGATGATGCGGTGCCGGGGACGGATGCCCTGAAGATCATCTATTCTGGCGATAGCGAATCCAGCTACCGGGTCGTCGACCACATGCCGTCGGTTGCAAGGTTGGATCTTGACAGGGTGCATCCATTCCAAAAGGGTACGCTTATATTGGTTTGCGAGCCTGAACGATCTGCCTTGTTTCAGAACAGCAAGAGTGATGGATCGCCATACAAATCAATCTTTCATGAGAAATCAGCGGCAAACTGTACCCAAGACCTTGGCTACTCTGGCAACTGCTCCAATAGTATGGCCCACACCTTTGAGGTAGGTGCGAGTGTTGCCGAACTTGAGTCCAGGGTTTTCTATATAGGGAACAGCGCTTACGGGGGTGGCCGCTCGCTTAAACAGAGACGGTTGAATATAGCGGATGGAAGTGAAACGTATAACATCCTCGATGGCAATAGAGAGGAGTTGGTGGAGGGTGTAGAGAATCTTCAGATACTCTACGGCATTGACTCTCCAGGTGATGATGACATGACACCTGACCGCTACGTTAAGGCGGGGAATGTTTCTGATTGGGGCAGTGTGGTGGCGCTGAAGTTATGGATCATCGTCTCAACTCCTGAAGCCCTGCATGGCCATGCCGATACGGACAGCTATGCCATTGCCGGCGAGACCTCGATTCCAATTCCCGATGGCGCTGAGAATAAATACCGTGCTGTCTTCTCAACCACCATTCAGCTGCGCAACAGGGTGCTCTGATGGAAGGCCTACGGAACTGCCTTGGATCAGGGTCGTCCCAGGGCGGTGTGGTGTTGATGTCAGGGCTCATAATTCTGACCGTATTGACCCTGCTCGGCATCTCCCGCATCCAGGCTACCCAGCTGGAAGCGCGAATGGCGGGAAACTACAGCCAGCGAACAACGGCGTTCGAAGCTGCAGAGGCGGCGGTAAGAGCGGCCGAAATTTATCTGGACAGCAAAGCCAATCTCAGCGGGTTCGATGCCGATGGTTCTGACGGTCTCTATGCCTGCAGTTCGGATGATCGCTGGAAAGGCATCGACTGGGATGCAAAAGCTGTGAAGCTAACCGGCTTTCATTCAGCTTACATTGTTGAACACTGTGGCACTTTCAGCCAGGACAGGGATGCCCGCATGCTCAACCGGGACAGTTACGATAATGAGTCAGGTTCAGGAGGAACCAGAGAGCGATTTCTGATCACCGCCAGGGGAACTGGTCCCAGTGGTTCCGGTCAAGTGTTCATCCAGGCGACCTATGAGTTGGAGATGTAGGTCTATGAGGGGCAGAGCCGATAAAGTCAATTTGAAGTGGCTGGCAGTTACGGTTGTCATAACAGCGCTGCTGGTTGCAACGAAGTTGCAAGCTTTTACATTGGCTGATGGCTCGGTAGAGATGACGACAGGCGTCGAGCCCAATATCGTCCTGCTTTTGGACAACTCCGGCAGTATGGACTGGGAGGTGCTGACCCAGGACTTTGATGCGAACGGTAAATTTCGTAATACCCAGCCTGATGGTTCCGGCAGTAAGCACATTACTCACCGTCGTGGTTGTCTGGGCTTGTTCTTGGAAAATGAATATTCCTATGTTGTCCGGTTCGATGCCAACACCGATGATTCAATCCTACCGGATTGCGAAGTGGCGGCAGACAATGCCTGGCGCATGCGCAATAGCGATTTCAATCCTCTCTACTTCGACCCCCGGAAGGACTACTCCCCCTGGGTAGGTCTCAACGACGAGGGAGATCGGTTTGCGGATATCCCAATAGATGACGCGTTGGAGAATCCTTGGGATCCCGCATCGGAGACCATCGATCTGACCTCTAAAGGCAGCATCAACCAGCCTCTTGACGGTGGATTCCGCTTCTATACCTGGAGTGACGATGGGGATGGATTGTTCGAAAACGGGGAGGAGACGGAGTATCGAATCGGTGACTTGAGCGATGCTCAGGTGGCGATACTAAACACCCTGCGCAGTAACGACGGAAGCCGAAGTCTTACAAGGAAAGCGTATCAGCAGAACTTCGCCAACTGGTTCTCCTACTACCGTAAGCGCGAGTACGTGATGAAGGCTGCCCTGGGGGAGGTTCTTGCGGATATCACTCATATGCGTGTCGGATTTTCAGCTTTTAATAGAAGCGATAGTAATGCAAGACTCATTGCAAGTATGAATTCCTCTGTGATCAGTGGAAATAAAAAATCCCTGTTGGACGGGATCTATAATGTGCACTCAGCTGGAGATACTTCTACAAGGGGGCATCTGCAAAATGTGGGGCGTTACTTCTCCTGTGAACTGACAGATCGTTTCGGCTGTCCGGCGCTACCGGAAGAGGAGGGCGGGAGTTGCCAACAGAACAATGTACTGCTGCTGACAGACGGTTTCTACAATGGCACAAGTCCAGGCGTGTCAGATCAGGATGGTGATACAGAAAACCGGTTTGATGGTGGTGCCTTTGCAGATTCAATTGAAAACACCCTGGCCGATGTGGCCATGTACTACTACAAAAATGATCTCCAGCCAGAGATTCCCGATCATGTTCCGGCAACAAGCTACGATATCAATCGTTATCCTGACTCCAATGGATACCCGGTAACGGAGTCGGGGGCTCCAGAGTTTATGCACCAGCATATGGTGACCTATGTGCTTGGTTTTGGTGTTCAAGGGACAATTGATACCGTCCCAGCGAAGCCTGAGGATCGGTTTAATTGGTCAGATCCCGGCGCTGGAAATGCAGAGAAGATCGACGACCTGTTGCATGCCGCCTATAACGGTCGTGGTCTATACCTTTCTGCACTGAACCATGAAACGCTGAAAAATTCGCTTCAAGCAGCCTTCGCGCAGATGCAGGCTGAAACTGGAACTGCTTCGGCGGTGACTTTCAATACCCATAACCTGCAGGATGGGTCCAGGGTGTACAGGGCATTTTTAAACGCGATGACCAAAAGCGGCGATCTCAAGGCGTTCACCATCGATGACGATGGCAAGATATCAGCCGATGCAGAGTGGAGTGCGGCTGAACAGTTGGATGAAAAGGTATTTGCTGCGAGGAGAGACTCCAGGGTGATCGTGACCTATAAAGACCGGAGATCGAGCAGCAAGGGGCGGGACTTTTCCTGGAATAAGCTGACCGTTGAACAAAGGGATCTCCTGGATGAAATTTCCCCCCCGGAGCCGTCTGCAAAAAAACTCGGCGAGGCACGCCTGAATTGGTTGCGAGGCCACAGCTCTGATGAAGGACCTGATTACGATGCGGGTGAGCTTCGCAGCCGGGAGGCTGAAAGGGGAAGGTTGGGCGAGATCGTTCACTCCACACCCGTATTTGTTGGGCAGCCCCCCTACATGGGTCGTAACACAGGGCGTTATCCCAAGGCGTCCGATAGTCTCTATTCGCAATTTCAGAACGATAACAAAAACCGGATGCCTATGGTCTACGTGGGCAGCAATGACGGTATGCTGCACGGCTTCAACGCGGATGATGGTTCAGAGCGCTTCGCCTATGTTCCCAACAGGCTTTTTCCGACACTGTCTGAGCTCACCAGGCAGGACTATACCTCAAGGCCCTATGTTGATCTGACGCCATCGATCAATGACGTCTACATAAAGCCTGCCAGGGGGACCAATCAGAACACGTTGTCATGGAACACCCTGCTTGTGGGTGGTTTGCGTGGAGGCGGCAAGGGTTATTATGCGCTCAATATAACGGACCCCGAAGATCTCGATGCCGTGGATGAGGTGGTGGATAACGTGCTTTGGGAATTCACTGAAAATGATGACAACAGGCTGGGTTACAGCTACAGCAAACCCGGCCTTGCCATGACACATGCAGAGGATGGGGTGGAGAATAACAGGTGGTATGCCTTTTTCGGCAATGGTTACAAGGCTGAGCACGCCGATGGAGAGGCCGTGCTTTTTGCGCTGGCCCTTGAGGATGGACAGGATGGTGTTTGGGGTGCCTCGGACTACCGGGTCATCGGTACCGGAGAGGGTACGCTCCCGTTGTCTGAGGATGATGAGTACATTCAGGCTCAGTTCGATGGCCACCCTAATGGGCTGGGTAGCGTCAGGATGTCCGATGTCGATGGCGATGGAGCGGTGGATTACGCTTATGCGGGCGATCTAAGGGGGAACCTCTACCGGTTCGATCTGACCGCCGCTTCACCCTCGGACTGGAATGCCACAAAGATATTTCAGGCCAGGTACAGCGTCG
This sequence comes from Sedimenticolaceae bacterium, assembly GCA_965224515.1. Lineage (GTDB taxonomy): Bacteria > Pseudomonadota > Gammaproteobacteria > Chromatiales > Chromatiaceae > Sedimenticola_A. The sequence continues at coordinate 1,724,183 of OZ245051.1, forward strand.
ACGGTTCTGTTCAACCCATAACCAACACGCCATTGGTGGTGCGGCATCCGACAGGGCGTGGGGTGATTGTGGTTGTTGGTACAGGCTCTTGGATGACAGATGCAGATGCGATCTCCACCGAGGTTCAGTCGATCTATGGAATATGGGATGACCTGGGAAAAAAGGATGGTCAGAACAAATCCATTGTCTATCCCGCAACTCATGGAAAGGGCGCAAGCACCCTTCAGGAGCAGATCTATACCAACCAGGTTATGAAAGTGGAAGGGCATGATTATCATGTGCGGACCCTTTCAGATAACGCTGTCGACTGGAGTATGCACAGTGGCTGGTACATCGACCTGGACGTTACCAAGGCAGAATCGGATGCATCCGGGATGGAGTTTCCTGGTGAGCGTGCAATACGCAACTTCCAGTACCGGTGGGACAGGGTGTTTGTTAATTCTGTGCTCCCCAAGAGCTCCGGTGTCTGCAGCAGCGGGCCTGGGGGCTTTCAACTTTCATTCAATCCCATGACAGGCGGCAGCTTCTCCAAGCCTGTGTTCGATATCAATCGCGATGGTGTCTTCGATGTCAAAGATAACCTGGGGGGCGATGGAGGCTTTGGAAATGTCATAGTCGGTTTGCGCACCAATGGGACACCCACGGACGCGACATTTTACGGTAACCGAAGATTCACCCAGTTGCATGATGGCAGTCTCGAGGATGTAGCGATAAACGCTGGCGAACGGGGTGGTCGAACATCCTGGCGTGAGTTGCTGGTGGTCGATTAAATGAAGCAGGTGGAAATTGGGATGCATGTACGGTCTTTTGCATTTATTGCTGTTGCAGGCGTTGTCCTGCTCGCGTTTCTGCTGTCAGTTCCTGGGGGCAGCGAGGCGAGACGAACACTGCCCGCATACTATCCGGCAGTTTACGAGGGTATGGGGCGGTTGCAGAAGGTATCTCTCGGGGAGCGTGCGGTCACCATCGATGCCACCCGGTACCTGCTTGCCCGGAATGTGGCCATCTCAACCCTGGGCTTCGAACACGCCGTGTTGAGCATGCTCAAGCCCGGGATGGAGGTCGGCTATCTGCTCTCCGCAAAACGGTTCAATGGTTACCGGGTGATCACGCGCGTGGTGCAGTTTCCCCAGGGATGGGTGATCCCCAATTGAGAATGAATGGGCCTGTGAGGGGTGAGGCAATAATGCCTGGAAAATTGGTTAAACAACGGGAGTTCGGTGTCACCCTGGTCGAACTGCTGATCGTCATAGTGATGATCAGTATTCTGGCGGGCGTGGGTTTCCCGCTCTATTCAGGCTATGTGATGAAGACCCGACGTATCGATGCACGGATAGGGCTTGAACGGATCGCTCTCGCCCAGGAGCGTTACAACGCCGTAAAAGGGAGTTACTCCAGCGATCTCGGTCTGCTGAATATGAGGGGGGATTTTGACATAAATGCGAAAGATAAAAGCCGCGCAACATCTGAGAGCGGTTTCTACACGCTGGCTGTCACAGTTCCCGCAAGCAACACAAGCACATTTACCCTGGTGGCCATCCCCGTAGCGGGAAAGAGTCAGGCCAACGACAGTGACTGCACCACGCTTACCCTGAATCATCTTGGTGTACATGGCGGCACCGGGGATGATGCCGATGAATGCTGGTGATTACTCTTCGCTGCGCAGTCCCTCGGGTAGAGAAAAGACGATATTTTCTTCTTTTCCCCTAAGTTTGTCGGTCTTCTCGGCACCCCACTCCTGGAGCTTCTGAATCACCTGTTCCACCAGTACTTCCGGTGCTGAAGCCCCGGCGGTAACACCAATGTGCCTTGCACTCTCCAACCACGCCTTTTGAATATCATGCTCGCCATCGATCAGGTGGGCGGTACAGCCCTGCTGCTCGGCAATTTCTCTCAAGCGGTTTGAGTTCGAACTGTTTGGAGAGCCCACAACCAGTACCAGGCTGCACTTCTCGGCCAGCTCCTTGACCGCATCCTGACGGTTCTGGGTGGCGTAGCAGATGTCATTCTTCTTCGGTCCCTGGATGTTGGGGAAACGCCGCTTGAGGGCGTCGATCACCTTCGAGGTGTCATCCATCGACAGGGTTGTCTGGGTGACAAAGGCGAGCTTGTCGGGGTTCTTTATCTCGAGTTTGTCCACGTCTTCAGCCGTGACCACCAGGTAGATGGCACCGCTTCCACCTCTCTCGTATTGACCCATGGTGCCAACCACTTCCGGGTGGCCCCGGTGGCCGATCAGTATCACCTCGTGTCCCTGCCGGCAGTGGCGGGCCACTTCCAGGTGTACCTTGGTGACCAGGGGACAGGTGGCGTCAAATACCTTGAGGTCCCGCTTATCAGCCTCTTGCCTCACCTCTTTAGATACGCCGTGGGCACTGAAGATGACTGTATTGCCATCGGGTATCTCGGAGAGTTCATCAACGAATATGGCTCCCCGCTCACGCAGGCTCTCTACCACAAAGCGATTGTGTACAACCTCGTGGCGGACGTAGATAGGTGCGCCGAAAAGATCCAGAGCGCGATCCACGATCTCGATGGCGCGGTCCACTCCGGCACAGAATCCACGGGGATTGGCGAGAAGAATATCCATCAGTTCTCGGTGTGCTGGGTTGACGCGGGCCCCTCGATCTCGAGAATCTCCACCTTGAAAACCACGTCCTTGCCTGCCAGGGGATGGTTGAAGTCGACCTTCACATCCTGGTCGTCTGCTTCCAGAATGATACCCGCCACTTCAGTGCCTGATGGTGCTTCAAAGCCCACAACGAGTCCGGCTTCCAGTTCCATCTCATCAGGGAAGTCGGAGCGCTGCATCTGTTGTATCTTGCCCTCGTCGTGGATGCCGAAGGCCTGCTCGGCTTCCAGCAGCAGTGTCTGCTTGTCACCCACCTTGAGTCCATACAGTGCGAGTTCCAGCCCCTCGGTCAGACTGCCGTCACCCATGGTCAGGATTGCAGGGTCCTCTTCGAAGGTGGATACCGCCTCAAGGCCGTCCGGTGTGGAGAGTGAAAAGTGCAGGGTTATTTCGCTGCCGGGTACAATTTCCAGTTGATTCTCAGTCATCAATTTTTCGCTTGGTCCTGGGCAATATTTTCAAGTTCGGGCAGGGTGATGTCCAGTCTGCTGGCCTGCTCAAGCGCTCTGGCGAGGCGTGCCGGTGCGCTGCGTCCCATGCACTTGTGATCAGGGTCGCCGTCAAATGCCTTCAGCATCTCTCTGGTCATCTCTTCGGTGTCGAAGCGGCTGCCGGTCATGACCTCCTGCAGGGCAAGAACATCGGCAACCACCTCTTCGGCAAGCGGCTGATGATCGGCCCATAGTTCACCCACGGTGCCACCAACCCGCAGGCCGGCGATGTTGCTGGTGAGTATATAGAGATTCTTCAGTACCAGTTCAAACAGCAGTTCATCCGGGCTGCCCAGTACCTTGGTTGGAATGTTGATAGCAGCCAGCGCATCGGAGACGAGTTGTGCGTCCGGCCCATGTACAGGGGAGGGGATGATCACCTTGTAATCCATGCCGGGCTTCTTTTCGAACCAGACAGAGATCACCGTCGGGTCATCCAGGCTCTGCCAGTCGGCTGGCAGCAGTTCGTTCTGCAGCAGGCATGTACTGGATCGCCAGGCTTCCGGCAGATCCGATATGATGTTTTGCAGGTCTCCCTCGGCCACGGCAATCAGAACCAGTGCGGGTTCGGGTAAGCGGGCGGCCAGTTCGTTCGGCTGCTCTGAGCGGGTCAGGGGGTAAACCGGGTGACCAAGACGCAGAAAGCCCCTTGCGAAGACGCCTCCCATCTCACCCAGTCCGATAATTACTACAGGGTCTTTCATCTGTCTCTGCTCCAAAACACTTCCTGCCCGTCGTCCTGCCTTGCCAGGGTGCGGGCAACTACAAACAGTAAATCCGACAAGCGGTTCAGGTAACTCATGGCACTGCTGCTGACTGCATCATGCTCTTGTTTGGCCAGTAGTGTGACACGTCTTTCCGCGCGCCGACAGACAGTCCTGGCGTGGTGGCAGTGCGATGCTGCCAGGTTGCCGCCGGGCAGGATGAACTCCTTGAGTGGCGGCAGATTCTCGTTGAGACCATCCAACTGCTGTTCAAGCCCGGAAACCGCGTCATCCTTGATCATCTCATGTCCCGGCATGGCGAGTTCTCCACCCAGGTCGAACAGCCTGTGCTGTGCAAGGGTCAGCATCTGGTCGATATCTGTCGGTGTACCTGCGGCGATGACTACGCCTATCAGGCTGTTCAGTTCATCCACGCAGCCAATGGCCTCGATGCGGGCGCTGTCCTTGTCGACGCGGCTCCCATCGCCAAGGCCGGTGGTGCCTTTGTCGCCGGTTCGGGTGTAGATTTTTGAAAGACGGTATCCCATATGAATGAGCTGCATCTGCGTGAAAAGACCGAAGTATATCAATTGATGGATATGGGGTCCTTTTTCTCTTTTTCGACTGTTTTTGTTCCTGTAAAGAGCGCGGGTTGGATTTTCTTGAATTGAAAATTTGCAATATTTTCAGATAGTACTATCATATTCTTAAGTGGTTTGTTAGCAGATAGAGTTAACCTCATGTATTATAAAGATAATTATTACGGAGAAGCCCTTCCGGTCTACGAAGTAAAAGAGTTGACCATGGAGGAGGCGTTGCTGGTTTTCGCAGCTGAAAAAGAGGCGACCCAGGGTTCAGGGGAAGAGTCCGGACAGTCTTGCGCGCATTCTGAGCACCACTCCCGCACCGAGCCCGTGGCAGCCTGATATGTGGCCCCAGCGTGAGGGCAATCCTCCCCCGGTTCCGCCGCTGGATCACCCGGCAGCTGTTCTGTAGCCGGCTGCTGTCCAGGGCGATAAACATCTCTCCTCATACCCGACCTGTTGATTCAGGTTAAACTACCCCTATTTACTGAACTGGTTCTGCACGCAATTACCCGGTTAATACTGATTGGGGTGATGCCCGTTTTTCTATTGATAACGGCCCGGTGCAGACGGACCCTTTTTCATGCCTGTGATCATCGCCTGTGGTGGTGCAGGCTCTGTTTGGAGATTTGAGATGCTCATCGAAGGCCCAATGAAGATATCAGTCGCGGACACTGCGGATGGGCAGGGGCGCATCCTGGTGATCGCGTTCACACCTGAGTTTCAGGCGTTGAGCGTAGAACAGCAGGGGGCCGATTTCAGCGCTTATCTGAAAAAACTGGTCGATGGCATCGCCTCTCTGGCAGAGAGTGACCCAAATCGCCAGGGCATGCTCATAGTGCAGCAGATTGCCGAACAGTTGGCTCCGCACATAGCCTCTGGTGACCTGGCCGTGGAGGAGACCATGACCATCCAGATCGGTCAGGACCAACAGCAGCAGTATGTCGGCCTGATCGACCTGCTCGGCGAGTCATAAATTAAACCCGGATTTGCATTAGATGAGTGAAGCTCCCTCGCAGATCGGCTTTGTCAGCCTGGGCTGCCCCAAAAACCTGGTGGACTCCGAGCGTATTCTTACCCAGTTGCGCGCAGAGGGTTACGGGGTTTCACCCTCCTACAAGGGTGCTGACCTGGTGGTGGTCAACACCTGCGGATTTATCGATTCGGCGGTGGAAGAGTCCCTGGATGCCATCGGCGAAGCCTTGGCCGAGAACGGCAAGGTGGTGGTTACCGGTTGTCTTGGGGTGAAAGAGGATGAAGTACGCCAGGCACACCCCGGTGTTTTGGCGGTAACAGGCCCCCACTCATACGAAGAGGTGATGGGTGCGATACACAAGCACCTGCCACAACCCCATGACCCCTATTTCGGCCTGGTGCCGGAAGGTGGCGTCAAGCTCACTCCCCGCCACTACGCCTATTTGAAAATATCCGAGGGGTGCAACCATCGCTGCACCTTCTGCATTATCCCCCAGTTGCGGGGAGACCTGGTGAGCCGACCTATCGGTGAGGTGGTACGCGAGGCTGAAAACCTGGTGGATGCCGGGGTGCGTGAACTGCTGGTGGTCTCACAGGACACCAGTGCATACGGTGTTGACCTGAAATACCGCCAGGACTTCATTGGCGGAGACCTGGTTCAGACCCGGCTCAAGGAGTTGTGCGGTGAGCTTGGGGAACTCCAGGCCTGGACCCGCCTGATGTACGTCTATCCCTACCCCAGCGTGGATGATCTGATCCCCCTTATGGCCGACGGTCAGATACTGCCTTATCTCGATATGCCCCTGCAGCACGGCAGTGAAGAGGTGTTGCGTGCCATGAAACGCCCGGCTGCAACAGAAAAGGTGCTGGATCGTATAAAGGGGTGGCGCGAGGCCTGCCCCGACCTGACCCTTAGAAGCACTTTTATCGTCGGCTTCCCCGGTGAGACAGAGGCCCAGTTCAGCGAACTGCTCGACTTTCTGCGCGAGGCCCAGCTCGACAGGGTGGGCTGCTTCCCCTACTCACCTGTTGAGGGGGCGACCGCCAATGCGCTGCCCGGCCCCGTGCCTGACGAGGTAAAGGAGGAGCGTTTCGCCCGCTTCATGGAGGTGCAGTCTGAGATCAGCGCCGCCAGGCTGGCAGCAAAGGTTGGCCAGTCAATGATCGTGTTGGTGGATGAGGTGAGCGAGGAGGGCGTTACAGCCCGCGGCCCGGGGGATGCCCCCGAGATCGACGGCAATGTTTTCATCGAGGGCGACTGGGAGTTGGAGCCGGGGGATTTCGTCGAGGTTAAAATCACCGGCTCTGATGAGCACGACCTCTATGCCGAGCCCCTGGATGCTGACGGGTGAAAAAAAACGCTGTATTGGATTAAGTGCTGGAATGAGCGCGTTGGTGTTTATCAAACCCATGTAGGTCGGGCTTCAGCCCGACATTTTGACTTGTATCCGGAGGGTGGAAACCCCAGCGGCGAACATTCATTGTTTTCATATTGAACCAGAACGGCACCACAAAAAAAGGGCGCCTAACAGGCGCCCTTTTTTTATACTGGATACTGAAGCCGCTTAGAAAGCGTGGCCGGGCTTGCTGCCCAGTTTCTTCAGGATGATCGCCAGGGGGCAGAAGCCGGTGAAGGCTGACTGCAGCAGGTTGGCGCCAACGAAGGCGGTGAACCAGAGCCAGTTTACGTGATGGAAAATGGGGCTGCTTGCTACGCCAAGGCCCAGGGTCAGAAGGATCATGAAGCCTGCGAAGGCCAGTACGATGCGTTCTATGGACATGAGAGTCTCCTCGCTAAATTGCTGTGGGATGAGCGCCGCAGCACTTCAATGGCAGAAGAGACATCGTTTCTACCGGCGGCGATAAATATAACGGACCATATTAGCATGCTCTTATATGCAGTCAATACTTGATTCTATAAGGTTATTTTCAAGGCGCCGGGAGTGCCTGTAGGTCGGGCTTCAGCCCGACACTTGGATATATAGAGAGTATATTGACAGGGTATTAGCCTCCGGGCAGAAGCCTGGTGCGTCGGACTGAAGTCCGACCTACAGAGTCAATAGTCTTAGAGAATGGATGATGAGTGACGAACTGGCACTGCACAGAGAGCTGATCGATCATCTGCAACACCAGCTGGTACAAAGCCACGGCCGGATGGTTGAGCGGATCGAAACCCACATCTCCAGCGTGCTGTTGGCTGGCGATTACGCCTACAAGATCAAGAAACCCCTGGACCTTGGCTTTCTCGACTTCTCAACACTGCAACGGCGGCGCTTCTGCTGTGATGAAGAGATTCGCCTCAACCGCAGGCTTGCCCCCGGGATATACCTCGATGTAGTGCCCATAACGGGCAGTGTTCGGGCCCCGCGGCTCGGCGGTGAGGGTGAGGCAGTGGAGTACGCAGTACGAATGCGCCGTTTTCCCGATGACGCACTGCTCTCTTCAAGGCCCGGTACGCTCGATCATGGCATGGCCCGGACCATCGCCCGGGTGGTTGCCGCATTTCATGCCGGGATAGCCGTTGCCCAGACTGAAACATCGTTCGGCGAACCCGAAGTGCTGCTGCAGCCAATGCAGGCCAACTTCGATCATATTCGCCAGATCATGCAAGAACCATCGGTGCTCAAACGGCTCGCTGAGATCGAGAGGTGGACACTTGATCGCTTCTCGACCCTTCGCCCCCTGTTTGAAATGCGCAAGGCCGAGGGCTTTATCCGCGAGTGCCACGGCGACCTGCACCTGGGCAATATCGCATGGGTGGATGATGCGCCCCTCATCTTCGACGGTATCGAGTTCAATCCCGATCTGCGCTGGATCGATACCTTTAGTGAACTGGCCTTTCTGCTCATGGACCTGGACGAGAAGGGCAGGCAGGATCTGTCACGCCTCGTACTAAACCACTACCTGCAGGTCACCGGTGATTTCGGCGGTCTGCCGCTGCTGCGGTTCTACCAGGTCTATCGTGCCATGGTGCGGGCAAAGGTTGCGTCAATCCGGCTGGGGCAGGAAGGGCTGGGTGTGAGTGAGCACTCACAGATCATGCAGGAGTTCTCCCTCTACCTCTCTCTTGCAGAGCGTTATACACATCCAGGCACCCCGGGCATCGTGATAACCCATGGCCTGTCTGGGTCGGGCAAGAGCACGCTAGCCACCCAGGTTGTCCAGGCATTGGGCGCAGTGCAGCTGCGCTCTGATGTGGAGCGCAAACGACTGGCGGGGCTCACCGCTGATGCCCGAACAGATGCGGCGATCTCTGGTGGCATCTATAGCGGGGACTTTACCCGCCGTACATATGAGCGGCTTGCACAGCTGAGCGAACTGGTCGTCAGCAGCGGTTTTACAGCAGTCGTGGATGCAACCTTTCTGAGTGGGGATCAACGTCTGCTCTTTCAGGGGTTATCCGAGAGACTGGGGGTGCCGTATGCGGTGCTCGATATCCAGGTTCATGAATATGAGTTGCGCAGGCGGGTGAGCCAACGTACAGCAGAGGGTAACGACCCGTCCGAAGCGGATATCAGCGTGCTGGAATCTCAGCTTGCATCCTACTCGCCGCTGGCAGTTGATGAGCTCACCCGGGTCATAGCCGTCAGCCCGGAAGATAAGCTTTGGCGTGATCAACTCCTGGAGAGGCTGGGTGTGTCGAGCAACTCGGTGTCTTCGTGGGAATAGGCCGGGCTGCAACAGCAGAGAATGACCAACTCACCCGTGCCGCAATTTTCGATACAGTGTGCCGTCCCAGGGGCGATACTCACGCTGTCCCCCCGGGAGACTGAAATCTGTTCATCCCCAAGCGTCAGAATCCCTTCGCCAGCTGTTATGTGATAGATCTCTTCTGTCTTTCGGTGCAGGTGTAAGTGAGTGGTTGCTCCCGCAGGAATAACTGCCTCGGCAAGGCTCTGGTTGTTCACATTGTTATGATCAGGGTGTAGCAGTTCGCGTATCTCCGAACCGTCCTTTGTGATGTACGGTTCTGCATCATTTCGTCTGCTCTTCATATGCGAACCTTGGATGCAGCCTCAAGAATGACCGAACTGTCAGCACCTTTGCGGTGTGCATTTTCACTGATATGTCTGCGCCATGCCCGGGCACCCGGCTGACCATTGAACAGGCCGAGTATGTGCCGGCTTACGCGATTGACCGGTGTCCCGGTAGCCTGCTCCTGCTCAATAAAGGGTATCAGCTGTTCAACTATCTCGTGCCTGGTGGGTATAGGGTGATCATCGCCGTAGATGTGCAGGTCCGCCTCCGCAAGCATCCAGGGGTTGTTATACGCCTCCCGGCCGATCATCACGCCATCCACATGTTCAAGGTGCACTTTGCTTTGATCCAGCGTCGTGATGCCGCCATTGATGATGATCTCCAGTGCGGGAAAATCCTGCTTCAACCGATAGACCGTTTCGTAGCTCAGGGGGGGGATCTTGCGATTCTCTTTTGGGCTCAGACCTTGCAGCCACGCCTTGCGCGCGTGGACGATAAAGGTCCTGCAACCCGCCTCTGAAGATGCACCAATGAAGTCGCACAACTCGCCATAGCTGTCCCGGTCGTCGATGCCGATACGGTGCTTTACCGTTACCTCGATGGAGACACTCTGCTTCATCGCGTCCACACACTCGGCAACCAGCTCTGGAGTGGCCATCAGGCAGGCCCCGAAGCGGCCGGACTGCACGCGGTCCGAAGGGCAGCCCACGTTGAGATTGATCTCGTCATAACCCCACTCTTCACCAAGCTTTGCGCACTGGGCCAGGTCCGCGGGATCGCTGCCCCCAAGCTGCAGGACAACCGGATGTTCAAACTTGTCGAACTTCAGAAACCGCTCCCTGTCGCCATGAATGATCGCCCCGGTGGTCACCATCTCGGTATAGAGCACCACGTGCCTGGAGATCAGGCGCAGAAAGTACCGGCAGTAACGATCGGTCCAGTCCAGCATGGGGGCGATGCAGAGGCGGCGGTCAAGCATGGGAATCAAACCAGGAAGCGGATTGGAAGCTTTGTGATTGCTGACCATGTTAGCAAGCGTTATTCGGTTTGAATACAGCAAGCGGTAGAAGGTTGGTGAAGCTTACGTAAAGGGATAAAAAAGCCGGCTGATCTGGATATCAGATTGGCCGGCTTTATTGTGAGCGTAAGAGTCCTTAAAACACCAGGTTCATCATGCCGATCATGACAACGAGAAACAGCACGGTCATGATGCCTCCGGCTTTCATGAAGTCGGGTACGCGGTAACCACCAGGCCCCATGATCAGGGCGTTGACCTGGTGGGTGGGGATGAGGAACGAATTGGAGGTTGCGATGGCCACGGTAAGGGCAAAAACCGCCGGGTTGGCGTCAGCGCCAATGGCGATGTTGACTGCCAGGGGAACCAGTAGAACAGTTGCGCCTACGTTGGACATTACCAGGGTGAAGAAGGTGGCAAGGACGGCTACGGCGGCCTGGATCACCCAGATGGGCATGTCGCCTACAACGGCCAGTACCTGCTCGGCAATCCACTTGGCGGTGCCGGTGGTCTCTACCGCAAGGCCAAGGGGGATCAGCGAGGCGAGCAGGAACACGGTCTTCCAGCTGACGGCCTCGTAGGCCTCTTCGATGTTCAGCACGCCGGAGAGAATCATACCCATGGCGCCGGTGAGCAGGGCCACGGAGAGGCGGATGTCGGTGAACAGCACCATGAACAGTGCAATGCCGAAGAAGATGGCTGCAGGCAGCACTTTGTGGGGGCGCAGCTCTTCTGGGCGGGGGTACTCCGTGGTGATGACCACGAAGTCACGGTCTTTCTCGATACGGGCCAGGTCCATCCATGCGGTATGCACGATCAGGGTGTCGCCGGCCTTGAGGGGCATGTTGCGGATGTCGTCGCCTTCGCGCAGTATCTCGTCGGCGCGGTTGAGGCCGATCATGGCCAGGCCGTAGGTCTTGCGCATCCAGACGTCGCGGGCGCTCTTGCCGATGAGGCTGGAGCCGGGTGGGATGACCACCTCTGCAATACCCGCCTTTGTGCTGGAGAGATCGTCGACGAAGGTGCGCATCGTGTCGCGCAGTTTCAGGCCCAGGGCGGTGACCATGGTCTCCAGGTCTTCAGGTGCTGCAACCACGCCCAGCACCATGCCGGCCTGGATGCTGACATCGCGTGCCAGGGCGCCGGGGCCGACGCGGTTGGCCTCGCCGGGTAGCTTGGTTGCGATGATACGCACGCAGAAATCTGTTTCCACCTCGTCGATCAGCTTGCCGATCATCTTGCAGTCGTCTTTCACCACCACTTCCCTGACCTTGTAGTCCAGGCCGTAGACCTTGTGAAAGTACGACATAGAGTCGCCTGCAGAGGTGCTGCTCTCGCTCTTGCTCTTGGGCAGTACGAAGCGACCCGCGATCACGAAGTAGATGATGCCGGTGGCGATCAGCGCCACACCCACGGGGGTAACAGAGAACAGGCCCCAGGTCTCCATCTGCTGACCTTCCGGCAGTGCCTGGTTGGAGGTAAGGATCAGGTCGTTGAGCAGGATCAGGGGGCTGGAGCCCACCATGGTCATGGTGCCGCCAAGGATCGCGGTGAATCCCATGGGCATCAGCAGCCGTGACATAGGCAGGCCGGATCGGGCCGAGATTCGCGATACCACCGGCAGGAACAGTGCGGCAGCGCCGACGTTCTGCATGAAAGATGAGATGAAGCCGACGGTGGCGGAGATGATCGGGATGATGCGGGTCTCGGTGGTGCCGCCGATCTTAAGGATGAAGGCGGCAACCTTGCTCATGATGCCGGTCTTGTCCAGTCCGGCGCCGATGATCATTACGGCGATGATGGAGATCACGGCGTTGGATGAGAAGCCGTCGAACAGGTGTTTGTTATCAACCAACCCCTGTTCCAGTCCCATGACCGGTGCCAGCAGTGAAGTCAGTCCCAGCAGTACCATGACCGTTGCGGCGGCTACATCGACACCCACAACTTCGAATGCAAAGAGGTAGATGGTGAGCATCAGAATGGCGCTGACCCAGGCTATCTCAACCGAAGGAACCACTGTGGCCAGAAATGCGGCCAGGGCGGCAAAGACAGCAGCTGCGATGATCTGCTTGGAGGTAAATATTCCCGGTTTGGTGATGCTCTGTTCTTCATCCGCAGGTTTGTTCATTACTACTACTCTTCACTTGTCTCTGGCCAGGGGAAGGTGGATGGATGCACCCTCTGAAAAAGTAAAATATCCACACCATAAATGGGTGAGTCCCGGGAGTGGCGGGTAAAGCGTGCCACTGCCCTGTTGAAGCATCATTTGATGATGTAGCTGGTTTCAGGTTGTTCGGATATCGGCTGTCGGATGGTTGCCGGGCAGCCCACGCAGACGTTTCGTTGGCTGCGACAGGAATCGCTTTTCCTTAAGCGTCTCTTCTGCAGCTGTGTCGTCCGATATGCCAATCAGATCAAAAGGGGAGGATGGTTGCAGATAACGGCAACTATCGATTCTACGCCCAAATACCTATAACAGATTATTCTAACATACTAATCGCCGGGTGAGAATGAACTCTGTGAGTGTTTCAGGTAAGTCATAGAAAACAATTGGTTAACACTCTTTGGAGGGATTGTGTCATGTTTACTGAATGCACCTTCATTTCTAGAGGCTACGGGTTAGAATGACTTCTCTATCAACACGTTTATGGGTTTGTGCGAATCTGCAAGGGGTGTCGCCGGAATACTTATGAATTACCAGATCTTAGCCATTGTGCTGTTGGCCATTGCAGTTGCGGCCCTTCTCTATCTCATCGTCAGAATGACCCGGCTTCAGAAGGCCGTATCGGAATTGAATGGCCGGCACCAGGACGCCCTCAAGAGCGAGACACGGACGCTGTTCCATCAACTGGAAGCCTATAACTATGTGCGCGACAGGCTGGATCTGCACGAGGGACTTCCCTATACCTGGGACTGGTCTGCCAGCCCTGATTTTCTGAAGATCATCACCGAGCACTGCCTTGAGGCGAAGCCCGCCGTTATCGTGGAGTGCAGCAGCGGCTTGACCTCCTTGGTGCTGGCGCGGTGCTGCAAGATGAACGGAGATGGCAGGGTTGTCAGCCTGGAGAACGGCGAGGAGTATGCTGAGAAAACACAACAGCATATTGCCCGCTATGGTTTGCAGCAGCATGCCGAGGTGCTGCATGCCCCCCTTAAGGATGTAACCATTAGCGGCAGTGTTTATCAGTGGTATGCCCTGGATGATCTGCAGGATGAATCCATCGATATGCTGGTGATCGACGGCCCTCCGGGGTTCATTCAGAAGCACTCGCGCTACCCGGCCATACCCCTGCTGTTTGACAAGCTTGCCGACGGTTGCGTCATCTTCATGGATGATGCCCAGAGAGCGGATGAGAGAGAGATAGTTGAAATGTGGCAGGGTGAACACCACATGCTGAATCATAAATACATCAAAACCCAGAGAGGCTGCTCGATGCTGAAGCTCCACAAGGGGTGAAGGTAGAGCTTTTCGAGGTTAATTCATGAAGCAAGGCGGTAAATATGTCCCAGGAATTTGATAAAACTATCGAACTGATCGATGCGGCAAACAGCGAAGACCCCAACGTGGAGTCTGCCGAAGGCAAGGAGTGGCCCAAGGAGCTTCTTTACTCCCACCGCATGACTGATATGCAGGAGCGTTTCAAGCCGGATGCCGATGAGGTGGGCCGGGTTTCAGTTCGCGGTCAGCACATCCAGCGCTGGAAATCCCCCAGGGATGCCTACCCCATGAACCGCCAGGGCTATCATCAGTGGAGGACCCAGCTGTACAAGTTCCACGGTGAGACCACCGCAGACCTTATGGCCCAGGCCGGCTACGATGAAGAGTCCATGGAGCGGGTCAGAAAAGCGGTGGGTAAAAAGGCAGTGAAGATCAACCCCGACACACAGTTTGTTGAGGACGTTGCAGCGCTGGTGTTCATCGAACACTACATGCAGGCCTTCGCGGACAAGCACCCGGAATACGATGAGGCCAAGTGGATCGATATCATCCAGAAGACCTGGAAGAAGATGTCGGCCGGCGGCCAGGAGTTTGCCCTGTCGGGTAACCTCAAGCTGCCTGAGCCGTTGGTGCCGCTGATTCAGAAGGCGCTTGCAGGCTGATTGGTGCTGAATCTCAAACTGTAGGGTGCAATAGCGAAGCGTATTGCACCGTTGGTGATCAGGCAAGGTGTCTGTTTATCGCACGGCATGTCGGACTGAAGTCCGACCTACATGAAATGCAAGGCTTGCCTGTTTTTCAGCATTCCACTAAAGGCCCATTCTATTAGGCTGCGGAGGAGTTTCGGTGGGTTACGCTAGCGCTAACCCACCCTACGCCTGTTTCACGAGTAGGAGCCCGGTCCTCCGGACGATTAGAAATAGCGTCTGTTCATCGCCCGGCATGTCGGACTGAAGTCCGACCTACATGAAATGCAAGGCTTGCCTGTTTCTCCACATTTCACTAAAGGCCAATTCTATTTGGCTGCGGAGGAGTTCGGTGGGTTACGCTATCGCTAACCACCCTACGCCTGTTTCACGAGTAGGAGCCCGGTCCTCCGGACGATTAGAAATAGCGTCTGTTCATCGCCCGGCATGTCGGACTGAAGTCCGACCTACATGAAATGCAAGGCTTGCCTGTTTCTCCACATTTCACTAAAGGCCCATTCTATTAGGCTGCGGAGGAGTTTCGGTGGGTTACGCTAGCGCTAACCCACCCTACGCCTGTTTCACGAGTAGGAGCCCGGTCCTCCGGGCGATTAGAAATAGCGTCTGTTCATCGCCCGGGGGACCGGGCTCCTACAGGTTAGGACCGGTAGGTTGGATGTGGCCGCCGCTACTACCTGGCTGCTGAGGCGTTGTAGCTGATATCCCACTCGACCAGGGCGCTCTCAAGATCGCCCTGGGCACCGATCATCTTCCAGAAGGTTCTGAAGTCGCTCTTGGCGCTTTCGAGTCTGAATGTCATGGTCTTGCTTTTGTTCTTGAGAAAAAGCTCGATGTTGCTCTCGACGGTGTCGATGTAGTCTTGGGCAATATCCTCGGCGGACTGCTCATTGCCCCCCAGCAGAATGCCCTCCCGGTAAGCCTTCATGATGCCCATCTCGCCGCGTCTGGCGAAGCTGCGGATCGTGGCCTCTGTTTCACGGCCCAGGTGCACGTAGATGGCATTGTCCCCGTATTTGTTATCGAGGCGCCCGAGTATCCATGAGAGCCGGTTGTCAGCCTCGATATGGTTGTCGGGATAGTCGAGCCGGGCCGCGCCGGTGTGGGTGCAAAGCGACTCGTGGGCGGCGGTGTAGTTGCTGATGTGGGCACAGGCCTTGATGAATGTGGTTGAGCCGCAGCGGCCGGTGTTGAGAATGAAGATGTTCATTTTATTCGTGACCTGATCAGTTTGCTGTGAGCGCAGCTTTCCAGGCTGCCTTGTCACGGGGGTAGTGTACGATGGCCTCGGTGATCTCGCGAAGCCTCTGCTGCCTGTGCTCTCCAGGTGCGATAAGTTGATAACCTGGGGCGTCTGTTCCGAAGTTGTGCTCAATGCTGATGAGGAAGTGTTTGAAGCGTGAGCGCGCAGATTCCAGTTCCGGCTCACTGTTCCACCAGGTGCCCCCATCGTTGAGCAGGGCGTAGAGTCGCTGTAGCTTCTCCAGCAGCAGGGACTGTTTCTTCATATACCTGCTGTACATCTCTTCGGCTGTGGAGTGCACGGTCTCTCGTATGCTGTCAGCTGATATGGCACTGTCCGGAAATCCTGAACCTGTCAGTTTCTCCATGCTGAACAGCATCACGTCGCCGAAGAACTGCCGTTCGAATTCACCAGAGAGGTCGACACGCTTCTCTTCCCGGCTTATACCTGGGCGAAACTCGGATTCACCGATCTCGTCAACGGTCCGCTTGTGGAGCATGGGCAGGTTTGCTGATGCGAAATCGTCTCCGATCTGTGCCTTGATTATCCGCCCCAATGTCGGTCCGGCCATGCGCAGTTTCAGGGGGGCAAAGGGTATGAAACTGTCGAGTCTCACGGGTCTGAAGATGTAGTTTCCGGTGTATATGGTTCTGGCAGGCTTGATGCTTTTCAGCAGCTTCTCAGGTTCATAACAGGTTTTGCGGGTGGGATGCTCACCGTCGAAGAACTGGCCGAGTTTTTCTGCGAATCCATTCAGACACGCCTTGTGATTGTGTTCCCCGGTGAGGGTGCAGCGGTAATCCAGGGGGCTGCTGCTCGGCTTGAAGCCGAACAGTTCGGCCATGTCATGGTAGGAGGCATCATCGTTTGTGTGGGTGCTGTTGTTGTGAAAACGGCATGGGCTGTCGGGCTCCTCCGCGTCGAGCTGTTGAAGCAGGCCGATAATGTCTTCAAGAAAGTTGCCCGCCATAACCGAGGGTGAGACCGGTGGATCACCTACCACCTTGCCGGTCAGGATACTGGTGTCGGTAGTTGAGAAAATGTGATCCAGCCAGTAGAGATAGTTGATGGCGAAGAGATCCCTGTCGCCCTCACCGGTGTCGATCTTGATCTTGAACTCCTGGTCGCTGTCGATGAAGTAGAAGAGCTGGGAAGCATCGTCCCTCTTCATCTCGTTCAGCTTCAGATAGGTGATGTTGCGCATGATGGAAGCACCCTTGTGATAAAAGGCTTCCGGATCTATGTCGCCGATGATCTCCGACAGCTGTGCTCTCTCGGCAGGGTCGAATCTGTCGATCTGCTCCAGTTGCTCGGCCTGGCCGAAATAGATGGTTCTCAGGCCACGCCGGTTGAAGCTGTCGGTAATCTGCCGGTTTTGCGCAATGCGCTCCGGCTCCCTGGAGTCATCTGCGATCAGCACCGAGACCTTTCTGTATCCCGACTCATCCCTGCCGCCGTAACCGAAGGTCCTGCACAGCTCCAGCAGGCTCTCCAGGCAGCTCCTCAGGTGCTGAGGTCTGTCGGCCACCGGGATCACGATAATGAACTCATGCCTGCTGTCATTGCCCCGGGAGGCGATCACCCCTTCCAGTTCACGAAAAATCTCCTGGTAGAGCTCAAGTAAAGAGGGATCGAATTCTCCTGACCACATCGCTTGTTCCACAACAGATACGGCCTTCTGGTATGCCGTCACCGTGTAGCCGGTGTCGTTCTGCTGCAGAAGCTCCGCGATAGCAGCAGACGATGGGGCGCCGCTGAATCTGTCGAGCAAGCGTGTCAGTGCCTTACCCATTGGCAACTCCGGGTCAGCGCTTGGAGGAGTAGTTGGGGAAGGCATCCTTGTCGATAAGGATCTCGATCAGGTTGATCGAGTTGCCCAGATCGAACTCCCTGTAGAGGTCATCGAGGTCATCTTCACTCTCGACTTTTTTGTAGTTGATGCCGAAGGATTTCGAGAGATAGGCGAAATCGGGATTGATGAAGTCGCAATTGATATAGCGCTGGTTGTACTGCTGGTGCTGGTTCTTTCGTATCAGTCCCATGGTGGCGTTGTTGAATACCACCACGTTCAGCGGCTTGTCGTAGTTGACCGCCGTCATGATCTCCATGCAGCACATCTGGAATCCGCCGTCGCCCAGGATGGCAAAGGTCGGCTTACTCTCCGCGAAACGTGAACCAATTGCCGCGGGGATCGCGTGGCCCAGGGAGGAGACGCCGGAGTTCGGGTAGTAGCGGTTGGCGCTGGAGACGTTGAAGAAGTTCTGGGCGAAGATGATATTGTCATCGAATACGATGGCATCGTTCGGGAAGTACGCCTCCAGCTTTTTGAAAAAACTCTCAATCAGTGAGAAGCCGGAGTGGAACAGGGCGTAGTCCCGGTTGGTTGAGCTTCTCAGGTCACTGATGCGCTGTTGAGGGGTGTTGTTGTTTACCCGCTTGATGCCCCGGTTCTCAATATGCCGCAAGACACCGGTGATCGCCTCCTTGATGTCGCCATGCAGGGCAATGTCTGCATTGAACACCTTCTCCAGCTGGGCGTGATCGTTGTCGATCTGTACGACCTTGCGGCCCTCCATCAGCGCCTCGTCCCAGAGGTAGCTGGTACGCTCGTTGAAGCCTGCGCCAAGGATGATGAGCAGGTCAGACTGTTCCACTATGTACTTGTAGGCGCAACCCCCGGAGGTGACGCCGAGGCTGCCCAGGGAGAGGTCCGACTGCTCGCTGATAACCCCCTTGCCCTTGAGACTGGTGGTGACGGGGATGTTCATCTCTTCGCTTAGCCGGGTTATCACGTCCTGTGCCCCGGAGCGGATGCAGCCGTAGCCTGCGATGATCACCGGGTTGTGGGAGGTCCTGATCAGCTCGGTCAGTTCGCTGATGGCCGGCGCTTCCTCGTAGATCGAGTAGACGTGCCTGTCGGTTTTTATCTTGTCCATAATATCCGCATCCACCATCTCGTTCTGGATATTGAACGGCAGGCTCAGCAGTACGGGGCCGGAGTTGGGGGAGAGCAGGATTTTCGAGGCCTGGTTGAGTACCTGTGCCAGGTAATCGGTCCGCTCGATGATGCGGTTGTATTTTGTGATGCCCTTGAACAGGGCAACCTGGTCGATGCTGCCGCCTTCGCCGGAGCTCTCCTGCAGACCGCCTTTGCCAAATATATTTGTCGGTGCCTCGCCGGTGATCAGCAGCAGCGGCTGTTTGTCGGCATAGGCGTTTGCAACGCCGGTCACCAGGTTGGTTGCGCCGGGTCCCGCGGTGGCGATACAGGCAGAAATTTTGCCGGAAGAGCGAATGTATCCGCCGGCCATGAATGAGGCGCCCTGCTCATGCTTGGCCAGCACGCTCTGGATGGTTGAGTCATACAGGCTGTCATATACAGGCAGAATATGGGCGCCAGGCATGCCAAAAATATGTTCGATACCTAATCGTTCCATGTACCTGACGATTAGTTCACTTACTTTTATCTTCATCGGTCAACCGGCCGCCCATTAACTCGCGGTTCTGCTCGAGCCCTTAAGGGGCTGCGATGTAAGTTATTGCAGGACAAGAAAAATTTATAGCTTCAGCGCTTAACTCCTGCCAGGCCGGATATTATTGATTGTGAATATTGATAGTGCAAACCGCATTGCTGTCTGGATGGTTTACGGTGGCCGCGGCTTTGTTGCGGAGTGCGTCTGACACACTTGAATCAAGAGCTGTGTCTGTTTGCTGTTTTCAGTCGCCGGAGGTTTACTCGGTTCCGAGAAAACGGCCCATGATCTTCTGGTATGTACCATCCGTTTTGGCCAGCTCCAGTGCGCTGCGGGTCTTCACCACAATCTCATCCTCGGTGAACTTGCTGTAAGCAAAGTAGAGTCCACTGGAGAATGCGTCCAGCTTGTAGGTCCTCTCGAACTGGGCACAGTCAACAGCCTCCTTCTGGCAGAGCGCCTGAAGTCCGATATTGCTCATGGGCAGCAGGTCGATCCTGCCGCGTATCAGCATGCCCAGGTTCTGGCTGTTGCTGGGAACCGGGGCCAGCCTGCTTAATCCCTGCTCTTTTAGGTACTCATGCCTGACATCGTTGGTGAGCACGCCGATTCGGTATTCATCTGCATCCTGCAGTGTCTTGATGTTGATGTCGGTTCGCGTTTTGAGCTTGTAGAGGTGGTAGTCCAGGGAGATCACCGTGTCCACCCACTTGAACATTGTTTCCCGGGCCTCGGTTCTTGATATTGAGAAGATCAGGGTGTCCTGCTTGTTCTGTGCTATCTGGTAGGCCCTCGCCCACGGGAGGACCTTGATCGTGTAGTCCAGCCCTGCCTGTTCCATGACGTGGCTGATCAGGTCGATAACCGGGCCCGATGGTTTTCCATCCACCATGTAGTGCATTGGCCTGGCCTCTTCTGTAACCATGAAGATACCGGAGGCATTTGCCGTCGGGGTGAGGACGATGCAGAGTGTCAGTATTCGAAGTAGAGTCATTGGGAGTAATCAAGTTCCACAACAGGCAGTAGTGGAACTAATATCATGTTTGTGATGGGCATGAAAGCGTGGGGTTTGTCCTGGTTGACTGGAGTCAGGTCGGATTGATTTTTATTCGATTCAGGTAAACTGTCGCCTCAGGTGTCGAGACATGGCAGGACTCTGCCGTTGCGCTGTGTAATAGGATTATTGAGATACTTTGTTTATGTGGGGTGCTGAAATACATGTGTCATCCCGGCGAAGGCCGGGATCCAGATGTGATTAGCTATATATTTCAGTTGAAGTCTTTTCTGGATTCCGGATCTCCGCTTCGCTACGTCCGGAATGACGATGATAAGTCAGTTGAAGTATTTTCTGGATTCCGGATCTCGGCTTCGCTACGTCCGGAATGACGATGATATGTATGTGGCGTTGAGTAACAATAACAACATTGCTTTTTGGCCCCTTCCAGGGGCCTTCATCAACCTACCACGTTTCGTGAGTGGTAACTGATTGCCAGGAGGTATGTTCATGAGAGTTGGTGCTGCTGTGGTGCTTTGCATTTTGTTGATCTTTTCTTCCGCTTTGCCTGCGCGGGAGGTGGCCGGTATCGATGTTGCAGAGAGTGCGAGGGTCGGGGATGTTGCCCTTGATCTCAACGGGGCAGGGGTGCGCTGGAAGTTTTTCTTCAAGATATATGTCGGGGCTCTTTACCTGTCGGGCAAGGCGGATAACCCGGAGGCTGTCTATGCCCAGGTCGGGCCCAAGCGTATCGATATGCATATTCTCTACGATGAGATCAGCCGTGATGATCTGGTCGAGGCCTGGAATGATGGATTTGAAGGTAATCTGAATTCAGGCGAACTCGCCGCCTTGAAATCACGTATCGCTGATTTCAACCGCAGCTTTTCCGATGTGAAGGCCGGTGATCAGATACGCCTGGAGATGGCCCCCGCAACCGGTACATCGGTCTGGATCAGGGGCGAGCAGAAGGCCACCATTCCCGGCGATGACTTTGCCCTGGCGCTGTTGAAGATATGGCTTGGGAATTCCCCCGCAGACAATGGCCTGAAGTCGGCCATGCTGGGGGGATAGCAGCCTAAAGCGGTTTGATGAATACCTTGGAGTTGCGCTGGTAGTTGTAGAGGCCGCGCTTTTTCAAAGGCAGTGACTTGACCTGGGAGGGGGCGAAGCCGCGCTCCCTGAACCAGTGGGCCGCCTCGGTGGTCAGCACGAAAAGTTTCTCGATCTGCCGGCTGCGGGCCTCGTGCTCCATGTGCTCAAGCAGGGTGTCGCCCCGGCCTCCCCGGCGGTAGTCCGGGTGCACAGTGATACAGGCCAGTTCAGCCATCTTCTCCTTGGGATAGCAGAAGAGAGCGGCGCAGCCGATGATCATGCCGTCCAGTTCGACCACGGTGAAGTGCTCTATCTCGGTTTCCAGAAGTTCCCGGGATCTGCGCACCAGTGAGCCTTGCTCCTCCTGGGGGGCAATGAGTTCGATAATACCGCCCACATCATCAATGGTTGCCGTGCGGATCTCCTCGTAGGGCTCGGCGCTCAGCATGGTGCCTGCACCTCTGCGGGTGAACAGCTCCTTAAGCAGCACGCCGTCGGTTTTTCGGCCCAGCAGGTGGATACGCTTTACCCCCCTGCGGCACGCATCGGCAGCGTTACGCAACTGCTGGGAGAAATCCTCCGACAGGGTTTTGCGGCGTTTCAGAATGGCATCCACTTCTTTGGGTACGACGTTGGTGGTGAGCTGTCCGCGGGAGTTGGTCAGCCCTTTCCCCTCGGTCAGGTAGATCAGTTTGTCCGCGTTGATGGCGATGGCGATGGAGCTGGCCACGTCCGCCGCGCTGAGGTTGAACACCTCGCCGGTGGGTGAGTAGCCCAGTGGTGGAATCAGGGCGATGGCGTCCGACTCCACCAGCCTGCCGATGGCATTGGCGTCTACCCGCCTCACCTGGCCGGTGTGGCAGTAGTCGACCCCTTCGCGCACGCCGATTGGTTTGGCGGTGACGAAATTTCCCGAGGCCACCCGGACCTTGGCGCCGGCCATGGGTGAGTTGGAAAGTCCCATGGAGAGCAGGGCCTCGATCTCCACCCGCACGGCACCCGCGGCTTCCTTGACGCATCTCAGCGCCTCGTCGTCGGTAACACGCAGGCCGTTGATGTACTGCATCTTCGCGTCACGCAGTTTCAGTCGCTCTTCGATCTGGGGTCTTGCGCCCGGCACCAGTACCAGGCGTATGCCCAGTGCGCGCAGCAGTGCTATGTCATGTATCAGGTTTGCAAAGCCGCTCTCGGCCACCGCCTCGCCACCAAAGGCGATAACGAAGGTCTTGCCTCTGTGGGCGTGGATGTAGGGCGAAGAGCCCCGAAACCACTCCACAAACGGATCGCTTTTTTTGTTGGTTGTTTTAGCCACTTGGTTGTTCCCCGATTCAATACAGTCTAATTTAACCGTGAAAAGGGTATATGGCTACGTTTTATGACTATTTTCCGATGTAACAACCAGGTGGTGCAGAGGCTTGCCATCCTTCTTTTGCCGGTCATGTTTTTGCTTGTCGGGTGTGATGATCGGCAGCTTGTGACCGTGAAGCTGGGAGAGTTCACTGTCAACGTCGAGGTGGCGGCAGATCCAGGTGAACGGAGTGTTGGTCTGATGAACAGGCGTCACCTGGAGCCGGACAGGGGGATGCTGTTTGTCTTTCCACGGCAGGAGACTCAGAAGATCTGGATGCGCAATACACTGATACCCCTGGATGTTGGGTTCTTTGACCGCCAGGGGGTGCTGCTCAACTACACCGGCATGGAACCCCTTAATGATACGCTGCACTACTCCGTGGCACCTGCCATATACGCCCTTGAGATGAACCGTGGGTGGTATGAACGCAATAAGATCAAGCCGGGGATGAAACTGGTATTGCCCGGTCCCATTCAGGGCATCTGACCCGGTTGGCGTTAAAGGCAGAACCGTTTGATCAGGTTGCGCAGAATCTCCACCATGGGTTCGATCCGCTCCAGTCCGAGATACTCGTCGGGCTGGTGAGCCTGGTCGATGTCGCCGGGACCAAGCACGATGGTCTCCATGCCGAGTTGCTGCAGGTAGGGTGCCTCGGTGCCGAAGGCCACCGCTTCTGCGCTGTAGCCGGTGAGTAGTTCGCCGGCCTTGACGATCTCGGTGGAGGAGGGGGTCTCCATGGGCGGTATGCCGCCGAAGGGGGATTCCATCTCCAGCTTCAGTCCGCTGTTCTCCATCAGTTGGGAGAGTCTCGCTTTCAACTCGCCACGAAGCTGTCTGACATCCATCCCCGGCAGCGGACGCAGATCGATCTGCAGTTCACACTCGGCGCAGATGCGGTTGGGGTTGTCGCCGCCGTGGATATGACCCAGGTTGAGGGTGGGTACCTCCACCTCGAACAGCGGGTTGCGGTAACGCTGCTGCAACTCATCACGCCAGGCGAGGATTTCACCGATCACCTTGTGCATCCCCTCAAGGGCATTCACACCAAGGGCCGGGTTACTGGAGTGGCCTGAGCGGCCAACCAGGCGGATGGTCTCCATGCTGATGCCCTTGTGCATGCGAATGGGGCGAAGCCCGGTGGGTTCACCGATAACCGCGTGGCGGCCGAGCCGACGGTTGGTCTCCACCAGGGCCTGTGCGCCGCACATGGTGCTCTCTTCGTCGGCGGTGGCGATGAAGACAAGGGGGTGCTTCAGCTTTGCAAGGTCCAGCTCCCTGGCCGCCTCGATGGCCAGGGCGAAGAACGCTTTCATGTCCGAGGTGCCAAGGCCGTAGAGCCGGTTCTCCTGCTCGGTCAGGGTGAAGGGGTTGAAGCGCCAGCGGTTGTCGTCATAGGGGACGGTGTCGGTATGCCCCGAGAGTACCAGTCCGTCAGGTCCGCTGCCCGCACTTGCCACCAGGTTGAACTTGTCGTCAAAACCCGGAACAGGAAGTGTCTCCACCTTGAAGCCAAGCTCATCGAGCCAGTCGAAGAGGTGACCGATGACAGCCTTGTTGCTCTGGTCCCAGTGGGGGTTGATGCTGCTTACCGAGGGGGCGGCGATCAGCTGTCGTATCATGTGGATAAGCGGGGGCACAGCCATGGTATGAGTGTTTTTCCGTGTCGGGTAAAGGTCGGGCGTCAGGCGTAGCGGGCGAGGTTTTCAAGCCAGCGGTTGATCTCTTTTATGCTGCGCTCGATGAACCCCGGGTCCTGGTAGACCTGTGCCATGACGATGGTTCCCTGGCCCCGTGCCAGCAGCTGCAGGGAGAGCTCACGGGCCTCTTCCGGGTAGCCCATGGCGACAAACTGCTGAGACAGCCACTGCTGAAACAGGTCGAACAGTTTTTTCGATTCTGTCTTCAGCTCGGGTTGATCCTTGGCCAGCTCAATGTTGAGCGACCCCATGGGGCAGCCCGAACGCAGCAGGCTGGGGGTGCTGTCGTACATGATCTGAACGAAGCGTTCCAGCCGGTCTAGGGGCTCTTTGATATTGGTTTCCCAATCCGCGAGCATGATCGAAATGGTCTTCATGCGGTGCTGGATCACAGCCTTGAGCATCTCGTCCTTGGTTTTGAAGTAGTAGTAGATGTTACCCCGTGGCACATCCGCCTCTTCCACCACGTCGGTGAACGAGGTGCGGTTGTAGCCCTTTCTGTAGAAGAGCTGATTGGCGGCGTCCACAATGCGCTGCTGGGTCTTTTCGCTTTTACTCGGCATGCTCATGTCCGGCTGGTGCGGGAAGCTTGGATTATAGTCCAAAAAAGTTGCCGGTCGCCGCTAAATCTTTCGCTGTGCCGGGGGGATGACTGCTGCTGATTTCAGCAGGTGCCTGGAACGGGCAAATCGTGGATAATCCCAGGTTCTGTCTGAATTGAGTATTTTTTGGAGATCAACATGCCAGAGTATCGTTCCCGTACCACCACCCATGGACGCAACATGGCAGGCGCCAGGGCGCTGTGGCGTGCAACCGGTATGAAAAACGGGGATTTCGACAAGCCGATCATCGCTGTCGTGAACTCTTTCACCCAGTTTGTACCCGGCCATGTCCATCTCAAGGATATGGGGCAGCTGGTGGCCCGCGAGATTGAAGCGGCCGGCGGTGTTGCCAAGGAGTTCAACACCATTGCCGTGGACGACGGTATCGCCATGGGACACGGGGGCATGCTCTACTCCCTGCCCTCCCGCGATATCATCGCCGATTCGGTGGAGTACATGGTGAATGCCCACTGTGCCGATGCCATGGTCTGCATCTCCAACTGCGACAAGATCACCCCGGGAATGCTGATGGCGGCCATGAGGCTCAATATCCCCGCGGTCTTTGTCTCCGGTGGTCCCATGGAGGCGGGCAAGACCAGGCTGGCCGACAAGGGTGAGGTGAAGCTCGACCTGGTGGATGCCATGATATCCGCCGCGGATCCCAACGAAAGTGACGAGAATGTGGAGCAGATCGAACGCTCTGCCTGTCCCACCTGCGGCTCCTGCTCCGGTATGTTCACCGCGAACTCCATGAACTGTCTTACGGAAGCGTTGGGGCTCAGCCTGCCGGGCAACGGCTCGCTGCTGGCCACCCATGCAGACCGGCGTGACCTGTTCCTCGAGGCGGGCCGGCTCTCTGTAGATCTGGCGAAGCGCTACTATGAGCAGGACGACGCCTCGGTGTTGCCTCGAAGCGTGGCCTCTTTCGAGGCGTTTGAGAATGCCATGTCCCTGGATATCGCCATGGGGGGGTCGACCAATACCGTGCTCCACCTGCTTGCGGCGGCACACGAGGCGGGCGTGGATTTCACCATGGCCGATATCGACCGTCTTTCCCGCAAGGTGCCAAACCTGAGCAAGGTGGCTCCCTCGACCCAGCTCTACCACATGGAGGATGTGCATCGCGCAGGTGGCGTGATCGGCATTCTGGGCGAACTGGAGAGGGGCGGATTGATTCACCGTGACTCGGGTACCGTCCACAGCGGCACCATTGGCGAGGCGATCGAGAAGTGGGATATCACCCGTACAAAGGAAGATCGTGCCCTGACCCGTTTTCTTGCAGGTCCGGCGGGTGTACCAAGCCAGGAGGCGTTCAGCCAGGATTGTCGCTGGCCTGATCTCGACCTGGACCGTGAAGGGGGCTGCATCCGCAACATGGAACACGCCTACAGCAAGGACGGTGGATTGGCCGTGCTTTATGGCAACCTGGCGGAGCTGGGCTGTATCGTCAAGACAGCCGGTGTGGATGAGTCGATTCTCAAGTTCAGTGGTCCGGCCAGGATATTCGAGAGCCAGGATGCCGCGGTTGAAGCGATTCTGGGGGACCAGGTCAATGCCGGTGATGTGGTTCTGATCCGCTATGAGGGGCCCAAGGGCGGCCCTGGCATGCAGGAGATGCTCTATCCCACCACCTATCTGAAATCCAAGGGGCTGGGCAAGGCCTGTGCACTGATTACCGACGGTCGTTTTTCAGGCGGTACGTCAGGTCTCTCAATCGGCCACTGTTCTCCGGAAGCGGCAGAGGGTGGCACCATCGGCCTGGTGCAGGAGGGGGATATCATAGAGATCGATATCCCCAACCGCGGCATCAACCTGGCCGTGGGGGACGATGAGCTCGCCTCCCGTCGTGAGGCGATGGAAGCTAAAGGGCAGGGGGCATGGCTGCCGGAAAATCGCGACCGTGTTGTTTCAAAAGCCCTGCAGGCCTATGCCGCCATGACCACCAGTGCCGCCCGCGGTGCAGTGAGGGATGTCTCCCAGATCAAGCGGTGACAGGCATAGTATCTGTAGGTCGGCCTTCAGGCCGACATGTCGGGCTGAAGCCCGACCTACTAACGTTGGATTGGGGCTGATGGTAAGTTTCAATACTTAAATAAGGCAGAGCCAATGAAAAAGGGGCCCTTGGGCCCCTTTTCGTTTGTATTACAGAAAGGGGTAATAGGAGTAATGGAGGGTTACGCTATCGCTAACCCACCCGACACTTGAATATGCCTATTATTGTCTGTAGGTCGGCCTTCAGGCCGACATGTCGGGCTGAAGCCCGACCTACAAGCGTTAGATTGGGGCCGACGGTAAGTTTCAATACTTAAATAAGGCAGAGCCAATGAAAAAGGGGCCAATGGCCCCTTTTTTTGTCTGTCTGCCCGGGGGGACTAGAGTGAACCCCAGGAGCTCTTGCGCCGGTTTACTCTCAGCTTGGGCAAAATCAGGCCCAGCAGAATGCCGCCGCAGATCACGCCGGCACCGATCAGGAACCAGCGTTGTTGGCTGTTGTTCTTCAGCTCCCGGTTCTCCTGCTTCAGTTCTTCGGTCTGGTGGGTGAGTTCTACTACCTGTTTGCGCAGATCTGTACGCTCGTTGGAGATGCGTACCGCGTTGGACGCGGTGCGCTGGAGATTTCTCAGCTCCTGTTCGATCTCCTGCTTCTGCTGCTGAAGCGCCTGGTGCTCAGAGCTCAGCTTCTCGTGCTCGTTCTGCAGACTGGCCAGTTTGGTGGTCAGGCGTCCGGGTTCCTGTTGAAGCTCCTGGAGTTTTGCCTCGGCTGTCTGCAGCCTGTCCCGGGCGCTGGGTATCTTTATCAGCTGCCGTGTCAGTACAAAACCGGTGGTGCCGTCTTTTGCCCTGACTCTTGAGTAGCCGCTATCGGAGTTCGTCCCCAGAAGATCCACTCTATATCCACTTGGCAGCATGCGGATAATCTTGTGTGTTGAGCTCTCTCCTGAGCGCATGGTGATTTTAAACTGGTCCGTCACATACCGGCTTTCAGCGTAACTCGTTGAAAAACCAGCAATCAGCACCAACATGAGTGCAATTTTTTTCACATCTACCTCGTGGATTCAGGGTGTCGACTTCAGATGGGACTATTGTTTCAGAAACAGGCGTCTGCTGTCCAAGATTGGCGCAAACCCGTGTTTTGAACTGTGATCTCTTCGCCGGTTATGCACATCGCTGTGTTGATGCTTACATGAACAGCCGGTTTGTTGTCAACAGGGGTGTGTTGCATTTCCGTGTTAATTGTAACTTCCTGTATTCTATAGCAAAAAATATATTGTTCAAGTTTGAGCCAAATTAACATGAATCCGCGTCATTGAAGGGTTTTCAGTCTATGGGGAATCTTTTTGCACAGAGTTATCCACAGCTTCTGTGAATAACTATTGAATCGCTTTAGCGACAATGTGATGCGCATTTTGTTGCAATTAAAATGTGATGAACATCACCTAACCTATGGATTAGTAAGCGATTGAAGAAAAATATCCAAATTAATTCAGACTGTAATGAATGAATCAGGGTTTATTTATATTAATCAGTTATAATGCTCGGCTTTTTAAATCTGCAGGAAATACCGTGATACATAAACTCCGCAACGTCGCCATCATTGCCCATGTTGACCATGGCAAAACCACCCTGGTGGACGAGCTTCTGAAGCAGTCAGGTACTCTGGGTGAACGTTTCGGCGAGGTCGAGCGAGTCATGGACTCCAACGACCAGGAGAAGGAGCGCGGTATTACCATCCTCTCCAAGAACACCGCCATCAACTGGAACGACTACCGGATCAACATCGTCGACACCCCCGGGCACGCCGACTTCGGCGGCGAGGTGGAGCGGGTGCTCTCCATGGTGGATTCAGTGCTGCTGCTGGTGGACGCCCAGGAAGGGCCCATGCCGCAGACACGATTCGTTACCCAGAAGGCATTCAATCACGGCTTGCGCCCCATCGTCGTGGTGAACAAGATCGATAAGCCCGGTGCGCGCCCTGACTGGGTGATTGACCAGGTATTCGAGCTGTTCGACCGTTTGGGTGCCACCGATGAGCAACTGGATTTCCCGATCATCTACGCCTCGGCAATCAACGGCTATGCCGGTGTGGAGGACGATGTGCGCGAAGGGGATATGACTCCGCTGTTCGAGGCGATCGTGGAGCACTGCCCGGTGCCGGAAGTTGATCCCGACGGTCCCTTTCAGATGCAGGTATCCAATCTGGACTACAACAGCTACGTGGGCGCCATCGCGGTGGGTCGTGTCACCCGTGGTACGGTAAGGCCCAATCAGCAGGTAGTGGTTGCCAAGTACGACGGTGAAGAGCACAAGGCGAAGATTGGTATCGTCTACGGCTACATGGGTCTGCAGCGCCACGAGGTGGAGCAGGCCAGCGCTGGGGATATCATCGCCATCACCGGTATCGAAGGCCCCAATGTCTCTGATACCCTCTGCGATCCCAACAATATCGAGGCGCTGTCTGCCCTGAGCGTGGACGAGCCCACAGTCTCCATGACCTTCCAGGTGAACGCTTCACCCTTTGCGGGTAAAGAGGGTAAGTACCTCACATCGCGCCAACTCAAGGATCGTCTGGAGCGCGAGTTGATCCACAATGTCGCGCTGCGCGTGGAAGAGGGCACCGACCCGGAGAAATTCAAGGTCTCCGGTCGTGGTGAACTGCACCTCTCCGTTCTGATTGAGACCATGCGTCGTGAAGGTTTTGAGTTGGCGGTCTCCCGTCCCGAGGTGATCTTCAGGGAAGTCGAGGGCGAGGTGTGCGAGCCCTACGAGCAGCTGACCGTGGATGTGGAAGAGCAGCACCAGGGTGCGCTGATGGAGGCACTGGGCACCCGCAAGGGTGATCTGAAGGATATGGTGCCCGATGGCGAGGGTCGTGTACGTCTCGACTACATTATCCCGTCCCGTGGCCTGATCGGGTTTCAGACAGAGTTTATGACCACTACGTCAGGCACCGGACTGATGTACCACGTGTTCGATCACTACGGTCCTGCCCAGCACGGTGGTATCGCTCCGCGCAAGAACGGTGTGATGATCTCCAACGGCCAGGGCAAGGTGCTCGGCTTTGCCCTGTTCAATCTCCAGGACAGGGGCAAGATGTTCGCCTCTCCCGGCGATGAGGTTTACGAAGGTCAGCTTGTGGGTATCCACTCACGTGATAACGACCTGGTGGTCAACCCGCTCAAGGGCAAGCAGCTGACCAACGTCCGTGCCTCGGGCAAGGATGACGCCATCGCCCTGACGCCGCCGATCAAGTTTTCCCTGGAACAGGCCCTTGAGTTTATCGAGGAAGACGAGCTGGTGGAGATCACTCCAAACGCCATTCGTCTGCGCAAGCGCTTTCTGAAAGAGCACGAGCGCAAGCGCGCTTCCCGCGATAGCAAGGACTAGGATACTGTTCGGTTGGGTGTAGGCTTTATGAAGGCTTGCGCCCGTCCGGGTTGTAACAGCTTGATGGGTATTGTTTTTCAATGCCCTGAAAAGAGAAAACCCCAACAGCAATCCTTGCTGTTGGGGCAGTGTCGCCGGGCTTGGTTGGCAAAGGGTGTCCAATCCTTAGACTCGTCCCTGGGCTTGGGATCCTATCCTTGGGCGTCCGTGGTTGGCGACAACAATAGAATCTCATAACCGTTGGTTAAAAACAGTGAGGAGTTTCTCCGAGGCTTGTAGGAATTTTCTGAAACGGGTCTAGGGAAAACCCTTCTTTCTCTGGTGTAAGGGTGCAGGTGAAAGCGGATGATCGGTTTATTACAACGGGTTAGCTCCTCCAGGGTCGATGTGGATGACGAGACTGTGGGCGAAGTAGGCCCGGGTCTGATGGTGTTGGTGGGGGTAGAGAGAGGGGATGACGAGGCCAAGGCTGATAGGCTGCTTGAGCGTCTACTGGGCTATCGCGTGTTTCCCGATGATACCGGCCGCATGAACCTCAGCCTGAAAGATGTCGGTGGTGGTCTGCTGCTGATCCCCCAGTTCACCTTGGCCGCCGATACCCGCAAGGGAACCCGTGCGGGATTTTCTTCCGCCGCTCATCCTGATGAGGGGGAGCGGCTGTTTCGCTATCTGTGCGAAAAGGCCCGGAACGAACATCCCCGGGTCGAGACGGGTGTTTTTGGCGCCGATATGCAGGTCAGCCTGACCAATGACGGACCGGTTACCTTCTGGCTTCAGGTCTGAATAGCCTGTAATATCGGGGGTTTGAGTTTAAAGAAACCTGCCACTCCTCCTGTATTGGGGGTGCGGCCTGTCAACTGTTTGGAGTCCGATGGATGCAGCGTACAGCTGAGATCGAGCGTAATACTCTCGAAACCCAGATCAAGGTCGGTATCAACCTGGATGGAACAGGTGTTTCCAGCCTGGATACCGGGATGCCTTTTCTCGAGCACATGCTGGACCAGGTGGCCCGGCACGGCCTCATTGACCTCGACATAAAGGCCAAGGGTGATCTGCACATCGATGGGCACCACACGGCAGAGGATATCGGTATCGCACTCGGCCAGGCGATGGAGCAGGCTGTGGGCGATAAAAAAGGCATCCGCCGTTACGGCCACGCCTATGTACCCCTCGATGAAGCGCTGTCACGGGTGGTGATTGATTTTTCGGGACGTCCCGGGCTTGAATTCGGGGTGGAGTTTACCCGTGCCAGCATCGGTGATTTTGATACCGAGCTGTTTTACGAGTTCTTCCAGGGCTTTATCAATCACGCCAAGGTGACCCTGCACATCGACTGTCTGCGCGGACGCAACGCTCACCACATCGCAGAGACGGTGTTCAAGGCTTTCGGGCGCGCCCTGCGCATGGCCCTGGAAGAGGATTCGCGGATGGCGGGTATGCTTCCCTCCACCAAAGGCAGTCTCTAGTAGAGTTTTTTGGCAGTTCAAATATGTCTAGAACAATCGCAGTCATTGATTATGGCATGGGCAATCTGCGCTCTGTCTCCAAGGCCGTCGAGCATGTTGCCGATGCCGCTGACAGGGTGCTGGTTACCGATGACCCGGATAAAATTCTTTCAGCAGATCGCGTGGTTTTTCCCGGCCAGGGTGCGGCACGTGACTGCATGGCGGCAATCTCCGATCACCATCTGAACAAGGCGGTTCTGGATGCTGCCCACAGCAAGCCGTTTTTCGGTATATGCATGGGACTCCAGGTGTTGATGCAGTTCAGCAAGGAGAATGACGGTACCGATCTGCTGGGCCTGATTCCCGGTAAGGTGGAGCGCTTTGCCGATGATATGGTTGTCAACGGTCAGCATCTGAAGATTCCCCAGATGGGCTGGAACCAGGTCAACCAGGCCACCCAGCACCCATTGTGGGAAGGTATTGACCAGGGCAGCCGCTTCTACTTTGTGCACAGTTACTACGTGGTGCCTGAAGATGGCTCCCTGGTTGCAGGTACCACCGATTACGGTACCGAGTTTGCCAGCGTGCTTGCCCGGGACAATCTTTTTGCCACCCAGTTTCATCCGGAAAAAAGTGCCGATGCCGGCCTGCGCCTGATGAAGAACTTCCTGAACTGGAATATCTGAAATTACCGAAAGGGCTGAATAGCGTGTTACTGATACCTGCAATTGATTTGAAAGACGGTAAATGTGTTCGCCTGCGCCAGGGGCGTATGGATGACGACACCGTGTTCTCCGATGATCCGGTGGCGATGGCCGGACGTTGGGTTGACGCTGGTGCGCGTCGGCTGCACCTGGTGGATCTCAATGGTGCCTTTGCCGGCGAGCCGGTAAACGGTGAGGTGATCCAGGCGATTGCCAAGGCCTACCCCGATCTTCCCATACAGGTGGGTGGAGGTATACGTGATGAGGCGACGATCCAGGCCTACCTGAATGCCGGTGTCGATTACGCAATCATCGGAACCCAGGCGGTCAAGGAACCCGACTTCGTGGGGCGTGCCTGCAAGGCGTTTCCCGGACATGTCATCGTCGGCCTGGATGCAAAAGATGGCATGGTAGCCATCGATGGCTGG
This sequence comes from Sedimenticolaceae bacterium, assembly GCA_965224515.1. GTDB lineage: Bacteria > Pseudomonadota > Gammaproteobacteria > Chromatiales > Chromatiaceae > Sedimenticola_A. The sequence continues at coordinate 1,757,122 of OZ245051.1, forward strand.
GCGACAATTACTGAACACAAGGTAACCGACCTGGCCAAGCGTTTTGAGGAAGACGGCGTCTCCTCCATCGTCTATACCGATATCGGTCGTGACGGCATGCTCTCCGGCCCCAACACGGAAGCCACTGCTGCCCTGGCCGAAGCCATTACCATTCCTGTTGTGGCCTCGGGCGGTATCACCAATATCGACGACATACGAACCCTGTGCGGTGCGGCCTCTTCCGGCATCATGGGTGCCATCACCGGTCGTGCTATCTACGAAGGGACCCTGGATTTCGCCGAGGGTCAGCAGCTGGCCGACTCCCTGGTGGGTTGAGACATACAACAGAACTGAAACTGGATAACCCGATGTTAGCCAAACGTATCATTCCCTGTCTCGATGTTGACGCCGGGCGCGTTGTCAAAGGGGTCAAGTTCGTCGAAATCCGCGATGCCGGTGATCCGGTTGAAGTGGCCAGACGTTATAACGAGGAGGGTGCCGATGAGATCACCTTTCTCGATATCACTGCCAGCTCGGATGATCGCGAGACCATTGTTCACGTAGTGGAGCAGGTTGCCAGCGAGGTGTTTATCCCGCTTACCGTGGGTGGCGGCATCCGCACCACCGAAGATGTTCGACGCATGCTCAATGCCGGTGCCGACAAGGTGGCGATCAATACAGCGGCCGTCTTCAATCCTGAATTTGTAAAAGAGGCTGCTGACCGTTTCGGTTCACAGTGTATCGTTGTCGCCATTGATGCCAAGAAGGTCAGTGGAGAGGGTGAACCTCTCAAGTGGGAGATCTTTACCCACGGCGGCCGCAAGCCCACCGGGCTCGATGCCATAGAGTGGGCACGCAGGATGGTTGATTACGGTGCCGGGGAGATCCTGCTTACCAGCATGGACCGCGACGGTACCAAGATCGGATTCGATCTTGCCCTGACCCGGGCTATCAGCGAGGCGGTCAGCGTCCCTGTAATCGCCTCAGGTGGTGTGGGCGAGTTGCAGCACCTGGTGGACGGGGTGGTGGAGGGGGCCGCTGATGCGGTACTGGCTGCCAGTATCTTCCACTTTGCAGAGTACAGTATCGGGGAGGCCAAGCAGTTCATGGCCGACAAGGGCGTGGAAGTTCGACTATAACCATTCTATTGCCCGGCAGTTCTGTAGGGCTGTGGGCTGACTTCAGGGAGAGGGGCAGATGATGGAACGGATCTTCGGTATTGTTGCAGTTGCCCTGCTACTGACTGTGCATTCAGTTGCTGCGGTGGCAGCCAGCAGCGACCAGGAAGCCAAGATGACGGAAGTTCTCGATGTGCTTCGTGATCTGCGGGCTATTCCCGAGGAGTCCATACCCCCGGCACTGCTGAGAGATGCAGGCGCCATCGCTGTAATTCCGAATGTGGTCAAGGTCGGGCTGGTTATCGGTGGGCGCTACGGCAAGGGCGTGATCAGCGTTCGAAAGGCAGATGGCGGCTGGAGCGATCCGCTGTTTCTCTCGGTTACCGGTGGCAGCGTCGGCTGGCAGATCGGCGCCCAGTCCACGGACGTGGTTCTGGTGTTCAAATCCAGCAAGAGTATCGATAGCCTGGTTCAGGGTAAATTCACCCTGGGTGCGGATGCCGCCATTGCAGCAGGTCCTCTTGGCCGCAAGGCGGCGGCTGCCACAGATACCCAGCTGAAGTCGGAAATTTACTCCTATTCCCGCAGTCGGGGGTTGTTTGTGGGTATCGCACTGGATGGTGCTTCGCTGGCGATTGAGCATGGGGATAATGCCCGTTATTATCAGGCTCCCGAGATAACCGCAGAACAGATTATCGACAGCACAGCGGGCAAGGCCCCCGCCTCTGCAACCTGGTTGCGGGATATGCTGTCCAGGCAGACAACGAACTAGGGCCCTTGTTTATGAGTGACGTACTTGAACGTTTGGCAGAGGTGCTGGAGGAGCGGAAATCCGCAGAGCCGGACAGCTCCTACGTGGCAAAGCTCTACGCCAAGGGGCTTGATGCGATTTTGAAGAAAATCGGTGAAGAGGCTACGGAGACCGTCATGGCGGCGAAAGACGGCCATGCGGATAAAATCATCTACGAGACAGCGGATCTCTGGTTTCACTCCATGGTCCTGCTTGCGCAGCAGGGACTTGGGCCGCAGGATGTACTGGCGGAACTGGACCGTCGTTTCGGTCTTTCCGGGCTGGAAGAGAAAGCCAGCCGGGGTGAGGAATAAACCTCTGCGCCTTCGCGCATTTTCGGTTATTATCGGCGATCTGCGACGGAATGGAGTTCCGTCTGTAATAGAATTATTTTGATGGGTCAGAGTACATGAGTATACGGACCCCGCGTTGGATATTTGGAGAAGGTAATGGGTATCGGTGGAATCAGTATTTGGCAGTTGTTGATTGTTCTGGTGATCGTTTTGCTGCTTTTCGGCACTAAACGCCTGAAGAACATCGGCTCTGATCTGGGCAATGCAGTGAAAGGTTTCAAGGGCGCCGTCAAGGATGGCGAGAAAGAGGCCGAACAGGCGAAGCTGGAAGAGGCTGACAAGGAAGACGTGATCGAAGGCGAAGCCACGGTCGAGAAAAAGGAAAAGTCCTGATTCCTGCACCCATCAAAGTGCGTTTGATCTGCTTAATCCATAATCATGTTTGACGTCGGTTTTTTCGAATTGTTGATTCTGGGCCTGGTGGCCCTGCTTGTGGTCGGTCCAGAGCGTCTGCCCAAGCTGGCCCATACTGCCGGGAAATGGATGGGCAAGGGGCGGAGCATGATCTCATCGGTCAAGGCCGAAATTGACAAGGAGATCAAGGCCGAAGAGCTCAAGCAGGTCTTGGAAGAGCAGAAGAAAAAGATGAACCCGCTGGAGGATGTGATCGAAGAGACCACCGAAACCATGCGGGATATTAAGAACGAAACAGAGACCACGATGAGAGATGCCCAGGCAACTTTCGGCTCAGAGGATGAGTCGCATAGCCAGTCTGGCGATTCTGGCGTGAAGTCCACCGACACTACCCATGACCCAGAGCAACGATCCGGCGGATAGCAGCTCCCTGGCGGAGCAGCCTTTTGTTTCACACCTGATTGAACTCCGCGACCGGCTGTTGAGAGCGGTGGTGGCGATTATCATCATCTTTTTGGTCCTGTTCCCCTTCGCCAACGATATCTACCAGGTTATTTCGGCGCCACTGCTGGCCAAGCTGCCCCAGGGCGACCAGATGATCGCTACTGGCGTCATCTCGCCTTTCCTTGCGCCATTCAAGTTGGCGCTGGTTGCGGCGATATTCCTGGCCATGCCTTTCCTGCTCTACCAGCTTTGGTCGTTTATTGCCCCGGGGCTATACAAACACGAGAAGCGTGTGCTGATCCCCATGGTGGGTTCCAGTGCGCTGCTCTTCTACCTGGGTTCGGCATTTGCTTTCTACGTCGTGTTCCCCCTGGTGTTTGCCTTTATGGTGGCAACCACCCCTGATGGTGTGAACATGGCGCCGGATATTACCCAGTATCTGGAGTTTGTACTGACGCTCTTCTTCGCCTTCGGTCTCGCTTTCGAAGTGCCCATCGCCACCATTATTCTGGTCTGGATGGGCATGACCACACCGGAGAGTCTCTCCAACAAGCGGCCCTACATTATCGTCGGCGCATTCTGTATCGGCATGCTTCTTACGCCCCCCGACGTGATCTCGCAGACGCTTCTGGCGCTCCCGATGTGGGTGCTGTTCGAAGTGGGGCTCTTCTTCTCCCGTATCGTCTATCGTGACAGGCAGAAGCGCAAAGCAGCAGAAGATGCCGAGTATGAAGCCGAATCGACACCAGCAGAAAAAGCGGTACCTGCGGCAGCAACGGCTGCACCCGCAACCGCTGGTTCAGCGGATTTCTTCGATGGTGACCTGACTCCCGAGGAGATGGATAAGGCCGTTGATCCCGATCGCTTTGTTCCCCTCACGGAAGATGAGCTTGATGCAGAGCTCGACGCCATTGAAGCCGAGGAAGAGGATGATTTTGACGAAGCCGACCTCGGTGAGAACGATGATGGCGGCATGTCCGACGAACTGTTCGAGGAGAAGCTGAGGCTTGTCAAAGAGCTGCGTGACCAGGAAGAAGAGACCAAGGCACGTGGAGTGCTATACGAGCTTCTGGGGCATGCGGATGACGAACAGGCCAAGGTCGTTCGGAATATTCTCAGTCAGCTTGACGGTGAAGGCTGGTCTTAAGCAACCTTTTTCCATACTGCAGGTCCAATCCGTCAAACCGGAAATAAAGCGACCAATGGTGGAAAAATGTTCCAAGCTTTTACTGCAGCACTTGTACTCCTTTTTTCGGCATCCCTCCATGGGGCTCCGGCCAATGAGCTGAAAGACCACCCCTCTCCCTACCTTGCTCTGCATGGCAACGATCCGGTTCACTGGCAGGCCTGGGGCGAGGATGTACTCGAACGCGCGCGCCGCGAAAACAAGCTGATCTTTATCTCCAGCGGTTACTTTGCCTGTCACTGGTGTCACGTAATGCAGCGTGAGAGTTATCAGAATGCAGAAGTGGCTGCATTCCTCAATAAACACTTTATTGCCGTTAAGGTGGACCGGGAGCTGCAACCGGCCCTTGATGAGCACCTGATCTCTTTTGTAGAGAAGACCCGTGGCAGTGCGGGCTGGCCACTGAATGTCTTCCTTACACCTGAAGGCTACCCCCTTGTGGGACTCACCTATGCCCCCCCCAAACCTTTCAAAGGGCTGTTGGAGAAGCTCCGCCTGCGCTGGGATGAGCAATCTGAAGATCTCAAGGCCGCAGCACGCCTGGCCTCCCTTGCCATGAAAGAGGAGACTCACGAGCCGGTGTTGCCCGAGACCATGGACAAGACACGGCTGCACGCCGGACTGGTCACCATGGCCCTTGCCCTGGGCGACGAGATGGAGGGAGGTCTGGGCAGGCAAAACCGTTTCCCCATGGCCCCACAGTGGTCAGCATTGATTGACCGCCTGCTGTTCGACCGGGATGAAAAGCTGATGGAGCTGGTTGGACTGACCCTGGACCAGATGGCGAGCCAGGGCTTGCGCGATCACATCGGGGGTGGTTTCTTCCGCTATACAGTGGACCCGGGCTGGCAGATTCCCCACTATGAAAAAATGCTCTATAGCCAGGCCCTGCTCAGCCGGCTCTACCTGAAGGCGTCGAAAGCTTTTGGCCGGCCGGATTACGGTGATGTGGCCCGGGAGACCCTGGATTTCACCCTGCGTGAGCTTCGTCGGGACAATGGCAGCTTTATCGCCAGCCTTTCCGCTGTGGATAGTCACGAGGTGGAAGGTGGGGGTTACCTCTGGAGCGAGGCGCAATTAAAGCGTGTTCTGGACGCTGATGAACTGACCTACGCCCGCAAACGCTGGCGCCTGGAGGGCACGCCACCTACCGAAGGGGGATATCTGCCGGTTGATCACACGTCCCCTGAAGATCTGTCGGCTGAGTCTGGTGATAAGGCGAACGCTCTGGAGATGAAGGTGAAACAGAAACTCCTGAAAGGGAGGGAGCCTCGCAAGCACCCTGAGGATACCAAGCAGCTGGCAGCCTGGAATGGTCTCATGCTCTCTGCCCTGGTGGACGGGGCCCGTCATCTTAAGGATTCCCGGTACCGGGAAGCGGCATCTTCATTGAGGGGGTTTCTGGTCAATGAGCTGTGGGACGGTAGTCGCCTCTACCGTGCTCGTGATGGGAAGAAAAGCCTGGGTAGCGCCGCACTGGAAGATTATGTCTACGTGGCGGCCGGCCTTTACGACTGGGCCACTTTTTCAGGTTCGGATGCTGACCTGGCGTTGTCACGCCAGTTGACCCAGGCCGCCTGGGATCGCTTTTTCAAACAAAGAGGCTGGCAGAGTACAGACCGGCTTCTCATACCCGGTATAGCCACGGAGCAGGCGCTGACTGATGGCCCCCTGCCGTCGCCGGCGGCCATGCTGATAGGGTTGAGTTTCAAGTTTGAGGATGAAGCCCTGCAGGCCCAGGCCAATAAGGCACTGGCCCTGAGTTACTCAACGGTTCAGGAGAAGCCGATCTGGTATGCGAGCCATATTCAGGCACTGCTCGAGCACTGATGGCCCACTAGCGATAGCGCATCCTGGTGCCATGGAGCAGTGACAGGCTGATCTCCTCTGCGCTCAGGGCCTTGGGGAAGAAGGTGCCGGAAATCTTGGCGCCGATGATGCTGGCCCCCTCCAGGTTGGTTCGGGACAGATCAAGTCCCCTGAGGTCTGCCTGGCGCAGGTAGCAGTTGCTCAGGTCCAGCCCGTCGGTATGTATGTTTCGCATGTCGAGCCCTCTCAGGTCGGTGCCTTGCAGATCGCAATGCTCGCCAGCCTCAAGGTGCTTGTTGAACTCGTCAATATGGCCATCCCTTAGCAGTTGATAGAGAGGGTCGTTCTTGATTTGCGGTATGTTCATGGCCGAATGCTCCCGTCAGTCCTGTCTCTTCTTGTTGTATTGTCCTACATTGAAGTATGGACCAATACGACTATTGTTGGTTCAACAAATCCCACTGAACTTCCGGTCAATGCCGGGGTGTTATCTCCGGTTACTGGCCATTCCTGTAGGTGGCCATCAAGGCCGCAGCGCCCATGAAGAGGGACCCGAACACCCTGTTCTGCCAACGCTGGTGGCGCTCCTCTTTCATCCACCTCGAAAGGCCTGAGGCGAGCGACGCATAGCCGATCATTACTCCCACATCCACCAGGATAAGCGTCAATCCCATGATGAAAAACTGGGTTGCCTGGGCTGCTTCTGGCTCAATGAACTGCGGGAACAGGGCAAGCAGGAATACCGTGGCCTTGGGATTGGTCAGGTTCACAAAGGTTGCCTCCCAGAAGCGACGCTGATTCCTGGTGTCCCCGCCTGCCTTCATATCAAGCTGCAGCGGAGGTTGCCTCCATTTGCTGTAGCCCAGCCAGACAAGGTAGGCGACACCCAGCCACTTCACAATGCTGAATGCCAGGTTTGATGAGGCGAGCAGTGTCCCCAGTCCGATCCCAACAATGACGATCTGGATGCCATACCCCAACTGCAGTCCCAGAATGGACGGAAGCGTGTTGCGCACTCCATAGTGCACTCCGTTGCTCATGGTATTCACAGCTCCGGCTCCGGGAGAAACCGAGATCAGTACGGATGCGATAAAAAAAGCGAGCCAGAGTTCCGGTGTCATGTTCCAAGCTCAGCTGAAGCTGCTATTGAATATATTCTAGATGTTATCGACTCATTCCGCATGGTCCGCCCGGCCTGGCGTGCAAGGTGACACGCCTTGAGTCGCTCACCGGGAAGGTTGTGTGATCAGAACTCCCCTGTTTGGGTATTCCGCTGCGCTCAAGAGAAAGATCAGGAGTGCAATATTCAGATCATTACTACCTGGACTCAATAAAGATACTCGATCTCGTCATTCACAAAGGTATAGCGTGGTTGCTTGTACCAGCCGTACAACAAAGACCAGCGAGGCTCCTTGTGTACCTTGGATTGATAGATCTTTAACTCGCCTGTTTTGTCGTTCATCCAGAAATCGAGATCGTACAGCTTGTCCGGTTTACCCACCACATGAAAATCTGTGCAGGCAAAATAGATATCGCTTCCGATCTGTCTTACCGGATCGTGGATCTGAACAAACTTTAACGACAGGATTTCCCCGGTTTTATCGTCACGCAGGCGGAATATGCCATCATCATTAACGGCCGAATCAATATGCTTCATCATCGTTGACTTGATGTCTTCGACGTAATACTTGCGCTTCTCAGTGGATGTTTCCTGGGGTGATTCATCGGCTGCATGAACACCCCCCACAGACAGGCTCATCGTTCCGGACAGGAAGGCGATACTGATAAATGATCGAATGAATCTCGGCATTTGATTAAACCCTATTCTACCGGCATACCCGCGTGCTCACTGACCTTCTTTTTCATAGGCTTTCCGCCATGCTCAGCAGCTGTATCTGCATGCTCACTGGCCTTCTCTTCCATAGGCTTTCCGCCATGTTCAGCAGCTTTACCTGCATTCTCGCTGGCTTCTGGCAGCAATGAGGGTACATCGGGATTGGAAGCCTCATCTGCCAGCTGCTCATTCATCTCCATTCCCTTGCCTGCATGTTCGGTTGCCTGCGGGGCTGCTTTTTTTGTCTCCATCGCCTTCCCTCCGTGCTCTGCGGCGATCGTGGTCAAAGGGATCAGTAACATCAGGCCTAGAATCTTTTTCACAATAATCCTCCTCAGGATAGATAGGTCAAGTGGCAAACTACCACCAGTTTATTAATCAGACAAACCCATATTCCGGCGACTGAAGGGTTCCGAAAACCATGCGCGGAACGAGAGAGATAGATCCCGTGCTTCAGGCAGCCCGATTGCATCTTCGGCAAGTTGGTTGTCAGGGCTGCGGGGAACCTGGTTATAGCTTCTGAACAATGGATCCCAAAAGCTGAAGATGGTTGAAAAATTCGCGTCGCCATACTGCCGGTCGACCACGTGATGTGAAGCATGAAAGCGCGGCGTGACAATGACACGGGACAGAAATCGTTCGATGGGATCCGGGAGATCGATATTGCTATGGTGGAATTGGGCGCAAAGGCTGATAAGGCCCTCGAATATAAACCAGGCGATAGCAGTGGGCCCCCATACCAGCACCCAAATAGCCTTGGCGAATGATGATAGAACCAGTTCGCCGGGGTGAAAGCGCAAGGCGGTTGTCACATCCATTTCATTATCTGCGTGGTGGGCCTTGTGGAAGCGCCAGAGAAATGAAAAGCGATGATTTGCCCGATGCCAGAGATAGTCGAAAGCATCGATCACGAGTAACGACAGAATGATCTCCAGCCAGCCGTTCAGCCCCAGCCAGCGCGAGATCCCCCAGCCCTGCTGCTCGACATAGACGATCCACAGCAGAAAGGGTACATAGATCAGAAGGCGTACCAGGAATGTATTGAATGCCGCTACGGAGAAGTGAAAGAAGAAGCGTTTGATCCTGCTGCCCTGCCAGCTGCGGGCGGGAAGTAGCGATTCAATGAGTAAAAAGAATGACAACCCGCCTAAAAAAAGTGCCAGGCGTCCACCATCAAGATCCAGTTCCATATGTTTTTAGTTCCCACGATGTCGGGTGGTTAGTTTAACTGCCTGGCTGTTTGAAACAAGATTACCTTTCTCTGACAACCGTGGGCCTGTAAAGATCCATAATGATTGAACTATAAGGAAATTATTGACCTTGTCTACCTGATGGGCTGTGTGTGAATGCAGGGTTCCAGGTTGCACAGTTGATAAACGATGCCGGGGTGATGTGACAGCTAATTGGCTCTGGGGTAGTATCGTCAGTAATCCATTCCATTGGTAAGCAACCGCGATCAGGGTAGATGAAAAAAATCATTTGGAAAGACGAATTCAGCGTTGGCGTCGAAGAACTTGATCGACAGCACCAACAGATAATCGATGTTATCAACACATTGATTGATAAGCCTCGTTTTCTTCTCAGGTTTCAAAACGTTTCGTCAGCTCTGGTAGAGCTTACAAATTACGTCTCTGAACATTTTCTGTTGGAAGAGCGTCTGCTTCAGGAAAACGGATACCCCGACCTTCTTGAGCATTCCAAGAAACATACGGCTTACAGCAAGAAGATCACAGACTTGTGCATGGGGTCATTGCACGACAAAAGTGAAGTCCCATCTGAATTATTAGGTTTCCTTACTGACTGGTGGACCAACCATATTCTCCACGAAGATATGCAATACAAAGCCTTCTTTCAAGAAAAGGGAGTTGGATAAATCTGATCAAAGATATCGATGAGAACAGGTTCGGATGATTTCGTCTCATCTGGGTATATCCCCCGCTTTTGGCCAAATATAGCAGTAAGCCCCGGCTGATATTTACATCGGATAGAGTCCGGTTTCAGACGATTAAAACCGTACTGTGCGTTCCAGGTTGTTGTCTCTGTCTGGAAAGGCAATGAGTAACTCATGGGGTCACGGGGAGTGTGTGGCGAGTGCTCTGAGTCAGTTGTGGTCCTTCGCCTGGCACATGGCGCTGTTCGCCGACCGGATCACCCCTTCCGGTTTCATTGAGTCACCGCAGGGATGGATGGCAATGCGGATAAGAACGCGCAACATCAACGTTCCCTGTTCAACGGGTTGCGCGACCGCCGGATGGCTGCAGTTTGAAAACCGTTGCCGGCTAATGATGAAAATCCCCGGATAACACCTAAAATGGTCATTATTGACGTAGTGAAATCCTAAAGGATCGGCTCGATACCCTATGGTTTCTAACTTCGCAACCAACCTAAACGATAGTCTGCTCAAGCGAGTGGGTATTGGGCTCAACCAGCTCTACATCCTGGCCCTTGCGCTCATCCTGGTGGTGGGCGGAGCCGTCACGGCCATGACGCTGATCGAACGGCAGTACCGGGCCAACCTGGAAAATACCCTGCAGACGGTACTGGGTCAGGTCGACTCGGCCCTGCTCACCTGGTCACGTGTAGTAATTCAGACTTGATCTGACAGTTACCGACTTTTCAGAAGGTGTCTGTCAGGTCAAATTCAGTTCACGAATTTTTCCTTCCAGATCGTTTTCCCATCAAGGAGCGTTTGCATCGGCGTTCTGCCACAGCACTTTTTACCTTGATGAGTTCGCTCATTATTGTAGACATCAAGCCATTCGTCCAGATCGACTTGTAGCTCTTCGAGCGTGGTATATATTTTCCTGCGTAGTGCTGGCTGATAAAACTCCTGCAGGATGGTCTTGTGGAAGCGCTCACAGATCCCATTGGTTTGCGGGTGCCGTACTTTCGTTCGAGTGTGCTCAATGTCGTTAATAGCCAGATAGAGCTGGTAATCATGCTGCTCTACCTTGCCGCAATACTCAGTTCCTCGGTCGGTAAGAATCCGCAGTACCGGTAGCTCCTGTGAGGTGTAGAACGGCAATACCCGGTCATTGAGTAGGTCTGCGGCCGTGATGGGCGTTTTGGTTGTGTAGAGCTTACAGTGTGCGATCTTTGCATAGGTATCAACATAGGTCTGCTGGTACACCCGGCCAACACCCTTGAAGGTGCCGACATAGAAAGTATCCTGCGAACCCAGGTAGCCAGGGTGGGCTGTATCAATCTCACCACCGGCCTCATCATCGAGCTTCTTGCGCTCCAGGGCCTGTACCTGAGACTCAGTGAGGATAATTCCCTCCGCAGCAACCTTGGCCTCCAGTGCCTTCAGGCGCTGTTTAAAGTTACCAAGATCATGCCGCATCCAGATACTACGTACTCCACTTGGGGAAACGAAGACACCCTTCTTGCGCAGCTCGTTGGAGACCCGGACCTGACCATGGGCGGGCTCATCGGTGGCATATAGGACAACCGCACCCTCGACCTGAGGGTCTACCCGGTTCTTGATGTTGGGGGCTCGGCGGGGCTTCTCCAGTAGTGCATCCACACCACCTTCCTCCACGGCATCCTTATAGCGGTAGAAAGTGTCTCGGGAGACACCCATCATCTTGCACGCCTTGGCTACGTTGCCCAGTTCGTCGGCAAGATTAAGCAGGCCCACCTTGTGTTTGATTATACGATCGTTACTATGAAGCATGAGGGTTACCTCTTATGTGTTTTGATTTCAGGTTTAGGCACCTTCATCAAAACCGGTAACCCTCTCTTTTTCAAGAGGATGTGTCAGATTGGGTCTGAACTAATACAGGTCACGGGAACAGCGCAAGATTACCAGATACCTGGCCCATGCAGAGCAGTCGCTCTCTTCCGTCCAACTGCTACTGCAAGCCCTGCCGGAACAGTCCGAACTGCTGGCATTGCCTGCCCAGAGGGCCCTGCGGGAGAGATTTGCGCAATACCTCCAGAGTGGCCAGTACCGGGGCTTTTTCATTATCGGTCCGGGCAATATCAACCTGGCCTCATCCCGGGATACCAACGTGGGCAGGGTCAACCTGCTGGAGGAGCAGCCCGATATATTGCAAAAGCTCTGGGGTGGCGAGACGGCCATCAGTCGGATTCAGAAGACCGATGTGCCCCTGACCGCGGAACAGGAGTTGTTCCAGCAGCCGGGGGACGAGACCCTGTTCGTGGGTGCGCCGATAAAGGATGCCTCGGGCGAGGTGATCGCCCTGCTGACCGTGCGCCTGGACCCCTATTCCAACCTGTTTCCCCTGCTCAAGCAGGGTAGGCTGAGTGCAAGTGGCGAGAGCTATATCTTCGACAGGGAAGGCATTATGCTCAGCCCCAGCCGTTTCACAGATGATCTGGTGACTGCCGGCCTGGGTGCTCCGGATGGTTACAGTCCTCTCAATGTTGAAATAAGAGATCCGGGTACCAGCCTTCTTACCGGCGACGGCCCCGTGACGCCTGACTCGAACCGTCCACTGACACTAATGGCAAAAAGTGCCACCAGGGGAGAGTCTGGCAGCAACCTCGACGGTTACCGCGACTACCGTGGTGTTCCGGTTGTCGGAGCCTGGCTGTGGGACCATGAAATGAGTTTTGGCATCACCACCGAGCAGGACGTGGCCGAGGCCTACGGCCTCTTTCACTTTGTGCGGCTGCTGGTCTATGGTGGCGCGCTGGCAACCGGGGTCATCATTCTCCTGTTGGCTTATACCTTCGGTCGTGGACGTCGCAAGGTGCGCGAGGTAGAGAACCGTCTCCAGGCGGTGGTGGACACGGCGGTGGACGCCATCCTGGTGATCGATGAACGGGGTCGCATCGAGAGCGCCAACCCGGCCGTGGAAAAACTGTTCGGCTATCCGCGTGACGTGCTGCTTGGCAACAACGTCAACATGCTGATGCCCGAACCCTACCAAGGCGAGCACGACGGCTACCTGGCGCGTTATCGGAAAACCGGCGAGGCCCGGATCATCGGTGCCGGCCGGGAGGCGGAGGGCAAGCGAGCCGACGGCAGTAAGTTTCCACTGGACCTGAGCATAAGCTGCCTGGAGCTGGATTCGGGCCTGCGCTTCGCCGGCATCATCCGGGACACCAGCGATCGCAAGCAGGCCGAGCGTGATCTGCAAGAGGAACGGGACTTCACCCGTGCGGTGCTGGACTCGCTCTCCGCCCATATTTCGGTACTGGATGAGAAGGGTGAGATCGTGCTGACCAACAAGGCCTGGCTCGATTTCGCCGCAAGCAACGGCCTGCCCAGAGAGTATGCGGGACTGGGGGCCAACTACCTGCAGGTGGTGGAGAATGCCACTGGCCCTGATGCAGACGAGGCACCCGCAACCACCCGGCTGCTGCGCCAGCTGCTGAGCGGCGAGCGCAACAATTTCTCCCTGGAGTATCCCTGCCACAGCCCCGAAGAGGAGCGCTGGTTCCAGATGCGGGCCAGCCGGTTCATGCACCATGACCGGTTCGTCGTCGTGATATCGCACATCAATATCACCGAGCGTAAGGAGGCGGAGGTGGAACTGATCAAGGCCCGGGAGGAGGCGGAGACGGCCAACCGCGCAAAATCCACCTTCCTCGCCACCATGAGCCACGAGATCCGCACCCCCCTCAACGGTATCGTGGGAACCATCGACCTGCTGGCACACACCAGCATGGCCCAGAACCAACAGGGCCTGGTGCGCACCGCCCACGACTCCTCCCTGACCCTGATGGGCATCATCGACGACATCCTCGACTTCTCCAAGATCGAGGCCGGCCGGCTCGAATTGAATCCCGAGCCCCTGACCCTGGAAGGCGTGATCGAGAGCATTGCCGAGACCCTGCAGCCCAATGCCGCACGTAAGGCGGTGGAGTTGCTGATCTACTGTGATCCGAAGCTGCCCGCCGTGATGGCCGACCCGGTGCGCCTGCGCCAAATCGTCTACAACCTGGCAGGCAACGCCATCAAGTTCAGCGGTGATCTGCAGGACCGCAATGGCCGGGTGGTGCTGAGTGCACGACTGTTGCACCATGACGACGGCCTGGTGGATATCCGCCTGGAGGTGCGCGACAACGGTATTGGCATGAGCCAGGAGGTTCAGCAACGGCTGTTCCGGCCCTTCGCCCAAGGCGAAGGGACAACCACCCGTCGCTTCGGCGGCACCGGCCTTGGACTGGTCATCTGCCAACGTCTGGTGGAACTGATGGGGGGAAGCATCGAACTGCAGAGCGAGGAGGGCAAGGGGACACAGTTCTCCGTGAACCTATCCTTTACCGTGGCTGCCGATGCGATCGAACCGATCCACTCCGACCTGGACGGCGTCAAGGTACTGCTTCTGGCTGGTGACACGGAAACCGCCGGCTATCTGCGCGGTTACCTCGATCATGCGGGGGCGAAAGTGGTAACAGCCGATTCCGACGAGTTGATCGACCGCTTCCATGCCCTGGCAACCGCCCCCGGTGACCTGGTGGTGGTGATAGACAGCCGGGGGAACGACCCCGAGGCGGACAGGGTCCTGGGCCGGCTTTGTGAATCAGCGCCGGGCGGGGTCGAGTTGAAGTTTCTCCTGATCAGCCGCGGCAAGCGCCGTTATCCCCGCACCTATAAACAGGAAGGCATGACCCTCGACCTGAATGCCATGCGCCGCACCGCCCTGCTCAATGCGGTGGCTGCCACCGCCGGCAGGGAGTCGCCCGAACTTGCCGACCAGCAGATCCCTACGGCCCCGGTGGCACCGCAATTCACCGAGAAGCAGGCCAGGGCGGCGGGAAGGCTGGTACTGGTCGCCGAGGACAACCCGACCAACCGGAGCGTTATCACCCAGCAGTTGCATATGCTCAGCTGTGCCGCGGAGGTAGCCGAGAATGGGGCGCAGGCCCTGGAACGCTGGCGCAAGGGCGACTACGCCATGGTGCTGACCGGCTGCCACATGCCGGAGATGGACGGCTACGAACTTACCCGGCAGATCCGGCAGGAGGAGAAGGAGGGGAACCGCATTCCCATCATCGCCATAACCGCCGATGCCCTGAAGGGGGCCGCGGACCAGTGTTTCGCGGCTGGCATGGACGGCTACCTCACCAAGCCGATGCAACTGAAGCACCTGCGTGAAGCACTGGAGAAATGGCTGCCGCTCTCCCATGAGGTAACGATCGATGAGACGCCAAAGGAGGTCGATGCCGCGAACTGGGACGAGGCAGTGGATCCCGGGGTCCTGGGTGACCTGCTGGGCATTAAAGAGCCAGCGCCGTTGGCCGACTACTATAATGAATTCATCGAAAGCAGTAGCGAGACGTTTGAACAGATCCGGGCCGCCCATAAGGGGGGAGAACTGGAAGAAATCGGCAAACTCGCCCATAAAATGAAATCGGCGGCTCGTTCCGTGGGAGCCGCCTCGCTGGAAGCGTGCTGTATCGCACTGGAAGCGGCGGGCAAGGCGAAAGATGGGGAGGCGATCCATCAGCAGATGCCCCACTTCCAGACGGCATTCGACCAGGTAAGGGATTGGGTCGACAACTACCGGGCATCTGCCCGGGATCAGAGCTGGCAGTCATGAACGAAAGATGGTTACAACAGTCGGTGTTGGTGGTTGACGACGAGCGCTTCGTGCTGAAGACCACCGCCTACATACTACAACGGCTGGGGTTTACCAATGTGCTGACGGCTGAGACCGGGGACGCTGCCCTTCGGCATATCGACTCGGCGGACCCCCCCGTCGGCCTGGTGCTGAGCGATCTCAACATGCCGGAGATGGATGGCGTGGAACTGCTGCGACGTTTCGACGAACAGGGCTATCGGGGTGACATCGTGCTGTTCAGTGGTGAGGACAGCCAGACCCTGAACATGGCCGAGTCCCTGGCCCGGGCCAGGAAGCTCTCGGTGCTGGGTTCCCTGGCCAAACCGGTCCAGGTGGAACAGTTGACCGCCCTGCTGAACAATCACTCCGAGGCGGCTGCATCGGCCAAGCCTCGCGCCGAACAGCTGGTGACCGCCGCGATGCTCGAGGCCGCCATCAAGGCGGGTGAACTGGAGCCCTGGTTTCAGCCCAAGATCGACATCGCCAGCCGTGAGCCCGTGGGTGTGGAGGCGCTGGCGCGCTGGCCCAACAGCGTGGTCGGCCCGGTGTTCCCCGACACCTTCATTCCGCTGGCCGAGAAACACTGCCTCATCGACCCGTTGACCTTTGCCTTGGTGAAAAAGGTGGCGGAAATCGCCGACCAGTGGGCCGGGCAGGGAATAAACCTGAAGGTCGCCATCAACGTCTCCATGGACAGCCTGAACGAACTCGATTTCCCCAACCGTATCGGTGAACTTCTGCAGGGGCATGGCGGGGATGCCGGCGCCTTCCAGCTGGAGGTGACGGAGAGCCGCCTGATGGAGGATCTTGTGCGCCCTCTGGACGTGCTGTTGCGGCTGCGTCTCAAGAAGATCCGCCTCTCCATTGACGACTTTGGCACCGGCCACTCCAACCTGACCCAGCTGCGTGACCTGCCCTTCGACGAACTCAAGCTCGACCGCAGCTACATCCAGGGCGCAGCGGAGAACGAGAGCACCCGGGCGATCCTGGAATCGACCGTGGAGATGGCGAAGAAACTGGACAAGCTGATCGTCGCCGAGGGTGTAGAGACCCTGGAGGACTGGAACCGGGTGGAACAACTCGGTTGTGACCAGGTACAGGGCTATTTTACTGCCAGACCAATGCCGGGAGATGAAATACCCAATTGGGTGGCATCGTGGCCTGAAAAACGTGCAGAGCTATTCGGAGATTAATTGACAAGGATTTCCCTACGCGCTGGCAACGTTTTGAGTTCTATCAGGCGATGTATCAAGTTTTCATTGAGTATCTGTCCTTTTGATAACAGCTTCATCCCTGTTTGAAAATGCAGGTCTTCCAACAACTCCATTCCTGGCTGCAGTTTTTTCAGAACGACCGAAGAACACTTTTTTCAGTGCTTTGCATCTGCTCACTATGACTGGAAGTAGCATCGCTTTTTCTCTTCTTTTTTTGCGAAGTCAGCTAGTGTATTGAGGTCACTTTTCACCTGTTGATATGCTTCTTCCGGGCGGATATTCTTTTGCTCGCTCGTCTCTAGCCGGATTTTTTCAGCCGCACTATCCCGGGTAATCGGCTTAACCAGAAAACCGTTGATATCCAGTAGAAGACAGGAACCAGGTACCTCGGTATTAGAGAATGAGGTTACCAAAAGGGTACTTAGCCCCCGGTCGCCCGAGGCCTTCCCAATGCGAACTTGTTTGATGAGTTCAATGCCGTTCATCTCAGGCATCTGGATATCAGTGATGAGCAAATCCACCTCATGTTGCTATAGCATCTATTTCTTTAAATGAGAGTGCGATGGGCTTTCCCTACTTGGAGTTCTGTCAATGACTGTACGTGTTTGAGAGGGTGTGTCAGATGATTGCAATGTAGGAGTTGAAGCCTGATTAATTGCCACATGTATCGAAGAAGATCCACGCAACATGTCTTCAATTACATCGAAATGTTCTACAAAGCCAGACGTCGACATGGTTACAACGATCAGCCATTACCGGTAGAATTTGAACGACGGTACTTTATGAGGCTTCAAAGCGTCTAGAGAACTGGGGGCGATTCAGTGTGTGGTATCTGCTTTAGTGTCTCGATTTAATTCATCGAGTCAGAGTGTGAAGGTGGTAAATGGTTGGAGTCGGTCTTAACTGTTAGATGATTTAGCTAGTGAACCTAGAGCTGAAGGATTTAGGCTGGTTTAATGCTTCCATAAAATAAAAAAGCACTTACAGATATCCTGTAAGTGCTTTTTATATTGGTGGGCCCAGAAGGACTCGAACCTTCGATCAATGGATTATGAGACCGGCCTGCCATGAAATTAGATTAATCAATTGGTTATTGAGATGCCCGTTGTTGTTTAAGCACTGTCAAGCATAACCGAGCACTACAGACTTACGCAGAATTCACGCAGCTGATTTATATGAATTTAAGTTAAAACTGATCTAAATCCCTTTGTTTAGATAAGAGCATAGGTCATTGCTCTTATCCTTGCCTCTGTACAGATCGCATCGCCGATTGAAGTGTAATGGATAATCGGTCGCCGGTCCTCTGTTGTCGATGGCAGTTGTCACGGTTGTCCGGGAAGTCTCATCACGACGTAACAATATCCGGCTAGCCTGATGGATTGCGGTCAGGAGTCGAGCATGACTGGAGTGAAGGTTGTTACCCTGAATACCTGGAAGGGCGATGGCGAATACCATCGACGCCTGGGGCTCATGGCGGAAGGGCTATCCCGTCTCTCTCCCGAGCTGGTGCTGCTGCAGGAGGTGTTTGCATCCGGCGACGGTGTGCTTAATACAGGGCGCTTTCTGGCTGAAAGCCTGGGTATGGTGCTGAATTATCATCCGGCACGCAGAAAACTGCGCAGGGTGAGGGGCGTATCCATGGAGAGCGCTTCGGGGCTGGCCATTCTGTCCCGTGATAGACCGCTGCAGCGAGGCGCGCTGTCACTGCCTGCGGATCCCATGGACGGTGACCGGTGGGCTCAATGGGTGCGCCTCGTGATCGGTGGTTCAAGCGTGGTTGTGGTCAATACCCACCTCACCCACCTGGGTGGTCGTGACGATCTGCGCAGGCGCCAACTAGAGCAGATCGTCTCATTCGCTGCAGGCTGTCGTGAGGATGACGGGGTGTTGCTGGGGGGTGATTTCAACTGCACGCCGGGAAGTCCGCCCTTGAGATGGCTGGATGAGCAGGGTGTCTGCCCAGCCCATGGTGCATGGCGTAAGGGTACCGGGTCTGCCTGTCCGGGTACGCTGAATACCGGTAGCCGCAACGACTGCATCGATCATCTCTACCGGCTTGGCTCAAGCCGCCGGGTCGCCTCATCGCTGAAGGCTGGTATTGCCATGGATCGCCCCGATGAGTCCGGTCTGTTTGCAAGTGATCATGTGGCGGTGTTTGGCGAGCTGCTCATTTGAGCTGGATGGGTATTGTCATATTTCGATAATCGAAGTGCCAACCTGTTGCAATATATCGGCGTTAGTCTCTCCGTCCGAAAGAGTCGAGAGATGAGCAGATGCTGAGTGTTGAGCAGGTAATTACCGAACGGTTTCCCTCCTTTTTTGAGAACAAGCCACGTCTTGTTACCAAGTCCATTGTCAACTTCCTGCGCCTTCTTTTCCACGAAAAGGAGACAAACCGGTTTCTGGAAGAGAACCAGGGGTTGGAAGGTCTCGACTTCATTGAAAAAGTACTTGAGTACTTCGACCTCGACTACACTGTCTCGAGCAATGACCTGGAGAACATTCCGCCAGTGGGTCGGGTGGTGATTATCGCCAACCATCCTCTCGGCGCACTGGACGCATTGGCGTTGATCCAGATGGTGAGCAGGGTGCGCAGGGATGTGAAAGTGGTCGCCAATGACATGCTTGCATCCCTGCCGCCTCTGAAGGAACTGATCCTTCCGGTGGACAACCTGGGAGGCGGCTCCCGCAAGTCGGATATACGCCGGATCCTCGATAGCCTGCAAAGCGAGGAGGCGCTGGTGGTCTTTCCGGCCGGCGAGGTTTCCAGGCTGCGGCCCAGCGGGGTGCGGGACGGCCGCTGGAAACAGGGCTTCCTGCAATTCGCCAGGCGTACCGATTCACCTATTCTTCCCGTGCTGGTCGAGGCGCGTAACTCGGCGCTCTTTTACAGCGTCTCCATGCTCTACAAGCCGCTTTCGGCACTGCTGCTCGTGGGTGAGATGTTCAGGCAGCGCGAGAATGTCATCGGTTTTCGAATCGGCGAACTGATCCCCGCCAGGCACTTCGATCAGAAAGGGGTCAGGCCCAAGGTCCAGGCGAGGTTGCTGCGTAAGCATCTCTACCGCCTGGCAGGTAGAAAAAGCGGGCTTTTCGAGACCGAGAAGAGCATAGCGCATCCGGAGTCCAGGCAGGAGCTGAAGCGGGAGTTGCGTGAAGGGGAACTGCTCGGTGAAACCAGTGACGGCAAGCAGATCATCCTTGCCGACTGGTCACCCGAATCGAGTGTCATGCGGGAGATCGGCCGGCTCAGGGAGCTGAGCTTCCGCAAGGTGGGAGAAGGTACCGGTTCCCGCAGGGACCTGGACAGTTTCGACCGCTACTACAGGCATCTCGTGTTATGGGACGATGAGGCCCTCGAAATAGCTGGGGCATACCGGTTGGGGGAGAGCGGCCGGATCATGGAGGAGCAGGGCAGGGACGCCTTCTATTCAGGTACACTCTTCAGCTTCAACGAAACATTCATTCCCTATCTAGAAAAATCCCTTGAGCTGGGCAGGAGTTTTGTACAGCCCCGTTACTGGGGATCAAGAGCGCTCGATTACCTGTGGCAGGGGCTGGGCGCCTATCTGAGGCATAACTCCGACATCCGCTACCTGTTCGGGCCAGTCAGTATCAGTGCCAATTATCCGCGTTCCGCGCAGGATATGCTGATCTATTTCTACCGGCATTACTTCAGTGATGCTGAGCGCTGCGCTACGGCAAGAAACCCCTACCGGTTGAGCGGGCAGGGGCAGGAAGAGTGTCGCAATATCTTTGCCGGAGATGACTACAAGCGGGACCTTCAGGAGTTGAAGAGTCGTCTCTCGATCAACAACCTCGCCATACCCACGCTTTACAAACAGTACTCCGAGATCTGCGAGGAGGGCGGCGTCAGGTTTATCGATTTCGGTGTTGATCCGGATTTCGCAGGCTGTACGGACGGTTTTCTCCTGGTTGATCTTGAAAAGGTCAAGCCGGGTAAACGGAAGCGGTATATAGGTAACTGAGCAATCCTTCAGGAGGCTTTATGGACATTGCAGACCTGGCAGACAAACAGATCGAAGATCAACTTGCGGCAGCCCTCCTGGGGGTGCGTCATAGACATGATGATGCATCGTTCCAGGGTCGAGAGGTGAAGGGCGTATGCAACACTTGTGGAGACCATATTCCTGTTGCCAGGATGAAAGCGGTACCTGGATGCAGAAAGTGCATCAACTGTGCAGAACGGGATGAGAAGGTCAGGGCGGGTTTTACGGTTTCGGGTGTGATTGTTGAAGATGAACTGCTGGATGAGTTTCCGTTCTGAGCGATCGCTTGCGGTTTTCACATGTTTGAAACTGGCCTGTAAATCACCCGTCACGGGACAAAAATGTCCCTGCAACAGGCAGCGGTGAGAATTCTAATGTCAGGACTATAAGCGAGAATTCTCATGTCCAATGTACACCAGATACACCCTCTGCGCTTTCGCTCCATATTCATCTCAGACGTTCATCTCGGCTTCAGGGGATGCCAGGCGGAACTGTTGCTGGACTTCCTTCACAGCACCCAGTGCGACTTTCTCTACCTTGCCGGCGACATCATCGATGTCTGGAATATGAGACGTGGTGTCTACTGGCCACAGACGCACAATAATGTGTTGCGTTCGATGCTGGGCAAGGCCAAGCACGATACGCGGGTCGTTTTCGTGCCTGGCAACCATGATGAGGTGTTCAGGGAATACGTCGACATGGAGTTCGGTAATGTCGAGATCAGGGAGAAGGCGATCCATGAGACGGCGGATGGCAAGCGCCTGTTGGTCCTGCACGGAGACGAATTCGACAGTGTCGTCCAGTGTGCCCGCTTCCTTTCGATACTGGGTAATCACGCGTACGACTGGCTGTTGACCGCCAACAGGGCGGTCAATGGGCTGCGGCGGCGCTTCGGTCTGCGCTACTGGTCACTTGCTGCATACCTTAAACACAAGGTGAAAAACGCGGTGAATTACATCAGTAATTTCGAAGAGGCCGTTGTGCATGCTGCCCGTAAACATGATGTGGATGGTCTCGTCTGTGGTCACATCCATCATGCCAGTGTCCGTAATATCGATGATCTCCTCTATCTCAATTGTGGCGACTGGGTGGAGAGCTGTACAGCGCTTGTCGAGCATCACGACGGCAGGATCGAACTGCTGAGATGGGCTGACATGACACGGGAGCTGGATGCCGCTGCAGCCGCTCCTGAACTGATGGGCCACACCGGGACGGGTGGCTGAAAAGCGGCTTCAACCTAGAATCCGCAGTTGGATGGGGTAAATTGATGTCAACGGTTTTCATGTCAACAACTTAACCTCAGAATGGAGCGGTCAACTGCGGTTTCTAGGTTCAACGTTCGCTGGGTACCGGTTGTACGGCGCTCACCTGTTGCTGAATGACCTGCTCATAATATCCAAGCATGCGGTCGGCAAGTGCCGAGGCACTCCAGCGCCTTGCGTAGTCACGGCCTCTCCGTGAGAGTGCCTGTTGCAGCCCGCTGTCTCTTAGCAGCTTGACTGTATGACCGGCAAAGCATGTCACATCCTCCTCGCTGATGATGGCGCCATCCCCGTCACTAAGGACCTCGCCGGTGCCCATCACTGCGGTTGATACGACGGGCGTTCCAAGGGCCATCGCTTCCAGCAATACAAGTCCCTGGGTTTCGGTTCGTGAAGCGAAGATAAAGGCGTTGCCTGCAGAGAAACAGTCTTGCAGTTCGCCATCGCGTTTCAGATAGCCGACGAACAGAACATGATCCTGCAATCCCCTGTTGTGGAGATCCCTTCGGATAGCCTCCTTGGCAGGTCCGTCTCCCGCGATTACCAGCAGAACCCCGGGTATCTCCCGGCTGACGGCAGCCAGCACATCGATGAGGAATCCGATATTTTTCTCGTGAGCAATTCGGCCCACGTGAACCAGGACCGGTCGATCCTCGGGGATGCCGTACCTGGTTCTGAACGCATGGCCGTTTCCCTGTGCGAACTGGTCCGGCTTTATACCGGTGGGTATTACCGATGCATCCTTGGTCACGCCATAGCCGCGAAGAACTTCGAGCATCGCCTGGGAGGGTACGACCAGGCCATCGACACTGTTGCACTGGCTCGAAGAGAAGCGCCGTGCTGCAAACTTCAACCAGCTCCTGGGAATGATGGGGATGTATTTGTCCAGGTACTCTTCGAAAAATGTGTGGTAGCTCTCGATCACCGGAATGCCCAGTTCTCGTGAAAGATTGAGACCGGCGTAGTGGGCAATGAAGGGTGTATGTACGTGCAGTATGTCGAAGCGCCGGGCATCCAGGCGTGGTGTCAGTTCCCGTATTTTGCCGCGTTTCAGGATGCGGTCTTCAGGATCCACTGGCAGGTATCGCGAAGGAATTCTGACGACCTCGAAAGGTTCATCATGATGCTGTCCGTAATCCGGCGCGATAAGCGTAACCTCGTGTCCCTTGTTTATGAACTCATGGGCAAATGTCTGGATGGAAGTGGAAACGCCGTTGATGCGGGGAAAGTAGACATCTGTGAGAAGGAGAATGCGCACGCTCTATCCTGTTAAGCCGTTCGTGTGGTGTTAATGGGAGCAGCGTAATAGGACAGCGTGATTAAAGAAAAACGACAGATCTGTTTCATCACGACAGTTGATCGGCTGAAACTGGCCGGAACGGTAATCACCAGGTCAAAAGAAAGTCTGCTTCATGTAACGGTCAACTGGCTGTAATGGTCAAGTCAAGAAAAGATGGGAGATTGTCTCCGTATGGATGAATTCATGACTGAAACAGCAGATAGCCAGCCCTATGGTGGCGCTCTCGAGGTTGGGTTTGTTACCGAGACTTTTCCGCCCGAGGTTAATGGTGTGGCAAAAACCCTGGCCAGAATAATCGCGGAGATGGTTGAGAGGGGGCATCACATTCACATTGTCCGGCCCCACCAGGGAGCCGCGGATACCCAGCGCTACGTGAAGGTTGAGAAGACGATCCGTGTCTGGGGAATCCCCATTCCGGGCTACTCGGGCCTCCGGGCAGGGTGGCCGGCGCTGTTGACGCTGCAATCATACTGGAGGCGCAACCGTCCGGACGTGCTTTATGTTGCTACCGAAGGTCCGTTGGGGTGGGCTGCAGTCGTTGTGGCCAGGCATCTGAAGATACCGGTGATAAGCGGGTTTCACACCAACTTCCACAGCTACAGCGATCACTACCGCATCGGTATGCTGAAAGGGATCATTCAGCGTTATCTTGCAAAGTTTCATAACAGGACCGCGGTCACCCTCGCGCCGACCAAGGCGCTTTGTGCAGAGTTGGAAAGTCTCGGTTTCGACAATGTTGATGTGCTTGGCAGGGGAATTGATCTCAGGCTTTTTTCCCCACGCCAACGCAGTGAATCACTGCGCAGAAGTTGGGGGATTGAGGCGGATGACCTTGCGGTTCTCTATGTCGGGCGCCTGGCGGCGGAAAAAAATATCCAGTTGGCTGTCGATGCCTTTGAAGCGATGAAGATGCGGGAGCCCCGTCTGCGCTTTGTTTTCGTCGGCGATGGCCCGATAGTGGATGAGCTTGCTGATGGTCGGGATGACTTTGTGATGGCCGGGGTGCATACGGGTCAGAGTCTTGCGCGTCATTACGCCTCTGCCGACATATTCCTGTTTCCCAGTGAGACAGAGACCTTCGGGAACGTGGTGCTCGAGGCGATGGCCAGTGGGCTTGCGCTTGTCGCCTATGACTACGCCGCTGTGGGCGAGGTTGGGGAGCATGGTGTTAATGGCCTGTTCCCCGCCTTGTCTGACGCTGAAGAGTTTATTCACTTGTCGGTCTCGCTGTTGGAGAACAGGGAGAAGATCGGAAGGCTGCGGAGCAATGCCAGGGAGAGCGTAACTGACCGCGACTGGAAGAGTGTGTTCGACCGCTTCGAGCGGCAGCTTTTCAAGTTCAAAGGTAATTCTGGTGGCAACCTGCGGTTGGATGATCGGCGGGTCACCTCAGCCGCCGAGTGATTTTCGCTTCAAGCGGTCAAACCCGACAGGCTCCTAGATCTGGGGATTGGCAGAGGAGACTTCATTATGGCTTCAAAGAGACTTGATCCGGCAGGCGCGGTCATCCATTCAACTGCCGAGGTCAGGGACAGTGACCTTGGTGGATGGACAGAGATCGGGGCTCGGACATCGTTCGTCGAGTCAAGCCTTGGTGACTACAGCTACGTGGTGAATGATGCGGAGATCATCTACACGGAGATAGGTCGCTTCTGTTCGATAGCGGCCCACACGCGAATCAATCCGGGGCAGCATCCCCTGCACAAGGCGGCACTTCATCACTTTACATATCGCAGTTCACAGTTCGATATGGGGCCTGATGATGAAGCGTTCTTTGCATGGAGGCGAGGCAATCGTGTCGAACTCGGTCATGATGTCTGGGTGGGGCATGGTGCGGTTATCCAGGGTGGGGTGAGTATCGGCAGTGGAGCGGCCGTTGGATCGGGTGCGGTGGTAACCAGGGATGTCGAACCTTTTACCGTAGTTGCCGGCGTTCCTGCCCGGCCGATAAGGCAGCGATTTGACGATGATGTGATTGCGGGTTTGCTCGAGCTCTCCTGGTGGGACTGGCCCCATGAAGAGATACATGCGGCGTTGGATGACTTCAGGTCCATGGATGCACGGGAGTTCCTGGAAAAGCATATGGGCCGGAGCGTTACGTTGTGAGTGTGATGTTGAAGGTTCTGTTTTGTAACGCCTGTGTCACGGGGCGATCACCAGCTGTTCATGTACGGTTCAAATAGGCGTCATTTTTCCGTGCCACTATTAACGCATATTCGGTCATCATCAAGCTGATGCGAGCACCGTTGTCACAGTCGCAGGTAACAAGCGGTTTTCAACGCGCTCCGGGGAGTCCATGAACAATGTCTTTGTTACAGATTAACGAGCTGAGCCGGACTTTTGGAAAGCGCAAGGCGCTGGATGGGGTTGATCTCGCCGTGGGTGAGGGAGAGATGGTCGCCCTGATCGGTGCTTCCGGGTCGGGCAAGTCCACGCTGCTTCGGCATGTTGCGGGTCTGGTCGCAGGCGACAAGGGACCGAGTGGCAGCATAGAGGCCCTGGGCTCGAAGGTTCAGTCCGGAGGGAAACTTGCCAAGGATATACGGAAGACCCGCTCTGATATCGGTTTTATCTTCCAGCAGTTCAATATAGTCGGTCGTCTCTCCGTTCTCGATAATGTTCTGGTCGGCCTGCTTGGGCGCATACCGCGTTGGCGTGGAGTAATCGGGCGATTCACCCGGAGCGAAAGAATTGAAGCCATGCAGGCGCTGGAACGTGTGGGAATGATGGAGTTCGCAGCCCAGCGGGCATCGTCTCTCTCCGGCGGTCAACAGCAACGCGTGGCCATTGCGCGGACGCTGATGCAGAAAGCGAAACTGGTGCTGGCGGACGAGCCGATTGCCTCTCTTGATCCGGAATCGGCAAAGCGCGTGATGAACCTTCTCCGGTCGATCAACAGGGATGACGGAAAGACCGTCATCATATCCCTGCACCAGGTTGACTATGCGCTTCGCTACTGTGAACGCACAGTCGCATTGAAGGATGGGCAGGTTTTTTACGATGGAGCGACAGAGGGGCTTGATGTCAAATTCTTCAGTCGACTCTATGAAAGTGAGCACGTCTACGGCATGGACAGCTACGACGACGACAAGGGCATAGAGATGCCTCCAGTACCTGAGCTGGCCCAGACGGCATCTGCGGCTGCTTCGATTTAACACCCAAACTTACTGAAAAAACTTAGGAGACCTAGCTGATGAAGCGCAGAACTTTTATCGTGGCTGCGGCGCTGGTTGCCGGCATGTTCGGCACCAATGTCCAGGCGGCTGATGAGAAGCTCAACTTCGGTATCATTTCCACCGAATCAACCCAAAACCTGAAGTCCGTATGGGACCCCTTCCTGGACGATATGACCAAGAAGCTCGGCATGGAGGTCAAGGCATACTTCGCTCCCGACTACGCAGGTATCATCGAGGCGATGCGTTTCAACAAGGTTGACGTCGCGTGGTACGGAAACAAGTCTGCCATGGTTGCAGTTGATCGTGCCGGCGCAGAGATTTTCGTGCAGACAGTCGATGTCAGCGGTAACCCCGGCTACTGGTCCCTGCTGCTGACCCACAAGGATAGCGGCCTGGAGTTTGCTGATGTCCTGAAGTGCGACAAGAGCCTGACCTTCGGTAACGGTGATCCCAATTCCACTTCCGGCTTCCTGATACCCAGCTACTACGTGTTTGCCCAGAACGACATCGATCCCAAGAAGTGCTACAAGCGCGTTCTCAACTCCAATCACGAGACCAATGCCCTGGCCGTGGCCAACAAGCAGGTCGACTTCTCCACCAATAACACCGAGAGCGTGGCCCGTATCGAGAAGAACTTTCCCGCCAAGTTCAAGGATCTGAAGATCATCTGGAAGTCACCCCTGATCCCTTCGGACCCCATCGCCTGGCGCAAGAGCCTCTCTGATGAGAAGAAAGCGAAGCTCAAGAACTTCTTCATGGGCTACGGTCGCAAGGGCGACAATGTGGAGCACGAGCTGAAAGTCCTGGCCGACCTGGACTGGGCCCCCTTCAAGGAGTCAAGCAACAACCAGTTGTTGCCCATCCGTCAGATCGCCCTGGTGAAGGATCGTCGCAAGATCGAAGGTGACGACAAGTACAGCAAGGCTGAGAAAGAGCAGAAGATCTCCAAGATCAACAAGCAGCTCGCCGAGCTTCAGAAGCAGATGGCCGCCCTTAAGAAGAACTAAGCCACTCGTGACCTCCTCAGGTGCCCCAGCACGGGGCACCTGTTTTTTTCAGGGCCATTCACGAGCCTGCTGACGACGGATCGATGCAGTACACGAGAAGCCGGTCGGTGAGCAGTCGCAGCAAGTTGGTGAATGTCCAGGATAACAGGCGGATTCAATACTTATGGAACAAAGACCCGATGTAATTAGGTTGCCGGAGACTGACTCCAGGCAGACCCTGATCCGGTCCTTCAGTTGGGCGCTGGTGATGGCGGTGCTCGCCTGGTCATGGTACGGGGCCGAGATGCGACCCATGGCGTTGATCAACGACGCGGAGAACATGTGGACTTTCACGCGGGAGTTTTTTCCGCCCAATTTTCACGAGTGGGAACTCTACCTCGATGAAATGCTGATAACGATCCAGATCGCCGTCTGGGGAACCGTGTTGTCGGTGATCCTCTCTATACCGCTAGGGATCATGTCGTCGGAAAATCTCGTTCCCTGGTGGGTGTACCAGCCAACCCGCAGATTGATGGATGCCTTTCGTGCCATCAACGAGATGGTCTTTGCCATGCTGTTCGTGGTGGCGGTGGGTCTTGGGCCCTTTGCCGGCGTACTGGCGCTTTTCGTGCATACGACGGGTATCCTGGCAAAGCTCTTCTCCGAGGCGGTGGAGGCCATCGAGCCCGGTCCCGTTGAGGGTGTGCGTGCAACCGGGGCCAGTGCCTTGCAGGAGATCGTTTTCGGGGTCATTCCGCAAGTGCTGCCCCTGTGGATCTCCTATTCACTCTACCGATTCGAATCCAACGTCCGCTCTGCCACCGTGGTCGGCATGGTGGGTGCGGGGGGTATCGGGGTGATCCTGTGGGAGAACATCCGCGGATTCTATTTTGCAGAGACCTGTGCAGTGATGATCATCATCGTCGTTACCGTCAGCCTGCTCGACATGCTATCCCAGCGCCTGCGCAAGCTTGTCATATGATCGGCGGGGATTTCATGCAGAGAGAAGCAGAGACCTGTTCCATCGATACAGAGCGCCGGCGGCGCTGGCTGGGATTGTTTGCCAAGGCCAGGTTGTCTGCGCTTGAAGCGACCTGGGAAGCGCTGGAGGAGAAACCGGAGTACCGCTTTATCAGGCCGCCTGAGACCGGAATGGTCATGGTGCGTGCCAGGGCAGGTGGTGTCGGGCGTCGTTTCAATGCGGGGGAGATGACCCTGAGCCGCTGCGTGGTGCAGCTCGATGACGGCACCACGGGTTACGGTTACACCAGCTCACGCCATGGGCGCCATGCCGAGCTGGCAGCGATTTTCGATGCGCTGCTACAGGACAGTGATCGCAGAAATCGACTTGAGCCGATCCTTGTGGCACCGCTCCAGGAGGCCGAGGTGGCACGGCGTGCCGCCCGTGCCGAGAAGGCCGCGGCAACCAGGGTGGAGTTTTTCACCATGGTCAGGGGGGACGATTGATGTCAGCGGTTATGAAAGGACTTGAGAGTCCGGTCTTCGACGCCCAGCAGGTGTTCCGTCGTCTGCTCGAGGCAATGTCCGCACCTGGGAGTATTAAAACCGTTTTGCCCGTAGAGACCATGGAGAGCATCGATACGGCGGCTATGGCGGTGCTTCTCTCCCTGGCGGATTACGACACGCCGCTCTGGCTCGACACGGCTGCAGCAGCTGATGGCAGGCTGGAAGATCATCTGCGTTTTCACTGCGGCTGTCCCATCGAAGAGGATCACGGTAAGGCGTTGTTTGCACTTGTTGCTGACGCCGAAGCGCTGCCGTCGATGGAACTGTTTGCCCAGGGCAGTGAGTCATACCCGGATCGATCCACAACACTGATTGTCCAGGTCCCCGGGCTCGACAACGAATTTGGCTGGCGTCTCACGGGGCCCGGCATCAACGGTGTGCGCTACCTCGACGTCGCCGGGCTGCCGGCAGATTTTGTGTCGCAATGGGCGCAGAACCGTGCGCTGTTCCCAATGGGTGTGGATATCGTATTCACCTGTGGTGACCAGCTTGCTGCGCTGCCAAGAACAACACGGTTGGAGGTGTGATCCATGTACGTTGCGGTCAAAGGCGGTGAACAGGCGATTGAGAATTCCAAGCGGCTGCTGGCGGAGACGCGTCGCGGCGATACCGGCATAGACGAGATCTCCCTGCAGCAGATCGATGAACAGCTGGGTCTCGCTGTCGACCGGGTGATGACGGAGGGTTCCCTCTACAACAGGGAGCTGGCCGCACTGGCGGTAAAACAGGCCCAGGGTGACTTGGTCGAGGCGATCTTCCTGTTGCGTGCATATCGTACCACGCTGCCCCGTTTCGGCACCACCGAGCCGCTCGACACGGCGAAAATGAGCGTGCAGCGACGTATCTCGTCCACCTTCAAGGATCTGCCCGGCGGCCAGGTGCTGGGTCCATCCTACGATTACACTCACCGTCTGCTCGATTTCACCCTTGCAGAGAAGCGGTCCCAGGGTGAGGAGCCCGCGCCCCGGGGAGAGGCCATGGATGAGGTCATGCCAAGGGTGGTGGACCTGCTCAACAGCGAGGGACTGGTGGAGCAGGAGTCTCCGGGTGAGGCATCCGATCCGGTTGCCGACCTGACCAGGGACCCCATGACCTTTCCGGCAGGACGGGATATGAGACTGCAGTCCCTGGCCAGGGCGGATGAGGGTTTCCTGCTGGCCCTTGGCTACTCCACCCAGCGTGGCTATGGCAACTCGCACCCCTTCGCGGGTGAGATCCGCTACGGCGAGGTGGAGGTGGAATTTTTTCCGGAGGAACTGGGCTTTCCCATCGTGGTGGGTGAGATTGAACTGACCGAGTGTGAAATGATCAACCAGTTCGCCGGCAGCAAAAGCGTGCCGCCCCAGTTCACCAGGGGCTACGGCCTGGCCTTCGGTCACAGTGAACGCAAGGCGATGTCCATGGCGCTGGTGGATCGTGCCCTTCGCTGCGAAGAGCTCGGCGAACAGCCGGTCTCCCCGGCACAGGATGAGGAGTTCGTCCTGGCCCATGGCGACAACGTGGAGGCGTCGGGTTTCGTGCAGCATTTGAAACTGCCTCACTACGTCGATTTTCAGTCGGAGCTCGAGCTGATCCGCCGCTTGCGCAAAGAGGTTGAGGAGCGCGACGGGCAGGAGGAGAGCGCCGCATGAGCAGTGAAAACAGCAACCAAGTGCTGGCCGGATACAACTTCGCCTACCTGGACGAACAGACCAAGCGGATGATCCGCCGCGCCATTCTCAAGGCGGTGGCGATTCCCGGGTACCAGGTGCCGTTCGGTGGTCGTGAGATGCCCCTGCCATACGGATGGGGTACCGGCGGCATCCAGATAACCGCCGCCATCATCGGTGCGGATGACGTGTTGAAGGTGATCGACCAGGGAGCCGACGACACCACCAACGCGGTCAATATCCGCAACTTTTTCGCCCGCACCGCAGGTGTGGCCACCACGGAGAAGACCGCGTCCGCATCCCTTATCCAGACCCGTCACCGGATACCGGAGAAGCCGTTGCGCGAGGATCAGGTCCTGGTCTACCAGGTGCCTATTCCCGAGCCCCTGCGTTTCATGGAGCCGCGGGAGACCGAAACGCGCAAGATGCACGCCCTGCAGGAGTACGGTGTGATGCATGTGAAGCTGTACGAGGATATCGCCCGTTACGGCTATATCGCCACCACCTACAACTACCCGGTACTGGTCAACGGTCGCTACGTGATGGCGCCGTCGCCGATACCGAAGTTCGACAATCCGAAGATGCACCAGATGCCGGCCCTGCAGCTGTTCGGCGCCGGACGGGAGAAGCGCATCTATGCCATACCGCCCTACACCGATGTAAAGAGCCTGGACTTCGATGATCATCCCTTCGAGGTGCAGCAGTGGGATGGCTGCTGTGCACTGTGCGGCGCTGACGACAGCTTCCTCGACGAGGTGGTTGTCGATGACCAGGGCGGACGCATGTTCGTTTGTTCGGACAGTGACTACTGCATGGAGCGGCGGGAAGCGGGCTTTACCGGCCCCCAGCCGGATGCGGGGAAAGATCATGTCGCCTGAGAAGAGAGAGATGCGGCTTTTCGACGAAGAGCCACTGCTGCGGGTCGAGGGATTGAGTCACTATTACGGCGACAAGCTGGGTTGCCGGGATGTGGATTTCGAGCTCTACCCCGGCGAGGTGCTGGGTATCGTGGGGGAGTCGGGGTCCGGCAAATCCACCCTGCTCAGCTGCCTCTCGGCACGCATGGAGCCCACCTCCGGCGAGGTCTTCTACCGTAGCCGCCACGAGGGGCTGGTGGATGTCTACGGAATATCCGAATCCCGCCGCCGCCTTCTGACCCGCACCGAATGGGGCATCGTTCACCAGAATCCGAGGGACGGCCTGCGGCTGCAGGTGAGTGCCGGTGCCAACGTGGGTGAGCGCCTGATGGCAGTGGGAGCACGCCACTACGGCGATATCAGGTCCGAGGCGGGCAGCTGGCTGGAGAAGGTCGAGATCGATGACGACCGCATCGACGATACCCCCGCCACCTTCTCGGGGGGTATGCAGCAGCGGTTGCAGATTGCACGCAACCTGGTGACCGCGCCGCGCCTGGTCTTCATGGACGAACCTACGGGCGGTCTCGATGTCTCGGTGCAGGCGCGCCTGCTGGATCTTCTGCGCGGCCTGGTCACCGACCTGGGACTCTCTGCCATCATCGTCACCCACGACCTGGCCGTTACCCGGCTGCTGGCTCACCGCCTGATGGTAATGCGTCGCGGCGAGGTGGTGGAGAGCGGGCTTACCGACCAGGTGCTGGATGATCCCCAGCACCCCTATACCCAGCTGCTGGTCTCTTCGGTCCTGACACCCTGAGGTATGCAATGAACAGCGTGATGATCAAGGTAGAGAACCTCAACAAGCAGTTCACTCTCCACACCCAGGGTGGGGACTCCTACCAGGTGCTGGCCAATGTCTCCCTGGAGGTGCACAAGGGGGAGTGCCTGGTTCTGCATGGGCCCTCCGGCGCCGGCAAGAGCACACTGTTGAGAGCGCTCTATGCCAACTACAAGGCGGAAAGCGGTCGCATACTGGTACGCCACGGTGAACACATTATCGACCTGGTCTCCACCGAACCCCGGGAGGTGCTCTCGGTGCGGCGTTTCACGGTCGGCTACGTCAGCCAGTTCCTGCGGGTGATTCCGCGGGTCAGCGCCATCGACGTGGTGAGCGAACCCCTCGTGCTGCTGGGGGAAGAGCAGTCCGTGGCGCGGCTCAGGGCCGGCGAGATGCTGGAGCGGCTCAATATACCGGAGCGCCTTTTCTCCCTGGCGCCGGCCACCTTCTCGGGGGGCGAGCAGCAGCGCATCAATATTGCACGGGGATTCCTGCCTCAATACCCGGTGCTGCTGCTGGATGAGCCCACCGCATCCCTCGACCCGGTAAACAGCGGTGTGGTGATGGATCTCATTGAAGAGGCCAAGAACAGAGGTACGGCGATCGTCGGTATCTTCCACGACTCGGAAGTTCGCGAAGCCGTGGCCACACACTATTATCAACTGCAGGCCCTGGAGTCCGCTGCATGAACGAGCAACAATTGCTGACCAACGCACGTATCGTTACCCCTGACGAAGTTATCCTGGGGACCCTGCGGGTGGAGGAAGGTGTGATAACCGATATCGATCATGGTGTCACAAGCGCCGTTGGTGTCGAGGACCTGAATGGGGACTTCCTGATTCCAGGCCTGGTGGAACTGCATACCGACAACCTCGAAAAGCACTTTACGCCGCGGCCCAAGGTGCGTTGGCCGTCAGTGCCCGCGGTGGTTGCCCACGATGCCCAGGTGGCAGCGGCGGGCATCACCACCGTGTTCGACGCGGTGGCTCTCGGTGATGTCAATGACGGCAGCACCCGCATAAAGTACGTCAACGACATGATCGAGGCGGTGACCCTGGCCCAGGAGGAGCAGGCGATCCGTGCCGAGCATTTCCTGCACCTGCGTTGCGAGGTGGCCTACGCAAAGGTACTCGAGCTGTTCGAACCCTACCGGGAGCACTACCTGTTGCGCCTGGTTTCCCTGATGGACCACTCACCCGGTCAACGCCAGTTCGCAAGCCTCGACAAGTACCGCGAGTACTACCAGGGCAAGTACGGGCTGGACGATCAGGAGATCGAAGAGTTTATCGTGCAGCAGAAAGAGGCGAGCATGAAACACAGCCGCAGCAACCGCGAACAGATCGTGGTGCAGTGCCGGGAGATGGGTGTGCCCATGGCCAGTCACGACGATGCAACCGCGGAGCACGTGGACGAGGCCATCGGCTACGGCATGTCGATTGCCGAGTTTCCCACCACCAAGGAGGCGGCCAGGGAGTCCAGGGAGCGGGGCATGAAGGTGCTCATGGGTGCGCCCAACCTGGTGCGGGGCGGTTCCCATTCGGGTAACGTATCGGCCCGGGAACTGGCTGAGGAGGACCTGCTGGACATCGTCTCTTCCGACTACTTCCCCAGCAGCCTGTTGCAGGCCGCTTTCACCCTGCACCACAAGGTTGAGGAATTCACCCTGCCCAAGGCGATCTCGACGGTCACTTCCAACCCGGCCAGGGCGGCAGGATTGCCGGACCGGGGAGAGATCAGCGTGGGCAAGAGAGCAGACCTGGTTCGTGTGCACGAGTATCACCGCTTTCCCCTGGTGCGCGAAGTGTGGCGACAGGGGAGACGAATCTACTGAGGAGAAGCCAGTGGCGGACGAACGCTTTGCCATCTATTACTCGCCGGCAATCAACAGCGGGTTGTGGACCTTCGGAAGCCATTGGCTTGGGCGGGACGCCTACTCGGGAGACACCCTTCCCCGATTCGAGGTGAAAGGGGTTGAGCAGGCGCTGCTCGACAGGGTTACCGCCTCGCCCAGGCACTACGGCTTTCATGCCACCCTCAAGCCTCCGTTCAGGCTTAAGCCGGAATGCTCACGTGATGAACTGGTCGATGCCATCAGTGATTTTGCTGCAACCCGGCAGGCATTCGAGATGCCCCGGCTTGTACTGGCGGACCTGGTGGGGTTTCTGGCATTGAGGCCTGATGGTTCCTGTTCCAGGCTGAAAGCGTTAGCCGCCGAGTGTGTCGAGCACTTCGACCGATTCAGAAGGGCACCGAGTGAGGTGGAATTGGAGAAGCGACTCGGCCAGGGGTTGCGGCCGGAGCAGCGGCGGATGCTGGAGCGCTGGGGCT
Source organism: Sedimenticolaceae bacterium (assembly GCA_965224515.1). GTDB lineage: Bacteria > Pseudomonadota > Gammaproteobacteria > Chromatiales > Chromatiaceae > Sedimenticola_A. Next base: position 1,791,674 of record OZ245051.1, read on the forward strand.
ATCCCTACGTGATGGATGAGTTCAGGTTTCACCTGACACTGACAGGACGTATCGGTGCAGGCCTGCGGGATCACCTGCGCCGTGTGCTCAATGCCAGGGTGTCCTCCCTCTCCGAGGTTACCCTTGAAATGGATGCGCTGACGCTCTTCCACCAGTCTGATCCGGAACAGCCTTTCCGGGTGATTCACCGTTCCCCCCTGACCAGAGAATCCGGGGGTGGTCTTCAGTTTGCAGCGGGATAGGAACGGAGTGGGGCGGCTCATCTACATTGTCGGTGCGTCAGGGGCGGGGAAGGACAGCCTGATCGCTTACGTACGCGAAAGGTTCTCGGTGCTGAGCACTAAAACCGTTTTCGCACACCGCTATATCACCCGGCCGGCCGCCGCAGGTGGTGAGAACCACGTGGCTCTCTCCTCCGGCGAATTCAAGGTCAGGGAGGATGCCGGGCTGTTCTCACTCTGCTGGCATAGCCATGGCATGGGTTACGGAATTGGCCTGGAACTGGACAGCTGGCTCGAACGCGGCTTCAGTGCCGTGGTCAACGGCTCGCGGGGTTACCTGGAGCAGGCCGTTCAGCGTTACCCGGATCTTGTTCCCGTAAGTATCGAGGTATCTCACGACGTGCTGCGTTCGCGGCTGCTGGCCAGGGGGCGGGAGTCCGAAGCGGAGATTGAGGCTCGGCTTCTGCGTGCCCAGGAGTACAGGGTGCTGAAGCTGCGGGGTCTGCGAAGGATCAATAACGACGGCGCGCTTGAAGAGGCCGGGCAGCAGCTCCTCGGCATCGTTCTGAACCCGGAATCCGGGGCTGAACTTCCAATCTCCGCATGGCCCACTAGTGGCCGCCAGCGGAATGCAGAGTAGTACCCTGGTGGCTCAGCGTTTCAGTTCAATGGTACCTGAGACTCTCACCTCGACCCGCTGGGTTCCCGCTTCAAGGGCAGGGGGTGCCGCTGACTTCATCTCCATGGCCATGGCGCGCACCGGGAAGTGGCGTGGCGATACCCCGGATGTGTTGATGTTCATGTTCACCAGCCGGTGATCTTGTTGCCGCTGAAAGAGCTGCTCTTGCTGTAGATGGGGCTGGTGCTGTAGTCGATCCGCCGCCTGACATCTTGCGGTAACAAGACGGTCATAAACTCTCCCCATGGAGATGCAGCCCGACTACAGCATTGCAATCACAGCCTTCTGGATTGGCGTCATTGCCGCCATCTCGTTGCCCCTGGGTGCACTGACCTCGCGTTTCTGGATTCCGGAGGATCGCAGCGTGGCCGCCCTCATGGCCTTCGGGGGAGGCGCCCTGCTGGCCGCCCTATCCATCGACCTGGTAGCCCCTGCCCTGGAGCAGGGCCATTTCTACGAGATCGCTTTCGGCGCAATTCTCGGCGGCCTGATCTTCGTCCTGCTCAACGAGGCTGTAAACGACTACGGCGGATTCGTGCGCAAGGTCTCAACCAGCATCTACCATTTGCGCAGCAAACAACACCAGCGCTTCCGCAAGGTGCTCTCCCGTCTGGAGGATCTGGATATTTTCGGCGAGGTGGAGCCAAGGGACTTTCGCGCCGTCGCCGCCTTCATCGAAATCCGAAAATACCCCCGTAACACCTACGTCTACCGCCAGGGAGACCCCTGTGAAGGCATATACATCCTAGCCAGCGGCTCAGTCAGCCTGCTGGACCCGGCCCGGCATATGAACCTGGTACACAGTGTACGCCCCTGGGAGACCTTCTCCCGCCAGCCCTTTCTCACCGGTTCGCCCAACGACGACATCGCGATCACCGTGGAAGAAAGCGAGGTGTGGGTGCTGCCACGGGAGAAGTTCCTGCACCTGATGATCAGTTCGCCAAGGCTTGCCCAGGCAATCCACAGCTGGCTGCGCAGCCCTGAGACAAAAAAGTACCTGATCGATCGTCAACAGATGGAATCCTCGACTGCCGAGGAGTGGCTGGACAAGGCGGTCAACGACCTGATCCGACACGCCACCGTACCTCCCGCCCTGGAGATCTACCGCAACGAACTACGCTTCATGGAACAGGCATCGAACCTGCGCAGAACCAACCTGTTCGACAATTTGCCCCACGGCGAACTGGATGCAGTGGCCGAACGCCTGATCTACAAGCAGCACAAGAAAGGGGAGACCTTTTTCCACGACGGCGATGTCGCGGACCGGCTCTACCTCATGGATACCGGAGAGGCCTCACTGCTGGCCCCCAGGGACCATGCCCGCAACCGAGAACTGCTGACCGATGGCTGCTCCTTCGGCGTGCTGGCCTTCATCACCGGCGCACGCCACTCTGCATCGGCTGTCGCCTCCGAAGACACAACATACTGGGTCCTGTTGCGCCGCGACCTGCCGGAACTGTTCGAGGAGACACCGATACTCAAATCCCGATTCGAGCAGCTGCTGGACACGCGCGAGGTGGGTGATTATCTCAGTACGCGCCACGGAGTCGATCCCGACAAGATGCAACGCTGGACCAACCGGGTAAAGGAGGATCTGAGCCAGGCCAATCCACTGACACCCATCATCGAACTGACGAGAGGCGTCCAGGGTCATCAAGGCGCGGCGCTGGCCATCTGGCTCGGCATCCTGCTGGACGGCATCCCCGAGTCACTGGTACTCGGCACCATCCAGGCCAAGGATAGCATCAGCCTCTCTCTGATCGCCGGCCTGTTCATATCCAACTACCCTGAGTCCCTCTCCAGTTCCATAGGCATGAAGCACCAGGGATTGGGCTTCGGCCGGGTGCTGCTCATGTGGTCCTCCCTGGTGCTGATCACGGGCCTGGGCGCTGCCATGGGCGCGCTCTTTTTCGGGAGCGTATCTCCCGCCAAGTTCGCACTCATCGAGGGTATTGCCGCAGGCGCCATGCTCACCATGATCGCCCAGACCATGCTGCCCGAGGCCTACTTCAAGGGCGGTAACGTCGTGGGCATCACCACCCTGATGGGTTTTCTTACCGCCCTGTTCTTCAAAAACCTCGGCTAGGCGTTAGTAAATCATCTTCACCGGTAGATGATTGCTAGTGGCTTCCTTTCATGCCTGCTACCATCAATCCAGAATACACAAGTAGATGGATTTTACTTCCTTCTGCCCGCCCAGGATATTTGCGGGACAAGACGTATGACCTCACTCCACGAACAAGCAATAGACGATGTACTGATTCCTTATGTAGCCACACCTGAAGTCAACAAAATCATTTCAGGCATGGGACGCACCGAAGACACAAAATTCTCCCCGGACAACCGCTGGCTGGCCACCTCCCCTCATTAAAAAAGCGTTATTTAAACCTTCAGTCTTAAAGGTAGCGATACGATCTTTGCTCTTCCAAAATTGCCAAACAGGCTTTTCAGAAAAAGGATTGTTCACGTTGCAGCTACCGGTTGAACAGCTATTCTGTGGCGCATTCTTTAAAGGCGGTTTAAACGCGCCAGTAGTTAGCAGGAGTTTAATACCAAAACCACCGAACAAACCTAAGGCAACGGCTGCCACAGCTTTGCGTAAAGCAAACTCCCAACCCAACGCACCGGCTGTAATCATTAGTGAAGGAGGACCAATCAATGGTGAAGACAACCAAAACGCCATCACCGCAGACAGTGGCGCGCCTAAAGCTAACAAACCAGCAACGAAAGGGATGACCTCACACGAACAAAAAGGTGCTAAACCACCAAACAAAGCCGCTAAAACAATCATTCTGTTTTCACGTCCTTCGAAGGCCTTGGCAACCATATTTTCTGCACCAGTTGCTTTTAAATAAGCAATCAAGAACACCGCAAATACAATATAAGGTGCTGTTCCAGCTAAAGCCGTTGTCGCAATAGTGATGAATTCAACAAAGTTTGCAGTATCTGCTAAATACACAATTGCCGGAATAAGCACAACCAAGCCCCATGCTGACCGCAACCAACCTATTTTCTGTCGCCAGCCAGGTTAATTAGCACCACAACATGAAGTTTTTTCCTCAGGTTCTCCACGGCAACTTTGAGTTGCAGGCTCGGGCGTTGCACAACAACTACTATCATTGTTCACCTGAACAGCGATCCCTGGAAAATCTGGTGTCTTTGATTGGTTGTCAGGCATGGAGTGCATCTCTGTTTACTACTCGGCTATACCGATACGGATATCAGGCTTTAGGCATTGCTCAGAAGGCAGTACCCATAAAGGTTCAGAAAAATGGCTGATTGTGATTTCGCCATATGGCGTATCAAACTGCAGCCCCCGCCCACAGGTCATAGGCACTCGCCTACCACCAGCCGGGTTAAGTCCAGGAGCAAGCTCTTCCACACCCCATTTAAGGTGGTGAGCCAAGTCCCAAAAAACAGTCTCACTGTCGCATTCAAAGGCAAGCCAGCAATGCATATCTAAGGTTTCTGTTCTTTCTGGGTGAAACCAATAGCCCGCCATATACTGCACTTTAATGCCTAAGCTACGCGCCGCTGCAATTAGATAAGTATTGATATCAACGCATGAGCCCTTGGTTGTACCGCACAACATCGGGACATCATCATGGCCTTGATTAAAACGAATATCCGGGTGCGCATAGCCGAAATATTCGGCGGCATTGGTAATTAAGGCATGAATTATTTCACGCTCAGTGCTGCAATTTTCTGCCAGCTCAGATGCAAGCTTGCCTAACTCAGAAGACGCTCGTGTGTAACGATTGTCTTGTAATTCCCATATCCAATAATCTGGCGCATAATCATTATCGATAAATTTAAATCGAATATGCGGAACTTGTTCGGGAAGCGGCTTTATCAGATAGGCGTGTTGTAGAGCGTTTAGCGCCTCGATTTCACGCACTTGTTCTACATTGTTCAATTCGACTGACACACAGCGGCTTCGCCAATCAATCACCGGTCTAGGCACTATCATCCATGGCTCACTACTAGATGACGCCTCGGGTATATTCAAAATGTTAAGTGTGATTATCTTTGACATGATGTGCCTTGCGAACCCTCTTCAGAATCTGCACAATATTCATGCAGCAATAAATTCGCCAGAGCCTTTAACTGGTCTGCCCTGCTTTTCTTGCACAATTAATTCACTCGCTGCCAAAAACTTTAAGTGGTTCGCCAAGGTAGAAGCCGGAATATCCAAGCGTTGCTGAGTATCACTAATAGTAAGACCTGTGTAACCGGCTCGAATCAATATACGCAAAATACTCAAGCGCGATTCAGATCCAGCAGCCGCAAACCCTTGCGCTGCAATTTGGGGGGCTAGTGTCGTTCTCATAATATAACTAGTTATTTAGATTTTCCGGCGTAATTTTTCAGCATAGTGAGAAATGGCTAAATGACAATCAGGTAACAACACCGAATAAAGCAAACGCCAGTATCAGCAGCAATATAGGTGATTTAAGGCTGCGTAAGGCAAAAAATCCTGTTATCGCTGCTGCCATTGCCAAAGAAGAATCAACAGCACTTACAAATACCGGCTGGTACAAGGCCGATATCAGCAAGCCGACCACCGCTGCGTTAATCCCCCAAACCGCACCGGATATGCGTGGTTTCGCGGCCAATGATTCCCAGCTATCTTGCAGACCTAGTACAAGCAAAAAGCCAGGCAGAAAAATTGCCAGTGTTGCGATAAATGCCCCTATCCACGGAGAAACGGGTGACATTTCAGCACCCAAAAAAGTTGCCAGGGTGAACATCGGACCTGGAACAGCTTGCGCCGCTGCATAACCCAATAAGAAGCGATCAGTTGCTACAGTATCGCCTAAGGTTTGCTGTAACAATGGTAATACAACATGCCCACCACCAAAAACGAAGCTGCCGGAATAATAAAAATCATTGGCCATTCCCAACCATTGTGAATAACCGGCAATAAAAGGAAAGCCTAGTAACAACAGGAAAAATAAAACCAAAGGCAAATACGATATTTTTCCATGTGGGGTATGAGCAGTACTTTGTTTGCCAATGAATATCCCCACAGCCGCCGCAAGCAGTAACACAAGCATTTGGGTGATCAAACTAGGAATAATCAGCAATGTAACAGCTGTTACCACCGCAATAGTAATAGCGCGTTTTTCGCTGCAAAAAGACTTAAACATGCTGTAGCTAGCATCCGCTACCACCACTACTGCAAATAATTTAAGACCTTGAATAACGCCATCGAATGTTGAGCCAGACGCATAATCAAACACACCAACAGCCAACAAATACAGCAAAACAAAAGATGGCAGTGTAAAACCAACAAAAGCTGCAACACCACCAAGCAAGCCAGCGCGCCTTAGTCCGAGAGCAAAGCCCACTTGGCTTGATCCCGGCCCCGGCAAAAACTGGCTAAGCGCAATAAGCCTGGCGTAACCAGCTTCATCCAGCCACTGTAATTTCTGTACAAAGGCTTTATGAAAGTAGCCAAGGTGAGCAGCAGGACCACCAAAGGATACACAGCCTAGCGCCAAGAATCGGTAAAAGACTTCAACAGTGTTTCTGCTCACTCATGGGCTCCCTCTCGGTAGGCTGTGACTCTTAGCGCCGGATGGTAGCAGTGATCGATTGCAACAATGTGACGATTGTCCTCGATCTAATGCTTTTGTCATCAATCGGAAATCTTTTTTTGCAATGCTTTTCCCGTCTTAACTCCAATGCGTAGAAACACTCTGACAGGGTAATACAGAACTATGAAGATCACTGTTTTCGGTACCGGTTATGTCGGCCTGGTTACTGGTGCCTGCCTCTCCGAGGCGGGTTATCAGGTCATGTGCGTCGATTCCGACGAGGATAAGATTGAGCGGCTCAAGCAGGGCGTCATCCCCATCTATGAGCAGGGCCTGGAGCCGATTGTCAGCGAGAACTTCAAGGCGGGGCGCCTGCACTTCACCACAGATCCGCAGGAAGGTGCCACCTTTGGGGCGTTTCAGTTTATTGCCGTGGGCACGCCGGCCGATGAGGATGGCTCGGCCGATCTGCAGTACGTGCTGGCAGTGGCAGAGTCCATCGCCGAGCATATGGATGGTGATCGCATCATCATCAACAAGTCCACTGTGCCGGTAGGCACGGCCGACAAGGTAAAGGAGCGAGTCTCTGATGTATTGGCGCGGCGGGGCGTATCATACGACCACCAGGTGGTATCTAATCCTGAGTTTTTGAAAGAGGGATCGGCTGTCGCCGATTTCATGAAACCCGACCGCATCGTCATCGGTACCGACGACGATGTGGCAAAGGAACGGCTGTACGAGTTGTACCAACCTTTCAACCGCAATCATGACCGCATCATCACGATGGATATTCGCTCCGCGGAGTTGACAAAATATGCCGCAAACGGGCTGCTTGCGACCAAAATCACCTTCATGAACGAGATATCTAACCTGGCGGAACACTTGGGTGCCGACATCGAAAAAGTACGCCTTGGCATCGGTTCCGACCCGCGCATCGGCTATCACTTCATCTACGCCGGCTGCGGTTACGGTGGTGCCTGCTTCCCCAAGGACATCCGTGCCCTTACCTATACGGCCGACGAAGTGGGATACGATGCAAAACTGCTGAATGCCGTGGAAGAAGTGAATCTCCGCCAGAAAAACAAATTGTTCCAGCACATCTGCGACCATTTTGGCGGAGCAGAACAACTCAAGGGCAAGACCTTCGCTATATGGGGCCTGGCATTTAAACCGAATACGGACGATATACGCGAAGCCCCCAGTCGCGCGCTGATGGAAGCACTCTGGGAAGCCGGCGCGGCGGTGAACGCGTACGACCCTGAAGCGATGGAGGAAACCCAACGCGTTTACGGAAAACGCAACGGCCTAATGTTGGTGGGCACCAAGGAATCCGCTCTGCAAGACTGCGACGCTCTCATCATCTGTACCGAATGGAAGGGGTTCATGGCCCCGGATTTCAAACTGATGGAACAGGAGCTTCGTCAAAAACTCATTTTCGACGGCCGCAACATCTACGACCCGGATATCCTGAAATCCCGCGGCTGGACCTATTACGGCATCGGTCGCGGCGAGTCCTGCAACCTCGAACAGATAGCCTACGAACTACTCGAACTGAAAAGCGCCTGATTGCGTCCTCTGGCATCTTCAGACAGGGCTGAACACAAAATCATGGCTACTGCAGCCAAGCGCAAACCAGTAACACCTCTTGCGTTGAAGTGGTTGATGATTTCTGTCGGCCTGGCTGTGCTGCTGTTGGGCTTGGTGACATTTTTGCTTCCCCTGCCGATTGGGCTGCCGCTGTTCCTGGTCGGTCTTCTTATCCTCATGCGTTATTCCATTGTGGCCAGAAGGATCACGCTCCGGGTGGCGAGGCGTTATCCGGCAACGAGAAGATGGTTGAAAAAGGCACGGGCACTTGCGCGCCCCGCAAACGCGCCCAACCGCTCAGCCTGCAAGGACAGGCCTCAGTAAAGGCGAAACCCGGGCAGAAAACGTTCCACCGCAATCGCTGACCAGACAACCAAGGCCATCACCAACGACAGAAACACGGCAGCAGAGCCCATATCATTTGCCCTGCCAGATAGCTTGTGCGGTTCATCTCCGATCCGGTCCACCACGGCCTCTATTCCGGAGTAGAGCAACTCAACGATCACCAGCAGCGATATCTGTACGGCGTCCTGCCCCAGCCAATTTTCAGTTCACCTGCCAGTTTCTTGATTGCGCGCAGTGACATCAAGCGATCTTCCGGGTCGAAGGGCAGGCGCTTCGACGGGATGTGGATTACTTCGAACTCGGCCTGATAATCCTCAGGATACTCGGGAGTAATCAGGGTGGCCGGGTGACCGTCGGCGAGAAGGGAACTGCTGAAAGTCTGGATCGATGTCGATACTCCGTTTATGCGAGGAAAGTAGACATCCGACAACATCAATACGTGCATACAAGGCAACATTAAGAACGCGACATGTCCACAGACCTGTCTTCAGAAAGCACGCACTTTATCAAGAGTTCTTGGCGGTTTTGTCACAGCCTTGCGTTGATGGTTTGGGCGGTCATAAAAGTGAAGGAAACCGAAGCTAGACTACCAAGGTCTAATTGGAGATTCTTTCCGTATGTACAGTAAAGACCGGCTGCTGATTCTGGATGCCGATGGCACCACGATTGATGCGTTCTCCGCAATCGAGCAAACTTTCTCTGCGCTCAATATGAAGATTGGTGACCTGGAACGCTTTCAGAAGCGCCGCCATATCTTCAAATACCTGGGTGGTTTGAAAGAATTTCCAACCAATCTTAGCCGCCAACTGGGAAAGCAGAAGCGCAGCAAGCTGATTCAGACTCTGACCGAGGTCTACCGGGAAGAGGCAAGCTTGTATCCCGCTACCGAAACCTGGATGGAGCAGTTGTTCGCAACCGACAGGCTGCGTGTCGGCTTCGTTACCCGCAATATTACCCACAAGCCGCTTGATACTTTGAAAGTCTTGTTGATGCGTCATGGAGTGGATACAGGCCGGTTTGATTTTCTGGTGCACGTGGAACTGAATCAGGACAAGACCAGTGCTTTTCGCAAATTACGTGAAGCACATTCAGTGAACCCTGCTCGTTCCTATGCCTGTGGAGATGAGAAGAAAGACTATTACGCCGCCCAGTTGACCGGCATGCACCCGTTCATGGTGTCTTACGGGTTTGAGGATTTTGAACGCCTGACCTACAAGATCGGTGTCCCGGGTGAGCTGATTTCAAAGACACCGGAAGAACTGCATCAACGCATTATTCACGCGTTTACCGACTGATACTTCGACTATTGTTGGCCGCTCTGATCACTCTGACCAACCATCAGCCAACATTCATATCAATAAATGAACTCAAGGCTGATAGGAAACGCCAAATACAATATTTCACTATTCAAACAACAGATCCAGCAGAAGAATAGGCTATCCACAATATGTGATAATCATTGAGCTAAAGATTGTCTAGTTCAAGAGTCATGTAACCCTCCCTTAAAATAGCCACATATTCATTTATCGCTCCCTGTCCGCCCTTTCATATCTTTCTGTCAGTTTCCCTTCTGATGAATATAGGAATATTCTTCCAGCCGCACAATGCCGCTATGTGCTTTGCATATGCTTTTACTCATTTAATGCATCGAACGCCGCCGGTAAGAGGCAGACCGTAGCGGGGTGAGGTTTGTGCTATTCAAGCACAAATGAACACAGCGGAGGACTGTCCTTCTTGACCGGCCTTGTTAGATGCTGTTACTTTTGCTGCATTAAGTATGCGCATAAGAGATGCGCATACACTATGTGAGGTAAAATTCATGCCACAACTATATGACGAAACTGCCGCCAAAAAGGCTACTAACTTAAGTATAAACAGTGACTTACTTTCAAAAGCAAGAAAATTCAAAATCAACCTTTCAGCCACTTTAGAGCGCGCGCTTAAAGATGAGCTGAGAATAGCCGAGCGAAATAACTGGCTGAAAAATAATAAAAAAGCCATTAACGAATTGAATGAGCTAGCAAATAACAATGGTTTGTTCTCCGATGCCTATCGAGATTTCTAATGGCACAATTTTCACTCTATAAAAACGAAGATAGTGCATCAAATGATACCTACCCATATTTCATTGATGTTCAAAATCCTTTGGTCAGTGATTTGAATTCTCGTTTGGTAATTCCGTTATCATCACACAGCACCTTGAACAATACAGATGCAAAAAGATTATGCCCGGTTATTCATCTTGATGAAGGTGACTTCGTGTTACTTACTCATCAAATGACATCTGTTCCAAGCTCAATTTTAAAATCAGAAGTAACCTCTTTAGATAATTATCGCTACGAGATTCTCGGTGCTATCGATATGCTCATCTCAGGCATCTAACGCTGCCATAATCGGAGGTAGAAACTACAGAGGGAGGTACGACCGGCGTAGTTTTTGACGTCCGTGTTTATGGCCTTGTTACGTTTTTTCAGTTGGTAAAACGAGAACTCTTTCACTTCGCCAAATTCTTACAACATGAATCGATGATTTTTCCCTCATATACACCACACGAAATGGGGAGTGAATTAGCTCTCGGATCTTTTGGTTGTTGAACTCAGGTACAAGCCTACCGATATCAGGGTGTTGCTCTAAAGTTTGAATATGCTCAATTATTGCGACAACAAACTCATCACCGATATGAGGTACACCCTCTTCGAGGTAGTATTCTTTAATAGTTTCAAAATCATTAAATGCAGATTTTGTAATTAGGATTTCCATTCACTTAATTCCCAGTTTCTTCTTTACCTCATTAAGTGAAAACTCATTACCCTCCTTTACATCCATCATTCCTTGTGTAACCGCCTTCAAAAATGCTCTTTCTTCTTCATTTTTTTCATATTCTTCAAGTGCTTGCACTACCGCTACACCTCGGCCGCGGCTAGTGAGTAAAATTGGACGATGAGAGTCATTTGCATGATTTACAACTTTTCCAGGGTTAACCTTCAAGTCAGAGAGTGGGATTACATCCTCAGAGAATTTTGTGTTCATGTACACTACCTATAGGTGCTGTTAACTGGTCTTTATATAGCACCTATTTGGATTTATTTCAAGAACGTAACGTCCGGCCTCAAAGGAGAGCGCACAACAGTGAGCGATTCCTTTGGAGGCCATTGTTAGCCTATTGCTAGCCATATAGCAGTTACGCATAGTAATACACCAAATACCTTACCCTGTGTGTTTTTTACATTACTACTCATTACAAATGATGTGATCGCTTTACCACCTAAAACCCAAACCATGTTACTTGCCATTGTTAATACGGCAAGTAATGATGTGAGAAAAATGACTTGCTGCGTACCATCACTCTCAGATGAATAAAATTGTGTAAACATTATTGTTGGAATAAGTAAGTATTTTGCGTTAAAAAACTCTACTATGACTCCCTCTTTAAAGCTTAACGGCTTTATTGCTTCTGCTTCCGTAATTGACAGCCTAAAAAACCTATAGGCCAAATACAGCAGAACCGATACTCCTATATATTTTAATAGATCAATGATAGGTGGGTAATTTGAAATAATATACCCAAGTCCAAATCCGATGGCCAATGATTGAAAAACACACGTAATATTTGTACCTAACCAAAATGGGATACTCCCTCTGACACCAATAGAACTACCAGACGCTGCAAACAACACATTCGCAGGGCCAGGACTTATTGCAAGAGGCCCAAAGATTAATATCCATTGTATCGATTCTTCGGTATTCATTTTTCGAGGCTAACAGTGGGTTATCTACCACGCGCCGATATCGGAATATCTACCATGCGCGGATATTGTAATATCGAGCTAAAGGAATGATTCGCATATTGAAACTAACAGTCTGCAGGCTTATGAAAAAGAGCATGCGGTTGCTGGGGATGTCTATGATTTCTCGGATCGGATGAAGATTGCCTGAAAGAAATCCATGCATCCAACTTTTCCGTTGACGCTCTGTTGACAACAGGCACAAAAAAAGGAGCTACGAATTCTCGTAACTCCTTATTTTTATTGGTGGGCCCAGAAGGACTCGAACCTTCGACCAATGGATTATGAGTCCACTGCTCTAACCAACTGAGCTATAGGCCCTGAGGTGCTCTATTTTAATCGTTATCGAGGAAGCTGCGAAGCTTTTCTGAACGTGATGGGTGGCGCAGCTTGCGCAGGGCTTTGGCTTCGATCTGTCGGATACGTTCGCGGGTTACATCGAACTGCTTGCCAACCTCTTCCAGGGTGTGATCGGTATTCATGTCGATACCGAATCGCATGCGCAGTACCTTGGCTTCCCTGGATGTCAGTCCTCCCAGCATGTGCTGGGTCGACTCGCGCAGGCCCTCGCCGGTAGCGGATTCGATGGGCGATACGACACCGGAGTCTTCGATGAAATCACCAAGGTGTGAATCTTCGTCGTCACCGATAGGCGTTTCCATGGAGATCGGCTCTTTGGCGATCTTCATGACTTTGCGTACCTTGTCTTCAGGCATTTCCATTCGCTCAGCCAGTTCTTCCGGAGTTGCTTCGCGTCCCATCTCCTGAACCATCTGTCTCGAGATGCGGTTCAGCTTGTTGATGGTCTCGATCATGTGCACAGGAATACGAATGGTGCGCGCCTGGTCAGCAATGGAGCGAGTGATTGCCTGGCGGATCCACCAGGTAGCATAGGTGGAGAATTTGTAGCCGCGGCGGTACTCGAATTTGTCGACTGCTTTCATCAGGCCGATGTTGCCTTCCTGGATCAGGTCGAGGAACTGCAAGCCGCGATTGGTGTATTTCTTCGCGATAGAGATCACAAGTCGCAGGTTTGCCTCGACCATCTCTTTCTTTGCGCGTCGCGCCTTCGCCTCGCCGATGGACATCTTGCGGTTGATCTCTTTGATCTCGCTGATGGTCAGGCGGCTGTTGATTTCTAGCTCGCGCAGTTTTTTCTGGGCGCGGGCGATATCGTCTTTAATTCCCTCCAGGGCATCGGAGTAGCTTTTACCGGTGCTGATCTGCTGGTCGATCCAATCGGGATTGGTCTCGTTATCCGGGAAGGAGGTGATGAACTCTTTTCTTGGCATGCGTGCGTCAGAAACGCACATATCCATGATGCTGCGTTCCTGGCTGCGGATGAACATGATAACCGAACGAAGGTTTTCGACGAGTCCATTGAATACGTTGGGTACGTATCTGAACTCCATCATCGCTTCGGTAACTTTATCCAGGGCCTTGTTGGTTTTGCTGTCATCGCGGCCATGCTTGCTCAGGGCGTTGGAGAATGCCTTGAACTGTTTGCGCAGGTCGGCGGCCTTTTGGGCTACCTCTTCGGGGTCTGGGCCGCGATCGATCTCTTCCTCATCATCGTCATCAGAGGTGATGACATTGCCGTTCTCATCCTTGGTTGGTTGAGGTTTCGGCGGAGGAATTATGACCTCTTCGGGCTGTGCGAAGCCGCTGATCACGTCAGTCAGGCGAATCTCTTCAGCTTCGTACTTGTCGAACAGATCGATCAGTTTTTCTACGGTGGCAGGGTAGGTCGAGAGTGCTGCCAGAACCTGGTTCTGACCCTCTTCGATGCGCTTTGCGATTTTCAGCTCGCCTTCGCGGGTGAGCAGCTCAACGGTGCCCATCTCACGCATGTACATGCGGACGGGGTCGGTGGTACGGCCGAATTCGCTGTCTACGGAGGCCAGTGCGGCAGCTGCTGCTTCAGCGGCATCTTCATCCGCAGTTACAGCGTTGTCCGAGAGGTTCTGGTCTTCGGTATCCGGGGCGCTTTCATGAACACTGATGCCCATGTCATTGATCATCCGGATAATATCTTCGATCTGTTCCGGTTCAACGATGCCGTCGGGGAGGTGGTCATTCACCTCTGCATATGTCAGGAAGCCTTGTTCCTTACCTTTAGCGATTAATTGCTTTAGCTGGGATTGCTGCTGTTCCTGATCCATTTCCAACCTTGAGAGATTAATGGGCGAATGAAATGCGAAGCCAGCTATTATAGCATGGTTATTGCTCTTCATCCACCTCAGTAGATTCGTTTTTTCGTACGGCTTTCTCTGCAAGAGCCTGGTTCAGGCGCTCTTTCTCCTCGGGAGTCAGACCGCCCAGTCCCTTTTCGGCAGCTTTTTGAAGTAAAAGTTCTGCTTCCTGGTCCAGCTGCTGGTTCGAGAGAGTCCTGAGCGTGTCAGCGAACTCCCTGGCCTGATCCTCTTCAGGCAGATCGATCAGAACACCTGCGAGTTTTTGAAGGTGTCTGCCTTCCTCCCGCTGGCGCCATCTCTCAAGCACCGCCGCAGTACTAAGGTTAGGCTGGGACTGCAGTAATTCAAGCAGTTCTTGTAAAAGTGTGACGCCGGGCAGGGTTGAGTCCTTCCAATGTTCAGGAAGCTCCTCCTGCAGGGCCAGCCTGGGATTGGAAATAAGCAGTGCAATGGCCCTTCTCAGCGGGGGCATGGTGCCGAGTTGAGCTCTTTTTGCCGGCCGCTGATTTTGTCGGCGCGGTGCCTGCTGCTGAGATCCCGGCGAGGGGAGGTCGAGGCCGACCTTTTGGCCGAGGCGCTTGTACATCATCTCCCGGAATATGCCGGCAGGCAGTTTTTCCAACATCGGTTTGGCCAGCTCGGCAAGGCGTGCCCTGCCGCCGAGGGATTGCATGTCAACCTGCTGCTCAAGGCTGTCAAACAGGAAGTCGGACAGGGGGGTTGCACTGTTGATCCGCCCTTCAAATTTTTCCTGCCCCTCCTTGCGGATCAGGGTATCAGGATCTTCTCCGTCAGGAAGGAAAAGAAATCTTGATTCCCGCCCGTCCCGTATGAACGGCAGGGCCGTTTCAAGGGCTTTGGTTGCTGCATCCCGACCGGCCCGGTCGCCGTCGAAGCAAAAGACGACCTCCGGGCAGGTGCGGAAAATGCGCTCCAGGTGGTCAGAGGTGGTTGCGGTGCCAAGGGTGGCCACAGCGTAACGGATGCCGAACTGGGCTACTGCCACTACATCCATGTAGCCTTCGACAACCAGCAGGCGATCGATTTTGCGCAGGTGTTTTCGGGCTTCGTAAAGCCCATACAGCTCCCGCCCCTTGTGGAAGAGTGGGGTTTCGGGGGAGTTGAGGTACTTGGGTTTGCCATCTCCGAGTATTCTCCCGCCAAATGCAATCACCTGGCCCCGGTGGTTGCGGATCGGGAACATGATGCGTTCCCTGAACCGGTCATAGGGCTTGCGGCCCTCTTCAGGCTGGGTGAGCATGCCGGTTGTGAGCAGGCGCTTGTCCGTCTCTTTGTCAGTGCCCAGTTCGGCGCTCAGGTTGTTCCAGCCGGAAGGGGCGAATCCGATGCCGAACTCTCCGGCAATTTCGCCGCTGAGGCCGCGCTGCTTCAGGTAGTCGATGGCGCGGCCGGCCTCGGCGTGCTTTCTGAGCTGCCACTGGTAGTAGCGTGCCGCTTTCTCAAGGGTTTCGTAGAGGGGTTTGAAGTCGGGTCCGCTTTTTTCACTTCCCGCTTCCCGGGGGACCTCAAGTCCCTGCTGGGTTGCAAGCTCTTCAACCGCCTCGACAAACCCCAGATTGTCATACTCCATAAGAAACCCGATGGCGGTGCCGTGGGCGCCGCAACCGAAGCAGTGGTAGAACTGTTTTTCTCTGCTGACGGTAAACGAAGGGGTCTTTTCGTCGTGGAAAGGGCAGCAGGCCTGGTACTCTTTGCCGGCTTTTTTCAGGGGCACACGGCTGTTGATCAGGTCGACAATGTCGGCCCTGTTTACTAGCTCGTCAATAAACTGCTCTGGGATTCGTCCAGCCATTTGCCCGTTTGGGGTGTCCCTAATGCCTTGTTATGGTTCGGGGATTTAAGCAGAGCGATCCCCATAACGCAAAAAAGCTCCAGTGCCTGGTGGCGCTGAAGCTTCTTCTCGGTAGTGCGGATGCTCAGCTGTTGAGCTGTTGCTTTACCAGGGCGCTTACTGCGCCCATGTCCGCACGACCCTGTATCTGCGGTTTCAACTGTCCCATCACCTTGCCCATGTCGCGGATCGATTCAGCGCCGCTGTTGGCGATGGCATCGGCGACCAGGGCGGCGATTTCATCTTCGCCCAGGGCTTCCGGCAGATAGTCCTGAAGGACGCCTATCTCGTAGTGCTCCTGCTCAGCAAGCTCAGTACGGCCAGCCTTCTCGTACTGGGTGATCGAGTCGCGGCGCTGCTTGACCATCTTGTCCAGCACCACCAGAACCTGCTCATCATCCAGTTCGATACGCTCGTCGACTTCACGCTGCTTTATCGCAGCCATGATGAGACGTATAGTGCCCAGGCGTGGCTTGTCGCCGCCCTTCATGGCTGCCTTCATTTCATCTTGGATGCGCTGCTTGAGCATGGTCTACTAGTCCGGAGGGATAGTGAAACTGCTTGATCAGTACTGGCGTTCCCAGCGACGGTTTTCGCGGGATACCTTTTTCAGGTGGCGTTTCACTGCTGCTGCAGCTTTACGCTTACGCTCTGCGGTCGGTTTCTCGTAGAATTCGCGACGGCGTACTTCAGCCAGAATTCCGGCCTTCTCGCAACCACGCTTGAATCGGCGAAGAGCGACTTCGAAGGGCTCGTTTTCTTTGACTCGTACGTTCGGCATTTGTAACCTCAAATGTTCGTTTCTGTGAATGCTGGAAGCATAAGAGCGCGAATTCTACTGCCAGATTAGGCAGTTTGCAAAATTTTTTATTGAAAAAAGGTGGAGTTAATGCGGGTTCTGGGTATCGAGACCTCCTGTGACGAGACAGGCGTTGCAATTTACGACGGGGAAAAGGGGCTGTTAGGGCATCAGGTCCATACCCAGATTGCGGTGCATGCCGAATATGGGGGGGTGGTTCCTGAATTGGCTTCCCGTGACCATGTGCGCAAGACCCTGCCCCTGGTTGAAGGGGTGTTGCGGGACACCGGTCTGCAGAAAAAGGATATCGATGGCGTTGCCTACACCTGCGGGCCTGGCCTGGTAGGTGCCCTGCTGGTGGGTGGCGCCATTGGCCGAACCCTGGCCTGGGCCTGGGGGGTTCCCGCGCTGGGTGTGCATCATATGGAGGGGCATCTTCTGGCCCCGATGCTGGAGGAGGAGAGCCCAGGGTTCCCTTTTGTGGCGCTCCTGGTCTCCGGGGGGCATACCCAATTGGTGGAAGTCAAAGGGGTGGGGCGTTACCGGGTGCTGGGGGAGTCACTGGATGATGCCGCCGGAGAGGCCTTCGATAAAACTGCCAAGCTGCTCGGTCTGCCCTATCCGGGCGGGCCTGAGCTGGCGCGCCTGGCGGAACAGGGTGATCCCGGTCGCTACAGGTTCCCCCGTCCGATGACCGACCGGCCTGGCCTGGACTTCAGCTTCAGCGGCTTGAAGACATTTGCCCTCAATACCATGCAGGACGCCCTGGAAGAGGAGGGTGAGGAGCAGTTCTCCTCGGGGGGGACCAAGGCGGATATCGCCCGCGCCTTCGAGGATGCCGTGGTGGAGACCCTGGCCATCAAGTGCCGTCGTGCTGTGCGTGAAACGGGGACGAAGACCCTGGTTCTGGCGGGCGGTGTCAGCGCAAACAGCCGTCTGCGTACCCGGATTCAGGAGATCATGCAGAAGGAGCGGGGGCGTGCCTACTATCCACGTCCCGAGTTCTGCACCGATAACGGTGCAATGATCGCCTATGCGGGATGGCAGCGTCTGAACGCCGGCCAGCATGAGTCCCTGATGTTCGGCGCCAGGCCGAGGTGGCCCATGGAAGAGTTGCCGGCTATTTAGCCGTCCTGCTTCAACTCTCTGATTTCTCGTTCTCGGGGCCGTTCTCGTTCTTGATCTTGCCTTCGGACCCGGTGAGCAGGTTGCGGATGTTGCTGCGGTGACGCCAGAAGAGGATCAGCGAGAGGATGAACTGCATGACGATAAGCTCGGGTGCAGGCCAGAAAAACCAGACCACCAGCGGCGCAAGGGCCATGGAGACCAGGGCGGAAAGGGAGCTGATGTTGACCACCTTGGCCATGAACAGCCAGATGAGGGCAATGGTGCCGCCGATCTGCCAGCCCAGTCCAAACTGGACACCCAGTGCCGTGGCCACGCCCTTGCCCCCCTTGAAGCCGAAGAAAACCGGGTAGAGGTGGCCCAGAAACGCCGCCAGGGCAACCCCGGCGAGGATCAGTGGAGCAACGCCCATCAGGTTGGCAATCAATACCGGTATCAGGCCCTTGAGGCTGTCCCCCAGCAGGGTGATTGCGGCGGCCTTTTTGCCGCCGATACGCAGTACATTGGTGGCCCCCGGGTTATTGGAGCCCTGGGTGCGGGGGTCGGGCAGCCCCATCAGCTTGCATACGATGATGGCGCTTGAAACGGAGCCCAGCAGGTAGGCGCCTATTATAAGTAGAGTATCTGTCATGGCTCGGGTCCGGGTATTTCAGGTTCGGTTGCAACAGTCGCCATTGGGCTCCAGCTGCTTTGGCGGACAGGGAACACTCCCGTAGGAGCAGAACACGCAGCAATCGCCGGGCTTTGGGCGCAGCAGTTTACCGCACCCCGTGCATTCGTAGTACCACTGGCATGCATCGGTTGGCATCTGCTCGTTGCGACAGGTGTTGCAGTGGGGGCAGGTAATGGTCGATTCGAGGGTCGGTTTCAACAGGCTCTTCCGTTGCGGGTGTACCGGCATTCTCTTCCGGGGTGATGGTAAGGGTCAAGGCGGTTTGCTATTGATGGCGGCTGCTTTACTATGTCGCCCATTCGTTTGAATCAAAACTGGAATGGCTGATTTATGGATATTGTTTTTTTGCGTGACCTGCGCGTGGAGACCGTGATCGGTATCTATGACTGGGAGCGGGAGATCAAGCAGACTGTGGTACTGGACCTGGATATGGGCACGGATATCCGCAAGGCTGCCGCCAGCGACAGCATTGAAGACACCCTGGACTACAAGGCGGTATCGAAGCGCCTGATCGCCTTTGTGGAGGAGAGCAGTTTTCAACTGGTGGAGACCCTGGCGGAGCGTTGCGCAGAGATCGTGCTTGATGAGTTTAATGTGCCCTGGGTCAAACTGACCCTGAACAAGATCGGCGCAGTCAGCAGCGCCCGTGATGTAGGGGTAATCATCGAAAGAGGGCAGCGGTAGTGCCACGAATCTGGCTCAGTCTCGGCAGCAATATCGACCGTGATGCCAATATCCGTGGAGCACTCAGTGAACTGGAGCGGCATTTCGGCGCCCTTGTTATCTCCCGGGTATTTGAGAGCGAGGCGGTAGGGTTCGAGGGTGACCCCTTCTACAATCTCGTGGTCGGTATCGAGAGCGACTCTTCCATCGACGAGCTGATGGTTGTGTTCAGGGGCATAGAGTCAATGTTCGGCCGGGTCAGGGGTGGCGACAAGTTTGCGTCCAGGACCCTGGATATCGATCTGCTCACCTATGGCGACCTGGTGTTGAAAGATGACAGGTTGGAGCTGCCCAGGGATGAAATACTGAAATACGCTTTCGTGCTCCAACCCCTGGCCGAGGTGGCTGGTGATGAACTTCACCCTGCAGAAGGCCGGACCTACGCCGGGCTCTGGGCGGCATTCGATCAGCCTGAGCAGAAACTCTGGCCGGTGGCGTTTGATTACAAGTAAGTCATTGGTTCCATGCAGGTCGGGCTTCAGCCCGACTTGAAGCCACATAACGTCAACAAATTACCGCGAGAGCGTTACAGGTAATCAGTGCTGGACAGAGCGCCCGCCGTCAACGGCGATGATCTGCCCGGTGATGTAATCCGCTTCACGAGCCAGGAACAACACGGTGCCGGCAATGTCATCGGGACTGCCCGGGCGTTTAAGGGCTGTGCGGGAAAGGATGGTCTCTTTCGCCTCGTCGTCCAGGCCGTCTTCAGGCCAGAGAATGGCGCCGGGCGCTACGCCGTTGACCCTTACTTCCGGGCCCAGTTCACGGGCCAGGCTCTTCACCATCATCGCGTTGCCGGCTTTTGCCATGGAGTAGATGGGGTAACCTGCCAGCGGGCGTTCGGCGTGAATGTCCACCAGGTTGACGACGCAGCCGCCATGGGCTTTCAGCAGATGGGCCGCAGCCTTGGCCAGAAAGAAAGGTGCCTTGAGGTTGCTGCCGATGAGGTCGTCCCACTGCTGCTCATCCGCCGACCCCAGGGGGGTTGGATAAAATCCCGATGCGTTGTTCACCAGCAGATCAAGGCGGCCTCTCCACTGTTCAATATCGGCGATCACGCCGGGGAGTGAGGCGGTCTCGTGCAGGTCTGCCTGTATCAGTCTCACCGACTCTTCACGCCGGGACTCCAGCTCCTGCTTCAGCGCCTTGGCCGCCGATTCGGAGCTGCGGTAGTGAAGCGCAATATCCATTCCCGCGCCGTGGAGCCTGCGCGCAATGGTTGCGCCGATACGGTGAGCTGCCCCGGTGACCAGGGCGACCCTGCCTGCGAGGCTGTCTGATTTTTCTGTCACTTCGAAGTCCCGGCCTTGTTAAACTAACTGCAACTCTAAACTGAAACCGCGGTTTTGAAAAATCAGATGTCCGAACCTTTCAATCGCCACCCGAATCATGCAGCCAATTGGCCTGAACCAGACCCGGACGCTCGTACACAGAGCGGGCGGTTGATCGAGCTGATCCGTTCCGAGGTCGAAGCGGGTGGCGGCAAGCTGCCTTTCGACCGTTACATGGAGCTTGCGCTGTATGCCCCCTGGGTGGGTTACTACACCGGTGGCGCACGCAAATTCGGCGAGACGGGTGACTTTGTCACAGCGCCTGAAATATCCCCGCTTTTCGGCCGTTGCCTGGCCCGGCAGTGCGAGCAGGTACTCAAGGGTCTGGGTGGTGGTGATCTGCTGGAGATCGGTGCCGGCTCCGGTGCCCTGGCCGCCGACCTGCTGGCAGAGCTTGACCAGCTGGATGCGCTGCCTGAACGCTACCTTATTCTCGATGTCAGTCCTGAGCTGCGCCAGCGACAGTGCGAGACCCTGGAGAAGAGGGTGCCTGGGCTGATCTCCAGGGTGGAGTGGATAGAAGACCTTCCGGGAGATGGTTTCAGGGGTGTGGTGGTGGCCAACGAGCTGCTGGATGCCATGCCGGTTCAACGCTTCAGGCTGGAGAAGGGCAAAGTGCTCGAGCAGTTTGTCGGTTTCAGCGATGAGCAGCTGATGGACAGCTGGGGGCAACCGGAAAGCCCGGGGCTGGAGGCGGCTGTCACCTCTCTGTGGGAAAAGCTCGGTTCCTGGCGGGATGATTACGAGTCCGAGATCAATCTGCGCTCACTCTCCTGGCTGAAGGCCCTGGAGGCGAAGTTCGAGGCAGGCCTGGTGCTGCTGGTGGACTACGGGTACAACCGTGCCGAGTACTACCATCCTCAGCGAGACAGGGGCACCCTGATGTGTCACTACCGGCACCGCGCCCATCCCGACCCGTTTGTCTATCCGGGGCTGCAGGATATTACCGCCTATGTCGATTTCAGTGCGGTGGCCGGGGCAGCTCTGGAAACCGGTTTTTCCGTATCGGGCTATACCACCCAGGCCTTTTTTCTTATGAGCTGTGGTCTGGACAGGCTGGTAGCAGAGTCCGACCCCAACGACGTTCAGGCCCACATGAAACTGGTGCAGGGGGTCAAACACCTCACCATGCCCGGTGAAATGGGTGAACGCTTCAAAGTGCTGGGGCTGACCAAGGGGCTGGATCAGCCGCTGCTCGGCTTTATGATGAGGGATCAGCGTGAACGCCTTTAGGACAATCACCGGTTCACTGCTTTGTGTGATTCTGCTTGCCGGTTGCGCTGGCAGCCAGGAGAAGAGCTCCACCATCAAGGCAAGGGAGTTCCAGGTGAAAGACCTGGCCAAGAGCGATGTGGATATGGTGGCCGAGGCCCAGCAGCGTTTCACCCTGGAACTGCTGCATGCGCTGATGGAAAAACTCTACAAGCGCAACCCAAGGGAGTGGCGTAA
This sequence comes from Sedimenticolaceae bacterium, assembly GCA_965224515.1. GTDB lineage: Bacteria > Pseudomonadota > Gammaproteobacteria > Chromatiales > Chromatiaceae > Sedimenticola_A. Next base: position 1,813,978 of record OZ245051.1, read on the forward strand.
ATCCGGGGCGGTGAGTCTCGATGCGGCGGTGGCCAGGGTATTTGGTCCCCAGCGCAGCGACATCTACCCTGAGCTGGATGGCAAGCGCTCGGTGGCCGCTGTTCGCCTGGCCTTTGACCCCGGCTACCATGGTGACCGGGTATTGGCTTTCGTGGAGGGGCTGCGCAGTATGGTGATTGCATCCTACGGAGGTAAACGGGAGATCTTCATTACCGATGAGCTTGATCCCCAAAAGCTCTACAACGGGGCCAGGAACTTCGAGATAGCAGCCTGGAAGTTGAATACCAACCGGGATCCCGAAGGGCGGTTTTACCTGGTGGGTAACGAGACCGCGGGGTCGGTTAAGAACCTTAGTTTTGAAAGGCTGTTCGGAAAATTGATCGGCCTTCAGGACAGCGCGGCACGAATCGTGGCGGAGAAGAGCAACCGGCGTATAAAGAGCGTCATTCAGTCGCTGGCATCTGCCGTGTTCCTGCCGATCTGAGGCAGTGATTCGGAGCAGGACTAATCTGCGGGGCTCAGCCTGTCAAAAATATCCTCCGCCTGTGTTTTCGAGGTGGTTGCCGGCTGCCTGGCCGGTGTGTGCAATTCCCGTTTCAGTTTTTTCAGCCCGGGGTGTCCCGGTGAAATATCCAGCCCCTGGGAGATATAACGCTCCGCCTTGAGTTTACGATTGTCCCCCAGGCTCTTGCGGGCAAACTGTGCATAGCGGTCCGCTATCTTTTCAAGGCCCTGTTTTGCTCTGTTGTTGCCGGGCTCAAGGGTCAGGGCCTGGTAATAGTAATCTTTTGCACTGTCACCGGGAGGGTGGCTGAGCTTGTTGTTGTTGTATCGCTCTCTTGCTGTTTCCAGCAGTGCGCTGACCTGTTGAGTCTTCTCTTCACTCTCCTTGCTGGCCTGAATTCTGATGAACTCATCCACCGGGTCAACGATCATCTCGGGCTCTTCTGCAGACTCTTCGGCAACAGGCGCGGGGGCAACAGCAGCCTGTTGCGGTTGTGAAGGGGGCGTTTCGGTCGTCTGGTTGCTGCCGGGCATCAGCAGCCAGGCCGCGAGGGCGATTGCAGCAAGAAGAGGGATAACCAGCATGGTACCCTTGCCTGCAGAAGAGTGGGGCTGCTTTTTCGGTGTGGATTGATGGCTGGAAGAGTGGCTCTTTTTCTTGTTCTTGCGTGCCTGCTCCAGCAGATCCTGTATAGCCTTTATCACCTCGCCACCGGTATGAAACCGTTCGTCGGGTTTCTTGGCCATCATTTTGTCGAGCAGTGGTTGGTAGTGCTTGAAATTTTCCGGCAGGGTGGGGACCGGCTGCTGAATGTGGGCCATCAGGGTTGCGGCGTAACTCTCGGCGGGATAGGGCTTACGCCCTGTCAGCATTTCGTAGAGAATGACGCCGAGGCTGTAGATGTCCGAACGCCCGTCCAGCTTTCGCACGCCCTGGGCAAGTTCAGGGCTCAGGTAATGGGGACTGCCCATTACCGTGCCGGTGATGGTCAGGTCGTTGTCTGTCTGTACCAGCTTTGCGATACCAAAATCCGTAAGCACCGGTGTGCCGTCTGAGCGGAACAGAATGTTGGATGGCTTGATGTCCCGGTGGACCAGCCCCTGGCTGTGTACGTAGCTCAGGCAGCCGGCAATCTGGCTCAGTAATTTGAGTGCTGTTTTGGGACGGATGCCCTGGGCGAGTCTCGCCTTCAGGTCGCCTCCTGGAAGATACTCCATGGCGATGTAGTAAAAGCCTTCACCCTGGCCGATATCATAGATCGCCCCCAGGTTGTTGTGGTTGAGACGGGCAACATAGCGTCCTTCGTTGAAGAAGCGTTCGAAAAACTGGGGGGTCTCAGGGTCGGTCAGTACCTTCAGGGCGACCGGACGTCCCAGGGATGACTGGGTGGCGAGATAGACCGAGGCCATACCTCCCCTGCCTATCTGTTTTTCGATCCGGTACCCCGGTATCTTGATGCCGGTCTGGTTATTCATAAGGCCTTAAATTATGGCAACAGGGGCGTTGCGCTTCAAAGCGTATCATTATAGTTGGCAAGCCAGGTTTTTTTAGCGTTTGCAATGGCGCATGTGCGCTCCTGGTCTATCAGCAGTGGAAGATCAGCCCCGTTCTCCTTCTCAACGTATAACCCGGATAGATCCAATTCTGCAACCTCGCGGTGAATATACCGTACCAGGTCGGCCTGGGGGTAAGGCTGTTTTTCCAGACCGGCCCTGCCTCTGGCATCCGCCTCGCAGGCGAGAAGGAACTGTTCGAAACGCTCTGGCCGACGCAGGGCATCCAGCGCTTTCAGGGTTCGCAGCAGGGTGGAGGGTTTGAGTTCCAGTGCCTTGTGGATATGGGTGTGGTACCCAGCCACCATCACCGCGAGGTCACGGAAACTGTTTGGGGCCTTCAGTCGTGCGCAGAGATCGGTAACCATCCAGACGCTGCGCTTTTCGTGTCCGATGTGCCTGGGCCAGAGATCAGGGGGGGTCGTACCCTTACCCAGGTCGTGCATAACCGCTGCAAAGCGGGTCTGGGGTTCAGCGCTTAGCCGGCAGGCCTGCTGCAGCACCATCATGGTGTGCAGGCCGGTATCCACCTCCGGGTGATGTCTCTCGGGTTGAGGGACGCCGTAAAGGCGATGCAGTTCGGGCAGTACAGCATGCAGGGCCCCGCACTCTCTCAGGGTTTCAAAAAAGATCCATGGGTATTCACCAGTGAGGGCTCTCTCAATCTCGGCCCAGGTCCGCTCGGGGACGAGTGACTTCAGCTCGCCCTCTCTGCACATCTGCTGAACCAGTTCACGGGTCTCATCGGCAACCCTGAAGCCGAACTCATGCAGACGTGCCGCAAAGCGGGCTAGGCGAAGCACCCTGATCGGGTCATCACTAAAAGCCGGTGTATGGCGCAGGGTGCGTGCCTGGATGTCATTCTCTCCACCCAGGGGATCGATCAGGTTGTCTTGCTGATCCAGGGCCATGGCGTTGATGGTGAGGTCACGGCATAAAAGGTCGGCTATGACCTGTTCGTGTTCATCATCACTATTTGTGTCACCTCTGGGCAGTGCGTGCTCTTCTGATGTTTCGGGGTGGAGGAAAATCGGGAATTCACGCCCGACCTGGCGGTAGCCCTTTTTTATCAGGTCGTCCGACGAGGTGCCGGTCACCAGCCAGTCCCGCTCTTGTACTGGAAGGTCCAGAAGCTTGTCTCGTACGGCACCGCCAACCAGGTAACATTTCATCACCGCATCCTAAGCCCCCGACCGGAAATAATCCATGCCGGCCTGTGCCCGTTATAGTCGATGGGGCATGTGGTAATCTGGCAGCCATGAACAGAAGGCTGCTGCTCATTATTCCGCTGTTGCTGCTCCAGGGGTGCAGTACCCTGGGTTACTACGCCCAGTCTATCGGTGGGCATCTCTCCCTGATGGGCAAGAGCCGCCCCATCGAACAGGTGCTGAGAGATCCGGGTACCTCCGAGGAGTTGAGATCCCGGTTATTGACAGTGCAGTCGATCAGGGCATTCTCCATTGAGACCATGCATCTGCCTGAGAACGACAGTTATCACAGTTACGCTGATCTGAACCGTGATGCGGTGGTATGGAGTCTTGTTGCAACACCCGAATTTTCAGTGGATGCGAAAACCTGGTGCTACCCGTTTATAGGCTGTGCCGGATACCGTGGTTATTTCAACAGGGCTGATGCCCGGGAGCATGGGGATCAGCTGAGCCTTCAGGGGATGGATGTGGCAATAGAGTCGGTACCGGCCTATTCAACCATCGGCTGGTTCGATGATCCCCTGCCGAGTACGGTTATCGAGTGGCCGGAATACCGCCTTGCCGGCCTGATCTTTCACGAACTCTCCCATCAGCTTCTCTACGTCAAGGATGACACTACCTTCAACGAATCATTCGCCATGGCAGTGGAGCTGGCGGGAGTGGAGCGCTGGCTGGAGAAGCAGGGTGTGCCGGGAGCCATGGCGTCTTGGCGTAAGAGCAGGCAGCGGGAAAAGACTTTCGTGGATATGCTGCTCTCGACGCGGCATCGCCTTGAACAGCTCTATGACCAGCCGCTGACGGTTGCCGGGATGCGCCAGCGCAAAGCCGGTCTGTTTGATGAACTTAAGTTGGAGTACCAGGCGCTTCGGGAGAGCTGGGGCGGCTATGCCGGTTATGACCGCTGGTTCAGCCGTGGGCTGAACAACGCGAGGCTGGCATCCATTGCCACCTATGAACAGTGGGTGCCTGCATTTATTCATCTGCTGCAGCGGGAAGATAGTATCGAGGCTTTTTACGCTGCCTGCAGGAGGCTGGCGGAACTGCCTTACGACCAACGCCAGGCCCAGCTCAAGCTGTTGCTGTCAGCGGCTCAAGGGCGCTGACTATCCTCCCTGAACTTTGATCAGGCTGTAGTAGCGCAGCCGTTCAGAACCCTGGCCAAGATAATAGGGGACAACTGCCTCCATACAGGTCGCCTCGATTCCCAGTTGCTTCAGGCCGTCTTCACTGCAGACACTGTCCACCTTCATGGAGAGGTAGTTGTCATAGGTGAAAGGCTTGCCTGGCATCAGGCCTAGCAGTCGCGCCTGCAGTGCAGAGAGGCCGGAGCCCAGCCCTATGATCGTCTTCTTGATGCCGAGGGTCGCCGCGGTGTACTCCACAAGCTCCTTGAGGGTGTAACTCCTGGGGCCACAGAGCATGTAGTGTTTGCCCCAGGTTTTGGGGGCATCCAGGGTGTTCAGCATGGCCTGGACAACGTCGTCGACGTGGACTGGCGCAAAGCGTGCATTCGGGCAGGCCAGGGGGAAAGGTCCCGGTGCCATCTTCAGAAGTGATCCAAAGCGATTGAAGAAACTGTCGTCTTCACCAAAGATAACCGACGGCCGGAAACTGGTGACTTTTATCTGGGGCTGGCCAAGAGTATGCGCCCGGTTTTCAGCTTCGCCCTTTGTTTTAAGGTAGACGCTCGGCCCGTTGGCCTCGCTGGCATTGAGAGCGCTCATATGCAGCAGGCGGTCTACTCCGGCTGCCTTGCAGGCGTTGACGAGTGTATCGGTCAGCTCCACGTGGATTCGTTTGAAGCTCAATTTTCTGCCGCCTTGATTGAGAATGCCGATCAGGTTGATTGCGGCATCGCAACCCCTCAGGCACTGCTCCAACTGCTGCTGGTCAAATGGATCTGCCTGAACCAGTTCGGCCAGTCCTGCCACCTGCAGATTGCGGTGACGCTGGGGATGTCGGGTGGGGACGATGCACTGAACGCCGCGGGCGCTGAGTTGAGCCACCAGGTGCCGGCCGACAAAACCGGTTCCGCCAAGTATGCAGACTTTGTTACTCTTCACGCTTCACCTTCCGTTGGGTTGTTTCTGATCTGTAAGGCACCATGAAAATATAGCTGTTTTTTTAGCGCCGGTAATTGATATAAATCCTTTAGCTGGTCCGGGGTCTGATTTGATTGAGTTTGTCGATGTTGCCATTTATCTCCTTGTGGGGAGTATTGCCGGTCTGTTTGCCGGACTGCTTGGCGTTGGTGGTGGCCTGATCATTGTCCCCGCACTGGTCTGGGTGTTCAGCAACAACGGTTTCTCCCAGGAGGTGATCGTGCATCTTGCCGTGGGAACCTCACTGGCCACGATCGTGGTGACATCCATATCTTCGGTCCGTGCCCACCATCGAAGGGGTGCGGTGCTCTGGGAGAGGGTGGTGGAGCTGGCCCCCGGTATCGTGATCGGTGCCTGGTGTGGCGCACTGGCCGCAGATTTCCTGCCGACCTTCTGGCTGCAGCGGGTATTCGCCTGTTTTGCCATCCTGGTGGGGTTGCAGATGGCATTCGGTGCCAAGTCCGAGGCCCATCGTGGGCTTCCGGACAGAGCGGGGATGACCCTGGCCGGATGGGTTATCGGCATGGTCTCCGCCACCGTCGGTGTCGGTGGCGGTTCACTGACAGTGCCTTTTCTGAGTTGGTGCAGTGTCAATATCCGAAACGCAGTGGCGACTTCCGCAGCCTGTGGTCTTCCTATCGCCGTAGCGGGCGCCATCGGATTCGTTGTCGTGGGCTGGGGGAGTGACGGACTGCCTCCGCTGAGTACCGGTTTTGTATTCTGGCCCGGGTTCCTGGCCATAGTCAGCGCCAGCTACCTGCTGGCACCTGTTGGCGCAAAATTGGCGCATACACTGCCGGTTGCTGTGCTGAAGAAGGTTTTTTCGGTACTGCTGCTGGTGCTGGGACTGAAGATGCTTACCGGTTGATGCGTCTGTAGAGCATCAGGTTGCCCGATTCGTCCCGCAGGACCAGTTGCCCATCCTTTTCTGCATACTCAAAACGCAGGATCAGGTCGTTCTCCGGCTCCTGCATCGAGAGCATCTGTTCGTTTTCGATATGGATACGCCCTTCCCGGAAGTTTCCCCGGTCCCTGTAGATACGAAACCGACCGTTATGGATGGTCAGCATGTCTCCGGCCTGTCCCTGCCACTCTCCGTCCAGACGTTGGGTTATGCTCGGGGGGGTGTTGAACTGCCTGAACTGGTTGAACTGCTGCATGGAGTTCCAGGGGCTTGATCCCGGGAACCCGCCGAACGAGTTGAAAGGCATGGCGCCAGGATTCATTGCGCCAGGATTCATGGCTCCCGGGTTCATGTAGCTGGGCATACCGTAGTTTCCGAATGGAGACATCGAAGGGGCCATCATGGGCGACATGGAGGGGGAAAAACTACTCATGCCGCCAAAGCCGCTCTGGGGCATATTAAACCCGGAGGCGCTTCCGCCTTTACGTTTCTCGTAGGCAGATGAGAAGGCATCCATCATGTCCATCATGGATTCAGCCATTCCACCATAGCGGTTGGGATAGTCCAGGCCTGATGCTGTGGCTGACGAAATCACCAGGCACAGTGCCAGTAGTGACAGGGTTTTGATATTAAGGGTTTGGGCCTGTTTGGTCATACTAACTAGTTTGGTCTTACTGCAAGGCTGTTTCAAGTCCTGATGGCCCTTTATCACCCTTGCATTGAAGGTGATTTATAAAACGGCAGCAGATGGCCAGAGCACACTGTGAATAATGGGATTTAATGACCTCCAAGGCTTGCCACAGGGGCTAGATGGTGGTTATCTATAACCACGAGTTAAGTATATTCCAAACAATAATTACAAATAGTTCAGGGTTAAATGCCATGGCAGAAACTCATAGTCCGGATGAAGAACGCAGGGTCGGTACCCAGGGTATAGTGGATAAGTGGCTTGCAGAGCGTCAGCAGATGCTCGTGTTGTACTGCCAGGTGGCCGGACTGGAGCCTTTTGAACCGGATAAACCCAGCAAGCAGTTGCTGAAGGATTATTGCCAGGTTCTGGTGGATTACATGGCATTTGGCCATTTCGAAGTCTATGATCGGATATCCCAGGGGGAGGAGCGTCGCAAGGCCGTGCTTGATATAGCTTCTGAGATCTACCCCCGGGCAGTGGAAGTCACCGAGCTGGTGGTGGCATTCAACGACAAATATGACACGTCCGACCATGAGCAGGAGATGGGGCATCTGGATAAAGACCTCTCTGTGCTGGGAGAGGAGCTGGCCAGTCTGGTCGAAATGGAGGATCGCCTGGTCGCTGTCATGCAGAAGCAGTAATGCTTGAAGTGTGATGGTGTTCCTGGAAATTGCTGCTGAATCAGGCCCACTAGGCTGATCTGTCAGCCTACGACATCCCCTGATGTATTCTGAGAACAGAAGGATTGTTGTTGCCTTACCCCTGGTGTTTCGAACAACCTGGCTGACCTCTGGGTCGCCCCTCTATTGTGCTCGGGTGATCGGTCTGTAAATGGCAGCGTGGCTACGCTCCTGACGTAAGTGAAGATATGGTCTCTGGATTTGGAAAGCTTATTCATTGGCAGCCTGACTCAGATGAGTTTGCAGCGCCCTTGCGCAAGAAAAAGCCTTTTGAATCAGATATCGGACAGTTTCCCAAAGGTATAGATAACGCCCACGTCGATGTGGTTCTCAGCGCTGAGTTCATGAGCAGGGCCAGGCTGCTGGTGCGCAGGACGCTACTGCATGAAGTCGCTGTGAACTACTGGGGCGAGCCACCCTCTCCTCCCAATAACAAGGACATTCATTCATTCCGGGAGAGTTACGTCGGGATGATGGAGGTCGCTGTAGACAGGGCGCGAAAGATCTCCAGTGTCGCCTTGATACAGCTATTGCAGTTTTCCGTTGTGAAATTTCTGCCCCTGTTGGTACGCGAGGAGATTGAGCGGCTGAAGGGGCAGATGAAACGGGCGGGTGGAGTGGATGGCCTGCAGTCCAGCAGCAAGTCGGTGATGGTGCATGAACGGCTTGTGATCCTCTCCAAGAACGCTGATCTTATCCGTTACCAGATTGTGCGTGGACTGTTCCGTGAGCTGTTGAAGCTTGAAAACACCCGTATGAGCAAACTGCGAAAATCGGTGCTTGGTCGCTCCTGGCCGGCTCCGCGTGCAGCACTGTTCAACCCGCTGTTGCAACTGCCCTCACTGTCGGCGGATGAGCAGTTTATGCGTCACTATACCCTGGTCTGCACTGACCGGGATGACCCGGACGCCTTTGGCCGGGTCAATCGCATAATGATGGAACTGTTCGGCGACTACCTACCCCAATGGTGTGCTCCGGTGAACAGGGATGATGCACAATTAATTGATGACGAGGCGACAAAAAGCAGCAGGGGAAAAACCCTGGGTTATACAGAGATAGAACGGGTGTTGAAGGGGGCGCTTCAAAAGGATGAGTTTGAACAGGGGCTGGTCTCGTGGTTTGACTCCCCTGAAAATATCGACAAGGTGATATTTTCAACAAGCGCAGAGAACGATGGGGCCAGTAACGGATGGGGTGACCAGCGATGGCCTGAATTTCATCAACGATTGGTCAGGAAGATAATCAAGCGCTTTAAATCCACAGGCCTGGAAAAAGAGATTCTGGCCTGCCACGCCGCGTCTACTCTCTATGTTGAGCTGAATGAACAGCTGCCGGTCAGACTGATTTGCCAGTACCTGGCTGGACGTGTCAGGCGCAAGGATCTGTTGCGGCGGTTGAGCAGCATGCAACACGTTGAGGATCCAGTTCAGGTTCAGAAGCATCTCGATCGTGCGCTAACGGGTATACGCAATACACCTGCCGCCCAGAAACAGCGACGGGTGTTCAGTTTCATGCGTCATTTCATGCGCCTGAGACACGATCTTAAGCTGGCTCACCAGGGGCACAAGGTGATGGCCGATATTCGCCTGTTGGATAAGCCTGATGAAATTGCGCTGTCGCGCAGTAACGGTACGCTTCAGGAGTTTGTACTGCGAGAGGAGTTGCAGTCTGAGAGCAGCCGGATTCGCAACCACGTGATTCTGAAAGCTGATGTACGAGGGTCTACCGCGATAACGAGCCAGCTGAGAGAGAAAAACCTCAATCCAGCTTCTCATTTCAGTCTCAACTTCTTTGAGCCCATCAACAAACTGCTGGCCGTTTACGGTGCTAACAAAGTATTCGTGGAAGGTGATGCGGTAATCCTCAGTGTCTACGAGTATGAGAATACGCCTTACCAGTGGCTGAGCGTCTCCCATGCCTGCGGCCTGGCGGCGAATATTCTCAAAGTGGTGGATCAGCAGAATATCAAGAACAGAAAATATGGACTGCCTCTGCTCGAGTTGGGATTGGGTATTGCTTTCAGTGACCAGGAGCCGGCCTTCCTCTATGACGAGGATAGGGAGATCATGATCTCATCGGCGATCAACCGGGCTGACCAGCTCTCCTCCTGTTCAGCTGCCATACGCAAGTCGGACTACGGCAAAGGGCTCGGTCGGGGGGTGGAGGTGCTTGCCCCTGTCGATGTTGCGAATGAGGACAAGGAGAGCAGTGACCGTTTCATACGTTATAACGTCAATGGCATTGAACTCGACGTGCCGGCCTTCTATAAACTCAAGTCAGAGCTGGTTCTTAAAAAGGTTCAGCTGGACCCGGACGATAGCGACAACAACTGCTACCTGGCTGCCAGGTATCCTGACCTGGAAGGGAAAATGCATTGGCTTGTGGTCCGCGAGGCGGTGATACGCAAGTGGAACGGTTCACAGGTCGGAGGGGCGGAAGATAAAGGCCGCAGTTACTACCAGGTGGTCACCGACCCGGAAACCGTCAAGGCGGTTATAGAGCGGAGCAGAGATCGCAGGTCAGGAATAGCACAGGAGCCTGCCCCTCTGGATTCATCCGGGGGGGGACAATACCTGCACTAGTGGGTCATGCGGTCAACTCACACCCCATGCTGGCATGGTCAACTAGCCAGCCGGTTTTGAACTTGAGAGGGTGATCCCGGTGGATGTGATCTGCTTGCCTGGCAGAATCGGCTGAAGTTTTTGACTCAAACGAACCGGCTGCCTGCCCAGACGCTGCTCATAGATGACCGAGTAGGCGAGCACACGCTGGGTGTATTTCCGGGTCTCTGTGAAGGGGATATTCTCTATCCAAAGGTGGGCGTCAGTCACCTCTTCAGGTAGCCAACTCTTCACCCTGTGAGGGCCGGCATTGTAGGCGGCAGTGGCCAGCACCGGGTTGTTACCCAGCTGGTTCAGCACCTCGCGCAGGTAACCGGTACCCAGCCGGATATTGGTCTTTGGGATCAGCAGGTCACGTTTGGCAGGTTTCGGCTGTTTTGCTTTTTTTGCCACTGATTTTGCTGTTCTCGGCATCAACTGCATCAGCCCCATTGCGCCGACGGGAGATATAGCGTCTCTGGAAAAGGCGCTCTCCTGGCGAACAACTGCAAACACCCAGGCCTTATCGATATTCTGCCGTTTTGCTCCGTTACTGATCTGCTTGTCGTGCTCCAGGGGGAATCTGAGTTCCAGGTCATCCCAGTAGCCGGTGCGCGCCAGGGTGAATATTGCGCGGTCATGCCAGTTCCATGACTGGGCCAGCTTCGCAGCCGCCTGGAGATTTGAACGTTCCATCCTGCGTGTTGCCCACTGCCACTCCCTGCGGGCATCCAGCAGCCTGTTGAGGGTGAGCAGTTCTTTGGCGCGTTGCAGTCCCGGATGCTCTGCAAGCTGGGCTATTTCTGCGGGTGGTAACTCAAGCGGGGTGTTGTCAAGATTGTAATCCACGCCGACCCTGTCGGCTGCCAGAAAACCGTGATAGCTGCGCTCCCTGGCCAGGGCTTTAAACAGGGCATCAGCCTCTTCGGGCTCTCCTGATTCAGCCGTTGCATGGGCGTGCCAGTAGCGCCAGTTCTCTTTCTCCCGAAATGATTCGGGTGCCGATTCGAGCCAAGCCAATAATTTGTCCCAGCGTTGCTCTTCGAGAGCAGTACGCAGGCGCTTCTCGGTATACTTCAGGTCCTCTCCTGCGGGTACAACCCGGTCCATCCAGTCGATGACATCCTTGTGGTCCTCTCTTGCCATCCTGAAGGCCAGTGCACGCTTGATCTGCTGTCCCAGTTCAGGGGGGATCTCTTTGTCCTTGATCTTATTCCAGGCAGTGAGAGCGGAAGGCAGGTCCTTCCTGGCCAGCCATTTCAGGCCATGGTACAGAACCTGGTCATGGTATGGGTGTGACTTGTCGTGCGATGCGAATTTGACGACTCTGGCCGGATTGCTGCGAATATCGAGCCACTGTTTAAGCCAGCCCTTCTCCTGCTCTGGCAGAAAGCGCTCCAGGTAGCGGGCCAGGGATCCGTTTCGGCGTTCCATGGTCAGGTTGATGCGTTGCCATACCAGTTTGGTGCTGAACCGGTCGCTCTGTTGCAGCGCCTTGAGCAGCGGATCACAGGCCTTGGGTTGGGATGACCCCGTCAGCCATATCTCCTCGGCCCTCTTCATCGCCTGCGCTTTGTGTCCGGTTTTGAACAGCGACCAGTAGTAGGTGCAACGTCTCGACGTGCTCGTTGTGGGGGTGTAAAAGGCCCTGTAGGTCCACCAGCGTTTCTTTTTGGCAAGGTGCTTCAGCCAGGCTGAACGCAGCTTGTGGGCGAGGGGGGTCTCCTGGTAACGGTTCAGGAAAATCTCGACCTCATCACTCTTCAGTACCGACAGCCTGCCCAGCATCTCTTTCAACTCCAGGTAGGGAGTCAGGGGGTAGCTGTGCAGGTCCAGGCGTGCCTTGAGCGTGCGGTAGGCCGTCTTGTCCTTGCCCAGTGCTTTTTCAGCTGCAAGGAAGGTGTTTCTAAGGGTGGTCTGTTCTTCGTCGGTGTTATTTACGGCGGAGAGTGCGCTGGCCGTAAACAGTAACAGCAGAAAGAGGGAGCCCGTGGTGTGCCTGATTGTGATTTCCATCTCTCCTCATGGCGGAGTGCTTCTACAACTACCGTGAAGCTTAGAGCGGGGGGGCAGCTTGCACAAGGGAATTTCACGACTTTCCCTCGATGATTAAAGGAATGGTAATCGGGTAGATATCTGTGGCTGCGCCGGCTCATGGTTGTACCGGAGGGATTAATTGGCGATCATCAACCAATGAGTAGTAATAATGATGTGTGCAGTGCGGAGATCGACAGCGCTGATCTACGGCAGTTGATTGTGGAGGTGGCGGAAACAGAGATCATGTCCCGCTTCCAGGGTGTTGATGCCCAGGAAAAACAGGATGGCTCCCTGGTAACAGATGCCGACCTGGCTGCCCAGGAGAGCATAAGGAGAGGGCTGGAGGAGCGCTGGCCGACGATTCCACTGCTTGGGGAGGAGATGACGACCTCCGAGCAGGATGCTGTGCTGGAAACAGGTGAGTACTGGTGTCTCGATCCCGTTGACGGTACCACCAACTACGCCAATGGCATCCCCTTTTTCGCCGTCTCCCTTGCCCTGATCAGGGGCGGGGAAATTGTTACCGGAATAGTCTATGACCCTGTCAGGAATGAGTGTTTCAGGGCCGATCGGGGCCGTGGCGCCTTTCTCAATGATCAGCCGTTGAAACTGCCTGATCAAAAGCCCCAGCTGGAACAGTGCGTGGCAATAGTGGACTTCAAGCGCCTGCCGAGAGCGTTGACTATGCGCCTGGCTGAGAGTGCGCCCTATCGCTCCCAGCGCAGCCTGGGAGCCGTCACCCTGGAGTGGTGCTGGCTGGCGGCGGGACGTGGACAGCTCTATCTGCATGGCTCCCAGAAACCCTGGGACTATGCAGCAGGCCTGCTGATTTTCGAAGAGGCGGGCGGTGCTGGTTGCCTGATGGATGCCCTGGGCAGTGACTGTATATCCCCGGCCAGCCAACTCGCCTCACAGGCTGCGGTGGGCGCGGTGGACAGCTGCCTGCTGGGTCAGTGGCGGGAGTGGTTGAATGCTGCTGAGCCCGACTGACTGGCTGAGACGGCTGAACCTGGTATCGCGCTCCAGGAGATTGGAGTGGTTTCCCCCGTTTCGGGCCATGGGGGTAAGGGTGCTGGAGCTCAAGGATGGCGGGCGTATAACCCGTATCCGGCTGCCCCTTTCAGGGCGCACCCGCAACCCTGGCGGGGGCATGTTCGGCGGTGCCATGGCCTCTGTTGCCGATGCTGTACCGGCCCTGGCCTGTGCCCGTGTTTTTCCCAAATATTCGGTCTGGACACGCACCCTGCACCTTGAATTTCTGCGCGAAGGCCGCACTGATCTGGAATTGAGATTTGAAATGAGCAGTGGGCAGGAAGCAGAGATTGCAGAAGAGTTGGCGCAAAAGCAGCGCTCTGACCCGCTGTTCCGATACGCCTTTTACCTGGCTGACGGCTCCTTGTGTGCCCGCGCAGAATCCAGGGTGGCGATCAGGAAGCCTGGCGGACCATGAGTCCGGGCTATTGATAAAAGATTTTATGTAGTACCGGTTTTTCCGGTTGGAGATATCTGATGAGTGATCTAGACGACCAGTTCGGTATGGAGCTGAGCAGCGGTATTGCTGCATTTGAATCGAAGCATTTTTCTGTGGCTGCACAAACCCTCTCGCCACTGGCAGACCTGGGCAATATCGAGGCCCAGTACCGCATGGCCATCATGGCCCAGAACGGTCTGGGTATGACGGTGAATGAACTGCTGGCCTATAAATATATGAAGTCCGCAGCAGAGGCGGGTATGGGCCTGGCCCAGCATGGGCTGGGTTTCATGTACATGGAGGGGGAGTGCGTGGAGAAGAACACGCCAAAGGCCATCGAGTGGTTCACCAAGGCCGCCGACCAGGGTATGGCCGGTTCCATGACCACCCTGGCAATGATCTATGAACAGGGCCAGGGCGTGGAGCAGGATCTGGATGAGGCCAAGCGCTGGTACAAGATGGCTGGTTTTGAATAATCGGGCATGAGAGATGAAAAACCGGGAGAGCCAGCTTCCTGATCGCCCGAGTGTTATTCGTGGGCAGAGGATTACCCAGAGAAGTCGCCGGCAACCCACTTTAGGGCGGGGGTCGATTGCGCTTCGCATGCGCCTGGGGGTGTTTTTTCTGGCCTTTACCGGTGTGCTGGTGGCACTGCTGTTGAACTGGCTACAGCCTGGGCGGATTGCGCACCGGGTTGAGTCTCCATCAAAACCTCCGCTGCAACCACTGCCAAAACCTGACTCAACCCTGTTGCCCGGGCGGTCAGCCAGTCCGGGAGACTCTGCCGGGAGACCTGCTGTTGGATTTGATGGCGGTTCAAACCGCCAGAGGAAACAGCCTGTTCCCGTGACTGAAGTTGACCCCAAGGCCAACCAGGCGGGGGAGCTGGTGCTCTCCCTGAGCAAGGGCTTCAGGCCCGCGGGTTTCAAGATAGGTGCGGTTCAGAAGCGATTGCAGCTCTCCAACCACCCCGATCGACTATTCAAGCGCCTGCCGGACTTCACCGGCCCAAGTCAGAAATACGGTGTCATCACCCTTGGCGTGGGGCAGCAGTACCGGTTCGTTCTGGATACCGTACCGTCAGGCTATAAGCTCTACCTGGACCGCAATCGCAACGGTGACCTTACAGATGACGGACCTCCTGTCGAGAATCAGGGCAAGGGGCGGTTCGCAGCCACGGTCTCACTGCCCATGGACAGGGTCACTGGTATTTCGCAGCTCCAGGGGGAGTACCAGCTCTGGGTTTTTGCCAACAACAACAGCTGGCGGCAAAACACACTGGGGTACTACAGCAGAACCCAGCTCCAGGGGCGACTGCGCCTCGGGGGGCACCTTTTTACCGCCTATCTTGCTGACAACCTGGTCCTGGATGGCGACTACCGCAATGACGGCATCAGCATCGACCTGGATGGTGACGGAAAGATCGACCGGGAACGGGAGTACCTGCCGCCGGATGAAATGCTCACCCTGGGTGGCAGGGATTACCGGGTAAAGATTGTCTACTGATCAGAGTGGTGGGTTACGCTTCGCTAACCCACCCTACAAGGATTCGTCATTCCGGCGAATGCCGGAATCCAGGGTAGGCACCAACAAATACCCATACACCTTCACAGCTGGATCCCGGCCTGCGCCGGGATGACTGGTTCTGATTGTAGGAGCGAACTTGTTCGCGAAGAGTGCTGATGATTGTTCACATGCCGATCGCGAACGAGTTCGCTCCTACTGCAAGGGGTATGCTGATCAGTCGTAGGGTGCAATAGCGAAGCGTATTGCACCATAAACAGCCGGGTGGTGGGTTACGCTTCGCTAACCCACCCTACAAGGATTCGTCATTCCGGCGGATGCCGGAATCCAGGGTAGGCATCAACAAATACCCATACGCCTTCGCAGCTGGATCCCGGCTTGGGCCGGGATGACGGCTAAAGATGCATGGGAGTATTAGAGTGGTGGGTCATCAGCACTCTCTGCGCTTGCGTACCGCGGAGGCGAGTTCCTGCAGCAGCGGCTCGCTCTCTTCCCAGTTGATGCAGGCGTCGGTGATGCTCTGGCCGTAGACCAGTTCTTCGCCTGCACGCCAGTCCTGGCGGCCAGCGACCAGGAAACTCTCGATCATGGCGCCCATGATGCGCTTGTCTCCGCGGGCCACCTGTCCGGCCACGTCACGTCCCACATCGACCTGTTTCTGGTGGCGTTTGCGGGAGTTGGCGTGGCTGAAGTCGACCATCAGGCGGGGCTTGAATCCTGAGCCCTCCATCTCCTCGGAGGCGATGTTGATGCTCTCGGTGTCATAGTTCGGGCGGCTGCCGCCGCGCAGGATGACATGGCAGTCCTCGTTGCCGTTGGTGGCGAAGATGGCGGATTTACCCTCTTTGGTCACCGACAGGAAGACATGGGGTTGGGAGGCGGAGCGCATGGCGTCCAGAGCGATCTTCAGGGTGCCGTTGGTGCCGTTTTTGAAACCCACCGGGCAGGAGAGGCCGGAGGAGAGTTCACGGTGGCCCTGGCTCTCGGTGGTGCGCGCACCGATGGCGCCCCAGCTGATCAGGTCGGCCACGTACTGGGGGCTGATCAGGTCCAGGAACTCGGTGCCCGCGGGCAGCCCCATGTTGTTGATGTCCAGCAGCAGCTGCCGGGCCAAATGCAGTCCCTTGTTGATGTGAAAAGTGCTGTCCAGGTCGGGATCGTTGATCAGGCCCTTCCAGCCGACGGTGGTGCGCGGCTTTTCAAAGTAGACACGCATCACGATCAGCAGGTCGTCCTTTAGCTCGTCCGCCACCTTCTTCAGCTGCAGGGCATATTCACGCGCCGCGTTGGGATCGTGCACCGAGCAGGGGCCGATGATCACAAGCAGCCGGTCATCCTCGTCATGGAGAATCCTGTGGATCGCCTGGCGCGTTTCGTAGACCGTGCCGGCCGCCTGTTCGGTGATTGGGAAGTCGGCCTGCAGCTGGGCAGGTGCTACCAGTTCTTTAATGGCACGGATGCGTAGATCGTCTGTTTGGGGTTTCATGTCGGCTCACAGGTGATCGCCCAGGATCACGGGGTGAAAAGAGCGGATTATAACCCTCTGGGCGTGTGATACCAGAGCGGGGAGGCTGCAGCCTCCCCGTTTGGGTCTACTTGGTCAGGGCCATGAACAGCTGGGGCAGTTTCTCGGGCAGGCGTTCCACCTTGTCGATTACCGAGTACTGATTACCGAAGATATCCTTCACATACTCATCGGCCTTGGGATCAAGGTTGATGCAGTAGGTGTAGATGCCCTCCTGGTCCAACTCCTGCACCGCCTTGTAGGTGTCCTGGATCAGCATCTGTTGATCGTTGACATCGATGTCAGAGGGCTCGCCGTCGGTGAGTACCAGCAGCAGTTTCTTGTCCGTCTTGCGTGCCCCCAGGTAGTGGGCGGCGTGGCGCATGGCCGCACCCATACGGGTGGAGTAACCCGCCTCCATGGCGGCGAGACGATCTTTCACCCGGTCATCCCAGTGCTCCTCAAAACCCTTGATGTGCTGGTAGCGCACCTCGTGACGGGTATTGGAGGAGAAGCCGGCGATGGCAAACTCATCGTCCAGATGTTCGATGGCCCAGGCGAGTAGGGCTACCGCTTCCTGGCTCAGCTCCAGGATGGTCTGGTTGGCCCCGTCCGGGATCTCACTGAGGGATTGGGAGAGGTCCAGCAGCAGCATCACCGAGATATCACGGCCATCGTGGCGGTGGCTCATGTTGATGCGCGGGTCCGGGGTATGGCCGGACTTGAAGTCGATCTGTGAGCGGATCGCTACATCGAGGTCGAGTTCGCTGCCCTCCTCCTGGTAGCGGACACGGATGTAGTGCTGGGGCTTGAGCATATCGAGTATCTGCCGCAGACGCTTTGACAGTGCCTCATGCTTGGCGAGCAGTTCGTCGATCTTCGCGCCGTCGCCAGAGGGGTGCAGGCGCTCGTAGAGGCTCACCCAGTCCGGCCGGTAGGTCTTGGTGGTGTAGTCCCATTCCGGGTAGTGGCGGGGGGGCAGACCATCGATCTCCTCCTCATCATCCTTGACCTCGCGGGTGGCTTCAAAGTCATCCGGTTCATCATTCTCTTCGATGTATAGCCACATGTGACGGTTGTCGTCGCGGTAGTCCACCTCGGTATCGGTGAAGTAGACGTTGGGCAAGAGGTCTTCCTGGCGCCGGGTGCGGGCGGTGAAGGAGAGGGCCAGGGCGGTCACCTCCTTGGTACTCGACTCACCATCCGCCATCATCTCGTAGAAGCGCCCGGCAAACTCCAGGATGTCCGGGTTCTTGTAATCGTGGTCCGGGTTTATGATGGCATAGGACATCATGGCCAGACGGTGGCGGATGCAGGACTCCTTCTCGGGATTGCAGTCCTCCTCTTTTGGTACCGGGTGCAGGGAGAGCCAGAGGTTGCGTAGCCCCGGGTACTCCAGCATGGCGAGGTATTCCACGCGACAGTCTTCGAACAGCTCTGCAGCCACACGCTGGAAGGGGCTGTAGTTGTCCGCCACTATCTTGCTGGTCCAGCGCTGGTGGGCTGACATATGGGCGACGGTGGCGCGGTAGCGGTCGATACCCCGGATGTCGTTCCTGTCGTCGTAGACGTCAGGAATGCGCATACCCAGGGGATCGTAGTAGGGCATCGGTTTGCGCAGCTCGTCCCAACCCTCGGAGTAGGGTACGAAGTGCACCTTGGTCTCCCACAGTGCCTTGGTGTAGAGGTCCAGCTTGCGCTCGTTGTCCGCATACAGGGTACCGTGACGCTCGCGCTGGAGCACCGCCTTGCTGTCGGCGGACTGGAGGCTGAAGTAGTCGATCTGCCGCTCGGGGTGGTCGTTGTAGTGGAGTACACCGTAGTCCACCCAGTTGCGGATCCCCTCAAGGGAGAGCTGGTGCAGCAGGTAGGGGGTCTGATTCAGCAGCTCGGGCATACCGGGGCTGGGGAAGGTGTCGCTCTGGATGCCGTGGATGGAGGTGCTGGTGCGCTCCATCATGTCCATCACCAGCTCCACGTAGTGTCTGAACTGCTCCGGGCTGTGCAGGCGGCGTGCCGCTTCCGGCAGGGTCTGCATGAAGTCGGGAATGGAGCGGCCGTTGGGTGTACGGGTGATCTGCCATACGGTCTGGGAGACGTAGGAGAGCATCTCCTCTCCCAGCTTGTTGGCGACGAAGGGCATCTCTTCCAGGTAGACCAGTACCGGCTCAAAACCACGACCGATCATACAGACCAGGGAGGCGCCGTCCAGGTAGTCCTTGATACCTTTGTCGGAGAGCAGGGCGGCTGCCTCGGTCATGCAATCGCCGAAGATATCATCCAGCTGACCGAAATTGCAGGTCAGTTGGCTGCGGTACAGCTCAAGATCGGCTTCACTTAGACTCATCAATAATATCCTGCGTCGAAGACTCTCAGTAGAGACGCTTAAACCGTCGGAAGAATCCACCCGTACTGTCATTCTGGCGTATGCCAGAATCCATGTTCAGGCCAGGTGGATCCTGGATTCCGGCATACGCCGGAATGACGGTGAAACAACAAATGCCCGTCACCGCTATGTTCTGTGCCTTTAGGCGAAGACGGCGTCGATGGCGTGATCCAGGGTGGCGCGGATATCCGCGTCATCGGTGATCGGGCGTACCAGGGCCATGCGGCATGCTGAACGGGGATTGACACCGCGATTGATCAGCTGCGCGGCGTAGACCAGCAGGCGGGTGGAGATGCCTTCGTCCAGGCCGTGGCCTTTCAGGTTGCGGGCGCTCTCACCAATCTTAACCAATTGGCCGGCAATCTCTTCGCTGATGCCGGTTTCACTGGCGACAATGCCTGCTTCAACGCTGGCGTCGGCGTAGTCGAAGTCCATGCCGGTAAAACGCTGCTTGGTGGACTGTTTCAGATCCTTCATCAGGCTCTGATAGCCGGGGTTGTAGGAGATCACCAGCTGGAAATCGTCGTGGGCGTTGATCAGTTCACCCTTCTTGTCCAGGGGCAGAGTGCGGCGATGGTCGGTCAGGGGATGGATCACCACCGTGGTGTCCTGGCGTGCCTCTACCACCTCGTCCAGGTAGCAGATGGCGCCGATGCGTGCAGCAACGGTCAGGGGGCCGTCGAGCCAGCGGGTGCCGTCTGCATCCAGCAGGTAGCGACCCACCAGGTCAGAGGCGGTCATGTCCTCGTTACAGGCCACTGTGATCAGGGGTTTACCCAGTTTCCAGGCCATGTGCTCGATGAAACGGGATTTACCACAACCGGTGGGCCCCTTGATCATCACCGGCAGGCGCTCTTCGTAGGCTGCTTCGTAGAGGGCTACTTCGTCACCCTGGGCCTGGTAGAAAGGTTCTTCGGTGATCAGGTACTGGTCGGTGTCGAGACTCATGACTGCTCCGCTTGTAATTATGACTGCATTTCAAATTACCCCGTAGGATAGAGGGATTGAATCATAAGCAACACTAAATTTTTATGATTTGTGTCATAAGAATTACCTTATATTGTGGATGGATGTTGCCAGTACTGGCAGCAGGGGCGTCACGAGTTTGGGGGGGGCGGCGAGGGAAGCGCTTGTGGAAGTCCGTTCCTGTGGGCGATGGCGCGTGCACCGGCCATCGCCGCCAGTAGGAGCGAACTTGTTCGCGAAGTGCTTCGAAACAAGCTCAGATCGCGAACAAGTTCGCTCCTACAAGGAGAGCCTTATCAATGCCTGCTATTGGAGGAGCCGTGTCCCCATCGTCATGTGTTTATCGCATGAAGGATCGGGTTCCTGCATACAAGACCCGGGTGCCGCCGGGCCCTCACTCAAGGGCCGCGTGGGCCGCAGAGAGGCGGGCTATGGGCACCCTGGGTCCGGAGCAGGAGACGTAGGTCAACCCTATCTGGTGGCAAAAGCGGATGGAATCGGGATGACCGCCGTGCTCGCCACAGATACCCATCTTCATGTTTTCGCGCTTACTGCGCCCCCAGCCCACGGCCAGCTCCATCAGTTTGCCCACACCCTTGATATCGAGCACTTCGAAGGGGTTGTCCTGAAGAATTTCGTTCTCGTTGTACATGGGCAGAAACTTGTT
This sequence comes from Sedimenticolaceae bacterium, assembly GCA_965224515.1. Taxonomy (GTDB): domain Bacteria; phylum Pseudomonadota; class Gammaproteobacteria; order Chromatiales; family Chromatiaceae; genus Sedimenticola_A. Next base: position 1,834,776 of record OZ245051.1, read on the forward strand.
CTCGGCGTCTTCACGTGAGAAGGAGAAGGTGGCCTGGGTGAGGTCGTTGGTGCCAAAGGAGAAGAACTCCGCTACTTCCGCCAGGCTCTCGGAGCGCATGCAGGCGCGCACCACTTCCAACATGGAGCCGAACTTGAAGCAGACCGGCACGCCATAATGGGCCTCCACTGCCTGATGTACAGAGTCGACGATGGATTTTACCCTGGTCAACTCCTGCTTGGTGCAGACCTGGGGCACCATGATCTCGGGGCAAACCTCCAGTCCCTCCTTGACGCACTCGGCGGCAGCCTCCAGCACGGCCCGTATCTGCATGGAGTAGATCTCGGGGAATGTGATGCCCAGGCGTACGCCACGGTGGCCCAGCATGGGGTTCACTTCGTGCAGGGCGCGCACCTTTTTCAGCATAACTGCCTTTTTCTCGATCGCCTCGTCAACCAGCCGGGGATCGGCCATCTTGTCGATAGAGGGGTGGGTGTCTGCCGTGCGGTACATGAACTCCACCGTGTCGGAGAGGATATTCATGCCCAGCACCGTGTCGCGCAGGTGCCTGAGTTGGTTGAGTTCCTCTTCCAGCTGGTGCTCCGAGGGCAGAAACTCGTGGATGGGCGGGTCGAGCAGGCGCACGGTGACCGGGCGTCCGGCCATCGCCTTGAGCATGCCCTTGAAGTCGCTTCTCTGAATCGGCAGGAGTTTATCCAGTGCCACCTGGCGGCTGGATGCGTCTTCGGCCAGGATCATCTCCACCACGATGGGCAGGCGTTCCACGGCGTTGAACATGCGCTCGGTACGGCACAGGCCGATGCCCTGGGCGCCAAAGCTGGCGGCCTTGGTGGCATCGTCCGGGGTGTCGGCATTGGCCATCACCTTGAGCTTGGCGATCTCGTCCGCCCAGCCCAGCAGGGTCTCCAGTTCGTTGCTGAACTCGGCCTCCTTCATGGCCACTTCGCCGAGATAGACGTCGCCGGTGGTGCCGTCGATGGTGATCAGGTCACCCTCGCTGATAGTGGCGTCGCCCACAAATGCCTTACGCATCTGCACATCCACGTGGATGCCCTCGGCGCCGGCTACACAGGGCTTGCCCATACCGCGGGCCACAACCGCAGCGTGTGAGGTCTTGCCGCCACGTGAGGTGAGAATGCCCTGGGAGGCGAAAAAGCCGTGGATATCCTCCGGCTTGGTTTCTTCACGAATCAGGATCACTTTCTCGCCGGTACGGCCCTCCTGCTCCGCCCGGTCGGCATCGAACACGGCGTGACCGACAGCTGCGCCGGGAGATGCTGAGAGGCCTCGTGCCAGTGGAATGGCATTCGCTGCGGGGTCCAGTCGCGGAAACAGCAGCTGCTCCAGCAGCTCCGGCTGGATACGAAGCAGTGCCTGGTTCTTGTCCAGCAAACCTTCCCGTACCATCTCCACGGAAGTGCGTACCAGGGCTGCGGCGTTCATCTTGCCGTTGCGGGTCTGCAGGCAGTAGAGGCGGCCGCGTTCAATGGTGAACTCGAAATCCTGAACCTCCTTGTAGTGGCTCTCCAGGCGGTTCCGCAGTTCTGCAAGCTCCCGGTACTGCTGGGGCATCTCGTCAGCCAGGGAATCGATGGGTTTCGGTGTGCGGATGCCTGCCACCACGTCTTCACCCTGGGCATTGGTGAGGTACTCGCCGAACATGCGGTTCTCGCCGGTGTCCGGGTAGCGGGTGAAGCCCACGCCGGTGGCGGAGTCGTCTCCCAGGTTGCCGAAGACCATGGTGCAGATATTGACCGCGGTGCCGTTGGCCATGTCCGGGGTGATGTGGAACTCGCGCCGGTAATCGACCGCCCGTTTTCCTGACCAGGAATTGAATACCGCCTTGATGGCGATTTCGAGCTGCTCGTAGGGGTCCGAGGGGAAGGGGTTGCCGGTCTCCCGTTGGATAATTTCAAGGAAGGTGTCCGAAGCTTCACGCAGGTCACTGGCAGATAGAGCCACATCCTCTTTCACGCCAACCCGTTGTTTGATCGCCTCGAACTCCACATCGAAGGCCTCGTCGGAAACGCCGAGGGCCACTTTGCCGAAGAGCTGGATGAAGCGGCGGTAGGCGTCGTAGGCGAAGCGCTCGTTGTTGGATTGGGTGATTAGCCCGGGAAGGGTGTCGCTGTTGAGTCCCAGGTTTAGAATGGTGTCCATCATCCCCGGCATGGACATCGCAGAGCCCGAGCGGACGGAGACCAGTAACGGGTCTTCAGAACCGCCAAAGACCTTGCCGGTAGACTCTTCCAGGGACTGCATATTGGCCCGGACCTGATCCATGACTGCCGCTGGCAGGCCCTGGTTCGGGGCGTCGAGATAGGTGAGGCATGTCTCCGTGGTGATAACAAATCCGGGTGGCACGTTGAGGCCGATCTGGGTCATCTCGCAGAGGTTCGCACCCTTGCCCCCCAGCAGCATCTTGTCCTTTCCATCTCCCTCTTCGAAGGCGTACACAAACTTTTTCGATTCAGACATGCAACAGTTCCTGTTTTTTAATTCAAAACCGGCCCGTACCCTCATGGACAGGCCTCTGATTTCAGTGGGAATTCTAATTTACACCTTTTTTGTGTCTGTCAGCTGACAGAATCAAGGCTAGTTGAGAAGGCTCAATTAAGCACGGTAATTTTATTGTCCTGGCTCAACTCAGGCGACAGGGAAGGGGGATCGGGTAGCGATGGCAGTTTTCAGGACCTTACCGTAAATGTATGGCTGTTCCATAAAAAAGTCTCGCCGAAGCGGGTGAGATGGAACCGTCATGCCTGCGGCATGACGTAGTCTGTCGAGCGCCCGACAATGGAAGGTTGTGCAGAGGGTGATTAATAACTGAAGCATTGCTCCAGGGATGGCTGCGTTAGACAAAAAAAACCCCGCCGAAGCGGGGTTTTCTCGGAACGTACAGTAAACTATCGCTTACTTGTGTACGCCCAGCTTGTCGCGCCATCCTGGGAAGATTGCGTCTGCATCGCCAGGGAAGGACTCGAACGCGCGAGCGAACTCTTTGTGCTCTTTCGCGTACTCGATTGGGTCAGCACCCTGCTTCCAGCAGTCGTAAGCCTGACGCAGAGAGGTAGCACCATCAGCCGGGCTGTCGATGTGACCGTAAGAACCACCACCAGAGGTATTGATAACGTTACCGTGACCCAGGTTCTCGAAGAAGCCTGGCAGACGCAGGGCGTTCATACCACCGGAGATGATCGGGGTGGTGGGCTTCATGCCGTGCCACTCCTGGTGATAGAAAGGACCATCAGCACTGTCACGCTCGATCATGTAAGCGATGTTGCGGTCATCTGCACCACCTTCCATCTTACCGAAGCCCATGGTACCTACGTGGATACCGGAAGCACCCTGGAGACGGGACATCTTGGCCAGAACGAACGCGGTGTAACCACGAACAGAAGAGGGAGAGGTTACTGCACCGTGACCTGCACGATGATAGTGCAGGTACTGTCCGGCGTAGTTACGACGGGCAGTGGTAACCATACCAGGACCACCAACGTAACCGTCAACCAGGAAGGCTACCTTGTCAGCATCAGGACCGAAGGTCTCGAGGATGAAGTCAGCACGGGCACACATCTCGTGGTGATCATCAGCGGTGATGTTGGCAGAGAAGAGCTTGGCCTGGCCAGTCTCGTCCTGAGCACGCTTCATCGCATCGTATACGAGAGGGTAAACTTTCTTGGCAGGACAGAAGACCTGGTTGCCCTGGGGCTCGTCGTTCTTGATGAAGTCGCCACCCAGCCAGAACTGGTAAGCGGCTTCAGCGAAAGGCTCGGGACGCAGGCCCAGTTTAGGCTTGATGATGGTACCGGCGATGTAACCGCCTTCGTTAACGTCACGACCCAGGATGCGCCACATGTCGCTGATGTCCTTGGCGGGACCGTCAAACAGCTGCAGCATGCGTGGTGGAACGTAGAAGTCCTGCATCTGTGCACATTTAACATCGCCCATACCCTGGTTGTTACCGATACACAGGGTCAGGAACGAAACGATCATGGTGCGGCCGTCGGTGATGTTACGGTCGAACAGGTCATTAGGATAGGCAATCTTCATGATGCCTTTGGCTTCGTCGATCTCGTATACCAGGGCGTCTACACCCTTGGTGAAATCATCGGTAGTTGAAACCTCAACATTGGTACCGGTAGAAGACTCAGCTGCGAAGTGAGCCGCAACCTCCAGGTAACCGTAGCCTGCGGCAGGCGTCATGGTGTAAGCAACCAGGATGTGGCCACCGCCAGCAATCAGGTCTTCTTCTTTCAGAGAAAGGTCAGCGTAACGTGCAGATTGATCCATTCTAGGAACCTCGTTTGTTGTAATAAAGCGGAAGTCGTATGTGTTTCTTTCGAACAAATACTGCGACAACCGCGGAAAGTGTGGGGGCATAATAGTCGCACTGTTCCATAAACAAAATTAAAAGTTTTTAATTGGTGTGATAAGCTAAACTTTATGTCTCTGGTCGAGCTTGTTGTATGCATCTCACAATCCGCCAACTAAAAGTTTTCGAAGCCGTAGCCACCCATTTGAGTTTTACCCGCGCAGCCGAGGAGCTCTACCTCAGTCAGCCTGCAGTTTCGATGCAAATCAAGCAGTTAGAGGAAAGTGTCGGTCTTCCTCTGTTCGAAAAGCTGGGTAAAAAGATCCATCTGACAGATGCTGGCAAAGAGCTGCACCATTATGGGCGCTCCATCTTCAGGCAGCTGGATGAGATGGAAGAGGTGCTGGAATCCATGAAAGGCCTCAACCGCGGCCGGCTCGATATTGCCGTTGCAAGCACCGTCAACTACTTTGCTCCCCGCGCCCTGGGCGTTTTTTCCAAGATCTACCCCGGTGTCAAACTGAGCCTTGAAGTGACCAATCGCAAGAATCTGATGCGGATGCTTGACCAGAATGAGAAAGACCTGGTTCTGATGGGGCAGCCGCCAACGGACCTGGATCTGGAAGCCGAACCTTTTATGGAGAACCCTCTGGCGATCATTGCGCCTCCGGATCACCCTTTGGCTGGCCGGAAACGGGTTGCCCTGAAGGATATTGCCAGCGAAACCTTCCTGATGAGGGAAGAGGGTTCGGGAACGCGCCTGGCCATGGAGCGCTTTTTCGAGGACAAGGGGGTTGAGATCAAGCGGGGCATGCAGATGACCCGCAACGAGGCGATCAAGCAGGGTGTCAGGTCCGGCCTGGGGCTCGGCGTGGTGTCGGTCCACTCGATTCAGCTGGAACTGGAGACCGGAAGACTGGTCGTACTTAATGTGCCTGGATTCCCGTTGAAACGGAAGTGGTATGTGGTGCACCGGAAGGGGAAGCGTCTCTCACCGTCGGCCAACGCGTTCCGTGAATTTCTGCTGGGTGACGGCTTGAGAGAGGCGATTGCCGATGGCAGTTTCTCAGGCCAGATTCCGGGGGACTTTGAAGGGAATGAAGGGTAAACTACCCGGTCTGTTTCATACGGGTTGAAGACTGCCTTTTGTGCCTTTCAGGCGAGGGCAGAGGTGCGGTTTGTAAGCAGGCTGCTTCTGCCTGATGCCGTATTCCCCATTTTCGCTGCCGGATTTACTGATTTATATGTCGAACAGTTCAGCCAATAGCCCCCATGGTGCAGCAGCCTGGCCGCTGCTTCGGCGGGCGGATCTGCCCGCGGACCTGAGGCAGTTGTCCCTGGCTGAGCTTCCCCCGCTGGCATCTGAACTGCGTGACTTTCTGATCGGAACGGTCTCTCGCACAGGCGGCCACCTGGCGGCCGGCCTGGGCGTGGTTGAGCTGACCATCGCCCTGCACTATGTCTTCAATACTCCAGAGGCGCGCCTGGTCTGGGACGTCGGCCACCAGGCCTACCCCCACAAGATTCTGACCGGACGACGTGAGCGCATGGAGACGCTTCGTCAGAAGGATGGCATATCAGGTTTCCCCCGGCGTGAAGAGAGCGAATACGACGCCTTTGGTGCCGGCCACTCCAGTACCTCTATCGGGGCCGCCCTGGGTATGGCCGCAGCGGCCAAGCAGCGAGGTGAGAAACGCGATGTGGTTGCGGTGATCGGTGATGCCGCCATGAGCGGTGGCATGGCGTTTGAGGCCCTCAACCATGCAGGGGCCCTCGATCTTGACCTGCTGGTGGTGTTGAACGACAACGATATGTCCATCTCCCAGCCGGTTGGTGCATTCCGCAACCACCTGGCCAGAATGCTCTCCGGAAAGATCTATACCAGCGTACGCGAAGGGGGCAAGCATGCTCTCAGCCATATTCCCCCATTGAGTGAACTGGTCGGTCGCTGGGAAGAGCACATGAAGGGCATGGTGATGCCCGGTACTCTCTTCGAAGAGTTGGGTTTCAACTATATCGGCCCCATTGACGGGCATGATATGGATACCCTGGTGGCGACCCTGCGCAATATGAAGAAGATGCACGGCCCCCGCCTGCTTCACGTGGTGACCCAGAAAGGGAAAGGTTACAGGCCGGCAGAGGGCGATCCCTGTGTCTATCATGGTGTGACCCCGTTTAATCTTGAAACAGGGATGATGGACAAGACGCCTGCATCCGGACCTACCTATACCCAGGTTTTCGGTGAGTGGCTTTGCGACCTGGCGGAGCGGGACGAGCGCCTGGTGGCGATCACCCCCGCCATGTGCGAAGGCTCCGGGATGGTTCGGTTCTCCAAGGTCTATCCCGACCGCTATTACGACGTTGGCATTGCCGAGCAGCATGCCGTCACCTTCGCCGCCGGGCTGGCCTGCGAGGGCAGCAAGCCGGTTGTGGCGATCTACTCAACTTTTCTGCAGCGGGCCTACGATCAACTGGCCCATGATGTGGCACTGCAAAACCTGGACGTGACCTTTGCCGTGGACAGGGCTGGGCAGGTCGGCGCCGATGGCGCGACCCATGCCGGCAGTTTCGATCTGAGCTATGCGCGGGCGCTGCCCAATATGGTGATTATGGCGCCGGCAGATGAGGCGGAGTCCCGCCGTATGCTGCAGACCGCATACCAGTACAAGGGGCCTGCAATGGTGAGGTATCCGCGGGGAACCGGTCCCGGAGTGACAGTGGACAAAGCCCTGCAGACACTTCCCCTGGGCAAGGCGGAACGGCGTCGTCAGGGCAAGGGTGTTGCATTGCTTGCCTTTGGTAGCATGCTGGCACCGGCACTGGCAGCAGCGGAATCACTGGATGCCACGGTGGTTAACATGCGTTTCGTTAAGCCCCTGGATGAGTCAATGATCGCTGAAATAGCGGACAGTCACGAGCTTCTGGTTACCCTGGAAGAGAATGTACTCGCTGGCGGTGCCGGCTCAGCTGTAAATGAATTGCTGGCAGAAAGAGGCTATAAGAACCGGGCTCTTAACCTTGGTCTGCCCGACCGTTTTATTGAACATGCCACCCACAAGGAGCAGTTGGCAGATGCGGGGCTTGATAGGGATGGCATTGTCGCCTCGGTCAGCAGGGCCCTGCAGTCAGATGAAAATTCTGTGTTGCACTCTGCGTAATCATTAATCTTGCGTTATCCATTACAAGGGAAATAACTACCGGTACCGCGATGCCGGATGCGAGGGATATCCGATGAAAAAGTTTTTGCTGTTGTTTGTGATTGTTGCAGCTGCACTGCTGGCAATACCGGGTTATGTCGGCTACCAGGCCGAAGAGCGGTACCAGTTGCTTGTCGACCGTCTCGAAGCGAGCGGTTTTCAGGTTCAGAGCCACGATTACCAGCGCGGCTGGTTCGGTGCCATTGCATCGACTGCATTCGTACTCCCCATACCCCAACCCAGCGCCACTGATCCCGATAATGTCAGTGAGTTCGGTTTCACTATCAACAGCGATATTGTCCATGGCCCCCTGATGCCGTCGGGAGGTGTTGGTCTGGGAGAGATTGATACCAGTATCCTGGTTGATGGAGAGAGTGTTTTCCCGGAAGACTACCCTGCAAAGATCCTCACCCAGGTCAGCTGGAACGGTTCAGGCAGTACAGTGATCGATCTTCCGGCTGCTGAAATCCCGGCCCAGGAAGAGCGCCCGAAAATCGATTTTGGCGGCATGTCCGGGCAAGTGGTGTTCGACGCGGGTTTCAGCAAGGTCGATACACGCATTGAGTTGCCAAACCTGGCAGCCAGTGAGGGAGAGGCCAAGCGGATTGTGCTGAAAGGCGCACGGGTTGAATCGAAATCATGGGTGGATGAGAGCGGACTGATGCTGGGAGACGGCAGTTTCGGAATCCAGCGGATCGAATTTGTGGATGTCGACAGCCTGACCTCTGTCATCCTTCAGGATATAGGTGCCGATGTAGATAGCGGCAAGCAGGGGGAGAATGTGTCCGGCAAGATCACATACAGCCTCCAGTCCGCCGATATCAATGGTGATCACTATGGGCCCGGGATGCTTGAGATGAGCATGGCCAATCTGCCTGCAGAGGTGTTGGTCAGTATTCAACAGGGTATGGAGGATATACAGCGCCAGAAGCTGCCCCAGTCGCAGCAGGCACTGGCCGCGATGACCGTGCTCATGAGCAATGGGCCCAAGCTGCTCAAGAGCGACCCGAAGTTTTCTATCGACCGGTTCAGCGTCAAGACCCCCCAGGGGGATGTGCAGGGGCGTTTCTCCCTGCAGCCTGTAGGTCTGCAGTGGAAAGAGATCGCCAACATGGCGGCTGTAGTGGATAAGCTGGAAGCGGCGGCTGAACTGAAAATGCCTGAAGCCTTCTACCGCTTTCTCTTTGCCCAGCAGGTGCGCAACCAGGTGATGCAGCAGATGGAGATGCGCCGGCAGATGGGGGAGGAGGTTGACGTGCCTGAGCCTCATGAACTGGATGCCATGGCCGACACCGCTGCCGAAGAGCAGCTGCAACGCCTGCTCACCCAGGAGATACTGGTAAGGGATGGAAGTATGTTGTCGACCCGGGCGACGCTATCGTCCGGACTGTTGTCGGTCAACGGTAAGACCATTCCGCTGCCAGTGCCTGGAGCGGTACAGTCTCAATAGCTGTAGGAGACCGGTAGGGTGCAATAGCGCAGCGTATTGCACCAGGGCTGGAAAATGCTGGTGGGTTACGCTATCGCTAAGCTACCCTGCATAACTCTTATTCAACGGAACTGCCAAGGATTTCAAACCGCCCGTTGATTTTCTGTAGGTCGGCCTTCAGGCCGACATGTCGGGCTCTTGTGCCCGGAGGGTAAAAGCCCGACCTACAAAGGTTATTGAACCGGTAGGGTGCAATAGCGCAGCGTATTGCACCAGAGTCGGAAAATGCTGGTGGGTTACGCTATCGCTAAGCTACCCTGCATAATTCTTATTCAACGGAACTGCCAAGGATTTTAAACCGCCCGTTGATTTTCTGTAGGTCGGCCTTCAGGCCGACGCCAGGCCAAAAAAAAGGTTCATCGCAGATTACCGGGGAAGGCGGCTCTGATCTTCAGGAAGAAGTACTCAGTGTCTCGATAGCCATACCCCATGCGTTTCATCAGTTTGATCTTATTATTCATTCCCTCCAAGCGACAGGTGTGGAGGGGGTGTTTGGCTGAAGCGACGATCCCCTGGAGGTAGTTCTTTAGCTTCCGTGCGAACTGCTGTAACGGTTTAATCCCACTTTCGATGACCTGTTCCCACCAAATCCCCCACTGGGAACGCGCCTGTTCTGCATTCTGGCAGTACCACATCTCCTTAAGCTGCTCGCGCAGCAGATAGACCACCATCAGACTGCGATTGGCTTCCAGTAGCTCATCAAGGTAGCCCGCCTGTGTTTCAGTCAGGTTCTGACGGTTTTTGAGTAATACCCAGCGGCCGCGCTTGACCTTACGGCGTGCCGATTGATCGTGACGCAGTTGATTGGCTTGATCAACTCGCACTCGGTCAATGACCTCCCGTCCATATTTGGCAATAACGTGGAATAGGTCATAGACCACCTCAGCATTAGGGCAGTGGGCCTGTACCTCCAGGTCGAAGGCCGTGTTCATATCCATAGCGACCGCTTCAATCTGCTCACAGTGCGAGCCCAGTTGTTCAAAGAAGGGGCGGATCGCCTGGCGGCTGCGCCCCTCCACAACCCACAAGACTTGATGGGTATCAGCGTCTGCGACCACTGTGGCATAGCGATGCCCTTTGAATAGGGCAAACTCGTCCATGACCAAGCGCCTAACCCGTGACCAGTCAGGTTCGCACACCTCTCGGGCCAAGCGGCGTTTGTCGATCTTCTTGATCGTATGCCAGTGCAGCCCCACCAGTTCGGCGATGTGCTTGATCGGCAGCAGGGGCAGTAAGGACTCAATATGGGCAATCAGGCGGCTGGTCTGCCTTGCATAGGGCTTTAGCCAACTCAAATGCTCGGTGACAACTCCACAATCGGGGCAGACGATACGACGACGTGGAAGGCGTAAGCTCACTGTGTAGCCCAGAATACTTCTCTCGGCCACACAGCGTATAGGGGCCTCATGAACGGCCAAGGCCGCATTGCCGCAAGCACACCGGCCTTGCGTGGTGGGACTCAGGTGGATGATCAGCTGTTGCTGATCGAGTTCAGTGTGGGTCGGCTCAAAGCCTTCCCACAGCTCTATCGGAAAGGTAAGCTGGGACATGGAAAGCGGCTGTTAGTTAGTGTGTTTGTTTGGTAGCTACACAATAACTTCCTGGCCGTTTTCTTTTCCATACCCCGCTAATCTGCGATGAACCAAAAAAAAGCCACCCGAAGGTGACTTTTTTATTGAGAGAGGCGGTTGATCAGCCCTTCTCGTCCATCATCTGCTCAATGATAGGCTGGAGAACGATCTCCATGGCGAAGCCCATCTTGCCACCGGGCACAACGATTGAGTTGCGGCGGGACATGAACGAGCCGTCGATCATGTTCAGCAGGTAGGGGAAGTCGGTGTTGAACTTCTTTGGGTCCTTGAAGCGGATAACAACAAAGCTCTCGTCCGGCGTCGGGATATCGCGGGCGATGAACGGGTTGGAGGTGTCCACGGTCGGTACGCGCTGGAAGTTGATATCGGTGCGCGAGAACTGCGGGGTGATGTGGTTGATGTAGTCGGGCATGCGACGCATGATGGTGTCGACGATAGCCTCTTCACTGTAACCACGCTCAGCGTTGTCGCGGAAGATCTTCTGGATCCACTCCAGGTTGACGATGGGAACCACGCCAACACCCAGGTCCACGTGCTGGGCTACGTTGTTGTTATCGTCTACTGCCAGGCCGTGCAGGCCTTCGTAGAAGAGCAGGTCGGTATCTGCAGGGACATCTTCCCAGGGGGTGAATTCACCGGGTTTCTTGTCAATGCCCAGGCGCGCGTTGTGCTCTGCGGCTTCTTCTTCGCTGTGCAGGTAGTAGCGCTTCTGGCCGGTACCTGACTCGCCGTAGGTCTTGAACAGCTCTTCAATCTTGTCAAAGCGGTTTGCCTCGGGGCCGAAGTGGCTCATGCCCTCTTTCATCTTTTCACGCATCTCCACGCGGTCGTAGCGGTGGAAGCTGTCGCCCTCGATTACGGCGGGGGTGAAGCCGTCACGGTAGAAGATGTGCTCAAACGCGCGCTTTACTGTGGTCGTGCCGGCACCGGAGGAGCCGGTAACAGCAACGATAGGATGTTTCTTTGACATAAAGGTTCCCCTGTATTTCTTGGGTCAATCCCGGAAAATTCCCTCATTCTGACAGTGCCGGTTATAAAGAAAAAATAACAATAATCTTCCCTACCAATAGCTAGAACTTATATTAGCGTATTCTTATGAATGATAAATCTGAAGCTAGGGGGTCTGGCTATCTGTCATTTAGAACCACAGCCTTCAGGCTAATTCATTGCTATTAGTAATTTACGCACTTATTTACCCACGTTATAATCCTTCTTTATTGGTCAGTAAGAAAAATCAACACCACAGGAGTCCGGCCCAGACCCAATAAGAAAAATAAACAGTTGCCAATCGCCGTTTACAATAGGCAGTTTCGGTTTTCAGATCACCGAAGTCCCGCCATATTCTTTTTTTCGCACTTGCAACATGAGAAAATGCATTATCTATTCATCTCTATCGTATTGTATGCATTCTGGCTGCTTCTCTCCGGGCACTATGTTGCCCTACTGCTTGCGCTCGGTGGCCTGTCAGTATTGATCGTGGTTTTTTTCCTGCGCCGCATGGACAGGTTCGATGGCGAACCGAGTACCCTGCGTCCCGGCCTGAAGTTTCTTCATTACATCGGCTGGCTTTTGGGCCAGGTGGTTCTGTCCAATGTCGCCCTGGCCCGGCGCGTATGGGATCCGGCACTGCCCATCCGTCCTACCTGGGGAAAGCTGGATACCAGTGTCTCCACCTCTCTTGAAAAAACCCTGTACGCGAACTCCATTACACTGACCCCCGGCACCTTGACGACGGATGTGAACGATGACCATTTCATGATTCACTGCCTGTCGCCTGAGGAGTTGGAGGATTTGCGTAAGGGCGAGATGGAGCGACGGGTAAAGGATATCGGGGTATAAACATGTTGACCGCAGCGATCGTTGCAATCTTGGTAACTATGGTCCTCGCACTGATTCGGGCATTTCTTGGCCCCACGGAGTATGACCGGATGTTGGCTGCCAATGCGTTCGGCACCAAAACCGTTCTGCTTATTGCCCTCGGCGGCTACGCCTTGTCCTGGAACAGTTTTCTGGATGTTGCCTTGCTCTACGCCCTGGTCAACTTTGTCGGCACCATCGCCGTCATGCGCTTCTTTGAATACAGCACGCCGGCGGAGTCACCTGAGGAAGGAGGGCAGAGCTCGTGAGCGTATTACTGGAGTGGGTGAGCGGTTTTTTTCTGCTGACCGGCGGCTTTCTTTGTATTTCAGGCGGCGTGGGCCTGCTGCGCATGCCCGATTTCTTTTCCAGAATTCATGCTGCGGGCATGACCGAGACCCTGGCGGCGCCATTGCTGTTGTGTGGCTTGATGCTGCAGATGGAGTGGTCCCTCGACCTGGTCAAGGTGGTGATGATCCTGATTCTGATATTGGCGACCAATCCGACAGCTACCCACGCTATGGCAAAGGCAGCATTGCATGGCGGACTACGTCCACAGGTTGATGAGCCCGCAGATGATGAAACGGGAGAAGTACCATCGAAGACCTGATTAACGTCACCCTGCTGGGTTTCCTTGTAATGATTGCGATCGCAGCGATCCGCCTGCGGGACCTGTTTGCCGTTGTCATGCTATTCGGCATATACAGTTTGATGACGGCATCGCTGTTCATGAACCTTGATGCCGTGGATGTCGCCTTTACGGAGGCGGCTGTTGGTGCCGGTGTGACCACGGTACTGATGCTCTCGGCCCTGCACCTGACGCGACGCTGGGAAGATGAACCCAGGCACAATCCCGTGCTGCCTTTACTGGTAGTGGGCGTTACCGGCGCGGTGCTCATTTACGCCACCCTCGATGCACCTCTGTTTGGCGATGCCTCGGCCCCGGTGCACCAGCATGTCGCGCCGCGCTACATTGAGAAAGGGCCGGTGGAAGTGGGTATGCCCAACATGGTGACGGCTGTTCTCGCCAGTTATCGTGGTTACGATACGTTTGGTGAGACCGTGGTTATCTTTACCGCCGGGTTGGCTGTCATGCTGTTGCTGGGTATTCAGGAAGGTCCCCAAGCGCGACGTGGACGTAACGCCATCGGTGACCAGGTGGTTCTGAAGGTTGTGGTCAAGCTGCTGATTCCCCTGATCCTCTTGTATGGTCTCTACGTCCAGTTTCATGGCGATTTTGGTGCTGGCGGCGGCTTCCAGGCGGGCGTTATCTTTGCGACGGCTTTTGTCTTGTATGACCTGGTGTTTGGCGAAGGCCAGGCGCGCGCGGTCATGTCGCCAAACTGGCTGCACCGTCTGGCCGCCCTGGGTGTTCTCATTTATGGAGGCGTGGGCGTCGTCTCCCTGCTGAAGGGCAAGCCGTTTCTCGACTACTCGGTGCTCGCCCATGATCCGGTGCACGGGCAACATCTCGGTGTGCTGCTGGTCGAATTGGGTGTGGGAGTTACCGTATTCTCCGTCATTTTGCTGATTTTTTACGCATTCTCAGGGCGGAGGCGTCAATCGTGATAGACATTCCTGGCCTTTTTAATTACTGGGTGGTCGTGTTCCTGATGATGGCCGGCTTTTATGTGGTCATTTCACAGGGCAACCTGGTGAAGAAACTGGTGGGACTCGGGCTTTTCCAGGCATCCGTATTCATTCTCTATATCACTATGGGCAAGATAAGCGGTGGCCAGGCCCCCATCGCCGTAGAAGGCGTAACGGCCTATTCCAATCCATTGCCACATGTTCTGATCCTTACGGCAATCGTCGTTGGTGTTGCCACCACGGCCGTAGGGCTTGCGCTGGTGGTTCGAATCTACGAGGCATACGGCAGCGTGGAGGAAGACGATATTCACGAGCTGGATCTGGCTGAGGACGATATTTCAGAGGCTCAGCCATTCGCTGAGGAAGAGGGTAAGCAGTAGTGAGTGTAATAGAACATCTGCCCGTTCTAGTGGTCATTATTCCGCTACTGACAGCACCGATGTGTGTGTTGTTGGACCGGCCGCGCTTGGCCTGGCTTGCCGCTTTGGCATCGTCCTTGTTGAGCTTTGCTGCAGCAGCCGGTCTCGTAGCGCATGTCTCGGCCACAGGCCCTGTCAGCTACCTGCTGGGTGGTTGGGACGCCCCCTGGGGTATCGAATATCGTATCGATATACTCGCCTCCTATGTGTTGTTGATTGTCACGGCAATGGCTGCGCTGGTACTGCTTTCGGCCAAGGAGAGCGTGCAAAAAGAGATACCTGAAGCGAGTATCTCCCGATTCTATGCGGCTTTCATGCTCGCCTTTGCCGGTCTGGCCGGTATTGTCGCTACCGGTGACGCGTTCAACGTCTTTGTCTTCCTGGAGGTTTCATCCCTTGCCACCTATGCCCTGATCAGCATGGGCAAAGATCGCAGGGCCTTGAATGCGGCTTTCACCTACCTGGTGATGGGCACCATCGGCGCCACCTTCATTCTGATCGGTATCGGTTTCCTTTATATGATGACCGGCACCCTCAATATGGCCGATCTGGCCGCACGCCTCCCAGAGGTGGCGGACTCCCGTACCGTGCGTGCCGGCTTTGCTTTCCTGACCGTTGGTATCGGCCTGAAACTCGCTCTGTTTCCGCTGCACCTGTGGCTGCCCAACGCTTACGCTTATGCCCCCTCGGTCGTCACCACATTTCTGGCGGCAACGGCCACCAAGGTTGCGGTATATCTACTGCTGCGTTTTATGCTGCAGATCTTCGGTATCGATTTCTCCCTGGGTCTGATGCCGTTGGACTCTCTGCTGCTGGTACTTGGTTCGATCGGTATTCTCTCCGCCTCCATGGTGGCGGTGTATCAGGGCAACATCAAGCGCCTGTTTGCCTACTCGAGTGTTGCGCAGATCAGCTACATGGTCCTGGGTGTTGGCCTGGCCTCTGCCACTGGTGTCATGTCGGCCATTCTGCACCTTTTCAACCATGCGTTGATGAAAGGGGCTCTGTTCCTTGCCCTGGGCGCTATTGCCTATCGTATCGGGTCCACCACTATCCGGGATTTCTCCGGGTTGGGCCGGACCATGCCATGGACCATGGCGGGCATCGTGCTGGGTGGTCTCAGCCTCATTGGGGTTCCGGGCACCGTCGGATTTATCAGCAAGTGGTTCTTGGTGCTGGCTACGTTGGAGCAGGGGCTGTGGCCTGTGGCGTTGCTGGTTCTGATCGGTTCCATCCTGGCTGTCGTCTATGTCTGGAAACTGGTGGAAGCAGCCTACTTCGGCACCCCTGACAGCAATCGCGAAATCAGAGAGGCCCCCTTGTCAATGCTTATCCCGATGTGGACCCTGGTGGCGGCGAATGTCTATTTCGGCATTCACACCGACCTGAGTGTAGGGCTGGCAAGCCGCGCTGCAGCCGCACTGACTGGAGGTGCAGGATGAGTGAGTTGCAACTACTCACCTGGATCCCGCTGGTGCCACTGCTGGCCGCTGTCGGGGTTGTCGTCACAGGCAAGTCACCCAACCTTCGTGAGGCGGTAACCATTATCTCCGGCGTTATTCTATTTGCGCTGGTTGCCACACTTGGCTCAAATGCCGACTGGGCTAATTCCTCTACCCTGGTGCTGGCCGAACCCCTGCCTGGCGTGGCGCTGGCCTTTGAACTTGAGCCCCTGGGCCTGCTGTTCGCCATGGTGGCCAGTTTTCTGTGGCCGGTGACGACGGTTTACGCCATCGGCTACATGCGCAGTCACAATGAAGATAACCAGACACGCTTCTATGCCGCGTTTGCCGTATCCATCGCGGCGGTTATGGGCATAGCCCTGTCGGCCAATATGCTGACCCTGTTTCTGTTTTACGAAATTCTCACCCTTGCCACCTATCCTTTGGTGACCCACGCAGGCAACGACAAGGCACGCCATGCCGGCCGTATCTATCTGGGCATACTCATAGGTACATCCGTCGTCTTCCTGCTGCTTGCCATGATCTGGACCTGGCACATCGCCGGTACGCTGGATTTCACATCAGGCGGCGTCTTTCCTGAGGGCACAGACACAGTGGTGTTGAGTGTGCTGCTTGTGCTCTATGTTTTCGGAACCGGCAAGGCGGCGGTGATGCCGTTCCATCGCTGGCTTCCTGCCGCCATGGTCGCACCGACACCGGTATCCGCCCTGCTGCACGCGGTTGCGGTGGTCAAGGCGGGCGTGTTCACGATTCTCAAGGTCAGTGTCTATATCTTTGGTATAGACACTATCGCCGACCTTGCCGTGGCGGACTGGCTGGCGGGATTGGCGGCATTGACCATTCTGCTGGCATCCCTGGTTGCCATGACCAAGGATAATCTGAAGGCGAGACTGGCCTATTCGACGGTCAGCCAGTTGGGCTATATCGTGCTGGGAGCGATGCTGGGTGTTGCTGCAGGTGTTGTGGGGGGCGGCATGCATATCGCCATGCATGCCTTTGGTAAAATCACCCTGTTTTTCTGTGCAGGCGCCATCATGGTCGCAGCGCACAAGACCAAGGTCAGCGAGTTGAACGGTCTGGGCCGGCGTATGCCGCTGACCATGCTGGCGTTTCTTATCGGCGCACTCTCCATCGTCGGTCTGCCGCCTTTTGGTGGAACCTGGAGCAAGTGGATGCTGGTGCAGGGCACCCTGGATGCCGGCATCTGGATGCTGACGGCGGTGCTGCTGCTGAGCTCGCTGCTCAACGTGGCCTACCTGGTGGTCATCCCCGTGCGCAGTTTCTTCACCGAGCCGGCCGAACCAGCAGAAGGGGTTAAAGAGGCTCCGCTGGCCAGCCTGCTGGCTATCGGGGTGGTGGTGACAGGTTGTCTTCTGCTGTTCCTCTGGCCTGAGCCTATCTACCAGCTAATGGATAACTTAGTGCCTGTTAACACTAATTGAATGATGCCTGCTGAGGCCATTTTTTTGCTCAGCAAGGCAGAAGGAGTGCAGTGTATGCGCATACATAAACGACTGATAACGCCGCTGAGCGGAAAAATGGCCTCAGCCCTTCGGGTTGCCCCTGAAAAATCGCCATTCGGCGTTGCTCGTTGCTCATTTGGAATAACCAAACTACGCGCCTCGCGCCTTGCCTGGCGTTTTTTCAGGGACAACAGGCACTATTCAATTAGTGTTAACAGGCACTAGTCCAATGAGTTCGCAAGAGAGCAAGAAATACCTGTTCGACAATCCGCGCAATGTGCGCCTGGTTGTACGCGCTTTGCTAGTCAGTTGCGTTCTGCTTGTGGGATTGGACCTGGTGCTTCATCGTCATGCGGCACATCCCTGGGAAGAGATGTTTGCCTTCTATGCGGTGTATGGTTTCGTTGCCTGTGTGCTGCTGGTCCTGCTGGCCAAGGAGATGCGCAAACTGGTGATGCGTGACGAGCGTTACTTTGGCGATGAGCCCGCTGGACCTGAAGATGAGAGCCCGAAGCAGGAGGGTCGGCATGATTGAGTTGTGGCCTGCTCTGCCCCTGTTCCTCGGTGCCCTACTGGCGGGCGTTACCCGCGGACAGCTGCGCGCTATCGTTATGTTGGCCGCGCCTCTGTTGGGCGCTTACGGTGTCTATCAGCTCGAACCGGGCATGACCTTCACCTTCTCGCTGATGGGGTTCGAACTGACCCCGCTGCGGGTCGATAGGCTCTCCATACTGTTCGGCTACCTGTTTCACCTGGCCGCCTTTATTGGCGTGATCTATGCGCTGCATGTGAAAGACCGGATGCAGGATGTGGCGGCCCTGGCCTATGCGGGCAGTGCCATCGGTGCCGTGTTTGCCGGTGACCTGTTGACGCTGTTTGTCTATTGGGAGCTGCTGGCAGTTACCTCGGCCGTCCTGGTCTTTGCGCGGCGCAATGAGCGTTCACTGAAGGCCGGCATGCGATACCTGGTCATGCAGATCGGTTCCGGCGTGCTGCTGTTGGCCGGCGCCATCATGTATGCCAATGCAGGCAACGGGCTATCCTTCGATTTCATCGGTCTGGACGCGCCTGGTGGATGGCTGATCTTTATCGCCTTCGGCATCAAGGCCGCCTTCCCGATGTTGCACGGCTGGCTCACCGACGCCTATCCGGAAGCCACGCCTACCGGCACGGTATTTCTGAGCGCGTTCACCACCAAGGTCGCCATCTATGCGTTGGCCCGAGGGTTCCCCGGCACCGAACTTCTGATTACCATCGGCGCACTGATGACCTGTTTCCCGATCTTCTACGCTGTGATCGAGAACGACCTGCGTCGGGTACTGGCCTATAGCCTGATCAACCAGCTGGGCTTCATGGTGGTCGGTATCGGTATCGGAACCGAACTCGCGCTCAACGGTGCGGTTGCCCACGCCTTCAACGATGTCATCTTCAAAGGCTTGTTGATGATGAGCATGGGGGCGGTACTGCATGTCACCGGGGAGATGCGGGGCTCAGAACTCGGCGGCCTCTACAAGAAGATGCCGAAAACCGCGATTCTGTGCATGGTGGGTGCTGCATCCATTTCGGCATTCCCGCTGTTCAGTGGCTTTGTCAGTAAATCGATGGTGGTCAGTGCGGCCATCCAGGAGGGGCATACCCTGGTCTGGTTGGCACTGCTGTTTGCGTCGGCGGGCGTGTTCCATCATGCGGGTATCAAGATTCCGTTCTTTGCATTCTTCCACCACGATTCACGTTATGTGGAGAAAGCCCACGAAGCGCCCACCAATATGCTGATCGCCATGACCATCGCGGCGGTTCTTTGTGTCGGTATCGGTAGTTTTCCTACATTCCTCTATTCATTGTTGCCATATGGCACGGATTACTCAGCTTACGATGTAAGCCATGTGTTGGCACAGATGCAGCTGCTGGCCTTCTCGGCCCTGGCCTTTGCCTGGCTGAAACTGGCACATATCTACCCACCCGAGCTCAAGTCCGTGAACCTGGATGCGGAGTGGCTCTACCGGCGCGTGGTGCCCGATTTCGTGCGTTCATTGATGGCCAGGCTGGCGCCGATTGATCGCGCGGTACGCAAACAGGGGCTGGCCCTTGTTGACCTGGGATTGCAGGGTCTCGCACGTCACCATGGCTCTTATGGCGTTCTGGCCAGATCCTGGCCCACAGGCAGTATGGTGATATGGGTCGCCGTGCTGCTCGGTTTGTCCCTTATCCTTTACTATCTGTAGCTCCTTGCCGCTGGAGTGAAGTCAATGCGCTCCCAGAGGGAACTGGGGCGTCAATTCTCCTTTTTTGTCCCGTTTCTGCTCTGTTGAGAGCGTATTAACCCGGTGACCAAATAGATAGGTTCAGCCACTGTGTGCTTGCCTGCGATAAGGCATCAAAATGCCGCTGCAGCCCTTCTACAGCAAGGTTTGATAACGTAGCTTGCGGGCAAGCACACAGTGGCCTGTTTTTGGTGCTTCAAGCATGGCCTTACTTTGCGTTGTAGCTCTCGGCAACTGCTCCTGCGTTGATCTACCTCCTGCATCCGTGCAGTCGTTGCCAATGGAGCAACCATTAGCTGCGAACTACGCCTTGATCAAGTCCATGCTTGAAGCACTGAACTCAATCTATTTGGTCGCCGGGTTAATAATTCTCGTTAGCAGATTTCCCGGCCTGCCAGCTCCGATCCCTTAAGTCTCCAGATTGATGGTCTATAGTTTCTATGTGAACTGTCGCCAGTAGGGGCAGGTATTGTGGTTTTTTTAGCAGTAGCCACGGGGTGCTTTAAAAGAAACATAAGGAACCTAGACGATGGATGGTAAGAGTATATCTGGCGGGGCAGGTAAAAGTTTTTTACGTGATCAGGGGCGTTTCGGGCTGTGGGCGACCATCCTGGCACTCTTTCTTTTATTGCCCGGTTTGACCTTTGCGGCGGGTGATGGTGGTGGCGGACACAGTTTCACCTCTCATTGGATCGGTATCGTCTGTGTGATTATCTTTGTTGCCGCCTACTCGTTGGTGATTGCCGAAGAGACGCTGCATCTCAGGAAATCCAAGCCGGTCATGGTGGCTGCCGGCGTGATTTGGGGACTGGTCGCCGTTGCCTATATTTCTGTGGGCGACACCCAAACGGCCGAGCATGCAGTACGCCACAACCTGCTGGAGTTTGCCGAACTATTCCTGTTCCTGCTGGCGGCGATGACCTACATCAACACCATGGAAGAGCGTGGTGTGTTTGACGTGCTGCGTGTCTGGCTGGTTAACAAGGGGTTCTCATTCCGGGCTATTTTCTGGCTGACCGGTATTCTGGCGTTCTTTATCTCCCCGATCGCCGACAACCTGACCACAGCCCTGCTGATGGCCACGGTGGCCATGGCCGTGGGCGGTGCCAATACCCGGTTTGTCGCGCTGGCCTGTATCAATATCGTGGTGGCAGCCAATGCCGGGGGTGCCTTCAGTCCGTTCGGTGACATCACCACCCTGATGGTGTGGCAGAAGGGCATTGTCCAGTTCCAGGAATTCTTTGTGCTGTTCGCACCCTCCCTGGTGAACTGGCTGGTGCCAGCGGTGATCATGTCCCTGACCATTCCCAATGAGAAGCCGGAGGCTCACCATGAGGAGGCCCGATTGCGCCACGGGGCCTGGATTGTGGTGGGCTTGTTCATTGTGACGATTGCAATGGCAGTTTCTGCCCACAACTTCCTGCATATGCCTCCTGTACTGGGCATGATGACCGGTTTGGGGATTCTCAAGCTGTTCGGTTACTACCTGAATCGTCGTGATGCAGCTATGGTCGATGAAGATATGCGCAATAGAGAGTCACCGGCTGAGGGGGGGCTGGGGGAGCATGAACTGGAGGTTGATGATACTGGAGGTGGTCAGAGTGGGCACTACAATATCTTTAAGTCTCTGGAACGGGCCGAGTGGGATACCCTGATGTTCTTCTACGGCATCATCCTCTGTGTCGGTGGCCTCGGCAGCCTGGGCTATCTCGCCCTGGCCTCCGAAATCATGTACGTCGGTATGGGGGCTACTGGGGCCAATATCCTGGTCGGTGTGCTGTCTGCCCTGGTGGATAATATCCCGGTGATGTTCGCTGTGCTGGCGATGATGCCCGATATGTCCCATGGCCAGTGGCTGCTGGTCACCCTGACAGCCGGTGTGGGTGGTTCCATGCTCGCGATCGGCTCCGCTGCCGGTGTTGCGGTTATGGGGCAGGCCCGGGGTATTTACACCTTCTTCGCTCACCTTAAATGGTCATGGGCGATTGCGCTTGGCTATGCAGCCAGTATCTGGGTTCACTTCCTGGTCAACGGGGATAAATTCTGAGTGAACCATCAAGGGCATCAGTGTGGTGTTAAGCCACGCTGATGCCCTCTTTAATTTAGACGCTGTCCCCGTTAAGTTTGGGTTTTGCAATAAACCTTTGGTTTTACGTAGGTCGGCCTTCAGGCCGCCTCTTTTTCTCTCCCAAGAACTCAGTCTGCTCGAAGATTATATCGACCTGTTTCTCTTCCGGTTTATGAACTTACTGTAGGAGCGAATTTATTCGCGATCCGGGCTTGTTTCGGTGCGCTTCGCAAACCGGCTCCTACAGGTAACCCTTGTCGTGAAGCAGTAATGATGTACAGAGCCAAATTCCGGTTTAATGGTAAAGCTCAAAACGGGCACTATGGGTATAATCGGGTTAATAATTAGGCTCTGTCCTAGTTAAGTGTGGTTTTTTTAGTAAGCAATTGATTTACCGTAGGTCGGGCTCTAGGAATCAGTTTCAACACTTAATTAGGACAGCGCCAATAATTGTGAGTCCCGGCTGTTTCAGGAAATTACAGCAGCCTGACGAAATAGCATTTAACCGAGAAAGTTGAGTTGTAATGGATAAAAATCACGCAAATTATCAACCGTGGGAAAAAGCCTTCCAACAGATTGCCACGCCTTTCGAAGAGTTCATTCACGAAGAAACCGCATCAGGTCTGATTCTGATGGTGTGTGCTATTGTGGCGCTGTTTCTGGCCAACAGTTTTCTACACCACCACTACGAACATGTACTGCATACCGAGATCGCCATAAGTCTCGGTGGTTGGGAGCTGCGCCATACGCTGCACCACTGGATAAACGACGGGTTGATGGCGCTGTTCTTCATGGTGGTCGGCCTGGAGATCAAGCGGGAGGTCATCGTCGGTGAGCTCTCGGATTTCAATGCTGCCTTGATGCCCATCGTGGCGGCTGTCGGGGGAATGGTGGTGCCTGCCCTGGCTTTTTATATGATGAATATTGGTGGATCCGGGGCCGGGGGTTGGGGCGTGCCCATGGCGACCGATATCGCCTTTGCCGTTGGTGTTCTGGTCCTGCTGGGCTCCAGGGTGCCCAAGACCGTACTGACATTCCTGGTAGGCCTGGCGATTGTGGACGATTTGGGGGCCGTGGTGGTTATCGCCCTGTTCTATACGGAGCAGATTCACACCAACTGGCTGTTTTTGTCCCTTGTGGCATTTGTGTTGCTGATCGTGTTGAATCTGTTTGGTTTCCGTAAACCACTGCCCTATTTTCTGATTGGGACGGTCATGTGGTTTACCATGTTGCAGTCCGGTATCCATGCCACCCTGGCCGGTGTATTAACGGCGTTGACCATTCCGGTTAAGCCCAAGTTCGATCACAAGTTGTTCATAGAACATATGAGCGAACTGCTGGATTCCCTCAAAAGTCATCAAAGCAAACAAAATGAACCCAGGAGTGCATGCATCATCCATGACACCCACTCCAGAGGGGTGCTTCAGACCCTGGAAAACGGAGTTCACTCTGTCGAGTCTCCTCTGCAGCGTCTTGAGCATGCGATGCACATGCCCGTGGCGTTTGTGATCATTCCGATCTTTGCCCTTGCCAATGCCGGTATCCCGGTGGAGCTGTCGGCTCTGGGGCAGACTTTGACCCATCCTGTCGCACTGGGTGTCATGTTTGGCCTGGTGATCGGCAAACTGTTGGGGATCGCCGGAGTCACCTGGCTTGCGATAAAACTGGGTTTCGGGAATCTGCCTGAAGGCATGAACTTTCGCCACTTGATCGGTGTGGGCTTTGTCGGTGGTATTGGCTTCACCATGTCGATCTTTATCGCGGAGCTGGGCTTCGCCGGCCAGGCAGAGAACCTGTTGATGGCGAAGACCGGGGTGCTGTTTGCCTCGCTGATTGCCGGGGTGGCGGGTTACCTCTGGCTGCGCCTCTCTTCCGGTAGCGAGAAATAGCTTAAATGGGGTGTTTCCACGCATGCCCCTTAATTCAATCAAGCATCCGTCCGGGAACACAAAAAGCGGGACGCGGAGGCCGCTGAGCAGCACAAAGTGCGCAGAGGCTTAAAAGACAAATTTAAGCACTACTCTGCTTTCCTTTGTGTACTCCACGTCCCGCTTTTGGGATTTTCCGGATGGCACTAAGTCGTCGGGTTGTTGTGACGGGACTAATCCGGGATGGTCTTTCCCGGGTTTAGAATGCCGTTGGGATCGAACTGGCTGCGGATTGCCTTCATTAGTGCCAGGGTGTCGGCAGGTATCTCCCTCTCCACGAACTCACGCTTGACCAGGCCGACGCCGTGCTCTCCCGAAAGGGTGCCCTGCAGACGCAACACCAGCTGAAAAACCTCTGCCAGGCACTCGTCGGCTCGGCTCATCTGCTCCGGGTCATCAGGGTCCACCAACAGGTTGACGTGGATGTTGCCGTTGCCGGCATGACCGAAGTTGACGATGGTGATCCCGGATTGGGACGAGAGTTTCTCCAGACCCTCGATCAATTCCGGAATACGCGAAACCGGGACAACCACATCCTCATTGATCTTCTTCGGTGCCACGTTCCGCAGGGCGGGAGAGAGGGATTTGCGGGTACGCCAGAGATGGGCGATCTCTTCGTCGGTACGGGCCAGCGTCACCTCCAGGCATCCTTCGACTCTGGCTGCATCGATGACGGCGTCCACGGATTCGTTGAGGCAGTGGGCCGGTCCATCCACCTCGATCATCAGCAGGGCGCTCACCTCGGGGTCGAGCTCCAGGCTGGAGAAGTTACGCACCATTTCGATAGCCGTGCCGTCCATGAACTCAAGGGCGCAGGGTGTCACCGGCTGGGCCATGATGGCGGATACCGCTTTGGCCGCAGCGTGCATGTCCCTGTAGGTGGCCTGCAGGGTCGACTTGGCCTCGGCCAGGGGCGTCAGCTTGAGTACCGCCTCGGTGATGATGGCCAGGGTGCCCTCTGATCCGATCAGCAGCCGGGTCAGGTCGTAACCGACCACGCCCTTGGTGGTGTTGACTCCTGTGTGGATCTCAACCCCCGCGCCGGTGACGGCTCTCAGTCCCAGGGTGTTCTCCCTCGGTGTGCCGTATTTGACCGCTCTCGGGCCGGCGGAGTTGTATGCCAGGTTGCCGCCGATGGTGCAGATGGCGGCGCTGGTGGGGTCTGGGGGCCAGAAAAAACCGTGTTCCTTCAGCGCATCCTGCAGCGCCTTGTTGCTGACGCCGGGCTGAACTCGGGCAATGCGGTTGGCCGGGTCGATCTCAATGATCCGGTTCATACGCTCCAGGGAGAGCACGATGCCGCCGCGGTCCGGTACCGTGGCGCCGGTTGTGCCGGTACCGGTGCCACGGGCTACCAGGTAGATCCCTTCCCGGTTGCACAGCTGTATGGTCGCTGCAACCTGCTCATGGCTGGTGGCGAAGACAACGGCCTGGGGCAGGGCATGCCGGCGGCTGTTGTCGTAGCCGTAGGGCCAGCAGTCGCCGGGGTCTGTCAGTACCCCCTTGTCCCCTGCAATCGCCTTGAGCGCCGCTATGGCGGCGTCTGGCAGCGCTGCCGGATCAGAGGTATTCAAAGACTTTGACGACCTGCTTGACCCCGCGGGTGAAGCGGGTCTTTTCAACGACTGCAGTGGCCTCTTCGGGGGTTACCAGTCCCATCAGGTAGACCACGCTGCGGTTGGTGACAATTTTTACCCGGGTTGGGTCGAAGCCCTTCAGCTTGATATCAAACAGGGAGAGTTTGACCCGCGTGGTGAGATAGACGTCCTTGCTCTCGTCACCCAGGGATGCCTCGGGTCCAATCTGGATTTCGTTGACGATGCGACGAACCAGTTCGATGCCACGGATCATATCCTCGTACTGCTGCCTGACGCTCTCGGATGCAGCCTCCCCTGTGAGCAGTACCACCCGGTTGTAGCTGGTGGCGCTGAAGTTGCCGTTTTTCTGGAGATCGCCGGAAGTCAGAAGGGCATTCACTGCCTGGAGTTCGATAGTCTGGTCGTCAATAGCGGTCCCTGCGGAGCGGCGGTCGTGTACCACTGCGACACCGGTGGCTGCGCCACTGACCACCACCGGGGCACAGCCCTGTGCCAGGAACAGGGTCAAAAGGGCGAGGGTAATGGTATAGGTGAGTTTGTTCATCTGGATTCTCCATGCATGTTTCATATCAGCTGCCCAGTAGTTGTTTATCGATAAGGTCGCAGAGACAGTGGATACTCAGCAGGTGCCCCTCGCGGATGCGGGCGTCGGTGCTGCTTGGTACCCTGATTTCAATATCCACTTCCCGTAACAGTTCGCTCAATCTTCCGCCGCTTTTGCCGGTCAGGGCGATGGTGAACATCTCCCTCTCGTGAGCGGCTTCCACCGCGGCATTCACCGTGTCGTCATTGCCGTCTGTGCTGATCGCCACCAGCAGGTCACCGGGGTGGCCCAGGGCACGTACCTGCTTTGCAAACACCTCGTCATAGTCGTAATCGTCTGCGATGGAGGTGAGGGTTGCTGCGTCGACCGCCAGTGAGAGTGCGGGCAGTCCCGGCCTCTCGCGGTCGAAGCGGTTCAGCATGTGGGTGGCATAAAGCTGGGCGATGGCGGCTTCCGCGCCACTGCCGCAGCTGAGTACCTTGCCGCCTTCAAGCAGCCGGCCCACGATCAGTTCGGCCGTACTCACCAGGGGGGCCACCAAAACGGAGACCGCCTCCATATTGGTCTGTATGCTGTCGTTAAAGTTCTGCTTGGCGTGTTCTGTTAAGTTCATCGCTATCTCGATTATGGTTTTTAGAGCGAGGGCTGGAATGCATCCCTGATCCAGTCGACATTTTCCTGCTCTTTGCCTGAAATGGCCAGCACATCGAAACGACAGGCTGGAGGGTTGCTCCTGAACTG
Organism: Sedimenticolaceae bacterium; assembly: GCA_965224515.1. Lineage (GTDB taxonomy): Bacteria > Pseudomonadota > Gammaproteobacteria > Chromatiales > Chromatiaceae > Sedimenticola_A. Next base: position 1,861,301 of record OZ245051.1, read on the forward strand.
CTGCTGCAGGTACTGGCTGGCCGTTGTTATGAGCTTCTGTTGTTTCGACAGGTTTACACTCTCCGCGGGTGAGCCGAATGTGATATTGCTGCGGTAGCGGACCTCCACAAAGACCAGGGTGTCGCCCTCGTTCATGATCAGGTCGATTTCACCGCGACGGCCACGGTAGTTGGTCTCCCGTGTGGTGAGCCCCCGGGCTTCCAGGTATCGCCTGGCCTGGTGTTCTGCAGCAGGGCCGCTCTCCCTGTGGCTGCCCGGTCCGGTCACGATCAGCCCTGTCCGGCCGGTGTGTCCTGGGATTCAGGCGCCTGGTCGTCCAGGGTGCCTGCCGGTTCGGGCTGGCTTTCGGGCACCGGTTCGGCCTCCTCTTCTTTAAGCAGTTCACCCTGGTCGATCTCCATCCTCGGCGCATATCCGATGACCTTGGGTATGCCTGCCCGCATCTCCGCCCATACCAGTTGGCGTCGGATATGGTTGATGTCATCCAGGTAGAGGTTGCCGGTCTTTCCGTCCAGCATTTCGTCGCGGTTGTTCTGCAACCTGGCAAGGTGGGGCAGCAGCCGGTAGCTGTCTATGCCCATGGCGTAGAGTCTGCGGTAGCTGGTCAGGCTCCCGGGCAGGGACTCTCCCAGGTTCTGGCGGGAGAGGGGGTCGCTGCCTTCGGACACCAGCAACCAGGGGATGTCGGGAAACATCAGCCCTTCCAGGTCCTGGTCCTTTTTGATGTTGCTCTTGGCAGAGTAGATGTGGGAGGTGGTGTAAACCGGGAGATCTCCCGCGTAGTGGAACTGCAGCTGCGGGCGGATCTGGCGTGCCTTCTGGGCTTTTGCGGCCAGAAAGATAAAGTCGGTATCCTGGCGGCGGCGGGGTTCGAACTCCAGGTTTTGGCTCAGTAGACGCTGCATCTCCTGCTTTCGGGCGTAACTCTCATCGATATTCAGCATGGCACGGATCGGCTGGCCGAAGTCGTGGGCCTTGCTGTCGTAGGTCTGATGTTCGGCGATCAGTCCGCCGAGACGTTCCCAGCGATTGGCAAAAGCGCTGAATATGCGGTTGCCCCAGTTACCGCGTGGGGTGAGGATGACCGCCTTGGTATGGCCGTCCAGCCAGGCCTTCTCGGCCACCTGTCGCGCCTCGTCTTCAGGAGAGAGGGAGAACTGGTACAGATCCGATGGCGGTGCGACCTGAGGCATCACCTGGTTCAGGGCAAGTACGGGGATCTCCAGTTCCCCGGCCCGGGCCAGCTGGTCAACGCTGTTTTTGCTCAGGGGGCCGATAATCATATCTGCACCGGCATCCACTGCCTGACGATAGAGCGGCCAGGTTTCTGCGCTGTTGCTGGTGTCATAGAAGACCAGGCCGGGACGGTTCTCGGCGCTCTCCTGGTAGTAGGCGGCCATGAAACCGTCGCGCAGGGCTTTTGCCGCATTGCCGTAGGGACCGCTCATGGGGAGAAGAACAGCCAGGTGATTCGGGCGTAGGTACTGGGCCTTCAGCTTCTGGAAGTAGCCGTCCAGCAGCTCCGGCATTGCCGGGTGGCTGGGGAAGCGCTCGCGCCAGTCTTCCAGGTATGGCTGGATGGCGTCGAGCTGGTTTGAGTGGGCCTTGATCACCCGTGCCAGGGCCATCCAACCACCCTGGATGCCGGGAGGGGAGGGCTGAAGCAGGTCGAGGGCGGTGTCGGTCAGGGTGGCCAGGGTCTGCAGTATGCTGAGCTGGTTTTCCAGTCGCTGCTCAGGATCGAGCAGGAGCAGGTCAAGCTCTCCCAGTTCCCGGGCACTCTCCAGCAGGTTGCCGGAGAGGCGGAAACTCTCGGCGCGCAGCTGGTGGTAGCGTGTTACCAGCTCCTGGGATGTCTGCTCAGGGGGCCGTGCCGACAGGTAGGACAGCGCCTCATCGGGGCGGTTTCTGCGCAGTGCGAAGTCCGCGATCAGCAGTTTGCGGTGGAAATCGAGATCCGGCAGGCTACTGGTGTCGATGCCGGCCAGCAGGCGATTTGCGTTCTCTTCATCCTCTGCCTTGAGATAGTTGTCTACTGCCCGTAACAGTGTCTCCTGTTGCAGGGGGGGCTGCATGGCCGATGCCACCGTTTCAAACAGTGCTGCAGCCTGGGCATATTCGCCGGCGGCTTCCAGTGCGGCACCCTGCTCCATCTCCACCTCGTGGGTGAGCTTTGGCTCGGGCTCCTTGATAACAGAGGAGGGTACGCAGCCGATCAGGAACAGAATCGTGATCAGTAGAGTGAGAATATTTTTAAACATCGGTTGCATGGTAGCATTCCGGCTGGCGCGATGAGGCGACGAGTATCTTGTTTGGGGTGAGATGTGTCAATTGAAAAGGGTATTTTATACATAGTTCCTACGCCGATCGGCAATCGGGACGATTTTTCTGCCCGTTCGGTCGAAGTGCTCAGCCAGGTCGACCTGATCGCGGCGGAGGATACCCGTCACAGTCGCCCCCTGCTGCAGCATTATGGTATCACCACGCCGCTGTTTGCCTATCACGAGCACAACGAACGTCAGGCCATGGGCAAGATCCTGTCCAGGCTGGAGGCTGGTGAGTCTGTGGCAGTGATCTCCGATGCAGGAACGCCCCTGATCAGCGATCCGGGGTTCCCGCTGGTGCGGGAGTGCCACACACAGGGAATCCGGGTCTCTCCCCTGCCCGGACCGAGCGCGGCGGTCTGCGCCCTTTCGGCCGCCGGATTGCCAACTGACCGCTTTATCTTTGAGGGCTTTCCGGCAAGAACCTCACAGGCCAGGCAGAAGCAGTTTCAATTGTTGAGCAAAGAGCCGCGGACCCTGGTGTTCTACGAGTCCAGTCACCGGATCAAAGCCTGTATCGACGATATGCTTGGCGTGTTTGGCGAAGAGCGGCTTGTTGTTATTGCCCGGGAACTGACAAAGCTGCATGAGACCATCATCAGTGCCCCGCTGGCCAGGCTGGTTGAGATTCTCGAGCAGGATGCGAACCAGCAGCGGGGCGAGTTCGTGGTGCTGGTTGCCGGGGCAGACAAGCCGGATGGTGATGCGCTGGATGCAGATACCGAACGGCTGCTGCGTATACTTGTGGCGGAGATGCCGCTGAAGCAGGCGGCGGCTATTGGGGCGAAAATTTCCGGAGAAAAAAAGAACCGCCTTTATAAGGCGGCGCTGTCATGGGTTGGAAAGGAGGGCAGCCAGCCCGGCTGATGGCGCCTCTACCTACCCGCGAGTACTGCGTGCGGGTCTTTTCAGGTGCTGACCGCTCTCCCTGTTCGTAACCTTACAAAAAGCTTCTCTCTACACTTACTTTATAGGTCTTAAACCCACTTGTTTCAATGATGGATTTCACACTAATGATATGTGGAAGCTTAATCGTGAAATAGCTCTTCGATCTCTTCTGTTTCCTCGTCTTCGTCATCATCGAAGCTGTCGAGATCAATCTCTTCATACTCTTCAAGTTCGATATCGAATGCGTTTTCCAAAGGGGGCTCCTGTCCTGGCTTCATGGTTGTCACCAGGTATATACCAAATGAGTATTAATCTTATGTGACAAATGCTTGATCTGAACAAGGTGATCTGTGTACTGGTAATAAGGCGGGTTACTGCCTACCATCATCAGGATATTATTAACAAAACGGAATTTCCGGCCATGGCTAATTCGCGATATCCCCTTCTGGCTGCAATCTTGATTTTCAGTTCATCAGCGCTTTCAGTCGAAGTGGCTCCACGTTCAGTTAAACCCTTGCCCCGCACAGTGGCTCCCATTGCGGTTAAACCGGCACCGATGAGACTGCTCTCTCCCAACGGCGGTGAACGCATTGTGATCGGATCAGGGTACCGGGTCAGGTGGGGCGGCAGGGATACGTCTGGAAAGATCTCCTTGCAGCTGCTCGCAAACGGCAAACCGGTAGGTAACCTGGCTCGGGGCCTCAAGGCCTCTGCAGGCAGTTATACCTGGAGAGTGGGTAGCGTGTTGGGGAAAAGGTTGAAAGCCGGGGCGAACTACCGTATTGCGCTGAAGAACGAGAAGGGGCGTACCCTGGATCAGAGTGACCGGAGCTTCTCCCTGGTAAGCGACGCAAAACCCGGGGCTGTATCCCGATCAGGTGCCAGGGACCTGAAACCCGCAGAGATATCGCGGATGCGGCAGGAACAGCGCCCTTCCCGTGGTGCCGAACGCATGAAGGCACCTGCAATGGTCGGTATCGGATCCAGGCATGAGAGCGGAGAACCAATCAGTATCACCAGTCCCGAGGCCAATGACGGCTGGTGTACAGATGCATCACATACCATCACCTGGACATCGACCCTGCCGGCAAGCACCGATGTGAAGATTGAACTGGTACGCAACCACGTTGATGGTGATACGGTCTGGCAGACAGTGACTAACAGTACTGCCAATGACGGCAGTTTTGAGTGGTCTGGAATTGCGGCTTCGAACTACAACCAAAGTTCAAAAGGCTTCAGCGTGCGTATCAGCACCCTGGATGATGCCGTGGTGGCCAAGAGCGGTGTCGTGACCTTCGGCAAACCGCTCTATTTTCATCAGCCGGCAGCGGCATATACCTGGCGCAAGGGATCCCAAAAGAGTATCCAGTGGGAGAAGGTCTGCACCCTGCCCGCGCCGGTGAGTATCGATCTGCTCGATTCCCAGGGTCAACAGGTGGCTAATATCGCCAGCGGCATCAGTCCAACCCCAAGGGCAAGCACCAACAAAAAAGAGGTGCAGCAGTGGAGTGTGCCGGGCAACCTCTATTCAGGATCATACCTTCTGCGAGTCTCCAGCGGTGCCCTGGCAGTGGAACAGGCGATAAACATCGATGATCCCATCGTTTTTCCATCGAGCCCCGACATTACCATTACCGAACCGACGAAGTTTGGCGGCTGGTGCACCGACAGCCCTCACACCATTCGTTGGAATACCACGCTGCCGCCCAACACCTCGGTGAATATCGATCTCACCGGTACCGATTCCAGTGGCATCACCCTGTGGCGAACACTGGTCGATAACACCCCAAACGATGGTGTCTATGAGTGGGCGGGAATCGCCTCGGCCGATTACAACTCGGTATCGAGGGGTGTCAGGGTGCGCATCAGTACAACAGACAACTCCGCAGTCACCATGGGGGATATCTTCACCTTCGGCAAGCCGCTCTATTTTATCGAGCCCAGTGCACCCTACAGCTGGCGGAGGGGTACCAGCCGGACCCTGGTATGGGAGATCGTCTGCACCCTGTCCAATCCTATCAGTGTGGATCTGCTCGACGACAATGGTCTGCATGTACTGAATATTGCCAGCGGACTCTCTCCCGTGCCCCGGTTATCCACAAACAAGAAGGTGCTACATAACTGGGCGATACCCTCCAACCTAGCGCCGGGCAGCTACACGATCCGTATTTCAAGTGGCCAGATCGTCCTGGATAAGGGGATTAATATCACCGAATGAAGCAGCTCCCCCTGGCCCGCTAATCCGGCCGGCCAGGTCCCGCTTCTCCCCATTGTCCACGGCGGCCTGTTGCTGTGGAAACTCCGTAGGAAGCGTTATTTCCCACCAGGTGCAAACTCTATACTAATCTTAGAGTTAACAGGGGTTGTCGTCCTTCAGTGACGAACAACCGCCAGATCTGGGTGTCAATTCGACACGATGGGAGCAATAGCCCATGGGTGATCCTGTCCGGGTAGTGACCTTGGGAACGGGCCAGATGGGTTCAGGCATTTCCCGACTGCTGCTTGAAAAGGCGGGGGTGGAGCTGGTGGGCGCCTATGCCAGGAGGGCTGACCGGGCCGGGATGGACCTAGGGCCGGTTATCGGGCTCGATCGTGAAATCGGCATCCCGATAAGCAATGACCTGTCCGCACTGGCTGAAACGGCAAGACCGGATATAGCCATCCAGGCAACCTGTTCGCGCCTTGACGATGCCGCCGGAGAGATCAGCCTGCTGCTGAGTCATGGTGTCAACGTGATCTCAATAGCGGAGGAGATGGCCTGGCCCGCCGCAACCTCACCTGCAACTGCCCGCGAGTTGAACCGGCTCGCCATGGATAATGGCGTTGCCCTGCTGGGTACTGGCGTCAATCCCGGTTTCGTCCTCGATCTGCTTGTTATAACCCTCACCGGTGTTTGTTCCGGTATCAGCTCGATCACGGCAAAGCGGGTCAATGATCTCTCCCCTTACGGGCCTTCGGTACTGAATGCCCAGGGCGTGGGACTCAGCCCGGATGCTTTTCAGCTGGGGATTGAGGCAGGAGATGTGGTGGGGCACTTCGGCTTTCAGGAGTCAATCCATATGATTGCCGCCACTCTGGATTGGCATGTTGAACATATTGAAGAGCAGCGCGAACCGATTGTATCCAACGTGTTGCGTGAGACCCCATTTTCCAGGGTGGAACCGGGACAGGTGGCGGGGTGCCGGCATACCGCGGTGGCTTATGTGGACGGGCGGCCGGTGATCACCCTTATCCATCCCCAGCAGATTCATCCATACCTGGAAGGTGTTGAGACCGGGGATGAGATCACCATTGAAGGCTCACCTCCTGTACACCTGGCCGGTTCCCCGGAGATCCCCGGTGGACAGGCCACCACGGCCCTGGCCGTGAATATGATTCCACGACTGCTCAATGCCCGGCCGGGACTCTACTCCATGGCTGACCTGCCGGTGCCTGCAGCCATACTGGGTGATCTGCGACGGCGACTTCACCCTTCGGGAGATGCACTATGAGCGGCCTGATCGAGAAAGGCAGCTGGGTCGAGATCGAGCGTATCCTGCTCCATCCCGGCGAACGGGCACCCCAGGTGCCGGAAGATACCCACCAGGTATCGCTGGTAATGCGGGTGAAGGGTTTTCTGGTGGAGCCCGGCGCTCTTGATGACATGGCTGAGATCGAGACGCCCACCGGGCGCAGGCTGATGGGCGTGCTGGTGGAGGTCAATCCCCGCTACTGTCACAGTTTCGGTGAGCCCCTGCCGGAACTTACCGCCATCGCAGGGGAGGTGAGGTCCATGCTCTCCGGTGAGGAGATGGCCGATGATTGATGCCCAAAGATACCAGGAACTCATGGACCGGCGTGGTGACATCATGCGGGCATCTGTCGGTATCGACTATGAGCAGTACACTACCGGTCTGCTCGGCTTTGATTATGAACGTATGCTGGCGGATACGGGATACGATATAGAGCAGGTATTTGCCGTGCAGCAGGCCACGGCAGTGGGTGGCACACCCCTGGTGGAGCTGCTCAATATCACGGCCCTGGCCAGGCTCTGCGCACCCCCGGGCAAGGGCGCACGGATATTCGTCAAGGATGAAGCGGCCAATCCCTCGGGATCGTTCAAAGATCGCAGGGCCTCCCTCTCCGTATATGAAGCGGCAAAACGGGGCTATGCCGGCGTGGTGGCGGCCACCAGTGGCAATTACGGTGCAGCGGTGGCATCCCAGGCCGCCAAGGCGGGGCTGAAGTGCATCGTGGTGCAGGAGGCATTCGACAGCCAGGGCATTGCCCAACCCGAGATAGCGGAGAAGACCCGTGCCTGTGAGGCCTATGGTGCGGAGGTGGTCCGGCTGTCAGTGGGGCCGGAGCTCTTCTATGTCTTTCTGCAGATACTGGAGGAGACCGGCTACTTCAACGCCTCACTCTACACCCCGTACTCCATACTCGGCATCGAGACCCTGGGTTTTGAACTTGCTGAGCAGGTCAATGAGCAGTGTGGCAGGCATCCCGATGTGGTGATCGCCACCCACGCAGGCGGTGGCAATGTCACTGGAACCGCCCGGGGGCTTTTAGAGGCCGGTGCAGACGCAACCCGTGTGGTTGGTGCGAGTGTCGATCTCTCCGGGCTGCACATGGCCTCGGACCATGACTTCAACCGCAAGTCATTCACCACCGGCCACACCGGGTTCTCCATGCCCTTTACCACCTGGCCCGACCGGGCGGATGTACCCCGCAACGCCGCCAGGCCGCTGCGTTACCTGGATCGTTTTGTAACCGTCACCCAGGGCGAGGTGTTCTACATGACCCAGGTGCTGGCGGTGCTGGAGGGGATGGAGCGTGGCCCTGCCGGGAATACCTCCCTGGCTGCCGCATTCGTTCTGGCACAGGAGATGGATGAGGGGCAGATCCTCGTGGTACAGGAGACCGAATACACGGGGGCGGGCAAGCACCCCCTGGCCCAGCTCAACATGGCCAGGTATATGGGGGTCGAGGTCTACCGTGGTGAGCCGCGGGAAAACCGGCCGGGTGAGCGTATCGTGATACCCAAGCACCCTTCCCAGATCGCGGTGGTGGAACAGGATCTGGACAGGCTACGTCGATCCTATATCCGTCATGCCCTTGATAGCCTTCCCGAGGGTGCGTTACCCGGTGATGATGATCTCGACTTTCTCTCGGCCGAGACCCGCTGTGACAGGCGCCATGTCCAGGAGATGATCAATGAAGTCCATTGAACACCCTGATGATTTTGAGATGCGAAGAGAGCCTTTGAGCGGTCTCTCCGATGAACAGCTGCACCAGCGTTTCTGGGAGCTGGTGGCACAGATCGTCGATCCCCTGGTTGAAGAAGCGCGCACCCATACCACGCCGGCAATCGAACGTTCTGTGCTGCTGCGTATGGGCTTCAGCAGTATGGATGCCAAGGTCCTGGCAGATACCATGCATCATAGGGGGCTGCTGGGGCATGGCGCAGGCAGACTGGTGCTTGAGCTGGCCAGGTCCAAGGGACTGTCAGTCACCGATGCCGGCGCCGCGCTGCTTGACGGGCGCTATTGGGAGGAGCTTCCGTGATGAAACTCTCACCCGATAAAAAGCTGGATATAGAAGAGATACTCAAGGACCTCCATCTCTACCGGCCGAGACGAAAGGGTTGGACCTGGCGACGTAAAATTGATGACCAGGTCATTGGCCCTTTCGTTTACAAAGAGAGCAGCGAGGGGCTGGAAAACTCGATACCGCTACCTGCTGCAGACTACTTTGGCGCTATCGATCCGCAGTGCGATATGTTGATAACAACGGAGATTGCATCCGGTCGCTTTGAGGATGATCTGCGCCGCATGCGCATGGCGGCATGGCACGGTGCGGATCACATCATGGTGATACGCACAACCGGCCAGTCCCACTTCGATGGGCTTATCGAGGGCACCCCGGAAGGCATCGGCGGTATCCCTGTAACCCGCAAACAGATCAGGGCATCGCGCAAGGCGCTGGATGCCATAGAGGACGAGGTGGGGCGGCCGATCAACTTCCACTCCTACGTCAGTGGCCTGGCAGGTCCGGAGATGGCAGTGCTCTTTTCTGAAGAGGGGGTCAACGGTGCCCACCAGGACCCCCAGTACAATGTCCTTTACCGGGATATAAACATGCACCGCTCCTTCGTGGATGCGGCAGAGGCGAAACATATCCTGGCCGATGGCGGTATCCTGCAGCTTGACGGTGCGCACAATGCCAACGCCACCGCCAAGGAGGCGTGGAAAGTAACGCCGGAGCTGTTCGTTCAGCACGCCATCAACTGCTGCTACTCGGAAGCCGCAGGTATGCCTAAAGAGCTGATCGCACTCTCCACCGTGCCGCCAATGGCAACCCCGGCGCCCAAGATGCGCCTCGATCTTCCCTATGCAGTGGCACTGCGCGAGCTGTTCGACGGCTACCGTTTCCGTGCACAACAGAATACCCGCTACATGGAGACCGATACCCAGGAGACTGTCGTGTCCCATGTGCTGGACACCCTCATCTCACGGCTCACATCGGCCGATATCCAGAGCAGTATCACCCCGGATGAGGGGCGCAACATCCCCTGGCATTACAACAACATCGCCGGGGTGAATGCCACCCGCCAGGCTCTTATGGGACTGGATGGGGTGATGGAGCAGATCGAACTCAAAACCGGGGGTTCGCTGGGGAAGCAGGCCCGGGAGATGAAGGAGCGGGCTGTGCTCTTTCTTGAGGAGATGGTGGAGCTTGGCGGCTACTACAAGTCTGTTGAAGCAGGCATGTTTGTGGACCAGGGTTATTTCCCTGAACGCAAGGGTGATGGCATCGTACGCAACCCCTCCGGTGGTGATGGCGCAGATACCGTGGTGCCAAGAGAACCCGACTACGGCGCACCGGTATGCGGCCACTTCGGCAACAACATATACGACCAGCGCCAGGGCAGGGCTTGCGATGCCTACAAAGGCTGCACACTGTGTGATCCAGGCAAAATCCGCTATATCGACGACCCTGACCCCGGAGACAATGTTGATATGCGCCTGGCCCGAACCCTGGCCGATCGTGATGCAGGGCTGCTGCTTCCCGAAGTTGAGAAGCACGGTGACGGTGTGGTCTGCGTGACTCTGTTCGTGCCCGAGACGCCGGAGACAGCAGAGGCCGCAGCCCTGGAGATGGTGCGCCACATGGGGCTGCAGAACCCGCAAGTGATCAGCCGGCGGATCATGCACCCGGCAGAAGGGAGCCTGTTCGAGATCAAGGGGGTGTTCGATATGCCCATGCGTATCGATCTGCTGCCGGCGGTTGAACATGATGAGCTGCTGCCCGAGACGGAGATAGAGGCCTGGGTCCGGCCGAGGGAGATACATATCATCGCCGCCACTGTGGGTGAGGATGAGCACTCGGTGGGGCTTCACGAGATACTTGATATCAAGCACGGCGGCATCGAGAAGTACGGCTTTATCTGTCATGACCTCGGCACATCGGTGGCGGTGGAAAGGGCATTGGATGAGGCTGAGAGAACCGCTGCACATGCTGTCCTGATCTCAACCGTTGTGACCCACGGTGATGTTCATATGCGGCATATGCGCGACCTGCACAACCTGGCCAAGGCGCGGGGGTTGCGAGACAGGCTGCTGCTGGTTTCCGGTGGTGCCCATGTGACCCGGGAACTCGCCCGCGAGTGTGGCATGGATACGGGCTTCGGTCGTGGCACCCGGGGCTGGGATGTGGCCAGTTACCTGGTTAAGACATGGATGGAGAGAGTGGAGTAGAGCATGACCTACCCCTATCTCACCATCGACCTGGGCAAGATTGAACACAATGCACGAACCATTGTGCAGCTCTGCGATGAGCACCGTATCGAGGTGACAGGGGTAACCAAGGTGACTTGCGGTAGTCCTGAAGTCGCCAGGGCGATGATCCGGGGCGGGGTGACATCCATAGCCGACTCACGTTTTGAGAACATCAGGCGACTCCATGATGCCGGTATTGAAGTGCCGTTGATGCTTCTGCGTCTGCCGCCGCTGTCGGGTGCTTCTGAAACGGTTTCCGCTGTCAGTGTCAGTCTCAACAGTGAACCGGCCGTGCTGAAGGCGCTGTCTGATGCGGCGACGGATCAAGGGGTTGTTCATGAAGTGATCATCATGGTGGATCTCGGTGACCTGCGCGAAGGCATATGGCCGGATGATCTGATCTCAGTGGTGGAAGAGGTGCTGGGCTATCCGGGTATCAGGTTATCCGGAATAGGCGCCAATCTCGCCTGCTTTGGTGGCGTGGTGCCCAGTGAAGAGACAATGAGCCGCCTGGTCGCGCTGGCAGAGAGGGTGGAGCGTCGGCTCGGGGGTGAACTCAAATGGCTCTCGGGGATCAACTCCAGCGGCCTTGACCTGGTTGTGTCAGGGGACATGCCGACCCGGGTCAATCATGCCCGCATTGGCGAGGCCATACTGCTCGGCAGGGAGACGACCCATAGAAAACCCTGGCCGGGTACCCACCAGGATGCTTTCCTGCTGCATGCTGAAGTGCTGGAGCTCAAACGCAAACCCTCCGTGCCTCTGGGAGAGCAGGGTGAGGACGCCTTCGGCAACAGCCCAGTGTTTGAGTCCCGTGGCAGTATACTGCGTGCACTTCTAAACGTCGGTCGGGAAGATGTGGATGTCTCTGGCCTGATGCCGGTGGATGAGCGCTTGAGTATCCTCGGTGCTTCCAGTGGCTACCTGGTTGTCGATGTCACTGCCGCAGAAAATGATGTGAGCCTGGGGGATGAGCTGGTGTTCACCCTCAACTACAGCGCACTGCTTGCAGCGATGACTTCTGAGTATGTAAAGAAAAGGTATTCAACGGATAAAACCGTATAATGGACGGATCATCTACAGGGGTTGAATCAGTCATATGAAAATCTACATTTACGCCGAGTCCGACGACCTGGAGGCCATTGCCGAGCCAATGAGCGAGGCGCTCGAACGCTGGGTGAAAAAGAGCGAAAGCAAAGTTTCACTGGTCAATGAGCGCCACCAACCCGATGAAGATGAGACTGGCGAGCCCTTTTGGAACCTGGGGGTCAACCTGGAGGCCAAGAGACGGTCCGATCTGAAGAAAACCCTGGAGTTTCTCTACGGACTGGCCAGGGAGTACAAGTGTGAATTCGTTATCGGCCTTGGGAGTTCGGACAAGGGTCCGGCCCAGGATATCTGCTTCTTCGGTCATGAAGAGGGCAAGCCAGATGCCTACGAGATTGCCAACTACATGGGGTTCAGGCTGTAGGCCTCAGTTTCCGGTATCAGTGGCAAGAGCACAGGCATGAGTAACTGGCAGTTCTGGATAGATCGCGGGGGTACCTTTACGGATGTCATCGCCAGGCGTCCTGACGGAACCACCGGCACTCGCAAGCTGCTCTCCGATAACCCTGAGCGTTACCGCGATTCTGCCATTCAGGGTATTCGCGAATTGATGGGGCTGGCCGCCGGCGACCCCATTCCCAGTAAGCAGATCGATGCGATCAAGATGGGCACTACCGTGGCCACCAATGCCCTGCTTGAACGTGCCGGAGACCGTACCCTGCTGCTGGTGACCAGGGGCTTCAGAGACGCCCTGCGTATCGGTTACCAGAATCGCCCCGACCTGTTTGCACGCAATATCCAGCTGCCCGAGATGCTCTACGAGCGCGTGGCAGAGATTGCTGAACGTGTAAGGTCGGATGGTGAGGTGCTGTTGGCGTTAGATGAAGCCGCGGCGCGTGCTGAATTGGAAGCTGCCCACGGGGCAGGCATACGCAGCGTGGCCATCCTGTTCATGCACGGTTACCGCTACCCCCAGCACGAATCGCGGGTGGCAGCCATCGCACGGGAGATCGGCTTTGAACAGGTTTCGGTCTCCCACAGGGTGAGTCCCCTGATCAAGCTGGTGGGGCGGGGTGACACCACGGTTGTGGACGCCTACCTCTCTCCCATACTTCGGCGCTATGTTGAACAGGTCGCCTCCGAAACCGGCGATGCCCGCCTGATGTTCATGCAGTCCCACGGTGGGCTCACATCGGCGGGTCTATTCCAGGGCAAGGACGCGATCCTCTCAGGTCCTGCCGGGGGTGTGGTGGGTATGGTACGCACGGCCCGGATGGCCGGCTTCGACAAGCTGATCGGTTTCGACATGGGGGGAACCTCCACCGACGTCTCCCACTTCGACGGGGAGTACGAGCGGGCCTTCGATACCGAGGTCGCGGGGGCGCGCATCCGGGTGCCCATGATGAGTATCCATACCGTGGCAGCCGGGGGCGGTTCGGTCCTCAAGTTCGATGGCGAGCGCTTCCAGGTGGGGCCGGACTCGGCAGGGGCCAATCCCGGTCCCGCCTGCTACCGCAGAAGCGGTCCACTGGCGGTGACAGACTGCAACGTGATGCTTGGCAAGATCCAGCCTGAGTACTTTCCCCATCTCTTCGGTTCCGAAGGTGACCAGCCCCTGGACAGGGATGCGGTGAGCGCTCACTTCGAACAGCTTGCCCGGCAGGTGGACATGTCGCCGCAACAGGTGGCCGAGGGTTTCCTGAAGATCGCCGTGGATAACATGGCAAACGCGATCAAGAAGATCTCGGTGCAGCGGGGTTACGATGTCACCCGCTACACCCTCTGCTGTTTCGGCGGTGCCGGGGGACAACACGCCTGCCTGGTGGCCGACGCGCTGGGTATGGACAGCATCTTTATTCATCCCCATTCCGGCGTACTCTCAGCCTACGGCATGGGGCTGGCGGACCTGCGGGCTATCCGTGAGAAATCCATTGAGTCTCCACTGACTACTCAGCTTGCCGAAGAGCTCGAAATCCCATTCACCCTGCTGAGCGAAGAGACACGCAAAGAGCTGTTGGATCAGGGAGTCGCCAGTGATGTGATCAATGTGCTCCGTAAGGCCCTGGTTCGCTACAGCGGTACCGATACGGCGCTGGTGGTAACTGCCGGCAGCGCAGATCAAATGGCCGCCGCCTTTGAACAACTCCATAGGCAGCACTTCGGCTTTGTGATGTCAGGCCGCCAATTGATGGTGGAGGCGATCTCTGTTGAAGCGGTAGGTGGCGGTGATGCGGTTGAAGACCCTGTCGTGAAAGCCGGGGCTGATGATGTAACCCCTGAGCCGTTGAAACGGGTCATGCTATACAGTCACGGCAGCGAACATGAAGCCCCACTGTTTGATCGCGTGAGCCTGCAACCGGGAGCAACCGTTGCGGGGCCGGCCATTCTTATCGAACCCAATGCGACCACCGTGGTTGAGCCGGGATGGGCGGCACGGATTACCGAGCGTGATCACCTGGTGCTCGAGCGGGTGGAGGAGCGGCCTCAACTGTTTGCCATGGGTACAGAGGCCGATCCCATCATGCTGGAGATCTTCAACAACCTCTACATGTCCATAGCCGAGCAGATGGGTGGCGTGCTGGCCAACACCGCCTACTCGGTGAACATCAAGGAGCGGCTCGACTTCTCCTGCGCCGTGTTTGACAGAGAAGGCAACCTGGTGGCCAACGCGCCCCACATGCCGGTGCACCTGGGATCCATGAGCGACAGCATCCGCGCGGTGATTCGCAAATGGGGCGACAGGATAGAGGCCGGGGATGTCTACGTCCTCAACGCACCCTACAATGGTGGCACCCACCTGCCCGATGTAACCGTGGTAACCCCGGTGGTTTCCGGTCAGGGCGAGGTGCTCTTCTATGTCGCCTCCCGGGGGCACCATGCAGATATCGGCGGTATCACACCGGGCTCTATGCCACCCTCCAGTAAATCAGTGGCGGAAGAGGGGGTGCTGCTGGACAACATAAAACTGGTTGGGCAGGGACGACTGCTGGAGGAGGAGATCCGCCAGGTGCTGCTGAGTGATCCCCTGCCGGTTCGAAATGTGGATCAGAACCTGGCCGACCTGCGTGCCCAGATCGCCGCCAATGAAAAGGGTGTGCATGAGCTCCAGCACATGGTCGACCAGTTTGGTCTGGATGTTGTACTGGCCTACATGGAGCATGTGCAGGACAACGCCGAGGAGGCGGTGCGCAGGGTTATCGCCAAGCTGCGCTCAGGCCATTTCGAATACCCCATGGATAACGGTGCGGTGATAAAGGTCGCTGTCAGCGTAGCCTCCGGCCTGCGCGAGGCGACCATCGACTTCACCGGTACCTCCATCCAGTTGCAGAGCAACTTCAACGCCCCCGCCTCTATCTGCCGGGCAGCGGCGCTCTATGTCTTTCGTACCCTGGTGGATGAGCCGATTCCCATGAACGAGGGGTGTCTAAAACCCCTTAAACTGGTGATACCCGAAGGCTCCATGCTCAACCCCCGCTACCCGGCGGCGGTGGTGGCGGGCAACGTGGAGACCTCCCAGGCGGTGGTGGATTGCCTGTTCGGTGCGCTGCAGGTCATGGGGGCTTCCCAGGGCACCATGAACAACTTCACCTTCGGTAATGATGAGGCCCAGTACTACGAGACCATCTGCGGTGGGGGTGGAGCCGGGCCGGGTTTCGACGGTGCTGACGCGGTGCACACCCACATGACCAACTCCAGGCTTACCGACCCGGAGGTGCTGGAGTGGCGCTTCCCGGTGCTGCTCGAGGATTTCTCAATTCGGCGGTGCAGTGGTGGTTCGGGCCGTTACCATGGCGGTGATGGCGTGGTAAGAAAGATACGTTTCCTGGAGCCTATGATCGCCGCCATACTCTCCGGACATAGAAACATTCCTCCTTACGGCATGCAGGGTGGTGAACCTGGAAAGGTGGGTCGCAATGCTGTTGAACGGTCAGATGGCTCAGTCGAAGAGTTGCCGGCATGTACTGAAGTGACCATGGATGTAGATGATCAGTTCATTGTCGAGACGCCGGGGGGTGGCGGTTACGGATATGTCGAGTAACCCTCCATAATCAGGATATTATCCTTTTTTCTCCAGGAAGAGATCTTCTTTTCGTCAGGGAACCCCTAAATTAATTCCGGCGCGGGCTTCGATGGTGCCGACACACCACCGAGCAGGTGAGCGTGTTGGTCTATTCTCGTGGTATCTCCACCGATATTACAGCGCTTGTTCAGTTGCCGCCGGTGTGTGGCCTGCTGCTGTGGGGGCTACTGGGCTACAGGCTTACCCGGCTCCATTGGACTATATTTGGAGAAGACCCTCTTGAGTAGTCGCGCCCGGATTCTGAATAATGACTTTAGGGAATATCATGAAAAGTAAATTCAGTCCTCTCCTTGTAGTTGTTCTGCTGCTGGCACTTGCGATGCTCGCTGCCTGTAGCGAGGTGACGACGGAGCCGGTCGTCGAACAGGCCGTGACCGGTAAATCCGAAATACAAGACACCTCTGGGGCTGAAGGGGCGATGGATGCCTTGCGGCGCAAGACCGTCTTCTTCGATCTCGATGGCGGCCCGGTCACCGATCCCGAGCTTTGGAATCCCTTCATGCCGGGGCGTCGCCTGGTCCACGGATTCCACCAGGTATTAATGGAACCGCTATTCATCCTCAATTACGAAACCGGCCAGATCGAGCCCTGGTTGGCTCAAAGCATGACGCCGAATGAGACCTTCGATGTCTGGACGCTGAAACTGCGACCGGATGTCAAGTGGAGTGATGGTGAGGCGTTCAATGCAGATGACGTGATCTTCAGCATCAACATGCTGGTGGAGAAAACACCTGATTTTATCTACATCTACTCCGACAATCTGAAGAGCTGGGTAGCACGCGTAGAAAAGATAGATGACCTGACCGTACGGATCAATCTGAAGCGTTCCTATACCCGCTTCCAGCTCGACTTCTGGTCAGTAAAGATCTGGACCACTCCCAGTATCGTGCCGGAACACATCTGGCGTGATCAGGACCCGCTGGCCTTCAAGAACTACGACTCGGAGAAGGGCTGGCCGGTCTTTACCGGTCCCTACAAACTGGAGAGTGTCAGTGAAACGGAATTCGTCTATCTTCGAGACGACAACTGGTGGGGCGCGCAGAGTGGCTGGAAGAAGCTGCCCAGGCCGGAGCGGCTGGTCTGGACCTGGTACGGCTCAGAGGAAGAGCGCATGTCAGCCATGGCTAAGAATGCGCTGGACAATGTCCTGGACCTTTCTCTCGGAAATCTGCTCAAGCTGAAAAGGCTCAATCCAAAGATTGTAACCCACTATAAAGATCTACCTTATGCCTGGGTCCCGGATCCCTGCTCACGTAGCCTCGAACTGAACCATGCCGAGCCTCCGTGGAATGACAGAGAGATGCGCTGGGCACTGAATTACGCCATCAGCCGGGACGAGATCGCGGCATTCGCCTATAACGGCACCACCACCACGTCCCGCCACTTCTTCCCCGCCTATCCCGCTCTGAATCGCTACGTGGAACTGTTGGAAGAAGCGAAGCTGTACGAAAAGCACCCGCTTCTCGAACACAGTCCCGAAAAAGCCAAGCATATTATCGAGTCGAAAGGCTATTCACTGAATGATAGGGGCTTCTATGAACAGGACGGACAGGAGCTGGCCGTCGATATCTCCACCCACGCAGCCTTTCTTGAGAAGCAGCGCATTGCTAAGGTGGTCGTAGAGCAACTTCGGCAGGTGGGCATCAATGCCTCCACGCACGACGAGGATTCCACTTCATGGTTCAACAATTTCTACCACGGCACCTTCGGGGCCAGGATCGGCTGGCAGGCCTGTGGCTCGGTTAACGAACCATGGGGTTCGATGGATACGTTCAACATCCGTTGGCTCAAGCCTGTAGGCGAGCGAACCGGAGAAAACCAGAACGCGTGGCGCTGGTCGGGAGATCGGGCCGAGCGTTACGGTGACCTTGTGGACGAGATCAGTACCCTGCCATTGGGTGCACCCAGGATCGATGAACTGTTTGTCGAAGCAATGGATATCTGGCTGGAAGAGCTACCGATCATTCCGATCACCCAGGCAAGGAAGATCATGCCCTTCAATACCACCTACTGGACCGGATGGCCAACCGCCGACAACAACTATATACATCCGCCAACCTGGTGGCAGAGCACCCACGTAATCATTCACAACCTGGAGCCGGTTCAATAAGGCAGCCGTCAAAGATGAATTGATGTCAAATCAGTCCCAATCCAAGAGAAACGGGCACCCGGTCAGTCTGGCAAGAACACTGGCCACGGCCTTCGTGGTCTTGAGTGTTCTGTCCCTGTTGGCGGCCAGCAGCTTTCAGATAGTGCTCAACTTTCAGGCGCAACGGGCGGTGGTTGCCGGCAAACTGCAGGTTGCCGCCTTGGGTGCAGCCGAGGAGGTGTCGAGCGTTATCGAGCAGGTAATCGGTACCCTGCAAGGAGCCACCCAGATTGGCCGTCCTTTTTCCGGTACGGCAGCCACGCGCCATCTGCTGCTGCACAGTCTCCTCATGCTTGAGTCCCCCTTTCACGAGGTTGCCTTGCTCAACAGCCGGGGATGGGAGTTGGTGAAAGTCTCCCGTCACAAAGTGTTTGAATCCAACGATCTGGTCAACCGGGCCGATAGCGACCTGTTTCATCGGGTCAGCGGGAACCAGCGATTCATCAGCTCGTTACATATGGATGAGCTCACCAACGAACCGGTCATCACAGTGGCTGTTCCCATAAAAAACATCGTGAACAGGTTTGAAGGCGCCCTGGTAGCCCAAGTCAATCTGAGATTTGTCTGGGATCTGGTGGCATCCCTGAGGATCGGGCAGCATGGAAAGGTCTACGTGGTGGACAGGCAGGGCAGACTGATCGCACTGGCGGACACCGAGCGGGTGTTGCGGGGTGAAAAGCTCGGTCACCTGAGAGAGGTGGCCAGTTTCATGGACAACGGTGAATTGGTGGAGAGGCCGGAGGCCGATGTGTCCACCGGTGTGAACGGAATATCGGTTCTGACGATGCATATCCCGCTGGGTACGCCTGACTGGGCGGTGGTTGTCGAGATGCCGGTGGCAGAGGCATATCAACCCGTCATTCTGAACGTTGCCCTGTTGGCGGGAAGTACGCTTGTGGTGGCCTTCCTGGCAGGCCTGGTCGGTATCTATTTCTCACGCCGCCTGGCTGCACCGGTTCACAATCTGACCGAAGTCGCCACCAATATTGCCGCCGGTCAACTGGAGTTGGAAGCCCCGGTTGGGGGCACGGCTGAGATCAGTGGTCTCGCGTCTGCATTCAATAGCATGACCGGTCAGTTGCGAACCTCAATCCACTCGCTCAAGCAACGCGTGGTGGAACTCAAGCAGACAGAAGAGGCGCTGCGGGAGAGTGAAGGGCGTTTCCGTACCCTGTTCGCCAGTACTCCCGTGGGGATTCTGGTTACCGGATACGATGGCCGGATACTGAACTGCAACGAAGCCATTGCAGCGATAACGGGTTACTCGCCTGATGAATTGGACCGACTCAATGCCAATATGCTGTACCAGGATCCGGGGGAGCGCTCGGAGGTGTTGCGTCGATTCAGAATCCAGGGTTTCGTCAGCGGCTACGAACTGGATGCGAGGCGCAAGAACGGTAGCCAGTTCATGGCCAGTATCTCCGTGGTGCCCTTCGCCTTCGGTGGCGAAGACGCCCTTCTTACCGTCATGGAGGACATCACCGAGCGCAAGCGGGCGGAAGATGAGTTGACAAGGCACCGCAATCATCTTGAGGAACTGGTCAGGGAACGCACGGTGGAGCTGTCCATCGCCAAGGAAGATGCCGAAGTGGCCAACCGCGCCAAGAGCGTCTTTTGGGCCAACATGAGCCACGAACTCCGCACCCCGTTGAACGCCATTCTCGGTTTCTCCAACATGATAGGGCGGGATCGTGATGCCCCTGCTTCCGTGCAGGAGAAGGTGTCCATCATAAACCGTAGCGGTGAGCACCTGTTGACGATGATCAACGACGTGCTGGACCTGTCCAAGATCGAGGCAGGCAAGACCCAGCTAGAGCCAGAGAATATCGACCTCGGAGAACTGGTCCTGGACGTCACCGACTTGATTCGGGTGCGAGCCGATGAGAAGGGACTGGAACTTCTGCTGGACCAGAGTTCCGAGTTCCCCCGTTTTGTATACGGCGACGGCCCCAAGATCCGACAGATCCTCATCAACTTGCTGAGCAATGCGGTTAAATTCACCGACCAGGGTGGCGTTACCCTGCGCCTGGAGGCCGAAGAGATTGATGCGGGGAATATCATCCTGAATGGCGAGGTGAAGGATAGTGGCTTGGGGATCAACCCCAAGGACCTTGAACGCATCTTTCTGCCTTTCGAGCAGATGACCGACGCCATTGAGCAGAAGGGCACCGGACTGGGGCTTGCCATCACACGCCAGTTTGTGGAACTTATGGACGGCAAAATATCGGTTGCGAGTCGACCTGGCCAAGGTTCAACCTTCTCCTTCCTGATCCATGTAGAGCCGGGAGAAGCGGTGCAGGCCCATCAGATAGCAGATAAAGCGGCCAGCTATGTGAACGGCTTGGCGGAATCGGACGAGGAGTGGCGCATTCTCATCGCAGAGGATCAACTGGAAAGCCAGCAACTGCTGCAACAACAACTGGAACAGGTCGGTTTCCAGGTGCGTATAGCGGAAAACGGTGAAAAGGCCGTCGAACTTTTCCAGCAGTGGCGCCCGAACTTCATCTGGATGGACCGACGCATGCCAGTCATGGACGGTCTGGCCGCCACCCGAAGGATCCGTGAACTGCCCGGCGGCGATGAGGTGAAGATCGCAGCCCTCACCGCCAGTGTCTTCAAGGAACAGAAAGACGAGTTGATAGCTGCCGGTAGTGACGACTTCGTGCGCAAGCCCTACCGCCCGGAGGAGATCTTCGAGTGCATGGCACGGCACTTGGATCTTGAATATATCTACGAAGAGGAAGACGCGGCAGGTGAAACACCCATCGTCTTGGCAACTTCCGTCACCACTGAAGCTCTGGCTGCACTTCCAGAGGATATATTGTTGGATTTGCGCAAGGCTGTGATCGAACTGGATATCGAGGGGACCCATCAGGTATTACAGCGTGTGGAAGAGACCAATCCCGATATGGCCGCTTCGCTGAACCGGCTGGTGGGCAATCTGGATTTTCTGACAATCAGCAGGTTGTTGAAATCCGACCAGTAAGGGCCCCTTCCAGTGCTGTGATTCAGGGGTGGGACGGAGTCTGGGAGGCGTGTATAAAGCCTTCCCGGAAACCGGGAAGGCTATTCATCAACGTGCCACGACTGCTCTTTCCCGCAGTCGATCACCCCACTGGTAGCTTGCCAGCCCAGCCAGGATGATACCGGCCCCTAACATATCGGTAACGCTGATCCGCTCCTGGTTGAGCCATGCCCCCAGCAGCAGTGCCAGTACCGGTGTTACC
Source organism: Sedimenticolaceae bacterium (assembly GCA_965224515.1). Taxonomy (GTDB): domain Bacteria; phylum Pseudomonadota; class Gammaproteobacteria; order Chromatiales; family Chromatiaceae; genus Sedimenticola_A. The sequence continues at coordinate 1,882,777 of OZ245051.1, forward strand.
AGGGTTGCCAGTGCCACGGCGGTGGCAGAGACCTCGCGCAACACGTAGTAGTACATAACAAAGCCGAACGCTGTGGCCACAGCACCCAGGTAGAGGATTGACCAGGCAGCGCGTTCGCTGATCTGCACATCGACATTCACCGTGTTCAAGCCGTAGCTCACCCAGAAGAGCGGTACCGCAACCAGCAGTGCCCCGGTTGTGGTCTCCAGTGGGTGCAGGCCGGCATCGATGCGCTTTATCCATACCGCGCTCAGGGAGTGGATGATGACCGAGGTCAGCACCGACAGCAGTCCCGGAAACTGCTGACCGCCGAGTCGCAGGCTCTGTTCGAAAACCAGCAGCAGGCCGGTTATGCCCAGCAGCATGCCGAAACCCCTGAACAGCGTGAACCGGCGTTCATTGAGCAGCAGGGCGGCAAGCAGACCGGTCACCACGGGGGTCAGTCCGAAGACCACGGAGACCATGCCGGAAGGGATAAACTGCACGCCCCAGTACACCGCGCTCATGGCACCCCAGATGCCCAGGCCGGCAGCCAGGTAGGTGTGTCGCGCCGCTCTATACCAACGCATGCGTCGGCTCATCAGTGCCACCAGAACCAGGCATACAAATACACCGATCTGCATGCGCGCGCTCACGCCCAACCAGGGTCCGATGCCCTCGCTGCTCCACTTGATTGCCAACGGTGTGGTGGTCCAGATCAATACCATCCCCAGGTATGCGGCCGGCACAGACATTTTCATCCTCCTTTTTTAACGGCCAATAAAAGAAAAAGGCCGCAGCTTGTGAAAGCTGCGGCCTTTCCCGGAATCGGGTTTTAAACTCGATTTAAGAAAGCACGCAGCCGCATATCAGCCAGCGCATAACGCGGCTTACTCGTGCGGCCATAATGTGTCTCTTGATCGAATTCATGGGGTTCAGTTTATCTGTGATCAGGTTATTTGCAATCAGTTTTTTATTCTGGACTCGATGATATGCAGCCCGATCAGTCGTGCCACCAGGATCGCCATGTAGAGCTGGCCCACGATTGCCTCGGTGGATGAGAGTGAACGGGCGGCGTGGGTGGTGGCCGTGATGTCGCCGTAGCCGAGAGTGCTGAGTGTTACCAGGCTGTAGTAGATGAACTGGTCCATGGCTGCGAAGTGGGGTCCGCCGGCCTGGGCTGAATCAACGGTGCCGTTGAACGAACCGGGATAGATCAACTCCAGTGCCCCGTAGATCAAGGCCCATAGAATGCCGATCAGTATGTAGCCGCAGATGGCGCCGAAGATCTTGTCGGTGCCCACCTTTTCCTCTTTCATTACATTGGAAACCACCACAGTCGTCACAAAGAAAATGAAAGCCAGGTCCAGCAGGCAGCTGATCAGGAGCCATTTGTCGGTGGCGATAATGAAGGCGGCAAGATCTGCAAGAAAGGTCGGAATGGCGAGCAGGAGAGCAAAGCGAAACAGAGGGCGGGAGTGACTCACGGCGTAGATGCTGGCGATCAACACCCCCCAGAGCAGAACATCCAGGGTGGCGAGGCCGAGGATGTCCCTGGGCCAGAATGGGTAGACCAGCAGCAGAAGGCTCAATGCAACCAGTAGAGCAAAGTACTGGCTGCCTACCCACCCGGGTAATCGTACTGTCTGTGCCTCGCTGTTTCCCATATGGAACCCTCTTTTGGGGGCGTCATCAGAGTATGGAAGGCCGGGCAGGTATCTGCCGGGTCACAGAAAGAGAGACCGGTGTTTGTGGCGTTTTATGTCAGCTGGGTGTTCAGCTTCTGGCGGAAGGTATCAGCTGACTGGTTGCAAACAGGGCGGCTGCGGCAACCACCACCGATGGCCCTGCCGGTGTATCCCACTGCCATGACCCGGCGAGTCCCAGCAGCACGGCCAGTGCCGCCACCATCGACGCGGCCAGGGCCATCTGCTCAGGCGTGCGGCTGAGGCGGCGGGCAGCGGCAGCGGGGATGATCATCATGGAGGTGATCAGCAGAACACCGACAATCTTCATGGATACCGCGATAACCAATGCGATGAGCAGCATGAAGATGAGGCGGATACGGGTGATGGGTACACCCTCCACCTGGGCCAGCTCAGGATGAACCGTCAGTGAGAGCAGGGGGCGCCAGATCAGGATAAGGGTTGTAAGCACCAGGAAACCTCCGCCCCACACCCAGAGCAGATCTGCAGCGCTGACAGCGAGGATGTCGCCGAACAGGTAGCCCATAAGGTCTACGCGCACGTTCTCCTGAAAGGCCATTACCACCAGGCCCAGGGAGAGGGCGCTGTGGGCAAGTATTCCCAGCAGGGTGTCGGAAGCCAGCTGTCGGCTGCCTTGCAGACTGAGCAGCAGCAGGGCGATGGTGATTGCCACCAGTACCACCGACAGGTTGAGATTCAGGCCGAACAGAAAACCAAGGGCGACACCCAGCAGTGCAGAGTGAGCCAGGGTATCGCCAAAGTAGGCCATGCGCCGCCAGACCACGAATACACCCAGTGGACCTGCAACCAGTGCAACTCCGAGACCGGCGGCCAGGGCACGCAACATGAAATCATCCATGATCGTGCTCCTTGTCTGTAGGGACAACGTTGCCATGAATGTCGTGGGTGTGGTCGTGGTGATGGGTGTAGACCGCGAGCTTGGCGCTGGCATGGGTACCGAACAGTTCAAGGTAGGCCGGATGCTGACTGACTGTTTCGGGATGTCCTGAGCAGCAGACATGGCGGTTGATGCACATGACGCGATCAGTGGTGGCCATCACCAGGTGAAGATCGTGAGAGATCATAAGCACGCCGCATTGGTGCCGGTCACGGATGCGGGTGATCAGAGAGTAGAGTTCGGTCTGCCCGGTGACGTCTACACCCTGAACCGGTTCGTCCAGTACCAGCAGGTCGGGGTCGCGAAGCAGGGCCCTGGCCAGCAGAACCCTCTGGTGCTCTCCACCCGAGAGGGTCTGCATCGGGTTCTTAAGCAGGTGGGTGATGTTGAGTTCACGGGATATCTCGTCGAGTTTTTCCCTGTCGGCCTTGCGGGTCAGGGTGAGGAAACGGTGAACATCGAGGGGCAGGTTCTCCGGCAACGAAAGGCGTTGAGGCATGTAGCCTATCTTCAGGTCCGGTTGTAGATGAATCTCTCCGCTGTCCGGTGCCATCAGTCCAAGAAGAATACGTACCAGGGTTGTTTTGCCGGCGCCGTTTGGACCGATCAGGGTGACAATTTCACCCCGCCCCACGGAGAGCTCTACCTGCTCAAGGACCTCTCGGCCGTTGAGCCGTACGCTGATACCTTCGGCCCTTATCAGTGCTCTCTGTTCACGCTTCATGCAATGGCGCCTTTCTCGCACTGGGCGCAGATGCCGCTGATCTCCAGGGTCTGCCTCTCGATGCGAAATCCCAGCCTTTCTGCGTCCCTGGCAATGGCCTCATCGATTGCCGGGTCATCCAGCTCGGCAGCCTCGCCGCACTGGTCGCAGATAAAGAAGCGAGGTGCATGGTTGTGTGTCAGGTGGCTGCAGCCAACGTAGGCATTGAGTGAGGCGATGCGGTGGATTAGTCCGTGTTCCATCAGAAAATCGAGAGAACGGTAGACGGTCGGCGGTGCCGCCTTGCGGCCCTCGCTGCTGATCTGTTCGAGCAGTGCATAGGCGCCAACCGGACGGTGGCTGGTCCAGACCAGTTCAAGTACCTGGCGTCTTAGTGTGGTGAGACGCAGGCCGTGTTCACGACAGTATCGCTCAGCACCTTCAAGGGCGGAACTCACGCAGGTTTTGTGGTCGTGTCCGGCTGTTGGGAACAGTCCTTTATGTTTATCGAATGCCATCTATCGATCCCCTCTCTTGCCAAGGCAATCCACCAGGGTATTTGCAAGATTGTGCATCAGGTTGAAATAGGCTTCGGTCCCCGGGGGCAGTTCAGCACCCAGGGGATCGAGAATGCCCGTTGCTGCCTCTGTCCCCTCGGTAATTGTTTGAACCAGTTTGGGTTCAAACTGTGGCTCACTGAAGACGCAGGATGCACCAAGGCTTCTGACCTTGTTGCGCAGTTCCTTGATGCGTCGGGCGCCGGGGATGCGTTCGGGACTCAGTGTGACAGAACCGACAGGCGTCAGCTTGTAGTGATGTTCAAAATAGGGGTAGGCGTCGTGGAAAACAATGTACTTCCCACCGCTGACGGCCTCTATTTTCTCTTTTATCGCCATATCGAGTTGGGAAATGCGCCTCAGCATGGTGGTGGCATTGGCCTGGTAACGCGCTGTATTGTCAGGGTCGATTCTGCTCAGCTCCTGTTGTGCCAGGCGAACGATCTGCGCAGCATTCTCAGGAGAGAGCCAGATGTGTGGGTTTGTGCCCTGGTGGTGCTCTTCATCGGCATGGGCATGCTCTTCGTGCTCATCGTCATGCAGGTGCTCTTCCCAGACCCCACCCCCGCGTATCGGCAGGAGCACCATGCCTTCTGCTTCGGTCAGTGCAACGGCCTGTATGTCGTCGCCGAGGGTTTCGATGATGCGCTCCAGGGGTGCTTCCAGCTCTTCACCTACCCAGAACAGAAGTTTTGCCCGGTTGAGCTTCCGTGCATCGGATGGACGCAGAGTGAACGCGTGGGGAGATTGTCCACCGCTGATCAACAGCTCTGGTGACCCGATGCCCTGCATTACACCTGCCACAAGGGAGTGTATCGGCTTGATACTGGCAATTACCCGGGGCTTGTCTGCCAGGGATGCGGCAACTGGTGCCAGGGATAGAATCGAGATGAGTAGAAACTTGCGGATACGACTCGCAGCTCTCATGCCAGGGGCTCCGTTTCAGATGACGTGAAATGTTATAATATTACATTATGACGGTCGATTCCGGTAGGTATTTCCGAATGCGCCTACGAGAGCTGGATAGGTTTTTTTACCCCCACCATGACAGCGCAAAAAAAACCCGGTCAGAGTGACCGGGTTTTTTACTGGCGCCTGGTAATGATCAGGCGTCGTAGTTGGTGCCTACGAAATCCCAGTTCACAACGTTCCAGATCTCTTCGAGATACTTGGGACGGGCGTTGCGGTAGTCGATGTAGTAGGCGTGCTCCCAGACATCGATGGTCAGCAGGGGGGTCTTGCCGTCGGTCAGGGGAGTGGCTGCGTTGGAGGTGTTGACGATCTCAACGCTTCCATCGCCGTTCTTTACCAGCCAGGTCCAGCCGGAGCCGAAGTTGGTTGCTGCAGACTGGGCGAACTGCTTCTTGAACTCTTCGAAGGAGCCGAAGGCGCTGTTGATGGCCACGGCCAGGGTGCCGGAGGGGGCGCCGCCTGCGTTGGGGCCGAGGCAGTTCCAGTAGAAGCTGTGATTCCAGATCTGTGCCGCGTTGTTGAAAATGCCGCCGGAGGATTTCATGACGATCTCTTCCAGGGATGAATTTTCGAACTCGGTACCGGCGACCAGGTTATTCAGGTTGGTCACGTAGGTCTGGTGATGTTTACCGTAATGGAACTCCAGGGTCTCTTTGGAGATGGTGGGTTCCAGTGCATTCATATCGTAGGGCAGGGCAGGTAATTCGTGTGCCATGGCTAATATTCTCCTGGTTTTTAAAACGAATGTATCGGCTCGGCCGGTTAATAACCAACCAAAATTCTAGGTAATAATTAAATGCATTCTAATTGGTGGGCAGGTTCAATGCAAGATTGTGAATCGCTGTTGCCCGGATGCCCTCCTATCAACTCTCCATGATGTGAGGGTTTTCCACCTTTTTTGCAATGCCCCGGTGACAATAATATTGCGGATCGCTCCTTTGATCCGTTGAAATCCTGCTGATATCAACTATAAGAGTAAGGGTATTTGCGCTTTGAAGCTGTAAATATAGCCGGTTTCCGCGGTTTTTACCGTGTTATTTCAAGCAAGTATAAAATCATAGCAGTAACGGTATATCGAGATATATCGGCCCAACTTACCGCCAAAAGGCGGAAGATGCTGCAAAATTGAGGAGATGGATTATGAGTACTGAAATGCAATCGGTAGGTAGTTTCTGCACCAAATGCACTGTGGTCGGGATTGTTGCAATAGCCTTGGTGACCGCGGGCACCCTGGTCTGGGTGCTGATGCTTTAGCTTTTTTTCACTGATTCGTAATTCCGCCGAAGGCGGGACGATCAATAAGTACTTCACACTGGTCCGGGCAGGGGATCTCTGCAACCGGCAGCTTCTTCGTGTCTGATCGCCACTGCTTTACAGCATCCTGCTTACCCTGGCCTGTGATCATAAACAGCAAGCCCCGACACTGCGCCAGGGCCTCTCTGCTCAGGCTGATCCTGTCAGGAGGCGGTTTGGGCGCGTTGTGCACAGGCAGAACCAGGGGGCCGGCCGGGTGCCGGTGCCCGGGGAAGAGGCTCGCGGTGTGGCCGTCCTCGCCCATGCCCAGCAGGACCATGTCGAATGGAAGAGCCTCTTTAATCACCGCCTCGTAGGCGTCAGAACCGCTCTCAGCTCCCAGTTCGGCGGGCATTGGGTGAACCTGATCGGGAGGAATGGGCACCAGGGAAGTGAGTGCTTGCTCCGCCATCAGGCTGTTGCGTTCTTGATTGGTGGGGGGCAGGCAGCGCTCATCTCCGAAATAGATATGCCATTGATGCCAGTCGGCCCCGCTTTCGGCCAGTAGCCTGTAGGTGAGCTCCGGAGTGCTCCCTCCAGCCAGCACCAATCGGAAACAACCCCGTTCGGCAATGGCTTCCCGGGCGGCAGTCAGGATGCGTTCCCGGGCTGCGAGGGCGACGGCGTCGGCATCCTTCAGTACGGTCCATTGCATGGCGGATCACTCTTCCTCGGGAGACATGCTGTGGCGCCAGTGGTGCTCCTCTTTTTCGAACAGGCGGCGGCTCTCTTCGGGGCCCCAGCTGCCGGCAGGGTAGCCGGGGATGAAATCCCGCTCCGTGGACCAGACCCGTAGAACAGGGTCCACCACCCGCCAGGCGTACTCCACCTCGTCGTAGCGCAGAAAAAGTGAACGGTCGCCCTGTACCACATCCAGCAGGAGTTCTTCGTAGGCGTCGGTTGCAGCCTCGTCGGTACGGCGCAGGCTGGCATCCAGGCTGGTGGGGCGGGTGCGCATCTCCAATCCCGGCTCCTTGACGGTCATCTCCACTTTCAGGCATTCCGAGGGCTGGATGCCGAGCAGCACCCAGTTCTGTTTCATGCGTTCCACCTGGGTGTCGCGGAAGAACTGCTGGGGTGGGTGGCGAAAGCAGATGGATACGATGGACTGGCCTTTGGCCATGCGCTTGCCGGTTCGCAGGTAGATGGGGACACCCCGCCAGCGCCAGTTGTCGATGTAGAGCTTCAGTGCCGCATAGGTCTCGGTGACGCTCTCCCTCGGCACCTTCTCCTCCTGCAGGTAGCCCGGCACCTTCTCGCCGTCCACGTTGCCCTCGGTGTACTGGGCTCTGAAGGCGTGGGCATGTACAGCGGATTGGGGAATGGGGCGCACCGATTTGAGTACCTTCACCTTCTCGTCCCGCAGGGCCTCGGCCTCCATGGAGACCGGGGGTTCCATGGTGACCAGGGTCAGCAGCTGCAGGAGGTGACTCTGGATCATGTCGCGCATTGCGCCGGCACCGTCGTAGAAGGCTGCGCGGCTGCCCACGCCGAGGGTTTCCGAGTGGGTGATCTGGATATGGTCGATGTAGTTGCGGTTCCAGAGGGGCTCCATCATGGTGTTGGCGAAACGGAACACCAGTACGTTCTGGACCGTACCTTTACCCAGGTAGTGGTCGATGCGGTAGACCTGGTCCTCGCGCAGGTATCGCGTGATGCGCTTCTGCAGGGCCTGGGCGCTCTCCAGGTCGTAGCCGAAGGGCTTCTCTATCACCACCCGTTTCCAGCCGTGGTTCTCCTCCAGCAGGCCGGCTTCACTGAGGTTTTCAGTGACCACCCCGAACTCCGCGGGCCGGATCGACATGTAGTAGGCGATGTTGTCGGGAGTTTTCGGATCACTGTCCAGGTGGGCCTTCAGCCGGGTGTACATCTCGCTGTCGGTGATGTCTCCACGAAAGTAGCTCAGGCGCCTGGCGAAGCGCTGAAAGACAGCCTCGTCCAGTCCGCCCCTGGCCTTGGCGCTGGCCCAATCCCTTGCCTCGGCGATACATTTTTCATCGTCCCAGGGGCGGCGGCCGATGGCAACGATGCGAGTCTCCTCGGTGAGCTTGCCGGCCGCTTCAAGGTGGTAGAGGGCAGGCATCAGCTTCACCCTGGATAGGTTGCCGGTGGCTCCGAAAATCACATAGGTACAGTCATTCATTATTATCGTTCCTGTGGGTCCTACACCTCGTAAGTGGTCGAGGCGGCATCCCCGCCCTCGCCAGTCCAGTCGGTGTGGAAGCGCTCGCCCCTTGGCTGGTCAAGGCGTTCGTAAGTGTGGGCGCCAAAGTAGTCGCGCTGGGCCTGAAGCATGTTGGCCGGCAGGCGCCCGCAGCGGTAGCCGTCAAAGAATGATAGCGCAGAGGTGAAGGCGGGCAGGGGTATACCGAGCTCTATGCCAAGGGAGGCGGCCTGGCGCCAGCCGGAATCGGCCTGCTGCACAGCCTGGATGAAAAAATCGTCCAGCAGCAGGCTCTCCAATCCGGGTGTCTTGTCGAAGGCGGCCTTGATATTGCCCAGAAAGCGGCTGCGGATGATGCACCCTCCCCGCCACATCAGGGCGATGTTGCCATAACTGAGATTCCAGCCGTACTCTTTGGCCGCCTCCTGCATCAGCATGTAGCCCTGGGTATAGGAGATGATCTTGGAGGCGTAGAGTGCATCGTGGATTGCAGCGACCGCCTGTTTCCGGTCACCGTTGAAGAGCTTGGTGCCACCAAGAATCCTCTCGGCGTTCAGGCGTTGATCCTTCAGTGCAGAGAGACAGCGGGCGAACACCGCCTCGCCGATCAGGGTGAGGGGTATACCCAGTTCCAGGGCGCTGATGCCGGTCCATTTGCCGGTGCCTTTCTGACCGGCGCTGTCCAGGATCTTCTCGAGCAGCGGCTCGCCGTCACCGTCCCTTGTGGCGAGAATCTCGGCGGTGATCTCGATCAGGTAGGAGTCCAGTACGCCGCGGTTCCACTCGCTGAAGACCTGCTGCATTTCGTCGGCGTTCATGCCGAGCCCCGCTTTCATCAGGTGGTAGGCCTCGCTGATGAGCTGCATGTCGCCATACTCGATACCGTTGTGGACCATTTTGACATAGTGCCCGGCACCCCCTTCGCCGACCCACTGGCAGCAGGGTTCGCCATCCACCTTGGCCGCAATGGCCTGCAGGATGGGACGCACTTCGGGCCAGGCCGCCTCGTCGCCGCCGGGCATGACCGAAGGCCCGTGCCGGGCCCCCTCTTCACCACCGGAGATGCCGCAGCCGAGATAGCGTATGCCCTGCTTCGACAGTTCATCCATACGCCGTTCGGTGTCGGTGAAGCGCGAGTTGCCGCCGTCGATGATGATGTCATCTTCATCCAGCAGGGGCAGCAGTTGTGAGATTACGCTGTCCACGGCGCCGCCAGCGCGCACCATCATCATCACCTTGCGTGGCGGTTGAAGAGATGCGACAAGCTCCTCCAGGGAGGCGGTGCCGATAACCTGGGTATCTTTCGCCGGACCATTGATAAAGTCATTGGTCTTTTCGCGAGAGCGGTTGTATACCGCGACCCTGAATCCGTGGTCGTTCATGTTGAGGACAAGGTTCTGGCCCATGACGGCCAGTCCGATTAAACCGATATCCGCACTTGGCATGACGACTCCTTTCTTTTTTATGGCGGTGTGGACTGATCTCTGAATGCGTGAGCGGGAGATACGTGAATGATGATTGCCTTATTTATCGCATGGCCCGCTAGAGTATGACAACATACTATAATTAGTGTTTGATGAATGTGTGGGGAACTCGGTATATGAGTGCCCCTTTTGTTTTTGGAGTATCCCTGATGTGCGGGTTGTGTGGTGAGCTGAGATTTGATGGTCGGATGCCCGACATGGGTGGCATCCAGCGTATGACGGCGAAGCTGGAGCGGCGTGGCCCCGATCATGGCGGCTACTACGGTGACGGTCCCCTGGCATTCGGTCACCAGCGCCTGGCAATTATCGATCTCACCGAGCACGCCAACCAGCCCATGGTGGACCAGCAGCTGGGCCTGGCGCTGGTATTCAACGGCACCATCTACAACTATCCGGAGCTGCGAGAAGAGTTGCGGGCCAGGGGCTATCACTTCTTTTCCGAAGGTGACACCGAGGTGATTCTCAAGGCCTACCATGCCTGGGGCGAGGATTGCGTGGACCATCTCCATGGCATGTTTGCCTTTGGTGTCTGGGATCAGCGGAAAAAGAGCCTCTTCCTGGCCCGGGACCGCCTGGGCATCAAGCCTCTCTACTATGCCGAAGGCACAGACTCATTGCGTTTCGCCTCCAACACCCAGGCGCTGCTGGCCGGGGGCGGGATCGACGACTCTATCGATCCCGTAGCACTGCATCACCAGTTCACACTGCACGCGGTCATCCCTGCGCCGCGCACGATTATGAACGGGATACGCAAACTGCCTCCCGGTCACTGCATGCGGGTGGATGAAGACGGTAAGCGCACAGAGCGTCGTTACTGGAGTTTTCCCGCGATACGCCCGGAAAAGCCCCTGAGTGACGGAGAGTGGCTTGAAGCGATACACGATGCTCTGCGCAATGCGGTGCAGAAACGCAGTGAAATCGCTGATGTTCCGGTGGGTGTACTGCTCTCGGGCGGGCTTGATTCCAGCCTGTTGGTGGCCCTGTTGGCCGAGGCGGGTGTGACCGACCTGCGCACCTTCTCGGTGGGTTTCGAGGATCATCCCGACGAGAAAGGGAGTGAGTTCGAATACTCGGACCAGGTGGTGGAGTACTACTCGACCAATCACCACAAGTACCACATACCCAATGCCGAGGTTTTAAAGCGTCTGCCGGAGGCTGTGGACGCCATGTCCGAGCCCATGTTCGGTCAGGATGCAGTGGCGTTTTACCTGCTTTCAGAGCAGGTTTCCAAGCAGATCAAGGTGGTGCAGTCGGGCCAGGGCGCCGACGAGGTGTTCGGGGGGTATTTCTGGTATTCGCGCATGATGGCGGAGACTGAAGGCACCCCGACAGAGCGTTTTGCCAGGCACTACTTCGATCGCGACCACGAGGAGTACCTCCACGGGGTGACCGCCGATTACAGGGGGGAGGATTACACCTCTCAGAGAATCGCCGAGCTGCTGGCTGAGCCTGAGGCCGATACCTTCATGGATGCTGTGTTGCGCATGGATGTCACCACCCTGATTGTGGACGACCCCGTAAAGCGGGTGGATAACATGACCATGGCCTGGGGACTGGAGGCGAGGGTGCCCTTTCTGGACCAGAAACTGGTGGAATTGGCTGCTAGGTGTCCTCCGGAATTCAAGCTGCGCGAGGGTGGTAAATATCCTCTCAAGGCCATGGCCCGCGGGATATTGCCCGATGCGGTGATCGATCGGCCCAAGGGTTATTTCCCCATGCCTGCGCTGAAATATGTGCGTGGTGATTTTCTGGCGTTCATGAGCGATATTCTCAACTCCCAGGTCTGCAGGGAGCGCGGTGTTTACAGTCGCGCCTATATTGATATGCTGCTCTCTGCCCCGGAGATGCATCACACCCGGCTTCAGGGCAGCAAGCTGTGGCACGCGGCGTTGCTGGAGTACTGGCTCCAGAGCAATGTGGATGCCGCCTGAAGCGCCTTCTGTCCGTCAGGTACGGTTTAACTGAATAATTGATAGGTATCTCTATGTTGTCCATCGCATTGACCCTGCATCTACTGGCCAGTGTTGTCTGGGTGGGGGGTATGTTCTTTGCCCATATGGCGCTGCGCCCGGTGGCTGCCGAACAGCTTGAACCACCCCAGCGTCTGCCACTCCTTTACGGGGTGCTTGGGCGCTTTTTCCCCTGGGTCTGGCTCTCGGTCATCCTGATTCTTGTTACCGGTTTCTGGATTCTGCTGGTGCCTTTCGGCAACCAGGCGGCGTTACATGTCTATCTCATGATGGGTATAGGCCTGGTGATGGCCGGGATTTTCATGTTTATCTATTTTTTCCCGTTTCAGCGCATGGGTTTTGCCCTCAGCTCCGGTGAACTGCCGGTGGCTGGTGCCAGCATGGCCCTGATCCGGCGCCTGATAGGTGTCAATCTCATCCTGGGGCTGGTAGTCACAGTGGTTGCGGCTTTCAAGCCGTTCTGAAGCCCTTCTGCAGGCTCCGGATAAAGGGGTACTGGTACATCTACCAATAGCCAGCCGGGGAATTTTCTGGGATCCTTCGCTGAATTGATGTTAATCGGCGCCAGGGGTTGAAACCTGCTGTTGATGCCGCATATAAGTGTTTTACGATTTTCTCGGTAATGAGGTGAGCGATGGATGTTTTGGATCGGATCAGGGAGCAGGTGGAAGGTAATCCTATCGTGCTCTACATGAAGGGCACCCCCCAGTTTCCCCAGTGTGGATTCTCATCACGGGCTGCAGCTGCCCTGCAGGACTGTGGCGTGAAGTTCGCCTATGTCAATGTGCTCGCGGATGCCGAGATCTTTGAGAATCTCCCCCGCTATGCCGACTGGCCGACCTTTCCCCAGCTCTACATCGATGGCGAACTGGTTGGCGGATGCGACATCACCCTTGAGCTCCACGCCAATGGCGAACTGCAGACGATGACTGCCGAAGCCGCCAAGAAGTGGCCGGAGGAAGAGCAGGGTTAACAGCTGCCCTCTGCGCAATAAAAAAGCCCGGTTGCATTGCGATGCGCCGGGCTTTTTTCTTTGTAGGAGCCAACAGGTACGCCCCTGAGATTCGGGTCACAAGCTGGTGGACTCGTCCGGCAGCCACGGTCTTTCGGGACAGCACCTGTGCCATTTGTTCATGATGTTGCAGAAAAGCTCGGCTGTCTTCTCAGTATCGTAGATGGCGGAGTGCGCCTCGTTGTTGTCCCACTCGATGTCTGCCGCCTGCACGGCCTTCGCCAGTACCGTCTGGCCGTAAGCCAGGGCAGAGAGGGATACGGTGTCGAATGTGCTGAAGGGGTGGAAGGGGTTGCGCTTGTAGCCTGTGCGCTCAACCGCGGCGTTGATGAATCCCAGGTCGAAAACAGCATTATGACCCACCAGGATTGCACGGGTGCAGTCACTCTCCTTTACCGCTTTGCGTATGGGTTTGGTGATTTTTTTCAGTGCTTCGAGCTCCGGCACTGCATCCCGGAAAGGGTGGTGGGGGTCGATGCCGTTGAAAGCCAGCGCTTTGGGATCGAGGTTGGCGCCGGGAAAGGGCTCGACATGGCAGTCAATGGTCTCAGCCTTGTGTAGCAGCCCTTTGTCATCCATGCGTAGAGTGACAGCAGCGATTTCGAGCAGGGCATCGGTCTTGTTATTGAACCCTGCAGTTTCCACATCGATCACCACTGGAAGGAATCCGCGAAAGCGTTTTGCGATGTCGGGGTTGTAAAGGCTGTCTGTCATGGCGGCAAAGGATAAAGTAATTATCCCTGATTTACGAACCGGCAGTACTGTTATAGTTGGTCGGTAGTGATTCCGGTTTTTTACGCGGGGTATATGTTAAGGATGTTTCACCGGCAAACTCTCATGTGGTGGCTATTGGGGCTGTTGCTGGTTCTGCTGCCTGGGATGGGACTGGCCCAGGGTTTCGTGGAACGAGGGCTGTTGTTCCGAATCGAGTCTCCCGGCGGCAAAGCAAACTACCTTTTCGGTACTATTCATTCGGATGACAAGCGCGTTCTCGATCTTCCGGGACCCGTGCGTCTGGCCTTTGAGAGCAGCAGGCGGCTGGCTATCGAGGTGCTGCCCGATGTTTCGCTCCTGCTGGAATCAATGCGGGTGATGATCTATGACGACGGACGCAATCTTGAGCAGGTTGCAGGTAGAGAGATCTACCGACGCAGTGTGGAAGCTATGGCGGGCCTTGGCATGCCCGAATCGGCAGTTCGCAACCTCAAGCCCTGGACTGTTGCCACACTGCTGAGTGTGCCTCCGTCGAAGAGCGGGGAGTTTTTGGATTTTTACCTCTACCGCCTTGCACTGGAGCGGGGCATGGAGGTTGTCGGCCTGGAAACGGTGCAGGAGCAGCTGGCGGTTTTTGACGGTATGGGTGAACAGGATCAGCTGGCCCTGTTGGTCGATACCCTAAATAATTTGAGACAGCTGCCGATGTTGCATATGCAGCTGTTGGAAAACTACCTGCGGCGGGACATCGGGATGCTGATGGCGTTGAGCAACCAGACCCTGCAAATGGGCGACCAGGAATTTAGTGGTCGTATTCAGGAGAGGGTGGTGGATGGAAGAAACCGCAAGATGGCAGAGAGGCTTGAGCCGCTGATGAACAGGGGTGGCCTGTTTGCTGCCGTGGGCGCTCTGCACCTGCCGGGTGAATCCGGACTGCTTCAGCTGATGAGAAACAAGGGGTTCTCAGTGAAAATTGTATATTGAGAACCAGGACAAAGAGACAGCTGTTTTTAAGTGTTTCAATTCTATAGTTGTGATAAATTCACCCGCATAGGGTCCGCAAATACGGATTTCCACGGACCTGTTGTATAGAGAGACGAGAAAGGAATAACAATAAATGGCGAACCTAGGCCTTTTAAATCGCTTTGGGGTAGTAATGGCGTCAATGCTGCTGGTGCTTTTGACCGGTTGCGCGACGACCAGCGATTACACTGATCCACGGGACCCTGCTGAGGGTTTTAACCGGTCCATGTATGAATTCAACGATGCCCTGGACCGGGCGATCGTCAAGCCGGTAGCCAAGGGCTACAAGGCAATCATGCCTGCGCCTGTGGATAAGGGGATAACCAACTTTTTTGGCAATCTCGCTGATGTGGGCTCTGCGATCAACAATCTTCTGCAGTTCAAACTCAAGCGTGCAGCCAGTGATGTGGGCAGGGTGCTGGTCAACACCACGATCGGTATTCTCGGCTTCATAGATGTGGCCTCCAACATGAATATGGAAAAGTACGGTGAGGACTTTGACCAGACTCTTGGTGTCTGGGGTGCAGGACCGGGACCTTATATCGTGCTGCCCATTCTTGGTTCCACAAGCGGACGCGGACTTTTCGGTATTGTGGTTGACTGGTATACCGATCCGGTGCGCATCGTCACCCCCAACCGCTGGCGCAACAGCCTGATAGTTCTGAGGGGTATCGACAAGCGTGCCGATCTCCTGGGGGCAAGCAGGGTGCTTGAGGAGGCTGCCCTGGATCCCTACGAGTTCAGTCGAGATGCCTATCTGCAGAAGCGGCGAAGTGATGTCTACGACGGCAACCCGCCTCCGGAAGAGTTCTTCGACGAGTAACCGTTTCCAGACAAGCAACAGCAAAAGCCCCTTCGAAACCGAAGGGGCTTTTTTATGTACAGGATGTACGGGCAGGAAATTGCTCTCGGCAATTGCTCCTGCATTGCTCTAACACCTACATCCCTGTAGGAGCTGCATTTCCTGCACTTCCGCCAACTCATGACATTCATGTAACACGGTAGCTGGGAAATAAATGCCTAACTCACTGTTTTATATATTTTTTTTATAAAAAAAATAAAAAATAATAATTAGACCAATTAATGAATTACTAATATTCTAGAGCCTCAGGAAAGTGCAGGATCAACAAAGACTTTCCGGTGAACAAACTGAATAATCAGATTTTACGGAGAAGATTATGAACAAGATCGTTAAAGCTGCTGCTATCGCTGCTATGTTTGCTGCTTCCGCTTCTGCTTCTGCCTGGTGGGGCGGTCCTTGGGGCGGTGGTCCCTGGAATGGCCTGGGCGACGGCTGGGGCGACGGCTGGGGTGATTTCAACATGAACTTCAGTGGTCGTGGTTCCGGTTACGGTCGCGGCTATGGTCGTGGATATGGCTACCCCTACGGTGGTTACGGTTACCCCTACGGTGGCTACGGCTACCCCTACGGTGGTTATGGCTACCCCTATGCTCCGGTAGCACCTGCTGCTCCTGCAGCTCCCGCAGCAGAGGCCAAGTAAGACATTCAGTCTTATTGAACGCCAGGGATGGCTTGGGCACATGGAGGTGCCGAACCGAATTCAAACTGCCGCTTCCTGGGGGGAGTGTCAGGAAATCAAGGATCCCTATCATGAAGAAGATTATCAGACTGGCTGCCGCCGCAGCACTTGCCACCGCTTCAATGTCCGCCAGTGCCTGGTGGGGTGGTGGTCCCTGGAACGGCCTTGGCGATGGTTGGGGTGATGGCTCCTTCAGCATGAGCTTCAGCGCCCGCAGCAGTGTTTACGGTCGTGGTTATGGCTATGGCAACCCCTACTATGGTTATGCGCCTTACGGTTATGCCCCCTATGGCGCACCTGTTGCCGGTATGACTGAAGAGCAGCAGAAAACTTTCGCTGAACAGCAGAAGGCATTTGCCGAACAGCAGGCAAAGGCGATCCAGGACGCTGTTGAGGCTCAGCGCAAACTGGCCGAGCAGTTCGCTACAGCGCCTTTCGGCAATGAGTTTGCCCCTGTCGCCCGTCGTCCTTTCGAGGCACCGGAGTTCGGTGCGCGTCGTGATGATCTGCGCAATGAGATGCAGGCCCGTCGTGACGAGATGATGAATAAGGTTGAAGAGCAGCGTGAGGCTGCCAATGAGCGCCGCGCCTCCCTGCGTAAAGAGATGGAAGAGCGCCGTATCCAGCGCCCCATCTGATCCGCCAAACTGCCGGACCGGATGAATAAAGCCTGCGGGGCTGACCTCGCAGGCTTTTTTTTGCCGGAGATCTGGCCTCCGGTGATTTCCGGTATTCTTGGTCGGTCATCATGAGTATGAGCCAGATATGAAGGCAGGCCTTGTTTTGTACTGTGTGCTCTCCAGTACTCTTTTCTCTCCTTCTCCAGGTAAAAAAATCTGACTGGCAGGCTATTCTTTCAGTTCTAAGCCGTTCATCCATCCTGGAAACCCGTGAACTATTTGGGGTTGGAACCCGGGGTGGAATCTTGTATATTGCGCTACGCAATATAAAGAATTGAATATATTAATAATAGAGAAATCTGTTATAGATCTATCGAATAATCCCCTCTGTTGCTGGGGAAACAAAAGATAATTTAATTAATGCCAAGAGAGAGTTTATGGCGATGAAACCTGATATTGATCCGCAGGAGACACAGGAGTGGCTCGATGCGCTGGAAGGTGTGTTGGAAAACGAGGGTATTGACCGTGCTCATTACCTGATCGAGAAACTGGTGGACAAGGCGCGCCGGTCGGGCGCCTATCTCCCCTTCAGCGCCAACACGGCCTACGTCAATAGCATTCCGGTGACCCAGCAGGAGCGTTTCCCTGGTGATCGGGCAATGGAGCGCAGGATTCGCTCTTTCATTCGCTGGAATGCGATGGCTATGGTGGTCCAGGCAAATCGTATCTCTGCCGAGCTGGGGGGGCACATCTCAAGCTTCGCCTCTTCGGCAACCCTGTTCGATGTCGGTTTCAACCACTTTTTCCGTGGTCGCAGCGATGCCCGTGATGGGGACCTTATCTTCTTCCAGGGTCACTCCGCGCCGGGTATCTATGCCCGTGCCTTTCTGGAGGGGCGCATCAGCGAGGATGAGCTCTATAACTTCCGCCAGGAAGCCGATGGTGAGGGCCTCTCGTCCTACCCCCACCCCTGGCTGATGCCGGGTTTCTGGCAGTTCCCTACCGTTTCAATGGGCCTGGGGCCTTTGATGGCGATCTACCAGGCGCGTTTCATGCGCTACCTGCATGACCGCGGCATTCTGAATACCGACAAGCGTAAAGTCTGGGCATTCATGGGAGACGGCGAGATGGATGAGCCCGAAGCCCTCGGTGCTATCTCCCTGGCCGGGCGCGAGCGTCTCGATAACCTGGTCTTCGTGGTCAACTGCAACCTACAGCGTCTCGATGGTCCGGTACGCGGCAACGGCAAGATCATCCAGGAGCTGGAGGGTGTCTTCCGTGGTGCCGGCTGGAACGTGATCAAGGTGGTGTGGGGCGGCTACTGGGATCCCCTTTTGGCGAGGGACAAGAACGGTACCCTGCTCAAGCGTATGGAAGAGTGCGTTGATGGAGACTACCAGGCCTACAAGGCCAAGGGTGGCGCCTATACCCGCGAGCACTTCTTCGGCAAGTATCCCGAGTTGGCCGAGATGGTGGCCAACATGACCGACGATGATATCTGGCGCCTGAATCGAGGTGGTCACGACCCTCACAAGGTGTTTGCGGCCTATTCCGAGGCGGTCAAACACACCGGGCAGCCTACTGTCATTCTCGCCAAAACGGTGAAGGGTTACGGTATGGGCGTTGCCGGTGAGGGGCAGAATATCACTCACTCCCAGAAGAAGATGGGGGAGGCCGCTCTCAAGGCATTCCGCGACCGTTTCAATATTCCCATTCCGGATGAGCAGATCACTGCCACGCCTTTCTACAAGCCGGCCGCAGACAGTCCGGAATTGAAGTACATGCAGGAGCGTCGCCAGGAGCTCGGTGGTTACCTGCCGGCGCGTTTCACCGATGCGCCCAAGCTGGATGTGCCCGGGCTGGATTTCTTCAAGGCACTGCTGGAAGGTACCGGTGAGAAGGAGATGTCGACCACCATGGCCTTCGTGCGTCTGCTGACGACCCTGATCCGGGATAAGAAGCTGGGCAAGTACGTGGTGCCAATCATACCCGACGAGGCGCGTACCTTTGGTATGGAGGGTATGTTCAGGCAGCTTGGAATCTATTCGTCTGTCGGCCAGCTCTACACGCCGGTCGATTCAGACCAGGTGATGTATTACCGCGAAGACAAGAAGGGCCAGGTGCTGCAGGAAGGTATCAACGAGGCGGGGGCCATGTCGTCATGGATTGCTGCCGCCACCTCCTACAGTAATCATGGCGCCAGCATGATTCCGTTCTATGTCTACTACTCCATGTTCGGTTTCCAGCGCATTGGCGACCTGGCCTGGGCAGCAGGGGACATGCAGGCGCGGGGCTTCCTGGTGGGAGGTACCGCGGGCCGTACCACCCTTGCAGGTGAAGGGCTGCAGCACCAGGATGGCCATAGCCACCTGCAGGCAGCAACCATTCCGAACTGTGTCTCCTATGACCCGGCATTTGCCTATGAACTGGCCGTGATTGTCCAGGACGGCATGCGTCGCATGTACCAGGAGCAGGAGAATGTTTTCTATTACATCACCGTGATGAACGAGAACTACCAGCAGCCTGCCATGCCCAAGGATGTGGAGGATGGCATTCTCAAGGGTATGTACCTCTACAAGAGCGGCGGTCGCAAGAAGACCAAGGTTCAACTGCTAGGCAGCGGAACCATTCTGCGCGAAGTGATTGCCGCCGGCGAACTGCTGGAGAAGGACTTCAATGTATCTGCCGACATCTGGAGTGTGACCAGCTTTAACGAGCTGCGTCGTGAAGGGCTCGATAAAGAGCGCTGGAACATGTTGCACCCGGACAAGAAGGCTAAGAGCAGCTACGTGGAAACACTGCTTGGCAAGCGCAAGGGGCCTGTTATTGCAGCTACTGACTATATCCGTTCCTATGCGGATCAGATCCGTCCGTTCGTACCGGGCGACTTCAGGGTGCTGGGTACAGATGGCTATGGGCGAAGTGATATGCGCTCCCAGCTGAGAAAGTTCTTTGAGGTGAATCGCTATTACATTGTCCTGGCGGCCCTTAAGTCCCTCGCTGATCAGGGTGAGATACCGGTGGGCGAAGTCAGCAAGGCAATCAAGAAATACAGGATCGATCCCGAGAAACCGAATCCGGTTACGGTGTGATCAGGTTTAGCCAGTAGCCCGCCTGAAAGGGCGGAATTCTACAGCGTGTTGGAGTGCACAGAGTGGGTACTGAAACAAAAGTATTAGTTCCGGATATCGGTGATTTTTCCGGGGTGGAAGTGATAGAGATCCTGGTTAATCCTGGCGATCATGTCGAGGTTGAGGGTTCACTTATTACCCTTGAAAGCGATAAGGCGACCATGGAGATTCCGTCGCCTCATGCCGGTGTGGTCAAAGAGATATCCGCCAAGGTCGGCGACACCATCAGCGAAGGTGATCTGCTGCTGGTCATGGATGTCGATGAAGAGGGTGCATCAGAGGAGTCGGCTGAAGAGGCGGGCATCCCTGCGCCTGCTGCTGAAGAGGTGGAGTCTGTTCAGGCCCCGTCCCCATCACCGGTAGAGTCTCCTGCTGTGGCCTCCCGCCTACCTGGTGAAAAGCAGCCCCAGCACCCGCCTGTACTGGTCCGGCCATCAGATAGCCCGGCTACTACCGCCCATGCAAGTCCGTCGGTACGTCGTTTTGCCCGCGAGCTTGGGGTTGACCTTTTGCAGGTCAGAGGTAGCGGTTCAAAGGGCAGGGTGACCAAGGATGACGTGCAGAATTTCGTCAAGAGCGTGCTCGCCGGCGGTGCCGGTGCACCGGCCAGGTCTGGTGCACTGACGCTGCCTGCGATTCCGGAGGTGGACTTTTCGGCGTTTGGTGAAATCGAGGAGAAACCCCTGGGTCGCATCAAGAAGATCAGTGGTGCGCATCTCAGCGCCTGCTGGTTGAATGTGCCCCATGTCACCCAGTTCGACGAGGCGGATATCACCGATCTGGAGGCGTTTCGCCAGGAGCAGAAAGGTGTCGCCGCAAAGCAGGATATCAGGCTCACTTTCATGCCGTTTCTGCTGAAGGCCTGTGTGGGTGCACTGCAGCAGATGCCGGAGTTCAACAGTTCTCTCAGTCCCGATGGCGAGAGCCTGATCTACAAACGCTATTTTCACATCGGTATAGCGGTGGATACCCCCAATGGCCTGATGGTACCTGTGATCAGGGACGTGGATAAAAAAGGTATTTTCGAGCTGGCCCGTGAACTGGTCGATATCAGCGGTCGTGCCCGTGAGGGCAAGCTGGCCCCGGCAGACCTGAAGGGCGGCTGTTTCTCCATCTCCAGCCTGGGTGGAATTGGTGGTACGGCTTTCACGCCCATTGTGAATGCACCGGAAGTGGCGATTCTGGGTGTCTCCCGCTCCGCCATGAAACCGGTATGGAGTGGGGCTGATTTTGAACCCAGGCTGATGCTGCCCCTCTCACTCTCGTATGATCACCGGGTGATCGATGGAGCCCAGGCCGCGAGATTCACAACCCTGCTCTCTGGACTGCTTGGAGATCTGCGAAAGCTGCTTCTTTAAGAAAAATAGAGAGAGTGAGACAGGATATTTGGCTGGATAAGCTGTATTTTTTAGTTTTCGGGTAGGAAATCGCACAAAATTTATACAATCCGTGTGGTTTTTTGGAATTAGGACGATCGTCCTGTGGAAAACTTAAAAACTATTTCTCTTTTTGCTGCACATGCGATAATCTTCGGCTGTGCCTATAAATATTACCTTCACGCCTATAAACAAAGGATAGAGAATGAGCAACCTGATTGAAGTCACGCTGCCGGATATCGGGGATTTTGAGCAAGTGGATATCATCGAGGTGCTGGTTGCGCCGGGTGACACGCTCGAAGTCGAGGATTCCATGATCACCCTGGAGAGTGACAAGGCGACCATGTCCATCCCATCTCCTCATGCGGGCAAGGTGGTTGAGGTATCGGTGAAGGTAGGGGGCAAGATTTCCCAGGGCGGCACAATATTGAAACTCGAGCTGGCTGAAGGCGAAAGCGCGGATGTCAAGCATGAGCCAAGTGCAGCCCCTGTCTCTGAAGCGGTGAAGGGTGCAGCGGATATGCATGCCGAGGTGCTGGTGCTGGGTGCCGGGCCTGGTGGATATACCGCCGCCTTCCGTGCCGCTGACTTGGGCAAGAAAACCATCCTGATCGAGCGCCATGCCTCTCTCGGCGGGGTCTGTCTCAATGTTGGCTGCATTCCATCCAAGGCGCTGTTGCACGCCGCGGATGTCATCAACGAAGCCGCCGAAATGGAGCACATGGGCATCAGTTTCGGGAAGCCCAAGGTCGACCTGGATAAACTGCGGGCAGGGAAGGACAAGGTCGTCGGGCGCTTGACCCAGGGTCTCTCTGCGCTGGCAAAGCAGCGTAAGATCGATGTGGTTCGTGGCTGGGCCAAGTTCGAGTCACCCAATCGCATTGCAGTCGATTCGGCTGAAGGCAAGGTGTCCATCTCCTTCGATAACGCCATCATTGCCTGTGGTTCACGGCCGGTTGAGATACCCGGCTTTCCAAATGACGATCCCCGTCTGATCAACTCCACCGGGGCGCTGGCACTTGAGGATGTTCCCAAGCGGATGCTGGTTATCGGTGGCGGCATCATCGGTCTGGAGATGGGTACTGTCTACAGCACCCTGGGTAGCGAAATCGATGTGGTCGAGCTCCAGTCCAGCCTGATTCCCGGCTGTGATCCCGACCTGGTCAGGCCTTTGCAGAAGCGCATGAAGTCCAAGCTCAACAGCATCATGCTTCAGACCAAGGTGACCGAGATCAAGGCCCAGAAGGGTGGTCTCAAGGTCTTCTTCGAGGGCAAGCAGGCGCCGGAGAAACCCCAGACCTATGACAGGGTCCTGGTGGCGGTTGGTCGCATACCCAACGGCAAGAACATTGGGGCGGAACACGCAGGTGTGAATGTGGATGATCGCGGGTTTATCGCAGTGGACGAACACATGCGTACCAACGTCCCGAATATCTATGCAATCGGTGACGTGGTGGGTAACCCCATGCTGGCTCACAAGGCGACCCACGAAGCCAAGGTGGCGGCCGAGGTGATTGCCGGACTGCCATCACTGTTTGACCCCATGACAATTCCCTCGGTCGCCTATACCGATCCCGAAGTGGCGTGGATGGGGTTGACCGAGACTGAGGCAAAGGCCCAGGGCATTGAATACGAAAAAGGGGCTTTCCCCTGGGCGGCTTCAGGTCGTGCGCTTGGTATAGGGCGCGACGAGGGGATGACCAAGTTGCTGTTCGACCCGGAGACAAAGCGCATACTCGGTGCGGGTATCGTGGGTGTCAATGCGGGAGAACTGATCGGTGAGGCGGTGCTTGCTCTTGAGATGGGGGCTGATGCCGAGGATATCGGGCTTACCATTCATCCCCATCCGACGCTGAATGAAACCATCTGCATGGCGGCTGAAATGGCAGAGGGTAGTATTACCGACCTCATGCCTCCGAAAAAGCGCTGATCTGTTGCCGGGCCGGCGGTCTCTACACAGGCTGCCGGTTCACCCATTTCATAACCAGGCATGCCGTTGACACCATGAAACTTCATTATCGTGAATACGGCAGTTTTCGCGAGGGCCGGCCATCCCTGGTTTTGCTTCACGGTCTGCTGGGTTCATCCTCTAACTGGCACAGTATTGCGCGTAATCTGGAGAAGGATTTTCACCTTCTGGTGCCTGATTTGCGCAATCACGGTCGCTCGCCCCATGATCCTGAGGCGGGTTACGTCGCACTGGCCATGGATGTGCTGGCTCTCATTGATGACCAGGGTTTTGATTCGGTCGTGCTTGTGGGGCACAGCATGGGGGGTAAGGCGGCCATGTGGCTCTCCCTTGATCAGCCGGACCTGGTGGCCGGATTGGTTGTTGTGGATGTATCGCCGGTGCAGTACCCGAACCGTTTCGGCACGATTCTCAATGGATTGAACGGTATAGATCTGGACTGTATCGATAACCGGGAGGAGGCTGACCGGCAGCTTGCCCCTGTTCTGGATCAGAAGGCGTTGCGTCAATACCTGCTGCAGAATCTTGTTCAGGAGGATGGAGGCTGGCGCTGGCGTGTCAATCTCGATGCGATAACGAGCAGCATGGACAAGATAGTCGATTTCCCTGATATACCCGATAGCAGCCAATACCTGGGGCCGGTGCAGTTCATCTACGGGGGCAACTCCGATTATGTCCTGCCAGAGCACGAGAAGTTTATACGGGATGCCTTTCCCTTCGCTCGTCTGCGCAGTATCCCGGGGGCCGGACACTGGGTCTATTCCGAAAAGCCTGACCTTTTTCTCCAGGCGCTCAATAGTTTTCTTTCAAAAGAGTTGCTGTAGCACGGCCAGCCAGGCCCGTGATCTGAGCATTGCATCCCATTAAGAATATCGGTCATTAGGGTATTCTCTTTTTCTATTGTTCACTGCTACTCTTACCAGTGGATGCCGTGCCTGTTTTCCTTGTTCAGTCGGCTCCGCTGGAAATAACTAAAATAGCTGCAGACGGATACCATCATGAGCCAGAGTCCAGATACCCTGATCGGCAAAATAACCAATGTTCAGGAGAACACCATGACCGCCGCCCTGGTGCGGGGAGGGAACGGCGAGTTTCCTGAACTCGATATCAACGGCGAAAAAATCGCGGTTGGACGGCTAGGCAACTATGTCATGGTCAAGCAGCGCGGTGTGCAGGTGGTGACCATGGTGATGCACGCCTACCAGGATGAACACTTTCTGCCCGGGGAGACAGGCCGTATCGTAAAACGTGGCATGATGCAGTTGATTCCCCTGGGGGAGATCGATCCCAAGGGGCGGTTCATGCGCGGCGTGGTCCGCTATCCCACTCCGGGAGCCGAGGTGCATGTCATCCAGAGACCGGAAGTGGAAGCGCTGTTCGAAGCCTTCCGCAAGATGAAGTTTGAACTGGGCTATCTCCCCTCTGTTCCGGATATGGGTGTGTGCATGAACCCATCTGCCATGTTTGGACGGCATTTTGCCATCCTGGGGCAATCCGGCTCGGGTAAGTCATGGAGTGTGACCAGCACCATTCAGCGCACAGTGGAAGTGATGCCAAATGCCCACATCATTCTGCTCGATCTCCATGGCGAGTATGTCTGGAAAGATAAGGAAGGCAACCAGCACTCCGCATTCAAAGAGGGGACTTACAGGGCGGTCGATGCCCGTGAGCTCGAGATACCCTACTGGCTGCTGACATACAGCGAGCTTGTTGATCTGCTGGTGGACCGTGGTGATGATAAAGCACCGACCCAGATGGCCTTTCTGCGAGAAGTCTTGCTGGCGCTGCGTAAAAAATCGAACCAGGACCTTGAGGGGGTCGATATCTCCATCGACTCACCCGTCACCTTCTCCCTTGCAGAGTTGTTCCACCAGTTCAAGCGGGCAAATGAGCAGGTAACCGATTTCGGTAAAGTCAAAGGACCGCTTTTCGGTCAGTTTGACGAATTCCTGATCAAGATGCAGAGCCGCTTCAATGATGTGCGCTACGATTTTCTTTTCAAGCCCAAGAAGCGCCAGGGATCGGAAACCCTGAGTGGCCTGTTGAGGGATTTTGTCGGCCTTGCAGACCCCAAGGTGCAGATTACAGTGGTCGATCTCAGCCCGGTCCCCTTCGATGTGCGTCCGACGGTCTCCGCCCAGATCGGCAGACTTGCATTTGAGTTCAACTACTGGAACCCGCGGGCCAGGGAGTTCCCCATCCTGCTGGTCTGCGAAGAGGCCCACTCCTACATTCCAAGGGCCGGTGGCACCCAGTACGAGGGGACCCGGCGTTCAATGGAACGTATTGCCAAGGAGGGACGTAAATACGGTGTCGGTCTTGGCGTTGTGAGTCAGCGTCCCCACGAGTTGTCTGAAACTGTGCTGGCCCAGTGCGGCAGTTTTATCTGTCTGCGCGTAACCAACCCTGATGATCAGCAGTACATCCGTGACCTGGTGCCTGATACGGAAGGTGACCTGGTCAAGATTCTCGCAGCCCTTGGGCGAGGTGAAGCCCTTGCCCTGGGTGAGGCTGTGCCCATCCCAACCCGTTTCCAGTTCTACATGCCGAGTCCGGAACCCAACAGTAACGATATCGATTACTACAGTCAGTGGAAGGAGGGGCCGGAGGATATTGATGTGGATGATATTGTGGATCGGTGGCGGAGGCAGTACCGGTAGGGGTTTTGTTGGCTGCCTGGTTGGGAACCGGATGATCGATAGTCTCTTCTGCGAAAGGCCTAGTGAAAATTTGGTTCTGTCCTAGCTGAGTGTTGAAACTAAGTCTCACAGCCTATCTAACCCTTGTAGGTCGGGCTTCAGCCCGACATGTCGGCCTGAAGGCCGACCTACCGGGGGTTGTCAGACGCAACGGTCGCTAATGGCATCCCTGATGATCAGCAGTACATCCGTGACCTGGTGCCTGATACGGAAGGTGACCTGGTCAAGATTCTCGCAGCCCTTGGGCGAGGTGAAGCCCTTGCCCTGGGTGAGGCTGTGCCCATCCCAACCCGTTTCCAGTTCTACATGCCGAGTCCGGAACCCAACAGTAACGATATCGATTACTACAGTCAGTGGAAGGAGGGGCCGGAGGATATTGATGTGGATGATATTGTGGATCGGTGGCGGAGGCAGTACCGGTAGGGGTTTTGTTGGCTGCCTGGTTGGGAACCGGATGATCGATAGTCTCTTCTGCGAAAGGCCTAGTGAAAATTTGGTTCTGTCCTAGCTGAGTGTTGAAACTAAGTCTCACAGCCTATCTAACCCTTATAGGTCGGGCTTCAGCCCGACATGTCGGCCTGAAGGCCGACCTACCGGGGGTTGTCATGCGACTGCCCGGTTCCCAGCCAGGGGTTCTTCGAAACCGAAAAACCCCACAGCGACCACAATCCCCCTCAATTTCCCCGAAAATCGCTAAAAACTTGGTTTTCCACCTGGTACCTACGCTATAATGTGCGGTTTCCCGTGAACAGCACCGTCGCCCCTGGGCGGCAGTAATTATTGGAGCAATACGCATGTCAGAGTCCGGTGTAAATAAAGTCGTTCTGGCTTACTCAGGCGGTTTGGACACCTCTATCATCCTCAAGTGGCTGAAGGATGAGTACAACTGTGAAATCGTGACTTTTACCGCTGACATCGGTCAGGGTGAAGAGGTCGAGCCTGCTCGCGCCAAGGCCGAGGCAGCGGGTATCAAGGAGATCTATATCGAGGATCTGCGCGAAGAGTTCGCCCGTGACTACGTATTCCCAATGTTTCGCGCCAATGCCATCTATGAAGGTGAGTACCTGCTAGGTACCTCCATCGCACGTCCGCTGATCGCCAAACGGTTGATCGAGATCGCCAACGAGACCGGTGCCGATGCCATCTCCCACGGCGCCACAGGAAAGGGCAATGACCAGGTTCGCTTCGAACTGGGTGCCTACGCGCTCAAGCCGGATGTGAAAGTGATTGCACCCTGGCGCGAGTGGGATCTGCTCTCCCGCGAAAAGCTGATGAACTATGCGGCCGAGCACGGTATTCCCGTGGATTTTGCCAAGCAGAGCAAGAAATCTCCCTACTCCATGGATGCCAACCTGCTGCATATCTCTTATGAAGGCGACATTCTGGAAGATCCCTGGGCCGAGCCCGAAGAGGATATGTGGCGCTGGAGCGTCTCTCCAGAGGCGGCTCCCAGCGATCCCACCTACGTGGAACTGACCTATGAAAAGGGTGATATTGTAGCCATCAATGGTGAGGCCATGAGCCCTGCCAGCATCATGGAGTTCCTGAACAAGGTAGGCGGGGAGAACGGAATCGGTCGTGATGATATTGTCGAGAACCGTTACGTAGGCATGAAGTCCCGCGGCTGCTACGAGACACCCGCTGGTACCATCATGCTGCGCGCCCACCGCGCCATGGAGTCCCTGACCCTTGATCGCGAGGCCGCCCACCTGAAAGATGAACTGATGCCGAAGTATGCCGAGATGATCTACAACGGCTACTGGTGGAGTCCGGAACGTGAAGCGCTGCAGGCGCTGATCGATCAGACTCAGAACGTGGTCAACGGCGTTGTGCGTATGAAGCTCTACAAGGGCAACGTGATTGTGGCAGGTCGCAAGTCAGAAACCCACAGCCTGTTTGACGAGTCCATCGCCACCTTCGAAGACGATGAAGGGGCTTACGATCAGAAGGATGCGGCCGGTTTTATCAAGCTGAACGCACTGCGTCTTCGTGTTGCGGCCAATAGAAAAAAGTAATTGGTTCTGACCCGGTGAAATGAACTTTTTTCATCTGTGCGTTAAAAAAGGCCTTGTAGCTGTTCAGCTGTAAGGCCTTTTTTGATTTATCTCATAGTTTTATCTCTTTGAAACGCGTTATATTGGTCCGGATGTGCGGTTTTCTGCCAGTCATACAACAAGAACAATCGATTGAAAATAATGTTATTTTCTAATTTTATGATGTATCGAATGACGCGCTGCAGCATACGTTTTTCTTATTGGTGACTGTTTTATTCTGATTTTCTTATCAAATACCAGGGCAGTAGCATCCATTCAATGGGGTAAATGGCCACATTAAATATTGCAATTACAACTTTGATTTTAATCAAAGGGTTTGTAGCGTCAAAGAACAACACTGATAACCCCAGGATATCGCGAAGGCGATTAATTCTAACCACAAGACTAACAACTGGCGCAGTTCGTCCGGAGGAAAATGTAAATGTCTACCAGTCTAATCTTTGCCCTTGCCTGCTCGGTAGTGGCAATTGTATACGGTGTCTATTCGATTCGATGGCTTCTTGCCAAACCGGACGGCACAGAAGAGATGCGCAATATCGCAAAGGCCATTCAGGAAGGTGCATCGGCCTATCTCAACCGCCAGTACACGACCATCGGCATTGTCGGTGTCATACTTTTTGCCCTGATCTGGGGGCTTCTCGGTGCCATAACCGCTTTTGCTTTTGCCATTGGTGCCGTGTTCTCCGGTCTGGCCGGCTTTATCGGTATGCATGTTTCAGTGCGTTCCAATGCGCGTACTACCGAAGCTGCCAAAGAGGGTCTGAATCCTGCCCTGGCCGTTGCATTCCGCGGCGGTGCCATCACCGGTATGCTGGTGGTTGGTTTGGGTCTGCTGGCAGTAGCCGGTTACTACATGATAATCACCCTATTGACTCCAGAGGGTGAAGCCGTCGCCCTGGCTCCACTGGTAGGTCTGGCCTTCGGTGGCTCCCTGATCTCCATCTTCGCCCGTCTTGGTGGTGGTATCTTCACCAAGGGTGCTGATGTGGGCGCTGACCTGGTGGGCAAGGTGGAAGCTGGTATCCCAGAGGATGATCCACGCAACCCTGCGGTAATCGCAGATAACGTGGGCGATAACGTGGGTGATTGTGCCGGTATGGCTGCTGATCTGTTCGAGACCTACGCGGTTACCATCATTGCAACAATGATGCTGGCGGCGCTGGCTTTCGGTGGTGGCAGTGCCAATGCCGTCATCTATCCTCTCGCTCTCGGCGGTATCTCCATCCTGACCTCTATTGCAGGCAGCTACGTGGTATCTGTTAAAGAGTCTGGCGGAATCATGAAGGCGCTCTACCGTGCGCTGGGAGTATCTGCAGGTCTGTCAGCCATTCTTTTTTACCCAGTGACCAATGCATTGATGGGTGATAACGGATCCTACTCAGTGATGAATATCTACGGTTCAGCACTGCTGGGCCTGGTGGTCACTGCAGCACTCGTGGTGATTACTGACTACTACACCTCTACCGATTACAAGCCGGTCAAGCATCTGGCTGCAGCTTCAACCACGGGACACGGTACCAACGTGATTGCCGGTCTTGCGCTCTCCATGCGTTCGACAGCAGCTCCCCTGATTGTTATCTGTATCGGTATTCTGCTTGCCCACAACCTGGCAGGTCTGTTCGGTATCGCCATCGCGGCCACCTCCATGTTGTCCATGACAGGTATCATCGTGGCCATCGATGCTTATGGTCCGATCACCGACAATGCAGGTGGTATCGCCGAAATGGCAGGGCTGCCCGAGGAGGTCCGCAACACAACTGATGAGCTGGATGCCGTGGGTAACACCACCAAGGCGGTAACCAAGGGTTACGCAATCGGTTCAGCTGCTTTGGCAGCGCTGGTGCTTTTCACGGATTACACCCGCGAACTGGAGCACCATACCGGCTCGGCCATGTCTTTCGATCTCTCCAACCACATGGTGATTGTGGGCCTGTTCATCGGTGGCATGGTTCCTTACCTGTTCGGTGCGATGGCCATGGAGGCCGTTGGACGTGCAGCTGGCGGAATCGTGCGCGAAGTGCGTCGTCAGTTCAAAGAGATCCCCGGCATTATGGATCGGACTGCAAAGCCTGATTACTCCACCGCTGTGGATATGCTGACCAAGTCTGCGATCAAAGAGATGATTGTCCCCTCACTGCTGCCGGTGGCTGTCCCTGTTCTTGTGGGCCTTCTGCTTGGTCCGCAGGCACTGGGCGGTGTTCTGCTCGGGTCAATCATTACCGGTCTTTTCGTGGCAATCTCAATGACCACCGGTGGTGGTGCCTGGGATAATGCCAAGAAATACATCGAGGATGATAACCACGGTGGTAAGGGCTCCGAGGCCCACAAAGCCGCGGTAACCGGTGATACCGTAGGCGACCCCTACAAGGATACCGCGGGTCCGGCTATCAACCCTCTGATTAAAATCATTAATATTGTCGCGTTGATGATTGTTCCCCTGCTATAAAAAATTGTGAAACCTACTACAGTTATTAGTAGGCAAGGAGGACAAAAAGATGTCGAAATTAAGGGTACAGATGGCTCCTGAAATTGAGTTCAAGATGGATCTCGATGTTCAGAATGTCGACGTGACCAGCCGCGATTACGACGTGCAGCAACACAAGGAAGAGGTGTACAGGGAGTTTGAGCGTCGGTTGAATGAGGCCTTCCCCGAAGGGCTCAAGATCCATGCTTTCGAGTTTGGCCTGGATACAGGCTGGCACGAAGAACTCAAGGATGAAGACTGACTAGGTATTGCGGGACGGCAATTATGCCGTCTCGCACCTTTTTCCCGCCGCGATACCGTCTGTGTATTGCCAAGAGTCGTTGCACTGCGTTTTTCATTACCGGTGATTAATGTCAGCACGTTGAAGGCGTGTTTACCTGATGCTGCTCAATAGTTGGCCCACTAGACACGACTTTTTTTCATGAACCTGTTGTTTTTTTTATCAGCGGCATTAAAGTTATCTGAAATAAATCCGCTAAATACCCATAGAGTATCCCGAGTATGCATTTTGGCGAATGCAGTCAGGAATTTTCAATTGTCACAGGCAGTGGACCGGTAACCACGCAGTTGTTGTGTATACTGTTTTCGGTGTAGTTAAAGTATTGTCGGGCCGGCTTCAGTTCGGAGACCGGTCAGGGTACAGATATCCCATTGCTTGGTTGGCAGAAGGGTTATGAAATTTATGGGTAAGTGTTCCTTATCCGTGGTTTAGGAGTTTATTTATGGCATATCTTCAATGGTCCAGTTCCCTGGACACCGGTGTCGATGTAATTGATGAGCAGCACAAGAGAATTGTTCAGTATATCAACGATTTATATGATGCTCAGACCTCCGGGAGCGGCAACGTCGCGGAGGTGATCGAGGATCTCGTTGATTACACAGTGTCGCACTTTGCATTTGAAGAGAGCCTGATGGAACAGGCGGGATATCCTTTTCTGGAACCCCACAAGAAGGTGCATGCCCTGTTCATCAAGAAAGTGACTGTCTTTGTGGAGCGTTTCAAGGCGGGAGAGGATGTCGCAGGTGAACTGCTGAGCATGCTTCAGCGCTGGTTGGTCAACCACATAAGAAACGAAGATGGTGACTACAGCGAGATCGTACAGGCCAATATGAAGAAGATAAAACGCGCTAACAGCGGTGGTTTTCTCTCGCGTTTCTTCAAATAGACCTGTTCTAAACCCAAATCCCAGGTAGTAAAAGCTGGCCTATGCATGGTTGTGCACGGCCAGCTTTTTTATTTGCCGGCTCTGCACAAGGTTACTGTAATTCACAATATGGCCAGCATCTGCTGTAGGTCGGCTTTCAAGCCGACATGTCGGCCTAAAGGCCGACCTACGTATCATGCAATGTCGACACAGTAACCTTGTGCAGAGCCAGTTTTTATTTTGCTGCCCTGGTCGCCATGTCAAAAAAATAGCCCGCACGATAGTAATTTGAGAAAATCCCCCGGTCTCTTTCTGTCAGTGAGTATTTTCGGATCATGCCTGAATCACCCGTAAAACGACACGCCACGGTCGGCGTCCGTGTCGGCCATGTTGTCATGGGCAGCCAATCTCCTGTGGTTGTGCAGTCCATGACCAACACAGATACGGCCGATGTCCCGGCTACAGTGGCCCAGGTAAGGGCGCTGGCGGAGGCGGGGTCCGAACTGGTCCGAGTCACTGTGAACAGTGAAGATGCCGCCCGGGCAGTTGCCCCGATACGCGATGCACTGGATAAACAGGGGTGCAACGTCCCCTTGATCGGAGACTTCCACTTTAACGGGCATAAACTGCTGGAGCGGTATCCTGATTGCGCCGAGGCACTGGCTAAGTACCGTATCAACCCGGGGAATGTCGGGCGTGGTGCCAAGCGTGATGAAAAGTTTGCCAGCATGATCGAGACCGCCTGTCGCTATGACAAGGCTGTTCGTATCGGCGTGAACTGGGGTTCCATGGACCAGGAGTTGGTTGTGCGGATGATGGATCAGAACGCAAACTCAGCTCATCCTGTGAGCAATGAAGCGGTGATCCGTGAAATCATGGTGACCTCTGCACTGGAAAATGCTCACCGGGCCGAAGAGCTCGGTCTGAGCCGGGATCGTATAGTGCTTTCCTGCAAGATGAGCGGTGTACAAGACCTGATTGGCGTCTACCAGGAACTGGCGCAACGCTGTGACTACGCCCTTCACCTGGGGTTGACCGAGGCGGGCATGGGATCAAAAGGGATTGTCGCTTCCACCGCGGCGCTGGCTGTCCTGCTGCAGCAGGGGATTGGTGATACCGTACGTATCTCTCTTACCCCTGAGCCTGGTGGCAGCCGCAGCCAGGAGGTTGTGGTTGCCCAGGAGCTGCTCCAGTCAATGGGGTTGCGTTCTTTCACGCCGATGGTAATTGCCTGTCCCGGCTGTGGTCGTACCAGCAGCACCTTCTTTCAGCAGCTTGCCCAGGATATCCAGGATTACCTGAGACAGCAGATGCCTGCCTGGCAGAACCGCTATCCCGGAGTGGAGGAGATGACCGTTGCTGTCATGGGCTGCGTGGTCAATGGTCCGGGTGAAAGCAAACATGCCAATATCGGCATCAGTCTGCCCGGAACGGGGGAGGTGCCGGTGGCACCTGTCTATGAAGATGGACAGAAAACCGTAACCCTGAAGGGCGAGACCATAGCCCAGGAGTTCCAGCAGATCGTTGAGCGTTACGTGGAGAGTCACTACGGCTGATCAACAAGGCCAGTGACACCGGACTCATCGGGATATTTACAGACCGCGGGTTCTCATCCGGGCGAATAGACGTGCCGGACATTGGTGGCGATCAGTCCCTCATCCACCTCGCTCTCTTTCAGGTGGAACTCGACAATGGTGTCGCGGTTCATCAACTCATCGGGGGTTACATTTTCCGCCAACTCGTTTGCGTGGCAGAAGACGCTCTCGTAGGGTGAATCGGGATCCCTCGGGTCAGTGACCCAGAGATTGGGTGATACCTCCCTGATAAAGCGCAGGAATCCGTACCCCTTGTCCGGGAACCACTTGGTGCAGACCCCGCGTACGCAGGAACCCGTCTTGCCCCACTCGTTTCGGGGTTCGCTGGAGAAAGGCAGCAGATCCGGAATAAGGTAACCGCGGTAGAAGGCATCCACCTGTCGCTGAAGCTGCTTGGAAACATTCTGAAAACCGAGCAGTTCAACCCGACAGCCCCGGTTCTGCAGTGCGGTAACCACCTGCAGGAAGTCACCGTCACCGGTGACCAGCAGTATGAGGTCGAGGTTCTCCACCTGCAGCATGGCATCCACTGCAAGATCCAGGTCCGCATTGGCCTTGGTCGTTACATTTCCCTCGTCATCGGTAAACCGGCGGACATGCTTGACGATGATCTTCCATCCGTAGTCACGCACCATCTGCTGATAGATGTGGGATTTTTTCGCGTACTCCGGATCCTCCCGGGCCCGTTCCTGGTCGAATGCGAGGTAGGTGTTCAGTCGCAGCAGAGTGCCACCGTTACGGGCGGCGAAGCGTCGCAATATGTCGTAACGCAACTGGTAACCGCCGTTGAATTTAATATTTTCGGCATCGACGAATACGCCAACTTTCAATTCACTCAATTTAGATGTGCTCCTTAAGCCTGTTTAAACTCTTATAGACAGGTGTGAACAGTGACAGCTTTAAATTTTAAAAATAGCCATGCTGCCGATGTTTAATTTTAAACAGTGGCTGTCCAGCATAGAGATTGCACTTGCCACATCGGGCAATGGTACATGAATTGACAGGAAGGGTTCTAGCTGTGTACTGAGGTGTGGAGCCGGGGGTGGCACCTCCGGAACGGCTGTCCGGAAGTGCGGAGGGAGTTACGTTGCAGAGGTGTCGCCAATCTGGCTGTCCTGGCGCTTCATGTTCCAGTAGGCCTCATATGCGGCCAGAAAAATCTCTTTGGGATAGGGAACCTCCCGGCATTTGATTAAACCCGGGTTCAGCCAGTAGTGATCTTTTTTAAGTCGTCTTCTTTTGGTCGTCATTTCCCCGGTCTCCGGTATCTGTTCTCAATCGAGCCTTTGGTTGGCGTCTGGTGAACAATCTACATAGCATCGGGGATAGGAATTGTGATCCTTCTCGCGAAACGGTTGAACCGAAGGTTTAGCCGATTGGGAATGTGAACTGAATCTGTCCTGAGTGTGATGGGATATGAAAAAAAGGGCGAACCCACTGGAGGTTCACCCTTTTTATCAGCCATCTGCCCGCCATAAAGTGCAGCGGGTAAGGGAAGGCTTATTTGTTGGCGCGATTCTCGATCAGGTCATCCACCACGCTGGGGTCTGCCAGGGTTGAGGTGTCACCCAGGGTGTCAACCTCGTTACAGGCCACCTTGCGCAGGATACGGCGCATGATTTTTCCTGAACGGGTTTTTGGCAGACCTGGCGCCCACTGGATGATGTTGATCTTGGCGATGGGGCCAATTTCGGAACGCACCAGTTTGACCAGTTCATCCTTCAGCTCATCGGTGGGCTCAACACCGGCCATGGGTGTGACATAAGCGTAGATGCCCTGTCCGGTGATTTCATGGGGGTAGCCCACGACCGCAGCCTCGGCCACCTTGTCGTGCAGAACCAGGCCGGATTCGATCTCTGCTGTACCCAGGCGGTGGCCGGATACATTGAGTACGTCATCGATACGGCCGGTTATCCAGTAGTAACCGTCAGCATCTCGGCGTGCGCCGTCACCGGTGAAGTAGTTGCCGGGATACTGGGAGAAATAGGTCTCCTGGAATCGTTTGTGATCGCCATAGAGGCTGCGCATCATGGCGGGCCAGGGGCGGGTGATGATCAATGCGCCCTCGCACTCGCCTTCCAGTTCTTCGCCTGTAGAGGCATCCACGATGGCGGGTGTCACGCCGAAGAATGGGCGGGAAGCAGAACCTGGCTTGAGGTCTATTGCGCCGGGTAGTGGGGTGATCAGGTGGCCACCGGTCTCTGTCTGCCACCAGGTGTCGACGATAGGGCAGCGTTCGCCACCGACGACGCGGTAGTACCACTCCCATGCCTCGGGGTTGATCGGTTCACCTACGGAGCCCAGCAGGCGAAGGCTTGAGAGGTCATGCTTTTTGACCGGCTCTTCACCGACGCGCATCAGTGCGCGGATCGCCGTGGGTGCGGTGTAGAAGGTGTTCACCTTGTGCTTTTCACACACTGCCCAGAAGCGACCGGCATCAGGGTAGGTGGGAATGCCTTCGAACATCAGGCTGATGGCGCCATTGGCCAGCGGGCCATAGACGATATAGGTGTGGCCTGTTACCCAGCCAACATCCGCAGTACACCAGTAGACTTCACCCTCCTGGTAGTCGAACGTGTATTTGTGGGTCATCGCAGAGTAGACGAGGTAGCCGCCGGTGGTGTGCAGTACGCCCTTGGGCTTACCGGTGGAACCGGAGGTGTAGAGGATGAACAGTGGATCTTCCGCATCCATCTCTTCCGGTTCGCAATCTGCTGCCGCATTTGCGATTGCATCCTGGTAGACGATGTCGCGGCCTTCGGTCCACTCCACATCGCCGCCGGTGCGTTTGACAACGACGCAGGTATGCACGTTGGGGCAATCTTTCAATGCGATGTCGGCATTGGTCTTGAGGGGGACATTCTTACCGCCGCGAACAGATTCGTCTGCGGTGATCAGGGTCTGACAGTCTGAATCGAGAATTCGACTGGAGAGCGCGTCGGGTGAGAAGCCGCCGAATACGATGGAGTGGATTGCACCGATGCGGGTACAGGCCAGCATGGCTACGGATGCCTCGGGAATCATCGGCATGTAGATGCAGACCCGGTCGCCTTTCTTGACGCCGCGCTCTTTCAGGACGTTGGCGAACTTGCAGACTTCAGCGTGCAGTTCACGGTAGGTGATGTGGCGGTCTTCCTCGGGGTTGTCACCTTCCCATATGATCGCAGTCTGATCGCCGCGGGTATCCAGGTGGCGGTCAAGGCAGTTGTAGGAGACATTGAGCTTACCACCCATGAACCACTTGATGTCTGCACTGTTGAAGTCCCATTCCGAGACCTTGTCCCACTTCTTTGACCAGGTGACAAACTCTTCAGCAGCGTCTGCCCAGAAACCATCCGGATCGTTCACCGAACGGTTATACATCTCTTCATACTTTGCTGCGTCAATGTGTGCTTTGGCCGCTGTGTCAGCTGAGACCGGGTAGACCTTATCTTCAGACATGTTATGTCTCCTTGTTGCGTGGTTGGTGCGGCTTGGCCGCCACCGATGCTATACCAATGTTGTTTTCAGTTAACCTCGACCTATTGCCGGGGCTGGGATCTGTTTTCATTATTATTTAGTTTGAACAGTGCATTGGCCCCTCTTTGTGGACCATAAATACCACCCGTTATTCTTCATGTCGGGGTGGTGTTTGGCACCCACCAGATCCTCATTACCAGTGGATGGGTAAAACTTTTTTCAATCACGCGACTTCCCATTGTGCCCCATGTGAATATCCTGTCAATCTTCGATTTAAAAGCTGTTGAATCAATGGTTTTAAACCATTCGGGCACTGCCAGGGCAGTCTTGTGGATGCTTTTTTCATACGTCTGCATTGAAATCCCCCTGCAGCTGTTGCTGGAGTCGCTTTACGGCGCGCATGGCCATGCGCAGGGTACTTCGGCCCTGGCGTGACAGCTTGTCCGGGTCGATCATTTTGTCCAGTTTCTCAGACTTCTGATGCTGTTCGATCTGGTGGGTCAGCAACAGGTCCAGCAGCTCTTCAAAGGCCTCCTGTATAGAGTCCTTGAAATCCTTGGACAATCTGCCTGCTCTCAGCAGGGCGTCCAGGCGGTCCGATACGTTGAGTGCGGAGATGCCTGCCTGCAGTCCATAGATCCGGGTGGCGTCAGCAATAATCCGCAGTCCGTTGCGCTTGATGTCGATGCGCTCGCCCTTGCCATCGCTGGTGGTGATCAACTGGTTGAAAAAACCGACCGCGGGTTTGCCTTCGGCATCGTCCTCGGCCATCAGTTTCAGCAGCAGGGGGCTTCTTGCAGACTCATGGAGTACGTGACGTCGCAGCTCTGATATCAATGCGTCATCACCGTATAGGGTGTCAAAATCAAGAATCACGTTTGACCAGCGGGCTGATTTGGCTGTCGGCCGCCGTGCGATTTTTGAAAACTCATCTTTCCATTCGTCCAGGGTTTTTCTGTAGAGCGTGTTGGATGCCATGATTTCGCCGGGACAGAGTGCGTAACCGACTCGCGCCAGGTTCCTGTTGACGCGTTTGCTGAAGCGGGCGAACCACGCATCGACCTGTTGTCTCTCCTGCTCTGCCGACTCCTGAATGATCAGTCCGTTGTCCTGGTCGGGGTTCAGCATCATCTCTTTTCGGCCACCGGAACCCATTATCAGAAAGGCGTAGTTGGCCGGTGGTGCGCCATGACCTTTGCGTTTCATCCAGTTCAGGGTCAGTTCTATGGTTCGTCGCTGTATGATCAGGTGGGTCTCGCTCAACAGGCGGACAGCATCACTGGGGCGGTGGTGACTTCTCTGGGCATCTATCGCTGCCTCTATCACTCTTCCTGACAGGCCGACCAGTTCCTTCATGCTCTCAGCCTTGCGGATACGGCTGGTGAGAATGCTTGGGCGGGAGATCAGTATCCTGAGTATGTCGCTTTCTGAGACCATGCCGGTGGGTGAGTTGTTCTCCACCACCAGCAGGTACTTTGAACTGTCACGTTTTAGCAGCTCCTGGGCTTCCCAGAGCGGTGTGTCCGTGTCCACTATTCGGGGCGTCTCGCAGGCCACGTCGAGAACACTGTCGGTGGGCTTTGCCCCCTTCGATATAACGGCCTCTGCCAGGCCGCTGAATGTCAGCAGGCCCTGGAGTTTTCCTCTTTCGTTGATCACGGCAAGGCTGCCGATTTTACGCTCCTGAAGCAGTTCGAGTGATTCTGCGATGGTGGTGTCAGCTGTACAGGAGGATACCGGTGACTTCATGACCCGGGTAACGGGCTGTGCCAGGACGCCGGTGGATATGCTTCGGTCAGGGCTGCGCTCCCTCAGTTTGGCGGCGATTACCCTGTTGAGGGCATTGAACAGGTCGGGTCTCTGCTGCTCCAGCCGATGCAGAACGGCTTCTGGGACAGCCAGAACCTTGGACTGGCGGGTGGCTTCAGCTTTTGTGGAGTGGGCATTTCCGTCGAGGTAGTTGGCCAGGCCGATGAAATCGCCGGGAAGAACGCTATCCTGCCTTCCGCTGGGGCGGTGCATGGTTATACTGCCTTCCAGAAGCACGTAGACAAGATTCTGATAGGGTGTTCCCGGGTGAAACAGTGCGCCGCCCGGGGGCAGCATGCAATGCTCGGACTGTGATACCAGCATGCTGATCGATTCAAGGGACACATCCTTGAATGAGCGGGTGCCCAGCAGAAGCTGCTCGATGCTTAATTTTGATGTCGCCTGTATCATTGATAGTGTCTGGTGCCAGAGGCTGGTGTTGTTCGGTATTTCCGTCTTGGAGCGGTTTGTGCCGCTGTTTTCGCTTTTCTGAACATCTGAGGATTGTCAGTGCTTGATTGGATTTTTCTCCTGGTGACAGGTTTTATTGCATTCCATGCGTTAACCCATCGCAATGAGGATGGAGAAAACGATTTCGGACATATGCTGTTTGGCGCCATTGCACTGCTGTTCTTTTTCAGGGTTCTGCTGGTCGATATCCTTTCTCTGTTCTGACACTGGACTACAGTGTGTAGGCTCTCTGCTTTGCATCCACCTCAGGGCGACTCAGCACCTGTTCACTGGTTGGCAGGGACAGTTGTTGTCTGAGGTACTCGATACGGTCGGTTATCGAGGGAGGCTTCTCTGCCTGGTTCCGCAGGAACCGGGTTAGGAATCCGGGGCCGTCGCCGACTTCAGGGTCCAATTCGAGAGCCTGCTGGTAATCCTTTAATGCATCTTCATAACGGCCCATGCGGTCTTTCAGTATTCCGCGGTTGGCATGGGCTACAGCGTTAAAGCGCTTAACTTCCGGTGTACTCTCCTGTGTAGCCAGTTCAATCGCATGGTCAAGGTTTGAGAGAGCATCCCGGTAGTGGTCTGACTGTTGATATTGTTCAGCGTGCAGGCCGAGCTCCATCTGTGTCTGAGCTTTTCCCATTCTGGCGCCCCTGTGATCAGGCTGTATAACCAGAACCTGGTCAAAGCTCTCAAGGGCTTCATGGTATTGCCTGTCCTCAAGGTACCTGGAGCCGGCAGATAGCATCTGCTGTTCCGGTGTTTTACTGCTCCAGCCCAGGTCGTAAAGGCTCCATGCGATCCAGCAGACCGTCATCAGGGTTGCCGCTTTAACCATGAATCTGTAGCGCTGCTCACTCATCGCCTGCTACCCGTCTTCATGCCTTGATGCATCATTGATGCGATACGGTTGCGTGATGTGCTGCATGTTATGCATTGTGCTCAAATCCTGTTTCCTCTGTCTGCCAGCGGTAAAAAAACGGGGGGGAACTCCCCCCCTAAGCCACAGACAAAACAATTTAACCGGGTCGGTCTAAATCCAGCTGGGTATCGCCGATATCTTCATGAAGGGCGTGTACCTCGCTCTCCGGTACCGAGGAGAGCTCCATCTTGTAAGCCAGAAACCACATCATGAAAATGCCAAGCAGCCACCATAGGATCTGCCAGGCCCAGATAGAGGGAATACCGAACAGCCAGGTTGCTGAGTCGGTCGGATCGCCAAAGATCCAGTTGCCAATGACAGCACCCGGCCCGATGCCGAAAAAGAACCAGACGATGGCCATGATCCAGGCAATGGGCTTTAGACCTTTTTTCGATTTGGGAAGCCCTGCATGGCTTCTCAGGAAGTTGTGGAACGTCATCCGGTGTTTGTACTCATCCTCGCTCTGGGTGATGGAGGAAACGAGTATCGCCAGGCCAAAATTGAAGAAGATTCCCCAGCCTGCAGAATGAATGGTCATTGGCCAGCGGCCCCAGGGCATAAACTGGGCGCCGATATTTTCAGTAAGAGTGACTGCGATCAGTCCGGCAATAAGTCCCGTAACAATTCCCTGGCGGGTCAGGTAGGGCCACCAGCAGATGGCGATCAGTGCGGGCCACATCTGAAACCCGTAAGCCACCGCGAGGCCTCCCAGCAGAACCAGCGCATCACTGGATGCTGTGGCAAAGACCAGTGCGGTCAATACGATACCGGCAACCCCAAGGCGGCCAAAAAACTTCTGCTGAACGTGTGATGCGTTTGGAATGATGAAGCGTTTGATCACATCTCTGGTCAGCATGCCGCCAGCCGTGGACATGTAAGCTGCGCCAGTGGACTGCATGGCTGCAAGGGCGCAGACGGCGAGAATGCCCACCAGCCAGGGTGCGAGATCGGACATCAGGTAGACCAGTTGGGGGACCAGCATGTCAGGATTGCTGGGGCTGTTCAGCAGGTCGGTGGCGCCGATCTTCTGCAGTCCTTCAACCATAACCGGGTTGACCAGGTCAGGGTGTGCGGCCATGAACGCACTGTCGGCTCCAAGAAAGTGTGCGCCTATGCCCTGCAGGGCGGTGAAAAACATCAGTATGAAGCCGATGCCGGCGGAGGATGCCCACACCTGTTGGGGGGCGAAGGGTTCCGGGCTCTTGTTGCCGAAGGCCCACATGGAGAACGCCGGGGCAGACTGTATGCCCATCAGTGCAAACATGTAGGTGAGAATCATGATGCCGGTCCAGGCTCCGCCCACGGGTGCGGAATCCGTGCCCAGGCCTGCCCCGTACTGGATCATGCCCGGTATTGCGATATAAGCGCTGTAACCATCCGGTGTTGTCTCACCGAAAGCCGCCTTTCCAGTAACCGGATCGATGGCGGTAAGGGCGGCGATGCCCTGGGTCAGCTGACCGAAACCGCCGATGGCATTTATGGCTATGATGCCTATGATCATGATGCCGCCGGAGAGCAGGATTGCCTGTGCTGAATCCACGTAGGCCACCGCGCGAAGTCCACCCGAGGCGACATAGATGATCACCACGATAGAGAGCAGCCACATGCCTGCCTCAACGTCGAGCAGGCCATCGCTAAGTACGTTGAAAAGGAAGCCGGATGCTCTCAACTGAATGCCGAGATAGGGCACCGAGAATACCAGGGCGACCAGTACCACAAGCAGGCGAACGGTGTCTGAGCGGAAATAGTAGGCCATCATCTCGCCGGGGGTGATGAAGCCGAAACGCTTGCCGAGCATCCATTGCCGTTTCAGAAACATAACGCCGGTGAACGGGATCGCAATGGCGTAGAAGGAGGCGTAGGCGTATTGAAAGCCGTCACGGTAGATCAGCCCCGGGTGGCCCATGAAGGTCCAGCCTGAAAAGGAGGTGGCTGTTGCGGCAAGGATAAAGACCCACAGAGAGATCTGCCGGCCGGCAACGAAGTAATCACTCGCTGTTCTGGCTGTCAGTGCACCCTTGATACCCCAGAAGATGCAGTAGGCCCAGTACAGCGCAACGAAGACAAACAGCCAGACAACCTTGGCGTCGATTTCCATTTAATGTTTCAGCCCGGTTTGTAAATCGTATTCAGGTTTCATTGGTGGTTCTTTAGTAAATAAAAAATGTAATCCCGTAGTCATGCGAAAAACATGCCGGATCAGTCTTGCCCGTGGTTACAGGGGATGGTGCGGCAGCTCCTTCCAGGTGTTACTTTTTCTCTGTTACCCGGTGACTCTTTGTGTGTATAAAGGTAACGATTTTCGCCCTTTAGAACAGAGTTGCGTCTTTGAGTGAAATCACGTGAAATAACCTCTTTTTCGTACGGCACCGCCGGGACTCTTTTGGATGAAATTCATTAAACTGCTCCACGAGGCATTGATCGCCCTGTTTGTCCTCATCAACGGCATGATGCTGTATCTGTTTCTGCTTAACTTCCCCTATGGACTGGAGCCGTTTTTCATCAGTCTTGCCAACTGGGACAAGCTCAGCCCCCAGATCGGCTACGTGGCTACAGTCACCGTCGTGGTGATGGTGCTGGTCGGAGTGCTGGTGTGGCGGCTTGGTGATGAGTGGAAAAACCGTATTCTCTACCTGCGCACGAATTACGCTCACCCCGCTTTCAATGCGTTTCTGCCTACCCGCAAGCAGCCATTTGAAACTGGCAAGCTGTTACAGTCATTTCCAGAGGTGAAAGATTCGGGTTTCAATCCGGGTGTGCAGATCGCTACATGGCTTGATCTGCTCCGCAAGCATGGTGATAAGCCGGTAGTTATGAATACCTGGATACACTGGCAGATACTGCGTGACCTCTATCTTCTCGCGCTTGTTTTTCTGGGCGTGTTTCTGATTGGGTGGCTGTTCAACTACGGTATCCCTTTTCAGATTGTCAGCGCTTACCTGTTCCTGTTTGGGGCGCAGTTCCTGTTCCTGCTGCTGATGGCACGGAAAGTCGGATACCGGTTGGTGGACAATGTGCTGGGTGTGGCGCTGGGCCTGGATGACAGCAATCCCAAGGGCAAGAAGCGCTAGCTGATTACGGTTATCTCTTTCAGTGTGGGTGAACGCTTGCCCTGGCGGTAAACCGCCTGGGCAAGAAACAGCTCACCGGCTGCGATGGCATCGGTCAGTGCGTTGTGTGCCGGGTAGCGGGGGAGACCATAGCGGTCACGGGCATTGGCAAGTCGCAGGTCACCCTGCTTTATCGATTTATCACGGCTCCTGAACTGGCGTACCTCCAGGGCCAGGGTGTCCACTACCGGGCCAATGAAGGGGTAGCCGTAGATCCGTCTGCAGGCATTGTTGAGAAAGTTGTACTCGATAGCCGCATGATGGGCCAGCATCGCCTTACCTGCCAGTGCGTTGAGCAGGACAGGGAGGACCTGTTCGAGCTTTTGGGCGCTGGATGCCTCATCGTCCAGTATGCCATGTACAACTGCAGACTCTTCAGGGATCGTTCGGGTGGGTTTGGTCAGGATGTGTGTCGCGTCATCGAGGAAAAGGCTTTGGCCGCGGATGGTCGTATAACCGACACTGAGAATGTCGTCCCGTTTCTGGTC
The DNA here is from genome assembly GCA_965224515.1 of Sedimenticolaceae bacterium. Lineage (GTDB taxonomy): Bacteria > Pseudomonadota > Gammaproteobacteria > Chromatiales > Chromatiaceae > Sedimenticola_A. The sequence goes on from OZ245051.1 coordinate 1,926,111, forward strand.
AAGCCCCGTGGTTTCAAAATCCAGGGCCAGGTAGTCAACCTGTTTCCAGTCAGCATCCAGTGCCGGGAAGGGGGTTTCGTAGTAATCCCGCAGCGGGCACTGGGGCATCTTGCGCAGATACCAGTTTCGCCGCTCTTCCAGGTTGAATAGATATTTCCAGATGGACATTATCTTTGGTACCGCTGGCTGAGCACGTTCTGCATGGTGCGTACAACCGAGAACGCATCCTTGAGATGGCTTCTTTCAAAATGGGAGAGTTCCTCAGGCGACATGAAGTTGTCCGCCTGCTCACCCTGCCTGATCAATCGTGCCTGGTGCTGAATGCGAAGATCGCAGATGAACTCCAGGGCGTCTCGTAGATCCATTGCGCCGTCGGTTGAGACTTCGCCACCCTCGGCGACAACCTCCAGTCTGTCCAGGGTGTTGACGGTTTCACTTCCGGCCGCCAGGGCGTAAACCCGTGCAAGATCCACGATGGGCACGATGGCGTTGTGCTTCATGTCGAATGTCCTGTCGTGATCACCGCCACGGATAAGGACAAAGTTTCTGAAAAAGCCCAGGGGCGGCTGGTGGGACAATGCGTTGCCCGCCATGTGGGCCAGGAAGAGGCGGTTGCCCCGGGTCCCGTTCAGCATATGGGCTTTCAAATCACGAAACAGGGATATGTCGCCGGAAACACAGCGCATATCGAAGAAGACACAGGTCAGCATCAGAGCTTTCGGTTCAGGCTGGTTGATCCACTTGTTGAAATAGCCTTTCCAGGTCTTTAGCGGTTGTCGCCACTGGTCGGTAATGGCCATCATATCGCCGGGGCAGTAGATGTAGCCGCAGGCGTCGAGGCCGTCACAGACAAAGCGTGCGAGGTCCTGGAAGTAGTCGCCATGTTTTGCCGGGTCGTAGGCGTCGTCGATCACCAGGCAGTTGTCCTGGTCCGAGCGGGCGGTCTGTTCATTGCGGGCCTGTGAGCCCGCGGCGACCCAGGCATAGGGTACAGGCGGTTGGCCGAGCTTCTCTTCGGCCAGCTGCAGCAGTCGCGTGGTGATGGCGTCAGTGACTGATGTGATGACGTGCCCTGTGCTGTCGGCAGTGGCTTCTGCCGCGGCAAGGTTGACCAGCAGGTCGGGAATCTTGGCGGTGACCGCTTTCATGCGCTCGATGTCATTTGTCTTGTAGATATCGCCCACAAGGTAGACCGCGGAAGTGGTCTGGTGTTTGGTCAGGTCGGTGGCGGTCAACATGTTGGTGACCTTGCCGTCCTTCTCTACCGGTAGATGATGAATGTTATGGCGGGCCATGTAGAGCTGGGCCGAGAAGGCGTATGCGTCCTCTTCTACGGTTGAGGGGTCGCGGGTCATGATCTCCTCAACCGGGGTGTTGTAATCGAGGGCTTGTGCCACGACCCGGCGGCGCAGATCCCTGTCAGTGACAATGCCGAGCAGTCTGTCCCCTTCCGTGATCAGGATGGAGGATACCCGCTCTTCCCCCATCATTCTTGCCGTCTCCTGGATGGAGGCGCTGGGTGGCATGCTGATGGGGCGTCTGCGGCTGAGCAGATCCTTTACCGGGGTGGTCATCAGGTTGAGCTGACTGTTGGACTCTTTGGCGGTTTGGCTGATGGCCTCTTTGAGACGGTCGCCCCCGGCCGGGCCGAAGAAATAGGCGAACTGTGTGTACTTGCTGCAAAGATCGTCCACATCAGTAGCGGGTAATTGGTAGACCAGGGTGTCTTCGATGGCTAAGCCGGTAATGTCAGAGACGGTTTCCAGACTGGAGGCCCGGTAACCCAGCATGTCGCCCTCTCCAAGGCGCGCGAGCAGTTCCCCTTCGTTGCAGAGTTCAACTGCTCCGGTGCGTACGATGTATAGAAAACTCTCCAGGCTGCCGCTGTCGGGAATGGCGCTGTCGCGCCGGTAATAACGTACCTGAAGTTTGCCTGGCAGCTCAGAGAGCGCTGATTCGCTCAGCTGGTCAAACGGGTGGTGGCTGGCCAGGAAATCCCGTATCTCGAGTAGTTCAATCTCCATGCAATCTCCCTGAAGACCGCAGATGAAAAAAAGGACCCCGCACGGGGCGGGGTCCATTCTAACTCACATCAGGTGATGTGATTAGTGGTCGGAGGCACCGCCTGAACCTTTCGGTACGCGAATGTCCTCAACCAGGTGCTGGATATGCTCCGGGGGTGGTGTGGTCACCTTGGATACGAGGGTTGCAGCCGCGAAGTTGATCATCGCGCCCACAGCACCGAACGCCTCGGGTGCAATTCCCAGGAAGTGATTGGCGGTAGTGTTGGCCGCCATGGCAGTACCCGGGATGAAGAACCAGCCCTTGAACCAGAAGATATAGAGCAGGGTGGAACCCAGGCCAGCCAGCATGCCGACTACTGCACCGGTGTTGTTGATGTTCTTGTTAAAGATACCCATCATCAATGCCGGGAAGATAGAGGAGGCTGCCAGACCAAAGGCCAGTGCCACCACCTGTGCCGCAAATCCTGGTGGATGCAAGCCAAAGTAACCGGCCACCATGATGGCGCCCGCCATGGCTATTCGTGCCGCCAGCAGTTCGTTTTTCTCAGAGATGTTAGGCGCGAAGATGCCTTTTAACAGGTCATGAGAGATCGAAGTGGAGATTGCCAACAACAGGCCTGCCGCTGTGGACAGTGCCGCAGCCAGACCACCGGCAGCCACCAGTGCGATTACCCAGTTGGGCAGCTTGGCGATTTCCGGGTTGGCCAGAACCATGATGTCGCGGTCAACCTTGAGCTCGTTGGTATCGCCTTTGCGGTACTGGATACGACCGTCACCGTTCTTGTCGTTGAACTTGAGCAGACCGGTGGTCTCCCAGTTCTTGAACCACTGGGGACGTGCTTCGTACTGCAGTGCGCCGTCAGCAGCTGCAACCGGGCCGGGCTGTACAGTCTTGGCCAGGTTGAAGAATGCCATGGAGCCTACGGCAGGAGCGGTGGTGTAGAGGATACCGATGAATACCAGTGCCCAACCTGCGGATGCACGCGCATCACGTACCTTGGGTACGGTGAAGAAGCGAATGATCACGTGAGGCAGACCAGCGGTACCGATCATCAGCGAGAAGGTATAGAGCACCATGTTCAGGGTGCCGCCCTTCTGAGCCGTGTACTCGTTGAAACCGAGTTCCACCAGGGTGGTGTCGAGCTTTTGCAGCAGCGGTGTGCCGTCGCTCAAGCTGCCCCACAGGCCAAGCTGGGGAATCGGGTTGCCGGTCAGGTTCAGGGAGATGAAGATGGCCGGTACGGTATAGGCGAAGATCAGCACGCAGTACTGGGCAATCTGGGTGTAGGTGATACCCTTCATGCCGCCGAGTACGGCGTAGAAGAACACGATCGCCATGCCGGTGAACAGGCCGGTTTCGAACTCAGTCTCAAGGAAGCGCGAGAAAGCCACGCCGATACCCTTCATCTGGCCGATTACATAGGTGATGGAGGCTACGATCAGGCAGATTACCGCAACGATGCGGGCGGTCTGTGAATAGTAGCGGTCACCAATGAATTCAGGCACGGTGAACTTACCGAATTTACGCAGGTAAGGTGCAAGCAGCATGGCCAGCAGCACGTAGCCGCCGGTCCAGCCCATCAGGAAGATGGATGCGTCGTAGCCTTTGAAAGCGATAAGGCCTGCCATGGAGATGAAAGACGCTGCGGACATCCAGTCAGCGGCGGTAGCCATACCGTTGGCTACGGGGTGAATACCACGGCCTGCGGCATAGAATTCGCCGGTGGTCGATGCCTTGGCCCATATCGCAATACCGATATAGAGGGCGAAGGTAAAGCCGACGACAAGATAAGTTAACGTTTGAAGTTCCATTAAGTCGTCCCCTTGTTAGTCTTCGTGAACGTCAAACTGACGATCGAGTTTGTTCATCTGGGCCGCGTAGATAAAAATCTGCACGATGAAGACGATCATGGAGCCCTGCTGTGCAAACCAGAAACCGAGATCGGCACCGCCGACAGCGATTCCCGAGAGGGCGGGACGCAGGATGATGCCGCAGAAGTAGGACACGAATGCCCAAACGGCTAGGTGGATCATTACCAGTCGGATATTGGCCTTCCAATAGGCCTGGCCCGACGTGTCTTGAGGTGAGCTCATTAAACAGTCCTCCGGATTTATCTTTCGTATGTTTATAGACGTCTAAAAGTGACCTGCATCCTCGCAGTCCATCCCTCCGTGTGAAGACTGCGCACGCCGGATTTGAGCATCCTGTCTTCGGACCAGGGATTACTCAGGTCATCCCGTGATGCACAGCAATAAACAAGCCACTAAAGTAACTTGTTGAAATATTAGAATAATTCTATTCGTGGAGAAGTTACTAACAGGTGTCTCCGGGAGTTTTGTTACCGCGGGTAACAGGTGAGTGTTACTTTATGAATCGGCTGCCCGGAGTGGCGTATTTACCGGAGGGGTTTATGAACTGCCTTTTTTGGAGCGTGGCAGGTCGAACCGCTGACGTCGTTCCCATAGGGCCTTGCGGCTGATACCGAGTCGTTTCGCCAGTTCGGTTTCTGTCATGCTGTCCTGATTTTCCAGCACGAACTGCCGGAAATAATCTTCAAGGGAGAGCTCTCCTTTTTCAAGGGTGGCTTTTCCGCGCTGCTCATCACCGGCATCGATTGCCAGCAACTCGGGAGTAATGGTATCTCCGTCACAGAGGATCACAGCCCGTTCCATGGTGTTTTCCAGTTCGCGGACGTTGCCGGGCCAGTCGTAGCGTTTAACCAAATCAAGTGCATCGGGACTCATCACCACCGGTGGACGGTTGAATTTGGTCCGGGCCTTGTCAAGCAGCACTTTGGCCAGGTCGATAATGTCTTCACCCCGGTCTCGCAGGGGAGGCAGTGTCAGTTCCACTACCCTGAGGCGGAAGTAGAGGTCGCTGCGGAATCCGCCTTCCTGGACCCGCTGTTTGAGATCCCGGTGGGTGGCTGCAATCAACCTGATATCAGCGTTTCGGGACTGTTCCGAACCAACCCTGCGGATCTCTCCATTCTGCAACACCCTGAGCAGTCGTGCCTGGGCGGCAACCGGCAACTCCCCTATCTCGTCCAGAAATAGGGTGCCGCCGTCAGCGGCTTCAACCAGGCCTGTTCTGGCAGAGTCTGCCCCTGTAAAGGCGCCTTTTTCATGACCGAAGAGTTCAGACTCGATCAGGGTTTCCGGAATGGCGGCGCAGTTGACAGTGATGATTGGGGCTTCGTTGCGCAAGCTCTGTTCGTGCAGGGCGCGGGCAACCAGTTCCTTGCCGGTTCCCGACTCTCCGAGGATCAATACGGTGGTGTCCGTCGGTGCGACTTTGGCCACCCGGCGGCAGACCTCCTGCATGGCAACGCAACTGCCTATCATGCCGTCAACGGGGTACTCCTTTTCAAGATCGGACTTGAGCGCTTCGTTCTGACGCTCGATCTTGCCCTGCTTGAGGGTTCGCTCCACCAGCATCAGCAGTTCATCATGGTCGAAGGGCTTTGCGATATAGTCGACAGCCCCCTTTTTCATCGACTCCACCGCGGAGCGCACACTGGCGTAGCTGGTCATGATCAGTACCGGGACGCCGGGAGCCTTTTCGATCACCTCGGTCCCTGCCATGCCGGGGAGTCGGACATCACTGAGAATGAGACTGAAATTGCCAAGGTCGTAGGATGATTCTGCCTCCTCCACAGAGCCGGCCTCTGCCACCTGGTAACCTTTGCGTTCCAGCAGGCGCTTGACCGCGCTACGGATGACCTCTTCGTCTTCAATGATCAGGATGTTATTCATTTGTCTGTTGGTCCGAGTGTTGCGGTAGTTTGATCACCACCCGGGTGCCGATTTCCGGCACCGAGTCGATATCGATATGTCCGTTATGTTCCTGGATGATTTTATACACCATGGGCAGGCCAAGTCCGGTGCCCTCGCCAGGTGCCTTGGTGGTGAAGAAGGGTTCGAAAACCTCTTCCAGGGCCTCTTCCGGAATGCCTGCTCCCTGGTCCATCACTTCAAGCTGGATCTGTCCTCTCTCTTCAAACGCCAGGATTTCAACCCTGTCCCCGGTTTTTGACGCGTCGCAGGCATTGGTCAGAAGATTTACCATGACCTGTGAGAGGCGCTGGCGGTCTCCAATAAGTGTCAAGCTGTCCGGACAGTTGTTCCCGCACTCAACATGCTTGCCTGAGCGGGTCAGTCTTACCAGCTGAATCGCCTCTTCGATAATGTCGTTGAGGGCGAAGGTTTCGTAGTTGCCGCCAACACTGCCACTTCGGCTGAAACTCATCAGTGACTGGACAATGCTGCTGATGCGCCGTGTCTGTTGCAGAATTGACAGAATGCTCTCGCTTACCAGTTCAGGGTCTTTCTCATCCCGCATGTTCTGGGCCAGGGATGCGATGCCCGTGACAGGGTTGCCTATCTCGTGGGCGACACCGGCGGCCAGGCGCCCAACGGAGGCCAGGCGGTCGCTGTGTGCCAGTTCCGCCTCCAGGGTTTCAAGATCGGTGAGATCCTCAAGCAGCATTACCAGGCCTGCTCTTTCCCCAGGGCCATGGCGTGTAAGATCCGGGTCGGGAATACTCGCCTTGTGCAGGTTGTAGAAGCGGGCCCTGCCTGCCAGTGCAATCTCCATGTGATGAATGTGTTCGTCTTTTGCCAGGGCAAAACCTGCAAGCAACTCACCCCAGGGTTTGGGCAGGTTGTTGAGTTTCCGCCCCACCACCTCTTTGCTGGGAACCCCGCTCATCAGCTCCATGGCCAGGTTCCAGATGACCACGGTGTGATCGGGGGCGACGGCGCAGACTCCCAGGGGCAGATCCAGCAGGATCTGGCGATGATAGCGGCGCAGGGTGTCCAGGTCTGCGTTGACACCGCGCAGCTGGCTGCGGGACTTCTCAAGCCGCTCTTCCATGTAACGGATAGAGTCGGCAAGGGCGGTTTTTGCCTCGTTGTCCATCTGCAGCTGCTGGCTGATGATCATGTGAGCCATGTGGGGTCCGACCAGGCCGGACAGGTTGCGCTCGATACGGTCGCGCAGACGTTTCAGTTCCCTGGGGCGTGTCTCGTTGGGGTCCAGGGCCAGGTCCTGCAGGGCCTGGCTCACCTCTTGCCGTGCCGCCTCCTTGCCCAACAGCCCGGCCAATCCCTCGGTAAACTGGCTGGGGGATCCTGCTGCAACCACGCCGCTGAGAGGTACGGGCATGGTTGCGTCGCTACGGCAGGCAAGTGCGGCCTCTCTCTCCTCCGGTGATTGCCGGGTGAATATTGAGACCAGGACAAACAGCAGAGTGTTGAAGGTCAGGGACCAGAAGGTTGAAAACTCCCAGTGATCCAGCCCTGATATTTCCCGCAGGTAAGAGAGATCAATCTCGGTGGTGATCAACCCCGAGGTTTCAAGCAAGGGGAGAAGCAGGGTGACTGACCAGACCGTGATGCCTGCGAGCAGGCCGCTTATGAATCCGAGCCGGGTTGCACGTTGCCAGTAGAGTACGCCTACGATGCCCGGCATAAACTGGGCTACAGCTACGAATGATATGAGTCCGAGTTGCACCAGCCCCTGGTTGTGTTCAAGCAGCTCGTAGAATATGAAGCCGGCAAAAATGATAATCCCGATGAGCAGCCTTCTGCCCCACAAAAGCCAGCGGTAGATATCAACCTTGGGGTCGGGGTAGCTGGCAGGCAGCAGCAGGTGGTTGAGACACATGGAAGAGAGTGCCAGGGTCGAGACTATAACCATGGCGCTGGCGGCTGAAACACCACCGATAAAGGCCAGCAGGGGCATCCAGTCAGGGCCCTTGGCCAGGGTGATTCCCAGTACGTAATAGTCAGCATCCATATCCAGCTGCAGGTAGTTTCCCGCCCACAGAATGGGGGGGATGGCCAGGTTGAGCAGCAGAAGCAGCAGGGGGAAGGCCCAGCTTGCGACATTCAGTGATTTGAAAGAGTTGTTTTCGGTGAATGTCATGTGAAACTGGCGCGGCAGAAGAAATGCGGCGCAGAATGAGAGGAACAGCAGCGTGGCCCAGGGGCCTTCACGTACCGGCTCGTAGAGTGCCTGGGTGGCCTCTGGGTGTTTGTTGAGCCATTGGGTCAGTTCTCCCGGGCCTGAAAATACCCCGAACAGTGCAAAAGCTCCCACCAGCAGAAGGGCGATCACTTTTACCAGGGACTCAAAGGCGATGGCCGCAACCAGTCCGCGGTGTTTCTCACGGGGCGAGATATGGCGTGCACCGAACAGAATCGAGAAGAGGGTCAGCATGGCGCAGAAGCCCAGGGCCAGCGAGCTGGGTGCGGCTTCCGTGGTCAATACCTGGATCGAGGAGGTGACGGCCCGAATCTGCAGGGCGATATAGGGTAGGGAGCCAACCAGCATGAAGAGTGTGACCAGCACGCCTGCCAGCTGGCTGCGGAAACGAAATGCCAGCAGGTCTGCCAATGAGATCAGCTGGTAGTCCCTGGTCAGGCGCAGCAGTGGCCGGAGCAGAAAGGGGCTGAACAGAAACGCTATGGTGACACCAAGATATACGGTAAGAAACTGGTAGCCCTCACGCTCGGCAAAACCCACGCTGCCGTAGTAGCTCCAGGATGTTGCGTAGACTCCTAACGAGAGCACGTAGACTAGTGGATTGGCCGTCCAGCGTTCGGATATCAGGCCGCTGTCCGTTATATAGGCTACGAAAAAGAGAATGATCAGGTAGATGATACTGGCCCCGAACAGGACCTGGAGTTCATAAGTCATGGCGACTGTGGTGGTGGCTGAGCCAGGCACCGATCAGAATGATGAAGAGCCAGAGGAGATAGGGCAGGAACCAGGGGCTGTGATTGGATGCCCATAACATGGTAAATGGTGAAGCAAACAGAAAAAGCGCCAGCAGGATCAGCAGGATGGTATGTTCTCGCTGGTGTTCAGGACCTGTTTGTTTGATCATTTTGGGTCAGTGCTGGTATCTGCGGTGTGCTGTTAGGCCCTAGGGTAACAACTGTTACCTTATGTAACAATACCCCGGTCTGCCTGTTGTATGGCCTCGATCGTGGCGGGGTTCTGCTCTGATCTGCGAAAAGATTTCTGGCGGTATTGTCTATTGAGGGTATTATTTCCCCTGGGCAGGGAAGTTGTGCAGTATCCCTGCTATCGGAAAACAACAATAAAGGCTGCGACGGCGGCCTGGCGGGAGAGTCCTCCCGTGAGTCAGGCATAGGAGTTTTAGATGAATCCTGAGAAAGTGGTTTTTGGCTTTTTTATTGTTCTGGCCCTGACCCTCAATTTCGGTTTTTTTGTCGGTGAGATAGACAACCCGGCGCACCATCATGTTTACGAGCTGTTCGCCGTGGTGGTGGTGAACCTGATTGCGACCATTTTGAAGTTCGGGGATCGAACACAGATGGGCGCAGTACTGCTCGCGACCAGCCTGGTCGCGCTGTTGCAGCTTTTTGCAGCCGCCCTGGTCTGGGGGGTGGTGGTGCATGTGACCGGCAGTGGGCTGACCCCCGTGGCCACGGCAAGCATTGTCTCGCTCTCCGGGGGCGCCATGCTGGCCAATGTCATCTCAGTGGTGCTGCTGGTCATTGAGACGGTGATGCTGCGTCGTTGATGGCATAGTGTTAACAGACCCTAATGAATAACATCATATTCATTGTCATGCGGCGGATGCGCCGCCCGGTGTTGACGCTGGTGCTCACCTATTCGATAGCGGTGCTGGGGCTTGTGCTCATTCCGGGACAGGACCCCCAGGGCAATACCTGGTACATGGATTTCTTCCATGCCTTCTATTTCGTCAGCTTCATGGCCACCACCATCGGCTTTGGCGAGATCCCATACGAGTTCACCGATGCCCAGCGCATGTGGGTTACATTTTCACTTTATGCGACCGTGGTGGTCTGGATCTACGCCATTGGTACACTACTGGCCCTTGTTCAGGACAAAAGCTTTCAGCAGGCGATGAAGGAGCGGCGTTTTTCACGTCGTATCCGCAACCTGTGTGAACCTTTTTTCCTGGTCTGTGGTTACGGCGAGACCGGCAGCGCACTGGTGCGGGCGTTGACCGAGCGTGATCAGCATGTGGTTGTGATTGATATCAATCAGGACCGGATCAGCGAACTGAGACTTGAGAACCTGCGTCAGTACGTGCCTGCCCTGCATGGTGATGCCCGCCGACCGATTCATCTGCTGGAGGCCGGCTTGGAACACCCCTTGTGTGAAGGCGTGGTCGCTCTGACCAATTTCAACGAGGCCAATCTCAAAATTGCACTGACCAGTAAACTGCTGCACCCGGATATCAAGGTGATCTGCCGTGCGGATTCCCATGATGTGGAAGCCAACATGAGCTCGTTCGGCACCGACTACATCATCGATCCCTACGATACTTTCGGAAATCACCTGGCGACCGCCATGCAGGCGCCTGGGCTCTACCTGTTGCACGAGTGGCTTACCGGCATCAGGGAGCAGGAACTGAGTGATCCGATCTATCCCCCCGCCAAGGGGATCTGGATCATCTGCGGTTACGGGCGTTTTGGCCGGGCGGTCTACAGGCGTCTCAAGGCGGAGGGGGTCGATCCTGTGGTGATCGAGGCAACCCCGGATCAAACAGGGACGCCGGAAGAGGGTTGTATTGTCGGCAGGGGTACCGAGGCCGAGACCCTGGAGGAAGCGGGTATACAGCGGGCTGTGGGGCTGGTTGCCGGTACAGATGACGACACCAATAACCTCTCCATCATCATGACGGCAAAGGAGCTGAATTCAGACCTGTTTTTTGTTGCCCGGCAGACACATCATGATAACCAGCGCATATTCGATGCAGTGGATGCCAATATTGTGATGCATCCCAGTTTTATCATTGCAAACAAGGTGCGGGTATTGCTGGGCACGCCGTTGCTCTACGAATTCATGAGTCTCGCCATGTACGAAAACGATGGATGGGCCTGCGAATTGATCAGCAGGGTTGGTGCCCTGGTCAATGACCAGGTGCCGGAGGTATGGGAAGTCGAGCTGTCGGAGGATGATGCGGGGGCGGTGTTGTCTGCTTCGTCATCTGGCCAGGCGGTCAATTTCGGTCATCTCATCACCGACCCAAGGGATAGGGAGCGTGTCTTGCCCTGCATTCCCCTGTTGCTGATGCGGGACAACACGAGGTATATGCTGCCGGATGAAGAGATGTTGATCAAAGAGGGCGACAAGCTGCTGCTTTGTGGTCGCGGTTCAGCCCGTTCAAACATGGAGTGGACCCTCAGAAATGAGAATGTTCTGAATTACACACTCACCGGCGAGACCAAATCCCAGGGCTGGGTTTGGCGCATGCTTCAGGGTGCGGTTGCAAAAGAGAGTGAAGTGGTCGAGAAGGAGCGAGAGATTTGACCAGGTTATGTGAGGATGTGAATTACTGTGGATAATCTGCAAGATGTCATCTCGGGTGTGTTCCTGACTCTTTCTCCCGTCGATATGGCCCTGGTCATAGTTAATGGGTTGTTGCTTGTTTTTTCACGCCCCATAGTCAGCAGGTTCTCCCATGCTGAGGGAGAAAGGAGCGCCCAGAGCAAGCGGCTTCATATATTCCGGGCAATCAACCTGTTGATGCTGCTGTTCGTGGTGTTCATTAATCTTCGCCACCTGGCGGACCACTCATGGGCAACCAAGGGGATCATAGCCCTGCTGGTGATCTACCTGGGTTATCTCTTCTTCCATATATCTGACTACCTGATCAAAAAACGCTTTGGACGTGAGCGCGAGATGAATGGGACGGTCTCGATTGCTGAGACCTACAACTCGAGGCTGCTGAGCCTGATCAGTGCGGTGTTCATCTTCACCGTCTGCCTTATCTCCATCGTCAGAATCCTCGGCTTCGACAGCCTGCTTGAAGCCGGTGGTGTTATCGGTTTTATCGGTGTCTTTCTGGCATTGACCCAGGGGTCCTGGGCGCCTGATATCATCAGCGGGCTGATTATTCTCAACAGCCGGCTTGTTGAAGAGGGTGATGTGGTTGAGTTCAATGACGGCAGCAAGGTCATCGGGGTGGTGTTCAAGACCAAGGTGTTTCACACCGAGATTCTGAACCTGGTGAACAACCACCGCATCATGCTTCAGAACTCCAGGCTGCGTCAGCAGACCCTGCACAATCTTTCAAAATTTGCCTCGGCCAAGGGACTGCGGGAGAGACTTCAGTTCAAGATTGGCTATGATGTTCCCGAAACAAAGGTCCGGGAACTGTTTGATGCTGCATTTTCGATAGCCGCCGAGGATGCCGATATCGCTGTTGAACCCCATCCCCAGGTGGAGGTTCTGGCCGCAGATGCAGGAGACTACGCGGTTCTCTGGTCGGTTTATTACTACACCAAGGATGTCAGGCACATGTTGCGTACCCGTCAGCTCTTCCTTGGCCTGATACTGGCGCAGTCGGCAGAGATGGATGTCAGTCTGGCAACACCCGTACTGCAGCATGTTGATGGTGCAGGCGTTGCACCTGTACTCTAGCTACAGTCTGCAGCAAAGGCGCAGAACAAACCCACAGCCACTCACCCAGGAGATTGCATAATGCACAGGCTACTTGAAAAACTGCACAAGGATCACACCAACCTTGAACAGGTCCTCTCCCTCCTGAGTGTTCAGCTGGATCATTTCTACGCGGGCCGAGAATCAAATTTCGATCTCAAGATCGAATTGATGGAGTACCTTGAGGCCTATGCCGACCAGGGGCATCATCCCCTGGAAAACCGGATATTCAGTATCGCGATGAAACGCTCTGATACGCATAGCGAACTGCTGCAACGACTGCAGTCCCAGCACGAAGGGCTTGGTCAATTGACCCGGAAATTCAGGCACTCTCTTGAGAACATACTCCAGGGTGGGGTAATGACCCGCGAGGAGTTGGAAGTTCAGGGGCGAGAATATATTGCATTACAGCGCCAGCATCTGGACCTGGAAGAGAGCGAGGCCTTTCCCGCGATTGACGGATTGATGACGGATGAGGACTGGAAGCAGGTGGAGGATGGGATGCCAAGCTATGATGACCCTGTTTTTGATGCCCCTGACAAGATCAGATTCCACAATCTGTTTGAGTACCTGAGCAGTTCTGAAGAGGCTGGGGAAGAATAAAAAAATAGCTACATATAAGTGTATCTGTATTTTATTAACTACCTGATTATACGAATAAAATACTTTATCTTTATAAGTCTAATGGGTATTGTATTGGCCATTGTTCGGTAACTGCCGTACAGAGAATAAAATCCGCTATCAGCAGCCTGCAGGTATAAAAATAACTAAGGGGCTGTGGCAAGCAATACATCACTTGAATATCTCCACAGGAGGCAGAGTACTATGGCTCATGTAGTCGTTTTGGGTGCAGGCACGGGTGGTATGCCATGTGCTTACGAGCTTCGCGAATCACTTGGCAGAGAGCACGAAGTCACTGTGGTTAACGAACGGGACTATTTCCAGTTCGTCCCCTCCAATCCCTGGGTGGCCGTTGGCTGGCGTGATCGCTCCAGTATCACCTTCGATATCCGTCCCCACCTTGAGAGAAAGGGTATCAATTTCATCGCCAAGCGTTGTGAAAAGATCGATGCGGATAATAGCAAGCTGGAGCTGGATGGTGGTGAAGTGGTCGAATACGACTACCTTGTTATTGCGACCGGTCCACGCCTGGCATTTGAAGAGGTTGATGGTGCAGGTCCCAAAGTCGGCAACACCGAATCGATTTGTACCGTGGATCACGCCCTTGGCGCCTACGATTCTTATAAAGAGCTACTGGAAGACCCTGGTCATGTGGTCATAGGCGCGATGCCTTTTGCCAGCTGCTTTGGTCCTGCCTACGAGTTTGCCTTCATCATGGATTCAGATCTTCGCAAGCGCAAAATGCGCGACAAGATCCCCATGACCTTTGTCACCTCGGAGCCATACATCGGTCACCTCGGTCTTGGTGGTGTGGGCGACTCAAAGGGTTTTCTTGAGTCGGACCTGCGTAATCATCATATCAACTGGATTACCAACGCGAAGGTAACCAAGGTCGAGTCCGGCAAGATGCACGTGGAGCAGTTTGACGACAGCGGGCACCTGATCAAGGAGCATGACCTTGAATTCAAGTACTCCATGATGCTGCCGGCCTTCAAGGGTGTGGAAGCCGTGGCCAATGTAGAAGGACTGTGCAATCCACGTGGCTTTGTCTTTGTGGACAGCCATCAGCGCAACCCCACTTACCAGAACATTTACTCTGCCGGTGTCTGTATCGCCATTCCCCCAGTTGAGGCAACTGCGGTTCCAACCGGCGCGCCCAAGACCGGTTACATGATCGAGTCCATGGTGACCGCCATCGTCCATAATATTACGGATGAGTTGAATGATCGCGATCTCTCAACCAATGCAACGTGGAATGCCATCTGTCTTGCGGATATGGGTGATACCGGTGCGGCTTTTGTTGCATTGCCCCAGATCCCACCACGCAACGTGGCCTGGTTCAAAAAGGGTAAGTGGGTTCACATGGCGAAGATCGCCTTTGAGAAGTATTTCATCCGCAAGATGAAGAAGGGGACTTCAGAGCCGATCTATGAAAAGTACATTCTCAAGATGCTGGGTATAGGCAAGCTCAAGTAAGCCACCCCTGCAATCAAAACTAAAAGCCCGGCTTGATGCCGGGCTTTTTTTATTCAGTTCACTTCCCTGACCAGGCGGAAGCCAACCCGGTAGTGACTGTAGTCCGGGGCCAGCTGATTTCGCGAGGCGCTACGCAGGGCGCCTGGAAGGTTGTACCAGGAACCACCACGAACCACCCGGGGATGATGGTTGGTCACATCAGCGGTTGCGTCGCTCAGTTCAAGCCCTGAGTAGCTCTCGTCGTACAGAGATGCACACCACTCCCAGACGTTGCCGTGCATGTCGTTTAGTCCCCATGGGTTTGCCGGGTACTTGTCTACAGGCGTGGTTTTGTTGGGTGGCGTGGATATGGCACTTCCATCGTAGCTGTAATGGCTGTTGTAGTTCGCCTGATCCGGGGCGATGCTGCTGCCTGTCCAGAAGGGTGTCGTGGTTCCTGCCCTGCATGCGTATTCCCATTCGGCTTCGGTGGGTAGCCTGATCAGCCATCCCGTCTGCTTTTGCAGCCATATGGCGTACTGGACTGCATCCCAGTAGCTGACGTGAATGACCGGTCTGTTTTCCCGCCCCCAGGTTTCGTCGTCCGGTTTGGGCAGAGCCTCCTGGGTGCAGTAGGCATCATACATGGCGAAGGTGACGGGGCTTTTCAGTATCTCGAAGGCGGCGATAGTGGTGTCGTGCTGGGCCTCATTGTCAAACCTGTTCTTTTCGCTCCCTGGAGAGCCCATGCAGTAATTTCCTACCGGTATGGGTTGCCAGTCGGTCTCCGAGATGCCGAGTCTGACCAGGTGATGGTTTGTCTGTTCCAGTTCGGCCTCGCTGTCTGTACCCCTGCCGCAGTGGCTGCAGTATTTTGCGCCAGGGGCAATGTAGTTACCGCAGTAGGCGCAGCACAGGGTGTCGGCAAGAGACTGGCCGCAGTGAGGGCAGAAGCGGGCGTCCGGTTCGGCGATGAGGTGTTTGCAGCCTGGGCATTGCATGGGTACTTCTGGCACGGTTCTGGTGGTTCCAGTGGTTCTGATTACGGCCGCGGACCTGAGCGTTCAGCTCATCGCTGATGGGGTCACGACGACCAAAACAAGCCGGAAACATAAACCTTGTCCGTGCATAAAACAATGCTTTTAAGCTCAAATTCACCAAGCTTATGTCGTTGGGGTGGAAGGTGTTACCGGTCGTTACCATGTGTTACCAAACGACACGCATTTTTCTGCCTATTTCGGTGTTAAAAGTAACATTTTGGGATAGGAATTGAATAACTGTTTGAATTCAAAAGAGGTAATTTCACTGGCACTGTTTTTGCTCCTAAAGCTGGGTTGAGCAATATTCCTGCCCGCGCGTTTGTGTGAAGACCGGGCGGGTAATTTCAAGTTACGGTGAGGCCGCAGATTGACTTGTCCTCCCGTGTCACAGGGACGTTGCATGTTTCCATGCGGCTACGCTGCGTGTAACAGGCCGGTACTTCAGAGCAGATCTGCGGGGTGGTTGGAGTTGATTCTCCGGTTTTCCGTGCAGAAGGTGATGTACACATCTGTCTGATGTATGTGCTTTGCTCCTCCGCGTGAGGTTGGGCGCTACCGGTAAAAACAGAAATGGCCAAAGATTTTTTCGGCAGGCCAATAAAAACAGCATCTAAAATGCGGCCCTGGGTCGCTTCGATGCATATTAAGCAATGAGGGCATTCAGCCCGAATGGAGAGAGGAACTATCGAATGAGTGATGATAAGTCCAAGACCAGTGAACTTTCACGTCGTGGTTTTATGAAGGTGAGCGCAGCAGCCATGGCTGCTGCCAGTACGCCCATGTTCTTTGTCAAAGACGCCTGGGCCAAGGATTTCCGTAACAATCCTGGTAATGCCTCGTCCGTAAAACTCGGTTTTAACGTTCCCCAGACCGGTGCCTACGCCGATGAGGGTGCGGATGAGTTGCGTGCGTACAAGCTGGCCATCAAGCACATCAACGGTGAAGGCGACGGCGGCATGATGAACACCATGAAGCCTCTTGCTCTTAAGGGCGAAGGTGTGCTGGGCAAGAAAGTTGAATATGTTACCGGTGACACCCAGACCAAGTCTGATGCGGCTCGTGCCTCTGCCAAGCGCATGATTGAGAAAGACGGCGTTTTGATGGTGACAGGCGGTTCTTCCTCTGGTGTGGCGATTGCCGTTCAGGGTCTGTGTCAGGAGATGGGTATCATCTTCATGGCTGGCCTGACCCACTCCAATGACACCACCGGCAAGGACAAGCGTCGTTACGGTTTCCGTCACTTCTTCAACACCGAGATGTCCGGCGCTGCGCTGGGTCCGGTACTGGAGAAAGAGTTCGGTAAAGACCGTGTCGCCTACCACCTGACCGCTGACTACACCTGGGGCTGGTCCCAGGAAGGCTCCATCAAAAAGTACACCGAGGCTCTCGGTTGGGAGACCAAGGCTGCTGTGCGCACCCCGCTGGGTGCAGGTGACTTCTCCCAGTACATCACCCCGGTACTGAACTCCGGCGCTGACGTGCTGGTACTGAACCACTACGGCAAAGACATGGTGAACTCCCTGACCCAGGCTGTTCAGTTCGGTCTGCGCGACAAGCAGGTCAACGGCAAGAACTTCGAGATCGTGGTTCCGCTGTTCTCCCGTCTGATGGCACAGGGTGCTGGCGACAACATCAAGGGCATCTACGGTACCACCAACTGGAACTGGTCGCTGCAGGATGAAGGCTCCAAGGCTTTCGTTAAATCCTTTGGCCAGGAGTACGGTTTCCCACCCTCACAGGCTGCACATACCTGCTACGTGCAGACCCTGCTCTATGCAGATGCCTGCCAGCGTGCCGGTACTTTCAGTCCGCCCGAGGTGATCAAGGCACTGGAAGGCTTCACGTTCGACGGCATGGGCAACGGTGCAACCGAGTATCGTGCTGACGACCACCAGTGCTTCAAGGATGTCCTTGTAGTGAGCGGTAATGAGAACCCGAGCTCCAAGTTCGACCTGCTGAAGGTTGTACAAGAGGTGCCGCGTTCCCAGGTTGAGTACTCTCCCGATATGCTCGGTGGTGATCTCGGTCCCTACGAGGTTTAATTACCTGAACCGCCTGCTGGTACCTGCAAGGGTGCCGGTAGGCAGAAGGGGCTGCCTGAGGGCAGCCCCTTGCCCTGTTAATCCCCATACAGTTGTGTAGACGATGGACGCGATTCTTTTACAGATTTTAAACGGGTTGGACAAGGGTGGCGCTTATGCGCTGATCGCCCTCGGTCTGACTCTTGTGTTCGGAACGCTTGGTGTTGTGAACTTTGCCCATGGCGCATTGTTCATGCTCGGAGCCTTCTGTGCAGTGTCAGTGCAAAATCTCTTGACCATATCCAAAAAGATCAAGGATGAGAGCATCACTTTCTTTGATGCGTACAAGGAACAGCCCTACCTTGAGATCTGGTGGGGCGATTTCGGTACCTTCATCATCGACTGGTCGGTGCCAATTTCGATTATATTGGCAATACCGATCATGCTGCTGATCGGGCTTGCCATGGAGCGTGGTCTGATTCGCCACTTCTATAAGCGGCCACATGCTGAACAGATCCTGGTGACCTTCGGTCTGGCTATTGTGCTGCAGGAGATCGTCAAGTCAGTATTTGGCGCCAACCCGATTCCGACGCCTGCACCAGACATTGTTTCCGGCAGTGCGCCGCTCGGTGTGATGCTGGGGCTCGGGGCCGATGTGGTCTACCCCTGGTGGCGACTGATCTACCTGATGTTCTCGGGAATTATCATTTTTTCGGTGTTTGCATTCCTGCAGTTCACCACATTCGGTATGGTGGTCAGGGCAGGTATGCATGATCGGGAGACAGTAGGTCTGCTCGGTATCAATGTTGAGCGGCGGTTTACTGTTGTTTTCGGTATTGCAGCAGTGGTGGCCGGTCTGGCTGGTGTTATGTATGCGCCGATTCTGCCGCCTGATTATCACATCGGTATGGATTTTCTTGTGCTGTCGTTCGTGGTGGTGGTCGTGGGGGGGATGGGCTCACTCGGCGGTGCAGTGGCAGCCGGATTTCTGTTGGGAATCCTGCAGTCGTTTGCCTCGATGAACGAGGTAAAGGCAATTCTTCCAGGTATCGACCAGATCATCATCTACCTGGTTGCCGTGGTTATCCTCCTGGTCAGACCTCGTGGTCTGTTGGGACGTAAAGGTGTGATGGAGGACTGATCATGGCTATAAATTACAAAATCAATCAATGGGGTGTTCTGGCTATCTTCTCGGTAGTGGTGCTGAGCATGCCCATATGGCTCGACCCGATCGGTGCGGCCTATCCCGACCTGCTGCAGAAGTTTGCCATCTTTGGCATTTTCGCTATCGGATTCAATATCCTGTTTGGCCTGACCGGCTACCTGTCGTTCGGTCATGCTGCTTTCCTGGGTGTTGGCTCCTATACGGCGGTATGGTCTTTCAAGCTGTTGACAATGAATGTGCTCCCCGCTGTGATCTTCGCTTTGATTGTTTCGGGGCTGTTTGCAGTAGTCATCGGCTTCGTCAGTTTACGTCGTTCGGGTATCTATTTCTCAATTCTTACACTGGCGTTTGCCCAGATGTCCTACAACCTGGCCTACTCGGTTCTTACTCCTATCACCAATGGTGAGACCGGTCTGCAGCTGACCATGAATGATCCGCGCGTACTGGATGGGCCGGCGGGAGAGGGGCTGCCCTCCACCACGCTGTTTGGACTGGAGATGAGCGGCTATTCCGGCTTCTATTTCTGTGCCGTGATACTTATCCTTGCGTTCTTTGTCTCGCTGCGCATATTCCGTTCGCCCTTTGGCATGAAGTTGCAGGCGATCAAGTCGAACCAGACCCGTATGCGTTATACCGGTTACAACACCCGCCCCTACCTGCTGACGGCATTTGTCATCTCAGGTATGTATGCCGGCCTGGCCGGTTCGTTGTTGGCGGTAACAGATCCGTTGGCCGGTGCCGAGCGTATGCAGTGGACAGCGTCTGGTGAGGTTGTGTTGATGACCATTCTTGGGGGTACAGGTACCCTGATCGGTCCGCTGTTGGGTGTGGGTATTATCAAGTACTTCGAGAATATCTTCTCGGCCATGAACGAGAGTAGCCTGCACGAGGTATTCTCCTTCCTGCCGGATTGGTTAGAGAATATTGTTGTTTCTATAAGCGGTCACTTTGTGGGCGAGGGTTGGCACCTGACACTGGGTGTTCTGTTCATGCTTATCGTGATCTTCCTGCCTGGTGGTGTGATGGAGGGTATTCGTCGCACATCTGCATTTGTACGCAATATCGGCAAGCGCGAAAAGCCTGTGCCGGCCAGTGCCAGTGAGGCGGAGGAGTAAACGATGGGCGAGATTATTCTAGATATCGATAAAGTCGATAAGACTTTTGGTGGCCTGCATGCGCTGGCCGACATCAACCTTAAAGTGGAAGAGGGAACTACCCACGCCATTATCGGTCCCAACGGGGCAGGCAAGTCCACCCTGTTGAACGTCTGCATCGGTCGACTGGCGCCGAATACCGGTACAGTGACTTTTAATGGTATTACCCTGACAGGCATGGAGCCCTACCAGATCAATCGCGCCGGCGTGGTACGAGTGTTCCAGACCCCGGAGATATTTCCGGAGCTGTCGCTGCTGCAGAACGTCATGGTGCCGGCCTTTGCTACTCGTGATGGTACATTCAGCTTCAATGCCTTCAAGCGCCTCTCCCAGGAGAAGCAGATCATCGATGAGGCCAAGCACGTTCTCGAGGACGTTGGCCTGATCAGCCAGGCTGAACACCATGCGGGTAACATTTCCCGTGGTGACAAGCGTCGCCTCGAATTGGCCATGGCCCTGATTCAGCATCCCAAGCTGTTGTTGCTGGATGAGCCGACAGCCGGTATGGCGCGTCACGATACCAACAAGACCATTGATTTGCTGAAACGCATCAAAGAGCGTGGCATGACCAAGGTGATCATCGAGCATGACATGCACGTGGTGTTCAGTCTTGCTGATCGCATCAGTGTGTTGGCCCAGGGCCGTATCATTGCTGATGGTGTGCCTGATGAAATTCGTGGTAACCCCAAGGTGCAAGAGGCCTATCTGGGGGGAGCAGAACTATGAGACATGTACCTGTTGTACCCACAGTCAAGAGTACCGGTTCGGCACCGGCGTTCTTCTCCTGCTGGGATATCCACTCCTACTATGGTGAGAGTTATATTGTTCAGGGTGTCAGTTTTGACGTCCGTGAAGGTGAGGTCCTGGCGCTGCTCGGGCGTAATGGTGCAGGCAAGACATCGACACTGCGCTCCATTGCCCGTGTAGACAGTCCCGAGGTCACCCACGGGGAGATCTGGCTGGATCACAAGCCCCTGCACAGCATGAAGTCCCACGAGGCGGCGCAGAACGGCGTCGGCCTGGTTCCTGAAGATCGGCGCATCATTGCCGGTATGACGGTGGAAGAGAACTTGATTCTTTCGCAGATTGCGCCTCCCATCGGCTGGAGTATCGAACGTATCTACGAACACTTTCCGAGATTGGCTGAACGCCGTGAACAAGAGGCGACTACCCTCTCCGGTGGTGAGCAGCAGATGCTGGCGGTTGCCAGGGTACTTGCCCGTGATATTAAGCTGCTTCTGCTGGATGAGCCCTACGAGGGCCTGGCGCCGGTGATTGTTCACGAAATCGAGCGGATTGTGGATAGTATCAAGGAGCTTGGTATCACCACGATTATCGTGGAGCAGAATGCGGTTGCTGCACTACGACTTGCGGATCGTGCAATCATTCTCGATATGGGACAGGTGGTGTTTGACGGATTGGCCCAGGAAGTGCTGGATAACGCTGATTTGCGCCAGCAGTACCTGGCAATTTGATGGAGCTCTGAATCTCACTCGAAAAAAAGCCCGGCTAGATGCCGGGCTTTTTATTCGTCGAAGGCGTCTGGCTGTCAGCCGACCAGCATCTCCAGCAGGGCCTTTTGTGAGTGCAGGCGGTTCTCCGCTTCGTCCCAGACCACGCTGTCGGTACGGTCGATTACCGAGGCGGTGACCTCTTCACCGCGGTGGGCGGGCAGGCAGTGCATGAACAGCGCGTCGCTGTTGGCCTGGGCCATCAGGTCATCATTGACCTGGAAGCCGGCAAATGCCTTTTCACGTTTAACCTGCTCCTCTTCCTGTCCCATGCTGGCCCATACGTCGGTTACCACCAGGTCGGAACCCTGGGCTGCCTCCATCGGATCGCGGAAGATGGTGCAGCGCTCTGCGGCGGGCTCGATCATCTCCTCGATCGGGTCGTAACCTTCCGGGCAGGCGATGTTGAGTTTGAAGTCGAACTGTCTCGCCGCATTGATATATGAGTTGCACATGTTGTTGCCGTCACCGATCCAGGTGACTGTCTTGCCCTGGATGTCGCCGCGGTGCTCGAAGTAGGTCTGCATGTCGGCCAGTAACTGGCATGGGTGCAGCAGGTCGGTCAAGGCATTGATTACCGGCACCTTGGAGTTGGCTGCGAAAACCTCAACGGTATCATGATCGAAGGTGCGGATCATGATGCTGTCGACCATGCGCGACATAACCCGCGCGCTGTCCTCAATGGGTTCGCCCCGACCCAGCTGTGTGTCGCGTGGGGAGAGGAAGAGGGCGTGGCCGCCAAGCTGGGTCATGCCGGCTTCAAATGAGACGCGGGTGCGGGTGGATGATTTCTCAAAAATCATCCCCAGGGTGCGATTCTTCAGTGGTTCATGGATCTCGCCTGCGTGCTGCATCTTCTTCAGCTCGGAAGCGCGGGCAATCAGCGTGCGCAGTTCATCCGGCGTCAGGTCCATCAGGGAGAGAAAGTGTCTGGGTTGGTTTCTATTTGAATTCATTATCGTCTGTTCGCAAGTTGAGCCTGAACTGAAGATCTGTCAGTCCAGAAAATCCTTGATCAGGTTTGATACTGCTTCGACAAGTTGCTGCGCCTCTTCATCACTGAGGATCAGGGGAGGAAGTAACCTGATGACCTTCTCCGCAGTGACGTTTATCAAAAGGCCCTGCTCCAGAGCCCTGCCAACCAGTTCAGCGCAGGGGCGGTCAAGTTCAATGCCGATCAGCAGGCCGGTGCCGCGGATCTCTTCCACCCCGGCGACTCCCTCGAGGGCGTCAGCAAAGTCGGCCAAAAGCGAGGCTCCAAGCTGGTCGGCACGTTCGGTGAGCTTGTTGCTCTCCAGGGTGTCGATCACCGCAATGGCTGCACTGCAGGCAAGCGGGTTGCCGCCGAAAGTTGAGCCGTGGGTGCCGGGGCCAAGCACTTCAGCCGCCTTGCCCTTGGCCAGGCAGGCGCCGATGGGCACACCGTTGCCCAGGCCCTTGGCCAGGGTCATTACGTCAGGGGTGATACCGTTGTGCTGGTGGGCAAACATCCGTCCGCTGCGCCCCATGCCTGTCTGGATCTCGTCAAGCATCATCAGCCAGTCGTTTCTGTCACAGATCTCCCTGATCCGGTTGAGATAGTCTTCTGCCGGGATATTGATGCCACCTTCGCCCTGAACAGGTTCCACCAGCACTGCCACAACATTGGCGGTGTTATCCGCTACCTGCTGCAGGCTTTCGATATCACCATAGGGTATGCGGGCAAAACCTTTGACCAGGGGCTCGAAGCCTGCCTGCACCTTCCGGTTGCCAGTGGCGGAGAGTGTTGCCAGGGTGCGTCCATGGAAGCTGTTTTCCATCACCACGATGACAGGGTTCTCGATGCCCTTGTGGTGTCCATAGAGGCGCGCAAGCTTGATCGCTGCCTCGTTGGCCTCGGCGCCGGAGTTGCTGAAGAATACGCGATCCATGCCGGACAGACGGGTCAGCATCTCACCAAGCTTCTCCTGCTGGCTGATGCCATACAGGTTGGAAGTGTGTATAAGCTGGCCGGCCTGGTTGCACAGTGCCTCTTTGACAGCAGGATGAGCGTGGCCCAGTCCGCATACAGCAATACCTGAGAGGGCATCGAGGTAGCGTTTACCGTCCGTGTCCCATAACCAGGCGCCTTCACCGCGCTGGAAACTGACAGGTAGCCGATTGTAGGTCGCCATGAGTGAATCCGTCATACTCTGCATATCCGGGCAACTGTTTGCCCGCCCCTTAAAACGAAAAAGGCAGCCCGGCGGCTGCTCAGTCTGGTATCAGTTAGGCCTGGATTTACCAGGAAAACCAAAAATCGTATCACTCGGTTATGCTGAATGCAATAACCCAGGCGCGCGCCCGGGCTGCCCTGGAAGCGGGGCTGGGCCGGTTTATCCGATGCTTGAAGTTATTCTCCCGCGGCATTATGGTTACGCCCGTGGAGTCGGCCGGATGGTCGCTGCCTTATTTATTAAGGTGGAGGAAAGTCCGGGCTCCGAAGGGCAGGGTGCCAGGTAACGCCTGGGGGGCGCGAGCCTACGGAAAGTGCAGCAGAAAATATACCGCCTAAGTCCGCAAGGACCGGTAAGGTTGAAATGGTGCGGTAAGAGCGCACCGCGCCACTGGTAACAGCTGGCGGCATGGTAAACCCCACCCGGAGCAAGACCAAATAGGGGAGCAGGCGGTTAACTCCGCAACGTGTGGCCCACACGGTTCCCGGGTAGGTTGCTTGAGGCGCGCGGTGACGCGTGGTCCAGATGAATGACCGTTCTCGACAGAACCCGGCTTACAGGCCGGCTCCCACTTCTTAATTCTATTTTTTTCAATAGGTTACTGTCGATTTCCTATGCGTGCAGAATTCTGCTGCAAAACCCTCGCCGATATACCAGCCTTCGATCAAATGCGTTCTGCTTTAGGTTTGTCCTGCTGCGTCATGTGAGACATCTCTACTGTGAAATACAAACAGAGAGATCAAATCTAGTTTCTCGACAGATTATTGAGGCGCTCCACCTGATGGACCAAAAGTCATCGGTAGTGAGCCCTGTTAAGCAGTCTCATAATTTGGTGCAGTTGAAAAAACTCTGCGCAGTTTTGGGATACCTCCGTGAGAATAGCCAGGGTTAACAGAATAAGGTCATAAATAGAGATTATGGTAATGATAAGGCCTATATGAAAAGCAATTAGGTAGTGTCTCTTAAGGTTTCAACGTGGCCGTCGGAATAGGTGTGTCGGAGGGTGAAAATAACAGGGACTAGACTAAGCTTGAACATGGGGGACGGAATTTCTTGTTGTTGTGCCTAAAGAGACGGTTGGTCGCTCAAAGAGCCTGAGAAATTTGGAAAATGGACAGTTAGGCGTCCTTTACTCCTAGCGAGGTAACAACTGTGTACCTTGAGCATTTTGGATTGGCTTATGCGCCTTTTCGGATTACTCCGAATACGGAACTTTTTTACGCTGGTGCGGAGCGTGGGGCGATTCTTGATGCGTTGGTTTATGCCATTTCTTCAGGCGAGGCCATTACCAAGGTGGTTGGCGAGGTGGGCAGCGGTAAAACCATGTTGTGCCGTATGCTTGAGCAGAGAGCACCAGGGGACGTGGAAGTCGTTTACCTGGCAAATCCGAGCCTGCCACCGGAACATGTGTTACACGCGATTGCCTTCGAGCTGGGTCTGTCTGTAGAGGCGGAGGACAATCGATTTCATGTGATGAAAGCCCTGCAGAACTACCTTCTTCGTCGCCATGCAGAAAACAAGCAGGTGGTGGTGTTTGTTGAAGAAGCACAGGGAATGCCATTGGCCACCCTCGAAGAGATCCGCCTGTTGAGCAACCTGGAAACCCAACATCATAAACTGTTGCAGGTGGTGTTGTTTGGTCAGCCTGAACTGGATGAGGGTTTAAAAGCTCCCGGTGTACGCCAGATTAAAGAGCGTATTACCAATAGTTTTAATCTCCCGCCACTGCGCAAGCGTGAAATCACCGATTACCTGGCTTTTCGCTTGTACATGGCAGGGTATCGGGATGAGCCGCTTTTTTCATCAAGTGCGGTTGCGTTGGTTAGCTGGTTCTCAAAAGGGCTAATGCGGCGCATCAATATACTTGCGGATAAGGCGATGTTGGCAGCATATGCTTCTGGTAGCCAGGTGGTTAGAGTACGTCATGTCATTGCGGCGCTGTCTGATTGTGAATTCAGTCGTATCACTTTTTCTTATGCCAAGGCGACGGCAATTGGGTTGATTATTGCACCGGTACTGGTTATGGGTGCGTGGCAGCAATTGGACATGAATTGGAATTTTCAGCCAGCAGTGTCTGTGGTTGAAACGCATACACCGGTGGTTGAAGAGCCTGTATCTGAAAAAGTACAGATAGTTGATGTGGCTGTGCCGGGTGCAGAGTCTGATGACCTGCTGAGTCAGAGAATTTCTGCAACCCAAAATTGGTTGATCCAGAGAAGATATGGGCGCTTTACGATTCAGGTGCTATGGGCCAGGCCAAGTGAGGAGGACTCTGTTGTGCCGTTTCTGGAGCAGGCACAGCGGGCGGGGGTTTTGGATCAGCTGTTTATCTTTCGTGATGGAGATCTTGCCGATGGGGCGCTAACTGCTGTGTATGGTGAATACGCGTCTTATTCTGCGGCGCAGGCTGCCCTGGCCGGATTGCCAGATGCTCTTAAACGTTATTCCCCCTATTTGCGTAATCTACGCGGTGTGCTGGATGATGCTCAAGCATCCAGCCTGATGGTACAGGTGAGAGACTTATGATGATTGGCATAGTAAGACCGATTGTCCGGGGTACTGTCTTAAGTGTGGCGGTGTTATTTCTATCGGCATGTGGGGTAACCAACCCTCCCAAGATGTCTACCAGGCATCTTGATATCACTGAACAGCCTGCCAAGGCAGCAGAAATTCCTTCACCTGTTCTTGGCGCACCAGTCTTGCCTCCCCCTAAAAATCTACCCAGGCAGGAGACCTATACTGTTGTGGTTAATGATGTGCCAGCTGGCGAGTTGCTGTTCAGTCTGTCACGAGATGCAAAGTTGAATGTGGATATCCATCCGGATATTGCAGGGCTGGTGACTTTAAATGCGATAGATCAAACCTTGCCGCAAATACTTGATCGTATCGCAAAGCAGGTGTCATTACGTTATCAATTGGATGGTTCAACCCTGGTATTGGAGCCTGATTCTCCATATTGGAAAAATTACCGGGTTGATTACGTCAACATGGCTCGCGATGCTACCAGTGAAGTTGGTGTGGCGACAGAAATATCAACTGCCGGTGGTAGTGTGGGCGATGATGGTGGCTCGACAGATAGAGGGAATCGATCCAATACCACGGTAAGAAACAGCTCCCACAATCACTTTTGGGAAGTGCTGGAACAAAATACTCTGTCTCTCCTGGGCTTCAGTGCTGAAGGATCTTCAGGAAGCCCTCCAGTAGTATCAAATCCTGTCAGTGGAATGATTGCTGTATATGCAACACAAGCCCAACAGCGCGATGTGCAGTCGTTTATTGAACTGGCAGTGAGTAGTGCGCTGCGCCAGGTTTTGATTGAAATGACGATTGTGGAAGTTGATTTGAGTGATGGCTACCAGGCTGGTGTGGATTGGCAACGATTGTTGGATACAGGACTTGATGGGTTGACGGCTATGTCTACCATGACAGGTGCTAACCTATCCACGGCCCCGGTGTTTTCAGTTAACTACCAGGAGACCACGTCCCCAGGGCGAAGCTTTTCAGCTACCTTGAAGATGCTGGAAACCTTTGGTGATGTAAAAGTGATCTCCAGTCCCAAAATCATGGCACTGAACAATCAGACTGCAGTTCTTAAAGTTGTGGATGAAAAGGTCTACTTCACTTTAGACCGGCAGACTGAGGAAGGGACAGATGGGGACGGTGACACTGTCACTTACAGTACAGAGGTGCACACGGTTCCCGTTGGCTTGGTTATGAGTGTGACGCCGCAGATAAACGATGTTGATAGTATCACGCTAAACATCCGTCCAACCATTTCACGCATTACCGGTTATGCCATTGACCCAGGTCCACGATTGATAGCAGATGCCAGCTTCGACAATTTGATCCCTGAAATTCAGGTCAGGGAGATGGAGACATTACTGCAAGTGGCCAACGGGCAGATGGTGGTAATGGGAGGATTGATGCAAAACAAGGTTGATAAAACCAACCGTGGGATTCCTGAACTGTCCTTGTTGCCATTTATTGGTCCGTTATTTCAATACAAAAGTGATGAGTATATAAAATCAGAATTGGTGATATTTTTGCAACCCACTGTTGTTAAAGGTGCGGCGGTGGGTACAAACCTGCGGGCCTATAGCGATCTGCTCCTTGAAGGAAATGCTGAGAGTGAATAGGAAGTTCAATGAGCTTACTTATGGACGCCTTGAAAAGGGCGGAGGCAACAAAGGCTGAGAACGCTTTATTATCAGCTACAGAAAAGTCAGGAGAGAGTAGTTCAGCTCATACTGAAGAGCTGGCGTCTGAGCCTGATGTCGCTGTAGAAGATGCTGGTAAAACCCCTGGTGGAGCACTGCAAGGGAAAGGCAGGGAAAGCACTGGGCCAGAATTGACATTGGATGAACTTGATCATCATTTCATCGAAGAGAATAAAACCCAGGAGGCATTGTCGTTAGAAACGCTGGAGAGTCTGGATGAACAAAACTCGGAGCCGGTTATATCTGGGGCGGCAAGTAAAGCGGAGGATGCCCCCGCGATTGAATCTATACCTGAGGATAAGGTACCAAAGGTGGCTGATAAAATCGCTCAACAACGAGCTGTTCCGCGTAGGGTTGTGCCATCTAAAGTCGGTAAGCGTAATTCAAGACGGTTGTATTGGGGAACGGGCTTCGTTGTATTGCTTGTGATAGCGGGTTCGGTATATTTCTTTGTTTCAAGTATTTTTACTCCCCAGAGCGTGATTACTCCCCCGGCAAGCTGGCAGGTCGAGCCGGGAGGCGTGGTTCGAGAAAGCACCAAACAAGACAAAGCTGCTCCAGCACCGAGAGACGATAGTGCGAAGGGTGAGGTCATGCAGACACATATCAGCAATGGGCTGGATGAATCTGCAGATCAGAGCGTGCATGTAATACCACCCAAGCAAGCAACTTATGAAAAGGTTCAGAAATCACTAAATCTTACTGAAGTAAAGACTGCGCCCAAGCTGTCAGTGGGTAAGCCAAAAGCAGTTGCTACCACGCCAACTGATCGCGGTGCGCAAAAGCCCAGATACCAGGTGTCGAGGGAGGTGAAGCGGATACCACTAACTATTCAGCGCGGCCGTGTGGAGTCCGCATTTCAACGCAAGATTAACAAAGCTTATGAGGCTTTCCAGTCGGGTGATTTAGAGATGGCGGATAAACTCTATCGCCAGGCCTTGCTGCAAGATGATGCGAATCGCGATGCCATACTAGGGCGGGCAGTTATTGCCCAGAAACAAAATCGATTTAAACGCGCGCATGTGCTTTATGCCTACCTTCTAAACCAGAATCCCAAAGACAGCGTTGCGTTGACCGGGTTGATGTCATTGCCGGGAGATGGCGACTCATTGGGGAAAGTGTCACGGCTTAAAATGTTATTACAGGAAGAGCCAACGGCAGCACATATCCATTTTGCACTGGGTAACGAATATGCGACACAAGACCGCTGGCCTGAAGCGCAACAGGCCTACTTTGAAGCAAATCGTTATGGTCCAGGCAATGGGGACTATGCATACAACCTGGCAGTGAGCCTGGAGCGTATAGGTAAGCCAGGGGCTGCACTTGACTATTACCGCGCTGCACTGGATGCGGCAGCGAGGCGTAGTGCAGGTTTTGATTCGCATGCAGTTAACCAGCGTATCAATGTGCTTAGTTCCGGGGGTGATTTAAAGTGACTTATAATCCCCAAAAAATACAGCTTGGTGATTTGCTGATTGATAAAGGAATACTTACTAATGATCAGCTTTCCATCGCGTTAACCGAGCAGAAAAGGCAGAACAAACCTTTGGGTCAGGTTCTGGTGCAGATCGGTTTCATCAGTGAATCTGTTATACGTGATGTATTGGGGGATCAACTTGGCCAAGACAGCATTGACCTGACCAAGGTTGTACCTGATAGCGAGGTGATCAAACTTATCCCAAAAGATCATGCGCGACGTTATCACCTGCTTCCTATCAGTCTCGATGAAGGAAAAGGCACACTCACGGTAGCCATGGTGGATACCTTTGATGTGGTTGCTTTGGATCAGACATTCGCCCTGCATGGCGGACGCTACGAGATAAAACCCACCCTTGCGGCAGAGAGTGAGATAGAGGCAGCGACCGATCTGTTTTATGGCTACGAGTTGTCTGTTGATGGAATTCTGCATGAGCTTGAAACCGGTGAGGTTGATTACCAGAGCTTGGGTATTGGGGGTGACGAGTACAGTCAGCCATTGGTGCGACTCATTGATGCTTTACTGTTGGATGCGGTTAAGCAGGGTGCGTCAGATATTCATTTTGAACCGGAAGGGGGATTTCTGCGTATCCGTTATCGCATTGATGGCGTGTTAACCCAGGTGCAAACCCTGCATCGCAACTACTGGTCAGGTATTGCAGTGCGATTGAAAGTGATGTCTCACATGGATATTGCTGAAACGCGCGCGCCGCAGGACGGGCGTATCTCATTAATGCTGGCAGGCAAGGCTGTGGACTTTCGGGTCGCGTCACAGCCGATAACACATGGTGAAAATATAACGCTACGAATACTGGACAGGGAAAAAGGTATTGTCGCTCTGGATAAGTTGGGACTTACAGAGGATACGCTGACGATTCTAAAGCTTATGATGGCAAGGCCCGAAGGCATCATCATGGTGACAGGACCCACGGGAAGCGGAAAAACCACCACCCTCTACTCCATGCTTAATCACTTGAACAAAGAGTCGGTCAACATTATGACCCTTGAAGATCCGGTTGAATATCCCATGAGCATGATTCGACAAACCTCGGTGAATGAGGCTGTGAAGCTGGACTTTGCAAACGGCATCCGCTCGATGATGCGCCAAGATCCGGACATTATCCTGGTTGGAGAGGTGCGTGATGAAGATACTGCCTCAATGGCATTTCGTGCGGCGATGACCGGACACCAGGTATTCACCACCCTGCATACCAATTCCGCCTTGGGGGCAGTTCCCCGGTTGCTGGATATTGGTATTAAACCTGGAATTATGGCTGGCAATATTATCGGTATCGTAGCTCAGCGCCTGGTACGCCGCCTTTGTGAAGCCTGCAAGACGCCAAGAGAGGCAGGTGATATCGAGCGCCGTCTGATGGGGATTAGCGATGATGAGTCAGTCACACTATTTAAGGCGACAGGGTGTTCTGTATGTAATCACCGCGGTTATAAAGGACGCCTGGCGTTGATGGAAGTATTAAAGATGAATCGTGAGCTGGATGAGTTGATCAGCCAGGGTTCTTCGGTAAAGGAGATTATGGAAGCAGCGATCGAATTCGGCTTTAGAACGCTGGCTGAAGAAGGTATACGCTACGTATTGGAAGGTGAAACCAGCCTGGAAGAGGTTACCCGTGTAATTGATCTGACAGATAGGGTGTTTTGATGGCGATGTACAGCTATAGAAGCATGGACGCCAGTGGTTCGGTTATCAAGGGCCACGTGGGTGCCGTGAATGAAGATGAACTTGAGCAGCGCCTGAAAAATATGGGTTTGGAACTCATTAGTTGCAAAGAAGCCGTCACAGTATTCTCTTTTGTTCGTCGTCGTGTTTCCCGTCAGGAACTGATCAACTTCTGCTTTCACATGGAGCAGATGAGTCGTGTTGGGGTGCCGATTATCGAGTCATTGGTCGATATCAGGGATTCTATGGATAATCCCAGTTTTCGCGAAATTATTTCATCCATGCTTGTGTCCATTGAAGGAGGTAAAACATTTTCTGAAGCGCTAAGCGAATATCCTGATTTATTCGATGATGTGTTTGTCAGTCTGGTTCGTGCCGGTGAACACAGTGGAGAATTGAGTAAAGTATTACTAAATATTACCGAAAGCCTTAAATGGCAGGATGAGGTAGCTGCGCAAACCAAAAAAGTTCTTATGTATCCTGCATTCATCGGCATTATTGTTTTGGGTGTCATCTTGTTCCTCATGATTTATCTGGTACCGCAGATGGTGGGCTTTATCCAGAATATGGGGCACGATATTCCTACACATACGCGCTTCTTGATTCTTGTCTCTGATATCACAACAAATTATTGGTACCTGATACTTGGTGCGCCTGTCATGTTCTATTTTATGATCATGTATCTGGCAAAGATGCATGCAGGGTTACGTTATCAAATGGACAGGATGAAGCTTCATGTATGGTTGATTGGCCCCATTTTGCGAAAGATCATACTCAGCCGTTTTGCCAACTATTTTGCCTTGTTGTATGCCTCGGGGGTGAGCGTGTTGCAGAGCCTGGAGCTTTGCGAAGACCTGGTGGGAAATCGCGTTATTTCATTGGCATTGATTAATGTGCGCCAAGAGATTGAAGAGGGAGGTGGCATGAGTGAGAGTTTTGCCTCTGTTGGTCTGTTCCCACCTTTGGTTTTGCGCATGATACGTGTCGGTGAAAACACAGGCCGGCTTGACAGTTCGTTACTGAATGTCAGTTATTTTTACAACCGTGACGTTAAGGATTCAATAGATAAGCTGCAAACCTTGTTAGAACCGGCGATTACCGTGATATTGGGCCTGGTACTGGGTTGGGTGATCCTCTCTGTACTGGGCCCAATCTACGACATCATTAGTCAGGTGAGAATGTAGCATGGCTGTACAGCGTATTTTTTACATGACCCCCAGTGGAATGACCGTGTTTTATTGTCACAAAGGGTGTATTGAGCTGTTGGCAAGGTTTGAAATGGGAGAGGTGGAAGAGTTTTGTGACTATGTAGCTCAACAGCCTGATGTTACCAGTGCAATGGTTGTTGATGTGGTGGAAGAGGAGTTTCGTACCGATCACATTCCCCATGTTACAGGTGCGGATCGAAGGCGGCTGCTGTCACGGAAGAAGGCTGCAATGTTTCGACATACGCGCCTTTGTAGTACGCAAATACTAAAGCGGGAGGATGGGAAACGTAAATATGATCTGGTGCTGTTCGCAGGATTGACGCGACCCGAGACCCTGGAGCCATGGATTGAACAGTTGCATTTAAACAAAGTACCTCTTGTCGGTATTTACTCGATGTCGAATCTGGAGCAGCTGCTGATGAAAAAAATGGGCCTGGATCATCCAAATGCAGAATTGCTTAGCATTCAGCAGGGATCGCTTCTGAGGCAGAGTTTTTTCAATAATTCAGAACTCAAGTCCAGTCGCCTTACAAATGTTGATAGTGGTGATGAAGAGGCGTGCTTGAATGGTATCCTCAGTGAGGTGGAAAGAAATCAGCAATACCTTGGGCGTATGCAGTTGTTGCGTATCGGTGAGCCGGTTTTTATTTACATATTGAGCGCGGGAAGACAGATAGAGCATTTGCGCTCTGGGTGTGTTGGGAGCGATCAGCTCGATTATCATCTTATTGATCTTAATGATGTGGCCAGAAAAGTAGGACTTGAGCAGCCACTGAAATCCGACCAGGCAGAGTATTGCTTGTGCTACATGTTAAGCCGTTGGCTGCCGCATGGGAATTATGCGACCCAAATGGAGCGTGGATATTACAGGCAGTACCGGTTGCGAAACCAATTGAAGGTGGCAAGTGTATTACTTGTGCTTGCATGCAGCAGTTGGAGTGCTGGTCATGTATTGGATAGTTTTCAGTTAAGCCAGGAAAGCACTGATCTTGTGAAATTCGCCCAGTTGCAGGCGCATGAATATAAACGACAAGTTGATCGATTGCCCGATCTGAACTATTCACCCAAGGTGATGCGTTCTGCAGTAGAGCATGACCATAAATTAAAAGAGCATAAGCCAGGTTCATTAAAGGCGTTGGTGATCATAGGGAGTGTTTTATTGGAACATTCCAACGTGATTGTGGATGAGCTGAGTTGGGGGGTTGAGGTCTGGGTGGATGATTATGGTGTTAAGCAGCGTATGGAAGTGGCAAAAATTAAGGCTCATCTGGATCGTTTCCCTAAGGATTATCAGCGTGCGTTTGAACAGGTCGATGCATTGGCGCGGGATTTGAGTCGCGACCCAAGAGTGTATGGAGTAGACGCGCTCTCATTGCCCTTGAATACTGATCCAGGCAGCTCGCTGGAAGGGGAGTCGCAACGACTTGGTGGGTCAACGGTAGCAAAGTTTGAGTTGAAGATACGCTTGGTATCCCAATCAGAATCAGATAACGGCGATGAAATAAATAATGGTTGAGTCGAAGAAGATGACGTATCACAAACCTTACCCTGTAATGGGTTACTGTGAGTGCCGTGAGTGATGATTATTTCAGGCATTGATTGGCGATATATGAGGTCGGCACTGGTTTTTGCACTGATCTCTGTCATTGTGTCTGTATCACTGGTGGGTGCTTCTTTTCATTACTATACCCAGATGAAATCGGAGTACTCGTTGAAGAAAAGCGAGCGCGATAATCTTAAATTGATGCTTGAAAATGCGAGAGAGGATCAGGCGGTCATCCAGGAATACCTGGAACGCTTCAGAGCGCTGGAGAGAGGCGGAATATTTGATGAATCACAAAGGGTGGAGTGGGTTGACGCTGTAAATAATGCGCGTAGAAAAATGAAGCTCCCACTGGTGCGCTACCATATATTTCCTGAAGCCGTTTTCGACGCTGATTATCTGGTTAATGATGGTTATGTCACCGTGGTAGTCAGTCGCGTTAAGTTGGAGGCAGGACTCTTGCATGAAGGTGACCTGGTCGATCTGTTTCATTGGATGGATCTCTATGCACCAGGACAACTCCATGTTTCGGAATGCAATATGAAGCGTTCCGCGGTGGTTTTTGGTTACTACGCTGACAGTCCAAACCTGGCTGTTACCTGTGAGTTGCTATGGTTCACTATCAAGCCGTCTCATCAACATGCGAACAGGGCGAGATAAGCTCATGCAGTTAAAGTGCTTTAACGTACAGACTTTTATGGTCACGCTGTTGTTTGCAGCAAGTGTAGTCGGCTTTGTACATGCGGAGACATCATTGGGTCGCCTCTTTACTTCAGCCACTGACCGGGCATCGTTAAACAAGTTACGCAATGCAGATGTTGTTCAGGTGTCAGGTGATGGGATCAGGGAAGAGAAGAGAATAGATGTGCCGGACAAGCCGGAGGAGTCAGCGGTAGATTTGATTTTGAATGGTGTTGTTATTCGCAGCGACGGGCAAAAGACGATCTGGATTAACGGGCAACAGGTCAAGCCGGGAGCGGGAGTGGATAACGTGCATATTTTTGGCGGAGCAGACAGTAATAGCCATATTGTCGTTGGTGCACCAGGTAAGCGTGCTGTGAAGCTGAAACCCGGGCAGCGCCTGGATAGTGGCAGCGGGCAGGTACAAGAAAGTTATCGCATGAATACTGTTGTGACTCCAAAAGGAGGAGGCGGTGATTAACCGTCGGCAAAAAGGCGCCGTGTTGTTGGTATTGTTGACAATTCTGGTACTCGGCGCGGTAACGCTATTTTTTAGTCAGCTAAAATATGTGGACACGACATATATTCAATATCAACGTAGTGATGAAGTGCTGCAAGAGGCGCGTGGAGCGCTGATTGGCTGGGCCTTAACACACGAGAATCAACCCGGACTGTTCCCCGTACCGGATCTGCCTGGCGACGGTGACTACGATGGTCAAAGTGATTGCCCTGCAGGTGCCATCAATAGTTCACACTTGCTGGGTCAGTTGCCCTGGAAAGCTTATGCTGCACCATGTGTTGATTCGCGTGGTGGAACCGGGGCGCACCTTAAAGACGCCAGTGGTGCATCCTTATGGTATGCCGTGACAAGAAATCTTTTGTACGAGTTCGGGTATCCGGTAATCAATTCTCAACTGGCGGATAGCAGCAGTGGTTGGATTACTGTGCGGGATAACAGTGGGGCTGTTTTATCGGACCGCGTGGCGGCAGTAGTGATTGCCCCTGGTGTGGCATTGCAAGGGCAGGAACGTATAGGTGCAGCATCACCTGCCAGTCAATTTCTGGATAGCGTTACCATTGGTGCTACCATCTACAGCAATGCCAATTTTGATTCAGATTTCATCCGGGCAGACGAGAGTGACAATTTTAACGATCGCTTGGAGTTTATAACCATTGATGAATTGATGGTGATGATCGAGCGTAAAGTAGCTGTCAAGGTTAGAGGTTGTCTTGATGATTATGCTGCGGTCTCTGGCGATAAATATCCGTGGGCGGCCCCTTTGGATGGTGCATCTGCACCTGGCTATGCAGGGGTGTATAACAGTGGTTTCGGCCGCCTGCCAGATTCACTGAATATAGAATCCAGTCCAGGAGTGGTTGATCCTGCTATGCAGCTAACATGGCAGCCGGCTGATTGTTTCTCTGGCATGGCCTATTGGAACAACTGGCGCGAGATGGTGTTTTATCAAGTGGCTCCCGGTTACCAGCCAGGGAGTGGTGCGTCCTGTCCAGACTGTTTGACGCTTAATGGCAGTGGTGCATTCCGTGCCATGGTGGTCGTGGCTGGTCAGCGACTTGCCGGCCAGAACCGCAGCAGCAACAGCGATCAAGGTGAAATTACGAATTACCTGGAAGGGGATAATGCGGATGCTGATACAGCATTTGAAATGAATGTTGCATCGGCGCTGTTTAATGATAGAGCGATCTGTGTTGACGGAGGCAATCTATGTCTGTAGTCGGCAATAAGTACGCGCAACATGACAGTGGGAACCAGGGTGGTTTTTCACTTATTGAGATTTCCATTGTGTTGCTGATTATCGGTCTGTTGCTGGGTGGTTTGATGATGCCTTTGTCTGAGCGATTGAATGCGCAACGCTACAGCGAAACGGAAGATGCTCTGGAAGAGATAAAGGGAGCCATACTTGGATTTACACTGGATCAAAGGCGATTGCCTTGCCCAGACACCTCTGGCAACGGTATTGAGAACGTTCCGTGTGTTGATGTTGAAGGCACGCTTCCCTGGGTGACGCTGGGCGTTGGGCGTCTGGATAGTTGGCAACGCCCTTTCCGTTACCGGGTGGATGCCGCTTTTTCCGTCGTTGTGCCTGACCCTGCAAATACGACCAGTGGGTTAACGATTAATGACCAGGCTGGAACGGCACTGAGTGCGCCCAATCCGGATGCGCCTGTTGCGGTGATTTATTCCTGTGGCCGGGATGGCCTCGCCAATGATGACAACGATGCTGCGGGGGTTGATACGCCTAACTGTGTCAACGCCGGTGCGGTCGACACGGTTTATATCCAGGATGTTCCCAACGACAGCACGGCCAATTATTTTGACGATATTTTGATTTTTGTATCAAAGAATATTGTGCTTAACAGGATGGCAAACGCAGGAAAGTGGCCCTGATATAGGGGGGGGCAAATGTAGTGGGTTGAAAAGCATGTGTGTCCAACGCTCTGTTTTGCAAGCATAAAACAGTAATGTGGTTGGCTAAAATATCCGGTCATTTGTGCAGGCAAGTCGAGGTGTTACGGATTATGGATGGACGTTCCATAGTTTTTGTAGAGTTCACTGTGTTGTGTGATTTTCCGAATCGCACAGTACGGTCATCTATACTAGAAGGTAACTATGAGCGAGTGTTACATGTAGTTGATCAGGGGGGATCAGGATAAGCAGTGCCTTGATTTGGACTCTTGTCCGATCTAACCAAAAGGTGATAGCAATGAAACGCAAACAGGCGGGTTTTACATTAATTGAGATTTCCATCGTATTGGTTGTTATTGGATTGCTTCTGGGAGGGGTTTTGAAAGGCCAGGAGATGATTGAAAACGCCAAGATTGCCAATCTCCGTAATGACTATGAAGGTGTCACTGCAGCCATTTACGCCTATCAGGACCGCTATCGTGCCCTGCCAGGGGATGACAACAGCGCCAGCAATGCCGACCGTGGATGGTCCGATTCTGCACCAGGAAATGGGAATGGCGTGCTCAACACCAACAATGCGTTTGATGCCGGTGCTGCAGAGAGTGGCCAGGTGTGGCAGCACCTGCGTTACGCGGGGCTGATTACCGGTGATCCTTCAGGGACTACGAACAATGTTGGTGGTCGGGCAAATCCAGTTAACGCCTTTGGCGGCAAGATCGGTTTTACCAATTCAACTGCAGCTTGGGGCTTGGGGTTAAGCGGGCATTTGGTGTGTGCCAGCAATGTTGTCGGCAAAGCCGCATCTGCGATTGATTCATCCGTGGATGACGGTAACCCCGATACAGGGCAGATGAGAGGGATACTGGCCACAGGAAATACCCCGGCAACCTTCGAGCCTGCCGGTAATACACCTGCAACGGCTTACTTGGAAAATGGCGAGGTCTATAGTGTGTGTCAGCGTTTCTAAGCGTTTGGGTCAACTGTAGTTAGCGCCGCTGATTTACCCCCGGCTTGAGTCGGGGGCAGCTTTCTTGTCATGGGAAGTTGCTGGGGTTGTCTGTGCGGTAATCGTGTTGGGTAAAGTGGACCTTATTGCGGTTTATGACGCCTGGTTGATAAGAGACTCCAAGACGCTGCTTATGTAACTGGTGGGGTTCCTGGGCGTTTGAGTGATTCTTTCACCAAAGAGACAGTTTCATTTGCATTTGCCCTGTACCCTGGTACAAATACTGGTACAAACTACGCTACAGATAGTTGTAACCTCTGGATTAACTATCGGTGCAAGCCCTAATAGGGAGGGCAGGCGGTTCAGTCCATAACGTGTGGCCCACATGGTCCCCGGGTAGGTTGATTGAGGCGCGCGATGACGCGTGGCCCAGATGAATGACCGTTCTAGACAGAGCCCGGCTTGCGGGTCGATCCCCATTCCGCTTTTTATTCCCATTCCCCCTGTAAAACCTAATAAATCACTTTAAGTGCGTTACTTACCGTGCTGTTTTATAGCGCTTTATCGCTTCTTGTCTGCTTTTAACTCCTGCTTGTAACTGTTTGTCTTTAAAGGAAGTTTTCCTGTTTTAGTGGGGATATTTTCTTGACAAGTGGTGAAAGCGGTACCTATTATGGGAAGAAGTGGATGAAAGTGGTTTTTTTTGGAAAAAAGGGAATTACGGGGGAGCTGCTACATTGTTTCGGGGAGTCAATAGACTAAATCTGGATGCCAAGGGGCGTCTTGCAGTGCCGACGCGTTATCGCGACCGGCTGCGGGATTGCTGTGCCTCCGAGTTGGTTATTACCGTTGATACCGATCACTGCCTTTTGATCTACCCCCTGCCGGAGTGGCAGGAGATCGAGCGCAAGCTGATGAAGCTCCCTTCATTCAATAAAGCCGCAAGACGCCTGCAGAGGCTCCTGGTGGGGCATGCCACCGAGTTGGAGATGGATGCCCAGGGGCGGGTGCTGTTGCCTCCGCCCCTTCGGGATTTCGCCGGCCTGGAAAAGCATGCCGTACTGATCGGTCAGGGGAACAAGTTCGAACTATGGGATGAAACGCGCTGGAACGAGCAGCGTGACGGGTGGCTGGAGGAGGCTGATATGGAGTCTCTGGATCTTCCTGCCGATCTCGAAACTTTGTCGATCTGACCATGACTGAAACAAGTGAACATCTACCGGTGCTGTTCAAGGAGGCACTGGAGGCGCTGAATATTTTGCCTTCTGGTGTCTACGTGGATGGGACGTATGGTCGTGGAGGTCACAGTGGCGCCATTATGGCTGCACTGAGTCCCCAGGGGAGATTGATTGCGATAGATAAAGACCCCGATGCAATTCTCTCTGCAGAGGCTGCATTCGGGAGTGATCAGCGTTTTGTGATTGAGCAGGGCTCTTTTGCGATGCTTGAGCAGTTTGCGGAAAAACATCAGGTGGTAGGGAAGGTCGACGGTCTGTTGCTCGACCTGGGGGTCTCTTCGCCCCAGTTGGACCGACCGGAACGGGGTTTCAGTTTTCTGAATGACGGTCCTCTGGATATGAGGATGGACAACTCCGCGGGCGTCAGTGCCGAACAGTGGCTCGCCGGGGCCGATGCAGGCGAGATAGCACAGGTGCTGAAAGAGTATGGGGAAGAGCGATTTGCCAAGCGTATCGCGCGGGCCATTGTTGAGGCACGCCAGGAGTGCGCCATTACAACAACGCGTCAGCTGGCGGAGATTGTTGCCGCGGCCAACCCGAGTTGGGAGAAGGGCAAGCATCCTGCAACACGCAGCTTTCAGGCGATACGGATATATATAAATAAGGAACTGGATGATCTCAGCGCCTGCCTTGAGCAGGCGTTGAACGTGCTGGCTCCCGGTGGGAGGCTGGCCGTGATCAGTTTTCATTCATTGGAAGATCGAATTGTGAAGCGTTTTATGCGGGACGGTGAAAAGGATCAGCAGTTTCCGCCCGGTCTGCCGGTAACCCAGGATCAGTTGCAGCCCAAGCTCAAGCGGGTCGGCAAGGCAATAAAACCTTCAGAGCGGGAGATTTCAGATAATCCCCGTGCGCGCAGTTCGGTGTTGCGTGTGGCGGAGCGGCTCTCGTGAGTCGAGGGCGATTTATCACGCTGCTTATTTTGGCTGTTGCGGTACTCGCTTCAGCCACAGGAGTGGTTTATGCCAAGTACTCCTCACGCAAGAATTTTGTGGAACTGCAGATGCTGCAGGCTGAGCGGGACGCTGTTGACGTGGAGTGGGGCAGGCTGCAGCTGGAACAGAGCACCTGGGCAACCCATGGCCGTGTTGAGCGCCTGGCACGAAAAAAACTAAAAATGCATATTCCATCCTCCACTGAAGTGGTTGTGATCAGGCCTGTTAAATGAACGGCAAAAAACGGCAAAAAAGGGCTGTCAGGGCCCTGAAGCAGGAAAAGAAGGCGCTGCCCAGCTACAGGGCAAGGCGCTGGACTCTGCTTGTGGTTATGGGGTTGTCTGCCGTTGCCCTGGTCTGGCGTGCAGTGGATCAGCAGATCTTTGAAACTGATTTTCTGCAGACCGAAGGCGAGCGTCGTCATCTGCGCGTGGTTGAGATGTCGGCCCACCGCGGCATGATCAGTGATCGTCATGGTGAGCCCCTGGCCATCAGTACCCCGGTTGATTCCATCTGGGCAAATCCACGGGTTCTCTCGCCCGATCGCCGGGTGTTGGCTCCCCTGGCCAAGGCGCTGGGTAAGGATACCAATGAGCTGCGGCGCCTTCTGGCCCAGCGAAGCAACCGCTCATTCGTTTACCTGCAGCGGCGGGTCAATCCAGACTTGGCTGAGCGGGTGATGGCACTGGATATCCATGGCGTTGAACTGCAGCGCGAGTTTCGCCGCTTCTATCCTGCGGGTGAAGTCTTCTCCCACGTGGTGGGCTTTACCAATATTGATGACCAGGGGCAGGAGGGTCTGGAACTCTCCTTTGAGCAATGGCTTCAGGGAACTCCGGGTAAGAAGCGCGTGATACGCGATGGTCGCGCCCGTGCAGTCAAGGATGTCGAGAGCATTCGCAAGCCGGTGCCCGGTAATAATCTTGCGTTGAGCATGGACAGGCGCCTGCAGTTTCTGGCCTATCGTGAGCTCAAGGCCGCGGTGCAGAAACACAAGGCGAAATCCGCTTCGGCGGTGATGCTTGATGCACGCACCGGCGAGGTGCTTGCCATGGTGAACCAGCCATCCTACAACCCCAACGGTTCAAAGAGCTCAAGGGGTGGTCGCTTCAGGAACAGGGCACTTACCGACGTCTTCGAGCCGGGTTCCACAATGAAACCTTTTACCGTGGCTGCGGCCCTTGAGTCCGGTCGCTACAAGCCGACCACCGCGATCAATACTGCGCCGGGCTATTACAAGGTGGGTCGACACCAGATCAAGGACATACGCAACTATGGCAAGATCGATGTGTCGACGGTTATACGCAAGTCGAGCAACGTCGGGGTCAGCAAAATGGCCCTGGATATGCCCCGTGAAGAGCTGTGGAGCTACTTCTTCAAGCAGGGCTTTGGCGATCCCACTAATACAGGCTTTCCGGGCGAGGTTGGCGGCCAGCTGACCCCTTATGTCCAGTGGACAAAAATAGATCAGGCCACACTAGCATTCGGTTATGGACTGTCGGTCACACCCCTTCAGCTGGCGCGTGCCTATTCAGTGCTTGCCGCTGATGGTATCAGGTACCCCATGTCACTGCTGCGGCTTGAAGAGAAGCCCGTGGGTGAGCGCGTAATGAGCGCTGCCGTGGCACGGGAGGTGAGAAATATGCTCAAGGCGGTTGTTTCGGCAGAGGGCACTGCGCCTGCAGCCGCCGTGGCGGGTTACCAGGTGGCTGGAAAGACAGGCACGGTCAAGAAAATCGCCTCGGGTGGCTACTCGGAAGACAAGTACCTGGCGGTATTTGCCGGTATGGCGCCGGCTAGTGATCCACGGCTGGTGATGGTTGTGATGATCGATGAGCCGCGGGCCGGTAAGTACTACGGTGGCCAGGTCGCGGCGCCTGTCTTTTCAAAGGTGATGGCCGGGGCGCTGCGTCTTTTGAATGTGGCACCTGACGATGTGGCTGCTGATACGGTTCGTCTTGCGGGACTGGGGGGCGAGCAATGATGGTCGCTCCCCGGGAACAGAGCGGAATGATGCTGTCGGAGCTGCTCACCGATATTGCAGAATTGCCTCTGTCTGCAGACCGGGAGGTCAGCGGCCTGGCTATCGATAGTCGTCTGGTTACACAGGGTTCCCTGTTTTTAGCCTGTTCAGGCTTTGCGAGACACGGTCTTGAATTCCTGCAGCAGGCGTTGTCCGGAGGTGCTGTTGCCGTTGTGTGTGAGCCGGACAGTGAGTGGGATGCGGCGCGCATAGATCGCCTGGCTTGTGACATCCCCGTGCCCCTGGTACAGGTGGAGGGCTTGGGCAGAAGAGTTAGTCTCCTTGCCGGCCGGTTCTACGGTCATCCCACTGAAAATCTGCCCCTGGTTGGAATTACCGGTACCAACGGCAAGACCAGCTGCAGCCAGTTCCTGGCCCAGGCGCTGGCACCGGAACAGCGTTGTGCCGTTATAGGGACACTGGGTAACGGTTTTCTCGGCATGCTGAAGCAAGGTATCCACACCACCCCCGACCCGGTAGAGCTGCAATCGGCTCTGGCCGGAATGAGAGATGAGGGTGCCGACCTGGTGGCCATGGAGGTCTCCTCCCATGCCCTTGACCAGGGACGTGCCGAAGATCTGCGGTTTGATATCGCGGTACTGACAAATCTTTCCCGTGATCACCTGGATTACCACGGCACCATGGAGAGTTACGAGGCTGCCAAACGGCGTCTCTTTTTCATGCCTGGACTGAATTGCGCTGTGCTCAATATGGATGATGCTTTCGGCCGTACCCTGGCAGCAGAGTTGCCCGCGGGTGTGCGCTGTATCGGATATGCCTTCACGCAGAGTGCAGTGGCCGGCCTGGATGAATGGATCCACGTGACGGATCTGCATTCCAGTGACAGTGGCATGAGTGTTGTCTTGAGAAGCAGCTGGGGTGATGGCGAACTCACTACCTCCCTGTTGGGGCGCTTCAACGTCAGTAATCTGTTGGCCGTGCTGGCTGTATTGCTGGAGCAGGGTGTTGCCCTTGACGAAGCGTTGCACCGTCTCTCTGGAGTGGAGACTGTTTCAGGTCGCATGGAGCATTTCGGTGGCGGTGAACTGCCCTTGGTGGTTGTTGATTTTGCCCATACCCCGGATGCCTTGGAGCACGCGATTACCGCTCTTCGTCCCCATACCGCCGGAACACTGAGCGTGGTTTTTGGCTGTGGTGGTGATCGTGATCGCGGAAAGCGTTCGGAGATGGGCGCGGTTGCAGGGCGCCTGGCTGATCGCATCTGGCTCACTGATGACAATCCCCGCAGTGAAAACGGAGAGGGGATAATTGATGAGATTCTGGATGGTATGCCTGCGCACTCAATGATGATCATTGAGAGGGATCGTGGGCGCGCCATCAGTGACGCCATTGCCCGGTCTGCACCGGGTGACCTGGTGCTTGTGGCGGGTAAAGGGCATGAGGCTTATCAGCAGGTGGGCGATCTGAAGCTGCCATTCAGTGACCGGGAGCAGGTCCGGAAAGCACTGGAGGTGGGGCGATGATCAGCTTTACCACCACCGCAGTGGCTGAACAGCTCCAAGCCAGCTGCCTGGGGCCGGAAGTGCGTTTCAGCAGCGTCAGTACCGACACCCGTTCCATAGCTGCAGGTGATCTCTTTGTGGCTCTTCAGGGCCCAAATTTTGATGCTCATGACTTTATTGGTCAGGCCCAGGCCTCGGGTGCGGCAGCCGCCATGGTGAGCCGTGAGAGCAGCGCTCCAATCTCCCAGGTTGTGGTTCCTGACACCCGCATCGGGCTCGGTCGCCTGGCAGCGCTCTGGCGACAGGAGAGCAGTGCACCGCTGGTTGCCGTGACCGGAAGCAACGGCAAGACCACGGTCAAGGAGATGCTGGCAGCCATTCTGTCCCTGGAGGGCAGTGTGCTCTCCACCCAGGGCAATCTTAATAATGACATCGGTCTTCCGTTGACCCTGATGGGGCTGCAGGATCACGACTATGCCGTGGTTGAGATGGGCGCCAATCACGGCGGCGAGATCGGGTACCTGAGCAATATCGCCCGTCCTGACGTGGCGGTATTGATAAATGCCGGGCGGGCTCATCTTGAGGGGTTCGGCAGCCTGGAGGGTGTTGCCCGCGCCAAGGGTGAGATCATCACGGGCCTGGACGATGACGGCTGGTTTGTATTCAACGCGGACGATGCATGGGCTCCCCTTTGGCGGGAGTTGGCCGGGACACGGTCTATACGAACATTTGGTGTACAGCAGGAAGCGGATGTCTTCAGTCCTGAGGATGCCTGGCATTTGGATTGGAGCGATAGCGGGTTCAGCAGTCGCTTCCAGGTGATTACCCCCGAAGGTGAGGTGGAGATTGAACTTGCCATGGCGGGTCTGCATAACCGGATGAATGCCCTTGCATCTATTGCGGCAGCACAGTTGCTGGGTATCTCTCTCGATCAGATCAAGCGTGGGCTGGCATCCCTTGCGCCGGTCAAGGGGCGGTTGCAACCCCTGGTCGGTCAAAGCGGTGTCGCCCTGATAGATGACAGTTACAACGCCAATCCGGATTCAGTCACTGCAGCCATCGATGTACTGGCTACAGCGCCAGGGCGTCGCTTCCTGGTGCTGGGTGAACTGGCCGAGATGGGAGAGGACGGCGAAGCGCTCTA
The DNA here is from genome assembly GCA_965224515.1 of Sedimenticolaceae bacterium. Lineage (GTDB taxonomy): Bacteria > Pseudomonadota > Gammaproteobacteria > Chromatiales > Chromatiaceae > Sedimenticola_A. The sequence goes on from OZ245051.1 coordinate 1,970,724, forward strand.
CCGTGAACTCGGTGAATATGCCCGCCAGGCCGGTATCGAATGCCTATACGCAACTGCAGAGGCGGCCCCGGCCGTGGCGTCATTTGGTCAGGGGGGACGGGTATTTGAATCCCGCGAACTGCTCTCGTCTGCACTGCTGCAAGAGTTAAACCCAGGGGACCGCGTCCTGGTCAAAGGATCGCGGAAAGCCGCAATGGAGCATGTCATCAACCTATTGCTCGAAGGGGAGACAGTCTGAGATGCTGCTATATCTCGCAGAATACCTGGCCCAGTTCGATAGTGGATTCAATGTTTTCCAGTATCTTACCTTGCGCGCGATCCTGGGCGTGTTGACGGCCCTGGTCATATCGTTCCTGGTTGGGCCGGTGATGATCAGGCGCCTGACCCTGCACCAGATCGGCCAGCCAATCAGAGATGATGGCCCCCAGTCACACCTGTCCAAGGCCGGCACGCCCACCATGGGTGGTGCCCTGCTGCTGGTTGCCGTCTCTGTCAGCACACTGCTGTGGTCGGATCTTTCAAGCCGCTATGTCTGGGTGATTCTTATCGTAACCCTGCTCTTCGGGGTGATCGGTTTCTATGACGATTACAAGAAACTGGTGTTGCAGGATCCACGGGGACTGGCGGCAAAGTACAAATACTTCTGGCAGTCGGTGGTCGGCTTTGGTGCTGCTTACGCCCTTTATACGACAGCGGTGGTGCCTGCCGAGACCCAGCTTATCATCCCCTTCTTCAAGGATGTGGTGATCGATATGGGCCCCTGGTTCATCCTCTTGACCTACTTCGTGATTGTCGGTTCAAGCAACGCGGTCAATCTCACCGATGGATTGGATGGCCTGGCCATCATGCCGACAGTGCTGGTTGCCGGGGCCCTCGGTATCTTCGCTTACGTATCCGGTCATGCGCAGATCTCCAACTACCTGCTCATTCCCTATCTGTCGGGAGTTGGCGAGGTGGCCATATTCTGTGGCGCCCTGGTGGGCGCCGGGCTCGGATTTCTCTGGTTCAACGCCTACCCGGCACAGGTGTTCATGGGTGATGTGGGTGCCCTTGCCCTGGGTGCGGCCCTGGGCATAGTGGCCGTGGCGGTGCGCCAGGAACTGGTGCTGGTGATCATGGGTGGCGTTTTTGTCATGGAAACGATTTCGGTGATGTTGCAAGTGGCTTCCTTCAAGCTTACCGGGCGGCGGATATTCCGCATGGCGCCCCTGCATCACCATTTTGAATTGAAAGGATGGCCGGAGCCCAGGGTGATCGTACGCTTCTGGATCGTAACGGTAATTCTGGTTTTGGTCGGACTGGCGAGTCTGAAGATCCGTTGATATGGCGCAGCTTGCAGAACAGGTGATGAATAGCATGGAGCAGAAGGGGGCAGGTAAAACACTGGTTGTCGGTCTGGGTAAGACCGGGCTCTCCTGTGCCCGTTACCTGGCCGGAAAAGGTGTGCCTGTTGCCATCACCGACAGCCGTGAACAGCCTCCTGGTCTGGATGAACTGCGTCGGGACCTTCCTGATACAGCCCTTTTTCTGGGTGGCTTCGAGGCTGGAGTTTTCGAGGCTGCAGATCGCCTGGTGGTCAGCCCGGGTGTACCGGTTGATCAGCCTTTGATTCAGCAGGCGATGGCCCGGGGTGTGCCTGTGATCGGCGATATTGAGCTCTTCGCCCAGGAGGCGAAGGCACCGATTGCCGCGATTACCGGCTCCAACGGCAAAAGTTCGGTCACCACCCTGCTGGGTGAGATGGCCCGGAATGCAGGGCGCAACGCACTGGTCGGCGGCAATCTCGGAGAGCCGGCCCTGGACCTGCTGTCCGACGACGCTGATCTCTACATACTCGAACTTTCGAGTTTCCAGTTGGAGACCACCCACACTCTGGCTCCGCGGGTGGCAACAGTATTGAATGTCTCTGCTGATCATATGGACCGCTACAGCTCTTTGGCAGCCTACAGTGACACAAAGGCCCGCATCTACAGCAATGCAGAGGTTAGCGTGCTCAATCTGGATGACCTGCGGGTGATGGGTATGCGGGGTTCAGAGGGGGTTGAGCTCTTCTTTACCCTGGGTGAGCCTGCAGAGAACACCTTTGGTCTGCGCAGGGAAGAGGGGCGGGTATGGCTCTGTTATGAGCAGCAGTCCCTGCTTGCTGCAGATGAACTCAGGGTTCCGGGCAGCCACAACCAGGCCAATGCCCTGGCTGCGCTGGCCATGGGACATGCACTGGGTCTGCCCATGCCTGCAATGGTCGACGCGGTGCGTGAGTTCAAAGGGCTTGCCCACCGTACCCAGTTTGTTGTAGAGCATGCCGGTGTCTCCTGGTTCAACGACTCAAAGGGGACGAATGTCGGCGCATGCATTGCCGCCCTGAAAGGCTTCGCTTCCACGGCTGAAGAGGGCAAAACCGTGCTGATTGCCGGGGGTGATGGCAAGGGTGCTGACTTCTCCGATCTTCGTCCGGTGGTCAGGGATACAGCCAGGGCGGTTGTACTGATAGGCCAGGATGCCGGGCGTATTGCCGATGCAATCGGTGATGCTGTGCCCGTGGCCACTGCGGCAGATATGGAAGAGGCGGTGGCACTTGCTGCAGAACTAGCCTGTTCCGGTGACCGTGTATTGCTATCACCGGCATGTGCAAGTTTCGACATGTTCCGCAGCTATGAGCACCGGGGTGAGGTGTTTATGGCAACCGTGGGGAGGTTGGTCTCATGAGCAGGTCCCAGGCCTCCATCGGTTATGAATCAAGTTCACTTCCGGATATCGATTACTGGCTGGTCGGTGCCGCCCTGGTGCTGTTGGGCCTGGGTCTGGTGATGGTGGCGTCCGCTTCACTGCACCGTATTGGCGATCTGCCTTTCTACTATGTTAACCGCCACCTGATCGCCATCGGGCTGGGCCTGGTTGGTGTGCTGGTGGTTAGCAGGATACCCATGGCCCAGTGGGAGCAGTGGAGTACCGCACTCTATTTTATCGGTCTCCTGATGCTGCTGTTGGTACTGGTGCCGGGACTTGGACGCGAAGCCAATGGTGCGACCCGCTGGATTCCTATCGGTCCGTTCAATCTCCAGAGCTCTGAATTCATGAAACTGTTCGTGGTGTTCTATATCGCGGGCTACCTGGTTCGTCGCCAGTTGGAAGTCACCCATAGCGTGTGGGGGTTTATCAAGCCGATGCTGCTCCTGGTGGTGGCCTGTTCCCTGATCATGATCCAGCCCGATTTCGGTACCACGGCTGTTCTGCTTGCGACGGCCCTCGGCATGCTGTTTCTGGGTGGCGTTGCGCTCTGGCAGTTTGTTGTCCTGATGGGTGCGGCCGGTACGGTGCTGGTAGGCCTGGTCATATTCTCTCCCTATCGTCTGCAGCGGGTGACAGCTTTCCTTGATCCCTGGGCCGATGTGCAGAACAGCGGATACCAGTTGGCCCAGGCGTTGATCGCATTTGGGCGTGGCGAGTGGTTTGGTGTAGGCCTGGGCAACGGCATTCAGAAACAGTTCTACCTGCCCGAGGCCCATACCGATTTCCTGATGGCAGTTATCGGTGAAGAGTTTGGCCTGATAGGGACCCTTGCGGTGGTTCTGCTCTTCGCCATCATTGTATGGCGTGCCTTCAATATCGGCGCAGCTGCGGAGCGCGTCGGCAGACGTTTTGAGTCTTATGTGGCCCAGGGTTTCGGTCTTTGGATCGGTATGCAGGCGTTCATCAATATAGGTGTGAATGTCGGCCTGCTGCCCACCAAGGGACTGACCCTGCCGCTTATGAGTTACGGCGGTAACAGTATCATTGTGGCCTGTGCTGTTATCGGCCTGCTTGCCCGGATCGATTACGAGGTACGCCGTGGCGATGCAGCGGAGTCAGGGGAGGTTCAATGGGTACGCGCGTGATGGTAATGGCGGGTGGAACCGGTGGGCATGTCTTCCCTGCACTGGCTGTGGCCGAGGAGCTGAAAGCCCGGGGTGCCGAGATCTTCTGGCTCGGTGTTCCCGACAGTTTCGAATCCCGAGTGGTACCTGAGCATGGTATCGAGATGGAGTGGGTCAGCATCAGGGGCCTGCGGGGAAAAGGGCTGCTTGGCTGGATCACCTTGCCGTTCCGTCTGTTTCGGGCCATGTCCCAGGCCGGGCTGGTGATGCTGCGCAGGGATCCTGCGCTGGTACTGGGCATGGGTGGTTTTGTTTCCGGTCCCGGTGGACTGATGGCAAGGCTGGGAGGCATTCCCCTGGTAATACATGAACAGAACGCAATACCCGGTATGACCAACCAGTACCTGGCCCGTATTGCGACCCGGGTGCTCGAGGCATTTCCGGATAGTTTTGATGCAAAGCGCGGTGCCGAGGTGACGGGCAATCCTGTGCGGTCTGAAATTGCTGCAATTGCGAATCCGGTGGAGCGCATGGCCGGTCGCCAAGGCCGTTTGCGCCTGCTGGTACTTGGGGGATCACTGGGTGCCCAGGCATTGAATGAAGCCCTGCCCGAGGCAGTGGCCCTGCTTCCCGAAGAGAGCAGGCCACAGGTGCGCCACCAGGCGGGTGCCAACAAGAGTGAGGATGCCAGGGCGGCTTACACCGCGGCAGGCGTAGATGCCGAGGTCACCCCGTTTATCTCTGATATGGCAGAGGCCTATGCCTGGGCAGACCTTGTTGTATGCCGGGCGGGTGCGCTGACGGTTGCTGAGCTCTCTGCTGCCGGTGTCGGTTCACTACTGGTTCCCTATCCCCATGCGGTTGATGACCACCAGACAAAAAATGCCGGATACCTGGCCGACAACGGGGCGGCACAGCTGCTACCGCAGAAAGAACTGAACCCCCAGCGCCTGGCCCAGATGCTTGAACCGTTTCTCGGAGACCGGGATCTTGTGCTGGCGATGGCTCAAAAAGCACGTGCCATGGCGCTGCCCGAGGCGACAAAACAGGTTGCCGATATCTGTGAGGAGGTGAGCCAATGAGCACCAGCGGTAAGACCCAGCTCAGACTGGCTGCAGAGGCGATGGGGCGGATCAGGCAGATCCACTTTGTCGGTATCGGTGGTGCCGGTATGAACGGCATCGCACAGGTCATGCTTAACCTCGGTTACCGGATCTCCGGTTCCGATCTGAAAGAGAATGCCGCGACCAGGCGCCTGCAGGAGCAGGGAGCCCAGATCAAGATCGGCCACAAGGCGGGGAATATCGACGGCAGTGATGCGGTCGTGATCTCAAGCGCGGTGAACGAGTCCAACCCCGAGGTTGCCGCAGCCCGCGCCCAGCGTATCCCTGTGGTGCCAAGGGCGGAAATGCTGGCCGAGATCATGCGCTTCAACTACGGCATCGCAGTGGCCGGCACCCACGGCAAGACCACCACCACCAGCCTGGTTGCCAGTCTGCTGGGTGAGGGTGGTCTCGATCCAACATTTGTTATCGGCGGCAAGCTCAATTCAGCCGGCACCTACGCCAAGCTGGGTCAGGGTGACTACCTGGTAGCAGAGGCGGATGAGAGTGATGCATCGTTTCTCTATCTCCAGCCCATGCTGTCGGTCATCACCAATGTGGATGTGGATCATATGACCACCTATGGCGGTGACTTTGAACGGTTGCGCCAGACCTTCATCGAGTTTCTTCATCACCTGCCGTTTTACGGTCTAGCAGTCATCTGTGTTGATGATGAACACGCCCGCGGCCTGCTGCCGGAGATTACACGCCAGGTGATCACTTACGGTACTGCAGAGGATGCGGATTTCCGTGCTACAGAGATACAGCAGGAGGGGCTGCGCACCCAATTCAGAGTCAGGGCCGCAGACGGTGACGATTTTGAGGTCACGCTCAATATGCCCGGTCGCCATAACGTTCTCAATGCACTGGCGGCCATTGCTGTGGCTCGGGAACTGGGTGTCGAGATCAGTGCGATCCAGAGGGCCCTTGACGGTTTTCAGGGAATAGGCAGGCGTTTCCAGACAAATGAGTGCCGCCTGCCGGACGGCCGGGAGATCCTCCTGGTGGATGACTACGGCCACCACCCGAGAGAGGTCGCGGCAACCCTGGAGGCTGTGCGCGAGGGATGGCCGAAGCGGCGCATGGTGCTCGCTTTCCAGCCCCATCGCTATACCCGTACCCAGGAGCAGTTTGACGACTTCGTGCAGGTGTTGTCGAAGCCCGATTTGCTGGTTCTGGCCGAGGTTTATGCCGCGGGGGAGGCACCTATTGCTGGCGCTGAGGGTCGTGATCTGAGCAGGGCCATCCGTACCCGTGGTCAGGTTGAACCCGTGTTTGTCGATCCCGTAGGGGATCTGCCCGAGGTCCTTGGTGGCCTGGTTCGTGACGGGGACATAGTTCTGACACTGGGTGCCGGTGATATCGGCGCCATCGCTGCGGCCCTGCCGGTGCAGCTGAGTGGAAAGGGGGAGGCGTAATGGACGAAGAGAAACCAGTAATCCGTCGCTTGCACATGGGTTGTGGTGAGCCCCTCAGGCTGGTCGTGCCCACCAGGACGGAGAGTGTCCCCGATACGTTGAATGAGAAGGAATCCACTGAGGGCAAGGCTCGACATGAGAATTCGAACAGCAAGGGATTCAAGCGTTGATGATGGCAATGGATAACAATCATCTGCGAGGGGAGCTGCGTTTCGATGAGCCCCTGGCCCTGCACACCACGTGGCGTGTAGGCGGTCCGGCTCGCCGTTTCTATCGGCCTGCCGACAGCGATGATCTACTGCTTTTCCTTAGCCGGCTGCCGGAGCAGGAGCCTCTTCTGTGGCTGGGTCTCGGCAGTAACCTGCTGGTCCGCGATGGCGGATTTGATGGGACGGTTATCGCCACCCAGGGTCGTCTCGAGGGAGTAACCCTGGTTGCTGGAAACAGGCTTCGCGTAGAGGCCGGGGTGGCCTGTGCCAAGGTGGCACGGTTTGCCGCCCGTGAAGGTCTTTGCGGTGCCGGGTTCCTGGCCGGTATACCCGGTACGATGGGTGGTGCCCTGGCCATGAATGCAGGGGCTTTTGGTGGTGAGACCTGGAAGCTGGTGACCGGGGTCGAGATGGTGGACAGGCATGGCCGGGTCCATTTGCGTAAACCTGGTGAGTTCGAGATAGGTTACCGCCATGTTGCGGGGCCTGAAGGTGAATGGTTTCTTGCCGCGTTGATTGAGCTGGAACCCGGTGATGTTGAGGCTGGTCAGCAGGCGATACGCAGCCTGCTTGAGCGCAGGGCGGCTACACAACCTACCGGCCTGCCAAGCTGTGGTTCGGTATTCCGCAATCCCGAAGGGGATCACGCGGCACGCCTGATAGAGAGTGCCGGTCTGAAAGGGACAACCATAGGCGGGGCTGTTGTTTCGGAGAAGCACGCCAACTTCATCATCAACACCGGCGCTGCAACGGCAGCGGATATTGAGAGATTGATTGAACTTGTGCAGGAGCGGGTCGAGGCACAAAGCGGCATACGCCTGCACACCGAGGTTCACATGGTCGGCGAGGTGAGTTCATGAACATCACTGCAGCAGACTTTGGGAAAGTGGCGGTACTGATGGGTGGCATGTCGGCTGAACGGGAAGTATCCCTTAACAGCGGACAGGCGGTACTGACCGGATTGTGCCGCAAGGGGGTGGATGCCCACGGTATAGATGCCGGACCGGATGTGCTGGAGGTGATCTCTGCCGGTAACTTTGACCGTGTCTTCATCGTGCTGCACGGCCGTGGAGGCGAGGACGGTGTGATCCAGGGTGCGCTGGAAGTGCTTGGACTTCCATACACCGGAAGCGGCGTGGCCGGTTCCGCACTGGGCATGGACAAGTTTCGAAGCAAGCTGCTCTGGAAGGGTATGGGGCTGCCGACTCCGGATTATGTGCTGTTGCGCTCGGAGGCAGACCTTGCTGCGGCTGAAGCGCTGGGCTTTCCCCTCATGATCAAACCAGCCCGTGAAGGTTCCAGTATCGGTATGGCCAGGGTCGGGAACGCCTCCGAGCTGGCTGCGGCCTGGAGCAATGCAGCAGGTTTTGACGCCGAGGTGTTGGCCGAGCGCTGGATCACCGGTGCTGAATATACCGCTGGCATCCTGGGTGATGATGTCCTGCCACTGATCAGACTGGAGACACCCCATACCTTTTATGACTACGAGGCCAAGTACCAGACGAATACCACCAGTTACCACTGTCCCTGTGGCCTGGAACCGGAGCGGGAGCGGTCACTTCAGTCCCTGGCCCTGGATGCTTTCCTTGCTGTAGGAGCCGGGGGCTGGGGGCGCGTGGATATCCTGATGGACGAAGAGGAGACGCCCTGGTTGCTCGAAGTGAATACCGTGCCGGGGATGACGGATCACAGCCTGGTCCCCATGGCGGCCAAGAGACTGGGTATCGGTTTTGACGATCTGGTGTGGCGGATCCTGGAAACAACACTGGAAGCTGATTGATGGCCAGGCGCAAGAGACAGAAAAAGAGCCAGAAGGTCTCACTGCTCTCCCAGGTGAACTGGGCGAATGTCGGACGCTGGCTGGTGGCAATGGTGCTGTTTGCCATGATGGGCAGCGCGGCTGCCTGGGGCGTGATGAAGCTGCGCGATCCCAAGGTGCTGCCGGTAAAGGTTGTTCGGATTGACGGTGATTTCAAACATCTGAAGCGTGTCGATCTTGAGCGTGCAGTGGGTGACAGGGTGGATGGCAATTTCTTCACCATTGATGTCACAGCGGTAAGAAACGCGGCTCTGAGTCTACCCTGGGTGGACCAGGTCAGTGTGCGACGGGTGTGGCCGGATACATTGATGATGTGGGTGGATGAACAGGTGCCCCTTGCCCGCTGGGGTAAAACCGGGCTGGTGAATGCCAGGGGAGATCTGTTTGAGCCTGATACAGGGTCCATTCCTGAGGGGCTGCCCCACCTGGATGGTCCTGATGACAGTTCGGTGGCCGTGGTCCGTCGTTACCAGGCCATGGTCGAGTCGCTCTCGCCCCTGGGTCTGGAGATTGGCGAACTGGCGGTAGACGAGCGCAATGCGTGGAGACTGAGTTTTCTCGACGGGCTTGAACTGCAGCTGGGCAGCGTGGAGTCGGAAAAACGATTACAGCGTTTTGTAACTGTTTACGGACGTTTGAAAACAGAGCCGGGCAGCAGGATGCGACGTATCGATATGCGTTACACCAATGGACTGGCTGTTTACTGGGATAAAGATGTGCAGGGTCGTAGTGCAGAGCCGGTAAAGCCGGCCGCAGGTCAGAAATCAGAACGCGACGTTACGACTGGAAGAGGACAGGTTTAGATGACCAAAAAGGCAGAAAAAAACCTCATTGTGGGTCTTGATATCGGCACCTCAAAGGTCGTGGCGATAGTGGGTGAGATCAAAGAGGCTGACGAGATCGAGATCATCGGTATCGGTTCCCATCCATCACGGGGCCTGAAAAAGGGCGTGGTGGTGAATATCGAATCAACCGTGCAGTCGATTCAGCGCGCGGTAGAGGAGGCGGAACTGATGGCCGGCTGCGAGATCCACTCTGTTCATGCAGGGATTGCGGGCAACCATATCAGAAGCCTCAACTCTCACGGCATCGTCGCCATCAAGGATCGGGAAGTGACCCACGGCGATGTGGAGCGGGTGATTGATGCAGCGAGAGCGGTGGCTATTCCAGCGGATCAGAAGATCCTCCATATCCTGCCACAGGAGTTCATCATCGATGAGCAGGAGGGGATCAAAGAGCCCATAGGTATGTCCGGTGTGCGTCTCGAAGCCAGGGTGCACATGGTGACAGGGGCTGTGAGCGCAGCACAGAACATCGTCAAGTGTGTCAGGCGTTGCGGCCTGGAAGTGGATGACCTGATTCTGGAACAGCTCAGCTCCAGCTACGCGGCACTGAGTGATGACGAGAAGGAGTTGGGTGTCTGCCTGGTGGATATCGGTGGCGGCACGACAGATATCGCGGTCTTTACAGAAGGCTCAATCCGGCATACCGCGGTCATTCCCATCGCTGGGGACCAGGTGACCAATGACATCGCAGTCGCGTTGCGTACGCCGACCCAGCACGCCGAGGAGATCAAGATCCGTTATGCCTGCGCACTGACCCAGCTGGCTGCCGATGATGAAACCATTGAAGTGCCCAGCATAGGCGACCGTCCGGCGCGTCGCTTGTCGCGCCAGACCCTGGCCGAGGTTGTGGAGCCGCGCTATGAGGAGCTGCTTGGGCTGGTGCTGGCCGAGTTGCGGCGCAGCGGTTTTGAGAACCTGATTGCCGGTGGCGTGGTGCTGACCGGTGGCAGTTCGAAAATGGAGGGTCTGATCGATCTTGCGGAAGAGGTCTTTCATATGCCGGTGCGCCTGGGTGTACCCCAGTATGTGACCGGTCTGGTGGATGTTGTGCGCAATCCAATCTACGCGACCGGTGTTGGTCTGCTGCTGTTTGGCAATCAAAACCAGTCGACACGTCTGCAGGATATGCCCAGCGGGGGCGGGATGAAATCAGTATGGAACCGTATGAAGAGTTGGTTCCAGGGTAATTTTTAGCACGATTCGGGATTGAATCGGTTTTTAAAACTTCGGGTGGCCGGCTTTAGGCCTGGTTAATGAGGAGAGAGGCAATGTTTGAATTGATGGATGCATATAGTCAAAACGCGGTAATCAAAGTTGTGGGCGTCGGCGGTGGTGGCGGCAATGCCGTTCACCACATGCTCTCAGCAAATATAGAAGGTGTGGATTTCATCTGCGCCAACACGGATGCACAGGCGCTGAAAAACAGTGAAGTCAGAACGCTGCTTCAGCTGGGTACCAATATCACCAAGGGGCTGGGTGCGGGAGCCAACCCCGAGATCGGACGTGAAGCAGCCCTGGAAGATCGGGAGCGTGTCTACGAGGCCCTTCAGGGTGCGGACATGGTCTTCATCACCGCCGGCATGGGCGGTGGCACCGGTACGGGTGCTGCCCCGGTGGTGGCGGAAATCGCAAGGGATCTCGGTATTCTTACGGTGGCTGTTGTCACCAAGCCGTTCCCCTTCGAGGGCGCCAAGCGCATGCAAATCGCCAACCAGGGCATCGAGGAGCTCAGCCAGTATGTTGACTCGCTGATCACCATCCCCAACGAGAAGCTGTTGGCTGTGCTTGGCAGGGAGATGAGCCTGCTGACCGCCTTCAAATCCGCCAATGATGTGTTGTTGGGCGCGGTACAGGGTATTGCGGAACTGATCACCCGTCCGGGCCTGATCAATGTCGATTTCGCTGATGTGCGCACCGTTATGTCCGAGATGGGCGTGGCCATGATGGGCTCCGGCTCTGCCCGTGGGGAGACCAGGGCGCGTGATGCTGCGGAGCAGGCGATCAACAGTCCCCTGTTGGAGGATATCAATCTCTCCGGCGCCAAGGGCATACTGGTCAATATAACTGCCGGTCTTGATCTCTCCATCGGCGAATTTGACGAGGTGGGCAGCACGATTAAAGAGTTTGCCTGTGATGATGCGACAGTTGTCGTGGGTACCGTAATCGATCCGGAACTCTCGGACGACCTGCGAGTCACCGTGGTTGCCACCGGCCTGGGTGAGATGGCCGGCAAGCGTCAGCCTGTACAGGAGGCGGCCCCGGTTCGCCTGGTAAATTCGGATGTGGTTGAAGCCGCGGCTGTTGTCGGCGGGGATGCCGTTGACTACCGCGAGCTGGACAGCCCTACCGCGATACGCAATCGCCAGGCTGCACAGAGCTACGTGGATGCAGCCCAGGAGCAGGATATGGACTACCTGGATATTCCTGCATTTCTGCGTCGGCAGGCTGATTGAGAGGGGTAGCGCCGGACCGTAATAAACTTGCAATGAGCATAGGAAACTGGTACTTATTGGGGAATTCCCTAATGTCGTACCGGGGATTGCAGAGGTAAGCAGGTCGGTTTGATGCCGTTTTAGGAATGTAGTGCCCGTTCAGTGCCGTTTTTGGCTGATCCGGGTTCGCATGTGTTACCATTCGGCGAATTTATACCTGAAGCCGTTACGGTCGGGGGACTTAGGGCAAAATGATAAGGCAGCGTACGCTTAAAAACGTTATCCGTGCCACCGGTGTTGGTTTGCACACGGGAGAGAAGGTCTACCTGACCTTACGCCCCGCTGCACCTGACACTGGTATTGTATTTCGCAGGGTTGATCTCGAAGAGCCGGTGGAAATCAAGGCATGTCCTGACAATGTGGGCGATACACGCCTCTCTACCACGTTGGTTCAGGAAGGTGTGCGCGTCTCCACCGTTGAGCACCTTCTTTCCGCCTTTGCAGGTCTCGGTATCGATAACGCCTATGTCGATGTAAGCGCTGCCGAAGTCCCTATTATGGATGGCAGTGCCGGTCCCTTCGTTTTCCTTATTCAGTCTGCAGGTGTTGAAGAGCAGAACGCTGCCAAGAAGTTCATTCGCATCAAGCGCAAGGTGGTGGTTGAAGAGGACGACAAGACAGCTGCCTTTGAGCCTTTTGACGGTTTCAAGGTTGCCTTCGCAATCGATTTCGACCATCCGGCATTCGAAGATCGCACCAAGTACGCCTCAATCGATTTTTCATCCACCTCTTTCGTGAAAGAGGTGAGTCGGGCCAGAACATTCGGCTTCCTGCGTGACATAGAGATGCTGCGCGAGCGTGAACTCGCTCTCGGCGGCAGCATGGACAACGCCATCGTCGTGGATGATTACCGGGTTCTCAATGAAGACGGCCTGCGCTACGAAGATGAGTTCGTCAAGCACAAGATCCTGGATGCCATTGGGGATCTCTATCTCCTCGGGCACAGTCTGATCGGTGCATTCAGCGGCTGTAAATCCGGCCATGCGCTGAACAACAAACTATTGAAAACTTTGCTGGCTGATGAGTCTGCCTGGGAAGAGGTGACTTTTGAAGAGGGAGATGCCGTACCCATCTCCTACATGAAGCCGGTACAGGCCAACTGATTTTATACTTGCCGGACTAGGACTAGCGTCCGTGCCTGCTTAGGCGCTTCAAGGCGGCGCTCAGTTCAGGGTCAGAGATGGCATCGGCCGTCTCAACCACCAGATCCGCGTTACTCCGGGAGAGATGCCGGGGAGTGTGGTGTCTGGTTTTTTTCGGGCTGTTGCCAATCATTACACGGATTGTTACCTTCTCAACCCTGATGCCATGTTGGTTGAGTTGGGTGCTCAGGTCTTTCGAGAAGAAGCGCAGCCGACTGGCCCAGGCCGACGAATCGGTGTAGAGGATAATGCGTCTCTCCTCTGTCACCACGGCATGACAGTGCTGGTTCAGGGGCGAAGGCAGCAGGGCGCGTATTTTGATGAGCAGTTTCTGCTGGGAGTGGTTTTTGGACAGTAACTCCCTGATTTTTGAATCAGTTCGCAGAAACTCACTAATAATGCGCGGACGCTTGGCCATAGGCTAAAGAGATTGAATGAAGAGGACGAAGTCCTCATTGTAACCCGAATTTGTGGATGACAGGCTGACCAGGTTTCAGCGGTTTGTTACACATGTTCAAATTTTCGCTCAAAGAAATGATATGAAAATAATTTTCCTGTCCGAATTTTGCCAGAAGTCAGGCAGCAAGGCGCTTTCACTCTCCAGGCTGTTGCTTGGTATGGGTGTGGTGCTGACCGGTATTGTTGGCGGCTCTCTCTGGGCAGGTTACGAACTGGGTCAGCAGGCGCAGATGCCTCAAAGCGAAACCGGACGGGCCAACAGCATTCTCCACGATATGATCCGCGAGCAGCAGGACGCCCTGGATGAGACGCGCGCTGCAAGTCGCGAGCACATCGATGCATTGGCACTGCGCCTTGGCGAGATGCAGTCCCATATCCTGCGTATCGATGCACTGGGAGAGCGCCTTGCCGTGTTGGGTAAACTGGATACGGACGAATTCGACTTCTCCGAGGCTCCGGCCCGTGGTGGTGTAGATTCAAGCGAGACGGCTCAATCTGTTGTAGCAGGGGAGCTGATTGCCGAGATTGAGGGGCTTGCGCGTACCCTTGACGATCGCGAGCATAAACTCAAGCTCCTGGAGGAGCTGCTGATCAATAGCGAGTTGCAGAAAGAGCTGACACCAGCCGGTCGGCCGGTGAAGAAAGGCTGGATCTCTTCGCGATATGGTTACCGCAAGGACCCGTTCACCGGCAAGAAGGCGTTTCACCATGGTGTGGATATTGCCGGAAAGAAGAATTCTGACGTTTTTGCCGTGGCCTCAGGTGTTGTTACCCATGCCGGCAAGAAGAGCGGTTACGGCTACCTGGTTGAGATTCGGCATGCCGACGGCTATGCGACAAAATACGGTCACAACAGCAAAATATTTGTCGAAACCGGGGATCTTGTGAACAAGGGACAGGTCATCGGCAACATGGGGTCCACCGGTCGTTCTACCGGTCCTCACGTCCATTTTGAGATTGTTCGCAACGGCAAGACCCTCAATCCCTCCAAATATCTCCGCAGAATCAATTGATAACTCTCCCCATTGCGGGATATTGATCTAAATTCAGCTTTTTCGGACCAACAGAGATCTGCTATCCCGGCCTGTTTTGGGGTATGATTTCGTATCTTTTTGTCACCACTAATGGAAACTGAAATTTCATGGTCAGCAAGATTCTCAGGAAGGTCTTTGGCAGCCGTAACCAGCGCCTGATAAAACGCATGTCAAAGGTCGTGGAGCAGATTAACGGCCTGGAGAGCCAGATTCAGGAGCTTTCCGATGATGAGCTAAAGGGTAAGACTGCCTATTTCAGGGAGCAGCTTGCCGCCGGTTCCAGCCTGGATGATATTCTGCCCGAGGCATTTGCCGTGGTGCGGGAGACCGGCCGGCGGGTGGTCGAGATGCGACATTTCGATGTTCAGCTGATCGGCGGTATGGTGCTGCACCAGGGCAAGATCGCAGAGATGCGCACCGGTGAGGGTAAAACCCTGGTGGCTACCCTGGCGGTCTATCTCAATGCGCTGCCCTCCAAAGGCGTGCACGTGGTGACGGTGAATGACTACCTGGCCCGCCGAGACGCCTCCTGGATGGGCAAGATCTATGATTTTCTGGGACTTACGGTCGGCGTTATCAACTCCGGCAGTGGTATGGGGCCCGATGAGTCATCCTTCCGGTATGATCCTGACCATGACGGTAAGTCAGGTGGATACCCACAGCTGCGCAAGATTTCGCGGCACGATGCGTACCACTGCGATATCACTTACGGCACCAACAACGAGTTCGGTTTCGACTACCTGAGAGACAACATGGCTTTCTCTGCCGACCAGCGTGTGCAGCGGGAGAAGTTCTTTGCCGTGGTGGACGAGGTCGACTCCATTCTTATCGATGAAGCCCGTACTCCGCTGATCATCTCCGGTCCCACCGACAGCAGCTCTGATCTCTATAGCCAGATCGACAAGGTGATTCCGCTGCTGACGAGACAGGATCCCGTCGAGAGCGAAGACGGCAAACCGGCATTCGGCCCCGGTGACTACTCGGTTGATGAAAAGGCGCGCCAGGCCTTCCTCAGCGAGGATGGCCATCAGCACGTGGAGGATATGCTGTCCGAGATGGGGCTGCTGGGTGAGGGTGAGAGTCTCTACGACAGCGCCAATATCAGTCTGATGCACCATGTCACAGCAGCCCTGCGCGCCCATGCACTGTTCCAGAAGAACGTGGACTACATCGTGCGCGACGGCGAAATCGTCATCGTTGACGAGTTTACCGGTCGTACCATGCCGGGAAGGCGCTGGTCCGATGGCCTTCACCAGGCTGTTGAGGCCAAGGAGGGGGTAGATATCCAGCAGGAGAACCAGACCCTCGCCTCCATCACCTTCCAGAACTTTTTCCGGCTCTACGACAAGCTCGCCGGCATGACCGGTACTGCCGACACCGAGGCGCCGGAATTTCTGCAGATCTACGGCCTTGAAGTGGTGGTCATTCCCACCAACCAGGATATGGTACGCGACGACATGGGCGACCTGGTCTACCTCTCAGGCCAGGAGAAATACAACGCCATCATCGAGGATGTGCAGGATTGCGTGAACCGTGGTCAGCCTGTTCTTGTAGGTACAGCGTCGATCGAGACTTCCGAGCTGATCTCGGAACTTCTGGACAAAGCCAAGATCTCCCATGAGGTGCTCAATGCCAAGCAGCATGAGCGTGAAGCGGAGATCGTGGCCGAGGCGGGCCGCGCCGGTGCAGTGACCATCGCCACCAACATGGCGGGACGTGGTACCGATATCGTGTTGGGTGGTAATCCGGAATCTGTTATTGCCAAGCTCGATCCCAGCAAGGATCAGGCGGAGATCGAGAAGGTCCATGCGGACTGGCGTGAGCGTCACCAGGCAGTCCTGGAGGCGGGCGGTCTTCACGTGGTGGGTACCGAACGGCATGAGTCACGGCGTGTGGACAACCAGCTGCGTGGACGTTCCGGTCGCCAGGGTGATCCCGGTTCAACCCGTTTCTACCTCTCCCTGGAGGACAACCTGATGCGCATCTTCGCATCTGATCGTGTCTCCGCCATCATGAGCAAGCTGGGCATGGAAGAGGGCGAGGCCATTGAGCACCCCTGGGTGACAAAGGCCATCGCCAACGCCCAGAAGAAGGTTGAGGGCCGGAACTTCGACATACGCAAGCAGCTGCTTGAGTACGATGATGTGGCCAACGATCAGCGTAAGGTCGTCTACGAACAGCGTGACGGTCTGATGGACATGGATGATGTGTCGGGCTCCATCGAGGCGCTGCGTGAAGAGGTGGTCAACGAACTGATTGATACCTATGTTCCTCCCGAGAGTCTTGAGGAGCAGTGGAACATCCAGGGTCTGACCGAGGCGCTGGAAAACGATTACGAGCTCAACTACCCCATTCAGCAGTGGCTGGACGAGGATGATTCGCTGCACGAAGAGACCCTGCG
This sequence comes from Sedimenticolaceae bacterium, assembly GCA_965224515.1. Taxonomy (GTDB): domain Bacteria; phylum Pseudomonadota; class Gammaproteobacteria; order Chromatiales; family Chromatiaceae; genus Sedimenticola_A. The sequence continues at coordinate 1,987,500 of OZ245051.1, forward strand.
TAAACGCATTATCTCTGAAATGCAGCGTGAGTACTCCGAAAAGGAGACCCTGGTGGGCAGTGAGAACCTGCGCATGTATGAGAAGTCGATCATGCTGCAGATACTCGACTCCAACTGGAAAGAGCACCTGGCCGCGATGGATTACCTGCGCCAGGGAATTCACCTGCGCGGCTATGCCCAGAAAAATCCGAAACAGGAGTACAAGCGCGAGGCGTTCGAGATGTTCTCCCGCATGCTCAACAGCATCACCCATGAAGTGGTTGCGGTGCTGACCAAGGTCAGGGTGCAGGCACCGGAAGAGATGGAAGTCGAGCGCCAGGACCCCCTTGACGAGATCCAGTTCAAGCATGAAGAGTTTGCCGGTTTTGGCGAGGGTGAGACGGCTGAGCCAGCCGCGGCGGAAGCTGCAGAAGAGCATCAGCCCTTTGTTCGCGGTGATCGCAAGATAGGTCGAAATGAACCATGCCCCTGTGGCTCCGGAAAGAAATACAAGCAGTGTCACGGCAAACTGCAATAACAGGACGCTAAATCGATGGCAGAGGTTGAACTGGAGTTCCTGCCCGTGGCCGGTATCCGGTTGGGCACGACAGCGGCAGGTATCAAGTACGCGGATCGCAACGACCTGGTGATTGTTGAGCTCTGCGAGGGTTCCAGCTGCGCCGCGGTATTTACCAATAATGCTTTCTGTGCCGCGCCGGTTACGGTTGCCCGTGAACACCTGGCGGCAACACCTCCCCTGTACCTGTTGATCAACTCAGGTAACGCAAATGCAGGTACCGGTGATGACGGCCTGAGGGCATCCAGGGAGAGCTGCAAGGCTGTGGCCGCGGCACGGGCCTGTGCCATCAACCAGGTGCTGCCCTTCTCGACCGGTGTTATCGGCGAGCTGCTCTCTGTGCAGAAAATCGACGTTGCGGTTCCAGCTGCACTGAACGCTTTGAGTGAGCAGGGTTGGGACTCTGCCGCCCGTGCCATTATGACCACGGATACCGTGCCCAAGCTGCTATCCCGCCAGTTCGAGCACGATGGCAAGACCCTTACCGTTACCGGTATGTCGAAGGGCTCCGGCATGATTCGTCCCGATATGGCGACCATGCTGGCCTACGTGGCCACCGATGCTGCCGTAGACCGGCAGCTGCTCCAGGAGTGCCTGGAACAGGCTGTAGCGCCATCTTTCAACTCCATCACCGTCGATGGGGATACCTCCACCAATGATGCCTGTGTACTCATGGCATCGGGTGCAAGCGGTAGCTCACCCATTGTCGAAGCGGCATCCCCGGGGTACGCGGCTCTTTGCGACGCTGTGCGCGATGTCTGCATGGAGCTGGCGCGGGCTATTGTGAAAGACGGAGAGGGTGCCACCAAGCTGGTGGAGATCCTGGTCGAGGGGGCAGAGAGTCAAGGAGAGGCGAGGGACGTGGCCTACACCATTGCCCACTCTCCACTGGTGAAAACAGCGCTCTTCGCATCTGATCCCAACTGGGGGCGGATTCTGGCCGCGGTAGGCCGGGCCGGTGTCAGCGAGTTGGATATCGACAGGGTTGAAATTTACCTTGGCGATGTCTGTATCGTAACTGCAGGCGGACGTGCCCCCGGTTATACCGAAGAGGCGGGTCAGGCCGTCATGGATCGTGACGAGATCACCATCCGGGTCAGCCTGGGTCGGGGTGCTTCTGACACCAGGGTGCTGACCTGCGACTTCTCCTACGATTACGTGAAGATCAACGCCGAATACCGGACCTGATAGATCCAATGCAGCAGGTTCACGTTGCGGTAGCAGTGATTGAAGATGCCGGGGGTCGGATTCTGCTGACCCGCCGGCATGACCATCTCCACCAGGGCGGTCTCTGGGAATTTCCCGGCGGCAAGGTGGAGCCGGGGGAGGAAATCTCCCAGGCTCTCAGGCGTGAAATCCGCGAGGAGCTGGGGCTTGATGTAAGTGCCCACTTTCCCCTTATCCGCGTCAAGCACTGTTACTCCGACAAGTCAGTCCTTCTGGATGTGCACCGGGTTACCGCCTATGACGGTGTGCCGGAAGGACTGGAGGGACAGCCCATGGAGTGGGTTGAACCTGAGCGACTCGCATCATACCCCCTGCCTGAAGCCGACCACCCCATTGTCAATGCCGTGAACCTGCCTTCGGGCTACATGATCACCGGCGCTGATCCCGGTAACTCAGTGGTGTTTCTGCAACGGCTGGGTCGTGCGCTGGATCAGGGGCAGAAACTGGTACAGTTCAGGGCGCCGGGTCTGGGTGAGTCGGCATACAGGGCCCTGGCACAGGAGGTGGTGTCTCTCTGCCGGGAGTACCCCGGCGTGCGCCTGCTGCTGAACTCCGATCCGGGACTTGCAATAGAGCTGGGTGCCGACGGTGTGCACCTCAACAGCCGACGCCTGAATGGCTTGCGTGAGAGGCCCCTGCCGGGTGAGTTCTGGGTCGCGGCGTCCTGTCATAACGAGAGGGAGTTGAAACATGCGGAGCGTGTAGGCGTGGACTATGCCGTGCTCTCTCCTGTCAATGCAACAGCGTCTCATCCTCAAGCTGAGCCCCTGGGTTGGAGGCAGTTCAGGGATTGGGTTGATGAGGTGGCCATGCCGGTCTATGCGCTTGGTGGCATGACCCCTGAAACCATGGAGCGGGCGAGAAGCGAGGGTGCCCAGGGTATCGCAGCCATTGGTGCGTTCTGGCCTGTTGATTAGACACTCTTTGGCTCAGTAGCCCTCATCGTCATCTGGCGGCATGTAGGGCTGTCCCGGGTTCTGGTCAGGTACTTTATAACCTTCGTCGAGCCACTCTCCCAGGTCGATCAGGCGGCAGCGCTCACTGCAGAAGGGGCGCCAGGGTGACTGGCTGTCCCATTCGAAGCGTTTGCTGCAGGTTGGGCAGCGTCCGTACTGTTTAGCGCTACTCATGATCAGAGGATGCAGCAGTTGAGGAAAAAGGTCACATCCTGCTGGGTAGAGGCTGGCCTTTCGGCATCCTGGGGTTCCAGAAAGCGGATACTGAAACGGTGCTTGCCTCCGCTTATCTCGGCAAAGAGATTGCTCTCCCTGGGGAGTCCGACCCTGATCAGTTGGACGGGGGTGGAAGAGTCCAGGCTGTGCTGGTAGAAACCATTGACGGCCTCTTCACGGGTCGGTCTTGTGCTGCCCCTGATCAGTGACAGAATCAGGGAGATCGCTGACTGAATGGGTGCAAGGGTGTCGATCCACTCTTCCAGCTTGCCCTGGCGCTGGGCCGGGGACTGCTCCAGCCAGAAGTGGTAGAGGGGCAGGTCGAAGGCGCAGGTACCACCGGGGATGCTGCTTCGCTGCATAATGCTTTTCAGGAACTCGTTATCCCGCAGATCCTGGCAGATCTGACCGTTAATCCGGTGCAACTGGCCTGTGATGCTCTCAAGCTCATTGAGAATCTGGCCCAGCCGCTCCATGTCCACGCCGTTGGTCTGCTTGATTGCGCTGAGCTTGTTACGATGCCTGTCCAGCTCTTTGATCAGGTCGGCCTTGATGTCGGCTCTGCCGAAGATGCTGGTGATATCCAGCAGCGCGTCAATGGCAGCGCGGCTGCTCCAGACATCGCTGTTTGGAAGGTGATGATTGGTCTGCCGGAAGAGATGTTCCAGGCGCAGGAAGGTGCGCGTCCTCTCGTTGAGCGGATGCTCGTAAATGATTTTGTCAGATACGGCCGGTTGCATGGCAGGCGTAGCGCGTCCCTAGTCAGTTTCTGTTCCGGGATAAGCCGTTATCCCGGGATGATCCACTATTGTCTTATATTTAGGGGGGTGGGGTAAACAGGTAGCGAGTGTTGTTGGTGCTATTGCGGGGAAGCCTGTTCTGCCAATTCAAGATACTTTCGGTGCAGTGCCGCTACACGAGGCTTCAGCTCTTCTATTGTTCCGCTGTTCTCAATAACATCATCAGCAGCTTTCAGTCTCTGTTCCCTGCTTGCCTGGGTGGCAAGTATCGCTTCAACCTGGGCTTCGCTGACGCCATCCCTGTTGCTGACGCGCCTGATCTGTTCACTGGCCGAACAATCGACGACCAGAATACGGTCAACCTGGTAGCTGGCCCCTGTTTCAATCAGCAGCGGTATAGCGAGAACGGCATAGGGATCGGAGAGTTCTCCCAGTTGCTGGTCAATCCGCTGCCGGATCAGGGGGTGAAGAATCGCTTCGAGATCCTTTCTGGCCTGCACATCTGTGAATACGATCTCCCTCAGGGCCTTACGCAGCAACTCCCCCCGGGAATCGATAATCTGATCACCAAACCGTTGAGCCAGCTGCTGCAGGGCGGGCTGGCCCGGTTTCACCACCTCTCTCGATGCCTTGTCCGCATCGATTACCGGAACACCGAGGTCTTCAAACAGTCGCGTGACAGCCGATTTGCCACTGCCGATTCCGCCTGTCAGTCCCACCGTGAGCATGGGATATATCAGGCCAGACCGGCCCAGGTCAGGTAAGCGGTGTTGATCTCTTCGCCCCACAGGAGGCTGATCCAGCCGGCTGTCGCCAGGTAAGGCCCGAAGGGGATGGGAATGGTGTGGTCGCGGCCGCGGAAAATGATCATTGAGATCCCCAGCAGTGCACCTACAACCGAAGAGATGAGGATAATCTGGGCAAGGTACTGCCAGCCCAGCCAGGCGCCAAACAGGGCGAAGAGTTTGAAGTCGCCGTAGCCCATGCCCTCCTTGCCGGTGAGCAGTTTGAACAGCTGGAAAACTGTCCACAGGGAGAGATAACCGGCAACTGCACCGATGATGGATGAGTGGCTGTCTGTAAAGATGCCGAACATTGAGATCAGCAGGCCGAGCCAGACAAAGGGTATGACAATGATGTCAGGCAACAGCTTGTGATCGAAGTCGATCATGCTCAGGGCGATCAACGCCCACGTCAGCGGGAGTGCGGCTGCGGCCTGCCAGGTGAACCCGAAGTGAACTACAACAAGCAGCGAGAGAAGGGCCGTGACAAGCTCTACCGACGGGTAGCGCAGGGATATTCTGGTCTTGCATCCAGAGCATCGTCCCCTCAGCAGCAGGTAGCTGATGATGGGAATATTTTCCCAGGGTCTGATACGGTGTCCACACTTGGGGCAGCGTGATGCTGGTGTCGCCAGGTTCAGGGTTTCGGTATCTTTTTCATCACTGCTGTTCTGCTCCAGCAGCTCCCTGCACTGGCTCTTCCAGTCACGCTCCATCATGACGGGAAGCCTGAAGATAACCACGTTCAGGAAGCTTCCAACGGAGGCGCCAAGCAGCAGGCAAAAGAGATAGAGTACAGCCGGATCGAGCTGCAGTATCGACTCCAAAATTGTCATCCTGTATCTACTGGCCGGTTATTTCCCGAGAACCGCCGAGCCCATGTGGAAGATGGGCAGGTACATGGCGATAACAAGGCCACCCACCAGGGTGCCGATGATCACCATGATCAGGGGTTCCAGCAGACTGCTCAATGCATCCACCGCGTTGTCCACCTCCTCCTCGTAGAAGTCGGCAACCTTGGTGAGCATGCTGTCGATGGAGCCTGACTCTTCACCGATGGCCACCATCTGGATCACCATGTGGGGGAAGAGCTTCTGCTGCTTCATCGTGAGCTGCAGGGACTGGCCGGTGGCTACATCCTCACGCATGCGCAGTACAGCGTCGCCGTATATGACGTTGCCGGTTGCGCCTGCTACAGACTCAAGAGCCTCCACCAGGGGTACGCCTGCCGCAAACATGGTGGCGGTGGTGCGTGCAAAGCGGGCGATGGACGCCTTGTGCAGAATGCTGCCGATGACCGGTGTTTTGAGCAGCATTTTATCGATAATCGTTCTGAATTTGCGCGAGCGTTTCCATACATAGCCGAAGGCGTAGCCACCACCGATCGCTCCGAACAGGACGGCCCACCACCAGCTTTGCATCCATTCTGACATGGTGACAACCAGTTTGGTGAAGGCGGGCAGGTCGGCGCCGAAGCTCTGGAACAGGCCTTCAAACTGGGGGATTACAAAGATCATGATGATGGCGGTCACCACGAAGGCGACCACGATGACTGCGGCGGGGTAGAAGAGGGCCTTCTTAATCTTGGCCTTCAGGCTTTCGGTCTTCTCCTTGTAGGTGGCGATCTTGTCCAGCAACTCTTCAAGTACACCCGCCTGTTCGCCGGCGTGGACCAGGTTGCAGAAGAGGTCGTCAAAATAGAGCGGATGCTTTTTCAGAGCTTCCGCCAGGGCGGTACCCCCCTCGATATCCGCCTTGATGGAGAGGATCATATCCTGCATGGCCGGGTTCTCGTGACCCTTGCCGACAATGTCGAAGGATTGTACCAGTGGTACGCCGGCAGACATCATGGTCGCCAACTGGCGGCTGAATACTGCGATATCCTTTGTGGTGATCGGCTTCTTGCGGTTGGTCAGGAAAGAGGAGGCCTTCTTCTTGACCTTCAGGGGATTGATCCCCTGGCGCCTGAGTTCGGCGCGAACCATGGCCAGGTTTTCAGCCCGGGTTTCGCCGGTTACCCGTTTCCCGTTTCTGTCCGCGCCCTCCCAGGCATAGACATCGGCTTTTTCCGGTTTGACTGCTGCTGCTTTGGCTGCCATGACAATTAATCCTTGGTTACGCGGTTTAGCTCTTCAAGGCTGATGACCCCGGCCTTGACCTTTCGCAGGCCGGACTCCCTGAGAGAGGCGACCCCCTCGTTTTCCGCCTCCTGGGCGAGTTGGATGGAGGTGCCCCCTTCCATAATCATACGTCCCATCTCTTCGGAGACGGGCATAACCTGAAATATACCAACACGCCCCTTGTACCCTTGAGTGCAGCGGTCACATCCTACGGCTTTGTATACCTCGAGGCTGTTCAACTCATCCTCCTTGAACCCCTCTTCCAACAGCGCCTCTTTCGGCACGTCGTCGGGTGTCTTGCAGAACTCGCACAGGCGACGGGCCAGTCGCTGGGCCATGATCAGTAGCACCGACGAGGCGATATTGAAGGGCGGTACGCCCATGTTGGCCAGGCGGGTCAGGGTCTGGGGTGCATCGTTGGTGTGCAGGGTGGAGAGTACAAGGTGGCCGGTCTGGGCCGCTTTTACGGCGATCTCTGCAGTCTCCAGGTCACGGATCTCGCCCACCATCACGATATCCGGATCCTGGCGCAGGAAGGCGCGCAGGGCCTCTGCAAATGTCAGTCCCGTCTTGGTGTTCATGTTGACCTGGTTGATGCCGGGCACCTGGATTTCAACCGGGTCTTCAACGGTGGAGATGTTGATATCGGTCTTATTCAGGATGTTCAGAGCCGTGTAGAGAGAGACGGTTTTACCACTACCGGTGGGGCCGGTGACCAGGATCATGCCGTAGGGCTTGCCGATGGCCTTCATGAAGTCCTCCCGCTGCTCCTCCTCGAAGCCCAGGGCCTCGATGCCCAGCTGTGCACTGGTCGGGTCGAGAATACGCAGCACGATCTTCTCGCCGTAGAGTGTCGGGCAGGTGTTGACACGGAAGTCGATGGAGCGGTTCTTGGACAGCACCATCTTGATACGCCCATCCTGTGGAACGCGGCGTTCTGCGATGTTCATGCGTGACATCACCTTGACGCGGGCGGTGAGTCGCGATGCGATATTGATCGGCGGTGAGGCCACCTCGTGGAGCATGCCGTCCTGGCGAAAGCGGATTCTGAATGTCTTCTCGTAGGGCTCGAAATGGATGTCCGAAGCGCCGCCGTTGATGGCATCCAGCAGTATCTTGTTGACGAAACGCACAACAGGGGCGTCATCTACATCCAGGCTGTCGTCAGATGCCTGGGATTCATCTGCCATGTCGATATCCAGGTTGTCCAGATCTGCATCCAGCAGGTCGGACATGGCGGTCTCGCCGGCACTCATGGCGGTCTCGATAGCAGTGACCAGCTTGTGTTCCTCGACGACGACAGCCTCGGTGGTGAGGCCGGTGTGGAACTTGATCTCGTCCAGGCCCTGGAGGGTGGGGTCGGACACACCGAGAAACAGCCGGTTGCCCCGTTTGAACAGGGGCAGAACGTGATGCTTGCGGATCAGCTTCTCATCCACCAGCTTGATCGGGGCGCTTTCGATATCCAGCGCTTCCAGGTCAAACAGGGGTACACCGAACTCCTGGGAGGCGGCAATGGCGATCTGTGCGCTGTCCAGAACCTTCTTCTCCACCACGTGGCTGACAAAGGGCATGCGTTTCTTCAGGCTCTCCTGAAGGAGTTCCTGGGCCTGGGTCTCTGTCAGGAGGTCATCCTGAATCAGTCGGCGTGCAAGGCCTGTGACGTTGATTTGGGATTTGGCGGTAACCATACTATTTATTGAGAACAGCTTTTCTCTCTATTTGATAATTATAGGACGCCGATGCCCCGTCTGTTTGAGCGAATTCAATCGATCCTTGTGGCATGGGGGTGCTGGTAATATATATTGCACCGCCTGCAGGTAATGTAAATTATAGATTATTACCTCCAAGTTATTAGAGGTTAAGATAAAATCGTAGTTAATGGAAGTGCGCGTTTGATGCTTTGGAGCGGGGTTCAGAAAAGTGGCGGGGTAAATCCCCTCGAATGGGAGAGAATTAGGGTTTTTAGGCGTTGTCCTTAGGCCGGTATGCCTGTCAGGGGCAGGCCGCCTTGGTGGCGAGTGGTTGGTCAGAATAGCAGCAGGTTCCGCCTTTCTCGCAACGTGCCCACTTGTTGGTATCCTGTCTGAATTCCACAAGAATAGCCCAGGTAACGGCATCAGCAGCCGTGACAGTGTAAATGAAGTTCTCATTGTCACCGTCAGGTCGCCAGTTGTGTTCAGCTTCAAGTTCCCTGTCGGCAAGGGCGTCGGTAGGATTCCAGTCGTCGTTCAGGAAGTCGGCGTAGGTGTCGTTTTCAAGCCAATGGTCTTCGAGTTCTACTCTCAGGCTTTCAATATTTGCCCTTGCCGTTCCCATCTCGGCTTCCTGGGAATAGTGCTGGTAGGCTGGAATGGCAACAGCAGCAAGAATCGCAATGATGGCGACAACGATCATCAACTCTATCAAAGAAAATCCGTTTGACCGATTGGTTGTTGTCTGTCTCATGCCATTAACCGTTGTGATTCCTGATCCAAATCCCCTCCAGGCATTTGCCTGGAGGGGAACTATCAACTACACCTTCCGGTTTATGGAGCTGGAGGTGCGTACCTTACGGAACCATCGTGTGCGATAAAAGCATAACCCCGGGTTGGCTGCGCCATATTCGGGATGAAACCGGTGTTATCGCCTACGGGATCATAGCCGTTTGCATTGTCATTCAAGAACAGAGTCACGTTGACAGTGTTGGCAGGAATCGCCTGAACACCCACGGTTACACCAATGGTGCATTCCTGGCCCACAGCAACAGAGTCGAAGTACGCAGCATTTGAGCCTTCAGGGTTCTGGTTCTGATCTGGATTGATCACGCAGTTGATCCAGCTGGCTGTGGTGTTCATGGATGTGCCCTGGCAAGATGCACCTCCACCGGTTGCAAGCAGGGGATCAACGAAGCCGCTGCCCTGGCGAGTACGCTGTGCAGTCAATTTAGCCTGGTAGGCCTTGGCTACATTAACACCCTCTTCCCAGTGAGCCTGGCACTTGGTGATCTTCGATTCAATGATGTACTGCTGATAGGCGGGGATGGCGATGGCCGCCAGGATGGCGATGATCGCGACCACGATCATCAGTTCGATCAATGTAAAACCTTGTTGTAGCTTTTTCATCTCGTAGCTCCTTGGGTGAAAATTACCGGAAATTTATTAAAAAACCGATGATAAAAAATCTGTTCTGCCTTGCCTCGATGCGGGTGGCCCAGTGCCACGGCGCTCCTCTGCTTTAAAAACCAACGCAAAACTGATGCCAATTTGCTCGTCTTGTCCGGTCGCAACCCCAGACATCCTGTCGCATTGGGAATTATAGTGAAAAACACGATTTTGGCTGGTTTATTTTTTACTTTTATTCGTGCTTATTTCGGATCGATATTGTCACAAAGTGACATTTTTTGTCACTTCGTTATCGGGCAGAGTGTGAGCCGGTTCAAACAATATCAGTGATAGCTCTCTGATCAGCTATTTTCATCCAGCCCAAGCTTCTCCAGGCGATAGCGCAGGGCGCGGAAACTGATGCCGAGGCGCTTGGCTGCGGCGGTGCGGTTCCAGTGGGTCTCGTCGAGGGCCTTTGTGATTAGTGAACGTTCCACCTCTTCAAGGTGCTGCTCAAGGGAGAGGTTGTCAGCAGCCTGGAGCAGGCTGTTGTTGTTGCTTGGGATCTGCAGGTCATCCAGTTCAATGATCTCGGCATCGCACAGGGTCAGGGCGCGCTCGAGCATGTTTTCAAGCTCGCGCACATTGCCGGGAAAGTCGTAGTTCAACAGTTGTTGCAGGGCGGACTTCTCTATGCCGGGTTTTGCTGTGTTCATCTGTTCTGAAAGGCGGGTGAGCAGGTCATCGCTCAGCAGCGCGATATCCTCGCGGCGTTCCCGCAGTGGAGGGATGTTCAGTTCGATGACATTGATGCGGTAGAAGAGGTCCTGTCGGAACTCCCCCTTTTCCACCAGCTTGCAGAGGTCCCTGTGGGTGGCGCTGATAATACGCACATCGACAAACACCTCCCGTTGGGCTCCCACGGGACGAACCCCTTTCTCCTGTATTGCACGAAGCAGTTTGACCTGCATGTGCAGAGGGAGGTCTGCCACCTCGTCGAGAAAGAGCGTGCCGCCGTCTGCTGCCTGGAACAGGCCCAGCTTGTCACTGACCGCGCCGGTGAAGCTCCCTTTCTTGTGACCGAAAAACTCGCTCTCCATCAACTCATGGGGGATGGCGCCGCAGTTGACCGGCACAAAGGGTTTGTCTGCCCTCGGCCCCTGGTCATGTATCAGTCGTGCCGCCAGCTCCTTGCCTGTCCCTGACTCGCCACTGATATAGACCGGTGCCTGGCTGCGGGCCAGTTTGCTGATCATCTTGCGAATCTGTTCGATAGCCGTTGATTTGCCAAGCAGGACGTTGGAACTCTCCTCGTGTATCGGCGGGTGCCTGTCCGGCTTGGGCTGGGTGTCCAGTTTCAACGCGGTCTCAACCAGTTTTCGCAGCACTTTCAGATCGACGGGTTTGGATACGAAATCGAAAGCCCCTGCCTTGAGAGCCTGGACGGCGGATTCCATGTTGCCGTGGGCGGTGATGACCGCTACGGGCAGATCCGGGAAGTGTTCTCCGATGTGTTCCACCAGTTCTATGCCGCTGCCGTCGGGCAGGCGCATGTCTGTCAGGCAGAGATCGAACCGGTACCGATTCAGCATCTCCCTGGATGAGGCGACGTCACCGGCGGTCTGGGTGTCAACACCCATTCGACCAAGGGTGATCTCAAGCAGCTCCCGGATGTCGGGTTCATCGTCAATGATCAGTGCGAGTGGGTTATTCATCTGGTTGTGGCATATCAGATCTGAAGCTCGGAAAGCTGATGCGGAAACAGGCGCCACCGCTGGGGGTGGTCAGGTACTCCAGCCGCAAGCGGTTGGATTCACACAGCTCCTTGGCAATATAGAGTCCCAGTCCGGTTCCCGAGTTAACAGTTGTAAAGAAGGGTTCAAATATCTGTTTGAGATCGTCACTCCCGATGCCTGTCCCGTTGTCGATAATATCCAGGAAGGGGCCGCCGGACTCACGTGTCATACCCCCGGTCAGGTTGAGGCGCAGGGTGCTCTTCTCTTCCTTATAGTGTATGACGGCATTCTCGCATAAATTGCTCACGATCTGGTGCAGTTGTGACGGATCGACTCTCACGATGGTCTGCTCGGGGTCAATCAGCAGTTGGATATTCCCGGTCTCGAGCTCCTGGGTCAGTTGGAACTCGGAGATGAATTTCTCCAGCCAGGGCTTGAGTTTTATATCTTCAGGCCGGGAGCGGCTTCGCCGTGAGAGTTGCAGCACATTCTCGATAATGGAGTTGACCCGCGTGCAGTTGGTCTCGACGATGCCGAGCAGCCGCTTGTCGGTGTCAGCCATTTCGGGGGACTCCCCGAGCAGTTGTGCCGCGTGACTGATGGCCCCCAGTGGATTGCGCACCTCGTGGGCAATGCTTGCGGTGAGCCGGCCCAGGGAGGCGAGCTTGATCTGCTGGGCCTGCTGGGTGATTGTGGCGGCATCCTCCAGGAAGATGACTGCACCGAACTTCTCCTCTGTGCCCAGGCGGGAGAAGCCGGGTTTCAGTTCCCTGCCGTTGGGGACAGCGCGGAAATTGTTCGGATGAAAATCCGGATCAGTTCGCCAGTTGCCGACCTGTTGTGCCAGCTCCGGAGATGTCTGGTTCAAAGGGGTCTCGGGGTTGGCGTCGGGCATGCCCAGCAGGTGCCAGGCTGATTCGTTGATCAGGCGGATTTTCTGTTCATCGTCCACCACCAGGATGCCGGTCAGCATGTTCCGGATAATGTACTCGTTGAGCTGCTCCAGGTTGGCCAGGTCGAAGTCCCGTTGACTGACCAGGCGTTCGCTCTCCCGGAGTCGTTGTGAAAGTACGTGGGCCAGGATGGCAATGGCAAAAAACGAGGCGCCAAGCAGGCCAGCCTGTGTATAGGCTGTCACAGAGACATCAATGTAAAACTGGGTATAGATCTGCTGGGTCAGAATCGCCAGGCTGGCAATGGCGGCGACCAGCAGTGCTGTAACCCCCTGCATTGTGAGACTGCCAACAGCGATGGCAACCGCAAGCAGCATGCCGAGACCGGACTGTATGCCTCCGCTGGCATGCATCAGAATGGTGATCAGGACGATGTCCGTGAACACCATGATCATCGCCTGGTTCTGCATCGACATCCTGGGCAACAGGTTGAGCAGCAGGCCGCCGGCGATGACAAACCCGAGATAGATGACTGACGTGGTCCCGAACAGGGACGGGTTGTACTGGCCAAGGATGGTGGGGCCGATTTTACTGAAATAGACCATGGCCAGCAGGCTGGCGATCAACAGGCGGTAAGCGAAGAAAAACTGCAGAATCTTGAAGGGTGACTGTCGCGTCAACTGGGCCCTGTTGGTGTATGTGAAGGTGCTGATGCTGTCCTGATCGCTCATACCGGTCCGGATGGTGGGAGTGAATTTCGGATCATTGTCCTACTGCTCATCGGCGTGGGCTTTACTGCAGTAGGTTTTGCCGTTTCTGGTTACTGCTTCAGATTCGGGAACATGGGTTCCGCAATGATCACAACGGATCATCTGTTCCGTTGGACGAGCGGTCTTTTTGGTGCTCTTTGCCCTGTTTTTTAGGTAGTTGCGGGCAAATAGGTATATTATCCACACCCCCAAACAACTAATAGAAAACGCAAACCCATAATAAATACTTATCGATGCAGTAAATTATTTTGATAATTTTGTGAGTTTGGAACAGAATAGCACCTTTTTTAACTGACGGGTCGTAACAGTAATGAATCTACACGAGTATCAATCCAAGCAGTTGTTTGCAAAACAGGGGATTCCTGTCCCTGAAGGTAAGCCGGCACAGACTGTGGACAAGGCACGCGAGGCAGCCCAGGTTCTCGACGGCGGGCGATGGGTGGTAAAGGCCCAGGTTCATGCCGGCGGGCGGGGAAAAGCCGGTGGCGTGGTGCTGGTTGACAGCCTGGATGCAGTGGAAGCAGAAGCTGAGCGCCTGCTGGGCAGCCGCCTTGTGACCAAGCAGACCGGTGAGCCCGGCCTGCCCATCGATACCCTGTTGATTGAAGAGCCAACCGATATAGACCGGGAGCTCTACCTGAGCGCCCTGGTTGACCGGGCTGAGAAGAAGATACTCTTCATGGCCTCATGTGCCGGTGGCATGAACATCGAAGAGGTGGCTGAAGAGACCCCTGAGAAGATCGAGACCATCCATGTAGACCCCGCGGCAGGCCTCCAGGGCTACCAGTGTCGCAAGCTGGCATTTGCCCTGGAGCTTGAAGGTCAGCAGATCAGGGAGTTCAACAGGTTTATGCAGGGTCTCTACAACCTTTTCGTGGGCAGCGATGCGAGCCTGGTGGAGATCAATCCCCTGGTGGTGACCAAGGGGGGCAAGCTGATCGCCCTGGATGCCAAGATCAACCTCGATGACAACGCCTTCTACCGCCAGAGCGACCTGGTGGCCCTGCGTGACGTGGCCCAGGAGGACGAGCGCGAGGCCAAGGCCAAGGAGCACGACCTGAACTACATCACCCTGGATGGCAATATCGGCTGCATGGTCAACGGCGCCGGTTTGGCTATGGCCACCATGGACCTGGTTCAGCTCAAGGGCGGTTCCCCCGCCAACTTTCTGGATGTGGGCGGCGGCACCACCGCAGAGCGTGTGGCCGAGGCGTTCAAGCTGATCCTCTCCGACGATAAAGTCGAGGCTGTTCTGGTGAATATCTTCGGTGGTATCGTGCGCTGCGACCTGATTGCCGACGGCATCATACAGGCGGTGCAGGAGGTCGATATCAAGGTGCCGGTTGTTGTGCGCCTGGAGGGTACCAATGCCCCGGCCGGCCTGGAGAAACTGGCTGCCAGTGGACTGGCTATCGAAACCGCGGCGGATCTCAGCGAAGGTGCTGAGAAAGTCGTTGCAGCGGCTAAACGCTGAACACCGGACAGAGGAAAAGTATTGTGAGTATTCTTGTAAATAAAGACACCCGCGTTATCTGTCAGGGTTTCACCGGAAAACAGGGCACGTTCCACGCAGAACAGGCGATTGCCTACGGCACCAACATGGTTGGTGGCGTTACCCCCGGCAAGGGTGGTCAGACCCACCTGGACCTGCCGGTATTCAACACGGTGCACGATGCCGTGGAACAGGCGGGCGCCGACGCCACCATGATCTACGTGCCAGCGGCTTTTGCGGCAGATGCAATTCTCGAAGCCGCCGATGCAGGTATCAAGGTGATCGCCTGTATCACCGAGGGCATCCCCGTGCTGGATATGCTCAGGGTAAAGGCGGCACTGGAGCAGTATGACTGCCACCTGATCGGCCCCAACTGCCCGGGACTTATCACCCCGGGAGAGTGCAAGATCGGTATTATGCCGGGAATGATCCATCAGCCCGGAAAGATCGGCATCGTTTCACGCTCCGGAACCCTGACCTACGAGGCGGTTCATCAGACCACCAAGGCGGGCCTGGGGCAGAGTACCTGTGTTGGTATTGGCGGTGATCCCATCCACGGCATGAATTTCATCGACTGCCTGGAGATGTTCCAGCAGGATCCACAGACCGAGGGTATTGTGATGGTCGGTGAAATCGGTGGTTCCGCCGAAGAGGATGCAGCAGAGTATATTCAGCAGAATGTCAGTAAACCTGTTGTGGCCTACATTGCCGGCGTGACGGCGCCGGCCGGAAAGCGCATGGGCCATGCAGGGGCTATCGTAAGCGGTGGCAAGGGTACGGCAGATGGCAAGTTTGCAGCCCTGGAGTCAGCGGGTGTTGCCACGGTTCGCTCACCGGCCGAGATCGGCCAGCGCATGATGGAACTGATGCAGTAGTCCTGCGGTGCCGCAGGGACGCGGCCCTCAGAGCACGCAATATCTCTGTGCCATCCTAAACGGGCCTGTTAATATAGCCTGATACAACCCAATGTGAGCAAGGCGCCACTATTATGGGCGGGATGCTGGAAACAGGAGCTTAGCAGCAATGAAAAAAGTCGATGCGATTATCAAGCCTTTCAAACTGGATGATGTGCGAGAAGCCTTGTCCGCAGTTGGAATTACCGGCATGACAGCCAGTGAAGTGAAGGGCTTCGGTCGCCAGAAAGGGCATACCGAACTCTATCGAGGCGCGGAGTACGTGGTTGATTTTCTGCCCAAGGTGAAAATCGAGGTGGTGATCAACGAAAGCCAACTGGACGAGTGTATCGAGGCAATCACCAACGCCGCCCGTACCGGCAAGATCGGTGATGGCAAGATATTCGTCACTTCGGTTGAAAGGGTTGTGCGCATTCGCACCGGCGAAGAAGATGAGGCTGCAATCTGATTAAAAAGGGGGAGCTGTTCAGGCTCCCCCTTGCTTGGTTTCAATTGCCGGTGCCGGATCAGTTCTCGTCCAGCTCCAGGTAATCCCATACCTTTCTGCCAAAAGATGGCTCCTCTTCCAGCTCCGGAGTTGGGATCTCGAGGTTGCCCTGGGCTTCATTCAGAGCAAGTACGCGCTTCGCATCGGATGACAGCTGCTCCAGTCCAAGTATGTCGTAGGCCTCTATCATAGTGATGAGGGCCTCTTTTACCGCCGGGGTGCGCTGGTATTTCTCCACCACGTTGACGCACCGGTTGGCAGCCGCAAGGTAGGCGCCGCGTTTCATGTAATAGCGTGCGACATGGACATCGTGCATGGCGAGATTGTTGCGCAGGTACACCAGGCGTTTGCGGGCATCTTCAGAATACTCGCTGTCCGGAAAGCGCCTTACCAGTTCGGCGAAGTCGTTGAAAGAGTCGAGAGTCGTGCCAGGGTCACGCTGTGATGTATCGGTGGGCACAAAGCGTGAAAAGAAGCCGATATTGCGGTTGAAGTTGACGATACCCTTCAGGTAATAGGCGTAATCCACAAACTGGTTGCGGGGATGCAGCTTGATGAAGCGGTCGGCCGCTGCAATTGCCGATTCGTACTCGCTGTTCTTATAGTAGGCGTAGGCAACGTCAAGCTGCGCCTGCATGGCGTAGCGTCCGAATGGATAGCGGGCCTCCAGGCCTTCGTAATACTCGATGGCCTTCTCATAGTCGCCGTCGGACATGGCAAAGGAGGCTTCAGAGTAAAACCTCTGTGCGCCCCAGCCCTTCGTCTCGTCCACCTCTTTGGGGAGCAGCGAGCATGCGGAGAGAAACAGGAGTGATGCAATTAAAACAAGGGCTCTAGTGGTTGCCTTCATTAATGGAAGCCGTAATCATTAGTTAACTGAGTGCTGGAGTATACCCCAAAGCCTGATTTCGGGCACGGTGTCTGAACAGTCAATGGATTCGAAAGTGATGGGACGGTTTTGAACGAGACAACAGAACATTTGAGTGCGCAGGTAGGGCTGGAGCTGGCCGGCAAACGGTTGGACCAGGCCCTTGCGGTGCTTTTTCCCGATTATTCCCGCAGTCGACTGCAGCAGTGGTTGAAAAGTGGGCTGGTCACGCTGGATGGCCGTCCCTGCAAGGCAAAAGAGAAGGTCGTGGGTGGTGAACTGGTGCAGCTTGAAGCCCGCATCGAGAACCAGGTGGAGTGCGCCCCCCAGGATATCTTTCTGGATATCGTCTACGAGGACGACGAGATACTGGTGGTGAACAAACCGGTAGGGCTGGTTGTGCACCCGGCGGCGGGAAACCCCGACGGCACCCTGCAGAATGCGCTGCTGTACCATGATCCCGGTCTCGTTCAGCTTCCCCGGGCTGGTATTGTTCACCGGTTGGATAAGGAGACCAGCGGGCTGCTGGTGGTCGCCAAGACGCCCGGGGCTCACCGTTCTCTTGTAGAGCAGTTGCAGGCACGGGAGTTTAAACGTGAATACCGAGCGGTGGCGGCAGGAGTGATGACTGCCGGGGGTACGGTTGATGAACCCCTGGGGCGTCACCCGGTGCACAGGATCAAGATTGCGGTGGTGTCATCCGGCAAACCCGCTGTAACCCACTACCGTGTGCTTGAACGCTTCAGGTCCCATACCTATCTTAAGGTAATGCTGGAGACTGGGCGTACCCACCAGATACGGGTGCACATGGCCCATATCCGTCACCCACTGGTGGGCGATCCGCTCTATGCCGGTCGCTTTAAAACCCCGGCCGGGGCATCCCCCGCCCTGATCGAAACGCTGCGTGATTACCGCCACCAGGCCTTGCATGCCCGGTTTCTCGGGCTGGTTCATCCGAAAAGCGGGGAGTGGATTGAGTGGGAGGCGCCGCTTCCTGACGATATGAAGGCCCTGTTGGGGGCGTTGCGGGATGACATGGACAGTGCCTGAGTGGATCACACCTGAATGGCCCGCGCCTGAGTCAGTGCGCGCTGTTGTTACCACCCGGCAGGGTGGGTTCAGTTCTGCGCCTTACAACAGTATGAACCTGGGTGATCATGTTGGGGATGACCCGGCAACAGTTCAGCGTAATCGACAGATGTTGAAGCGGGAGCTGGCGTTGCCGTCGGAACCGCTTTGGCTGCGGCAGGTGCATGGGTGTGACGTTGCAAGGTGCGGAGCAGATGACGGTGTGCTCTCGGCTGATGCCGCGTTTGCAGACAAGGCGGGAGAGGTCTGCGCTGTACTCACCGCGGATTGTCTGCCCGTATTGTTGTGCAATCGCCAGGGAGACCGGGTGGCTGCGGTGCATGCCGGGTGGCGGGGACTTGCCGGGGGAGTCATCGAGTCTGCTCTGGCCTGTTTCGATCAGCCTGGGGATGAGATCATGGCTTGGCTGGGACCGGCCATCGGACCAGGGGCATTCGAAGTTGGACCTGAGGTACGCGAAGCGTTTGTGCAGGGAGACGAGCGGGCAGAAGCCGCGTTTGTTGCCGGCCGTCCGGGGCACTGGCTGGCCGATATCTACATGCTGGCCAGGTTGCGCCTGGAGTCAGCCAATCTGGGATATGTCGGAGGCGGCCACTGCTGTACAGTATCCGAGGTTGACCGTTTTTTCTCCTATCGCCGTGATGGCGTTACGGGCCGCATGGCGTCGCTGATATGGATCGCGCCATGAAACTGCCTGGAATTGGCGACCTGAATTCAAACCCCAAACAGGGAACTGCTGATAATGATTGATTGGAAAATGTTGACGCTTGTCGGTGAGGACCGGGCGGGAATCGTAGCTCAGGTCACTGATGCGCTTTACCGCCATGGGTGGAATCTGGGTGAGGCCTCGATGATCAGGTTGGGAGGCAACTTCACAATCATGATGATGGTCAGTGGTGAGGGTGATGTGGGTGAGGCACTCTCCCCAGTAACGGATGCCATGAACCTGCGTCTGCATGTGGACCATATTTCCGGTGGGCTTCACCAGCACATGGTTCCCAATATCCAGGTGCGTGTTACCGGGGCCGACAGGGCCGGAATTGTAGCCCAGGTCACCGGGGTTCTGGCCGAGGCGGGTTTCAATATTCTGGAGCTGGAGTCGGATGTGGCCGGATCAGCCGATAACCCGGTCTACATCATGAATATCCAGGGTTTTGCCGATGCAACACTTGAATCCCTGGAAGACGCCCTGGCAGGACTGGGAGATATTGATGCAAGTGTGTCTGCTATCGAGACATTGATTGGCTGAAAGATGGCAATACTTGAAATCCTTAAAATACCTGATGAGCGTCTGAAGCAGGTATCAGAACCGGTGGAACTCTTTGATGATGCCCTCCGGGCGTTTATCGACGATCTCGAAGAGACCCGGCTGCACGGTCCTGGAGCCGTCGGTATCGCTGCGCCCCAGGTGGGGCATTTTCAACGCGTCATCATTGTCGATGTCTCCAATACCCGTAAGCCAGTGCCCAATCACGGTTACATGGTTCTGGTTAATCCTGAAATTGTGCATTGGGACGGCTATGAAATGGGGCGTGAAGGGTGTCTCTCGGTGCCTGACTACACGGGCAACGTCATTCGGGCGACCCATATAAAGGTCAGGGCCCAGGATCCCCGGGGTGAACCTCTGGAATACGAAATGGAAGGGTTCGAGGCGCGTGCCCTGCAGCACGAGATAGACCACCTCGACGGCATGCTGTTTACTGATCGCGTGGTCAGCAGGCGAACCGATCTCTTTCAGCGCAAGGTCTACCAGAAAGGTGGCAAGGCAAAAAAATAGGCCCTGTTCCAGTTAAGTGTGGAAAGCCGACCTACAGAAAATCAACAATATACTTCAACTTCAACACTTAACTGGAACAGAGCCAAAAAATGACAGGTTATGCGCAAAGGCAAGTCAAGTGTGCTGACCTGTTGAGCCGGGCTTACTGGCAGGCGTAATCTATAGTTTGCTTGCTGTCAGAGAAAGGATTGGTCAAGTAGTCCGTATACTCCCCCATAAGGAGCCTCTGTTTTGGCAGCAGGTTTTGCCTGAAGTAACGACTGAAGTCGGCTAGTATGTGTCCCCGCCCGGTAAGTTTCACACAATCGTTATCAATTGTGATTGTCCCGGATTTCTGTTGCTCTGTAAGCCTTACATCAACCAGCCTGTGTTCGCGTGCATACTCACGGGTGAACACCTCTTCGAATCGAGACAGTTTAATTCCCCCCCCACGCTGTTGAATTTTTTCGAGTATATAGAATGAAAGGGACCTGTCTATCACAGTCGGTACGGATATTGATATTGCATAACCAGAGAGCAGACAGATTACTACCACCAGGCTTTTCTCAAATCCACTTATCGCATCGAAATAGTCGGTAAACAAGAACAATGTTGCCAGTATGATTGCTGCAATAATGCTATCGACAAGCGTGCTGTAAAAAACAACATCAACCGTGAAATATGTTATGTGGATATAGTATACGCCGAAGAACAACACGACATAGATGAAAAGGGCTATTAGCGACGTTAACAGTTTCATGGTTAAGTTTCGGGTTGGTTATTTGTTTTTATGGCAGCTTGTCGCATGGTTTCCGGTCAAGAGTTGAAGGTCTAGTCAAACTCTCCATCCTCTATCTTTTTCATAAGATCTTTCGCCAATGGACCGTACTCTTCATCGTCTTCGGGTGTTTGAAGGAGAATATCTTTGAGAATAACTTTTGCCTGGTACGTGTTGCCAGTGACCAGCGCAGAGACAGCAAGACTGTACAGATTGTCAACAGATTCGTTTCTGGAAAGATGCTTGGTCGATTCATTTAGATATTTATATGCATTCAGAAGGTCCTTCATCTCGTAATAGCATGAACCTATGGCCTGCTTGATGTCCTTTTTCAGACTCTGATAGTTGCTGCCGGCCGGGATCATCGGTTCTGCTTTTTTGTAGTACTCGATCGCTTTCGGGCATTGATCGGTCTCTTTGTGGATAGAGGCCATGATCCTGTAACCATTGGAGTCATGCGGGAACATCTCGATCATTGTTTCAGCTAACTGTTGGGCTTCAGAGTAATTTTTCTCGTCCATCAGCAGCATGGCCAGGCCATGGTATGTGCGTCTGCTATCCGGGTATATGTCGACCACTCTTTTCAGTTCAGCGATTGCTTTCTCTGAATCTTCGGGCTGGATCAACAGGTTGTAGGGGATGATCTCTTCTAGTTCATATGTTGAGACAATTGAAGGCTGCCGGTCTTTGCTGGCATACAGGATGTAGTCGTTATCAAAAAAGACCGGTTTGAAAGGGGATGCGTCGTCAACGATGTTTAAAAATGATGTCTGTGTAATGGGCACTACAACGTAATCAATCTGGTATTTTCGGGATAGTTTTTTGAAGGTCTCTGTGTTGTTGAAAACCTTCGCTATCTCAATGAAATCCAGTTCATTGAATGGTGGGAATTCCATGTCTGAGTGTATGAGGATGTCTGGGTAGTGTCTCCACTGTACATAGCCGCCGTCCGTTGGTGGGATGAGCATTCTCCCCTTGGCGTTGATCTGGTCCAGGAAATGGGAGACACCTACAGGTAGTCTTGCTTCCTGTATGGGGTAATCTCTTGTTAAGTCTATCTTGCTTCCTATGGTGGCAAACGGTACGGCCAGTAAGCTGGCGGTGATTACTGCAGTAATTGCTGTTTTGTGGGGGGTTTTCAAATGCCAGTGAAAAGACCTGCTCCATGTGCCGATCAGAGGCAGTACCAGAAAGGCCCACTCATATGAGAACCGGTTGCCGCGGCTTAACAGGTAAGCGCCTCCCACAAAAAATATCAAATGGCTGATTCGTAGTGATCTTGTGCTGATTGAGCTGATCAATGCCACAAGGGCAAGAAATGTTATTACAACAAGACCCTCGATGCCTGTAAGGGTGAGATCGTTAAGTACGAAGGTATGAAGTGCATCGGTACCTATCGGCTTCATTTCGCCGATAAACTGATCGAGCATGGGTGGGACTACAAAAGGTGCGGCAAGTATTTTGAAGCCATAGGGATTAAGGCCAAGGCCCAGTCCACATAATAAAATCCAGTAAGGAAATGATCGTGGTTTCTCTTTCGCCCGATCTGGGTGGTAGCGTAAGTTGGCTATGTGTTCAACGAAATATGCGCCGCATATCAGGCCGCCTATTACCCACTCAATTCCATGCATGTTTACCCAGACGACAGTCAGTAACGGCAGGGCTGGTGTCAGTTTTGGCTTTTCCTCCAATATATAAAGGAACAGCCCTATCATCAGGTAAGAGACAAGGTGGGGCCTGAGTTGTAGTCCTCTAGTCTCAAGAAAAATAACAAAAACTGCGGTTAGCAAGACAAAGAGAGCAAGATTTTTATGGGATTTCACCTGCTCGAATAAGAACAGGAAAACAACAGAGATCATTCCTGCTACGAGAAGTGCCCGTGTGATGACCAGTCCCTGGTATCCGAACAAATCATGTATTTTGAAAATTGAAGCCTGAAATCCCCAGAAATAGTTTATCCACTCCCGGTCAGGATGCAGAAAAGAGAAGAAAGGCCTGGTAGGAACTTCACCGTTTTCCCAAAAAAAGCGTCCTCCGGTCAAGTGATACCACATGTCGGTATCACCCTTCATGATCGGGGTGACTAACTGATAACCCAGTACAAAAACAACAAGAGCAACTGCATACAGGCGTGCATATGTGAGCAGGTGGAGTTCGACGTGTCTGGTCACTCTATCGAGTGCGTTCGATATGTGACGAGAAATGTGGTGCAGTGTATCGAGGTTGATTTCCATCTATTCCCCAAAATAAATCTTGTAATCAATGATTAATAGGGCGCTAGTTTGCCCGAACTGCTGCTTGGTTTCCATGAATTCAGTCAATATATCAGGATTGATCACCTTAATCGGTATCCGGCGGATTTTTCCCGCAATAGAGTTGAAAATTCGGGAGTACTGCCCCAGATATAGACACAACCACATTATTACTAGAGGAATGCTTCATGCGGATGGATAAGCTGACCAGTAAATTTCAGATGGCCCTGGCCGATGCACAGAGCCTGGCAGTTGGAAGAGATCACCAGTTTATCGAGCCTGTTCACCTGATGGCAGCCCTGCTGGATCAGGAGGGTGGGACCGTGCGTCATCTTCTTGGTCAGGCGGATGTGAATGTGAACCAGCTGCGCTCGAGCATGGGCGATGCCATGGATCGCATGTCGGCTGTACAGGGATCAGAAGGTGACCTGCATATCTCCAATGACCTCGGTCGCCTGCTCAACCAGACAGACAAGCTGGCCCAGGAGCGCAAGGATCAGTACATATCCAGCGAACTATTTGTACTTGCTGCAGTGGCTGACAAGGGTGAACTGGGTGAGATGTTGCGCAAATCCGGCGCTGAAAAACAGGCTCTTGAGCAGGTTATCGAAAAGCTGCGGGGCGGACAGAGCGTGGATGATCCCAATGCCGAGGATCAGCGCCAGGCCCTGGAGAAATACACCATTGATCTCACTCAGCGTGCCGAACAGGGCAAACTCGATCCGGTAATCGGCCGGGATGATGAGATCAGGCGTACCATACAGGTGTTGCAGCGTCGTACCAAGAACAACCCGGTACTGATCGGCGAGCCCGGTGTGGGCAAGACCGCCATCGTGGAAGGGCTGGCCCAGCGCATCGTCAATGGCGAGGTGCCGGAGGGGCTCAAGAACAAGCGGCTTCTCTCCCTGGATATGGGCGCGCTGATTGCCGGGGCGAAGTTTCGCGGTGAGTTCGAGGAGCGTCTAAAGGCAGTACTCAATGATCTCTCCAAGCAGGAGGGGCAGATCATTCTCTTTATCGATGAGCTGCACACCATGGTTGGAGCAGGGAAGGCTGAGGGATCAATGGATGCCGGCAACATGCTCAAACCCGCGTTGGCCCGAGGTGAGCTGCACTGCGTGGGGGCCACCACCCTGGATGAGTACCGCCAGTACGTGGAGAAGGATGCCGCCCTGGAACGTCGCTTTCAGAAAGTGCTGGTGGGCGAACCCACTGTAGAGGATACCATCGCCATACTGCGTGGTCTGAAAGAGCGCTACGAGGTGCATCACGGGGTTGATATAACAGACCCGGCAATAGTTGCGGCAGCCACACTCTCACATCGCTACATCACTGATCGTCAGTTGCCGGATAAGGCCATCGACCTGGTGGATGAGGCGGCATCCCATATCCGCATGGAGATCGATTCGCTGCCGGAGGATATGGACCGGTTGGAACGTCGCCTGATCCAGCTGAAGATCGAGCGGGAAGCCCTGGCCAAGGAGAGCGATGAGGCATCCAAGCGCAGGCTTGGAGACCTGGAGACAGAGATAGTCAGGCTGGAGCGGGAGTTCTCAGACCTTGAAGAGATCTGGAAGTCAGAGAAAGCTGCACTGCAGGGAACGGCTCATGTAAAGGAGGAGCTGGAACGCTCCCGCCTGGAGATGGAGACCGCCCGGCGGGCAGGTGATCTTGCCAGGATGTCTGAGCTGCAGTATGGGCGAATTCCCGAACTGGAAAAACAACTTGCAGCGGCCGCCCAGGCCGAGACACAGGAGATGCAGCTTCTGCGCAACAAGGTGACCGATGAGGAGATTGCCGAGGTTGTCTCGAAATGGACCGGCATACCGGTGAGTAAAATGCTTGAGGGTGAGCGTGAGAAGCTGCTGCGCATGGAGCAGGAGCTGGTTCGGCGCGTGATCGGTCAGGACGAGGCCCTTGCTGCGGTCTCAAATGCCATTCGCCGTTCCCGTGCGGGACTCTCTGATCCAAACCAGCCCAACGGCTCATTCCTCTTTCTGGGCCCTACCGGAGTGGGCAAGACAGAGCTGTGCAAGGCCCTGGCTGAATTCCTGTTCGATACCGAAGAGGCGATGATCCGCATCGATATGTCGGAGTTCATGGAGAAGCACTCGGTGGCACGCCTTATCGGTGCCCCTCCGGGTTATGTCGGTTACGAAGAGGGGGGGTATCTTACCGAGGCGGTACGTCGCCGCCCATATTCAGTGATTCTGCTGGACGAGGTGGAGAAGGCTCATCCTGACGTATTCAATATTCTGCTGCAGGTGCTGGATGATGGCCGCCTCACCGACGGCCAGGGCCGGACCGTGGATTTCCGCAACTGCGTGATCGTGATGACCTCGAACCTGGGCTCGGATATTGTTCAGACCATGGCCTCAGAGGAGCGCTACGAGGAGATGAAGTCGTCTGTAATGGAGGTTGTCGGGAGTCACTTCAGGCCGGAGTTCATCAACCGAGTGGACGAAATCGTGGTCTTTCACCCGCTTGGGCGGGAGCAGATTCGGGCCATCACCGATATACAGATTCAGTATCTGCGCCAACGGCTGGCTGAGAACGATATCGGACTGGAGCTTTCGGGTGCGGCTCTTGACCTGCTCGGCGAGGCTGGTTTCGACCCTGTCTACGGTGCGCGCCCCCTGAAGCGGGCGATCAGGCAGCAGCTTGAAAACCCCCTGGCCCAGGAGATTCTCTCCGGAGGCTTTGGAAGCGGTGAGTCCATAGAGGTGGCTGTTGTTGAGGGGCGGCTTGTATTCAATAAGAAGTCGGCATCCGAAGATGCAGTCTGAGACTCGCTGGTGGCGTGCAGGTGATTTATCGGCGACCCCTTGGTGGACGCCATTGAATGTGTCCGGAGTCAGTTATGCTTGAGTACATCTTTTTCGATGAACGACCCTGGAACCGCTTTACCGAGTTTCTGCAGCAGAAGGGGTTGTCGCCCCAGGCTGAGCATGAAGAGCAGGGCTACATGGTCAGGCTGCCGGAAGATACCGATGATGAGCTGATGGATGATATCGAGGATTTCTACGACGAAATGCTGGATATGAACCAGGCCCTCTTTACCGAGGAGGAGGGTGAGGATCATCGGCATTCCGCGGGCGTCACGGTAAATTTGAGCGATGGCCGGACGGTTCAGGCGGCGGTGGATCCCGGTTTGCTGAACCGGATTCTGGAGGTGGTGAGTACTGAAGAACTTGGCCTGCTGGTGAATGCTATTGCTGATGCGGTGGAGAACCCGGACGATCGCTCCATCTGTCGGCGTTGATCAGTTTGATGGTTTGACGGGTGCAGCAGCCGACTCTTCAGCTGCGCTCTTCTCCTTCTCTGCCTCTTCCCTGCTTTTTCTTATCCGCTCCTCCTTGGTCTTTTCGACCATCTCAATGTACTCCTTGGGAGTTACCGTGGTGGAGCTTTCGGGTTTCTTCTCTGCATTGTACTGGGCGTAGATGACTACACCGACAATGGCGATGAATACAGGAAAAAAAGGATTTATTTTCATTCGAATACGCCCTGGTGGCAGTTGCTTCCTACCCTAAGGATATACAAGAAACACAGGAGCTGCCTCTCGCCGTTACTCCCGAAGTGAGATGACCGGCCAACCACGGCTTCTCGCGTGGTGGGTCAGGGCCTCGTCAGGGTCTACCGCCACCGGGTTGTCCACCAGTTCAAGCAGCGGAATATCGTTGTGGGAGTCGCTGTAGAAGCTGCTGCCGCTCAAGTCTCCCCCGGAGGTGGCCAGCCACTGGTTCAGCCTCTCCACTTTGCCATCCTTGAAGCTGGGGGTCCCCTCAACCTCACCGGTATAGCGGCCATCAACCATCTCCGGATCGGTGGCGATCAGGTTCTCGATGCCCAGTTGCAGGGCTATGGGGGCTGTAACAAAGGCATTGGTCGCAGTGATGATCATCAGGGTATCGCCGGCTTTCCGGTGCCTGGAGATCAGCTCACAGCCCTTGGGTAGCATGATCGGTTCGATCATCTCCTTGAGGAACTGTTCACGCCAGGCATGCAGGTTCTCTGTGCTGTGCTCGCTCAAAGGCTTGAGGGAGAAGCGCAAAAACTCGAATATATCCAGCTTTCCCTCGTTGTACTCCTGGTAGAAACGCTCGTTTTCCCGCTGATAGTACTCCCCGTCAACAACGCCCTGTTCGACGAGGAAAATACCCCACAAATAGTCGGAATCCCCGCCCAGCAAGGTATTGTCGAGATCGAATATGGCCAGTGCCACCGTAAAACTCCCCGGTCAGTCTCTGAAAAGCGACCAATTCTATCAGAAAGCCGGGATGCGGTA
This sequence comes from Sedimenticolaceae bacterium, assembly GCA_965224515.1. Lineage (GTDB taxonomy): Bacteria > Pseudomonadota > Gammaproteobacteria > Chromatiales > Chromatiaceae > Sedimenticola_A. The sequence goes on from OZ245051.1 coordinate 2,014,503, forward strand.
TGCCGTAAGAGGTTGCCCGCCCCGTGCTGAATGTGGAAGAATCGGGGCAATTGATAAATATTTCAAATAGGTTTCTTTTGATAGATTCGGAAGGTTATAGACCAAACGTCGGTATCATTCTTTGCAACAAACAAAAAAGGTTATTCTGGGGCCGCAGGGTTGGCCAGAATGCCTGGCAGTTTCCCCAGGGTGGCATCAATGCCAACGAGACACCTGAGGAGGCGATGTACCGTGAGTTGGAGGAAGAGGTCGGCCTTAAGCCTCACCAGGTTGAAGTGATGGGGGTCACTGGTGACTGGCTGCGCTATCGCCTGCCCAAACGCTATATCCGTCATAACTGTCAGCCCCTCTGTATAGGCCAGAAACAGCGCTGGTTCCTGCTCAAGGTGTTGTGTGAAGAGACCGACTTCTGTCTCACCAGTTCGCCCAAGCCCGAGTTTGATCACTGGCGCTGGGTAAAATACTGGCAGCCCCTGCGCGAGGTGGTCTACTTCAAGCGCCGGGTCTACTCACGGGCACTGGAAGAGCTGGCCCCCCTTCTGTTTCCCGACGGCACACCGAACCGAAGCTCTGCAAATTACCTGCGCCAGAACCGGCGCTGATATTACCGAGGTACGCCAATGCTTGAGACCCTGCACCGTATCGTTCAGGCGGTAAATGCAGCGCCCGATCTGGATGCCGCCCTGAATATCATCGTCAAGCAGGTCAAGCAGGCGATCAGCACTGATGTCTGCTCGGTATACCTCACCGATTTTGACAAGCGACTGCATGTTCTGCAGGCCACCGAAGGGCTGCGTGAAGAGGCTGTGGGCAAGGTCAGTCTTCCGATGCACCGGGGGTTGATCGGGCTCGTGTGCGAGCGTGCGGAACCTCTCAACCTTGATGATGCGCCCAGTCACCCCCGTTACCAGTTTGTCAACGAGACCGGCGAGACCTCCTATCACGGATTTCTGGGCGTCCCCATTATCCAGAACCGCAGGGTATTGGGCGTGCTGGTTGCAAGGCACAAGGCGCCCCGGCAGTTCGAAGATACCGAGGTGACCTTCCTGTTTACCCTGGCGGCACAGCTGGCCGGGGCTATCACCCACGCCAAGGCGAGCGGTGAGCTTAACGGAGTCGATGAGTCAGAGGGGCAGGCTCCCACCCGTTTTCTTCAGGGCCGGCCCGGTGTCTCCGGTGTGGCAATGGGGCGGGTGGTTGTTCTCTACAGGCGCGCTGATCTGGATGCGGTACCAGATCGTGTGACAGACGATCCGGACCAGGATGTGGCCAGGTTCACCGATGCGGTTTCCCAGGTGGAGCGCAATCTGCGTGACCTGCAGGCCAAGCTCAGTGATGATCTGCCTGCTGAGGACAGGGCGCTTTTCGACGCCCTGCTGCTGATGCTGGGCGGCGATACCCTGGTTACCGAGACCATTGACCGTATCCGCCAGGGCGAGTGGGTGCAGACAGCGCTACACCACACCATTGAAGGCCACGCCAGGGTTTTTGACAGTATGGATGATGTCTACCTGAGGGAGAGGGCATCGGATATTCGGGATCTGGGTCGCCGGATCCTGACCTATCTGCAGGGTGAAGGCCCGTTGCAGGAGGAGTATCCCGATAACACCATCCTGGTCGGCGAGGATGTCAGCGCGGTGGACCTGGCGGAAGTGCCTGGTGACAAGATAGCGGGCATCGTCTCTGCCACGGGGTCCAGCTCTTCCCACGTGGCCATTCTTGCCCGCGGTATGGGGATCCCCACGGTGATGGGTGTCACTGATCTGCCCGTTGGACGTATGGAGGGGCGCGAGGTCATCGTGGACGGCTACCGCGGCCGGGTTTTTGTCTCCCCGGCCCCCTCGGTGCGCACAGAATATCAACGCCTGGCCCAGGATGAGAAAAAACTCTCCCAGGAGCTGGAGGTGTTGCGTGGGGAGGCCTCTGAGACAACCGATGGTGTGCAGGTCTCTCTCTACCTCAATACAGGCCTGGTGTCCGAAATGAGCTCTTTCGGTTCGGATGAATCCGCGGGCGTGGGTCTCTATCGTACAGAACTGCCGTTCATGGTGCGCGACAGCTTCCCCAGCGAAACCGAGCAGATGAATAATTACAGTAATGTGCTGGCCAGGTTTCATCCCAGGCCGGTGACATTGCGTACACTGGATATCGGGGGTGACAAGCCGCTGCCCTATTTTCCCGTAAACGAGTCAAATCCGTTCCTGGGCTGGCGGGGGATCCGCATATCACTGGATCATCCCGAGATCTTCCTGACCCAGATCAGGGCCATGCTGCGCGCCTCTGTCAGTTACAGCAATCTGCAGATCATGTTGCCGATGATCAGCACAGTAACGGAAGTTGATGAGTTGATGTCGCTCATTCATCGTGCACACGATGAGCTGGTGGATGAAGAGTTTGCAGTGAGTATGCCGCCTATCGGGATCATGGTGGAAGTGCCGGCAGCGGTGTACCAGATAGAGGCGCTGGCGCGCCGGGTTGATTTCATCTCGGTTGGTACCAATGACCTCACCCAGTACCTGCTGGCCGTGGATAGAAATAATCCACGGGTTGCGGAGTTATACGATGACCTTCATCCCGCGGTTTTGAAAGCACTGCTACAGATTGTGGAGGGTGCCAAAATCTACAACAGGCCGGTCAGTGTCTGCGGTGAGATGGCGGGCAATCCGTTGGCCGCCGTGCTGCTGCTCGGCATGGGTGTTGAAAGTCTCAGTATGTCCTCGGGCAGCCTGTTGAAGGTGAAATGGGTTATCCGCAGTTTCAGCCGGGCAAGGGCAGGCCAGTTGCTCAAAACCGTACTGCGCATGGAGAACTCCCAGCAGGTGCGCGGTTACATGGAGAATGCCCTGGAAGAGATGGGGCTGGGCGGGTTGGTGAGGCCTGGCAAGTAGGAGTGCTGAACGGTCTAATCCCACTTGAACATGCGTGCACCGATAAAAAGAAACAGTCCGCTCATCAATATCAGAATACCCAGATGGTGACTGATCTGGGCAAGTCCGGCACCGTCGATCATGACCGATCTTGCGGCATCGATCACGTGGGTCAAGGGCAGCAGCTGGGAGAGTTGTTGCACCAAGGCCGGTGAGCCTTCCAGTGAGAACCATACCCCCGAGAGCAGCATCATGGGCCAGCTCATCAGGTTCAGGAGCCCGTTGGCTGCCTCTTCATTGGACATTCTGGCTGCCACGACAAGACTGAGACTGATCATGCAGAATGTGCCGAGGATCAGAACCAGCAACAGGTTCAGGTGCGAGCCGTACATGCGAAAGTTCACGAACAGGTCAGTGCCTGCATAGACCATGATACTGATCAGCGCGATCAGCCACAGGCGGGAGAAGATCTGCGCCGAGAGAAACTCAAGGGCTGTGAGAGGTGTCGCTTTCAGGCGTTTGAGTACGCCGTTTTTCCTGTAGCGCACTATGGTATAGCCCACGCCAAAGAGTGAACTGAACATGATGTTCATGCTGAGTATGCCGGGGATCAGCCAGTCAACGTAGCGAATCTCGTCGCCTGTCACCGTCTGCCGCTTGAACTCGCCGGCATTCTCTTGCCCCTTGAGAAGCTGTTCCAGTATATATCCGCGGGACGATGTGTCGTTGATCCAGTAGTGACCGGTGCTCGGCTCCATCAGCATATCGAGCTGGTGGCGTTCGATCTTGACAATGGAGCTCTCCAGGTTATCCATGGATATGAACTGAATGTGCCGGGTCTGCAGGAACTCTGCCCGGTCTTGAGTGGGTTGCTCACCGATCAGTCCGACCTTGAACAGGTCCGGGCTCTCGGTGGTGAAAGCGAAGGCGAAGCCCATGACGATAAGCACCGGTAGTACGATGTTCCAGGTCATTGCCGTACGGTCGCGCAGAAATTCACGATTGCGGGCGGTAAAGACAGAAAGAAAACGGCGTATTCTCATGGCGTCAGGTTCGCAGTTCGTGTCCGGTCAGTTCGAGGAACAGGTCCTCCAGGGTACGGGAGCGTACCTGAAGGTGGGCCAGGGAGACGCCGTGAGCGATCAACTGCTGGACGGTCTGATCGATATCATCGCTCAGTATATCCACCTGCCTGTTTTGCTGATGGATTCTAAGACGTGTGTCCGCAAGCAGGGCAGGTGTTACGTCGTCTGCTGGCAACGAGATAACCGAGCTGTCGAAATGGCGTTTCAGGAGATCCCCTGGTGAGCCGTGGGCGATAAAACGCCCGTGATCCATAATGGCTATCTCATCGCACAGTTCATAAGCCTCTTCCATGTAATGAGTGGTCAGTACAACGGTCTTCTGCTCTGCCTTGATCTCATGGACCAGTTTCCAGAAGTTGCGGCGCGACTGTGGGTCCAGGCCCGTGGTGGGCTCATCCAGGAAAATGATCTGGGGATCGTTGATCAGGGCAATGGCCAGTAACAGCCGCTGATGCTGACCCCCTGACAGATTGCGTGTATCACGATCAAGAAACTCGCCCAGGGCACAACGCTCTATGAGATGCTCCATGGGCTGTGTTTTTGGATAGAAGTTGGCAAATAGCTCCAGCGCTTCCTCTACTTTCAGGTTCTCCTGCAGTGCGGTGCTCTGGAACATGATGCCCGCTTCATTGCGGAAATCGGGGCCGATCGGCCGGCCATTGTAGAGTATGGTGCCGGCACTGGGATCGGTAATGCCCTCCAGCATTTCAACCGTGGTGGTCTTGCCTGCGCCATTGGGCCCAAGCAGCCCGAAGCAGGTGCCTTTATTGATGCTGAAGTCCACACCATCAACGGCTCGTATCTCGCCGAAGTGTTTAACAAGACCTGCTACTTTCAGGATGGAGTGCATTCGGATTCTGCCAGGGGTGACCAGGGGGCATTGTACCCAATGTGGCGTCTGCTGACTTAGCTGAATGAGGACGAATTGGAGCGGGAGAGTGGGGTTATGCCGGTTGCCCAAGGCAACCGGCATGGGGAGATCAGCCTTCGCTGTTGTCAGCAGGCGCTTCAGATGAAGCAGGCTCATCTTCGGTCATCGGTCTGAAGACAGGCGGCTGGCCGTTAGGCAGCATTCCCTGGGATGCTGCAGGTGCAGCTGGTGGCTGCATGGGCTGTGGTGGGGGCTGTTGAAACGGTGCCGGTTCCACTTGGGCGCCCTGGGGGGCGGCAGGTGCAAAAACCGGTTGGGCAAGGGCGCCCTGTTCCTGATAGCTACCCTGTGGGGGCGGCAGAGGCTGGCCGGATTGGCTGCCCGGGAACTGTGGGGGCGGCATCTGCTGATCAGGCTGGCCACCGGAGAACCGGGGTGGCTGCATTGGCTGGTCAGGTTGATTGCCTGGGAATTGGGGTGGCTGAAGTCCCTGTTCCGCTGGAGCTCCGGGTAAACCGCCATACCCTCCGGGTTGCTGGTATTCCTGGGGTTGAACCGGATACCCCGATGGCGGCTGGCCGTAACCCTGGTCGGCGCCATACCCTGCCGGGGGCGGTGGTGTCTGGGGGTAAGCGGTATTGTAACCTTGGGGGTATGCCCCCTGGCCCCCAGGTGCCGGTCCCTGGGGAGGGTATCCATAGGCGGGCTGGTCGGGGTAACCATAGGCGGGCTGGTCAGGGTAGCCGTAAGCGGGCTGGTCGGGGTAACCATAAGCTCCACCCTGGTTTCCGGGTGCTCCGTACTGATCGTATTGGGGAGGATAACCGTACTGTGGGCCGGGCGCCTGCTGGGGATAGCCGTAGCCGGCTGCTCCCTGTCCCCACTGTCCGGGCGGTGGGGCATTGCGGTAATTTGGCTCCCTGTTCTTGCTGCCGAACATATTCCGCATGGGATTTATCATGGAGTTCATCGGGCTCTTCACATTGTTCATCATGTTTGAAGGATTGAATCCTTTCGAGCCTGAATCAGAAGGAGGTTGGTCATAAGAGGGTTCGCCATAGCCATAGGCCGGTGGCTGGTAACCATAAGCACCGCCCTGGGGCTGTGTGCCTGCCGGTGCCTGGGGCGTCTGCCAGTTCCCCTGCTGGGCAGACGGGACTGGAGGTGCGCCATAGGGTCCGGTCGGCGGTGGATAGCCGTTATCCGCTCCAGCGTAGGAAGTCGCCAGGCCTATACAGCACGCAGTGATCCAGCGTATTGGTTTCATGAAGATACTCCTTGAACTATGATGGCTGTCCGGTTTTTATAGGGCATCAGTTGTTGATCCCCGGCTACCCGGATCTATTGGTTCTAAAGGCGGTTCACTTCCCCGCTTCTCAGCTAATACTAGTGCCCTGCTGGTGGGGCGTCCACTGCTTTTGCAGTGGTGGATCGAGCAAAAACTCTACATATATGAAGGTTATTGATGCTGTTACCCCCGTTGACTGATGGCCGGATACTCAATCGCTACAAGCGCTTTCTGGCAGATGTCGAACTGCAGGATGGCCAGGTAGTGACTGCTCATTGCCCCAACACGGGAAGTATGACTGGATGTTGGGAGCCCGGTGCTCCGGTGCAGATCAGCTACAGTGACAACCCGAAGAGAAAGCTTGCATGGACCCTGGAACGTGTCGATATGGGGCAGGGTTGGGTCGGTGTGAATACGTCACGCACCAATGCCGTTGTGGCTGAGGCGATAACCGAAGGACGGGTACCCTGCCTGGGCAGCTATGCCGGGTTGAAACGCGAGGTGAAGTTCGAAGCCCCTGGTCACCCCTCGTCACGGATCGATTTGATGCTAAGGGACGGGGAGGAGGCTGACGCGCTGGTCGAGGTAAAGAGTGTAACCCTGTGGGATGGTGAGCGGCTGCGTTTCCCGGATGCGGTCAGTGAACGGGCTACAAAACATCTGCGTGTGCTGCAACATGCGGTGAAGAGCGGTTATCGCGGGGTGATACTGTTTGCATTGAACCGGCCCGAGGGTGACTGCTTTTCTCCCGCCGGGACAATCGACCCGATATATGCCGCTACCCTGGAAGAGGTGATGGCATGCGGGGTTGAGGCCTATGCCCTGCGCATCCGGCACGATGAGACGGGTATGAGGGGTGAAGGCTTGGTTCCTGTGGAGCTGTAAGTTTTCGGGCTCTTCGAATCAGCGGACTTCAGTAGCCGACGGTGCTGAGGCTCAGGCCCACCGGAGTCTCTTGAAGGCGCTTGACGCCTGTTTTTATCTCGCCATCCGGAGTCAGTTCAAGCCAACGGAATCCCGGTGGAAGCGGGTCGAGTTTGAAGTCCGCCTCATCGGGTGCGAACTGTATGCAGGTTGAGGGGCTGCCCATCATTCTGATTCCGTCGCGCTGGGTTAAGAAGTCCTGGTGTATATGGCCCCACAGGATGCCCTTTACTCCATTGTGCCGGTCCAGGATCGAGAACATTGCATCCGGGTTGTCCAGGGCCATGCTGTCCAGCCATTGGCTGCCACTGGGAGTGGGGTGGTGATGCAGGCAGATCAGTACATGATGCTGCGGATGTGTGGCCAGGCACTCCTCGAGGAACGACAGCTCCTGCTCATTGAGGTTGCCCCCGGGTTCACCGGGTTTGGTGGAATCGAGAAAGATGAGCAGCCAATTGCCCCAGGTGGTGCATTTGTCGGTGTAGACGGTTCCCTTCTGCAGTGTCTGGTTCAAGACATCGGGTTCGTCATGGTTTCCCGGAAGACAATACACCGGCAACTGCATTTGGTCGAAGCGCGTGCGCAGGGCCTCGTATCCTGATTCCGAGGCGTCGTGTACCAGGTCGCCGGTGGCAAGCACCATATCGGCCGGGTGCTCGTCTGCAAGCTCCAACACCTGTTCAAATGTCTGAAGGGTGTTGATGCCGGCCAGTGTGCGGTTCGGATCGGCATACAGGTGGGTGTCCGAGATCTGCAGCAGACGAAGAACACCTTGTGAAGTCGAATCCTTTATGTTGACGAGTTTCGGTGTCATCTCTTTTCAGGCCAGGGGCCTTTTTTCACAAGTTCTCCAATAATCGCATGTATGGCACAAAATGAGAAAGGAGTTTTACTCCTTTTCTTCGTGGGGTTTAGCGACTTTTGTCTACCGGGTCACGTAAAAAGAGGTACAAAATGGAGAATACCGCAGTCCCGGGAGGGACTGCGGTGGGATGATCAGAAGTTGTCGGTGGATTGAAAAAGACCCACGCGCAGGTCTTTGGCGGTATAGATTTCACGGCCATCCACGCAGACACTGCCGTCTGCAACCCCCAGGATCAGTTTGCGTGTGATGATGCGTTTGAGGTCCAGCTGATAGGTTACCTTTTTGGCGGTAGGCAGTACCTGGCCGGTGAATTTCACCTCGCCGACACCAAGGGCACGGCCGTGTCCGGGGTTGCCTATCCAGGCAAGGAAGAAACCCACCGCCTGCCACATGGCGTCAAGCCCCAGGCAGCCCGGCATTACAGGGTCACCGGGGAAGTGACAGTCAAAAAACCAGAGGTCGGGGGTGATGTCCAGCTCGGCCTGAATTTCACCTTTGCCGTAAGCGCCGCCCTCGTCACTGATTTTGATAACGCGGTCCATCATCAGCATATTGGGTGTGGGCAGTTGCGCATTGCCGGGGCCAAACATCTCTCCCTGGCCGCAGGCCAGAAGCTGTTCCCGATTAAAACTTTCAGTTTTTGCCATCTGTTTTTTTCCTTTTGTTATTTCAGGTGCGGAAATCCGCTGCACCTGAATAAATAGGGTTATCTGTTGGGCGCCGTTTTAGGCGGCCTGGATTGCCGCATCCAGGCGCTCTTTGATGAATCCGACAATGCTGTCGAAGTCGATCATGGTGTTCTCTGAATCGGTGCGCCCCTTGTACTCCACCTTGTTTTCATCAAGGCCGCGTTCACCAATTACCACCCGGTGTGGGATGCCGGTCAGTTCCATGTCGGCAAAAATGAATCCGGGGCGGGCATCCCTGTCGTCCAGCAGGACTTCGATGCCGGCAGCGGTCATCTCGCTATAGAGCTTTTCGACCGCATCCCGCACCCTGTGCGATTTGTTCATTTTCATGGGGACAATCGCAACCTGGAAGGGTGCGATCGCGGCTGGCCAGATGATCCCCTTGCCGTCGTGATTCTGTTCCACTGCAGCTGCTACCACCCGTGAAACGCCGATGCCGTAGCAGCCCATGGTCATGGTCAGTGAGCGGCCGTTCTCATCAAGCACAACGGCGTTCATCGCCTCGCTGTATTTCTGGCCAAGCTGGAAGATATGGCCCACTTCAACACCCCTGGCGATGGTCAGGGTGCCCTGTCCGTCGGGACTGGGGTCCCCCTCCTGCACGCTTCTCAGGTCGGCAATCCCGGGCAGATCCAGGTCGCGCTCCCAGTTGATACCGAAGTAGTGCTTTCCATCCTCATTTGCGCCGGCACTGAAGTCGGAGCAGAGGGCCACCGCGCGGTCTGCAATACAGGGAATGGGGAGATTTACAGGGCCCAGGCTGCCGGGGCCGGCACCGATGGTGTTGCGAATCTCTTCGTCCGTTGCAAAACAGAGGGGGGCTGCAACCTGGGGCAGTTTCTCCGCCTTGATTTCGTTAAGGTCATGGTCGCCGCGCACAAGCAGTGCGACAAATTCGGCATCGACCTCTTCTGAGGCAGCGACAATCAATGTTTTTACGGTCTTCTCTACGGGCTGTCCAAACTGCTCTACCAGTTCCTGGATGGTCTTCGCGTCGGGTGTGTCCACCAGGCGCATCTCCTCGCCTGGTGCGGCTCGCTCTCCGGCAGGTGCGACGGCCTCGGCCAGCTCCACATTGGCGGCATAACCGCTATCGGTGGAGAATGCGATGGCGTCTTCACCCGAGTCCGCAAGTACGTGGAATTCATGGGAGGCGTTACCGCCGATGCTGCCGGTATCTGCCTGTACAGCACGGAAATCAAGCCCACAGCGGGAGAAGATGCGGGAGTAGGTGTCGTACATCACCTCGTAGGTCTGCTGCAGGGATTCCTGGGTGGCGTGGAAGGAGTAGGCGTCCTTCATCAGGAACTCCCGGGCTCGCATGACGCCGAACCTGGGGCGGATCTCATCCCTGAACTTGGTCTGGATCTGGTACAGGTTGATGGGCAGCTGCTTGTAGCTCTGCAGCTCGTTCCTGGCCAGGTCAGTGATGATCTCTTCGTGGGTCGGGCCGAAGCAGAAATCGCGGTTGTGGCGGTCATTGATGCGCAGCAGCTCAGGGCCGTACTGCTCCCAGCGTCCGGATTCGATCCAGAGTTCCGAGGGCTGAATCGCCGGCATCAGCACCTCCAGGGCGCCTGCGCGGTTCATCTCCTCGCGGACAATATTCTCGACCTTGCGAAGTACTCTGAGACCGAGGGGCAGCCAGGTATAGAGCCCGGCGGCAAGTTTTCGGATCAGGCCTGCCCGCAACATCAGCTGGTGGCTGACGATTTCGGCATCAGCCGGTGTCTCCTTGAGGGTCTGCAGAGGGAACTGTGACGTACGCATCTTCTGTTCGTGCCTTGTTTGCAAAACCATATATTCTATCTATTGGTCATGGTATGAACAAATTACTTTCATGCAGGGTCTGATAGATAGCTGCTTTTTTCAGAAATTCCTGTGTTGTCCGATACATACTTTGTGTGTCTGTGGAAATTGAGCGACAGCAAGAAAAGGCTGGAAGATGGGCGTCAGGAAAGGATTGGCGGATAAGACGGTTGGTGTTTAGTAATAGAGTGTCCAGCGGAGCATTATGATGCTGTTTGCTGAATACCAGGGTAATTATGGAAGATGATTGATATTCGACACAGCAAGATGGATCGGGGCAGCTATGGGCTACCTCTGTTTCTGCTTGCTCCCTGGTTGGGAATCATCATCTGGTTCAGTATGACCCTCAGTTTTGCGCAATCCATTGGCTTGACCCCGGATGTGGTCGCTTGGGTGGAGCAGAAGTACGGGGCTGAGGCAAAAGAGAGGGTAGTGGCCTGGAAAAGGCTGATGGAGCAGCATGGCCGAAAAAGTGAGCGGAACAAGCTTAAACTGGTGAACGACTTTTTCAATAGACTACCCTATCATTCTGACTGGCGGTTGTGGAAAAAGAGAGATTACTGGGCCACGCCGATTGAAGCACTGGGTATTAATGGCGCTGACTGCGAAGATTACTCCATTGCAAAATACTTCACCTTGCGTGAACTCGGGGTGGCGGATGAGAAGTTGCGGATTATGTATGTAAAGGCCCTCGAGTTGAACGAAGCACACATGGTTTTGACCTATTACGAGACGCCAGGTTCGGTGCCCCTGGTGCTGGATAATCTGAAGAAGGGTATCTTGTCTGCAGAAAAGCGCACGGATCTGTCCCCCGTGTACAGCTTCAATGCGGACGGCCTCTGGCTGGCCAAGAGCCGGGGGCAGGGCAAGAAGGTAGGCTCAGCCAAGCGGATCAATCTATGGGAAGACCTGAAGAGCAGGCTTGATAAAGAGATGGGGAAATGATCCGAAATATAGTTTCAGGCAATGAAAACAGGGGAATGTCATGACACTGTCCCGGCAACTGGTGCTGTTGGTGTTTGTGCTGTTAATGCTGGTGTTTGTCGGTACATTTTTTATCAGCGTGCAGAATACCCGTTCATACCTCCAGAATCAGTTGGAGTCCCACGCCCAGGATGCGGCAACCTCGCTGGGGCTTTCCATCTCGGCTCACCTGGCAGATGGGGATGAGGCCACGGTTACCGTCATGACCGATGCCATTTTTGATCGCGGTTTCTACCGCATGGTGCGGGTTGAGGATATAGAGGGCAAGCCCCTGGTGGACCGGATTCAGCCGGTAAACGTTGACGGTGTCCCTGACTGGTTTATCGACCGTCTCCCCCTGGAGACCCCGGCAGGCGAGGCCGCGGTGATGTCGGGCTGGGTTCAGGCCGGCACGGTGATCGTGCGCAGCCATCCCGGTTACGCCTATACCCAGTTGTGGTCAACGGTGGAGGAGGTGTTCTGGTGGTTTGTCTCCAGCGCGGCTGTTGTCCTGTTAATTGGTATTGCACTGCTGCACCTGGTGCTGAAGCCGCTTCGGGATGTGGCCTGGCAGGCCGATTCCATCTGCAACCGGGAATTTCCTGTTATTGAGCACCTCCCCCGTACTCTGGATTTGAGACGCATTGTCGAGGCAATGAACCGGATGTCGGTCAAGGTACAGCGAATGCTCGATGAGCTTGAGAAACTGACCTCGCGCCTGCGCAAACAAGCCTATCAGCACCCGGTAACCAGCCTGCCGAACAAGACCTACTTCGTGGCTACCCTCAACAGCCTGATGCAGTCCGAAGAGGAGTTCTCCCAGGGCGTGCTCTGCATGATCCAGCTGAAGGATTTCAAGGCCTTTAATGATGAGAACGGTTACCAGGCCGGCGATGCTCTGTTGAAAGACGCGGCCAAGGCGCTGGTAGAGGTGGCAAAAGGCTATCCCAAGCATGTCATGGCCCACCTTGGCGGTGCCGATTTCTGCATGCTGGCACAGGAGTGTCCGCAGGAAGAGGCTTCTGAAGTGGGTGAGCGGCTTTCAACCGCCCTGGCGGGGTTGTACGGGACGGGTAAGCTTGCCGTTCCTGACGTTGGGCATATCGGCATCTCTGTCTATGATGGCCAGCAGGATTTGAAAACACTGCTTTCCGAGGCGGACATGGCCCTGCGCACTGCCCAGACCCAAGGCGCCAACAAGTGGTCGCTGCATGTGTCTGACGTTGAGAGGAAGAAGCATGTCAGAGGAGCCCTGGAGTGGCGGGAGTTTATTGAGGGGGCATTACAAAACGGGCGCCTGGTGCTTCAGTACCAGTCGGTTGTGACCTGTGACCGGCGCCTGCTGCACCACGAGGTCCTGGTGCGGATCACCGAGGAGACCGATGAAGGTGCTCAGTCCCAGATGGCCGCAGGGGTGTTTCTTCCCCAGGCTGAGAGCCTGGGTCTTGTAGGCGCTATCGATCGCGCCGTCATCTCCATGATATTGAACAAGGTCAGTGGAGAGGATGACACAACCGGTCGCTACGCGGTGAATATCTCGCCATCCTCCCTGCAGGAGCCGGAGTTCCTGGTCTGGCTGGATCGTATTCTGGCCAAACATGCGCAGGCGTCCCGGCGCATGATCTTCGAGGTGCCTGAATATGGCGCCGTCTCTCTGCTGGAGCAGGTGCAGGCTTTTGTTGCAGTGCTGGAAAAACACGGCAGCCAGTTCTCAATCGATCACTTCGGGCGCAGCTTCGGCTCATTTGCCTACCTGCGCTCATGCAAGGCCAACTATCTCAAGGTGGATGGCAGCTTCATGCGCGAGTTGGACCAGAGCCAGGATAACCAGTTCTTTGTCCATGCGCTGGCCGAAGTGGCGCACGGCCTTGAAATTCAGGTGCTTGGTGAGTCGATCGAAACCGAGGCTGTGTGGGATCTGCTGCCCGGCCTGAATCTGGATGGTGGGCAGGGCTACTACATCAGTCGTCCCCAGTGACTGGTGCCTGCCGGTTGCCCGGAGCCCTTTTTCACGGCGCAAAAAAACAAGCCCCGACAACATCCTTGCTGTCGGGGCTGTATGCCGTTTCCCTGTTGGCGAATAAGTCGTCCCTGATCAAGTTCCCTTTGTCCCGCTGATCCTGCGGTGTTTCCTTGTCCTTGTCCTCTGACGGTTATAAGTATGGTGCCTGGCCCGATTCGGCGCTATACGGATATCCTCTGCTGTTTGTAGGATAAATCTGATGTTGAGGTAAGTGTCTCTGCAGGCAGGGGTGCCTCTACCAGCCGCCGCCGCCACCACCACCGCCACCGCCGCCGGATGAGCCGCCGCCACCCGAGCCGGAGGATGATCCGGGGGCGGTGGAAGATGATGCGATTGCTGAACTCATCGCACCGCCCATGACGCCGGCGAAGCCGGTGAAATTGTTGTGCTGCCAGCTGCGCCCGTGGTACCAGTGAGGCTGGTAGCGCTCTTCGCTGCTGCCTGCCCGGGCGAGTACGGCGCTGAACTTATCCCCCCACTGCTGCTCAACATCCAGCGCAATGGCATAGGGAAGGTAGGCTTCGAACAGGTCAGGGGTCTTTTCCGGGGGGTGCTTCAGGTTCAGTTCATCCTCTTCGGCTACGGTCAGAAAGAGATTGAAACCCTCCACTTTTTCGAGCAGTTTTTGCCCGGTCAGTGTTGGTGCCTTCATCCATTCGTAGAATAGGATGTTGATGATCAGCACCAGGGCCAGGGTCAGGGTCAGGGCGAAGGAGACTTCGGTGATCATAAGACCCAGGGCAAACAGTTCCGCTGCGATGAACGGGAGTGCAAAGAGGCTGCTGAAGATCGCTTTGAAGATGCCCTTGCCCTCGGTGAGCGTCGATTTCCAGTTGGCATAGATCCCCTTCACCATGGCGAATACCGCAATACTCCAGATAGAGAGCCAGATCGTCATGAAGCCCGCCATCATCATCTTCTCTTCAGAGCCCAGGTTGTAGCCGCTGACAGCCAGCAGGGCAAGAGAGATGATTACACCTGGCCACATGTAGTTGCTGTTGGTAAGAAAATAGGTTTTTTCATAATCACGCTTGAGGGATTTCTGATGGGCCTTGACGGCCTTGCCAAGTTTTTTGTGATTGCCCTGTTTCAACTTGATGCTGTCGGATCCATCACCAAACAGTGCGCTTGCTATTGCCCCCTCACCGGCAGCCAGGCTGGCTGAATTGCCAGTTTTGGAGAGGGTGAAGGTGCCTTTGTCGCTTTCGTTGATAGTCAGGTATCCGGCCACGGCCATATTGACGATGGCGGCACTGAAGGCTTTGGTGTCGTAGCTCATTTTACGGATAAAGCGCATCGAGGCCGGGGAGTAACCCCTGGGTGGTGTGTAGTGGGGGATGACCACCCCGAGATCGGGGTCTCGTCCCACCCTGTACCAGGCGATAAGATAGTATCCAAGGAGCAGTGCGATGCCGACCAGGCCGGCAACTGCCTCCCGGTTGTCCGCCAGCAGCCATTCGATCCGTTCCCGGGCGTCAGGTTCATGGACATGCCCCTTGGGCCAGCTTGCCACTATGGTCAGGCCTTCGTGCCGGTTCAGGGTGGCGGTGGTCTCAAAATGCACGCTACCGTCATAATCCACCCTGGCGCTGTAGTCGCTGCCCTTTGCGCCCTGGGGGCCGGTGTATCCCTCGGCTCTGATTTGATCTCCTGGCACCGTGGCCGGCAGGGTGACCCTGGCCGCGGCCTTGTCTATGGGGAAGGCCCAGTCAGTGCCGGTCACGTTCCAATAGAGTTCGTCGTGGTTGTCAAAAAAGCCCAGCTGCCGATCTGTTCTGTACCTGAAGCTGTAGGAGTAGACCCCATGCTCCAGGAATACATTGCTGCTGCCGGCATATATGCGAATGCCGTTACTGATACGCTCTGTGTGGTAGGGTTCTGGCTGGCCGTCCCTGCGCACCTCCAGCAGTTGAAAACCGACGCGGTAGTCATTGCCCAGCCGGTCTTCGTAGTCGGTGGGAAAGTCCCTGAAAACGCCGCGCTTTATCTGCTGACCTTCGGCCCTGACCTTGATCGTCTCCTCGACGATCATGCTGCCGTCCTGCTGCACAAGGATATCGCTGAAATAGTCCAGGATCCTCTCTTCAGCAGAGACGCTGAAACTGAGGAGCAGGAGGGAGAGGAGGGCAGTGCGGCCCAGCAAGCCATGGCGCAGCGGTTTTTTTGTAGGGGTCATATCGATAGGCATCTGTTCTGGCCGCCAGCCTGTAGAGGCGGACCGTTTTATCTGGTTTCCGGGGGATCTGTCTCCAGAACGCTTTCCAGTTCAAAAAATTCAGCCGGTCTGAAATGAAAGAGGCGCGCTATCAGCAGATCAGGGAATGAGTCTATGCGCACATTGAGGTTTCGCACGCTGCCATTGTAGTAACGGCGTGCATACTGAATGTGGTTTTCGACGTCGCTGAGCTGGTGAAGCAGGTCGAGATACTGCCTGTTCGCTTTCAAATCCGGGTAAGCTTCGGCAACAGCTATCAATTGCCGTATCCTGCCGCCAAGGTCATTTTCTGCCTGTGCTTTTTCTCCGGGTTGCTGCATCCCGTCCGCCCGGCTGCGCAGCGCTGTCAACTCATTGAGTGTGGCGCTTTCGTAATCTGCATAGGCATTGACTGCTGTCACCAGTTTCGGGATAAGATCGTGACGTCGCTTCAGTTGCACGTCGATATCACTCCAGGACTGCAACACACGGTTTTTATCCTGGATCAGTTTGTTGTAGATCACCACTGCCCAGACGATAAGGGGCAGCAGTACGATCAGTAATATTTCCATGCTTGATGGCTCTTGTCCGGACCTGATTCATCATTGTAGCCGGTAAATGCAGGCTTGGAATAATTGGGGTGGGCGAAACATGAGATGGTGAAGTTATGACATATGTCAGTGTTTGAGTTGGCTGGGCAATGTAATATTCCGAAATTCTTATGTGCGTATTAGTTTTTGTGGAGGCAAAATGGCCGATAAAATTGCAGCGATTTCCCCTGGTGAGAAGACAAAACCTTCCAAAGGAAAGGAGCCTAAAGCGGGAAAATCCGATAATGCAAAAGCATCGAAAAAAGAGTCAAAAATCAACATCGATGTAGATATAAAGCAGCTCAAGAAAGATGCAGAGGCATACTATCCCTACAAAGATAAGATGCCGCGCAGTGAATATGAGGCGCTGAAATATGAGCTTCAGATCGAGCTGCTGAAGATGCAGAATTGGGTCAGAGAGACCGGCCAGAAGATCGTGATCATGTTTGAAGGTCGGGATGCTGCGGGCAAGGGCGGAACGATCAAACGTTTCATGGAGCACCTCAACCCTCGCGGTGCTCACGTAGTCGCCCTGGAAAAGCCGACTGAGTATGAACAGGGACAGTGGTATTACCAGCGTTACCTGAAACACCTGCCATCGGCTGGGGAGATCGTGTTATTCGACCGCTCCTGGTACAACCGTGCCGGTGTTGAGAAGGTGATGGGATTCTGCTCCTCTTCGGATTATCTCGAGTTTATGCGCCAGACCCCCGAGATTGAACGGATGATGGTCCGCTCCGGTATTCACGTATTCAAGCTCTGGTTTTCGGTAACCCGCAAAGAGCAGTTGCGGCGCTTCAAGTCACGTGAAAAGGATCCCCTGAAACACTGGAAGCTCAGCCCTATCGACTTGGCATCCCTGGCTCGCTGGGACGACTACACCGAAGCCAAAGAGAATATGTTCTTCTATACTCATACCGCAGATGCACCTTGGACCGTGGTCAAGTCGGACGACAAGAAGCGGGCGAGAATCAACGGTATTCGCCATATTCTTCATACGCTGCCCTACACTAACAAGAATGTTAAAATCGCCTGCCCGCCGGATGAGAAGATTGTCATTGATCCATCTGTTGACCACATCCAACCCAATAAAATTTAAGCTGGAACGGAGCTGTAAATGACCAATCACTTTATAAAAAATGCCGAGTCCGTAATTGATGGTCTCCGTAGCATGCTAGACGATGAACTGCTGGAAGCCATAGGTGAGGAGAACCTCGGGCAACTGCAGGTGCTGGTGGAATCAGCCATTACCACCGTGTTGTTGGAAAATATGGAGCAGGTTGCAGATAAGATTGATGCGCTTGGGCACGAGGTGCGCAATAACGCTGAAAATTATGACGACAACTGATCGCCAGTCTTGAGAGGCCGCCAGGTCAGGCGGCCTCTTTCTATTTGAATTTGAGTTTGAAGCCGGCGGCCTTGATCCGCTTGCTCTCCTGCTCCAGCTCTGTGCGCGACAGGGTGTTTGTCTCCAGCCATCCATCGGGGAACTGAAGCTCAAGGTCATCGTCGTCGGCCTTCAGTAAAGCCATCACCTGTATCGTGGATGATCTTGAGCGGTGCAGCAGTGCAGAGAGGCGCAAAATCACACAGAGTCTCATTGCGCATCGCCTGATATCTTCTGGCAGCTCTTCGAAAACAGCCACCGGGAATTTTCTTCTGTGCCCTCTGATCAGGGAAGCGAGCACCATCTGCTCCTGGCGGGTGAAGCCTGCCATATCTGAATTGGCAACAAGGTACGCCCCATGTTTCTGGAACTGGCTATGGGAAACGGTCAGTCCACACTCATGCAGTTTCGCAGCCCAGGCAAGCATGGAGGTGTACTCACCTGCAGTCAGGCCCCACTCCCCGGCTACTTGTGCAAACAGCGAGCGGGCAGTGGTCTCAACCCTGCCGGCATGTTCCATATCCACGTCGTAGCGTCTGCAGAGTGCCTTTACGGTATTTTCCCGCACATCCTCATGGTGGATGCGCCCCAGCATTTCGTAAATCAGCCCTTCCCGCAGGGCCCTGTCAGAAACCTGCATGCGCTCTATATTGAGGGCCTTGAATACCGAGCGCAGAACGGCGACTCCACCTGGAAATACCGGATGGCGCTCTGGACTGAGGCCAGGAAGGTCGAGCTTGTCGATATGACCCGCCTTGACCAGGGCGTTGCGCAGTTTCTTCAATGCACTGTAGGTGATGCCATCTCTGGGGTCAGACCAGCCGGCTTCGACTACCACATCCCTGATGGCCTTGATCGTTCCCGAGCTTCCGATGGCTATTTCCCAGCCCGCTCCCCGATACTCGTTTTTTACCGGGCGTATTTCCAGGGCGCCTCGCAGCTCGGCGGCGCGCATCTTCTCCTGGGTTATCTTTCCGCTGCCGAAGTGCCAGCGGCTCATGCTGACACAACCCATGTGGAGGCTCTCCCGGTGCTTGGGGGTGAAACCGTCACCTACTATCAGTTCGGTGCTTCCGCCACCGATATCCACAACCAGGCGTCTCTCATCCCCTGCGGCAAGTCCATGGGCCACCCCCAGGTAGACAAGGCGGGCCTCTTCGCGACCGGCGATGATCTCAATAGGGTGCCCAAGTTTCTCTTCGGCTCTTTTGAGAAAATGACCTGAATCCCTTACCTGCCTCAGGGTGTTGGTGCCGACAGCACGGACACTTCCCGGTGGCAGGTTTCTTACCCGCTGGCCAAAGCGGGCCAGGCAGGCGAGTGCTCTCTCTTCTGCATCCGGGGTGAGGTTCTTGTTATCGTCGAGTCCGGCGCCGAGGCGTACCATTTCGCGCAGTTTGTCGATTACCTGAAAGTCGCCGTCGGTTACCCGGGCAACAATCATATGAAAGCTGTTGGATCCGAGGTCAATGGTGGCTACAGTATCTGGAGCTTGTGATGTGGGTGTTTGATTGGAAAGCATCTGTTGAAACTCTGTCTGTTTCGATTGGAATGTTATCAGTTTCAATGTGTGGATGCGATTACAAAGCTCAATTGCCTTATAAACTGTGGGATGGGCCGTCAGAGAAAAAGAGAGTCAAATCGACATCAGGTCCACTGTTTTTGGTAGAATCCGGTTGTTCTGCTGATCCGGATTACCTTTAGCAGCCACCCGGGTTGAAAAAAGTGGATTGTGGCTATTTACATCGATTGGATTTAATTAAATGCATCTGAGAAAACGGGTACTGGTGACGGGCGGAGCTGGCTTTCTGGGCTCCCATCTATGTGAGCGTCTGCTCAATGAGGGGCATGATGTTCTCTGCCTGGATAATTTTTTCACCGGGGTGAAGGATAACGTGGTGCATCTGCAGGATTTTTCGAATTTCGAGATCATGCGCCACGACGTGACTTTTCCCCTCTACGTTGAGGTGGACGAGATCTATAACCTGGCCTGCCCGGCTTCACCGATCCATTATCAGCACGATCCCGTTCAGACAACCAAGACCAGTGTGCATGGTGCGATCAATATGCTGGGTCTTGCCAAGCGCACAAGGGCCAGGATTATGCAGGCCTCCACCAGCGAGGTGTACGGCGATCCGGAAGTTCACCCACAGACCGAAGACTACTGGGGGCGGGTCAACCCGATCGGTGTCCGCTCCTGTTATGACGAGGGAAAACGCTGTGCAGAGACGCTGTTCTTCGATTACAAGCGTCAGCATGACCTGACCATCAAGGTGGCCCGTATCTTCAACACCTACGGTCCGAGGATGCATCCCAACGATGGCAGGGTGGTCTCAAACTTCATTGTTCAGGCCCTGGCAGGGGATCCCATCACTATCTATGGTGATGGTTCACAGACACGCTCTTTCTGTTACGTGGACGATATGATTGAGGGCTTTGTGCGCCTGATGGGCTCTTCAGATGAGTTTGCCGGGCCGGTAAACCTGGGTAATCCCGGTGAGTTCACCATCAAGGAGCTGGCAGAAAAAGTGATTGATATGACCGGCTCGAAATCGGAACTGGTTTTTAAGGAGCTGCCCCATGACGACCCGCGGCAGCGCAAGCCGGATATCAGCCTGGCAAAAAAGGAGTTCGGCTGGGAGCCGTTGAAAAAGCTCGAAGAGGGGCTGGTTCCCACTATCGAGTACTTCGATAATCTCGCAAAGGACTGATCACCTGTTGCCTGGCCAGCAAATTATTCAGAGCCCCTGTTGATCAGGGGCTCTGTGTATTGTGAAGCAGGCGGTGGTATTCGGGATGCCCCTTTAACAGGGCCTTGCCAGTTGTTATCAATTCAGCGGCCACACCCGGCTGCAGGTTGAAGCCTGTAGGGATTCGGGTCAGGCGCTCTCTCGCATCGGGCTGAGCGATATCCTCAAGCTGGATTTCTATCAGATAAAACTCCGGTGTAGTGCACTCGGGTTGACCGGTGCAGCGCCCCTGTCTGATCTCCTCGCTCCAAAGATCTATGTGTGACCGGAGATACTCCAGTGTTTCAAAACTGTAGTTGGCCAGGGGCGTTGTGGTTGCCGCATCAAGTATCGCCTTGGTGGGAGGTGTGTTGGCCGAGCGCTCCCATTCGGACGGTGGGGTGGACGAGGCATCCACCGCGATCATCACGATGTGCCGGGCATTCTGTTGGTTGAACCGTTTCAGGGTTTCCCACATACCCCCCGACTCTATGACCCTGTCTATAACGGCCCGAAGGCCAAGATTGTCAGCCAGGCCACCGTCAAGCAGGTGGATATAGGGGTGGTTTTCACTGTCAAGGTAGGTGCTGTATTGCACGGCCCTGCGGTAGAGGCGGTTGTTTATGCCCCTTTTATTCAGTCCATCATACATCCATGGCGGGGGAACGAAGTTGCAGCTTCCGGCCCTGTTGTTGAGAGTGACAGGTGAAAACAGCAGGGGGACTGCGCAGGATGCAGCCACAGCCCTGGCAGCGGGAAAAAGCCGTGAATCTGAACAGATCAGTCCGAACTGCTCCCGGATGAAACCGAAGCGCCCCCCTTTGAAGATGTCGGTTGCATTGATTTCAACCAGAGGTCCCTCTCCATCGATCAGCTGATCCAGGGGAGCGTCTCCGAACAACTGTCTGCGGAAGTACTCGTCCAGCACATCACCACTGCCGAAACTTGGTGAACTGAGGCGTGCCAGGGTGCCTGGTTCGAGAAGGGACGCCTTGATTTCAGCCTCGGCATCCCGTTCAAGGAACCGCTCTCTGAAATCTTCAAACAGTCTGTCGCCGAACAGGCCATAGTAGGCTGCCGTGATGCTGCCGCCAGACACGGCGCTGATCATGTCGACCTCATCGAGCATTCTGCGGTCGGTTACATGATTTAACGGTGTTTCTGCCAGCTCATCAAGCACACCGTATGCGAGGGCGGATGCCCTGCTGCCTCCGCCGGAAAAGCTCAGCACCAGTATGATCGAGTTATTATCCGGATCGTTGGCTGGTGCAGGTGCAGGCTGTTCAGCCCGGGTCAGGGGCGGGTTGTCCGGGAACCGGGCTGTACTTGCACAGCCCGCCAGAAGCAGGGTGCTGATCCCAAGTAGGAGTGTTTTCGATAATGCTTTCATCTGCTGCCGTAATGTTTATGAAGCCGCTTGAAACTAAGGCTAACACAGCGCTATTAAGAGGGCTTCCGGATAATTATCTGAGGCTTCAGATTGAAATAAGTTCTGGGCTTAAGGCGCAGATCCGTGGTTGCAGATGCCCTGGGCCCACTTTTCCATGGCGACATTGGCTACCGGCATTGGTGCTTCAAGGAAGGTGATAAGGAAACTTCCGGTCATCTCAACAACGCCTATTGACCGTGGACGAACTGCCATCATCAATGGATCGGGGAGGGTGATGCCGAAGCAGAAAACGATATGCTTCGCATCCAGTATTTTATCGCTGATCTGACCTTCCGGTAGTTCAGAGGTGTGTGTGTAGTGATCATAGAGAGCGATAAACCGGGCAGTATTATGATCATCGATGCATGTTTTGAGGTAGTCGATGATCTCATCAACATTGCTGAAACGGGTTCCCGTTTTCTCTACCTCCAGGCTGTAGACCGCATACTCATGCTGCAGAAGCGACTGCTTCATCAACGACTCCCGGTATTCCCTGAGAAAATGATGTAAACGCAGAGAGTAGACAAGGCGAATTGTCAGCGCATTGAAAAAACGCAATACCTATCCGTTTTTCTGGGAAATGTGACAGAGCTGGAGTTAATCTTCCGCCAGGCGTTCAAGGTTCCGTATGTCGAGCAGAAAGTGGTTTGGGGTTGTCTCGACCAGCAGGCTCTGGCGTTTGAATTCTGCGATGGTGCGGCTGGTGGTTTCGGTGGTTATCCCCAGCATGGCACCCATGTCTTCCCGTGAGAAGAGCTCGCATTCACTGGATTGCTCGTCTCTTACCAGCCGAAGGAGCAGCCTGGCCACGCGCTGCTTTGCCGATCCTGTGGATAGCTCGGTCAACCAGGCATCCGCTTCGGTGAGTGCGCGTTGCCACCTGTTGAGCAGTTCCTGGTGCAGGGCCGGGTTGGTTTGTGACAGGGCCTTGACCACGCTCACGGGCAGACTGCATGCCTGGGTTGATTGCAGGACCACTGCGTCGTGCTGGTATGGCTGATCGAGCAGGGCCTCAAGGCCGGTGACATCGGTGGACTTGACCAGTCTTACTATTCGCTGGGTTCCATCAGGCAGATATTGCACCAGCTTGAGTACCCCGCTTCGGATGGTATACATCCGGTCCCCGGCATCGCCGGCCCGGTAGAGCGTTGAGCCGGGTGGGAGGGTATAGAGGTCAATGGGTTGGTGTATGTCGTCGAAATCCCTCTCGTCGAGACCGGCGAAAAGTACGGAGTTGCGCAATGTGCAGCTTACACAGTCTGCCTCGCCCTCCCACGCATCTTTATCGGAGATGAATTTCATTACGCTGCCGCGTCTCTTTATGTTTCTGGTCTGGATAGTTTACGCAAATTCAGCCCATAAGATACCCCGCCGGGAGTATGGAAGGTAGCTATCCTTCTCACACTCCCGGGATATCGTGGATCAGCCTATCTTGGGCAGGTGCGCAAGGGACTCCTTGATCGCCTCTTCCGGGTAATCGAAATCCTCGAGTTCCCCTGCGAAATAGCGGTCATAGGAGGTCATATCGAAGTGTCCGTGGCCGGAGAGGTTGAACAGCAGGGTCTTGGCCTCGCCGGTCTCTGCACAGCGCTTCGCCTCGCGAATGGTGGCGGCGATGGCGTGGGTGGATTCCGGTGCGGGGATGATGCCCTCGTTCTGGGCAAACAGCACACCTGCCTGGAAGGTCTCCAGCTGAGGAACCGCGATGGCATCAACAAGTCCTTCATTGTGCAACTGGCTGACCAGTGCGGAATCACCGTGATAGCGCAGGCCGCCGGCGTGGATGCCGGGGGGCATGAAGTCGTGACCCAGTGTGTACATCTTCATCAGCGGCGTCATGCCGATGGCGTCGCCGAAATCATAAGCATAAACGCCCTTGGTCAGGGTCGGGCAGGAGGTCGGTTCGACTGCCACCAGCTGTACATCCTTGCCGGCCGCCTTGTCTGCGAAGAAAGGAAAGGCGATGCCGCCGAAATTGGAGCCACCACCACAGGGGGCGAAGATCATGTCGGGATAGTCACCTACCATCTCCAGCTGCTTTTTCGCCTCTTCGCCGATAATGGTCTGATGCAGCAGTACATGATTGAGCACCGAACCCAGGGCGTAGTTGGTGTCGTCGCGGCCTGCGGCCTCTTCCACTGCCTCTGAAATGGCGATGCCAAGGGAGCCGTCACTGTCAGGGTGTTCAGCAAGGATCTGGCGGCCGGCATTGGTCATGTCTGTGGGGCTTGCGAAGACCTCGGCTCCCCATGTCTTCATCATCGAACGACGATAGGGTTTCTGGCCATAACTCACTTTCACCATGTAGACCCGGACATCCAGGCCGAACAGCTGGCCGGCAAGGGCGAGGGAGCAGCCCCACTGGCCGGCACCGGTCTCTGTTGTCAGTCGCTTGATACCGGCCTGCTTGTTGTAATAGGCCTGTGCCACCGCTGTATTTGGTTTGTGGGACCCGGCGGGACTGACAGACTCATTCTTGTAGTAGATTTTTGCCGGGGTGTTGAGAGCTCTTTCAAGATGGCGTGCCCGAAACAGCGGGGATGGACGCCACAATCTCAGCACCTCCCTGACCTCCTCGGGAATTGGGATCCAACGCTCGGCGCTGACTTCCTGCTTGATCAGCTCTTCGGGAAAAATGGCCGCGAGGGCATCGGGTCCAATTGGGTTGCCATCCGGTCCCAGGGGCGGTGTCGGAGGATTTGGCATATCGGCAACAACGTTATACCAGTGAGTCGGCATGTCCGCTTCTTTGAGCAGGATCTTCGTTTTCATTCGTTTCCTCCGGTCGATGCTTTTATTTGTCGGGTGGTGATTATTCCGGGTGGCCAATAGGCCATCGGCCTATGATCACACAGACAGGATGGTTATTTCTACTGTTTACGTAAACGTCAATCCCGGGGTGGCTGCAACCTCAGGTTGTGGTGCGAATAGAGTCCGCACGGAACGGGTTAACCCATGGGGACTGCCCTTGTTGTCTCGGGTTTTGTCAGTTTTTTTCCAAAACCATGAGCAGTGATACCCCAAAGGGAAAGTTCATGGCATTGAGAAGATGTCTTTCAGAGGCAAAAACCGAATGGAAAATTTTATTGAGCCAACTCGAAGGGGGAGCAATAGTTGATTTATCCGGGCTTGGGGGTACAAGCTTTTCATATAGCCGCAGTGTTGCTGCAAGTGGAAAAAGGAAGAAGTTGTAATAAGAGAGTTTCCTGATTTTCAGCCCGGCCTCGCTGGCAAGTTTTTCCAGATCACTTTTCCGGTAGCGTCTTTTATGATGATGTATCTCATCATGATGCCCCCACAAAAACTGGAAGGCAGGTACCGTGATGACAATTTTTCCGCTCTCTCCCATGTGCCTGGAAACGGCAACCAGACTTTCGAGGTCCTGCTCGATGTGCTCAATAACATCCAGAGCGACAATCAGATCGAAAGTTTCGTCGTTATCGAGGGGCAGGTTGTTCGGCAGAGAGCCGATTTTGATTGTTGCGTTACTGGATTTTGTTGCCAAATCAGCCGCGAGACTGTTCATCTCTATACCGGTCACAACTCCCACCCGGTTGAGCATTTCGAGATTTCCTCCGGTTCCACAGCCTACATCGAGAATCCTGGCGCCTGGCTCAATATCGAGCTTTGAAATCGTCTCCTCAACGATCTCCCGACGAGCCGTGAACCACCAGTGGTGTTTCTCGATCTCTTTCATCTCTTTGTAGATGGATGTGTCCAAAATCTGTTTCCTGTTGCTGTTGTCAGGTGCTGTAATCGGTGGTTCTCAAAAACTCAATCATGCACAGTTTTTTCAGGTGGGATTATAGCCCAGCCAACGACTTTTCCTGGAATTTCAAATTCCGTCTTCCAGGCAAGTAGCAGCGGGGGCTGCATCTCTACAGTGCCGAAGCGGGATTTCCATTCAGCCAGTTTACTGTTGCTGATCATGGAATGCTGATTATCCTCGGTACCCTTGTCCCAGGTGATTACAGCGCCGTTACGCCGTATGTCCCGGTCTGAGACCCAGGGTGAACGCCAGTGATCTCCGTTGAGGTACACAGAGGGACGCTCTTGGGCATACCATGCAATATTTCCGGCAGTCCAGGGGTCCCCAATGACAAACCGCAGGGGTTTGTCGAATTTAGAGTTCCATGTCTCCGTGACCTGCATTGCAAGTACGTCTCCCGGAAAGTGAGTGCGCTTTCCGTCATGCTTGATTGATGGCGCAAGGTGTTGGATCGTTGCGTACAGTATTGGGTAAGTCATGGCGATCAGGGCAAAGTAGACACCAAAGCGCTTGAGCCTGTGAAGCTCGAGATGGGGCTTCAGAAAATAGACTACCAGAAGCCCAAACGATAAGAAGTAGGGTGTCGACCACATGGTGCGCAAGCGGAATCCGAAAAACAGTGCTGTTGCCAGTGTAAGCAGAAGCGGTACGAAACTGATGAAAAGAATAAATTTTGCGCCATCAGAATCCGCACTTCTGTCTTGCAGTGTCAATTTTCCCAGGCTGCGTGCAAGCAGCAGCAGGGGTATGAGCGCAAGTAAAAAGGCGACCAGGTATTTCAACGGGTTGATCACATGCCGGCCGATAAAATCAGGTGTTTCTGACGACGCCCTGTTCAGTCCATACTGGATGGTGATGAAGTCATTATGAAACATCCAGATTATATGAGGCGTGATCAGAAGCAGAAAAACAGCGATGCCGATATACAGTCCCTTCGACTTCAGGCTCTCTCTACCGTGGGTGGAAAAAAGCAGGTAGAGGAACAGGCTGGCAATAAGGTAGGCCGAGAGATACTTGCTGTAGAACATACCCGCAGCAAACGCCCCGGCCATTATCCAGTAGCGCAGCTGTTTTTCTGTTAAAGCTTTCCAGAACGCTGTAATCGACAGGGCCCAGAATAGAAGCAGCGAGATATTGACATTGAACTCGGGGCTGGTGAAGTTGTGGAAATAGATTGTTTCCAGCAACAGCACAGAGACCAGGCTCTCCACCGGGCCGACAAAATTTCTGGCCAGTTTCCACATCATGAAAAAGGCTGTTGTGATACATAGCTGGGGCAGAAGGTACTGCCCCCAGTCTGACCTGAAAGTTAAAAATGCGGTGATCTCCTTCAGCCATGCAGACATGGGTGGATGCTTGTCGTATCCCAGCTGCCACTCTCTTCCCCAGGTCAACTCTTCGATGACATCCAGAGGAAGGTTCTGGTTGAAAATAGCCGGCACCAGCAGCCAGATCACCAGGTGCATGGCGCAAAAGATCAACAGCAGGGTTGATGCGGGGATATTCGAGGGTGTGTGTTCGGTTGTGTTCATGGTGCCTGCTGAAGATCAATAGTGGTGTCTGTTCATAGTCGTTGGCTGCTGCCGCTATGCAGAGAGTTTCGGTTCCGGACCTGTTTTGAATACTACGAACCGATTGGCAAGAAAGCTCGTCGCGGCTGAGAAAAACGTGGCAACGATAAAGCCGTACTCATATGGAGTGGAAAGTATTTCGGTAAAAAGGTACATGAATCCCGCGTGCAGAAGAATGACCACGGCATAAACCATCAGGAATACAGTGATCAGCTGTCTGTGGTTTGCATTGGCAGGGCAAAACACATATTTATAATTTCCAATGTAAGCAATGGTGATTCCGAAGATGCCGCCTGCCACGGTGGCAGGTGTCGGTTTCATCAGGTCCAATACGTCTACAACCACGAAAATGGTGAGGTAGTGCGCAATGGTAGCAACCAGGCCAACCACGGCAAACCGGCTGCCTTGAGATATCAGCGAGCGCATTGCAGGTTACATCTCCTTTCTTAAGGTGGCTCTGAGAGCTTGTTTCATGAAGCGTTTTTTATCTCTTCTATGGTTTTGATGTAATTTGACGCTGCTTTGAAAGGTATCACTGACGGGGTGTTTCTGCTGTTCATGGCAATCAGCAAACTGATCAGGGCGATCGTTGCAGTCTGTACCAGCAGGCCCAGGAGCGCACCGATTGCGACAGTAAACCAGCCAGGAGTAGCGTAACCGAAAACCTTGATCGTTAAGGCCACCAAGATGAGTGCAATGCTGGTTGCAGCAATTGCCGCGCAAAACAGGATGATCCTTGTCAGCACACTTTCCGTGAATATGGCAACCGAGCTCAATCCGTGTGTTATCAGTGAGACGAGATTCATCTTCGATGAACCGTAATAGCGTTTACCCCTGTCTACAGCGCTGTTTGTCACCTGGAGACCTGATTTGATGACAGTTGCAGGGAAATGCATCCACATCTCGTCCATCTGAACAAGCCGTTCAGCGGCCTGAGGAGTCATCGCACAGAAGTTTCCGAATTGGATTATCTTGCCGGTCAGGAGCCTGAAGAGCGCTTTATATATCCGGTAAAACACCTTGAACAATCGATTCTCTTCACGTTTTCGCCTCTGCGCCACCACAACGGTTGGCTTCTCAGATGGGCCAAGAGTATCAAGCAGTTGGGGGATGTCGCCGGGTCGGTCTTCTCCGTCGCCGTCCATCACCACAATCCGTTTGACATCAGTCTGTTTGCAGACGTGACTCAACCCAATGGCTATGGCCCGTTGATGGCCCACGTTTCGATGCAGTTTTATCAACTCTATATCGTAGGGGTGCTCTTGCAGGTGTTCTCTCTCGGTGGGTTCATGCAGGGAACCGTCGTCGACCACGACAACCCGGATGGGGCCATGGCTCTGGTGTACCGGGGCGAGCTCCTGTAGAAGTTTGTCCAGGGACTGCCGGTCGTTGTAGACGGGAGTGATGATGTAGGTTTTCGACATCTTTAATAAACTCGGTGTTTGTGCTGATCGGTTGGTAACTGCGCCGTGTCACTGTTCTGGAGCATAATACCAGACTTCCGGCACAGTCGGTTCTAGCTGTGCTCAGTTTCCCGCTGGGGTACAATCCGCGGTCATTTCCCCTTTAACTTGAAATATCAGGCAGTTCAATGGCCCTCATAACACTTCGCAAGGTACAGCTCGGATACGGCGGTCCGCTTCTGCTCAAGGACGTGGATCTTTCCATCGAGCGGGGTGAGAGAATCTGTCTGCTGGGCCGTAACGGGACGGGTAAGTCTACCCTTATGAAGCTGGTGGCAGGCGAAATCCAGCCGGACGACGGCCAGATGACGATCCAGCAGGGGGCGCGAATCACCCGCCTGACCCAGGAGGTCCCCGCGGGGACGGACGGCACAGTCTTTGACGTGGTTTCCAGTGGCCTTGGGCAGCTGGGGGAGCTGGTACGCCAGTATCACCATGTCAGTGTGAAACTGGCGGAAGAGGGGAGCGAACAACTGCTGGATGAGCTCTCACGTGTTCAGCATGAACTGGAGGCTGCAGACGGCTGGCAGACGGAACAACGTGTGGAGACGGTCATCTCCCGGCTCTCCCTGGACCCTGATATCCAGTTCACTTCCCTCTCCGGCGGGCTCAAAAGGCGTGTTCTGTTGGCCCAGGCCCTGGTACAGGAGCCCGACCTGCTGCTGCTGGACGAGCCCACCAACCACCTGGATATCGACTCTATCGACTGGCTGGAGGAGTTTCTCCTCGGGTACGGCGGAACCCTGCTTTTCGTCACCCATGACCGGATGTTCCTGCGCAAGTTGGCTACCCGCATAATTGAGTTGGACCGTGGGGAACTGACCGACTGGCCCGGGGATTACGAGAACT
Source organism: Sedimenticolaceae bacterium (assembly GCA_965224515.1). Taxonomy (GTDB): domain Bacteria; phylum Pseudomonadota; class Gammaproteobacteria; order Chromatiales; family Chromatiaceae; genus Sedimenticola_A. The sequence goes on from OZ245051.1 coordinate 2,043,868, forward strand.
TCCTGCGTCGGAAGGATGAGATGCTCAATGCAGAAGAGAAGGCCAATGCACGTTTCGACAAGAAACTGGCCCAGGAAGAGGTATGGATCCGCCAGGGGATCAAGGCCCGGCGTACCCGTAACGAGGGACGTGTGCGGGCACTGAAGGCGATGCGCGAAGAGCGCGGCGAGCGCCGTGAACGCACCGGCCAGGTCAAGATGGCAATGCAGGAGGCTGAGCGCTCCGGCAAGCTGGTGGTAGAGGTGGAAGATATCAGCTACGCCTGGGAAGAGAAGCCGGTCATACGGGGCCTGACTACCACGATCATTCGTGGCGACCGTATAGGTATTATTGGGCCTAACGGCTGCGGCAAGACAACACTGTTGAACCTGTTGCTGGGTAAGCTGGTGCCGAATTCAGGCAAGGTCAACCTGGGTACCAAGGTTGAAGTAGCCTATTTCGACCAGTTGCGTGCCGCGCTGGACGAAGAAAAAAGTGTCGGCGACAACGTCGCAGACGGCAGTGATAATGTGGAAGTTGGCGGTTCCACCAAGCACGTTATTAGTTATCTGCAAGACTTCCTGTTCACCCCTGACCGTGTCCGCCAGCCGGTGAAAGCCCTTTCCGGAGGAGAGCGTAACCGTCTGCTGCTGGCCAAGTTGTTTACCAAACCGGCCAACGTGCTGGTGATGGACGAACCCACCAACGACCTGGACATGGAGACCCTGGAACTGCTTGAAGAGCTGTTGCTCGACTACCAGGGGACCCTGCTGCTGGTGAGTCATGATCGTGCATTTCTAAACAACGTGGTGACCAGTAGCCTGGTGTTTGAGGGGCAAGGCCGGGTGAATGAGTATGTTGGTGGCTACGACGACTGGCTGCGCCAGCGCCAGCCTGCAAACGCCCAGAAACCCCTGGCAGCTTCCCAAGCTAAATCCAAAACCGAGAAGCCGAAGTCGAAACCGAAATCCAAGAAACTGAGCTACAAGGACCAGCGTGAACTCGAAGCCCTGCCCAAACGCATCGAGGAGTTGGAGCGGGTGCTGGATGAACTTCAGAATCAGATGGCAGACCCGGCCTTTTACCAGCAGGGAGGTGATGCTATCGCCGAAGCCAAGGCTAAGGTGGAGTCTGCTGAGACTGAGCTGTCTGGAGCGTTTGAGCGTTGGGAGAGTCTCGAGGCAATGCTTGAAGAGTGATTGCACTACATGGAGTGTTGCTTTCTGCTTTAGGCAGTCTGCGTTAAATATATCGTTGATGATTTATTCAAACAGCCTGCATTGTCCTGATGATCTGTCCATATATGGCTGATTCTCTACTATGCGATCAAAGCAGGCATTTCACAATTCTGTTCGGAATAAATATTCTTCAATAATAGCGGATATTGTTTTTCGTATAGCCATAGGCAGAGAACGGCCACCCGGAGAAACTCGATACAGAAGCTTCTGAAGGCTGCTCAGTGGCAGTAGGGGACACCAGAAAAACCGAGTGGGTTTGCTGCTATCGGTAAATAAGCGGACAAAATACCTTTCGCATGGAAATTAGCAGATAAGTGATCCAAAGTGATCAGCTACAACCTGTTGCCTAAAGTTCAATTCGGAGAAGGTGCATCGTTGTGATCTACCTATGTTCTTGAGTAGGTTTCAATACGATTTCGCCCTTCCGTCTTGGCTCGGTAAAGTGCCGTATCACTTTGCGAGACGAGGTTGTTGTAATCAGGATGCCCATCATGCACAGCTATCCCAAAGCTTGCAGTAACGGATAGAGTTACAGCATCAGATGTGATAAATGGGTTTTGTTCGATTTCATTTCGTATTTTTTCAGACACCATTATAGCCTTTCGTTCATCTACTGCGTTTAGGATGATTAGAAACTCTTCGCCACCATAACGGAATACGAAATCTCCGGCTCTCACGCAATTCACTAGCAGTTCTGCAAATTGACTCAGTATCGCGTCACCTGCATCATGCCCATGAGTATCATTGATTGTTTTGAAGTGATCGATATCAGCAAGGATGACAGAAAACCTCTCACCTGTACTATTCGATGTAAGAATCTCTCGCTGAAGGATCGTCCGCAGAAATCGACGGTTAAATAGTTTAGTAAGAGGGTCTCTTCCCCCTTCCAAAGCTAACGTCTGCTCCTTCAATGCTCCCAACAGGCTGGTGGCACAGGTTATATGATCATCGATATGATCTAACGCATCACGTAGTGCATCATTCCACCCCTTCTTCCTTTGCGCCAGAGCATCGCCGAATTTCGCATCGATCTGCAACACCGTCTCTTTGAGTTTGACAATTTCTTCTGAGTCAGGAAAAAGCAACTCTCCTTTATGGAAAACCCAAAGTCCAAAATCGGTGCGGAGAATAGATGGGATATTGATCAGATCGAGTCCTGGATCGAACCACATGCCTAGTATTTGACGGTGCCAATCAAACAATGATGACCGTAAACTCTCGGTTTGCAGTGCCATATCCATACCCAAAGATTGAAGCTTGAGGGCCTGTTGATCCCTTGCATCAGTCATCATGTCTGTAAAGTAAGTACGATTCATCACTGACATGGTCAGATCGATTATCTCATTTAACAAAATAATCGCATCCACCAACCGATCTTGCTGCATATCAGAGTTGAGGACAGCCTTGAATAGATGCCCCTTCAATACTGAAGTCCCTAAATTGATGGCAACAAGAGGAACATTGATGCGTGCATGGCGGTCTCCAATATGGATTTGATGGCGAATGAATTCATCAATTTCGTCCTTGGTTTCAGCAGTCAAGAGGCTTGAGATCCAGTGAGCCATGGATTGCTGGAGTTTGCTCTCAACCTCTTTATTGTCCAAGAAGGGAGAGCTTTTCGGATGTTTTATCATTTGCTGATAGAATTTCCGAGCAATGTGCAAAGCCTTTGGTGAAATGATTGAGTGGATCTCATGAACCAAGTTCCTGTCTGCTTGGCTAAGAAGCTGCCTGAGCCACTCTGTGTCTTTTTCTTTCATATTCTAAGAATCTCAATTCAATAGTGAGTATTGATCAGAATAGGTTCTTTCTCTAGGTTGTAGGGTATCCCCACCAATAACCTTGAAACTATTCTCTCCTCTCTAAGCAAATGATCTCTGCAGCCATCATTAATTATTATAGATCAGTAACTGGATTGAATAGAGGATATGAGGGTTCTTTAGCTGTCTTTCACTTTAACCAATGACAGGAATTGGCCAATAGTGCCGGTCTAAATCTATCTTGGAATAACGGTTCTCGATCTCAAGTCAATAATTGTATTATTTGGCCACGTAGCAGCCTCTTGACCATATTTCCCTATGGTCTGCTTCTGGCTAAAAGTGACTAGGAGTGTCAGGTCAGATGTGTGGCAAAAGCGGGCATGCTGGGGCTTGTGCTCATAGGCCAATAACGGCCAAACTCGGACTTTTGGAAATCGCTAATTGGGGCTGTCAGATCTATATTACAGCCATGGCCTTTACTCGGTCCTAAACTTCAAATCTCGGCTATTCTTAAGTTGGAGTGTGCTGCTCAATAGTGTCATGTTTGTATTGAGCGCCTGAGTAACGCCAATAGCAGGTTAAGAAATGAAACCCGAATTTACCGGTATCCATCACACCGCCTTTGCCACCAACGATATCGAACTGACGGTAAGATTCTGGCGAGACCTGCTGGGCATGCGCCTAGTCTATGCTTACGGTACACCCGGCTATCGTCAATACTTCTTTCTTATCTCAGGCAACAACCGAATCTCTTTCTTCGAGTGGGACGATGTAGAGCCCGTCAGACCCCGACGCCATGGTGATCCGGTGAAGGGCCCCTTCATCTTCGACCATATCTCTATCGGTGTCTCCGGTAAGGAGGAGTTATGGAACATCATGGCACGGCTGGACGCCGCAGATTTCCACTGTTCCGATGTCATTGACCATGGTTGCTTCCTATCGATCTACTCCTATGATCCCAACGGTATACCCATCGAGTTCACCTGCGAAGTCCCCGGTCTTGACCTCTTCTGGAATCCGGTGATGCAGGATATGGCTACCACATCGAAATTTCTAACCGAGCCCAACCCTGTTCCGGGCCAGTGGCCAAAAGCGGAGCCCGTGGAAGAGGAGGAGAGGATCATTGTCCCTGGAGAGGGTAAAGACAATTTTCCGGAGAACAGCGAGAAAATCAGGCATAAACCCCAAGAAACAGTGGCCCAGTGTGGGGCGATGCGGGTACGGGATGTGATGCATCCGGGCGTCTATACCGCAAAGGAGAGTGACCCTATCCGCTCCGTGGCCGAAACACTCTCCCGCAAAAGAATCAGCGGCTTACCGGTCGTGGATGAGGATAACTACCTGGTCGGTGTCATTTCCGAAAAGGATATCCTCAAGGCGCTGCTACCGGGCTATACCCAGTATCTTGAAAACCCGGTCCAGGCTCTGGACTTTCAGGCCATGGAGCGCTCCTACGGGGGGGTGTTGCAGAAAAGCGTGTCAGAATTGATGTCACATACCGTCTTTTCGGTCTGCATCGACGAACCAGTGATGAAGGCAGCGGCTCAGATGGACCTCCACAGCATTCGCCGTATCCCGGTGGTGGATGGAGAGAGAAAGCTCGCAGGTATCGTCAGCCTGAGTGATATCCACCAGGCTATCTTTACCAGAGAATTGGGTGAGGGGTGTATTACATCATCATGACCGCTCAGTAACTCGAACCAAGGTTTGGGGCCAGAGCAAAAATACATTCCAGAAATCGTCTGTTTTGCTCGCATAGCGGTAGTTGACTTGGAACAAGCCTTTAGTCCGCTTCTGGCTAGTAGCAGAAATCCGCCGCCAGGGTATTTGAAGGGAAAGTAGACATTAGAAGCTGGACTATAAACGGGTGCCTTCGGCCAATAACGAAGGTTAGTACCTTTGACGAGCCAGATAATTCAAGCCAGTGCTGGCTATATCTGTGCCATAAGATCCAAAACCATTTCATGTGTGCCCAGTGCTGTACCACTCTGGCTTGCAGTGGCAGCACCACAGGCAATACCACATTTTACTGATTCGCTGAGAGACAAATCCTGGCTCTGCCCCCAGATGATACCGCCGACCATTGAATCTCCTGCGCCAATAGGATTACGTTCGGTCACTGTCGGTGTTCTGGCCATCTCCAGCCCAGTCGCTGTTGCCAGCATGGCACCCTCCTTGCCCATTGAGATAACCAGGTTTTCCGGGCCCATCGACAACAGGGCTTCCGCCACTTCTCGGTCACTCGCCCCTTCCCTGCAAACAGAGGTAGTCAGCTCCCGTGCCTCCTCCATATTGGGCTTTACAATTGTAGGCCCCGCCTCACATCCTGCTCCCAGCGCATCACCACTGGTATCCAGCAATACGCTCGCTCCTGCTTCCTTAATAATACTGATGAGTGTTGCGTAGATTGTTGTGGGTACACCTGGTGGTAAGCTACCTGCCAACACCCACCAGTCGCCAGGTTTTGCATAGTCACTTGAGTCTGGTTGGATGCTGAGATGCCTTCCTGCATTACCCGATGAGTATTGCTGTAGCAAGAAAACTCAAAGCTCCGGCGAACGCACCACCATCATCTTCTCTATCTGCATGTCCCTGAAGGTATGGGGTATGCCCCCTACACCATGGCCTGATTGGCGCAGACCGGCAAAGGGCATCCAGTCGACACGAAAGGCGGTCATGTCGTTGACCATGATGGCAGAGGCATCCAGCCTGCGGTATGCACGCAGCGCCTTGTCCAGATGCTTGGTGAAGACCGCGGCCTGGAAGGCGTAGGGAATGTCGTTGGCCTGCTCAATGGCGTGGGCTGCATCCTCGAAGGGGTAGACGCAGATCACGGGGCCGAAGATCTCCTTGCAGCTGACCTGTACTTCCGGTGGCGGGTTGAAGAGTACGGTGGGCGGATAGCAGGCAGTGGATATGGGTTCGCCACCGCAGAGCAGTTCTGCACCTGCGGATACCGCCTCCTGTACCCATTCGTGGACCCGCTTCACCTCGTTGGGTCGGATCAGTGGACCGACGTCGGTGTCAGCTGAGGTCGGATCACCAACCCGCATCTTCTCCGCTTCTGCCTTGAGTCCATTGGCCACTTCACGGGCAACGCTCTTGTCGGCAAACACTCGCTGTACTGATACGCACACCTGCCCGGCATGGTAGAAACCGCCCTTGGCCATGACGGGGATTGCATCTGCCATGTCTGCGTCCTGCTCCACGATGACCGGGGCGGCACCGCCATGCTCCAGTGCACAACGGGTGCCTGGTGCCAATTGGGAACGAAGCCACCAGCCAACCCCTGCAGATCCTATAAAGGAGAAGAAGGCGACCCGTTCATCCACCACCAACTTACTTGCTGTTTCGTTATCCCTGGTCACCAGTGCCTGGGCCCATGCTGGGGGCAGACCGGCTTCATGCAGTATCTCAACGAAGCGCATGCAGGATAGAGGGGTGTCGGGAGCCGGCTTGACGATGGCGGGGCAGCCGGCCGCCACAGCCGGGGCCAGCTGATGAATGATCAGGTTCAGGGGGTGGTTGAAAGCGGAGACCGCAACCACCACGCCGATGGGTTCGTGCCGGGTAAAGGCGAGGCGTCCTTCAGAGGCCGGAGTCAGTCCCATGGGGATCTCTTCACCGGCTTCCGTGCGAAGTGCTTCTATGCAGAGCTGAACGCCATCGATCGCCCTGGCCACTTCCACCTTGGAATCTGCAAGGGGCTTGCCCCCCTCCCGGGCGGCTTCTACTGCAAGCTCATCCGCACGGCTGGCCATGATCCAGCGCGCCTTCTCCAGTATCTCAACCCGGCGCCAGGGGGGCAGCCAGGCGTCCTTGTCCTGGAACAGGGCATAGGCTGTGGCCAGTGCCTGCTCCACACCGTCCTGGTCCACGGTGTCGATGGTAGCGATCACGGATTGGTTGTATGGGGCAGTGACCGACAGGGGTTCAGATGGTGTCACGTTGCCAACGATCAGGTGACGGAAATGGGGGATATCGGTCATTGGCACAGCCCTTTTCTGTTGGATTTCATATGAGTGTGGTCAATTTCCGGAAAATTGCCATACTTAAGTTCACACATGACTGCAGTCAGTATCGATGCGGTGGGGAAGCTCGCCGGTATATGCTGTAGATGGAGAGCTCGATTATCCGGTTTCCAAGCAGGTCACTTGCTTTGGCCGGGCCTGTCTTTGAGGAGGCTGCCATGCGTTCCGCCGAGCTCTTTGTACGTTGTTTCGAAAATGAGGATGTTGAGTACATCTTCGGCATACCGGGTGAAGAGAACCTGGATGTGATGGATGCCCTGCTGGAAAGCCCGATCCGGTTTATCACTACCCGGCATGAACAGGGGGCTGCTTTCATGGCGGATGTCTACGGCCGGCTGACCGGCAGTCCCGGTGTCTGCCTGGGTACCCTGGGGCCCGGTGCCACCAACCTGGTGACCGGGGTGGCCGATGCCAACATGGATCGCGCGCCGGTGATCGCCATCGCTGGCCAGGGTTCCACCCACCGTCTGCACAAGGAGAGCCACCAGATCCTGGACCTGGTCTCCCTTTTCGAACCCATCTCCAAGTACTCCGTTCAGATACTGGAGCCCGAGATTGTTCCCGAGATTGTACGCAAGGCGTTCAAGGTGGCCAGGGCGGAGAAACCCGGCTGCAGTTTTATCGACTATCCGGAGAATATTGCAGCGGAAGAGGTTCGGGGAAAAGAGCCGCTGAAGGTGCAGGAGGCCAAGGCGCCGGTGCCGCCCCTTGAGAAGATAGAGCAGGCGGCAAAGCTGATTTCGGAGGCGAAGTGCCCGGTGATCATGGCGGGCAACGGGGTGATCAGGGCAGGGGCCTCGGATGCAGTGCGCATCTTTGCAGAGAAGCTCAACATACCCGTGGCCACCACGTTTATGGCCAAGGGAGTGATCGCCTGCTCCCATCCACTCTCAATGGGTCCCATGGGGCTGGCTGCCAAGGATTACGTGGACCACGGTTTCGACCGGGCGGATGTGGTCATCTGCATCGGTTATGACATTGTCGAGTACCACCCTCAGCTGTGGAATCCAAACAAAAACAGCAAGATAGTCCATGTCGACATGCTGCCTGCAGAGGTGGACGAGTACTATATTCTTGAGGTTGGGGTGGTCGGGGATATCTCTGCCGGCCTGGAACGTATTGCCGGGGTGGCCAATCCCCAGGCGGAGAACTGGGCCACCAGCATTCACGATGCGATGGTGGCTGATTTGAGAGAGCATGCGGAGGATGACGGCTACCCCGTCAAACCCCAGAAGATTCTCTGGGACCTTCGCCAGGCGCTCAATCCGGAGGATATCGTCATATCCGACGTGGGTGCCCACAAGATGTGGATGGCACGCATGTTCCAGGCAGAGCAGCCAAACACCTGCATCATCTCCAATGGCTTCGCCTCCATGGGTATAGGTGTTCCGGGGGCTATCGCCGCCAAGCTGGCCTATCCCGACCGCGTCGCCCTGACAGTAACCGGTGATGCCGGCTTCATGATGAACTCCCAGGAGATCGAGACCGCCCTGCGAATCGGTACACCTATTATCATTATGATCTGGAGTGACTCGAAATACGGCCTGATCAAGTGGCACCAGGACCGGCGATTCGGGCGAAACAGCAATATCGACTTCACCAACCCCGACTTCGTCAAATACGCAGAGAGTTTTGGAGCAAAAGGGTATCGTGTTGAGAGTACCGCAGATCTGCTGCCGACACTGAAGCAGGCGATAGCCGATAATACCGTGGTGGTGATCGACTGCCCGGTGGACTACACCGAAAACATGAAACTGACTGCCAAGCTGGGTGAGTTGGTCTGCCAGATTTAGTGTTAACAGGCCCAGGTCAAAACTTTACTTCAAAATACCCGGATCTCCCTTGCTGAGAGGGTGATCCGGGGCTATGGTTTCTCTGGATTCTGGTAACCTTATAAAAAATAAGTGTATGAATTTGATATTTGTCATATGCGTATATGACATTTGTCATGTGCATGCGGGCATAAGCCGGTATGCGGTTGCGAATTAGTAGCATGGAATATTAGAATAAGTCGAAATATTTATGCTGTTGTAATTTTTTATATTTTAAGGGTTTAAAACATGCAGGACCCAACTGCCCGCTCTGACAAAGATGTCGGCCGCGTCGAAACCAAGGAAACCACCTGCTACATGTGTGCCTGTCGCTGCGGCATCCGCGTGACACTGCGCGATGGCGAGGTGCGCCATATTGAAGGCAACCCCAATCACCCTTTGAATGAAGGCGCCATCTGCGCCAAGGGTGCCTCGGGTATCATGAAGCAGTACTCCCCGGGCCGTATCACCAAGCCGTTGTTGAGAAAACAGGGAGCCGAGCGCGGTGAGTCCGCCTTCGAGGAGATCTCCTGGGAGAAGGCCTTCGACATGATGGAGGAGCGCCTTACCAAGATCCGTGCCGAAGACCCCAAGAAGTTCGCCCTGTTCACCGGCCGCGACCAGATGCAGGCCCTGACCGGCATGTTTGCCAAGCAGTTCGGCACCCCAAACTACTCGGCCCACGGCGGCTTCTGCTCCGTGAACATGGCCGCGGGCATGATCTACACCATCGGTGGCTCCTTCTGGGAGTTCGGCGGCCCAGACCTGGAGCGGGCCAAGCTGTTCGTGATGATCGGCACCGCCGAGGATCACCACTCCAACCCGATGAAGATCGCCATCTCCAAGTTCAAGCGCCGTGGTGGCCGCCTGATCTCCATCAACCCGATCCGTACCGGTTACTCCGCGGTTGCGGACGAGTGGGTGCCCATCAAGCCCGGCACCGACGGCGCGTTGATGCTCGCCTTCATCCACGAGCTGATCAAGCAGGGTCTCTACGACCGCGAGTTCCTGATCAAGTACACCAACTCGGCAGAGCTGGTGATCGACGATCCCTCTCGGGATGATCACGGCCTGTTCAAGCGTTTTGAGACCCATATCGAAGAGGGGTGTTTCGACCCCGAGAACAAGCTCTGGTGGGATCGTGATCTCAACCGCGAGATCTCCACCCATACCCCGGGCACCGAGCCCCGTCTGCTGGGTGATTTCACCCTGGAAGACGGTACCCCGGTCAAGCCCGCATTTCAGCTGCTCAAAGAGCGTGTAGAACAGTTCACCCCGGAGTGGGCCGAGGGCATCACCGGTATCCCGGCCGAGACCATCCGCCGCATCGCCCACGAGATGGGCGTTACCGCCCGTGACCAGAAGATCGAACTGCCCATCGCATGGACCGACTGCTGGGAGAATGAGCATGATTCTGTAACCGGTAACCCGGTGGCCTTCCACTCCATGCGCGGTACAGCTGCCCACTCAAACGGTTTTCAGACCATCCGTGCGATGAGCATTCTGATGACCATCCTGGGTACCATCGACCGTCCCGGCGGTTTCCGCCACCGTGCGCCGTTCCCGCGTCCGATTCCACCCTGTCCCAAGCCACCGAACAGTCCCGAAGGTGTGCAGCCGAATACGCCCCTTGACGGCATGCCCCTGGGTTGGCCTGCAAAGCCCGAAGACCTGTTCGTGGACGACGAGGGCGAGGCGGTTCGCCTGGACAAGGCCTTCTCCTGGGAGTATCCCCTCTCGGTTCACGGCCTGATGCATAACGCCATCACCAACGCATGGCGCGGCGACCCCTACAAGATCGACACCATGCTGCTGTTCATGGCCAACATGGCCTGGAACAGCTCCATGAATACCGCCAGCGTACGCGAGATGCTGGTGGACAAGGATGAGAACGGCGAGTACAAGATTCCATTCCTGATCGTCTGCGACGCCTTCCAGTCAGAGACCGTGGCATTCGCCGACCTGGTGCTGCCCGATACCACCTACCTGGAACGTCACGACGCCCTCTCAATGCTCGACCGCCCCATCTCCGAGTATGAAGGTCCCATGGATTCCATCCGTATTCCAGTGGTTCCCCCCAAGGGTGAATGCAAGCCCTTCCAGGAGGTGCTGATCGAGATGGGCTCCCGTCTTGGCCTGCCTGCTTTCGTCAACGAAGAGGGCGAGCGCAAGTACCGCGACTACCCCGACTTCATCACCAACTACGAGACATCTCCCGGTTCCGGTATCGGCTTCCTGGCAGGATGGCGTGGCAAGAGTGGTGAGAAGTTTCTCAAGGGTGAACCCAACTCGCGCCAGCTTGAGATGTACAAGCAGAACGACTGTGTTTACCACTACCACCTGCCCAAGTCCTACCAGTACATGCGTAACTGGAACAAGGGCTACCTGCACTGGGCCCGTGCCCACGGTATGACCCGCTACGCGGAACCGATCACTATTCATCTCTACTCCGAGGTGTTGCAGAAGTTCCGTCTCGCTGCACAGGGAAAATGGCCCGGGCGCACTCCGCCCGAGCGTCTGCGCCGCCGTATCGAGATGAACTTTGATCCGCTGCCGTTCTTCAGCGAGCCGCTGTTGTCACGCCTGGGTGATTCCCACGAGTATCCGCTCAATGCGCTGACCCAGCGTCCGATGGCGATGTACCACTCATGGGATAGCCAGAACGCCTGGCTGCGCCAGATCCATACCCACAACTACATGTTCGTCAACACCAAGACGGCCAAGGCACAGGGTATCGAGGATGGCGACTGGATCTGGGCTGAGTCTGCCTCGGGCAAGGTGCGCTGCATGTGCCGTCACTCCGAGGCTGTTGAGCCGGGCACAGTGTGGACCTGGAACGCCATCGGCAAGGCCTCCGGCGCCTGGGGTCTTTCGCCCAAGGCCAACGAGTCCCAGAAGGGCTTCCTGCTCAACCACGTGATTCCCGAGGAGCTGCCTCCCTGCGAGGCGGGACAACACATGTCCAACTCCGACCCGGTCACCGGCCAGGCCGCCTGGTTCGATGTGAAGGTGAAGATCTACAAGGCGGGACCTGAGGAGCCGGAACAGACATGGCCACAGTTCAAGCCACAACAGAAGCTGCCTGGACAGGATCCCAAGCGGGGTAAGTGGCAGTCCTACTTCGCCGGCATGTTCCGCAAGAAAGCGAACATCGGGTAGATGAATTGAAAGGAGGGGGCTATCCGGGGCCGGATGCCGCTTCCCTGAGAAGAGTGAAAAGACAATGAGCCAGATGGCATTGGTAATCGATTTGAACGTGTGTGTAGGCTGCCACGCCTGCGTCACCAGCTGCAAGGAGTGGAACACCTCCGGTTGGGCCGGGCCCATGCCGGATCAGCGTCCCTACGACGCTGACCCCACGGGTGTCTTCTTCAACCGTGTGCAGACCTACGAAGTGGGTGAGTTCCCCTGTACAGAGACGCTGCACTTTCCCAAGTCCTGCCTGCACTGCGAGGATCCGCCATGCGTACCTGTCTGTCCGACAGGTGCCAGCTACAAGCGTGAGGACAACGGTGTTGTGCTGGTGGATTACGACAAGTGCATCGGCTGCAAATACTGCAGCTGGGCATGCCCCTACGGTGCACGTGAGTTCGACGAGAAGAACAAGGTGATGAAGAAGTGCACCCTGTGCATCGACCGTATCACCGACATGTCTCTGCCGGAGAATGAGCGCAAGCCCGCCTGCGTGCTGGCCTGTCCGACCCGTGCCCGTATTTACGGTGACGTGCATGATCCCGATTCCGACGTCTCGGTGGCAATCCGTGAACAGGGCGGCTATCAACTGCAGCCTGAGTGGGGCACCCAGCCGGCCAACCAGTACCTGCCGCGTCGCAAGACCCGCATGCACATCCGCGAGGATGAACTGGTTCGCTCCGACAACCCGCTACGCGAAGAGATGGAACTGCCTGTCGAGGGCGAGACCCTGGACGACGTGGCCTGGTAATAATTGTAGGTCGGGCTTCAGCCCGACGATATGAGGTTTTTTACGATGCATCCTGCATTTTCAGTCATATTCCTGACCACCTTGATCGGTGTGGGGCAGGGCCTGTTCCTGGCACTCTATACCGGCCAGGTCTATTCACTGGCCAACCTGTTGCCGGCCCAGGACAGCTCAGCCTTCTATGGCATGGGCAGCCTGTTGTCGATGATTTTTCTGATCGCCGGCCTGTTCGCATCTTTCTTCCACCTGGGGCATCCCGAACGTGCCTGGCGAGCCGCCAGCCAGTGGCGTACCTCCTGGCTCTCCCGCGAAGTGATCGTGCTGCCTGCATTCATGGGACTGGTTTTTCTCTACGGCGCTCTGCATTACCTGGGCTGGACCATGCCTCTGTTCACTGTGTCCGACACCCTGCCGGTGGACCTGACCCTGATCATCGGTTTCCTCGGCAGCGTTGCGGCCTTCGCACTGTTTATCAGCACCGCGATGATCTATGCCAGCCTCAAGTTCCTGCAGGAGTGGCACAGCCCCCTGACGGTGGCCAACTACATGCTGTTGGGTATCGCTTCCGGCTTTATGCTGGCGGCTGCCTTTTCAGCCTACACCGGCGTGGACCTGGTCGCCTTCTTCGGTACCTGGGCTGTGATCTTCACACTGATGGGCATGGTTACCCGTGCCGCTTCATTGATCCGCAACAAAAACCTGCGCCGCAAGATTGAACTCAAGTCGGCTATCGGTATGCGCCATAGCAGCATGCATCAGAAAGCCCAGGGCTTCATGGGGGGCTCTTTCAATACCCGTGAGTTCTTCCATGGCAAGACTGCAGCGACGGTAAAAGTTGTGAAGATCAGTTTCCTGGTGCTGGTGTTTCCTCTGCCTGTGGCCTTGATCGCAGCAGCCTACGCCCTGGAGTCCAGTGCACTGCCCATGCTGGCTTTCGTTGTCCAGTATGTGGGCCTGATGGCAGAGCGTTGGTATTTCTTTGCCGAGGCGAAGCATCCCCAGAATCTCTATTACCAGTCCATGGCCTGATTGTTCACGCCATCGCCAGGTGTGCGTAATACATAAGGAGTTGTTATGAAAAAACTGAGTCTGCTTTTCATTGGTTGGATTCTTGGTTTGTTCAGTTTGACGACACAGGCTGATCTGCTGGTGCTGGTGCACGGCTACCTGGGCAGTTCGCACTCCTGGGAGAGCAGTGGCGTAAACAGTGTGCTGGAGCAAAACGGTTGGCAGCGCGCCGGGCTGGTGTATGCTGGCCCCCGTGGTATCCAGGTGATACCGGCAGCGGGTCAGCAGGCCGATAACAAGGTTTACAGTGTTGATCTGCCCTCGGTTGCACCGCTGACCCTGCAGGCCCAGCAGTTGCAGCTGATGCTGCGCCAGCTGGCTGAGCGTCATCCTGGAGAACCGCTCTATATAGCCGGTCACTCCGCCGGTGGTGTTGTGGCCCGCCTGGCCCTGGTCCGTGACCCCTCCATTGAAGCCAGGGCCCTGGTGACCATCGCCTCTCCACACCTGGGTACCGCCCGGGCCATCGAGGCCCTGGAGGAGACAGACGGTTCTGGTCCGGTCGGTATGATCAAGAATCTCTTTGGTGGTGATCTCTACCAGACGGTGAAGCATTCATACGGCGCGCTGGTGGAACTGACTCCCGCCTATCCGGGCAACATGCTGTACTGGCTCAACGCACAGAATCATCCGGATATCGAATACCACTCCATCGTGCGTCCCGGCCCTGTTGGGCTGGGTGACGAACTGGTACCCCTGTTCAGCCAGGATATGAACAACGTCCCGGCGCTGAAAGGAAAATCCAGGGTACTGCCGGTGGCTACCGGACATTCCCTCAATCCCCAGGACGGGGCGACACTGGTTCATCTGATCTCCGCCAGCTGAACCTTCAACTGCATCCTGGCCGGTCTGCACCATTGGTGATGAAGCTTTGGGAAGATGCGGCGCTTTTTAGTTTTGCAGGAGCCCTGTCCCCTGGGCGATATACAGGCGGGTGATCCATTCGCCCAGGGGACTGGGCTCCTACTACCTTGTGCTAAGGGCGCTCAAGCGTCTGATCGTCTCCTGGATGATCAGCGCATCGGAACTGGCGCGGTGCCGGGCCAGTTCCAGATCGTTTATCACTTGTGCCTTTGTCTCATGCCACAGGGCGGCCTGCTCCTCGCTGATAAGTGCTCTCGTGGTTTCCAGCCGGTACTTCTGCGCTATACCCGCCACATCATGCAACTTGCCGAGCCAGCTCAGATCGTAGTTCCATGCGTCACTGAAAACGGTTGTTCCTGCCAGAAGGCGATTCAGCTCGGTTGCCACCTGTGCAGGCGATGAACCGTTGCTGCAGAGGGTGTTGCGGGGAATGCCATGAACCGCCTCGGCAGAGGCGTCCCAATGTGTCCAGCTCTTATCGGGACAGACGATAAAGCAGTGGGTCTTTCCGTCCGGTAGTGCTATGCCGACCTCAATCGGATAGCTGCCGCGGCCGAAACCCGAGGCCTCGATATCGATGATGGTGGGGAGCTCCTTTTCCTGTTCCATTCTGTCCTGCTATTCAACACTGCGCACTGTAGTGTTTTTTTATCGGCCCAAGGCACTGTATGTAGGGTAAAATATAACGATTATTATTTCGACAGCTGTGAACATGAAAAAGATCGAGCTTCTCTCCCCGGCAGGGACTATCAGAAACATGCGCTACGCTTTTGCCTATGGTGCAGACGCGGTCTATGCCGGCATGCCCCGCTACAGCCTGCGGGTTCGCAACAACGATTTTCTCGAAGAGAATCTCAAGACAGGCATCGCCGAGGCCCACGCCCAGGGCAAGCAGCTCTACCTTGCTTGTAACCTGATGCCCCACGGAGCGAAGGTCAAGACCTTCGTGGATGATATCGAGCCGGTGGTGGCCATGGGGCCCGACGCCCTGATCATGTCCGATCCCGGGTTAATCATGATGGTGCGCGAGCGCTGGCCCGATATGCCGATTCACCTTTCTGTGCAGGCCAACACGGTCAACGCGGCAGCTGTGAAGTTCTGGCAGCAGGTGGGCGTGAGCCGGGTGATTCTCTCCCGTGAGCTGTCACTGGACGAGGTGGCCGAGATCCGCCAGGAGTGCCCCGACATGGAGCTGGAGGTGTTCATTCACGGCGCCCTCTGCATCGCCTATTCAGGACGCTGCCTGCTCTCGGGCTACTTCAGTCACCGTGACGCCAACCAGGGCACCTGTACCAACTCCTGCCGCTGGGAGTACAAGGTCGGTGAAACGGGCCTGGGCGAGCCGATGACAGGCGTGGCCCAGACGGGACAGGCCCGTCACCCGGCGGCGGATGATGTTTACCTGATCGAGGAGAAGGGGCGTCCGGGAGAGTTTATGCCCATCTACGAGGACGAGCAGGGCACTTACATCATGAACTCCAAGGACCTGCGGGCAGTGGAACATGTCCACCGGCTGGTGGAGATCGGTATCGACTGCCTGAAGATTGAGGGGCGTACCAAGTCTCACTACTACACCGCCCGCTCCACCCAGGTCTATCGCCAGGCCATTGATGACGCGGTGGCCGGCAGACCTTTCCGTCCTGCCCTGCTGGATGACCTTGAAGGCCTGGCCAGTCGCGGTTATACCGACGGCTTCTACCAGCGCCACGAGACCGCCGAGCTGCAGAACTACCGCCAGGGCATCTCAACCAACAGTCAACAGATATTCGTCGGTGAGATTGCCGAGATTGACCAGGCAAGGGGCATGGCCCTGGTGGATGTGAAGAATAAATTTGCTGTTGGCGATGAACTGGAGTTGCTCACCCCGGCAGGCAACCACCGCTTTGTGCTGGAGCAGATGTTGACCAGGGATGGCGCCAATGCAGAGGTGGCACCTGGAGCAGGTCACTTCATGTGGCTGCCCCTGCCGGTGCTGGACGGCCTGGACAAGGCACTCATTACACGCTCCCTGATCAGTTGAATCGATTGTTATGAATGATATCCCCAACCCATATCAGCAGCTGGGCGGTGAGGCTGGCGTGCGCGAACTGGTTGACCGTTTCTACGACTACATGGACCAGGTGGATGAGGTGCGGGATATCCGCTCCATGCATGCCAAGAGCCTCAAGGTCTCCCGTGAAAAACTGTTCATGTTCCTCTCAGGCTGGTTGGGTGGTCCCGGACTGTACGAAGAGAAGTACGGTCACCCCAGGCTGAGGCAACGTCATATGCCGTTCTCCATCGGCCAGGCGGAGCGGGACCAGTGGATGAACTGCATGGAGAGGGCCCTGGGTGATATGAGTATCGATGAGGGGCTTCGCAAGCACCTCATGCAGGCTTTCTGGCGCACAGCGGATCATATGCGGAATCGGCCCGAGCATGAATCCAACCATCCCGGCCTGAAGATATTTCCAGCCGAGTCGGACTGACATTTAATCCCGCCAAAAAGGCTTGCCCCCTTCGCCCATGGCATCCACGCGACTGATGCCTATATCCTTCAGCAGACGATCATCCAGCTCCAGCAGTCGACTGCGCTGGCGTTGACGCTGCCAGACGAAGCGCGCTCTGCTGAACAGAATTCTCAATGTGTTTGCCAGGTTTACCGGGGGCCTCACCTGCCTGGAGGAGAGGGCTTTGTTAAGTGTGAGAGTCTGGGTATTCATCGGTTCGTTCCCGTGTGATTCATCCATGAATGAAGTAGAGCAGGGGGCATGCAGACTATCCAATCGTATGATCGGATCGGCCTGTTCAGAAATTCCGATGGCGACAAAGCCGTGAAATCTGCTTCAATTGGTTTACGTCGGAAAAATCACCGGGAGCAGACCAATGGAGCTCTACCAGCTCAAGACCTTTGTCAAAGTGGCGGATGAGGGGCACCTCACCCGTGCCGCAGAGCAGCTCTTTACCAGTCAGCCCGCCATCAGTGCGCACATCAAGGCGCTGGAGGAGGAGTTGGGGGTGGTTCTGTTTCAGCGTACGCCCAAGGGTATGATCCTCACTCCTGAAGGCGAACTGCTCTACAACCAGGCCATGCAGACCCTGGAGGCGGCTGAAAACCTGAAGACCCAGGCGCGCGCCCTGCAGGATGAGTTGGTGGGGGATGTACGTATCGGTATACATACCGATTTTGAGTTCATGCGCATCGGGGCGTTGCACCACCGCTTGCTGGAGACCTACCCCCGGGTTCGCCCCCACTTTATCCAGAGCATGTCGGCAATCATTGTGCCCGATATCCGCAAGGGGAACCTGGATGGCGGGTTTTTCTTCGGTCCCTGCCGATTTGGAGATCTCTCAGTGACCCGGGTGCTGGATGTTCCCATGGCAATCGTTGCCCCGGTGGCCTGGCGTGATCGTATCGAGGGTGCGGATATCAGGGCCCTGGCCGATCTGCCCTGGGTCTACACATCAGAGAACTGCCCTTTTCATGCGGTGAGCATGGAATTGTTTGAAGATGTTGACGCTGAACCGGCCAAGGTGGCGTATGTGGATAGCGAGGATGCTGTTCGGGAGCTGATCCGCTCGGGCGCCGGTCTCTCCCTGTTGCGACAGGACGATGCCGAGTGGACGCAGGAGCAGGGGTTCGGCTGTGTCTGGTCTGGCGTCACACCGGGTATTGAATTGAACTTCGCGGTGCAGAAACGCCGCAGCAGCGAACCCCTGATAAAGGCGGTCAGTGAAGTGATTCGCCAGCTCTGGTCACTGGATGATCCACTGCTGTCTGAGGAGGCTGCGAAGTAGGGTGGTTCACACTCTGCTGGCAAGCATATCTGCCAGCTGTTCTGTCAGGGTGTCAGCGTCAATAGGCCGCCCGTAGAGATACCCCTGGCCAATAAGGTAGCCCTGGCGTTGCAGTACGTGCATCTCATCCTCGGTCTCCACCCCCTCAGCAATGATCTGGTAACCCAGGTTTGTACCCAGGGCGTTAACGGCTGAAACGATGGCGGCGTTGTCGCTGTCGGTATGAAGGTCATGAACAAAGCTCTGATCCACCTTCAGGGTATCAATGGGTATGCTTTTGAGTTGACCAAGGGAGGTCTGCCCGGTGCCGAAGTCGTCTATGGCAATTCGTACACCGATCTCCCGAAGCTTTTTCAATAACGATATGGTCTGTGCCGGCTGGCGCATGATGTAGTTTTCACAGATCTCAAGCTCCAGTGATTCGCCACTCAGGCCGTTTTCTTCAAGCACCTCGGTTATGGTATCGAGAAAGCTCTCACTCTCCAGCTGTCGGCCAGCCACGTTCACCGCGACCAGGGGCAGATTCAGTTCCTGTTCCCTCCAACGCTTCAGCTGTCTGCAGGCGGTGGCCAGAACGAACTGATCAATCTGCAACAGCAGGCCGGACTCTTCGGCTACTGATATGAACCTGGCAGGTGTTACCAGGCCCTGTTCCGGATGCTGCCAGCGCACCAGTGCCTCGACGCCCACGCAGCGACCCGTGCTGAGCTCGAACTGGGGCTGGTAGTGAACCACAAACTCTTCCTCCTCAATCGCCTTGTGAAGCTCGCCCTCGAGGTTGAAACGGTCGATGGTGTTCTGGCTCATGGAGCGGTTGAAGAAGTGGTAGGTGTTTCGGCCGGCCTCTTTTGACTGGTACATGGCGAGGTCGGCATTCTTAAGCAGGGTAGTGGCATCAGTTCCGTCGGTGGGGTAGAGGCTGATGCCGATGCTGGCGCCAATGTAGAGAGATGTTCCATCAACAGTGAAGGGTTCAGTCATGGCGTGGATGATCTTCTTTGCGATGCGGGAGGTGTCCTGATCGCCCGTCACGCCTTCCAGAATGGTGACGAATTCATCCCCTCCCAACCTGGCAACCGTGTCACTGGCCCTGACGCATTGAGTCAGGCGTTGAGCCACACTCTGCAGAAGAGTATCGCCTGCCGGGTGCCCCAGGGTGTCATTGACGTGCTTGAATCTGTCGAGATCCATGAACAGCACGGCCATCTCCCGCTTCTCACGCTTGCATACGGTTATGGAGTGATCGAGGCGTGCCGTAAACAGCAGCCTGTTGGGGAGCCCTGTAAGCGTGTCGTGATGGGCCATGTGTTCCAGCTTGTTTTGGGACTCCTTGAGCGTGGTGATATCTGCAAAGACACCGACGTAATTGGTGATTTCGTCCTTGTTATTGCGCACCTCGCTTATGGTCAGCCACTCCGGGTAGAGTTCACCGGATTTTCTGCGGTTTGATATCTCCCCCTGCCAGCGTCCCACGCTATTCAGTGACTTCCACATCTGCTTGTAGAAGTTCTCATTCTCACGGCCGGAACTGAGCAGGCCGGGGCTTGTGCCGACGGCTTCCTCTTCTGAGTAACCCGTGATGTCGGTAAACGCCCTGTTTACTGCAATGATATTGATCCGGGCATCGGTGATCATCACGCCTTCTATGGTGCTTTCGTAGACCGCCATGGCCAAACGGTGCTCTTCTTCCGCTGCCTGCCGTTCGGTGATGTCCGAGAAAGTGGCCTGAAATCGCAATGGGAAACCCTCGTCACCCAGGGTCGCCTCACCCAGTTGGTGAATGAAACGTATTGATCCATCGGGCAGTACAATGCGGTGTTCTATATCCAGCGGTTCGCCCTTCAGGGCACTGTCAATGGCGGCCTGGACCTCTTCCCTGTCGTCAGGGTGAAGTGAGCTCATGAGGTCATCAAAGGCGTAGAGGGGGCGATGTTCGATGCCCAGGATATCGTGAATGTCGCTGGAACAGATCAGCTTGTCCCTGGTCATGTCCCAGTCCCAGTTACCCAGACGTGCGATGCGCTGGGCATTGCGAAGGCGCTCTTCGGATTCGCTCAAGGCCCTGGTTCTCTCTGTGACCAGGTCCATCAGATGTGTCTGGTACTGCTTTAACTCCTCATATGCCTCGGCGAGTTCGCCCTGGGACTGCCGGTTGATATCAGTGGTGATGCCAAGGGTCAGAAGGGTTACCGATGCGACAGAAAGAAATCCATGGAGTTGGATCAGGTTGAGTGTCATGTCACCTTCACCGAACGGGCCAACGCCCATGGTGGCGGATGTTACGGAAAACAGCGTGATGATCAAGGTACTCAGTGCGGCACCGCTCTGGCGAAAGTGCAGTGCAATCCATATGGCCGGCGGCAGTACCGTGTAGGCGAGTTGGTGGGAAATATCATGACCAAACCCCTCCAGGAATACCCCCCATGAGATCAGCGTTACCATCGCTACGGCCAGCCAACCCCAGGTGCGCGCTCTCTCTCCGGCATCACTCCAGTGAGAACTGGAGAGCAGCATCAGGAGAGGGGCAAACAGCAGTACACCCATGCCGTCCCCAATCCACCAGATGGAGGCGGCTTTTACGACGGCTGCCGTGGGGATAACGCCGGTTATCCACAGGCCGCTGACACCGATGGCGGCGCTCAAGGTGGTGGTTAGCGTAACCGGTATCAGCAGAAACCAGAGAAGGTCTGACAGTTTCCTGAACTGGAAATCAAACTTGGTGTGGAGGGTCAGCAGGTAGTAGG
Source organism: Sedimenticolaceae bacterium (assembly GCA_965224515.1). Taxonomy (GTDB): domain Bacteria; phylum Pseudomonadota; class Gammaproteobacteria; order Chromatiales; family Chromatiaceae; genus Sedimenticola_A. The sequence continues at coordinate 2,065,080 of OZ245051.1, forward strand.
CGCAGACCGCCGGAAGGGGATTGCCCAGGGCGGTAAAGAAGGCGAAACCCAGGGGGGCGGGTGAGATGGCGTTGGCGATAAAGGCACCGGCGACAAGCCCGGGCCAGGCGGTGTAGCCGAAGCGGAAAATCACTGCCAGGGCAAGGCCGGTTGGTGGCCAGACCAGGGTGATACTCTGTTCCACAACGGCAAACATCAGTCCCAGTTGTGCTACAGCGACATAGGCGATCGCGATCAGCAGGTTGAGGACGATGTTTCGCTTCACTGGAAGTCCGTTGGGTTATTTATTATTTCCTTATAGAAGCTAAGTTCATAGGTTGGATCTTGTCAATTTATCCCATGGAAGATTGCGCGGACTCCCAGGCGATGATGGCACGCTTCCGGTCACTGCCCCAGTGATAGTCTCCGATTATGCCGCTGCCACGGATCACGCGGTGACAGGGTATGAGATAGGCGAGGCGGTTCTTCGCGACAGCACTACCCACAGCACGGGCGGCCCGGTGGGAACCGATATGTTCCGCAATATCGCCATAGGTCATGGCGCAGCCAGGTGGGATTCTCAGCAGGGCCTCCCAGACCTTGATCTGGAAGTTGGTGCCTCGAACCAGAAGTCTGAGCCCCCTGTTTCTCTCTACTTCAAATGAAAAGATCTGTTGAACAAGGCCTGACAATGCGGGGGTGGCGTCATGGATGACAGTGTTGGGCCAGAGCCTTTGCAGCTGCTCAAGGGCCGCTGCCTGTCCTGCCATGGTGGTGAAGGCGAGGTGGCAGATGCCCCGCGGGGTGGTGGCTACCAGGCACGGGCCAAAAGGTGTCTGGTGGAAGCCGTACTGAATATCCAGGCCTTCGCCCTTCAGCTTGTATTCACCCGGGGTGATCGCCTCGATATTCACCATCTGGTCATGCAGGCGACTTGGGCTGGAGAGCCCTGCTTCCAGTGAGGCAGTTAATACACTCTGTGAGTCGTCGAGCAGCTTCTTTGCGTGGTCTACGGTCAGGTACTGGAGGAACTGCTTGGGACTGACTCCGGCCCAGCGGGTAAACATACGCTGGGTATGATAGGGGCTGAGGCCGAGAAAACGGGCGATATCGGCAAGTTCAGGCTGCTGGTCGGCGTGTTGCGTGATCCAGTGGATGGCCTGCTCGATGCGTTGGTAGTCTGAAGACATGGTTGGCGCCCGGGTGTTGTCCTGTTATTGAGAGTAACACCCAGCCGGGAGATGGCCACCCGATTGTTGCGCTTAATCCACGGTTACCTTCACCCCGGAGGCGGCCCTGGAGGCCTTTGCCCTGGCACTGGTGATATCCCTCTCTCTGGCCAGAGCCACACCCATGCGGCGCTGCCCCTTGACCTCGGGTTTACCGAACAGCCTGATCTGTGTGTCTGCTTCTGAGAGTGCTTGCGCCAGGTTGCCGTAACGGACCTGGGCAGAGTCACCCTCCACCAGGATCACGGCTGAAGCGGAAGGGCCATGCTGAACGATGTTGGGTATGGGCAGACCCAGGATGGCCCTGGCGTGGAGGGCGAACTGGGACAGATCCTGGGAGATCATGGTTACCATGCCGGTGTCGTGGGGGCGGGGGGATACCTCGCTGAAGTAGACGTCGTCCCCCTTGATGAACAATTCAACGCCGAAGATGCCCCTGCCGCCCAGGGCAGCGGTCACCTTTTCTGCTACCTGTTTCGATTTTTCCAGGGCCGCATCGCTCATGGGCTGTGGCTGCCAGGACTCCTGGTAATCCCCTCCCTCCTGGCGATGGCCGATGGGTTGGCAGAAACTGGTACCGTCGCGGTGGCGGATGGTGAGCAGGGTGATTTCGTAGTCAAAATCAACGAAGCCTTCGATGATTACCCGGCCGGCCCCGGTGCGGCCGCCCTCCTGGGCGTAGTTCCAGGCGCTGTCGATATCCGCTTCGCTCTTGACCAGGCTTTGGCCCTTGCCCGAGGAGCTCATGATCGGCTTGATGACGCAGGGTATGCCGATCTCGCTGATCGCCTCCTGGAACTCCTCCCGGGTATCGGCAAAGCGGTAGCCCGAGGTGGGGATGGCGAGCTCCTCTGCGGCCAGCTTTCGTATCCCTTCGCGGTTCATGGTCAGTTGTGCGGCCCTGGCGGTTGGCACCACGTTGAAACCCTCGTTCTCCAGAGCTACCAGGGTGTCGGTGGCAATGGCCTCGATCTCCGGCACGATGTAGTCGGGTTTCTCCAGTTCGATCACCCGGCGCAGTTCGGCTCCATCAAGCATTGAGAAGCTGTATGAGCGGTCCGCCACCTGCATGGCTGGAGCGTGTTCATACCTGTCGCAGGCGATAACCTCGACGCCCAGCCGCTGGAGTTCAATGACAACCTCTTTACCCAGTTCACCAGAACCACAGAGCAGTACTTTAGTCGCGGTGGATGAGAATGGGGTTCCGATGGTCGGCATGGGTCTCTCCTGAGGTGTTTTTTGATTGCGGGAGTTTGCTGTGAACGGCGGGGAAAATCAAACCCAGGGGGAGGTTGCCCCGCTTACAGGGAGAGCCCGAGTTCTTCGGGGAGCTCAAATACTTTCTCCTGCTGGCTGATAGGGCAGGTGAAAGCCAGGTGGCAGGCGGTCAGCTGCAGGTCCTCGCTGTCACTGTCGTCACCGTAGAGCCGGTCACCCACGACGGGGAATCCGATGCCGCAGAGATGACGACGGACCTGGTGCTTGCGGCCGGTTTCGATTGAGACTTCGAGCAGAGACCTTTTGGTCCAGGCCGAGTAGGTGATGAGCTTTGCATGAGAGCGTGCCGGCTTGCCGTCCAGCTCCGTCTCTATGACCTGGGGTGATTCCAGGCCAGGGAAATGTCCGTGCACGATCACCTGGTAGTGCTTGGTGACTGCGCGCTCCTGAAACAGTTTCGACAGAGCCTGTGCGGCACTCTTCCTGTGGGCGATCAGGATCAAACCCGATGCGGCCCGGTCCAGCCTGTGGACGATAAAGGCGTTGCGCTGGGGGGTAAGGTGCTGTTCAGCCCAGCGGTTAATGGTGCAGTGGTCGCTCCACTTCGAACCCTGGGATAACATGCCGTAGGGTTTGTACCAGACCGAGTAGGCCTCTTCGTCCGCGATCAACCGGGCCTCTGGCGGCATGGTTTCAAGGATCTTCTCGTCGTAATAGAGGTGCAGTTTGTCCCCGGCCTTCATCGCTTTGGAGTGACGGCGCAGTCGTTGGGTGTGCTTGCCGCTGGTCAGCCAGACCGCTCCCTTCTGCATGGCGGACTTGATACGCTGTTTTGTGAGTCCGGATGTCTCCGCCAGCAGGTCCACGGCGTTATCGTCGCCCTGGGTGATATCGATGTGACATTCAAAGTGTTGAGTGGACAAGTCGGTCTCTTCAAGGGTGTGGATGGCTTCTGCCGCATTATACCTGTATTGCGGCCTCATCCGGGGATGGTTTGACCAGGGTCAAGGTGCAGCTTTCCGGGGAGGGTACCTTTGATCCCTGGTTCAACTGAAAGTACCGGTTACAACGATGAGTATGAAATTTAAGAGTCTCGCCTGCCTGATGCTGCTACTGCCCGCACTATCTTCTGCCGGCTTTGAAGAGGCGGAGAAGGCAAACCGGACGGGAGACCGGGTGACTGCATTTGCCGAGTACAAGGCGGCTGCCCTTGAAGGGGACATCCGTGCCTTCGGCAAGCTGGGAGGTCTCTACCTCTTCGGGGTGGGGACAGACAGGGATTACGCCAAGGCGTTCGTCTGGTTTGGCCTGGGCGACCTTTCTGGTGACCGTTACGCCAAGGGGTACCGGGATGCCGCTGCTGGGGAGCTGGCACCGGAAGAGCTGAAAGCAGCCGAGGAGATGCTGAACGAGTACCGTGAAAAGTTCGGCCTGGATAAGGAGCCCGCAGACCGCTAGGTCAGTGCTCTGACAACGCTTTCTCAGGATTCCCCGTGGGCCTGGTCGGATTCGCCCCACTGACTCAATGCGCCTCCGGCAGAACTCAGTATCAGTGCGCCAGCTATGGATAGCAGAACAGTGCTGTCGAGTATGCCCATAAAGATCCATAGCGCCAGGGTGAGAATTGATATCAGTGCGCCCACCACCGCACCATGGTGCAGTCCACGTTTTTTTGCGATATGGCCTGCCAGATAACCTGGAAAGAAGGGCATGACAAAGAAGAATACCGTGAACACCATGGAGTGCCACTGGGATGCGGTGTGCTGGTACTGGGGGGAGAGAAAGAGCCAGATCAGCCAGAGTACGGGGTAAGAGGCGAGGCCAAGGAGTACTGCTTTCCAGTTCATATTCGTTCGGTCTGTGAGAGCGTTAACGGAGGTGGTTGATTATACCCCAAGAGACAGGGGACTCTTTGATCTAACCATTTGACAGGATGCAGGGAGTGAGCTGCTCCTGGTGATTGGCCCCGTCACTATCCAGGTAGAGCATTCCGTCAGTGACGGTGACAGACCACTCCAACGAGCGCTTGAGATTACCGCTCAGCGAATCAAGAAGCTCGTCTGACAGGGGTATGATGGTGAGGTTGGTCAGAACTGTAAGCCGATCAAGGTTTGCCTGCAGCCACCGCTCCCGGCGTTTGCCATAGAGAAAAAGGGTAACTTCCCCGGCCCGCTTACAGGCTGTTTCAAGTCTCTCGGGAGATGGCTGTCCCACCTCGATCCATCGGCTCATCTTCTCCCCTGGGCGCTGCAGCCATATATCAGGTGTCTCTCCTTCACAAATCCCCTTGGTGAATGCCAGCTCCTCTTCGTAGCAGAGTGCGTAAGCGAGCAGGCGGGCAACCAGCCGTTGCCTGGTTTCGGATGGGTGACATGCCAGGGTGAGGTCGAACTGCTGGTAGCAGTCCCGGTCGACGTCGGAGAGGTGGAGCCTGGCTTTGTAGATGGTGCTTTTATCGGCCATCTACTGGCCCTGGATACGCTGAAACAGCGCTCCAATGGCCTGGCTCAGGCGCTCGGAACGTTCTGGATCACGCAGTGCGCCGAGAAGGGGGGCGCGCATGCCGGGCAGGAACAGCAGGTCGCTGAGGCACTGGTTGAAGAACTCCTGTCCTTCGCTGTTTTCCGCCAGCCGCTCAAGATAGCGCCTGCGTATCTCTTCATCATGCAGGCTCTCCCAGGCGCGCCCGCTGATGGCGGCGAGCAGTTCAACCTTGGTGGCACAGTCGTGATCCAGGGCAGTGATCATCAACTCCCTTTGCAGGTTTCGGGACTTGGAACAGGCTACGGCGCGGATGCAGGCGGCGACCAGCATCACGTCTGGCTCCGGCTTTGACAGTTGTAAATGCATACGGTCCAGCAGGGCCTGGGTGATGGCCATGGAGAGTGGCTCGTTTTCCAGGCAGTGGCAGAGGGCTTCCAGGGGGCGGTCGGGCAGTTGGGGTATCGCCTCCACCAGGATCTTCTCCATTTCGCTCTCGCCCTGGAGCGAGGCGACTTCTGCAATACCCTGGTAGCCGACAAAGGACCACTGGTCCCAACCGAGCTCACCGCTGAAATACTGTTTTGCATGTTCGAAATACTGGGATGGAGACTGCTTCAGCTGACGTGTGGCCTGTGCATGAAATACCGCCATCCGGTCATCCCTGGGTTTGAAGGTATAGGGATTGTCTTTCAGTACCGCATCCAGCTGCTCGCCGCTTTCGGCGGCCTGCAGGTTTTCTCCAACCCGCTCCACCAGTCGGTGCATGAAGTCATCCCGGGCTGCCTGCAGCAGCTTGCCCTGCTCATCCAGGGGGAAACGCAGAAACCAGATGAAAGGTTCAATCTCGCGTTTATTGTCCTGGAACAGCAGGGCGAACCACGCCTGCTGCTGCATTGGGTAGGGGTAGGGGAGTTCAGTTCTCTCAAACTGCAGGAACTGTTCGCGGGAGACCCTGGTGATTCTCCGGCCCATGTCGAAAATGCGCAGACGGGCGCCAGTGGCTTCCAGGAATTCCGTGATGGTGCTGATGGGGTTTGTTTCGGTCATTCTGCTGTTCAGTCGTGTGATTATCTGATCCAGTCGATCATGTGGTGTTCAAGGTCATCCACTTCAAGTTCGCTGATCACCAGCCCGCAGACAGAGTTTCCAGAATCGAAAACGCTCTGCTGTTCGCCCGAGACAAGCGGGTGCCACACGGGCAGAGGCCTGCCCTCGGCAAGCAGCCGGTAGGCGCAGGTTTCGGGAAGCCAGTAGGGATCTTCGAGCACCGCTGTGGTCACTGTGACACAGTCCGGGACATTGGTGGATCGGTTGGGGTAGTCCGTGCAGCGGCAGCTCTCCTGGTCCAGGTAGCGGCAGCATACATTGGTGAATACGATCTCCCGGGTGTCCACATCCTCGAACCGGTGCAGGCAGCACTTGGCGCAGCTGTCGCACAGCGCCTCCCACTCAGCGGGACTCAACTCTTTAAGAGGCTTGGTGATCCAGAAATCGGGAGAAAGTTGGGACATCGGCTAACCTTGGCGAAAACGCTATTTTAGCTGTTTTGCAAGTGGAAATCCTGAATAACAGGGGGCTGTGCGTGTTAATGGCACTGGGAATATTGGGCGGTTCCAATGGCCGGTGGTTGTGTATCAAGTCGAAAAAAGCTGTGATTTAAAGAGTTTTATATGCACAGAGTGGAAGAACCCTTTTTTGAATGGGCAGATTATTAGACTGAAACCAATTGATAATCGGCCTGTAACAGTTAACCTGTTGATATGTATACCGAAATAAGATTTGTATAAAAAATGGTCAATCTAAGGGTGGCTGAGCATCTGTAAGGGCTGATCACCCGTTTCAGCAGTTTTTCCACATTGTTATCCACAGGATATGTGGAAAAAAACCTAACCGTTGGTCAGCGTTGAAAAAAATAAATTCTGGCCGCATTCAAGCCGGTTTCCCGGTCAGTTTCCGGGTTTTTCAGAATCAGCCATGATCTGCGCCGCCTGGGCAATTCGCCGGTCCAGTTCGGCATTGATCAGGCGCCTGGCCATAAGCTTGCGCTCCAGCTCACGAAGTCGCTGCCTGGTGGCTTCGAGTGTTTCCTCTACGGTTTTCTGTTCCGCTTCAAGCCCCTGCTTTTTCTGCACGAGCTCTTCCACCTGGGGTTGGGGTGCAGCAGCGACCAAGGAGGCGGCAGGCAGAATAAGGAAAATGCTGATCAGTTTGTATGGTGACATGGCGCAGGCTCTTGGGATTCGGGGGAGGGAATTATAAACCCAAGTTCCGGTCGGCGTGTAGATCGAGTTCAAAGTGAGCGGGATCTGGCAGCCACCATGGGCAGCTGCCATCCCCTGTCAGAACAACCTGTTGAGCCCGTTCAGGGCGGCGACGCGATAGGCCTCGGCCATGGTGGGGTAGTTGAAGGTTGTCTCGGTAAAGTAGAGCAGACTGTTGGCACTCTCTTTCTGGGACATGATGGCCTGGCCGATGTGTATGATCTCGGCGGCGGTTTCCCCAAAGCAGTGGATACCGAGGATCTCGAGGCTCTCCCGGTGGAAGAGAATCTTCAGCATGCCCACTGTGTGACCGGTGATCTGGGCGCGGGAAATGCTCTTGAACATGGCGTGTCCCACCTCGTAGGGTACCTGCTGTTCGGTGAGTTCGTGCTCGGTGCGTCCAATGGAACTGATCTCTGGGTTTGTGTAGATGCCTGTAGGGAACTCTTCGATCAGGCTCCAGTCACACTCACCTTTTGCGATGTGGGCACCAACGAACCTGCCCTGGTCGTAACTGGCGCTGGCCAGTCCTGGTGCGCCGACAACATCGCCCACTGCATAGATGTGTGGCAAAGAGGTCTGGTAGCTCTTGTCGATATTGATCTGTGCCCGCTTGTTCACCTCAACGCCTGCTGATTCCAATCCCATATCGGCGGTGTTGCCAGAGCGGCCATTAGCCCATAAAAGCAGATCGGTTTTGAATTTTTTGCCCGATTTACAGTGCAGGACCACGCCATCCTCCATCGGCTCCACCCGCTCATACTCCTCGTTGTGGCGGATGACAACGCCCTGGTTGCGCAGGTGGTAGCTCAGGGCGTCGGTGATCTCGTCATCCAGAAATGAGAGCAGTCGGTCACGGGTGTTGACCAGGTTTACCTTGACGTCGAGATTGCAGAAGATGGATGCATACTCGCAACCGATCACGCCGGCGCCGTAGATGGTCAACGACTTGGGGGTATGCTCAAGGTTGAGCACCGTGTCACTGTCCAGAATGTGCGGATGGCTGAAATCGATATCGGGTGGATGGTAGGGGCTAGAGCCGGTGGCGATGACAAAGTTGTCTGCCTTGTACAGCTCGGTACTGCTATCCGCGGCCTCCACCTCGATTGTTTGTGGATCGATAAAGCGTGCCCTGCCAAACAGAACATCAACTCCGTTGCGAGCATAGTAACGGTAGCGGGTACTCACCTGCTCCTGGATGACCGAGTCGGCTGCCTTCAGCAGTTGGGGGTAGTCGATATTGATCTGTTCCAGGGTGTGGCTGAACAGCGGGTTTCGCTTATAGTCCGCCAGCATCTGAATGCTGTGGCGCAACGCCTTGCTGGGGATGGTGCCCCAATGGGTACAGCCGCCCCCCACCTGCTCGTGCATCTCCACTATGGCAACCCGGTGTCCGGACTTGGTGAGTTTCATGGCGGCGCCTTCGCCGCCCGGACCGCTGCCTATTACAATGCTGTCGTAGTTTGTGCTGCTCATATTGACCAACGGTGGTTTCGTGTTATAAGAATACTGCGTTGCAGCATATGAAAAACTAATAACGCAAAAGTATACTCTTACGGGGTGCCGGTGACCAGCCGTTGGTTCCCGGCCCAATCGGCACACAGGGTGGATAAAGTGGTGCCATCCGGGGAGAATGGCTGCCTTTGAACATACCCTGCCGTTTCGTAGTCGAAACACTATTGAGCCTGGGACCTTTGATATATGAGTGAGCCTGCCGCCGAGACTGCCTGTAACCTTGTTCTGCCCGTGGATGGCATGACCTGCGCGGCCTGTTCAGCACGCCTGGAGAAAGTGCTCAGCAGGCAGCCGGGGGTGAGCGGGGCCCGGGTGAACCTTGCCGGCAACACGGCCAGCATTGATTACGAAAAGGGAGAGCTCACCGCCTCTGACCTGGCAACAGCGATTGCAAAGGCCGGTTTTTCCGTTCGCTCAGAGGTGATTGATCTTGATATCACCGGCATGACCTGCGCCGCCTGTTCCGCACGCCTTGAGAGAGTGCTGGGGAAACTGCCCGGTGTGGAAAGCGCTGCGGTCAACCTGGCTACCGAGCGGGCATCCATCACGGTGCCGGCGGGTGCCGTTCCCATTGAGTCACTGATTGGTGCCGTGAAAAAGGCAGGCTTTGAAGCCAGTCCGACAGTCACGGCAAAGGCTCAGCGCGAAATTCGGGAGCAGGAGAATCAGCGTCGCAGCAGGGCCGAATTGAACAAGTTGATAACGGCAGTGGTGCTGACCTTTCCCCTGGCCATGCCGATGCTCTTCATGCCCTTCGGCATGGACCTGATGCTGCCGCCCCTGTGGCAATTCCTGCTCGCCACGCCGGTGCAGTTCTGGATCGGCTGGAGATTTTATGAAGGTGCATACAGATCCCTGCGCGGAGGAGCAGGCAACATGGATGTTCTGGTGGTATTGGGAACCACGGCCGCCTGGGCGTTGAGCAGTTGGGTGACGTTTATCGGGGGTGCTGGTGGGGCACTCTATTTCGAAGGCTCGGCGATGGTTGTCACACTGGTGCTGTTCGGGAAGTGGATGGAGAGCAGGGCCAAGGGCAATGCCGCATCTGCCATTCATGCCCTGATGGATCTGCGCCCGGAAACGGCCAGGGTGGAGCGCGACGGCATGGTGATTGATATACCTGCCGAAAGCGTTGTTGAGCGTGAGATAGTCATTGTCAGGCCCGGTGAAAGGGTGCCCGTGGATGGACGCATTCTTGAGGGTGAGAGCCAGTTCGACGAATCACTGATTACCGGCGAGCCGATTCCTGTCGCCCGTGGTGTGGGCGAGGCGGTCACCGGAGCCTCGGTGAATGGCGATGGTCTGCTGAAGATAGAGGCAACCGCGGTGGGCGCGGAGTCCACTCTCTCCCGGATCATCAGGCTGGTGGAAGATGCCCAGGCCAGCAAGGCACCTGTTCAGCGGCTGGTGGATCAGATCTCTGCTGTTTTTGTGCCGGTGGTGGCGGTTATAGCCCTGCTGGTCTTTCTCGGCTGGTGGTTTATCGGCGCTGATCCTGAAACGGCTTTTGTTGCAGCCGTGTCGGTACTGGTGATTGCCTGTCCCTGCGCCCTGGGCCTGGCTACGCCGACGGCGATCATGGTGGGTACAGGTATGGCGGCGCGATACGGTGTTTTGATCAAGGACGCCGAGGCCCTTGAGCAGGCGCACCGTGCGGACACCATCGTCTTTGACAAAACCGGCACCCTGACCAGGGGAAGACCCGGTGTAGAGCAGGTGTTTGCGAAAGATGGTGATGAGCAGGCGTTGCTGCGACTGGTAGCCTCGGCACAGCAGGGCAGTGAACACCCCCTGGCAAAAGCTGTAATAAGGGAAAGCCGGGCGAGGGACCTTGCTCTGTCTGAAGTGAGCCGGTTTACCAATCGCCCCGGTCTTGGTTTCAGTGCCCAGGTTGAGGGTATCTCTCTGCTGGTGGGTAACCGGCGCCTGATGGAGATGCAGGATGTGGATCTGGGGTCGTGGAGCGATCAGGCCGTCCAGCTTGAAAGCCGGGGGCATACCCTGATGTACGTTGCTGATCTGACGTCAGCACCCAACCCCCTGGGATACATCTCCCTCAGTGACGCTGTGAGACCTGGTGCGGCAGATGCGGTGAACAGCCTGCACAGGCAGGGCCTGAATACAGTGATGCTGACCGGTGACAACCGTCATGCGGCTGAGGCCATCGCCTCTGAGGTCGGTATTGAACGGGTGATTGCAGAGGTGCTCCCCGGGGATAAAGCGGAAGAGGTGGAAAAGCTTCGTAACGCCGGTAAGCGGGTGGTGATGATTGGGGACGGGATAAACGATGCCCCTGCACTGGCCGCTGCTGATATCGGCATGGCCATGGGCAGCGGTACCGACGTGGCCATGCACACGGCCGGTATTACCCTGATGCGGGGTGAGCCAGGTCTTGTGATCGATGCGCTCTCCATCTCAAATGCCACTTACAGCAAGATCAGACAGAACCTGTTCTGGGCACTGATATACAACGTGATTGCCATACCAATGGCGGCTTCCGGGCTGCTCAATCCGGTTATTGCAGGTGCAGCCATGGCGATGTCATCGGTCAGCGTGGTATCCAACTCGCTGCTGTTGAAGCGCTGGGGTAGACAAGACAGGTAATCGCTGCATAAGGGTGTAAGGAAGGGTAGGCAAGTTTCAAAATCCATTTCGGATTATCCGCACGGCCCACCAGCGTGCGAATGGGGTGATCTGTTGCCTTTACATCGAATATGGTGTTATCTCTTCGCATCAAAATCCGCGGTCAATTTTGAATAGGGGTGCTGGTCAATGCTACAGGCTCAAGGGCATAGAGAGTTCAGCTTTATTGACAGGGCTCGCGAGTTCCTGTTCGTCTCACTGCCTTTTGCCGTGATTTTTTCAGTAGCTGGAATTGCTCACTACTTCAGTGTTTATCAAACAGAGCGGATAACCTCCGAAACCCGCGAGCTGTTGAATGTGAGCCTGGCGCGCAGTGTATTGAACAATGAGCTGGCAGCCGTTATCACCGACCTGACCTTCCTGTCGGACTACTTTAAGACACAGGGTTTCGATCAGGCAGGAATAATCAAGAAAAAAGATGTAACCGGGCTGCTGCTTGGGTTCAGCGCCAAGAAGCAGCTTTATGACCAGATACGCTTTCTGAATCCTGATGGCAATGAGGTTGTGAGAGTCAATCTGAAAGACGGTGAGTCGAAAGCGGTTCCTGAATCGTTGCTTCAGAACAAAGCAGACCGATACTATTTTCGGGAGTCCATCGGCCTGGACAATAACGAACTCTATATCTCGCCCCTGGATCTCAATATGGAACAGGGTGAGATCGAGATGCCTTATAAACCTGTGATGCGTTTTGCCACTCCCGTCTACTCCAGGGATGGCACCAAGCGGGGAATCCTGGTTCTCAATTATCTAGGCAAAAGGGTTCTCGGCAGTTTTATCAGGGCCACTGCGAATATTGCAGATCATGTACATCTTTTAAATGCGAATGGTTACTGGCTGCACTCGCCCCAGACCAATGATGCCTGGGGGTTCATGCTGCCCCACAAACGCCGCTTCTCTGCTGAATATCCCCGCGCCTGGAAGGATATGAGTAATAATTCGGGGGCCGGGCAGTTTCGTACGGAATCTGGCCTTTTCTCCTTCGAAACGGTCACCCCTTTGGCCGTCGCGTCACAGGCAGCTTCCAGTGTTGGGCTTTCCACCGAGACCAGCAGAAAGGGTGCTGGCCGCTGGGTTATTGCGTCACGTGTTGCCCCTCAGGATGATGCGCCGACTCCATGGGTCTTTGTGACCCGTAATCTGCCACTCTACCTGTTGATGTTGATCGTCCTGGTTGTCGGCTCATGGCTGCTCGCATCGACCCGCTTGAGGCACAGGCGGGCAGAGCTGGAAAGTGAATACGAGCGACGCTTCAGGCACACGCTGGAAAAGATGAAACTGGCTGCTGTATCGGTGGATAAGAAAGCCAGGCTGCGGTTTTGCAATCACTCCTTTCTGCAGCTGACAGGGTGGGAGCCGGAAGACGTATTAAACGGTGACTGGGTTTCGCGTTTTATTGCACCTGAGCACCAGGAGGCGACGAGGCAGGCATTCAACTCGCTAGAGCAGGGGCAGGAGTTTCCCAAGCAGGTGGAGGACGAGGTGGTCACCCGGCTGGGAGATAGGCGACTCATATCCTGGCACAACACTTCGTTCTATGACTCAACCGGACAGATTGCCGGCATAACCGCCATTGGCGAGGATATCACTGAACGTAAACTGGCCGAGGCCAGGGTGCGGGAACTCTCGCAGGCGGTGGAGCAGAGTCCGAGTATCGTCATGTTGACCGACAAGAACGGCCGCATCGAGTACGTCAATCCCAAGTTTACCGATGTGACGGGCTACACCCCGGAAGAGGTGCAGGGCCGTAATCCCAGCATTCTCAAGTCGGGTGAAATCTCACCCGAGGGCTACCAGTCTCTCTGGGAGAAGGTGCTGCAGGGGGAGGAGTGGCGAGGGGAGTTCCACAATCGCCGGAAGAACGGAGAACTCTACTGGGAGTCCGCCTCCATATCGGCATTGCGCGGAGAGGATGGTGAAATTACCAATTACGTGGCGGTGAAAGAGGATATCACCGAACGCAAACGGATGGAGGCGGAGATCGAAGAGCACCACAAGGAGATGGCCCGTCACCAGGCCCTGGCAGCGATGGGACGGATGGCTGGCATGATCGCCCATGACCTCAGGAATCCTTTGTCATCGGTGAAGATGGGTATGCAGATCCTGGGGCGCCAGACGGACGCTGAACGTCGGGAACTGGCGGAGATCGGCATGGGCCAGATTCTCTACATGGAGAACATCCTCTCCGACATGCTCGCCTATGCCCGCCCGGAAGCGGTAAAGTCTGATTGGATAGACATGCGCAAACTGCTGGAAAGTATCATGAGCGGTATGCAGGGTCGGTTGGACGAAGCGGACGTAGTGCCCGTGATCAAGGTTGAGGCCGGCCTGCCCACGGTTCCGGCGGATCCGGACAAACTGCGTCGCCTTTTCAGCAACCTGGTCTCCAACGCCCTTCAGTCCCTGGAGGAGAAGGGTGGTGATCAACGCCGTCTGGAGATCGATGCGACCATCAACCTGAACGACTCGGGCACCAGTGTAAAGGTGGTGATCTGTGACAACGGCAAGGGGCTCGAGGGTGTTGATACCGAAAAGCTGTTTGAGCCCTTCTTTACTACCCGTGCCCAGGGTACCGGCCTGGGGCTCGCCATTGTCCGTCAGATCGTGGATCAACACAGGGGCACTATTGATCTGTCACAGCGCGGGAATGGCGATACCTGTGCTACTGTTGTGCTCCCAACTGTACCGGCCGATACACCGACCAAATGAGTAAGACGCAGATTCGCCCCCCCAACGACCGCACTTTTTCTGCCTGCCGGGATGGTGGATCAAGCTGGCACATAATGTGCGTGCCCAATTGGCTGACTGTCCGGAACCCCGAGGTACGAGAGGACTATGCCTAGAATTCTAATCGTTGACGATGATGTGGCCGGTGGCCGCACTCTGCAGTTGCATCTCTCAGCCCAGGAGCACGAGGTGGTACTGGCCAACAGTGTCGATGAGGGATTGTCGGCGGCGGCCAGCCTGGAACCTGAACTGATCATTCTTGATATCCGTATGCCGGGTCGTTCGGGGCTTGAGGGCTTGCCTGATTTCAAGGCGAATCATCCCAGTGCACGAGTCATCATGATTACCGCTTTCCACGATATGGAGAGCACCATTGAGGCGATGCAGAAGGGGGCTGAGGACTATATTCACAAGCCCATCGATATCGATGAGCTGGACGCGGCGATCAATAAGATCATGCAGCGTAACGGTGATGATAACCAGTACATCAGCGCAGCAGAGGTGCGCTCCGGTCCCCTCACCATGGTAGGACGTTCCCGTGCCATGAAAGAGGTTTTCAAGACCATTGGCCTGGTGGCGAAAAATCCCGCAACGGTTCTTATCACCGGTGAGTCCGGCACGGGCAAGGAACTGGTGGCCAGGGCCATCCATCGCAGTGGCGAGCACCCGGATGGTCCGTTTGTGGCGGTGAACTGTGCTGCCCTGGTTGAGAATCTGCTTGAATCGGACATGTTCGGCCATGAAAAAGGGGCCTTTACCGGAGCGGTCTCCCGTCAGCCGGGTAAATTTGCCCTCGCCCAGGACGGCACTATCTTCCTCGATGAGATCGGTGAACTCTCTCAGTCCATGCAGGCCAAGCTGTTGCGGGTGCTTCAGTACAAGGAGTTCACGCCCCTGGGCGCTAAAGAGGTGAAGACCACCAATGCGCGGGTCGTTGCGGCCACCAACGTGGACTTGTCTGCAAAGGTTGCCAATGGTGGCTTCAGGGAGGATCTCTATTATCGCCTGCAGGTTGTGACGATTCACCTGCCGCCGCTGCGTGAGCGCGCCGATGATATTACTGACCTGGTGCAGACCCTGTTGGGACGTATCAACAAGGAGTTGAACAGGGATGTGGACCACATCAGCAAGGATGTGTTGCGCTGCCTCGAAGAGTATCACTGGCCAGGTAATGTGCGGGAGCTGGAGAACATGTTGATGAAGGCCGTGGCGCTTTGCCACGGAGACACACTGACGTTGGACCTGGTGCCGCCTGAAATGGTATGCCATGTACCGGAACCCGAGGCGCTGGACACCAGCCTGCTGAGCCTGGAAGAGATGGAACGCCTCCACGTGGCCAATATACTGAAAAAGGTGGATTGGCACCGTGGCAAGGCCTGCGAAATTCTCGGCATCTCCCGCCCCCGGTTGCGTCGCATGATTGAGCAGTTCGGCCTGCAGCCGCCTGTCGGTTCCGCAGACGACTGATCCGCCCATTGGCGCTGAGCTTTTCCTGGCTATCGGAAAGCCGTCCTTTTTCAAGGGGTTTTAAGTGGTTGACCACTCATCCTGGTGTGCAACACTACAACTCAGTATGGTGGGAGCGGATCAACAATATCCTTGCGAAAAAAGGTCGAATCCGGACATGGCATTACATCCTATAAGCAGTCGCTGTTTCATGCGTGGTTTTGTGTACAGGCTTTTTTTTGTCCTCTGCCTGGTCTTCGCTTTTTTCTCCTCGGCATCGGCTCAAAAGGGTTTTGAGGATCCGAACGATCCCGACCTGTTCATCCCTTCTGATAAATCGAGCCGCAATTGGTTGGAGGCCATCGGCCCCGGTCAGGGCCCGGTGCGGCGCAACTCCACGAAAGCGGACGTGCACGAAGACGTGGAGTCGTTCTACCACGCACGCTACTGTCTCAGCTGTCACGAGGGACAGCAGAACAACCTGCATTACGCACGCACCGAACTGATTTGCAGGGACTGCCATATATCCAAACCCGTTGCCGGCATACACAATCCCAACGCGGCGGGTTACGAGAAGCACCGTCACGAGAAAGTGTGCGCCAAGTGTCACGAAGGGGCGGGCCCCGGCATGGGTAGCTACGTGGTTCACGAGAAGCCTCCCTGGTCGCAGCATACCCGTGAAGACTTTCCGGCCCTCTATTGGGCGGTCGTATTGATGTTGGTCCTGGCGGGTGGTGTATTCGTGTTCTTCATGCCCTATACCACTGTTTGGGCATGGCGCGAGGTCAAACAACATTTCCAGAACCGGCATGAACAGAAGAAAGCGCCGGAGAAGGGCGTGTTGTTAGAACGTTTTACCCGCAGTGAACGTTGGATGCACACGATCCTCATCATCTGTTTCATGGCCCTGTCGGTGACCGGTGTGGCCTGGATGTATATTGAAACGGGATTGGGGAAGATCCTTGCGTTGCCTTTTGGGGGGGGTGACGGTGCGGTATGGGTGCACCGCCTGTTCGGCGTGATCCTGATGGCCGTTTTTATCGCCCATGTTGCCTGGTTGCTTCGCTCTACACTGGGTGGGAAGCGAGGTCATCTCACTGGGCCGGACAGCCTGATCTGGACCTGGAGCGACTTCAAGGCCGTGCATCAGCATATGGCCTGGCTGTTCGGACGGCGGGAGCACCCGGTATTCGATCGCTGGTCCTGGTGGCAGAAGTTCGATTACTGGGCTGTCTGGTGGGGGCTGGTCATCGTAGGCACCACCGGCCTGGTGATGTTTGATTCAGTACTGACCACTTCAGTGCTTCCGGGGTGGATGATGAACGTGGCCCGCTGGGTGCACAAGATGGAAGCGATACTGGCCATGGCCCATATCTTCATCGTCCACTTTTTCATCGAGAGCTACCGGCCCAGTGCCTTTCCCATGAACGCCCACATATTTCACGGCGCCGCAGAACTCCAGGCGCTGGAGCAGGAACATCCGGCCTGGATCGAGCGCATGCGGGCCGAGGGCAAACTGGAGGAACGTATCATTACCCAGCCGCCCCGGGCAGTGCAGATCGCATTTTTCGGATTTGGCCTGTCCATGGTGGGCCTCGGCCTGTTGCTATTGGTGGGTATGCTGGTCTTCGCGGCGGATTTAAGTCTTTAGGCTAAGTGGCCTTGCGAAAAATGACTGTTTCACAGTGCGGCTTACAAGTAGGAGCGAACTTGTTCGCGAAGCGCATCGAAACAGGCTCGGATCGCGAACATTGATATCAACCTGAGCTGTAGGAGCGCTGTCCCCAGCGCGATAAGAAGGTTGGGAGGCGCGGCATCGCCCAGGGGACTGGGCCCTACTCGCTAATTATGTGCTGTAGGAGCGATTTTAATCGCGATCCGAGGGTGTTCAGGGACCGATCGCAAACATTGATATCAACCTGAGCTGTAGGAGCGCTGTCCCCAGCGCGATAAGAAGGCTGGGGAGGCGCGGCATCGCCCAGGGGACTGGGCTCCTACTCACTGATTATGTGCTGTAGGAGCGATTTTAATCGCGATCCGAGGGTGTTCAGGGACCGATCGCAAACATTGATATCAACCTTAGCTGTAGGAGCGCTGTCCCCAGCGCGATAAGAAGGCTGGGAGGCGCGGCATCGCCCAGGGGACTGGGCCCTACTCGCTAATTATGTGCTGTAGGAGCGATTTTAATCGCGATCCGAGGGTGTTCAGGGACCGATCGCAAACATTGATATCAACCTGATCTGTAGGAGCGCTGTCCCCAGCGCGATAAGAAGGCTGGGGAGGCGCGGCATCGCCCAGGGGGCTGGGCTCCTACTCGCTGATTATGTGCTGTAGGAGCGATTTTAATCGCGATCCGAGGGTGTTCAGGGGCCGATCGCGAACAAGTTCGCTCCTACACTAGAGTCAGTTGGTGCAGGGCCAAATCAGGCTGCCGGCTCACCACTTAGGGCAGCGGGTATAGGTGAAACTGTAGGTTTTGTCTTTCCAGGATCCGCCCCAGACCCGGGTAAGGTTCATCTTCCCGTCGTCCAGACGCAGAGTTTCGGTCACCGGTGTCTGCCAACCGCGCATGGTTTTCCCCTCACACAGGGTATAGGCATCATTACAGGTGAGATCCGCTTCGTAGTACTGCCCGCTGCGACCGGTGCGAATCAGCAGCTTCCCCTCCTTGACGGTGTACTTGGTAACCCTGCGCTTCTTTACATAACACCACTCCCCCATGAGGTCTGTTGCCGGTTCGGAAACGGTTTCAGCCACGGGCTCGGGGGTGGCTTGCACTGCAGGTTTCTGCGGTGAGGTCATGCAACCGCTCAGTATTGAAATGGCAACCACGGCCAATAACCCGTGTCGGTGAATCGATGGTTTATCAAACTGCTTCACACAACGTCTCCTGATGGGGAATTTCGAATTTAGTGCACTGCCTCGTACTGACCGGCATATTCAGAGGTAGTTCCCGAAAGATGGGCAGTGATGATACGCCGTCCATCTTCGTGGGTAAACCGGAGCATGTTCGACCTCGTGGAGTCCGTCATATGGACAATGTCAGCAGTATGTTTTTACCAGTAATGGAGAGATCCTGTTGAGTCGGGGGGGGCTGAATGAAATCCCAAGACGCCTCTTCTGTCGGCTCGTACAGGTATGGGGCTGAGCAGGTAGGGGAGATGAAGTCCCAGGGCAAAGGCTGGAACAGTTCATTCACTCAAGCGGGCTTCGATTGAACAATTCGTTCAATACTGTTGCCCCTTGCCGTACTCTGCAACGTATCGTTCTCTTTCGGGGTAGCTCAAATTACTCAAATGTGGGTAGATCCCGTAAAGCTCTCTGACCCGCAACCATTCAACCTTTGGTGCGAGTTCGGGGATTATCCCCCCCCCTGGTTTTTGCCGTCCACCACCCTTTTTAGTTCGCTCTGGTATAGATCTTGCACTTTATTCCCCCGTTGATTGAGGGAGTTTTTTCCAGAGTCAATGAACAAACAAGAAGTATTTTTAATTTTTTGGGAGATAAAAATGAAACGCCTAGCACTACTTGCACTTGTAGTGTTCGTCGGATGGAGTACCGGGGGTAACTCGCTGGTACCAATCGCCGAAGCTGCAGGCAAAGCCTGTTTGGCATGTCACGAGGGCATTGAACGCTTTAGTGACGGTGTCATGCAGGAAGACATCGAAAAGATGGGTGCCGAGTTGGGAGATCCCGCGGGTTGCGTGGTCTGCCATGGTGGTAATCCCGCTGAAGAGAAAGACAAAATGAAGGCCCATATGGGCACCCCAAAGATGCTTGCCAAGAAAGGCGGCCCCAAGAACTTCCTGCCCGATCCTGGCGCCATGCCAGTGAACGATCAGGCTTGTGGCCAGTGTCACTCTGGGTACTATGACCGTATGAACAAGTCCCTGATGAATACCGAAGCCGGTAAACTTCAGGGTAACATGTGGTCATGGGGTGTTCAGAAGGACATGAAGGTTGTCTGGGGTAACTACGATGTGATGGACGAAGATGGTCCTGTGCCTCTGGTGGGTACCAAAGCCTACAAGAAGTACATGAAGGACTTCGTCAAGAAGCATCCTGACCAGATGCCCAAGCGTCTGAAACAGCTGCCCCAGGTGGACCTGGCCAAGCTGACCGAGAACCCCAATCACGCGGGCCTCACCTACTCCCGTCACGACTGCCAGCGTTGCCACGTTGGTGTTCAAGGTCGCGACAAGCGTGGTGATTACCGTGGTGCTGGCTGTTCCGCATGTCACGTGCCTTACTCCAATGAAGGCTTCTACGAAGGTGGTGATCCCAGCATCAAGAAGGACGAGGCTGGCCACGTGCTGACTCACCGCATGCAGGGCACCCGCAAGACCAAGGTTAAGGTTGGTGAGGTTGAGTACTCCGGTATTCCGGTTGAAACCTGTGTTTCCTGCCACAACCGCGGTAAGCGTGTAGGTGTGAGCTACCAGGGCATCATGGAATTCCCTTATGGTTCTCCTTACAACTCCAAGGGCAAAAAACAGCCCAAGATGCACACCAAGCGTTACCTGTTCATCAAAGAGGATCTCCACCACGAGATGAACTCTATCGCTGGTAACCCGAAAGGCGGCATGCTGTGTCAGGACTGCCACACCACTATCGACATGCATGGTGACGGCAACATCCCCGGCACAACTCTGGCTCAGGTTGAGATCGAGTGTGAGGACTGCCACGGTACCTTCAACAAGATGCCTTGGGATCTCCCACTGGGTCGTGGCGAAGAGTTTGGTGAAATGAAAGACGGTATGCCTACCGCCAACACCAATCCTCGTGGCCTCGGCAAGAAGTGGCCTGAGTTCATGAAGGACGCTACCCAGTACAAGCCTATGGACGGTTACCTGTTGACCGCCCGCGGCAACCCAATGGGTAATGTTGTCAAGAAGGGTAAAGACGTCATCGTTCACTCTGCGAACGGTCTTGACTTCAACGTGCCGCTGCTGAAACGCATCGGTGATGAAGGTACCTTCAAGTCGACTCTGGCCAAGGTTTCCATGTTCCTGATCCCTCAGCATCAGAACAACATGGAGTGCTACGCCTGTCACGCCGACTGGGTTCCACAGTGCTACGGTTGTCACGTCACTGTTGACTACTCCGAAGGCAAGATGGGTACCGACTGGCTGGTCAACGCGAGCAACCGCGATCCCAAGACCGGTCAGACTCCGGATGCGCCTCCTGGCACCAACGGCATGAAGAGCCCTGGTAAAGTCAGCGAGACCCGCTCCTACCTGCGTTGGGAGACTCCGGTTCTCGGTATGAACGGTGAAGGCCGCGTTAGCCCGATGATGCCTGGCTGTCAGGTAACCACCACGGTTATCGACCCGGATGGCAAGACTCTGGTTAACAACAAGATCTGGGATACCCCTGAAGGTCCCGGTATCGACACCGCCGCTGTACAGCCTCACACCGCTGGCCGTAGTGCCCGTAGCTGTGAGTCCTGTCACGACAACCCCAAGGCCCTCGGCTACGGTGTTGAAGGTGGTCGCTTCCTGCTGGGTGCCGACAAGGACTTCGTACTGGATCTGAAAAACCAGGCGACTGGTGAGATCATACCCAAGAAGACCCAGGTTCAGATCCCCGGTATCCCCGGCCTGACCTACGATTGGGCTGCGATCGTAACCGAAGATGGCGAACAGCTGAGTTCCGTAGGTTCTCACTGGCCGCTGACTGGTCCCCTGCCTGAAGAGAAGCGTGACGCTATCGAGAAGACCGGTGTCTGCATCGGTTGTCACGAAGAGCGCTTCAATCCTGACTTCTGGAAGAAAGTTGCCACACCTGGCGTGATGGACAGCTTCGAACACCAGCAGTTCATGAAGAAGGCGCTTAAGGCTGTTGCTAACCAGAAGTAAGGTGAAGCAGTAGTAAGCAGTAATCAGGTGATTATTACCTGATGGATGGAGCCAGCCCTCTGGGCTGGCTCCATTTTTTCACCTCCCTTATTCGGGGGAATTTCCAACAGTTCATGAACGAATGGATTGCTGGAAGTCTCTGTGAATTATGAACACCTTCGATGGTAATATTGAGCCAATGGGGTGCCTGTTTTTAAGGCATGGTATTTGCTAATAAATTACTGGGTATGTGTTGGTCAACAACGCAATTTTTTATTGGCAAAATTACAAAACTGTAAGTGGTAGGAATGTGATGGTTAAAAAAGCTTTCAAATGGTTGTCGGGAACAGGTCCCCGCAGCCTGCTCCTTGGTGGTGGTATCGTCGCAGGTATTATTGCCTGGGGTGGTTTCAACACCTTTATGGAATACACCAATAGCTATGAATTCTGTACTTCCTGCCACGAAATGAACGTGGTGAAGGGCGAGTATGAACAATCTGTTCACGCCCATAACCCCTCAGGTGTCCCGGCAATCTGTTCAGACTGTCATGTGCCCAAGCCCTGGGGCGCGAAACTGGTACGTAAGATCAAGGCCTCCAACGAGTTGGTCCACTGGGCCCTGGGCACCATCGATACGCCGGAAAAGTTTGAAGCACGCCGGTTGCAATATGCCCAGAACGTATGGCGTACCATGGAGGAGAGTGACTCCCGCGAGTGCCGTAACTGCCATACCAACGAGACCATGCTCACCGAGAAGCAGTCTTCCACGGCGCAGAAGATGCATAAGCGCCTGATGGATGGAGAAGCCACCTGTATCAACTGTCATAAGGGTATTGCGCATAAGCTGCCCGACATGGAGAAGATCTATGGCGAGCTGGAGAACGAATACCAGAATGAAGCCCTCAATGCGCAACTCACCAGCAAGGCGGTTCTCATCCTGCCTGAAGTTGAACTGACGACCGCCCCCGGTGGTGAAGACGTGCTGGCGACGGTCTGGGGCGGTACACCTTTAACCGTTGTTAAACAGGAAGGCGACTGGGTTCAGGTTGCCAGCGAAGGCTGGGACCGTGAGGAAGGCAGTCAGATCTACATCGATTTCAACCGTGCCGTGATTTTGGCCAAGATGAGCTTCGACGGCATGGATCGCGTGGAGAAGCTTGAAAGCAAGCTCGAGCCGGAATATGAACTGACCTGGAACCGTATCAAGCTTACCGGCTGGGTGCCCCGTTCAGCGCTGGGACCGGACGAAGAGAAGTTCTGGAACTATGTAACCGATCTCTACGACCTGGATTGCAACCTGTGTCACAAGACCTTTCCGCGGGACAACTGGATCATGTTCGATTGGCGAAACAACCTGAAAGAGATGCGCCGCTTCACCAAGTTGACACCGGAGCAGTTGCAGCTGGTCAGTAACTGGGTACTGCGCGGTGCGCGCAACGATTCGGAGGCAGATTAATGAAGAAGTATGCAATCACGGCTGTTTTGGCCTCAATGATAGGGCTCGTTTCCAACCCTGCCTTGGCGAAAGAGGCAGATACCAAGGCTATGGATCAAGGCGCAATGAAGCAACAGCAGATGCCCATGCCGATGAAACGGGATCACCTGTTTGAAGAGCGTGCAGGTACCTGGAAGGCGACTTGCGACGAGATGGAAGGCAGCAAGGTCTACTGCCGTATGTTTCACATTGAGCAGTTCGGTGAATGGAAGACCAAGAACTTTGTCCAGATTGGCCCTGCATGGACACCGGATGCCGCTGGATTCATCGTTGCGACCTACCTGGGCTTCAAAGAGGGAACGACTGTAACAATCGGCATCGATAAACACGAGCGCCATAAAATCACAGCCGGAAAAGGGAATAACCTGATGATCGGTCCTGAGGTCACGGGGACCATCCTCCAGCAGATGGAGAATGGTAACAAGATCGTCGTCACTTTTAACTCTCACAGCGGGGTCCGCCACCTTACCCTGGCCGACCTGGAGTCGTATAAAGAGCTGCTGGCCAAAGTTAAAATGCAGATGACTAATAACAGCCAAGCGGAAATCGCCAAGTAATGAACACTTGTTTTGGAGTAAATATGGCTAAGTTTATCGCGGGAGTTATCGCGCTCTGTTTGGGTATTGTTGCACCGGTAACTGCCGGTGACATGCCTGCAAAAGAGGCCCAACAGGATTCGTTCCGTGTTGGTGTCACAACAGTTCCAATGTTCACTCTGGCATCTGCCCTGGCCTACGGCAGCCCGTTTGAAGCCGTGTTGGTGCAGAAGGATGCAGAGGGGCGCTGGCAGATCCCTGACGGCCTCACGGTCCTCTTCTGGAATGGTCCGACCCTGGAGCCCGAGCTTGATAAAGAGTTGACGGAATCAGGCCAGGCCGCCGTTTCACTGATAGAGGCTGCGGGCGTACACCAGTTGGCCAAGCGGACACCGGTAGACTGGGTAGGTCCGAAAGAAGATGAAGATCCGCACATGGAGTCTTTGGGGCAGGGGGGGTATGGCATGGTGCAGACCATTCGGCCCGAAGGGGTGATAGATACCTATTACTGGCTTGACCCTTTGAATTCCATGGCAGCCCTGGAAGCGATAACAATGGTTTTTCAGGGGCTGGACCAACGCAACCACTGGGGCTATCAGGCCAATTCGGGTCAGATTGTCCAGGCCCTCTGGGAGCTGGATATTCGGGTGAACAAACTTTTGCACGATGTTAGCAGCCAGCCATTTGTGGTCTTGCATGACGAGTTCCAGTACCTTGAGCAGCGCTATAAGCTGAAAACGGTTCCTGCTGGTGGGAGCGCCCAGGATATCGTTGATAAAGCCAAAGCCAGGGGCGCCAACTGCGTGGTTGCGGCTGAACCTTTGGATCAGCATCTTCAATCCGCTCTGGATCAGGCCAGCCTGAACACTGTGGTATTGGATCCCGCCGGCCAACAGATGCCCCAAACCACGGGAGGTTACTTCCAGTGGTTTGGCAACTTGGCCTCAAGGCTGAATGGCTGTGTGACCAAATCATAATGACCGTTCTCATTCGCACCCTGGTTCTGCTGGGGTGCCTCTGGCCATTACATCTTTTTGCTGCGGCACCATATCCGATACTGGTGGATGGCACCTGGCTCTCACAGAATAAAAGCGACGTTGTTGTTCTGGATGTCAGGTCCCGCTCCGAGTTCATGGATGGCCACTGGCCGCAAGCGCGTTGGGCCGGGTTTAATGAGCTCGATTGGCAGGTTGAACGCTATGACCGCCCCGGTTATTTGCCTGGCGAGAAAAAACTGGCGGAGTTATTGGGCGGCCTGGGGTTAGAGGGCTTCGAATCCGTGGTCGTGATCGGTTCCGCCAGGCAACCCAGGCAGGTCGCTGAAGCAACGCGTGTTGTATGGAGCCTGATGATGGCCGGCTTTCAGCGGGTCGCACTTTTGGACGGGGGTATCGAATCACTCTCCGCTCACGACCTGGTCAAAGGTGCGTCACCAGTAGAGTCAAAGGTTTGCGCCGTCAGCTTTCAATCTGACCTGTTGGCCGACACCAATCGCGTGGAAGATTTACTGGGCAATAACCGCCCGGTGATAGATTTCCGGCCCAGCCTCTACTTCGAGGGCCACAAGCGAGACCCGCAGGTACCGGAACCTGGCACGATTTACGATGGAGTCGGCATTCCCCCTGATCGGCTACTGGATGCCGGCACCGGTCGGTTTCTGTCCCCGGAAAGAATCCAGCAGGCGTTTGATCGATATCGCATCTCCACCCGCGGCTCGATTGCCACGTTTGGCGATACCGGCGTATGGGGGGCATTGGGCTGGTTCGTGCTACATCAGATTCTGGAAAACCCGAAAGCCCAGCTCTATGACGGTTCCATGGTGGAGTGGATCGACTGGGGCGGCGAGGTGCACGACAGCACCGATGATATGGGTGGACCGATCGGTTAATGTTTTATTGTTATTTGTTCGGAAAGAGTTTACAGGTGATGTCTATGCAACACAGTTACAGCTTGAAAGGTAAGGCCATGAAAAAAGTACTTGTTTCTATCCTGGCATTGTTTGTTCTGCCCGCCGTGGCATCGTCAACAGGTGAGCCTGGTGGTTGGCGTGCGGAGATCATCTCCCTTATTTCGCATCAGAAATACAAGGAAGCGGGTGACAAGATAAAAGATCACTGCATCAACAGGGGGAACGGTACGCTCTGCCTCACTATGGCATCGGCCTATTATAACGGAGAGGCTCAACTCGGTATCGAGTCGAGGGATTTCGTTGAAGCCGCCAAGTACGCCAAGCTCGCTTGCGACCTTGGTACCAAGGACGGCTGTGTAGCCTACAAGGCTGCTATTGAAGGAGAATTGCTACAGAACGTGCTGTTTGAGCCGGGAATTGATAATCGCGACGAACAGTTAAGGAAGGCGATCAAGCTCGGTGCGGATCTCAATGCCACAACCCTGTTTACCAGGACTGTGTTGCAAGAGGCCATCAGCGAGGACCGGATCGACGCGGTCAGGCTTCTGCTGAAGAATGGTACTGATGTCAACTACAGGGTGAGTGACGAGGATCTCACGCCACTCATGCACGCCGTCAACACCGGCAATCAAGAGATGGTTACGCTGCTGCTCGAAAGCGGCGCAGATACCACGCAAACAATGAAAACGGCTGAGTACCTGAAGATGGGTAAAAAGGAGGCGAATGCCTGCGATTTGGCCGGTAAACTGAATAACCCAGAGATGATGGCGCTGCTCAAGTGCGCGGACGCTACAATCGCCACCCAGTAGGTCGGGTTATAGCGCGGCTCGCCTGGCCGGCCAGACATATAGATTTTGAGGAAGAGCTTTTGCGATTACGAAATCCTGCCATTGTCGCCACCCTGGTGCTTATGTTTGGCATTGTCGGATGGGCCCTTTACCAGGAACTGGTCACGTCGGAGTCTTATGCCGCACCTGTACCGGCTACAGTGAACTCTGAGAGTGCCCAGTTGTATCCACGCCTTGGTATTAAGGCTGCGGCAGACAGGGTGGAGGGTTTCAATCTGCTCAGCAACAATCCGTCCGTTCCAGAAATCGAGATGTACGACGAGGACGGAAGGCCGGTGACGTTTGCCAGGTTCAAGGGTAAGGTGGCGCTGTTCAATCTGTGGGCTACCTGGTGTCCGCCTTGCATCAGGGAGATGCCGGACCTCAATGCCCTGCAGGCGCAATACAAGGAACGTGACTTTGTCGTCGTACCGGTTGCCAGCGGTAGGCAAGGTGAGGAGGAGCCGGCAGATTTTCTCCGCAAGCGTGGTCTGAGCGATCTGATCACCTATTACGATCCGGGGTCGCAGTTCCTTAGAACCTTCAATTTGGAAACCCTGCCGGTCACGTTTCTGATTGATCGTGATGGCAATATGCGCGGCGGTGCAATTGGCCTGCTGGACTGGAGTTCAGCCGAAGCCAAGGCTTTGATCGAATCGCTTCTCAATGAGAGGGAAACGTAACGCCTGAGGCTGCAGCGTCGACGATGGGCTCTTCGTCACCGCGTTGCCAGCAACCAGGTTATCGCTGACCGCATGGCCCACTCGGTGTTGTCTGTTCAGCGTGGCTTCGGTTGGTTCCGCTCTTATGCCGATGGGTCGTCCATCGCTATCTTTCTCACGGGCGCGATCAACTCTATCGTGTTTCCGTCATCAAACTCGAGCTTCAGTGGCACAGAGTCGCCTACGTTGATAGCCTGCTTCAAACCGATCAACATCACGTGCGGACCGCCCGGTTGCAAAACCACCACGCTGTTTGCTTCGATAGTGATCTCATCAATGCGTCGCATTTTCAACACACCGTCTTCCTTGAAGTGGGTGTGAAGTTCTACTGTATCGGCAATTGGACTGTATGCGGCGATAAGGGCATGGTCTTGGCACCTGCAGTCGTTCTCCAGGTGCATGTATGCGGCGCTGTCCATCTGCCCCTCGGATGTTGCGCTGACCATGAAGTTGGTTGCCGTGATATCTTCAGTCGTGACACCTGCGGCAACTGAGGTGACCGAGAAGAGGCACAGAATGAAAGTCGCGATAAGCTTCAGAGCCGTTCTTTCCATGACAAGTAAATCTCCTGAAACCTGGTGAAGACTGCATTCGCAATGGCCCTAACTGGATGCCTTCTGGTCAACGTCTACATTCAAGCAACTGTTTAATAGCTCCAATACAGGCTCGCTCTCCCAATCAACCGCGCCAACCAAAACCCCTTTCACCAGTCCTTGCTGATCCACGAGTAGGGTCATGGGTAATGCGCCAATACTGTGGTCGTAAGAGATCTTTCCAAAACGGTCGGCAGCAACGGGAAGATTGGTTATGTCGTGGCTTCTATAAAAGCGTATCGCTTCCGATATCCCCTTTCCGTCCCGAACCAAAGGAATGATCAATAATTCGCCACTGGAGATGCGGCCCTGGAGCCGGTCCATCGAGGGCATCTCCTCTTTGCATGGCGTACACCATGTCGTCCAGAAGTTGACCAGGAGTGCACGGGGGCCAGCAAGTGTGTCGAGTTTGACCTTTTTACCACCGGGGGTGGTAAACGCATGCTTGGATACCGGCTGCGGTTCGGCGTAGGCGCGAAAGTAACCGCTACCGAAGGAGCGGCCTTCGCACCCATCCACCGGCTGTGGCTCAGAAGCCATAGCCGATGAAAGTCCAATAAGCCCAAGAAGAATGGGCGGCAGGAGAAAAAGTTTGAAAAGCTTCACTGTGCTGCAGTCTGTGCCAGGTCTGACATGACCTCATCCAACTCATCCAGCAGGCTGCAGTTCTTTACGCTATAGGTGTTTCGCAAAGAGGTGGGTTTGCGATAGATCACCTGCGTGCCCACATCGTCCTGGAAGACGGCTATCCTGAGGGGCAGTTCAAGGCCGGCGGCGGGATCGTGCCACATGATGCGTGCACTGTGGCTCGAGCTTCCGAATGTGATGACCTGCTTTACGGATTTTGCATCTCCGTGGTCATGCACGGAAAAGACCTTTAAGCGCTTTTCCGTAATCAGCTTTTTCAGGCTCTCCACAGTTTCTGCAGCTGAGCCTTTGGTTGCGATTTTAACCACATCTCCTTGTTCCGCGAGTGCTGGCAAGGAGATGAGCATGGCCAATAAAGAGAAAAACAAAACCCGGGTGCGTAATCGATACTGCATGATTTACGGTCTCACTATGGTTGTGGTTGCAAAAAACGTGATTACTTAAGCGACTTCAGGAACTCGATGACGTTCTTGCGCTGTTTTTCACTCATCACTTTCATGCCGGAAATGGGGTATGCCATTTTGTTGCCCGGAACAATGGCCTTGGGATCCTGCAGGTAAGCGTGGAGGGTCTCCTCATCCCAAACGATTGAATCTTTTTTGCTCTTTTGCGCTTCGGAGTATTCGTAGCCTTCAACCGAAGCGGCAGGCTTGCCAAAGACACCCCACAGAGGCGGGCCGACCCGGACCTGCTTTTCAGCGGTGATGTCGTGACAGGCGAAACACTGTTTGACGGCAACTTTCTTGCCTCTTTTAACCATTTTCTTGATCATTTTTGCTTCATCCATCGCCATTACGTCAACGCTGGCCATTGGAAAAGCGATTACAGCTGCCAGGGCAACCAGAGCGAACTTCTTCATCAATAAACTCCTAAACTAGAAACTTGTTAGAGAGACAAATGCCCCCCAGGACCAAATTGTACAATAAAGGGAAATATTTCCCTTAAATCGGACAGGCAATTAAGGGAAATGGTTCCCAAAAATCAGACAGTAGCTTAACGAAGTACTCCTCTTTCATCATGATGTTGCTTCCAGCAACACCATATCGCTACTACAGACCTGATACGGAGCAATAACCAAGGACGGATGTTCCCGCCCTTGGTCATAGTCACCATATTGTTGCCAATCACGGACACGCCTTTGCCATCGGCTTGTAGAATATATATGAGCAATATCTGTACCAATGCCCTTGAAATGAGTGGAGATCGTTAAAGTCACGTCAGGGAACAACAGTGAAGCTGCCCCAAATGTCCAAAGGTCCGGGGCCATAGAACGCAAAAGCATCTACCTACTGGGGAGTAACTCGATCTGTCTTATCAGGGAGTGATGGGTGGTCAGAGAACGCAATGGATCGCTCTGTTAAACGATTCGTTCAATTTTTACTCGCTGGTTTGAATGAACCGTTCAATTCTTTCGTGCCGGACAGACGGTGTTGTCCATCTTGTCCGGCACTTCCAGTTGGTCATTTCAACGCTTGATCTGGCGAAAGGACCCTGCTGCTCAATTCGCCTGTTTTTCCTGCTGTCCGCTTTTTTCCCAATCGTTCATGGTATCCCGGGCGACCTTTATCCATTCCGGGTTGTCGGAGAGTTCAATAAATTTATTCATGTCACTGACGGCCCCAGCCTGATCCCCCATGGCGTCACGGGTGACGGCACGGTTGAAGTAAGGGCCGGCAGTATCCGGGGCTACCTGAATGCAGATATCAAAATCAGCCATGGCCTCTTTGTATTTGGCTTCACCGTAGAGCAAGGTGCCGCGGTTAAAACGTGCTGGAACAAGATTGGGGCTTATTGTTACCGCCTTATTCAGATCAGTCATGGCCTCCTGGTAACGGTTGAACTTACGATAGGCCTGGGAACGGTTGATCAGCAGTAGCGCACTGTCAGGGGCCAGTGTTACTGCCTTTTCCAGATCCACCAAGGCATCAAAAGCACGGTTTTGGGCCAGCAGCAAGCTACCGCGAGTACCTATTAAACTGGGATCATTGGGGTTCTCGGTAATGGCCCTGGTCAGAACATCCAGGGCTTCATCGCCTCTGCCTTCATCGGCATGCTGCATTGCCACTGCAATGTGTTGTTCAGCGCTGAGCCTGGCGTGGGGATTGGGCCCGCTGTGTGAATCGCCGCCAGTCAATGAACTCGGGGTTTCCTGTTGCTCCACTTGAACAGTTGTATCTGTTGCCGGTGTTTGTGGCTGATTCTCGCCGCAAGCAGTCAATATTAAGAGTACGGCAGAAAAAAAGAGGAAATTTCTCATGGCTTGAATAACCTTCGGCTGGTTCATTTTTGGAATAACCCTGCAAATTTTTAAAAATCATATGGCGTTAAGGCACGCCAGTTGCATGGTTTACTCTGCTATAATCGCGCCAACTTTGCTATTTGATAATTAAATAAGTGTCAGGAGAAGAGAAAGCCAACTTCTGACCCAGGATTTTAAACTCGGAGTACCCAACTATGAATCCCCCGAAACTCGTGCACTGGATCTTCTCGCTTTTTCTCGCCTTCGGCACTGCGCAGGCATGGTCGTTTGGTAATAGCGTGCCGTCTCCAAAGGCTGAGCCCATTCCCCACACCGCTACCGTTTTGGAAACCATGTCCAGTGTCGGCTACACCTACGTTCGAGTTGAAGAAGAGGGCAAGGCATTCTGGATCGCACTGCCTGAAACCCAAGTCGGTGTTGGTGAAACGATCAGTTTTTACGAACAGATGCTGATGGAGAACTTTACCAGCCGGTCTCTCAATCGAACCTTTGACAGAATTCTTTTTGTCGAGGCCGTCAGCAAGGGAAAGGAACTGCCAACACAAGCCAAGGCAAAAGCATCTCCAAACAAGCAGGCGCCCAAACCCATCGCCGCACCCGAAGCACCAAGGGAGTTGGGAAGTCCTGTCGGACGTTTCGCGGTCAAAGATATTTTTAATCAGAAAGATGAGCTGGCCGGTAAAGTTATCGAGGTAAAGGGTAAAATTTCAAAGCTCACCCGGGAGATCATGGGAAGGGACTGGGTTCACATTGAAGACGGTACTGGAGCGAAAGAGGAGAAAAACAACAAGCTCATCTTTCGAACAACAGAAGGTGGCATAACGGTTGGTGATGATGTTGTCGCTAAAGGTGTTCTGTATCTCAACAAGGATTTTGGTTACGGCTACTTCTATCCTGTGATCGTGGAAGATGCTGTATTCTCCAAATAGCATGATCTTGGGGTACGGGGCGGAAGTTTGCCCCGGAGGGGATAAATAATTAT
Organism: Sedimenticolaceae bacterium; assembly: GCA_965224515.1. GTDB lineage: Bacteria > Pseudomonadota > Gammaproteobacteria > Chromatiales > Chromatiaceae > Sedimenticola_A. The sequence goes on from OZ245051.1 coordinate 2,096,388, forward strand.
TCTGGAGAGAAAGATGCAGAAAACTTACAAGGTGGAAGGCATGAGTTGCGGCGGCTGTTCCAGTTCGGTGGAGCAGGCGATCAAGGCAGCGGCTCCCGGTGCTGAAGTGAGCGTGCAACTGGACGGTGGCCTGGTAACCGTTTCCAACGTGGATGACGATGCCCTTATTGCCCGGGCCGTTGAAGATGCAGGTTTTACTTTTGCCGGTCCCGCTTGAGGCGAAGTTGAACACAGGTCATTAAAAAAGGCGGCTTCACAGCCGCCTTTCCTGTTTATATATGTAAATCGCGCGCCTGGCTTCAGAGATACTCCGGCAGGCTTTTTCGGATCTCGTTCACATCGTGACCCGACAGGTTTTTTGATACCTCCCCCGCGATTACGCGTTGTACTGAACTGGTCTGCTGTTTTCTCAGCATGCCAAGAAAACTCGGTGCCGCTATGACATAGAGTTTCTTGAAGTGCCCGTTGGCGCGTCCACACTCAATGGTCTCGCAGACCTGATTTGCGAAACGATTAGCCTCTTCCTGTTTGACATCGTTTGTGTGTCCCACGTCGTGTGATCTCATACCTGCGCTTCGATCACGTCCCGCCTTGTCAGACACAAGGTCACCTTCGTGTAATCGGGATTCCGGGTGGGCTAGGGTTTGGATTTCAACCAGGGAACTGGCTGGCTTATCTGCTGAGAAGATACGGGCACGGCTAGTGTCGGCTACAACAATCCAGGCTGCACTCATATGTATTGCCTCCTTTTGGCTGATTCTGGCAACTTGGCAACGATCCGTCAGTGAAACGCTCAAGGCCAGCATGAAAATCCGATAGACTCCGCAGGCGAAAATGAATCTGTGCAGGCTCATTTTCAGTTTATTTTAAGTATAGGGGAAAAAACCGTCTTTATTTGACCACGGCTCTTGCCCGAATGATAGCTCCCGTGGAATCGCTAGCCTGTTGTATTCGCAGGATAAAAAAGATTTATTGTCTTGCGCGGGGTACAGCGTTTTGTCTCCTCTTCGTCCACCGTTCCCAAACGGGTGGCGCTGAGGTTGCCAGGTCGTATTGGCGGATCATTCTCTGTTTTTGCTTTATAATCGGCCTGAACCCGGGCGGTAGCGGGTTCTCACTGGATAGCCAAATCACATAAGAACAAGGAGTCATGGATGTTTCGTAATGCAGTGATTTTATTGATGGGCATGATGTTTTTCATGCCTGGCCTCGCTGAAGAGCCTCCCAAGCATAAAGACGAGGTGCTTGGCTACACGGGGGCACCCACTGGAGGGGACTTCTCTCTCCACTCAAGCAAGGGACCCTTCGCCCTCAAGGATCTACGCGGTAAGGTGGTACTGCTTTACTTCGGATACACAAAGTGTCCCGACGTCTGTCCGACCTCCCTCTCCATTACCACCCAGATGCTCAACGAGTTAAGTGAAGATGAGCTTAAAAACGTGCAGGCGGTTTTTGTCAGTGTCGACCCCAAACGTGACACCTTCGAGAACCTGGACCAGTATGTAAGCTATTTTCATCCCAACCTGATGGGGGTTACCGGCAGTGAAGAGGAGGTGGCCGTTGCTGCGGATCTCTATGGTGCCGAGTACTACGAGGTCGATCTGAAGGATTCTGCATTCGGCTATTCGGTCAACCATTCCGCGGTGACCTACCTGATTACCCCGGAAGGTGAATTGCGCTTCATCTTCCCCCACGCAACCAGTGCATCTGTGGTTCTCGAGGCGGTTCGCTACATACTTTCAGGGGACTGATGCCGCCTGGCGATAACTGAGGTGCAGGGTGCAACAGAGCAGCCTGTTCCTCCGTGATGCTTCAGGGAGGAGGGCGATGCCCCTCCTCTCCTGATAAAAATGGCGCGGCGCAGCAAATCTATATACACTGGGCGCTCTATTCACTTTTCCGGTGGACGATGCGCCATAGCCTTGAGTCATTACGTGTACTGAGTTCGGGCATCTTCAGCCTGATTCTCACACTTGGTATCGCCCGTTTTGCCTATACCCCCCTGTTGCCCGTGATGCAGGGCCAGACCTGGCTGGATGATGCAGGCGGCGGCTGGCTGGCAACCTTCAACTACATGGGCTACATGACCGGTGCGCTGATTGCCGCCTCTGTCAGCGACCTTGTGCTGAAGGACAGACTCTACCGTGGCGGCCTGGTTGTTGCCGTGCTTTCCACCGCCCTGATGGCATTTACCGATGATCTGCTTCTGTGGGGCATCCTGCGTTTTGTCGCCGGCCTCTCAAGTGCGGCTGGGTTGCTCATCGGCTCCGGCCTGATATTGAACTGGTTGATCCGTCACCAGTACCGGCGCGAGCTGGGTATTCATTTCAGCGGTCTTGGATTGGGGATTGTGCTTACCGCCGTCGCCGTGGAGTGGATGATCAGCCGTTATGACTGGTCAGAGCAGTGGTTGATCTTTTCCCTTATCGGTGTGGTGTTGATGGTACCCGCCTGGCGCTGGCTTCCGCGTCCCGATACTTCGCCGATTGTTCATGATGGCAAGCAGGTACGCGATACCCCGCCGGCCAGAAACTGGCTGCTGCTGCTCTATGCCAGTTACTTCTGTGCCGGTTTCGGCTACGTGGTGAGTGCAACCTTCATCGTCGCCCTGGTCGAGGCACGGCCTGTGCTGCAGGGCTATGGCGGACTGGTCTGGCTGCTGGTCGGGCTTGCTGCCGCACCTGCCTGTTTCCTCTGGGACCTGATTGCGCGGGTGCTTGGAGACCTGAAGGCCCTGCTCATCGCCTTTGGTTTGCAGATCGTCGGTATTCTTCTGCCTGCGTTGGATGACCGGCTGTTCACCGTTCTGCTCAGTGCCCTGCTGTATGGCGGGACCTTTATCGGTATTGTCAGTCTCATGCTCACCATGGTGGGCCGGTTTTTCCCCTCCAAGCCGGCAAAGCCGATGGGTAAGCTGACCTTGAGCTATGGTGTTGCACAAATCATCGCCCCTGCAATCTCAGGTGTGATGGCACAGCAGACCGGGAGCTACAACGGTCCCCTCTATATCGCATCAGCTGTCATGGCGGTGGGGATTGTGCTGCTTCTGGTTCTGATGCGGATGGATGATCCAACGGGCAGAAGGCTTAGTGAGGCGGGACAGGCCGGCTAGGTGTTCAGTCTGGCAGAAACCCGGTAGCTGGCATATATTTAGAGTGTCGGCAGGTTAACCGGAGGAATAAAGGTGAAACCTACAGTTGAGGAGATGGAAACCGCATTAGAAGCCGCCAGGCGTATGCGGGATGCGGACGTGGATGCCCATCATATAGCCCGTTGCCTGATCTACCTGCAGGATCGCAATGTACTGCTGGAAGAGATGCTGACCCGGGTAGAGCGCTTTCTGCAATTTGGTCTGCCGGAGGAGGAGCACTCCAAGATTCAACGGCTGGTCAACAAGATGCGGGAGATAGAGCGGCGGGAATCCGGCGTTGACGAACTGGATTACGGCCTCTGACAGGCCATCGGGAAGCGTCCCGATTGCCTGCGTAATTAATTGATAAATAAGAAAAAAATGCCTAACACTCTTTTCTTTTGTGCGGCCTTGTTTTTCTGAGGGCGACACAATTTCCAGTTGTGATAGAATCCTCGCAAATTTTTCGCGCCCTCTGAACTGAGGGGGCTGAAACCAGAGGATTTTCAAATGCCTATTTACGAATACCGTTGTGAGGCCTGCGGCCATGAGCTGGAGGCGATGCAGAAAATGGCCGATGCGCCGCTGACTGATTGCCCGGAGTGCGGGAAGGGGGATCTGAAAAAGCTGATCTCTGCCGCCGGTTTCAGGCTCAAAGGCGGTGGCTGGTACGAGACCGACTTCAAGAGCGGTGGTAAGAAGAACCTGCACGAGGGCGGCAGCAAGGACTCGGCACCTGCCTGCACCACAGGCGGCTGCAACGCCTGCAAATAAATTCCGCCATGCTTTTTGCTGGCGGGCAGAACTGATTACAGGGCGGGATTAAATGTCATTTCTCAAGCGCTACCTGATTGCAGGCCTGCTGGTCTGGGTGCCGCTGGGTGTGACCCTGCTGGTGGTTCGGATGCTGGTCCGCTGGCTCGATGGCAGCCTGCTGCTGCTGCCTGAAGCCTATAGACCGGAAGCAATCCTGGGCTTCACCATTCCCGGGCTGGGGGTGGTGCTGTCAATTCTGATCGTGTTTGTCACCGGGGTTCTGGTGGCCAACCTGTTCGGGCGTTCCCTGGTCTCCCTTTGGGAGCGGTTGCTGGCGCGCATTCCCCTGGTGCGCTCAGTCTACTCGGGCGCAAAACAGCTTGCAGAAACCATGTTCAGCGATGCAGGGGAGTCTTTCCGCAAGGTGCTGCTGGTCGAGTTTCCCCGTAAAGGGCTCTGGACGCTGGCTTTTCTGACAGGAACCGATGCGGGTGAAGCCCAGCAGAAGACAGGCAGGGATGTGGTCAATGTCTACGTGCCCACCACGCCGAACCCCACCGGCGGTTACTTTGTCATGGTGCCCCGCGAGGACGTGGTGGAGCTGGAAATGAGCGTCGATGATGGTCTGAAGATGCTCATGTCCATGGGCGCCGTGGTCCCTGATGCTAAAAAAGAGGCATTGGAGCTTGCGCAGAGCGAGCCCAAACCTTAACATTTCCGCCTTTTCACGGCCGTTTTGCCGGCCATCGTTTTGTTTGTAACGGAAAAATTTCCATGCGTACCCATTATTGCGGAGAACTGAACGCCTCTCATATCGACCAGGAGGTCGTATTGTGTGGCTGGGCTCACCGTCGCCGTGACCACGGTGGCGTGATCTTTATTGACCTCAGAGACCGGGAAGGGCTGGTTCAGGTGGTCTATGATCCCGACCTGCCCGAGGTCTTCAATATCGCTGAGCAGGTGCGCAACGAATTCGTACTGCAGGTGAAGGGCCGCGTGCGTGCACGCCCCGAAGGGACCACCAATGCCGATCTCTCCACCGGTGAGATCGAGGTGCTGGGCCTGGAGCTGGAGGTGATGAACCGCGCCGATACCCCGCCCTTTCAGCTCGACGAGCACGAGCGCGTATCCGAAGAGGTTCGCCTGCGCTACCGCTATGTCGATCTGCGCCGCCCCGAGATGCTGAACAAGATCAAGATGCGCTCTGCGGTGACCCGCGCCCTGCGCAACTACCTGGACAGTCACGACTTCCTCGACATTGAAACCCCGATGCTGACCAAGGCGACCCCCGAGGGCGCCCGCGACTACCTGGTGCCATCACGCACCCATCCAGGGCACTTCTATGCACTGCCTCAGTCGCCCCAGCTGTTCAAGCAGCTGCTGATGATGTCCGGCATGGATCGCTACTACCAGATCGTGCGCTGCTTCCGTGACGAGGACCTGCGTGCCGATCGCCAGCCTGAATTCACCCAGCTTGATGTCGAAACCTCTTTCATGCAGGAAGAGGATCTGATGAACATGATGGAGGATATGATCCGCAATCTGTTCAAGGATGTGCTGGACCAGGATCTGCCCAACCCGTTCCCGCGCATGAGCTACCAGGAGTCGATGCTGCGTTTTGGCTCAGACCGCCCTGATCTGCGCTGCCCTCTGGAACTGGTGGACGTTGCCGACCTGATGGCCGATGTGGAGTTCAAGGTATTCTCCGGCCCCGCCAAGGACCCCAAGGGACGCGTCGTGGCACTGCGTCTGCCCAAGGGCTGTGAACTGAGCCGCAAAGAGATCGACGACTACACCAAGTTCGTCGGTATCTACGGTGCCAAGGGCCTGGCCTACATCAAGGTCAATGAGCTTGCCAAGGGCGTAGAGGGTCTGCAGTCCCCGATTCTCAAGTTTCTGCCGGACGATGTTGTCTTGGCGATTATGGAGCGCACTGCAGCCGAAGATGGCGACCTGGTGTTCTTTGGTGCCGACAAGACCAACGTGGTCAACGAGGCGATGGGCGCCCTGCGTGTGAAGCTGGGTGAGGATCGCGGCCTGTTGGAAGAGGGATGGCGCCCGGTATGGGTCGTGGACTTCCCCATGTTCGAGTGGGACTCCAAGACCGATCGCTGGAACTCTCTGCATCACCCCTTTACCGCACCGAAGGATGAGCACCTGGATATCCTGGACAGCGATCCGGAGAATTGCCACTCCCGTGCCTACGACATGGTGCTCAACGGTACCGAGCTGGGTGGTGGTTCAGTACGTATCCATCGCAGCGAAGTTCAGGAACGGGTCTTCAAACTGCTGGGTATCGGCGATGAGGAGGCGCGAGAGAAGTTCGGCTTCCTGCTGGATGCCCTCAAGTACGGCTGTCCTCCCCACGCGGGTCTCGCCTTTGGCCTCGACCGCCTGGTGATGCTGATGGCCGGCGCAGACTCCATTCGTGAAGTGATGGCTTTCCCCAAGACCCAGACAGCTGCATGTCTGTTGACCAATGCACCCTCTGACGCCAACCCGGCCCAGTTGCGCGAACTCTCCATTCGCGTGCGTAAGCCCCAGTCCGAGGAGCAGAAAGAGAGCTGACACGCCTTTTTCCAGTAGCCGGAAAAGCCCTGTTGGTATTCGCCACCAGGGCTTTTTTGTTTGTTGCAGGTCGGCCTTTTGTGCCCGGAGGGTAGAAGCCCGACCTGCAAGGGACGCTTGGCACAAACAGAAATGTAGGGTGCAATAGCAAAGCGTATTGCACCGTAAATGGTGCTGATGGTGGGGTACGCTACACTAAACCACTCTACAAAATGAAATAACGGGGAGCAGGTTGATGACGCGTGAATACAAACGCCCCGAATCGGTACTGGTGCTGGTCTATACCGCGGCAGGTGAAGTGTTGATGCTCAGGCGCACCCAGCCAAGACAGTGGTGGCAGTCTGTGACCGGCAGCCTGGAGTGGAATGAATCACCCCGCCAGGCAGCAGAACGGGAACTCTTTGAAGAGACCGGGCTGTATGGGGCAGGGCGGCTGGTTGATCGTCATCACAGTGAACGCTTCCCCATCATTCACCCCTGGCGTAAACGCTATGCGCCGGGTGCTCACTACAACCGTGAACACTGGTTCAGTCTGCTGCTCCCGGGGCGGCGCATAATCCGTCTGAATGATGGTGAACACACAGAACTGCGCTGGCTGCCTGTAACCCAGGCGGCCCGGCTGGCCACTTCATGGACCAACCGGGATGCCATACTCTCCCTACAGCATGTCTGATGCGAAGTCGGCCAGTCTTGAGCGTTCGCCCCGCAGCAGGGTGATGTGTCCGCTGTGCTCCCAGCCCTTGAAACGGTCCACGGCATAGGTGAGGCCCGAGGTGGTTTCCGTCAGGTAGGGCGTATCGATCTGGGCCACGTTGCCCAGGCAGACGATTTTGGTCCCGGGGCCTGCGCGGGTGATGAGAGTCTTCATCTGCTTGGGTGTGAGGTTCTGGGCCTCGTCAAGAATGATGTACTTGTTGAGGAATGTGCGGCCACGCATGAAGTTCAATGAATGGATGCGGATGCGGGAACGCAGCAGGTCGTCGGTAGCTGCACGGCCCCATTCACCACCTTCGGTCTGGGTCAGCACTTCCAGGTTATCCATCAGTGCTCCCATCCACGGGGTCATCTTCTCCTCCTCGGTGCCGGGGAGAAAGCCGATATCCTCGCCAACCGGAACGGTGACGCGGGTCATGATGATTTCCCGGTAGATGTTCTGGTCCAGGGTCTGGGCCAGTCCTGCCGCCAGGGCGAGCAGGGTCTTGCCTGTGCCCGCGGTGCCCAGCAGGCTGACGAAGTCGGTCTCCGGGTCCATCAGCATATTCAGGGCGAAGTTCTGTTCACGGTTGCGGGCGGTGATACCCCAGACAGCATGCCTTTCGCTGCGGTAGTCGTTGACCAGTTCGATGACGGCGTCATCACCGTCGCGGCGTTTGACCATTGCCTCGAAACCGTTGTCGCCCTCCATGTAGAGACACTGGTTTTCATACCAGTTTTCTGTTCCGGGGCCGCTGACACGGTAGAAGGTGCGACCCTCTTCCTGCCATGACTCGATATCCTTGCTGTGCTCTTCCCAGAAGTCGGCCTCCAGTTTCTCTTCACCGCTGTAGAGCAGTGTGACATCGTCCAGTACCTGGTCGTTGTGATAGTCCTCAACCCGGATGCCGAGCACGGCAGCCTTGATTCTGAGGTTGATGTCCTTGGATACCACGGAGACATCGTGATCAGGGTGCTCCTCCTGCAGGGACATCGCTGTACCGAGAATGTTGTTGTCTGGAATGTTCCCCGGAAGGGTGTCCGGAAGCACCTTGGGCAGGTGCCTGGTCTGAAAGAAAAGCCTGCCATGTTCATGTCCGTCGCCGTTGGGTTTGCCGTTTGAGGGCCCGGGCAGGGGCAGTCCGGCATTGATCTCTTCGCTGCTGGCATCACGCATCAGGTCGTCAAGAAAGCGGGACACCTGGCGCACGTTGCGGGCAACTTCCGACATGCCCTTTTTGCCGCGGTCCAGCTCTTCCAGCACCACCATGGGCAGAAAGATGTCGTGTTCCTGAAAGCGAAAGATGGAGGTCGGGTCGTGCATCAGTACGTTGGTGTCGAGAACATAGAGGCGCGGACGAGCTGCAGTTTCTGTCATAACAGTGCGTTACCTTTGGTGTAAAAAGCACACGGTGGTGCAAAGCCCCTTGGTGTGAAGACGGGGCTTGTTAAACTCAGTAGGGCGGCAGATCATTTCGATGCTTTCTTCAGGGCCTTGACGGCGTCGAGCACTTCGTCGACATGTTCCTTCACTTTGACCTTGCGCCACTCCTGGCGCAACACGCCTTCTGCATCGATAAGGAAGGTGCTGCGTTCTATACCTCGAACCTTCTTGCCATACATGTTTTTCATTTTGATGACATCGAACAGGTTGCATAGGGATTCGTCCGGGTCAGAAACCAGTTCAAACGGGAACTCCTGCTTTGATTTGAAGTTCTCCTGGGCTTTCAGACTGTCCCTGGAAGCCCCGAGGATGACGCTGGACTGGCGGCGGAATTTGGCGATTGCGGCACTGAAGTCACGCCCTTCCGTGGTACACCCCGGGGTGCTCGCCTTGGGGTAGAAATAGAGGACCAGGATTTTACCCCGGTAGTCAGAGAGTCTTACGGTCTTGTCGCCGGTAATTTTCAGTTCCAGGTCAGGAACTTTCTTACCGATCACAGCGATGGGCATAGAACGGTCTCCTTCTGCTTATCCCTTTTGGGGTTCGAGTACAGCATCCAGGTTCAGGGAGTCGCAGAACTCCAGGAAATCCTCGCGCAGGGTGCTGATGTGAATGTCCGACGGGATACCGACGGTCATCTGTACCGAAAACATAGGTGTTCCGGTGTGAGCGGCGGCGTAGCTGCTGGTGGCCATATCCTCGATATTGATATGGTGCCGGGAGAAGAAGCTGGCCAGGTGGTGGACGATACCTGGATGATCCAGCGCTACCACCTCCACGGTGTAGGGAAGCAGGTCGACTTCGGCCGTCCGCTCCTCGGTGCGCTTTGCGATGATAGTCAGTCCCAGCTGCTGTTCCAGCCCGGGAATGGCATCCTCGAGCTTGCTCAGGGTATTCCACTGCCCTTCGACCATCAGCAGAATGGCAAACTCCCCACCCAGTACGGTCATTCGGCTGTCTGTAATGTTGCAATCATTGTCGAAGACGGCCTTGGAGAGGTTGTCGACGATACCAGGGCGGTCATTGCCCAGGGCAGAGATGACCAGGTAATTTTTATTTGAAGGCATATCTGTTGTTTTCTCTCAATGGTTCACAACCTGAGTGTAACGCCCAAAAGCCCCGGTTGTCTCCCCCCAGTCAGCTGGATCGGGAATTGACTGAAATGGTGCCAGGCAGAGGCTGATTTGGCATGACAAGTGAAAATAATCGGCTCTATATCGTGTCATGCCTTGTCAGTCTCTCTGCTGGGGATTTAGAATGTGCGATTCGGTTCGAATTTCTGGAGTCAGCACATGTTTCGAGGCAGCATGGTGGCGCTTGTCACACCCATGCGAGAGGACGGCAGCGTCGATGAAGAGAGCCTGCGCGCCCTTGTAGATTGGCATATCGAGCAGGGTACCGATGGCATTGTGGCCGTTGGCACCACCGGGGAGTCCGCGACCCTGGATGAAAAGGAACACTGCAAGGTGATCAGCCAGGTGGTGGAGTACACCGCCGGCCGTGTTCCGGTCATTGCCGGTACGGGCGCCAATTCCACAACTGAAGCGATACGCTTGACCCGTTGTGCAAAAGAGGTTGGTGCGGACGCTTGCCTGCTGGTCACCCCGTACTACAACAAGCCTACCCAGGAGGGGCTCTATCTCCACTACAAGGCCGTGGCCGAGGCGGTGGATATACCCCAGATCCTCTACAATGTGCCGGGTCGGACCGCCTGCGATATGCTGCCCGAGACGGTGGGTCGGCTCTCCAGGATCCCCAATATCGTGGGAATCAAGGAGGCGACAGGGGTGTTGGACAGGGTTGCCGAGATCAAGGGGCTGTGCGGTGACGGTTTCGATCTCTACAGCGGTGATGATGCGACTGGCAGGGAGTTCGTTCAGTTGGGTGGTCATGGGGTGATATCGGTCACAACCAACGTCGCTCCTGCCCTGATGCATGATATGATCAAGGCTGCCCTGGAAGGCGACCATGAGCGTGCAGGCCGTATAGATGAGAAACTGGCGACGCTTCACCAGGACCTGTTTCTGGAGGCGAACCCCATACCCGTCAAATGGGCCCTTGCCGAAATGGGCAGGATTCCTGTAGGTATCCGTCTGCCGCTGACCTGGTTTGCCCAGGAGTATCATGAGAATCTGCGCCGGGCCATGGCCCAGGCAGAGATAATATAAAACTTTTCCGGTTACATCGGTCAAACCAGGGAACGGGCCTCTGCATGGCGGCGGCTGTAATCCAAGATCACAGGTTAGATTTGTAATGCTATTTAATTCCTCGAAACTGTTTATTGCTTGCCTGGTTACGGCAGGCCTTGCCGGTTGTGGCGCTCTTCCCAAGGTGGAGGAGGTGCTTCCGGACAAGAAGGTCGAATACAAGAAGTCCAGGCAGGCCGGAAAGAACCTCGAGATTCCACCGGATCTGACCAAGAGCTCCATCAACGACGAGCTGGTGATTCCTGATGCCCCAAGGGGGGACTCTTCCACGCTCTCCGGTTTCATGCAGACAGAGCGTATCCAGAGTCGTTCCACCAGGCAGGCCACAGTGCTGCCGAAAATCGAGAATATCGAGGTGAAACGTGACGGTGACCAACGCTGGCTGGTGATCAATGCCAGTCCGGACGACGTCTGGTTCAAGACCATCGGATTCTGGCAGGACAACGGCATCCTGCTGGCCGAGCAGGATCCCACCGTCGGTATCATGCTCACCGACTGGCTGGAAAACAGCGCTGATATCAAGAATGATTTTATCACCGACACCATCCGCAGCGTATTTGACGGTCTCTACTCTGCTTCATCCCGTGACCAATTCAGGGTTCGCATCGAACCGGTTGAGGGTACGGGCACCACGGAGCTCTACCTGACCCATCGTGGTATGCAGGAGACGATCATACAAAGCCAGGGAGATGTGGAGCGCACGGTATGGAACCCCCGTGAAACCGACCACGGCCTCGAAGCGGAGATGCTGAGGCGTCTCATGGTACACATGGGCGTGGCCGATCAGCAGGCGAGTCGTTCGCTGGCGCGTAAAGGTTCCCTGAAACCACGTTCCCAGCTCAATCGAAGCAGCAGTGCTGTCGCGCTGCAGATCGACGAAGGCTTCTCCCGCGCATGGCGCCTGACCGGTGTTGCCCTGGATCGTGTGGGCTTTGCCGTGGAAGACCGGGATCGCACCAAGGGTGTCTATTACGTGCGCTACAACGATCCTTTGAAGGATGTGGAAGAGCCTGGTCTGCTGGACAAACTCGCCTTCTGGCGTGACAGCGATCAGAACATCGACAAGGAGAGCCAGTACCAGGTGAGCCTCAATGGCCAGGGTGCAAAGACCGATGTTGTGGTGCTGAGTAAAGATGGCACCCGCGATAACTCAGAAACAGCACTGCGTATCCTGACCCTGCTGAACGAACAGATTCAGTAATCCTGACGACCGGTATTCAGACGGAACTGAATACCGGTCGAGGTTTTTCACATGCGATTCGCTTCCCTTGGCAGCGGCAGCCGTGGCAATGCCACACTGATTGAGTCGGGCAGCAGTCGCCTGTTGCTGGACTGCGGCTTTGCTGCCAGGGAGACCGAGCGACGTCTGAACCTGCTCGGTGTTGCCCCCGAAACACTGGATGCCATTCTGGTGACCCATGAGCATCAGGACCATGTCCGTGGAGTCGGCCCCATGGCCCGCCGCTACAAGCTTCCCGTCTGGTTGACCTACGGTACCCACCGCAAGGACCGCTGTGGCGAACTGCCCGACCCGCACCTTTTCCACAGTCACCAGGGCGATTTTCAGATCGGCGATATCCTGGTCACTCCCTATCCGGTACCTCACGATGCCAGTGAGCCGGTTCAGTTCGTATTCAATGCAGGATCCAGGCAGCTAGGGGTGTTGACCGATACGGGTATGGTGACACCCCATATTGTAGAGGTGCTCTCAACCTCCGATTCCCTGCTGTTGGAGTGCAATCATGATGCCGCTATGCTCAGCAGCGGGCCATACCCGCTCTCCCTGCAACGCAGGGTGGGGGGGAACTACGGTCATATGAGTAATCGCCAGTCTGCCGGCCTGCTCGGGCAGCTGGATCATGCCCGGCTGAACAACCTGGTTGCAGCGCATCTCAGCGAAAAAAACAACCGGCCGGAACTGGCCAGGCAGGCTTTGCTGGAGGTTGCGCCGGATATTGAATCGCGGTTTTCACTCACCAGCCAGGACTGCGTAAGCGAATGGTTTGATGTCTGATGATGCAACGTCCCGGCGCGTCACTTAAAGCGGCTCTTTTTCCCTCATGCTCCAGGTCCATTCCCGGTGAACGCTGGTTGAATGTCTTGCTGCGCACCATGCACCTGGTGGGCATGGCGGGTCTTGGGGCTGGTTATCTCTATGGCGCAGCAGACGATAGCTGGCGAATCTATCTTCAGCTGACGATCATGACAGGATTCGGTCTGGTTCTGATATCGATCTACTCCAACGGTATCTGGCTGATGCAGTTAAGGGGGCAGGCGATTCTGCTCAAGCTTCTCCTGCTGATGCTGGCCTCTGCATATCCTTTGTTCAAAGAGGGGCTGTTTATCCTGGTTATTGTTATTTCCGGCTGGATTGCCCATGCCCCCGGCCGTGTCCGCTATTATTCCCTGTATCATCGGCGCCAAATCCATAGTCTCTGATAGAGAATGTGGGCAGGATTCTAAAGCAGTAGCTATTATTGCCGATGAATATATAGGAAGGGTTGAGGCATGGGGCCTGAATCTCACATATTGCACTCCGCCTCCTGGAGAAGGCTATGACCAGGCGTCTCTCACTGAGTCTGAAATTCTACCTGTTGCTCCTCGTTCTATGCCTGCTGGGCCTGGGAGTGCTGGGTTTTGTCTACCAGACCCTCACCCCGATGAGCGCCGATTTCAAAGAGTACCGCTCTCACGTGGAGAAGCGTGAGATCCTGCTCATGGGAATACGTAAAAATTTCGGCTATGGCGGTGCAATCCACAACTTCAAGAACTACGTCCTCAGGGGAGACGACAAGTACGTCTCAAGACTGAAAAAGAACCAGCAGATATCCCGCAGCCTGTTCACCAATTACCGCAAACTCACAGGCTTGTCTGAAGAAGAGAGCCAGGCTCTGGGCCAGATAGAGAAGGTCTTCGAGTCCTACTTCAGCATGGTCCCTGTAGCTCAGAAGATGGTTGCGGAGGGGAAGACGCCGGTACAGATCGATAAGATTGTCAAAATAGATGACAAGCCCGCAACCACGGGGCTCGATACCCTGGAAAAGCATTACAGGCTGCTGACCGAACAGGAGGCTGGCGATCTGGATGCAGATATATCCGGTGCTGTTGAGTGGATGATCTGGATCACCTTCATCGGCGGTGTGCTGATCATCATTCTTATCCAGGTGACACGCATCTCCGTTGTCCGTTCTGCTGAAAGCGCGGTGGATGCGATGCAGGAGATTGCCCACGGTGATGGGGATCTGACTCGCCGTCTGAGTGCCGGTTCCGACCAGGAGATTGCGCGGTTCGCCGAGGCGTTCAACCTGTTCGTGGCCAAGGTTGAACGCCTGGTTTGTGAAGTCGTGCGCTCGGTCAACGCCATGGATGCATCTGCCAAGAAGCTGGTTGCCCTGGCGGATTCCACCGATAGCAGCGCCAGCTTCCAGCAGGCGGAGATCGAGAACGCGGCCAGGGCGGTAAGCGACCTGGCCACCACGGCACGCCAGGTGGCGGCCAGCGCGGGGGAGACCGCAAACTCCACCCGCGATGCGGATCACGAGGCGATCGAGGGTGTGGCCGTGGTTCAGAACTCCATCACCTCGGTGCAGGCCCTTGCCCAGGAGATCAACGACGGTGCCGAGGTGACCAGGCAGCTGCATACTGAGAGCCAGAATATCGGTACCGTGCTGGACGTGATCAGGGGTATCGCCGAGCAGACTAACCTGCTGGCCCTTAACGCCGCCATCGAGGCGGCTCGTGCGGGTGAACAGGGGAGGGGTTTTGCCGTGGTTGCCGACGAGGTGCGTTCTCTCGCCCAGCGAACCCAGGAGTCAACCGAGGAGATCCAGGACATGGTGGTTCGCCTGCAGGACCGCGCCAGCGCGGCGGTTGCCGCCATGGAGCATGGCTGCAAGCAGGCCGGTGAAGGGGCCGAACTTGCCGCAGGCGCGGGCCGCTCTCTCCATTCGATCACCAATACCGTGAGTGAGATAAGCCTGAAAAGCAGTGAGATAGCCGATGCGGCCATCAACCAGAGTGAGGTGTGCGAGGTGGTGGACCGGAATATTGCCCAGGTGGCGGACGAGGCGAGAAAAACCTCCAAGACGGCCCGGGAGACCAGCCAAATCAGCGGAGAGATCGTCCGCATGGGTGCGGATCTGCACCGGCTTCTGGAGCAATTCAAGATCAGCAGTACCTGAGCTCAAAATTGTTTGCGGTGGGGGAATTTCCCCGCCGCTTGGAGTATCATTACGCCTCTGTTTTCACCCTTATCCAACAAGGTAAAAGATGCTCAGTCTCCGTGGTGCTCCCGCCCTTTCAGATTTTCGTCTTCAGAAACTTCAGCGTCGCCTTTCCGGGTCCCTGGGCCGGACGGTCGGTGTCTATGCGGAATTCATGCATTTCGCCGAGCTGGAGCAGTCCTTAAGCGCCGACGAGTCGGCGGTCCTGGATCGTGTGCTGAGGTATGGACCCCACCTCGAAGAGCATGAGCCCGAAGGCGTGCTTCTGCTGGTGGTTCCCCGTCCAGGAACCATTTCGCCCTGGTCCACCAAGGCGACCGACATTGCCCACAACTGCGGTCTTACCAGGATCGAGCGCCTGGAGCGGGGTATAGCCTACTACCTGAACGTTGAAGGCGACCCCCTCAGTGATGCCGAGCTGTTTGCAGCCAGGGCGGCACTGCACGATCGCATGACTGAGTCGGTATTCAGCGAACTGGAAGAGGCTGCCTGCCTCTTTACCCATGCCGATCCCAAGCCCTATACCTCGGTTGACGTGGTGGGCGGTGGCAAGCCGGCACTGGAGCAGGCCAATACTGAACTCGGTCTGGCGCTCTCCGATGATGAAATCGACTACCTGGTGGAGAGCTTTCAGGCCCTGGGGCGCAACCCCTCAGATGTTGAGCTGATGATGTTCGCCCAGGCCAACTCCGAGCACTGTCGCCATAAAATCTTCAATGCCGACTGGATCATCGATGGCGAGGCCCAGGAGCGCTCCCTGTTCAAGATGATCCGCAACACCACGGACAAGTCCCCTGAAAACGTATTGTCCGCCTACAAGGACAATGCGGCGGTGATGAGCGGTCACAAGGGTGAGCGATTCATCCCGGCCCCGGAAGATCATGCCTACGGCTACAGCCGTGAGAACATACATATCCTGATGAAGGTGGAGACCCACAATCACCCCACCGCCATCTCTCCCGATCCCGGTGCAGCCACCGGCTCCGGTGGCGAGATCCGTGATGAGGGTGCCACGGGCACCGGATCCAAGCCCAAGGCGGGCCTGACCGGTTTCTCTGTCTCCAACCTGCGCATACCCGGTGCAGGGCAGCCCTGGGAGAGGGACTTCGGCAAGCCGTCGCGTATCGTCTCCGCCCTGGATATCATGCTGGAGGGTCCCATCGGCGGCGCCTCCTTCAACAACGAGTTCGGTCGCCCCAACCTCTGTGGCTACTTCCGCACCTATGAGCAGCAGGTGCCGGGCCCCGACGGTGAAGAGCTGCGGGGCTACCACAAGCCGATCATGCTGGCCGGCGGCCTGGGCAACATCCGCGAAGAGCATATTGAGAAGAATGAATTCCCCGCTGGCTCACCCCTGATCGTACTGGGTGGTCCAGCCATGCTGATCGGCCTGGGCGGCGGTGCCGCCTCCTCCATGGCCAGCGGCACCTCGGCGGAAGACCTCGACTTTGCATCGGTTCAGCGCTCCAACCCTGAGATGGAGCGTCGTTGCCAGGAGGTGATCGACCGCTGCTGGGCCAGGGGCAGTGAGAACCCGATCCTGTTCATCCACGATGTGGGTGCCGGCGGTATCTCAAACGCCCTGCCTGAACTGGTACACGATGCAGGCATGGGTGGGCGCTTTGAACTGCGCAACGTACCCAACGACGAGCCCGGCATGTCTCCCATGGAGATCTGGTGCAACGAGTCCCAGGAGCGCTACGTCATGGCGGTGGACGCCGATAAGCTGGAGACCTTTCAGCAGATCTGCGAGCGCGAGCGCTGTCCCTATGCCATAGTGGGCGAGGCTACCGATGAGGAGCACCTGATACTGGGTGATGCCCACTTCGAGAACAACCCCATCGACATGCCGATGCCGCTGCTCTTCGGCAAACCGCCGCGCATGTTGCGGGATGTGAAACACCGCCCCTTCCACAAGCCCGAACTGGAGCTGTCGGGCATCGACCTGAACGAGGCTGCACTGCGGGTACTGCGCCTGCCCACCGTGGCCAACAAGACATTCCTGATCAGCATCGGCGACCGCTCAATTACCGGCCAGGTGGCCCGTGACCAGATGGTGGGGCCCTGGCAGGTACCTGTTGCGGACCTGGCGGTGACGCTCTCTGACTATGTCGGCTACTACGGCGAGGCAATGGCCATGGGTGAGCGCACCCCCCTGGCCCTGATCGATGCCCCGGCATCCGGTCGCATGGCGGTAGGTGAAACAATAACCAACCTGGCAGCTGCTGCTATCGACAGGTTGGGGGATATCAAGCTCTCTGCCAACTGGATGGCCGCCGCCGGCTATACCGGCGAGGACGCCAAGCTCTATGAAACCGTCAAGGCGGTGGGCATGGAACTCTGTCCCGAACTGGAGATATCCATTCCGGTAGGCAAGGACTCCATGTCCATGAAGACAGTCTGGCAGCAGGATGATCAGGAGCGGGTGATGAGCTCACCCCTGTCGCTGATTATCACTGGATTCGCACCGGTCAGCGATGTGCGCCGCACCCTCACCCCCCAGTTGCGCACAGACCGGGGTGACAGCGACCTGATCCTGATCGATCTCGGCAAGGGGGCCAGCCGACTGGGTGCTTCTGCGCTGGCCCAGGTCTACGAGCAGGTGGGACATCATGGCCCCAACCTGGACGATCCGGCGATGCTGAAGCGCTTCTTCGACAGTATCCAGGAGCTCAACCTCGACGGCAAACTGCTGGCCTATCACGACCGCTCGGATGGAGGTCTCTTTACCACCCTGAGTGAAATGGCCTTTGCCGGCCGTTGCGGTATCACTCTTCGCCTGGATGAGCTGGGTGACGATGACCTGGCGGTGCTGTTCAACGAGGAGCTTGGCGCGGTGATACAGGTGCGCCACACCGATACCGACGAGGTACTCAAGCAGCTTAACGATAATGGTCTCGGACACCATAGCCATGTGATTGGTGAGCTGAACGACGATGACCGGATCAGGGTCACGCGCGGTCACAACACGCTTATGGACTTCGCGCGGATAGAGCTGCAGCAGGCTTGGTCAGAAACCACCCGCGAGATGCAGGCTCTGCGCGACAACCCCGAGTGCGCCAGCGAGGAGTTTGATCGTATCTCCGATGTTTCCGACCCCGGCATGCTGGTGAATCTCACCTTTGATCCCGCCGAGGATGTGTCGGCGCCGATGATCAGTGCCGGTGTACGCCCGGCCATGGCCATCCTGCGCGAGCAGGGTGTCAACGGTCAGATCGAGATGGCCAATGCCTTCCATCGCGCAGGCTTTGAAAGTGTCGATGTGCACATGTCCGACCTCATCGAGGGCCGTGTGGACCTGGAAAGATTCAAGGGGCTGGTGGCCTGTGGCGGCTTCTCCTACGGTGATGTGCTTGGCGCGGGTGAAGGCTGGGCCAAGTCCATCCTGTTCAACACGCGGGCACGGGATCAGTTTGAGCAGTTTTTCAACCGTCAGGACACCTTCGCATTGGGTATCTGCAACGGCTGCCAGATGCTCTCCAACCTGCATGAGCTGATCCCCGGGGCCGATCACTGGCCCCACTTTGTACGCAACCGCTCCGAGCAGTTCGAGGCGCGCTTTGTCAGTGTGCAGGTTGAGCAGACCAATTCGGTTCTGCTCGATGGCATGGCCGGTTCCAGTATGCCCATTGCCGTTGCCCACGGCGAAGGACGGGCAGAGTTCCGTGATCAGCAGCACCTGGATGCCGCCCGCGACGGGGTGGTTATGCGCTACATGGAGAACAGCGGTGAGGTGGCCAGTCGCTACCCCGCCAATCCCAATGGTTCACCTGAAGGTGTGGCCGGGCTGACCAGTGAGGATGGTCGTGTGACCATCATGATGCCCCATCCGGAACGTGTGGTCAGAACCGTGCAGAACTCCTGGCATCCGGACGAGTGGGGCGCTGACGGTCCCTGGCTGCGCCTGTTCCGCAATGGTCGCCGCTGGGTGGGATAAATTTCTGTTCTGAGCCCTGGTTCACATGGATGTGGAGAGTGAACTGTTAAAAAAGCATGATGTCTCTCTTAAGATGTACTGACTTTTTGACCGGCCAGAGGCCGTTTGGAGAAAAACAATGAAATCTTACCTGTTTCCCATGCTGATCCTGTCCGGTGCGGTTGTGCTTTCGGGCTGTACCAAGGAGGACCCCAACAGGCGCGCCAAAACCGGTGCGGCCATCGGCGCCGTTGTCGGGGCAGTGGTCGGTCACCAGGTAAAGCATGGCTCCGGAAAATGGGTTGGTGCCGCCGTGGGCGCCCTTGCCGGAGGTGCTGTCGGCCACTACATGGATAACCAGCAGCAGGAGTTCGAGCAGGAACTGGCTGAAGAGCAGCGGCTGAACCAGCTTGAAATCGAACGCATGCGTGACGATACATTGAAACTGAGCCTGGATTCCGAGGTCTCCTTCGACTTCGATCAGGCCCGTATCAAGGGTGCATTCGAACCCTCTCTGGGCAAGTTGGCAGACGTGCTGATCAAGTACAACCGCACCGTGGTCCACGTGGTGGGGCATACCGATAGCACGGGTTCCGACAGCTATAACCAGCGGCTCTCAGAGCGCCGGGCAGAGAGTGTTGGGGCCTACCTGGAATCCCGTGGTGTACCCTATGACCGTCTGCGCACGGAAGGGCGTGGAGAGCGCGAACCCAGGGCAAGTAACGACACCGAGGCGGGGCGCCAGCTCAACCGCCGGGTCGAAATCTACGTGAAGCCCATTGTCGAGGGACAGGAGCAGCGTGCCTACGAGTCACCGAGATATTGATCGACTCATAATCGATTGAAAGAACCCCGCCCTGGCGGGGTTTTTTATTTTCGGTTGGTTTTTCGCAGCTCATTGATTTGAGGTAGGTCGGCCTTCAGGCCGACACGTCGGGCTCAAGCCCGACCTACAAGGGTTGCAGATAAAACCACGCTGGCTTTCAACACTTGACTGGAACAGAGCTTTTTTTTCGGTTGGTTTTTCGCAGCTCATTGATTTGAGGTAGGTCGGCCTTCAGGCCGACACGTCGGGCTCAAGCCCGACCTACAAGGGTTGCAGATAAAACCACGCTGGCTTTCAACACTTGACTGGAGCAGAGCCTTTTTGTTTTCGGTTGGTTTTTCGCAGCTCATTGATTTGAGGTAGGTCGGCCTTCAGGCCGACACGTCGGGCTCAAGCCCGACCTACAAGGGTTGCAGATAAAACCACGCTGGCTTTCAACACTTGACTGGAGCAGAGCCTTTTTGTTTTCGGTTGGTTTTTCGCAGCTCATTGATTTGAGGTAGGTCGGCCTTCAGGCCGACACGTCGGGCTCAAGCCCGACCTACAAGGGTTGCAGATAAAACCACGCTGGCTTTCAACACTTGACTGGAGCAGAGCCTTTTTGTTTTCGGTTGGTTTTTCGCAGCTCATTGATTTGAGGTAGGTCGGCCTTCAGGTCGACATGTCGGGCTCAAGCCCGACCTACAAAGGTTGCAGATAAAACCACGCTGGCTTTCAACACTTGACTGGAACAGAGCTTTTTTTCGGTTGGATTTTTCGCAGCTCATTGATTTGAGGTAGGTCGGCCTTCAGGCCGACGTGTCGGGCTCAAGCCCGACCTACTTGAGTTGAAGTCTCAGGTTCTGAACTGCCCGATCATCTGCCGCAACTGCTCGGTGATTCCGTTGAGGCGGTTGTTCTCCTCGTTGATCTGGTTCGCCCCTTCGGCAGAGCGTTCTGCCTCATGGCTGATGTTCATCACGTTGCGGCTGATCTCTTCAGATACCATGGACTGCTCTTCCGAAGCGGTTGCGATCTGAACATTCACTTCGTTGATGTGTGCTACCGAGTGAGTGATATTGCTTAGTGCCGAGCCGGCCTCTGATGCCTGGTCAGCTGACTTTTCCGCCCGCTTCCGGCTCTCGGCCATCACCTCCACGGCGCTGTGGGATCCTGTCTGCAGACGTTCGATCATATCCTTGATCTCCTGGGTTGCATCCTGGGTTCTGCCTGCCAGGGCTCTCACTTCATCTGCCACCACGGAGAATCCCCGTCCCGCTTCACCTGCACGAGCCGCCTCAATGGCTGCGTTGAGAGCCAGCAGGTTGGTCTGCTCCGAGATGCCCTGAATCACATCAACGATTGCGCCGATACTGTCGCTCTCCCGCTGCAGTTGCTCGATAGTCGCAGAGGCGTCACCAATTTTGCTTGAAAGCTGGTCGATATCCTGGATGGTCCGTTCGACGATGGACTGACCGTGCAAGGCGTCTTTATCCGCACTGGTGGCTGCATCAGCGGCCGCATGGGCGTTTGCAGAGATCTCTCTTATGGTAGCGGTCATCTGGTTGATGGCGGTGGCAACCTGCTCAATCTCCTGCTGCTGGGTGAGTACCCCGTCACGGGTGGAGCCGATCACTTCGGTCAGTTTGTCCGTTGCAGAGCCCAGGTTATCGGAAGCATGGCTGACACTGATCAGTTCGCCCCGCAGGTTCTGGCGGATCGCTTCAGCTGACTTTCCGATGGTTCCCAGTTCATCGTTTCTGTTTTCCTCGATAGAGTGTGAGAAATCACCCTCCGCCATGCTCTGCATGTTTTTCGCCAGCCGATTGGCCGGGCTGGTGATCTGAATTTGGATAAAGTAGAGATAGGCACCCAGGGCGATCAGGGTGGCGAGCAGAATCAGTACGATGCCGTAGGAGATGGATGAGTAGGTCTTGGTTATCTCACTGTCACCCTGCACTGCAAGGTGTGCGAGTATCTTGTCTGCAGATGCTTCGAGCAGTTTGGTGGGTTTACGGTCTATACCCCTTACCGCCCTGTCTCCCATCCTTGGATCGAATTCGTTCTGTTTGAATATCTCCAGGCCCTTGCGGTAGGCAGCGCCCATCTCCCGGTGCTGTGAAAGAAACTGCTTCAGTCCCAGGCTCTGGTCATCGCCTTGGAATGTTGCCAGAAGTTGTTCTCCATCTTCCTGGATCTTCGATTCCAGTTTGAGGAAACTGTTCCAGTACTTATCCAGATCCTTGGGGTCGTGGCCGCGCAGAAGGACGTTCTTCCACTCCTGAACCTGTCGTTTGAAATCCACTGCCAACTGCCGGGTGGCTCTTTCTCGGTGAGCATCCTCCAGCAGAAGATGCTCAAAGCCAACCAGGGTGGAGTGGGTGGTCCATAAGCCGGTAAAAGCGGTGCCGATAACGATGAGGGTGCCAATTGCAGCTATGGCCAGTAACTTGTTGCGTATGCTGTCAGTGAGCCAGCGCATTAAATTGATCCCGTTCTGAGCAAGTAGTTATCAGGTGTTATCTTCCGACCAGAGCACAACCTGGTTGCGCCCGTTTGCCTTGGCCGTGAGCAGAGCATGGTCTGCTTCACTAATAGCGTCGTTCGGCCCTGTTTCTTTAGTCATTTCGGTAGCGCCGAAAGAGGCGGTGATTCTGAAATCGGCGCCATTCTCTATCCCCATATCAGCCTCGGCAATCATTTTGCGCAGGCGCTCCATCAGTGGGCTGGCATTTTCCAACGGGGTGTCTGGAAGGCAGAGCAGGAACTCTTCACCCCCGAACCGGAAGATGGCGTCATACTTGCGCAACTGGTCGCGGCAGATTTCGGTGACCCGCCTCAATACATCATCACCCACCAGGTGGCCGAAGCGGTCGTTGACCTGCTTGAAGTGGTCGAGGTCGACCATGCAGATCACGCAGCGTGAGCTTGTACGCACTACCCGTTCGTATTCCTGGTTCAGCCGGTAGGTCATGGACTGACGGTTCCATATGCCGGTCAGATGGTCCACGGCGCAGATCTGGTTGACTATGGTGAACTGTAAATTACGCAGTTCAATTTTGAAGGAGAGGGAGAGGTCGGTGAATCCTGTGAAGTCCTCTGTGCTGATGCCATTACCCAGCCTGTGGGTTTCAACGAGATAACTGGCCTGCTGGTGGAGTTCCTTATGGAGTTTCTCTATTTTATCCAGGGCGGGATACTCACCGAGCATCTCCTTGCCGCCACTGTATAGCCAGGTACCGAAGCCGCACTGTTGGAATGCGTTGGATTCCAGGTCGCCGGGTTTAGCGTCTTCGTCGCTGCATATCAGGAGCTTATGGATGTGGTCTATCCAGATGAAGTGCTGGATGACCGCCTTGTCCAGATCCCTCATCAGCTTGATGTTGTCCTGCAGAATGCCGCAACTTGTTTCCATCAGAAATCCCGGTAGATCATATGACAACCGTTTCCAGTCGAGAGAATCCCGTCCGGTCAGGTATAACAGCTAATCATACAAAGGTAGCGGGGAAAAAGCTTGGGAGTGAAATTCCGGTTGGCCGGACCCAATCCTGCTGTGGATACGGCAGGTAAAGGGGCGGCTGGTGGAATCCTGGAGGTCAGGCCTGTTCCAGAAGGCCGGTCCCTTTTCTCTTCTGAGCCTGAAGTACGTGGAGCTCTTTCAGTAACCTGAGACGATTTCCGCCCTCCGGTTCGTCATCAATGCGGCTGCGTAGCCGGCTCTCCTTAGCATCGATCGCCTCCAGGATATGCTTTAGGCTATTGTTGCGTCTGCGCTTCTGGCTCTTTTTGTTGTCGAGTAATTCATTGACTATGCGGGCTATTTTCATGGGGCGACCGATTAATTGTTCCGAAAGTATGTTCTGATTCACATTTCAGGCTACCTGATCAATGCGTCATTAAGATTACAGTGGGATTACGGGCTACTCTTACCTGTTCCGGAGCAGTTACCGGAATACGACAAGTAAAAAACTGCTGTTGTTAATATTATTAGAAATGGGGTGTTGTTGATGGTTTGCGCTTGTTTGGGCGGTGAACCGTCATCTTCAGGGGATTGGTTGATATGTTGAATGACCTGGAAATAATCGAGGTGTCAAAAGGTTCTGTAATCTTCAGGGAGGGAGATGATGGTGACTGCGCCTACCTGGTGGAGTCGGGGCTGGTGGAGATTTCCATGAACGACGGGGGAAAACAGGTGTTTCTCGGCAGCGTGACGCCGGGTGAACTGCTGGGTGAGATGGCTATCATTGATAATCAGCCCAGGAGCGCCATGGCAACAGCAGTCGAAGATGCACGGCTTCATGTTATCCGGCGTGACCAGATCAAGGACCGGGTGGAACAGCTCGACCCTGCCCTGAAGCATATTTTTCAATTGATGGCATACCGATTCAG
The DNA here is from genome assembly GCA_965224515.1 of Sedimenticolaceae bacterium. Taxonomy (GTDB): domain Bacteria; phylum Pseudomonadota; class Gammaproteobacteria; order Chromatiales; family Chromatiaceae; genus Sedimenticola_A. The sequence goes on from OZ245051.1 coordinate 2,120,519, forward strand.
AGACAATCTTGACAGTGTGCGCAGCAACAGCAGGCCCCCGGCAAAGCCAGGGCATTTCATCGATCCCGAGCTGAAAGGCCGGGCTGTGGAGAAGCTGCGCCTGGAAGCAGACCTGTGGGCTGCCGTGGACCGTGGACAGCTTAGCGTTTACTACCAGCCCATCATCAGCCTGGATGGCTCGGGTCTCGATGGATTTGAAGCGCTGCTGCGTTGGGAGCACCCCGAGCGGGGCATGGTGATGCCTGGTCTCTTTATCTGCCTGGCCGAGGAGACACCGCTGATCGAGGGTATCGGTGAGCTGGTGATTGAACAGGTGGCCAAGGACTATTCCCGCATGCAGCAGGTTCTGGAGGATCATGGCGACAGGCGGCAGAGTCCATTTTATGTGGGGGTCAACGTCTCGGCCAAGCAGATTGACAGCCTGAGCCGGTTTCATCGCATAGCAGATATTGTCAATCGTGAAAATCTGCCAAGCGAGGCGATCAAGCTGGAGATTACAGAGAGCCAACTGGTCGATACCGGCCCGGTGATGAAGTGGGTGCGCGAAGCCAAGTCTCATGGCTACAGAGTGGCCATTGATGACTTTGGCACCGGCTACTCCAGTCTCTCCCACCTGCTGCATCTCAATGCGGATACCATCAAGATCGATCGCACCTTTGTGCGGGACCTGCTGCAGCATCAGCAGGCTGAGAGTATGGTCAGGGCCATTGTTTCCATCGCACGCTCATTCGAAATGGACATTGTTGCAGAGGGGATTGAGACAGAATCCCAGTTGGAACAGCTGACTCAACTCGGCTGTGACTATGGCCAGGGTTTTCTGATTGGACACCCGATGCCTTTTGACGACCTGCCCCAATGGATGGACTCGAGAATCAAGCTGCCATAGCGGAGATAACGTGCAACGACTTTTCATACTGCTGCCGGATACAGAAACCTGTAGCCAGGTCGTTGTTGAACTGCAGGGCCTTGGTGTAGCGAAGAGGCAGCTGCATGTAATCGCCAGTCTGAGTAAAACCGTGGATAACCTGCCGGTGGCGAATGTACTGCAGAAAACCGAGTTGATTCATGGCGTCATCAAGGGGCTGGTGATTGGGGGAATTGCCGGTTTGTCAGGCGGGTTGCTCCTGTTGAATTATCCACCGGCGGGCCTGGCAGTTGAAAACGCTGTTTTACCTGTTGCTGCTGCCGGAGGAGCGTTGATGGGTGCAGTGGTCTCTGCGCTGATATCCAGCCGTGAACATAATCGTCGACTCGACCCCTACCAGTCATCAATTGAGCAGGGGAAACTGTTGCTGCTGGCAGACGTGCCACGGCGTGATACTGAGAATATCAGGAACCTGGTCTGCCGGGGCCGGCCAGGTGTCCAGGTTGATCAGGCGGTGTAGGGTTACCAAATGCCGAAGACAAAGAGAGCATTGGTCATCGAAGACAATGACAACAACATGGAGCTGATCAGCTTCATTCTCTCTGCCAGTGGTTACGAGGTTTTAAAGGCGGAGAACGGGTTGGCCGGGGTGCTGCTGGCCCGTGATCAGTTGCCGGACTTTATTCTTCTGGATATACAGCTGCCTGATATCAGCGGGGATGATGTTATCGCCCGTATTCGCGCCGATGAAAAGACCAAGGTTATACCGGTTATTGCCATGACTTCCTACTCCATGACGGGAGACAGGGAGCGTTTGCTTCAGGCCGGATGTGACGGCTATATCGAAAAGCCAATCAATCCTTCCCGGGTGGTTGAGCAGATAGAGAGCGTTATTTGATTTCCTTGTGATCAGCCGCAGCGAGAATAAGAGATTTTTCGCACCACATCTGTACCCGCCCCCTGATCGCAAGTGCCCCCTGTGCACTTCAAGCCGCACCGACCTGTTCAGGCACCTGTCGCTGGGTGACCCTTGGGATGCGTAATCCAAATTGACATCCTTTGTCTGGCGTACACTCAACAAAGACGTCGCCAAGCAGAAGATTTCGGGTGATCTCACGGGTCAGGTACAAGCCGAGACCTGTTCCGCCGGCCTTGATCTGTAAATGGCTGTCCAGGCGCTCAAAGGCTTCGAACAGGCGTCCCATGTCTTCAGCCGCTATTCCTATGCCTGTGTCGGTGACGGTTATCTCAACCTTGTCTGTTGAGGCGATTGCACTGATTGTCACGCTGCCCTTTTCGGTGAATTTTATTGCATTGCTCAGGTAATTGAGCAGGCACTGGGTGAGTCTTCGTCTGTCAGTGCTGAGCGATACATCGGCGGGAAGGTTGAGATGCAGATCAAGACCCTTCTCATTGAGCATGGGCTGTACACTCTGCACCGCCTCTTTTATCACATCACCCAGTTCAAACTCTGATGGAAGGTTTCAACCCTGCCGGATTCTATTTTAGAGATATCGATGATGTCACTGATCAGCGCCAGCAGATGCTGGCCTGCATGGTTTATCCGCTTGGTATAGTCCAGCTGTTTTTCGTTCAACTCACCGGTCATGCCCTGGGCCATGACGTCGGAAAAGCCGATTATCGAGTTGAGAGGGGTGCGCAGTTCATGGGATACGGAGGCAACAAACATCGATTTTAGCCGGTCCAGTTGCTGAAGCTGCCTGTTGGCATCTGCAAGGGACTTGTTTGTATCGGCAAGTTCCAGGGTCCGCTCCTCCAGGTCACACCGGGTAGAGAAGAGTTCCAGGTGGTTGCGTACCCGGGCCAGAACCTCTTCACGCTGAAAGGGCTTGGTGATGAAATCAATACCACCGCATTCGAAGCCTTTAATCCGGTCTTTCACTGCATCCAGCGCACTGATGAAGATAACAGGAATATCTTTGGTGGCATTATCTGCCTTCAAACGGCGGCAGACTTCGTAGCCGTCGATACCGGGCATGCGTATGTCCAGCAGTATCATCTGGGGCAGCTTGGATTGAATCGAGACCAGGGCCAGTTCGCCACTGTTTGCCGGGCGCACCTGGTAACCCTCCGAGAGAAGTAGTTCCGAAAGCAGTTTCAGGCTTGCGGGGGTGTCGTCTACGATAAGAATCTCTTCGTTATGTTTGCCCATGACTTAATTGCTTCTTCATCCAACCCCAGATGAGTGCGTAGGGATTCACTGATCTTTTTTCTGGTCAAGGGGTACGTTGGCCAAGTCAAAGTAGAGACCCCGTTCGGCTTTGTCCAGTATATCAGGGACTAAGACATCCCTAACAAATAGACTATCATCGATAGTCAGGACTCTCTGGGACATCAGAACCCCAAGCGGGTAACTCTACCCAATGATATAGCACACGTGTGTTGATTTTGGGTGAGCGCTACCGGTCGTTCATTTAATACTGTTTTCTCCCTTCCTCATCCGGCTGGATACGCTTTGGGTTGGGGACTGGCGGGCAGCGCACGTCCAGTGCAACCGAGGGCCCGTCAGCGGTAACGATGCGTGCATGGCGGCGCAGCAGCTCCCTCGGTGAACGTACGCCGCAGGAGTGAGCGATGATACCCACCTCGTACTCCAGGTTGCGGATGTAGTTGGCTACCCGCTCAGCCTTCACCTCAGGCACCAGTCCCTTCTGCAGGTCGGGGTCGTGGGTGGTAATGCCCGTCGGGCAGGTGTTCTTGTTGCACTGGAGGGCCTGGATACAGCCCAGGGAGAACATGGGGCCACGGGCGGAGGTGACGAAGTCGGCACCCACACACATGGCCCAGGCGATATCCGCCGGGGTGATCAGTTTGCCGGAGGCGATGACGGTTACCCTGTCTCTGAGACCGTGTTCGTTGAGCTTGTCCACCAGCATGTAGAGGCTCTCGCGAAGAGATAGCCCGACAGCGTCGATCAGGGGCATGGGCGCAGCCCCGGTGCCGCCGTCGCTGCCGTCCAGGGTGATGAAGTCGGGGCAGTACTCCATGCCCATATTGTTAACCTCGCGAAACAGCATATCCAGCCAGTGGGGGCCGCCCACCACGCACTTGAAGCCTACGGGCTTTCCGGTTGTCTCGCGCACCCTGTGGATCATTCTCAGCAGGTCGGCGTTGCAGTTGATGTCCGGATGGCGGTTGGGGCTGATGGCATCCTGGCCAAGGGGAATGCCCCTGATCTCTGCGATCTCCTCGGTCACCTTTCCACCGGGCAGTATGCCGCCTTTACCGGGTTTGGCGCCCTGGCTCATCTTTATCTCGAACATCTTCACCGCGTCGTGGGCAGCCACCTCTTTCAGCTTTTCGTCGCTGAGGTTACCTTCCAGGTCCCGCACACCGTTCTTCGCTGTGCCGATCTGGAAGACGATATCGGCGCCGCCTTCCAGGTGATAGGGGGATAGTCCCCCCTCACCGGTGTTCATCCAACTGCCGGTGGCTTTGGCTCCCATGGAGAGTGCCAGTACAGCGGGTTTGGAGATAGCGCCGTAACTCATGCCCGAGATGTTGAACAGGGAGTCAGTGGTGTAGGGTTTGGGACAGTGTTGTCCGATAGTGATCGGCTCCGGGGGTACCGCATCCTGGCCCAGGGTGGGAAAGGGACAGTTGACGAAGAGCACCGAGCCGGGTCTGCGTATATCGCGGGTCGAACCGAACGCCACGGTGTTGGGCAGGTTTTTTCCGGCACGGTAGACCCAGGAGCGCTGGGCCCGGTTAAAGGGCAGTTCCTCGCGGTCCATGGCAAAGAAGTACTGGCGAAAGAACTCGCCCAGGTGTTCGAAAAAATAGCGGAAGTGACCGATCACCGGGTAGTTGCGACGCAGGGCCGTTTTCTGTTGGGTGACGTCGTAGATGTAGGTGACGATGACGGCGATGATCAGTGCGACAAAGATGAATATCGCGATCGCTGTGAATATCTCCAATACACCAAAAAGAAATGCCTGCATACCGCTGCTGGAATCCATGATCTCCTCCTGGTTTCAGATTGGAGGCGCCGGTCTCTCCGGACAGTACGCCAATGCACTATTGGGCCATGCTATAAAGCTTAGACGGTATTTGGGAATTCGCTTAGGGTTTCCGTAGGAGCGAACTTGTTCGCGATCGGAATCGGAGATTCCTCTCTGCACTGCTCGCGAACAAGTTCGCTCCTACGGGTCGATAATGGTTGCTACCGCTCACGGAATGCACGATCGAAGCCACGGCTGACCGGACGCAGGAGGTAGTCGAGAATCGTCTTTACGCCGGTGCGTATGTCGGCGGTAACCGTCATGCCCGGAAGAATATTGAACTGTTCAGGATCTTCACCGAGATAATTCTTGTCGAGTATGATCTCGGCCCGGTAGTAGGGGTTCTGTTCCGGATCGAGATAGGTGGAGGCCGAGAGCTGCTGTACCTTGCCCTGCAGGCTGCCGAAGCGGGAAGAGTCATAACTGGTGAACTTCACGTCAGCTGTCTGACCGATGTGAACATGGCCGATATCCTGGGGGGGGATTCTTGCCTCGATGATCAGTTCGTCTTCCACCGGTACGATCTGCATGATCACCTCGGCGGGCGCCACGACAGCGTTGCTGCTGCTGATCGACAGTCCCTGTACGATGCCGTCCACGGGGGCTTTCACCTCCAGCCGGTTGACCCGGTCACTCAGCCGGATAAGCCCGCCTTCCACTTCGGCCAGTTCGTTGGCCACGGTGCCGATCTCCAGCTCCACTTCCCTGTTGTGCCTGGCATAGAGTTCAAGTTGGCGCTGGCGGCTCTCTTCCAGGGCGGTGTTGGCCACGGCAATGCCATCCACTGCCTTTCGCAGGGCGCTTTCAGCCTCGGCAAGTCTGGAACGTGCGGCAAGCAGCTCGGTTCTGGAGACGGTCCCCTTTTTCGACAGCTGCTCGCGGATTGTTACCTGCTCCTTGTAGATGCCCAGCTCCTTGCGCAGCGAGTTTGCCTGGTTCTGCTGGCTGGTCACTTCCGAGCGGCGCTGGCTGATCTGGCTCTCGATCACGGCCAGTTCGCTCTCAAGGCTGTTGACCTGGGCCAGGTAGATGGTGTGCTGCTTGGTGGCCAGGTCCTGGTACTGCTCGTCGAACCGGATAAAGTTGGGCTCCCGTTTCTCCACCAGCGCCTGCAGGCGTTCCCCCTGCAGCTGAAGGCTGGCGCGGCGGGTGAGCATCTGTTGCAGCTCGGAGTTCGATGCGGAGGGATCAAAGGTGATCAGGGTGTCACCGATTTTTACCGGGTCGCCATTTCTTACCAGCAGGCTGCTGACAATACCTCCCTCCAGATGCTGAACATTGTGGATATGACCTGCCGGGATCACTTCACCCTCGGCAATGGCAACTTCACTTACATTAGTCAGTGCCGCCCATACCACTGCGGATGCCATCAGGAAGATACTGACCATAACTGCCCAGGTGATGACGCGCTTGGGTGAGCTCTCCTCCAGCTGGATGGCCTGTGCCAGGTAACGGGCACGGGCGCGGGGGAGACCGGCGCTACTCTCTTCAGCGAATACGATACTGTCTTCTTTCATGCTGCGCTCTCCAATACCAGCTTCACCGCATCTTCGGAACTGCCAACAAAGCTCATAGTGCCCTGGTCGAGGATAATGGCCTTGTCGGCAATACGGGCGTGGCTGGGTCTATGGGATACCATGATCACGGTCTTTTTGCCCTTGAGTTTTCTCAGTTGCTCCATGAAGCGCTCGTCGCTCTCCATGTCCAGTGAAGCGCCGGGTTCGTCCATCAGTACAAGCTGGGCGGGTCGCAGGAACGCCCTTGCCATGGAGAGGCCGCGCATAAATCCCGGTGGCAGTCGGTCGGTGGCGTTGTCGCCTATGCGGGTCTCGAGACCTTCGGGCATTTTGAGTATGTCTTCCAAAACGTCCGCCTGTGCACAGGCCTCGCGCAGCTCTTCATCCGTTGCAAGTACATTGTTCAGCCGCAGGTTCTGGGCAATGGTGCCGTGAAACATTTTTGCTTTCTGGGGAACGTAGGCGATGGCACGGCGCAGGTCCATGGCGTTGAGCTGGCGGATATCGAACTCGTCCAGGGATAGGGAGCCTGCCTGGGGTTTGTACATGCCGGCAATGAGCTTGATCAGTGTCGACTTGCCAGAACCTGTCTGGCCCATGATCGCCACCATCTCGCCGGGCTCGATGGAGAAGGTGACACCCAACAGTGCGGGGTCGGTGTTCGGGCCATAGCGGAAGCTGACCCGGTCCACCTCGACCCGCCCCTTGAGCTCGGTGAGCATGAGGGCGGAGCGACCGCTGTGACGTTCGGGATCAAGACGCATCAGCTGATTGATCTGCTGTATCGCCTTGGAGACCTGCTCAAACCGGCTGAAACTCAGAAAGGCACTCTGCAGCGGTGCCAGCACCTTCCAGATCAAGGCCATGGTGGCGATCAGTGCGCCGATGGTCATGGTGCCGGTGATCACCGAGTAGGCGCCGATGGCCAGTACAGCGACACTGGCGATCATGACCGTGCTCTGGGCAAAGGACTGGATGACCGCGTTGGAAACCGTGGTGTGATAGTTCGCGGTTACCGCTTCCCCTGAAAATTCGCGAAAGCGCTCGTCCCAGATGGTTTCACTTCCCACGCCCTTGATCTCATGGCGCCCGTTGAGGGTCTGTATCAACATGCGCTGCTTCTCGGTGCGGGAGCGCCCGGAGTGCATGACCCGGTTCGCACTGGCAGGCAGCCAGATGGCTCCAAAGGCGATATATATAGCCAGCATCACGATGGGTACATAGGCGACGGGGCCCGCTATGAGCCAGATCACCAGCACGAACATAAGAACAAACGGCAGTTCGAGCAGCAGCGAGGCGTTGGGCCCGGTGAAAAAGTCCCGTACCGTGTCGAACTGCTTCAGCCGCGAGAGCTGGGATGCCATGGTTGAGCGTTCGGTAAACAGCGGCGGCAGGTGCAGAATCTGTTTGAAGGTCTCCACGCCGATCAGGTAGTCCAGTCTGCCGGCCACGGTACCGATGAGTTTGGCCCGGAGATAGCGCAGGGCCATGTCCGCAACCAGTGCGCAGAATATACCGCCGACCATATAGGGCAGGGCCTCAAGGGACTTTGCCCCGATCACCTTGTCATACACCATCATGATGAAGATGGGTACTGCCAGGGCTACCAGGTTGACCAGAAAGGTCATGGCAAAGAGGTGCCAGATCAAGCCCTGGAAACGGCGCAACAGATTTATAAACCAGGCTTCTCCCGCCTGTCCCTGGTCTGTTACGCCATGGGTGGTCCGGGTATCTGTAAACAGGAAAGCGCTACCGTGCAGCCCCTGTATTTTTCCCGTTTTTGCCTCGCCTGCATTACCGTCAAAGTAGGTGACTTCATCACCATGACGCTCCATGAGTACCAGGACCTCACCCTTACGGCCAACATACAGGGCAGGGTAGAGTTCCGGGTCCAGCCGGTCGAGCCGGACTTTTTTCTCAGTGCTTTCGTAACCCAGGGTGACCAGAATGTTGCGCAGGTCCACCAGGTCGATCTTGTCTGTGAAGTGGGGCAATGCCTCGATCAGCTCACGGGCATACTGGTGCCAGCCCAGGGTCTTTAGCAGAGGCAGCATGCAGGCGGCAAAGGGCGACGCGGTCTTGAAGTCTTCCAGGCGGTTATGGCGCAGGGCATCGGCCAACTGCTCACTCAGCATGGGCGGTCGTTGGTTGTTGCCGGAATGTTGTGTCTCTTTATTCATCAACCATCTCAGCGCTTGAAAACCACTTTAAGTTTACTCTCCTGCTTCTCCACAAGCAGTCCATCTCGCAGTTCATACTGGCGATCGCAGATACGCAGGAAGGAAGGCCGGTGGGAGACGATAACCATGGTGCGGTCACCCTTCAGTTTCTTGATCAACCGCATCAGGTTGGTGTCATTTTTGATATCGAAATTGGCATTGGCGTCATCGAACAGGATGACCTTGGGGTGGCCAACCAGGGAGCGGACAATGACAATCTTCTGCCTCACCCCTTCAGAGAGGGTGTCCACTGCAGAGCCCCCGATCTGTGTGTCCAGTCCGTCGGGCATGCGGGCGATGATCTCGTCCAGTCCCAGTTCCCTGGAGAGTTCGATGGCGTGGTCCAGTGCCTCGCCCTCCCGGAACAGGGTCATGTTCTCCAGTATGGTGCCTTCATAGAGCATGCCCTGTTGGGGCATGAATCCGATCTGCTGCCTCAGGTACTCCTGCTCATACTCCCTGAGATCATGATCATCGAGCAGTACATGTCCCTCTTCAGGGTGCATGAAGCCGGTCATCAGGGCGATCAGGGTGCTCTTGCCTGCGCCATTATTACCGGTGATTCCCACTGAGCCCCCATCGGGGATCTCCAGGTTTACCCCTTTGAGCAGCAGCTCGGTCTGGGAGGGGTACTTGAACTTGACATTGTCGAGCCTGACCCGACCCTCTACGGGTTCCGGACCATCAATGTTGCCGGAAACCTCCCTGGGCAGATCGTAGATCTCCTTGCTGTCGTCCAGGGCGAGGCGGACGCTCTGGAACTGGGTCCATAAGCCCATCGCCTTCAGACCGGGTTGCAGTACCCGCCCGGAAAGCATGGTGCCGGCGGCAAGTGCGCCCACTGACAGCTCCCCTGCAACCACATAGAGTGCGCCGAAACCGACAAAACTGACCATGGCGAGTTGGGAGAAGGTAGCGCCGAACCCCTGAACCACGCTGTTGATGTTGGCCAGTTTGTAGACGCTCTCTGCAGACTGTCCCTGCAGGCGCTCGTAACGGCGCATCATCAGCGCTTCCATGGCCATGGACTTAACGGTGTGAATGCCGCTGAGAACCTCGATCAGGAAGTTCTGGCGGTGTTTGTCTGTGGTCTGCCGGACCTTGAGCGCCTTGTGGAGTTGCTGCCCGAGGATGAACGAGGCGAGGGCAAACAGCAGCAGCAGGGTGAGGGGGACCAGCACCAGGTCGCCGCTGATGATCCAGATCAGACCGATGAAGAGTATGACGAACGGGAAGTCCATCAGCAGGAGCATGGACTGCCCTGAGTAGAACTGGTGAATCTCCTCCACCGACTGCATGCGTCCCAGGTAGTTGCCCCGGGCGTCATTTTCAAATGCCAGGGTATCTGCGTGCAGTATGTGATTAAGAGCTTTCTTACCCTCCCTGTGCTCAAAACGGGAACCGCTCCAGGCCAGAATCACCGAGCGGAATATACGCAGCAGGGCCTCAAGGATCGCAACGCTGATCATGGCCAGCATCAATACCAGAAAGGTGTCCAGCGCCTGGTTGGGAATTATGCGGTCATAGACCTGCAGAATCACCATGGGCAGCATCAGGGCCAGGATGTTAATACCCAGGGAGGCGAGTAGAACATCGGGTCTGCGCCAGCTGGTAGGCGTACGAAACCCCGCAGCTGCTCCATTTCTTTTTGTTTTATTTATATTGGCCATCATAAATTTTGATGGTGATCCCATATTCAGAGTTGGGCATTTAGTGTCGATGTTAACACATCACTTAAGGTTGTATCGGCTGATTAAAATGATTTTAAAGTGATTTTAAATTGTGAACTGGTTCACATAAAGAAACGCTCTGGATTGCCGATATATATATTAGCTATAGGCGGTGTAATCACTGTCTTTTTTAGAAAATCTACCGGGTTGACTGGCCTGGTAAGGTTTTTCTGGGTCTGAACGAGGTTGAATGGCATGTCTGACCATACGGATGACAAACACGAATTTGACGATGAGCGAAAACGGGCGACAAAAGACCTGTTTGAGCGAGACATGGCCCATGATCAGGACCGGAAAAACGGCGATGAAGATGAACAGCTTGGCAGGGACTATGTAGAGGTCTCCCGTGCCGACGTTGCCATGCCTGGCCAGGAGTCGGATGTGGCCGCTGCAGCTGAAGAAGCCGCAGAGAGCGGTGCCGGCGCTGCGCAGTCTGAAGAGGTAACCGTTACCCAGGGTGAAGCTGAAGAAAGAAGGGGTGAAGAAGCCGGGAAAGAAGGTTTCAAGGCTGCAGTCGCTGAAACTGAAGGGGAACGAGAGGAAGAGGCTCAAAGCGCAGCTGCTTCCGGGCGGGTTTCACGGGAAGCCCCCGAAGAACAGCCGACTGAGGCTGCGGGTGCTGCTGAGGCTGCCCCCGAGGTTGCCGCTGCTACTCCGGTCAGCGCACGTGCAGACGCCAGCTATCAGCCCGAAGAAGCGGTATTGCAGGATCCCTCGACAGTCAGCCTGGGTGCTACCGGGCAGATCACCGAAGCGGGGGGTATCGTCACCTACACCGCGACGGTTGATCATCCGCCGCTTTCGGACCTGGTCATTACGCTCTCCAACGGTGAGAGCATCACCATAGCTGCTGGCGAGACATCCGCCACTCTCGAAGTGGAGGTTGGCGCCGATGAGGATGTCTACCAGGATGCCTCCCAGCTCAGTGCCCATGTCACCGGCACAGAGGGTGGCGGCTACTCCACGCTCAGTATTGATACGACGCCCGCGGTTACACAGATAGTGGATACCCTGGACACCACCACGGTGAGCCTGGGTGCAACCGGTCATATTACCGAGGCAGGGGGTGCGGTCACCTACACCGCCAGCGTGGACCATCCGCCTCTCACCGATCTCGAGATCACTCTCTCCAATGGCGAGACCGTCACCATCGAGGCTGGGCAGACCTCCGGAACCGTGGATGTTCCAGTTGCAGCAGATGAAGACGCCATTGCCGATGCGACAACAATGTCTGCCCATATCACCCAGGCAGAGGGTGGTGGCTACGAACAGCTGGCCATCGATGCAAATCCCGCGGTAACCGCTATCCATGACACGGTGGATACCACCACTGTGAGCCTGGGCGCCACCGGCCAGATTACCGAGGCGGGCGGTTCCGTGACCTATACCGCCTCTGTGGACAACGCACCTGCCAGTGATCTCGTGGTCACCCTCTCCAACGGTGAGACCATCACCATCGAGGCTGGCCGGACTTCCGGTTCTGTGGATCTGCCGGTAGCGGCAGACGAAGATGCCATTGCCGATGCCACCAGCCTCTCTGCACACATCACCGACGCCTCGGGCGGCGGCTATGAACAACTTGCGATCGATGCCGGTCCGGCGGTTACCGATATCGTCGATACGGTTGACACCACCAGCGTCAGCCTGGGCGCCACAGGTCAGCTTACAGAGGCCGGCGGGGTTGTCACCTATACCGCCAGCGTGGACAACGCACCCGCCAGCGATCTGGTGATCACCCTCTCCAATGGCGAGAGCATCACCATCGAGGCAGGTCAGATATCCGGTACCGTCGATGTGACAGTTGCGGCGGATGAGGACGCCATTGCCGACGCCAGCACCATGTCTTCCCACATCACCGACACCTCCGGTGGCGGCTATGAGCAGTTGGCAATCAATGCCAATCCCGTGGTCACAGAGATTGTGGACACCGTGGATACCACCACGCTGAGCCTGGGCGCCACGGGACAGATAACCGAAGCGGGTGGTACGGTCACCTACACCGCAAGCGTGGACAACGCACCGGCTTCAGATCTGGAGATAACCCTCTCCAACGGCGAGAGCATCACCATCGAGGCCGGTAAAACCTCTGGCACTGTAGATGTGCCCGTAGCGGCTGATGAAGATGCCATTGCAGATGCGTCTTCTCTCTCGGCCCAGATCACCGGTACAGATGGTGGTGGGTACGAGCAGCTTGCCGTCAACGAGACGCCTGCCGTTACCGCCGTTGTCGATACAGTCGATACCACCACGGTAAGCCTTGGCGCCACAGGGCAGATCACCGAGGTGGGCGGCACGGTCACCTACACGGCCACGGTTGATAACGCACCAGCTTCAGATCTCTCCATCACGCTCTCCAATGGTGAGGTCATCACCATAGCTGAGGGCCAGACCTCTGCTACCGTCGATGTGGCAGTCGCGGCGGATGAAGACGCCATTGCCGACGCCAGCACCATGTCGGCCCACATCACCGAAGCATCGGGAGGCGGGTACGAACAGTTGGCGGTAGATGCCAACCCGGCTGTGACCGGTATCATAGATACCGTGGACAGCACCACGGTAAGCCTGGGCGCCACCGGCCAGATCACCGAGGCGGGCGGTACGGTGACCTACACCGCGTCTGTGGACAATGCCCCTGCCACCGATCTTGTTATTACCCTCTCCAATGGTGAGACCATCACCATCGAGTCCGGTCAGATCTCTGGAACAGCAGAAATAACCGTGGCGGCAGACGAGGATGCCACTGCCGACGCCAGCAGCATGTCGGCGCATATCACCGAAGCCGATGGCGGCGGCTATGAACAACTGCTTATAGATGCCAATCCGGCTGTGACCGGTATCATCGATACCGTGGATACCACCACGGTGAGCCTGGGCGCCACTGGCCAGATCACCGAGGCGGGCGGTTCCGTGACCTACACGGCAAGCGTTGATAACGCACCGGCTTCAGATCTTGAAATCACCCTCTCCAACGGCGAGAGCATCACCATCGAGGCGGGCAGGACCTCGGGTACCGTTGATGTACCAGTTGCGGCGGATGAAGACGCTATCGCTGATGCGACAACCCTCTCGGCCCACATCACCGGCACCGATGGTGGCGGTTACGAGCAGTTGGCAGTCAACGCCAATGCGGCGGTCACCAGTATCGTCGATACCATGGATACCACCACCGTCAGCCTGGATGCCACGGGCCAGATCACCGAGGCGGGCGGCAGCGTGACTTATACCGCCAGCGTGGACAATGCGCCTGCGACCGACCTGGAGATCACCCTCTCCAACGGGGAGACCATTACCATAGAGCAGGGCCAGACCACAGGTACGGTAAGCGTCGACGTGGCTGCAGATGAAGATGCCATTGCCGATGCCACCTCCATGTCGGCCCACATTACCGATGCGGCAGGTGGAGGCTACGAACAGCTTGCCATCGACGCCAATGCGGCCGTAACAAATATCGTCGATACAGTTGAAACCACAACAGTCAGCCTGGGCGCCACCGGTCAGATCACCGAGGCGGGCGGAACGGTGACCTATACCGCTTCCGTTGATAACGCGCCAGCCACTGACATGACCGTTGTTCTGAGCAACGGTGAGAGTATCGTCATCGAGGCAGGCCAGGTCTCAGGCACTGTTGATGTGACCGTTGCTGCAGATGAAGACGCCATTGCCGATGCCGCCACCATGTCGGCGCACATCACCGAAGCTTCCGGCGGAGGATTCGAGAACCTGGCAGTCAATGCCAACCCCGTGGTTACCGATATCGTGGATACCGTGGATACCACCACGGTGAGCCTGGGCGCCACCGGCCAGATTACCGAGGCGGGCGGAGCGGTGACCTATACCGCGAGCGTGGACAACGCTCCGGCGAGTGATCTCACCATAACCCTCTCCAATGGCGAAAGCATAACCATCGAAGCGGGTGAGACCTCGGGTACTGTTGATCTTTCTGTGGCAGCCGATGAGGATGCCATAGCCGATGCGAGTTCCATGTCGGCCCACATCACGTCCGCCGATGGCGGCGGATACGAGCAGCTCAGTGTGGATGCCACCCCGGCCACCACCGAAATTATCGATACCCAGGACACCACCACGGTTAGCCTGGGCGCCACCGGGCAGATCACCGAGGCGGGTGGTAGCGTCACCTATACAGCCAACGTGGACAATGCCCCGGCAAGTGATCTTACGATCACCCTCTCCAATGGTGAAACCATAACCATCGAGGCAGGCAAAACCTCGGGAACGACGGATGTTGCTGTCGATGCCGATGAAGATGCCATAGCGGATGCAGCGACCCTCTCTGCACATATAACCGATGCCGAGGGCGGAGGTTACGAGCAGCTCTCAATCAGTTCCAATCCCGCAGTAACCAGTATTGCGGATACCGTGGACACCACCACGGTGAGCCTGGGCGCCACCGGACAGATCACAGAGGCGGGCGGCACGGTCACCTACACGGCGAACGTGGACAATGCGCCTGCGACCGATCTCGAAATTACCCTATCCAACGGTGAGACCATCACAATCGAGGCGGGTGAGACCTCAGGCACCCTGGATGTTGAAGTCGCAGCGGATGAAGATGCCATAGCCGATGCATCCTCCATGTCGGCCCATATCACCGATACTTCCGGTGGCGGTTACGAAGACCTGGCAATCAATGCCAATCCGGCGGTCACCGATATCGTGGATACCGCGGACACCACCACGGTAAGCCTGGGCGCAACAGGCCAGATCACCGAGGCGGGCGGCAGCGTGACCTACACGGCCACGGTCGACAACGCACCGGCTTCAGATATGACCATCGCCTTGAGCAATGGTGAGAGTATCGTGATCGAAGCGGGTCAGACCTCCGGCACAGTCGATGTGACGGTCGCGGCGGATGAAGACGCCATAGCTGATGCCACTTCCATGTCAGTACATATCACTGATGCTTCCGGTGGCGGTTTCGAGAACCTGGCGGTCAACGCCAATGCGGCAACCACTGATATTGTCGACACCACGGATACCACCACGGTAAGCCTGGGTGCTACGGGTCAGATCACAGAAGCGGGCGGCACGGTTACCTATACGGCCACGGTTGATAATGCACCGGCCAGTGACGTGGAGATCACCCTCTCCAACGGTGAGACCATCACCATCGAAGCGGGCAAGAGCTCCGGTACCGTTGATGTTGAAGTGGCGGCGGATGAAGACGCCATAGCCGATGCCACATCCATGTCTGCTCACATTACTGAAGCCTCCGGTGGTGGATTTGAGGGTCTAGTGGTCAATGCCAATGTCGCAACCACCGAGATTGTTGATACAACGGATACCACCACGGTAAGCCTTGACGCTACCGGGCAGATCACCGAAGCGGGCGGTACGGTTACATATACCGCGAGCGTGGACAACGCTCCGGCATCAGATCTTGAAATTACCCTCTCCAATGGTGAGAGCATCACCATTGAGGCGGGAAAAACCACCGGTACGGTGGATGTTGCCGTCGCGGCAGATGAAGATGCCATTGCAGACGCCTCCAGCATGTCAGCACACATCACAGACGCCAGTGGTGGTGGATACGAGAATCTGGCGGTCAACGCCAATGCAGCGACCACCGAGATTGTCGATACAACGGATACAACCACGGTTAGCCTGGATGCCACTGACCAGGTCAGTGAAGCGGGTGGCACGGTTACCTATACAGCCAGTGTCGATAATGCTCCCGCCAGCGATGTAACGGTGAACCTGAGTAATGGCGAGACCATTACCATCAAGGCCGGGCAGACCTCAGGAACAGTGGATGTGGCAGCCGGTGATGAATCTGCATCCCTCTCGGTGCAGATTTCGGATGCGAGTGGTGGCGGCTTCGAGCAGTTGGCAGTCAACGCGCAGCCAGCAGCGACAGAAATCGTCATTTCGAATGAACCTTCATACAACGAGATAAGGGGTACTGAAAACAGGGATACGCTCAGGGGTACCAGTGAAGACGACCATGTTATGGGCCTGAACGGTAACGACAGGATCTATGCCCAGGGTGGCGGTGAAGACCTGGTGGAAGGTGATGCAGGCAACGATTACATGCGGGTTGATGGCGGCGATACCGTAGACGGCGGAGCCGGTTACGACACAGCTGATTATCGCTGGTCAGAAACCGGCATCGATGACGATAAACTCAGTGGGACTGAGAAAGTCTACGGCTCTGCGCACGACGATACTGTAACCGGTACAGATGGAGCTGACCGCCTCTATGGTTACGACGGCGACGACACCCTCTCGGGTGGCGCAGGCAATGATCGCATTGTCGGTGGTAAAGGGGATGACACCCTGGACGGCGGTGCCGGAAGGGACACCATCGATGCCCGCGGTGGTACCGACCAGGTGGCCGGTGGTGAAGGCAACGATGTTATCTACGCAGACGGTGCGGATACCGTGGATGGCGGAGCCGGCTACGACACGGCGGACTATCGCAAGTCAAAAACCGGAATCGATGATGACAAGGTCAGCGGTGTAGAGAAGGTCCTTGGCTCCAAGCATGACGATACCGTAACCGGTACAGACGGCGCTGATCGACTCTACGGCTATGATGGGGACGATACGCTGGCTGGTGGTGACGGTAATGATCGCATCTACGGCGGCAAAGGTGACGACACCCTGGACGGTGGTGCCGGAAGGGACACCATCGATGCCCGCGGTGGTACCGACCAGGTTGCCGGTGGTGAAGGCAACGATGTTATCTACGCAGACGGTGCGGATACCGTGGATGGCGGAGCCGGCTACGACACGGCGGACTATCGCCAGTCGGCAACCGGAATCGATGATGACAGGATCAGTGGTGTAGAGAAGGTCCTTGGCTCCAAGCATGACGATACCGTAACCGGTACAGACGGTGCCGATCGACTCTACGGCTATGACGGGGACGATACCCTGGCTGGTGGTGCCGGTGATGATCGCATCTACGGCGGCAAAGGTGACGACACCCTGGACGGTGGTGCCGGAAGGGACACCATCGATGCCCGTGGTGGCGCTGACCAGGTGGCCGGTGGCGAAGGCAACGATTATATCTACGCAGATGGTGCGGATACCGTGGATGGTGGCGCAGGCTACGACACGGCGGACTATCGCCAGTCGGCAACCGGTATCGACGGCAATGTAACTGGCGTCGAAAAAGTTCTTGGCTCCAAGCACGATGATACGGCAACCGGCACCGATGGTGCAGACCGGCTTTACGGCTACGACGGCGACGATACCCTTAGCGGCGGTGCGGGTGCAGACCAACTCTACGGCGGCGAGGGCGATGATACCCTGGCAGGCGGTGCGGGTAACGACTACATCCGTGGCGATGGCGGTTCGGATACAGTGGTCTTCAGCGGTAACCGTGCTGACTATGAAGTGACCCAGAGAGGCAGCACCTACACGGTGAAGGATCTCCGCCCCGACGGCGACGGAACCGACAGGGTGGTCTCTGTGGAGAACTTCCAGTTCGCAGACAAGACCCTGAATGGAGAAGAGGTATTGCTGCCCCCCAACGAGGCTCCCTCTGATATCACTTTCAGCGCCACAGACGTTGATGAAAATGCAGCTGGCGGCACCGTGGTTGCAAACCTGGGAGCCGTTGATGGCGATGCCGGTGAAACTTTCACCTATACGATTACCAACGATGAGTCGGGCAACTTTGCCATCTCCGGCAACCAGGTGGTTGTAAAAGACGGCGCCGATATCGACTTCGAATCGGCAGAGAGCCACCAGGTGACCGTGCAGGTGACCGACTCTGCGGGCAACAGCTACAGCGAAGAGGTTACCTTTGCCGTCAACGACCTGGACGAGGTGGCGAGTACACCGACATTGAGCGTCTCTCTTGGCGAAGCAACGGAGAGTGTCGTTGCAGGAGATACCGACTACGCCATCAAGCTCAACGAATCAGGCAACAACGATGGTCTCCAGATTGAAAACGGTGGCGAGCTCCTTGCCGGCCAGGATGAACTGACCATCACCATGAACGTCAGGTTCGACGGTGACGGGTTGGAAGACACCACACCCCTTGTCTCCTATGCAACGGATGATAACAACAATGAGTTTCGCATCGAGCTGAAGCCCAAGGGTGACGACCGGTTCGAACTGCACCTGGACTCGGGTGGCGACGCCGAGGAGACCGGCAAGCTCGATAACGACCTGCTGTTCGACGGCGAGATGCATGAGATCAGCATCTCCATCGATGCCAACGGCGACATCAGCTACGAGATCGATGGCAACGAGGTGGCAACTGACCACTTCGAACGCAGCAAGGGGCACGAGGTGGGCGATGACGATGGCGTATTGATCATCGGCCAGGAACAGGATCGTGTCGGTTCCCGCTTTGATGACGACGAGGTTTTCAAAGGCGAGATCGGCGATATCAAAATCTACGATACTGCCGAGGTCACTGACGAGACCCAACCCGTCGGTCACTGGGATATGAACCAGCTGGACAGCGAAACGGGTACAGTTGCAGACCAGGCCGGGAATCACGACATCAAGGTCATCAGTATCGATGAGCGTGGTTTCAGCGAAGGCAGCGAGCCCAGCCTGGTGGCTGTCGGCGAGACGGGTGGTGGTGAATCCACTGTGACCTATCCGCTGAACATCGAGGCATCACTCGGTGATACAGATGGCAGTGAATCACTGGCGATCACTGTCTCCGGTATTCCTGAAGATGCGCAGCTCTCAGCGGGTACAGATAATGGCGATGGTAGCTGGAGTCTGACCACAGACCAGCTGGTCGGCCTGACAGTCACCGTGCCCTCCGAAGGCGCGGCCGACCTGGATATATCCGTCACCGCAACCAGTACAGAGTCTGAAGGTGGAGCCCAGGCCAGCGTCTCCCAGAGCGTTGCTCCTGTAGTCACTGTTGAAACCGGGGCTGACAATGCGGGGCCTACCGACATCAGCTTTTCCGGAACCTCCGTGGAAGAAGGCGCGGCAGCAGGCACAGTTGTGGCCACTCTCCAGACCATCGATCAGAGCACCGGCGACACGTTCAGCTACGAACTGGTACGTGACGATTCCGGTCATTTCGAGATTGTTGGCGATCAACTGGTGGTCAAAGAGGGTGCGGATATCGACTACGAGTCCGATGCTGTTCACCAGCTCTCTGTCAAGGTCACTGACTCTTCAGGCAATACCTACAGCGAATCGATCAATATACACGTTGATGATGTGCAGGAGGCTATGGCCGCTACCTATACGGGTGGTCGGAAAGGCGATCGCTTCGATGGTACGGATGATGATGACGTGATCGACGGCATAGCTGGAGACGACAAACTGCGCGGCGGCGAGGGTGACGATGTTATCCTGGGCGGCGGCGGTGAAGACAAGCTCTACGGTGACGAAGGCAGCGACCGTCTCGACGGCGGTGATCGAAGCGACAAGATGTATGGTGGCGAAGGCGACGATACCCTTATCGGTGGTGAAGGCAAGGATAAGATGTACGGCGATGAAGGCCACGATACCCTGATCGGAGGTGAAGGCAACGACAAGATGTATGGCGGTGAGGGGCACGACCGCTTTGTCGGAGGTGAAGGAGATGACAAGATGTATGGCGGTGAGGGGGACGATCGCTTTGTCGGAGGCGAAGGAGATGACAAGGCAGAGGGTGGCGCTGGCAGCGATACCTACGAGGCCGATCCCTTTGGTGGTTCAGACTACTTCTCCGGTGGCGAAGGCGGTGGCTGGACCGATGTGATTCAGCTCAATGCCGACGCAGTACCTGATGGATCAGACCCCGATGCCCCCTGGAGTATCCAGGTGGATGGCGAACAGGTTCAGTACGATGTGGCTGACCATGCCCTGTCACTGGATCCGGATGCCAGCGGTGTTATCACCTTTTCGGATGGCTCCGAGCTCACCTTTGACGGAGTTGAGCGCATCGAGTGGTAGATCCATTCCGATAGAGACAACGCCGGCCATATGGCCGGCGTTTTTTATGGTATGTCTAAGTCGATGATTGAAATGTATTTTATAGGCGTAGGTCGGACTTCAGTCCGACATGTCGGGCTCTTGTGCCCGGAGGGTAGAAGCCCGACCTACAGCATGCGTTTTATTTATTGCCGAGGTAGGCGTTTTATCCGCTTGCCCTTATGGTATCGGTATCCAAGCCCGTAGGGTGCAATAGCGAAGCGTATTGCACCATGAGAGGCCGGATGGTGGGTTACGCTGCGCTAACCCACCCTACACCCTGACAAAGCGCCGGACGTTTCAATTGCCAGGGTAGGCGATTTATCATCTTCCCCTTATGATATCCGTATCTGAATACACCTAGCTGGTGAGAACCTATGCAACAGTTGCTGGAAATCATGGCCGCCCTGCGCGATCCGGAAAAGGGGTGTCCCTGGGACAGGGAGCAGACCTTCGAGTCCATCTCCAGGCACACCATCGAAGAGGCCTACGAGGTGGCCGACACCATCGCCCATGGCGATATGATGGAACTCAAGGACGAACTGGGTGATCTACTCTTCCAGGTGGTTTTTTATGCCCAGATGGCGAAAGAGCAGGGTGATTTCGATTTTCACGATGTGGAGCAGGCGATCTGCACCAAAATGCTGCGCCGCCATCCCCATGTGTTCGGCGATGTCACCATCGGCAGTGCCGAGGAGCAGACCGAGGCCTGGGAACAGCTCAAGGCAGATGAGCGCAAGGAGAAAGCGGGTGAGGATAGGCACAGCCAGATGGATGGGGTGGCCAGGGCACTGCCTGCACTGACCCGGGCTGAGAAACTCCAGAAACGGGCAGCCAAGGTCGGCTTCGACTGGCCTGACAGGGCCGGGGTTATCGCCAAGGTAAGAGAGGAGCTGGATGAGCTGGAGCGGGAACTCGATGGCGCTGTATCCCCTGAACGGGTGGATGAGGAGATGGGTGACCTGCTCTTCAGTTGTGTCAACCTGGCGCGGCATCTCGGGATGGATGCCGAGCACAGCCTGCGGGGTGCGAGCAGCAAGTTCGAGGAGCGCTTCAGGTCGATGGAGCTGCTGATGGATGAGGATGGCACGGATAGCCACAATCTATCCCTGGAAGAGATGGATGCGGTGTGGGAACGTGTCAAAGAGCGGGAGCAGAGAGGTAGCTGATGAGAGAAACTGTGCACTTTGCCACGGACAGCAGGGAGGCCCTGGTGGATATTACCGAAAGGGTGCAGACAGTGGTTTCAAAAAGTGGTATCCGTGACGGCCTGGTATCGGTCTACGCCCAGGGTGCCACGGCCGCCATCATGATCCAGGAGAACTGGGACGAGAGTGTGCAGACAGATGTGTTGAATTTTTTAGGTAGCACAATTCCGCGGGGTGTCTGGCTGCATGATGAACAGGACGGCAACGGCGATGCCCACCTCAAGTCGGGTCTTGTGGGGCCATCGGAGACCGTGCCGTTGATTGATGGAGCGCTCGGCCTCTCCCGCTGGCAGAACATTTTCTTTTGCGAGTTCGACGGCCCCCGCAGTGATCGGCAGGTGGTCTGTACCGTAATTCAGGATAACCATGAGTAAAGGTGTAGTGATGTTTGGTCGACTGTTTCTTTCCCTCCTGGCTGGAGGACTCCTGCTGTCAGGCTGTGCCACAAACCCGGTAACAGGAGAGCGGGAGATGGGCCTGGTCTCTGAATCCATGGAGTTGGAGACCGGGAATAAGCAGTACGGACCCAGCCGCCAGATGCAGGGGGGCGACTTCAAGCTGGACCCAGCCCTCGGCAAGTATGTGTCGGGAGTAGGGGAGCGCATTGCAAAGGTCAGCGACAGAAAACTGCCCTACGAGTTCGTGGTGATCAATGACTCAACGCCCAACGCATGGGCACTCCCCGGGGGCAAGATTGCCGTCAACAGGGGATTGCTGCTGGAGCTTGATAACGAGGCTGAACTGGCCGCTGTTCTGGCCCACGAAATCGTCCATGCCGCGGCGCGTCACGGTGCAAAAGGTATGGAGCGAGGCATACTGCTCAAAGGTGCCGTACTGGCCGCAGGAGTGGCGGCAAGAGACAGCGACTACTCCCAGTTGGCTGTCGGCGCTGCCGCCGTCGGTGCCAACCTCCTCAACCAGAGACACTCGAGGGGCGCTGAACTGGAGGCGGATGCCTACGGCATGCGTTACATGCACCGGGCGGGTTACGATCCCCAGGCGGCAGTCGGTCTCCAGGAGACCTTCGTCAGGCTCAACAAGGAGCGTAAATCCAACTGGCTCAGCGGCCTGTTTGCCAGTCATCCCCCTTCACAGGAGCGGGTGGAAAAAAACCGGGAGATGGCCCGGGAGCTTGGTGCAGGTGGTGAGCTTGGACGGGCGAGATACCAGCAGCGCACAGCTTACCTGCACAAGATAAAACCTGCGTATACGGCTTATGAAGAGGGCCGCAAGGCGCTGAAAGAGAAACAGACCGACAAAGCCCTGAGGCTTGCAGAGAAGGCGATAGCCATTGAGCCGCGGGAAGCGCTGTTTCACGGTTTGAAAGGGGATGTGCTGGCCAGCCGGAAGAGTTATCGCAGCGCAACCCGGGCCTACGATAAGGCGATCCGTTATGACCGCAACTTCTTCAAGCACTATCTCAGGCGCGGACTGGTGCGGTCCGAACTGGGCGATAAAGCAGGTGCCCGAAGCGATCTTGAAAAGAGTCTGAAGCTTCTGCCGACAGCGAATGCCCACCACGCCCTGGGCCAGATCTCCCTCAATGCAGGTGACCGGCAGGGTGCAATTAAACATTTCCGAAGTGCGTCATCATCCGGATCCGATGTGGGAAAGGCATCTGCCAGGGCCCTGGCGAGAATTGAACTGCCCCGGCAACCGGGGCGTTATATTCGGGCAAGCCTGGGGGTCAGCGGCGGCAAACTGGTCATCAAGATCGGCAACGCCTCTCCGGTGATGGTGAAGAATCTCAGGCTGTCGCTGGTCAGCCCCGGGGGCAAGCGGGAAATCAGGTTGAACAGGACTGTTGCGTCCGGCAAGGGTGTAAATGTCGGAACCAACATCACCGTACCCAAGGGGAGCAGCCTGAAGGGGTGGCGTGTCTCTGTGATTCGAGCGGCGGTTGCCGAGTAGATTAGATGGGATTTCTGGACCACATCAGGGCGTGTAACCGCCACGATCCTTCGCGATACATCCCGTTTGCGGTAAACGGTGTTGGGGTGGGACGGGTTCTGCCTTCATTTGCCGGGGCGCTGGACCGGTGGCCCGGAATATTCCGGATCGACAGCAATCGCCTGGTTGCTCAACTACCCCAGGAGAGCTTTACAGAGCGCAGTGAAATCTTTGCCGACGTGCTGGCTGAACTGGATAGAGAGGACCTGATAACCCACCTGCACGGAGAGCAGTATGTGGCGACGCCGGGAGGTATGGATGATGGCCTGCTGTTGATTGACCGTGCCGCAGCCCCTTTTTTCGGAACACGGGCGTTCGGACAGCATATCAACGGTTTTGTCCGGGCACGGGATGGCTTGAAGATGTGGATCGGCAAACGGGCTTCCGACCGGCGCCATTTCCCCGGGCACCTGGATAATCTTGCTGCAGGCGGGCTGCCATACGGCATCGCCCTGGCTGAGAACATAGTGAAGGAGTGCTGGGAGGAGGCCGGAATTCCCCGTGAAATGGCGATGCAGGCCATTTCGGTGGGGGCATTGACTTACAATGCCGACACCAATCACGGTTTCAAGCCGGATACGCTGTTTTGCTATGATCTTGAACTACCAGAGGATTTCGAGCCGCGCTGTACCGACGGTGAAGTCGAAGAGTTTTACCTGCTGCCGGTGGAAGAGGTGCTGGAGCTGGTTCGTGATACTGACCGGTTCAAACTCAACTGCAACCTGGTGGTGATGGATTTTCTGATACGTCACGGCTACCTGGGTCCTGATGAACCCGATTACCTGGCCCTGGTTGAGGGACTTCACCCCTCGCTGCAGCCCTTGTGATCGAACGTGCTAAACTGCAAATTATTATTGGTGTCAGAAACATAAGCACCTATTAGCGGTCTAACGGGCTACCGGTCCGTGCTTGAGTTGGTTTATGAGAAAAAAAGTACTGATATTTACTGCTGTTTTAATCCTGCTGTTCGGCAATGCTGTTAACGCCAGTGTCAAGGAAGTCGACGTTGATGAACTGCAACCTACCCGTGAGCAGCGACAGGCGGTTCTACTGATCACCCGGGTGATCGACAAGTATCACTACAAGAAGCAGCGTCTTGACGATGTCATGTCATCGTCCATTTTTGACCGCTACCTGGAAGCCCTGGATCCAAACAAGAGCTATCTCACCCAGCAGGATATCCGGACCTTCGAGATCTACAAAAGACAACTGGATGATGCGCTGCGCCAGGCGCGGCTGGAACCCGCCTTCAATATCTTCAAGGTCTTTCGCCAGCGGCTGGACGAGCGTATGGACTATGCCCTGAAACTGGTGGAGCAGGATTTTGATTTCACTGTTGACGAAGAGTACCGCTTTGATCGTACCGAGGCCCCATGGGCTGCCAGCAGCCAGGCCCTTGATGAGCTTTGGCGCAAGCGGGTCAAGAATGATGTCCTGAATCTACGCCTGGGTAAGAAACCGAAAGAGAAGATCAAGGATACCCTGCGCAAGCGCTACCAGGATATCAAGCGCAGAACACACCAGTTGGCTTCCCAGGATGTCTTTCAGTCCTTCATGAACGCCTATACCCTGAGTCTCGAGCCCCACACCTCCTACATGTCACCAAGGGTTTCCGAGAATTTCGATATCAACATGCGGCTCTCCCTGGAAGGGATCGGCGCAGTGCTGCGTAATGAGGACGAGTACACCATTATCGTACGCACAGTGGCGGGAGGTCCCGCCGAAATGAGCGGCAAGGTAAAAGCGGGTGATCGCATTATTGGCGTGGCCCAGGGCAAGGATGGCGAGATGGAAGATGTCATCGGCTGGCGCCTGCAGGACGTGGTAGACAAGGTTCGTGGTCCCAAGGACTCGGTCATCCGCCTCAAGATCCTGCCCGAGAGCGAGGGCGACGCAGGTCAGGCCAATGAGATTTCGCTGGTCAGAAACAAGATCAAACTCGAGGATATGGCAGCCAAGAGCTCCATTATCGAAGGGATTGACCAGATGGGGCCGGTACGGATCGGTGTCATCGACCTGCCCGCCTTCTATCGTGATTTCCGGGGGCACACCAATGGAGACGAGGACTTCCGCAGCACCACCCGTGACGTGCGCAAGCTGCTCAAAGAGCTGACCGACCAGGGTGTGGATGGCATTATTCTCGATCTGCGGGAGAACGGTGGTGGTTCTCTGATCGAGGCCACAGAGCTGACCGGACTGTTTATTCCCACCGGGCCTGTTGTGCAGGTCAAGAATGCAGGCGGCGGTCTTGAAGTGGAACGCGACCCCGATCCTGAGCTTGTCTACGGTGGTCCCCTGGCCGTTCTGGTGGATCGAAACAGTGCATCGGCATCCGAAATTTTTGCCGGGGCAATTCAGGATTACAAGCGGGGGATCATTGTCGGTGAACCGACCTTCGGCAAAGGAACGGTACAGACCCTGGTTGACCTTGGACGCTTTGTGCGGACGGGCGGAGACAAGCTGGGACGCCTGCGCCTGACCATGGCACAGTTTTTCCGTGTCAAAGGTGGCAGTACCCAGTTCAAGGGGGTGATACCTGATATCGACTTCCCATCAGCATCCGGTGCCGAGGAGCACGGAGAGCGCGGCCTGGACAATGCACTGCCCTGGGCAAAGATACCGGCAGCCTCCTTTAGTCCGGCAGGGATAGGTTCTCTGGACAAATATGTCGAGCGTCACAGGAAGCGGATAAAAGGCGATCCGGGTTTTGAATTTCTGGCCGCAGAAGACGCACTGCTGAAAGAGGCACGCGGCAAAAAGGTGGTCAGCCTGATGGAGAGCCGGCGCAAGCAGGAATCCGACGAGCGCGATGCCCGCCGCAAACAGAGGAAAAACAGCTTTCTGACAGCCATGGGCCTTGAGCCTGAATCCGACGATGACGATGAGGCTGATCATTCGACCCCGGATGACGACAAGGATGATCCGGTGGAGAAGATCATGCTTCACGAAACAGCGCGTATCCTATCGGACTACATAGAGGGCCAGCGCAGGGCTGCGATGGTTCACTAGCGCTTGTCTCGTTCTGTTAAGGCTCCACCGGGCGATACCTGATCCCTTCTGCCAATCGCCCGGAGGACCGGGCTCCTGTACAGATCAGCTACTGACGCCTTTCTCTATCCAATTGCGCAGCCGGTTGGAGTCCCCGAACGGGGTCAGCTTACCGAATGAGTCCAGTAGTACGATCATCAGGGGCTTTTCTGCAATGTCCGCCATCATCACCAGGCAGCGGCCTGACTCGTTTATATAGCCGGTCTTGCTCAGGCGGATCTTCCAGTTCTGGTTTTTAAGCAGCCTGTTGGTGTTGCCAAAGCGCAGTGCGCCCCGTCCCTTGTAGGGATACACCTCAAGCTTTCGGGTTGTGGTGGCCTTGCGTATCAGCGGATATGCCATGGCCGAGTGGATCATCTTGGCCAGGTCCCTGGCAGAGGCCAGGTTTCCTGCATCAAGGCCTGTGGGATCGGTGAACCGGCTTTGGTGCATACCCAGGGCGCGTGCTTTTTTATTCATCGCCTTGATGAATGCTTTTCGGCCTCCTGGATAGGTGCGTGCCAGGGCCGCAGCGGCCCGGTTGTCGGAGGCAAGGAGGGCAACCATCAGAAGCTCTTTTCTCTTCAGAGTGGCGCCGTATTTAAGCCGTGATCCGGTCAGTTTCTGCAGGTCGCGGTCCTGCTTGGTGATCCTGACTTTTTGATCTAGAGATGCTCCGCTGTCAAGAATCACCATGGCTGTCATCAGTTTCGTGATGGAGGCAATCGGACGTGGCTGGTCGATGTCCTTGGCGTATACCGTATTACCAGAGCTGTCCATCACCAGTGCCGACTTGGAGCGTAGTTTCAGCCGCTTCGGGTTGAGGTTGTCCCACTGTGCAGCTGTTGCGGCGGAGGCGACCTGCTGTTGGATTGATACATCGGGTCCGGCAAACACGGCAGATGTCAGGAGAAGCAGGAAAAAAGCGGTTAATTTCAACAATAATTACCTGGATATAAGGGTGTTAACAGGTATCTTGAACCAGCACCGGCGTGAATGCAATCAGAAGCCGGAAGGGTATAATGGGCGCCTTTTTAGACTAAGCTTACCCTGCCTTTGTGCGGGTTTGAATGCAGCAACCACAGGATAGGTTTCATTTGTATCAGTCGGTAGAAAAGCGCTTGGCACAGATTGCTGCAGAGGGCCACGCGGGGCTTCTTGGAGGGGGCGCCATCGGGCTTGAAAAGGAGAGTCTTCGGGTGTCTCCGGAAGGAGGTATTGCCCAGACCCCACACCCCCATGTGCTGGGTGCGGCACTGACCCACCCCTATATCACCACCGACTACTCAGAGGCTCTCACCGAGTTCATCACCCCACCGTTTGAAGATGTCGCAGATGCCCTGGATTTTCTGCGTGATACCCAGAAGTTTGTCTACCAGTCCCTGGACGACGAAGTGTTCTGGTCCACCAGCATGCCCTGCGTGCTGGCCGGTGGTGCGAATATTCCCATCGCCCGGTATGGGAGCTCCAATGCGGGTACCATGAAGACGGTCTATCGTCGGGGGCTGGGACATCGCTATGGGCGTGTAATGCAGGTGATCGCCGGTGTTCATTTCAACTTCTCACTGGACCCTGAGATCTGGCCAGTGCTGCATGAACTGGACGGGACGCACTGCGAGTTGAGGCACTATATCGATGCTGCCTACTTCGGGCTGACCCGTAACCTGCAGCGTTACGGTTGGCTGATTCCCTATCTTTTTGGTGCCTCCCCTGCGGTATGCAAATCATTCCTCAGTGGTAAACCCACGCAGCTGCAGGAGTTCGACCGGTCGACCTATTACGAACCCTTCGCAACCTCTCTGCGCATGGGAGATATCGGCTACACCAACAGCAAGGAGAAAGGTGTCGGTATCAAGGCCTGCTATAACAGCCTGGATGCCTATGTCGAGAGCCTGACCCACGCCATCGAGACATCCTCACCCGTTTGGGAGAAGATCGGCGTCAAGGTCAACGGGCGATACGAGCAGCTGAATACGAAT
The DNA here is from genome assembly GCA_965224515.1 of Sedimenticolaceae bacterium. GTDB lineage: Bacteria > Pseudomonadota > Gammaproteobacteria > Chromatiales > Chromatiaceae > Sedimenticola_A. Next base: position 2,148,936 of record OZ245051.1, read on the forward strand.
ATTCTGCAGATCGAGAACGAGTACTACAGTACTGTCCGTCCCAAGCAGTTGCTGGAGGGTATGGAGAAACCGACCCATGCACTGAAACACAGGGGGGTACGATACGTCGAGCTGCGCTCCCTGGACGTCAACGCCTTCCATCCATTGGGCGTGAGTGACGAGCAGTTGCGTTTTTTGAAGGTGTTCATGATCTTCTGCATGCTCCAGGAGAGCCCTCCGATCAATCTCCAGGAGCAGCGCGAGATTGATCAGAATATCGGTGGGGCGGCCCATCGTGGGCGTGACCCAGGACTGTTTCTCTCCCGCCAGGGCCGGGAGATACGTCTGCGGGACTGGGCCCGGGAGCTGCTGGATGCAATGTCCGGTATCAGCGAGATACTGGATGCTGCGGGGGAGGGCGATGTTTACGGCAGTGCCCTTGAACTGCAGCGGGCGGCAGTGGAAGACCCGGCACTCACACCCTCTGCCAGGATGCTGGCTGAAATGGAGTCCCAGGATGAGGGCTTTTTTCATTTCGCGAGGCGAATGTCTCTCCAGCACCGTGACTTCTTTGAAGGGATTGAGCTGTCAGCACAGCGCAGTGGCGAGTTCGAACTGGAGGCCACTGCTTCCCATGAACGCCAGGCGGAGATTGAGGCGGCGGATGATGTCAGCTTCGACGCTTTTCTGGATGACTACCTCAAACAGTAAATCAGTAGGAGCCCAGTCCCCTGGGCGATCAGGCGCTGATCTGTTTTTTCGCCCGGAGGACCGGGCTCCTACTTAAATACATAAACCAATCCCCAGCCCCTGTAGGTCGGGCTATTGCCCGCAGGGCACAAGAGCTCGACATGTCGCCTGAAGGCCGACCTACGGCCAGTGTTCAATCTGTATCAATCGATGCCGGATCAGTACTTCCGGGCCAGGCTGTCCAGGGCCCGGGTCGACAGCACCCGCTTCAGTGCGCCAAACAGGTAGGTTGGAAACGTCACGTAGTAGCGGGGCCTGGGCCTGGGGCTCTCCAGGGCGTGAATCACCTTCTTGAGCACCGCCTCGGGGGGGAGGGTAAAGGGGACCGCAGGTCCTTTCTTGGTCAGGCGCTGCTCCATGGCCCGGTAAGCCGCTTCGTGGTAGCTGCCCGAGGGATCGATGTTCTCCTGCCATTTCCGGTAGGCATTGTCGCGAAAACGGCTGGTAATGGGGCCCGGTTCAACCAGGCTGACATGGATGCCGCTTCCCGCCAGTTCCAGCCTGAGCGTATCACTCAGCCCCTCCAGGGCGTATTTACTGGCGTTATATGCCCCGCGGTACTTCATGGCGACAAATCCCAGTACCGAACTGTTCTGGATGATCCGGCCCTCTCCCTGGCGGCGCATTATCGGCAGCACCAACCGGGTCAGGTGGTGCCAACCGAAAAAATTGGTTTCGAACTGCCTTCTCAGAACCTCTGTGGCGAGGTCTTCCACGGCACCTGGTTGTCCATAGGCCCCGTTATTGAACAGCCCGTAGAGCCTGTCTCCGGTTGCAGAGAGCACCTCTGCCACGGCCTGCTCGATGCTCTCCGGGTCTTCAAGCTCCAGGTAGAGGGGGCTCAGCCCCTCAGCCTGCAGCATCTCCAGGTCCTGATCGCGCCTGGCGGTGGTGAACACCGTGTATCCACGAGCCTTCAGGCCCCTGGCGCAGCACAGGCCGATACCGCTGGAACAGCCGGTGATTAAAACAGGTCTGGAGTGTGGCGTGCTCATGTCGCATAATCCTAGTGTGCTGTATCGGGTATGGTGTGCCATTGTCCTCCAGCTATGTGCGGTAAGCCAACCGCAAGCTGGATGTAGTGGTTAAAGTTTTCCATATTTTGACCGCTACCAGTTACAGCGTTTTATGAGGCAGAATAATAATTATTTCGCACTCCCCCATGGAAAGGGGATGACGAGCTAGAGGTAGTCTTTGTGGATATAGCAACCCTTATTGGCTTACTTGGCGGCTTTGGCATTATTATCGGCGCGATTGCGACCGGTGGTGACGTCATGCTGTTTGTAAACGTGCCGTCTATCCTGATCGTGGTGGGTGGAACCTTCATGGTGACCCTGATGCAGGTCTCCCTGGGGGATTTCCTCGGCTCCTTCGCCATCGGCCTGAGAGCATTTTTCTATAAGGTTGATGCTCCCCAGACGTTGATCGAAGAGGCTGTTCAACTGGCAGATGTCGCACGCAAAAACGGACTGCTTGCCCTTGAAGGACAGGAGATAAGCAACGACTTTCTCAAAGAAGGTATCGGCCTGTGCGTGGACGGGCATGATCCTGCCCTGGTCCAGAAGCTGCTCTCATCAGACATTGATCTCACCATTCAGCGCCATGAAGTGGGCCAGACCATGTTCAAGAACATGGCCACCATGGCGCCTGCCATGGGCATGATCGGTACCCTCGTGGGTCTGGTGCAGATGCTGGCCAATATGTCTGATCCCGCAAGTATCGGCCCTGCCATGGCCGTGGCGCTGCTGACCACCCTCTACGGCGCGGTGATCGCCAACGCCTTCGCCCAGCCCATGGCCGATAAACTGGCCCGTGCCAGCCAGCTGGAGAAGACCAACAAGTCACTGATTCTCGAAACCATCTCAGGAATCCAGGAAGGCATGAACCCGAGGGTTCTCGAACAGTTGCTGTCGACATACATTCCATCCGGCAAGCGGGTCAAAGAGGGTGACTGAAAAGTCTTTGAGGGAGCTGGCCAATGGCTGACGAATGTCCCAAATGTCCTGAAGGATTGCCCCCATGGTTAGCGACCTTTGCCGACCTGATGTCGCTGCTTATGTGCTTCTTCGTGCTGCTGCTCTCATTCGCCACTATCGATGCGGTGCGTTTCAAGAAGATGGCCGAGTCCATGAAGGACGCCTTCGGTGTGCAGCGCGAGGTTCCTGCAGCTGAGATCGTCATGGGCACCAGCGTGATCAAGCAGGAGTTCAGCCCCTCGACCATTCCCGAGCCGAGCCCCGTTGACGAGGTGCGCCAGCAGACCACGGATGTGGAGAAACAGCACCTGGATATGGAACAGGCCATGGAGGCGGCTGCCGAGCAGATTCAGCAGGAGGTTGAGCAGCAGGCGGCTGAACTGAAAGAGGCCCTTAAGGAAGAGATCGAGGAAGAACTGGTCAGTGTTGAAACAGAAGAGGCACGGGTGGTTATCCGAATCCAGGAGAAGGGCTCGTTTCCCTCGGGCACTGATCGCCTGAATCCCGGTTTTTACGATGTGATGGACAGAATCAGCGAGGCCGTGGTCAGCTCGCCGGGTAAGGTTGTGGTGGCGGGGCACACGGATAATATCCCCATACGCACTGAGCGCTTCCGGTCTAACTGGGAGTTGTCATCGGCCCGTGCGGTCACCGTACTTCATGCGCTGTTGCAGAACCCTAATGTTGACCCCGCCAGGGTTGTGGTCGAGGGGCACGCCGATTCACAGCCCCTGGTGCCCAATGACAGCCCGGAGGCCCGTTCGAAGAACCGCCGAGTGGAGCTGGTTATCGAACGTGCTGATGAGATTGAACAAGAGGCAGCACGCAAGATGGAACAACAGGAAGGCTAGGCCTCCCCGGGATGCCATGAGAGATCACTATGGAAAATAACCAACATCCGACAGTTTCAACTGATGAGAGAAGGCGCTTTTTCCGCATCGATGACTCGGTGAACCTCAGCTACACATCCATTTCACCGGACCAGTTGTCCGAGAGAATGAAACGGCTGGATAACGATCTCGATACCGACTTCACCATTATGAGCAACCTTGCTGCTGTTACCCAGCAGATGGCCGGTGTGCTGCACAAGGTTGAGGCTGACTATCCCGATGTGGCCAATTACCTGAAGGCCCTGAACAAAAAGATTGATATCCTGGGCAGGGCTTTCCTGGTCCAGAACACCGACCTCTCAGAAAACCCTGCCAACCCGGTGAATATCAGTGCCAGCGGTATGGCATTCAATACCACGGAACAACTGGAGCCCGGCACGCAGCTTGAGCTCAAGTTGCTGTTGATGCCAAGTTTTACCGGGATTCTGACCATGGCGGAGGTTGTCTCCTGCAGCGAGATGGAAGAGGCGGAAGGTGACTACCGGTATGATCTTCGCGTCAATTTCACCCACCTGCGGGATGCCGACAGGGACGTGCTGATACGCCACGTGATACGGCTTCAGACCGAAGACCTGCGCAGGCAGCGCGAAGAGAGGGAAGCCGAGGAAGATCTCTAGTGTGCCATGGGGGAAATAAGGTAGGTTCATAGCCCCTGGAATGAGCCAAAGCAAGGCACACTAGGTCGGCCACTCTTCCGAGTCGTAATTCACCTGCTCAGCTACCACGGAACCGGCCTCCGGGCGAGCGAACTTATAACCGTTTTTACCCTTCTGCTTGACGTCGTACATCGCTTTGTCGGCTTTGTGCAGCAGTTTGTCCGCGGTATCTCCATTGGCCGGATAGAGGGCAACGCCGACACTTGATCCTATCTCTGCCGTGGTCTGTTCGATATCGAAGGGCCGGCGCAGCATCTCCTGAACCTTTTCAATAATCGATACCACGGCGATATCCTCATTGATATCCGTCAGCAACAGTACAAATTCGTCACCGCCGAAACGGGCAGCGGTGTCGGATTTTCTGACGCAGGACTGAAGTCGTTTTGCAGCATCACGAAGCAGTTTGTCACCGGCGATATGGCCATGATTGTCATTCACCGCCTTGAAACCGTCCAGGTCGAGAAACAGTATCGCCAGGTGCTGTTGGTGGCGCTTGGCCTGCTCTATGGCCACGTTGATCCGATCGAACAGCATGGCACGGTTGGGCAGGCCGGTGAGGACGTCGTATCGGCCCAGGCGTTTGATCTCCCGCTCCATCTGGGTGCGTTCGGTTACATCATGGATGATGGCGTAAAGCACATTGTTGCCATTGATGCGCAGGGGCGTTGTGTACATCTCGACGTCACGGGCCTCGCCTGTTGCCAGTCGGTGTTTGAAAAGGTAGTAATCCCTGTCCTCCTCCTTGGCAGCGGTTACCTCCTTGTACACGGCACCCCTGGTGCTGGCGTTGATCTGGGTGAAACTCATCGACTTGATCTCGTCGAGAGCGTAACCGTAATAGCGTATGGCCGCTTCGTTAGCATCGAGTATCTCGCCTGAAGCGGAATCGAAAATGAGCTGAATTGCCTTGCTTTCAGAGAACAGGCGCCGATAGCGGTCCTCGCTTTCACGCAGGGCCTTCTCTACCTTGAAACGGTCCCCGATCTCACCTTGCAGTGCCTCGATGTGTCTCTGGGATGAGTGCTGGGCATATATGATCATTATCAGGAGAATCAGGGTAAGAGCTGACTGCATGGAGCCGATGACGAAGTCACGCTCAAGCTCCTCTTTCAATCCCGATACGGCAAGAATCTCCGACTCGGGAGTGGAGATGCCGATGGTCAGTATCTCCTTGCCTATCTCAAACGAGGTCCAGGCTCCGAACTCCCGGCCCTTTTCCGGTAACCATATAAACCAGTCGCTGTCCTCGTTGCCCTGCATCACTCCCTTGACCAGGCGATCATAGTGACTGGCTCCGTTGCGACGTTGAATATCAAAAATCTGTTTGATCGTCTTGCCGCGATATAGCTCAGGAAAATCAGAGCTTTCATCAAAGAAGGAGTAGCCGTTGCGGAATATCCATGCATCGCCGTTCTGCAACAGCCTCAGTGGTTCAATAAACAGGCGCAGCACCTCCTGCAGCGACTCTTCTGTCGAGGTCTCTTTTGACCTGTGGGCTATCCACGTTTTTGCGGCACGGGCAGCATCCCTTACCATGGACATCTCCATGTCGGTAAAGGAGTTAAATTCTGATTCCTTGAGTTTGTCGTGGTGGGTGAAAACGTTCCACCAGATGAAGGTGTTGGCGATCACAAACAGCAGCAGGTAAATGATTATCCTCAATAGCTGCAACTACACTGCTCCCCGGTACCGTTCCGCGTTGTTAATTCAAAGTGGCAGGTTATGTTTTTAATATATTGTTCTTTAAGTTATAGCAGAATAAAGGGTGAGCGTGTCGGCCAAATACCTGATGGAGATCGTTAATTACAGCAGCCTGACACACTCCAGGTAGTGGTTTTCGTCCGGCATGCCGCCACTGCGCTGGGCCTCCCAAAGCATCTTGCCGAGGCATTCCATCATGAGATGTTCAACCTCGTGGGGATCTCCCGTTTTCAATGCGAGCTTTTGATATGCCAGTCGGATGCCGGCGGGTCTGTCAGTGCTGATCTGTTCCTGGATGCTGATATGCATGGCCATGTGCAGAAATGGATTGGTCTGCCCATCTTCCGGTGTGAAGTCTCTGTCGAGTGAGGCCGCCGGGTCATCAAGCATCTTATGGTATTCCGGGTGCTTGTTGATTATTTCCACGATCAACTGTTCCAGGGGCTCCATGGGGGTTCCCTGTTTGAACTTGAGCCATGAGTCGCTGAACATACGGCGCATCTGAAGTCGGTCATTGCCAAACATATCTACTCCCGGACTCAGTCCGAACACTTCTCTTTGTATTCACAAAGATCTTCAATTATACAGGAGCCGCAGCGTGGCTTGCGGGCAACACAGGTGTACCTGCCATGCAGAATCAGCCAGTGATGGGCATCAATCAGAAACTCCCTGGGTGTGAAGCGCAGCAGTTTTTTCTCCACCTCGAGCACGGTCTTTCCCGGGGCGATGCGTGTGCGGTTTGAAACCCTGAAAATATGGGTGTCCACCGCCATGGTGGGCTGTCCGAATGCTGTGTTGAGGACAACGTTGGCGGTTTTCCGGCCCACGCCGGGCAGCGCTTCAAGGGCAGCGCGATCTTCCGGTATGCTTGCCGGGTATTGCTCCGCCAGTATTTCGCAGGTCTTCATGATGTTGGCCGCCTTGCTGTTGTAGAGGCCAATGGTCTTGATGTGCGCTTTCAGTCCTTCCTCACCCAGTGCCAGGATGGCTTCAGGCGTGTTGGCCAGGGGAAAAAGTTTTGCAGTCGCCTTGTTCACCCCCCTGTCAGTTGCCTGGGCGGAGAGGATCACGGCGATAAGCAGTTCGAAGGGAGATGCGTAGTTCAACTCTGTGGTCGGGTTGGGGTTTGCATCTCGTAAACGCTGGAATATCTTTTTCCTTTTATCCTTGTTCATCAGCTGCTTGGGTTAGTGGTGTTGATCCTGTAGGTCGGGCCGGACAGTGTACCATGATGTTCAGCCCCGGGTTCCTGGTATACTTTCAGATAGTGATTGTTGGGCCCATCAGACAGGATGGATTTGCAGGGAATAGCGAATGTTACGCAGGCCGAATGAAAAAGAACTGCTGAAGAACCAGGAGTTTCAGTCTGCGCTCGTCAGGCTGGGTATCTGGTTCTTTGGGGTTATCTATATCGGGTTGGGTGCCGCATCAAACTATTATGCAGTGGACGAGAGCCAGTATTACCTGCTGTTTGCGGTATATTTAGCTGTTTTTCTCGCGATCTTCACGAGTATTTTTTTCAGGCCTGAATGGGAGGCGAGACAGTACTTCTCCCTGGTAATCGATGTTACCGCCATCACTCTCTGTATCGTAATGACCGGGGAGGCGATCAGTCCCTTCTATCTCCTCTATGTCTGGTTATTCATCTCCTACGGCGCCCGCTTCGGGAAACGTCATCTGACGGTTGCATCCCTGCTCAGTTTCATAGCCTATTTCGTAGCCCTGCTTTATCTCGATCAGTGGGAAAGCTCGATCTTCGATGCGGTCTTTTTCCTGGTGTTGTTGTTGCTGCTTCCGCTTTACCAGTACAGCCTTTTGCAGCAGCTTCACCATGCCCGCCAGGAGGCCGTGCGCGCGAACAAGGCTAAAAGTGCATTTCTGTCGACCATGACCCATGAGCTACGGACACCTCTCAACGGTATTGTCGGCATGTCTCAGCTTCTGAGGTCGTCACCCCTGAACAATGACCAGAAGGAGTACGTGGAGTCCATTTCGGGGTCTGCTGGACTACTCAATACCCTCATTGGCAATGTACTTGATCTGACGCGGATAGAAGCATCCCAGCTACAACTCAATCATGTCGGTTTTGAGCTGAGGCCGCTTGTAAGGGAGGTCTGCGTTGGGCTCTCTGACAGGGCTATTGAAAAGGGCCTGGATATCATCTGCAGTGTCGATGATAAGGTTCCGTTTCGTGTTGAAGGTGACCCCCTGAGGGTTGAACAACTCCTTTTCAATATCATAGGCAACGCGGTGAAATTCACACCCAGTGGCTACGTGGAGGTGAGTGTCAGTGCTGCCGAGGCGTGTGAATCGCTTCCCCGGGCACACTTGTTGTTTGAGATAAGGGATACGGGTATCGGTATATCCACGTGGGATCTTGACAGGGTGTTTGAGACCTTCTGGCAGGCCGACTCCTCAACTACCAGTCATTATGGGGGGACCGGTTTGGGTGCGACCATCGCACGTAGCCTGGTGGAGACCATGGGCGGTGCAATCGGTGTCAGCAGCAAAGAGGGAAAGGGGAGTTCCTTTTGGTGCCGCCTGCCCCTGGCCGCCTCTGATGAGAGGGGGTCGGCCCATATCAATCCCAATAGGCTGGTTGGGCTGAAGGGACTGATCGTGGAGATGAACCCCAAGGTCAACGAGCAGTTGTCGGCCATGTGTGCCGGCCTTGGCGTCGAGTGTCACTCTGTAACCAGGATTCCACAGCTTGCTGCTGAAATCTTAGCGGTGGAAGAGCGTGGGGGGGTCGATTTCGCCGTGATTGCCGATACTCCCGAGGGCCAGGATGTTAAACGCCTGGCTGGAGTCCTTCACTCTCACCTTGGAAATGAGTTGCCGGTGATCTATCTCGGATACTCGGGGCGTCGGATCCATGATCAGCTTCCGTATACCACTTTTCTGGCTAAACCCGCGATGAGCGATGTGCTGTCTGAGGGGATAAAGCGTGTTCTGTCTGCTCCTGGCAACCACGTAAAGGGCAGGGAAAGTGCTGCAGGAGTACAGGTGAGGATTGCGCCGCGGGTGCTGATAGCAGAGGACAATCCTATCAACGCCAAGGTGATAGGTACGCTGCTGGATGAGCTGGGTTGCGAGCTGGTGTGGGCCAAGGATGGTGAAGAGGCCTTGAAAAAGGCTGTGCAGGAGAGGTTCGACATTGTGTTTGTGGACCTGCGCATGCCAAAGCTGGACGGCTTGGGCTTCACCAGGCGTTACCGCCAGGAGGAAAGGGGTGGCAAACACCTGCCAATCATCGCGGTGACAGCAAACAGCTCGAGCAGTTTGAAGCAGAAGTGCCTGGAAGCGGGCATGGATGATTTTCTTGCCAAGCCGGTGGACAAAAACGTGCTTGGAGCGGTTTTGGTCAGGTACCTTGGCCGGGATAGGGCTGAAACAGGTGACCAGGAGCATGCTCACCTGTAGGTTGGCTCAGCGACCGTGTAACCAGGGAGTCATGGGGTATGCATTGCAATACGCTTCGCCCCTGCAGTTCAATCTTTCAGCTTGGGTTGGGCTGAGCCTCAGGGATCTCTTCGACTGCTTTGGCAGCCTCTGTTTTAGTGACCCTGTTATCGATGATGTTCTTGAGGGCGATCATCAGGCCGAGGCCCAGAAATGCGCCCGGTGGCAGAATGGCGAGCAGCATGCCCTGGTAGTTTTCTCCCAGGCTGATCTCCAGTCCCTTGGCTGCCGGGCCGAACATCAGGTCTGCCTGGGAAAAGATGGTGCCCAGGCCGATAATTTCACGCATGGCTCCCAGTGAAACCAGGGCCAGGGTAAAGCCGATACCCATGGATAGCCCGTCAACGATGGCCTTGGGCAGTTTGTTTTTAGAGGCATAAGCCTCTGCTCTTCCGATAATGGCGCAGTTGGTGACGATCAAGGGGATGAATATACCCAGGATCTTGTAGAGCTCGAAAAACCAGGCGTTCATGCTCAGTTCGACCGCGGTAACGAATGATGCGATTACCAGTACGAATACAGGTAGGCGTACTTCAGGCCGTACCAGGTTGCGGATGAGCGACACTGTGGTGTTGGATAGTGTAAGTACCAGGGTGGTGGCAAGCCCAAGGCCGAGGCCGTTGATTGCTGTGTTTGATACCGCCAGCAGAGGACAGAGGCCCAGCAGTGCAACCAACGCCTGGTTGTTGCTCCAAAGCCCGTCGCGAATCAGTTTTCCGTAGCCTGTGTCTGACATTGTCTGAATCTACCTGGATGCAACTTTTGAGGAGTGGTCGGCAGGGGGGTGCTCGAACAGCGCCATGCCATGATCCCGAAAATAGAGCAGCGTATTCTTTACTGCATTGACGATGGAACGCGGAGTTACCGTCGCCCCTGTGAACTGGTCAAAGTCCCCGCCGTCGCGCTTCACCTTCCAGCGGGAGAGTTGGGGGTTGGAGAGTGATTTGTCCCGGAATGAATGGACCCAGTCAGACTTCCGCTCCTCCACCTTGTCACCCAGTCCCGGTGTCTCCTTGTGTGAGACGATTCGAACACCACCCAGGCTTCCGTCGGTTCTTACCGCTACCAGAAGTTTGATCGGGCCGGAGTATCCGTCGGGAACCACCGAGGCGAACACGGCTGCTACGGGCTCCCCGCCTTTACGTCCGAGATAGACCTGGATGTTGTTCCCTCCGAGACGGTCAGGTGCATTAACAAAGCGCGTGTCGGTGACAATGTCGTTGTCGATGCTTGTCAGGGGTACCAGTGCGTTGAGGCTGCGCAGCAGTGCCTCTCGTTCGTTGGCCGCAATCTTTTCGATGGTCTGATCATGGGTATATGCGACCAGGCCTGTTCCCGCAACGGCAAACATGGCAAGCAGCAGGCCGGCGATGAGAATGGGGTGTTTATTCATCACTACTCCTGCTGTGGCCGAAGACCTGGGGCTGTGTGTAGTAATCAATGGTTGGGGCTGCCATGTTCATTAACAAGACAGCAAAGGCCACTGCGTCCGGGTATCCGCCCCAGGTGCGGATAACGTAGACCAGTATGCCGATACCGGCACCATAGTAAAGTTGGCCCTTTTTGGTGGTGCTGGCGGTTACCGGATCGGTGGCAATAAAGAAGGCACCCAGCAGGGTGGCACCGGTGAAGATATGGAACATGCCGCTGGGAAACGCGTCCTGGTCCAGTACATGGAAAACTGAGGCCAGGATGAGCATGGAACCCAACATGGCGACGGGGATATGCCAGCTGATAATGCGCTTGTAGATCAGGATCAGTCCACCAAGCAGGTACCAGTTGCCGACCCACTCCCAGCCAAGGCCGCCGAAATCGCCCCAAAGGGGATTCTGTTTGATTTCGGTGAGTGTCTGGTTCAGGTCCAGCTGGGTGCGCATCACATCCAGCGGGGTGGCCATGGTCAGGGCGTCCAGCTGAAGCCCGGCCGGATAACTGCCGGCAAACTTGATGCCCATAACCTGTAATATCGACAGCGGCTGTTCATTGAGCATCTCCGGCGGCAGCCAGGCGGTCATATCCGTCGGGTAGGAGATGAGCAGCAGGACATAGGCCGCCATCGCCGGGTTGAACGGGTTGTAACCGATGCCACCGTACATATGTTTAACCATGAGGATCGCAAAGGCGATACCAAGCACGGTCAGCCACCAGGGGAGCAGGGGCGGGACGGCGATGGCGAACAGCAGGGCAGTTACCAGTGCGCTCATATCGCTGATCACCGGCATGGCGGGGCGACCCCTCAGTTTCACGGCCAGCGCTTCACAGGCAATTGCAGTGAAGACTGCAAGCAGGATGTTGATCAGGATCCCCCAGCCGAAGTACCACATCATGGAGATGATGCCGGGCACCAGTGCGGCGGCTACCCACAGCATGGATCTGCTGACGCTGTTGCTGCGCCCTGTGTGGGGTGAGGTTATGGTTGGGAATTGCATCCGCTATCCGTCCTGGGGCTCTTCTTTTGGCTTGTCGGTATCTGCCTGCTGTACTTCGGCGGCAGCTTCATTGCGGCGCTTGTCTGCCTGGTCGACCTGCTTCTGTTGGGCCGCGGTGAGCTGCTCGGTGTTTTTGGGTGCCACGCCCTCTTCAGCCAGTTTGGCTTTCTTCTCGGCGGCCCTCTTCATGGCTGCCTTGATGGCATCGATTTTTGGGTCTTTGGCATCGCCACTCTCTTTTTTGGCGGCGGTTTTTTTCTTAAGTCCTGCCTTCTTCTTGCTCAGCCTGGCCTTGCGTTCCGCCTCCAGCCTTTCCAGGCGGGCGGCACGGAACTCATGTCGTTTTCGGGCGTGCTCGGACTTGCGCTTCTCCTGCTCCTGAGACCAGCTCTCCATCTTCGCGTAGCGGAAATACTGGACGAGGGGGATGTGTGCCGGGCAGACATGGGAGCAGCAGCCGCATTCGATGCAGTCGAAAAGGTTGTACTCCTGGGCCTTCTCCAGGTCTTTTGCCTTGGCGTACCAGTACATCTGCTGGGGCAGCAGCCGGGCCGGGCAGGCCGCGGCGCACTCCCCGCAACGGATGCAGGGGGCGGCGGGACCGGGCGTCGGTGCCTCGGCTTCACTGGCGGCCAGCAGGCAGTTGGCGGCCTTGGTTGTGGGTACGGCATCGGAGCCCAGGGTGAAACCCATCATGGGGCCTCCCAGGATCAGCTTCGAGACGTTTTCGGTATAGCCCCCCGCCTGTTCGATCAGCTCTGCGGCCGGTGTGCCTATCAGTGCATCCAGGTTGCGTGGGTTGCGAACGCCTTCGCCGGTAATGGTCACGTAGCGGGAGATCAGAGGCTTGCCTTCGAGCACCGCATCAGCCACGGCTGCAGCCGTGCCTACATTGTGGCAGACAATGCCGATCTGGGCCGGGATGCCATGGGATGGGACCTCTTTGCCCGTGAGCACTCGGATCAACTGCTTCTCGCCGCCACTTGGATAGAGCGTGGGTATGGCAACCACTTCGGTGTTGCTGAGGCCGCCGGTTTGCAGGGCGCTGTTCATGGCCTCAATGGCTTCAGGCTTGTTGTCTTCAATGCCGATCAGGATCTGGTCGGGTTCGAGCAGGTGTTGCAGAATGGCGACCCCGGCGAGCACCCTGTCAGCCTGTTCGCGCATCAGCATGTCATCGCAGGTGATGAAGGGTTCGCACTCTGCGCCGTTGATGATCAGGGTTTTGATCCAGGTCTCGGGCCCGGGGGTTACCTTGACGCTGGTGGGGAATGCGGCACCGCCAAGTCCCACGATGCCTGCATTTCGAATCCGGTCCCGCAGTTCACTGGGGTCCAGTTGGGCGAAGTGGGTTATCGGTTCAGGGAGCTCGGTCCACTCATCCTTTCCATCGGTTTCTATGACGATGCAGGGCGCCGAGAGACCTGATGGGTGGGGGATGGGGTGGTTTCCGATCTCAACCACGGTGCCTGAACTTGAGGCGTGAACCGGCGCGCTGATATACCCCTGCGCGCGGGCGATCATCTGCCCTTTCAACACCCGGTCACCTATTGCAACCAGGGGCTGGGATATCTCTCCGATGTGCTGCTGGAGCGGAATGGTAAGCCGCCCGGGCAGCGAAGCAGGCTCCACGGCCCTTGTGTTGGACTGGGACTTGTTGTCAGGTAGGTGCAGTCCACCGTGGAAGCGGTGGAGTTTGCGGGCCGTTTTGTTTGCCGAGGGATAGTGCATACGCTGATCAGCCTGCCGCCGCTTCGGTAATTGTTGTTTTGTCGTCGTTCTGGTCGGGGTAGGGCCATTTCCAGTTGCCGGTATCCACCTTGATGGGTTCCATGGTGATGCACTCTACAGGGCAGGGGGGCAGGCAGAGTTCGCAGCCGGTGCATTCGTCCTTGATGATGGTATGCATCTGCTTTGCAGCACCCAGGATGGCATCAACAGGGCATGCCTGAATGCAGAGCGTGCAGCCGATACACTCCTTCTCATCGATAAATGCGATGGCCTTGGGTTTCTCTCCAGCAGTTTCACCATCCAGGGGGACCGGGTCTTTTCCCAGCAGGTCGGCCAGGGCGATCATGGTCGCTTCGCCCCCCGGGGGGCAGCGGTTTATCTCGTCCTCGCCGGCGGCGATGGATTCTGCATAGGGCCGACAGCCCGGGTGCCCGCACTGTCCGCACTGGGTCTGGGGCAGCAGGGCGTCAATTTTGTCGACTATTGGATCGCCTTCCACATGAAAGCGTATGGAGGAGTAGCCCAGCAGCAGGCCAAATGCCAGTGCAAGGAGTGATATGGCAATAATTGCTACTAGCATAGAGTGTTAACTCGCAACCAGTCCGGCAAAGCCCATGAATGCCATGGACATCAGGCCTGCGGTGATCAGGGCGATGGAGCTGCCCTGAAACGGTCGCGGTACATCGGAGACGGTGACCCGTTCACGTACCGCGGCGAAGAGCACCAGCACAAGCGAGAAGCCTGCAGCCGCACCGAAACCGTAGAGTGCAGATTCAATAAAGTTATGCTGCTCCTGGATGTTGAGCAGGGCCACGCCCAGCACTGCACAGTTGGTGGTGATCAGGGGCAGGAAGATGCCCAGTACCTGGTAGAGCACCGGGCTGGTCTTGTGCATCACCATCTCGGTGAACTGTACCAGCACGGCAATTACAAGGATAAACGCGATGGTGCGCAGGTACTCGATATCGAGAGGGGTGAGAATATATTCGTTCACCAGGTAGCTGCAGACCGAGGAGAGCGTGAGCACAAAGGTGGTGGCCAACCCCATGCCGATTGCGGTTTCCAGCTTTTTCGACACCCCCATGAACGGGCACAGGCCCAAAAACTTCACCAGAACGAAGTTGTTGACCAGGACAGTGCTAATGAGGATCAGGGCGTACTCTTTCATCTGCTCTCGGTTATTTGTAAATGCGCTTCGACCAGCAAATGGTAGAAGTTTACGTATAGGTAAACAACCGCTGTTTTGTGTGTGCTTAAGGTCGCCTGGATATGATCCGGATTTCAGCGGTGCTGGACATTGATTATTCTAAATCATGCCCTATGAAATATAGGTGATTTTCTACCAGACCCCAAGTTCGTTCTGGGGTGAGAGCTATTTGACCTTCATTCCCGGTTCTGCACCTTCATCGGGGTTGAGGATGAACAGGTCGCTGCCACCGGGGCCTGCGGCCAGCACCATGCCTTCGGAGAGCCCGAAACGCATCTTGCGTGGCGCCAGGTTGGCCACCATAACGGTCAGTTTGCCCTCAAGATCCTCAGGCTTGTAGGCTGACTTGATGCCGGCAAAGACGTTGCGGGTTTCACCGCCCAGGTCCAGGGTCAGCTGCAGCAGCTTGTCTGCACCTTCCACGTGATCGGCTTTTGCGATTCTGGCAATACGCAGGTCAACCTTGGCAAAGTCGGCAAAGTCGATGGTGTCTGCGATCGGGTCCTTTGTGAGGTGTCCCTCTGCCGCCGTCTCCTTGGGCTTGGTCTTCTTGACGTCCTGGGCGGCCAGGTCCTCCTTGGAGTGCTCCAGCATTTCTGTGATCTGTTTGGGTTCAACGCGAGTCATCAGCGGTTTGAACTTGGCTACCGTGTGTCCTGTGAGGGGGGTGGCCAGTGCATCCCAGGTCAGCGGTTCGATCTGCAGAAATGCCTCGGATTTCTCGGCGGTTGCGGGCAGAATCGGGCGCAGGTAGCCGATCAGCAGGCGGAACAGGTTGATGCCCATTGAGCAGACATCGTGCAGCTCCTGGTCGCGCTCCTCCTCTTTTGCAATGACCCAGGGTTTCTTCTCATCGATATACTGGTTGGCACGGTCCGCCAGGGCCATGATCTCGCGTACCGCACGGCTGAATTCACGGTTCTCGTAGCGCTGGGCAATGGAGTCTCCAGCCTGCACGAACTCGTCGAACAGGGCCTGCTCGGAGAGGCTGTCTGCGAGCTTGCTGTCAAAGCGCTTCTTGATGAATCCGGCGCAGCGGCTGGCGATATTAACCACCTTGCCCACCAGGTCGGAGTTGACCCTGGCGGTGAAGTCCTCCAGGTTGAGGTCGATATCCTCCACCCCGGAACCCAGCTTGGCTGAAAAGTAGTAACGCAGGTACTCTGGATTGAGGTGATCCAGGTAGGTGCGCGCCTTGATGAAGGTACCCCGTGATTTGGACATCTTCTGTCCGTCCACGGTCAGAAAGCCGTGAGAGAAGATGGCGGTGGGGGTGCGGAAGTCGGCGCCGTGGAGCATCGCCGGCCAGAACAGGGCGTGGAAGTAGATGATGTCCTTGCCGATGAAGTGGTAAAGCTCGGCATCGGACTCCTTGCTCCAGTAATCATCGAACTCCAGCCCCTCGGTGCGATCGCACAGGTTCTGGAAGCTGGCCTGGTAGCCGATTGGGGCATCCAGCCAGACATAGAAATACTTGCCGGGATGGTCGGGGATCTCGAAGCCGAAATAGGGGGCATCGCGTGAGATGTCCCACTCCTGGAGGCCCGCCTCGAACCACTCGTCGAGCTTGTTTGATACCTCTTTCTGCAAGTGGCCGCCCCTGGTCCAGCCCTTGAGCATCTCTTCAAAATCGCCGAGCTTGAAGAAGTAGTGATCAGACTCCTTGTCGATGGGGGTGGCACCGGAGACCGCAGAGACGGGGTTTTTCAGCTCTGCAGGGGAGTAGCTGGCGCCGCACACCTCGCAGTTGTCGCCGTACTGGTCCTGGGCGCCGCACTTTGGGCATTCGCCCTTGATGAAGCGGTCAGGCAGGAACATGTTCTCTTCCGGGTCATAGGCCTGGGTGATGGTGCGGCGGGCGATGTGGCCCTCGTCGCGGTTGCGCTCGTAGATACGGGTGGCGCAGATGCGGTTCTCATCGGAGTGGGTGGAGTGATAATTGTCGAAACCGATATTGAAGTTGCTGAAATCGGCCTTATGTTCCTCTGCAACCCGGGCGATCAGCGCTTCAGGCTCAATGCCCTCCTGGCGGGCGCGGAGCATGATGGGGGTACCATGGGCATCGTCTGCACAGACGTAAATACAGTTGTTTCCATGCATTTTCTGGAAACGGACCCAGATGTCGGTCTGTATGTACTCCACCAGGTGGCCGATATGGATCGGGCCGTTGGCGTAGGGCAGGGCACTGGTAACCAGTATTTTTCGTGGATTATTGCTCATTATTCTCAAGCTGATCAGGTCGTTAGGAAATTTTTGGGCGAAGTTCGGTAAAGCTGATCATTATCGCACACTCATCCATCAATGTGGCTGACTTTATGTCAGTTACCGCCCCGGAATATTCAGTTACACTGGGTGCACGAGATAAAACCGAGTAAATTGGTTGGTAAATATGAACGGTTTTGGTGTAGAATGCGCCGCCATTACCGATAGCAAATTTCCGCAGGGCCAAAATCAAAGGTCTTGCCGGCAGGAGAACAAAATGGCTGATTTGACGAAAGAGCTGATTGAAGAGGCGATCAAGGGTTACACCGAGCCTCACCTGGAGCAGGACCTGGTTACCGCCAAGTCCATCAAGGGTATCGATATCGATGGCGGCAACGTCAAGGTGAGTGTCGAGCTGGGTTTTCCGGCAGACGGCATCAAGGATGAACTCGCCGCAACCGTCAAGACCCTTGTCGATGGCGTGGATGGTGTCGCCTCTGCAGAGGTGGATGTTACCTGGAGTGTAGCCGCCCACTCGGTTCAGAAGTCACTCAAGCCCATCGACAACGTCAAGAACATCATTGCCGTTGCATCCGGTAAAGGCGGTGTGGGCAAATCCACCACCGCGGTCAACATGGCCCTGGCCCTTGCGGCGGAAGGTGCAAAGGTTGGTGTGCTGGATGCCGATATCTACGGTCCCTCCCAGCCCCGCATGCTGGGTGTCTCCGGTCAGCCCGAGTCCAAAGACGGCAAGACCCTGGAGCCCATGACCAACTACGGCCTGCAGGCCATGTCCATCGGTTTTCTGATCGACGAAGAGACCCCCATGATCTGGCGTGGCCCCATGGTCACCCAGGCCCTGGAGCAACTCCTCAACGACACCAACTGGGACAGCCTGGATTACCTCGTTATCGATCTGCCACCCGGCACCGGTGACACCCAGCTGACCCTGGCACAGAAGGTTCCTGTATCCGGTGCAGTTGTTGTGACCACCCCCCAGGACATCGCCCTGCTGGATGCCCGTAAAGGCTTCAAGATGTTTGAGAAGGTTGAGGTTCCCGTGCTGGGCATCGTCGAGAACATGAGCATTCACATCTGCTCCAAGTGTAACCACGAAGAGCACATCTTCGGCGAAGGCGGTGGTGTTCGCATGGCTGAGCAGTATGGCGTTAACTTCCTGGGTGCACTGCCCCTGGATATCCGCATCCGTGAAGAGACCGACGGCGGCAAGCCCACCGTGGTGGCGGAGCCCGATGCGCGCATCTCCCAGATCTACCGTGAGATCGCCCGCAAGACCGCCGCCAAGCTGGCTCTGCAGGCAAAGAGCTACGCAGCGAAGTTCCCCAACATCGTGATCCAGAACAACTGATCCGCTGTACCGGAACCCGCTGCAACGAAAAAGCCCGCTTAACCGCAAGGCGTTTACTTAATCTGTTGCACTTTTCTGTAAACAACGCTGCAGAAAACCGGTAAACCATCGTCATTCCGGCGCAGGCCGGAATCCATAAGCTCTTGAAAATACTGGACCCCGGCCTTCGCCGGGGTGACGAATATTGGGTTGCGGTTGTTTGTGGCTACCGGCAATCAGCGGTGCAAATTAACGGGAAATTATTAAACAAAGAAAACCTCGCAAGCCATTGATTTGGCAGCGGGGTTTTCATTTTCTACAACAGGTTAAGTGAACGCCTAGGCTTAACCGCAGGCTTTTTTGTTGGCCCTGTTCCAGTTGAGTGTTGGAATCACAGTGGCGTAATCGTAAACCCTCGTAGGTCGGGCTTCAGCCCGACATGTCGGCCTGAAGCCCGACCTACAGCAAATCCATGACTTGCCCCGGACTCCACACTTAACTGGAACAGGGCCTTTATGTCAGGCCTAATTCAACCAGTCCTCACGCTTGATCTGGGTCAGGACCACAATGCGGGGGTTCCTGGCGTTGATCAATACCTCGGTCAGTTTGAGATGGTTGGCGGGGCGGGTTGATCCATCCGTAACCTTGATGCCAACCTTGTCGATATCCATTTCGATCTGCTGCAGCTCGATGAAGCTCTCCGGTTTGCTGAAGACATCCAGCACCTTGTCCAGGCATACCTGTGGTGTTACGTAACCGAGCTGCTGGAGTTGCTGCTCGGTCTGCTCCAGAAGTTCCCTCTCTGTGCTGGCTGCCCCCTGGGGCTGCCGCCTCAGTTTCACCATCAGTTTCTGGCGTTGGGCCTCCAGGTGGTGTCTTTTCCCTCGGCACTCGGTGATCTCTGCCAGGGCATTGGTTATCAGACCCTCAAAAAAACAGCATCTCAGGTCGAGCCGGATCTGTTCTTCTGTTGTTGCCGGAGAATAGATTCTGTGGTCAGTAAACGAGACGGCTGTCTGGGCGACATCCCGTAGAATCCGGTCGTCGACCAGTTCACTGCCCAGGATGTTCTTTTCGACCTTCTGCATGCAGAGAAAGGCGTAACACTCCTCTGTGTTGTGGTTTTCCGGGGCATTAAAAAACTCTTTCAGCTCGGAACTGTGAATCACGGCCTGCAGCATATCCTGGGGATTGACGAAGAAGGCGTTTACATAGGGGTTGGATGCGAAGCTGCTCTTGTCGATATAGATCGCTTCAGGAATATGGTCCAACAGGTGATCGGTATACTCCAGTGAGGCCTCAATGGAGCGCCAGAGCTTTTTCTTGTAACCGGATACCAGGCGTATCTTTTCGTCTGTTCCACCAATTACCCTGTCCAGGGCGCAGGTGATGATGTCCGGATGGATAGCGTCGGTATCGTTGTCGATGCCTCCGCTGTGAAGCGCATTGAACAGGTTTGAGAGTTTTTCACCAAGATACATGCCGACTGCTTTCTACCTCTTCGTCGGGTGTTAAAGGGTAGATACAGCGGTACCCTGGAAATGTTGAGTCTGCTTGTCTAATCCTGTCCGTCTATATCCAGCATATGCCGGGCAATGGCCTGGGAGGTCACAACCCCGCGGTATTCGCCGTCGTCTATGACGAAGAGATAGCTGGAGCCGAATTTTTCGAGTATGGCCAGTCCCTTGATCAGCAGGGAGTCGGAGCTGAGAGAGCGAAGCGGCTGGTCGATATAGCCGGTGACCGGGCTCTCCAGTACCTCTCTGATCCTGGCCTCGGCATCGGTCACGCAGCTTAGCTGGTTGCCCAGAACCGTGGCCATGTCCACGATGTAGTTCGGCAGGCAGCCACGGTGCATGACCCCTTCATAGCTGATGTAGCCTGTTGGCACCCCGTTGGCGTCGACGTAGGGTACTGCAGGCACGTTGGCTTCAATGCAGAGCCTGAAAGCATCCCTCACATTCATCTCGTCGGTGACCACTCCGGAGGGGATGATGATTTCACTTAACTTCATTCAGGGCTCCAATAATCACGTCAGGTAACGCAGGTAAATATAGACGCTTGAGATCCCGATGCTGATAAGCATCATCGGGAAAGCCATCAGCATGAAAGGCAGAAAGCGGATCGGAAAACCCGCACGCTCTGCGTACCCTGCAACGATCAGGTTGGCACTGGCGCCGATCAGTGAGCCGTTTCCGCCGAGGCAGGCACCCAGTGCCAGGGACCACCAGAGGGGTTCAAGTTGTGCTGCTCCGCCAAATACCGGTGCCATGTTCTTGATTATCGGGATCATGGTGGCCACGAAGGGGATGTTGTCCACCAGGGTTGAGAAGATCGCCGAACCCCAGAGGATGGTCATGGCGGTAGTGGTCAGGTCACCGCCGGTCAGTTCCGCAATCTCCCTGGCAAAAATGTCGAGCAGTCCCGCATGTTCGATACCGTGCACAAGTATGAACAGACCGACGAAGAAGAATATTGTGATCCACTCCACCTCTGCGAATGAGGCGTGCACGTTTTTGGATTGAGACTCGGCCGGCTTGAACAGGTTGGTCAGCAGCAGCAGGAGGGCCGCACCGAATATCGCTATGGTAGCAGGCTCCAGGTGGAGTTGATGGGAGAGGGTGAAGCCGGCGATGACCACTGCCAATACGAACAGCGACTGTTTCAGCAACCGCACATCAGTGATGGCACTGTTCTCGTTGAAACCCATGACCCGCTTTTTGGACTCTTCGTCCGTATGGAGTTTTCTTCCCCACACGGCCCAGACTATGGCGAGGGTGATTGCCATGATCAACGGGATGATCGGGGCCAGGTTGATAAGGAAATCATTGAAGGAGAGGTGGACCGCGGAACCGATCATTATGTTCGGTGGGTCGCCGATCAGGGTTGCCGCACCGCCGATATTGGAAGCGAGTATCTCCGTGAACAGGTAGGGATAAGGCGGCACCTTCAGCTCCTGGCATATGAGCAGGGTGACGGGGGCGATCAGCAATACCGTGGTCACGTTGTCCAGCAGGGCTGAGAAGAGGGCAGTGAATAAGGAGAGCATCAGCATGATGCCCCAGGGGCTTGCCTTGACCTGTTTAGCCGACCAGATGGCCACGTACTGAAATACCCCTGACCTGCGGGTAATGGCCACGATCACCATCATGCCTGTGAGCAGTCCCAGGGTGTTGAAATCTTCTCCCCGAAGCGCCGCATACTGGTTCAGGACCCCGGTCAAAATCATCAGGGAGCCACCGAGCAGGGCAACGATCGCCCGGTTGACGCGCTCGGTAACAATGACCAGGTAGGTTGCAACAAAAAGGATGGTTGATACCCAGAAGGGATCCCAGCCGAAGATAACGCTTGAGGCGATGTCGGGTGAACTGTCCATCACTCTTTTATGTCCTCGCGTCTGAATACACAGCCTTCCTCAAATCGCCCATCGTCCTTGAACAGGTCCGTAGCAAGTTTCGACAGGATGTCCCAGTTGGAGATCATGCCGACCAGTTTCATGTCGTCGCCCTCTACAAGAACCACCGGCAGGCTGGAGGGGGCCTCGTAGAGTTCGCGGATTACCTCCATGATGGGGGCGTTCGAGCGGCATACAGTTACATTCTCCTTTTCCACGTAATCCCTGACAGGCTGGTCGATCACGTGTTCCAGGCACTGGACAACCTCCTGCAGGTTGTCGGCAAGAAAGTCCAGGTTTGCCAGTGAGGGTGAGAGAGTGGCTGCCTTGGGGAGTAATGCCTGTAACAGGTTTCGCAGGCCGAAAAGGCCGATGAAGTGTCCGTCACCGTCCATGATAGGAATGTTGTGAATTCGGTGGTTGCACATCAGGCGCAAGGCCTCTGACACCGGCGTGTCAGCAGATAGCGTGATCGGATCGGAAGACATGAAGAAATCAGCAGACAAGGAGTAACCTCCATTCAAGGCGGCCAGAAACCTGGCCATGAAATATGGTTGTTGATGCTTTTGTAATGGTTGGTAATCCTGCAAAAAAGCAATGCTATCGCGTAAGTATAGACTGAGTTTCAATTCTCAGGAGGTGTTCGCCAGCCATTCGGGCTACATAAATACCATTTAAAATTCGTGGTTATGGCTGTTTCTGTGCTGCTCCAGGCAGGTCTGTTTGCGGGTCAAAGAGGTGAATTTGGGGTTGAAGGCCTGTACCATGCCCCAAAACTGAACTCTCCTGATGGGAATCGAATAGATGAGTGCAAAGTGGGATACACGTTTTCTCGGGCTCGCCGCCCATACCTCAGCCTGGAGCAAGGACCCATCATCCCAGGTGGGAGCCGTAATCACTGACGGCAACCGGATCGTCTCCCTCGGGTATAATGGTTTTGCTGCCGGCGTGGTGGATGCTCCTGAGCGCCTGGTGGACAGGAATACCAAGTTGAACCTCACTATTCACGCCGAAGAGAATGCGATGATCTTCGCCAAGCGTGACCTGACAGGCTGCACGGTCTATGTCACCCATCCCCCCTGCCCGCGCTGCGCATCAAAGCTGATCCAGGAGGAGATCGGGCGGATTGTCTCCATCGCGCCGAGTGAGGACTTTCTCTCCCGCTGGGCGGATGATCTGGAGCTCTCCATGCAGATGTACAGGGAGGCGGGAGTCGAGTTCAAGACCTATGAGCTGGATGAGATCAATACCGAGACCGCACAGGTCACGGTTTCGCCGGGGGGGTTCTTCAAAAAGGTGATGAGCCGCTGCCTGGACGCGATGTCCTGATCAGTTCCAGGTTACCGAGTTCAGAAGCATGATCACCTGCTGGTCCTTTTTCTGTTTGGCGATCTTTACCGGCAGGTAATTGAACTCAGGTGACAGCCAAAGCGTGGAATCTGAAGGGCGGTTGTCTTTGCTTCTCTCAATCCTGACGGCAGATACGGTCCCGGCCGCCGTTTCGATACGTTCATTTCCGTCGGCAGAATATCGATAGCTTTTCAGTTTTCCGCCATCCGCGACGCTGATGGAGAGGTTGCGGCTTCCCTTGGAAAGGGCGAGCATCAGGGCCAGTTGCTGGCTGAACTTGTCCTGGGTATCTCCGGGGATCTTCATTGACCAGCTGGTATTGTTGCTTCGGTTGGTGGCCCTTTTCGAACGCCAGTTGAAGTCGATGCTGACCTTGCGCGGCTTCTCCTTGCGCTTGTGGTGGTAGAGGTAGGTTTTGGGCCTGATGGTGCCGTTGTGGACCTGGCCTATGCTCTGTTCCGTGATTTCATCGTCCCGAAACAGGGATACCAGTCCGGTGGTTACCGTGCGGGCATGGTACTGATAGTCCCCGGTCGGCGTCAGCTCCAGGCTTATGATGACCTTGCCCAGGAGGGTGTTGTCGCGGCTCAGGCTGTACTCTGCGCTGAACGGGGTCAGTCCGGTTCCAGGGCTGGAACAAAGGGGTGTTGAGGCCAGCAGCATCAGGCCTGCCCAGAGCAGGTGCGGGATGTGCCGGCGGGTAATCATGCGGGGGGGTGGGCCTGGTAATTCATGGTGACCGGTCTATTGAGAGACTGGCCGTCCTTGATCACCCGGTTGCCGTCCATCTTCAATCGCCCCTCCGCAAACCAGCGGATTGCCGTGGGATAGATGACATGCTCCTGGCTAAGCACCCGGGCAGCCAGGGTCTCTTCGCTGTCGCTCTTTTCAACCGGCACCTCCACCTGCAGCACGATCGGGCCACCGTCGAGCTCCTCGGTCACGAAATGGACGCTGGCTCCGTGCAGGTTCTCTTCTGCTTCCAGTGCACGTCGGTGAGTATGCAGCCCACGGTACTTGGGCAGCAGGGAGGGGTGTATGTTCAACATCCTGCCGTGGAAGCGCTTCACGAATTCGGGTGAGAGGATACGCATGAAGCCTGCCAGTATCACTAGCCCGGGTTCGAATGTCTCGATCAGGTCACCCAGGGCCTGGTCATAGCTCTCCCGGTCTGTATACGCCTTGTTGTCCAGCACCTCTGTTGTGATGCCCGCCTTTTCGGCCCGCACAAGGCCATAGGCATCCGCCTTGTTGCTGATCACAGCCCGGATATCTATGGGCAGATCGGCTGCAGCGCCGTCGATGATCGCCTGCAGGTTGCTTCCGCTACCTGAGATCAGGACCACCAACGCCAGCTTCTGCTGTGCGCTCATTAACTGATGACCTCGACCATAGGCTCACCCTCGGTGGCCTCGATACTGCCGAGCTGCCAGACGGTCTCGCCATGCTCTTCGAGTATGGCCGTGGTGCGCTCCACGTCATCCTCGGCAATGCAGACCACCATGCCGACGCCGCAGTTGAAGGTGCGCAGCATTTCAGATTCGATCACGTTGCCCTGCTCTTGCAGCCATTTGAAGACAGCAGGACGCTCCCAGGAGCCTGAATCGACAACAGCCTTGGTGTTTTCCGGTAGAACCCTGGGCAGATTTTCAGGCAGACCGCCTCCGGTGATGTGGGCCAGGGCATGGATCTCCACCTGCTGGTGCAGTGCAAGCAGTGATTTGACGTAGATCCTGGTTGGTGCCAGCAGTGCTTCGCCCAGGGTGGTCTCCCCCATGGCCTGGCCAAGGTCTGCGCCACTGACTTCAAGCACCTTGCGCACCAGCGAGTAGCCGTTGGAGTGGGGGCCTGAGGAGGCGAGACCCAGCAGAACGTCCCCTGCCTTTACGCGGCTGGGATCGATGACCCGGCTCTTCTCGGCGATGCCGACGCAGAAACCGGCCAGGTCATAGTCGCCTTCGCCGTACATGCCGGGCATCTCGGCCGTTTCACCGCCGGTCAGGGCTGCTCCAGAGAGCTTACACCCCTCCGCAATGCCGCTGACCACGTCTGTGGCGACGTCCACATCGAGGTGTCCCGTTGCGTAGTAGTCGAGGAAGAAGAGGGGCTCTGCCCCGGTCACGATGATGTCGTTGGCGCACATGGCGACCAGGTCGATGCCGATGGTGTCGTGCTTCTTCAGCTCCAGGGCCAGCTTGAGCTTGGTTCCCACACCGTCTGTACCCGAGACGAGTACCGGCTCCTTGTAACGGTCCAGGGGAAGCTCGAACAGGGCGCCGAAGCCACCAAGGCCGGTCATCACTCCTGGGCGGAACGTACTTTTGACGATGGGTTTTATCTTCTCCACCAAGCTGTTACCGGCATCGATGTCGACGCCGGCGTCGCGGTAACTTAAAGAGGCGGAATCGGTTGGCTTGTTCTGGTCCACTGATAGCTCCAGGGCTGGTATTGTTTGCAGCCCGGTATTCTATCAAATTGCACAGGGTAGATGCCTCTGTTTTTAGACAGGGGCGTTTAGCAGGTATAGAATCCGCCAGACTAAGGAATTAAGTGGCAATCCATACCAATGTCCCGTTTTATGAATTTCAGCTGCATCCACGGCCTTCCAGGCCATATTTTCATCCTCTGCCTCCTGTTTTTGGCGGCAGGCCCTGTTCATGCCGTACAGGTTGACGGGCTCTACCAGGCGGAGGTACCGGTTGCCGGTCAGGAGGCGGGGCAGCGTAACCAAGCGATCATGCTCGCCTTCAGCAAAATGTTGACCAAGGTGACGGGTAACCGAAATATCGCAAACCGGCCGGAGCTGACGTCGCATCTCTCCAAGGCGTCCCGCTATGTGCAGCAGTATCGTTATCAGCTGGCAGAGAGGCAGCCGGAAAGCAGTGATACCCAGCCGGCTGAACCGGCCCGCCTTCTGCAGGTGGAGTTCGATGCCCAGGCTGTAAACCGCCTGTTGCGGCAGAACCGGCTCCCTGTCTGGGGTGAGAATCGCCCGGGCGGCCTGGTCTGGCTGGGTGAGGAGAGCAAGTCCCGTGGACGCAGGCTGACCAGTGCTGAAAGCAGCGCCTGGCCTGTAGTGGAGGCTGCGGCTCAACAGCGCGGAATTCCCCTGATACGGCCCCTGATGGATCTGGAGGATCAGTCCGGGCTGAAGGTGGCTGATCTCTGGGGTGACTTCGAACGCAATATCTATAGTGCGTCCCATAGATACAGCCCGGATTTCATCCTGACAGGCCGGCTGGTCCGGGTTTCAGGCAATCTCTGGCGTTCCAACTGGCGGCTCTTCCAGGGGGAGAATGTCTCTGCCTGGAACAATGACGGCACTTCCCGCAACCGGTTGTTGAAGGATGGTGTCCAATATGCCGCGGACCTGCTGGCAAACCGTTTTGCCCCGGTCGGCGGAGGCAGTGAACTGACCCGTGTGAAATTGCGGGTAGGAGGTATAGGGTCACTGCAGGAGTATGCGGGTGTTGGTGGCTTCCTCTCGTCCCAGAGTTCCGTTGCACGTGCAGATCTCGCGGTGGTTGAGCCGGGTGCGGTCATCTACGATCTGCAGGTAAGAGGGGGGCTCGGGGTGCTGGAGCAGGGCCTCGCCCTTGGCGGTCTCATAGAGCCGGACAGTGATGCCGGCCTTGGTGAGGAGACGGCCACTGAAAATGTCGATCTCTATTACCGGTTGCGACAGTGAAAAAAGAGGATATACCTAACTTAATCAGCATATTACGCATATTCCTGACCATTCCGGTGGTCTGGATGCTGCTTGAGCAGCAGTTCGGTATTGCCCTGGTTCTGTTTTTTGTGGCCGGTGTCTCCGATGGCCTGGATGGCTACCTGGCCAAGCGTAACGGCTGGGTCAGTCCGCTCGGCGGGATGCTAGACCCCCTTGCCGACAAAGTCCTGCTGGTCTCCAGCTATCTCTCCCTTGCGGTTGTGGGCATGATTCCGGTCTGGCTTGTCATGCTGGTGGTTATGCGTGACCTGGTTATCGTGACCGGGGCGCTGGTCTATAACTTCAGGGTGCAGGAGCTTGAAGCCGAACCCAGCATGATCAGCAAGGTCAATACATTGGCCCAGATTGTGTTTGTGCTTTCGGTGGTGCTGGATGAGGGGTTGATGGCACTGCCCGGTGAATTCATTCAGGCCATGACGTGGCTGGTGGCGGTGACCACGGTAGCCAGCGGTGTCAACTATGTCTGGGTCTGGAGCCGGCGGGCGGCCAGGCAGGGGCAGAAGTAGGTCTACTCAAACGTCTCCAGAAGCGATTTGACGAAGGGTGTTGTCAGCCGCCTCTGGGCCTCCAGTGAGCCACGGTCAAGGTGCTCTATCAGGCGCTGGAGTGACTGCATATCCCGTGGGGCATGGCGCAGGATGTAAGCGCCGGTATCCCAGCTCATGGTCAATCCCCGGCGGTTCGCGCCATCAAGCAGAGCCTGGATCTTCTCGTCATCTCTCAATGCCTGAAGCTGGTAGCTCAGACCCCAGCTCAGACGTGATCTCAGATCGGGCAGCTCAAGTGGGAGGTTGAGAGGCCCCTGGCTGGCCGTGGTGATGAGTGAAACCTTGCCGTCACGCAGGCGGTTGAAGAGGTGGAACAGGGCTATTTCCCAATTCCCGTTGCCGACAATGGCATCTACATCATCCAGGCAAACCAGGTCCATGGTGTCGAGATCGGCGAGTATCTCCGGTTCAAATAGTTCGGCCTGGGAGAGCGGGACATACGCAGCGCTCTTGCTCAGGCTGTCCGCATACTGGCATGCCGCCTGCAGCAGGTGGCTTTTGCCGGAGCCCTCTGGTCCCCACATGTAGAGAAACTGCTCGCCGCTGCCCTCGGTGCAGTGGCGCAGGTGTGAGATGGCCTGGGCGTTGCCCCCCGGGACAAAGTTCTCCAGGCTGGCGCTCTCCCGCAGGCTGATACCGAGGGCAAGCTGTTTACTCATGATGTCCCTGATTCATGCTGCTGAATTGCTGTCATGAAGCCAGTTTTGACGAGATCATGGCGAGTCTTCTGCCCAGTGCCCGACAGAGGCTCTTCTCATCATCCGACAGCGGCAGCTTGCTGTCCGTACCAGCAAGGTGGCTCGGCCCATAGGGGGTGCCGCCTGTCTGTGTGTGCAGAAGCTCGGTCTCACTGTAGGGCAGGCCGGAAATCAGCATGCCGTGGTGCAGAAGGGGAAGCATCATCGAGGTCAGCGTGGTCTCCTGGCCGCCATGCATGCTGGAGGTGGAGGTGAAAACTCCAGCGGGTTTGCCCATCAGGGCCCCTGATATCCAAAGCGGACTGGTACTGTCTATGAAGTGCTTCAGTGGCGATGCCATATTGCCGAACCGGGTCGGGCTGCCCAGGGCCAGGCCTGCACACTGTTCCAGGTCTTCAAGGGTGGCATAGGGGGCACCCTGTTCGGGTATGCTCTCTTCGGTAGCCTCGCAGACCGTGGAGACTGCGGGTACCGTTCGCAGTCGCGCCTCGATGCCGGGTATCTCCTCGACACCCCGGGCGATCTGGTTTGCCATTTCGGCAGTGGCGCCGTAACGGCTGTAGTAGAGGATCAGAATGTAGCTCATCAGAGTAGGTCCAGGACTGTTTCCGGGGGGCGGCCGATAGCGGCCTTGCCGTCCTTGATTACAATGGGCCGTTCGATGAGCTTGGGGTGATCGATCATGGCCTGGATCAACTGCTCGCGGCTCAACTCAATGTTGTCGAGACCGGCTTCCTTGTATTCAGCCTCTTTCTTTCGCATCAGGTCCCGGGGTTCCAGGCCCAGCATGTCCAGGATCTTCTCCAGGGTGGCTGCATCAGGCGGTGTTTTCAGGTACTCAGTGATCTCAGGTTCCACGCCCTGGTCCTGCAGCAGCTGCAGTGTCTGGCGAGACTTGCTGCAACGGGGGTTGTGATAGATTTCCACGCTCATGAAGTTTTTTCTCTCGTGCCATCGTAAGATTGCGCTATTGTATCCGACAGGATGCCATTGAAAACAGTCAATAAGCTGTGGTTTAGGTTGAGGAAGTGCGGTGGGCAGCAAACTATTTGAGTGGAAAGAGAACAAACCTCTGATTCTGGTCCGGGTGGGGCGTTTTGCCAGGCTGGTGATGAGACGGTTCATCGAGGACAAGGGACTGCCCAACGCGGCCTCTCTTACTTACACGACCCTGTTGTCCCTGGTTCCACTGATGACCGTGAGCCTGGCGATCTTTGCCGCGTTTCCCGTCTCTGACCGTGTCGAGGTGCAGATACAGAGCTTTGTGTTTGAAAACTTCGTGCCTACCTCCGGTGAAGTGCTGGAGCAGTATCTGCAGCAGTTCAGCCTCAAGGCCTCAAAGTTGTCCGGGGCGGGTTTTATCTTTCTTGTCATCGTCGCCTTGATGATGATGGCCAACATCGACCAAGCCTTCAATACCATCTGGCGGGTGAAACGCAAACGAAGCGCCCTCGGCAAGTTCATGGTTTACTGGGCGATTCTCTCTCTTGGCCCCATCCTGATGGGCGCCAGCGTGGCAGTCACCTCTTACCTGGTCTCCATCCCTCTGTTCAGCGATGCTGCAGAGACCCTGGGATTCGGGCGCAGGCTGCTTGGTCTCACCCCGGTGCTGACCTCGGCCTTTGCATTCACCCTGCTCTATGCCCTGGTGCCGAACAGACGGGTTCCCTTTAAGCACGCCTTTGCCGGCGGCCTGCTGGCGGCCTTCCTGTTCGAGATGGCGAAGCGGGCCTTTGCCTTCTATATCACCAGTTTTCCCACCTACGAAGCGATCTACGGGGCGCTGGCGGTGATTCCGATATTCCTGGTCTGGATCTACCTCTCCTGGGTGGTCACACTGCTAGGGGCGGAATTTGCCCACTGCCTGTCGATTTACAGGGACGAGGATTTTGAAGAGACGGCAGGACGTGGCGGCGAGATGCTGCTCGCCTACCGGGTTCTGCATGAACTCTGGAAGCGGCAGAAAGAGGGGCGTTCGCTCTCCCTGTCGCGCTTGTCAGTGCTGCAAGGGAGGTACCCGGAGGAGCAACTGGAGCACCTGCTGGTCAAATTGCAGGAGGTTCACCTTGTGCTGCGGACGGATGATGGCGGCTGGGTTCTGGCACGGGACCTGTCCGATGTTCCACTGATGGAGCTCTACATGGCACGCCATTTTGTACTGCCGGATGCGAAAAGCATCGGTGAAGGGAGTGGTGAGCCTGATCTTGCTCTCGGCCGGATACTCGCCGTTGTCGATGGCGATATGAAGGAGTCAATGTCTGTCTCCCTGGAGCAGCTTTTCAGCCAGGTGAGTTCCAAGGGCTAGCCGTGAAGGCTGACCTTTGAGTACTCAAAGCGATCGAAACAGAGGGTTGATTCCACAAGCCGGTTCGCCGTTACCCTGATGGTTTTGCCGGCGTGGTCTTCCACCACGTACTCCCTGCCCTTGTGATAAATGAGATGTGGTGTCAGTAATACCTCGGGGTGCTCATCGCCTGCATCGAGAAGCAGGGCAGGCTGCAGGTCTGCGGAATCTTGCGTTCCGAACACCTCCGGTCGTATGGTGGCCGGGTGTATGGTGCCGCGGATAAACTGGATTCCGGTCTCAAGGGTGCTTCTGTCACGCTGGATCAGCCGGCGGACGATGCCGATAACCCATGAACCTTGCCCCCCTCTTCGCTCACTCTCCAGCAGGACAGCCTGCCCAACCTGAAGCCCGCCTGCATCAGCGGGATTGAGCACGATACCGACGCCACTTGCACTGAGATTTACCTGGCGCCATCTCTGGGTGTCGTAACCTGACGGCCCAGCCTGCTGCAGGTCCAGGATTTCGATGGCTTCTGCCTCTTCCCCTGCCTCTGCATCTACAACTGCAACTGCTTCCGGTTCATGGGTGACTGCAGTCAGTTTTCCTTCCAGCAGGAAGTGCTGGGTGGCTGCAATGCCACAGGCCGCGATCAGCCAGTCGAATCGCTCCTCCCTCGGATGGCGGCGATGAGGCTGCACGTGCCAGGCAAGCAGCATGTTGCGGATCATTCTTTCTGTAGACCCGCCAGCCCTTTTTGAAACTCCCGCTATCGGTGTGTTGGGTTTTGCCTTTAATACCTGCATCTGCCGGTGTATCTCCTGGTTCAACGGGGAGATATCCAGCACCAGGTAGTGGGAAGGATCGCCGGGTGGCTTTTCAGGGTCATAGGCGAATGGCTTTTGATTACCGTGGAGATCCAGCAGAAAACAGCTGGCTGGAATGTTTTTCTCTTTAAGGTTGCCCACCCTTGCATGCTGAGCCCAGCATGCAAGGTAATCGTAATAGGCCCAAACCTCTCCCCGTTGCAAGCGGTAGGGGTCGAGCAGATGAATCAAAGTAATTCGCTTGAAAATCAACCGGATGTCAGTGTTTATCTCTTCGTCACAGCGCCTGGTTTCCACCGGCATGCGGGCCACCTTGCGCTGCTCTGCGAGCAGGAAAAGCTGGCTGATTTCCCGCCAGACATTTGTGGAGGCCTGGAGGTATCCTGCGTAGGAGAACATCAGTTCGAGGCAGAGGCTGTCAATGGCGTAATACAGGGACTCTGCAGCTTCTTCGTCGGAGAGCTTGCCCTTTCCGGCCAGGTCATTATCCAGAATCACCCGTTTGAAGCCGTAAGACATCTCCGTGGTGATCTCTGCAAACAGCTCCTGCAGCTGCACTTCACTCCGGTGGCCGGCGATGTTCTGTTGGCGCCGGGCCGATTTAACCACGGCATCCAGCAGACTTCTGAATGGCGGCAGGTAGTGGTGCATCAGCTGACCCAACTGGGGCAGAGAGCCGGGCTGGCGGACCAGCAGGTGAAGTGAATCCAGCAACAGCCTGGCGGTGACCTGTGGATTGGCGTATGGGAGATCCTTCACCCACTCGGCCAGCTGCCTTGGCGAGGTGATTGCGTTGGGGTTTTCCACAGTTGCGGTTGTGGGTACCGTTAATTGTAACCTCATCATTGGTACGTATATGTTTCCATATCAAGAGAGAAGCAGCCCCGTATGTCGCAGACGCTGGCGCAGCATGTTGTTAGCCTTGTCCCTCTTAGTATAGGCTCGTCAGTCAGGATTTGGGGGCCGGTGCTGCGAAGCTTGCTTCGCAGGTGATAAAACCGGTTTTTTACTGATTTCAATCACAGCTTTCAGGGTCTGCCGGGGGACCGGTTGGTCTGATATGCCAAGAGAACAGAGATGCGCAGATTCACCAAGGTCATAGTCCATACATTTTTTCTGCTGGCACTGATGCCGTTCACTCTCCAGGCCGGGTCTGTGGATTTTTCCCTGCCAGGACTCGATGGTGAGGAGATAAAGCTTTCCCAGTTCAGGGGCAAGTGGGTGGTGGTGAACTACTGGGCAACCTGGTGTCCGCCCTGCGTGGAGGAGATGCCCGAGCTCGAGCTGTTTCATTCTGAGCACAAGGACGGCAATGCCGTGGTGCTCGGGGTCAACATGGAACGTATTGATATCGAGCTTCTGAAGCAGTTCGTGAAAGATCAGTTTGTCAGCTATCCCATTGCCTATACCCGCCCTGCACAGCGCACGGAGTTGGGCAAGGTGCCGGCACTGCCTACATCTTACCTGGTATCACCGGAAGGCGAGGTTGTGGCCCGCCAGGTGGGGACCGTCAGTAAGAAAATGCTGGAAAACTTCATTGCAAATTATAAGCCGCAAGGTGTTGAGGAGGAGAAGTGATGTCGCTTACACGCCTGTTTTCATTGTTTCTGTTGCTGGCTGCCGGGGCGGCTAACGCTGCTGTTCCCGCCGCTAATTTCTTCGATCAAAGCCTTGGCGATTTCAGCGAAGAGCTGGAGGTGGCAAAAGAGGAAGAGAAGAGAGCAGTGCTGATCATGTTCGAAATGGACGAGTGTCCGTTCTGTGATCGGATGAAAAAGGTGGTGCTCAATCAACCCGAAGTACAGGCCTACTACAAGAAGCACTTCAAGATCTACAGCGTTGACATTGAAGGTGATGTGGAAATTGCCGACTTTCAGGGCAATTCTGTCAGCGAAAAAGATTTCTCCGCCAAGCAGTACCGGGTGCGGGCTACGCCTGTATTCCTCTTCTTTTCCCTTGATGGCAAGCCCATCAAGAGAGCCCGGTTCACGGGGGCTACAAATACACCGGAAGAGTTCATTTTGCTGGGGCGGTTTGTGGTGGAAGGGGTATACGAGAAGATGAGTTTTACCCGTTACAAACGCCAACAGAAGAAAAAGAAATAGGGTACATAACAACATGAATCCATTTAGCAGGCTGTTACTTGTGCTGCTCACGGCTTCGTCACTCAGCCCGATTGGTGCCGTTGCAGACGAGGATGCTCTACCTGAGCCTCTGACCCTTGCTCATGCCCTGTCTCTTGCAGATGATGCCCATCCGGAACTTGAACAGCATCGTGCGCGTCTCGATGGTTCAAGAGCCTATGGAGACGAGGTGGATGCGGCGGATGATTTAAAGTTCGGCCTGGAGGCGCATCTTCGCGTGGTCGAGCCCAGCTACAAGGCGACCAATACGTCGAGAAACGACAGCAGGATCAAGCTGAAACTACAGAAAAAGCTGTACGATTTCGGTCGTACAGACGCTGCCCTTCAGGCCGCGGAATATACCAGGCGGGGGAGTCACTGGGACTATATCGATGCCCGTCAGAAACGCCGCCTGGAGATCATGGATAACTTCTTTGAGGTGATTCTCTCCGACATACAGTACCTCCGGGACAACGAGGTGATGACCATGTCTTTCCTGCGCTGGAAAAAACTGCAGGATACGGAAGAGACCGGCAAGGTGTCGGATATCGATCTGCTGGAGAAAGAGAGCATATTCAGGCGGGAACTGAAAAAGCGTTCCCTGACGGAGAACATGCAGCGGGTAAGCCGCGCGCGCCTGGCCATAAGCCTGAATCGTCCCGATCAGCTCTCTTCGGAGCTTGACCCTCCCGTGTTGGAAGTCCTGAAAAGGGAGTCCGGCGATGTAGACGAGCTTACCCGTCTGGCCCTTGAGAACAACCCACACCTGAAAGCCCTGAAGGCCAGGGTCACCGCTGCCGAGCAGGATGTTGAATACGCCCGCGCAGGCGGCGGCCCGACAATCCGCGGTGAGGTGGAAGCGTCGGCATACAATAAAATGACCGGCACCAGGGATCCCCTGGCTGCGGCGCTGATCCTGGAGCTGCCCCTTTCCGCGGGAAGTGCGGTGGATGCCGTGGTAGCCCGCAAGCGTGCCGTTCTGCGTGAGCGCCGCGCCTCGCTTCTGCAGGCTGAACGGGATGTCAGGCAGACGGTGCTGGAGCTCTGGCTGGAGCTTAAATCGCTGAAACTGCAGATGTCTGAAATGGAGGCGCTCGGCGACTACCGTGAACTCTACCTGGATCGCAGTCGCGCCCTGTACGAGCTGGAGGTGAAGTCGGATCTCGGTGATGCCGAGAGCAGGATAGTCGACGCTCAGCTGCAAAAAGTCCGAACCGAGTTTGATATTGCATTGGCATGGGCTCGCCTGGACGCCCTGCTGGGCAGGCTGGTCAGTGTTGAAGCGCAGGTTCCGAAGGGAGAAGAAGAATGATCCGAGTACTGTTTGTAATATCTGCGCTGTCAATAAGCGTCCCGGTCTTCGCCGAAAAGTTCGATGCGCGACTGGAGTGGGCAGAGCGGGCTGAGTTGGCCATGCCTCTGTCGGGAGTGGTCAGCAAGGTGATGGTAAAGCCCGGGCAGCGGGTGGCCTCGGGTGACTCGCTGATCTCCCTGGACAGTCGCAGGTATTCAGCACGCGTGACAAAAGCCCGCTCTCTGGTGGAGCAGGCCAGGATAGACAAGGCGGAGGCTGACAGGGAGCTTGAGCGTGCCCTGGAGCTTTATGACCGTACGGTGTTGTCTGACTTCGATAAAAATGCGGCTGAAATCAATGCTGCCAGGGCCAATGCGGTTTGGCATACGGCAAAGGCTGCGCTTGTGGAGGCCCAGGTTGATCTTGACCATAGTCGTTTGAAGGCGCCGTTCGATGGGCTTGTGCTCGCAGTGCAGGCGTATCCGGGGCTGGCCGTGATCAGTGAATTGAGCGCCCAGCCGATGGTTGTGCTGGTTGACGACAAGCGCCTTGCTGCCAAAGCACTTGTCGCTGCAGATAAAATCAATTTATTCAAGCCGGGGCAGTCGCTGGAGGTCGGTGTGGGCGGCGCCTGGATTGCCGGTGAAGTGGTGCACCTTGGTCATGAGCCTGTTGCAGAAAATGAACGTGGACCCCTGTACGAATTAGGTGTAGTTTTTAAACGGCCGGAGACAGTGCAGCCCAGGGTTGGCTCTCCTGCTGTGATTCGTATCGATGAATAGGGCAGCTTGAATGAAAGATGCCTGTCTGCAAGCGCCAGCTGGCGGATGGGTTCAAGTCAGGATGGCCTACAGGATAGAGGTCCTCTATGAGTATATGTGTGCGGTGCCTGATATCAGGAAGGGTGCAGGGTGTTTTTTTTCGGGCCTCGGCCCGCTACCAGGCGCAGCAACTGGGTATCACCGGCTACGCACACAATCTGCCTGACGGGCGCGTAGAGGTCCTGGCCTGTGGTGAGCCCCAGGCCATAGACCAGCTGAAGGCCTGGCTGGTCAAGGGTCCTCCTGATGCCAGAGTTTCAGCCGTCGCCTGTGAGCCTCAGCAGGCAATGAACCCCCAGGGATTCACCACGGGATGAGCGATCATGTCGAAGACCGTGATGAGCAGGTTCCAGGTAAAGAGACCAGGGAGCTGGATGGAGCTGACTTCGTCGGCCATAAATCGACAGATTCCAAGCTGCAACTTGAACAGCTGATACAGGATCTCTCTGATGACGGGTTGATCGATGCCAAGGAGGTCAGGGCGTTGAAAAAGCTCTGCCACCTGAAAACCCCCCAACAACTGAGCGAGATTCATCCCCTGGTCTGGCTGTCTGAAAGGCACCTGAAATCATCCATACCTCCCCACAAGACGCTCGGCATAGAATACCTGACTGAATGGCTCGCCAAGCGTAGCGGCCTTCCGTACCTGCGTATAGATCCACTCAATATCGATGTCGATGCGGTGACCGAAGTGGTTCCAAAGGCATATGCGGTTCGCTACCGTATTCTGCCTGTGGATGTGAGTGACACCGAGGTGGTGTTCGCCACCTCGGAACCCTTTGAGCGTGAATGGGAGCAGGAGCTCGGTCACGTACTCAAGCGGAACATAAGCCGCGTGGTGACCAATCCCCTGGATATCATCCGCTACCAGGATGAGTTCTTCGGGCTCACCCAGTCTCTGCGCCGGGCGCGCAAGGGGGAGGGTGCAGAACCGGTGGCCGGTATCGGCAATGTAGAGGCCCTGGTGGAGTTGGGCCGCGCAGGCAAGCTGGACGCCAACGACAGTCACATCGTGAGTATCGTTGACTGGCTGCTGCAGTACGCCTTTGAACAGCGGGCCAGTGATATTCACATTGAGCCCCGCAGGGATAACGGTAATATCCGTTTCCGCATAGATGGTGCCCTGCACACTGTTTACGAAATGCCGACCCCAATTCTTGGCGCGGTCACCGCCAGAATCAAAGCCCTGGGCCGGATGGACGTCGTCGATAAGCGGCGCCCCCAGGACGGTCGCGTGAAGACCAAAACCCCCGGTGGGCAGGAGGTGGAACTGCGTCTCTCCACCATGCCGACAGCTTTTGGTGAAAAACTGGTGATGCGTATCTTTGATCCGCAAATTGTGGTCAAGGGACTGTCCGAGCTCGGCTTCTCAAAATCGGATGCGGCTCAGTGGCATGAGATGACGTCCCAGACCCACGGCATCATCCTGGTGACCGGGCCTACAGGGTCGGGCAAGACCACTACTCTCTACTCCACCCTCAAGGCACTAGCCCGCCCGGAGCTCAATCTCTGCACCATTGAAGACCCCATCGAGATGGTTGAGCCCTCCTTCAACCAGATGCAGGTCAATCACAATATCGGCGTGGACTTCGCGGCGGGTGTAAAAACCCTGCTCAGGCAGGACCCCGATATCATCATGGTGGGTGAGATCCGTGATCTGGAGACAGCCCAGATGGCGATTCAGGCTGCCCTGACGGGTCACCTGGTGCTCTCCACCCTGCACACCAACGATGCAGCGTCGGCCATAACCCGCCTGATGGATATAGGTGTTCCTCCCTACCTGATCAACGCCACACTACTGGGCGTTGTGGCCCAGCGGCTGGTGCGCACCCTCTGTCCCCACTGCAAGGAGCCTGTGGAGATCGACCCCGATGCCTGGAAGTCGTTGATCAGGCCATGGGATATCAAGTTGCCGGAGCAGGCAATGGGCGACGTGGGCTGTGTGGAGTGTCGCAAGAGTGGTTTTCTCGGGCGTGCAGGCCTGTACGAGATCCTGCAGTTCACCCCCGAATTGAGAAGCCTGATCGGTCCGGACTGCAGCCTGGATAAAATCCGCAAACAGGGGATCAGGCAGGGTATGCGATCACTGCGCATCAGTGGAGCCACCAAGATACACCAGGGGCTCACTACCATTGAAGAGGTGTTGCGTGTTACCCCGGCACCGGGTGAGATCTGAATCCCGGGAGTTGAATGGGTTGATGCGGTATTAACCCGCTACCTGTCTCGCACTTGGTGCAATACGCTTTGCTATTGCACCCTACGGTTTTTTAAACCAAATACTGTTGTCTACTGTAGGGTGGGTTAGCGATAGCGTAATCCACCACAGAGAGGGCAGCAGGCTCCGCCATTGCGTCCTGCATCAACGTTCGCTGACCAGCAGCTTCACAGCCAGTGCGGCAAACACCGTTCCTGCCATCCGGTTGAGCAGCAGTTCTACTTTTGGCGACTGTTTCAACCTCTTTCCTATGGAGCCTGAGAGCAGGCTGACTGCGCTGAACACCACCAGGGCTGAGAGCAAAAAGAGTGCACCCAACAGTAACAGCTGCAGGGTGATGTTCCCCTGTGCCGGGTCGGTGAACTGAGGAAGAAAGGCCATGAAGAAGATCGATACCTTGGGGTTGGTTATGTTCATGATAATGCCCCGCCGGTAGAGCTGCGACGCCTTTATGGGCTGGCTGGCCGGGTTCGGCGAGTCATCGTGGTGAGGCCTCAGCGCCTGCCAGGCGAGGTAGAGCAGGTAAGCCGCACCCAGGAATTTGAGTATGGTGAAGGCCAGGGCCGAGGTTTGGAAAATCACCGCAAGCCCGAAAGCCACGGCAGTGGTGTGTACCAGCAGACCGGTACAGAGACCGAGTGTGATGATAATGCCTGCCTTTGCCCCGTTGGCCATTGACTGGGCGAGTACGAACAGGTTGTCAGGTCCCGGTGCCAGGGCCAGCAGGGTGGAACTGGTCAGAAACAGCAGCAGGGTTTCAGGGCTTAACATAGTGGAGGTCCCGCCTTGAGGGGGTGTCGCCGGGTCAGCGCTCGAATGTGCCGCCGTTCCAGCCGAACATGTTGCGGGCAGCGTCGGCAAACTCGATGTAGATGCGCGCTTGGGGTATGTCCAGGTGCTGGCCGATGAAGGTGCAGAGCATGGCGGATATTTCCCGGGTACGATCCGAGGGAAGGCCGATGCTCTTCAACTCAAGGTAGGCGAGAGGGGCGTCGCTGCCGGCAAACAGCATCGGCTGGTTCTCTTCCAGGGATACCATGACATACTGCTCGGGCTTGCCGAGTGCCTCTGCTACCGCGGAAGAGGCCTGGGTCAGCAGACTCTTCCGGTTTTCATCTTCAACCTGCCTGTTGGTGCGGATTATGAGTACGGGCATTGATCCGTCCGTTACTCGCAGAACTTCTTGATCTGCTCCTCAGACTCGTTGATTTTGGCCTGGCGCTCTTCCTCGGTGTACCGCTTGTAGGATCCGTTCGGGAGCTTGACGATGCGGTTTCCAATGGTCTGGTACATCTTCAGGTTGTAGGTGGCCGACTGACAGTTCTCTTTTTTGATCCTGGCCTGCTCGGCCTCGTACTCTTTTTTCAACTCATCGCTTTCGGCCTGCTCATTTTTTTCAGCAGATTCCTGAATCTGGTCATCCAGTCGTTTGGCGGGAGTCGCCTCTTCCCTGCTTGGTGGCGGGGTTGCGGTAATGATCTCTACCGCGTCGCCAGTGGTCGGGCGGGTCTGGGAATAGATGGTCACCCCGTTTTCGTCGACCCAGCGGTAAACCTGGGCCTGGGCTTGGGCTGAAGCAACGATCAGTGCTACGGCAACAGCGAGGAGTTGATAATACATATCGCTCTTCCTTAAAAAGGTGGGGTCCGGAGTTACCTCCTAATTATGAAATAGTTCAGACAGATAGCAAGAAAAAATCATCCTGAATCTCCGGTTTTGTGGCGCGAGTTGAAAAATGCCCTCTCCGGTGTGGAGGATCTGGCGTTTTTGTGGATTTCCCTGAATAGGATATCCCACCGCTCTCCGCCTGTTTAAAAGTCATTCCCCGTCCTTGGGTCTGCAGGAACGGAAAAAAGGCTTCAGACTGCCGGTTGTGGCGGGTTTTATCTTGACCTGATCCTCTAATATTAGTAATTTGTGCTGTTTGGATATTTTTCACCTAATTCGTTGGGCCGGGTAGGGTTTTATCCCCTATTTGTGGTCTCATCTTGGAGGCGTTAACGTGGAATTGAGTGGTGCCGAGATCGTCGTTCAGTGTTTGAAGGACGAGGGCGTTGAGCATATGTTCGGATACCCCGGTGGGGCTGTTCTGCACATCTATGATGCAATTTTTAATCAGGATGATGTCAAACACATCCTGGTACGCCATGAGCAGGCCGCCACACACGCCGCCGATGGTTATGCACGCTCCACCGGCAAGCCCGGTGTCGCCATGGTCACCTCGGGGCCGGGCGCTACCAATGCCGTTACCGGTATCGCCACGGCGTACATGGATTCCATCCCGATGGTGGTGCTTACAGGCCAGGTGCCGAGTCCCTTTATCGGCAGTGATGCCTTTCAGGAGGTGGACACGGTGGGTATCACCCGGCCGTGCGTGAAGCACAACTTCCTGATCAAGGATGTGCGTGACATTGCAGAGACCTTCAAAAAGGCGTTCTTTATCGCCACCACCGGTCGCCCGGGCCCCGTGGTCATCGATATTCCGAAAGATATCACCGACCCCAGCGTGAAGGTTCCGTACGAGTATCCCAAGAAGATCAAGATGCGCTCCTACAACCCGGTTACCAAGGGCCACCTGGGGCAGATCAAAAAGGCTGTGAACCACATGCTCGCTGCTGAGCGCCCCGTGTTCTATACCGGTGGCGGTGTGGTGCTGGATGACGCCTCCAAGGCGCTGACCGACCTGGTGCGTGAACTCAACTTCCCGATCACCAATACCCTGATGGGGCTTGGAGCATACCCCTCCAGCGACAAGCAGTTCATAGGTATGCTGGGTATGCATGGTACCTACGAGGCAAACATGGCGATGCACGACACCGATGTGCTGATCGCCGTCGGTGCGCGATTCGATGACCGTGTGACGGGTCACGTGGCTCACTTCTGCCCCAATGCGAAGATAATCCATATCGATATCGACCCCTCATCCATCTCCAAGACCGTGCGCGTGGATGTTCCTATCGTGGGGCCGGTCAAGAGCGTCCTCAAGGATATGCTCAAGGTGGTCAAGGAGCATAAGAAGAGCAGTAACAAGGATGCCATCGATAAGTGGTGGAAGCAGATCAATGACTGGCGGGGCATGAACTGCCTTCGCTACGACACCAAGAGCGAGATCATCAAGCCCCAGTTCGCGGTGGAGACACTGCACAAGGTGACCAAGGGTGATGCCTTCGTCGCATCCGACGTGGGTCAGCACCAGATGTTCGCCGCCCAGTTCTATGGTTTCGACAAACCCCGCCGCTGGGTCAACTCCGGTGGCCTGGGCACCATGGGCTTCGGTCTGCCGGCGGCTATGGGCATCCAGATGGCCCACCCGGGAGCGGATGTGGCCCTGGTGACCGGTGAGGCGAGTATCCAGATGTGCATCCAGGAGCTTGCCACCTGCA
Source organism: Sedimenticolaceae bacterium (assembly GCA_965224515.1). Taxonomy (GTDB): domain Bacteria; phylum Pseudomonadota; class Gammaproteobacteria; order Chromatiales; family Chromatiaceae; genus Sedimenticola_A. The sequence continues at coordinate 2,189,934 of OZ245051.1, forward strand.
AGCAGCATGACCTGCCGATCAAGGTGATGCTGCTCAATAACGGCTACATGGGTATGGTTCGGCAGTGGCAGGAGTTTTTCTACGACGGCCGATACTCCCACTCCTACGTGGATGCGCTGCCCGATTTCGTGAAGCTCTCCGAGAGTTACGGACACGTCGGCATGAAGATCGAAAAACCGGAAGATCTCGAAGGCGCCATGAAGGAAGCTTTCTCCATGAAAGACCGCCTGGTGTTCATGGATGTGATCATTGATCCCACCGAGAATGTCTACCCGATGATCGAGGCAGGCAAGGGTCACCACGAGATGCAACTCTCCCCGGAAAGCGAGCTGGTATAAGAACAATGAGACACATTATTTCGATCCTGATGGAGAATGAATCCGGTGCCTTGTCAAGGGTTGCGGGGCTGTTTTCAGCTCGCGGCTACAACATCGAGTCGTTGACTGTCGCACCCACCGAAGACCCTTCACTGTCCCGTATGACCATGGTGACAAGTGGTGATGAGGCGATCATCGAGCAGATCACCAAGCAGCTGAACAAGCTGGTTGAGGTTGTCAAACTGCTGGACCTCTCTGAAGGGCCGCATATTGAACGCGAAATGATGCTGATCAAGGTGAAGGCCGAACGTGCTCACCGCGAAGAGATCAAACGCCTGGTGGATATTTTTCGTGGCAAGATCATCGACGTTACCGATACCAGCTACATCGTGGAGCTCACAGGCAGCGCGGGCAAGCTGGACTCTTTCATCAATGCGGTCCACGAGGACCTGGTTGTCGAGGTGGTACGTACAGGACCTTCGGGTATTGCACGTGGCGCCAAGGGCCTGACCCTGTAGGCCAGCATTCCACTCACTGGGTACGAAAGCCCGGCCTACATATAATATTTCAATGACATATACATACAGCGTGCCGGGACGCACGCTGCGGAATCAGAAAACAAACCTTAAGGTAATTTCCAAATGAGCAGCTTGAACATCTATTACGACAAAGACGCCGACCTCTCCATTATCAAGGGCAAGAAGGTCACTATCGTCGGTTATGGCTCCCAGGGTCATGCCCATGCAAACAACCTGAAAGACTCTGGCGTCGACGTTACCGTTGCACTGCGTCCCGGCTCCGGTTCCGCAGCCAAGGCTGAGGCTGCAGGCCTGGTTGTCAAGAGCGTGGAAGAGGCGGTTAAAGATTCTGACGTTATCATGATCCTGACCCCCGATGAGTTCCAGTCCGTACTCTACAAGGAGCAGTTGGAACCCAACCTGAAGCAGGGTGCCACCCTGGCTTTCGCCCACGGTTTTGCCATCCACTACAACCAGGTTGTACCCCGTGCCGACCTTGACGTGATCATGATCGCGCCCAAGGCCCCCGGCCACACCGTACGCAGCGAATTCGAACGCGGTGGTGGTATCCCCGACCTGATCGCTATCCACCAGGATGCCAGCGGCACTGCGAAGGAGACCGCGCTCTCCTATGCCTCCGCAATCGGCGGTGGTCGTACCGGAATCATCGAGACCACCTTCAAGGACGAGACCGAGACCGATCTGTTCGGCGAGCAGGCTGTACTCTGCGGCGGTGCGGTTGAACTGGTCAAGGCCGGTTTTGAAACCCTGACCGAAGCGGGTTATGCCCCCGAGATGGCTTACTTCGAGTGTCTGCACGAACTCAAGCTGATTGTCGACCTGATGTACGAGGGTGGTATCGCCAACATGAACTACTCCATCTCCAACAACGCGGAGTACGGCGAGTACGTGACCGGCCCCAAGGTGATCAATGACGAGAGCCGCTGGGCCATGCGTGAGGCACTGCACCAGATCCAGACTGGTGAGTACGCCAAGAAGTTCATCCTGGAAGGCCAGACCAACTATCCTTCCATGACCGCTTACCGTCGTCTCAATGCAGAGCATCCCATCGAGCAGACCGGCGAGAAGCTGCGCTCCATGATGCCCTGGATCAAGAAGATCGTGGACAAGTCCAAGAACTAAAGTTCCTGGATATTATCCGAAGACGCCGGCCTCGCGCCGGCGTTTTTTGTGGCTTTGATACCGGTGTAGGTCGGGCTTTAGCCCGACATGTCGGCCTGAAGGCCGACCTACGGTTTGAGTTCAATCCGCAGCGGCATATTTGGACCTGTCGATTGCAGGTAAATGACTGATCTTCATTCGAGCACGATGAAAAACGCCGGCCTCGCGCCGGGGTTTTTTGTGGCTTTGATGCCGGTGTAGGTCGGGCTTTAGCCCGACATGTCGGCCTGAAGGCCGACCTACGGTTTGAGTTCAATCCGCAGCGGCATATTTGGACCTGTCGATTGCAGGTAAATGACTGATCTTCATTCGAGTACGATGAAAAACGCCGGCCTCGCGCCGGCGTTTTTTGTGGCTTTGATACCGGTGTGGGTCGGGCTTTAGCCCGACATGTCGGCCTGAAGGCCGACCTACGGCTTGAGTTCAATCCGCAGCGGCATATTTGGACCTGTCGATTGCAGGTAAATGACTGATCTTCATTCGAGCACGATGAAAAACACCGGCCTCGCGCCGGCGTTTTTTGTGGTTTAGATACCGGTGTAGGTCGGGCTTTAGCCCGACATGTCGGCCTGAAGGCCGACCTACGGCTTGAGTTCAATCCGCAGCGGTATATTTGGACCTGTCGATTGCAGGTAAATGACTGATCTTCATTCGAGTACGATGAAAAACGCCGGCCTCGCGCCGGCGTTTTTTGTGGCTTTGATACCGGTGTAGGCCGGGCTTTAGCCCGACATGTCGGCCTGAAGGCCGACCTACGGCTTGAGTTCAATCCGTATCGGCAAATGACCCCATGCGCATCCTCCGAATCTCCCTTATAATCTGATCAAATCAATCACCGGGTTGCTGCCTCCAATGGAACAGACAAATCACAAGAAAAAGCGTCCTCGCGGTATCTACCTGCTGCCCAACCTGTTTACCACAGCAGCACTTTTCTGTGGCTTCTATGCGGTTCTGGCGTCGATGAACGGGCGCTTTGAACAGGCCGCAATAGCCATATTTGCCGCTATGATTCTGGATGGCCTGGATGGACGGGTTGCGCGCCTGACTCACACCCAGACCGCTTTCGGGGCGGAATATGACAGCCTTTCCGATATGGTTGCATTCGGGCTGGCGCCGTCACTGGTGATGTATGTCTGGTCCCTGCAGGGGCTCGGCAAGTTCGGTTGGCTGGCCGCTTTTATCTATACCGCGGCAGCGGCCCTGCGCCTTGCACGGTTCAATACCCAGGTGGGAACGGCAGACAAACGGTTCTTCCAGGGTCTGCCTTCACCCGCCGCAGCCGCAATTATTGCCGGAAGCGTCTGGGTGGCCGTGGATAACGGGATCAAGGGCGAGGATGTCTCCTACATTGCAGGCATATTGACAGTTGCTACCGGCCTTTTGATGGTGAGCAATATTCGCTACAACAGCTTCAAGGATATTGATTTTCGGGGCAAGATACCGTTTTTCATGGTTGTTGTGGTAATGCTCGGTTTTGCAGTTCTGCTGTTGCAGCCGCCCCTGGTGCTGTTTCTGATCTTCTTCTCATACGCGGTTTCAGGCCCGGTGTTGACCCTGACCCACCTGAAACGAAGAAAAGCCGAGCGCCAGGTGGGCTCCGGAAAAGAGACGGAAGGGCAGGACGACGACGCGGGTGAGGCCTGAGGGCCTTATTACATTGCATTTTTTTCAGCAGGCCCCGGTGGTTGGTGGCTTGCGGATCTTCAGGATAGAGCATTATGAGCAGCCCAGATAAATTGATTATCTTCGATACCACCCTGCGTGATGGTGAGCAGAGTCCCGGCGCCTCCATGACCAAGGATGAGAAGCTGCGCATCGCAAAGGCGCTGGAGAAGATGCAGGTGGATGTGATCGAAGCGGGCTTTCCCATCGCCAGTGTCGGCGATTTTGAAGCGGTGCAGGCAGTGGCGCAGACTGTCAAAGAGAGCACAATCTGCGGCCTGGCGCGAGCGCTTGAGAAAGATATCGACCGGGCCGGCGAGGCTCTGAAAGATGCCAACTCCGGACGCATCCACACCTTTATCGCCACCTCTCCCATCCACATGGAGCAGAAACTGCGCATGTCCCCTGACCAGGTGGTTGAGCAGGCTGTCTGGGCGGTCAAGCGGGCACGGGGGTTCACCGATAACGTGGAGTTCTCAGCCGAGGATGCGGGACGCTCAGACCTCGATTTTCTCTGCCGTATCTTTGAAGAGGTGATCAAGGCGGGGGCTACCACCATCAACGTGCCCGATACCGTTGGCTACGCCATGCCCCAGCAATTTGGTGAAACCATACGCAACCTGATCGAGCGCATTCCCAATTCAGACAAGGCGGTCTTCTCCGTACACTGTCACAATGATCTTGGCCTGGCCGTCTCCAACTCCCTCTCCGCGGTGAAGAACGGCGCGCGCCAGGTGGAGTGCACCATTAACGGCCTGGGTGAACGGGCCGGCAATGCCTCCCTTGAAGAGGTGACCATGGCGGTGCGTACCCGCCCCGATTTCTTCGACTGCGAAACCGGACTGGACACAACCCAGATCGTTGGCTGTTCGCGCCTTGTCTCCAGCATCACCGGTTTTCCTGTGCAGCCCAACAAGGCCATTGTCGGTGCCAATGCATTTGCCCATGAATCGGGTATACACCAGGACGGCGTGCTCAAGAGCCGTGAGACCTATGAAATCATGCGTGCCCAGGATGTGGGTTGGTCCCAGAACCGTATGGTCATGGGCAAGCACTCGGGGCGCAACGCTTTCCGTACCCGGCTGGAAGAGCTCGGCATCACCTTCGATTCCGAGGAGGAGTTGAACGACGCCTTCCGCCGCTTCAAGGATCTGGCGGATAAAAAGCACGAAATCTTTGATGACGATCTTCAGGCCCTGGTCACAGATGCAGGGTTCAGCGCCGAGAACGAGCGGGTAAAGCTCGTCTCACTGAAGGTCTGCTCGGAAACAGGTGAGATTCCCAATGCCAGCCTGGTGGTCTCTGTAGACGGTGAAGAGCGCTCGGCAGCAGAGACCGGTGGTGGACCTGTGGACGCCGCCTTGAAATCAATCGAGTCCATAGTGAAATGCGGTGCAGAGCTGCAGCTCTATTCCGTGAATGCCATCACCAGCGGAACCGACGCCCAGGGCGAGGTGACCGTGAGACTGCAGAAAGAGGGGCGCATTGTGAACGGGCAGGGTGCCGATACCGATATCGTTATCGCCTCGGCCAAAGCCTATATCAACGCGGTCAATAAACTGGAACAGGATGCAGATAAAGCCCATCCCCAGAAGGGTGAAGTCTGAACCATGGACCGTGCCCGCAGGCAGCAGTATCTCGATGCAATGGGTATCCAGGGGTGGGCCGTACGTGGTGCTGCTCCAGAGGATCCTCCCCGGCAGGAGGCGATTGCCCGGGATGTGGAGGATACAACCCTCCGGGGCGCTGACAGCCGGGCAGTTGATCCGGCTCCCGCGCCTGAATCGCCACCTGCATCCAGTCCGGTTCCATCACCAGCCATTGCAGCGGATGCCACTGATATGCCGTCATGGATGGATGACCTCCCCCCGCTGACGGACGATTTTGCTCCGGTTGAGGATGTCGATTCACTGCCTGCTGATATGGCGCCTGCTCAGCCCCAACGCAGCGACGTAGAAAGACTGGACTGGCCGCACCTGGAACAGCGGGTTGGCGAATGCGAGGCTTGTGAACTCCATACCAGTCGCACCAATACGGTCTTTGGTGTCGGCAACCGCGAGGCGGATCTGCTTGTGATCGGCGAAGCTCCGGGGGCGGATGAGGATCGCCAGGGCGAACCTTTCGTCGGTCGGGCCGGCCAACTGCTCAATGCCATGCTCAGGGCCATAGGCCTTCAGCGGGATGATGTCTATATCGCCAACATACTGAAATGCCGCCCACCGGGAAACCGGGATCCCCGCCAGGAAGAGGCGGCTGCATGCGAACCCTATCTCAGGCGCCAGGTCGCACTGCTTCGGCCCAAGGCGATTCTCTGCGTGGGCCGTGTTGCTGCCCATAATCTGCTTAAAACAGAGGAGGCCGTTGGCCGTATGCGGGGCAAGGATTACCGGTATGACCAGATCCCTGTCGTGGTCACCTACCACCCGGCCTACCTGCTGCGCTCCCCCGATCAGAAAGCAAAGGCGTGGCAGGATCTGCAGGCTGCGGTAACCAGGCTGAAGGCGGTTTAGGTTCTGTTTGAACCCGATATCTGGAAAAAGAAGAAAAATTACCGACAACCGACATGTTTTTGCCGGACCAACGGCACTCCCATCCAGATATGATCATTTATACTTTCCCTTATCGACAGCTATTCCAGGCATTGTTATGAGCGCCATCCTCAAAGATCCACTGCTGCAGATCAGACCCATGAAGGATTCTGACGTGGATGCCGTGATGGAGGTGGAAGAGCAGGCCTACCCTTTTCCCTGGACAGTCGGGATTTTTCACGACTGCCTGCGAGTGGGCTACTGCTGCTGGGTCTGTGCCCTTGATGAGCGGATTATCGGTTATGCGATCATGTCCGTTGCCGCCGGCGAGGCCCACATACTGAATGTCTGCGTGCACCCTGAAATGCAGGGTAAGGGGCTTGGCGGGCGTCTGATGGAACGCTTTATAACCCTGGCCAGGGAACGCAGTGCCGATACCATTTTTCTGGAGGTCAGATCCTCCAATGGGGCAGCCATACACATCTACGATCGGCTGGGTTTCAATGAAGTGGGGCGCCGTCATGGTTACTACCCTGCTGCGGACGGGCGTGAAGATGCCATAGTGCTGGCCCTGAGCCTCTGCTGAATAGAGCCCCATTTCCCCCGCTGATCCTGTATAATCGCCGCTTTTCGCGTTGATCTGAATTATTCCCGATGTCTGAACTGCTCGAGCAAATTAACCGGCGGCGTACATTCGCCATCATCTCGCACCCCGATGCGGGTAAAACAACTCTCACCGAGAAGCTGTTGCTGTTCGGTGGTGCCATCCAGATGGCGGGTACCGTCAAGGGCAGAAAGGCTGCGCGCCACGCAACCTCCGACTGGATGGAGATGGAGAAAGAGCGCGGTATCTCCGTCACCTCCTCGGTGATGCAGTTTCCCCACGGCGATGCGGTGATCAACCTGCTCGATACCCCGGGACACGAGGACTTCTCTGAAGATACCTACCGCACCCTTACCGCGGTGGACTCTGCGTTGATGGTTATCGACGTGGCCAAGGGTGTTGAGGCCCGTACCATCAAGCTGATGGAGGTGTGCCGCCTGCGTACAACGCCCATTCTCACTTTCGTGAACAAGCTCGACCGTGAAGGTCGTGATGCGATGGAGATTCTCGATGAGGTTGAGGATGTCCTGAAGATCAAGTGTGCACCCGTCACCTGGCCTATCGGCATGGGCAAGCGCTTCAAGGGGGTTTACGATCTTCGCACCAACAAGACCCACCTCTTCTCAGCCACCCATGGCGGAAAGATCCAGGAAGGGGAGGTCATCGAAGGCCTGGACAACCCCCGCCTGGACGAGGTGATCGGTGACCAGGCGGACGAACTTCGGGAGGAGATCGAGCTGGTCATGGGCGCCAGCCACGAGCTTGACCTGGAGGCTTATGCCAAGGGTGAGCTGACGCCTGTTTTCTTCGGCTCGGCGATCAACAACTTCGGTGTCAAAGAGCTGCTGGATGCCTTCGTGGAGTACGCGCCCGCCCCCATACCACGGGAGACCGTGCAGCGTGTGGTTGAGCCTTCCGAGAATAAATTTTCCGGCTTTGTTTTCAAGATCCAGGCCAACATGGATCCGGCCCATCGTGACCGTATCGCCTTTCTGCGGGTCTGCTCCGGCTCATATAAAAAGGGCATGAAGATGCGCCATGTGCGTATCGGCAAGACGGTACAGGTGAGCAACGCCATCACCTTCCAGGCCGACGAGCGCAGGCATGTGGAAGAGGCCTGGCCCGGTGACATTATCGGTCTGCACAACCACGGCACCATGCAGATCGGCGATACCTTCACCGATGGCCAGGAGCTGAAGTACGAGGGCATCCCCTATTTTGCCCCCGAACTTTTCCGCCGGGTAGTGCTCAAAGATCCCCTGCGCATGAAGGCCCTGCAGAAGGGTGTGCTGCAGCTGTGTGAAGAGGGTGCAACCCAGGTATTCAGACCCCTGAAGAACAACGACATGATTCTCGGTGCGGTTGGTGTGCTGCAGTTTGATGTGGCTGCCGAGCGCCTGAAAAACGAATACAGCGTAGAGGCCATCGTTGAAGCCGTAAGCGTGGCTACCGCCCGCTGGGTAAAGTGCGATGATCCGAAAATGCTGGAGAAGTTGAAGGTCAAGGCCCATGAAAACCTGGCCATCGACGGCGATGATCAACTGGTCTACCTGGCGCCAACCCGGGTGAATCTCGATCTCACCATGGAGCGCTGGCCCGAGGTGGAGTTCCTGGCGACCCGTGAGCTTTAATTTAAGGTTCTGTCCTGGTTATTTTTGAAAACATGTAGGTCGGACTTCAGTCCGACATGTCGGGCTGAAGCCCGACCTACAGACGCTTCGACTGTTTGCAGAAATAACCTCAACACACAACCAGGACAGAACCGAATTTTGTTACCCCGGTGCCCTCTTTAAGGTCGGGTTATTAGTGGAGATGAAATATGGAACATGATGCAGTCAAAGCACTGATCGAGGCTGGAATACCGGGTTGCGAGGTGCATGTGAACGGCGAAGGCTGTGATTTCTCAGTTGAAGTGATCTCCGAGGTCTTCGACGGGAAGCCGCTTCTCCAGCAGCATCGCCTGGTCAAAGAGACAGTGAAGGCTCAACTGGAAAGCAATGAGCTCCATGCCTTCTCCATCAAGACCTATACCCCGGAGAAGTGGGCCTCGCGAGGCTGAAAAACGCAGACTTGCAAAGCGCCATTCGGGAACCATACTTCCAGTAGCAGAAACCTGTTGAGAATCAGGTCAATCGGTCAAGGAGGTCGTAGGAGTCTACCTACGGCACTTCCAGCTTCATGCCATAAGGAGGTTGTCATGTTCCTCAAGCAAATTTCCAGCGGAAAAAAGATCGAAGTTCTGAGTCTGGATGATCTTTTCAACCCCAGTCATCCACAGCTGGTGGGGCGATTTCATGTGGGTGAGGAGTTGCAGGATCCTGAGCAGTTTCAGAAGGCCGATATGCAGTTTCTCTCCGGTGAGAGTCTGCCCGGGTGCTGGGTTGATGTTCACTACAGGGATGACGAGCTGAAGAGATAGACGGTTCTGCCTATTCTCCTTTCGCCCTTACGCAAAGTAGAGCGGGGGGGGGGGTTGCGAATAGATAAGTACGGACTGTTGTAAGCAGCAAGCAACTCACCGTAGGAGCGAACTTGTTCGCGATTGGCGTTTTAATGACCTCAGATCGCGAACAAGTTCGCTCCTACATGTTTGCATTACCTGGCCTGGGCCGGCCCCAGGTTTAGATTTTACCGATCTTCACCCGCCACTCGGCCGGGCCGGTCTGGTGTACTGATGTACCCTCGCTGTCCACCGCCACGGTGACCGGCATATCCTCAACCTCGAACTCCCGTATCGCCTCCATGCCCAGCTCTTCGAATGCAATGAGTCGGGAGCCCTTGATCGCCTTGGCCACCAGGTAGGCTGCGCCACCCACGGCCATCAGGTATACAGCCCCGTTCTGCTTGATCGATTCGACGGTTGCGGGGCCGCGCTCGGCCTTGCCCACCATGCCGATCAGTCCTGTGTCACCCAGCATCATGTCGGTGAATTTGTCCATTCGGGTGGAGGTGGTCGGGCCTGCGGGACCCACCACCTCGTCGCCAACCGGGTCCACCGGGCCGACGTAGTAGATGAAACGGTTGTTGAAATCCACGCCCTCCGGCAGGGGCTCTCCCCGGCTCAGAAGATCCTGAATGCGCTTGTGGGCGGCGTCGCGTCCGGTCAAAAGCTTACCGGACAGAAGTACCCGCTCTCCCGCCTTCCAGGTGGCGATCTCTTCCCTGGTGATATTGTCCAGGTTTACCCGGCGGGCTTCCCCTGCGCCCTCAAGGGTGATCTCCGGCCAGTCTTCCAGTTTTGGCGGTTCGAGCTCAGCAGGTCCGGATCCGTCCAGGGTGAATTCGACGTGACGGGTCGCCGCACAGTTTGGGATCATTGCCACCGGCAGTGAGGCTGCATGGGTGGGATAGTCGCTGATCTTGACGTCCAGTACGGTGGTCAGTCCGCCCAGCCCCTGGGCGCCGATCCCCAGCGCGTTGACCTTTTCGAAGAGCTCCAATCGCAGCTCCTCTGCCCGGTTGTGTGGGCCACGCTCCCTGAGTTCATGGATGTCGATGGACTCCATCAGGGACTCCTTGGCCAGCAGCATCGCTTTCTCCGCGGAACCGCCGATACCGATACCCAACATGCCGGGGGGGCACCAGCCGGCCCCCATCTGGGGGATCATCTCCAGCACCCAGTCCACCAGGCTGGCGGAAGGGTTGAGCACGGTGAACTTCGACTTGTTCTCCGAACCGCCGCCCTTGGCGGCCAGCTTCACCTCGACCCCGTTGCCGGGAACGATGCGGGTGTGGGTGATGGCGGGGGTATTGTCCCGGGTGTTTTTACGCTCACCTGCCGGGTCGGCCACCATGGATGCACGCAGTACGTTGTCTGGGTGACTATAGCCCCGGCGCACGCCCTCGTTGACCATCTCCTCCAGGCTGAGGTCGGCCTCCCACTTCACCTCCATGCCTACCTCGACAAAGGCGACCACCATGCCAGTATCCTGGCAGATGGGGCGGTGGCCTTCGGCGCACATGCGTGAATTCACCAGTATCTGGGCCATGGCATCCTTGGCTGCGGGAGACTCTTCCCTCTCCCAGGCCTTGGTGAGGGCCTTTATATAATCAGCAGGGTGGTAGTAGGAGATGAACTGCAGGGCGTCGGCAATACTCTGGATAAAGTCTTCTTGCTTGATAGTGGCCATGATAGGGAGTCCGCTCTTTGGTTTGTAGATGTGACTTACAGGAATGCTGTTTCCCTGCGGGCAGTTAAACCCGGCTGGCAGTGCGTTATCACTGCACGATTGTTGCGCTGCATTATAACCTGTGAATCAATCGCAGCACATGGTTTTAAGCCGTTTGAGTCCCTTCAGTCGATGGGCGTGGATGACCTGAATCTCTTTTTCATCCGTTTGCGCTCTTTCACTCTCAGCTCATTGTCATCGAGGCTGACTCTTCGTGCAGCATGGGTGATGTCCCTTTCCCTGGCAATTAAGAGTGTCTGAGCGGCATTGACCAGCCTGTTAGAACTCCATCCATTCAGATTGATGATTCTGCATATTCCTCTCTTTTCTCCGGAAAGTGAGTGGGAGTCGAATCGGAGTTTTTCTGCATCGATTCTAAATCTCATCAGCAAAACCTATAAAAAATAGTAACTAAAGGACTAAATCGGCCTTAATTTGAAAAAAATGTGATCCATTACTCATTTGGGTGATGTTCGAGGTCACATTTTTAGCTAAAAACTCAACCTGATAAATAAATTTTAGGACGAAGGGCGCCGCAAAAGCGCCTTTTGGAACACCAAACAGCGTCACAAGCGAGCCAATAGGACCATGGAAGTGGCGGCTTGTGAATCTAAAGCACTGAAACAGATCTGGGAGCAGATAAATGGCTGACAACACCAATAACACCGGTAATCAGGAAAATGCGGCACAGGATGAGGCCGTATTCACGCTGACACTCAGGATTCCTGATTCAAGCCAGCTTGATGCAGTTGTCTTCACCCAGGACCCGAGAAACCCGGGCAACTTGGTAGCCACCCTCCCAGGTGGTGAAGAACAGGTCTACGCTGATTACCTGGTACTTGCCCAGGCAGGTCTGCCCCCGGCATTGAGCCTGGCCGATGGTACGGTGATCGATGGCAATGAGGTCATCGGCCTGATCGATAATCTTGATTTCGATCTGCTGGCAACAGCTGCAGGTGCTGGCGCCCAGAACGGAAACGGCGCAGGTGCCGGCTACAACCAGTACTCCAACGAGGGGCTGGGTGACGATCTGGGTCATGATGGTTTTAGCGGTGACCCTGGACAGGGTGACGGGGGTGATGGCGCTGCCACGCCCAATGCTGCGGAAGTTACCTCCGGTTTTTTCACCGCCAGTGTTGTGACCGGTGATTTTCTGTTTGGCTTTGAAGATGGCCTTGAGAATGCACACCTGGGTGATCCCACCTTCACTCCCATGCAGGTTCTTATTGAGTTCTTCCTGGGAGCCAGCACATTTGTGCAGTCAGTGGATATCGCGGGGATTCCCGAGGGTGCCACTGTCTTTCTTTACGACGCGGACCACCCCCAGTTCGACGATCCCCAGTTTGACCCTGCAGATGCAGATGCCTATCCCACGGGCGGCAGCCTGACCCTGATCTACCCCGCCGGCAGTGGTGCAGCGGCATTCAGTGATCTGTTCAAGGTTTTTGTTCAGCCACCTGCGGACAGCGATGAGGACTTTGAGTTCGATATCTCCGCTGTCCTGGTCGGCCCCTCCGGCATACTCCCCATCACCGCAGATCCTGTGCCTGCTTTTGTTGATGGCGTGGCTGATATGCCTGTTGTGGAAAAAGGTGATGAAGCAACGATATTGGATCAGTCTGACTTCGATCCTTCAATCGTCCCTTCAAGCAACGTTGCAGATAGCGGGACAGATGAGCCAGGAGGTCAAAACGCAGACGGTCGTAACCTTCTTGATATCGGCATCACAGCCACCTTCGATGACGTTACAGATGGTTCCGAGCACCACATGCTGCTGGCCCGTGTGCCCGATGGCTGGGAAGTGATGAACCAGACCGACATGGTGGAAGGCCAGGACGGCGAGACCATCTTCAACGCTCCATTTGTAGGAACCTTCACTGTTGATGGCGAGACCCTGATCGTTGACGGCACAGTATACGACAAGACCCTGGAGGGCCTGTCCCAGATTGCCGCCGATCTCGGTGTGACGGTCAATGACCTGACCGGTGCTATCGGTACACTGGATGGCGAGGCCGCTGCCGACCAGGGCATCGGCGTACCCGCAGGTGATCTTGCAGACGGTGTCTACGCGCTCTTCTACATGACCGCGGACAACATGACCGCCAACGGTGATCCCGCCACATCACCCACCTACACCGCCAATGTAACCCTTACGCTCGAGGCTCCTGATCGCTGGGACATGGAGCAGGACGCCGCTGGCAACTGGGTAGTCACTGGTGGTGATATCGGTTTCGTGGCAGAAGACCCGGATGGTGCCGGTGGCAACGACTCCGGCGTCATGATCGGTGATACCGGCGTGGTGGAGTTCAACATCCCCACCTATGCGCTCTCCGTTGATGTGCCCACTGAGCCTGAAACCGAGCCCACCTACACCAACAACCTAAGCCTGGTAGAGGCCGGTACCGTGGAGGTGGCTGTCGATCCAGTACATGGCCAGATGACCATGGCTGACGGGGTGCAGGGCTTCGAGGACGGGGACTCCGGCGACCGCAGGAAGGTCGAGGCGCCAGAGCAGGATGCAGAGAACATGCCCAGGAACTGGGATGACGCCATCATCGCCGAGGGCAAGATCGACCTCGGCACAACCTATTCAGTACCGGACAATGAACAGATCACCCAGATCATTGTGGAAGGCGTGCTGAGCAATGCGAGCCTGGTATTTCCCAAGAAACTGTTCACCGTGGCGGAACAGCAGCAGGCCGATGGCACCACCACCTACACCCTGACTGCCAAAGAGCCCATCAACGAGGCGGACTTTGGCAAGATTGACCTGTTCGTGAAACTGGCCAAGGACAGCGATGACGACCGCGATATGGACGTCACCCTCCACACCACTTTCATGGACCCCGAGACCGGCCACACCCTAGTGCGTACCGGCGATGTTCATGTCACAGTTGATGCTGTTGCCGAGAAGGCTGCCGTGGTAACTGATGGTACTTTCACCTACGCCGAAGATCATGCTGCTCCTGTGCCGGATGCTCAGTTTGAAGAGCCCGCCAACGACGCAGACCCCGCTCACTCCTCTTATGGTATCGGCTTTGCCGCCTCCAGCAACGACCATGATGGACAGGTGGTCGGCACCACCGCCGTGGGCTCAGAAGGCATCACCAAGATCACCATCAATCCCAAGAAGGGAGCTGACGATATCTCGGCTTTCGAGGCAGCAGGTAAGCTTCACCTGGCGCTAGACGGTACGGTAATCGAGGATGGAGCAGACGTTGCAGTGCGTGCGGTTTACGGAAACGAAAACCCCGACGGTAGCGTCACATGGGTTGATGGTACCGTTATCGCCAAGGCGGCCATTGCCAATGGTACCCTGACTCTGACTTTTGAGGACCCGAACATTCGTGTCCAGTCCGTTGACCTGAATCCTGCGGGTAAAGATACCGGCCTGGAAGTGCGCCTGCCACAGCACTCTGACAATGATGCCATCTTTAATGTAAAGGTCTGGACCGAGGAGAATCCCACCGACGGCGAGGCCCAGTACGATGATGCCGGTACTCCTGCCACACCTGACAACAACACCGCGGTGAAAAGCTTCAATCTGCACCTCGATGTTGAAGCGGTTGCCGATCCGGTTACCTTTACCGCTCCCAAGTTGACCACTTTTTACGAGGACGCTGGAGTCAAAAAGGCGCAGGGCGCTGAGAAGGGTGACGGTACTCAGATCGCACTGGACCTCCAGGCTCACCTGGTGGATACCGACGGTTCCGAGGCTGTCAGCCAGGTTGTGATTCAGCTGGCTGGCGGTGTTGATCCTGCTGCCAAGTTCGTCAACGGCAAGGGCAAAGACCTGGTTGACGGCAACGTCATCAAGTTCAACGGCGTAAAGTATGAAGTGACTGTAGACGTCCAGGCCCAGACCCTCACCCTGGACCTGATCAGTGTTAACAAGGCCCTGGGTGACGATCTTGTCATCAATGGCAAGATACAGGTGGAGCTGCCTCACGACGACAGCTCCAACTTCAGCGTCAACTACAGTGTGACCACCAAAGAACTCGACAACGAGGGCGCTGTCGCTGCCGGTGGTGAAACCTACACCACCCAGACCAGCGTCGACTACACCGTACTGGGCGTGGTGGCCGAGGCCGATACAGCCCTGAGTGCCACTAACGACAAGAAGGCGGGTAAGGACGATGGCGCCCAGAAATTCTGGGACGGTTCGGTGGATAACAACGCTGAATCATTCACCGGCGTCAAGGTGGTTCACCTGTTCGAGGACGGCGAACGCAAGACCTCCGGCCATGACGGCGAAGGCGTTCGCGTGGTGGATTTCAGCTACATCGCAAAAACCCAGGACCTGGACGGTTCAGAGGGTATCGCCTCCATCACCCTGGCCATGCGTGCCCCAGATAAACAGGTTGACCAAGATGGCAATCCTGACTTGCCTGCCGGCAGCTGGTTTGCCAAGATCGGTACAGCACCAGGTCCTGTTACCACCCTTATTGATCCTGTGTCGCCCGATACCGCCGCAACTTTTGATGTGAATGGCGCCACAGGCACCTACGGCCTGGATGCAAACGGCAACCTGGTGATTCGTTTCGATGATCCGGACATGGTTGACGCCATCCCCGATCTTGGTGCAATGGTAGGTATCGCCCTGCCTGTCGATGACAGCACCGACTTCCTGCTCAGCATTACCACCAAGACAGTTGAATTTGACGACGACCGTCCTGCTGATATCAATGAGTTCAATCCAGCACTCAACACTACCGAGGTAACCGATCACCTCTTCTTCAACGTGCACGGCGTGATGGACCCGATGTCTGTCATTGCCGGTCGTGATATCACTTTTAACGAAGACGATACGTTCAACGGTACCGATACAAACATCCCGGCAGATCAGACCGATGTAAATGGCGATGCAACTGCAGGCGACTTGGCACCAGCAGAGACCGTTCCTGTTCACGGCACCATCACCGTTACCGATACTGACGGTTCGGAAAACGTTGAAGATTTCGGTATCTTCCTTACCGGTGTTCCGGACGGGACCCAGTTGGTCTTTGGCGGTAAAACCCTTGTTGCCAAGGATACTGCCGATCTTCTGGCTGGAGAGACCAACACCGTCACCGTCACCGGCTATCACTATGGTGCGAATGGACAGATCGATACCAACCCCAACAATGCTGTCCAGGTGACAGCGACCGTAGACCTGCTCAACTCGGGCCCTGATGGCCTGGTGTTCCTGGTCGACAGCGCCTCTTACGGTGTGGACCAAGTCGTTCTCGGCGGCGAGATCGACGTGCAGCTGCCCCAGCACTGGAGCGGCAATTTTGAAATCCTGGTGGATTCCATAGGCGTTGAAGACGACGACAATAGCGGTGTCACAAGCACCCGCTGGTCAGAGGATCTTGTCGGCGATACCACCAACGTGACCATCAATGCGGTCTCCGATAAGCCCTATGATGTATCCATTACGGTAACTAACGAGGTGTTCGATACAGCAACCCAGCAAATGGTTGAATTACTGTGGGACAAGGACGGGCAGGGAAC
The DNA here is from genome assembly GCA_965224515.1 of Sedimenticolaceae bacterium. Lineage (GTDB taxonomy): Bacteria > Pseudomonadota > Gammaproteobacteria > Chromatiales > Chromatiaceae > Sedimenticola_A. The sequence continues at coordinate 2,206,407 of OZ245051.1, forward strand.
CGCGTTCGATCCCGAGGCTGTCTTCAGTTCTACGATTACAACTGCGGAGATGGCTAATGGTGTAAGCGGCAGTAATCCCAGCGATTATACGATGGGCAAGGTCCACGTTGAGGCCAGCTTTTCGGATGTGGCTGATGGCTCAGAAAACCATGAAGTGGTGGTAGAAATACCAGTCGGCTTCTTACCATTTTTGTCGCTCGGCGGAAGTGTGTTATTTAATAATGCTGCCGATCCTTTTGGTGGTGCTACTGTAACCTACCTTGTTGCCCGGGGTGACAGCGATTTCAGTGCTGATATCCAGATATTGGCCAATCCGACAGCGGCAGATGATATGGAGCAGGTAGAGTTCACTGTCAAGGCAACAGCCACTGACAGCATGAACGGCGTACCCGTTGCAGCCTCAAGTACAACGGCCAGCGACTTTGCGCACCTGGGTGTGCGCGAGGGTGTTGAGATCATCGAAGGCGGCGATGCCCAGAATGGCGTGCAGGTCGAGGATCTCGACGTCAGCATACCGTTGGAATTCAATTTGCTGGATAGCCCCACTACCGGTACCGAGAGTATTACCTCGGTAATTATTTTCGGCATTCCTGACGGGGCTACCATCTACGATGCGTCCATTCCCGCTAACACCTGGACCAACAATGGTTCCAACGAAGTTGACGTGGAAGGCTGGGACTACGCCTCATTGAAACTTGACCTGCCTCTGCATGATGATGGTGATTTCACGCTACAGGTGGATGTAACCACTGTTGAATCCATGACAGGCCTCAGCCGTACCGACAGTGAAAGCTACTTCATCGTAATGGATGCCAACGCGGGTACCCAGGCAGCAGATGGTGTTCTGAATGAAACGGACCTGAATACCATCGATCCAGCTGTAATCTTGCCCAACGGCGGCATGATCGTCGGTGTGACTAACGAACAGCCCGATGCGCAGAACACCACTGTCACCCTGCAGGTACAGGCCAAGTTTGGTGATGCCACCGACACAAACGAAGCGCATTACCTGATGTTCAAAGCTCCGGGCACAGAGGGGGAATGGACAATCGACGGTGTTTCAGGTGCAGTTCGCGACGCTTCCGTGGACAATACTTTGAGTGGCTTTATCGGTTTCAAGGTTACAAATCCAGACGTTAACTGGGATACCTTTACGGTGACACTCTCCGGTCCTGCCCGGACGGGCTGGGATGAACAGTTCGAGCTGCAGGTCAAGGCACGCAGCGAGGATGGCGTATTCGACAGCGACGATCCCACCAAGGACAACAATGTAAGTGAGTCAGCAGCCAAGAGTCTGCTTTTCTATCTCGACAGTGTTCCTGAGGGTGTGGATGGTGTTGAAGGTACCGTTGATGAGGCAGGCCTTGCCACTATCGGCTCTGGTGTCGGCAATACCAATACTACGCTGAGCGGAAACCTCTACACTAACGATATAAATGGCGCTGTGGACTTTGGCTCAGATGCTGCTGGTGCAGAGGTGACTTCTGTCGATTATGGCGGCAACAGTTACACTGATGGTGGAACTTTTGATGACGATCTGGTGGATGGCACCATTACCATCAACACCGGTCACTCCATTCTGACCGTAACTGCGGCCACCGGCGACTACACCTATGAACTGACCGCTCCTGTTGATCAAACCACCCCGGATGCTTACCAGCGTTATTGGCAGGAGGGCGGCAACGTACGGGCTCCCGTCCAGGATGACACTGAGTCCGATATCTTCACCTACCACTTTGAGGATGGTGATGGTGATGTCGCCCAGGCTGATCTTACTGTAACCATTACCGATGACGGTCCGGCAGCGCTCTGGACAAATCCGGCAGATATTGCGGAACTGGGAGCGGTTATCGATGGCCAGCTCAATTTTGTAGAGGGCGCAGACGGTTCCAGCGTGGTATCCGTGGCCGCTCCTGGCGGACTCATTGACCCGGAGACGGGCAGTATGTCGCCCCTTCAGTCCGGCGGGGTCAATGTCATTTCCAAGGTAATCGGCAACATGGTTATTGGTACTCGCGAGGGAACGACCGAGGTCGTCTATACCCTGGGTGTCAATGCTGATGGCAGTTACATATTCAGCCAGGTAAGGTCCATCGATCACACTGATGCAGGTGAGGTGGGTGCGGCTGATCCCGCGCGACTCTCTTTCAAATACACTGTCCAGGATGGTGACGGTGATCAGTCTTTCGCATATCTGGGTGTTGATATAACCGACTCCGGACCGACGGCCTCCTGGACCACGCCTGTCAATGGCATTGATATGGCTGAACTCGGTGCTGTCAGCGGTCAGCTTAACTTCACCGAGGGTGAAGATGGAGCCAGCGTTGTAGCGGTGAATGCGGTTGGCAATGTCAGGGATACCGATGACGGCGATGTCATGATCGGCTTCACCTCCGGTGGTCCCAGTAGCCCTGTAACCTCCCAATCATCTGTCGATGGCAATGGTGTGATTACAGTGACCGGCACCCGTTCGGATGGCAACAATGGTGTTGAGACTGTCTATACCCTGGTTGTGCAGCCCGGTGGCAGCTACGCCTTTAATCAGCTTCTGCCGATTGACCACCCCGATACGGGTGAAACAGGCGCGGCTGATCCGGTTCGCCTGATGTTCAACTTTACCGTAAGGGATGGAGACGGGGATACAGCTGCAGCCCGACTGGCAATCGACATTGCCGATGGCGGTCCTGTCGCACGCAACGACACGGTTACAACGGTTGCGGAGGATTTTGATCCTGCTTCCAATAACCAGGTTGTCTTCAATGTGATGGATAACGATGCCCAGGGTGCGGATGGCGCAGTACTGATGACTGGAACCCCCCAGATTATCAACGTGCAGAATACAACCTCGCCGACTGTTGATCCGGTACTCGTAAGTGCCCTGGCCAATGGTGAGGTGACGGTTGAGCTGCCTGAGCATTTCAATGGCACCTTTGATCTTAGCTACACCATCATTGATGGCGATGGGGATACCAGTTCCGCCACCGCAAGCTACCAGGTCACTGCAGTTAACGATGCTCCGGTAGCAGTTGATGATGGAACACCTCCAGGGGCTCCGATTGCAACACAGGAAGATACCCCTCTGAGTATCGATCCGGCCGATTTGCTCGCCAATGACAGCGACGTGGATGGTGATACACCATTCGTAGAGGCAGTCGATGGCAGTAAAGTGGATCTCCTTGATGGGGCAAATCAGAAAGTAGGTGAGGTGACGTTTACCGCTGATGCCAGCAATACAGTCACAGGGATCTCTGTTTCGTCCGATAAGCACTGGAGCGGTGAAGCCCACTTCGATTATGACATCAGCGATGGTAACGGTGGATCAGACTCTGCAACTGTTACTGTTCAGGTCACTCCGGTAGCTGATAAACCGAAGTTGACGGTTAAACTGGGCGAAGCTCAAGTTGCTTCAAACAGTGTCAATGTGTTCAATCATGATTTCGAAGCGCCTAACGGATGGGTGGCAGCGGGTGGCTTTTGGGATCGCGAGATCAATGGCTGGGATATCACACCTCTTCAGAATGCGGCTGGTGCAAATATCGCTGGCGAACATGAGATTCGTGGCCTATTGCCCCATGAGGCGAGTAATGGGCACATGATATGGTTCAACTCCCACGCGACTGTTTCCCAGGAGCTTGCCGGTAGTTCACTTGATGCCACCAAGTCATATGTATTGCAGGTTGATATAGGTGATCGTGCAGGTGGGCTGGATGCTTCCAATTACCGAATTTCACTTTCCGTGGACGGACAGGTCATAGGGTCTGTAGATAACGCAGATTATCCTGTAGTCGATGGTGATTTCATCACCGCTACCCTGACGGTAAATGCTGCGACTGTGGATCCAGCACTGCTCGGAAAGCCCCTGGAGATAGTGCTGGAAAACCAGGCTCATGTTGCACAGGTCGATATGGATAACGTGCGCCTGACTGCCTTCGATAACAGTGTCTCGATTCCGTTGAATATTACCGCATCACTGAGGGATACCTCCGAGGTTCTCAGTGTAGAGGTAGAGGGTATGCCAGCCGGTGCCCTGTTGTCTGGTGGTACCTTCAACGTCACTTCTGGTGCGTGGGAACTGACCCCCGCTCAGCTTGCTGGATTGACAATGTCAGCAGTGCCAGTTGGCTCCTCTTTCCAGTTGAAGGTGACCGCAATCTCCACCGAATCGGATAATACGACGGCATCAAAGGTGGTTACTACAAACATCAGTGTGGGGACCCACGATCTGGATGCCTTGTCCGGCACGAATAAGGTCGATGTGATGTATGGCCTGACCGGTGATGATGAACTCAGTGGCGGCGGTAAAAACGATATCCTCCATGGTGGTGAGGGCGATGATACGCTCATCGGTGGTAATGGTAATGCTGATGTCGGTGTCTTTGAGCAAGCGTGGCAGAAGTATGCCTTTGATCTGAATGCCTCGGATGAAGTTACGGTCTCTGACCGGGCTGGATCAGAGGGTATGGATACAGTTAGTGGCGATGTCGAGATTCTGCGTTTCGCCAATGGCGACTTCCGACTGCTGGAGGGTGCAAATGGTGTGGATGACACTCTGACCGGGTCTAATAAAAGCGACTTGTTGATTGGTGGCGATGGCAACGACACCCTAAGTGGCGGAAACGGTGCAGATGTATTGGTCGGAGGAATGGGTGACGATACCCTGACCGGTGGTGGCAAGTCCGATGCCTTTGTTATGAGTAGCATGACTGATGGAGATGACACCATCACTGATTTCGCCATTAATGGAGCGAATGCAGATACGGTCAATCTCGATGCCCTGTTCGACTCACTGGGTGTAACTGCCGCTCATCGTACTTCATTGCTGGCAGATGACACCAGCGCAGGAAGCGATGTTACCGTTAACGGTGGAGGTGCTTATAACCTTACCGGTGATTGGAGCACCAACACTAACGGTCACCTGGAGTTCTCGTTGACTGATAACAACCCCGGTGGTCAGTCTGTTTCCTTGACCTTTGAAGGGCATACCGAAGCAGAGCTTGCGGCACTGAACAACCAGATTATCAGTGACGAAAGCTGATTGATTATCTGATTGCCTGCCTACTGCACCCGCATGAGTTATTCATGCGGGTGCATCGTTTTTTTTCGTTTGTTGAATGAACATGTCCAACGTTGATGAGAATATAGACCTCGATGCCCTGTTTGATTCACTGAATATCGGTGATTCAAACCAGAAAGCGTCTGTTCCCTCCAGCAGTGAAGCTGAGATGGAGCCAGGTGTGGCTGAAGGTGTTGTTGATCCTGATCTTGGGGATCTATTGCCACTCGAATGTGAATCTCCACCTGATGTATCCTGAACATCCCCTGACTCAGGGGGCACATCTCTGAGCCTGATCTGTCAATATCTGTTGCCGGGTAACCTGACTGGGGTATCACCCGGTCTACCTGGTAGTGGAAAACCGATCCAGATATGCCCCCTACTTTTTCCTCCCTATACAGTGTTTGATTAACTGAGCTGATGGCAAGTCATTATTTGACCTAATGCCTTGGTTAATCAGGAGTTAAACGCGCAAGTTTTATACCTAAAACGAGTGATGCAGACTCCCGTTTTGTGACCTATTTAACATATTAAGGATGCTGCTTTTTGGCAGAGTTCCGGGCAGCACACACAGATTACAGGCGACAGACCTACCTAACATACAGAAATATAAGAAAAAAAAGAATAAGATCAACAGGCTTGTTGGAAGGCCTGCCAAAGGTTTTTGAATGGCAGGAGTACGGCAATGGCTGAAACAACAGACACCACAGGATTGGGATTCACACTCAATATTACAGATCCCTCCAAGCTGGAGTGGGTGACCTTCTCACAAGACCCCCGTAATCCCGGTAACCTGGTAGCGACCCTGCCGGGTGGCGAGACCCAGGTTTTCGAAGACTACCTGGTACTGGCCCAGGCGGGGCTGCCCCCGGAAATGACCCTGGCCGACGGTAGCGTCATCCCCGGAGACGAGGTACTCGGGCTCATCGACCACATCAATTTCGACCTGATGGCACCGGCGGCAGGCGGGCAGGGCCCCAATGCCACGGGTGGCGCAGGTTTTACCCCGTACAATCTTGAAGGACTGGGCGACCAGTTCAATCACGGTCCTTATGCAGGTGACCCACCTGGGTTGGGTGGTTTTCCTGCAGGGGGTGAGAAAATAGATCTCGTTGCCGATGGTGATATCGCAGCGGATTTCACCACGTTTGAAGAGATGCATGGCTACGAAGACTGGCAACCCGATCAGCATTTGGGCGATGAGAGCATTGCGCCCATGAAGCTCAATATCATCTACACCTACAACAACGACGTTACCTCGCTTCAATCCATTACCATCTCCGATATTCCCGACGGCGTGCGCGTCTTTATCGGGGGCTACGAGAGCGGTGATGAAGTGACCGTGGTGGGCGGCGAAGTCTCCGTGCCGCTGGATCAGCTGGATGAGATCTACATGTTGCCTCCTGATGACAGCGACGTGGATTTCAGCGTCAGTGTGACAGCTGTATTTGTTGGCCCGGGACCCACCTACGATATCGATACCATCGAGGTTCCCGCTATTATCGACGCTGTGGCAGAGCCGGCTGATATCAAAGTTGACCCGGCTGGAGCCGAGGGTTTTCTCTATGCAGAGGATCATGCTCAAGAGAGTGAAGGTGTTTATACAGACGCTGAATCCGCCTACCAGGCTTACTCTGCATACGCTGTCGGTTTTACGGCTCATGTAGAGGATCATGATGACAGTGCGATTGTGGATAACGTGGAGTGGGACTATGGTTCCGAGAGCATAACCCGCATTGTGGTCAACCCGGATGGTGAAGATTACTTCGTCAGCGGTGACAGTGAGCCGGGTGGGGAGGGAAACCCCATGCGGGCAGCCTACGATGGACAGGTCATCAACGAGGGTGACACGGTGATGGTGCGCGTCCTGCATCTTGATGGGAGCGATAACCTGGTCTGGGCGACCGTGGCCGCTACCGCATCATTCGAAGAGGGAAGCCTGGTCCTTGAGTTTGAACAAGCTGACAGGGTACAACGGGTCGAACTCAATGAGATGCCCGAGGCTGAGCGGGGATTGGAGGTCCTGCTTCCCAGGCATTCAGACAATGATGTTGATCTCCAGATCGATGTTACGACAGTAGAGAATCCGACCGATGAAGAGCTGACGCTGGACAACAACCTGTCCGTTTCCAGTACGATGATTCATCTGGAAGTACAGGCAGTTGCAGACCAGCCGGTTTTCGACGAGTTGGATGGCGAAGTCAAGGTGTTCGAGGATCTGCAACTTATACAGACCCACGATGCCGAACTGTTCGACTACGAACAGCCACTGGCGTTCGTGGTCAGTCCCGTTGACAAAGATGGCTCTGAAACCATCATGAAGCTCGAGATTTCAGGTCTACCCGACGGTGCCAGAATCGACCACAACGGCGTTCTCTCCACTATTGGCGAAGTGGTTCAGGCGGGTGGCGTCTGGTCATGGACAGCCGATGAAGGGCAGGGTTTGGATTCATTCGACTCATCTCTCTACGGGATCGAACTGGCTGATCTGCCGGCTCACTCGGATGTCGACTTTGACCTGACGGTTACAGCAACCGCCAGTGAAACCGGTCCGGAGGGCGACGTGGCTGTACTCAGCCAGACCCAGAGCGCAACCATCAGTGTCATCGTCGATGCAGCGGCAGACCCAGTGTTCGTACTGGCTAACCCTATATTCACACGAACCCAGCATACCGATGAAGATACCAGTATCCAGTTGAGCTTCCAGGCATTTTTCGGCGACTTTCTCGATGGGTCCGAATCCCATTATGTCGCGGTTGCAATACCGGATGGCTGGCAGGTAGAGGCTGATGGGGATGGATACTCCAACGGCTTCCAGTATTTCCACACGATCGGCGGCAAGGAGGTGTGGTATCTCGAAGTCAATCATGGTGACCCGGGTACCAGCACACCCGAGTTCCTGTTGAACGGCAACACCTTGGTCTGGCAGGGCGGCCCAACGGTAACCCCACCGGCCAATAGTCATGCGGATGCCTGCTTCAAGGTTCATGCGCTGGCGATCGACTTCCCGAGTGATGACGGCATCACCTTGCTCAACAACCTCTCCCACATGGCAGCCTGGAAAGAGCTGATAGTCGACCCGGTCAACGACCGGCCATGGGCTGATGATGTGCTCACTGTTGCTGAGACCATGCACGTTGTCTGCGATGACGTGATGCAGTTCAGGGGTGGAGTGACCGGTCCCGAGGCCTATCTGCCAGCAGACACCATGTACTACAAGGTGTTCGATGTTGACAGTTCAATGGATGATGGGCTGTTCGAGGCTTCCAGTCTTGGTGGCCTGGATGTGGAGGATGATCTGGCTGATCTCACTTTCAATGTCAGATCGCTTCCGGATGAAGGTACTCTGTACCGCTACAACACCAGTGATGGATTGGTGGAACTGGTAGAAAACGACAGCTTCGTTTCTTCTGATGACGTTGTATGGGTACTGACTGAAGATGATGTATCCCAGACAACTACCCAGACGATAGTCGGTTGGCATGGCAACTGGAATGGCGTCACGTTCAGTGTCCATGAGAACTCAAGCACTACTGTATCCGATACCTGGTACGGTGTTGGTGTTAATGACCATAAAGTCAATAACGGAAATGGCGATTTCCACAAAGAGTCATTTGGTTGGCTGAAGTGGACTGTTGATACATGGGAGGATTTCGTTCCAAGGAAGTATCAGATTGACTTTGGAGGCGAGCATCTGTTGATCCACGTTCCCGCCTCTACTGCTTTGACCATCGGGTTCACAATGATGCACTCTTTTGGGAGTCCGGACATTGCAAGAGTCAAGCTCCTCTATTCAAATGGGCATAGCTCTCATCCGCCTATCACAGTTCATGGTGATGCGGATGGCTTCGTGAGCCAAACATGGCATGCTCCGGAGGGCTTGAGTATTGTCGGAGCTGAAGTTATCTCAGCCAATAGCGCATTTACAATCGGTATGGTTGCCTACACGACCGAAACCGTGGTCACGCAGGGTCTTCCTGAAATGGTCAGCTTTGACTATGTCGTCACCGATACAGATGGTGCTGTAAGCATTCCTGCAACTGCGGAGATCATTGTCGAGGAGAGTGATGAGCCGAGCAGCGGAAATGATTACCTGGTTGGCGGCTCTGGTGCTGATACCCTCTCGGGTGGTGCAGGTGATGACTACCTGATCGGTGGTGCAGGTGCCGATACACTTAGTGGTGGAGCAGGAGAGGACCTGTTGGTCGGTGGTGATGGGGATGATCTGCTGGATGGCGGTGTTGACACTGATGTGGATACTTTCGCCTATTCACGGGTCGAGGATGGTGAGGATACCATCTTCAACTTTGCTCCCGGTCTGGGAGGCGATGTGATTGATCTCGATGCCCTGTTCGACAGCCTTGGGCTTGCCTTGGATACCAGGGAAGTGAGAGAGGGAATGGTCGAGTCTGCGATTGAATCAGGCAGTACTGTCCTGACGATCACTGATCTACCCGACTTCTCAATCATGCTTGATGGTATCGAGCTGGATGAAACCGATGTTGATGACCTGATCACCAGCGGCAACATCATCGTCAGCGACGAGAGCTGATTCAACCTGGAGGTAACAACCCCGGCCTTTTGGCCGGGGTTGTTTATTTGGACCTTCCCTGCATTGAATATGCTGTAGGTCGGGCTTCAGTCCGACCTACAGGCGCCAGACAGGAGATGAAAGCTCGACCTACAGATGCCCAGCCTGCCGGCGTCGTTGGAGAGGGTGCCCACATGAGGTGCCACGATCTGAAGCAGGTCGATTTTGATTGGCATGATGGCGCATCCCCCATAAAAACCTCCCTCAATTCCCTAAATTACGAGACGGACCGGGGAGATTGGTAGCGGGTACTGAATCCCCACAAGAGAGATAAAATGTATCTATATCAAGTTAAGTAGAATTAATCGATATAAAGGAAAAGTGTGTGTTTATACCTCATTTGAGGGATGCGAAGCTCTGTTTTGTGAACTACATCACACTATTGGTGAGCTTGTTTAAGGGCTCGGAGCCTTGAAACAGCCGACGGATTTTATGGGGTAGGTCTCATTAACACATAGAAAAATAAGAAATACAGAAAAAGAAATAGATAGTTGTTAGGAGAGCTGCAAAAGGATATTGAACGTAGGGAGCACGATAATGGCTGATTCAATGGACACCGCAGCACTGTCTTTCCGACTCAACATTACCGATTCGACTCAACTCGAGTTGGTGAATTTCTCACAAGACCCCCGTAATCCGGGCAACCTGGTAGCAACCCTGCCGGGTGGGGAGACCCAGGTCTTCGAAGATTACCTGATACTGGCCCAGGCGGGGCTGCCCCCGGAAATGACCCTGGCCGATGGTAACGTCATCCCCGGAGACGAGGTACTCGGGCTCATCGATCACATCAATTTCGACCTGATGGCGCCGGCGGCAGGCGGGCAGGGTCCCAACGCCACGGGCGGAGCAAGCTTTACCGGTTATAGTCTTGAAGGACTGGGCGACCAGTTCAATCACGGCCCTTATGCAGGTGATCCACCTGGGTTGGGTGCTTTACCTGCAGGGGGTGAGACATTATCCCTTGTGGCAGACGGTGATATCGAAGCCTTCTTCACCACGCTTGAAGAGCTACATGGATACGAAGACTGGCAACCCGACCAGCACCTGGGTGATGACAGTATTGCGCCCATGAAGCTCAATATCATCTACACCTACAACAATGACGTTACATCGCTTCAGTCCATCACCATCTCAGATATTCCCGATGGCGTGCGTGTCTTTATCGGTGGCTATGAGAGCGGTGATGAAGTGATTGTGGTGGGCGGCGAAGTCTCCGTTCCGCTGGATCAGCTCGATGAGATCTACATGTTGCCTCCTGATGACAGCGACGTGGATTTCAGCGTCAGCGTGACGGCGGTATTTATTGGTCCGGGGCCGACTTACGATATCGATACCGTTGAGGTTCCCGCGATTATCGACGCTGTGGCCGAACAGGCCAGCATTGAGTTTGATCTGCCGTTTGCCGGTGAGATTGACGGCTTCGAATATAACGAAGACCAGGCCATTTATAATTTTGGCAAGGATCAATGGGGAAGTGGTGAAACCGGCTGGAATCATGGCCCGGCACTGGCGCCCACTATCGCTGCCCTTCGCATTCCTGAGAATGGCATCAACTATCACTACGAAGACCAGGTATCTCAATACGGTGAAGAGATTTCCTCATACGGCATCGGTTTCAGTGCAAACGTTAACGATTTTGACGCTGCGGGCCAGGATCAGTACGGACGTACCTGGGACTATGGTTCAGAGAGCATCACCAAGATCAAAATCAACCCCAAGGGACCGGATGACTACTTCATCAGCGCTCCCGGAGAGGATGGTCCTGAGGTAGGTGAACGCGGTGCCGAAATTCAGGCTGAGCCTGCCGGTGATCCCAATGCAATGATGGTGGCCTATGATGGTAATACCATCAGTGAGGGCGAAACGATATGGGTGCGTGCACTGTTTATCAATGGTGCAGGTGAGCTGGAATACGGTCGTATCGATGCAACTGCTCATTTCAATAAAAACGGCGCACTGATTCTGAGATTCGACCAGGAAGACCGTGTACAGCGGGTCGATCTTTCCAATGACTTGGGACCAAAAGAAGCAGTTTTTCTTGCCAGGGATGTTGAAGTACAACTGCCGCCTCCACCCCCGGTAGGTGAGGGTCTGGAGGTGTTGCTGCCCAGGCATGCTGACGATGATATGACCTTCAAGGTCAAGGTGTGGACCACCGAGAACCCAACGGACGAAGAGCTCACCTTTGATAACAATGTATCGGTTTCAAAGGCACGGGTTGATCTCGACATCTTTGCTGTTGCCGATGGCGCCGCCATTGATGATAGTCAACAGTTGACTCATCACTTGGAGGATGGAAGCGGGCTTGTTGCAGACCAGGGAGCAGAAGAGGGGCCAGGGCTCTATGTAGGCCTTGATGTAGAGGCCCAGCTTGTTGACCAGGATGGCTCGGAAGCGGTTACCAGGATCGTTATCACCCTTGAAGGCGACGTGGATCCGGGAGCCCGCTTTGTTGGGGCCGATGGAGAACTGGGTAGCCAGATTGAACTCAGCGGTGTTCTCTATAATGTGGGTGTGGTCGGTCAGCAACTGACCCTGACACTGGTGGATACGCCTGAGAATATCCAGCTTGCGCTGGGTACGGATATCGATATCGATAATGCAATCAGGGTTGAGCTGCCGGTTGATGACAGCTCTGACTTCTCTACCCGTTTTGCAGTGACTACGGGTGAGTTGGGTGCAGAGGGTGCGCCACTTTTCGGTGCTGACTACTACACCACAGAGAAGGTAATCGAACACGAAGTGCTGGGTGTTGTGGGCAATGCCTTGCTTGAGGGGGATTATGGCTTTGGCCGTATGGCGGCCCTTGAGGACGATGGCAACACCAACGGCCTGGTGGATGGCGGTGTCCTGGTCGGTGTGCCGTTCAGCACGCGGACCCAGGATGACGACGGCTCTGAAGGAATAGCCCGTATCGTACTTTCGCTCAACGAAGGGGCCGAAGGCAGCTTCAATGTCAGCGGAATTGAAGACGGCATGGTCGATGGGCATAAGGCCACCTGGCGTTATATCGACGAGAACCACGATGGCCGTTACGAAGCGGTGGTTTTTGAGTTCGGTACCGGTCATGGTGCACCTGGCACTGTGATCCCTGAAGATGAACCTGACTATATCCGTCTCAACGGGTCAGACAGCGTTCAGCCTCTGGACAGGGGAACTTTCGATACCAGTGTTGCTGGCCTGGAAAGTGCCACGATCACCGGTTTGGTCCTGGGTGATGGTCAGGGTGGGGAAGATCCCTACAAGGCCCATGCAAAGCATAATGATGCTTTCAGTATGGCCATGACAGCAGGCGAAACCCTGGTTGTCTCTGATTATGTCGATCTGCATGCTTCCATTTACCGGATGGACGGTGGTCAGGCTGTTGAGCTGATGGCGACAACAGGCAGTAATACCCTGATGGATGGGGCGCTGCAGTTTTCACCTGAAGCTGACGGTACCTACGCGGTCAGGGTCTGGTCCAGCGATGGTGTGCGGGCTGATCGGACTCACTATGATCTTGACCTGTTTATCGCTGAGCCGGGGCTGGAAGGCATTGCCTGGGCAGGGAGTATCGATGAAGTTGATCTCACCGGTTATGTCAATGTGCTGATCGGTGATGACGACAGCTCTGACTTTACCCTGACGGCAGACGTACAGACTGTTGAGTATGACGACAATGCCGGTGCAGTCCACGCAAGGACGACATGGAGCACAGCAGATAGCGACCTCGTTACGCTGACAGGCGTGGTCGCCAAGCCTGCGATTGATGTGGAAGACGAAGTGGGACCGGCCGAGCTGGAAGAGGATGGCGGTGGTCAGGGTCCGCTCTATATTGATCTGAAGGGTGATGTCATAACCCTGGATGTTGATGGCTCTGAAGATGTCTACGGCTTTGGAATCAAAATTCCCGAAATGCCTGAAGGTACGGTACCCCTGTATCGTGATCCTGTCGGTCAGTTGCAGTTACTGACGCCGGGTTCTGAATTTACCGTAATGGGTGCGAATTACGCGGAAGACGGATCGATAGACTGGTCCAGCAGCACGAACGTTGTGGTCAAGTTCTATGGTGCCAATGCCATGGGTGTTGCCCGCTTCGGTTCGCCGAATCCAGGAGACTCCCTCGGTGTGGATGCTATCCGTATTGATGGATCGATCCTGCTCGAAATGCCCAATGACTACTATGGCATGTTCACGGTCTATCTTGCCGGCAAGTCGGTTGAGTATGATGATGATGGTGGACTCAAGCAGATCTCAGATCTGGCCTATGACAGCTATGACATTGAAGTGGACTCCAATCCTGATCTGGTAGATAGCAGTACAGGTGACGTGGATGAGTCAGATATGGCCTCTCCCGCCATCGCCACTGGTAATGTCCAGGTTGAGTTTGGTGATGATGGTCCCGGTACTGTCAATGGAAACGGTCTCTTCAGTGCGCCGATACTGTTGGAGTCTCATGACCAGGTAGTGGCAGTCGCAGTAGACGGCGACGGCAATTGGGTTGGTACCATAGATGGCGGTGCAATCAACGTATTCACGCTGGCCTTTGATGCCACGGGTACAGGTTGGACCTTTACCCTGAACGAACCCCTGGATCACCCTGATAAAACTGATCCGGATGATGTCATAACACTTAGTTTCGGTTTTACTGCGGCAGACAGCGATGCTGTACCTGACAGCGTGGATGGCATCTTGTCATTCGCTGTGAATGACGATGGGCCTGTGCTTCTACCGGAAGGTGTCCACTTCGACTTCGAGAGTGATACAAGTCTCGATCGCGGTCGCTGGGGTATTTTCACCCAATACAATGATTGGACAGCTGAAAAGGGTTATATCGAGATCCAGGACGGTGCTGTTCGTACCGGAACTGATGGTAACCGGATCATTGAGTTGGATGGCCATACAAACGGGTATTCCTATTCCAATTCGGTGATTACCACGCTGCTCAATACAGCAGCGCATAATACCCTTGAGGTTGAGTTTGACTACTCATCACGGCCAAAAGGCGGGACCGATACAGGCGATACCAGTGCATTCAAGATTTACCTTGTCGATCCATCTGTTACCTGGGTAACCGATGGGGCAGGCAGCTGGCAACCTGTTGGAGGTGCAGTATATGGAGAATACCTCCATTCGGGCTCTGATACGACCGGTTGGCAGAACCTCAACTTCACTGCACAGCTTCCCGATGGCGTGGGCGAAGTCAAGTTGGCATTGGTTGGAGCCGGTATTGAGGACACCTTCGGTGCACTGCTCGACAGCGTTCGGATCAATATGAACAATGTCATTGAAGAAGATCCGGATGCACCGTTGCATATCGATGTGCATGGTATGGTCGATTTCGGTGCTGATGGTTTTGGGTCACTGCTGTTGATCGACCCTGATGATCCCGGTGGTGATGGCGTTGCATCCCTGAGCCTGCCAGAAGGTGAAGTGGTTGTTCTGGGCAACGGCGTGATCTCCTTCATGCCTGCACTCAACTACAATGGTTCGCTGAGTATCGGTTACACGGCAACCGACTTTGACGGTGATCCCGTCGATGGATCGGTAGATGTAGTCGTGACACCTGTGGTTGATCCGCCGGTGGCTGTGGATGATGTCATCAAGGCGCCTTACTGGCCGGGTGGTTCGTGGAAATACTACATTCCGTTCGAAGCCATGCTGCACAATGACTATGACCCGGATGGGGATCATGGAGACCTCTCCATCATCTCTTTCTCAGGGGCAGTAGGTGGAACTCTGCACTATGTGCCTGGCCAAACGGATGTGCAGTTCACGATCAACCCTCCCCACATTCAGCCACATGATTATGGATTTAGTTACACAATCACGGATCAGGATGGTGGGACAAGTACGGGTTATGTGGATTTCCATCCGATTTGGCACGACGGATGGCCTACGTCCGGCTCTGATACGCTGATCGGTAGCCCTCACGCTGAGGGGCTTGGTTTCTGGCCACCGTGGATGCTGGGTGGTGATGACGTGATCGCTGCTGGTAAAGGGCACGACGTTATTCTTGGTAATAACGGTGATGACTCCATATACGGCGGTGAAGGTGCAGATACACTGATTGGCGGTGCTGGTAATGACACGCTCTATGGCGGTGTCGGTCGTGACTGGATATTTGGAGGGGTTGGTGATGATGCGATTAACGGCGGTGAAGGTAATGATCGTCTCGTTGGTGAGTTGGGTGCTGATACCTTCGAATACACCAGTGCTAGTGATGGTCGCGACACCATCTATGGCTTTATGCCCGGTCAGGGTGATGTGATTGACCTCGATGCCCTGTTCGATAGTCTTGGGCTTGCCGTCGACAGCAAAGAGGCCAGGGAGGATATGCTTCAAAGCAGTGGCAATCAATTGACAATAGAGACCGTGAGTAACTTCTCCATTACTTTCAACGGATATTCAGATCTGGATATCGATGATTGGCTGGATGAGCCAGATCCCTCCATCATTGTCAGTGACGAGAGCTGATTGAACCAGGAGGTGAAAACCCCGGCCGCCTGGCCGGGGTTTTCAATTTAGAGACTCTAGCCGGCTTTGGAATTTAATTCCCCGTGACCGTTGATTGCCGTAGGTCGGCCTTCAGGCCGACATGTCGGGCTCTTGTGCCCTGCGGGTAGAAGCCCGACCTACAGGAGCCTGACCTACAGGAGCCTGACCTACAGGAGCCCGAGCTACAGGTGCCAGACAGGAGATGAAAACCCGACATGTAGAATCCCGGCAGAACCCCGACTGTTTATTGAATCGAAATCATCTGGCCTGGCACGGCGATGCCCAGTCTGCTGGCGTCGTTGGAGAGGGTGCCCACATGAAGCGCCACGATCTGCAGTTCGTTGTTGTTCAGGGTCATGATCGGCGAGCCTGAGTCGCCGCCGATGGTGCGGCAGGAGTGGATGAGCACCGGCTTTTTCTTCGATACCGCCACCAGCTTGCAGTCGTCCTGGGTGGTCAGCACGTGGGGCCAGCTACGGCTGTAGCCCGCACGCACAAAGTTCTGCCTGGATTTCACCAGGGTTTTGAGCCCGGCCCGTTTCTGCTTCAGAACCGACAGCGGTTTGATCTGCTCCACGGGGCGGTCCAGGCGGATTACCGCCCAGTCCCCGGCAACCTTCTCGGCACCCGCTTTACGGTGGGGGTCAAAGTCCGTGGCGAACTGCACTTCCGCCCCCCGTCTGTGGGCCAGGTATTGGCCCTTTTCGTAACCGGCCAGGAAGTGGATGTCCCGGCTGGCGTAGGGCTTGCCGGTGGCCTTGTTCCAGAGGCAGTGAGCCGCTGTAAGTACCTTGTTCTTCTCTATCAGCACCCCGGTACAGTGCCCCTTCCCCGAGAGATTGATACGACCGATGGCGTTCCAGGGTGCGCTGGAGGCCTGGACTGTATGGCGATTCTTTTCAGTCACAGGGGTGAAGTTTTCCTGGGAGTGGACGCTAATGGGTGAGACCAGCATGCAGCCAAGAAGGAATGCAGGAAAATAATTCTTCAGATTCATAGGGAATATCGTGACTAAACTCAATGTTTTTTAAGGATATTTAGTTGTTTACCATGGGGTAAACCCTGTTACAATGGCAAGAATTTGTAAAAGCGTGACTTGGTCACAGTTTTTTAGCTAATTACACTAATAAAGCATCGATCGAGATGATTGGGGAACAGCGTGGAAAGAAATAAACTCAGTAAGTTGGGTCTCGCTATGGGTTTGGCCATGATGACGGCTGGACACAGTGCATGGGCCATGTCTCTGCAGGAAGCAGTTCAGACTTCTGTTAAATCTTATCCCTCTATCCAGAAGGCCATGGCCGGACGACAGGCTATAGCTGGTGACCTGGATGTGGCCAAGTCGCGATACCTTCCGACAATCGACTTCGAATTCAATTACGGGCGCGAATGGTCAGATAACCCGACCACCCGTGGACGTGCAGCAGCCGGCAACCAGGATGACCGCTGGATGAATCGCCGCGATGCATCACTGACTCTAACACAGACGCTATATGACGGCACATCCCGCACCAGCGAGGTAGAGCGCCAGAACGCACTGCTCCAAGGTGCCGGGTTCAACATCTCGGATGTTGCAGAGACCCTGGCTGCCGACGTGGTGTTCTCATACATCGATGTGGTCCGCTACCGCGAGACCCTGAAACTGGCGGAAGAGAATCTGCAGATTCACACCAGGATCCTTGAAGATGTCCGGGGACGTGTGGATGCCGGCCAGTCAGGCATTGGCGACCTGCAGCAGGCACGCTCCCGCGAGGCCAACTCTAAGGCGCGTATCGCAGAAGTACAGCTTGACTTCGACAAGGCTAAGATCGCGTTCAACAAGATGGTAGGTGCCATGCCGGAAGGTCTCTCACGTCCCAAGTTTGACGATGAGCGACTGCCTGGTAGCGTTGAAGAGGCGATCCAACGGAGCATGGAGTCCAACCCATTGGTACACCGTTCCCAGGCCCAGGTCGATGCGGCCAAGGCAGATCAGAGCGGTGCAAGGGCCGGTTTCTATCCGACCGTCCTGTTTGAGATGCGCGCCACTGACAACCATGATATCGACGGTTCCAACGGCTCTAACGAAGATATGACCGCGCTGTTGAAATTCCGCATGAACCTCTACCGGGGCGGCGCAGATGCTGCGCGGGAGAAGGCAGCGGTTGAGCGCCATTCAGAGAGCATGTCCAGCCTGTCGGAGAGTCGCCGCCAGATCGAGGAAGAGGTGCGTCGCGCCTGGGCTGCCAAGATGCGCCAGGACGAAGAGGTCCTGGGACGTTTTGACCAGGTCATGGCCAACGGCCAGGTTGTAGAAACCTACCGCCAGGAGTTCGAGGTGGGGCAGCGAGATCTGCTTGACCTGTTGGACTCGGAGAATGAACTCTACATCTCCCGTACCCAGCTGATTGCAGCAGAGAGTTCTGCGCTCTATGCCCGATACCTCCTGATGGCAACCATGGGTACACTGACCAAGGATCTTGACGTGACCCTGCCTGAAGCCGAGGTTGCCGCCAATTAAGGCAGTGACCCTGGTCAAGTGTTGATTCGATCACCATGGAGCCCCCTCTTTCGTTGATTGAGGGGGCTCTGTTTGTTCAGGGTTAGCAGTACTGATTGGTTCTGCAGCAGAGTTACTGTAAGTCACGACATCGACTGCTTAGCGTGATATTAGCCTGGTGTAGGTCGGCTTTTAAGCCGACATGTCGTCCTGAAGGTCGACATGCATGGCTTGAATGTAGTCGCAGTAATTTTGTACAAAGCCATTCAAAATTTTAGTTTTTCCTGTTTTCGGCCGATATCAATGGATATTGGATAACGTCACAGGAGACAGATAGTCGGGGTACATGACCGGCGCGCATTCACTATATGGTTAAGGCGACGCAACAAAAGCGTATCCGCGTTATCGTGGTTGGAAAACTGCCAGGAGAGTGTCCTCCTCTTGGCCAGGATGCCGGGACGCCTCGAATCAGTGTCAGCTTCTTTGAAAAACCTATGCGCGACCTTGGCAGCATGATGCCAGCCCTGCTCTCCGGCTATGACGTGGTGTTGTGGGACGGGCGCGTAGACCTGGATAACTGGTTGCAGGAGATTGCAGCTACGGCCAGTCGGATGCCGGTCATCCTGGCGGTGGACAATGTCGACCAGGAGACGGTGTTGAAATTGCTGGCCCAGGGCGTGCAGGAGGTTGTGGATCATACCCATTGCACCATCTCCTGGCTCGAGACGGCCAGTGTCTCCGCCGTGGCCAGGTTCAGGGCATCACGACTTGCAGACATCAGCCAGGCGGGAGATCTGCCCAAGGTGGAGGAGAAGGCCCTTCAGACCCTCGATCGGCTGCCCTTCGGCGTTATCTTTACTAACCGGAACTCCGAAGTGCTGTTTCTCAACTCCAAGGCGCGCAAGATCTGTGGCAACGGAAGCGGCATCTTTCTGAGTGATGACAACCGCTGCTGCGCCATCAACAATGATAACAATGCTGCCCTGCACAGGCTGATAACCCGGGTATCGGATGAGGCGGATTCCACGGAAGAGGGGAACTATATCCTGAGGGTCGAGGGCGAAGGCAACGAGAGCACCTCGGTGCTGGTGATTCCAGTCGGCAACAAGGTCTCTAATCAAGGGGTGGCTCTTTTCCTGAATACCGGCGGTGGATTTTTCGATATTTCGGCCGATATCATAAAGTCAGTGTATAGTTTGACGGACTCAGAAGCCCATTTGCTGTTGGGCCTGGTTCGCGGGCAGACCCTCGCAGAGATTGCCGAGGAACGGGGCGTTACACTGCATACGGTGAGGGCCCAGTTGAAGTCCGTCTTTTCAAAGACAGGCACCAAGCGCCAGGCGAGCCTGATTAAGCAGGTACTGACTGGCCCGGCAGTGCTGATGCACAAGTGACGTGATCCATGTGTGACCAGCCCGGTTATTACCGCTGGGATTGATAACAACGAGAATAAACGGAATGACCACAGAACCGAAACGGGAAGAGAGCCTGGAATCAGCTATCCAGGATCTGGATTCGACACAACATGCATGGAACGTTTCGGCATCGGATGTTGACAACGAGGCGTCCGATTCCCTGCTCGGCGCACTGGTCATGCTTACCAAGTACTACGGCCGGCCCTATACCATCAATGCCCTGCGAGCAGGTCTTCCGCTCCAGGATAACTTGCTGAATCCCACCCTCTTTGTGCGCGCCGCATCACGTGCAGGTCTCAATGCCCGGGTGACTGCGCGCAAACTGGCAAAGATCCCCGACATGGTGCTGCCGGTAGTACTCCTGCTCAAAGAGCGCGAGGCCTGCGTACTGATACGCCGCTTCGACCGGGATGGCGAGGCTCATGCCGAGGTGGTATTCCCCCAAAGCGGAGGCGGTGTGGACACCCTCTCTATGGATGAACTGGAGGAGCGTTACGACGGCTATGCCATCTTCGTGAAGCCGGAGTTCGCCTTCAAGCACCGTTACGAGGAGAAGGAGCGCCAGACCGCCGGCTCCTGGTTCTGGGGCACCCTGGGCCGCTTCTGGCCAACCTATTCCCAGGTGCTGCTGGCAGCGGTGTTGATCAACTCGTTTGCCCTGGCCAGCCCGCTGTTCGTGATGAATGTCTACGACAGGGTGGTGCCGAACCAGGCCGAGGAGACCCTTTGGGTGCTGGCCATCGGGGTCTCGGTGGTGATCCTGTTCGACTTTATCCTCAAGTCCCTGCGCGCCTATTTTGTTGACAATGCAGGCAAGCGGGCTGACGTTCTTCTATCCAGCCGTATCTTTGAGCAGGTGCTCAATCTTAAGCTCTACGCCTGCCCGCCATCTTCGGGCGCTTTTGCCAACCGGTTGCGGGAGTTTGAAACCCTGCGTGAGTTCTTCGGTTCGGCGGTGGTGGTGGCGCTGGTTGATCTGCCTTTTATCTTTCTCTTTCTGGCGATTATCTATTTCATCGGCGGCCCGGTGGTGTTGGCGCCTGCGATCGCCGTACCCACCGTGTTGCTGACCGGGATTATTCTTCAATGGCCTCTACGCAAGGCGGTGGACAAGGAGATCGACCAGAAATCCCAGAAGCATGGCGTGATCCTGGAGACCATAGGTGCCCTTGAGACCGTCAAGGCAATGGGCGCAGAGAGCCGCATGCAGATGGAGTGGGAACGCTTCGTGGGCAAGGCGGCCAAGACCAGCCTGGGTGCGCGGCTGATTTCGGGAACCGGCATCAACTTCTCACAGATGACCATGCAGCTGGTGACTGTTGGCGTGGTGCTGCTGGGGGTCTACCAGATCATTAACGGTGAGCTGACCATCGGCGGCCTGATCGCCTGTACCATTATCGCCGGGCGTACCATGGCGCCCCTGGGACAGATCGCCGGCCTGCTGAGCCGCTTCAACCAGGCCATGGCGGCGTTAAAATCGTTGAACGAGATCATGGCCCTGCCGGTTGAAAGGGAAGAGGGGCAGCGTTTCCTCAGCCGCTCAGAGGTGAAGGGTGATATCGAATTCAAGGACGTGGTGTTCGCCTACCCGGGTTCAGAAATACCCGCAGTTCAACAGCTGAATTTTAACCTGAAGGCAGGTGAGAAGGTTGCCTTCATCGGCCCGGTAGGTTCAGGAAAAACCACGATTTCCCGCCTGATTGCCGGTTTTTACGAGCCTGCCGAGGGTTCTGTCTTGATCGACAACACGGACCTGCGCCAGATCGAACCGGCTGATGTGCGCTCCCATATCGGTATGGTGATGCAGGAGGTGATCCTGTTCCAGGGCAGTGTGCGGGACAATATCGCCATCGGGGCGCCGTTTGCCGATGACACCATGATCCTGGAGGCCTCCAAGCTGGCAGGTGTTCATGACTTTGTCTCCAAGCATCCCCAGGGCTACGACTGGGTGGTGGGCGAGCGCGGCGGTGCGCTTTCCGGGGGGCAGCGCCAGGCCATCGGACTGGCGAGAGCGCTGCTTTCCAATCCCGAAATACTGGTGCTGGACGAACCGACCAGCATGATGGATATGCAGGCGGAGCAGGCTTTCATGGAGCGCCTGCGGGATGTGCTGGGTGACAAGACACTGGTGCTGATCACTCACCGTCCAACCCTGTTGGCGTTGGTTGACCGGATAATAATTTTGGGTAATGGGACTATCGTGAAAGATGAATCCAGGGACAAGGTGATGAATATGGCGCAAAAGGCGACCAAAGAACGGGCCCGTCAGAAGGTGCAGGAGTAGACGTATGGTTTCCAAGGGAAGCTGGTCTGATGCTGATTTCGCCCCGGATGTGGATGCCGCCTTTGTACAGGGCGCCACACCACGTTCCAAGCTGTTGCTGTTTCTTGTTCTGCTGTTCTTTGTTGTTGCCCTGGTCTGGGCCAAGTACGCGATTATTGACGAGGTGACCCATGCC
This sequence comes from Sedimenticolaceae bacterium, assembly GCA_965224515.1. Lineage (GTDB taxonomy): Bacteria > Pseudomonadota > Gammaproteobacteria > Chromatiales > Chromatiaceae > Sedimenticola_A. Next base: position 2,228,881 of record OZ245051.1, read on the forward strand.
GATGGCAAGGTGATTCCCTCCTCCAGGGTGCAGGTTATCCAGAATCTTGAAGGTGGCATTCTCGAGTCTATCAACGTGATAGAGGGTGAGATCGTTGAGGTTGGCCAGGTGGTGCTTCACATCGATAACACCGGAGTGGCTGCCAGTTTCGGAGAGCTGCAGTCCAAGCGCTTTAACCTGATGGGTGTGATCGAACGGCTGAGTGCCGAGTCAGAAGAGCGTGAACCGGTGTTTGCCCCTGAGTTGGTGGCAGAGCACAAGGAGATTGTCACAGCCCAGCGCTCAATCTACGAGGCACGCAAGGCCGAACTCCAGTCCCAGCTGGCGATCCTGCGTCAGCAGGCTGACCAGCGTAAGCAGGAGAAGGTGGAACTGATCAACAAGCTGAGGCGTTTGCGCAGCAGCCGCACCATTCTCAAAGAAGAGATGGATATCACCGAACCCCTGGTTGAAAAGTCCATTGTTCCCAGGGTGGAACTGCTAAAGCAGAAGCGGGCATTCAACGACCTGGTTGGTGAGATCGAGGCGTCTAAACTTGCGATGCCCCGTGCTGATTCGGCCATACGAGAGGCAAACCGGCGTATAGAAGAGAAGTTTCTTGCCTTCAAGACAGAGATTGTACGTGAGCTCTCCCAACAGAAAGCTGAACTCTCAGCCGTTGAAGAGTCGATGACAGCGGCCAAGGATAAAGTGGTTCGCACAGATGTCCGTTCACCGGTAAAGGGTGTGGTCAAGGAGATCAAGATCAGGACAGTGGGCGGTGTGATAAAACCCGGTGAAGACCTGATGGAGATTGTTCCCATCGAGGACAGCCTGCGCATCGAGGCCAGGATCCGCCCGGCCGATGTCGCGTTTCTCTCGCCGGGACAAGAGGCGATGGTCAAATTTACCGCTTACGATTTTTCTATATTTGGTGGCATTCCAGGCAAAGTGGAGCAGATAAGTGCAGATACCATCCTGGATGAACGGGGTGAGGCCTTTTACAAGGTTATCGTGAAGACCGAGACCAATAATCTCCGCCGGGGCGATGAGGTGTTGCCGATCATTCCCGGCATGGTGAGTTCGGTGGATGTGATTACCGGTGAGAAGAGCGTCCTCACCTATCTTCTCAAACCGATATTCAAGGCCAAGGAGATGGCGCTTACGGAGCGCTAGACAGCCCGCCTTTATCACCTGCCGGAACAGCATAAATGAACCCTTCACCCTTACTCCTTATGCTGCCACTGCTGCTTATCAGCATGGCTGGTTTCAGTGAGGAAGCGCCAGGTGGAAACAACTGCCTTAAGGGGGACTGGATCGGGTCTGACAACCTTTCGGTGTTTCCCCATTGGAAGAAAACATTGAAAAGTATCGATAGGGAACGTGAAAGCATCAGGGTATGCGAATCTGATGTCGACCTCTGTGGATCGGGCCGGCACGTCGCCTGGATTGCTAAGATGCGCTCCCTTGAGGGGCTGCCCCTTGTTGTCCAGTTGCACGAGATCAATGCCTACATCAATGCTGGAAAATCAGCCCCGTCAGTCAAGAGTGAGAGTGGCGCGGGTCAGCTTTCCATTGATGGTGCACTGGGTAGCGCAGCGCTTAAATACCTGATGCTGAACCAGGCGGGTTTTACACAATCAGACATGGCTGTGACGTACCTGGATGATGATCTGAAGGGCAGAGAGGTTGTGGCAGTCTCTGTAATGGCTGATGAAAACTGTTACCTGCTGTTTCCTGAAACTGACCTGCCCATGCAGACAAAACAGTTGATTTACTTTACTCCGCGCTTTTCTGTTACTGAGACCATGTACCGGGTCTTTGTGCAGAATCAAGAAGAATAACCTCAACAGGGGCTGATGAAGTGACCGAGCACGAGATCAGTAGAGAGATGGAACTGGACAAGGGTGGCATATTCAACAGGTGGCGTGCCCTGGTGATCTTATCTGTTATTGCCCTGGTAGGCCTGATTGCGACAGCTTTGTCGGTTACATTCCTCGGGAGCGTGCAGCAGGAGCGGATGGAAGAGACCCTGAAGCAGCAGATGGACATCCTTGCTCTTGCTCGAAGTGAACAGGTTTCCAGTTGGGTAACATCAAGAAAAGCGGCAGACCGGCGCTTCGCCGAGACAACAGTTGTCAGAATTATCGCCTCTGATTACCTGTTGCGCAGTACAGATGAAAGAGATGAGTTCACCCGCCAGCTTTCTGGGTTTCAGGGGCAGTTCAACCGCTTTTCTGAGCATAGTGGAGCTGACGATGTCTACCTCCTTACCCCGGATGGCAAACTCTACCTCTCGAGCAGAGGGGGCGGTTTTGTTGATGAGGCTGCACGTGACTGGGCGATCAGGCAGGTCGAAGGCGGAGCCTGGCTTGAGCGGGACAAGGGTGGGCTTGCCCTGTACCTGGTCACACCGGTCATGATTTTTCAGGGGGGAGAGGCAGGCAACAGCGTCGCTGCTCTTCTTGTAAGCCGCCACAATGCAGGTTCTGCCCTGTCGGGAATGATAGCGCCTGTTGAGGGTAGCGAGGCAACATTTCACCTTACCGTCAATTACCTGCAGCGGGGTGAGGCCGGCCAGTTTTCCGCAGGAGCCGGTGATCTGGCCAGTACACCGGATTCGCCAGGTGAAGGTGCACTCTATAAAATCAGAAGTGACGACTCCGGTCACTACGGACTCAATCGGGATATAGCAGCATGCCCCTGTGTGGTTCGTGTCTCAGTTGCTGAGTCGGCTGTTACTGATCCCCTTGGTGTTTATCGCTTTTCAGTTGCGCTGATCGGGATACTTCTGGTGCTTGTCGTCTGCACACTCATCGCAGCCTTCTGGAACCACAACAGGCATGCCGCTCAGCGACTGGTTGCCGATGATCTGCGACGCTCGGCCGAACGTACCGCAACACAGCGTCGCTTTCTGGAAGGGATTAACAGCGCTGTATCAGACTGGATCGCGGTTAAAGGCATGGATGGCCATTACATCTACGCCAATTCAGCCATGCTTCAATCCCTGGGCATGGTCCGTCAGCAACTGGTGGGCGCTTCGGATGATCAGGTTATGAGTCCTGAAATGTCAGCCCGCACACGCCTGGTTTGCGATCGTGCAATTGCAAGTGGCCAACCCGCAAGGGACAGTGATGTTGTCGCTTCACCTGACGGAAACAGCTGGTACCTGATGTCGGCTGTACCGCTGCCGGGAGAGGACGGTGCAGTGGATGGGTTGATCATATTGGCCAAGGACGTTACAGAGCATCACCAGATGCAGGTAGAGCGTGAAGCGGTGGCTGCGAATACGGTTCGTGCCCTGGTGACTGTGATCGAACACCGTGATCCGTTCCTCAAGGGTCAGACTGAGTTGACTTTGAAACTGGCAGGGGGGTTGTTCGATATCCTTGGTGTCGAGGCCGATGAACGACATTTTCTCGCCCAGGCGGCCCAGCTCTCCCAGGTTGGTAAATCACTGATTCCGGAGCAACTGTCGAGTCGCACAGACAGGTTGTCCCCTGGTGAGCGAAGGGATGTTCAGAACTCTATCTGCGTTGCACTGGAGCTGATCGAACCACTGGGTATGCCCGGTGAAGTGTATGAAGCATTGAGCCAGATGTATGAACGTTTGGACGGCTCCGGTTTTCCAAAGGGCATCTCAGGTGATGAGCTGTGCACTCTGGGACAGATTCTCAGCCTGGCTGATACATTGGTTTCGCGTTCATTGCCACGCTCATACCGTCAATCGATTTCCATAGAAGAGACCCTGAAAGTGTATAAAGATCATCCAGGCAAGTATCAATCTTCCCTGGTGACCGCCCTGGAGGAGTTTCTGGCATCCAGTGAGGGTGAAGCGTTTATATCATGCTTGGAACAGAGCGGCGATTGAGCAAGGGTAACCCGTGGCTGATCGTTATCTGTATTGCCGCGGGATTCACTGTCTTAAATCAGCGAAATTTCGTATCCAGGGTTTTTCAATCCATTGCTGCTCTTTGAGTTGTATGGCTCCTTGCTCGGCATCCTGCATGCTGGCATAGCTGCCTGCGATGACTATAAAAGACCGGTTTGCCTTTTTGTGGATTGTCACAATTGCAGTGTCGAATGCGTCGCCCAGTTTCCCTGAAACTTCAAGTGCTGATTCCATGCTGCTAAAACTGCCTACCTGTAGTGTGTAGTAGTCGGCTGGTTGGTTGAGCAGCCAGTCCTGGCTATCCAGGTTACTGCGGGTTTGCTGAAGCCCCTTGATGTCACTGAGGCTTCTGATCCAGGGGCTGCGCTTATCAACTTTTCCCTCTCGCACCAATTGTTCAGCGGCTTCCTCCGCTTCCCATCTGTTGGTGTAGCTGCCCAAAGTCACCCCGTACCACTGCTGTCCATAAAGCATAAACGGAAAGACACCGACATCACCGTATTGGCTCACCCTGTTTGCCTCTTCCAGAATATCCCCGGTGTTTCTTGAACTGAATATCTGGAACGTGTAGCGCTCGCTCTCCTGTTTTTGCAGCCATCGGCTGTCCATTAATAATCTGTTGATGGAAGAGAGGGTGTCCGATTTCGGCTGTTGGAATGGCGTAACCTGTACAGCGGTTGCGGAGATGAATAGAGAGGACTCTCCTGAAGTCACCCCGGTGGGTGACTTGATGTCTTTTGCAGGTGCATAGGTACTCTCTGTATGGAGCTGCGTTGGTGCGTGATTTTCATCTTGTGGCTGTTTTCTTTTTTTACTCCCGGCAGATGCCTGGCTGCCCCGTCCCTCTGCAACGAGGTCTGTTGAACCGGAGGACCCTTCGCTGTAGGCGCTTAGTCTCCCCTGTTGCTTCAGGTCGGCAAGGCGTTGGGAGACCGCCTCAATTGAGGTTGAGTTGCTGCGCAGCAGTTTAGCCAGATCCACTTCGCTCGAATCAGGGTCTATTCCCAGATTTTTCAAGACGCGCTTGGCTCGCCCGGAACCTCTCCTGGCCGCTCGTCTGAGCATGGAAATACCCTTGCTCAGGTTGTGATGCTTTCCGTCAGAGTCCAGGTAGATCATTGCCAATTCGTATTGGGCCTGGCTCTGCCCCTGCTCAGCGGCTGCTCGATACCAGTGCATGGCCAGATCAAGATCCTGCTCGACCCAACGCCCATGCTGATAGAAATTGCCCAGGGTATATTGTGCAGCCGGGAAGTCGTTACCGGCGGCTTCGCTCATCCAGTGGAACGCCTCCGAGCGGTCTGCAGAGACTCCAAGGCCTTCACTGTAGAGTCTGCTGAGATAGTACTGGGCTCTTGGGTCTCCCTTTTTAGCTGCGGGATACCAGAGATCGAAGGCTGCATCCCACTGTTCATCCATAAAGGCGCGGTAACCCTGGGTTATATCGGAGGCGAAAGCAGGTTGAACAGCCAGCAGCGCAGTCACGACAAGGCAGGTGGCGGTTCGCTTAAGGAGGGTATGCTTCATGGGTGGTTGGGGAGCATCCTGGCCTCTGGGATTAAGGGGGCTGGCGGTAAGTTTAACTTGAGTGGGGTGTTTGTTTATAGGGGGTGTACGGAGACGGGGCTTGTCGGGCTGAAGCCCGACCTACGGGGAGGTGGCATTGAGGTGGGGCTTGTCGGGCTGAAGCCCGACCTACAGGGGCGACAGTTCGAATATTGTTTGGGTAAGAAGAAAAAAATACCCGGAGACCTTCTGGTCTCCGGGCACAAGAGGGGATCGGTGAATTCTTTTGAGGCGGTCAGATCTGCAGCAGCAGGCGGGCCGGGTCTTCAAGGGCATTCTTGATGGTGATAAGGAACTGAACCGCTTCCTTGCCATCAATAATCCTGTGGTCATAGGAGAGTGCCAGGTACATCATGGGGCGTATCACGATCTCTCCGTCTTCCACCACCGGGCGCTGCTGGATGTTGTGCATGCCCAGAATGGCGCTCTGGGGTGGGTTTAGGATCGGGGTGGAGAGCATTGATCCGTATACACCACCGTTGGATATGGTGAAGGTCCCCCCGGACAGCTCTTCGTAGCTGAGGGTTCCATCATTGGCTTTTTGTCCGAACTCGCGGATCGCTTTTTCGGTTTCGGCAAAGCTCAGTTGGTCGGTATCACGCAGGATTGGAACCACCAGGCCTCTTGATCCACCCACGGCGATACCGATGTCATAGTAGCCGTGGTAGATGATGTCCTGCCCGTCGACTGAGGCGTTGACTACCGGGAACTTCTTGAGTGCTTCAACAACAGCTTTGACAAAGAAGGACATGAAGCCCAGTTTGACCTCGTGCCCTTTTTCGAACTGATCCTTGTACTTCGCGCGCAGGTCGTTGACCGCTTGCAGGTTCACCTCGTTGAAGGTGGTCAGGATAGCCGCGTTGGATTGCGCCTCGAGTAGTCGTTCAGCAATGCGCGCACGCAGCCGCGTCATCGGTACACGTTGTTCAGGCCTCTCGCCTTCGATACCTGACTGGGTAATGTCGGGTTCGCTCGGAAGAGACGCCGGCGCATGTTTGCTGACCGTGCTCTCGCTCTCTTTTGCGTCCAGGTAGGCCATGACGTCGGATTTGAGAATGCGGCCATCCTTGCCCGTACCCGTGATTTCACTGGCATCCACGTTCATCTCTTTGACCAGGCGACGCACCGCCGGGGTCAATACCGGCTCGCCTGCCGGGGTGGCGGCCTGTTCCTGTTTCGCTGCCTCCTGGGGTGGGGCCTTTGTGCTGACACTGCCCGCCTCAATGGCTCCCAGGAGATCCCCTGCCTGAACGGTATCGCCCTCGCCAGCGCTGATCTGACCCATTACGCCGTCACAGGGGGCTGGCACCTCGAGCACAACCTTGTCTGTTTCAAGGTCTACCAGGTTTTCATCTCGCTTTACAGAATCCCCCGGTTTCTTATGCCAGGCCAGGATGGTGGCATCGGCAACGGATTCCGGCAGGGCAGGGACGTTGATATTGGTACTCATTCTTCTGGAGTCCTCCGGTTCATAGACGGATTGATACGCCCTGTGAGGGCCTCATCGATTAGGGTTTCCTGCTGCTGAACATGCAGGGGGTAGTAACCAACGGCAGGTGCGGCTGCAGCCTGCCTGCCCACGTAATAGAGCTTCTTGCCGAGATCCAGCTGGGTGTGAAAACGGTGCTTGATCTGGTCCCAGGCACCCTGGTTCTGGGGCTCTTCCTGACACCAGATCAGCTTCTCCACGTTGGGATAGGCATTGATCACCTGGTCGAACTGGCCTCTGGGAAATGGGTAGAGTTGTTCAAGCCGGATGATAGCCACATCCCTCAAGCCCCTGGTGCGTCTTGCCTCCAGTAGCTCGTAATAGACTTTGCCTGAGCAGACTACGATTTTATCGACCTCTGCCGGATCCAGGTCGTCGACCTCTTTCATAACAGGCTGGAAGCTGCCCGTGGTGAAATCCTCCAGTGGGGAGGTTGCCAGTCGGTGACGCAGCAGGCTCTTTGGTGTCATGACCACCAGCGGTTTCCTCATGGGGCGCAGCATCTGTCTGCGCAGCATGTGGAATACCTGGGCCGGGGTGGTAGGTACGCAGACCTGTATGTTCTGTTCGGCGCAGAGTTGCAGGTAGCGCTCGAGGCGGGCGGATGAGTGCTCTGCACCCTGTCCCTCGTAACCGTGGGGCAGGAACATAGTGAGTCCGCAATAGAGCCCCCACTTGGATCCCCCTGCGCTGATAAACTGGTCAATGACAACCTGGGCGCCATTGGCAAAGTCTCCGAACTGCGCTTCCCAGATGGTCAGGGCATTTGGCTCAGCTGTGGCGTAACCGTACTCAAAGCCCAGTACAGCTTCTTCAGAGAGCAGTGAGTCGATGACCAGGAAGTTGGCCTGGTCATCACTGAGATTCTGCAGCGGGATGTAGCTTTCACCATTGAGCTGGTTATGCACTACCGCGTGGCGGTGAAAGAAGGTGCCTCGGCCGCAGTCCTGTCCGGAGAGGCGTATCGGGTAGCCTTCATCCACCAGCGAGGCATAGGCGAGTGTTTCGCCGAAGCCCCAGTCTACAAGTTGGTCTCCGCTGGCCATCTTGTGGCGCTCCTGGAAAATCTTTGCCACCCTGGGGTGGAGCTCGATCTCTTCCGGCAGCACCAGCAGACTGTCCGAGAGCTTAAACAATCTCTCGTCAGAAATGGCGGTCTCTGTTGGGTGTTCCCAACCGATATGCCTGTAGGGTTCCCAGTTCACATGATAGGGGTACGAGAGGTCCTGCAGGGTAGGTCTTGCCACCACGGAGTTTTGCTCCAGGGAGGAGCGGTAATCCTCCACCATGGCGAGACTCTGGTCAGGCGTGACCACCCCGGCGGCGATCAGTTTGTCCGAGTAGTTGCTCCGGGTGGTGGGCAGCCTGCGGATCTTCTGGTACATCTGGGGTTGGGTAACAGCTGGTTCGTCGGCCTCGTTGTGTCCGTGACGGCGATAGCAGACCAGGTCGATGATGACGTCCTTGTGGAACTGCTGTCGATAATCCATGGCCAGACGGGTAACGAATATGACCGCCTCCGGATCATCACCATTGACATGGAATATGGGCGCCTGGACCATTTTCCCCACATCCGTGCAGTAGAGGGTCGAGCGGGTATCCATGGGGTTGGAGGTAGTAAAGCCGATCTGGTTGTTGACTACGATATGAATTGTTCCGCCAGTGCTGTAGCCCCTGGCCTGGGACATCTGCAGCGTCTCCATTACCACGCCCTGACCGGCGAAAGCGGAATCGCCATGAATCTGTATCGGCAGAACCTGGTCTCCGGTGCGATCTTCCCTGCGTTGCTGGCGTGCGCGCACTGATCCTTCGATTACCGGGTTGATGATCTCCAGGTGAGATGGATTGAACCCTAGAACGATGTGGGCAAAGCCGCCGGGAGTCTCAATGTCGGTGGAGAAACCCATGTGGTATTTCACATCACCCATACTTCTGAACTGGTCAGGACTCTTTTTTCCTTCGAACTCCATGAACAGTTCAGAGGGTGCCTTGCCCAGTATGTTGGTGAGCACGTTGAGCCGGCCGCGGTGTGCCATGCCTATGACGCTCTCTTTGATGCCCTTTGACCCCCCCCGTTGGATCAGTTCATCAAGCAGTGGAATAAGTGACTCGCCTCCTTCAAGGGAGAAGCGTTTTTGCCCAACGTAGCGGGTATGCAGGTACTTTTCCATGCCTTCGGCGGCGGTCAGCAGGGTCAACAGCCAGCGCTGGTCATTCGCATCGAGTTCAGGCTTGGCGCGGTAGCCTTCTACGCGCTTCTGGATCCAGCGCTTTTGCCGGGTGTCCGTGATATGCATGTACTCGGAGCCGACGTTACCACCGTAGACCTCTTTAACCAGTGAGAGGATCTCCCTGAGCGGCATGCGGTCAGGGGCAAACAGGGAGCCGGTGTTGAATATGGTATCCATATCCGACTCGCCGAGCCTGTGATAGGCGGGGTCGATATCAGGGACCTCTTCCCTGTCCCTGAGCAGCAGCGGATCGAGATTTGAGTGCTGATGTCCCCGTACACGCCATGCGTTTATCAGTCTGAGTACGGCAGCCTGCTTTTCTGCGCCAGCGGGAGATATACGTTCGGTGGCGAATTTTCCGGCAGGGCGTTTCTCTTTTGCAAGGCGGGCAAAGTTGGAACGGACCGGTCCGTGGGCAATATCCGCCTCTTCATTGGCAGACTCCTTGATCATGGTATCAAAGCGCTTGCGCCACGCTTCATCAACACTGCCGGGATCTTGCAGATAGCGTTCGTACAGATCTTCAATGAACGCTGCGTTTCCGCCGGAGAGGGCCGATGATTTTCTTAGCAGATCCAGTAATGCACTCATTTGGACAATTGACCTATTTTTGAAGGTGGATGGATCAATAAAGCGGATGGTAGCACAAGAAAAATTTTATGGAAGCGGTATTTAGCATATTAGTATGATCATCCAATTATAGTTGTGTATTTTTCTGGTTTGTACCTTTGGGCTGTCATAGTGACAAGAGGATTTATTCATTTTTTTCAGGTGGTTATAAAAAAGAAAGTGTTGGGTTATAGTTAGCCGATCTAAGACGAAATAGCAGGATTCAGTGATGGGGCAGAAAAAAAGCCTCAAGATTAAAGATACTACCTGGGTACCGCCTCTGAGTATCAGTGCCCTGGAGGCGGATATCGCCTACTTTGATGCCCGGCTGGCCCTTCTGAACGAGAAACCGAAAACCTACTACGAGGATGCGCAGTTGCGTGCCTGCCAGGAGTTGATCAACACCCTGTCGGGACATGTTGAGAAGTTGCGTGGGTTATCCAAAAAAGGGAAGAAGGCCAGGGCGGCTAAACAGTCTAAGAAATAGTGTCGCTGCTGACCTGTATCAGTGGTTTTTCCTGTCCCAGATCCCAAGTTGCCCGTTACGTGCCTGTTGTTCGGCCTGTTTATACCTGCGGACTGCTGCTGGATCATTCAATTCTGATGTTGCTTCAATCCCAAGGCCGGCTTTCAGCATTCTCAGGCTTATATCGCTCCCGCCGTAGGAGACCCTGGCAATAATTGCGCTGCCAGGGGGTTGTCGAAGTTGGCTTATCTCAATAAGGCGTCCTGCTATCAGCGTTTTGAGGTGGCGTTTGGCCGCTTGTCCTAAACGTGATGAGAGATGTGGGGTCTGAATCCCCTGCAACTTGATGTTATAGACCCTTTTGTTTCCAGCGGAGAACAGCAGTTGGTCACCAGCAACTATCTCTACCGGGTAGCCGGTAATGCTCCTTTGCTGGGCATAGGCGGCAGGGGAGAGGAGAATCAGAGCTGCCAACAGGAAGGCCGGGCTCGGATATCCCCGGGTCCTGGCGGCAACACTGGATTTCTCCGTATCTGATCTGGTCACGTTATTGCCTGTTCAGTTCGGGATGTCCCGAGAGGGTGGTGGAAACTGATCGAGTTGTTCAGGTCGCAAAAATCCGGCTGAGCCAGGATTTCTTTTCCTGGATCTGATTCTCATCTTCCAACTCCTGCTCCGCCTTGGGTCTGACGATAAGCCCCTTGAGACACTGGTTACAGATGTCGTTGTAGAGCGTACGGGACTCTTTCATGATGACCTCTTTGTCCTCGATGAAATAGTCGTTGGCGCTGGCATTGAAAGCATCTGCAATGGTCTGGAAGCCACTGAAGGTGTCTGCGATGACAAACTGAACCTTCTTGTTTTGAATGAAGCCCAGCTCGTCGATCATCTCCTGGAACGATTTTTCCTTACTTTGGGAGACGCTAATCAGTCCCTGGAGTTTCAATTTCAGCGCTTCGTTAAACAGCTTGAAACGGCTCTCTTTCTCTTCATCAGGAGCGACCATGGAACGCTCGATGATGCTCTTTAACTGGGTGATGTTCTGAATCAGGTGATAGGTGGTCAGGTGGGATATCAACTCCCGCATCACCGAGAAGTCGACTTCTCTTTGGCTGTAGCGGACGAAGTTTGCGTTGGAGAATATTATGGAATAGATACGTATCCACTCTTTCAGCTGTACGGGTGTTATCTCGGTGGTGATACCAAAAGCGGCTTTCTCCAGCTCCAGCATGCTTACGTTTTTGGCTTTGCTTCGTTGTTCCTCTGTCAGAAGGAAAATATCTTTCAGGAAATAAAGCTTGTCGGTTGCAAGCTCTATCTTTGATTCGTGCTTCGGGTTGAAGCCCTCTTCGTCAGTTGTGATTCTCTCCAGATACGCTTCGGTGTAGATCATCTCGTTCTCGATCATCCGGTAGCGAATCTGCATGAGATCCTGGGACGCATGGTACTCCTCGACAAAGGTGATGGATAATTTCTTCAGCAGTGCGGCATAGTCACGGTTTACCTGGTGCAGGAGGGCTGGAATGATATCCCTGTCATTGACAGGCATTGAGTATTTGCTTTTGTAATTCAGTATGTTGAGTATCGGCAGCCAATATTCCCGTAGCTCATCTTCCGGCATCAGCTTATTCTTCTTGATACAGACGAACAGTCGCTTGATTGCGAAGTGCAATTCGGCCTGTTCAATGATGCTGGGTTCTACTCCACGATTTATGTAGTTTTGGAAGAGAGATGCCGTGTTGTTGCCGGTACCCTTATCTTCTGTCTTCGACGGATCAGCGGTTGTGTTGCCGATTTCGATGATGCGAAGAATATAGGGTTTAACAAGAAGATATTTGTAATTTGATTTGAGTTCGGCAAAGAGCTGGCTTAGCTCATCGTTCAATGCAATGCAGTGCTTGATAGGGAGGTTACTGAAAGGCTGGAGTGTTCGAATTATGGCTGTCAGGCCTTTCTTTACCCTGATCAGCTCTTCCTTGTAGAGCGATACCAGGTTTTCGGTCAGGCGTACCTCTTCTCCTGTTTCATCGTATTTTCTTACGTTGACGATGAACTCACTTGGAAACTGAGTTTCCAGGTAAATTTCAGCAAGGGCCTGGTTATAGCGCGTTTTTAGCTGCTCCCCTGTTTCGAAGAAGTTGTCCTCAGATGTGCTGTCGTTACCGATCTTGTTAGCCAGTGAAATTTCGGAAAGGAGCGCCTTGGTGATCCCCTCCAGGCTGGTCACGGACGGGGCGATCTTCTTGGCCTTCAGCAGCTTTCTGTAAATGCGCTGGAAGCCGGGGTCCTTTTTGTATCCGTTAACAGTATTGATAATCCCGCTGACATCTCTGCGGAGATAGAGTTTGCTCAATACTTTAATGAATTCTTTGGCGTCCATACTGCAGTTCGGTTCACTATGCTCGAGAGGGGGCGATATATAGTGTCCAACAATAATGGGCTGGCAGTTACTTGGCAACTGGAGAGGTGGCTTTGTTATGAAATAAGTCACAGGGTGCCTGTATATGAAAGAATAAAACTATTATTATTTGGGCTTGATTTAAGCTTGTCTTCGGATTTAATCTCTACTTGATGCCTCGCGACTCCGTGGGAGGGGGCATCGGATCAATGGATGTTCTGTGAAGTGTAATGGAGTAGCACAATGAAGATATTCATCAGTAGAGTGCCGCCAAAAACCAACCGTAAGGAACTGGAACGGTTTATTGACCAGGGACTCAACACCGGCATACGGAAATTACCCCTTTTTACCTGTGCCTCTGTCAATCGATGCGAAGTGGTGCGCATTCTGGATGAGAGCACAGGTCTCTCGGAGATCCACGGTATTGCAGATATTGATTCTGAAAAGCCTGCTGGATATGTAGTGGAGAAACTCACGGGAAAGAGGCTGTGTGGTAAGCCTGTGGCCGTGCATGAATACAGGCGCAGATCACCCGGTAAAGAGCGCAGAAACCTGGCAGGGGATCACCATGCCGGGTCTGACTCCGACCGCCGGGAAGCAGACCGCAGACGCCCTGAACTCAAGTCCAAGTCCCAGGTCAATTTCAAGACTCAGGCTGTATCCGGGTTCCACAAAGTCCACAATTGAAATATTAGCTGGTCTAATGGGTAACGAGCCCTGACGGCCAGTTGAAAATCCGGCCTTACCGGACCTCAACTTTAAGCTGTCTGGGAATATGGCGCCCCTGGCGCGATTCGAACGCACGACCTTCTGCTTAAGGCGGGTGAAGACGCTTCTTGGAGAAGCGCTTCTACAGCTTGCTGGCGGAAGCAAATGCTCTATCCAGCTGAAATATAGACTTGATCTGGCATCTATCGAAATTGGGTCCAAAGTCACCTGACAGTGGAGATAGAGGAAATCCAAGGCCTATTTCTCCAAAGCGGACCTAATGCAAAGTCTGTTTTGCCGTCAGGGAACGGTAAATTGTGGAAATTGAGCTACGTTACCAACTTGATCCTTTGTGTGGCAGAAGGGGGCATATGGAAATTGGAGCTAGTCAGCTCCTAACGGCCATGAGCGGAAGTTCGAGCCAAAAATGATGTGAGTTTACAAGCACTTCAACGCAGACTTTCGGTTTGTGCGTTGCAATATGCCGAAGACAAGACGATCCTGAATAGTTCTTCATTGATCTGTTCCTGATTTCACAATAACCAATTTGAAAGTGAACCAATTTCCTGGGCTATAATCGTTATAGATTTGGCATGTTATAGGCAACATCACTTGGTGATGCAGTTCGGTTTTTAGAATAAAAGACAGCACGCAATATAGTTTCCAAGAACAACAACCGTGTATTTCATAGCACTGCCATAGTCTGATTTTCTGCCTAAGAGCCTGTAAGGCCATTTTCGTCATGGGAGTGTATTTAGGGATAAATAAACCAGGTAAACACCAACAATGGGGTTAGTGTTGGTTTGGACGGATACATGAAATTCTCTGCATTGGGAAAAAGAAAGCAATCTATCTACATAACCCTTGGGATTATCATTATCTCAACGGTTGTAGTCATAATGTCCCTTCATTCCGCCTATCTCTACATACAGACTAAACGCACAATAACTAAAGAGATGGAACAGGCTGCAACTCTCAGTATCGTTTCATTGGAGAAGAATATCGCAAGCCTGATGGAATCATATTCAGTAAATGAATATATCAATCTCATCACTACGGAAATGGAGACCCGGAATCTCTTTGCCGCTATCGTAGAAGATTACAATATGGGAGAGATCGTAGGTCAAAGAGCCTACCTGAGTGGCAAGATTAGGAACAGAGACAACAGGATCGTAGATTACGATCCAGAAAACAGCCAACACAACGAACAGATAGCAAATGCATATCACTTGGATTTAAAAAATATTACAAACAATTCTGGTGCTAAAATCGGTGTCATAAAAGTCTATTTTTCCGGTCTACACCTGAATCAGGAACTGGACAAAATAACATCCCAGGCCTTAATCGATATCACGGCCATTTCAATCGTTCTTATCCTGTCCCTCTTCGGCGTAATACACTTGTTTTTACTAAAACCGATTTCCAATATCGTCTCCATTATCCGCGCAAGGGATACAGACGGATTTCCCACGAAACCTTTCCCGAACCAGGGGCCAAGAGAGATCTCATCCCTCTCCGACACCATGAACAACATGATCGGAACGATCAGGGATTCCAGAAAAGAACTGAAGGAGCAGAAGGAGATTCTGAAGTACCAAGCATATCATGATGCCCTCACGGGATTGGCCAATCGTTACCTATTGGGCGACAGGCTGGAGCACGGAATTGAAAAAGCCAAACGAAATAGAAAACAGATGGCACTGCTCTATATCGATCTCGACAACTTTAAAGAGATCAATGATTCTCTGGGCCACAAAGTGGGCGACAGGGTACTGGAGATCGTCTCACAAAGACTGAGAGAAGCTACGCGAGATGAAGACACATTGGCTCGTTTTGGCGGCGATGAGTTCACAATATTTCTTGAAAACATAAAGGAAAACTATTCAGCGTCTGTCCTGGCTGAGAAGATAATCAAGACAATTGCAGAACCAATTCTCATTGAAGATCACAGTTTTTATATCGGAAGCAGTATTGGCATCAGCCTATACCCTGAGAATGGATTAACGTCCCAGGATTTACTTAAATATGCTGATGCAGCAATGTACAAAGCAAAAAAGGAAGGGAGGAACAATTTCCAGTATTACAGTGCAGAAATGACCGTGCAGGCATTTGAAAGAGTATCTATTGCAGCCGCCTTGAGAACAGTATTAAACAATAAAGAGCTGGTGGTATATTTTCAGCCACAGGTGAATGGTAAAAGCGGTAAGCTATTGGGCCTTGAAGCACTGGCCAGGTGGAAAACAAAATCTGGTGAATTTATATCACCATCGAAATTTATTCCTGTCGCAGAGTCTACAGGGCTTATTAGTGAAATTGGTGGATTTGTTATGCGACAGGCTATGAAGCAAGTGGCAGAATGGCGTAACAAAGGCTTTAATCCAGGGTTGCTGTCGGTCAACCTATCGGTTAAACAACTCCAGCAAAATGATTTCATCTCGAAGCTTGATAAGTTGTTCACTGAAATTCCATTTGACCCGGAGTGGCTTGAGCTTGAAATCACTGAGAGCCAAATTATGGATCACCCGGAAGAGGCCATAGATCAGCTCAAACAGATCTTCAATAAAGGCGTCAAAATATCACTCGATGATTTTGGGACAGGCTACTCATCCCTTTCCTACCTGAAAAAACTACCCATCACGAGGCTGAAGATAGATCAATCATTTGTAAGAAACCTGCCAGATGATGAAGAAGACGCGTCTATTACAAAATCCATTATCGCATTGGCAAAAAGTCTCAACCATGAACTTATAGCAGAGGGTGTTGAATCAGAAAGGCAGAAGGATTTTCTGATCAGAAATGGATGCGAAAATATTCAAGGATATCTATACTCCAGACCAATGGCACCAGATAAAATCGAATTGTTACTCCAAAAAGAAAGTAACAACGACCTAGATGAAGAATTTATATCGACTGCGTCTGACCTGCGTCCATAAATACTCCAGTAGTTCAAATTGCCATCCGCTTAACGTCATTCTCTGTCTGTTGCACTCTATAAGAACAACATTCCATAATTTTGATGCGTGATTACATTCAAAAGTAGGCTGGAAAGTCGAATTTGGTCGCAATAATCAAAAATTCAGATCTCTATGCTTAAATGCCCGGTATGGTCGCATTGCTGCCATCTGACCAGAATTCACTAAGGTCTGCTCTTGGCTAGGAAGTGACTATGGATGCCAGACCAGATGTGTGACAGAAGCAGAAGCGGATATTGGAAAGTCTGTTATAAACCAGCGCAACTGCCAGAATCATTTGTAATTATTCCCTTGAATATTTGTTGCCTGGCATCCTATATTTAATATAACCATTCAAAATATAAAACCATTACTTATGGTCATAGAAAGATCGTCCAGTCGCACAGTCAAAGAGCGTACCACTCAGCGCTATTTGGGTTTTATTACGCTGCTGACCTCCTTAGTCGTTGCATCAAGCTTTCTCGGTTTTACCTTCCGAACTAACGCGTTGTTTGACACCCTGCTTCTGGAAGAAGCCCGGGCATTTCAGAAAGAGGTTTCGCTGGTTCGTAGTTGGATCAGAGACCACGGTGGGGTCTATGTCAGGTCTGGCGATAGAGCTCAGGGGGCAAAGCGACAAATTGTCGATCAGGATGGAGAAGTGCTTTTACAGAGAAACACATCGGAAGTCACCCAGGAGTTGTCCCAGCTGTCGCGGGAGAAAGGAATTGTTCAGTTCGGAAGTACCAGCCTGGCACCCCTCAACCCAACTAACAAGCCAGACGATTTCGAACGTAAAGGCCTGATGAGATTCTCTGAAGGAGAGAAGGAGGTATACGGATTTGAGCTCGTTAAAGGAAAACAGGTATTTCGATACATGTCACCGCTAGTGACGAGGAAAAAATGTCTCAATTGTCATACTGATGGCAGCTTTCAAACCGGTCGCGTTGACAGTGCCCTGACATTCAGCATTCCTGCTGATTCCATAAATCATGAAAAACACCTCAACAGAGTTTGGATGACCCTGAGCGGTATTGGCGTGATTGTGCTGATCAGTATTTCGATCTGGTTGCTGGCGCGCCGCTTCATTCGCCAGTTAGCTGATGCGGATAGACTTATGGAAAGACTGGCCGCGGAAGATGTACTTACTGGTCTTCTCAATCGGCGGATGGGCATGGAGAGGCTCAAGACGGAAATTGCCCGCTGTAAAAGAGGAGGGCGCCCTCTCTCTCTAGCCATGCTGGACATAGATCACTTTAAACGTGTCAACGACACAATGGGTCACTCGGCCGGTGATGAGGGACTGCGCGCCTTGGCAGACATTATCCGCAGTAATCTCAGAGAGTACGATATCGCATTTCGATATGGTGGCGAAGAGTTTGTTCTCGTTCTTCCAGATACCCCTGCACACCAGGCCATGAATGTGGCTGAACGGCTGCGCGCAGCTGTGGAATGCAACAAAATCATCATATCAGGACAGGAACACCTCTCTTTCACTATCAGCATTGGGGTAGAGCAGCTTCATGCTGATATGGAAATGGAGACACTTATGGGTCATGCAGATGATGCACTCTATGCTGCCAAAAAGAGTGGTCGTAATCGGAGTGTTCTTTTCGCAGCAAACTTATAGCTGAAACCGAGTAGACGATAAGCAGCGAAGATACTGTTTTGAGCTTTTCCGTAACGATTTATACATTAGTGAAAAGAACAGAATTTAATCTATCGTTGTTCTATTTCGTTACTACCCAAGAACGTAACAGTGCAATGAGTGTGTATTCGAGCTAGATCATAGAAAGATCTTTTTACCCGTTTGCATATCAGGTGAATACCCCAATTCTTTATGGCTGTGTTAAAGAGCCTCTGAAGGAAGGAGAGGTCATTTTGTAGTGGTCAACAAATCCTGGACAGTGATTTAAGTTTTTTCTCAGTCAGAGCCGGTGGCAGCCCCCCATTGAACTGATGCGGCCGCCCCCAGTTGTAGTAATCCATCAAGTATCGCCCAACATCCACTTCGGCCTCAGCCAGGGACGGATACCCCAAGCTCGGTATCCATTCCGTTTTCAAGCTCCTGAATAACCGTTCCATTGGTGCGTTGTCCCAGCAGTTACCTCGACGGCTCATGCTTTGTTCTATGCGATACCGCCATAATCGCTGTCGGAATAGGCGGCTGGCATACTGGCTTCCCTGGTCCGAGTGAAACATCACACCTTCCGGCTTGCCACGCTGCTCGTAGGCCCGCTCCAGGGCTTTCACCACCAGCGGACCATCCGGATGGTTGGAGATCGCCCAACCCACCACCCGCCGCGCGTACAGGTCCAGGACGACGGCTAAGTAGCGCCACCGGCCACCCGCCCACAAGTAGGTGATGTCGCCACACCAGACAGTATCCGGTTGCTCAGGCGTGAACTCCCGGTTCAGCACGTTCGCTATATCCGGTCGCTCCACCGTGGCCTGACGATACTTGTGCGGCCCCGGCTGTTTGCAGACTAGCTGATGCTCTCGCATCAGCCCTCTGACCTTGTATCGGCCGATCTCGTAGCCACGTTCCCGCATCATACTGACTATTGTTCGACTACCTGCAGAACCGCGACTTTGCGTAAATATCGCGTTGACCTCGGCACCCAACTCCAGCCGCTGCCGATCCACCTTTCGCCGCCGCTGCCGGTAGCCGTAGTAACAAGACCGGGCAATTCCGAAGGCCGAACAGATAACTTCCACGTCTTCCTGCTCTCTCAATCGGTCGATCAGCGCGTATGATCGATCTCGTCGGACATCAAGAGAGCTGTAGCCTTTTTTAATATCGCTTTCTCCCGCTCCAGCCGGTTAATCCGGGCTTCCAACTCCTGGATGCGTTGCTGATCTGGGGTCAGGGCCTTGGTCTTCGGCGTGACGCCATCCCGTTCGCCCCGGAGTTGCTTTACCCACCGTTGCAGCGATGTCTGTCCGACATCCAGCGAACGGCAAGCTTCGGCTATCGAGTACCCCTGATCAAGTACCAGGCAGGCCGCGTCACGCTTGAACTGCGGCGAAAACGATCTTCTTTGTCTTGTCATTGAACACCTCGTCTACGGTGGCAAGATTACCACCTATCTTGGTGTCCAGGTTCATTAGGCCACTACATTTCTGACTCTACTGTTTAGTAGGCGTTTATCCCTGAGACCTGATAATACTGATGGTGTCACAGCAATAAGTGATTGTTAACCAACCTCCCTACCAATCAGCTTGATTTGTGAACGAACGGAGGCTTGTGATCGTTTCCGTGAAAGAATTCTGGACGTGAAGCGGTCTAGTAGAACAGCATGCAACAGAGCGGGGATTGAAGACTTTCGCTTCCACGACCTTCGATACACTTGTGCTGCTTGGCTGGTATCTGCCGGAGTACCCCTGGCAAATGTGCGGGATTAGCTGGGTCATCAGACCATTCAGATGACCGAACGGTATGTTCACCTGGCACCCGAAAACGTACGTGCAGCGGTGGCCCTGTTGGAGGGCTCTGAGTCACGTTTCAGTCACGTTGTTAAAATGGAGGAGGCCGCGAAATGACCTAAGTGTTTGAAAAATATGGCGCCCCTGGCGCGATTCGAACGCACGACCTTCCGCTTAGGAGGCGGATGCTCTATCCAGCTGAGCTACAGGGGCGGGGAGTGTATCGCCCTGCCAAGCCGGTAGCTTTCTGCTTTTCAGCACTGCGTCCGGTCACGAATGGGCGAAAACGCTATTTTAACATTTGTTACCGGTATGCTGGCAACCTTGTCGTGACCCCTGTTGCTGAATACTATAGGTTCATTCTTCACTATTACCTGAATTTATGCTTAATACTGCCCATCTACTACTGCCTACAACCTTTCCTGAAATCACCCGCGCCCAGCTGGAGACCCTGCAGGTCAACCTCGGTTATCTCTGTAACCAGACGTGTCAGCATTGCCATGTCAATGCCGGCCCAAAGCGCACGGAGTTGATGCAAAGGGAGACCATGGATCACCTGCTTGGATTTATTGACCAGCAGGGGGTTTCATCACTTGATTTGACCGGCGGGGCGCCAGAGCTCAATCCGGATTTTCGCTACCTGGTGAGCCAGGCACGCCAGCGTGGAGTGAAGGTTATCGACAGGTGCAACCTGACGGTGCTTGAGGAGCCGGGGCAGGAGGATCTTGCCGGATTTCTTGCTGAGCAGGGGGTTGAAGTGGTCGCCTCTCTGCCCTGTTATCTTGAAGAGAATGTGGACAAGCAGCGGGGCAAGGGAGTCTTCGGGGCGAGTATTGCCGGTTTGCGGCGACTGAATGCATTGGGATATGGACAGGAGGGCAGCGGACTGAGTCTTAACCTTGTGTTCAATCCACAGGGAGCCAGCCTGCCTCCTGCCCAGGATACCCTGGAGTCAGACTATAAAAAGCGACTCTGGGACAGCTATGAAATCCGCTTTAATCAGCTGTTTACCATCACCAATATGCCGATCAGCCGTTTTGGAAGCATGCTGCTGTCCAGGGGGGAGTTCGAGCCCTACATGCAGTTGTTGAAAGACTCTTACAGCAGTTGCAACCTGGCCACGGTAATGTGTCGATCTCTCATCAGTGTGGATTGGCAGGGCTATGTCTACGACTGTGACTTCAACCAGATGCTGGGGATGTCGATGGAGACGTCCGATGACAAGCGCCCTCATATTGAAGATCTCATTGGAGTGGATCTGAAAACCCTGCCTATCAAGACAGCGGAACACTGCTATGGCTGTACAGCAGGGCAGGGAAGCAGCTGTGGCGGAGCCTTGGGTGAATAATGAAAGAGCGGTTGTCGGTAGTCATTCCCTGCCTTAATGAGGCTGACAGCATAACCCAGCTACTCGAAAGCTTGCAGCCACTGCGCGAGGCTGGTCATGAACTGATTGTTGTTGATGGTGGTAGCAGTGACAATACCCCGGCCTTGGCGACGCCCTACGCGGATTGTGTCGTCAATGCACCACGGGGAAGGGCGAAGCAGATGAATGCCGGTGCACGGAGTGCATCCGGGGAAATCTTCTGGTTTTTGCATGCCGATAGTTCAATCTGTTGTGATGCCCTGGAGGTAATTGCCAGGTCACTGACCTCTGTGGAGTGTTGCTGGGGTCGGTTTGACGTCACCCTATCCGGGCGCAAGCCCTTGTTGCGGCTGATAGAATTCATGATGAACTGGCGTTCGCGTCTTACCGGTATTGCCACTGGAGACCAGGGTGTTTTCGTCAGGCGCCACGCCTTTTTTGCCGCAGGCGGGTATCCGGAAATTTCCCTGATGGAAGATATTGCCCTGAGCAGGAAGTTAAAACGCATGGCTTGGCCCCGGTGTCTGAAACAGCGTATCGGCACATCCAGTCGACGTTGGGAGCAGCACGGAATTATCAGGACCATGGTTCGCATGTGGTGGTTGCGCCTAGCCTACGCACTGGGTGCGGACCCCGATAAACTTGCCAATCAGTACGCTCAATGCAGTTCCCCGATTCGAAACTCCTGATTTTTGCCAAGGCGCCTGTGGCCGGGCTTGCCAAGACACGTCTTGCCCCTGCACTGGGTATGGAAGGCGCTGCAAAGCTCTACAGCCAACTTCTTGAAAGTACAGTCAGAAAGTTCACCGGCCAGGCTATTGTGCCTGTGGCTTGTTGGTGTGCACCTGATGCCAGCCACCCACTGTTCATCTCATTCGCCAATGAACATGACGTGATCCTGGAGGTTCAGCAGGGAGGTGACCTGGGGGAGCGAATGGCCCTGGCGGCAGAAGAGGCGCTGAGAAAGTCCAGCACGGTTGTGTTGATAGGGGGGGACTGCCCTGAACTCACCTCCGATCACCTGGTACAGGCGCTGAATTGGTTGGCAGGGGGGGCGGACGCTGTACTGGGGCCTGCCGAAGATGGCGGTTATGTCCTGCTCGGATTACGCCGTTTCGATGAGGCTCTATTTCGTGACATTCCGTGGGGAAGCGGGCAGGTCCTTGAACTTACCAGGCAGCGCCTGGCCGGGCTGGGTTGGCGATGGCGTGAGCTTGAGCCCCAGTGGGATCTGGACCGGCCAGAAGACCTTGCCCGTTATCGTGAGCTGCTCAACTGCCGCGCAGACGCTTAAGCTGGGCGCGCTCCAGCTGAGTGATGATCTGAGTGATCTTTCTCCTGGACTCCCTGTCCAGTTCCTTGAATTTACCGCCGAGCCTGCATCTGCGCCGATACTGGGGCTTGCTGGTAAACCTTACCTCAAGTGTGAAGACAACCTCTCCGTCTTCATCAGGCAGGGTAATGGTGCATTTTCTGAGCGTATCACCCTGGGGCAGGTAGACCGCTTCATCAAGGATAATACCGGCTCCGCTTTGAGATAAATCACTGAGATAGCCTTTCAGGGCATGCTCGATACTGCCGGAACGGCTTGCCTGGAAGGGGATGTGCATGCCGGTTGTCGGAACCCGGTGGTGTGAGCGCCGCTGCAGGTAGAAGAGTTGCTCGGGCAGGGCCATTTTGTAAAACCTGATCCCTTCGTGAATACCCTCCTCCAGAAGGTCGGTCTCGAAGCTCAGTTCCACGCCGTTGAGATAGCCAAACAGCCGGATTTGCTTTTCCGCCAGTAGCAGTTCATGACTCTGTTTTGGTGTGATTTCATCAAGAATGATGTAACGCTGCTCTTCATTCACCTTTATGACGGCTGTATTGAATGGGTGGCTGTGTTCTTTGAAACTTGCGTTGAAGAGTATGTGAGCGTTTTTTGCCTGGCCCAGGATAGAGGCGATTCTGCCTGCGTTGGTTATGAAGTTGCCATCGTCAACCGGAGCTTTGTTTCCTTTTTTCTTGAGATTACGCCGTAATGCCTTGAACATAAATTAACTGTTGTAGGTAGATGAGCTGAGGGTTTGCCGATGTAATTACACTTTGGCCAAGGGGTCTGTTGACGCCCCTCCGCGTTGTTCTCCGCCGGGACCGTAAGTGTCGCCATCATGCTTCTTTCCGCTCAGTATATCCAGTGCCTGCCGGGTATGTCTCTGTCCGAGGGCTACCATCCCTCCGTTGATCGTGTTCTGCTGGTGCAGGGCTGAAGCAACTTCCTGAAGTTCATGCCACAGTTTCTGAGCCGGGCTGCCCTCTGGAAGGCCTTCCAGCACGGCGCTGACGCTCTCTTTGCCGGTGGCTATGGAGATGCGGCCAATAAAGCGCTGCCGATCCCTGTCATGCTGGCGCATCCGCTGCAGTACAGACTCTTTTTCCTGTGCGACAGCCATGATTTGATCTGGATTACCCGACCTGAGGGTTTCGTACTCTTGCTCCAGCAGCGACTTCAGCTGATTGGCTGTGGCTAATTCGGCGGAGAGCAGGTTTGCGAGGGGTTGCTGTTGATCAGTGGATAGTGACATGTGGGCTATTTAGTCTCACTGATCAAGGCGAAGTTTTTTTCCTGGTCAACCAGGTTCTCTGCTGCTGTCTGGGGTTCGATCTGGAAGCTGCCGGTTGCCAGGGAGCGCTGCACGTTCGAAACAAGCTGGGTGTCAACGATCGGGAGGCTGGCAAGACGTGCTTCAAGCTCCTGCAGTTTGGAGGCAGAGCCGGTCAAAGTCATCCTGTCGTCAACAGCGGGCGCACCTTGCGCAGGCCGGCCCTGGCTGCCGCTTACCTGTCCTGTCTGGCCCTGCTTCCTGGTATCCTGAACAGGACTGCCAGTTAAACTCTTAATGTCCATAGTAATAACTCACCTGTTACTGGTTTCCTGTCATGGTTAGCGGCTGTCATATGGCCAAACTTTAATCCGGGCAGCACATTCTACACCTGTTAAAGCCAAAGCAGGACCCCGTTCACACTACTTGCCCTAAAGCATGACCTCGACGATGCCGGGTCCCACCACGGTGGCTTCAATTTTTCTCTTTGAGCTCAGGTTCTGGACCTTAATGCGGTCTCCGGTGGCACCCCGGGAGAGCGCTTTACCCTTCATTCTGACCTGAATACCCCCGGTCCTGGCCAGGATCGTGATCATACTGCCTTTCTCAATGGCTGTAGCGGCAACCAGTTGGCTGGGGAGTAGTGCCCGGTTTGCCTGAATGGAGCGCTTTACCGTTTTGCCAACTATCTGGGAAGGGTCTCTGAAGTATCCCCGGCGCAGACGCGAGACATCCCGCTCTTCAAGGCGAACGTCATTCATGTTGACGGTTGATCCCTTGGGTAGCCCGTTCGTCGCCACCAGAATGGGCTTGTACTGCGCCACCTTTACCGGAACGTATATGGTCCAGGGCTTGGCGCCGTCGCACCGTACGCCAACAGTCAATCTGTTGCTGTTCTGTCTCCCCTGGGGAGAGAAGGTGTCCAGCGCCTGGTCACAGGCGTGGAGTCGAAGTCGCTTGTCCAGGCTGCCCACTTCAATTTCAATGCGGGAGTCGGACGGTGGCATGCTGCTTTCAGCGTGTATCCTGACAGCCTGGCGAATGGTTTCGTGGGATTGCCACTCATCTGCAGTGGCAGCTGAAGCGGAAACAGACAGGATAAAGAAAGGGGCGATTCCCACCGCAGCTACCCTGGCTATGCCCAGAAGAGCTGCTGTACAGAAGGTGACGGTCATTTGACGCAGTATAGTCATATGAGTAGATATGCAAGATCTATGCCCGTTTTTCCTCCATGGGAAGTTGCTGTAGACCGCTAATCCGCGCTGAAGTCCAGAGACACTCTATGACTGAAATAGGTCTGTAGCTGGTAATTCTCATGGGTGTCATGCAGATTGCAGAATGAATTATTTTCAGTTTGTCGTTAGCTCATTTGCCTGGAATTGCATAAGCTATAGTTAGTTGCGGCGTTATTTTAGACTGTGGTTAGGAGATTGGGACCGTATGGCGGGTATTCTGGACAATGTTGATCAACGCACCAGGCTGGCGGGCCAGAACCGGCTGGAACTTCTGTTGTTCAATCTTGGCACCAAGGAGCGGTACGGCATTAATGTTTTCAAAGTTCATGAGGTGATCCGCTGCCCCGATTCACTCTCCCGACTTCCGGGAGCTCATCCTGCAGTCATCGGGTTGGCTACAATCAGGGGGGATGCGGTCAGTGTAATTGACCTGGCCATGGCGATTGAGCAGCCATCAGCTGGCGAGAACACATCTGGCAGTTTTGTCATCGTTACCGAGTATAACCGCCAGATACTTGGGTTCATGGTGGCCGGAGTCGAACATATCGTCAACATGAGCTGGGAAGAGATTGAACCGCCACCCACAAGACCGGGTGAAAGCTACATTACAGCGGTCGCCCATATAAAGGATGAATTGGTTGAGATTATAGATGTCGAGCGTATTTTGCAGGAGATCGTGGGGGATTCCGAGGATATCACCGAGGACATCGAGGGCGTGTCAGCCAGTGATGGTTTGCCGCCCCGTGTGATGGTGGTGGATGATTCGACGGTTGCACGCAACCAGGTGAAACGTGTTCTTGACCAGTTGGGGGTGGAATCCATACTTTGCAACGACGGCAAACAGGCGCTGGACCAGCTCAAGAGTTGGGTAAGTGAAGGGAAAGATCCGGGATCCATGCTGGGGATGATTATTTCCGATATTGAGATGCCCTCCATGGATGGGTATACCCTGACCACTGAAATCCGAAATGACCCTGCCCTGGCATCTCTTTATATCGTGCTGCACTCATCCCTGAGTGGGATGTTCAATGAGGCGATGATCCAAACTGTTGGTGCAGACCAGTTTCTTCCAAAATATGACCCGAATGAATTGGCCAAGACGATAATGACCCGTCTCGGCCATCAGTGCCAGAAGCCGAATAACG
Source organism: Sedimenticolaceae bacterium (assembly GCA_965224515.1). GTDB lineage: Bacteria > Pseudomonadota > Gammaproteobacteria > Chromatiales > Chromatiaceae > Sedimenticola_A. The sequence continues at coordinate 2,254,924 of OZ245051.1, forward strand.
ATGTCTGAAAAGGGCTGCTGCAGTGTCAACCCAGGGAAGTAATGGATAATATTTCCACAACTGCCGGTTTAATTACCGAGAGGGAGTACCAGACGTTTCAACGCTTTCTGGAGCAGGCGTGTGGAATAGTTCTGGGTGCTGATAAAGGGTACCTGGTAGCGAGCCGTCTCTCATGGATCATGAATGAACAGGGATTCAGCAGTATCAATGAACTCCTCCAGCAGCTCGAATCGGGGGCGACCTCGACACTGAAAGCGGCAGTCATTGATGCCATGACGACCAATGAAACCTTCTGGTTTCGCGACAAGGCTCACTTTGAGCTGCTCCGGAACAGGGTTCTCCCCGAACTCGCGGCTGAATCCAGGGGCCGGCCACGTATCTGGTCTTCTGCCTGTTCTTCAGGACAGGAACCCTACTCGATCTGCATGCTGATCGATGAGTTCAGGTCGAACAATCCCAATCACCTGCAGGGAGGGGTTGAGATACTCGCATCTGATATCTCCCGCACCATGGTGGAAGCAGCTACAAAAGGTGTTTATTGCGGGTTTGCTGCAGGCAGAGGGTTGAATGACCGGCAGCGTGATCGCTTTTTTCAGGACAGGGGGCAGTGCCTCGAAGTACGAGACGACTTCAAGCGACAGGTTGTTTTCAGGGAGATGAACCTTACCCACAGGTTCGAAACCCTGGGCAGATTCGATGTCATATTCTGTCGCAATGTCCTGATCTACTTCTCTCTCCAAAAGAAGCAGGAAATACTGGGACGCTTTATCCGCTGCCTCAATCCCGGAGGCTATCTATTCCTCGGGTCCACCGAGGCATTGTCTGCACACAGTGACAGGTTCGAGATGATCAAGGAGTCCGGCGGTATCGCCTATCGGCTGCTGGGCGATTGAAATACGAATACTGCTGAGGCCTGGTACGCCTGTTTCTTCTCCGCATTTTTAAACGCACCTTCAGTGATTCATGGCTGATGACAGCCACGGATGTACGTTGCCGCTTTTCCGGTTTCCGGTTGCCGCTTTTCCACTGCCAGATCAATCGAATCCAAATAAACACTATTAAAAACAATAGCTAATGAAAGTGGCATGAACTCTGCTTTATCTGGGTTGAGAGCAACTCACTGGAGTGGATTAAATGAGATTTGATAATGCATTGGGAATTCATGCGCAGGCCCTGCAGCTGAAAGCACGCCGTGCCGAGGTTCTTGCCGGCAACATTGCCAATGCAGATACCCCCGGTTACAAGGCGAGAGATTTTGACTTCCGCGCCATGTTGAACAGCGAAATGAGTCAGCCGGCGCGGATGCGCACCACCCATCAAGAGCATATTCAGATGGAGGGCGGGATAGTACCTCCCAGTGAGATGAGCTACCGGGTACCCAACCAGCCCAGCCTGGACGGCAACACGGTGGACAGCCAGATTGAACATGCGGCCTACGCCGCCAATGCACTGGAGTACCAGGCCAGCCTCAGATTTCTCGACGGTGCAATCAACAAACTGCGGCTGGCAATCAAGGGGCAATAATCATGTCGATGTTCAATATTTTTGATACCGCGGCATCCGGAATGAGCGCCCAGTCGTTACGGCTCAACCTTATCTCAAGCAACATGGCCAATGTTGACAGCATCAGCAGCAGTATCGAGCAGACCTACCGTGCACGCCAGCCGGTGTTTGCCGCGATGCTCGATGAGATGAACCCGGACAACCCTTCGGTTGGTGTTCGAATGCAAGGGGTGGTTGAGAGCAAGGCCCCCCTGGTCACGGAGTATGCGCCTGATCATCCCCTGGCCAATGAAGAGGGCTACATCTACCGCCCAAACGTAGACGTGGTGGAGGAGATGGCAAACATGATCTCCGCCTCGCGTTCATACCAGAGCAATGTCGAAGTGGTTAAGACGGCAAAGCAGTTGATGAGCGCCACTTTGCAGATGGGCAAATAGGAGTAACAGGTTATGACAGCAGTCAACGCCGACAATGATTTTCTGAAACAGCTTGGGCTATCGCCTATTCAGTCAGAAAAGAGAGTCAACGACGCCTCTGAACTGGGCATCGATGCCTTTCTCAAGCTGATGGTTACCCAGCTGAGCAACCAGGATCCCTTCGAACCCATGGACAACACCCAGTTTGTCAGCCAGATGGCCCAGTTCGCCTCGGTGACCGGGCTGGACAAGCTGAATGAATCTTTCGACAGCTTTTCGGCCTCGATGACTTCTGACCAGGCGTTACAGGCAGGCTCGTTGATCGGTCGCGATGTGCTGGTTCCGTCAGACCAGGGGTACCTTGCCACGGGCGGTGCCATTCGCGGCCAGGTCGAACTGGACCAGAGCGCCAAGGTGGTTCTGCGGGTAACAGACGCTGTAGGCCAGCTGGTGCGCGAGGTTTCGCTCGGTCAGCAGCAGGCTGGACCGGTGCATTTTTCCTGGGACGGCATCACCAACGAAGGTGAGTATGCTCCGTCAGGAAACTACAACATTCAGGTGGAAGCCCGCTACAGCGGCCAATCGGTGAGCTTGCAATCGCAACTGTTTGCGCCGGTGGAGAGCGTGTCGCTCGGCAGTTCAGGGCAGGGCCTGACACTGAATCTGGAGGGGCTCGGCCCCGTTGCGTTCAATCAAGTTAAACAGATCAACTAACGGCAGGAGGAGTAACCATGTCATTTCGAATCGCACTTAGTGGGCTTGAAGCCGCCTCCACTGATCTCGATGTAACCGGTAACAATATCGCCAATGCGGGCACCACCGGTTTCAAAGAGTCACGGGCGGAGTTTTCAGATATCTATGCCACATCCATCCAGGATCTTGGCACCCAGGCGGCAGGGCGAGGTGTGCGTGTAGCGCGTGTCTCCCAGCAATTCAGCCAGGGTACCGTGGAGTTTACCAACAACAACACCGACCTGGCGATCAACGGCGAAGGTTTCTTCGTGGTTGAAGATGATGCCGGCAGCCGCTTCTACACACGCTCGGGCGCTTTCACCGTGGACCGTGAAGGCTACATGGTCAACCATGCCGGTCAGCGCCTGCAGGTTTATGATGCAGTGACTTCCACCACCCCTACCACATTTGATACGGGCAGTCTGATCGATCTGCAGTTGCAGACCCAGCCCAGTGCGCCCAGTGCAAGCAGTACTATTACGGCCGGTATCAATCTGAATGCATCAGATACAATTCTTGGTGCGGGTACCATTGATCCAGCTACTGCGACCACTTACACCAGCGCCACATCTATTACGATCTACGACACGTTGGGAGATTCTCACACGGCCACTATGTACTTTCGTAGAACCGGGGCGCTTACCTGGGATGTGGCAACGTATGTGCCTGATGCCACTGCAGCCACTGAACTGCAGGGACCCTCCACATTGACTTTTACTGCTGCGGGTGCTCCCACAGGTACCACAACCCTTAACTTCAACGGATTTGCCTTCACCAACGGTGCAAGCGCCATCAATCTGGCCACTGATTTTGCAACGGCCACACAGTTTGCCGGTGAGTTTGGTGTTAACGATCTGAGTCAGAACGGTTACGCATCCGGTCGTCTCAACGGTATCGATGTCAGTGATACCGGGGTTGTATTCGCCCGTTTCACCAACGGTAGATCCACCGAGCTGGGCAAGGTCGTGATGGCCAAGTTCAACAACCCCAACGGCTTGGGTAAAGAGGGCGATAACAACTGGACCGAGACCTTCGAGTCAGGCGATGCCCAGTTGGGCGAAGCCAGTACTGCCAGTTTTGGTTCGATTCAGTCCGGCGCTCTTGAACTGTCCAACGTGGATATCGCAACCCAATTGGTGAAGCTGATCGTGGCCCAGCGTAACTTCCAGGCCAACACCAAGGTGATCTCCACCGCTGACCAGGTCACCCAGGCAGTAATCAACATCAGGTAATGATGCCTGGTTCCCTCTCCCCACCGGGGAGAGGGTCAGGGTGAGGGGAAAAAGGAGAAGATTATGGATCGCATGCTTTATGTCGCAATGAGCGGGGCCAGGGAGACCTTCCTGGCGCAGGCGACCAATAACAATAACCTGGCCAATGCCAATACACCCGGTTTCCAGGCTGATCTGCAGCAGTTTCGCAGCATGCCGGTGTTCGGCGATGGCCACCCCACGCGCGTTTATGCACTCAGCGAACGACCCGGCATAGATTTTAAACGCGGCTCCCTTGCACATACCGGCCGCAGCCTTGATGTGGCAGTCAACGGTGAAGGTTGGATCGCCGTGCAGTCCAAAGACGGCAGCGAAGCCTATACCCGTCGCGGCGACCTGATGGTGGATGCCAACGGCATACTGACCACCGGCAACGGTTTGCCGCTGATGGGCAATGGTGGACCTATCGCCATCCCCCCGGCGGAGAAGATAGAGATCGGTCCCGATGGAACAATCTCTATCCGACCCCTGGGCCAGGCAGTCAATGAATTGGCGGTTATTGACCGGGTCAAGCTGGTCAATCCTGATAAATCGACCCTTTACAAGGGAAACGATGGCCTGCTTCGCCAGCAGAGCGGTGAGCCGCTCCCGGCTGACGGGGCTATACAGCTTGCTACCGGCACCATCGAGAGCAGTAATGTCAGTGTCGTGGATGCCATGGTCGATATGATCGAGTTGTCACGCCGTTACGAGTTCCAGGTGAAGATGATGAAGACCGCCGGTGAGATCGAGCAGCAGTCTTCCAGCATCATGCGAACTTCATAGTGGCAAGTATCTTGCAAGTTATTGGTTAACACGAATTATTGAGGAATAGATCATGTATCCGGCTCTCTGGATCGCAAAAACAGGTCTCGACGGTCAACAGACGCGGATGGCGACCATTGCCAACAACCTGGCCAATGTAAGTACAACCGGGTTCAAGCGTGATCGCGCTTCGTTTGAAGACCTTATCTACCAGAATATCCGCCAGGTTGGCTCCCAGTCTTCCGAGAGCACGGAGCTCCCTTCCGGCCTGGTGCTGGGCACCGGTGTGCGGACAGTCGCCACCCAGAAGCTCTTCAGCCAGGGCAATATCACCCAGACTGGAAACTCCCTGGACATGGCAATCGAGGGGCGGGGGTTTCTGCAGATCCTGCACCCCGACGGCAGCATCGTCTATACCCGTGACGGTACTTTCAGCCTGAGTGCAGATGCGCAGATTGTTAATAACAACGGTTATGCTCTTGAGCCCGCAATAACCGTACCGGACAACACGATCTCCATAACCGTGGGCTCTGATGGCGTGGTAAGCGCCCTGGTGGCAGGTAATACAGCCCCGACCCAGATCGGCAGTATCGAACTGGCTGATTTCGTCAATGCAACGGGGCTTGCCGCCATCGGCCAAAACCTGTTTCGCGAGACCGGTGCCAGCGGTGCGGCCACTACGGCAACTCCCGGCACCGAGGGGCTCGGTACCCTGATCCAGGGTTCACTGGAGAGCTCCAACGTGAACGTGGTTGAAGAGATGGTCAACATGATCGAGACACAACGGGCCTACGAGATGAACTCCAAGGCGATCTCTACCACCGATGAGATGCTGGGTTACCTCAACAACCAGCTTTGATGGTGAACAGGTGATGTGATGAAGAGGTTTAGCGCAATTTCACTACTGGTTCTTACAGCGCTTTCGGTTGCGGGTTGCAATACCGCTCCCAAGCGCGACCCGGACTATGCGCCCATGCGCCCGGTAGCAATGCCGGTGCCTGTGCAGAGCAATGGTGCAATCTACCAGACGGGCTATGAGCACAGCTGGTTTGAAGATATGCGTGCCCGGCGGGTTGGCGACATGCTGACCATCAAGCTGGTGGAGAAGACCGACGCGTCAAAGACAACCGCCACCAACGTATCCAAGAGCAACAGCACCTCCGTTACCAACCCGACCATACTCGGTTCAACACCGCAGTTTGATACCCCCAGCATTGTTCCTCTTGCCAGCAACAAGGATAACAATCTTGGCATGAGCCTCGCATCGGATTCGTCTTTCGCCGGTGCGGGCGACAGCGCACAGAGCAACAACCTGACCGGCGATATCACGGTCAGTGTTGTCGAGGTAATGCCTAACGGTTACCTGGTGATACGCGGTGAGAAGCGCATCGGTATCAACCAGGGCAATGAATATATCAAGGTCTCCGGTATTGTCAGGCCGGCGGATATCGACTCCACCAACACGGTGCTGTCGACCAAGCTTGCCGACCCGACACTTATTTACGTGGGCGATGGTGCAGTTGCTGAGTCCAACTCAATGGGTTGGCTGTCGCGCTTCTTCATCAGTGCACTATTCCCCTTTTAGGTGACATCATGAAACGCTATACACCTAAGCATCAGTCAAGCAAGTCAGGTTATTCACGCTTCAGTGAGCGGATGGGCTGGTACCTCATGGTAGTGGCAACCCTGCTGGCAATGCTGAGCGTGGTTGCCCCGGCACGTGCCGAACGTATCAAGGATCTTGCCTCTATCGCCGGTGTCCGCAGCAACCAGCTGATTGGCTATGGCCTTGTTGTGGGACTGGATGGTACCGGCGACGGCAGTTCTGCCGCTCCATTCACCATGCAGAGCCTGCGCAGCATGCTGAACCAGCTGGGTATAGTTGTCCCGCCGGGAACCCAGATCAAACCGAAAAACGTCGCGGCAGTGACCCTGCATGCCGATCTGCCTTCGTTCGCCAAGCCGGGTCAGAAGATCGATGTCACCGCATCGTCCATCGGTGATGCCAAGAGCCTGCGTGGCGGAACATTGCTGATGTCTCCCCTCAAGGGTGCAGACGGTAAGGTTTACGCCGTGGCCCAGGGCAACCTGGTGGTGGGCGGCCTGAGTGCCTCTGGTGCTGACGGATCCAGTATCACGATCAATATTCCCACCGTCGGCCGCATGCCCAACGGTGCAACCGTTGAGCGTGCTGTACCATCAGCATTTTCACAGGGCAACTCACTGACCCTGAATCTGCATGATGCCGACTTCACCACTGCACAGCGGGTAGTGAAATCCATCAATGAAACCATAGGCCCCGGCGCAGCCCAGGCTATCGATGCGGCATCCATTGAGGTGAGCAGTCCGTTGAATCCATCCCAGCGGGTGAGCTTCGTATCACTGATAGAGAATCTTGAAGTGCAGCCTGGTGACGCCCCTGCAAGGATAATCGTCAACTCCAGGACCGGTACCGTGGTGATCAGCAACCAGGTCAGGGTAACTCCTGCCGCAGTCTCCCACGGCAGCCTCACCGTAACGATCAGTGAAGAGCAGGAAGTCTCCCAGCCGGGTGCGCTCTCCGGTGGCCAGACAGCTGTTGTTCCCCAGAGCAACGTGGCCGTGGAGGAGGGGGGCAGCCGCATGTTCCTGTTCAAGCCCGGCGCTTCTCTGAACGAGGTGGTGCGCGCAGTGAACCAGGTGGGTGCGGCACCTTCCGACCTGGTGGCTATTCTCGAAGCATTGAAGCAGGCCGGTGCGCTAAAAGCCGAACTGGTGGTGATCTGATGAACCTGGCCAGCGCCTCAATCTATACCGATTTTCAGGGCCTTGGCGCGCTCAAGGCCCAGGCGGTGAATGATGAGAAAGGCTCACTGGATGAGGTTGCAAAGCAGTTCGAGGCGCTGATGATGCAGCAGATGCTCAAGGCAATGCGCCAGGCCAGCCAGGGGGAGGGGTTGTTCGACAGTGAGCAGAGTCTCTTTTACCGGGATATGTATGATCAGCAACTGGCCATCCACCTGGCGGAGAGCGGCGGGCTGGGTATGGCCGACGTGATCAAGCGCCAGTTGGGCGGTGACGAGAGCAAACAAGAGCTGCAGACCAAGGGTATTGAGGATTACCCACGCATGGGGCATGCGGCCTCTGTTCAGATTGAAAGCAGTAATGTAGGTCGGGCTTCAGCCCGGCATGTCGGGCTGGCAGGAGCTGTTCCCATCAACTCTTCTGCATTTCCACCATCCCTGGAGGTCAAGCCCGACCTGCAGCAGCAGGACAGGAGTGACAAAGCTCCCGATACCAGCAGTTGGCAACCCGTCGACTTTGTCAAAGAGTTGCTGCCCCTGGCAAAAAAAGCGGCCTCCATGCTGGGCCTGGAGCCCCAGGCACTGCTGGCACAGGCCGCCCTTGAAACGGGCTGGGGTAAGCACATGATGCGCTTCGGCAACGGTGAGGCGGCAAACAACCTGTTCGGAATCAAGGCAGACCCGAGCTGGAAGGGCAACAGGGTTGCCCTGAACACCCTGGAGTATGAGCAGGGTGCCGCGGTTAAGAAGCGCGCCTTCTTCCGGGCTTATGAGTCGCTGGCCGACAGTTTCATGGATTACGCGGAATTCCTGCGCAGCAATCCACGTTATGAAAGAGCCCTGTCAAAGGCCGGTGATGCCGAGGAGTATTTCTCTGAGCTGCAACAGGCCGGGTATGCTACCGATCCTGAATATGCCAATAAAATCAACAAAATAATGTCTGGTGACCTGATGAAGGAAGTATTCGCAGGATTAAAGACAGACCCACAGGAGCCGCTATAGATAACAGGACGTCAACGGTGCCTTGCGCCGCTGTGTCTGATATCGAGGTAACGATATGGCAACAATTTTCGGAATAGGAACATCAGCCCTGCTCTCATACCAGCGTGTGTTGAGCACCGTGGGTCATAATGTTGCCAATGCAAACACCGAGGGCTACAGCCGTCAGCGGGTCAACTTGTCCACCCGTACAGCGGATCGCACACCGGCCGGCTGGATCGGCAACGGCGTTGATGCGGTTTCCGTGCAGCGCTTTTATGACGACTTCATTGCCACCCAGATGCGCGGAGCCCAGACAGCGACCACCGAGATGCAGACGCTGCTTCAGCACGCCTCCCGGTTGGACAATCTTCTTGCGGATCCCGCGGTGGGCCTCGATCCCGCTATCCAGGATTTTTTCAATGCCTTGCAGGATGTTTCGGACAATCCTGCATCCGCCTCATCAAGGCAGGTGCTGCTTGCTGAAGGCGAGTCACTGGCATCCCGTTTCGTCTACATAGACCGGCAGTATGATCAGCTGCGCCAGGACATCTACCAGGAGATCACCAACAGTGTCACCCAGATCAATACCCTGGCTGCCAACATTGCCGATGTGAACCGGGCCATCGTAAAGGCCCGCTCCGAGATCAACCACAGCGAGCCCAATGACCTGCTGGACCAGCGGGAGATGCTGCTGAACGACCTGTCGAAATATGTGAATGTGCAGAATTTTCTGCAGGATGACGGGGCGATGAATGTCATCATCGGCACCGGTCAGCCCCTGGTTGTTGGCTGGGAAAATGCGGTTCTCTCTGTGTCACCCAACGCTGCCAATCCCACCAGCCCGGATATCCGGCTCAGCGTGGATGGGGGTGCTTCATCCATTATTGTCACCAACCAGGTGAGCAGTGGTGAATTGGGTGGTCTGCTCAGGTTTCGCGAAGAGTATCTCGATGAAGGCCAGAGCCAGCTCGGCAAACTGGCCGTCGGCCTGGTGGAGAGTATCAACGCCCAGCATGTACAGGGTATAGACCTGCTCGGGCAGATGGGTGGTAATTTCTACCAGCCCATCACGGTGTCAGGGGCTCCTAATCTTGGAAATACCGGCAGTGGTGCAGTATCGGTCTCCTTTTCGGCTGCCGATATGGCGAATCTCACTTCGTCAGACTACCAGTTGGTCTATAACGGTGGCACCAGTTATACGTTGACCAGGTTGTCAGACGGAACTACCACGGCGATAAACTCCGCTGCTATTCCAGTGGTGGATGGTTTTCAGATGTCGATCACCGCGGGGGCAGCGATTGGCGATTCATTTCTCCTCCGGCCCACAAGGGATGCCGCAGGTGAAGTCTCCCTGCTGATTTCGGACGTCAACCGGATAGCTGCCGCAGGGGCTTTGCGTGGAGGCGAGGTGACCGATGCAAGTGGTAATCCCCTCAATACGGGGGATGCGTCCATCTCCGCGATAAGCACAAGCAGTGCCACCGGGCTGGGTTCAACCACCACCATGACCCTGACATATTCCAACAGTGTCGGGCCGCTCAATGCACCAGGCTTCACCATCACCAGTACTCCAGCCCTGGCGACAAACTACATCTATTACAATCCTGCCACCGAATCGGCCGGCAAGAGCTTCCCTGACGGAACGGTGCCGGGACAATTCGATCCTATCGGTGGGGCGAGTTTCCACATCAAGGGCACCCCTGCCGTGGGCGATGCGTTTCTGGCAGAGTTCAACAGTGGCGGTACCGCGGACAACAGCAATGCCCTGGCCCTGGCCGGATTACAGAATGATCTGCTGATGAATGGCGGAACCGCCACGTTCCAGAACGTCTATTCCCAGCTGGTTTCCGATGTGGGCGCCAAGACACACCAGGCCGAGATCAGCTTCAGAGCCCAGGAGGGGCTGCTCTCCTCCCACGCCCAGCGGCTGGCCGAGATTTCAGGCGTCAACCTGGATGAAGAGGCAGCAGATCTTGCCCGTTTTCAGCAGGCCTACCAGGCTTCGGCCCAGGTGATCCAGGTGGCCAATTCCCTCTTTGAATCTCTGCTGAATGCAGTGGGGAGGTAACTATGATCAGAATATCCACCGGACAGATCTTCCAACGCGGTCTTGAGGGCATACAGCAGCGCGAGATCGATCTCAGTGAAGTGCAGATGCAGGTCTCATCCGGTAAAGCCTTTCTCAAACCCTCGGATGACCCCCAGGGCAGTGCCAGGGTGCTGGATTTTACCCGTGCCATAGAAAATGCCGAGCAGTACCAGCGCAACATCACCGGTATCAAAAGCCGCCTGGAGATAGAGGATAATGCACTTGACGGTGTAAACAAGGGCATACAGCGTATACGGGAGCTCTCCCTGGCGGGTGTCAGTGACACCTATACCGCGGAACAGCGCACCTACCTGGCCAGTGAGGTTCGGGTACTGCTCGATGATATGGTGGAGCTGGCCAATACCAAGGATGCTTTTGGCGATTACATCTTTGCCGGTAACCAGGGGCACGTGAAACCCTTCGAACTCTCTGGAGGAAGCTACGTCTTCAACGGTGACATGGGTCAACGCAATATCCGGGTCTCTGAAGACAGGACCATTGCCGACAGCGATTCCGGGTTCAAGGTTTTTATGGATATTCCCACCAGTGGTGGCGGTACCCGCAACGCCTTCGAGACCGTGGATCAGATCGCCACAGCATTGGAAGCCGGGACCAGCCCCGGAACTGCACTGCTGGATGACCTTGCTCTTGTCATGGACAAGGTGCTCGAGGTCCGTGCGGGTGTGGGCGCTCGTCAGAATGCCGTGGACAAACAGGAGGTTCTGAACGAGAACTTCATTTTCTCCATGCAGGAGAACCGCTCCAAGATCGAGGATCTGGACTACGCGGAGGCCATTACCCGGTTCAGCCAGCTGCAGACCTCCCTGGAAGCGGCCCAGAAGACCTTTATCACGCTTCAGGGGCTCTCCCTGTTTAACTTTCTGCGGCTCTGATTTAAAAGTTTCAAGAATGGGGTTCCCTGGCTGTAAGGCTTTGTAACCCTCCGCTCTTTAACAGTTCGCATTAATACTGACCTTGGGAATCCAGGTCGGCCCCCTGGTCGTATGCACGAGGGGGCGGCCTGCACTCCTTCTCATCCCCCCCGGGGGGGCAATCAGGATCCGGTCCTGTAACCCGGGTCCACCTGTGCTAATCCCGTGATTTCATTTATCTTTTTGAAATATAAGTAAAAAAAAGTTGGCAATAAAAACATGATATTTCCTAAAGATACTCCGTCGGCGGCCGATACAAATAACGGAAGCGGTAAATACTATCCAGTCAGAGACGGTATATCCGCTAGGTAAAAAGCCTCCCAGGGCGCGATCTGACAACAACTGCGCCGGGAGAATGTAAGGATTGAAATCATGGCTATCACAGTCAACACTAATATCTACTCAATGGCCGCACGTCGTAACGTCAGCCGCTCTCAAACCAACCTCATGACAGCAGTACAGCGCCTTTCATCAGGCCTGCGTATCAACATGGCCAAAGATGACGCTGCCGGTATCGGTATCGCCCAATTGGCTGAAAGTCACGCCCGCGGCGCTGCCATTGCGCAGCGGACACTGGGTGATGGTTTTTCCCGCCTGCAGATTGTTGATGGTGCACTGCAGACCGCAGCCCAGATTGTTCAGCGTCTTCGCGAACTGCAGCTGACCAAACTGAGCGGCACCTACACCTCCGCCCAGAAAGGCTATCTTGATACAGAAATTGCTGATTTGAACACTGAGATCGGTGCGATCATGGGTCGTGCCCAGTACAATGGGGCAGCTGCGGCTGGTTCATTCTCCGTGCTGGCAGGTCCTGGCGGCTCCCTCATCACTGTCGGCCAGGCAGTGACACTTACCACGGTATCCAGCGTAACAACCGCGACTACTGCGCTGAACACTATCAACAGTGCTCTTGCCAAGTACGGTGCAGGCGAAAGTGTGCTTGAGAAGGCGATGACTACCGCAATGAATCTCGAGGAGGCTCAGTGGGCCGCCTATGGTCGCGCCATGGATGCGGATATGGCACGAGAGACTGCGCGTCTGACCAGTGCACAGGTAGTACAGCAGGCCGGTGTGGCAGCCCTTGCCCAGGCCAACACGCTGCCTCAGTTGGCACTCGGACTCCTTGGATAACTCAGGTGACCCCGGGCTGAACTAGCCCGGGGTAACGGGAACCGAAAACGAGGAAATAGCCATGGCAGTTGATATAGTCAACATTAACAGCCTACTGCCGGCTAAACGTCCTGTGAGTTCGTCTCGACCTGAGCGTGTTCAGGAATCATCTGGACCGCCAAAAGTTCAACAGGCAATCGAGAGTGTCGCAAACAAACAGGCCGAAGTTCAGCAGGATGTGGAAACACAGACTGCTGACGTGTCTGTGGATGCGGATGAGCTGAAAGGCCTTTTGAATGAAGCCAACCAGTTGATGCAAGTTTCGAAGCGAAAGCTTCAGTTCAGTATTAATGAGGACACAGGAAAACCGGTAGTGAGGGTTTACGACGCGGTGACCAAGGAGTTGATCCGCCAGTACCCTCCCGATGAAATACTGGCTCTTGCACGGACCATCAAGGAGATGATGGATGAGCCTAAACCCGGCTTTATGCTAGACGAGAAAGGATAAAGCCTATTTGGCCATGCAAATGGCGGTTGGGTGGTGGGTAGTAATTGAAGGAGTTAGGTTATGCCAATTGGTATGCCCGGTGTTGGTTCTGGACTTGATCTGGGCACGGTCATTGATCAGCTGATGGCGATCCAGCGCAGGCCCCTGGAGCGGGTGCAGGCGCAGCAGCAGGATCTGGAATCGCAGATCAGTGCCTATGGTCGCATATCCAGTTCTGTCTCATCTTTTCGTGCCTCGCTGAGTGCTTTACGCTTTCCGACGGCATTCAATGTTGCTGATGCCACCTCCAGCAGTGAGACTGTGGCTACGGCTACCGCGCTTACTGGTGCTGTGGAATCGAGTTATGGCCTGGTGGTGACCGATCTGGCCCAGGCCCACAAGATGGCATCGGCCCGGTATGCTGACAGTGCAACCGCTGTCGGCACCGGCACTTTTTCACTTACTGTCGATGGTACGACCCTCGATATAACAGTCGATGGCACCAACAATACCCTTGCAGGGTTGCGCGACGCGATCAACGGTGCGGCAGGAAATCCTGGAATCAGTGCATCACTGATCAACGAAAGTGGCGGTACCCGGTTGATATTGCAGTCGGATGAAACCGGTGCGGCCAATGGAATCACGATTGCTTTTTCCGGGGATGGCAGCGGCGATGCGGATAATGTCGGGCTATCCAAGCTGTTCTTTATCGATGCAGGTGATGCGGCAGCAGCTGAAGAGGTTATTGCAGCACAGGATGCAACGGGTACTGTTGATGGCTTCGCCTTTACAAGTGCGTCCAATGCGGTAACCGGCGTTGTCGATAACCTGACATTCAACCTGAAAGCGGCGGGATCCACTACTCTCACAGTGTCCCGTGACAAAGATGCTATTAAGGCCACGATTCAGAACTTCGTGGATAAATACAATACCCTGCTGGAAGATATTGGTACTGAGAGAGAAGATAGCCTGAGAACCGATACCTCCCTCAGAATTCTTGAAGGCGGGATGTTGGATGTATTCAATGCACCGGCCGGCGGGACTTTTGGTTACCTGGCGGAGATCGGTATTGAGCGTGACAGGTTTGGTGTGATGTCCATTAACAGTACGGCCCTGGACAATGCGCTGGATAACAACTTGAATGATGTCATCGACCTGTTTACAGACGAGACTTCCGGTGTGGCTGTCAGGCTCTATGACTATACCACTGCACTGATTGATGCCGATGGGTTGATCGGATCGAGACAGGAGGGCCTCACCACCCGTAAAGGCTATCTGCAACTCGATGAACTGCGGTTGCAGGATCTCCTGGAAGCAACCGAGGAACGTCTTGTCAGGCAGTTTGCCCAACTCGATCAGCTGGTTGCTTCATTCAAGGGTATAAGTGATTATCTGGCAGGGCAGTTGTCTTCGAACAACTAATCCTCAGTAATTTGCCTGTTTTGTGATGGTTTGTGGTGAAAAAATATGATGAATAATAAAGGCTCTGGTGCATCCAAGTACGCTTCCGCTTCTGGTACCGAGGCGCACTACGCGACGCCTCATCGTCTGGTACAGATGCTGATGGAAGGTGCCCTGGATAAAATTGCCATCGCAAAGGGAGCTATTGAGCGACACGATATTGAGTTGCGCCAGCACAATATCACCTGGGCAGTATCGATAATTGACGCGCTTCGCGCCAGTCTGGATTTCGAGAGAGGGGGGGCGATAGCTGCCAATCTTGAGTCTCTTTACCGCTACAGCAATCGCCAACTGATAGAAGCCAATTTACAGGATGATACATCCAAGCTGGATGAGGTAACCTCTCTGCTCAAGGAGTTGAAGCAGGGGTGGGATGCCATGCCGGATGAGATCAAGCAGGCATCGAGTGTTGAGGATGTCGTGGTTGCGGCAACTGAGTGACCAGCATGGCTGAGATCGGCCAATATCTTCAGCAATCATTGGAAGTCACACGCAGCCTGCTGGAATTGGCCAGGCAGGGTGAATGGGATGCTGTTTTTGAACAGCAGAAAAAACGCCTGGAATTTCTAGAGTCCTGGGAAGCACATGAGAAGGGAACAATCCCCCGGGATGCGGAAGAGGCGGCCCTTCAGGAGATGTTGACTCTCAACGATGAAATAGTTGAACTCAGCAGTGGGGCAAGGGATTCAGTCCAGAAAGAGATCCTGGGAATGCGGAAATCAAAGAGTGCGACCAGCGCCTATAAAAAATGTCCTTAGCTGTTCCAGTACGCCTGGAACCTGTCAAATTATTGCGCATAATATCAATCTCCGGATCCAATCTGTGCAATGAGATTTTGTGCGGGTAAAGTGACTATTACCTTGATTGTCAATTTCTGTAAATCGCAATCCCTGTTTTCCGCTCCGCTCTCTGCACATTACAGAGTCGATATAACGGGCTCACTTCACCAGCCTGTTATCTATTATCAGTAATTGCATTACACGACTTTTTTGCATAGCCTCACAGGTAGCTGGGAGTTAATCTCTCTGTGGGTAATATCTCCAATATATATTTATTGTAGTCGGGTAATCGAATGACAGACGCCTTGATCAAAGAGCCATTAATAACCAATAGTTTCGGCGAGAAATTCCTTTTCTCTGTCAATAGAGAAGATTTTTCTGCTCAATCAAGTGCTGAGATTTACCAGAGAGAGTTAGGCCGTTCTTTATTTGAAGAGGGATTCTACTATTTTATAGTGGGTACAGATTCAGGCCTTTTGCCGGCTTATATTACGTCCTGTGGTGTGCCTAAAGGAAGTCACTATATTTTTATAGAACTCCCTGATGTATTGGAGCGTGTAAGGGAGAGGGATGATGAGCTGGATAATAATATTCATTTTTCCTCGGTTGATACCCTGGAATCCACTCTTGATGGTTTAGTCGAAGATGGATTGATTTTCAATTTGGCAGACCAATCATACGAACTCGTTTCTTCGCTTGCTGCTCGCAATGATTATGTAAGTGAATATTCAATGATAGAGACAGAGAGCAGCGAAAAACTTAATGCTTTCATTTGGGATAATGTAATTCACCCAAGTGAAGAGCTTCATTTAATGAACGGTATAAGAAATTGCCAGGATAGTTTTCTGTACGGTGATTGTTTAAAGGATGTGCTAAATGGTATTACTGCTGTGGTATTGGCAGCAGGACCTTCTCTTGAAAATTATCTTCCCTGGGTGAGGGATCATCGCAGTGATCTTATGGTCATAGCTGTTTCAAGGATCTGCAGTTATCTTAATGATCAGTCAATCACCCCAGATGTTGTGGTTCATGCGGACCCTGTAGATTTGAGTGTCGATGTGGCAAAGGGAATATTCAACTTCACGGATTCTCTCCTTGCCTACCCGTCAGCAGCCCACCCCGCGTTGGTTGGGCAATGGACGGGTCTCAAGGTGCTACTGGATCCCAGCTCGATATTAGAACAGGTTTACCCTGATGCCAAACCCATTCATGGTTATGGTGTTACCGTGTCTAATATGGCAATAGACCTTGCTGCATACATGGGTGCTTGCAAGATTGTTCTGCTTGGTGTCGATCTATGCCATTCGGTAGATGGGATAAGCCATTCAATAGAAGCAGCCAATAATACCTATCCTGCTATTACTGTGAATATGATCAAGGTTTCAACCAACAGTGGTGGCTCTGCCTATACGATTCCAGATTTTTTTGAGGCTGCTAAGGATTTGTCAAGGCAGGCTGGAAAAATGAGATTACATAGTGTCGCGATAGTCAATCCCTCACCAAATGCGATGAGTATTGATGGTGTGGAGTATTGCTCTCTTGATTGCATGGAATTAAATTCCGTTGCAATTGATGTAAGTGATACTATTCGTAGGGCCTGCAGCAGTGGCAATCAGCTGGAATTTCTGAACCATCTGAAAGAAGTAGTTGAGAAGACAATTGACGAGTTGAGTCGCATAGAAGAGCGCGTGATTTTTCTGTGTCATCAATAAAGCGTGCTGAAGCTTGTGGAAAGTTGCCATCCAAAAAGATTAGAGAAGAAATTCATGATCTTTTTAACATACTTATTAACTCACAATCTTCACAGCTTGCAAACAGTATATCCCGTAAGGAGATATACGTTGCATTCAAAAGTATTCAGGGTGGATTTGAAAATGACGAGGATAGGATCAGTGCTCAGATAATATATCTTGATGCTTATTTAATGGCATCAGAACATCTTCGGTTTCTGCTGAATGATTCTCTGGATCGCATACGATGCAGAAAGATGGAACTTGATGGCTTCAATGAGATTGAAGCCATACTCGACCAGTGGGATAAGGATAATCATCCTGGGCGGAGCATGATACTTGACGAGCAGAGGAAACTCTCAAGTGTGATGAATAGCGAAATTATAGCCAGAATAGAAGGAATGAGGCAGCAGTTTAGTACATTTTTAAAGACCAAGGATGAGGCATATTTCTCTGATGTTCCGCAGTATGAAGGGTTGGATAATGTAATACTCCGGGTTACTGTGCTCTACAAAGCAGGTGACTATGAGGGATTTGATTATCTATTGAAAATTCTTGATCAGTACCCCGAAGAGTTGGCTTTGCCATACATCGGTTATACCAGGGGTATGAAAGCTGAACTTGAAAAGGATATGGTGAGAGCTGTTGAGAATTATCAGCTTGCGCTTCAGGATCCTGAATCACCTTTAATGGAGTCTTCCCTGAAACGAATTTCAGCTATTTGCCTGGAATTGTGTGATTTTGAAAGTGCGGTATATGCACTTGAATCACTGGCGCAGATATCAGATCAGTATGCCCCATCATTTGCTGAAATACTTGATGCTATCGGGCAGCCTGAAGACGCTATTGCGGTATATGAACAATACACAGAACGACATGTCACTGATGTCGAGTCTTTAAGGAAGTTAGGACTGCTTTACAAAAAGCAGGGAAGAAGTTCAGAGGTTTTGCGGCTGGGTAAACTGATAGAGAAAGTAGCACCTGGTTCAGGTGTAAATCACTAGCTGCTTCAGAGCTCTGAAATGGGTAGAGTATGTAATAGTTAGTCTGTTACACGTTCAACAAATATTTATTTTCAATTGATTAGGCTGGATTACATATGGGAGATCATTTATTCGGATTTGATATTGACAATAAGTGGGATTATGAAAACGGTTTTCACCTGACAAGTCATGTCAACCGGCTGGCCAAGATAATGGCGCAATATGAGCTCTATAAATCGATTATCGGGCTACCAGGGCATATCGTTGAATGTGGGGTTTATAAAGGTGCCTCGTTAATACGCCTCGCAACTTTCAGGGAGATTCTAGAGTGTGGTATTTCAAGAAAAATTATTGCATTCGATACCTTTGGTAAATTTCCCATACCTGAATCTAATAGTGATTCACGTTTTGTCGAGGGTTTCGTCGGTGACGGAGGCGAGGGTATATCAGTAGATGAGCTTGACAGGGTATTAAGTTTTAAATCTTTCAAAAACTATGAGCTGATCAAAGGGGATATCATAGATACTGTGCCGCGTTTTGCTGCTGATAACCCGGAATTAAAGATAGCTCTGCTACATATCGATGTGGATGTCTATAGGCCTACTACCGTTATTCTTGATGAATTGTATAACAGGGTCGTACCGGGCGGAATCCTTATGCTTGATGACTATGGTACGGTTGCAGGAGAAACAGATGCAGTAGACGAGTTTATCGCAGGGCATAATGTCGCATTGGAAAAACTTCCCATATCGCACGTACCAACTTTTATTAGGAAGCAGTAGACCAGGTGTTCAATGCAGGCATGTTATAAGTGGTATGGAGTTATTATTTATAACTACGCAGTATTTCTTCTGCATCATTAAGGTCGGAATAGGAATCAATATCGATACTTAAATCAGCGCTCATGATAAAAGGGATGCACCTCTCCAATGATAATTTTTCTGTTCTTATTATTGAGTCCAGTTTGATTATTGAGATAGCACCATTAGGGTAGTATGTTTTTGGAAGTTGCTGCCTTGGTTTAAATGGTGTTTCATCATCGGTTATTCCGTGTAAGTAACCATCGTTATCAATGAGAAAACTTTTGAGTGGTGAGTGTTTCGGCTCAAATACACTAATTAACTGTGTTGCATTGCTCGATTCGAATAGTTTGTACGCTTGGTCTATGTGTGAGGCTGTTCGAAGTGGTGAAGTGGGTTGCAGCAGTATCAGGTTGGTATCTTTCAGTTCGTGGAGTTCCAACGCTTCAATAGCGTGTAATATGGCATGAAATGTTGGTGTATCGTCTTCTGCAAGTTCTGCAGGGCGATTCAGAATTTCAACGCTGAGTGACTGACTGAAGTGCAGAATTTCATGGTTATCTGAACTAACGACAATGCGGTCAATGCAGCTTGCCTGTAGTGCAGAGTCGATTGTGTACTGTATAAGCGGTTTATTTAGTAAAGGTACAAGGTTTTTCCTTGGTATGCTTTTAGATCCACCGCGTGCGGGTATAAATGCAATATTATTCAAAGATATATCTCCAGTGATGATGTTGGCTTTCAGTATTGGTGATTGTGTAGCCGACTACTGTTATTTTTTGCGTGCATACGAATGAGCGTTTGTAAATGGCGATCTACGATTACTTTCTTGATAGTGTTGAACGTTTTGCGGATAAGACAGCAGTAATATTCAAAGATGAAAAATTAACCTATTCAGAATTGAGAAACCAGGTAACGAGTATGGTGTTACTCATGCAATCTATGGGAATAAGAAAAGGTAGTCATATCGCGCTTGTCCTTGATAGTTGTCCTTGTTTTACAGTTATTCTACTAGCAGTTTCTTCTTTAGGAGCGGTCCTTGTCCCTGTCAGCACTGGATTGAAATCTGACAGTCTGCGAAAGGCAGTCCTTTCATCAGATTCTCAATATATTATAGGATTCAATAAAGCTTTAATGAATTTAATTGGTAATGGAGCCGATATTCAAGGAATTACACGTGATTGCATGATGGTGCTGGATAAGGAAATAAAAGGGGCGTGGTTTTGGGATTGCAATAATGTCCATGTCTTAAAGAATACGTTCGAATATGGAGGTGATGTAGACGAATTAGGTGACTACATTTTGACAATGACATCCGGCTCCACAGGAGAGCCAAAGCCTATTGTTCTGTCACAAAAGACAAAAATAGATCGAGCATTAATTGGAGCAAGAGACCTGTATGGATTAGACGATTCTGATGTCATCATATGTGCATCCCCCATGTACCATTCTCTTGGAATGCGCCTTGCACTATTGCCTATTATGATAGGGGCTACGTCAGTTATTCTCCCAAAATTCAACCCGACCAACTGGTTGAATGCGATTGAAAAGCATAGTGTAACGTTCACAATATCTGTTTCAACTCACCTTGAGCCGATCCTAAGTAAACTGGACTCACATAATTACGATATCGGATCTCTAAGAAAGATAGTCTCGTCATCAGCGCGGCTAGATAACTCGATCAAGGAAAAGTGCAAAGCATATTTAAACTGTGATTTTCATGAATGCTATGGGACATCCGAGGTGGGAATTGCTACAAACATTTCATGTGACGACCACATAAATTCTGATAAATGTATTGGCAAGGCTGTGGCTGGCGTAGATATTAGAATAGTTGATGCGAATGGAAAGAGACTTCCAAATGGGGATATCGGCGAGATAGCATGTGCGTCAAACACCGCTTTTAGCTGCTACTACAAGAAAAATATAGAAACAGAAAAATGTCATATTGATGGCTATTTTTTAACAGGAGATCTTGGATGGCTGGATCATGAAGGGTACCTATATCTGACCGGTAGAAAAAAAGATATTATCATCGTGGGTGGTTTTAATGTGTATCCTACTGATGTCGAAGAAGTAATAACAAAATGCAATGGAGTTAAAGGCTGCTCTGTTATAGGTGTTGATGATGAGTATTTTGGAGAAGTTGTTTTAGCTGTTTTGGAGGGGGACCAGAAGGATATAGACATTCTGAATATCAGGAGAAAGTGTTCAAAATACCTGGCTGAATATCAGCAGCCAATCGCATACGAGGTCGTTGACAAGTTGCCGACAAACCAAATAGGGAAAGTGATGAAAAAGGTGCTTAAAGAGAAATTTGAAGGGTATGATGCAACTGCAACACTGCGCGCTCTTATCAAGTGACTTGGATATGCTGAAATTATGACAGATAAAATAGCAATATATGGTGCTGGGCTAAATGGTAGAGCTTTTCAAGAGGCACTTGAGTCTGAGGGTTTGATCATTGGATGCTTTATCGATCAGTTTATAAAAGATCGTGAGATTAATGGAAAACCTGTCTATCGGATTGATGAAATAAGCGATAAAAATATTGTTGTATACGTATCTGTTGCACTTAATCCTGTGGCACAGGGTGATCGTTCGGATATAGTCAGCCAACTAAATGATTTTGGCTTTAAATCTGTTTATGGTTTTTTGGATTCAATAAGAAAATTTAAGAAAATACTACCTTTTATTATTAGTAATAAACTTCTCTGGATGAATAGTGAGCCGGACGGTTATGTGGATAACTGTGAACTGGCTAAAGTCAGGAGATTACTATGCGACAAAAAAAGCAGGCGCTTACTTGATAAAATCGTATCCTTCAGGAGTAAACCAACGGCTGATAATTATGTTGTTCCTGATAAAGAGACAGAGTACTTTCCAGCAGATATAGATCTTCTGGCCAGTGTCGATAGACTGAGGTTTATTGATTGTGGGGCATACACAGGCGATACAATAAGATCTGTAATGGATTATGCAAATAAAACTGGGAAATCCATCGACTATATCGTGTCATTTGAGCCTGATAAAAAGAACTATACGAAACTTCAGGAAGAACTTGTCAAGCAACATTCAGGTGCAGATAAAGTTATCATGATAGGTTATCCAGCTGGCGTATGGTCTACTAACAAGACGCTCGAATTTAGCGAAAATGGTACCAGTTCAAGCAGTATTATGTTCAGTGATCATGCTGAAGAGCATTCCGGAAAGGTACAGGTGATATCTCTGGATGAAACCCTCTACTCTGCCAGTCCGAACTACATCAAAATGGATATAGAGGGAGCAGAACGAGAGGCATTGTTGGGTGCGAGAAATATGATCAGAGATCAATCACCGGTAATGGCAATATGTGTTTATCATAAGCCACATGATTTATGGGAACTTCCATTATTGGTGAATAGCATTAATTCTGAATATGACATGTATCTTCGTACGCATTCTCATATGTGTATCAGTACTGTTTTATACTGTGTTCCACGACAACAGAATAAATAGATGAATAATAATAATCGACGGTATTCTTTGGGGTTTATTGGTGGTGGACTATCATCGGCAGTTGGAAAAACCCATTATTCTGCAAGCCAACTTGATGGTAATTGGGAGCTTGTTGCAGGTGTATTCAGCCAGGATCCAGAAATAAATCGTGCGACTGCGCAAGCGTGGCATGTACAGCAAGATCGTACCTACAGGACCTGGAGTGAGTTGATATCTGAAGAAAGAAACAATCTGGATGCAGTAGTTGTTCTTTTACCCACGCCTGATCATCAGGATGTGCTTTGCGAATTATTTAAAGCTCAAATTCCCGTGATCTGTGAGAAAGCTTTAGTCTCTTCACTTGATGAGATTAAGGAGTTGTCTGAAGAGTTTAATCCAGAAAAGAATTTTCTTGCTGTGACCTATAACTATAGCGGTTATCCCATGGTGCGTGAACTGAGGGAAATTATTGGCAGTGGCGAGATAGGTACTATTCAACAGATCCATTTTGAGATGCCGCAGGAAGGTTTTGTCAGGCCGCCAGATATTGCAGGAAAACCATCACACCCCCAGAGCTGGAGATTGACGGATCAGCATATTCCAACTATCTGTCTTGATCTTGGAGTTCATCTTCATCATTTGGCTCACTTCCTTACTGGCGATGAGCCATCATCCCTTATAGCTGACTTTGAGAACTATTCACAGTACTCAAATTTAGTGGATAACGTGAGGATGTGGCTCAGATACAACAGTGGAATGACAGCCTCCTTTTGGATGAGTAAGACCGCAATTGGCCGACGAAACGGTCTTAGATTGCGGGTGTTCGGCGACCAGGGTAGCGCAGAGTGGTACCAGCTTGACTCAGAGCAGCTGCTGATATCTTCGATGGATGGTACGCAACGAATTATAGACAGAGGTTGTAATACTTATGTGTGTTCTCAGGCAAGATACAATCGGATGAAAGTCGGTCACCCGTCTGGATTTATCGAAGCGTTTGCCAATATTTACCATGATATTGCTGAGGCGCTGGATGAGTGGAAGGCAAATAAGTATTACAGCAATCCTTACGTTTTTGGCTTAAGGCATGCGCAAAACGGTCTGCAATTATTCCAGTACGCACGAGATTCATTCGATCATGGTGCCTGGAAATCATTGGATTTATAGATCTTAAGAAAACAACCATTATGGACAAATATAAGCATTACTTGAAATGTTACATATCAGCGAGGAGTGGCCTCGATATGAGCGAGCTTTCAGATGATGTCAATATGTTCGAACAGGACTACGTAGATTCTCTGGGAATATTCCAACTCTTACTGGGAATAGAAAAAGATTTCGGCATCACACTGCTACCAGAGGATATTATTGGCGATAACATTGCAACGATTAATGGTTTGTCGAAAATTATATCAAGTAAAGATAGTTTAAAGTAGATGGGTTATAAAATTACCTTTGCATCATTGACTGATGTTGCTGGTTTTATGCGCTTTATGCATGATGTTTGGCGAAGTGATCATATACTTTCGAAGCACAGGGATTTATTGCTATACGATTTCCAGGAAGGTGAGAGGCTGAATATCGCAATTGCAAAAGATGATAACGACCGGATAGTAGGCGCCTTTGGATTTATGAAGTATTCTCAAAGTGAGATACCAGATCTATCTGGATCTATATGGAAAGTCTCATCAGATATAAAGGAGCCAATGCTAGGATTGAAGTTGAGAGAATACGTGATCAAAAATATTCCACACAGATATTTTGCAGCACCAGGAACAAATGTTGAAACAAAGCCGATCTATGAAGTCTTGAATATGAATTGGCACCGGCTTGATCATTACTATATCTTAAACAGAAATCTCAATAGTTATAAAATTGCCACAGTAAGCGATTCAGTCAATACCAGTATGCATGACGATTTCCTGAACAAGTGGGATATTTCTGTAAAGCTCGCGGGATCTGCAAGTGAATTGAAAGTATTTCCATTTGAAAAATACAGTAATATCGCTCCATATAAAGATTATTCATACCTAAAAAAGCGTTTCTTCGAACACCCCATTTACAAATATGATGTGTACCTTGTAAGTGAGAATGATGTCCCATTGAATATAGTGGTTTGTAGGACAGCCAGCCATCTAGATGCTTCAGTCTACAGGATGGTGGATTATTACGGCCCAGAATCAACACTGATTAGAATAGTACCTCACATATACAATAAAAGTGTTGATTGTAGGTATGAATACCTGGACTTTGTCTGCTCAGGTTTCAATGAGCGCATTATATTCGAATCAGGGTTCAGTAAATTGAATATTGAAGAGGAGGATGTAATTATCCCAAATTACTTCGAACCTTTTTTGAAACAGAATAAACCTATATACGCCGTTTCTGATAAGTCTAAAAGTCTTCAGTTCAGAATGTGCAAGGCCGATGGAGATCAGGATCGGCCCAATATAATCTGATTTATCGATAAATATTGGAGATTATTTGAATGCTAACTCTTTAGTGTAACGAAAAGTTATATGTGATAGATGTGTGGTTAGCCAACTTTTAACTCGGTCGATTTTGAGGTATTTTCTAACGGGGGAAGTTCTAGCTTATCCGCATAACTCTTCCAGAAATCAGATCCGGATATAATCTTTTCATATTTTCCTGCCGCGGAAAGAAAGTTCTCTGTATCATGCAATTGCTGATAGCATCTTGCCATAAAATAGAATGCGAACGCATGATCATTACAAGCATTGGACACACTTTTAAAGCGATTTAATGCCTCTTTATATTTTCCATCTCTCATGTCGAGATTATTAACAAAATTCAGTAGGAGGTTCATCTCATATGCTTTCCTCTCGATGTATTCAGGAGTGAAATCCTCTGTATTAATGACTGGTCTACGGAAGTCTGATGTAAAAGGATCTCCCTTGAAGTATCCATTTTCTTTACAGATATCATATAGCTCGCTACCCAGTAGCGGAGTGGCGATTGTTATGTTGTACCAGTTGACCTTTAGTGATTTTAAATAGTCGATGGAATCCTGGATGTCAGCCTTGGTTTCACCTGGCAGTCCCAGGACAATGAAGCCTACAGTATCAATTCCAAGTAAACGACAATTATCTACCACTTTATCTACAATATTCAGCTTAAGTGGCTTGTGCATGATTTTCTGCAAGACTTTTTCACTGCCTGATTCTATGGGTAAATAAATGGAAGAGAGTCCCGCATTTTTCATGGTGGAAAGCATTTCACGGCTCAAAGAGTGCATTGTGAAACCACCTTGGCAATGGATTTCAAAGCCTTGTTTACCCATATACTCAAACAGTTGTTTGGCACGGTCATGATCAGCTGTAAAATTGTCGTCAGAGATTAAAATACGTTTTGCCCCATACTCCTCTTTCAATCGAATCAGGTCCCGCTTGACTCTGGTGATACTGTGGTAACGCATCGTTCTGCCGTGTGCCTGGTGAGTGGCACAAAAACAGCAATGGTGTGGGCAGCCCCTGGAGGTGTGAATTGGTAAGGTTGTGGTGTTTTTTGCTCCTCTGAAGTGACTCACAGTGAAATTTATTTGGTATGCGTCAAGATTGGCCAAGGAAAAGTCAAAGAAGGGTATTTCGTCCAAATCCTCTATAAATTCCGTGGCTACAGGGAATTTTGAACTTGTTTTATCACGGGTTATCCATGACGGATGAGACATCAACAATGCTTTTTTATCTTCTGCCTGAAGTAGGGCGAGTAGAGGTTTTTCGCCTTCTCCGAAGCAAGTTGCATCAAAACAGTCCGTTTCTGAATATATATCTTTCGAGAGGGCGGTAGGTACACCGCCACCCGCTATGATCATGCTTTCAGGGAAGAGGGCTTTAGCAAGTTTGGCAATCTCATTGCTGTTGTTGAAGGCTGAGGAAAAGAGAATAGATAACCCAATATAGTCTGGAGAAAAGTCTATGAACTCTTGCTTGTTTAAAACTTCATTATACAGTTCGGCGTACGAATCATACTCAAACTGATCACCTCGGCTGAGGAAGGTATTAAAATCCAATAGCCTGACATCTACATTTGAGTGTTTTTTCAAATATGCGCTTATGGATAAGATGCCCTGAGGCAGATACTTTGAAATAGTATCCTTGTGCTCACCTACTGCTGGATTCATGAATGAATGGTATCCAATATGTGGGGGTACAATGAACAGTATCTTTTCCATAATGGTTTTCCCGTCATGGTTTTATGACAGGAAGTATTTCCTGTCGTGTAGATGCGGATTAATTGCCAGATATCATAACTGATATGCAGTGAGGAAGTGAGATGGTAGTGGGGGTTGTGTATGTCTCAAGAGGTGGGGGTGTCTACACATTACAATCTTCGTCCCTGACTTTGTTGAATTCCCCTCATCCATTGAATCTGATGTTGGTGTGAGTTTTATTCTCTGTCCCTCCAGCGTGCCTGTCAACCATTGAAGTTATGTGCCAGCTTCAGCCAAAGCTTGCTTTTCCGTATCTGAACAGGTTGCAATCGTATCTGGGTAGAGCGTGAGGTCGGATTGAAACATCAATGTCGTTAACATCACGGGGTTCCACATTAAATGACGCGGCAATATCACTCTTGGCGAGAAGCTGCTCTGTCGTTTCATTGAACGAGTGGAATCCGCCATAAGGGTGACAAAAAAGACTTGCTTGCTTTCCAGTTATTTCTCTTAGTGTATCCAGCGAACTGTCAATTTCAAATTGCTGCTGCTTAGTCGATAATTTGCTGAAAACTAAATGATTGGCACCATGTGAACCTATAATCATGCCTTCTCTATCGAGCTGCCTGATCTGCTCTGGAGTCATGTAAAAATTTCTGCTTAGATCCGGTTCATCCATGTCGAATGCATTCCGTATCAGATCCCCAAGAAGCTTTTCCCTGTAATTGTACGAGATGTAGTAGTTCAGGGTTCTTTTGAACTCTTCCGTTGCGTGGTCGTTATCCTGGCTGCGGTATGTACGTAGCCTGAAATCCTCAACATGGGCATGGGAAAGCAGGTTCTGGTCTATCTTGCTTGAAAGCAGCTCCATCGCGCAGATTCCCCCAAGTTTTCCGAGAATCATGTGGATTCTGTGTACATCGAGAAATCTATGATTGATGTATGGCGAAGTGGATATGAAAAAAATACCCCATAGACCTCTCTCTTTCAGTGCGGGGAGAACGAAATCATAGTGATCTGAAAAACCGTCATCGAACGTCAGAATAATACCTTTCCATGCACGCCCGGATGTGAGAGAGGCCAGAAAGTCTTTTTTTGATGGAAAGTGGTAATTGTCAGTCAACCAATCCAACTGCAGATTGAAGTTGTCTACACTGAGGTAACGAAAGAAGGGCAGGTCCGGATTTGAGTGTCGGACATAATGATACATTATTGCCTTGCTCATCTGGATAGATTATCTCTAATTGAATTCAGTTCTCTCTGGACATTCGGATTAAGAACCAATGGTGCCCTGCTACAACGATATTCCTTGTTGTTGAGGTATTCTGAGATCATCCCATTGTGGAAGTTGTCTCGCATTTTGATAACTGCGCCTGCACTGTAATCCCTGTTCTGATAGTAGCGATCAGTATCTGATTTCAGTGGTTGATCTAGTTTTGTAAGCTGATCAAATACACGGATGACTGCTCCGCACTCTAGCGCGATTTGTGAAATTAGGCGGTTAGATATCTGGTGTGGCCCGTCCCCCGGGAACACCCTTGCCCTCATCTGGTGAATAATCTCGCCTGTATCAATACCTGCGTCAAGGTGCATGAAGGTTGCACCGACATATTCAGGGGTGCCGTTGACCAGTGGCCAGAAATTGGTGCCTGCTCCGCGGTAGTAGGGTGACAGTCCCAGGTGGACGTTTAAAAACCGCCCGCTGTAGGCCGTGAGTAAAGGGTCTTTGATGATGGAGCAACCATAGGCAACCAGGAGGTCAGGTTGAATGTCCTCTATGATCGCTGCCGCGACCTGCGGATCATTTATGGCATTTTTCGGCACCACGACTGGATTGCTTCGGTTAGGTGCGAGTTGGCAGAAGGTGGCGAAGAAATCCTCTTCAACCCTCTCTCTCTCGTTCAGATGTTCCAGCTCCTCCTTCACTCCAGGTGCATTTCTGTCAGTGACAATCTGGCGAATGCTCTTCTCGGCTTTTTCGCAGTAGCTGGCCTCTACGGAAATGCCGGGTATGAGTGCCAGGGCCTTGCGCATGAACTGATGTCGTAACTCATTCCCTGTGAGTATGGCAATCCTCTTCATGGTTTATCGCTCCGGGTTACCTGGGAATGGCTGGCGCAGGGCCTGTTTGGGTTGCTAATACCGCTGACTGGATATCACAGGAAGCCGGGTTGCAGGAGTGGCTTGAGCTCTCATTGGCCGAGTACCAGTTCAATCACGGCTTTGCTGCCGAAATAGGCCAGCATAAGCACCACGAATCCCACCAGTGTCCAGATCAGTGCTCTCTGTCCCCGCCAGCCTGAACGGAAACGCCCCCACAGCAGTGTGCCGAACACCAGCCATGCGGCAATGGAGAGGAATGTCTTGTGGGCAAGGCGCTGGGCAAACATGTCCTCAAGAAAGACGAAACCGCTGATCAGGCCCAGGGTGAGCAGGGTGAAACCCAGGATGATCATCTCGAACAGCAGGGCCTCCATGGTCTGCAGCGGGGGCAGTGAACGGATGAAGCCACCCGGGTGCCTGTGGCGCAGGTGATGGTCCTGTATCGCCAGCAGTACCGCCTGAACACTGGCCAGTGCCAACAGGCTGTAGGCCAGCAGGGATATGATGACGTGAACCTGCAATCCCCAGGGTGCTGCGGCTGACAGGAAGTGCTTGGCTGGAAAATGCAGTTGCATAATGATGGTTATGGCTGCAGCCGGCAGTAGTGCAATGCCCAGGTTCTCCACCGGCTTGCTGAGGCAGGAGAAGAGCAGCAGGAGCAGGGCTGTCCAGGAGATAAGGGATGCAGCACCGAAAAAGCTGATGTTTATGCCCCCGTCACTCATGAGGCTCTGGAACAGCATTACGGCGTGGAGATTCAGGCCCACCAGCATCAGGCCGAGACCAAGCCCCCGGTGCAGCTGTTTTTCGGGGTCAGACCGGAACAGGCGAAGACCGATTACTATGGCACCTGCAAGGTAGCAGGCGATGGCTAGAGATGCGATTAAAGTACTGTTCATATCGGATAAATAATCGCATATCTGGAGCACTCATGGAATGGCGCCGCCAGCAAATTCCACAAACATCCACAGAAGCCCCCGTTACCATATATAATGGTCGGATTTTCCGCTTATACGATTGATTTGAAGTGAATAGAAGTCATGTTTGACAACCTCACAGAAAGATTGGGTGGTGTACTCACCAAGCTTCGCGGCCAGGGCCGTCTGACCGAAGATAACATCAAGGAGACCATGCGCGAGGTCCGCATGGCTCTGCTGGAGGCCGATGTCGCCCTGCCGGTGGTGCGCTCCTTTGTCGATCAGGTCAAAGAGAAGGCCATGGGCGAGGAGGTGATGAAAAGCCTTACCCCCGGCCAGTTGCTGATCAAGATCGTCAATGATGAACTCGTGAAAGTGATGGGTGAGGCGAACGAGGCGCTGAACCTGGCAGCACAACCCCCGGCAGTGGTGATGATGGCGGGTCTCCAGGGTTCTGGTAAGACCACCAGTGTGGCAAAGCTTGCCCGCTGGCTGAAGGAGAGCCAGAAAAAATCGGTTATGGTTGTCAGCTGCGACGTCTACCGCCCGGCAGCCATCGATCAGCTCGAAACCCTGGCCAAAGAGGTCGAAGCGGACTTTTTCCCCAGCAAGGGGGATCAGAAGCCCTTGGATATCGCAACTGCGGCCCTGGAGCAGGCCCGCAAGCAGTACAAGGACGTCCTGATCGTGGATACCGCCGGTCGGCTTCATGTTGACGAAGCCATGATGGGGGAGATCAAAGAGCTGCATGCCGGCATCAATCCGGTAGAGACCCTGTTCGTGGTCGACAGCATGACCGGTCAGGATGCCGCCAACACCGCCAAGGCATTTGATGAAGCACTGCCGTTGACCGGTGTTGTACTGACCAAGACCGATGGTGATGCACGGGGGGGTGCTGCCCTCTCCATTCGCCAGATCACCGGCAAACCGATCAAGTTCCTGGGTGTGGGCGAAAAGACCGAGGCCCTGGAGGCGTTCCATCCCGAGCGTATGGCATCACGCATTCTTGGTATGGGGGATGTCCTCTCGCTGGTGGAGGAGGTTCAGGCCAAGGTCGATCACAAAAAGACCGAAAAGCTGGCCAAAAAGCTCCAGAAGGGAAAGGGTTTTGACCTTGAGGACTTCAAGGAGCAGATGGAGCAGATGACCAAGCTCGGCGGAATGGGGGCCTTGATGGATAAGCTCCCAGGCATGGGCGATGTTCCTGATCATGTTAAAAACCAGGCCAATGACAAAGAGGTTAACCGCCTGGTGGCCATCATCAACTCCATGACTGCAAAAGAGCGCCGCTTTCCCAATATAATCAAGGGCTCACGAAAGCGCCGTATTGCTGCGGGCTCGGGCACCCAGGTGCAGGATGTGAACAAACTTCTCAAGCAGTTCACCCAGATGCAGAAGATGATGAAGAAAATGAAGGGTGGAGGCATGGCCAAGATGATGCGTGGAATGAAGGGACGCATGGGGCCAGGTGGAATGCCCGGAGGTGGAATGCCTCCTGGCGGCGGTTTTCCGTTCTGAGTTTTACCTGGTCGATTTAAATTGGGTATAGGCTCTCTTGTAGGAGCCCGGTCTCCCGGGCGATAAAACCATCCGCTACGCCATTGCAGTCAGGAGACAGCTCCTGCTGTAAGTCGCTCTTCAGGCCGACATCTCGGGCAGAAGGGCGGCCCATATACCTATATATAGTGCCCCGCCCAAGGCTTCACACCAAAAAGAGTGAAAAAGGGCTTCACTTTTCTCCAAATATAAGTACAATTCGCCGTTTACCTGCCGCCGGTTGGTTGGGTGGCGGTGTGTGGAAGATTAACTCATTAGGGTAGGACATGGTAACGATACGCCTTGCACGGACGGGCGCCAAGAAGCGGCCGTTTTATCACATTGTTGTGGCTGACAGCCGCAGAGCTCGCGACGGACGCTATATTGAGCGCGTCGGTTTCTTCAACCCCATTGCTACTGGCGGTGAAGAGCGCCTGCGTCTCGACAACGCGCGTATCGATCACTGGGTTGCTACTGGTGCCCAGACCTCCGATCGCGTCACCCAGCTGATCAAGGAAGCCGCCAAGGCTGCTGCCTGATAACTGGGTAGGGCCTCTGGCCTGCTGAAATATGCCGGACAATAGAGGCCCAAAATCCGCTGAAGCTGAAACTGCAGCGGAGAAAGAAATTGACTCCAAGTGGGTCACCTTGGGCCGGGTTTCCGGCCTGTTTGGTGTCCGGGGCTGGGTGAAGGTCTTTTCCCATACCTCGCCACGGACCAATATCCTGGAGTACAAATCCTGGTTTCTGCGCCGTTCAGGGCAGTGGCAGGAGTATGAACTCAAAGACGGCAAGGCCCAGGGCAAAGGCATTATTGCCAAGCTGTCCGGCTGCGATGATCGTGATCTGGCTGCAGAGCTGATTGGTTCGGATATAGCGATCCCCCGGGATCAGCTGCCCGGTACCGGTCATGACGAGTACTACTGGACCGACCTTGAGGGGTTGGCTGTCCAGACCAGGGATGAAGTCTCTCTGGGCAGGGTAGATCACCTGTTTGAAACAGGGGCCAACGACGTCATTGTTGTGAAAGGCGACCGTCAGCGGTTGATTCCCTTCATACCCGACGTGGTGCTGGAGGTGAACATCTCCGATGGCGTGATTACCGTGGACTGGGATCCGGAGTTCTAGGGGCTGCCATGCGATTTGACGTGGTGACCCTTTTTCCGGAGATGTTCGAGACCATGATCGGTGAGGGTGTCACCGGGCGTGCAATCGAAAGGGGACAGGTAGAGCTTGCCCTCTGGAATCCGCGGGACTATACCCACGATGTCCATCGTACTGTGGATGATCGCCCCTACGGCGGCGGCCCGGGTATGGTGATGAAGATCGAGCCCCTCGAAGCGGCTCTCGAAGATGCCAAGACGGCAGCGCCCAATGCAGCTGTAGTCTATATGAGCCCCCAGGGGCGGCGCTTCGACCAGGCGGCTGCAAAGGAGCTGTCAAAGCGTGACGGCGTTATTTTGATCGCCGGGCGTTACGAAGGGATAGACGAACGAATTATTGATCGTTATGTCGATGAAGAGTGGTCGATAGGCGATTATGTACTCAGTGGTGGTGAACTGCCGGCGCTGGTACTGATGGATGCAGCAATCCGCCTGATTCCCGGTGTACTAGGGGCGGCGGATTCAGCAGAGCAGGACTCCTACACGGATGGCCTGCTGGATTGTCCGCACTATACGCGGCCCGAGGTGCATGACGGTGAAGCCGTGCCCGAGGTGCTGTTGAGCGGCAACCATGAATTGATACGCCGCTGGCGGTTGCAGCAATCGCTGGGGCGGACGTGGATGCGCAGGCCTGATCTCCTTGAGGGACGGGAACTAACTGCGGAAGAACAGATTTTATTAGATGAATTTATACAGGCGCAGGTTGACGCCAGTTGAGTGACAGGAGCAAACGATCATGAGTAACATCATTCAGGAACTTGAAGCTGAACAGATGGGCCGCGAGGTTCCGGAGTTTGGTCCCGGCGATACCGTGGTCGTCCAGGTTAAGGTTAAAGAGGGTAGCCGCGAGCGTCTGCAGGCGTTCGAGGGTGTGGTAATAGCCAAGCGCAACCGCGGCCTCAACTCCGCGTTCACCGTTCGCAAGATCTCCCATGGCGAAGGTGTTGAGCGTGTCTTCCAGACCTACAGCCCCGCTGTTGCAGAGATTGAAGTCAAACGTCGTGGTGACGTCCGTCGCGCCAAGCTGTACTACCTGCGAGGCCGTACCGGTAAGGCTGCACGTATCAAGGAAAAGATCTAAGCCTGATAACTGGCGGATATCTATCCTGCAAAAAAGCCACCTCGCTTCGGCGTGGTGGCTTTTTTTGTGCGGGTTCACTTCTCACCATGGCTGCCACGGAGAATCAGGAACGTGCCAGTTTAACCAGCTGGTCGAAATCATTTATGCCTTGTTCGTCCAATGCGCTGGAGAGCAGTGCCAGCGCTTCCCGGTTCCAGTGATCAAATTTTCTTGATACCAGGTAGACCACCTCGGTCATTGTTTCATTGAGTTGGCTGACTTGTTCCCCGTTTTTCTCCCCGTCAGCCAGCTGCCTGCAAATATCCCTGGTTTTTGGGTGCAGGATGAAAAGAAACTTCATGCTCGCAATCAGTGTGAATATGTTGCGCACATGGGATATCAGGCTCTTTTCATGGATATACTGATATTTGAAGCAACTGTGGATCAGTAACCTTTCCAGGTACTGCTCAATCTGTTCATGATAAGCCCCCTCAATCTGCTTGAGTTGCTCGAGGTAGTTGTCGATAAGGGGCGATAACTCTTCACTGTTTAAACCGCTCTCGCCATCGCTCAATTCAATGTTGTAGTGATTGAATATTGAACGCAAAAAAACAGAAAACTCAGAATTTTCGTCAGCACCTAATAAGAGAACTGTCATTAGAGAAATGGCAAAAGAGAGAGGGTAATCCGGTTGGGTATCAATAAAACCTCTGACCAGCTGTTCGTGGTGTTGAGGATTCGCAATGTTGTCAATTTCAAGGACCAGGTCTTCTGTTGAAGTATCTTCGAGACCGGCATTGAAGAAGCCGCCAATTCTGTTGGCAAAGTGCAGCATCAAGTAAACCCGCCCGGATGTGGTGTACTTGTCTGCCTGGGCCAGGTGCAGGAGTACCTGGCGAATCTCGTTTCGGTATTCGAAATAGGGTTTCAGCGTGTTACCCGAAGGGAGCTTGGCTCGGTACTTTGACGTGCCTTCGATAATGTTCCCGGGTGCTTCCACAAGATCCGTAGCCCCTTCGCTGCTTAGGCATAACCTTGCAGCTTCGGGGCATGAGAGAGTAAGAGAGAGTTCCACCTGATCGAAATTTTCACTTACTGTTCGCGGATAGTCTTTGCAGATCCAGCCCAGTTGTTTGCCACCGAACTGTTTATGGATGTCGCATAAGCGCTGCTCATCGAGGAACGGGCAGTCACCATTCGGTTTCATCTGGATTTCGGCGTATCCCTGCTCTGTCTTCCTGTCTTTTATCCGGCTGATGGAGTTTTGGAAGGTTTTTCTACCATCGGGTGTTTTCTGGTAGAGCTTGCGCAGATTCTGGTAAGCCCGTTTTTCGACGAAAATTTTCCATCCATGGCTACAGCAATCATCGGGGCATGCCTCGCCAATACATTGAAACTCCGTGGCATAACGCAGGGTAAGAACGCTGTTCTTTGCCGCGGAATTGCTCATTATTCTGCTACCTCGGAAGAGTTGATATTGCCAGTGTCCATACTTGCAGTCGATTTGAGGGAATCTTTCGGTAATGTGACGTTGGCGTTGTCCAGTTGCCGTAACGACAATACATATATTGCATGAGTGTCTCAAACCCCGCAAGATTGAGGTATCAGCATGTCCATGGTTAGCCTGTGGGGTCTGGTCGGCAAGCAGGCTTCGAGTTGCACGGTTTTTGAAGTAAAGTTATGACTTGTCGTCTATTGTTAAGCGTAATTTCATAAGGGACAGATTGCATGGGGAATCCTCCGGAGTTTGAGATTGCTGGCCGTAAAATCGGGCTTGAGCATCCGCCTCTGGTAATTGCTGAGATCGGCATCAATCATGGCGGTTCACTGGATTTAGCCAGAGCGATGGTCGATGCTGCGATAGAGGCTGGAGCGGAGGTGATAAAGCACCAGACCCATGTCATTGATGACGAGATGAGTTCCGCTGCGAGAGATATAAAGCCAGGAAATTCAGACCGTTCAATTTACGACATAATGCGCGAGTGTGCTCTTGATGAGGGTGACGAAATTGAACTGCAGCGTTATGTGCAGGAGAGGGGGGCTATATTCCTGAGTACCCCTTTTTCAAGGGCAGCGGCGGACCGGTTGGAAAAGATGCAGGTTCCAGCCTACAAGGTCGGCTCCGGCGAGTGCAACAACTATCCCCTCATCAAGCACATTGCTGGCTTTGGTAAGCCGGTAATTCTTAGTACCGGAATGAACGGTATCGAACAGATCCGTAAGTCTGTCAGGATACTGCGCGCCCAAAACGTACCCTATGCACTTCTTCACTGCACCAATATCTATCCAACGCCTCATCACCTCGTACGCCTCGGTGCATTGGAAGAGTTGCAGGGGACCTTTCCCGATGCCGTTGTAGGTTTATCCGATCATACTGTTGATAACTATGCCTGCCTTGGTGCAGTAGCACTGGGTGCCTCCATCCTTGAGCGCCACTTTACCGATAGAATGGATCGGGACGGCCCCGATATAATCTGCTCCATGGACGGTAGAGCGATGCGAAGACTGATCAAGGGGAGCCGGATTCTCTGGCAGGCCAGGGGGGGTGGAAAAGCTCCCCTGGAGGAGGAGCAGCCGACAATAGATTTTGCCTTCGCTTCGATTGTGACAATCAAACCTGTCAAGGCGGGTGAGCTTTTTTCAGAAGAGAACCTCTGGGTCAAACGCCCCGGTCTTGGAGGCATCCCCGCAGACCGGTTCGAAAGTCTGCTGGGGCTGCGTTGTCGGCATGACCTTGATCGGGACGTTCATCTCAAACCGGAAGATGTGGAAGGTGACGCATTATGAAGAGAATACTGTTTGTCACCGGGACCCGGGCGGATTTCGGAAAGCTTGAGCCGCTGATGGAGGTGGTGGAGCAGGGGAATGATTTCGAATGCTCTGTTTTCGTTACCGGCATGCACATGATGGAGCGCTACGGCGGTACTTACAGAGAGGTTATCAAGTCCCGCATACAGCACTCACGATCCCCTGATGTCCTGATGACAAACACCCATATGTACATGAACCAGGTTGCTGGGGATCAGCAGGATGTCATTCTTGCCAATACAATTATGGGGCTTGCCAGGTTCGTGACGGAAAGCACGCCGGACATGATTGTTGTTCACGGTGACCGCGTGGAATCTCTTGCCGCTGCAATAGTTGGCAGTATGCGCAATATCCTGGTCGGTCATATCGAGGGAGGCGAGGTGTCGGGAACCATCGATGAGTTGATCAGGCACTCAATTACAAAACTCGCCCATATCCACTTTGTGGCCAACGATGACTGCAAGTCCCGCCTGATGCGGATGGGGGAGTGCTCATCGTCGATCTACGTGATTGGGTCACCTGATCTTGATTCACTGAAATCAGATAAACTGCCACTGCTGGAAGCGGCAAAGAGGCACTACGAGCTGCCGTTTGATGACTATGCAATCGTCACCATGCATCCGGTTACGACCGAGATAAAATCATTTAACAAGTATGCGAAGGATTTTGTAGATGCGCTAATTGAGAGTGGAGAGAACTATGTTGCCATTCTGCCCAATAACGATCCTGGGTCGGAACACATCTTCAAGGAGTATGAACGGTTGCGGGGGCGCACTAATTTCAAGCTCTTTCCCTCGATACGTTTTTCTTATTTTCTTGTATTGATGAAACATGCAAAGTTCATGATCGGAAACTCCAGTGCAGGTGTACGAGAAATGCCGTTTTGTGCACGGCCGAGTATAAATGTGGGAACAAGGCAGCAGAAGCGCTCTCATGCCAGGTCTGTTATCAATGTCGGTTACTCCAGGGAAGAGATTCTGCAGGGTATCAGGCTGGCTCAAGATCAAGTTTTTGTACCCAAGAGTGTGGAGTTCGGCTTTGGTAACAGCGCTGAACTCTTCGGCCAGGCCATTGATGACGAGGCGCTATGGTCAACGCCTTTGCAGAAAGCCTTTACTGACCTGGAGGGATAACCGTGAAGGCCTTGGCGGTTATAACAGCACGTGCCGGTTCAATAGGGATCAAGGGAAAGAATCTTGCCGATCTGTGTGGCAAGCCGCTTATCGCTTACTCTATCGAAGCGGCATTGGCCTGCCCGGAAATTTCCAGAATTATCGTTACCACCGATGGTGATCGGATTTACGCGGTCGCGAAGGAGTGCGGCGCTGAAGTCATCAGGAGGCCGCCCGAACTGGGTACTGATTTTGTAAGCATCAACGATGTGGTAGCTCATGTGCTGCAGGAGTTGGATGGTGAGTTGGATGATCACGATGCCCTGGTACTGCTTCAACCCACATCACCGCTGCGTACTTCAGGGGATATATCGAGCGCACTCTCCCTTCTGGAGCAAGGGCGAGGCGAGGGGAGCGTTATCAGTGTAATGACTCCCAAGATGCACCCTATGAAGACCATGCGCCTGGAGGATGGATTGCTGTCGCCTTGGGTCGACAGGGAGACCCTGGGAACCCCTCGTCAACTGCTGCCTGATCTGGTTCATACAAACGGCGCTCTCTACGTGACAGCCGTGGGTTCTTACCTTGAGGCGGGACATTTTTATTCAGAGCCGATACGACCTTACTTTATGCCTGAGTCCCGTAGTGTTGATGTCGATTCACCTGCCGATCTCGAACTGGCCTCTTACTATCTGAAGTTGGAAAACCACTGCCGCTAGTTGTTTCTACTCTGAACATTCCGGTGTCATATCAAAATAACGCTGACCAATCAGCTTGCGTGGTGATGGGAAAACTCGCAAGATACCCCAGTTATTGGACGAGCAGACAGTATAGAGAATGGCTTTAACATTTTATTGGCACGACTACGAGGCTTGGGGTACAGACCCACGCAGAGACCGCGCATCCCAGTTTGCCGGAATCCGTACGGATGAAGAGCTGAATGTCATCGGGCAGCCCCTGGTAACCTACTGTAAACCTGCAGACGATATGCTGCCCCAGCCCGAGGCCTGCCTGGTTACCGGCATTACACCCCAGAAGGCGCTTGCTGAGGGTGTCAACGAGGCGGAGTTTTTCCGCCTGATCCACCAGGAACTCTCCTATCCGGGGACCTGCGGCGTGGGTTACAACACGATCCGCTTCGATGATGAATTCACCCGCTACGGGTTCTACCGCAACTTTTTCGATCCCTATGCCCGGGAGTGGCAGAACGGCAACTCACGCTGGGACATTATCGACATGGTACGTCTGACCCGCGCCTTGCGCCCCGAAGGCATCGAATGGCCTGAGCGGGAACCCGGAGTGCCCAGTTTCAGGTTGGAACACCTCACGGCCGCTAACGGTATCTCCCATGAGGATGCCCACGATGCGCTGTCGGATGTTCACGCCACCATCGCCATGGCCAGGCTGATCAAGGAGAGGCAGCCAAAGCTGTTCGATTACATCCTGCAGATGAGGGACAAGCGAAAAGTGGGACAGTTGCTGAATCTGCGCGAGAGAAAGCCGGTCCTGCACGTCTCTTCAATGTACCCCTCCACCCGGGGCTGTATCGCAATGGTGGTCCCCCTGGCCAAGCACCCCACCAATTCCAACGGGGTCATTGTCTATGATCTGCTGCAGGATCCCGAGGCACTGCTGACGCTCTCTCCGGAAGAGATTCAGCAGCGACTCTTTACCCCAAGGGATCAACTGCCTGAAGGGGTTGAGCGTATCGCCCTGAAAACGGTACATATCAATAAGTGCCCTGTAATCGTTCCCTTGAGCACCATGACAGATGAAGCAGCTGGGCGCTGGCAGATTGACCTCCAGCAGGGTCAACGGAATCTGGAAAAAATCATCGCCGCGACTGGACTGGATAAAAAAATTGAGGCGGTACATTCAGCCCGGGAGTTCGAGCCGATCAGCGACCCGGATCAGGCACTCTATTCCGGGGGGTTCTTCAGTGATACCGACCGTCGCCGCATGGAGGCGATCAGGGGTACGGAGCCCACCCAGTTGAGTGGCTTTGCCCAGGTTTTCGATGACGCCAGGATACCCGAGATGCTGTTTCGGTACCGGGCCCGTAACTGGCCGGAAAACCTGAACAGGGATGAGCGGGAGCGTTGGGACGAGTTCCGGCGAGAGCGTATTGCAGAAGCTGATGGCGGGGGCAGCATCGCCCTGGATGAGTACCGTCGCCAGTTGGCGAAATTGATGGTCGATCCTGAACGCAGCGAGCATGACAGGACGGTGCTGTCTGCATTGGCCGACTGGCCGGGGGTGATCGGGGTTAAATAACCCTCATCCAAGCCCCCTCCCGCCAGGGAGAGGGGATTGGAGTCCTGCTTACTCTTCAGTCCACTTCTGCAGTGCGGCGATGATCGCCCTGGCCTGGTCCGGGCTGGAGATATTGAATTTCGACTTGGGCATGTATTCGCCGTTCCTCTTCTGGTAGCGGCGAATGCTGAACTTGTCAGCGCCATACTCGCTCTTGGTGCGGTTCCACTCCTGGTAGCGATACATGATGGTGGACCATGCGCCCTTGGAGAGGACTACCTTGTCCAGTTCCTTGACCACCTCAATGCCGTCTTCGCTGTAATTAATGGTCAGTTCGTCAACAGTTGATGCCATAGTGTGTCGCCCGGTGTTGGTTGAATATAAGCTCCGGTACATTTTTACCGGCGGATGGTCGGCGAAGTTATCAGAAGATGCCGGCAAGGTCACGGTTTAGTTGACGCCTGGGCACCATTTCGCCTCAGCAGCCGGATGATATTCGGGTTCTCCTGCTTCTTCGCAAGGTCCAGGGGTCTTAAGCCGGCGGCAGAACTCTTGTTGACATCGGCGCCGGCTGCGATGAGCAGTTTTGCCATCACCCGTTGATTTCGGCTAACAGCACTGGTGAGTGGTGAGTTCCCCGTTTTATCCAGGTGATCGATATCTGCGCCCTGTTTGATCAGAAACTCTATGACATCCCGGTCCGACGTGTCGCTGGCAACGATCTGTTCCAGGAGTACATCTGCATCAAAGTCCGCCCCTTTCTTTATGAAAAGGTCAGCCACCTGGGTCCTGCCCGCCAGCAGCGCACTGTGAATGGGGGTGTGGCCCTGCCGGTCTTTGGCGTTGATATCTGCCCCATACTTCAGCATCAGCTTGGCTATGACGTATCGGCCGCGGTCAGCCGCCACGTGAAGAGGACGGCGGCCGTCAACATCAATCTGGTTGATATCGGCCTCCCAGCGGATATGGCGCTCTATCTGGTCGATATCGCCGCGTTGTATCGCCAGGTATAGCCCGATGGTCGGGCGATCCGGCTGACCGCATGCCGTGAGCAGCAGGAGTATCAGTGAAACGATGAATACTTTTATTTTCATACTCCAAAGATAGTAAATCCTGGGCAAAGTTGTCTGCAAGCGAATCCTTCGTATTTCTCCCTGTTGGCAATCGTGGAAGGGTGCTGGTCTGCACTGGCTGCATGTACCGTTTTCATGGCGCATACTCAGTGCCCGTGGTAAGGTACCCGGCCATGATCTGGAAGCTTTTACTTACTGCCCTGGTAATCTTTGGTGCCGTTCTCGTAATCCGAAGACGCGGGCAGGTCCGGCGCCTCCCCGCGCAGCCTGTGCCCCAACTTGAATCACCCCGCAGAAACATTATGCTGATTGCCGCGACTGCGGTGATCGCCCTGATGATCGTTGGCGCAGGTGGTTATGCCTATTTCCAGTGGCAGGATGCCTACCAGGTGATCAATGTACGTGTCATCGACACCCGAAGCGGTAATACTGTGACCTATCGCGCCTACAAGGGAGATGTCGACGGTCGCTCCTTTACCACCACCGAGGGGCGAACAGTTACCCTGGCAGAGGTCGAGCGCCTCGAGCTGGGTGGCGACTGAAAGGTGCATTTTCGGGCTCCCTTGCTAGAATACGGGAAAGCCTGAAATACCACTCATAACAACAAGCAGGTGTCCATGTCGTTTGCCCGATATGTTGTACAACGCTGTTACGCCCTGGAAGACTCTGCCCGCTACAAGCAGGTTAAGGGTTTTTTTTACGACCTTCTGGAAAATCCCCGCTCCAGGATCAAGCCCTATTTCGATGTTTTCATGATTCTGCTGGTGCTCTCCAGCGTCTATCTCCTGATCTACGAGATCAAGGAGGACGTGGGTGAGTTCGGCCGTATCTTTGAATTCTGCGCGGTCTCCATATTTTTGATGGAGTACCTGCTCCGGCTATGGATTTACAACGACAGCCATACTGTTTTCATAGAGCACTATGAACGTGCGGAATTTCTTGAGCAGCCCTTCAAACTGGGGCCCCCTTTCAAAGAGGTGATGGTCAAAAAGTGGAACTACATGACCACGCCCCTGGCCATTATTGACCTGCTGGCCATTATTCCGAGTTATCGTCCGCTGCGTTTTCTACGTATATTTCTACTGTTTCGCCTGTTCAAACTGTTCCGCTATGCCCGCAGCATAAACGAGTTCGTCAAGGTCCTGTCGGAGAAGCGGTTTGAGCTTTTTACACTCGGTATTTTCCTCACCTTTGTTGTCCTGATTTCGGCCTCTGCGATCTACTTTTTCGAAGCGCGCAACGAAGGCGGCGAGATCGATAACTTCTTCGACGGCATCTACTGGGCCCTGGTTACCATTTCGACTGTGGGGTATGGGGATATCACGCCCATGACTACCGAGGGGCGGGTGATTACCCTGGTGCTGATCATCTGCGGCATCGTCGTTATCTCTTTTACCACCTCGGTCATTGTTGCTGCCTTCAACGACAAGATGCAGGAGATGCGCGAGAACCGGGTATATGCCGAACTGGAAAAGAAGAAGGGCAAACACACCATCATTTGCGGGTTTGGGCGTATAGGTCAACTGGTGGCTGAACGGCTCGCTGCAGAGCGGGAGAATATCGTCATAATCGACTCCGACGCCGGCCTGGTAAACGAGGCGAGAAAACAGGGCTACCTTGTAATCGAGGGAAATGCCGAGAAGAGCGACCTGCTGGAGAATGCCGGCATCAGCGAGCGTGCAGAGCGCATCCTATGCCTGACGGACAATGATGTTGCCAATGTCTACATCACCCTGACCGCAAAATATATGAACCCCGAAATCGAGGTGATCTCCCGGGCCAACCGGGAGGAGACTGTTCGCAAGCTCTACCAGGCCGGGGCTGATCATACAGTTAGCACGTCAAAGGTCTTCGGTTTGATTGCAGGTGAATACATCAGTCAACCGGTCGCCTTCGAGGCCATCCACGGCATTCTTTCAGGTAAAGACGGTATTGCCCTTGAGACGGTGGTTGTACGCCAGGGCAGTTCCCTGGAGGGTAAACGGATCAGCGAAATCGACTTCAATGCCAAGCGGCTTGTGCTGTTCGGTGTCATAACCCACGAGGAGCGGGAGAGAGAGGGGGATGTTTCAATCTATGCGCTGTTGAACAGGCAGATGCACTTTAATCCCCGGGGCGAGTTTATTCTCAACAGCAACGACACCCTCGTTGTTTTCGGACACCAGTTCAGCATAGTTCATTTCAGAGATCGCCTTGAGAGCGGTTCCTTATAAGGGGGCAGTGGTGCATTCCAAGGTAGTGATTTTCGGTTGTAACGCCCTGAGCATGGAAGTTGCCATGAGACTGCATGAGCGCGCCTGGGATATGACCCTGGTGTCAAAAGACAAGATGTGTCTGGAGGGGGCGAATAACCGGGGCTTCAAGGTTGTTGAAGCAGATTACACGGATGATGAAGAGCTTAAGCGGCTCGGTATCGGGCTTGATGTCGACATTGTTTTCACCCTGTTTGAAGATGATGCCCAAAATGTCTTTTTGACGATTTCGGCGAAAGACCTCAGTCCCACCGTCAAGGTGATATCCCTGGCCCAGTCCAAGGACTCAGCCCATAAACTGGAGGCCGCGGGTGTAAGCAAGGTTATCGATCCCTATGAGATCAGCGGCAGGAAGATTCACGATATGCTGAAACGTCCGCTGATTGCCGAGACCATTGAAAAACTGGTTTACGGCAAGGCGCATCTCAACCTGGCAGAGGTGACTGTAGCCAGTGATTCATTCCTGGATGGCAGACGATTGGGGGAGCTTGCTCTCTCCGACCGCTACAACCTGGTGCTGCTGGGGGTTGTGGACAGGGAGCTGGGTGATGAATTTATATTTTCCACCAGCGGGGTGGATCATAAGCTGGACAAAGATGATGTCCTGGTGGTCATAGGTCCCGGTGATGAGATAGCCCGCTTGCAGCGTGACTCTGCTGAAGCTGAACCGGAGCATTGAACCCCGGATAGAGAGGAGGACGCCACGGGTATCTCAGGGCTGGTACAACACTGGCGCTGATATGCGCCGGTGTCATGTTTGGACAGATCAGGCGGGGGCTGCGTTCAAAATGGCCGAGAGCTGCTCCTGGTTGAGCCCGCCATGGGCTGACACGGCCTGGGCTGCACTCTGGTCGATCTGTTTTCTGAGGCGACCTACGAGATCGATTGCTTCACCCGCGCTCTCTATGTCGCTTGCAGCGCCTCCTGCAGCCACTGGGGGCTGGTTCAGGAGCTGGCCTGCGGCGCTGACTTCCACAGTCTCGCCGGTGGGCTTGGGGGCATCAGCGGATTCCACGGCTGCGGTGTTGCTGGCAAGCTCTCTTTCCACACGCTGTTCATTTGACGTGGAATTGGCAGACGAGCCTTGTGGCGATATTCTGTCGTTGGTGATGGGGTTGACCACGTTACTATCTCCAAAAAGTGCCATGGGTTTGGCATTTTTTACAAAAAACTTGTTACCTACCCTCTTTGTAGCAGGTTTCAGGCCAGTTTCCCAGGCATAACCATTTATGCATAATGGTTATTTGTGGTCGCCAGGCGTTGCGTGTTACTCCTCTTCTTTCTCCAGTTCCATGGCGCTGATATCAGGAATGTCGGCAGGCTCAGGCTCCTTGTGGCAATCCTCCAGGGAGCCGGTGTTGGCTGGACCCAGGTCGAGGCTGTCCGTATCGATTTCTGCCTCGGGAACCGGTTCCGACTCATCGATGATGACGCCTTCGGGGTCCAGGCTGAGTTCGCTGGTGTCGATCTCTGCCGGAGGGGGTGGCTGGTGTTCGTCCACAATGGTGCCGGTCGGCGCCAGGTCCAGGCTGCTGATATCAGGAATGGGCGCGGGCTCGACAGGGGGTTGGCACTCCTCCAGGCTGCCTGTTCGCGGCGGGAGCAGGCTCATCGCCTCTGTACCGGAATCAGGTTCAGGGGCTGCCGGTTCTTCCTCAACAGGCTTGATGTCGATCAGTGCGCCTGCATTCTTGAAGGCGCCGCGGTATTTGACCGCCGTCTCCTGGTCAACACCGGACTTTATTCGAACCGGCTTGCCTGAAAACATGCGTTCCACCCGGTCCGTATCGGCTTTGAACATGCGGGCGATCTTCTGCTTGACCTCGTCGGGATCGTTTCCCTCGATAATCTGTCCAGAAAAGTAGATGTCGTACAGGGTAAAGGACATAGGGCTATTCCAATGGCTTAATATCCACTTCCTTTGAGTATATATGTT
The DNA here is from genome assembly GCA_965224515.1 of Sedimenticolaceae bacterium. GTDB lineage: Bacteria > Pseudomonadota > Gammaproteobacteria > Chromatiales > Chromatiaceae > Sedimenticola_A. The sequence continues at coordinate 2,299,583 of OZ245051.1, forward strand.
TTTTGTGGATTCGCTGAGTCTGCTTGGATTCAGGAGAGATAATTCAGCCCTGATGGGGGTCGGTGCTCAACCGGGACGACCATTGCATTGACAAAAGCCCCCTGGAGAGTCGCCTCATCCAGGGAGGAGATAGAAAAAGGGGCCTCTCAGGGGCCCCTTTTGTCTGGCAGTGATTCAGGCTCAGAGCTGTTTGCTGAGAGTGAACGCCCCGCGCAGCTGACCCTTGCTGTAGCCACGGGCCTTGTCTGCCGGGTAGAGCATGTCAAGCTTTTTGGCGACAGGCTCCTTGATTTCAGTGCCATGGCAGTGAAGGCAGACATCACCGGTTGGAATGGCCTTCATGTAACGGAAGGTTTTCTGACCGTTGGCCTCTACCACTTCAGTGTGTTCCATCTTGGTCGGGTCTTCACCGGCTGCTTTTCTGGCTTCGAAATCGTTGAGTACCTTCAACTCCCAGGCATCGGGCTGGTTGCTTGGATTGCGCAGTTTCAGGCTGGTCCTGGCAACCTTCCAGCCTGACTCATTGGATGCATCACGGGCGATGCCCGGTGCCTTGGTGTTGCATACCCCGATCGCATTGACGGGGCCGCCGCTCTTCATGCCCTTGCCCAGTTCACCTTTCAGGTTTTTGAAAAATCCTTTGACGATGCCCCTGGCTTCAGCGGTGTTGTCCATGGACTGATCTGCAACAGCAACAGTACTGAAAAGTGCACATGCCATGGCGGTAAGAAGAACTTTCTTCATTGATTGAATCTCCATTATCAGGCTTTGGGGTTTGATATAAAGACTGTCTCGCCGGAGTTCCCCGGTTTGCAGTCATAGTTATGAGGGTATGCCAGCAGGCTACCCCTCTCAGTATGAGGAGCAAATATAGCTGTTATCGGCAGTTGTTAACAACAGGTATGGGCGCTGGGTCAGTGGCGCTGTTCCATTTGTGCAATGGACTTCTTGATTGCGGACTCTACGTAGAAATAGAAAAGCTCTGGGGTGTTGATGCCGACAATTCGTTTGGCCAGTTCCTTGCCGTCAGGGCCAAGAAACAGCAGGGTGGGGGTCAGGCTGGCACCATAGTCCCTGGCAAGATCAGCGCTTGGGCGGAGTTTACCCTGGAAATCGGTAACCTTGGTGCCAAGGTCGATATACAGTTCCCTTATCAGCAGTTCATCCTTGAAATCTTCCGCCTTCAACATCGGCTTGAGAATTTCGCGTTTGATCTGAACACAATAGGGACAGTGATCCTGGGAAACCAAAACCATGATCGGAAGGCCGGTGCGTGCATCCAGGGCAAGGTTCTGCGCCTCGGCGATCCCTTCATGGGCATCGGAAGAGTAGGCAGACCAGGCAATAAGCGGTATGGCCAGCATCAGCAGCAATGTGAAGACTCTTTTCATGTGCAGTTCAACCTCATCTCTTTCCCAGTCGTTCGATCTTGTTGAAATAGCTCTGCTTCATGGCCTTTTCGAACGCCTCGTTTGATTCATACTCTATCCCGAATACCGGCCGCCAAATATTGTGGTTTTCCATACACAGATAAAAGAAAACCTCATCCTGCCAGCGGCTGTTGAAACTGTTGTAGGCGTGGCTGAAGAGCTCCAGTTTTATCTCCCGGGGATAGGAGAGTTTGCCCTCGGTGTCCACCATGGGCATTTTCAATATCTGGCTGTTGAACCCCTGCTGCCGGATCTTTTTGATCACGGGTTTGATGAAGGTCAGGGTGCCCAGGGAGACCATCGCCACCTGCCTGGGGTCAAACGATGACTGCAGGTCCTGGAACAGCTCTGAATACTCTTCCTCCCAGCCCTGGTAGTGAATCATGGGGTGAAAGTGAAAGCCGACGATCACCCCCTTGTCGGCCAGGCGTTTTGCGGCATCCAGACGTTTCTCAAGAGGGGCGCTTGCATGCTCCTCATTTCGGATAATGGTGGGTGTGTTCAAAGACCAGCTGCAGATGATGTTTGGTGGAAGCTCACTGCTGAGCAGGTGGGCTACATTGGCAGATTTGGTTTTGAACTCCAGAATGACATTGGGATGGGCTTTTGCGAATTCGAGCTGTGCCTGAAGTACCCTGTGACTGTTTCCCCACATCAGGGAGTCCGAAGACTGGCCCGTCCCGATGTGGTAGGTCTGCTCCGGATCGATCTCCAGGGTCGCCAGTTTTTCAGAAAACCCCGGATCAAAGAAAACCCTGTCTCCGGTGAAAAACGACTGAATACTGCAGTAACTGCATCCATAGCCGCAATTGTCCACGGCATCAAGGGTCAGCAGGTTGCAACAGCGGGTTTTCGGCGAGGCTACCGGACAATAACCCAGGCCGAGTTTCCCTTTCTCCTGCAGCACGACATCAGCGGTGACCTTTCTGGTAGGCTGGGTGAGAGTCGCCTGGTAGTCATTGTCCTCATTTCTGCGCTTTTCCCAGTGATCCATCAGCACTCTCAGGATGCGCTGCTTTTCCTGTTTGTCCGTACCGCGTTCGGAGGGTTCTGGCCAGATAGAGCGGATGCTCTCTTCTCCCCACATCTGGAGGTCTCTTGCGATCTCAGAGACCTTGCGAAGGTCCTGAAGTGTGAGACGGTATTCCATGGCTTTGCCGGAGATGAAGTCCCTGCACTCACCGGGCAGCGTCTGCAGCAGGGTCTGCCTGGATATGGCTGCCAGTTTTTCGCTGTAATCTGCTTTTTGCGGCATTGGGTGTTGCTATAGAGGAAAAAAGGAAGATGAGCGCAGATTATGCCTCATTAAGGGTATATTGGCAGCTTTTCCAGTCGAATATAGACCACACCAAAAATATGGCAGATAGAACAGGATGAAAACGAAAGTGTCCTTTATCTCCATTGCAACTGTTTGAAATATATATCAAATAATGTTTTCTGTGATTTTTGCCCTGTTTTTCCAGGTTTTCCTGCCAGGCCGATGGTCTAAAATTACACGGTATATGGATTGTTTGTGACGGGACAGTCTGCCCCGTCTTCCGGCCGCTTCAGGCCATATATTAATTAAACCTGCCACGGAAGGTGCTTGATGAAATATCAGGGTGAGGCCTATGCATCTAACCCGCAGACCAGGGAGCCGCTCTCTAATGCGGCGGCTGAAAACCCGGTATCCCAACCGAAGAGGGGGGGTATCAAACAGCAAGGTGGCTTCCAGAGCGGCGGTTCACCGGCATAAAAGAGAGACGCCATCGGTTAAGCATGCCACAGATAAAGCAGTTACAGTCTGTGGTAAACAGTATCCCGGCTGTCACCCTGGATTTCTGCCCTACCTTGAAGAGCTGTTTTTTCATACCTCCAGATACTACGGCTATGCCGAGAGATTCATAAGGCAGCTTTCAGGTCAGCACTCTTTCAGTATGTACGGGTTTAGTGCGTCTGGTATGTCAGAAGAGCAGAGAAGAGTAATGGCAGGGCTGTTGTCCCACCCACCATCGAAGAGGGTGGCCGAGGGAGTCATCGGTCTCGTGGAGGCGGTGAACTCCTGTGAGCACAATATTTCGCGGTTCACTCGTCAGTTCTACATTCCCAAGGTGGAGTTGTTTCAGGATCAGACTCCTACTCATCAAGTCAGGCAGAAGACGCACCAAAAGTGCAATGACATGCCAATTGAGCAGCTGTTGCATTTTGCAGAGAGGTTGAATGTCAGGGTTGATCTTTGTGGAGGGGATATCAAGCTGCCCCTGCAACAATTAGAGCGAACACTGAACGCCATGAACCCAACTGTACGCTCTGTGTTTTCTCAGATTGTGATGGAACTCAGGCTGGCTGGCTACCGTATTTACGAACGGGATGAGCATCCAGAACCAAAGTACCAATGGAATTAAACGACTTCTATTTCCTCTGATTGACTAATTGTGGGTCAGAAGGTGGAAATTACCCTTTGATAAATGAAAATATTGAGCACAAATGACTCTATATGGCCTAAAATGACCTTAGAAGAATAATCATTTATTTACGCAGAGGAGATGGTTCCTCGGGGTGTTGAAGGAACGGGTTATTGTGCAAGGATACTTTCTGGAGCGAGATAAGAATAAATGATCAGTAAAAAATCGCTTTGTGCGTTGGTGTTGTCACTGCTTCCTGCCAGCCTGTGGGCTATGGGGTTGGGCAGTGTTGAAGTCTCATCCGCTCTCAATCAGCCACTGGATGCAAAAATCCAGCTGATTTCAGCGAATACCTCCGAACTTCATGATGTGAAAGTGAAGCTCGCCGGTGCAGATGCTTTCAGCAAGGCCGGCATTGATCGGCCATATCACCTGACAAGACTGCGTTTTCAGACCATGGTTGGCAACGATGGGCTTGCCTACATTAAGGTAAGCACCCGCCGTGGAGTTCGTGAGCCCTACCTCAATTTCCTGCTTGAAATGACATGGCCCAAGGGGGCCATGGTGCGTGAATACGCCATCCTGCTTGACCCTCCGGTAGTACAGCAGGCCGCGGCCTCTGTTCCCAAGGTGGCTGTTAAGCCTGAACGGGCGGTAACAGGAGCCGAGCGCCCTGCTGCAAGTCGCGCAGAGACATACACGGTGAGCAGGTCAGAGACCCTCTGGGTTATTGCAGATAAAACCCGTTCGGATTCAGCTGTTTCCATTGAGCAGCAGATGATGGCCCTGCAACAGATCAACCCGGATGCATTCCACCGCAACAACGTAAACCTGCTCAAGGCGGGTGCGACCCTGCAACTTCCTGACCGGGAAACAACTCAACAGATGAGCCGGAACGAGGCCAGGGCGGCTTTCAGGCAGCAGACACGCGAATGGAAAGCACTACGGTCTCAACCAACCACCAAGCCCCGGGCAAAGGCAGCGCCTGTCCCGGTAACACCTCCCCCCGAACCTGTAGTAGCCAGTCGCGAGGGTGAGGAAATCAGCGAGCGTCTTGCAAAGACCCTGGAGACCCAGGATAAAGGTTCTGAGGAACCGGTAGCGGAAGATCCTGGAACCCGGCTGCAGGTTGTGGAGACCGGGAGAGAGTGGCAGCTTGCCGAAAAGAGCCGCCCTTCAAAGACCGATTTCCCGGCTACCGAGTCTGATCGGCTTAAAGCGGCCATTGCAGATTCCGCAGAGGACCTTGAAGCTGTCAAGGAGATCAACAAGGATCTGGATGATCTACGCAGCGCACTGGAAGAGAAGATCAGTACTTTGCGTAATTCGCTCGAGCAGAAAAATCGTGCGATCGATGAACTGAAGCAAAAACTTCAGAGTGCAGGTCTCGATGCCGGTGATAAAGCAGGTGGCAAGGCCCTTGATGAGGTCGCTGAACAGAAGTCAGTTGGAGGTATCGATACATCGGTTCCAGTTGGTGAGCAACCAGAAGCCGGACCGGCGGATGAGCCGGCGAAGGAAGAGACCGATTTCTGGAATCTCATGCTGCTTGGCGGCATAGGTGTTTTTATACTCTTGGTTGTGTTGTTGATGGCGCGAAGAAATTCCACCAGGAAGGAAGACACTTCGGAAGTGCTCGAAGAGTTCATGGAAGATGAAGAGCCACCCGGGAAGGAAGCGAAGAGTGAATTTATTGATGGATTATTCGATGATGGTGACCAGGTTTCCGATCAGGCCGACCAGGAGTATGAGCCTGAAGCTGATCAACCGGAGGAAGAGCGTGGTGATGATGTTGCGTCTGTACTGACAGAGGCGGATATCTACCTTGCCTATCGCCGCTACAGCCAGTCTGAAAAGCTTGTTCAGGATGCCATCCATAATCATCCGGATAATCTTCAACTGAAACTTAAAATGTTGGAGATCTTCTCATTCAGGAAGGACAGGGATCGTTTCAGCGCTTACCTCGAAGAGATATACCCGCTGTTGGCTGGTGGACCAGTTGATCTTCTGGACAGGGCCATGGGAATGGCCCAGGAACTTGTGCCTGAACATCCCAGGTTGCAGCCCCAGGAAGAGATGGAGTTTGTCCCTCTGGATGATCATGAAGAGAGCGAGTTTCCATCCATTGACGAAGACACAAATCTCTACGCCAAGGACGAGGGTGACCTTGATATCTCGATTGATGAACTGATGCTCCCAGACGATAAGATTCCCCCTCTTGAAGCGAAGGAAGAGGAGGATCAGCCAAAGATCGATCCTGGTGATCTCTCTATTCCCGACCTGGAGATCGATTTTGGCGATGACGACGATACCAAGCGTTGATGGATAGGTAAGAAGAGCGCTTGTTTCGGTATATGCTGATATTACTCTATTCGTAGTGAGTGTGAGTCTATTCGCTGTTGCTGCCACGGCACGATTAATTGGTCAGATTTTCATATCGATCCATGTACTGTTCCAGTATTACGGAAAACGACCTCAAGAATGTTTGGGCTTCATAGGCTTAGCTTGTATTTCGCGATACAAATCAAGCCACTCTATGCGCTTTTTTTGCGTTTTGATTGGGGCCATCAGAAATCTTGATCTGTTTCTTTGTCCCGGGTTGTAGTATATGTGTGTACAGGGAGAAGGCCACAAGCGGAAATATGCTGTTGCCTGTGGACCTTCCATAACCGGCCACTGATAAAAAGCCGGAGTTGTAGTAACACCAAAAGAGGAATAATAAAATGCTGGTTAAAGACATAATGACCGGTTCCCCACGCACCGTTAACCCTGAGACCGACCTGGTCGAGGTAGTGTCACTGATGTGCCTCTACCGCTATAGCGGTCTTCCCGTTTTGGAAGACGATAAGATGGTCGGGTTTATTGCGGAAAAGGATGTCCTGCATCGCATGTTTCCAACACTGGAAGAGATGATGGCAGAAGGATTCGGCTCTGTTGATCTGGATGACATGATGGGCCGTTATAAGGATGTTGTGAATCTGAAGGTCAAGGACCTGATGGCCAACAACGTGATCACCGTATCACCTGATGAGCACATTCTGCGTGCTGCCACTACCATGGTTCGGCACAAATTCCGTCGCATCCCCGTGGCCGAAAACGGCCAACTCGTTGGCATGCTCAGTCTGGGCGATATTCACAAGGCGATTTTCCTGGTCAATATCACCAGTGGGCTTTGCGATAAGACCTGATTTCTGCAGGGGGAGCTGATGCTCCCCTTGTTACTTGGTCGCTAACTCCTGTTTTCCATTACCCGTTCCACAGTGTCAACGATCGCCTGGGTCTGGGGATCGATCTCGATATTGACACGCTCGCCCTGTTGCCTGGTTGACATATTGGTTCTTGCCAGTGTTTCGGGTATCAGGTTGACGCAAAATTCCCCGGCTGCAACATCGCCTATGGTCAGGCTGATGCCGTCTATGCCGATATAACCCTTTATAAAAACGTACTTCATCAGGTCTGCAGGTATTCTGAACCAGACCTGCCGGTTGTTCTCGCTGTCGATTATCCGTGTTACTTCTGCTGTGCAGATGATATGTCCGGACATCTGGTGCCCACCTATCTCATCACCAAACCTGGCGGCACGTTCAAAGTTTACCCGGCTGCCGGTTATCAGTTCGCCGAGGTTGGTGACGCGCAGTGTCTCCTTCATCAGGTCAAAGCTGACCAGGTCATCGTCAATGCCGACGACTGTCAGGCAGCAGCCGTTGTGGGCAACCGATGCCCCGGGTTCCAGTCCGTTCACCAGATCATGAGGCATGCGGATCGTGTGAGTTCGGAAATCTGTTTTCTCCACGATGCTGACAACTTCTGCCGTACCCTGAACAATGCCTGTGAACATAGAAATACCCTCGCATTAAATAATGCGTCATTCTAACATGCAGATAATCCATCACCTTGTGCTCTCTTGTTGGCAACATGCCGGTCGATGGGTTTATTGTCGCTGCAGGGCAGGCCTCTGTCATATCACTTACTCGCAATCCGGCGTTCCATGACTTTTGCGAGAGATATTATTATTGGAGATGTAATGCGCATAATCCGTTTTGTCGATAATCAAGGAAAGGTCAGGTTTGGTCGGGTGCAGGATCAGCAGCGTGCTGAATTGCTCGAAGGTGATTTATGGGATGGCCTGACGGCTTGTGGTGAGGTTGTTGATATAGCCCGTCTACTTGCCCCGGTTGAGCCGGTGAATATCTTCTGCATCGGTTTGAACTACAGGGAGCATGCCGCTGAAACAGGAATTGAACTGCCCGATAACCCGGTTATTTTCATGAAGCCCACCAGCACGCTGTGCAATCCCGGAGACGATATCCTGCTTCCGGCATGCAGCCGACATGGTCCGGAAGTGGACTACGAGGCTGAGTTGGCAGTGGTGATAGGCAGGTCGGCGCGCAATGTCTCCGAGGAAGAGGCGCTGCAGTACGTACTTGGGTATACCTGTGCAAACGATGTATCAGCGCGAAAGTGGCAGATGCATGGTGGCGGTGGTCAGTGGATAAAGGGCAAGGGGTTCGATACCTTCTGTCCACTGGGTCCTCTACTGGTGACCGCAGATGAAATGCCAGATCCCCAGAACCTGTCGGTGCGGACCATTCTCAACGGTGAGGTGATGCAGGATGGCAATACCCGGGACATGATATTTCCGGTGGCACGCCTGGTCAGCCTGCTGAGCCAGGATACAACGCTGCTGCCAGGTACGGTGATTCTGACCGGGACACCTTCAGGCGTGGGTTTTGCCAGGGATCCCCAGGTCTACCTGTCTGAAAATGACAGTGTGAGGATTGAAATCGAGGGTATTGGTGTATTGGAGAACGGCGTCTCCATGGCGTACAGCGATTAGTACGAAATGTTATGAAAGCCCACGTCGGTATGTGCTTCAGGTGTATTGAGGATGTCGATGCTCAGGTGGTGGCGGCGTCTGTCGATCCCGCGTCTGTCCTGGTTAATATCGGTAGGCTGCATGTAGAGCGGAGTCCGACGGTCCTTGTTGGGTGAGCGGTGCTGGTACTTGTGCACTTCAACCGGCTTCCCATGAAGCACCGTGCCGTTCAGGCGCTCAATTACACCGGGGAGCATCTTCTCGGGGCGAATCTCGGCCAGACCGTGCAGTTCCTCCTTGCCACTGTCCCGGTCGGTGATGCGCATAAGCTCACAGTGGGTGATCCGGTTTCTGTTGGGTAATGACGATCCCATCAATCCGGTCTTCAACCCCTTATTAATAAACTGCATTAATTCCGTATGGCTTGTGCTTTCTGGGACCTTGCTAATGAATATCCACATGCACCCAATCCTCTCCCTTTTTGAGCCTCTGGATTAAGTATAGACACCATTTCCCCACCTGTCTCGGGAAATTTATTCCGGCATATTGGGTGGGTCAAGGTCTTCCTGTGGTTGGTTGGAAGGGTCTCTGAGGTTCTCCTTCCATTTTTTGATCAGTTCGATATGTTCCTGCTCCTCTTCGCTGAAGCTCAAGGCCATTTCGCGGACTTCAGGATTGGGTGAGCTGTCTGCCACCTTGGCGTAAAAATCCCTGCCGCGCTGTTCATTATGCAGGGCCAGCTGAAGGGCCAGGTAGGCATCCATCAGGTAGTGAGCTTCTTCCATCGGGACACTTTCAGGACTCTCTGGGGTGGACCATTTGAATTCCCAGGGTGGCAGTTCCGGTAGAGTCATCCCTGAGGCGAGCTGTTCCACCTCGTGGGCATGCTTCTGTCCAAAGTGTGCAAGCTTGCGAAACAGGCTGGCCGTTTCCAGGTTGTTGTGAACCTCCATGCTGTCGGCCAACTGCTCGTAACGTTCAACAGACTCCAGTTCCAGCTCCATGGCATGGGCCAGAAACTCCTCGACTGTGTCGATCAGTGCGCTTGAAGTGGTGCTGTTCATACCTGGAACTCCTTCTCAAGAGCAGCCGTATCGCAGGCGGCTTCGTATGCGGGTTGCCAGGGGGGCAGTTCTGTACGGTAGATCAAACCGGTGCCCATACCGTCATCGGCCTGAAGGCCCTGTGCTGTGGCCACGGGATTTGCCGTGACCTCCTCGGCATATTCGTGGACCTCTTTTTTCCAACCCTTCTGTTCGGGGCGGAACGTGGTACAGGGGCTGAGAACATGGATGAAAGAGAACCCCTTGTGCTGCATCCCCTCGACAATGAGCTGGGTGAGCTTGTTGGGATCCCCTGAAAAGCCCCGGGCGATAAAGGTTGCTCCAGAGGCCAAGGCTATGGCTGCTGGATTGAAACTGGGTACCCCGGGACCGTGAGGTGTCAGCTTGCTTGCAGCCCAGTCCGGCGAGGTGGTGGGTGAGGCCTGTCCCTTGGTCATGCCATAGACTTCGTTGTCCATCACGATGTACGTGATATCCATGTTTCTGCGGCAGGCGTGGATGAAGTGATTCCCGCCGATGGAAAATCCGTCTCCATCACCACCGGCGGCAATGACCGTCAGTTCCGGCCGTGCCGCCTTCAGGCCACCGGCCACGGCCAGTGCCCGGCCATGCACACCGTGAAAGCCGTAGACTTCGGTGTAGGCTGGCAGGCGCGAGGAGCAGCCGATGCCTGAGATCAGGGCGACATCTTCACGGCTAAGGGCCAGGTGGGCCAGTGCCTTGCTCAGGGCGCTGAGTACCGCAAAGTGGCCGCAGCCCGGACACCATACCGGTTTGATGTCGGATTTGTACTCTTTGGCTTTCAATGGCTGATGGGTCTGTTGTTTACTCATCACCTGCCTCCTGTTGCATGAACGCCATGATATCCCGGGGCCGTATTGGCAGAGGGCCCGGGCGTGCAAAAGAGCGTGTGGAGGAAGGCAATACACGGTTGGCGTTCAGGTAGTGGAATAGCTGTGCCCCATGGTTCTGCTCTACAACGATGGTTCTGCTGGATCCCTTGATCGCCTCAAGCAGTTTCTCTCTCTGCAGCGGAGCCAGCAGACGCAAGGTGATTGCCCTGGTCGGTGTTCCAGACTGGCTCAGACGCTGGGCTGCCTCAAAGACCGCGCCGGAGGATGAACCCCAGGTGATGATGCAGTTCTCACCATCTCCGTAGGTGTCGGCCCAATCATCTCCATAGTCGAACTGCTCGATCTTGTTAAGGCGTTTATTGAGTTGTTGCCCGTGATCATCGGCCATGCTTGATGGCGTTCCACGTTCATTATGTTCAAGACCGTCAGCGGTGTAGATGCAGCCGGCGGTACCTGGCACTGACATAGGGGAGAGTGAATCCTCTCTCAGTGCATAACGCTGGTAGTGGCTCTCTCCCTCGTTGGCTTCAGCCAGCAGTCGCTGCAGTTTTGTTTCCGGCTCGGGGGGTGGCTCTATGATGGCCCTTGCCTGTCCCTGAGACTGGTCGCTGAGGACGATGGCCACGGTCTGCAATGCTTCACTCAGATAGACCGACCATTGGGTGGTGAACGCGCAGTCGCCGATGTTGGTTGCCGCCAGCACCAGGTGAGGGGCGTCGCCATGGAATCCATACAGTGCGATGTTCAGATCGGATTGCTCTGACTTGGTGGGAATGCCCGTGGACGGGCCGCCGCGCATTACGTTGGCTACCACCAGCGGCGTCTCGCTGGTTACAGCCAGGCCGAGTCCCTCCATCATCAGGCTGAGTCCGGGTCCGGAGGTGGCTGTCATGCTGGGTACGCCGCCAAACGATGAGCCGATAATCATGTTTATCGATGCCAGTTCATCCTCTGCCTGGAGCAGTGATCCACCAAGTTTCTCCAGGTTGGGAGCGAGCCACTCCAGAATTTCACTTGCGGGGGTAATGGGGTAGGCGGCAACGAAGCGCACACCTCCCCTTGCTGCCCCGATGCCACTGGCTTCGTTGCCCGAGATGTTCCAGCGTGCGGGCGGGTCGGCTGGTGGCTCCAGGGGGGATATCGGCAGATTGGTGTACACCTGGGAGTAACCCTGGGTGATACAGGCCCGTGTCGCCTCAACAGCCTGTTCCCCTTTCTTTTGCAGGTGCCTGGCTGCCACATCCAGCAGTGCGGATTCAGGCAGGCCCAGCAGCCTGGCCAGGATACCTAGGCCGATCATGTTGGGGCGACCGCCTTCAATGGTCTTGGCCAGAGATTTCAGGGGAGCATCGATGACATGAATTTGCTGATCTGAGAGCTCCGGGGGGACATCACCGGCATCGGGGTCACGTATGATCAGGCTGCCAGGCTGCAGGGGGATCTCGTCGATAAACCGGCTTACGTTAAGCCAATCGAAAGCGAGCAGGATGTCAAAGTGATCATCCAGGTTGTTTACCGGAACGGCGCCGACTCTCAACATGGCGGCCGATTCCCCACCCCTGATCTGGGGGCCGGATGAACGAGACATCATTCCAAATAAACCTGCCGCAGCGATCGCTTTCAGCAGCATCTGGCCAGCGGTTACCACGCCGCTGCCGCCGGATCCTGTGATCGCAACTGAAAGGGTATCTGGGTGACTGGTAATGTTTGTATTCATGCTGTTCCCGCTGATTTCCTTTTCAAGCTCTCTTTCAATCCCAGTATGGTTTGAAAATCCACTTCCTTAAATGACATAAATCGTCATTTCGTAAGAACGGTTTGATATGATTGCCCGATTAAACCAGAAAAGACGGAGTCCCAGGCAAATCCTGCCAACCGGCGAACATGCGTATCTTCACTAGAATAGCCCTGATTGCACTTTTGTGCCTGACTGCTGGATCGGCCTGGTCCGGACCGGATGATGGTCAGGATGGAAAGCGTACGGTGTGGGATGCCGTGATGGAGTACGGTGACAAGGCGGCTGCCCGGCTGATGCCGCGTTTTCAGTTTGCCGGTGTCTCCTGGCCTCCGGAGGAGGTAACCCTTCTTGCCCTGAAGGATACCCGGTTGCTCGAGGTCTGGGCTCGGGACAGGGGCGTGTGGAAGCATGTTCGTGATTACCGCATAAAAGGCATGAGCGGTGGCAAGGGACCCAAACTGCGTGAAGGTGACAGGCAGGTGCCCGAGGGGCTTTACCGTATCAGCCTGCTGAATCCGAACAGCAGTTACCACCTCTCGATGAAACTGGATTACCCCAATGCTTTCGACCGGGCCCAGGCCCAGCTTGAGGGGAGAACAGACCTTGGCGGTGATATCTTCATCCACGGTAAGGCGGTCTCCAGGGGATGCCTGGCCGTGGGAGATAATGCCATGGAGGAGCTGTTTGTCATGACGGCGCTGCTGGGTGAGGAGAGGGTGTCCGTTCTGATTTCACCAAGGGATTACCGCTTTCGACCAATGGAACCACTTGCTTCCGACTCGCCGTTCTGGGTGAAAGAGCTCAACGAGCGTATTGCCTTCAACATCCGGCGTTTTCCGCTGCACAGAAAATAGTTGGCCATTAATGCCAAGAGCCCCCGCTAAGAAACGCAAATCTAGTCGCAGGACAACCACCCGCAAGCGGCGCACCTCACCTCGCCGCGGCGCCAACCGCAAGTCGGGCAGGAGTCGCTGGCTGCTGCGCCTGGTAGCGCTTGGCATTCTGTTCAGCCTGGTGGGCGGTGTCTATGTCCTTTACCTCGATCACCAGGTACGCACCAAGTTCGAGGGTAAACGCTGGGCCGTGCCGGCCAGGGTTTACGGTCGTCCGCTGGAACTCTACCCGGGGGGCGGGGTAACACCATCACAGCTTACAGCTGAGCTCAGCCGGCTCGGTTACAGAAAGGTCACGCACCCCAAGAAGGCGGCCTCCTGGTCCCGCAACAAGGGGCGGTTTCTGCTGCGTACCCGCAGCTTCAATTTCTGGGACGGCAAGCAGCCGTCCCTCTACCTGGATCTGCGATTCCAGGGTGACCAGATATCCAGTATCAAAAAAGTGGGTGGTGGCGAGCTGCCACTGGTCCGCCTGGAGGCGCCAGAGATAGGTAGCATCTACCCCAACCACAACGAGGATCGGGTGCTGGTGCAGCGCAAGGAGCTGCCGGATCTGCTGGTCAAGGCGCTGCTTGCCGTGGAAGACCGGGATTTTTACAACCATCACGGGGTCAACCTGAAGGCCATCGCAAGGGCCATGTGGGCCAACCTGCGTGCCGGGGGGGTGGTGCAGGGAGGCAGCACCCTGACCCAGCAACTGGTAAAGAACTTCTACCTGAGCCGTGAACGAAGCCTCTGGCGAAAGCTCAACGAAGCGGTGATGGCACTGCAGCTGGATGCGCACTACCCAAAGGACGAGATCCTTGGGGCCTATGCCAACGAGATCTATCTCGGCCAGGATGGCCGGCGTGCCATTCACGGCTTCGGGCTGGCCAGTGACTTCTATTTCAACCGTCATCTGAATGAACTGGACCTTCCCCGGCTGGCCCTTTTGGTAGCCATTGTCAAAGGGCCCTCATACTACGATCCCAGGCGGCATCCCAAGCGGGCTCTGAAGCGCCGTAACCTGGTGCTCAGCCTCCTTGCGGAGCAGGGTGCAATCACGGCAGCCCAGGCCAGGAAGGCCTCGGCCTCTCCGCTTGGTGTGACCTCAAGAAAGGGTAAGGGACGGGGAAACTACCCCGCTTTCATGGACCTGGTCCGGCGCCAGCTCCATCGCGACTACAGGGAGGAGGACCTGACCTCCGAGGGACTGCGCATTTTCACCACCCTCGACCCCTGGGTTCAGCGACATGCCGAGGAGGCTGTGACCAGTCGCCTGAAGCGCCTGGAGACGGGGTATAAACTGCCGAAAGGAAAACTTGAGGGTGCAGCCATTGTACTCGACTCCCAGAGTGCAGAGGTGGTGGCTGTGGTGGGTGGCAGGCAGGCCCGTTTCTCCGGTTTCAACCGGGCACTCGATGCGGTGCGTCCCATAGGGTCCCTGGTCAAGCCGGCAGTCTACCTGGCAGCCCTGATGCAGCCACGGAAATACACGTTGATCAGTAAACTGGATGACAGCCGGTTTACCGTGCGCGGGAGCGACGGCAAGGAGTGGTCACCCCGCAATTATGATCGACAGGTGCATGGGGATGTGCCCCTGCACCAGGCTCTGGCCCACTCATACAACCTCTCTACCGTTCGCCTGGGTATGGATATCGGCCTGGGAGAGGTGCTTGACCTATTGAAGGAGCTGGGGATCAACCGTCCACTTGATCCGGTGCCGGCCCTGTTGCTTGGCGCGGCATCCCTCTCTCCACTGGAGGTGGCGCAGTTGTACCAGAGCTTTGCAGCAGGCGGATTTCATTCGCCACTGAAAGCCATTCGCGAAGTACAGGCGAGTGACGGACAGCCCCTGCAGCGATACCCACTCACCGTTCACCAGGCCGTGCCAGAGGGCCCGGTCTACCTGCTGAACCGTAACCTGCAGGAGGTGGTGAGAAGCGGAACCGGGAAGGGGCTCTCTTCATTTCTGCCCCGGGATCTGAACATCGCTGGCAAAACCGGCACGACGGACAAGTTGCGTGACAGTTGGTTTGCCGGTTTCAGTGGTGATAGGGTGGCCGTTGTCTGGGTGGGACGGGATGACAATAAACCGGCCGGTCTCACCGGCAGCAGCGGTGCACTCCAGGTATGGGGTGATATGATGCGTCGGGTCTCCCCGCAGCCTCTTGAATTGATTCGCCCGGAAAGGGTGGAGCTGGTCTGGATTGATCCGGAATCGGGTCTGAGGGCGGATGAGAGCTGCAGTGACGCAGCACAGTATCCATTCCTGGAGGGCTCGGCGCCCTTCGCCACCTCGTCCTGTGTAAGCGAGGGGAGTGGTTCTTTGGACAGGATTTTTCGGGGTTTCTTTGAATGAATGTAAGGGCAGTACTCTTTATCGGCCTTGGCAGCATATTGCTGGGGGGATGCGTGTCAACATCACCTGATCGGGCAGCAGCGCCGGTGAAAAAGTCAGAACCTCTGCCCCAAGAGCGGGTTGAGACTCCACCCGCTGATCAGCAGGGTATACAGATCAGGGCATACGAGCCTCCCGTCAACACCCGGGTGAAACCTGTTCACAGCAAGGCGGTGCTGGCACTGATGGCGCAGGCGCAGCGGCAGGAAGATAAGGGTGACATGGCCGGGGCGGTCGCCACAATCGAACGTGGCCTGCGCATCGAACCGCGTAACGCCCATCTCTGGAACCGCCTGGCGCATCTGCGTTATGCCCAGGGTCAGCGGGGGTTGGCTGCTGACCTGGCGGCCAAATCAAACTCCCTTGCCGCGCGTGATCTTGAGCTGAAACGTGACAACTGGCTGCTCATTGCTGATGCCAGGCGTTCCGTAGGTGATATAGCCGGCGCCCGGGCAGCGGAGCGAAAAGCCCGCATGCTGCATTGAATCCATGTGATAGTTGATATGGGGTACAATCCGGTGAAATTCAGAATATTACACAGGGGAGAGACTGGCAGGATATGGGCCTCTACGCAGCAAGCAAGCTGATTACCCAGGCGCGCCAACTGGCGGCTGAGTATCGCCGGACCATGGGCAAACCCCTGCCTGGTGTCAGCAACGAAATCGCATTGCATGACGGGATCCAGTTGCTGGAACTGGTTCCTGCCCCTGAGGGTGCCATCGGCTATGATGCTACCGATCCCGCCCGTGAAGATCTTCGTATTCAAATCAAAAGCCGCACCATCTTTGACGAGAGCAAATCCGGTCAGCGTATCGGCCAGTTGAAGGTCGATCAGAATTGGGACGCTGTCGTCCTGGTCCTGATGGATGAGGATTACGAACCCTTTGAGATTTACGAGGCAACCCGGGATGAACTGCTGGAGTATATTCATAAATCCAGCAGCAGCCGCGCAAAACGAGGAGCCCTCTCCGTGGCCCGCTTCAAGATAATCAGCCGCCTGGCCTGGACTCGGGAGGATGGCCTGGAGCCCGAGGTCTGGGACAACCAGTCAGGCTGAATCCATTCAATATCCAGATGATTGATATCGATGAGGTGTTCGGACCGGATGGCATATTGGCCAAGTGTGTGGACGGCTTCGCCTACCGGAATGAGCAGGAGGCCATGGCCCGGTCGGTGGCCGAGACCATAGACCAGGGCGGAGTTCTGATCAGCGAGGCCGGAACCGGAACAGGCAAGACCTTTGCCTACCTGGTGCCTGGGCTGCTCTCCGGTCAGAAGGTGATTGTCTCCACAGGTACCAAAAATCTTCAGGACCAGCTGTTTCACCGGGATCTGCCACTGGTTCTCCAGGCGCTTGCCTTGCCCACCAACGTGGCACTGCTCAAGGGGCGGGCCAACTACCTCTGTACCCACCGCATGGAAAACACCCTGTTGGAGGGGCGGCTGCGTTCAAGAGAGCTGGTGGATCAGCTGATGGCAATCAAGGGCTGGTCCGGTCGTACCTCAAGCGGTGACATTGCAGAACTGAACGATATCCCGGAGGACGCCCAGATCTGGCCCTATGTCACCTCCACCACGGATAACTGCCTGGGCCAGGAGTGCGGCGACTACAGTACCTGCCACCTGGTGGAAGCCAGGCGTCGGGCACAGGAGGCCGATGTGGTGGTCATCAATCACCACCTGCTGTGTGCTGATTTCGCCCTCAAGGAGGAGGGCTTCGGTGAACTGCTCCCCGGGGCCGACTGCTTTATCATCGACGAGGCGCACCAGCTCCCGGAGGTGGCGAGCAACTTCTTCGGCGCCTCGCTCAGCGGTCGCCAGCTTCTGGAGCTGGCAAAAGATACCGAGACCGAGTATCACCGCGAGGCTGGCGATATGAAGGAGATCACCGAGCACACCGAGAGTCTCTCCAAGACCATACGGGACCTGAGGCTGGTATTCGGCCTGGATATCCGCCGCGGACCCTGGAAGGAGATCGGTGCGGACCCACGCATCATGAGCTCCCTGGAGCGTCTCGGTGACGAACTGCAGGGATTGTCAGAACTGCTGGAGTCCATCCAGGGCAGGGGCAAGGGTCTGGATAACTGCCTTGCACGCTGTGAGCAGATGCAGGGGGTTCTCGCCACCCTTTGTGATGACGAGGATACTGAAGTTATCCGCTGGTTCGAGACATATCGCCAGAGTTTCCGTCTCAACCGCACGCCACTGGATATATCCGGAATGTTTCAGGCCCAGATGGAGCGCCATCCGGGGAGCTGGATATTCACCTCGGCAACCCTCGCCGTGGGCGACAGCTTTGAGCACTTCCAGCATCAGCTTGGACTCTCATCGGCCACAACAGCCAGGTGGGACAGCCCCTTTGATTACCCTAACCAGGCCCTCTGGTTCGTGCCAAGGGGGATGCCCGACCCCCGTTCGGGAGATGGCTATACTGAAGCAATAGTCGATATTGCCAGCCAGGTCGTGGAGGCGAGCAGGGGGCGTGCCTTCCTGCTCTTCACCAGTCATCGTGCCCTGCGCCTGGCGGCCGATGCCCTGGCGTTGCGGCTCGACTACCCCCTGCTGGTCCAGGGCAGCGCCCCAAAGGCCAAGCTGCTGGATGAGTTTCGTACACTGGGTAATGCTGTACTGCTGGGTACCGCCAGTTTCTGGGAGGGTGTGGATGTGCGCGGAGATGCGCTCTCCTGCGTGGTGATCGACAAGCTTCCCTTCTCCTCGCCGGGGGACCCGGTGCTGCAGGCGAGGATAGATGCGCTGCGGAAAAAGGGCGGTAACCCGTTTATGGAGTTCCAGGTGCCCCAGGCAGTGATCTCCCTGAAGCAGGGGGCGGGACGTCTGATTCGTGATGTTACCGACCGGGGTGTCCTGGTGATTTGCGATCCAAGATTGCTGAAGCGCGGTTATGGCCACACCTTTCTCAACAGTATGCCCCCCATGGCCCGGACCAGGGATATTGACGATGTTAAAAGTTTCTTCGATGACCAGGTCGCTGAATCGGCCTGATACCATGGGTGTGCACCAACCGGGTGACCGGAAGTTGTGAACCAAATTGATTTAGCCATTACAATGCCGTGCCATGAAACTGCTTGCCATTGAAACAGCCACAGAGGCCTGCTCTGCCGCGCTCTATATCGACGGAGAGATCACCGAGCGATACCAGGTGCAGCCACGTAAACACACAGAGCTCATTCTGCCCATGATGGATGAACTGCTCGCCCAGGCCGGGCTTACGCTTTCTCAACTCGATGCGCTGGCCTTTGGCCGTGGGCCAGGGGGCTTTACCGGTGTCCGTGTGGCCACCGGGGTGGTGCAGGGCGCGGCATTTGCAGCAGACCTGCCGGTCGTGCCCGTCTCCACCCTGGCTGCCCTGGCTCAGCGCCACTTCAGGGAGCAGGGATACAGACGCCTGCTGCCCGCCTTTGATGCCAGAATGGGTGAGCTCTACTGGGGGGGCTATGAGGTGGACGCAGAGGGGCTGGTCAACCCCCTTGTTGCCGACCAGGTGGCGTCCGCTGAAACGGTGACCCTGCCCGAAGGCGAAGGTTGGCACGGTGTGGGTACAGGCTGGGGCAGCTATGGCGATCTCCTGGTCTCACGCATGGGTTCTGCCCTGGAATCCGTTGCCGGTGAGCTCTTTTGCAGTGCTCATGATGTGGCATGCCTGGGTGTGGCGGGTTTCAACAAGGGAGAGAGTGTTGGCGCCGATCAGGCTCTTCCTGTCTATCTGCGTGATCAGGTGGCTTCCAAGCCAAAATCACCCAAGGTGTGAACCGTTCAACTTAATAAGTGTGATTCAAGAAAAAAAATACCCTAATTACTTGTTACAAAGGCATTTCGATGGTGGAATAGGACTCTTGCGGGTGGCAGGGATGTCTACAAAGCCATAAGAGAAGGGAGCCAGTCCCGCAAAGTAAAAAATAAATGTAGATCCGAAGGGGGGATTTATGCGTTTTTTCCGGAATGCAGCAACAGTGCTGATCATCTCCAGCGTACTTTGTTCCGCTGCATGGGCTCAGAGTCTTGAAACGGGTGCAACCCAGGAGATAATGGAACTCAGGAAGCGCCTGGAAGCACGTATCGAGCAGATCACAAAGGACAAGGGCGGCCTGGCAAAGATGGAAAAGGAGGGCCGTGAGCGTACCGTCCTCTGCAAGACCTGTCACGGAGAGGACGGTATGGCCATCAAGGACCTGGTGCCGAACCTTGCCGGGCAGAACCCTGCCTATATCGTCGATCAGTTCAAGCGCTTCGGTGATGGACGACGCAATGACTTTTTCATGAGTGCACTGGCAAAGTCGTTCAGCGAGGAGGATAAAATCAAGATCGCCCTCTACTACTCCAGTATGGAGATGAAGGCATCTGGTGGCGGCAAGCCTGAACTGATGACCCAGGGTCGCAATATATTCAAGGAAACCTGCAGCAATTGTCACGGCAGTGACGGAAAAGGTCAGGAAGGCTATGCCCGATTGGCAGGCCAGCGCTTTGATTATGTGGTTAAAATGCTAAAGGAGTTTCGTGACCGCACAGGCCGGCGGACCAATCCGTGGATGTCCGGCGTGGCGCTCAAGCTCAGCGATGAGGATATGGAGGCGGTTGCCACCTACCTGGCCAGTCTAAAGTGAATTTGAACCTGAACTGAATTGAAAAGGGCGCTGCAGGCGCCCTTTTTTAATCCCGGCTAGAGTGGACCGGTTGCTGGTGCAACAGGCTACGCTATTGCACCCTACAGACTACCTCCCGGCAATGACCGGCTCCTCTCTCACTGCCCTCCAGCGCTCTGAGACGATCTTGAATTTACCCGGGCAGCCATCGAGCATAAGAGTCTTTATGCCGTAGTCCGAGTGGTTGCTGCTCTGGTAGCGCTGCCTGAAGCTGACCTGGTAGCGGTCGCCCTTTATTGGTCTTACCTGAATATTGTCGATCTCGATCTTCTGATTGGGGCGTTCCGAGAAGAGGCGCTTCTTGTACTCACCCCACTGGGCAAGGTCGCGTCCCCTGTTGTCTTTGAAACCGTCTCCATAGAGTTCGAGGTAGCGGTTGAGATCGGCACGCTTCCAGGCGCTCAGCCACTGTTTTACAAAAGTCTCAACCCGATGGTTCACCAGGGGGGCGCTTGGCAGGTCTCTGAAAGACTCTGTGATCAGGCGCAGCTGATCCCCATCCTTCTGGAAATAGAGTTTCTTCTGTCCGCGGGAAACGATGTTGGAGGCGCAGTAGAGTTGGGTGAAATCAAAAACAACCTTGTCGCCGTTCTCTTTGAAGACGTAGATGTTGTCGGTCTCGATACTGCGCTTTCCGTTCCGGGACTTGAGCCGCCTTTTGTGGGCCAGCCATCCCTCCTTGGTTTTTCCGTCGCTGAGAAAGTCAGCGTGCAGAAAGTTGCCCAGCTGCTCCATATCCCCCTGTTCCCAGGAGTTGATGAAACTGTCAAGGACTCCCAGCAGGTTTTCACGCTGCCGAAGGTATTCAGTGGGCTCTAGGAATTCAGCCTTGCGGGTGATGATGACCGGGGTATCCGGGGCAAGTACATTTCGCAGCTCGCCGATCTCGTTGTTATTGAAAGCAACGCAGCCACGGGTAGTGCGTTTCTTTGGGTCTTCGTAGTCTTTTCCGTGAAGCCAGATGCCGCTGCCGTTGCGTCCCTCGATCTTGTCCAGTGGGTTGGGATAGTCGATAGGGAAGGCGCCGCTGCCATAGATCGGTGCCAGCTTGTCGTCCGGTATAAAGTGGGTGATGCGGTAAACACCTTCCGGGGTGCGCTTGTCTCCCTCGCGGGTCTTGTCGCCTCCGTTTTCACCAAACAGCAGGTCGTCGAAACTGCGCACCAGCTTTGGCTGGTCATTATCAATACTTACCAGGTAGGCCGACTGGCTCGCCTTATCCACCAGCACCGTGGTTTCGGAGCTGACATCCCTGGCAAAGACGTGACCGGGGAGGGTGGATGCCCCCACTGCATCGATCGTAAAGCATGCCAGTGCAAAGAACATAACCCCCGGTCTGCATACTATTGAGTTGCAGTGATTCCGGATAGTCAGGGGCTTTGGATCAAATTTGTTCATATTATTGCGGCTTGGGAAAACTATACATTTCGGAGCTCAGCGCAGCATTTTACATTCCGCATAAGCTACTGGCAAACCAGGAAAATCATGTATAATCCGCAACAGATGATATTTAGGAATTCAAATATGGCGAACAAGGTGTTTTCCGCGTCTGGGTTGAAGATGCATGCCCTCTGGCTGCTACTTGCGGTTTCAATCGGCGCACATGCTATGGATGGTGACGAAATTACAGCCTTTATAGATCGAGGCGAACACCAGCAGGCCCTGGACGCGATCATCCAGCAGGAGCAGGCCGGGGTTGAAGACGCCTCGCTCAAATTACTCAAGGGTGCGGTGCTGGTCAGGCTGGGACGCCTGGATGAGGCGATGATGGAGTTTCTGGAATTGGCGGAAGATCATCCGGGGGATGCAGCCATTCACAACAACATCGGCGTGATACACGCAGAGCGCGGTCGGTTCGTGAAGGCGCGAAATGCATTTGAGTTGGCGCTGGAGCTGAGCCCGGACTACACCCAGGCACTCTACAACCTGGGTGATGTCTATGCCGAGTTGGCTTGCAGGACTTTTGGCAAGGTGGCAGGCAGCGAAGCGGCTGATGTTCCCGGGTATTGCGAACCGGTAGAAAAAGTCGTGGAAGCCGGTGTTTCAAGCAAATCCCCTGCATCGACAACAACCCCGGACAACAGCGAAGAGATAATCCAGGTGGTTCACGGCTGGCGCAATGCCTGGGCCGGCCAGAATGTCGAAAACTATCTCTCCTACTATTCAGAGCTGTTTTCACCTCCAGGGATGCCGAGGACCTACTGGGAGAAGAAGCGCCGTTCATCACTGCAACGCCCGCAGTGGATAAAGATCGAAATTTCAGATCAACAGGTTGAGATCGTTGATGGGCAGGCGACGGTGCGGTTCAGACAGACCTATAACTCCAATACCTACAAGGATGTGGTCACCAAGCAGCTCTACCTGCGCAAAGAGAGTGACGGCTGGAAGATAGTTAAAGAGAGCATAATCTGAGAGAGCTGTCTGTAAGCTGTGCAGTCTGCCAATAATTGAAAACCCCGAAGCTGTTCAACAGCTTCGGGGTTTTTCTTTTGTTTCGGAGCGTACCCGATAGTCTATTGCCTATCGTCCATATTCGCAGACTTGAATCTTACTCGCTAATCTCCGTGGGTAAGGGGATCAGACCGGGGGCATCTTCCTGGTGATAGTAGTCATAGCGGTTGAGTATATTGTTGGTGAAACTCCACGCCTCGTTGAACGAGAGACCGCTGTTGTCAGGGATGATGACCTTGACGTAGATTCCATCACCCTTCATGGCTTTCAGCTGGCTCAGCTTTTTATCCAGGCTTTGCTGGGATACCTCGCGATACGCCTTCTCCTCCTGGCTTTTCACCAGAATCCGGAAAGCTCCATTGACCTTTTCGTAGCGAACCTCCACCAGGTAGCGTCCTTCCGGTGAACGTGCCGGACGCACCAGCTTTTCATACTTGATCTTCAGCTCACTGTACTCACCACGCAGGGAACTCAGTTCAATAACTGTCTGGCGGCTCGAAACTTTAGCCTGCTGCAGCTCCTCTGACTGTACGCTGTATCTCTCCTGCAGGCTTGCCAGTTGCTGCTGAATGGCCTCAATCTGGGCTCTCATGCTGCTCAGGATGGCCTGGGTTTCAGCCAGCAGCTGTTGTGACTCGGTCAACTGCTGCTGGGTGGCATTGTAGTTCTGTTGCAGGGTGTCGTAGTTCTGCTGCAGTGTGTTTGCCTGGGTCTCTGTGCGTTTCAGCTTCTCACCCAGGGTGAAGTTCTCGGCAATGAGCTGATCCTGTCGCAGGGTCAGGTTCTCTTTCTCTGTCAGCAGCCTGGCGATCTCGGTATCCTGGTCGCCGATGGTGGCATCCTGTCTCTGGCGCTCCTCCTCCAGCCTCATCATCCTGATCTGCAGCATAGAGAGTTTGTTCTCGGCGTCGATCAGCTTGAGCGCCAGGCTCTCTTTCTCTTCACCGGTAGTGCGTGCCAGTTCCATGGCAGAGCGTTCCGCCTCCATGGTGGCGCGCAGCTGGTTTACCAGTTCAATATTACGCAGCAGCAGGATCACCATGGCGATCATGAAGATCATCACGATAACCGTCATGATATCGGTGAAGGATGGCCAGAAACTGTCCTGGTTCTGGCCATCCTGCCGGTTCAGGCGCAGGTCGGTGAAGCTGCTGCTGGGTAACATGGCTTATTCCGGCAGACGGAAGCCGATTTTCAGCAGCTTCTTGATGTCGTTCATATCATCGGCAACCGGCTGGATCTTGGTCTTGTAGATCTCCACCAGTGAAGCGCCAATCCGGTTCTCAAGGTCCTCGAATGCCTCCTGGGACTTCTTCATCTCATCTGCCAGCTGGTTGTAGGACTGCTGGGAACCCTCCATCTGGTTGACCAGTCCCTGCAGGGAACGGATCAGGCCGGTGAACTCGTAAAGAATGCTCTCGGTCTGTACCTGGAACCTGGGCAGAAGGTAGTTGTTGGTGACCTGTTCAACGCCGCTCACCAGGTTGGTCTGCACATCGGTGAGTTTCAGATAGAAATAACCGAAGTAGATGTAGCAGACGATGGCGGTGATTGTGGTGGAGAGGGCAGTGGACATGCCGTGAACCACCAGGCCCATGCCGTTTACATCTACTGCGGATGCCAGCAGGTCAGAGGCGCCGATCAATGCGATGGAGAGAGACACGATGGTCCCGAACACGCCGGTTAGAATCAGGATGTTGGTGATGAACTTGGGAAAGCTGTTGCGCGTGCTCTCTGCCGCTACCAGTGTCGATGCCAGGGCGTTGTGGTTGACCGGGGTGTTGGCCTGGTGCAGGTGCTCCATGGTTCGGAAGCGGCGGGCGATGATAGTGTTTTCGCTGATATCGATCAGTGGACTGACGTTGTCTTCCAGGTTATCCACAAACCGTCGGACCGCCCGCTCCTCCTTGCCATAGGTGAACAGTATCCAGATGATCTTCACCAGGCCAAGAACAAACAGCGCCAGAATGGAGCCATTGATGATCAGGCCGGTGGCTGTGAGTTGGTCACGGAAATAGACGCTGTTGATGAAATCCAGTTTCCAGACCAGGATGGCGGCACTGACCGCGGCGATTATAATCATCCGCAGCAGAATTTTTCTGCTGAGATTATTACGAAACTGTATGCTTTCCAAAACCGTTCCCCCTGGGGTGCGCAATAGCGAACCAGCTTACCACATCTGTAATATGGAACGATCAAAACCATTCAGGGGTTAATAGAGAGACTTTATTGCATGAAAGATATCCAGAAGGCGCGTTCCGATCTGCTCCAAATCTACCAGGCGGCCGTGGATGCGGTGGGTGGACGGCGTGCCGTAAAGGCTCACCTGCAGGAGACCCCCCTTGAAGGTGACTGGTCCCTGGTGGCCATTGGCAAGGCCGCCCAGTCCATGGCCCAGGGTGCCGAGGATGCCCTTGGCGAGCGGCTGCAGGATGGGTTGGTGATTACCAAGCAGGGACACCTTGATGCACAGTGGATTGAGGCATCAAGGTTTTCCGGCGTCGAGAGCAGTCACCCGGTGCCGGATCAGCGCAGCCTTGATGCCGGCCGGCAGTTGGTCAAATACCTTGAATCCCTGCCCCCAGAGCGGCGGTTGCTGTTCCTGATCTCTGGCGGAACATCGAGCCTGGTGGAGCGCCTCAATGCGGGGGTCGGGTTCGAAGAGCTTGTCCGGCTAAATGACTGGCTGCTCGGCAGCGGTCTCTCCATAACCTCAGTAAACCGGATTCGAAAGCGGATCTCCCACATCAAGGGGGGAGGATTGCTGGGTTATCTCGGCAAACGAAAAGTTGTCGGGCTGCTGATCTCGGATGTTCCCGGAGACGATCCGTCCATTATCGGCTCCGGCCTTCTGGTGCACGATGAGCAGAAGGCCCGGATAGACGCCAATCTGCCGGAGTGGGCCCAACCGTTATTGGCTTCGGGCTCCGAAACTGAGATTGCACCGGAAGCGGATGTCAGCCTGGCCATTGTGGCCAACCTGCGAACGGCCAGGGAGGCAGCGGCAGAGAAGGCCGGTGCCCTGGGTTACGAGACAAAGGTCAACCATGCATTTATCAGCGCCGATGCGGCCAACAGCGGCCGGCGCCTGGCCCTTGAGATGCTCGATGCCCTGCCGGGGGTCTACATCTGGGGAGGTGAGCCGACGGTTATGCTGCCGGAGAACCCCGGACGGGGAGGCCGCAACCAGCACCTGGCCCTGTCGGCGGCCAGGGTGATCGAGGGCACCAAAGATACCTGTTTTCTCTCCTGCGGCACAGACGGCACAGATGGCCCGGGGGAGGATGCCGGCGCCGTGGTCGACGGAGGCACACTTGGGCGGGCACGCAAGGAAGGATTCGACGCAGAAGATTGCCTGGCACGGGCCGACTCAGGCTCCCTGCTTGAAGCGAGTGGTGACCTGGTTTCAACAGGCCCGACAGGCACCAACGTGATGGACCTGATGATCGGTCTCAAGTTTGAAGAGAGTTCTGATGATGCCTTCTATTGAGAATAACCTGTTTCACCGGGCTCATGCCTGTCTCGTGGCGACAGATGTGGATCAAAAGCTGACCCTTGCCCATGAGCTCTCCAGGGCGTGGTGTGCCGGTGAACTGGCAAGGGATGACATCGAACTGCCCGCTGTGGATATCGCGGGACATCCGGAACGCCCCGAGCTGGTCCATCCGCGTAAGCTGAAACGACGCTCCCTGCACACCGAGGAGGGGCGCCTGGCGATGATCCACGCCGTGGCGCATATTGAATTCAATGCCATCAACCTGGCCTGTGACGCGGTGTTCCGGTTTCGCGATATGCCTGATGACTACTATGCCGACTGGATACAGGTGGCCAAAGAGGAGGCGGAGCACTTTGAGCTGCTGCGCCAGCGATTGCGCGATGCCGGCCGTGACTATGGTGACTTCCCTGCGCACACGGGGCTTTGGGATATGGCCAGGAACACGGCTCATGACCTGCTGGTGAGAATGGCCCTGATTCCCCGCATGATGGAGGCGAGGGGGCTGGATGTCACCCCGGGTATCTCCGACAGGTTTTCAAAAGCCGGTGATACCGAAACGGTGGCGGCCCTGGATGTGATCCTCAGGGAGGAGGAGGGGCATGTCAGCATGGGGACCCGCTGGTTCCACTACCTGTGCGATCAGCGGGGAGTGGAGCCGGAGCAGACCTACTTCGGGTTGCTGGATGAGTATCTGAACGGTGAAATCCGCTGCCCCCTGCACAAGGAGGCGAGAAAGCGGGCCGGATTCAGTGATAGTGAACTGGACCGCCTGGAGGCGATCTGTAAGAGACGCTGAGGTTCAGCCGGTGAAGGTTTCTGCCGTGATCTCTTCTTCGGTTACGCGCAGATAAGAGCCCCGGTCGTCATGCCACTGATCCAGCACATAGCGTCTGGCGGACTGGTCGTCGAGCTGAAAATCATGGATACCGGGACGATGGGTATGGCCGTGTATCAGTCTGCTCACATCATGATCCCGCATATATTCCATCACCGTCTGCTGGTTCACGTCCATGATCTGCGCCGCGTTGCGTGAGACAACCTCCTGGCTGCGCCTGCGGTACTCTGCCGCCACGGCTGCCCGTTCCTCAAGGCTCTTGGACATCATGTCATCGATGAATGCAGGGCTGCGCAGGAACTTGCGCGCCTGCTGGTACTCCAGGTCGTCGGTGCAGAGCAGATCACCGTGCATCAGCAGGGTGTCTTCGCCGGCGAGGGAGACGACCACCGGGTCATCCAGCAGGGTGCTGCCGGTAGCTTCGGTGAAGCCTGTGCCGATCAGGAAGTCCCGGTTTCCGTGCATGATATACACAGAAGTACCCGAGTCCGATAGCCTGCCCAGGGCAGTGAGGATGTCAGGTATGGGCGGGGCTGTGTCGTCATCCCCGATCCAGGCATCGAACAGGTCGCCGAGGATGTAGAGCCGGGCTGAACCGGCAGCCCGTTCCTCCAGGAAGCGGAGGAACAGAGCCACAGTGTCGGGCCGCTCCCCTGACAGGTGCAGGTCTGAGATCAGCAGAATATCGGTCATGGGAGCGGACAGGAGTGCTTACTCTTCACCTTCCTCTTCGAGGATGGCCTGCTCGATCACAATGTCATCCACAGGTACATCCTGGTGGAAGGCGCGGGTGGTGGTCTCAACACCCTTGATGGCTTCAACAACGTCCAGACCGGTGGTTACCTTGCCGAATACGCAGTAACCCCAGCCGTCCTGTCCCGGGTAGTCCAGGAACTTGTTGTCCGCCACGTTGATGAAGAACTGCGACGAGGCCGAGTGGGGCTCCATGGTGCGGGCCATGGCGATGGTGCCGTTGAGGTTGCTCAGGCCGTTTTTAGCCTCGTTCTCAATCGGGTCGCGGGTGGGTTTTTCGATCATGCCGGCTTCGAAACCGCCGCCCTGGATCATGAAGTTGCCGATCACCCGGTGGAAAATGGTGCCGTCGAAGTGGCCGTCCTTCACGTACTGCTTGAAGTTGGCGCAGGTCTTTGGGGCGTTGGCTTCGTCGAGTTCAATGACGATATCGCCCTTGTTGGTCTTAAGCGTAATCATGCTGTCGCTTCCTTTATTTCTGAGTTTGAATTCGGGTGATGCTCTCGATAACCACCGGGGTCTCGGGTACATTTTTCATGTAGCTCTTGGTCACGGTGTGTACATCTGCAATTTTGTCCACGGTCTCCATGCCCCGGGTCACCTTACCGAAAACGGCATAGCCCCAGCCGTCGAAACTGGGGTAGTCGAGATTCTTGTTGTCTTTGTGGTTGATGAAGAACTGGGCGGTTGCCGAGTGAGGGGCGCTGGTGCGGGCCATGGCGATGGTGCCGCGCTTGTTTTTCAGGCCATTCTTGGCCTCGTTTGGTATGGGGTCGCTGGTGGGCTTTTTGTTCATCGCCTTGTTGAAGCCTCCACCCTGGATCATGAAGCTGTTGATCACACGGTGGAAAACGGTGTCGTTGTAGAAGCCCTTGTCCACGTAGCGGAGAAAGTTCTCGACGCTTTTAGGGGCCTTGGCGGCGTCGAGCTCGAGCTCGATATCGCCCAGGCTGGTTTTCATCAGTACGCGGGTGGTTTCGGCGCTGGCGGTAGTGGCCAGTCCCAGGCTCAGCAGCAGGGCGGCAAAAAGGCGGATAGTGTGTTTGATCATCTTGACCTCTGGTAGCGGGCAGAATCGGTTAATTTTTGGCAAAGGGGGGATGATAATCGTTCATTGCCGGCGGAAAAACCCCATTTTACGACAATTTGCCTCTCAGCACTTTGTTGGATGACGGGGTTTCGTTTACCATGCGTGGCCTATTCATTACCCGCGTAGACAGTGAAACCAGTTTTGGAGTCGTCATGCTGAAGATCTACAACGATCTCACCAACCAGAAAGAAGAGTTCAAGCCCATTGAGCCCGGCAAGGTACGGATGTACGTTTGCGGCATGACGGTCTACGACCTCTGTCACCTGGGGCATGCCAGGGTTATGGTGGTATTCGACGTGGTCTACAGGTACATGAGGGCCCGTGGTTACGATGTGACCTATATCCGCAACATCACCGACATCGATGACAAGATCATCAACCGTGCCAACGAGAACGGGGAGCCCTTCGGTGATCTTACCGAACGCTTTATCCAGGCCATGCACGAGGACTCCGATGCCCTGGGTATTTTGCCCCCGGATGACGAGCCCCGGGCTACCACCCACCTGGACGAGATCATTGCCATGGTGGAGAGGCTGATCGAGAACGGTCACGCCTACGCAGTGGATAACGGCGATGTCTATTTCGATGTGCGCAGCTTTCCGGAGTACGGCAAGCTCTCCGGCAAGTCCATCGACGACCTGGAGTCCGGCGCCCGGGTCGAGGTGGACGATATCAAGCGCGATCCCCTCGATTTCGCCCTCTGGAAATCCGCCAAACCCGGTGAACCTGCCTGGGAGTCCCCCTGGGGGCAGGGTCGGCCGGGCTGGCATATCGAGTGCTCCGCCATGTCCACCTGCTGCCTGGGCGATACCTTCGATATTCACGGTGGCGGTGCAGATCTCACCTTTCCCCATCATGAGAACGAGATCGCCCAGTCCGAAGGTGCGACCGGCAAACAGTTCGTCAACTACTGGATGCACAACGGTTTCGTGCGTATCAACGACGAGAAGATGTCCAAGTCCCTGAACAACTTCTTTACCGTGCGTGAGATTCTGGCCCGTTACCAGGCCGAGGAGGTGCGTTACTTCATCCTCACCAGCCAGTACCGCAGCCCCCTCAACTATGATGAGGAGCACCTGGACAACGCCCGTGGTGCCCTGACGCGTTTCTACACTGCCCTGCGTGGTCTGCCCGATGCAGAACCTTCAGCTGGCGAGGTGTTTACTGAGCGCTTTCATGTCGCCATGGACGACGACTTCAACACCCCGGAGGCCCTGGCCGCCATGTTTGAAATGGTGCGTGAGATCAACCGGGTACGTGCCGAGGATGAACCGAAGGCGGCTGCACTCGCTGCACAACTGAGGCGCCTTGGCAATATGCTGGGTATCCTCCAGGACGATCCTGAAGTCTACCTTCGTGGCGGTACGTCCAGTGATGACCAGGGGTTGAGCGACGAGAATATCGAGAGCCTGATCCAGCAGCGTATCGAGGCCAAGGCCAACAAGGATTGGGGTAGCGCTGACCGCATCAGGGACGAGCTCAAGGAGCAGGGCGTTCTGCTGGAGGATGGTCCCCAGGGCACCACCTGGCGCAGGGCCTGATCCATATGCCCCTGGCCCCGATGCAGCACCGGATGATGAAACGTCTGCTGCTGATCGGGGTTTTTCTTTGCACAACAGGATTTGACTGGTTGGACGAGGATTACCTGGTCCGGGGCTTTGAAGAGGTCGCCCTCAAAGCCGAGTACCAGAAGGGGAAAGAGCAGCCCCTGCGCAAATGGACCAAGCCTGTTCGAATCTACATCGACAGCCGGGCGGGCATGACAGAGATTCAGCAGCGCCTGGTGGATGAGCATATCGAGGCCCTTTCAGACGTGTTCGACCACCCCGTCAGTCGTGTAGAGCGCAGGGACGACGCGAATATGTTCATCCTGTTCGAACTCAGCGGACGTCTTCCCGAGGCCATCGGCGACTACTACTCCAAAGTGCCATTCAGCAATACCCTGCTGGAACAGAGTGTCTGCATAGCGCGGCTGCACGCAACTCCGGAGGGCGAGATCGGCCGGGTATTCATAGCGATACCGCCTGACAAGGCAAGGGCACGGGCCAAGCTGCCCGCCTGCGTGGTGGAGGAGATTACCCAGGGGCTCGGCCTGCCCAATGATTCGGATGATCTCTATCCCTCCATATTCAATGACAAGAGTGTCTTCGATAGACTGACGCCACTGGACAAGCTGCTGCTGCAGGTGCTCTATGACCCGCGCCTGAAACCGGGTATGAGTGCAGGCAAGGTACGGCCCAAAGTCAGGATGATTATCCGGGAGCGACTGCCGGCCATGCGGGAGAAATTCAAAGGATTGATCAGGTAACCATAGGGTGTAAGGGCGAAGCCTGTTGCATAGCATGCACAGCTGTTAATTCGGCAGCGCTTCCTGGTCTTCCAGGTAGAGGTTTATGAGTCTCATCAGCCGTTCGATATCTACCGGTTTCTCCAGGTAGTCAATGAATCCGGCCTCTATTCCCCGTTGAATGTCATGCTCGGTCACGTTGGCGCTGACGGCAATCACCGGGATATGAGACGTGTTTTCATTGGTCTGCAGTTCAGCCAGGGCGTCGAAGCCGCTGGCATCGGGTAGCCGTATATCCATAAGGATCAGTAGTGGCTCTTCGGATATGGCCAGCTTTATACCCTCTCTTGCGGTTTCCGCAGTCACCAGCCTTATGCCATCCCGTTCGGAAAAGATGTGCTCCATCAGGGTTCGGTTGATGGGGTTGTCTTCCACGTAGAGAATCACGTCAAGGTTGTCAAAGTCCCCCCTGGTGGCCGGACTTGGCTCGTTATGAGGGTGAGCTTCAGCTGCCGGCATTTCAACTACGGTGGAGTGGCGGACGGGCTTCTCCTGGGTGATGGACAGTTCAAAGTAGAAAGTTGAGCCTTCGCCGGGATTGCTGGTTACCCCGATCTGACCGTTCATCAACTCGATCAGCTGCTTGGCAATGGTCAGGCCGATACCGGTGCCCTCGATATCCTCCTGCTCGTTGTCCAGGCGCTCAAATGGTTCAAAAATGGTCGCCAACTGATGCTCTTCC
This sequence comes from Sedimenticolaceae bacterium, assembly GCA_965224515.1. Taxonomy (GTDB): domain Bacteria; phylum Pseudomonadota; class Gammaproteobacteria; order Chromatiales; family Chromatiaceae; genus Sedimenticola_A. The sequence continues at coordinate 2,331,457 of OZ245051.1, forward strand.
ATGCCAGTTCCCGTATCTGCAATATAGAGACGGAGCTTATCGTCGACCACCGATGCCATGATGTAGACGCTGCCCTCAGGGCGGTTGTACTTGATGGCATTGATAATCAGGTTGAGGATGACCTGGGTCAGGCGGGTCTGATCGGCCAGTACGTAACAGAACTGATGTTGCGCGGTCTGGTCGATAATCTGGATGTTGCTGCCCAGGGCGATAGGCCGTACCAGTTGAATGGCATTGTCCAGGGTCGACCTTACGGAGACGGGCTCGATCTTGATTGCCACCTTGCCCGATTCGATGCGTGAGATGTCGAGTATGTCGTTGATCAGCGTCAGCAGATGCTGGCCCGAGCTGCTGATATGGGATATCTGCTCCCTCTGCTGGCTGTTAAGGGTCTGTTCACTGTCCTTGGAAAGCAGTTGCGTAAAACCGATGATCGAGTTGAGGGGGGTGCGAAACTCGTGACTCATCCTGGACAGGAACTGGGACTTGATCCGGTTTGCCTGGTCGGCCTCGTCCTTGGCGTAGATCAGATCCATGGTGCGCTCCTGAACCTTCTTCTCCAGCTCTGTGGTGGCATTCTGCAGGGTGGCTTCGGTGATCCTGCGCGCCTCCTCTTTCTCCTCCATCAGCTGCTTGATGCGGTCTGCAAGGGCGAATGAGAGAAAGGCCATGTCGATCAGGCCGCCGATAAAGGCGCCGTTGTAGAGAATCCGGTCGTAGGCGATGATGCCGAGCAGGGTCAGGGTCGAAAAGATATAGCCGACGATTCCCGACATCCAGCCCAGCAGGTAGAAACGGACATTGCGGCTGCCGCGGCTCCAGGCCCTGATGCCGGCCATGAGCAGCAGGGGGCCGTTGATCTGGATGCCGATCAGGGAGAGTCGGGAGAGGGGTACCACGTCCGGCACGCCAAAGGAGGCAAGGATAACCAGCAGGTGGCCGGCACTAACGACCATCAGCAGGCGGTGGAGCAGCGGTGTGTAGGTTTTGGTGTCAAGAAACTTGACACCAAACAGGATACCGCAGAGCTGGAACAGACTCAGGCCGGCTGTCTGCACCCGCTCGACCATGCCGGGGGACTCGGGCAGCAGGTAGGCCAGGGTGATGCCCTTGGAGTTGGTGAACATCAGGCCGAAGGCGAAGATGACGCAGATGTAGAAGAGGTAGTTACTGTCTCTGGTGTTGGTGTAGAGAAACAGGTTGTAGACGAACATGATCCCCAGGATGCCGAAAAAGGCACCGAAGAAGTAAGACGTGCTGCGGTCGTGATGGTGATACGCCTCTTTATGCCAGATGGTGATCGGGGTGAATACCGCGGCCCGGCTCTGGATGCGTATGTAGAGTTGCAGTGTTTGGCCCGCCCCGATGCTGACCGGGTAGAGAAAGTCCGTGTGGGGAATGATGCGGCTGCTGAACGGTAGCTTGTCGCCCAGTTGGAACACGTCGAACCCGCCGGCCTGGGAGCTGTCCGCCGTGTAGATCGTCATGTGGTCGATCCAGGTGGTGATCTGCTCCACGATCAGCTGCCGCGGCTCAGGCAGCGGATTGTGGATTTCGGTACGGTACCAGTAGGCCGATTCGCTGAATCCCCAGTTGGGGACACCCTTTCGGAATGCGGTGAAGCGCTGTGAATGACTGCTTCCAGCCACATCGTCGATGGTGAGTGCCTTGCCGGTGTCCTCCAGGACATCCATGTGCATGCCGAGTACATAGGATTCCGCACCATCCTGAAGATCGATCCGGGATTTCCCGTCACCCTGTTCTGCCGCCTGGGCAACGGTTGTCAGGAACATGAACAATAAAAGGCCGGGGAGAAGGCGGATCATCCCCTGTATCAGTGAGCTTGGCATGAGGTTGGGTTTCACACTGTTTGCCTGACAGGCGCCTATGCACCTTTCACCCATGGGGTCTGGAAATGGAGTTTTAGGCCGGTATACAGGCCACTTCGGCAACTTTAACCCAAATCCCTGTAGAATTTAAGTAATACCCGGGCCTCTATTCCCGTCCTGACCAGTCGAGTGCGAACTGGTAGGCGACGCGACCGCTGCGTGAACCCCTCAGCTGAGCCCAGCGCAGGGCCTCTGCCCTGGTGGCCTCGTCGGCTATGGTGTGCCTGCCCATCTCTCCCAGCCAGTGCTCCACGATCTCCAGGTACTGCTCCTGGTTGAAGGGGTAGAACGAGAGCCAGAGGCCGAACCGCTCGGAGAGGGAGATTTTCTCTTCGATCGCCTCGCCATGGTGCAGTTCGCCATCTACGACCCTGGCCTCCCGGTTCTCCCGCATGGTTTCAGGCAGCAGGTGGCGTCGGTTGGAGGTGGCGTAGATCAGCACATTTTCGGGTGGTGCGGCGATGGATCCGTCCAGAACAGCCTTCAGTGATTTATAGCTGGCGTCATCCGCCTCGAAAGAGAGATCGTCGCTGAAGAGAATGAAACGTTCCGGCCTGTCTGCGAAATGCTCGACGATATCCGGCAGGTCGACAAGATCGTGCTTTTCCACTTCGATCAGGCGCAGACCCTGGTTGGCGAACTCCGATAAAACCGCCTTGATCAGGGAGGATTTCCCCGTTCCCCGTGATCCCCACAACAATACGTTGTTGGCACTGCGCCCCTGAACGAACTGCCGGGTATTGCGGGTGATCTCCTGTTTCTGTCTCTCCATGCAGAGCAGATCATCCAGCCGGACCTTGTGAGGGTTTTTTACGCCCTGAAGCCCCTTGGATCCGCGCCAGCGGAAGGCGATGTGGGTCCAGTCCGGTTCTGCCCGGGGCGGCGTGAAGAGCCCTTCGAGCCTGTCCAGGAGCATTTCAGCCCGCTGTATAAAGTCGTCCTTATTCTTCATCGTCTGTTTCTCATCGGCCTGAATCTTTGATCTGGCAGGTGATGGTGTTTTCATTCCGCCGCTAAGCGTGTACACACAACCGGGATTTAGCTTATAACAGAACGGGGCTGCAGGTGGAGCAGAAGCGGTAGTGGACGATCAGCCGGAATATCCCGGAGGCGCTAAAAGATCCGGGGCGGCGGCCGCTATCTTTGGTCAACAGTGTTTAAAACAGTGGTATGGAATCCATGATGAATAAATTCAGTTACCTGGTTGCTGGCCTGATCCTGGGTTGCCTGGCGGTGGAACCAGCTCTTGCGGGGAACAAGTTCGAGATTATCGGTGGTGGTGTCTCCGGCTCCAACCAGGCCAAGCGGGAGTTTGTGCAGATGTTTCTTTATGTCACGGGCGGGGTGTTTCTGTTGATGGCCCTTCTCGCGGTAACCTCTCCCACCCGGAAAAACGCCTCGTTTCTGACCTTTACCCTGTGGAAACAGTCTGCGGCCATCTTTCTGGTTCTCAGCCTGGCCTCACTGGGTATCGCCTTTTTTGCTTTCTAGTGGGCGTGGGGGAAATAAGGTGAGGCCCAGCCAGCCCACTAGCCGAGGATCCCTGCCAAGGCTTCAATGAGCTTCTCACACTCTCGGTCTGTACCTACTGTTATACGCAGGTATTGATCTATCCGTGGCTGCCTGAAGTGGCGAACGATGATGGAGCGTTCACGCAATTGGCTGCTGATTTCGGCGGCATCTCTTTCTGGGTGACGGGCAAAGACGAAGTTGGCCGCCGAGGGCATAACCTCAAAACCTGCGCTCTCCAGCCCGGCGGTCATCTTCTCCCGGGTGGCGATGATCCTGGCGCAGGTCTGCTCGAAATACTCCCTGTCCTCCATGGCGGCTACTGCGCCGGCGATGGCGAAGCGGTCCAGTGGGTATGAGTTGAAGCTGTTCTTGACCCGCTCCAGGGCCTCGATCAGTTCCGGGTGGCCTACTGCGAAACCGGTGCGCAGGCCGGCCAGTGAACGGGACTTGGAGAGGGTCTGGATAACCAGCAGGTTGGGATAGCCGCCCACCAGGGCGATGGCGGATTCACCGCCAAAGTCGATATAGGCCTCGTCGACCACCACCACGGAGTCGGGATTGGACTTCAGCAGCTTCTCGATGGATTCAAGGGGCAGAAGTCGTCCGGTAGGCGCATTGGGGTTTGGGAAAATGATGCCGCCGTTGGGGCGGGCATAATCATCCACATCGATTTCGAAGTTTTCGTTGAGCGCAATGGTCTCGCTGGTCACGGCATAGAGCCCGCTGTAGACCGGGTAGAAGCTGTAGGTGATGTCGGGATAGAGCAGGGGCAGTTCCTGTTTCAGGAGGGCCTGGAAGCTGTGGGCCAGAACCTCGTCTGAACCGTTGCCGACGAACACCTCAGCGGGGGTGACGCCGTAGTAGTCGGCTACCGCCTCTTTCAGCCTGTCTGAATTCGGGTCGGGGTAGAGGCGCAGAGTGTCTGTCGCCTCAGCCTGCAGGGCAGCCAGTGCCCTAGGCGAGGGGCCGTATGGGTTCTCATTGGTGTTGAGCTTGATCAGGTCGTTCATCTTGGGCTGCTCCCCGGGTACATAGGGGGTCAGTTGGTGAACGATTTTGCTCCAGTAGCGGCTCATGGTGTTGGTCCGTTGTTGCTGTGAATCTGTAAAGATATCTTCGTCATTCCGGCGTATGCCGGAATCCAGTATGCACCTTACGGAAAATGGATTCTGGCATCGGCTTTGGCTTCCTGCGCCGCACTGCCTCCCCCTGTCCATGGGGTCTTGCGCCAGAATGACAAGCTTCATACATCGAGTTACAGGCTTCAATAATACCTGTGGGCTAAAAATACAGGAAGCGGGTAGCTCCCGCCTCCTGGCCGTCAGCGGATGATGGGCTTGTACTTGATGCGGTGAGGCTGGTCGGCCTCGGCACCCAGGCGGCGTTTCCGGTCAGCCTCGTAGTCTGCATAGTTGCCCTCGAACCAGATCACCTCGGAGTTGCCCTCGAAGGCGAGAATGTGGGTGGCGATACGGTCCAGGAACCAGCGGTCATGGGAGATCACAACGGCACAACCGGGGAAGGCGAGCAGTGCCTCTTCCAGGGCTCGCAAGGTCTCCACGTCAAGGTCGTTGGTGGGCTCATCCAGTAGCAGCAGGTTACCGCCGCTCTGCAGCAGCTTGGCCAGGTGCAGCCGGTTGCGCTCACCGCCGGAGAGGTCGCCAACACGCTTCTGCTGGTCGGTACCCTTGAAGTTGAAGCGGCTCAGCCAGGCCCTTGAGTTGAACTCGTACCTGCCCACTGTGATCAGGTCATGTCCGTCGGAGATCTCCTCCCAGGCGGTCTTGTCGTCGTTCAGGGCGTCACGTGATTGATCCACGTAGGCCACCTGTACGGTTTCACCGACCCGCAGTTCACCCTCGTCGGGCTGCTCTTCACCGGTGATCATGCGGAACAGGGTGGTCTTGCCCGCACCGTTGGGACCGATAATGCCGACAATGCCGCCCTGGGGCAGGTTGAAGCTCATGTCGTTGTAGAGCAGTTGATCGCCAAAAGCCTTTTTCAGACCCTTGGCCTCGATCACCAGTTCACCCAGGCGCTCGCCGGGGGGGATATAGATCTCGTTGGTTTCACTGCGCTTCTGAAAATCCTGGCTCTGCAGTTCGTCAAAGCGCTGCATGCGGGCCTTGCTCTTTGCATGGCGGCCCTTGGGGTTGGAGCGTACCCACTCCAACTCCTGCTTCATGGTCTTGATGCGGGCCTGCTCCTGCTTCTGCTCCTGCTCCAGTCGCTCCTCTTTCTGCTCCAGCCATGAGGAGTAGTTGCCCTCCCAGGGGATGCCGTAGCCGCGGTCCAGTTCCAGGATCCAGCCGGCGACATTATCCAGGAAGTAGCGATCATGGGTTACTGCCACCACGGTGCCTGAGTAGTCGTGGAGGAAGCGCTCCAGCCAGGCCACGGACTCTGCGTCCAGGTGGTTGGTGGGCTCGTCAAGCAGCAGCATGTCGGGGTGGGAGAGCAGCAGTCGGCAGAGCGCCACACGGCGGCGTTCACCACCGGAAAGCTTGGTTACATCGGCATCCCATGGCGGCAGGCGCAGGGCGTCGGCGGCGATCTCAAGGGTGCGCTCCAGGTTGTGTCCGTCCTTGGCGGTGATCAGGTTCTCCAGTTCAGCCTGCTTGGCGGCCAGGGCATCGAAGTCGGCGTCGGGCTCGGCGTAGGCGGCGTATACCTGCTCGAGTCCATCCAGGGCCTCTTTTACATCCGCCACCGCCTCTTCCACGTTGCCGCGTACATCTTTATCGGGATCGAGTTGGGGCTCCTGGGGCAGGAATCCCACGTTGATACCGGCCTGGGGGCGGGCTTCGCCCTCGATATCGGTATCGAGGCCCGCCATGATGCGCAGCAGTGATGATTTACCCGCACCGTTCAGACCCAGCACGCCAATCTTTGCGCCGGGGAAGAATGAGAGGGAGATGTCGCGGAGGATGACGCGTTTCGGCGGAACAATCTTGCCGACGCGGTTCATGGTGTAGATGTACTGAGCCATACCTGTCTCTTTATAAAACCGTGAATTCAGTGAACGGAGGATTTTCGCATATTCGATGCAAAGCCTCATCTTTTTGATCATCTGCGTTGGCCGGCAGAGATGTTCGGAAGATGTGACATGTCCTAGATCAAGGCCACCCGGTTACGACTGCTTTATAAAAGTCCGACTTCTGAATGTTTTTTAGGTGATTTTATGCTGCGCACTTGGGGCTCTGTACTGACAGTTTCGGCCATGCTTCTTTCCGGCTGTGCTCCGCATCCGGGTACCGGTAACTGGGTGCCCGATGAGGCTGACAACTCCGGATTTGTCCGCATTCACGTACAGTACGACGGTAAGATGGATTTCTACCGCGATGGAGAGGATGCTGCGGTAATGCACTGTTTCTGGGCGGGTGAATCAGAAACTGCCATCGGGTTGCAGTGCACTCTTGCAGAGAATCCGGATATCGAAAAGCACTACAGGCTGCGAGTTAGCGAACACCAGCATGCCGAACTGCTGCAGGGGGGGGATGTTATCGGCCGCTACATACGCTCCGAAAAGAGGTAACCGGGGTTGGTCATTGCTGGATAAACTCCAGCGCGTTGCTGTCAGGGTCTCTGCAGAAGAGTGCCTTGCGACCTGATCTGCTCAGCGTGTAGGCAATACCTTGCTGCTCCAGCCGGCTTTCCAGCTGATCTAGGTCATCCACGTGAAAAGCGATATGGCGATCCCGCCCGCCGTGGTCCGGGCGGCCCACAACAGGATCGGGGTTGGGAAGCTCCAGTAGGTGAATCTGCTGCTCCCCCACATCGAGCCATGCCCCTGGAAACCCCAGGTCAGGCCTCGCTTCAAATACCGCCAGTCCAAGAGTATCTCTGTAAAACGCCAGGGAGCGTTGTGTGTCCTGAATCAGCAGGCTCGCATGGTGCATCCGTGTGATCACATTATTTCCCCAAGAAAAAGGTCTCTCTCCTGCAATTAAAACCGGAAAAGGCCATATCAGTCATTATTATTCTTTATTAGTAATATCTAATATGCTAGCATGCGCGCTTTTTGTACCCAGATCCCCGAGGATTTCATGTTTCTCAACTTCAAATGCACTGACCGCGGATGTCCCAAGGATGATGTTCTGTCCGGCCTTACCGTTGCCCTGGCACTGGTTCCCGAGGCGGTCGCGTTTGCATTTGTTGCAGGCGTGGATCCACTGGTCGGTCTCTATGCCGCTTTCATGGTTGGGTTGATCACCGCCACCATCGGCGGACGACCCGGCATGATCTCTGGTGCCACGGGCGCCCTTGCGGTGGTGATGGTGGCCCTGGTAGCGGAGCACGGCGTGGAGTACCTGTTCGCAACCGTGGTGCTGATGGGGCTGATCCAGATACTGATCGGTGTTCTGAAGCTGGGTAAATTTATCCGCATGGTGCCCCACCCGGTGATGCTCGGCTTTGTGAACGGCCTGGCTATCGTGATTTTTCTCGCCCAGCTCAACAGCTTCAAGGTTGAAGACACTGCCGGTCAGTCCCAGTGGCTGCAGGGTGAATCACTCTGGATCATGCTCGGCCTGGTGGCCCTGACCATGGCGATCATCCATTATCTGCCCAAATTCACCAAGGCGATTCCCTCTTCACTGGCGGCCATTCTCGTGGTCAGTCTGCTGGTGATCGGGCTGGGCATGGACAGCCGTACCGTTGGGGACCTGGCCTCAATTGCCGGTGGATTCCCGGAATTCCATGTGCCCATGGTGCCCATGACCTGGGAGACCCTGGAGATTATTTTCCCCTACGCGGTGATTCTGGCGGCCATCGGCCTGATAGAGTCCCTGCTGACACTCAGCCTGATCGATGAGCTCACCGAGACCCGCGGCCGGGGCAACACCGAGTGTGTTGGCCAGGGCGTTGCAAATACCGTGACCGGCTTCTTTGGCGGCATGGGCGGCTGCGCCATGATCGGCCAGAGTATGATCAACGTGAACTCCGGTGGTCGCGGACGTCTCTCCGGTATCTCCGCCGCGCTGTTTCTGCTGATCTTCATTCTGTTCGCTTCCGGCCTGATCGAGATGATTCCCCTGGCTGCCCTGACAGGTGTGATGTTCATGGTGGTGATTGGTACTTTTGAGTGGTCGAGCCTGCGCATCATGGGCAAGATTCCGGGCACCGATGCCTTTGTTATCGTCCTGGTATCCGCGGTCACCGTGGCCACCGACCTGGCCATTGCCGTGGTGGTGGGTATTATCGTTTCAGCCCTGGTCTTCGCTTGGGAGCATGCAAAGCATATCAGGGTGGTCTCTTATGAAGGCCGCATGGGGTCCAAGGTCTATGAACTCCATGGTCCCCTGTTTTTCGCCTCGGTAAAGAATTTCCAGGATCTGTTCGATCCCAAGAATGACCCGGATGACGTGGTGGTGGAGTTTCAGCACTCACGGGTGATGGATCACTCTGCCATTGAGGCCATAGATACACTGGCTGAACGTTATCTCAAGGCAGAGAAACGTCTGCACCTGCGCCACCTCAGTGCGGAGTGTCACCAGTTGCTGCGCAAGGCGGGCGACTTGGTGGAAGTGAATGTTATCGAGGATCCCCGTTACCGCGTAGCGGATGACGCGCTGGGCTGATAAAGCCGGGTTGGCAAAGGGATGAAAGTGAAAGCGGGTATGGAAGGATCCATACCCGCTTTTTTATTTGGCTTTGTCCCTGTTGATTATTGAATTACCGTAGGTCGGCCTTCAGGCCGACGTGTCGGGCTCTTGTGCCCGGAGGGTAGAGGCCCGACCTACAAGCGATCGGTTGAACCCCAAGAATCTGTATCAACATTCAAACGGGTCAATGCCTTCTGTTTACATTGGCACCAACTCGGTAATCGGCGTGTCATTCTTGGCGTCGACCTTTCCGTACAGATCGTAAAGCGCTGCCTGCAGGGCCTCTTCGATCACCGGGTGATAGAAGGGCATCTGCAGCAGTTGACCGACGGTCAGCCCCTGGGTGATGCACCAGTTTAGAAGATGGGCCAGGTTCTCGCCCTTTGCGCAGCACATCTCGGAGCCGAGCAGCTTACCGGTTGCCTTGTCGGCATAGACCCGCAGCATACCCTTGTTCTTGGCCATGATCAGAGCCCGACCCACGGGGTTGAATTTCACCTCGCCGATGGCAGTGGTCTCCTCATCCAGTTCTGACCAGCGGGCGCCAACGTGACAGATGTTGGGATCGCAGAAGTTGATGGAGATGGGCACCTTGCGCTGGAAGGCGGTGATGGTATCGCTGCTGGCGTTGTGGCCAGCGATGCGGCCCTCGTCGCCTGCCTCGTGGAGCAGGGGACGCTCGCCGTTGACATCGCCGGCGATGAATATGTGGCTGTCACCACACTGCATGGTGTTGGGGTTGTAGACAGGGATGCCCCGTCCATCCAGATCGATACCTGCATTCCCTATATCCATGTTATCGGTATTGGGTCGGCGGCCCAGGCTGGCCAGCACCTTGTCGACCACCACGGAGAATTCGCCGGAAGTGACACGGAGCTTGTCACCCTCTTCGCTGATCTCGGCTGCATTGCCCAGGTGCAGGGGGAACTCGTTGCCGATGATCTCGATGGCAGACTTGGCGACTTCGGGATCGTCCAGGCCACCAATGGTCTCAAGCATGTCGAAACCGGTGACTTCAACTCCCAGCCGGAACAGAGCCTGGCCCAGTTCAAGGCCGATGACACCGAGGCCGATTACGGCCACTGATTCCGGCAGGACCTCCTGCTCGAATACCTCGTCGGTGGTCATGATCCTGTCGCCGAACTGTTTCCAGGCATCGGGGACTACTGGCCGGGAGCCGGTGGCGATGATGATCTTCTCAGCACGGATGCGCTTGCCTTCCACGTCCAGGGTGTGCGGGTCGACAAACTTGGCATAGCCCTCGATGAACTGCTCATCGCTCATGTTATCTGTGCTGTTGGAGAGAACCCGGTCGACGAAGGTGTCCCGCATGTCCTGCACATATTCCATGGCCTCTTCGGCATCCAGGGTCAGGTGCTGCTGGCCGTCAACGCCGTAGCGGGTCATGACCAGCCTGCGGTGAAAGTCCTCGGCTACCTGGATCATCGCCTTGGAGGGCATGCAGCCAACGCGGGCACAGGTAGTTCCCGGTTCGCCGCCGTTGATCAGTGCCCAGCTCTTGCCGGCAGGGCGTACCTTGCCTAGTGAATAGAGGCCACCGCTGCCGGAGCCGATGATTGCCACGTCGACTTGTTTCTCTTCCACGTACTTCTCCTGCTGTTTCCGCTCGGGTCGGGAGGTGTTCATCCCCGTCTATGAATATCAATGATTGGATTGTATACGCTGGCGCGGGATTTCTCAGCCCGGAAAAAGCCGGGAAATCACTGGCCGGCTTTCAGACTGTTCTGTCCGCCGGTCTCTGCCCTGGGGAATTGCCAGGGCTGGTTGTACCCGGGGATGGGAGTGCCAGGGTGGAAATAGGGGTTTACATATCCATATCCGGGCAGTGGGGGAGGCGGTGGCGGGCGGCGGCTGAATGCCGGGCTGCTGCGACCTCCGCTGCTTGTGCCGAAGCTGAAACAGAAGAAGGCGTGTGCCTGCATGGCGCAGCCCATCAATAAAACAAACAGAAGCGAATGGCGGTACATGGCTTTCTCTTGTATCAGCTTTTTGGCCAGTATCGCATGAGGAGTCTGTTTTTCCACCCTTATCGGGGCAGGGTTAGACCATCTGCACCATGATATCGTGAAGCACGTTGGCCACACGGTGAAGCTGTCGCGAGCCGTCCATCAGGTGGTGATAGATCTCCCGGCGGCGGAGCATATCCACCGGGTCGTCCCCCTCGAACAGGTCGGACAGGGCGTGGCGGTAGAAGCGTTCGATCCGACGATGGGCATGGCGTGCCATGTCTGCGCCTCGCTCCGCCTTGGCAGGATTATCAGAGAGCGCGGTAAAACCCTCCTGCAGGGCTTCGGTACCCACCAGCAGCTCTGCACTGATGGCAACCATGTGGTCGTCAACGGAGACCCGCAGGTCGATCATCTCGTTTACGGTACTCTTGATGTGGGTGACCATCCAGTCCAGGGACTCGATGGCGCGGAATATGTTTTCGCGATCGATGGGAGTGGAGAACGCCTTGTTGAGCTCATGCAGGTTCTGATTTTTGAGCTTGTCAGCCTCGTGCTCGTCCTGGGCGAGGATGGCCGAGAGTTTCATGTCGGTGGTCAGCATGTAGTTGTGCAGGTTTCGCATGGTTTCTGTGACCTTTTCGCACTGAGCTGCAATCAGGGCGAAAAAATCAGGGGGCTTGGGTACCAGGCGCTGAAGAACCCTGCTCATGAAAGAAGATCTCTGGTTATTCATTCTTCTGCTCCTATACAAGGCCGGTCACGGCCAGCAGCCAGTAGCTCACCATGGCAAAAACTGCAGACCCCGGTATGGTGACCAGCCAGGTCGAGATGATCTCACTGGCCTTGGTCCAGCGGACTGCCAGGGGTCGCTCCGATGCGCCTATTCCCATGATGGAAGAGGAGACCACATGGGTGGTGGATACCGGCGCGCCGATCAGGGATGCGAGAAAGACCACGCCTCCTGATGTCAGTTGGGAGTTTAGTGCATGCAACGGCCGTATGCGGTAGATGGCATAGGCCAGGGTCCGGATAATTCTCCATCCACCCAGCATGGTGCCGATGGTGATAGCGGTTGCACAGACCAGGATTACCCAGAAGGGCACCACGAAACTATCAATCTCGCCACCAAGCAACAGCACCATGGTCAGGATGCCCATGCTCTTCTGGGCGTCGTTGGCACCATGGGCGAAAGAGAGCCCTGCGGTGGTGACCCATTGGGCATTGCGCAGGGGGCGGTTGGCAGATGGCTTGGCATTGCGCAGCAGGAAGAGTGTGACGCGGTGGAGGATAAACCCGACCCAGAAGCCTGCAAAGGGTGACAGTACCAGGGCCAATAGTACCTTGGTGACTCCTGTGAAATGACCCTGCAGCATCTGTTGGAAACCCCACATCACGTGGTCAGGCCCTGCTGCAACCACAACTACGCCGGCCAGTCCACCGACCAGGGCATGTGATGAGGAGGAGGGGATGCCACGCCACCAGGTGAACAGATTCCACGCGGTGGCGGCAAACAATCCGCACAACACTACTGCCAAAGAGATGTCAGGGGGAAGGTCGTCAAGCACCACGAATTTACCGATGGTGTTGGCAACGGCGGTACCTCCGAGAATCGGCCCGAGAAAGGTGAACAGGCCCACTACGGTTATCGCCTGGCGGGGGGTCATGGCCTGGGAGGCGATAACGGATGCCACCATGTTGGATGCATCATGAAACCCGTTGGTGAAGTCGAAGAAAATCACCATCAGGGTCGCAAGCAGGATCAGCAGCCATAGGGTGTCCATATACTGGAGTATGGCAGTTGTGCAGGATATGGACTAAATTAAACTCAAGGCTAGGGGAATGATAAGAGCCATTGTTCTCCGCCGAGAATATTACCGGGGATCAGAATGTCTGAAACACCTCTCATGGGTGAAATACTGGTTGTAGATGATACAGCTGCAAATCTAAAGCTGGTCTCAGAGATGCTTTCATCCCAGGGTTACAAGGTACGCCCCGCCAACAGTGGTGAATTGGCATTGACGACCATCTCCGTGAAGCAGCCAGACCTGGTGCTGCTGGATGTGCGTATGCCCGGAATGGATGGCTACGAGGTATGCAGCCGGTTACGCTCAGATCCCGCTACCAGCGATCTGCCGATCATTTTTCTTAGTGCCCTCGATGAAGCAGAAGGACGCAGCAAGGGGTTTGAGGTAGGTGGTTCAGATTTCATTACCAAGCCGGTGGTGCAGGATGAGCTTTTTGCCAGGGTGCGTATCCAGTTGGAGTTGCAGCGCCTGCGTAAGCGGGTTGCTGAACTGGAAGCGGGCCGGTAACAGGCCCTGGCCGATGATTAGATGTGATCCTGTCAGTATGGAGCAGCGCCATAAAAAAAGCCGGATGGATTCCATCCGGCTTTTTTACTGGGCAGGGTTTTGTTTATTCTGCCGTCTGTCCCGCCATGAACAACCAGGTGTCGATCACGGTGTCAGGATTCAGGGAGACACTGCTGATGCCCTGTTCGAGCAACCACTTGGCAAGGTCGGGGTGATCCGACGGACCCTGTCCGCAGATGCCGACGTACTTACCCTTGGCCTTGCAGGCGCTGATGGCCATGCTCAGCATCTTCTTCACCGCCGGGTTGCGCTCGTCAAAGCTCTTGGCAATAAGTGCAGAGTCACGGTCCAGCCCCAGGGTCAGCTGGGTCATGTCGTTGGAGCCGATGGAGAAGCCGTCGAAGTACTCCAGGAACTCTTCTGCCAGTACGGCATTGGAGGGCAGCTCACACATCATGATCAGGCGCAGGCCGTTTTCTCCGCGTTTCAGGCCGTTCTCCGCCAGTGCATCAACTACCGCCCTGGCCTCTTCCAGGGTGCGTACAAAGGGGATCATGATCTCAACGTTGGTCAGCCCCATCTCATCGCGAACCCGTTTCAGTGCTGTGCACTCCATCTCCCAGCAGACGCGAAAATCGTCAGAGACGTAGCGGGAGGCGCCGCGGAAGCCGATCATCGGGTTCTCTTCTTCAGGCTCGTAGCGGGGACCACCGATCAGGTTGGCGTATTCGTTGGATTTGAAATCGGACATGCGCACGATGACCGGGCCGGGGGAGAATGCAGCAGCCAGGGTCGACACGCCTTCGGCGATCTTGGATATGTAGAACTCCTCTGGCGATGAGTAGGCGGCGATCATCGGATGGATCTCGCTCTTAAGTTCATCAGGCAGATCGTCGAACTCCAGCAGCGCCTTGGGGTGGATGCCGATCATGTTGTTGATGACGAACTCCAGGCGCGCAAGTCCGATGCCGGCGTTGGGTGTGCTGGCGAAGTCGAAGGCACGATCCGGGTTGCCCACGTTCATCATGATCTTGGTGGGGATCTCGGGCATGGAGCTCATTTCGATGGTGCTGTACTCGAAATCCAGCTTTCCATCGTAGATGAAGCCGGTATCGCCCTCGGCGCAGGATACGGTGACCTCCTGGCCATCCTTGATCATTCGGGTCGCATCGTTGCAGCCGACAACAGCGGGTACACCCAGTTCCCGGGCAATGATGGCCGCGTGGCAGGTACGTCCACCCCGGTTGGTTACAATGGCTGCGGCGCGCTTCATGATCGGCTCCCAGTCGGGGTCGGTCATGTCGGTGACCAGCACATCGCCGGGCTGGATGTGATCCATATCGTCCAGGCTGGTGATGATCTTGGCGGCGCCGGCACCGATGCGCCCACCGATTGAGCGTCCTTCGATGATCACCTTGCCTCGCTCTTTCAGGTCGTAGCGTTCGATGACGCTGCCGACACGACTCTGCACCGTTTCAGGCCGGGCCTGAACGATGTAGAGCCTGCCGTCGATGCCGTCACGGGCCCATTCGATATCCATGGGCCGCTGGTAGTGCTTTTCAATGGTGACTGCCTGGCGGGCCAGCTCTTCGGCCTCGGCATCGGTGATGGAGAAGAGGTGGCGCTCATCTTCGTCCACGTCGATGATCTTCACCGGGCTGTCGCCCTCCGTGTCATAGACCATCTTGATCGCCTTGTGGCCTACGTTGCGGCGTACCACGGCAGGTCGTCCAGCAGCCAGGGTGGGTTTGTGCACGTAGAACTCGTCTGGATTAACCGCGCCCTGTACCACCATTTCACCCAGGCCGTAGCTTGAGGTGACGAATACCGCGTCGCGGAAACCCGATTCGGTATCCAGGGTGAACATGACACCTGATGCGCCGATGTCCGAGCGGATCATCTTCTGGATTCCGGCGGAGAGCGCGACATTGCTGTGTTCGAAACCCTGGTGTTCGCGGTAGGCAATGGCGCGGTCATTGAACAGGGATGCGAATACTTCGTGGATTGCCCGCTTGATGCCGTCTATTCCGGAGACGTTTAGGAAGGTCTCCTGCTGACCGGCAAAGGAGGCGTCCGGGAGATCCTCTGCCGTGGCCGAGGAGCGCACCGCCCAGGAGACCTCGGTTCCGTACTCTTTTTCCAGCTCAGCATAGGCATCTTGGATGGCGGTTTCGAGCGCCTGCGGGAACTTTGTATCCATGACCCATTGGCGGATCCTGGCGCCGGTCTCGGCCAGGGCCTTGACGTCGTCTACGTTCAACTTGTCCAGGGCATCGTTGATTTTGTCCGCCAGACTATCGGTGGCCAGAAACTCACGATAGGCGTAAGCGGTGGTGGCAAAACCGCCAGGAACCTGGACGCCGAGATTGGCGAGGTTCTGGATCATTTCACCCAGGGAGGCGTTTTTGCCGCCGACTTTATCGACGTCATCCATCCCCAGTTCGCTCAGCCATTGGACGTAGTTGTTCATGATTTTCCTCTGGTTAATAGGTCACACAGCTATTTTTCTGGTGGCACAGATACAACCACCTGATTTCATTGCAGATACACGGTTGGACTCAATAGAAACGGGGTGCCGGGCGCGGAGCTGGGTCTTCCGCGCAGGGAGGGTTGTGACAAGTGTGATGGAAAGCAGACGTTTTAACATGGCAGTCGGGGTTCGGCTGTTGGGACGTGTTTGGTTTGCTTATCTGCTCAACGGTCTCGTTAAAGAGTTGCCTGGGCCAGATTTTGTCTGGTGCAGGCACAATCACCCTCTTTCAGAATGAGCAAAAGTTTACGGGTTTTGGATTTTATTGCAATGCAAAAAGAAGAAAAATTTATGATTGCGGTAAGAAAAACTGATCGTTGGGTGGGGGAAGGGGTAAAACCGGGGACCGGCTGTTGCAGCCGATCCCTACAGGGCTGGATATTACCGGGTGTCAGGTGATTACATCCGGGTCGGCACGGCCGGTACGCTGTTCGATCTGGGCCAGGTCTTTGGCAATGGCGACCAGGGGCGCCATGACTTCGGCAGTCTCACGGCCCTGGCGCTGGGGATCGGCTTCATAGATTTCGAGGTAGACACGCAGGGTGGCACCCACGGTGCCGGTGCCCGAGAGGCGGAACACGATGCGTGAACCATCGGTAAAACCGATTCGCAGTCCCTGGTTGCTGGAGACACTGCCATCCACCGGGTCGGTGTAAGAGAAGTCGTCGGCATAATCCACTGTGAAGCCGCCCAAGCTCTGCCCGGGGAGTTCTGCCATTCGTAAACTCAGGTCAGACATCAATTCTTCTGCTGCAGCCTTGTCCACGCCCTCGTAGTCGTGGCGGGTATAGTAGTTTCGGCCGAAGCGTTTCCAGTGGTCAGTTACGATGAGCTCCACGGACTGCTGCCTGATAGCCAACAGGTTGAGCCAGAACAGGACCGCCCAGAGGCCATCCTTCTCACGTACGTGATCGGAGCCGGTACCGAAACTCTCTTCGCCACACAGCGCGATTTTATTGGCATCAAGCAGGTTGCCGAAGAACTTCCAGCCGGTCGGTGTCTCGAAGCACTCAATACCGAGCAGGTCGGCGACACGGTCTGCTGCCTGGCTGGTGGGCATGGAGCGGGCAATACCGGGTATGCCGTTACGATACCCCGGAATCAGGTGGGCGTTGGCAGCCATCACGGCCAGGCTGTCACTGGGGGTGACAAAGAAGTTCTTGCCCAGGATCATGTTGCGATCGCCGTCTCCGTCTGAAGCAGCGCCGAAATCGGCGGGATCGAAGCCGTGGGTCAGGTCCACCACCTCGTGGGCATGCACCAGGTTTGGGTCCGGGTGTCCGCCGCCGAAATCCTCCTTGGGCTCGCCGTTGATCACCGTTCCCTGCTCTGCTCCAAGCATCTTTTCAAGAATGGTTGTGGCATAAGGGCCGGTGATGGCGTGCATGGCATCGAAATTCATGCGGAACATGCCTGAATTGAAGAGGTTGTGGATAGCGTCGAAATCGAATATTTCGCGCATCAGCTCCGCGTAGTCCTTCACCGGGTCGATCACCTCGATGCTCATCTCGCCAAGGTTCTTGTTCCCCTGTTCATCTATGTTTACATCGTCCGCCTCGGCAATCCGGTAGTTGTCGATATCGAGAGTGCGCTGGTACATCGCCTCGGTGATCGTTTCTGACGCCGGGCCGCCGTTGGACGCGTTGAACTTGATACCGAAATCCTCACTGGGCCCTCCGGGGTTGTGGCTGGCCGAGAGGATAATGCCCCCCTGGGTGTTGTACTTCCTGATCACGCAGGATGCGGCAGGGGTGGAGAGTAATCCCCCCTGGCCGACGATCACCTTGGCGATGCCATTGGCGGCGGCCATGCGCAGGATGATCTGTGTCGCCTGGCGGTTGTAGTAACGGCCGTCGCCGCCGACCACCAGGGTACCCCCTTTCAGTTCTGGTTGAGTGTCAAAAATAGACTGGACGAAATTCTCCAAATAATGGGGTGTCTGGAAAACCTTGACCTTTTTGCGCAGGCCTGATGTTCCGGGACGTTGGTCATTGAAGGGCTGGGTTTTGATCTGCTCAATATTCATTTTTGTCTACTTCATTTGCACATAAACAGGTTGCGAACTATTCAATCACAGGGATGCCGGGGAATCGAGAGTAAATATCCCCTTGAATTTTTATTAACCATCCCCAACCTGTGGTGATATTCCGTGCTGTCGGAAGGGATTTGTTATCATCTTCCGACTTTACTAACCATTACCAGATTTTGGAGGCTTAGCCGGCTATGAGTGTCGACTCACATAAGGAAACTCTTGATTTTCAAGCAGAAGTGAGCCAGGTGTTGAACCTGGTGATACGCTCCCTATACAGCAACAAAGAGATTTTTCTGCGCGAGTTGGTTTCAAACGCATCGGATGCAGCTGAGAAACTGCGCTTCGAGGCGCTGACGGATGATGCCCTCTACGAAAATGACCCCAACCTGAGAATCCGCGTATCTGTAGATAAGGAGCGCCGTACCGTCACCATTTCGGACAACGGCATCGGTATGAGCCGCCAGGAGGTGGGTGAGACTATCGGTACTATCGCCAGCTCGGGTACGCGAAAATTCCTTGAGGCGCTGAGCGGTGAGCAGGCCCAGGACAACCAGTTGATCGGACAGTTCGGTGTCGGTTTTTACTCGGCTTTTATCGTCGCCGACAAGGTCACCCTGGCTACCCGCCGGGCCGGCCTGGGTATTGAGCACGGGGTGCGCTGGGAATCAACCGGTGAAGGCTCCTACACCGTCGAGACCATCGAAAAGGAAGGGCGGGGAACCGATATCACTCTGCACCTGCGGGAAGACGAGGATGAATTCCTCGAGAGCTTCCGCCTGCGCAGCATCATCAGCAAGTTTTCAGATCACGTCGCCATGCCCGTCGAGATGCTTGAAGAGCAGCTCGGGGGCGAGGAAGAGGAAGAAGAGAAGAAAGAGCCCGAATGGGAGCAGGTGAACCGTGGTACAGCACTCTGGATGCGTAACAAGTCTGATATCAGCGACGAGGAGTACAACGAGTTCTATAAGCATATCGGCCACGATTTCGAAGATCCCATGGCCCATGTGCACAACCGGGTAGAGGGTACAAACGAGTACACTTCGCTGCTCTATGTTCCCACCCGCGCACCTTTTGATATGTGGGAACGTGACCAGAAGCATGGTGTAAAGCTCTACGTACGCCGGGTCTTTATCATGGACGAAGCGGACAAGCTGATGCCTAATTACCTGCGCTTCGTAAAAGGCGTGGTGGATTCTGATGACCTGCCTCTTAACGTATCCAGGGAGATCCTGCAGCACGATAAAAAGATCGACTCGATCCGTACAGCAAGCACAAAGCGCGTACTCGGTCTGCTTGAGAAGATGGCCAAGAA
The DNA here is from genome assembly GCA_965224515.1 of Sedimenticolaceae bacterium. Classification (GTDB taxonomy): domain Bacteria; phylum Pseudomonadota; class Gammaproteobacteria; order Chromatiales; family Chromatiaceae; genus Sedimenticola_A. The sequence continues at coordinate 2,350,617 of OZ245051.1, forward strand.
TGATGCTGAGAAGTACCAGACGTTCTGGGGTCAGTTCGGTAAGGTGCTTAAGGAAGGCCCGGCAGAGGATTTTGCCAACAAGGAGCGCATTGCAGGGCTTCTTCGCTTCTCCACAACCAAGTCCGGAAGCGAAGCGCAGACCGCCTCTCTCGATGAATATATCGAGCGTATGCAGGAGAAGCAGGAGAAGATCTACTACATCACGGCGGACAGCTACGCCGCGGCCAACCATAGTCCCCATCTTGAGGTGTTCAAGACGAAGGATGTGGAAGTGCTGCTGCTGACAGATCGCGTGGATGAGTGGCTAGTCTCCCAGCTCAGTGACTACAAGGGCAAGCATATACAGTCTGTTGCCAAGGGGCAGCTCGACCTGGGCGAACTGGAAGACAAGGAGTCCAAGGAGGAGCTTGAGAAGGTTGCAGAAGAGCACAAGGGGATGGTGGAGCGCATCCAGGGCGTGCTGGGTGAACGGGTAAAAGAGGTGCGGGTGAGTAACCGCCTCACTGAATCACCAGCCTGTCTCGTGGTGGGCGATTATGATATGAGTGCAAACCTTCAGCGTGTACTCAAGCAGCTGGGCCAGGATGCGCCCGACGTGAAGCCCATCTTTGAGTTCAATCCGACTCACCCCCTGGTCAACAAGATGGACAACGAACAGGATGAAGACGTTTTCGCCGATTTGACCAACATCCTCTTCGACCAGGCCACCCTGGCAGAGGGGGGGCAACTGGATGACCCTGCTGCATTTGTGCACAAGCTCAACAAGTTGATGCTGAGTATGTCTGCATAAGCTTTTTCGGGAGTTGAGGTAACAGGGAAGGCCCCCATGGTTGGATCCATGGGGGCTTTTTTCATGTGTGGGGATGGGGCTCCCGTTGAGGGGGGTAGGGTGTTATGTGCGGATGCAACATAAGTCACATCAATATAAAGCACAGATACTCAAATAGCCTTGAACCATCAGCTGTGGCAGACTCGACAGGATTACACGAAGAACAAACTGTCAAAGAGGAGTACTGAAATGCGCGTGATTCTGCTCGGTGGGCCAGGTGCCGGTAAGGGAACCCAGGCCAACTACATCAAAGAAAAATACAATATTCCCCAGATCTCAACCGGTGACATGCTGCGTGCCCACGTTAAGGCCGGCAGCGAACTGGGTCAGGCAGCCAAGAAAATCATGGATGAGGGCGGCCTTGTTTCCGACGACATCATCATGGGTATGGTAAAAGAGCGGATTACTGAAGATGATTGCCAGAACGGCTACCTGTTCGACGGTTTTCCCCGCACCATTCCCCAGGCAGATGCCCTGAAAGAGGCCGGTGTGCCGATCGATGCCGTGGTCGAGATCGATGTTCCGGATGAGGAGATCGTCAAGCGTATGTCCGGTCGTCGCGCCCACCTGGCTTCAGGTCGTACCTACCATGTCATCTACAATCCCCCCAAGGTGGAAGGGAAAGATGATGTGACCGGTGAGGACCTGGTTCAGCGCGACGATGACAAGGAGGATACCGTAAAGGCCCGCCTCAAGGTTTATCATGACCAGACCGAGCCCCTGATCGCTTTCTACACTGCAGAGGCTGATGCAGGCTCATGCAAGTACGTGAAGGTCAATGGTGTTGGTGGCGTTGACGATATCCGTGACCAGATATTCAATGGCCTGGGTTGATAGACCCTCAGCCTGATCTGATCTGGACAAGCCGGGCTCTGCCCGGCTTTTTCATACCTGTATTTGTGTATTAGCGTGCTCTGATATATGATCCACGATCTTTTTAAATAATTTTGAGGGGGCACCCGTGGCTGTCGTTGAGCTGACCAAGGATAATTTTGAGGATACCGTTACCAATAACGACTTTGTCGTTGTGGATTTCTGGGCGCCATGGTGCGGTCCCTGCCGTTCGTTTGCTCCGACCTATGAGAAGGTATCTGAAGACAATCCAAATATTGTTTTTGCCAAGGTCAACACTGAAGACGAGCAGGAAATTGCCATGCATTTCCAGATTCGCTCCATACCGACCCTGATGATTTTCCGTGAAAATGTGATCATCTTCAGTCAGCCTGGTGCGTTGCCTGAGGGTGCTTTCAGAGATCTGGTCGAGAAGGCTTCTGAACTCGATATGGCTGAAGTGCATAAACAGATTGCCGAAGAGAAAACCGACGCCTGATAGCTTTCTAGTAGCTGAATCCAAGAAGCCGGCCGCCAGGCCGGTTTTTTTATGCGCGTCGATTTTACTAACAAATATGATTTATTGAATATTATCTGGAAATTATCCCGGCATTATTCAATTGACATAAAGTAGATGAAAAATTGCATGATTAATCTTTTTTCGGTTTTTTGAACTAAATGCCATTAATTTCATGGCAAATTAAATCCACAGAATTACTACATAAAAAAGTAGATTAATTATTAATATTTTTATGGTTTTAATTGTATTACGATAATTATTTGTGAATCATGCATTTACAACTATAATGATTTTTATCTGGTTGGTATTAAAAGGTAATTGATTAATGAGTCCCAAGAAAAAAGTTGCTAAGAAAAAAGTTACATCAAGGAAGACCTCGACATCTAAATCACCTGTTAGAAAAAAGACCGCAGCCCGCAGAGGGAGGCCGCCGAAAGCTTCATCTTCTCCGTCTGCTGCAACTGCAAAAAAACGGGTAACCAGGAAAAAGGTCAGCAAGAAAAAAACTGCACCTGCTTCAACGCAGTCAGCTGCGGTTTCACGCAGAGGTCGTCCCGTTTCAGTCGATGTATTACAGCGTAAACTTACTGTTGCTCAGGATGCGCTTGCGAAAGAGAAAGCAAGGCGTATTGATGCAAGGGCGAAACTGAGCGCTGCCCTTGCAGAGAAAAAACAGCTGAAAAGCAAGTTGAAAGAGGTGGCCACTGTCCTTGACCGGTTGGACAAGGAACAGAAGGCAGCTGAAAAATCAGCCGCACAGCAGTTGAAAATGGAGACTGCCAGAAACGATGCCATAGCAAAATTTCTCGCAAAATGGGAAAAGAACTATCTTGCAGCCCAGACCAAAAAAACCGGTGGTCGGGGCAAGCGCAGGAGAGGCCGTCCTCGCAAATCCTGAAAAAGGGATTATCTCCTGCATATACAGCCCTGCCAGATGGCGGGGCTTTTTATTTTCAGTCAACTGTGTCTATGCTCAAAAGAGTTTGTTTTGAAGCTTCAGGCTAAATTTATGAATTCACCAGGTATAGTTTTTCAATGAGAGCTCCTTACTATCCATGGAGCCTGCATACCCTTGCATCCGGCCGTCCTACAGTCGGGTGGTTGATGGATCTATGTGATGAAAACTACCAGTTGATGTTGAAACTGGCCCCGGCGCTGAGATCTCTCCAAGGCATTTATCTATCGCGCCTGGAGGGCAGTATGGATCTCTACATGGAGATTCTTGAGCAGACGCCCTATACAAGCCTGGTTCATTTGACCTACTACTTTCAGCATGAAGAGGAGCAGCGGCCTGATCCTGATGCCAGGGTGCGAGTCTATTACGATTCCAGCCAGGTGGAGGTTTTGGACCTGAGGCAGCGGGCTCTACCACTGGAACGGGGAATTGACAGTCCAAGCTTGGATCAAAAATGGAAGGCCAACCTGTTCCTGTCCAAATGGCTCTCTTTCTGTGTACTGCAGGGACATGCCTTCGGTTCTCATCAGGAAGATGATGAAAATATAAATAAAATCAACGGGTAATGAATTTATAGCCAGTATTTCCAAGGGTTTTGTTTCCCTGGATCTTATCAAAAATCAGAATCATTTAAATAATTGTTGACAATTTCCCTAGGGAAATGCTAGTTTTTATTACCAAGTGATTAACTAGGTAATTAGCTCCATAGAGGGAACAGCCATGAGACTATCAACCAAAGGGCGTTATGCCGTTACAGCGATGCTGGATTTAACCCTCCACGGAGGCAGCGGACCAGTGACCCTGGCCGAGATTTCAGAGACCCAGGGAATCTCACTCTCCTATCTCGAGCAGCTCTTCGCCTGCCTTCGTGGCAAGCAGCTGGTACGCGGTGTCCGTGGCCCCGGCGGCGGTTACTACCTTGGTCGCGAGGCCGACGAGATCTCCATTGCGGATATTATCTGTGCGGTAGACGAGTGGGTTGAGTTTACCCGCTGTGGCGGTAACCAGGACTGCCAGGAAGGCAAGCGCTGCCTCACCCATAACCTGTGGGATGACCTGAGCACTGAAATCTATAATTTCCTCAGCAGCATCACACTGGCCGAACTGGTCGAGCGTGGTGGATTGAGGGATGGTGGTTGTGTAAAGAAAAAGGACAACCCCGCTGACGTAGCTTCGGTGACTGCCAGCAGCCAGGTGGCCTGATCTTTATTAAAGGGTTGTAATGCTGTGTTAAAAAAGACCGCCAGTGGCGGTCTTTTTTTGTCTACGTCATAGGGAAATTCAAGCTGACGGTGGTGTTGTTCTCAACTGACGTGATCTGAATATCCCCCCCGTGGGCCTCCACGATTCTTTTTACGATTCCCAGGCCAAGCCCGGTGCCATGGGGTTTGGTTGTGAAGAATGGATCAAACAGGCGCTCCAGTTGATGGGCGGGGATGACCGGACCTTCGTTGCTGATCTCAAGTGTTGTGGTTCGGGTTTGTGGATTGCTGCTGAAGTGCCAGTTGACAACGCTGCCCCCGGGGGCGGCTTCGCAGGCGTTTCGGGCAAGATTCAGGATGACCTGCTTGAGTCTGTCCGTGTCTGCATTGATAAAGATATTCTCCTTGTTTCCGTTCAGCGTAAAGCTCAGGCCGGCCTGTTCAGTCATCTCTCCATGCAGTTCAAGCAGTTCCGATACCAGTTCGCCCAGGTCCAGGGGTTGGAGCGCAAGTGTCATCGGTTTTGCGTAGAGCAGGATCTCCTCCAACAGTCGTTCTACCCGGATCGCTTCCTGGTGGGCGAGCTCGGCGCGTTTAGCTGCAGGCCCCTGGAGATCGGCGTTATGGAAATAATCAAGCGCCATGGTGATTGTGGAGAGGGGGTTTCTGATTTCGTGTGTGATGCCTGAGGCGAATTCTCCAATAGCCGCCAGTCTGCCATGCTCGACCAGTTTGACCGTTCTGCCAAAGCTGTGAGTTACCAGGTTTGCGATATTGGTCAGTAACTCCAGGTGCTCAGGGTTATAGGAATCAGGGGTCCGGGTGGCAAAGGCCAGCACACCGGGTACCGGGCTCTGTTCAGTAATGGGCAGGAATATAGCGTCTCTCAAGCCCTTCTGAACCAGGTAGTTGAGAAACTGGAACTCGGGATTCTGTTCGGCAGTATGGAGCATGTCGGGGATGTGTATCGGTTCCCCGTATTCCAGTGCCCGCTGAAGAATGGTCCCTTGCAGCTGAAAGTGCCTGCTGTGTCCAGTTTCATGGCTGCCATCGTAGAAACTGTGCTCGAGATTGATCGCTGCCTGGTCCGCAGAGACAAAAAGGGCCCCTATCCAGTCCAGGGGCAGCAGATCGGGGAGCTGCTCCGCAACAAAACAGAGGGTATCCTCCACATCTGAACCTTCCTGAATTTTTTCAATCAGTCTGAAAAGGGTGTGCAGCCTGATCGAGAGCTGGTTGAAACTGCCGGTCATCAATGAGATCTCGTTACTCCCGGTAACCGGTACCTGGTGTCCGAAATCGCCCTGTGAAACCTTGTCGAAACCTGTCACGGCGCTTTTCAGTGGACGTAATACGGACAGGAAAAACCAACTGAATATACCCACGGTAATGACAATGGCGGCAATCAGAAGTGCCCAGTACAACAGGTTGACCTGCTCCAGCCTGTTATCTCCCAAACGCTGTATCTGTGCTCTCAGTGCATCGATGGACTCTGTCAGGGGTTGGTGGTTTGAGCTGATGAACATCGCTGCCTTGTTCAGGCGGGGCATGGTTGGATCGTCACCCAGTGCCGCCTTGAGTTCGGTGTGGAATTCTTCCCAGGCGTCCTCTATTGCTCTTACCGCGGAGTGTACTGCCGGATCCAGGTCGGGCTGAAAAATCTCCTCCATATCTGTCAGGCTGGGGGAGAATTTCTCGTGCATAAACCCATCGGTGATCTCGGTGATCAGGTCGGTCTGGTCCCTTATCCCCTGGTAATAGAGTTGTACGTCCCTTTCGTAGGACTGTTCATTGTCCGGGGCGTGCATGGCGTAACTGACACCCAGGGAGACAAGGTTTCTGGCACTGTGGTCGAGACGGGAGGTGAGGTTGAGCAGCACGTTGTAGCGTCGTTGCTCCTCCATGGCCAATATGCTCAGTGAGAAGAGGCAGCAGAACAGCACAATCAGAAGTGCCAGCGCAACAGTGATCTGGAATTTCAGGGTCCTGAGCAGGCTAACCACCCTCCAGCAGCTCCTCTATGGCATTGATCTCTTTTTCCGCTTCGTTCAGGACGGCCATTGACAGTGAAGGGTTGAGACGGCCTGCCACCAGCTTGTGATAGGCCGGGGACAGATCGGGGGGCGGCAGTTTCTGCATTTCACTGCTGCCTACAAATGAGAGCAGCTGGGCAAGTATCACCAGGTCGACATAATCCGGTTTGTCTGACTGATCGCGAAACCACTCGTCACTGTGCATGGCGGCATCGGAGAGGGTCTCTGAGAGCCCCCATGTGCGCATGATTATTGCGCCGATCTCACCGTTTTGTTCGGCGATGATTCTCTCCAGCACTTCGGGGTCTTCTATCAGTTCTGGGAAATCTCCCGCGGCATCGAGTATCGGGATGGCGCCGATGTCATGAATCAGGCCGGCCAGCATGGCACGGTCTGGGTCCAGCCCCGGGGACATGCGGGCAATCACGTAGCAGATGGCGGCAACCCGGCGGCTGTGCAGCCATAACTGCCTCATTCTTTTTCTGATAACCGGCGAGTCGGTCTGGAACAGGTGTTTCAGGGCAAAACTGATCACGATGTTGCGGGTGTTGTCCAGCCCCAGCCGGGCAACCGCTTCCTGGCAGTTGTCGATGGAGTGCTGACCGCCAAAGGCTGTGCTGTTGACCACCTTGATGATTCGGCTGGTTACCGCGGGATCGGATTGGATAATCCTTGCCAGTGTTTTGGCGTCGCTGTTCGGGTTGTCCACTGCCTGGCTGATGCGGGCGGCAATATCAGGTATTCCGGGCAGTTCGCATTCGCCGGACCTTATTTTGTGTAAAAAATCCAGGTAGATCTGATCGCCGGGATCATCTTCCTTGAGCTCGATCCCTTCCTGGATACTATCTGACTGCTGGTCGAAATAGGAGGCGACGCTTCTGACAAGGTCTTTAGGCAGGCGGATGAGGGTGACAGCTCCCTGGGTGATGGCCTGGATTGCGCCGGGTGGCCTCGGGCTGATGAGGGGGAACTCTGCCATGGGTGACTGGGAATCGATCATTTTCGGCTCGCCGGTCTCGAACTTGAGCAGCATGGTTCCGTCAAGCAAGTAGGCACTGTCGTCGCCGTTTCGGGGCTGGTAGAGATCCTCGTCCGCTGGTAGCTCCTCGATCCAGGCCTGCTGGGCCAGGTAGCCCACGACCCTGTCAGGCAGGAAGCGCAGGGGGATGCGGTTGCTGATCAGATCCTGATGAATGCTCAAAAATAACCCTTTTTCATCAATTTGTGGGACAGACCTTTCAGTATTCTAGGAATTGTTACGCGTATTTAGCGGCATAATTCCTGCCTACTTTAGCGCCAGGGTCACAAATCAGCTATCATGCTCGCTCTTTGAGCGATGGTCCAGTTCGGACCTGTTGATTGACCATAAAATGGCGGACGAGACAGAAACACTGCTGACAATTCGGGATTTCATCCGCTGGGGCGCCAGCCGGTTCAACGAGGCAGGCCTATTTTTCGGCCACGGCACCGATAATGCGCTGGACGAGGCCCTGGTGTTGGTGCTGCATGCACTGCACCTCACCAATGACCTGCCGGAATCCTATTTCGAAAGCTGCCTGACCCCAGGAGAGCGCGAACGGGTGGTTTCGCTCTTTGAGCGCCGAATAAATGAACGGCTACCGGCTGCCTACCTGACCAATGAAGCGGTATTTGCGGGTCTCCATTTCTATGTGAATGAGCATGTTCTTGTTCCCCGTTCACCCATTGCCGAGTTGATAGAGGGTGAATTTGCCCCCTGGGGGGAACCGGATTCCGTTACCCGTGTGCTGGACCTCTGCACCGGAAGCGGATGCATTGCGATCGGGTGCGCTTATGCCTTCCCCGATGCCAGCGTGGATGCGGTGGATCTCTCACCAGAGGCGATGGCTGTGACCCGGGTTAATATAGAGCGGCACGAACTGGCAGGAAGGGTGGAGCCGATACAGTCCGATCTGTTCAACGGGTTGAAGGGGCGACGTTACGATCTTATCGTCAGCAATCCCCCCTATGTCAGCCTTGAGGAGATGGAAGAGCTGCCGGATGAGTATCTGCGTGAGCCTGCCATGGGGCTGGAGGCGGGTGAGGATGGCCTGGATATCGTCTCAAGAATGCTGCGAGAGGCGGCAGACTATCTTGAACCGGAAGGGGTTCTGGTGGTCGAAGTGGGCAATAGTGATGTGGCATTGGCTGCACGCTATCCCGAAGTGCCCTTTTTGTGGCTTGAATTCGAGCGGGGCGGGCACGGCGTGTTTGTGTTGACTGCCGACCAGCTTAACGAATATCAAGCGGTTTTTTAGTAGAAGGTGAATAATGGCTTTGCAACGTGCACGGACCCCTGAAGAGTATGCAGAGTGGGTCAAACAGGCGAAATTCGAAACTGATGAACTGAAAGAGTGCCTGCTCTACGAGATGGAGGAGCTGGGGCGTTTTCCGGCTTATATCCAACCCCTCGAAGAGGGGATCAATGAAATATACGAAGCCATGTGCAGCGGTGAATACGCATTCGGCCGGGAAGATCTGCCGTTCGTGGAGATCGCCAGCAGGTATGGGGACGATATTCCCTTCTATTCACTGCTGAAACAGATAAATGAAACCCATCGTCGCGGCCTCGATGTGGGTGAGGATGATTAAATGGACCAGTCACTGGTATTCGATCTCGACCTGATCAACAAGTACGACTATGCGGGACCCAGGTACACCTCGTACCCAACCGCACCCCAGTTCCACGAAAAATTCGGTGAGGAGGAGTACCGGGCAGCGGCATTGAAGAGCAACGAAAGCGGCCAGCCCCTTTCGCTCTATTTCCATATACCGTTCTGCGATACCGTCTGCTTTTACTGTGCCTGCAACAAGATTGCCACCAAGGACCGCGGTCTCAACCAGCCCTACCTGGACCGGGTCTTCAAAGAGATCGAGATGCAGGGTGAGTTGTTTGATAACAGCCGCAAGGTTGATCAGCTGCACTGGGGCGGCGGTACGCCGACCTTTCTCAGCCATGAGCAGATGGCCGAGTTGATGCGGGTGACAGGCAAGCACTTCAACCTGGCAGACGACGACAGTGGTGAATACTCCATTGAGATCGATCCCCGTGAGGCGACGGCCGATACCATCAAGCTGCTGCGTGACGTGGGTTTCAACCGCATGAGCCTCGGGGTGCAGGATTTTGAGGAGAGGGTGCAGAAGGCGGTTAACAGAATACAGTCTGAACAGTGTACCTTTGAGGTGCTGCAGGCGGCCAAGGACAACGGTTTCCGTTCCGTCAGTATCGACCTGATCTACGGTCTGCCTTTTCAAAGTGTGGATAGTTTTGCAAAAACCCTTGACCGGGTTATCGAGGTCGGTCCCGACAGGCTCTCAGTATTCAACTATGCCCATCTTCCTCACGTATTCAAGCCCCAGCGGCGGATCAACGAGGATGAGTTGCCCGAACCCCAGGAGAAGTTGGAGATCCTGCAGATGACCATCGATCATCTTGCTGATGCCGGTTATGTCTATATCGGCATGGATCACTTTGCCCGTCCCGATGATGAGCTTGCCATTGCCCAGCGTGAAGGGACCCTCTATCGCAACTTCCAGGGCTACTCAACCCATGCAGAGTGCGACCTGGTGGCCATGGGTGTCACCTCCATCAGCATGGTGGGTTCCACATACAGCCAGAACAAGCGCGGCCTGGAAGAGTACTACGAGCGGATCGATGCCGGTCGGCTTCCGGTATTCCGGGGTTTTGAATTGAACCGGGATGACCAGATTCGCCGCGACGTGATCACCAAGCTGATCTGTAACTTCGTGCTCGATTTTGCCAGTGTTGAGCAGGCCTGGGGCATCAACTTCCAGGACTACTTCGGCCAGGACCTGCAGAAACTGGAAGGCATGGTCGGGGACGGCCTGCTTGAGATGGACGCTGCGGGAGTCCGCGTGCTGCCCAGGGGGCGTCTGCTGATCCGCAATATCTGCATGGCCTTCGACGCCTATCTGCCACCGGCATCACAACAGAAGAACTTCTCTAAAGTGATTTAGCCGGCAGTTATTGCTTCAAAAGGGTAAGGTGGGTTACGCGATAGCGTAACCCACCCTGCTAACACCACTCTTGGTGTCATACGCTACCCAATCCCCCCTTAGTCCTTCCCTACAAAAAAATACATTGTATTCGTTGGTTGCGGATGGGATTTCCCTAAAAATAACGGCGCTGTTTCAGTGCCTCTCCTGAAGACAGATCACCTTATTTCAGCAGCAACTTCAATACCTGGAGGGTATGGATATTGAAGAACATCAAGGCCGGTTTTTGGTGGGCTATTCTTGGGAGCCTGGTATTTTCATTGGTCGCATGCACTACCCGGGTTGGCAGCGACCAGTGGTGCCTGGAGATGAATGAAGTGGCGGAAACCGAGTGGAGAGCAGTAGAGGCGGCAAACTTCTCTAGATACTGCATTAAACAACAAAGGGGAAAACAGTGGACGCAACATCTCTATTGATCTTTCTTGTGATCGGCGCATTGGCCGGTTGGATTGCCGGTAACCTCATGAAAGGGGGTGGCTTTGGCCTGCTGGGGAATATCCTGGTCGGTGTGATCGGCGCAGTAGTCGGTGGCTGGGCCTTCGGTCTGCTCGGCATTGCTGCCAACGGCCTGGTTGGATCACTTGTCACCGCCGTGGCTGGCGCAGTAATTCTACTTTTCATAGCCGGGCTGATCAGAAGATAGCCTGAGAGTCCCTATCTGCCCGCGGCGTTCTGCCGCGGGCATTTACACGCTATGTGGTCTGGATTTATCCTGCTGATCTCTTTCGAGTACGCAGGATGATAACAATGAGCCAGAACCAGACGCCCTCCATACCTGAACGATTCCGTACCACCGCCGTTGAGCGTGCCGACCAGGCGGTGATCTGTTTTCCTGACAGGGAAGTGACGTTCGGCGAGGTGGATAGGGCCTCGGATGGTGTTGCCGCATCTCTGGCGGAGCAGGGTATAGAGAAAGGCGACCGGGTTGCACTCTACTGTATCAACTCCGACGTATTCGCCATTGCCTACATGGGTATAGTCAAGGCTGGTGCCGTGGTGGTGCCGGTCAACCTGCTGCAAAATCCCCGGGAGATCACCTATGTATTGAATGATGCGGGTGTGCGGGGTCTCTTCTACCACCAACTGTTTGCCGATGCGGTGGACTCTTTCCGCGACGAGTTGGGTAGCCTTGAGTTCGCGGTAGGCATGGGCGAGGGGCCGTTCAAAGAGGGGGATCTCAATTTCGATACCTTCTGTACCAATGAAGCCGAACCGCCAAAACCTGAATTCGATACGGCAAATGACTTGGCAGCCATTCTCTACACTTCCGGAACCACCGGACACCCAAAGGGAGCGATGCTGACACATCGCAACCTGGTCTCCAATACCAATAGCGTGGTTCAGGCACTGCAGCTGCGTCCAGGTGAAGATCGCCTGCTGGTGGTGCTGCCCATGTTTCACTCTTTCGCGGCCACCGTGGGCACCCTGACCCCCTTGCTCCATGGCCTGAGCCTGGCGCCGGTACCCAAATTCGACCCGGCTGTCGTCTGCGGCGTAATAGAGGCAGTCAAAGCCACGGTATTTCTCGGTGTGCCCAGCATGTACAGCGTATTGTTGCGCCTGCCTGAAGAGCAGGTGGCCAAGTGGAAGAGCGTGCGCTACTGCGTCTCCGGCGGGGCGGCCATGCCGGTGGAGGTGATGCGCCAGTTCGAAGAGCGCTTCAGCCTTGCGATTCACGAGGGAGACGGACCTACGGAGTGCTCCCCGGTGACCTGCGTCAATCCCATCGGTGGTGAACGTAAGCCTGCATCAGTGGGGCTACCCATACCCGATGTGGAAATGGAGATTTACGACGATGACGGCAATCAACTGGCCGTGGATGTGATCGGTGAGATCTGCGTGCGTGGTCCCAACGTGATGAAGGGCTACTGGAACCTTTCAGAGGCTACTGCAGAGAGCTTCTTCGGTGAATGGGTGCGCACAGGCGATCTTGGTTACAAGGACAGTGATGGCTACGTCTATATCGTCGACCGCAAGAAGGACATGGTCATTGTTAACGGCATGAACGTCTATCCGCGCATGGTGGAAGAGGTGCTCTACCAGTTCCCGAAACTGGCCGAGGCAGCGGTGGTGGGTGAACCCAGTGAGCTTCACGGGGAGATCGTGGTGGCATACGTGGTGGCCAAGGAGGGTGAGGAGATGGCACCCGCCGAGGTGCGCGCTCACTGCCGTGAGAATCTTGGACCCCACCAGGTACCCCGCAAGGTGGTGGTAAAGGATGCTCTACCCAAGAATGCCGCTGGCAAGATTCTCAAGCGTGAACTTCGCAAGGCAGGGGAGCTTGAGAGGGGGGTTGATAGCCGGGAGAGTGAGAAGTAGTTTTGTTGTGGGTCTGGTAATGAGTTTCGTAGCCTGAAAGGTGCTCACCCTGTAGCTACTTCAAGAGCACGGCTACGAGCCACTTTTGATACGGCAAAAGTGACCCAAACCACTGCTCGACTACGCCACCCTACGGGTGCCCTGCGCTACTCTCAAGTCGCGGGGTGCGCAGAACTCGCACTCCCTGTGGTCGCGCTCAAACAGGATGCGCCCCTGATCCGCGACTTGCTGCGTTGCTCGGTGGCGTAGAAGTCGCCATTGTCGAAGTTTCATCTTCACCAGAAACGCTACGGATAGGCCGGGAGCTAGTTGCCGCGGTGCGTTTCGCTAGTCTCAACAGCACCCTGCTTCACTTCCAGAGCGTTGGGGACCCGAACCTAGTGAGGGCAAATCTTGGGAGGAGGCCCTAGGTCACGAAATTTATTATCAAGCCCTAGTTGGCAGGCTTACGCCAGTACTTATGCACAATGATCGTATGCACCAGCAGTCCCGCTGCGGATAGATACCCGATCATCCCGTCGTAGTTGCCCACCAGGGAAACGAGCGGGCTGTCGAAATCCACGGCGGTGAATTTGCGTACCGTCTTGATCACGAAAACAAAACCCGCATGCAGACCGATGAGGTAGGCAATGTTTCCTGTGCGCTCCCGTACCACGGCAAAGAAAGCACCCAGCCCGAACAGGGCCAGAAAAGAGTCGAAGGTGGCCCAGTCGCCGTACTGATTGAAGGCCCCCGAGACCATCTGCAGGCCGCTGTACCAGGCAAACTCTTCACCTGGGGGGAGGGGCGGGGGCTGGATGAAGTGCATCCAGGCATAGAAGAGGCTAGAGAGGATCATGGTGGCTACAAAGCCATGACTCTTGCGCAGGGCGCCAAAAAGTCCGCCCCGGAAGAAGGTCTCCTCGATGAATCCGATCAGAATGCCCCCGATCAGGGCCACCAGCAGGGTTTTGAGCAGAATGTCGCCCAGGTCTGCCGGCAGGGGTTTCATAATCCGAATGCCGAAGATGAACAGGGCGATGCTGAGGGCGGCCAGGATCAGGAACCCTGCCAGCCAGCCCCGGAGAATCTCTCGCAGGAACTCTGGGCGGGGCAGGGCGTAGCCCAGGCCCTGCTTGGAATTGAGGGTGTAGTGTCTCAGCAGAAGGATGAAGCCGGGTATGGCCACCAGCTTGGCGGTGGTGTTGATCAGCTTGTGAGGCCCCTTGTCCATACCCTCTTCCAGCCACAGGTAGAGGGGGTAGTTGAGCAGGGCGCTTATGAAGAGTGCGATCAGGATCAACAGCACGAAATAGGCCAGTGGGCGCATTATCAGCCTTTCCTCGGATAGAGACGGTGGTTTGAATTCGAATAAATCGCTCATTCTACCTGAAAAAAAGAGTCAGCAGGTTTACAACAGAGCCCTGGCAGGCTGTATAATGGTCGATTGTCTGGGAGTCCGCCCTCTGTGGAAGTGGGTTTTTCCAGAAAGCGAAAGTGGCGGAATTGGTAGACGCGCCAGATTTAGGTTCTGGTGGGGTAACCCGTGGGAGTTCGAGTCTCCCCTTTCGCACCAGTTTTTTTCGTTCGCAGTTGAATAACTGCGGTGCTCCATTTTGATATAGCAAAGTTGGCAGCAAATTCTGCCAGAGAGGTTTTCATGCAAGTTTCGGTTGAATCAAGTGAAGGGCTTGAGCGTCGTATGACTGTTGAGCTGCCTGTTGAGCAAGTCAACGAGGCGGTTGAGAAGCGTCTGAAAGAGGTCGCTCGTACTGTAAAGCTGGATGGTTTCCGTCCCGGCAAGGTGCCCATGTCAGTGGTACGCAAGCGCTACACCGACCAGGTATATCAGGAAGTGTTCGGCGACCTGGTCCAGTCAACCTATTTCCAGGCTCTTGCCCAGGAGAAGCTCCAGCCTGCCGGAGAGCCGGTGGTTGAGCCTCTTGAAAAGAGTGCTGACGAAGGCATGGGTTATGTTGCCACGTTTGAAGTGATGCCTGAGATTACTGTTCAGGATATCAGCGGTAAAACCGTCAGTCGTCCCGTGGCCGAAGTCACAGACGAAGATTTTGACGCCATGATGGACAAGCTGCGCAATCAGCGCACCACCTGGAATGACGTTGAACGCGCCGCCCAGGATGGCGACCAGGTGACTATCGATTTTGTCGGCAAGATCGACGGTGAGGCTTTCGAAGGTGGTACCGCAGACGGCGTACCCCTGGTTCTGGGCTCAAGCAGCATGATCGATGGCTTCGAATCCGGCCTCGTTGGTGCCAGTGCTGAAGATGAGCGCGCCCTGGATCTGAAATTTCCCGATGATTACCGGGTTGAAAGCCTGGCAGGAAAAGCGGCAACCTTTGATGTGAAGGTAACCAAGGTTGCTGAACCTGTACTCCCCGAGGTTGATGACGAGTTCGCCAAGGCCTTCGGTATCACTGAGGGTGGCGTAGAGGCTCTGCATAAGGAGATTCGCTCCAACATGGAGCGCGAGCTGGAGGAGAAGATCCGCAGTTCACTCAAAGACCAGGCGATGGAAGTACTGCTGGACGCCAACCCGATCGATATTCCTGCTGTGATGATCAAGCAGGAGTCCGAAGCCCTGCTGCAGCAGACCAAGGCGAACATGGCCCAGCAGGGCCACGACAGCCAGCTTGATCTGCCGGTCAGCCTGTTCGAAGACCAGGCCAAGCGCCGGGTCAGTCTCGGCTTGGTTATTGGCGAGGTGATCAAGGCGAACAAGATCGAACTGGATGGTGATCGTGTCCGCGAGAAGGTTGAGCAGTTCGCCCAGTCTTATGAGAAGCCTCAAGAGGTTATCGACTACTACTACAGCAACAAGCAGCAGTTGGCCTCTATAGAGAATGTTGTTCTGGAAGACCAGGTGGTTGACTGGGTTCTGGAGCAGGTCAAGGTTGAGGATGCCCCCGCAGCGTTTGCAGAGCTGATGGCTCCCCAGGCCGACCCTGCAGCCTAATAAGTTTTAAAGGATTTCACTACTATGACCGATATAAGCCACATGGGCGGATTAGATGCACAAAATCTGGGGCTGGTTCCGATAGTCGTCGAGCAGACGGCCAGGGGCGAGCGCTCGTATGACATCTATTCCCGTCTGCTCAAGGAGCGGGTGATATTCCTTGTGGGTCCTGTGGAAGATCACATGGCCAACCTTGTGGTTGCCCAGTTGCTCTTCCTTGAGTCGGAGAATCCCGACAAGGATGTTCACATCTATATCAATTCACCCGGTGGCTCGGTCAGTGCTGGATTGGCTATTTACGACACCATGCAGTTCATCCGGCCTGATGTAAGCACCATGTGTATCGGCCAGGCTGCCAGCATGGGTGCCTTGCTGCTGGCTGGTGGTGCGGCGGGCAAGCGATACTGTCTCCCCCACTCAAGAATGATGATTCACCAGCCCCTGGGCGGTTTTCAGGGTCAGGCGAGCGATATCGAGATCCACGCCAAGGAGATTCTCCTGCTGCGTGACCGCCTGAACCAGATCATGGCCAGACACACCGGGCAGCCATTTGAGAAAGTCGAGCAGGATACCGAGCGTGATAATTTCATGAGCGGTGAGGAAGCAGTGGAATATGGGCTTATCGACCAGGTATTGACCCAGCGCATCGGAATTGCCGAGACGGACTGATTTTACTGTTCAGATAGGCTAACCTATTGATTAAGTATGCAATTGATGGGTTAATTGAGGTAGGTGACCCCAGAAGGCTGGAGAGGACGTAGAGGTTCTCCCCTCTGTCAGCGGGTAGATGGGGGACCTTGTCAACCTATTGCAATCGGATATGATGGACCTCATGTTACGGTTTCGTGATTGGAGTTTTTACCAGGGCCTGCCTGGTGGTAAGAGGAAGTCTGTATGAGTGACGACAAGACAAAAGGCGATGACGGCAAGCTGCTTTATTGCTCTTTTTGTGGAAAAAGCCAGCACGAGGTACGCAAGCTGATTGCAGGCCCATCCGTCTTCATCTGCGATGAGTGCGTCGAACTCTGCAACGACATCATTCGTGAAGAGATGCAGGAGAGCGGTGCAGAGGGTACCGGTCAGCTGCCGAAGCCTCACGAAATCTTTGAAATGCTCGACCAGTATGTCATCGGTCAGGCCCGTGCAAAGAAGGTCCTCTCTGTAGCGGTTTACAACCACTACAAGCGACTGGAGGCAAGTGCCAGCAAGGATGAGATTGAGATTGCCAAGAGCAATATTCTGTTCATTGGTCCAACCGGTTCCGGTAAGACCCTGCTGGCTGAAACACTGGCCCGGCTTTTGAATGTACCTTTCACCATTGCAGACGCAACCACCCTCACCGAGGCGGGTTATGTTGGTGAGGATGTCGAGAATATCATCCAGAAGCTGCTCCAGAAGTGTGACTACGATGTTGAGAAGGCCCAGACCGGCATTGTCTACATCGACGAGATTGACAAGATCTCCCGCAAGTCAGACAACCCCTCCATTACCCGTGACGTCTCTGGTGAAGGCGTTCAGCAGGCACTGCTGAAACTGATCGAGGGTACCGTGGCATCGGTTCCTCCCCAGGGTGGTCGCAAGCACCCCCAGCAGGAGTTCCTGCAGGTTGATACATCAAGCATCCTGTTCATCGTCGGCGGTGCGTTCGCCGGACTGGACAAGGTGATCCGCAATCGCTCAGAAAAAGGCGGTATCGGATTTTCGGCAGAGGTGCGCAGCAAGGATGAAACCAAGGATATCGGCGAAATTATTGTCAGTGTTGAACCGGAAGACCTTATCCAGTACGGCCTGATCCCCGAATTCGTTGGTCGTCTGCCCGTGGTCGCCACTCTTGAAGAGCTGGATGAAGATGCACTGGTGCAGATACTGACCGAACCAAAGAATGCACTGGTTAAACAGTATGGACGCCTGTTCGATATGGAAGACTGCGAACTGGAGTTCAGAGAGGATGCCCTTCGCGCAATAGCACGCAAGGCCATGGAGCGGAAGACCGGTGCGCGTGGTCTTCGGACCATCATGGAGCAGGTTCTGTTGGATACCATGTACGATTTGCCATCAATGGATGATGTGAGCAAAGTTGTTGTCGATGAGTCTGTCATCGCCGGTGAGAACGATCCCTATATCATCTACGAAGGCGGCGAAAAGCAGCTTGCAGTGTCAGACTGACTTTTGTCTTTCGTATGCATTTGAATTCCGGCATACAGATACAGCGGCATGCGGATATACGTTAGCCAACGGGGCTTGAATATACCGTTTTCAGCCCCACCATAATTACAATCATATACACGTGACAGAGTGACAATCTCTTTCACAGTTTTTTATAGATTCCCCGGTAGCGAGCCTGATTTTTCCACCGACAGGAAGGTCGGTCTACAAAGCATGCAGGCTCCAGGGGACTCTTCTTGCAGGAGGAACGCCCGTTATGGGTAAGAGCGATACCACCTCAACCGCATTAAGTGGAAACAACTACCTTTCAGCTGTTCTGCCCTTGAGGGATGTCGTGGTCTATCCGCACATGGTCATTCCCCTGTTTGTAGGGCGCGAGAAGTCCATCAAGGCGCTTGATGCCGCGATGAAGGACAACAAGCAGATCCTCCTGGTGGCCCAGAAGAGTGCGGACACGGATGATCCTGCCATCAAGGATATGCACACGGTGGGTACCCTTGCCAATATCCTGCAGTTGCTGAAGCTCCCCGATGGCACCGTCAAGGTGTTGGTTGAGGGTAACGAGCGTGTCACTATCAGCAAGTTTCTCTCCGATAACGATTACTACACTGCCCAGCTGGTACCGATCTATGATGAGCCGGGTCTGGAAGAGCGTGAGATGGAGGTGTTGACCCGTTCTGCCACCGCACTCTTTGATCAGTATGTAAAGCTCAACAAGAAAGTACCCCCCGAGGTGCTTACATCACTGTCCAGTATTGATGACCCAAGTCGGCTGGCCGATACCATGGCGGCCCACATGTCTCTCAAGCTCGATGAGAAACAGCGTGTTCTCGAGATGGCCAACGTGCAGGAGCGCCTCGAACACCTTATGGGGCTGATGGAGTCAGAGAATGATCTTCTGCAGATGGAGAAGCGTATCCGCGGGCGGGTAAAGCGCCAGATGGAGAAGAACCAGCGCGAGTACTATCTGAATGAGCAGATGAAGGCGATCCAGAAGGAGTTGGGAGAGCTGGATGAGGCGCCTAACGAGATCGAGGATCTGACCAACCGCATCGAAAAGGCCGGGATGACCAAAGAGGCCAAGGGCAAGGCTCAGGCCGAGTTGAACAAGCTCAAACTGATGTCACCCATGTCTGCAGAGGCTACGGTTGTTCGAAACTATATCGACACCCTGGTCAGCGTGCCCTGGAAAAAACGTACCAAGATCCGTAATGATCTCTCAGCAGCAGAGGATGTACTGGAAGCCGATCACTACGGACTGGAAAAGGTCAAAGAACGCATCATCGAGTACCTGGCTGTACAGCAGCGTGTACGCAAGCTCAAGGGCCCTATACTTTGTCTTGTCGGGCCTCCCGGTGTGGGCAAGACATCGGTAGGCCAGTCCATCGCGCGTGCAACCAATCGCAAGTTCGTACGTATGGCGCTGGGTGGTGTTCGCGATGAGGCCGAAATCCGCGGTCACCGCAGGACTTACATCGGCGCACTGCCGGGCAAGATTATCCAGAATCTCTCAAAGGTTGCGACCCGCAATCCGCTGTTCCTGCTCGACGAGATCGACAAGATGGCTATGGATTTTCGTGGTGACCCTGCATCGGCTCTACTCGAGGTGCTGGATCCCGAACAGAACCACACCTTTGTGGACCATTACCTTGAAGTGGATTTCGATCTGTCCGAAACCATGTTCGTGGCTACGGCCAACACAATGAACATTCCACCGGCCCTGCTGGACCGCATGGAGGTTATTCGCCTGTCGGGTTACACCGAAGATGAGAAGGTGAATATCGCCATCCGCTACCTGGTGCCCAAACAGATGGAGAACAGCGGTCTGAAAGAGGCCGAACTGCAGATTCGTGAAAGCGCCCTGCGGGACATCGTTCGCTACTACACCCGTGAAGCCGGTGTGCGTAATCTAGAGCGTGAAATTTCCAAGATCTGCCGCAAGGTGGTAAAAGAAATTCTGCTCAAGAAAGAGGGCAAGCGGGTGGTAACACCCAAGAGCCTGGAGAAATATCTCGGTGTTCAGCGCTTCCGCTACGGTGAGGCAGATGAGTTTGATCAGGTTGGCCAGGTAACCGGTCTGGCCTGGACTGAGGTCGGTGGTGAGTTGCTCAGGATTGAGTCGGCCCTGGTTCCCGGTAAAGGGCGTCTCAGCCATACAGGTCAGCTTGGCGAGGTAATGCAGGAGTCAATCCAGGCGGCAATGACCGTTGTGCGCAGTCGCGCCGGTGTTCTCGGGCTGGAAGAGGATTTCTATCAGAAGTACGATGTGCATATACATGTGCCCGAAGGCGCTACACCGAAAGATGGTCCCAGTGCCGGTATTGGCATGTGCACCTGCCTGGTATCAGCCCTGACCCAGATTCCGGTCAAGGCAGATGTGGCCATGACAGGTGAGATTACACTGCGTGGTGAAGTGCTGCCTATCGGTGGCTTGAAGGAGAAACTCCTTGCGGCTCATCGCGGTGGAATCAAGACGGTGATCATCCCGGAAGAGAATGAACGTGACCTGGTCGATATACCGAAAAACATCAAGCAGAATCTTGAGATCAAGCCTGTGCGCTGGATCGATGAGGTGTTGGAAATTGCCTTGATCAGGATGCCTGAACCAAAAGCAGATGAGGCTTCAGAGACCGCTGCGAAGAGCAAATCAACAAGCAGAAAAAAGGTCACCAAGAAAGGTAGCGGCCTTACCAGGCACTGAAGCTGTTTCCCATAAAAAAAAACATGGTCGTGCGGCACATTTGAGATATGTGCCGGACGCTCCTGTTTAGTAAGAGAAAAATCGGGTGCACTACCTCGAAAGGTGCATAAAATCAGGCTTTTTTGATGTATCACAGCTTGACACTGAATCTTTCTCACTGGTATAAATTTACCCGTTTTCGCACACCGCGCAGAATCGTAAAAACACTATTAATCTCAGGTGCACGAACAGCACCTAAAAAATAACCGAAGGGGAGACACTCTTAATGAATAAGACGGAATTAATCGACGCAATGGCTGATGCAGCAGATATCTCAAAAGCAGCAGCTGGTCGTGCACTGGATGGCATGGTTGAGGCTATTACTGGCGCCTTGAAAGATGGCGACCAGGTTTCCATCGTTGGCTTTGGATCTTTCACTGTACGTGAGCGCGCAGCACGTACCGGGCGTAATCCTCAGACTGGTGCCACCATCCAGATTGCAGCTTCAAAAAATCCTGCATTTAAGGCTGGTAAAGCACTTAAGGATGCCGTAAACTAGCGCGCCTTCCTCGGGTGCTTAGCTCAGCTGGGAGAGCATCGCCCTTACAAGGCGAGGGTCGCAGGTTCGATCCCTGCAGCACCCACCAAATTAGGAGTGGTAGTTCAGTTGGTTAGAATACCGGCCTGTCACGCCGGGGGTCGCGGGTTCGAGTCCCGTCCACTCCGCCAACCTTAAGAAGACACGCGGGGTATCATCTGATACCCCGTTTGTGTTTCAGCCACCAATATTTCATATCGCGAGAACGACCATGCTTCAGACGATTAGGGAACGCGCTCAAGGGGTGATCGCCTGGATCATCGTAATTCTGATCAGTGTGCCATTCGCTCTTTGGGGTATCCAGGAGTACCTGGGTGTCGGCACTGAAAATATCATTGCGACTGTCAATGATCAGGAGATCACAGAGCGGGAATTTGATACTGGATTTCGTGAGTTCAAGCAAAACCTGCGTGAACGCATGGGTAAAAACTATCGCCCTGAGCTGATTGACGACGAAACGCTGCGCAAAGAAGTGCTGGAGGCGATGATCCGCAATACGCTGGTTCTCCAGGCATCCAACAGTCTCGGGCTTCGCGCCGGTGATGATGCCGTGCGTGAGACCATACGCAGTATCGCTGCGTTTCAGGTAGGTGGGGTATTCAACCAGGAGGCCTATGAGCGTGCGGTACGCACCCAGGGGCTGACTACATCCGCCTTTTTCGAACGCGTCAGGCAGAGCATCGTGAGTGAGCAGCTCAACAAGGCGATCAGCGGTTCGGAGTTTGCGACATCCGCAGAGATTGCAGACCTGGTAAGACTCCAGCAGCAGCAGCGTGAACTTGGTTTTATTACCGTACCAGTCGCCCCCTACCTGGAGCAGGTCAGTGTGACCGAAGAAGAGGTGCGCAGTCAGTATGACAGCAACCAGGCAGCCTACATGGCGCCAGAGCGGGTCAAGGTGGAATACCTGGAGCTTGACCTGGACGGAATCGCTGACGCTCTCAGTGTCGACGAGGAAATGCTTGAAGGCTACTACGAGCAGCATAAGACAGAGTATGTTTCCCTTGAACAGCGCAGGGCGAGTCATATCCTGTTTGCAGTTGAAGAGGGTGCTGATGATGCTGTGGCTGCAGAGGCTGAATCTGCCGCCAAGTCTGCACTGGAGCGTATCAATGCAGGTGAGGATTTTGCTGCTGTAGCAAAAGAGCTGTCCCAGGATCCCGGTTCTGCCGACATGGGTGGTGATCTTGATTACTTTGAAAAGGGTATCATGGCCACCGCCTTCGACGAGGCGGTCTTCTCTATGACGGCCGGTGCCGTCAGCAAACCGGTGAAAACAGAATTCGGTTTTCATATCATCAAGCTGACCGACGTTCGTGCCCCCAAGGGCAAGACATTCGATGAGTCTCGTGAGGATATACGCAAGGCGTACCTGCGCAGTGAGGCCGAGCGGTTGTTCTATGAATATGCCGAACGCCTCAGCGACCATGCCTACGAAGATCCGGGCAGCCTTGAACCTGCAGCAGATGCACTGAAGATCGCTGTTCAGCAGAGCGACTGGGTAACCCGTAGCGGTGGACAGGGCGTATTTTCTTCACCCAAGGTGATCGGTGCAGCTTTTAGTGAGGATGTCCTGCTGGAAGGAAACAACAGTGAAGCTGTGGAGCTTAGCCCCGAGCACATCGTGGTGCTTCGGGTAAAAGATCATGAAGAGTCAACGGTCAAGGCGTTTGACCAGGTGCAATCCGATATCGAGCGTCAGTTGAAGGCAGATAAGGCGTCAACCAAGGCCCGGGAAAAAGGGCGCGAGCTGCTGGCCGCGTTGAGATCAGGTAGTGATTTGTCTCAACTGGCAGATCAGGAAGGCCTCACTGTAGTGAAGAAAGGCTTTATGGAGCGCGGCACTGGTGGCGTGGCTGCTCCAATCCTCAGGCAGTTGTTCGATATGCCAAGACCTGCTGCCGGAGGCTCTACCTACGCTGATACCGAGCTTGCCAATGGTGATGTTGCAATCGTGGCTTTAACCGGCGTGAAGGATGGCGAGCAGAGCCAGATCGACAAGCTCGGTGGTGCGCAGGCCCTCGGTGCGGCATTGACACGTGCAAAGGGTGAGAGCTACTACCAAAAAATGGTCCAGAATCTGCGGGACAGTGCTGATGTGCAGATACTGAGAAAAGATCAGTAATTTTCTGCTTAAGCTCCATTGAAAAAGCCGTTTCCGGTCACCCGGAAACGGCTTTTTTGTTTTAAGTAGGTCGGCCTTCAGGCCGACTTGGCGTGTCAGGTTTTGCCTACCACGTGGTAGCCTGAATCAACATACAACACATCGCCGGTGATACCCGATGCAAGATCAGAGCAGAGGAAGGCGGTAGCGTTGCCCACTTCGTCGATGCTGACGTTGCGGCGAAGCGGTGTCTTCTGTTCTGCCTCTTCCAGCATGGCCTTGAAGTTCTTGATGCCGGCTGCAGCCAGGGTGCGTATCGGTCCGGCAGAGACCGCGTTAACGCGGATACCGTCTGGACCAAGAGAGTCTGCCAGGTAGCGCATGGTGGCTTCCAGGCTCGCCTTGGCTACGCCCATAACGTTGTAGTTGGGCACTGTGCGCACGGCGCCAAGGTAGCTCATGGTGACCATGGAGGCATTGCGACCGGCCATCATGCTTCGTCCAGCCTTGGCCATGGCGGCAAAGCTGTAGGCGCTGATGTCGTGTGCAGTGGCGAAACCCTCGCGGGTTACCGCATCGGCAAAACTGCCCTCCAGTTGATCGGCCGGGGCATAGGCGATCGAGTGCACCATGCAGTCCAGGCCGTCCCACTGCTTACCCAGTTCGGTGAACAGGTTTTCAATATCCTCATCGCTGGACACATCCAGGGGCAGAACGATGTCGGAGCCAAACTCAGCGGCAAACTTGTCGACACGTTTCTTCAGTTTTTCGTTTTGATAGGTGAGGGCGAGTTGAGCACCCTCGCGGTGCATGGCCTTGGCGATGCCGTAGGCGATGGAGCGGTTGCTGGCGATACCCGTAACCAGGACTTTTTTGTCTTGCAGAAAACCCATTTGAATTCCTTGCGATTTTGTTTCCAGAGTGCAATTCCGGCAGATGATACAGGACCGGACAATCAGCTAAAGGTACCGGAAATCAGCTGTATATTAAAGAACTAAGGTGGATTGTCATGGTCATTAGTTGGGAGGGTTCACCCGTGGCCCCAATGAGGTAAACTAGCCCGAGTCCTCTCTGGTATGAGTGGGGCGGGGACACTACGAGAAGAATAATACCCAGATGTTCAAGGCATTTACGGATCAAAAGCTCAGACGGATAACACGCATCCCATTGTGGATAGGCGTTGTTTTGCTGCTTGGCGCCTGTACGGAAGGGGGGTGGAATAATCCCTATCCCGCCGCTGAGGCAGACCTGAATATTCTCTACAGTTCTTTCACCGAGCGGCCCAAGCATATGGACCCGGTGCGCTCTTACAGTTCAGATGAATACGCCTTTATCGCCCAGATCTACGAACCCCCCTTGCAGTACCATTTTCTGAAACGCCCCTATCAATTGGAGCCGTTGTCCGCTATCGCTGTGCCAAAAGCCCGCTATCTTGATGAGCAGGGTAATTGGCTTCCTGCCGGCGTGGCAGATGATCAGATTGCATTCAGCGATTATGAGATCGAGATCAGGCCGGGAATGCAATATCAGCCCCATCCCGCACTGGCCCATGATGCGAAGGGTAACTATCGTTACCATCATCTTGGTGCGGATAAAATCGAAACCCTCAATACCCTGTCAGATTTTTCCGAGCAGGGTTCACGTGAGGTTGTGGCTGAGGATTTCGTCAACCAGATCAAGCGGCTTGCGGTGCCTCATCTTCATTCACCCATCGCCGGCCTGATGGGTGAATATATTGTGGGGCTGGACGAGTTTGGAGAGCGTATCGGCAAGGTCTATGAGACGCTGAAAAAAGAGACCGGACAGGATAAGCCCTATCTTGATCTTCGCCCCCATGAGCTTAAAGGGGTGGAAGTGATCGATCGTTACCGTTTTCGTATCCGCCTCAAGGGCAAGTATCCCCAGTTCGTCTACTGGCTGACGATGCCGTTTTTCTCTCCCATGCCCTGGGAGGCTGACGCCTTCTTTGCGCAAAAGGGGATGGAGAAGCGCAACATCACCCTCGACTGGTACCCCATCGGCAGTGGACCGTTCATGTTGACAGAAAACAACCCCAATCTGCGCATGGTGCTTTCACGGAATCCCAATTTTCACGGAGAAAAGTATCCCCATGAAGGAGAGGATTCTGATAGATCCCGGGGATTGCTTGATGACGCCGGTGCAGAACTGCCGTTCATTGAGAAGGCGGTCTATAGCCTGGAGAAAGAGACCATCCCCTACTGGAACAAATTTCTGCAGGGTTACTACGACACCTCGGGTATATCATCAGACAGCTTTGATCAGGCCGTGAAATTCTCTGACCAGGGGGAGTTGGGGTTGACCGAACCCATGCGGGATAAGGGTATCAATCTACTGACAGCGGTAACCACATCCATGTACTACATGGGATTCAATATGGCAGATCCTGTGGTAGGCGGGGAGTCCGAGCGGTCGCGACTGTTGCGACAGGCGCTCTCGATTGCCGTTGATTTTGAAGAGTACATCTCGATCTTCAACAATGGACGGGGTATCAGTGCCCAGAGCCCTCTGCCGCCGGGTATCTTCGGTAGCCGTCAGGGTAGTGAGGGGGTAAATCCCTACGTCTACGAAATGAGCAATGGCAAGTCCAGGCGAAAACCCCTGGATAAGGCCCAGGAACTGATGGTCAAGGCGGGCTATCCCAATGGCAAGGATAAGCAGAGCGGCAAGCCGTTGATCCTCTACTACGACACAACCGCATCCGGACCGGACGACAAGGCACGCCTGAACTGGTTCAGGAAGCAGTTTGCCAAGCTCGGTATTCAATTGGTGATCAGGGCCACCGATTACAACCGCTTCCGTGAGAAGATGCGCAAGGGCACGGCCCAGATTTTTATGTGGGGCTGGAATGCAGACTATCCTGATCCTGAAAACTTTCTTTTCCTGCTGTACGGTCCCAATGGCAAGCTGGAGCACGGTGGTGAGAATGCCGCCAACTACAGCAGTCCGCGGTTCGACGCGCTGTTCGAGAAGATGAAGAACATGGACAACAGTCCGGAGCGCCAGCAGATAATCGATGAGATGATTGAGATCCTGCGTTACGAAGCTCCCTGGATTTTCGGTTTTCATCCCAAGGCTTTTTCCCTGTTTCACAGCTGGTACCGGAACGTGAAACCCAACCTGATGGCCAACAACACGCTGAAGTACAAGAGACTGGAGCCTGAACTGCGCCAGCGTCAGCGCACCGCCTGGAACCCGCCGGTGATCTGGCCGATTATCACCCTGCTGGTGATACTGGTGCTCAGTGCCATTCCGGCAGTGATGGTCTATCGTCGGCATGAGAGGAGTGCTGCGCGATGATGGCTTATATCATCCGGCGTGCTCTCTACGCCATCCCGATTCTGATCGGGGTCAACGTGCTCACCTTCATGCTCTTTTTCGTGGTCAACTCTCCGGATGATATGGCGCGCATGCACCTGGGTCAGAAACGGGTCAGCGAAGCGGCCGTTGAGAGCTGGAAGCAGGAGCGGGGCTACGACCGGCCGCTGCTCTATAACAGCAAGGCGGATGGGCTTGGGGCAATAACCGACACCATCTTTTTTCAGAAATCGGTCAAGTTGTTTCAGTTTGACTTCGGCTCCTCGGATAGCGGCCGGGATATCGGTTACGACATATCCCAGCGCATGTGGCCGAGCCTGGCCATTGCCATACCGGTGTTGCTGATAGGCCTGCTGGTGAATATCTCCTATGCGCTGCTTATCGCCTTTTTCAGGGCCACCTATATCGATCTCTGGAGCGTGGTGCTCTGCGTGGTGATGATGTCTATCTCGGGGCTCTTCTACATCATCGGCGGCCAGTACCTGGTGAGCAAACTGCTGCACCTGGTGCCCATATCGGGCTATGACACCGGGCTGGGGGCCTGGAAGTTTCTGGTGCTGCCGGTGATCATCGGCGTGATCGGGGGTATCGGTGCGGGTACCCGCTGGTATCGCACCCTGTTCCTGGAAGAGATCGGAAAGGACTATGTGCGGACCGCCCGGGCCAAGGGGTTGTCTGAACGGTTGGTGCTGTTCCGGCATGTTCTCAAGAACGCCATGATACCGATTCTGACCGGTGTGGTGGTGGTTTTGCCACTGCTGTTCATGGGCAGCCTGATCACCGAGTCCTTTTTCGGTATACCGGGGCTGGGCAGCTACACAATCGATGCCATTCAACGCCAGGACTTCGCTATCGTGCGGGCCATGGTCTTCCTCGGCTCGGTGCTCTATATCCTGGGCCTGCTGCTCACCGACATCTCCTACACGCTGGTTGATCCCCGGGTGAGGTTGTCATGACGTGGGATGGCCTGGTGATTCTCTGGACCGATGCGCTGGTATTCCTGCTGCTGGTGTGTTCCATAGCTTTCGGAGTTTATGCCTCGCGCAGGGAGCACCTGCGTGCTCCCTGGAGACATGTGATACGCAGCAAGGTGGGTATAGGTACCCTGGTGGTGCTTCTGTTTTATGTTGTTATCGGGTTGAGCGACTCGATACACTTTCACCCGCAGCTGGACGAGCCGGATAATAGTGGAGAGGTAGGCTACTCCTCGGAGGTGATCAGTCTTTTCGACCAGATGGTGACCGGCCTGCGCGCCCGCCAGGAGAAGACCTATTCAGCCCCTTTGGCGACCCACCTCTATACCAAGGAGACTATCGAACTGCCCGATGGCAGTACCATTCGCGACTTTCCGCGCCTGAAGCATGGCGGCGCGCACCTGGCAGATCCAAAGGCTGACTGGCAGTCCGATATTCTCGCCCTCAGTGCCCTGGGTATTTTCAAGGGTCTTGTCCTTACCCTGGTGCTGGGCAACATCCTGCTCATATTTCTTACCATGCGATCGCGCTGTTCATTTGAGCACACCGCACGGGAGGTTCTGGCCGGGCGCACTGAAATACCCTGGCGGGTTGCTCTGACCGTGCTCGGCCTGATGCTGGTAGTTCTGATGTGGTCGGCTGAACTGGCGGGCAAGTATCACCTGCTCGGTACCGACAAGGTTGGTGAGGATGTCTTCTACCAGTCTCTGAAAAGCATCCGCACCGGTCTGCTTATCGGTACCCTGACCACCCTGGTGATGCTGCCGGCAGCCATTCTGCTGGGTATCATGGCCGGTTACTTCAGGGGCTGGGTGGATGACGTGATCCAGTACACCTATACCACCCTCAACTCGATTCCCGGCGTGCTGCTCATCGCTGCCGCCATCCTGATGCTGCAGATCTACATGAGCCAGCATGCAGACGAATTCAACAGCCTGGTGGAGCGAGCAGATCTGCGACTGCTGTTTCTTTGTATCATTCTGGGCGTGACCAGCTGGACCGGGCTCTGCCGCCTGTTGCGCGGTGAGGCGATGAAACTGCGCGAGGTGGACTACGTGCAGGCCGCCACGGCGTTCGGCGTAGGGCATTTTCAGATCATCACCCGCCATATCATGCCCAATGTACTGCATATTGTGTTGATTTCGGTGGTCCTCGACTTCTCCGGTCTTGTGCTGGCCGAGGCAGTGCTCTCCTATGTGAATATCGGTGTCGACCCCACCATGAACAGCTGGGGGAACATGATCAACAGTGCGCGCCTGGAGATGGCACGGGAGCCGGTGGTCTGGTGGTCATTGGCCGCCGCCATGATCTTTATGTTTACCCTGGTGCTCTCGGCTAACCTCTTTTCAGACGTGGTGCGGGATGCCTTCGATCCCCGGCTCAGGAGTAGCAACTGATGGCAGGTGGCGAGACCCTACTGAGGCTGGAAGGCCTGACCACCCTGCTGGGCAGCAGTGAACGCCCGGTGCGTGCCGTGGACGGTATCGACCTGGAGATACGCAAAGGGGAGACCTTTGCTTTGCTGGGAGAGTCAGGTTGCGGGAAGTCCATGACAGCGCTCTCCATTATGCGTCTGCTGCCTCCAGCCGGACGTATCGCGGGGGGCAATGTCTGGCTGGGCGACACCAGTCTGCTCGACCTGCCTGAAAACGCCATGCGTAGCGAGCGGGGTGGACGCATGGGTATGATTTTCCAGGAACCCATGACCTCACTCAATCCGGTGCTGCCTGTCGGACAGCAGATTGCAGAGGCGGTGAAGATACACGATCCCGAACACCGTAACCGGGTGGATCAAAGGGTGGTCGAACTGTTGCGCTCGGTGGGAATTCCCGATCCGGAGCAACGGGCAAAAGAGTATCCCCACCAACTCTCGGGGGGGATGAAACAGCGTGTGGTGATCGCTATCGCACTGGCCGGGCGTCCGGAACTGTTGATTGCTGACGAACCCACAACTGCGCTGGATGTCACTATTCAGGCCCAGGTGCTTGGCCTGCTCAAGGATCTTCAGCAGCAGACCGGCATGGCTATTCTGCTTATCACCCACGATCTCGGCGTGGTATCCGAGGTGGCTGACAGGGTTGCGGTGATGTATGCCGGACAGATTGTCGAGGTGGCTGAGACCAGGCATTTTTTCGGTGAGGCGGGACACCCCTACAGCCGCAAGCTGTTCGATTCGATTCCAGGCAAGGAGAAGCGGTCCAGCAAGCTTGCGGTAATCAAGGGAAGCGTGCCGTCCCTGCGGGAGCAGTTCACCGGTTGCCGTTTTGCCGAGCGCTGTGAGCAGGTGATGCCGGTCTGTCGTGCCGAGGAGCCCCAGTGGTGTGAACTGGAGACCGGACAGGGGATGCGTTGCCATCTCTGCAATCAACCGGCCCAGGAGCCGGCTCCGGTGCATCAGCCGGAGGAGAAGGCGCCCATCAGCGAGAGCGATTCAGCTGTCCAGCTCGAGGTGAGTGACCTCAAGGTTCACTTCCCCATCCACAAGGGTGTTTTCAAGCGCGTGGTGGGACATGTGAAGGCGGTGGACGGGGTCTCCTTCAATATCGCCCCAGGCAAGACCCTTGCCGTGGTGGGCGAGTCCGGCTGCGGCAAGACCACCGTGGGCAAGGGGATCCTGCAGCTGATCCGCCCCACCGCGGGCAGTGCCCGTTTCGAGGGTGAGGAGCTGACCCGGCTCAAGGGCGGGGAATTGAGAAAGCGCCGCTCCGACCTTCAGATCATATTTCAGGACCCTGTTGCCTCAATGAATCCCCGCATGCTGGTGGGCGATATTATTGAAGAGGGTATGCGGGCCCAGGGAATCGGCGGCAGTGTCGCCCAGCGCCGTGCCCGGAGCCGGGAGCTGTTGGAACATGTGGGTCTCTCCGCCGATGCGGCCGACCGCTATCCCCATGAATTCTCAGGTGGCCAGCGCCAGCGTATCTGCGTGGCCCGTGCCCTGGCGGTGGAGCCGCGCCTGATCGTCTGCGACGAACCCACCAGTGCCCTGGATGTCTCGGTCCAGGCCCAGATTCTCAATCTGCTCGAGGAACTGCAGCGGGAGATGGGGCTCACCTATCTCTTTATCACCCACGATATTTCGGTGGTGGCTTACCTGGCCCACGAGGTGGCAGTTATGTACCTGGGGCGCATTGTTGAGCGCGGTACGGTGCAGGAGGTACTGGAGTCACCCAAACACCCCTATACCCGTGCGTTGCTCTCGGCAGTACCCGAAATCGAGCCCTCTTCAAGCCGGACGGTCATTCGCCTGGAGGGGGATATGCCATCACCCTCAGATCCTCCGGCAGGCTGTCATTTCCACCCCCGTTGTCCTGAAGCGGCGGAACAGTGTGCCATGGCCTATCCTGAAGAGATTCGATTGAGTGATACCCGTAGCGTAAGCTGTATCAAGGTCGACACCGGAGTAGAGAAGAGTGGATGAGAAGATCTGCAATCACTGTGGTTTTGAGCGTCCGGAGGATGATTCGGACTGTCCGAACTGCGGTGCGCCATCACCTTCCGCAAAAGGTGATACTCAGAAGCGTTTCCTGATATTCTTTGCTGTCCTGATAATATTCTGCATCTCAGCTGCTTTCTTGTTGCCCCGCTAGCGCTGATCTGAATAGGCGGGGATTATCTTCAGATCCGGGTGATTCCAGGGAGGAGGGGACGATGATTCAATCAAAACTGTCAATGGCCATCTCGGCGGCACTGTTGCTGTCCGGCGCTGCCGTCTGTGCCGGTGAGGCCGATGTTGTTGAGGTCGCGGCAAGGCATCTTGGCGAGGGGCGTTTTCAGTTCGACGTCACACTCCTGCACCAGGATGAAGGGTGGGATCACTACGCAGACAAATGGGATATCCTAACCCCGGAAGGAAAACTGCTTGGTACCCGTACCCTGTATCATCCACACGTCAACGAGCAGCCCTTCACCCGCTCTCTCTCCCCGGTAAACATACCCCGGGGAGTTTCGACGGTCAGGGTGAGAGCACACGACTCCCGCCATGCCTATGGCGGTAAAGAGGCCGAGGTGAAAATCCCCCGCTGAAGTGCCACCGTCAGCGGGCTGTGTGTCTCCTGCTGAAAATGGCAATCAATCATCTTTCGGCGTGAGGGCGAGACCTAGGTCGTCACCCATCTCGGCCACCTTCTCACCTGACTTGGCAAGACTGATCTTGATCTTGACGTTGCTCTTGGAGTCAGCGTATTCATAAGCCGTCTCTTCCGTGATCATGCCAGAGAAGTAGAGATTGACCATGCACTGGTCAAAGGACTGCATGCCATAGTTTGAGCCCTTCTCTATCGCCTCATGCAGGGCCCCGACTTCCAGCTTCTGCAACAGCTCGGAGACGTAGGGTGTGTTCACCATGATCTCCACGGCCGGGATTTTTCCACCCCCTTTTTTGGGGACAAGGCGTTGGCAGATGATTGCACTCAGGTTTTGCGAAATGCGTAGCGACTGTGCCTCCTGCTCGTCCTGGTCATAGAAGCCCATGACACGTTCCATGGTCATGGTCGTATTGTTCGCATGGAGTGTGGATAGGGCAAGGTGCCCCGTGTTTGCAAATTTAAGTGCGTACTCCATGCTGTCCTGGTCCCTGATTTCACCCAAAAGGATGACATCGGGCGCTTCGCGCAGGGCGGCGCGCATGCCGGTTTCAAATGTGCGGGTGTCTGAGCCTATCTCCCGCTGGGCAACAATGGATTTTTTGTGGCTGTGCACAAACTCAATGGGATCTTCCAGGGTGATTATGTGTCCGCCGGTGCTTTCATTCCGGTGATCGATCATCGCCGCCAGGGTCGTCGATTTGCCCGAACCGGTGGCACCGACCACCAGGATAAGACCACGGCGCTCCATTACGAGCTCCTTCAGCACTTTCGGAACCCCAAGGGTATCGATATTGGGTACCTCGACATCAATATGGCGCAACACCAGGGAGACCTCTCCGCGCTGGCGGAAAGCGTTGCCCCGGAATCGTCCGATTCCCTTGTAGGAGAGGGAGAAATCCACCTCACCATGTTCGTCGAAGTGTTTGGCCTTGGCGTCGGTGAGAATCTCGCGGACGATATTTTCAGTCTGCCCCGGGATCAGCGGCTCGGCCACCTGGGCGAAGCCGTTTGCTGTCTTCATGTAGATGCGGGCGCCGGTGTGGAAAAATACATCAGAACCGCTCTTGCTGACCATGTACTGAAGTATCTTGGGGAGGTCAATGTCGGTCATTGTCGCGTCTCCAGCGAAGTTGCCTGGATGATCAGAGAGAAATCCTTTTATTTTTAAGACTAGCAGGTATCAGGGAAATGTCCGCTCTGTGTGGATGGCGCATGGGAGGTTATTCGCATCGAGGCGCAGGATGCTGGGAGCGGGAGGTGGAATAGTAGCGCAGTGCGGCAAGAGTGCCGGGGAGGAGAGAAGGCCGGCAGCTTGCAGGGTGGCTGGAAATTGTGGAAATTCCAGCGCCACCCACCCAAGCTGCCGGTGGGGAAAAGTCAGATACCGACTTTTTCCTTGATGGCTGCCACAACAGTATCGCTGGAGGTGGCGTTCACATCCATCAGCATGCCTTCGTTGCGGTAGAAGTCTGCCAGGGGAGCAGTCTTCTCGTTGTACACGTCGAGACGGTTGGAGATGGCCTCTTCGGTCTCATCATCACGCTGAACAACCTCTGCGCCACACTTGTCGCAAACACCCTCAACCTTGGGGGGCATGGACTTCACATTGTAGATGGCGCCACAGCCGACGCAGGTGCGGCGGGTGGTGAGGCGATCAAGAATCACGTCGCGGGGCACATCCAGGTTGACGGCTGCATCGAGCTGGTCACCGATATCCGCGAGCAGGGTCTTGAGCTGCTCGGCCTGGGGGATAGTGCGGGGGAAGCCGTCCAGCAGGTAGCCGGACTTGCAGTCATCTTCCTGCAGACGCTCTTTCATGATGCCCATGATCAGCTCATCAGGAACCAGGTCGCCGGCTTTCATGAAAGCCTCGGCCTGCTTGCCCAGCTCGGTACCATCTTTGACGGCGCCACGCAGAATGTCACCGGTGGAGATCTGAACTGAACCGTCAATAGCGGTCAGCATTTTAGCGACGGTGCCTTTACCAGCGCCTGGAGCGCCCAGCAGAATCAGTTTCATGGCTTAATTCCTTTATATGGTTTTTTAAAAAAGTACTGTAAAATTGTTGTGGCTTTATAGTTTTCTGAACAGCAGAATACAAGGCCTTAGCCGGGCAATTCTCCATAGCTCGGCACGTGAGTTCAATTCAACAAATTTTATGTCAGCATGTTGAATTTAGGGGGCAGTTTCCGCGCCTGGGATTGCTCTGCATGGAGATGAGAAATATTTGATATTTTTCAATAGTTAGGATAATTTTCTAATGTAATTTGTTAGCATGCATTTTCACCAGCCTGATAAGATGTTGATAGACGGAGACTAAAGCATCATGGAACGCCTAAGATTCAGCAGGTTCTTTAATCGCAGTGACGATACAACCAGCGAAGGGGAGCGGCGCAGAAACAAGCGGACTATTCCCGAGGAGGGAACGCAGGTTTTGGTTGTGGATGATTCCAGAACAGCTCAACGCTATCTCTCCGCAATGCTCAACCAGGGACGCTTTGATACCATGGTTGCCGAAGATGGTGAAACCGGTATCAACCTGGCTAAAATCGCACACCCCGACCTGATACTCATGGATGTATTCATGCCTGGTATCAATGGTTTTCAGGCAACCCGCAAGTTGCGTGAAGATCCCGAGACCCACGATATTCCAATTATCATGATCAGTGGCAATTCAGAGGGGATGGATCATATCTGGGGCCTCAAGATGGGTGCCAACGACTTCATTGCCAAACCCTTCACCCGGGGCCAGCTGTTTCAGCGGATCGAGAACCTGCTCTATCGAAACAGTGTTCGTATAGCCTGATCGATCAACATTAATTGAGGAGAGGACTCTCCTCGGCAGGGATTGGAAAAGCAGGGGCCTTGGCTTACTAGATGGCCGCCTGTTCGGTAACGTCCACGTAGAGTTTTATCTTCTGACCTGGCTTCAGGTACTTACCCGGTAATTTATTCCACTTTTTCAGATCTGACACAGTGACCTTGAAGCGCTGGGCAATGCGTGCGAGGGAGTCGCCCCGGCGTACGCTGTAGCGAACAGTGCTTTTGGTCTGAAAAGGAACACTTGCAGGTAACTGCAGAGAGGCGGTCTTGGGTAGTGGCTTGCTGGTCCAGATGACAAGTTTCTGGCCAAGACTCAGGGTGTCCCGGGGCGCGATTCCGTTCCACTTTGCCAGTGACTTGTGATTCACCTTGTACTTGCGGGCAATGCTCCAGAGGTTGTCACCGGAGCGCACGGTATAAAGGAGCTTGTTGCCCTTGCGTTTAACACTCTGCAGGCTCTTGTTTCGCTGTTCAGCAGAGAAGGCGTACTGGTCCAGGCTCTGGGCTGATACCGGGATCAGCAGATGCCTGCCTGCCCTGATGTTGGAGTTCTTCAGCTTGTTGATGCGCTTGAGCAGGGCAACTGTTGTGTGATGCTTGCGTGCAATGGCACCAAGGTTATCCCCGTTGCGGATCTTGTAGCGTTTCCAGGTGAGGCGCTTCTCCGGTGAGAGTTCGGCAAGTTTATCCGTAAACCCGTCAACCTTGTCCAGGGGCAGGTTGAGACGGTGAGGCCCATCCGGATCGGTAGCCCAGCGATTGAAGCCGGGGTTCAGGCGGTAGAGCTCCTTGATGGAGATGTCAGCCATCTTTGCCGCCAGGGCCAGGTCCAGCTGGGATTCAGTGTCAACGCTGGCGAAGAAAGGGGTGTCTTCAATTGGCGGAAGGTCCAGGCCGAATGCTTCGGGGTTGGCGACAATTTTCGATACTGCAAGCAGCCGGGGAACGTAGCTCTGGGTCTCCCTGGGGAGCTTAAGCGACCAGTAGTCGTTGGGTTTGCCTGCCTTGGTGTTTTTGCGAATGGCACGACGAACACTGCCTGCGCCGGCATTGTAACCGGCAAGGGCCAGTTCCCAGTCCCCGTTAAAACCTTCAGACATGGATTTCAGGTAATCCAGTGCGGCCCCGGTAGCTGCTACAACATCCCGGCGACCGTCGTACCACCAGTTCTGCTTCAGGCCATAACTCTTTCCAGTCGACGGTATGAACTGCCAGAGACCGGCGGCACGGCCCGGTGAGTAGGCGAAGGGCTGGAATGCGCTCTCCACAACCGGCAGCAGGGCCAGTTCCAGGGGCATGTCACGTTTTTCGGCTTCCTCGACAATAAAGTGGAGATAGGGTGCTGCCCTGTCGCGAATTCGCTTCAGGTACTCAGGGTGGGAGGCATACCATTTCAGTTCCCTGTCGACTCGGGCGTTGTTCGGAATGGTCAATTTGAAACCGCTACGCACTCTCTTCCAGAGATCTGCAGGGGGCAGTTCCGGCTCTGCCTGGGGGGTGCTGGCTTGCTGCTCCGGAGCGGGCTGTGAATCGGCACTGATCGGCTCATTCACCATGACAGCCAGCTGTGCGGGTGCAACTGAAACTGAATGCTGAGCGGGTAAGTCCCTTGCGGAGGCCTCTTTTTTGAGAGGAGCCGTCTGATTGCAGGCGGATATTCCAAGCAGGGTCAGGACAGCGATAAATGAAATTGCTGCACTTTGATGACCCATGAATATTCCTTATGATCCGGCTGATCTATATTTGGTTTGCGTGTTATCGAAAATACGCCTGATTTTCGTTATGTTCCGGCGGACTATACGCAAACAGCCTCTCCATTTCCAGGAAATGGTTCCGGTTTTCAGTGGCTTGGGAATTAAATGATGAACCGTGTGTCATTTACGGGCTGAATGAGTTTTCTTGTCTGATACGGGCCAATAAAGAGATGCCACTTCCACTGGTGCTAAATTTAGGTATGCTGATTCTGTAATGATGAGTAAGAAACGGTTCTGTAGATCGGAGTCCGATATTTTCCGTAGCCTTGGGCAGTGGTTCAAAGGCCCGCCGGGAGATATTTTGCTTGAGCAGGAGTGGCGATACCTGGAGCAGCGGCTATCAGGGCTGTTTGGTTACTATGCGGTTCAGGTCGGTTGCCTGGGTATTCAGACCCAACTGCTGCAGGCAGGAAACATCAAGTCCCAGATCCTGGTCGGTTCGGGTTTCTCCGCAACAGAAGCC
Source organism: Sedimenticolaceae bacterium (assembly GCA_965224515.1). Classification (GTDB taxonomy): domain Bacteria; phylum Pseudomonadota; class Gammaproteobacteria; order Chromatiales; family Chromatiaceae; genus Sedimenticola_A. The sequence continues at coordinate 2,387,280 of OZ245051.1, forward strand.
GCGGTTGCCATCGAGGCTGCCCCGGAGTCTCTTCCTATTGCCTCGGACAGTGTGGATGTGGTGCTGTTACCTCATACACTGGATTTTTCACCTAACCCCCACCAGGTCTTGCGCGAGGCCGAGCGGATTCTCATCCCCGAGGGGCGGGTTGTGGTGGTTGGGTTCAATCCCTTCAGCATGTGGGGGATCTGGCGGTTGTTCCGCCGATACAAAGGCACCGTGCCCTGGTGTGGTCAGTTTTTATCTCAACGCAGAATACACGATTGGCTCTCCCTGCTGGGCTTCAAGGTGGAAGAGAGTCAAAATCTGATGTTCCTGCCTCCCGTGAGTCATAGCGGGTCCATGCATCGTATGCGTCGGCTTGAGCAGATCGGCAGTCGTTTCTGGCCGATGCTGGGTGGGGTTTATGTTGTTCAGGGGATAAAACGGGTTTCGCGATTGACGCCGGTGCAGCCTGCCTGGAAGATACGCTCTGGTGTACTGGGTGGCCGGCTGGTTGAGCCGACAACGCGAGCAACGAGGACTTCAAGTAGTGACTGATAGGGTGGAGATTTACACCGATGGCGCCTGCAAGGGAAACCCCGGGCCCGGTGGGTGGGGTGCCCTGCTTCGATATAAGGGAAAAGAGAAAGAGCTGTATGGCGGGGAAGCTGAAACTACCAACAACCGCATGGAGCTGGCCGCAGTCATCAATGCACTGAAGGCGCTGACAAGGCCCTCACAAGTGCTTGTTACCACGGATTCCCAGTATGTAAAGAATGGGATCAGTCAGTGGATTCATAACTGGAAGAAAAACGGTTGGAAGACGGCGGCCAGGAAACCGGTAAAAAACGAAGACTTATGGCGCGAGCTCGATCAGCAGGTAGCCCTGCATGATGTGGAGTGGGCCTGGGTAAAAGGCCACAGTGGCCACCCTGAAAACGAACTGGCAGATGCGCTTGCCAACAGGGGTATAGAGTCCCTCTAGGGACGATGGAAAATTCGAATGCGTCAAATTGTACTGGATACTGAAACAACCGGTCTTGAACCGGAGCAGGGTCACCGAATCATTGAAATCGGCTGTGTCGAGATGGTGGAGAGGCGCCTTACCGGTAATAATTTTCATCAGTATCTTCAGCCGGACAGGGAGATCGACCAGGCAGCAGTTGAAGTGCATGGCATCACGAATCAATTTCTTGAGGACAAACCCAGATTCGGTGATGTGGTGGGCGACTTCATCGAATATATAAAAGGTGCCGAGCTGGTAATTCACAACGCCCCCTTCGATGTCGGCTTCATCAATCACGAGCTTCGCGAGCTTGGCGGCTGGGATGAGGTTGGCGCTATCTGCTCCGTGATAGATACCCTGGTGATGGCCAAAAAGATGCACCCGGGACAACGCAACAGCCTGGATGCCCTGTGCAAGCGTTACGATATCAATAACAGCCATCGCGAGCTTCACGGCGCCCTGTTGGATGCCGAGATCCTGGCAGATGTCTACCTGGCCATGACCGGCGGCCAGACCAATCTGCTGCTGGGTGGTGGTGCGGATGATGGAGAGGGCGGAGATAACTTTGTGATTCGACGAATCGATGGAGATCGCCCGGATATGAGAATTGTTCGGGCACAGGGAGAAGAGCTCGATGCCCACGAAGCCCGCCTGGACGCATTGGACAAGGCGGCAGGTGGCAGTTGCATCTGGCGTGGCAGCGAGTAGTCCCCGGTCAATTCAACCAGTGGAACAGATTTCCCGGGACAAAAATAAACCGCTCTGATGAGCGGTTTACATGGTATACGGGGCAGGCTGGTTTCTCAGGTGTACTGGCGCTTGCCGCCGTTGCGTTCTTCACCCTGAATCACGCGGTTAAGCCGCTCGAAGTCCAGCAGTTGAATATGCTTGCGCTCCACTTTAAGCAGACCCTCGTCCTGAAAGCGGGTAAACAGCCTGCTGACAGTCTCTACGGCCAGTCCCAGGTAGTTGCCTATTTCGTGGCGCGACATGCTGAGGTAGAAGTCAGAGGCTGAAAAGCCGCGGCGCTTGAAGCGCTCGGACAGGCTGAGCAGAAATGCGGCTAGGCGTTCCTCTGCACTGCGCTTGCCCAGTAGCGTCAGCATATCTTCATCATGACCGATTTCGCGGCTGAGGAGTCGATACATCTGGTGTTGAAGACTGGGTACCTGGCTGCTCAGCTGCTCAAGATTGGTAAAGGGAATTTCGCAGACTGCAGAGGTTTCAAGAACCTTGGCGGAGCAGTGATGCTGCTCTTTTTCAATGGCATCGAGACCGATCAGCTCACCGGGAAGGTGGAAACCCAGAACCTGTTCGCCACCATCTTCGCTTGGCGCATAGGTTTTTACAGAGCCGGTTTTTACCACGAAAAGGCTGTGAAACTTGTCACCTTCCCTGAAGAGGTGATCTCCACGGTGCAGGGGGCGATTACGCTTGACGATTTCATCAAGCTTATCGACATCATCAGGTTCCAGTCCCATGGGGAGACATAAGGTAACCAGGCTGCAGTTTTTACAGGCAACCTTGATGTTTTCGAACGATATAACTTTGCGTCCGCTCACTACTGCACCTACTCCCTTGTTGATAGGGATATTGTGCAGTCAGGATTGATCTGGATCAAGCGTTTTCTTGATGTGGGTCAATGAATTCCAGTTCTTCTTGGTAAGTCTGATCCAGGTTTATCCCACAAAAAAACCTGCACCGGCTAACCGGTGCAGGTTTTTGTCAGCAAGTCGACTGACTTACTTGGCTGGTGCAGGTGCTGCAGGTGCTGGAGGTGCAACCGGGGCGCCATAGCCGTAAGGTGCGCCATAAGGTGCGCCGTAACCGCCATAGGGCGCGCCGTAGCCGCCATAGGGGTAGCCGCCGTAGCCGCCATAGGGGTAGCCGTAGCCACGGCCGTAGCCGCTGCCATAACCGGAACCGCGGCCGCTGAAGTTCATGTTGAAGTCACCGGAGCCGTCACCCCAGCCATCGCCGAGACCATTCCAGGGACCACCGCCCCATGGGCCGCCGCCCCACCAGGCCTGAGCTGGCTGCATGGCGAATGCTGCTGCGCCTGCGATTGCGGCTGCACCGAAAATCTTGGTGAATTTTTTCATCTGAATCTCCTTCAGTGTATCCATTATTAGTTAGAGTTTACGTTCCTGTACTGTGGCGATATACCAGCGCTTAGGGACGAAGTTATACTCTCCTTGCCTTAAGGAGTGTCTGCCAATATCCCATCACAGCCGCGACCGAATAATAAACAGAAATTCCCAGCGTGCTGATCGATTATGGATCACTATCTGGGATAGAGCAAAGAAAATTGCTTATTTCAATAGGATCTGAAAGGTATAATCCCCGAAGTCAGCTTCCCAGGCTGGGGCTGGATATCAGAAACGGAAGTCGTGATTCTCATTGAGACGAAGCCCTGTTTCTGGTACATTTTACCCCCGTCCTGATAACCCCTTTCCGGAATCAAATATTCCATGACCAAATTCGTATTTATCACGGGCGGCGTTGTATCTTCCCTTGGAAAAGGCATTGCATCCGCCTCCCTTGCTGCGCTGCTCGAGGCCCGCGGCCTGAAAGTCACCATGATCAAGCTGGATCCCTACATCAACGTGGATCCCGGCACCATGAGTCCTTTTCAACACGGTGAAGTCTACGTCACCGATGATGGTGCAGAGACCGACCTGGATCTGGGTCACTACGAACGTTATATCCGCGCCACCATGGGGCGGAACAATAACTTCACCACCGGCCAGATCTACGAGAACGTGATCCGAAAGGAGCGCCGGGGTGACTACCTGGGTGGCACCGTACAGGTTATTCCCCACATCACCAATGAAATTAAGGACAGTGTCCGCCTGGGAGCAGGTGATGCGGATGTGGCGTTGATCGAAATCGGCGGCACCGTGGGTGATATCGAGTCCCTGCCGTTTCTTGAGGCGATTCGCCAGATGGGGGTTGAGCTTGGACATCAGAATGCGCTGTTCATGCATCTGACCCTGGTCCCCTATATACCGACCTCAGGTGAAATTAAAACCAAGCCGACCCAGCACTCCGTGAAAGAGCTGCGCTCCATCGGTATCCAGCCGGATGTTCTGCTGTGCCGTTCAGAGAAGCCGCTGCCGGATGGCGAGCGCAAGAAAATTGCTCTCTTCACCAATGTTTCAGAGAAAGCGGTGATTTCAGCGGTGGATGCGGACAACATTTACCGAATTCCGCTGCTGCTGCATGAACAGTATCTGGACGAAATCGTTGTCGAGCAGCTGGGGCTCAATGTGCCTGCCGCAGATCTCTCTGAGTGGCATGCCGTGCTTGATGGCCTGGAGAATGTCGACGGCTCTGTGACCATCGCCATGGTTGGGAAATACATGCACCTGACAGAGGCGTACAAGTCCCTGTCCGAATCACTGATCCATGCCGGCATTCATACCCGTACACGGGTGAAGATCGAGTACGTGGATTCTGAGCGCATCGAGGAGGAGGGGATCGACTGTCTTGAAAAGATGGACGCCATTCTCGTGCCTGGGGGATTCGGTGAGCGTGGCGTGGAGGGTAAGATTGCCACCGTGCGCTATGCCCGTGAAAACAATATCCCTTACCTGGGTATCTGTCTCGGCATGCAGGTGGCGGTAATTGAATACGCTCGAAATGTGGCCGGACTGGACGGAGCTCAAAGTACCGAGTTCAACCGTGAAACACCCCATCCGGTGATTGCACTGATTACCGAATGGCTCAATGCTGACGGCAACCTTGAAATCCGTACAGAGGATTCCGATCTCGGCGGCACCATGCGCCTGGGTGGCCAGGAGTGCAGGCTTGAAGATGGAAGCCTGGTCAGGGATATGTACGACACAGAGACCATCGTCGAACGCCATCGCCACCGCTTCGAGTTCAACAACCAGTATCTGGATAGGCTGAACGACGCGGGCCTGCGCTTTGCTGGCCGCTCCATTGATGGCAAGCTGGTGGAGATAGTCGAGGTGCCAGAGCACCCCTGGTTTGTCGCCTGCCAGTTCCATCCTGAGTTTACATCCACACCCCGTGACGGGCATCCGCTGTTCTCCGGCTTCGTGCGTGCAGCCCGGGCCCACCAGCGTAATCACAATCGTGCGGTAAGTGCATCATGAAGCTGTGTGGATTCGAAGCAGGGCTGGATCAGCCCCTGTTCCTCATTGCCGGCACCTGCGTGATCGAGAGTGAGCAGTTGGCCCTGGATACTGCGGGCATGCTCAAAGAGCTGACCGGCAGACTTGGCGTGCCATTTATCTACAAGTCCTCTTTCGACAAGGCCAACCGTTCATCCGGCGACAGCTACCGTGGGCCAGGCATGGAAGAGGGACTGGCTATCCTTGAGAAAGTGCGCAAACAGGTCGATGTGCCGGTGTTGACCGATGTACATGAAGATACCCCGCTGGACGAAGTGGCCTCGGTTGTCGACGTGCTGCAAACCCCGGCTTTTCTATGTCGCCAGACAAATTTCATCCAGGCCGTTGCCCGCACAGGCAAGCCTGTGAACCTGAAAAAAGGGCAGTTTCTTGCGCCCTGGGATATGCGTAATGTAGTGGATAAGGCGCGCAGCGTTGGAAATGACCAGATCATGGTCTGCGAACGTGGCGCCTCTTTTGGCTACAATAACCTTGTTTCCGACATGCGCTCGCTGGCGGTTATGCGGGAAACCGGTGCGCCGGTGGTCTACGACGCCACCCACTCGGTACAACTGCCCGGTGGTCAGGGGAATGTATCCGGCGGCCAGCGGGAATTTGTGCCCGTGCTGGCCCGCGCCGCGGTTGCCGCGGGAATATCCGGTCTCTTCATGGAGACCCACCCTGATCCCGAGAAGGCCCTCAGTGATGGGCCCAACTCGTGGCCCCTGGGGCGGATGGGTGAATTGCTGGAAACACTTATGGTGCTCGATCAGGCAGTAAAAGCAGGTAATCTGGCTGAAACCTCGCTCTGATACGATCATCTGAAGAATTCATAAACTTTGTAAAACTACGGAGCAGAAATGTCCGAAATCGTTGATATTCGCGGCCGCGAGATACTTGACTCACGCGGCAACCCAACAGTAGAGGCCGACGTCATCACCGCAGATGGTGCCATAGGCCGGGCAGTTGCCCCTTCAGGCGCTTCCACAGGTTCCAGGGAGGCCCTGGAATTGCGTGATGGCGACAAGGGACGCTACCTGGGTAAGGGTGTGTTGAAGGCCGTTGAGAACATCCGTGGTGAGATCAAGGGTGCGGTTACCGGTATGGATGTGGCTGACCAGGCTGCCCTGGACCGCAAGATGATTGATCTCGACGGTACTGAGAACAAAGAGCGCATGGGTGCCAACGCCCTGCTGGCCGTCTCCCTGGCCGCGGCCCATGCCGCCGCCCAGGAGAGAGCGATGCCGCTCTACCGCTCACTCTCATCCGGTCCATACAGGATGCCGGTGCCGATGATGAACATCATCAACGGTGGTGCCCACGCAGACAACAGCGTGGATTTCCAGGAGTACATGATTCTTCCCGTTGGTGCCACCTCCATACGTGAGGCGGTGCGCTACGGTGCCGAGGTCTTTCACTCCCTGAAGAGTGTGCTCAAGGGAATGGGGCTTAATACTGCTGTGGGTGACGAGGGTGGTTTTGCCCCCGACCTGCCCTCCAACGTGGCGGCTGTTGAGGTGATTCTGCAGGCAATTGAGCAGGCGGGTTTCAAGGCCGGCGAAGATGTCTATCTCGGCCTGGATGTTGCCAGCTCTGAGTTCTACAAGGATGGCGCCTACGACCTGGAGTCTGAAGGGCGCAAGATGGATGCGGCACAGTTCTCTGACTACCTGACCAGCATGGTCGACCAGTTCCCCATCATCACCGTCGAGGATGGTATGGATGAGGGCGACTGGGAGGGGTGGAGACTGCTCACAGACAAGCTTGGTGACCGTATTCAGCTGGTGGGTGATGACCTGTTTGTGACCAACACCAAGATTCTGGCCCGCGGTATCGAAGAGAAGATCGCCAACTCCATCCTGATCAAGTTCAACCAGATCGGTACCCTCACCGAGACCATGGAAGCGATCAACATGGCTCACGAGGCGGGTTACACTGCGGTGGTTTCCCACCGTTCAGGTGAGACGGAAGATACGACCATTGCCGACCTGGTGGTCGCGGCCAATACCGGTCAGATCAAAACCGGTTCACTGAGTCGCTCAGACCGGGTAGCGAAATACAACCAGCTGATGCGTATTGAAGACCAGCTCGGCGACGAGGTGACCTACGCAGGCAGGGGTGCCTTCACGGGGCTCTGAACCGTTGCTGACTGAATGGCATTAAGTGCTGTTCAATGTCTACAGGGGCGTGCGGATGAGGGAGTGAAAACCCTTTCCAAGCGCCCCGAATTTTTTATCCGCCCCAACCGGGGTGATCTGTTTCAGGCCAGCGGGCTGCGGTTCGGCAGGCATGCTTTAGCAAGTTATTTATGCGCATACTGATCGGCATATTGATAATCATACTGATTGTCCTCCAATACCGGCTCTGGGTCGGAGAGGGGAGTCTTGCCGAGGTATATGGTCTAAAACGCGAGATAGCGAAACAGAAGGCTGAACTCAAACAGCTCAAACAGAGAAACCAGGCGCTGCAGGCTGAAGTTGGCGATCTCAAGCAGGGACTGGAAGCGATCGAAGAGCGCGCCAGAAGCGAGCTGGGCATGATTCGTGACGGCGAGGTCTTTTACCAGATGGTTGAACCGGAAAAGGGGAAGGCCGAATGACCGGCTCTGCGCGCTACTGGGCCGTGGTGCCTGCCGCCGGTGTAGGTCGCCGGATGGGTGGATCAGTACCAAAGCAGTATCTGGAACTCTGCGGTCGCAAGGTTATCGAACACACCCTGGAGCGCCTCGCCAGTCATCCCAGGATAGAGGGGGTGGCGGTAGCGGTTTCCGCAGAGGATGAGTGGTGGCCGGATACCGCGTTTGCCGATCACGCTTCGGTTTACAAGGTTGCTGGAGGAGCGGAGCGCTGCCACTCTGTTCTAAACGCACTGCAGGTCCTGGAGGATCTGGCCGCCCCGGATGATTGGGTTCTGGTGCATGATGCGGCCCGCCCCTGTCTGCGCCGGGAGGATATCGATCACCTCATTCACTCCCTGTCGGCTGACGTGACAGGCGGACTGCTGGCAATTCCTGTGCACGATACGGTTAAACGCTCGGTTGAGGCTGGCAGGGTGACTGAGACTGTTCCCCGGGATCATCTTTGGCGCGCCTACACGCCACAGATGTTTCGGCTCCGTGCACTGCGGCTGGCGTTGGAAACAGCCCTGGAAAAAGGCTGGCTGGTGACCGATGAGTCCTCGGCCATGGAGCTGCAGGGGTTCAAGCCGCTGCTGGTGGAGGGGCACAGCGACAACATCAAGATCACCCGCCCTGAAGACTTGGCCCTGGCAGCTTTCTATCTGTCACAACAGGCCCTGACATGACACACTCCCCAGAGCTCTCAGGCTCTGGGGAGTGTCCAGTGGCAAGCGCTCTCTAGTGGACGCTTCCGAAAGAGAGGTCTAGGGAGTAGGCCGGCAGGGGGATGCCCGCTATCTTGCAGGCCTGTACCACGGGGCCTCGCGGAAACAGGGTATACAGGTAGCGTTTTCCACCTTCACGTTTGAAATTGGCAGTCATCGCTTTAAGCATTAAACGTGCACTGCAAGAGGTGCCGTTTGCTTCGCAGTGTCCGCGTACGAATTTGATTACATCCCAGTGGGCGGGAGTAAGGTCGATCTCTTCCTCTGCAGCGAGCTGGCTGGCCAGTTCTTCGGTCCACTCGTGAAAGCTCTCGGGGACGTTGCTGGTCTCGGTAGCCATCGGGTCAGGTATCGGCATGGTCCATTCTCCTTTGGGGGGTAGTTAGGCATCCCTTCTGTGATGGGATTGCCAGTGACAAAAACCGTCTACCTGAAAGTAGACCAATCTGTAGAATATAACAGACTAAAATAGTAGGGTATTTATCGATTTTCACCTAACCAAATGAAAATGAAGAAGAAAAAAAACTAAAAAAAGTGTAATTTAAGTGCTGAAAATGAAGGCTACGGAGCTGTTATGCGAATAGGGCAGGGATATGATGCCCATCGGTTCGGGGGGGAAGGCCCCCTTGTTATCGGTGGGGTGCAGATTGATCACGAAACCGGGCTGATTGCCCATTCCGACGGGGATGTGCTTGTTCACGCCCTGTGCGATGCCCTGCTGGGCGCTGCCGGGCTGGGTGATATAGGTCGTCACTTCCCCGATAGTGATACCGCTTACGAAAACATAGACAGCCGGTTGCTGCTGCGCCAGGTTGTGGAGCAGCTTGAAAATACCGGCATGAGCGTTGGTAATGTGGATATCACCCTGGTGGCCCAGGCCCCGAAGATGGCAAGCCATATTCCCGGTATGCAGCAGAACCTGGCTGCAGATCTCAAAGTGGATGCCTCACGGGTGAATGTCAAGGCGACCACTACCGAGGGTATGGGCTTTGCCGGGCGCAGGGAGGGCATCGCCTGCTATGCTGTCACCCTGCTCAACGAGACAGAATGATCCTGTTCTGAACTCCCCTTTTTTTATCACCGAGAGTCAGCCCTTGTCAGATCATTCAGAACTTGAACTTCCCTATGCCTACCAGGGCCCCCTGGGCCGTGGTGTCATACGTACCGAACCTGAAGATTTCAGGGTGGTGGAGTTGCCTGTCACAGAGCCTGATGGGGAAGGTGAACACTGTCTGCTGGAGATAGAGAAGTGCAACACCAATACCGACTGGGTGGCGCGCCTGCTGGCTGAACATGCCGGGGTGCAACTCCGGGATGTGAGCTACGCCGGCATGAAAGACCGTCACGCGGTGACACGCCAGTGGTTTTCCGTCCACCTGCCGGGGAAGCCTGATCCGGATTGGCAGGCCTTGAACTCTCCGGAACTGAAGGTTCTGCAGGTTGGACGCCATGGCAGAAAACTGCGCACCGGGGCTTTGAAGGGGAACCGGTTTACCATCAGGGTGCGCGATTTCAACGGCTCATCAGAACTTCTCGAAGAGCGGATGGAGGCGATTCGACAGCAGGGTATGCCCAATTTTTTCGGTCCCCAGCGGTTTGGCCACCAGGGCCGGAACCTGGATATGGCCAGGGCTCTATTTGCCGGTAAGCTCAAGCGGTTGACCAGAAACAAACGGGGCATCTATCTCTCGGCTGCGAGATCATATCTGTTCAATACGGTGCTGTCGCGCCGGGTTGCCGATGGCAGCTGGAACAAGCTTCTTGACGGCGAGCGTTTCCTCCTTGCCGGCAGCCGCAGCAGTTTTCTGGCCGACGAGATCGATTCGGAATTGACCGGGCGATACCTGGAGCATGATATTCATAACTCCGGCCCACTATGGGGAAAAGGTGAAGTCGGTGTCAGTGGTGATGTGGCCCGACTGGAGTCAGAAGTCCTCGAGGGGTTTAACGAGGAGAAAGAGGGCCTGGAACGCTTGGGGCTGAAGATGGAGCGTCGTGCACTCAGAGCCCTGGCCGGTGACCTGGAGTGGTCCCTGGAAGGCGATACCCTTGAACTCTCGTTCTCCCTTCCGAAAGGCAGTTTTGCGACCGTGCTGCTGCGTGAATGTGTCGATTTCAGGGAGGCTGATCGAGGCTAGTTTTAGAAAAAGCCTGGAGAGTTATCCTCATCTCCCGCTAGCGGCGTTTTCTGCCCGGGCGCCGATCGGCGCCGTGCTTGCGCGACAATAGTACATAGGCGGCGCCGGTTCCGCCGTCAAAGCGGGGTGCCGAGCAGAAGGCGAGCACCTCTTCTCGTTGACGCAGCCACTGGTTGGTCTTCTGTTTCAGAATGGGTTGTTGCCCCTCTGAACCGATTCCCTTGCCGTGGATAATGCGTACAACCCGCATGCCGTGACGCAGGGCATGAACGAGAAAACCGGCCAGTTCATGGCGCGCCTCCACCACTCTCAACCCGTGAAGGTCCAGGGTGTCATCGGGCACCAGGTACCCCCGGCGCAGGTCCTGGAAAAGGCGATGCTGAACACCCGGGCGCATGAACTCCAGCTCTTCACCCGTCTCAATGGCGAGGTCAACAAAACCCTCTTCAACCTCGTCTCCCTCCACAGCGGGGTTTGGGGGCAGGGGGAAGGGCTTGTGCCTCTTCTTGAACGGGTCTGCCTTATCGTGGCGGTGAGGTACAGCCCCATCCATCTCTTTGAGAAAGATGTCTGTATCATCATCAGGCTGTTTGTCGTCTGTACCCATTTATCTGCCGGTTATCTGTATTACAGTTCGGGGCATTATATTCAAGATGGCCGACTCTCACTAATTCCTGATTCAGTGGATGAATCAGTGAACTGGGCCGAGGTTAATTCAGGTAATGGGAGTGTGTTAAGGGGCCTGTTTCCAGTATGATTCGTCATTTGGCAGATGTTAAAGCCGAAAGGCATGAAAATACTCTTAAGTAATGATGATGGGTATAACGCCCCGGGTCTGAAGGCTCTGGCCGATGCGCTGGCTGATTTGGCGGATATCACCGTGGTGGCGCCTGATCGAAACCGAAGCGGCGCCAGTAACTCCCTCACCCTGGAGTACCCCATAAGGGCCCATCAGGCGGACAATGGTTTTATCAGTGTTGATGGCACCCCGACCGACTGTGTGCACCTCGCCATTACAGGTCTGCTCAGTGATGAGCCGGACATGGTGATTGCAGGTGTCAATGCCGGGGCCAATATGGGGGATGATGTCCTCTATTCCGGAACAGTGGCTGCTGCTACCGAAGGGCGCTTTCTGGGACTGCCTGCAATGGCGGTTTCAATAAACAGCCACCAGCCCGGCCATTTTGAGACTGCGGCCAGGGTCAGTGCGGTTCTCGTGGGGGAGCTGCAGAAGCGACCCCTCGCCACGGATACGATTATCAACGTCAATGTTCCAGATATCCCCTTTGATCAGATCAAGGGGTACCGGGTGACCCGTCTGGGCCACAGGCACAAAGCTGAGCCGGTGGTTAAATCCGAAGACCCCAGGGGGCGTCCGATCTACTGGGTGGGGCCCGCGGGGGCTGAGCAGGATGCCGGGCCAGGTACGGATTTTCATGCTGTAAGAGAAGGTTTTGTATCGATCACGCCGCTGCAGGTAGACCTGACCAGGCACTCAGCGCTTGCAGAGATCGGAGAATGGTTGGATGGAATTAGTGTTGACAGGTCCTGAATTAAGTAATGAATAGCACCGCGCATCGTGGAATTGGCATGACATCCCAACGGACCAGGGAACGTTTGATACAGCGATTGAGAGACGAGGGTATCCGCAGCCACAAGGTTTTGGGAACCATCAGAAACACGCCGCGTCATATATTTGTTGAAGAGGCGTTGGCCAGCAGGGCCTACGAAGATACGGCACTGCCCATCGGGCATGGGCAGACCATATCACAGCCCTACATCGTAGCGCGGATGACCGAGGTGCTTCTGGAGGACGGGCCGCTTGATACCGTGTTGGAAGTGGGTACCGGATCAGGCTACCAGACAGCCGTGCTTGCCCAGTTGGTGAAGCGTGTGTACAGCGTCGAGCGAATCTCCGCCCTGCAGAGGATGGCCAGGTCGCGTTTTCAGGCGATGAACCTGCGCAACGTGCGCCTGAAGCATACTGATGGCGGTATGGGTTTGCCTGAGTATGCCCCGTTTGACGGGATCATTGTTACAGCGGCTCCCGAGGGTATTCCCAGGACCCTGGTTGAACAACTCAAGCCCGGGGGGCGCATGGTGCTGCCAATCGGCACAAGACAGGAACAGGTATTGGTGAAAGTGACACGTACTGAAAGCGGTTATGAAAAAGAGATTCTTGAACAGGTAGTCTTCGTTCCCCTGCTTGGAGGTGTTCTCTGATGGCCATTTTCTCCCGCCTTTACGACCGGGTACTCGAATGGTCCAGGCACCGCCATGCTCCGCGCTATCTTGCCGGGCTGAGCTTTGCGGAGTCATCATTTTTCCCTATTCCCCCTGACGTGATGCTGGCTCCGATGACCCTCGCAACCCCGACACGTGCCTGGTACCTGGCGGCACTGACAACCATCGCATCTGTGGTGGGTGGGGTGCTGGGTTACCTGATTGGCTTTCTCTCTTTCGAGCTGATCGAGCCGTTGCTCAGGGATGCCGGCTACTATCCCAAATACCTGACAGCCAGGGAGTGGTTTGATGAATGGGGGTTCTGGGCGATTTTTCTTGCCGGATTTTCACCTATACCCTACAAGGTCTTCACCATTACCGCGGGTGTCATATCCATGGCGATACTGCCATTTATCCTGGCCTCGGCGATCGGGCGTGGAGCCCGTTTTTTTCTCGTTGCGGGTTTAATGGCCTGGGGCGGAGAGCGTATGGAGGGGGCTTTGCGCAAGCATATCGACCGCATAGGCTGGGCAACCGTGCTGATAGTAATTGTGGGCGTGGTGGCTTACCGGTTTTTGAGTTGAATTGCCCTGGTGGCCAGTTGCTGACCAGTAGGACTACTTTGTAAAGGAAGCCCAGGAGAGAGAGGCGTGTGATAAGAGGGGGGAGTCGCATCAATCTTGGCTTGCCGTTCTGGACAGGTTGCTCACTGTCCAGCGTGCTTATCCTGGCCTGTTTCTCGTTCGCTGTGATTCAGTTAACAGGCTGCAGTGCGCCAAAGCGCGCGCCGGTGGTTTCGAGGGAAAAAGGTGTCAAGCGTGCACCGACCACCAGGAGCGTTTCACGACAGAGATCCCGACCCGGGAGTTATCTTGTTCGACGCGGTGACACCCTGTACACCATCGCCTGGCGGTTTGGGCTTGATCATAAGCGTCTCGCTGGCTGGAACAAGATCAGGGCTCCCTATACCATTTATCCCGGGCAGAGGCTGCGTTTCAGTCCACCCCCCAAAAGTTATTCACCACCGCCACGAAGCAAACCCGGCACGAAAACAACTGTCACGAAAAAGACCGCAGTGGCCAAGAAACGTCCCAGCAGGGCCGTCAGCACTCAAAAACCGGCCCGGCAGCCTTCAAAATTCAAAAAGAGTACACCAACCCTAAAGTTGGGCTGGAGCTGGCCGACAAAGGGTCGAGTGGTTGAGGGCTACCGTCGGGGTGATCCGGCGAGGAAAGGGGTGAAAATCGGTGGCAAACCCGGTCAGCCGGTGATGGCTGCTGAAACAGGAAAGATAGTTTATGCAGGCAGCGGTTTGATTGGTTATGGACGCTTGATTATCATCAAACATAATAAAAATTACCTAAGCGCTTATGGATACAATAGAAAAGTCCTGGTTAAAGAGGGAGATCAGGTGAAAAGGGGAGAGCGCATAGCACTAATGGGTAATAACGGCGGAGGAAAGACCATGCTTCATTTTGAAATCAGGCGAAATGGTGCACCGGTTGATCCTTTGACATTGTTACCCCGGAATCGCTGAGTTCATCAAGCCAGGGAGTGATTGGATGGTAAAAAAACAATTAAAAGAAGATGACTCAAAAGTGGAAAAGGTCGTTGCAGAGAACCTTCTGGATGATCCGGAGGCTCATTTCAATGATGATCATGAAAGTGAGCCAGCTGAGAGCAAAGGAGCCAAAAAGGAAACTTCCGGGAAAAACAACCAGACTTTCGAGGCTGGAGAGTTCTCCGGCCAGATGGATGCCACAAGACTCTACCTGAGCGAGATCGGTTTTTCCCAGTTATTGACCGCCGAGGAAGAGGTCTACTTTGCCCGCCGGGCCCAGAAAGGCGATATGGCGTCCAGGCAGCGTATGATCGAGAGCAATCTTCGCCTGGTGGTAAAGATTGCCCGGCGTTACATGAACCGTGGATTGGCCCTGCTGGACCTGATTGAAGAGGGTAACCTGGGCTTGATACGTGCCGTGGAAAAGTTTGATCCTGAGCGGGGATTCCGTTTCTCCACCTACGCTACCTGGTGGATTCGCCAGACCATCGAGCGGGCAATCATGAATCAGACCCGCACGATTCGACTCCCCATCCATGTTGTCAAAGAGATTAATGTCTACCTGCGGGCGGCGCGCAAACTGGCCCAGTCCCTGGATCATGAACCCTCTTCTGATGAAATAGCTGACCTGCTCGACAAGCCCCTGGACGAGGTCAAGCGCATGCTGGGGCTCAACGAGCGTATCACCTCTGTGGACACGCCCTATGGCAAAGATGCCGACAAGCCATTACTGGATACTATTCCCGATCGCCAGACACCGGACCCATCGGTCAGCCTGCAGAACGAGGGTTTGAACGCAAACCTTGATGACTGGTTGAGCAAGCTTAATGACAAGCAGCGCGAGGTTGTTGAGCGGCGTTTTGGCCTGCACGGTTATGAAAACTCCACCCTGGAACAGGTGGCCAATGAGCTTGGCGTGACCCGGGAGCGGGTACGCCAGATCCAGATGGATGCCCTCAAACGGCTGCGTACCATACTTGAGAAAGATGGATTTTCCGTAGACGCTATTTTCAAATGAACTCCAGGCCAATGTCGTTGCTGTTATAAGACTGTAATTCCCGGCTGTTCCATTTCCACATACTATTTGGCAGAATAAGCCGCTTTGCAGCTATTCAGTTGCAGCTTGGAATCAAAATGAAGAAAGGGTCAATATCGGCAAGTCGAAACAGTTGCAAGGCTGATACCCGCTGTTCATCCCAGGAAGTGGAGTGTCAGAACTGCGGCCTGGACCCTATCTGTTCCATTCTTGATTACGCAGAGGAAGAGAGCGGCGTACCAGACGGTGTGCTGTTACGTCGACGTCCAGTCAGCCGTGGAGAGACCATCTTCCGCAAAGAGGACCCCTTTCACTCTCTTTTCGCCGTTAAATCAGGCTCATTCAAGACCTATGTACCCCGTTTTGATCATACAGACCAGGTAGTGGGTTTTCACCTGGCCGGTGAGATGCTCGGCTGTGAAGGTATGGCGAGCGAGGTCTACCCTTATACCGCACGAGCCCTGGAGAACAGCAGTGTCTGTGAGCTGCGGCTTGAAAAACTCACCGGTGCCGGGCGTCCCGTTGAGGCGTTGCAGAAGGGTATCATTGAGTTGCTGGGCAAAGAGGTGGCATTCAGTCATGAATTGATTGCATCCATGGTGCACCAGACTTCGGAGCAACGGGTTGCCGGTTTTCTGCTCAGTATCTCAAGTCGGCTTGATCGTCGTGCGATACCTTCTTCAGAGTTCAATATGGGCATGTCGCGCAGTGATATCGGCAACTTCCTGGGTTTGGCAGGTGAAACCGTTAGCCGGGTGCTGACCAAGTTCCAGAAGCAGGGGATGATCAGGCTCAAGCATAAGCGTGTGACCATACTCGATGGTGCTGCTGTGCAGCATCTTGCCGATGGGTTAGATTAGTTTATTAGAGTTTTTTTGATCTGGCTCAATAAAACCAACGCCTAAATTGAAATTCCTTTTATTATTATTTGGTTACAACTTTTTAGTCTCTGTCTAAATACCCGCTTTTTTGCCCTCTCTCCTTGACATTTATCAGGCTTTTTAGTGTGATATGGCGCGCCTGGATCCGAGTTTTGACTTGGTTCCCGGCAGGGGGTTTCCCAAAGAATGATAATTTTACTTTACCCGTAATTACCTCAACTAGAACAAGGGGGGTTCATGGACGCCACAGCTGAGCAGAAGTACAACTTCGATGTTGTACGCTGGTTCTCCGTCATGGCCATTGTTTACGTGGTGGTAGGCGCACTCGTTGGTGTGTATATCGCTTCGGAACTGGCTTGGCCGGTACTCAATCTCGACAGTCCTTATCTTACATTCGGGCGCTTGCGTCCGCTTCATACCAACGCGGTAATCTTCGCCTTCGGCGGATGTGTCCTCATGGCTACCGCATTCTACAGCGTACAGCGCACTTGCGGCGTCCGCCTGTGGAGCGACAAGATGGCATGGTTCACCTTCTGGGGTTGGAATGCCATCATCGTCTCAGCAGTAGTTACCCTGCCGCTGGGTCTGACTTCCGGTAAAGAGTATGCAGAGCTGGAATGGCCCATCGATATCGCTATCGCTGTCGTTTGGCTGTCCTACGCTTTCAACTTCATCATGACGATTGCAACTCGCAAGAGCTCGCACATCTATGTGTCCAACTGGTTCTTCCTGGGCATGATGGTCATGATCACCTACCTTCACGTGGTAAACAGTCTGGCAGTACCTGTCAGCCTGTTCGACTCCTACTCACTGTTCTCTGGTGTACAGGATGCGATGATCCAGTGGTGGTGGGGACATAACGCTGTAGGTTTCTACCTGACTGCGGGCTTCCTGGGTATCATGTACTACTTCGTACCCAAGCAGGCCAACCGTCCGGTATTCTCCTATCGTCTGTCTGTGATCCACTTCTGGGCCCTGATGTTCGGTTACGTATGGCTGGGTGCTCATCACCTGCAGTACACCGCACTGCCTGACTGGACCGGCTCACTGGGTGCAGCTGTTTCACTGGCCATGATCATTCCTTCCTGGGGTGGTGCCGTGAACGGTATGATGACCCTCTCCGGTGCATGGGATAAGCTGCGTACTGACTACATTCTGCGCTTCCTGATCATGTCCCTGGCCTTCTACGCCATGTCCACCTTTGAAGGTCCGGTCATGTCTCTGAAGACTGTTAACGCTCTGTCCCACTACACCGACTGGACCGTTGGTCACGTACACTCCGGTGCTCTGGGTTGGGTTGCCATGGTCGGTATGGGTGCTGTCTATCACCTGATGGAACGTACTTTCCACACCACCATGTGGAGCGCCAAGCTGGTGAATTTCCACTTCTGGACTGCCACCATCGGTGCCGTGATCTACATCGTTTCAATGTGGGTATCCGGTATCATGCAGGGCTTGATGTGGCGTGCTTACGATGACTACGGCACCCTGGCATACACCTTTGCTGAGTCCGTAGAAGCAATGCATCCGTATTACGCCATGCGCGCAGTTGGCGGTGCAATCTTCCTGCTGGGTGCAGTGATCATGCTCTTTAACGTGCTGATGACTGTTAAGAAGGCCTCTTCTGAAGGCTCTCTGCAGCAGGCTCGTACCGCAGCAGCCAGCGCATAAGGGGAGAGTGATAACATGGCAAACAACGTAGAAACCAAAGGCCTCCAAGAAAAGATGGAGGTCAACATATGGGTGTTGATCATAGTCCTGGCTATCTCGCTCTCTATCGGCGGTATCGTCGAGATCGTGCCTCTGTTCACCATGGATAAGACCATGGAGCACAATGCGGCACCAGAGATCCTGTGGCAGCGTAAGGATGGCCAGGCTCTGGCTGATCATAAACCTGGCGATGGTGTACGTCCTTACACCGCTCTGGAACTGGCCGGTCGTTCTGTCTACCTTCGGGAAGGCTGCTACACCTGCCACTCACAGATGATCCGTCCGTTCCGTGACGAAAAAGAGCGCTACGGTCACTACTCACTGGCTTCCGAGTCCATGTACGATCACCCCTTTCAGTGGGGTTCCAAGCGTACAGGTCCCGATCTGGCCCGTCTGGGTGGCAAGTACTCTGACGACTGGCACCGCAAACATCTGCGCGCACCTCGCGATGTGGTACCTGAGTCCGTCATGCCCAACTACCCCTGGCTCGCTGAGGCGACTGTGGACAGTATGAACATCGCTGCTCACATGAGTGCCATGCAGCTCATGGGCGTGCCTTACACTGATGCTGACATCACTGCAGCAAATGATGAAGTGGCAGGCAAGACCGAAGAGGATGCGATGGTTGCATACCTGCAGGTCCTGGGCACCATGGCCAAACTGGACGAGAACAAGGTTTATCGTGAGTAGCCTTGTTGACTACTTCCGCACCGATTGGGAGGCTATGACCACTAACGACTGGATCGGCACGATCCTTACCGTGGTCATCTTCCTCCTGATGGTTGTGGCGTATGTCTACGTCCTGCGTCCGAAGAACAAGGATAAGCTTGAATCCTACAAGCACATCCCTATGGACGATGACGAACGAATAGAAAGCGGAGATAAAAATGGCCGATAACAATCCATTTCCGGGTGAAAACAATACCGGACATATCTGGGACGACAATATACGGGAGCTGAGCAATCCGCCCCCGCGCTGGTGGATGATAGCCTTCTGGGCTTCAATCATCTGGTTCATTGCCTACGGCTTCATCTACCCGATGTACCCCATTGGTCAGGAAGCTACCAAGGGCATGACCGGCTGGAGTCAAATGAACGAGTATCAGGAAGGCGTTGCTGAAATCGAAGCCGTCCGTGCTGAGTTCGAAACCAAGATCGAAGGCATGACTGCTGCCCAGATCCTGGAAGACGAAGGTCTTTCTGCCTACACCGTGGCTTCTGCCAAGGTGCTGTTTGGTGATTTCTGTGCAGCCTGCCACGGTTCCGGTGGTCAGGGCGGTCCGGGCTACCCCGTGATCGCTGATGATGACTGGCTCTTCGGCGGTACTATTGAGACCATCGAGCAGACCATCACCATGGGTCGTAAAGGCATCATGACTGCCCACGGCAAGATCCTGTCGGAAGACGAGGTTAACACTCTGGCCCAGGCTACTGTGAGTGGTAACCCTGCTTCTGAGCCCCTGTTCATGCAGAAAGGCTGTATAGCCTGCCACGGCATGGACGGAAAGGGCATGCATGCCCTGGGTTCTGCCAACCTGACTGATGCCGTATGGCGTTTTGATGAGGCTGATCGCGTGGAGAGCGCCAAGTACACCATCGTACACGGTGTAAATGACTCTTCCGATCCTCAGACTCGTGAAGCCGTTATGCCGACATTTGGTGAGCGTCTCTCCAAGGACGAGATCAAGAAACTGGCGGTTTACGTCTACAAACTGGGTGGCGGTCAGTAATCTGATCTGAAACCTTACCGTGCGGGGGGTGACCCCCGCACGGAATAATCATCATAATTGTAGAGGGTATTCATCATGGAACTGAATGATCCTGTAGTATGGGGTTCTGCACTTACCGTTGTCATTGCAACTGTAGTCCTCGTGTACCTTTCCGTAAAAGTCGTACAGCTGATGAAGCGGGATGAAGAAAATCACAATAAGTAATAAGGTTTTTTAATCTTGTTAGTGGAAGGGGGAATGAGTCATTCCCCCTTTTTCTGTTTCTAAAACGTTAGAAACACTATTGATAAATCTCAATGGTTTCAGGCTATGCTTTGCGTAAACTGACCCCGGTTGGCCAGTTTAGGGTAATCCAGCAAGAGAGGACCTCTGTGCGTTCCCTCTCTGTCAACCTGAAACCTGATCCGATCACCTCCATCTCGCAGTTTCAGTCCTTCTGATCGGAGCGCGAATACACCACTCATCCTGGCAGGAGAGAATCAGTTGAGCGAAGAACAAGTAAACAGACATGATGCCGCTGAAGCTGCAATGGACGAGCTCTATGCTGAATCAGTCCATTATCATGTAAATACTGGCGATGAGACTATTCACGCTAAACGAGTGCCTGGTAAGTGGCGCACTTTCAAGTGGTGGAGTGCAGCTGTTTGGCTCGTTTTCTTCCTCGGCCCCTACATGCGCTGGGGAGATCGCCAGGCGGTTTTGTTTGATATTCCCAACCGCCAGTTTCATATCTTTGGGATAACCATACTGCCCCAGGATTTTTGGATGCTCTCCCTGGTTTTGCTCTTTTTCGCCATTCTGCTGGCAGTTGTTACTGCGCTGGCTGGTCGCGTCTGGTGCGGTTTTTTCTGTTTTCAGACAGTCTGGACAGATATCTACACCTGGATTGAGGAGAAGCTGGAGGGCAATCCCCAGAAGCGCGTCAAGATGGAGAAGGCGCCCTGGAGCGCGAGCAAGATCCGAATAAAGGCGATCAAGCATTTCATCTGGCTGATCATTGGTGCTCTCACCGGTATCGCCTTTACCGGCTGGTTTGTTGATGCGTTTGATCTCTGGAAGGATGTACTAACACTGCAGTTGGCAGGCAGCGCCTTGATTACAATAAGCCTGTTTTCTGTCGGTACTTACGCACTTGCGGGTTTTCTGCGTGAACAGACCTGCCTCTGGCTCTGCCCTTATGCTCGTATTCAGGGCGTTATGGTAGACACCGCCACTGCTGTTCCGACCTACGATTTTTACCGTGGTGAACCCCGTGGGCGGGTGAAAAAGGGGCAGACACAGGAAGAGAGCGGCAAAGGCGACTGTGTAGACTGCAATCAATGCGTTGCGGTCTGTCCGACGGGTGTTGATATCCGTCACGGTCAGCAGGAAGGCTGCATTATGTGCGCCCTCTGTATTGATGCCTGTGACGCCGTGATGGAGAAGGTGGACCGTCCAATCGGATTGATTCGTTATGAATCCCTGGATGAGCTGGAAGGCAAAGAGACCCGTTCCATGTTCAAGCGGCCTCGCGTCTGGGTCTACGGCATTATTCTGACGGCGGCCCTGTCCGGTATCGGGTACGGGCTCAGCACCCTGGATGCGGTGGCGCTCAAGGTTCTCCACGACCGTCAGCCTCTGTTTGTGACCCAGAGCGATGGTTCGATTCAGAACAAGTATACTCTGAAGGTTCTGAACAAAATGACCGAGGATCTTGAGGTGACAATCACGGCTTCTGGACTTGAGGGGATCGTTTTGGTTGGGGCAGACAAGATTGTGTCTGCACGAAAGGGTAAGGTGACTCCCCGGGTTGTTTTTGCACGTGTTCCGCGGGAAAATCTGAAGGAAGAGTCTCAACCTATCGTCTTCCATATCGAGGCGACGAGTGCTACTGGTGAGGTCTACAGCAGCCGACGGGAAAGTTTCTTCGTCGGGCCCAGGCCTCGTCGCTAAAGCAGATGTTTAGCAGTTCCGGGAAGGGCGGGCTATAATGGCCCGCCCTTCCCGTTTTACGGTTTTTTTATTATTAAATCCGGGCAATGTACCCGGGGAAACGAAATGAGCAATACTGAACAGAATTCCGCAAACAAGCAACGTGCCCTGCGCAGCCCCTGGGTGCTGGGTATTATCGCCATGCTGGTGATTTTCGTGATCGCCAATGTCATCATGATTACGCTGTCTCTTGATCGCCCGGGCCTGGTGGATGATGACTACTACGATCGTGCCCAGGACTATGAAATGAACATGCTGAAGCGCCAGGCCAAGGCGCGGGAACTGGGCTGGAAAACCAAGGTGGAAGAACCTGAATATGCCGACATAGGTAAGCCGGTCAGCTACGGGTTCCGTATCAGCGATAAAGAGGGTAAGCCTGTTGAGGCTGATTCGGTCACCTTCTATGTCTATCGCCCCGCGGATGAGGATCAAGACTTTTCAGTACCCATGAAAGCAGTTGAGCCTGGTTACTACAAAGCGGAGGTTACCTATCCTCTGCTTGGTGTGTGGGACATACTGGTCAGTGTAAGCAAGGACGGCTACGAACTGAACGTACCCAGCCATATCAGTGCAGGCGTAAAATAATAGATGGGAAGTGCCCAGGCTGCAGATAACCTGCCAATGGATGCTGATAAAGATGAAGCCGGCGCCTGTTTTCACTGCAGTCTGCCGGTTCAGCCCTCTGAACGCATTGCAGGCGAGATAGAGGGCACGGAAAGAGATTTCTGCTGCATCGGCTGTAAATCGGTCTGCGAGGCTATCTATGCCGCAGGCCTTCAAGGCTTCTACCAGCGCACTCCTGAAGGTGCGCCACTGGCACCACCCCCTGAACTTCCCAAAGAGCTTGCCCTGTACGATTTGGATGAAGTCCAGGAAGAGTTTGTGGATACCTCGGCTGAAGTGCGTGATATCCACCTGCTGGTCGAAGGAATTCACTGTGCGGCCTGTGTCTGGCTGATTGAGAACACCCTGAAGTCCACGCCCGGTATAGTCGAAGCGAGAGTCAATCTCTCCGGACGCAGGCTCCATGTCAAGTGGGACAACCACTCCCTCAAGCTATCTGCCATCATTCAGCGTTTGGGTCAGATCGGCTACGGTGCTGTACCCTATGATCCCGAGGCGGCAGAGGGCAGCCTGAAACGCCAGAACCGTGATCTGCTCTACCGCATGGCATTTGCCGGGTTCACCATGATGAACCTGTTGTGGATATCCATTGCTCTCTACTCCGGTGCGGACAAGGGTGAGTTCCGCACCATGTTCCACTGGGTCGGTTTTGCCCTGGCAACGCCGACACTGCTCTATTCCGGCTATCCCTTCTTCAAGGGGGCCTGGTCCGGAATCAGGAACATGCACCTGGGAATGGATCTGCCTATCGCCATTGGTGCTTCCATCACCTATCTCTATTCGCTCTATGTCACGCTCGGTGGATCAACCACTGGAGAGGTCTACTGGGATACGGTGGTCAACTTCCTCTTTGTTATCCTGGTTGGGCGGCACCTTGAAGCTATTTCGAAACGCCAGGCGGTCTCCTCCACCCAGCGATTGCTTGACCTTCAGCCCCGCGTGGCCACGGTTATGCGGGATGAGGAAGAGCAAATTGTCCCCATTCGCTCGGTTAAGGTGGGTGAACTGGTGCTTGTCAGGCCCGGTGAGCGAATCCCGGTGGACGGCGTGGTCCTGGAAGGGGCCAGTGCCGTGGATGAGGCGATGCTTACAGGTGAGTCCGAGCCCGTGGCCAAAGTGCAGGGTGAGAGCGTGTCGTCGGGTACGATCAACGGACACGGCGTACTGCATGTCCAGGTCGAAGGCCTGCTGAAGAACACCGCCCTGGGCCGAATTATACGCCTGGTAGAAGAGGCCCAGGCGAGCAAGGCACCGATCCAGTGTATGGCCGACCGTATCGTTCCCTGGTTCGTTGCAGTGACTATCGGTCTGGCTACCGGAACCTTCCTGTGGTGGATCGGCACAGACTTTGAAATGGCGCTGATGGCGGCCACTGCCGTACTGATCATAACCTGCCCCTGTGCCTTTGGCCTGGCCACACCGATGTCCATTGCCGTTGCGTCCGGACTTGGCGCCCGTCACGGTATCCTGGTCAAGAATGGCGAGGTTCTGGAGACCCTTTCAGATATCAATCACGTGGTATTCGATAAAACGGGCACCCTGACCGAGGGTCGAATGAGTGTCAGCTCCATTCAGTTGCCGGACTCCTTGTGGGTGCGGGGTGAGGGGCAGTCCACCGAATCGGTCAAGGAACTGCTTACCGGGTTGGCGGCCCTTGAACACTATTCTGAACACCCGGTGGCGTCAGCTATTACGGAATGTGCGGAGTCGGTTGGAATAAGTCCTGGCATGCTCAAGGCAGAAGAGTTTGTGAACCGTCCAGGTTATGGCGTGTCGGCCGTGGTGGGTGGTAAAAAAATTGCAGCGGGAAATGCCCAGTGGATGGATGAGTTGGGCGTTACTCGCAACCCTGATTTCAGTGGACGGCAACAGGCACTGGATGCATCTGGCATAGGGTCACTTCATTGCGCGGTGGATGGTGTTGAAACAGCCCTGATCGCTGTGGAAGACAGGATTCGGGATGATGCGCTTGCCCTGGTTGAGGCCCTGAAAGCTGAAGGGATGCATCTGACCCTGCTCAGTGGTGATCGCCAGCGTACGGCGGAGGCTATTGCCCAGCGTCTCGGTGGCATGGAAGTGATCGCCGAAGTGATGCCGGAGGATAAGGATAGGGTTATTTCCGAACTCCAGGCGGGCAACCACAAGGTCGCCATGGTCGGCGACGGGGTTAACGATGCGCCGGCACTTGTCCGGGCCGACGTGGGTATCGCCCTGGGTTCCGGTACGGATGTCTCCATTGCAAGTGCCGATATCGTTCTTATGAGCAGCGAACTTGAAAAGGTACATCTGGCCGCGGCACTCTCACGCCGGACGCTGAGAACGATTCGTCAGAACATCGGTATCTCAATCACGTATAATTTCATCATGGTGCCACTGGCTATGGCTGCTTTTGTCACCCCCCTGGTGGCTGCGGTATCCATGCCGATCAGTTCACTGCTGGTTATTGGCAATGCTGCACGGATACGTACCCTGTTCCGGGGACAGTGATAGACTACAGCCAAACGAGATTGGAGTATCCTGATGGAAGTGATCTACGGTTTGATTCCTGGAATGATTATCCTGGGACTGATTGCGGTCGGAATAATGTTCTGGGCGGCCAAGAGCGGCCAGTTCGAAGACCTGGAGGGTGAGGCCCACAGAATCCTGATGGATGAGGACCTGATGCCGGATCACCAGGAAAAGAATGAAAAGAGTGAGCCCGCTGAGCCCCCCGAAGAGAAGTAACTCCCGGTTCTTGTCTGCCGCCGTTTAATTATTCCGCTGCTCCAGAGGCTCGAGGTATCTCTTGGAGACATAGCCTTCAAACCCATCAGTAGTACGTACCCGGTACCATGGCCTGTCTCTTGAACTCTCAAGCAAGGCTACCTGCTCTGCGCCATTTAAAACCTTTGTTACCGAAAACCTGGTTCCAGGTCCTGTTCTCAGGTTGAGATGGCTGGCTGCGACCTGAAAGAACTGGTTGGCACGGGAGGCAGCTACCAGCATGTTGTCCGGATCAAGGGGCATGGTGTGAACAAGCCTTCGTGCCATGTCGCTGGTTACGCTCTCCATCTCATCTGCGTTGATGATTCGGTTTGCCTTGAATATACCGATTACCAGGTCGATGGGTGACAGGGGTAGGGCCCCCTCGGAGCTGCTTGCAAGATGGGAGCCTTCCCAGGCGATAAATCCATCATTGGCTCTGACCAGTTGAAGCTCCGCTCCCACCCTCAATGAGGAGAAGAGACCCATTTTTACAACGCTGAATTTCGTTATGTTGCCCTTGAGGAGCCAACGACAGCCGACACGTTGTGCAATGATGGAGTCTGATGGTTTGCCCCCCAGTTTTCTTATCGCTTCATCCACTTTTTTTCGGGATACAAGGCGGGTGGGGTATGCAGCCATATGTCCCTGTAGAAAACGTCGTACCAACTCCTGTTTGTCTTCAGGACTGAGCTGGTGGTCATAGGCCAGTTCGGTCAGTTCCTCTCTGTTCTCCATGCCGGTTTGGGTGAACTCAATAATCTCCCTGCTATCTTCGGACAACTCAAGAGGCATCATTGCCACGCAGGAGAGTGCGGCGCTGGAAAAGCCGGGATTGATCCTGTAGTTCACACCGTTGGTCATATCATGAACGGAGTTCTGATCAGCAGACTGGTCCATGTAAGTCGGCAGCGACATGCATCCGCTGACAAGCAGGGAAAGGAGAGGAACTGTAATTATCACCAGCTTTTTCATAGTTATTACTCTATTGCCTGCGATTGAATATAGATGCGTTCAGCAATTAAGAGTTGAATGTGGTTCACATGCTGCGGTTGCTGGTCTGTGAAAAACCACGACCTGTGAAAGGGGTCACGGCTGTTCAACGACGTGGGTCTCCAATCCGGTATCTGAATACGGATTTTGCAACAAACGCTTTTTCCGCTACTCCCGCAATAATCACCAGTTTCATGCCACTGCCTGGCAATCAGGACTTGAAACCATGCGTAAAATAAGGGAATCTAGTGATTCAGAAATAATTTCTCATATATAAAGCGAACTTTCTCTGTTTGAACGCAAAAATGAAATTTCAAACCAAGATCGACGAGTTCAGAAATTCAGGTTACAGACGAAAATTCACCGAATTTGTGCGGATCTTGTTCCCCTGGACACTCCTGTTGGCACTGCTGGTGGCGCTTTATGCAACAATCCAAAACGAAAGCAGGACAGATAGCCTTCAGCTCAGGGAAGAGCTGAACATCGGCTTGGGTGGTCGGGCAGTAATCCAGGAACTGGACAGCGTTCTCTCTGACCTGCTTGCAGTCTCACGCAATTCCTGGTTATCGGTTTCAGGTGGAATCAACGGGATTGATGATCATTTCGTCCACACATTAAAGGTCTTCTCTGAAGAGAAGGGGCTTTACGACCAGATACGCGTTATCGATATGAACGGTGACGAGATCATGCGTATCGACCACAGGCAGGGTGAAGCTCATGTCAGGCCTGCCTCTGAACTGCAGAACAAGGCTGATCGTTACTATTTCAAGGAGAGTGTCACCCTGGAGAGGGGGGAGGTTTTTATATCACCCCTGGATCTCAACATGGAGCATGGTGAGATCGAGCGGCCCTTAAAACCGATGATTCGGTTCGTTACCCCGGTTTTCGACAACCTGGGTGGAAAGCGCGGTGTGCTGGTACTCAACTATTATGCAATCCGCTTGATTGAACGCTTCAGATCCGCCGTGGCCAACATCGCCGACCATGCCATGATCGTCACCAACGAAGGTTACTGGATAGCTCATCCAGACCCTGATAAAGAGTGGGGTTTCATGCTGAACCGTGATGAGCGGTATATGAATGACCACGGGATGGATGTATGGAAGAGAATAGCCTCATCGGAGACGGGTCAGTTCTATTCAGGTGATGGCCTGCACACCTACAGCACTGTCTGGCCTCTAAAAACTGTCGGTCATGGCGTGGAGAGTGGAGGTGAAAGCTCCCATATTCGGAGACAGAACTATGTGGATGGCTACTACTGGAAGATGATATCCCATGTTCCCCAGGCCGCCCTTGATGATCACCGGTATGAAATACTGGGGCAGATATTTATCGTGGCGGTTCCCCTCTACCTGCTACTGATAGGGATTTGCTGGATATTGGCAAGTCAGAAGGTTGAGCAGAAACGCATTCAAACAGACCTACGCCTTGCCGCCAGTGTTTTCGAACAGGTTACTGAAGGTGTTCTGATTACGGATGACAAGAATATTATCCGTTCAGTCAACCCTGCATTTACCCGGATCACTGGCTATACGCAGGATGAAGTGGTTGGTTGCAAGCCCTCTATTCTCAGCTCGGGTAAACAGGGCAAAACATTCTACCAGGAGATGTGGGTACAACTGGCCAGGCATGGATGCTGGGAAGGGGAGATATGGAACAAGAAGAAGAGCGGCGAGGTATACCCGGAAAGACTCTCAATTGTTGCCATAAACAAGGAGAGGAGTTCAGAAGTCGCCGCTTATGCTGCGCTGTTCCAGGATATCACTGAAGAGAAGGTTCTACAGAACAGGCTGATAAAGCATGCACATTTCGACAACCTGACCGGTCTGGCAAACCGGCTGCTATTTATGGACCGCCTGGATCAGGCTGTTACCGAGTCCTCAAGGAGGGGGGATACATTCGCCCTGATGTTCATTGATCTGGATCGTTTCAAAGTGATAAACGACACCATTGGTCATGATGCGGGTGACGAGGTGCTTCGCCAGGTTTCACTGCGTATCAGCCAGGTGGTCAGGCAGTCAGACACAGTGGCTCGACTTGGAGGGGACGAATTCACGGTCATACTGAAGAACCTCGTTAATAACGGGGATGCCGCCATTGTCGGCGAAAAGATCATCGAGGTTGTGGCCAAGCCGGTGAATATTGATGGCCAGGATGTTTTCATCGGCTCGAGTATAGGTATTACCGTTTTTCCCGATGATGGAACGGATGTCGAAACACTGCTGCGCAATGCCGACCTGGCGATGTACCAATCAAAGCAGAGCGGAAGATCCCAATATCACTTTTTCTCCAACGAGCTCAACTCGTTTACCAGGCAGAAACTTGAAATAGAGCAGGAGTTGCGCAAGGCGATAGATAACAGGGATCTATCTCTCCACTACCAACCCATCATTGACCCCAGGCATCAGTGCGTCAGCTCCGCTGAAGCGCTGCTTCGTTGGAATCACGCCGAGAAGGGCATGATCAGCCCGGATATCTTTATTCCTGTCGCCGAAGAGACCGGGCTCATCGAGCAGATAGGGGAATGGGTTATGTACGAAGCCGTAAGGCAGGCAAAGGAGTGGGCGGACCTGGGTCTTCCCAAATTCAGTACCTGTATCAACCTCTCCAGTCGCCAACTGAGACTGGGATTCAATCGGGCATTTGTTGAGAAGGTGCTTGATGAACATGGGTTGGCGACAGAGCACATTATGTTTGAAATTACTGAGACCGCCATGATGGAGGATAGCGATGCGTCGCTTAAATGGCTGGATTCCCTGCGCGAACTCGGAATTAAAATATCTATTGATGACTTCGGGACGGGCTACTCCTCTCTGGGATACCTGAAGCGCTTTCCGGTTGATGTTGTCAAAATTGACCGCTCATTTATCAAGAACATCACAACAGACAGAGATGACCAAAGCCTTACCAGGGCAATTATTGCCATGGCCGACAGCCTGGGACTGGCGGTAGTGGCCGAGGGGGTTGAAAATGCCACGCAATTGGACCTGCTGACGGACATGGCGGAATTTGAAATCAAGATCCAGGGCTTTCACTACTCAAAACCCCTTCCAGCTGACGAGTTTGTACAATTCGTCAGATCGTTTCAGGCAGAGTAAAAATGATCAGGCAGTGGTGATGCTGCCAAGCCATTCGTGAAGCAGCTTACTGCTGTTGTTCAGTCCGAAGAGACGCCTTCTCCAGCGGTTCCTGGATACGGTGGAACTGTGCAGGTATCACGTACTGAAACACCTCTTTGCCATCGGAGTTGAGGGCGATGTCCAGGCCCTTTGCCGGGTAGAGCCAGTGCTCTGCACCTGATTCCTGTTCGACGATGCGTTTGACCGGTTCGCCGAACCTGCCCTTGATCAGTTCAGCATCAAGGTTGGCAGCAGGAATATAGGTGATATGGCTGATTGTCACCCCGGAGAGGCTGTTGAAATCCTCGCCGCTGAGGGAGATCTTTCTGTTGCCGGTCTCAAGCTGCTTGAGGCGTGCTCCACGCTCATATATTCCAGTCAGCGTGGCCTCATCCAGGTCGAGGGTGAGGATGATCGATGCCCTGATGCCGTTGAGGTAGAGACGTTCAAAATAGGCCTCTACCGCATACTCGTCATCGGGGGTGGCGAACAGGTTGATATCAGCCGTCTCTTCAAAACCGGCCTGGGCTTCGGCGAGGGTCGTCTCCCCGAGGGTCAGGCCGAACACGGTCGACAGGCCCCGGTCATCTATCTCGATCTGCCAGGGCAGTCTGGGGTTGGGGTCTGGGGCGCGACCACCCGGTACAAGGATGGCGATAGCCAGAGCGATCAGGCTGAGGCTGAGAATACCCAGGATAATTTTTCGATCCATTATGACGACCTAGTGATTAAGGGACAGTGTCCGAACAGCTGACAGGGGCGCTATTCTACCTAATCGAGGGAAGGGAACAAACGCTGAATATTGAAAAGACCTGCCTGGTGCGGATGCAATTTGTGTCATCAAATGGTAATTTGAGCGGCTGTTTAGAAGATTAATAATTACCCATCCCCGGGAGCTCTGCTGCATGAAATTCGAAATTAGCGAGGAAGAGGCGAAGAGAGCCAAGGTTCCGCACGAGATTTTTCTGACCAACCTGATTGGCAATCATATCCTCTGGTTTGTCGCTACCCTTGGAACAGTGGGTACATTCTGGCAGCCCCTGGCGCTGGTTCCGGTCGTATCTTTCTCTCTGCTTACCTACACCTTGTGGCGGGCAAGCAAGATTAAAAGCGATGATTCCGAGAGCTGGTTTGTCATGTGTCACTGGCAGGTGGCGGCCAGGCGGAGCCGGGTGTTCATCTATATGCTATTGATAGGCCTCACGATTTCGTTTCTTGGCTGGCTGGGATATACCTATGGCGGCATGATGAAAGAGGCTGTTTTCGCTATTGTAGGTGGTATTGGTGTACTGCCGGTTATGGTGACTGTGCTGGTACTCATCATCATGGAATCCGATATGCTCCACCAGGCGGGGCATAACCGTCTCCCTGAAGGGGTGGTGAAGCGTTACCCCAATCCTGATGCCAAAGTGGTCGAGGAGTAGGCTCAGGCCAGCAGCAGAGCCGCGGCCACTTTTCGGCCTTCTGACATCAGAATGTTGTATGTGCGGCAGGCTGCCGGGGTAGTCATCGACTCAAGGCCGATTCCTGCGTCCACCAGCGAATGGAAGAGCGCAGGGGAGGGAAAGAGGTGTTTCTCTCCCGTTCCCAGCAGTACTAGATCGGGTTCAAGGTCAATGAGTTGCCTGAAGTCACCACTGGCCAGGTCCTGAAAACACACCGGGCGCCAGTCGGGAATCACCTTGTTGGGCATCAGGATGAGGCTGGAGGTGAAGACCTTTTCGTCGATGATGATCTGACCGTCTTTGTAGGCTTTGACGGCATAGCCACCGGATGGATCGGTTTCAGTAAATTTCATGCTGCTGGGCGAGTGCTCGGTAAGGTAAATGAAGGTGGCTTTTGCGTTTTACTATCCACTTAATTTCATTGACATTTTATAAGATGCTCGGTTAATTTAAACCCTTTTTTCCATAATCAGATTTGAACAACAAAACGAGGTCCACGTGTCTACGCCCGAAATGGAAGAGTTCCGCAGAATCAAGCGCTTACCGCCTTACGTATTCAACATCGTCAATGAGTTGAAAGCGGCGGCGCGAGCGCGGGGCGAGGACATTATCGACTTCGGCATGGGAAATCCTGACCAGCCGACACCCGAACACATCGTCGACAAGCTGGTCGAAGTGGCCCAGCGCAAGGACACCCACCGCTACTCGCAGTCCAAGGGTATCCCGCGTCTGCGCCGTGCCATCTGCAACTGGTACAAGGACCGCTACGATGTGAACCTGGACCCCGAGAGCCAGGCCATTGTCACCATCGGTTCCAAGGAGGGGCTGGCTCACCTGGCCCTGGCCTGCCTCGGTCCCGGTGACTCGGTGCTGGTGCCCAACCCGGCCTATCCGATCCACCCCTATGGGTTTGTGATCGCAGGTGCGGATATCCGCCATGTACCCCTGGTGCCCGGCGTGGATTTCTTCGAAAAGCTGGAAGAGGCGATTCTCGAGTCCTGGCCCCGCCCCAAGATGCTGGTGCTCAACTTTCCAGGCAACCCCACCACCCAGTGCGTGGAGCTCGATTTTTCGAGAAGGTGGTGGCCATCGCCAAGGAGCACAACATCTGGGTTATCCACGATATCGCCTATGCGGATATCGTGTTTGATGGTTACAAGGCCCCATCAATACTGCAGGTGCCTGGAGCGGAAGAGATCGCGGTTGAGTTCTTCTCTCTCTCCAAGAGCTACAACATGCCGGGCTGGCGGGTTGGGTTTATGGTGGGCAACAAGACCCTGGTTGCCGCCCTGGCACGTATCAAGTCTTACCTGGATTACGGCACATTCACCCCGATCCAGGTAGCTGCAATTGCAGCACTGGAAGGCCCGCAGGATTGCGTGCGTGAGATCAGCGACATGTATCAGAGTCGCCGTGATGTACTCTGCGAAGGTCTCAACGCCGCTGGCTGGGCTGTTGAAAAACCCAAGGCGACCATGTTTGTGTGGGCGCCGATTCCGGAGCAGTACAAAGAGATGGGCTCCCTGGAGTTCTCCAAAAAACTGCTCCAGGATGCCAAGGTGGCGGTCTCACCCGGCATCGGCTTCGGCCAGCATGGCGATGACCATGTGCGTTTCGGATTGATTGAAAATGAACATCGAACCCGGCAGGCCGTGCGCGGCATCCGGGAGATGATACGAAAAGACGCCAAGGCAGGGGTCTGAGGTATCTGTTTTAGATTGGCTATATCCTGATCGAGTGTTGAGGTTGCTTCAGCAACTGTCGAAGCGTCTGTAGGTCGGGCTTCAGCCCGACATGTCGGACTGAAGTCCAACCTACATGAAATTAATGGCTTCGGTGTTTTAGCACTTGACCGGGATTGCGGCTTTAGATTTAGGAGAATAAGAGAGTGGAACCAGTCAAAGTTGGTCTTTTGGGACTGGGCACCGTAGGTGGTGGTACCGCCAACGTGCTTGCACGTAACGCTGAAGAGATTGCACGCCGCGCCGGACGCGGCATCCAGGTCACCCATGCCGCTGCCCGTGAATTCAATGCAGAGGGCATTCAGGGCCTGGACAGAATCAAGATCACCACCGATGCGTTCGAAGTGGTCAACGACCCCGAGGTTGAGATCATCGTCGAACTGATCGGTGGCTATTCACCGGCCAAGGAGCTGGTGCTGCAGGCTATCGAGAACGGCAAGCACGTGGTTACCGCCAACAAGGCGCTGATCGCCCTGCACGGCGATGAGATTTTTGCGGCTGCCCAGAAAAAGGGTGTCATGGTCGCCTTCGAGGCTGCCGTGGCCGGTGGTATCCCCATTATCAAGGCGATGCGTGAAGGCCTCTCAGCCAACCAGATCGAGTGGGCTGCCGGCATCATCAACGGTACCGGCAACTTCATTCTGACCGAGATGCGCGACAAGGGCCGGGATTTCGACGACGTGCTGGCCGAGGCCCAGGCCCTGGGTTATGCCGAGGCTGATCCCACCTTCGACGTGGAGGGTATCGATGCGGCCCACAAGCTGACCATCATCGGTTCCATCGCCTTCGGAGTGCCCCTGCAGTTCGAAAAGACCTATACTGAGGGCATCACCCGTATCGAGCAGCAGGACGTTGTCTACGCCGGTGAGCTGGGCTACCGCATCAAGCACCTGGGTGTGACCCGCAAGACTGCCAAGGGTATCGAGATGCGCGTGCATCCCACGCTGATTCCCGAGCGCCGCCTGATCGCCAACGTCGATGGTGTGATGAATGCCGTGCTGGTGAAGGGTGACGCTGTAGGGCCGACCCTCTACTACGGTGCCGGTGCCGGTGCCGAACCAACTGCTTCAGCCGTGGTTGCTGACGTGGTGGACGTGGCCCGTGCCCTGACAACCGACCCGGAGAACCGCGTACCTCACCTGGCTTTCCAGCCCAACGAGTTGTCGGATCTGCCGATCCTGGACATGGACGATGTGGAGACCGCTTACTACCTGCGCATGCAGGTCAGCGACAAGCCTGGCGTGATGGCCAAGATCGCAGGCATCTTTGCAGATTCCGGCATCAGTATCGAGGCGATCCAGCAGAAGGAGCCTGCCGAGGGAGAAACCCAGGTTTCGCTTATCATGCTCAGCCACAAGGTGCTGGAGAAGCAGATGAACGAGGCAATTGCCGAGATCGAAGCACTTGAGTGCGTCGAAGGGCAGATCATGCGTATCCGCATGGAGTCCCTCGCCGGCTAGTTTCTGAAAAGTGTCTGGGTGTGTAGGAGCCCGGCCCCCCGGGCGACGGATGTTACGGTGTCTCCTTGGGATTGAAGGTTGCAGAATTAGCAATGGGCTCCAACACACTTCACATGCTTGTTCCCGGCCTGCTGGGCCCCATGCCGGGCTGGAAAGATCTCCAGCCCGCACCACGCTATCCTCTCCTGGAGCGTCTGCTGTCTCGGGCCGACCCGGTGCCTGCTGCCGGTGAGGATTACGAGTCAACACTCTCTCACCTCTTCAACCTGGAGAGAGCGGCCGGCATAGATCTGCCCACCGCGGCCCTGCGCCGTATTGCCGACGGGGGAGAGCCGGACGACCGGCTCTGGATCCAGGTAACCCCCGTGCATCTGCGTCCCGATCAGGATCGCCTGCTGCTGTTCGACGTCGAAGAGTTCG
The DNA here is from genome assembly GCA_965224515.1 of Sedimenticolaceae bacterium. Lineage (GTDB taxonomy): Bacteria > Pseudomonadota > Gammaproteobacteria > Chromatiales > Chromatiaceae > Sedimenticola_A. Next base: position 2,421,544 of record OZ245051.1, read on the forward strand.
ACTTTTCCCTGGCTGAAGCCGAGGCCCTCGCATCACTCTTCAATGAACACTTCGCTGAAATCGGCTGGCAGTTGGAGGCGCCTGTTGCCCATCGCTGGTATCTCACCACGGAGACCGCCCCTGGAATAATCACCAGTGAGGTCTCCGCCGTGTTTGGGCGCAATATGGATATGTTCCTGCCCAGGGGGGTGGATGCGCTGCAGTGGCACAGCCTGTTGAACGAGGTGCAGATGCTGTTCAACACAGCACAGGTCAATGAGCAACGCTCAGACCAGGGAAAACTGCCGGTCAACGGGACCTGGTTTTCAGGTATCGGGCGTCTTCCCCAGCTCTTAGATCCAGGGTTTCTTCAGGTCTATAGTAATGACCCCCTGGCCTCAGGGTTGGCCCTGGCTGCCGGTATCAGGCCGGCCCCCCTGGAAGAGGGGTATCCCGCAGGTCTGACGACGGCCCAGGGTGATGAGCTTGTCGTCTATGACAGGCTGCAACGAAGTGTCATGCGCTCCGATCCCTTTGACTGGTCAGACGCTCTTGCTGAATTTGAGCAGGGGCTGTCACAGCTGCTGGAGATGATCCGCAGGGGTGAAGTTCAGCGTCTGCTGCTCTATCCCTGCAATGGCAATGCATACGAGGTCAGGAAACGGACCATGGGGCGTTTTTGGCGGCGCCCGGCACCTCTGGGGTCACAGCTTCAGTTGTGATCAATTGTGTGGCTCAAAGCAGTATGTTGCGCAGTTACAACAGGTCCTTATGACAGACGTACTATGGCCGGGTGGACTCAGCGGCGAATCAGCTGTTTTGCATTCTCTTCAATAAACTCGATGAATCTCTCTGCTACAGGGGTGAGGTGCTTCCCCTTGGGGTGGACTACCCGCCACTGGCGCCTGATAGGCAGATCGAAAACATCCAGCACCACCAGTCGCCCGGTCTCCAGCTCCAGTTTAAGACTGGTGATTGAGAGCATGCTGATCCCGATCCCCGCCATCACCGCCTGTTTGATCGCCTCGCCGCTTCCCAGCTCCATATAGGGAGGGAAAGAGACGCCGTGACACTCTAGAAAGGCCTCGAGCGTCTGCCGGATTCCCGAGCCTTTCTCGCGGAACAGGAACCGCTCCTTACTCAGCTCTTCCAGGGTAATCTGCTTCTGCCTGGCCATCGGATGGTCGAGATTTGCGAAGACAACCAGTTGGTCATCCAGAAACGGGCGGTCTTCCGCTTCACGCTCAAGTATGGCGTGGCCCGTGATGTAGATGTCATCCCGGTTGTTGTCGAAACGCTCCAGGATACGCTCCCGATTGGATACCTTCAGATGGGGTTCAACCGCCGGGTATTGCCGTAGAAACTCTCCCAGCAGGTGAGGGAGAAAATACTTGGCGGTGGTTACCACGCCGATACTCAGGGGGCCGGCAATGGTGCCGCGCAGGTCATCCAGTGATGTCTCAAGCTGTTCCATGCGGCTGAAAATGTCCTGGCAGGCGTCATAAAGCTCCTTGCCTGCACGGGTGAGGAAGATCTTCTTTCCCATTTTCTCGAAAAGAGGCATGCCGATCTGCTCCTCCAGGCGCTTGACCTGGATGGAGACTGCGGGCTGGGAGAGGTGAATCTCCTCGGCAGCCCTTGTGTAGCTTTGATTTCGAGCTACTGACTCGAAAAGACGCAGTTGTTGCAGGGTTGAATGCAGCATGATGCATTTACTCTAGTAAATGATAAACATAAAAACAATTAACTTTTATTTATCCAGCCTGTCAACTAAATTTCATCCCACGCTGATTAACCAAGCTTGTTCCATCAGGTTTTACTGATGATTCAATCTTGGCCATGTAACCCAAGGAGAAAAGCTACCATGGCTGTTAAAAGCTACAACGCGGGCGTAAAAGAGTACCGCGAAACTTATTGGATGCCTGAGTACACCCCCAAGGACACCGACATTCTTGCGTGTTTCAAGGTGACTCCGCAGCCGGGCGTACCCCGTGAAGAAGTTGCAGCTGCTGTAGCCGCTGAATCTTCCACCGGTACCTGGACCACTGTATGGACCGATCTGCTGACCGATCTGGACCACTACAAGGGCCGTGCCTACGCAATCGAAGACGTACCCGGTGATGACACCTGCTTCTACGCATTCGTTGCTTACCCCATCGATCTGTTCGAAGAGGGTTCCGTTGTTAACGTGATGACCTCGCTGGTTGGTAACGTATTCGGCTTCAAGGCCCTGCGTGCCCTGCGTCTGGAAGATATCCGCTTCCCGGTTGCCTACGTGATGACCTGTAATGGTCCGCCACAGGGTATCCAGGTTGAGCGTGACCTCCTGAACAAGTACGGTCGTCCTCTGCTGGGCTGCACCATCAAGCCCAAGCTTGGCCTCTCCGCCAAGAACTACGGCCGTGCCTGCTACGAAGGCCTGCGCGGTGGTCTCGACTTCACCAAGGATGACGAGAACGTAAACTCCCAGCCTTTCATGCGCTGGCGTCACCGTTTCGACTTCGTTATGGAAGCGATCCAGAAAGCCGAAGCCGAGACAGGTGAGCGTAAGGGTCACTACCTGAACGTTACCGCTCCGACCTCCGACGAGATGATGAAGCGCGCCGAATACGCTAAAGAGATCGGTGCTCCCATCATCATGCATGACTACATCACCGGTGGCTGGGCTGCAAACACCCAGCTGGCACAGTGGTGTCAGGACAACGGCATGCTGCTGCACATTCACCGTGCAATGCACGCTGTACTCGACCGCAACCCCCACCACGGTATCCACTTCCGTGTACTGACCAAGATCCTGCGTCTCTCCGGTGGTGACCATCTGCACTCCGGTACCGTTGTGGGTAAGCTGGAAGGCGACCGTGACGCTACCCTGGGTTGGATCGACATCATGCGCGACTCCTACGTCAAGGAAGACCGCAGCCGTGGTATCTTCTTTGATCAGGACTGGGGCTCAATGCCTGGCGTACTGCCTGTTGCTTCCGGTGGTATTCACGTATGGCACATGCCTGCGCTGGTTAACATCTTCGGTGATGACTCCGTGTTGCAGTTCGGTGGCGGAACTCTTGGACATCCCTGGGGCAACGCTGCTGGCGCAGCTGCAAACCGTGTTGCGGTTGAGGCCTGTGTTGAAGCTCGTAACCAGGGCCGTGAGCTGGAGAAAGAGGGTAAGGATATCCTTACCGCCGCTGCTGCACACAGCCCTGAGCTGAAAGCTGCAATGGAAACCTGGAAAGAGATCAAGTTCGAGTTCGATACCGTCGACAAGCTGGACGTTTCTCACAAGTAATGTCAGCGGGCTCCCGCCGTTCGCGGCGGGAGCCTCGAACCACGAATTCGAATTTATATTAGAGGTATATACCAATGAGTGATATGCAAGACTACAAGTCAAGCCTGTCTAACAACGAGAGCCGCAAGTTCGAGACCTTCTCTTACCTGCCATCAATGGACGCTGACCAGATCCGTACCCAGATCGAGTTCATCGTCTCCAAGGGTTGGAACCCATCCGTGGAGCACACCGAGCCGGCAAACGCCAACGGCTCCTACTGGTACATGTGGAAGCTGCCCATGTTCGGTGAGACCGATGTAGACGCCATCCTGGCCGAGTGTGAGGCTTGTCATAAAGCCCACCCCGACAACCACGTGCGTCTGCTGGGTCTGGATAACTACGCCCAGTGTGCTGGTGCGTCCATGGTTATCTATCGCGGCAACGCGGTTTAATCCCGGCGTCACCTGTAAGAAATCCCCTGCACGCATCACGCGTGCAGGGGAATTCAACAACAAGGCAAAAGAGCATGTCACAAAAACCCGATCGTTACGTAGGCATTAACAACGACATCAATGGCGGCATGACCTCCATTGGCAAGATCATCCGCGATGGGTGGGTGTTCGGAGTATTGCCCGAGTCCGAGACTTGCGAAGGCTGGAATCTGGGTGGCATCGACAGCCTGCTTCAGAAGGTCAATGCCGAGTGGGACAAGTATGGCTGCCTGGTCAGTCATCTGCCGGATGAGCTGCGCGAACGCCATCAACTCATCCACGGCGAGGCGATGGCCAAGGCCAGGGCTGCAGGTTGGAGCGGAGAGGTTGAAACCGGTGACGAAGAGTAGTTTTCAGCTCCCAGAGGGTTGTGGATAATTAGTTGTTGGTCGGCCTTCAGAACGACCTGCATGCCCAGCCCTTTGAGAACTGAAAGTTAACGAGTATTACTGAAACTTGGCTATGCACAAAACGACTGCTTCACTGTCTGTGCTACCTATAGGAGCGAACTTGTTCGCGAAGTGCGTCGAAATAAGCTCAGATCGCGAACGAGTTCGCTCCTACAGATAATCCACACAGTGGAACAGCAAGAAGTGCGGATCCAAATACTGAAATAACACGCAGCAAAGAGGTTGTACCATGTCAGCCGTAGACATCGAACAGTACAAGATCAAGAGTGAGCCTTACTACGAGGCTGTTGGCAACGAGATCGACCTTTACGGGGCGGCCTACGCACGGCGCATGCCGATGATGCTCAAGGGTCCTACCGGTTGCGGTAAGTCCCGCTTTGTCGAATACATGGCGTATAAACTGGGCAGGCCTCTCATCACCGTGGCCTGTAATGAGGATATGACCGCATCCGACCTGGTTGGGCGTTTCCTGCTCGACAAGGACGGCACCAAGTGGCAGGACGGACCCCTGACCACGGCGGCACGTATCGGCGCTATCTGCTACCTGGATGAAGTGGTCGAGGCGCGTCAGGATACCACCGTTGTGATCCATCCCCTGACCGATCACCGTCGCAATCTGCCCCTGGACAAGAAGGGCGAGATGATCGAGGCTCATCCCGATTTTCAGCTGGTGATCTCCTATAACCCCGGCTACCAGAGCCTGATGAAGGACCTCAAGCAGTCCACCAAGCAGCGTTTCGGCGCCCTCAACTTCGATTACCCCGAGGCCGAGACCGAGACCGCCATCGTGGCCAAAGAGTCCGGTGTGGATGCTGACATTGCCGGCAAGCTGGTACAGATCGCCCACCGTGCTCGTAACCTCAAGGGCCACGGTCTGGACGAAGGTATCTCCACACGTCTGCTGGTCTATGCAGGACACATGATCGCTGAAGGTGTCGAGCCCGAGGCGGCCTGCTACATGACATTGGTCACCCCGCTCACAGACGACCCTGATATGCGCGAGACCCTGGAGGCAGCCGTTCAGACGTTCTTTGTTTCTTAGTGCTAATCAGCTCAGGGAGCTGTTAACTGGCAGCAGAAGTAAACTAGCCAACTAGCGAAACGGGACTTGAAATGAGCGTCAACCTCGAAGACTACATAGAGGATTTTGCGGAAGCCGCACCGGAGATCCACGACACCCTGGAGGCGACCTTTCACGAGGCGGCCCGGGTGATGTCTCCCGCTGGCCTGCAGGATTACATGGACGGCGGCAAAGCCCTGATCAACCTTGGCCGCGGCAGTGACCTGGTGATCACCTACCTCCAGGAGATGCCCCTGGTGGTCAAGGAGTGTGGTGAGGATATCATCGGCGACTGCGTAAGCGCCGCGATGAAACTCGCCTCCATGACCTCGGGCGAGGTGATTGGGCTGCTGTTGAGCAGTCTGCCCACCGCTGCACGCCGACTGGGCGATGCCGAGCTGCTGCGGGGTTACCTGACCCTGATCCACCAGCTGTCGGCCACCGCCGCACGTGGCCTGCGGCCGATGTTGAACCATATCGATGATCTGCTATCAAAGCTGACTCTCAGCGGTCTGCGCCGCTGGGCCAATTTCGGTGCCCAGGCCTACCGCCGGGATTTCGACAACCTTACCGCCTACTTCAACCTGGAATCCCAGGACAGCCTTGCTGTATTGAAGAAGGAGCGCAAGGGTACGCTGTTCATCAATGTGCAGCGCAAGCTCAATTTCTACCTGCGCTCACTCTGGGGCAAGGACTTCTTCCTGCGTCCCACCGGCGCGGACTATACCGATTTCCGCCCCTACCTCGAGAGCCGCATCATGCACATGCCCGACGCGGTTGACGGCATTGGCGGACTCTCCGGGTTGGAGTATTACCGTGCCATCGCGGCACACATTGCGGCCCATATCTGCTACACGGAGTCACGCATCTCGGCCGAGCAGTTGAGCCCGGCGCAGATGTTCTTCATCGCCTTTGTCGAAGATGCCCGCGTGGAGTACAAGGCGGCCCGGGAGTTTCCAGGCCTGAAGAAACTCTGGAGGGCCCTGCTCGCCATGGAACACACGGGTGACGTTGAGCACCCCACCATGCGGGTGCTGGAGCATACGGCATTGATGCTGCTGGATTCGAAAGTCAGCAGTGACGATGCCGAACTGAATGCAATTGTTGCCAAGTTCCACGATCAGATCGAAGAGAAGCAGGATGACAATGTCTTCTCCTGGCACATGGGCATGGAACTGTTCAATCTTTTCTCCGCCCGCAGGGAGGTGCCCAGCCTGCGCATCCTCGAGCGCATCCGTATTCCCTACCGCGATGACAACCGCTTCGTGTGGGAGTTCGAAGAGCTGGAGTGGGGCAGCGAGGCCGAGTACATCGCCGCAAGTCAGCGCCAGATGCGCAAGCATGTCAGCGCCATCGAGATGGCCAACGAGGTGGACTGTGAACTTGCCGGTGATGACGCCCAGGAGGTCTGGATCTGCGAGACCGAGTTTTATCCTTACGAAGACCTGGGGGTCAGCTTCAACGAGATGTGGGGCAAGGAACCGATTTCCGATCCCTTCCACTATTCGGAGTGGGACTACCAGGTACAACTGAGCCGTCCTGACTGGGTGACCGTATACGAACGTAGACAGCAAAAGGGTGATCCCGAGGATATCGAGAACATCCTGGCTGAGTACAAGCCGATCGCCTTCCGCATCAAACAGATCATCGATCTGCTCACTCCGGAAGGGGTACAGCGTGTGCGTAATATGGAAGATGGCGATGAGATCGACATCAACGCCGCCGTCGACGCGATGATCTCTCTCCGCATGGGTGAGCAGCCCAATCCGCGAATCAGCATGCGAAACGTTATCAAGAACCGTGACCTGTCAGTCGTTCTTCTGCTGGATCTTTCCGAGTCGACCAATGAAAAGATGGCCGGTTCCGACAAGACCGTATTGGAGCTGACCCGCGAGGCGGCCACCCTGGTGTCCACCGCCATCGAGGGAATCGGAGATCCCTTTGCGGTGCACGGTTTTGCCTCTGATGGTCGTCACGATGTGCAGTACTACCGCTTCAAGGATTTTAATCAGCACTTTGACGATGATGCCAAGTCGCGCCTTGCCGGTATGTCCGGTGGCCTGTCGACACGCATGGGGGGCGCTCTGCGTCACGCCGGTCACCACCTGCTGAAGCAGACGGAGCGGCGCAAGCTGATTCTGTTGGTGACCGATGGTGAGCCGGCAGACATCGACGAACGCGATCCGCAGCACCTGCGTCACGATACTAAAAAGGCGGTCGAGGAACTCTATACAACAGGTGTTCTGACCTACTGTCTGACACTGGATCCCAACGCAGACAGCTACGTAAAGCGTATCTTTGGCGAGAACAATTACACGATTATTGACAATGTTGATCGCCTGCCGGAGAAACTTCCGACATTGTTTGCCAGTCTTACCAGCTAGAAGATAACTTTCCCTCTCCCTGCGAGGGAGAGGGGGCAAAGATATAAAGAGGGTTGAGTGTACACGCGCCACGACGAGATGCCGGTTTACGAGCAACGGGACGGACAGCTCGACGCAAACCACTACAACCATGTGCAGGTGGCGCTGAACAGATTGGGCGAACAACTCTACCTGGAGCTTCCGGGTCTCAGGACCCTGGCGCTCATATTGCAGCGTGATGCTTGGGTCATCGTTGACAGGGCGCTGAACGACGTGCCTATCGCCGCATGGAGCGGGTTCGAAACCGAAAGTCGCGAAACGCTGCACAAACCCGTTCACTGTCGCATCAGGCTGTTTCATGCACATGCGGAAAAAATCCTTGAACGGGTGATCGAGGCAATGGAACTGCTGTTGGGTGAACAACTGGATGAAGCAGGGCAGGGGGCGGCCAGCATCATTCCATTCAAGCCATTGGAATAATCCGAAGGCTTGATAGCCGGAGGAGCAAAATGCCGGTACTGCCTAGTGGACATGTTGTTGGAATAACCAACGAGCGCGCACGCTATCATGCGACGCGCCAGAACATGCGTGTCACCCGCGAAACACCCCTGCACGAACTCTATCGGCTGGTGGATATCGTTTTCGCGGATGAAAAACGCGATTCCAATGACCTGAGCCAGGGCTACCGGTTCACCGGCTATACCGTTTCCGACTACCAGTGGCTAAGCAAGTGGCGGGAAGAGGATCGCATCAGCTTCCTCGATTGGATCAACCAGAGCAGACAGCTCCAGGTTATCGAGGGTGCGCGCCGGAAGATAATTTATGACACGCTGCCCCACCAGGTACAGGCTGCCACCTACCCCGAAAGCCTCCACAGTGTACTGCGCCGTCGTATTGCCGCCATGGAGATGAGTAGCGCCGGTGCCGAACAGTGGCGCAGCACCATACTCAACATGAAACACTGCGGTGTGCGCGAAGACGAGATCAGGTGGTCCGGCATACTGGAGTTTCTTGACCAGGCCAAATCCGAGCGGGAAGGTACCATTACCCGCGAGGAGGTCCTCTCCCGTATCGACTTTTCAGAGATCCGCATCGAACTGACCAATGAACTGGTTAGAGATGAGGAATGTCACCTGCCGTTTCGCGAACGGGCCTATATACTCACGGCCCGCCAGCTTAAGGATGCAGGTATCAGTCTCGCGAATGGTGAAGTCCCAGTGGTGCGTTACCAGGACAGCCTGCTCGGATATCGTATTCTCTCCGTCTGGCGCAGGGGAAGTTTCGGCAGTGCCAGGCGCTGGATCCTGCTCGACCCTGATGGTTCATCCCGCATCACTCCTGGCCAGGAGAGGCTGGACTTCGACAATTGTCGCGGGGCCATGGATGCGGCCAACGATCATGCAATGAACAATCATGGCCTCAACAGCCCCCTGCGTCACAACGACAAGTACGAGTACATGAGTCTCCACGGTGGCATGGATTACAGGGAGTGGATTGTCACCCTGCCTGACTATCAACACTCGCACTTCACTCCTCACTTCACCGAACGCAACGTGCTGCTCCATTTTCGCACCAAGACCCGCTACGACCAACAGGGCAACCGGCTGCTGTTCGTGGAAGAGATACAGAGCGACTGGCACCAGTCCGCCCGCAAGGGACGTGGCAGTCGTACACAGGGCAGGGTACCCCAGGCACCCTTCCACAAGGAGTGGTCGCTGCTGGCGGTAAAGCTGCTGCTGATGCACGCCGTGAAAGAAGGCTACGACCGAATGGCCTGGAGCCCGGGGCAGACTCAGCAGATGCGCTACCAGTGCGATGTACCAGCTCTGCGTCGATTCTACGACAGAGAAATATCCCAACACCTGGAGCAGTTGTCAAAGGCTTGGGACGGGAAAGTGGAATCAACACTCATCGATACCAAAGAGCCCTGGTTAAGTGCCCGCCGCTCTGGAGATAACTGGTCCGTCTGCGACCGCAATGGCAGGTTCACAACCCGCAAGGCGTTATCGAAAGAGCAGGCAGTGGCACTCTGCGAGCGTCATACAAAAAATATTGAGCTGGAAGTTCCCCTGTTCAAAATACCCGAAGCCATGAGCAGCAGGATCAGGCAGGATGCCCTGCCGCTGTTTGGCACCATGATCATCGACAAGGTAAAGAGACCCCTGTGTGGAGTGGATGGATTCAAGGGGTGTGATGAAAAGACGAAGAGCCTTTGTATGGGGCGTGGGTGACGCTTCTCATTACCAGCAGCAAAAAATAAACAGGTGTGAGATGGGAGTTTTTCCATCTGTGAGAATGTGATCGTTAGGTTTGTTCAACTCGCGAATCTATGAAATATGCCGTCTATCTGTAGCATTTGGCCAGAATTACTATCTGAAAATCCAGGCTCAATAGCGACCAAGGTATAACCTTTAGAGCATAAAATACTATATAGCTCATTAAATAAAAGTTCATCCTCATACAATGGTATCAGTGACATTTCCAATTGAATCGTATCTATGTGATTGAGGGCTGTTTCAGCGCCTTTAATCACTTTACTCTCAAATCCCTGGGTATCTATTTTTAGATAAATATTAGTCCCATTTATTGATAGATCATCCATTATGCTGTCAAGGGTTCTTATATCAACAGTATCCTGTCCTACATATTTTGAATCAGGTGCTGATTTTTCATGCGACTCAAGCATGTTCAAGATAGAACTACTATAAGAATTTCCGGCAATATTTATTGTTGTTTTTCCCTCTGCATCTCCAATTGCGCAATTGATCGCTTTCCACTTCTTATCATTGGCAGCCTTATCTTTTAATAATTCAAATTCCGAGCTAAGCGGTTCAAATGAAATAATGTCACCAGTATATCCAATATCATTTCTCATCTGCTCGGCAAATTGACCAATATTTGCACCGACATCCAGAATAAGCTGTATATCGTAAGATTCAAGTAAGGCTTTTCTTCGCGCTAATGGATGTGATGTAGAGTCAAATCGCGAAATATCATATCCCACTCTCCACAATAATCTTCTGATGTTATGCTTAAAACTCACTTGTCTCTTCCTTCTTCTCACACAAAATAACCACCCAGGCCGGTGGCGGTATAATGGGTAGACTTCAAGTGTTTCATTCATGCATGGCAGTTATTCATCTGACCAGCAGGAGTGTCGTGATGCCCGATCAGCAAGAATAATGTGATATCCCGCTTGTGTGATAACTATCAGCTGTATTTTTGCTGGAAATCGTCCAGGTGGGCATCCTGCAATATGGGTTTTATTGCATATTGTGTTTAAAGATAGCAGAACAGTTGGCTCTGCAGAAGATGTCTTGTCAGGCCTTTAGAAAGTTTATGTGGGGCGTAAGAGCGTATCTGCTGTTAACAGCTATAGGTTTGGTTATAAGGCCTGTATTGGAGCTCAGAACGCGCTCTCTTCAACCTCTAGCAGGGCGAGGCTGATGTGTTTGCCGACTTCGTCTTCGAAGTTGACCCACTGGCTGTAGGCGGCCAGTTTCTGTACCACGGGCTCTTTCATCTCGAAGGCTTCAAGATCATCTTCGTAGAGGCGCTCGACCTCATGGTAGAGAGTCTCCAGGTAAGTTTTGTAGCCTGCTGGTACATCGACACCACCCACGGGACCATGCCCCGGAACATAGTGTTTTGCCTGTATATCCATCGCCACCTTGCAGGCGTTGATGTTGCCTTTGAAAGTGGCGTCATCCATGCGTGCGATGCGGGTGTGAAGCACGTTGTCGCCGGTGAATACCACCGAGTCTTCCACATACTCGATCATGACGTCGGTGCCGCTGTGGGCCTTGCCCGGGGCGTAGATGCGGAATGTCTTACCGTTTATCTTGAGGGTTTCGCTGTCGGTGACCTCTGTATTGGGTATGACGGCAACCGTGCCGTCGGTAAATCCGTTGGTGGAGGAAGACATGAGTTCCACCCACCGCTCACCTTCTCCCTCCCGGGCTTTTATGATCATCTCGGGGTGCCCCATGATCACGGCATCGGGATAGAGCTCTGTTATGGCGTGGTTGCCCAGCCAGTGATCACCGTGCACATGGGTTGAAAAGACATGGGTGACCGGCTTATCGGTCAGTTCCCTGATGCGTTTCATTACCATGCGGCCGGCCTGCAGGCTTGAACCGGGGTCAACGACGATCACCCCCTGGTCTGCAATGATCCATGCCGGGTTGTTCATGAACCCCTGGTTCTCCACCGAGGGGAAGCCTCTTGGTCCTTCAATGACGTAGGTGGAGTCGGAGATCTTCTGGACCGGGTAGTCTCTTATGATCTCTCCGGACCAGGCCTGGGGGATGAAAAGCATGAAAAGTAAAAGGGAATTGATTAAGCGCATCATGGGTCTGTGTTCGATTAATTGCAATTGTTGCAAGCTTAGGTTGGGTTTGAATATCGATCCATTGTGGAATACCTTAATTTATTCAGAAAAGAGAGGGTTGTTTTGGTTGGGTGTTGAGGTATATGTAAGTCATTGAGTTAGTTTGTGTCGGGATGAAGCCCGACCTACAGGGCTTTGGTTGTATGCGGTCACTTAATAATTAGATGCCCATGGTTACAAAAGAGTTGAAACTAAAATTATTTGACCGCATCTGAATGGAAGTATGGCTATCATGACGAATCTGCGTGAATTTCTGAAGTTGGAATCGGCCAGCGGCATTGTGCTCGTTATCGCTGCGATAGTGGCCATGATCCTGGCCAACTCGCCCCTGGTGGTTTATTACAATATGTTGATCGACATGCCCGTGGAGGTCCGTGTCGGTCCGCTGGAACTCGCCAAACCCCTGCTGCTGTGGATCAACGACGGCCTGATGGCGGTGTTCTTCTTTCTCGTCGGCCTGGAACTTAAACGCGAACTGATGGAAGGTGAGTTGAAGAAGCCCGCCAATATCACCCTGCCGGCCCTTGCCGCAACGGGAGGCATGCTGGTGCCTGCGCTGGTCTATATCGCCTTCAACTATGACAATGCCGATGCGATGCAGGGGTGGGCCATACCGACCGCTACCGACATCGCCTTCGCCCTGGGGGTGTTGTCACTCTTCGGCAACCGGGTCCCCCTGAGTCTGAAAGTGTTCCTTGTCACCCTGGCGATCTTTGATGACATGGGTGCGATTATTATCATTGCGCTCTTCTATACGGCGCAGATATCCACTGCATCTCTGGTTGTTGCCGCGGCCTGTATTGTTGTTCTGTTTATTCTCAACCGGCGTGGTGTGGATGAGATGACCCCCTATATCATCTTCGGCTTCGTGATGTGGGTGGCGGTGCTCAAATCCGGTGTGCACGCCACCCTTGCAGGTGTGGTGCTGGCTTTCTTTATTCCCATGGGCGATAAAAAGAACCCTGACCGGTCACTGCTCAAGGAGCTTGAGCATGACCTGCACGGCGCTGTCGCCTTTGTCATCCTTCCGCTGTTTGCCTTTGCCAACTCAGGTATTTCACTGCAGGGCATCGGTTTTGATCATCTGTTTCACCCGATACCCCTGGGCATCGCTGTAGGACTCTTTCTGGGTAAGCAACTGGGGGTGTTCGCCTTCTGCTGGCTGGGTATAAAGCTGGGCCTGACCAGACTGCCCGATGGTATCAGCTGGGGCATGCTCTATGGCGCTTCATTGATTACCGGCATCGGTTTCACCATGAGTCTCTTTATCGGCTCTCTCTCGTTTGAGGAGACCGGTGTAAACCTTCTGTTTGATGACCGGCTGGGGATTATCGTGGGTTCACTGCTGTCAGCGGTGGCAGGGTACCTGCTGCTGAGCCGGGTGTTGCCTGCTGCAGGCAAGGCTTCTGATTAACAGGCTTCTGGGCCTGACAGATACTCAGAGCTTCAATTTGCCGGTGGCCGCCTGCAGGTCTGATGCCTTGGTGGCCACCAGCTCTGAGGTGCCGGTGATCTCGCTGGCTGCTGCCTCGCTGCGCCTGGCCTCTTCGGCAACACGGTCGATGTTCTGGTAGACATCCTTGATGGTTGCGCTCATCTCTTCGATTGCGGTTGCAATCTGGGCCGAGCGATCCGAAACCTTGTGAGTCTCCTGTTCGATAAGGTCGATGGCCTGCATTGCGTCCTCGCCCAGCTCTGCACCGCGGCTGGCAACCTCCTGACCCCGGTTCATAACCTCGGTGGCGGCAGCACTGTCGGTGTGGATCTGGTTTACGATATCGGTGATCTGCTTGGTCGCGTCAACCGTCTTTGATGCGAGGTTGCGCACCTCGTCGGCGACTACGGCAAAGCCGCGGCCGGACTCACCGGCGCGCGCTGCCTCAATGGCCGCGTTGAGTGCAAGCAGGTTCGTCTGTTCGGCGATTTCGTTGATGACATTTACAACCACGCCAATCTTGCCGGAGCTCTCTGCCAGGGACATGACAATGCCGGTGGCCTCGTTGACGGTGCGTTCGATATCCTTGATCGCATCTTCGGTGCGGACCATTTTCTGCGCACTCTGGCTGCTTGCCTTGGAGGTTGTCTCGGCAGCATGGTGGAGGTCGGTTGTGGTGCGTGCAACCTCGTTGGCGGTGGCCGTCATCTCCTCAGAGGCAACCGCAACCTGGTGAGTCTGCTGTGTTATCTCGCGGCTGCCGGCAGTCAGGGTCTGCATGGTGTGAGTGAGTTCGGCGGAAATCTGCGCCAGTTCCTCGGCTGTTGTCGTGGTGTGCCCCGTGAGCCTCCGCAGGTTTTCTGCCATGTCACTGGCTGATTTGGAAAGGTCACCGAACTCATCCAGGCGCTCTTCGGATCTGTCCCCGTTGAGCCTCAAGTCTCCACCTGCAATCCGGGACAGAAGCACAGAGGTCCCCCTGAGTCCGCCGGTGATGCTTCGTCCAATGAGCAACATCAACAGCGCAATGACTGATGCGGTGACGATAGCGCTTGTGGTAAGGATGATCTTCGCCCGTTTGGTGGTCTGTGCTGCTGTTTCCTTGGCCTCGGGAACGATCTCGCCATCCAGTTGCTGAACGGCGTCAGCCACGGTTTTCGCCATGGGGGAGAAGCGGGTGTCGAGAGCCTCTTCCTGTTGGCGCATTATCAGGTACTGTTCAGCTGCAGCATGAAAGGCGTCGGTATAGGTTTGCAGCAGTGGCTGACGCTTTCTGCCGATGGCTGTCTCGTCCATGGCGAGCTTTACTTCGCCGATATAGGCGTTGACCCACTTGATCTTCTCCTCCGACCCGGTGAGAAAAAAGTCTTTCTCCGCCGCCTTCACCTTGCTGTAGACCTGGTGTGGGTAGGTTATACCGCTTAGTGCGCTCTCCAGTGCCTTGGCAGCATGGGCGGCTTTTCCCATCACGCCGCCATCGGCGGCGCTGTCGAAAAGCATCTTCTCCTGGTGCCACTTTATGGCGTGATCCAGGTAATCCAACAGTTCGGACTGCAGCCTGGAGAGGGTTTTTTTCAGTGAACCCGAGGTGGTCTGCTTAATGATCAGGTCCAGTTGCGCCAGGTTGTCGTGTTGTACCTGTTGTACATACCTGGGGATATTCAGAAAATCCATGCCCGACCTGGATGCCCTGTGCAGCAGCAGGTTGAGAATCTCAGCCTGGGTGTCCGACACGGTTTTGGCAGTACGCTGAGCGGTTTCGAGATTGGATGAACTCTCGTCCAGCTTGTTCAGGGTGTAGAAGGTGACCGCCCCCTGAAAGATAAAGCCTACCACCGCGATGAGGACCACAAGCGTCAACTTCAGTTTTATGGTGAATTTTCTACCCATGCGGTTCCCTGGCTTCAGTCCGGCACCAAGATGAGGTGCACACTAATTATAGCGCTGCATGGCGCCAGTGCTTTAGAAATAGCCGTTGGGGTGCTCGAGTTAATTCATTTTTGTGTGAAAGTGCCTGTAGGTCGGGATTCAGCCCGACCTGTCAGATGTTCGTAGCGGGAGGGTAAAAAGTCGGGTTGGAGCCCGACCTGCATGGAACACGGAATCAATGCCCTGTTAGGTCTCTTCCCCGGCCAGCCGCTGCAGGGGCTTTTCATTGATCGGCAGGTGGATCAGTGCTGCCGTGATGCCCAGGATCACCCCGGCCCACCAGACCGTGTCGTAGGTGCCGGTCGTGTCATACAGACGTCCACCGAGCCATACCCCGAGGAAACTCCCCACCTGGTGGCTGAAGAAGACAATGCCGAACAGGGTGGCCATGTAGCGTACGCCGAACACCTGGGCCACGATGCCCGAGGTGAGCGGCACTGTTGAAAGCCACAGCAGCCCCATGGCGCAAGAGAAGAGGTAGATGGTGAATTCGGTTTTTGGGGCCATCAGCAGGGCGGTGATGACAATGGCACGGGTGAAATAGATAAAGGCCAGTCCGCTCTTCTTGCTCCAGATCTGTCCCGCGGCACCGGATGCAAAGGAGCCGATGATGTTGAACATGCCGATAATGGCCATTGCGTATGCACCGACTTCTGCAGCAAGTCCCAGGTCTTTCACGTAGGCCGGAAAGTGAACCGTTATGAAGGCAACATGAAAACCGCAGACAAAAAAGCCCGTGGTCAGGAGCAGGAACCCGCGGTGCCCTGTTGCCTCGGTTATGGCCTCGCCCATGGTTTGATTGCTGGCAGGTTCACCGGGGTGGGCCGTGTTGCCGGGCAGGACCAGGGCAAGGGGGATGATCACCAGGGCAGAGGCGGCAAGGATCAGCAATGCATTGGACCAGCCGAACTGGGAGATGAAGGTCTGGCCCAGGGGGGAGAAGACGACCTGGCCAAAGGAACCCGCGGCTGTACCCAGGCCCAGTACCAGGGAACGCCTGCCCGGGGAGACCACCCTGGCCAGGGACGCGAGCACGATGGAGAAGGCAGTAAAGGCGATCCCCAGGCCTGTCAGCAGACCGGCGAACAGATGCAGTCCCATGCCGCTGGTAGTGGTTGCCATGCCCCAGACGCCGGCACCGTACATCAGGGCACCGAACCCCAGCACCCGGGTCGGTCCCAGGCGGTCTGCGATGGCGCTGGCGATGGGTACGCCGATGCCCCAGAGCAGGTTCTGGATCGCCATTGCCAGGGCGAAGGTCTCGCGGCTCCAGCCCCGCGCCTCGGTCATGGGGTCGAGAAACAGGCCGAACACGGAGCGTACGCCGAAACCGATCATGGCGATAAGGCAGCCGGCGATGATCACCAGCAGCGGAGTGCGCCAGGTGCTTGGTGAGGTATGGTTCACTGGCTTGAAAGCCCCATGGGTTCATCTCTGAAGATACGCTCGTCCATGGGGCGAAGCTCATCAGATACGACAGGGGCGAAATCCATCTGGGCGAGAATGTCCCGCTCAAGGTCGATGCCCGGGGCGATCTCCACCAGTACAACGCCTTTGGGAGTGAGTCTGAATACGGCGCGTTCGGTTATGTAGAAAACCTGCTGGCCACGCTCGCAACCGTAACCGCCGTTGAAGGTGAGGTGTCCCACCTGTTCGACGAATTTGCGGCTCACGCCTTCATTTTCGATAGTGAGTTTTCCATCGCCGGTGCTCACCTTCAGCTTGCCGGAGGTGAAAGTGCCTAGAAAGTAGACTGCCTTTGCATTCTGACTGATGTTGATAAAGCCGCCGGCACCTGCGGTTCGGCTGCCGAAGCGGCTGACATTGACGTTACCTTTTGCATCGGTCTCGGCCATGCCGAGAAAGGTCTGGTCCAGGCCGCCGCCGTCATAGAAGTCGAACTGGGCAGGCTGGTCGATAACGGCATCTGCGTTTGACACCGCGCCGAAGCTGAGACCTCCTGCGGGTATACCGCCGATACCACCGGGCTCTACGGTCAGTGATACCCGATTAAAGACCTCTTCCTCGTTGGCCACGGCTGCCACCATCTCGGGCATACCTATGCCCAGGTTCACAACTGCGCCGTCGGCCAGCTCCATTGCAGCACGCCGGCCAATGATCTTGCGGGCCTCAAGGGGTGCAAGGTCGGACACGCCGGGGGCGACCTGCACTTCCCCGGTATAGGCGGGGTTGTAGGCTTCGGCAAAGGTCTGTTGATGATGCTCAGGCGGGGCGACCACCACGTGGTCCACAAGGATTCCGGGTATCTTTACCAGGTGTGGGCTGAGTACATGCCTGTCGGTTACGCGCTCCACCTGCACCAGCACCTTGCCTCCACTGTTGCGTACCGCCTGTGCGATTGCCAGGCACTCAAGGGGCAGTGCCTCGTGCTCCATGGTGATGTTGCCCTGGTGGTCAGCGGTGGTTCCCCGCAGCAGTGCGATGTTGATGGGGAAGGTTTTGTAGAAGAGGAACTCTTCGCCGTCGATCTCCATCAGACGTACCAGCTCTTCGGTGGCGGCGTCGTTGAGTTTGCCTCCATCAATGCGGGGGTCGACAAAGGTGTTCAACCCGACCCGGCTCAATACCCCCGGACGGCCAGCGGCGATGTCACGGTAGAGGTGGGTGATGACGCCCTGGGGGAGGTTGTATGCCTCCAGCTTGTTGGCGTTGGCCAGGGCGCCCAGTTTCGGTACCAGTCCCCAGTGACCGCCCACCACGCGCCTGACCATACCCTCGTGACCGAAGTGATTAAGTCCACGCTCGCCGCCGTCACCCTGGCCGGCTCCGTAGACCAGGCAGAGATCATTGGGTTGTCGCTGTTCAAGAAACCGCTGCTCAATGGCGATTGCCAGGGCCTCGGGGAAACCGATGCCGACAAATCCACCTGAGGCGATGGTGTCGCCGGGTTTGACAACTTGAGCCGCCTCGCGGGCGGTTGTCAGTTTTGGAAAAGACACTGGCTCTCCTTTGTGCCCGACAATGATTGTTCGATGATATGGGCAATCGAAGAGGAGTTAAACCCTTGCATGACAGACACAAAAAAACCCCGCCGGAGCGGGGTTTGACAACTTACAGTTCAGAACAGTCGTTCAGAACGAGTAGTTGACGGTTGCTTCGAACACGTCGATGTCGGTGTCCAGTATGTCTTTGTAACGCACCCACTGAACGCCCAGGCCAACACTGTCATTGAGCTTGTAGTCGGCGCCAAGACCAAAGTAGAGATCAGTTCCGTCTTCACTGCCGGTCAATGCAGTGCCTGTGGCGTAGACAGTACCGTCATAGGTGATGGAGCCCGTGCCGCTGCCTGTAAGATCAGCATCCCACTTGAAGATGCCGGCCTTTACGTGAGCTGAAACTTTATCTGAAACCGGCAGGCTGAAATCGCCGCCGAGGAAGAAACCGGTGGTTTCCACATCAACACCGACAGTTCCGGTCGCCACGAAAGGTTTGCCAAGGTAGGTGCCGTTTATGGAGCCGGTAGCGTTTGCATTGATTTCGCCAAGGTCTCTGTATCCGCCTTCAATAGCAATGTTTTCATTCAGCTTGTAACCCAGGGCAAATGAGAAAGTGTTGCTGTTTTCATCAATCGAAATACCAGTCACCGAGTCGACGTTGGCACTGGACTTTCCCAGGCTTCCACTGATATATGCGCCGGACGCAAATGAGGTGTTACTGAATATTATGAGTGCCGCTGAGGCTGCAATTCCATTGATTAACTTCATGGTGATAACTTCCCAATTATTATTTAAATTCTTAATACAAGAAAAGGAATCCCATGATATATATTCCTTAAAAGCATGTCTATACCATGTAATAACTGCGGAAATTGAGGGTCGGTAATTGCCCGTAGGTTGGATTTTGCTGTTATTACCTGACCAGCAGAACAACCAGTTCGGTTGGGCCGTGAACGCCATATGCCAGGGTCTGCTCGATATCGGCAGACTTTGACGGGCCGGAGATTAGCAGGGCGTTGGTGGGCATCCCTTCACGCCAGGACTCTCTCTCCACCACCTCGGCAAAGGTGTCGTAGAGCTTGTCGGCATGCAGTACGGCAAAGTGTACGGGCGGTACCAGTGAGTAGGTTCTCGGCTCTTCGGGGGTTGGCCAGAGCACCAGGGTGCCGACACTGGCGATACCGGCCCGTACCGATGTGACCGATGCGCTGATCTCGTTGAACAGGGGCTCTTTCCAGCTCTCCATGCTTCCATGGAGGGTGGTGAGTTGAGGTGCTTTTTCTGCGGATTCCCACTGGGTCTGCAGTGTCTCGGAAAGTGGGCCGTCTTGGCCGTAGAGCAGGTTATCAAGACCCTTTTTGCAGCAGAGCTCCTGCAGCTTTGTACACCATGCCTGGTCGGTGGTCTGGTGCACTTCGGCACGAACAGAGCGCAGCTTTTCTGAAAATGTCTCTATACGCTGCTCAAGGGTGGT
The DNA here is from genome assembly GCA_965224515.1 of Sedimenticolaceae bacterium. Classification (GTDB taxonomy): domain Bacteria; phylum Pseudomonadota; class Gammaproteobacteria; order Chromatiales; family Chromatiaceae; genus Sedimenticola_A. The sequence continues at coordinate 2,441,297 of OZ245051.1, forward strand.
TTCATTGGTGGCGCCCGCCGATTCTGTTTCATCGCGTGGTGGGAAACCGGGTTTGTGACGGCGCAGGCGGCCGATGATGTTCTCTCTTGCATTACTCATTATCGAACCCCTCTTCACGGGACAGTTCGTGGAGTGTCTTGGCTGCAATCCTGGGAGGTTTTCGCACATCGGTCCATGGCCCCAGTCGTTTGGGCATCAGTGAGCGCAGGCGGGTGGCAGTGCGCATGGCAAGGCGATAGAGGAGAGGCTGGGAGTGTAGCCAGCTCCAGCCTTTCCAGATCAATGCCTCGCCGATTTTACGCTGTGTCCCCTGGCCCTCTACTGTGCCGTCGTTCCTGTTGCTGACCCCTTCGAAGCGGAGCCGGTTCAGCAGGTCTGGAAGAGGGATGCGCACCGGGCAGACTTCACCGCAGGCGCCACACAGGGTTGAGGCGGTGGGCAGCTCACCCAGCTTGTCGAGGCCGATCTTCTGAGGCTCTACCACAGAACCGATAGGTCCCGGGATGGTGGAGCCGTAGGCGTGACCACCGATGCGCCCGTAGACCGGGCAGTGGTTCATGCATGCGCCGCAGCGTATGCAACGCAGGGTGTTGATCAGCTCTTCATCTTCGTAGATGCGGGAGCGGCCGTTGTCCAGCAGTACCAGGTGCACTTCCCGGGGACCATCTTTCTCGCCCTCTCTGCGGGGCGAGGTGATCATGTTGAAGTAGGTGGAGATGTGCTGGCCTGTAGCACTGCGCACCAGAAGGTTGAGCAGGGGAGGGATGTCGCTGAGCTTCTCCACCACCTTCTCGATGCCTGTTACCGCGATATGCACCGGGGGTACCGTGGTGCACATGCGGCCGTTGCCCTCGTTCTCCACCAGGCAGAGGGTGCCGGTCTCGGCCACGGCGAAGTTGACGCCTGAGAGCCCGACATCGGCTTTGTGGAACTTTTCTCGCAGAATCCTGCGCGCACTGCGGGCCAGTGCCTCCGGATCCTCCTCGAAGGGGATGTCAGGGAATTTCTGCCGGAACAGATCAGCAATCTCGTGACGGTTCTTGTGGATCGCCGGTGCGATGATATGGGAGGGTGTCTCACCGGCAATCTGTACGATGTATTCACCCAGGTCTGACTCCAGGCACTCGATGTCGTGATCCTCAAGAAAATGGTTGAGCTCCATCTCCTCGGAGACCATGGACTTGCCTTTGATCATGCGGGTGGCATCATGTTCTTTCATGATATCGAGCACGATATCGTTCGCTTCGTCGACGCTCTCTGCCCAGTGCACCTGGATGCCGTTGCGGCTGCAGTTCTCCTCCAGTTGCTCCAGCAGGTCCGGCAGCTTGGAGAGAGCGTTGACCCGTATGCCTGCGCACTGGGTTCTGAGCTGTTCCCGCTCCTTCGGATCGGGCAGCCCGGCACGGCGTTTCATCATCAGCCCGTCCATGGCCAGGCGGAAGTTGCGACGGATCTGGGGGTTGTCGAGCGCCTCTGACGAGCGCTGTCTGAAGTTATTCGCCGTCTGCATGGGTGCGCTCCCAGAGAAAACTGGCAATGTGTCTGCCTTTTGTCTTTTCCTTCTGATGGTCGAGACGGCCGGTTATGTTCATCAGGCAGCCGCAGTCACCGCTGACCAGGGTGTCGGCACCGGTGTCGCTGATCAGCTGGGCCTTTTCACTGACCATTTCGGAGGAGATCTTCGGGTGCTTCACGGCAAAGGTGCCTCCGAAACCGCAGCACTCCTCCTTGCGCTCCTGCTCAACAAGTTCCACGTTGGCCAGTTGCTGCAACAGGGCTTCGTGCTCTTCGGCAACACCCATCTCGCGGCGTGCCGAGCATGAGGTGTGGAGAGCGACCTTTGCCGGGGTGCCGAGGTCTTCAAGCTCTATCTTGAGTACGTGGACAAGGAACTCTGTCAGCTCGAATACGCGACCGGCCAGGGCCTCCACCTGTTGCTCCCTGGGGGAGTCTTTGAACAGCCTGGGATAGTGGTGGCGCATCATGCCGGCACAGGAGCCCGAGGGGACTACAATGGGGTAGTCCATGGGGAAGCACTGCAGCTGGGCGATGGCTACTGATCTTGCCTCGTCGCGGTAGCCGCTGTTCCAGGCAGGCTGTCCGCAGCAGGTCTGGTTCTGGGGGAAAATCACCTCAACCCCCTCGCGCTTGATCAACTGCATACCGGCGAGCCCCGCTTCAGGGTAGAGCAGGTCAACCAGGCAGGTGCCGAAGAAGTAGATCCTCGACGGTTTCTCTGGGTAGTGTCTCTCGGCGTCCATTTTCTCTCCGCTTACTCGGCCGGTTTGGTGACGTTGCGAAGGTCGCGTTTCTTGAACACCTCTTCGCGGTCGATCTGCTGCAGGGACTCCTCCACGAATACCATGTGGGACTGTGCCGCCTGTCTCGCCTTTTCAGGATCACCCTCGATGATGGCGTCCATCAACCGTTCATGCTGGTTACGCAGGGGGTCGAATACCCGGGGCAGGGTGTAGAGCTTGTCCAGATTATGGCTGATGCTGCTCTGGAGCAGTGTGAACAGGCCGCGCATCACGTGCAGCAGCACCAGGTTGTGAGAGGCCTCGACGATGGCCAGGTGAAACTCGGCATCGGCCCTGGCCTCTTCCATGGGATCGGGGTCGCCGTGCTTTTCGATCATCTGGTCGAATTTGGAACGGATGTTGGTTTTGTCCTCCTCCGTACTGCGCAGGGCGGCGTAGTAGGCTGCGGTGCCTTCCAGGGCGTGGCGTATCTCCAGGATGTCGAAACGTGATTCGGGCAGTTCCCTCAGCAGGGCGAGAAGGGGGTCGACGAAGGAGGGCTCCAGTCCTTCGCAGACAAAGGTTCCGCCGCCACGACGGGTCTTCAGCAGCCCTTTGCTGTTGAGCTTCTGGATCGCCTCTCGCAGGGAGGGACGGGAGACCTCGAGCCTGCTTGCCAGGTCACGCTCTGATGGCAGACGTTCGCCGGGTTTGAGGCTTCCCTCGGCGATCATGGTCTCCAGGGTCTCTGCAATCTGATCTGAAAGTCGCTGCTGCTTCATACTGCTCCAATCCGTGCAATTGGTAATACCAATTTGAGCTGAGTCTAGCCTGAAAATAATTAATTGAGAAGTATTTTGTTCGAAAAGGGCCAATTCAGGATCAAAACAGCCCTATCTGCGACCTATATATAAAAGGAGTATTTTACTGAAAATTAAGGGAAAACCCCGGGTTGACAGGGAAAAATGCATGGCTTAATAATGAAAGTGGACAGACCAATTTACCAATTGGCTGTATTACAAGGCAGCCTGGCCAGATAAGTCAGCTGCCAAAAAAATTCACCATTGGAGAGATTAAGATGAATCGTAAACTGATTGCAGCAGTATCAGCGGCAGCACTGGCGCTGACTGTCTCCAGCGGCGCAAGTGTTGCCGCGAGCAAAAAAGTCCTGTTGAAGGTGCCCGTCTGGTTCGGTACCCACCTTACGGGGCTGGGCTCAACTCCCAAGTACCTGGCCGAGCATGTCAACGTGGCATCGGGTGGTTCGGTCAAGCTTAAGATATACGAGCCGGGCAAGCTGATTCCGCCCAAAGAGATGTTGGAGTCGGTCTCCAAGGGGCAGGTTAACGCCGGCTGGACCACACCCGGTTACAACACCGGCCTCCTTGGTCAGAAGGGTGCTATCTTTTCGGCTGTTCCATTCGGTCCTGACGCACCCGAGTTCCTGGCATGGGTCTACTACGGTGATGGCCGCAAGCTGTGGCAGGAGACTTACGACAAGGCTGGCTACAACGTCCACTCCATCCCCTGCTCCATCATTGCGCCTGAGACCTCGGGCTGGTTCTCCAAGCCCATCGACAAACCTGAAGATCTGCAGGGACTGCGTATGCGTTTCTTCGGCCTGGGCGCCCTGGTGATGGAGAAGATGGGTGTATCCACCTCGCTGCTCTCATCCAAGGAGATCTTCCCTGCCCTGGAGAAGGGCGCTATCGATGCTACAGAGTTCTCCATGCCCGCCATCGACAAGCTGCTCGGTTTCCACAAGATTCTCAAGTTCAACTACTTCCCCGGCTGGCACCAGCCTGCCACCATGTTCGACCTGATCATCAACAAGGACACCTGGAACAAGATGGACAAGCAGCAGCAGTCCGTGGTGGAGATGGGATGCAAGGCAGCCATGCTCGACGGTCTGGCGCTTGGCGAAGCGATCCAGTTCCCCGAGATGAAGAAGAATGCCGAGCGTGGGATTGAGAACCGCTACTGGTCCGACGAGATGCTCTCCAACTTTCGTTCCAAGTGGGATGAGGTTGTTGTCGAAGAGAGTGCCAAGGACCCTGAGTTCAAGCGCGTCTACGACAACCTGCAGGCCTTTCGTGCTGACTACAGGGTCTGGAACAAGTGGGCCTTTCTGCCGCGTCCTGGAACCAAGCGTGTGACTGAGTAACGCTTCCTTCCTGAAGCATGGGCGGGGGAGTCATCCCCCGCCTTTTTTAAACGACCCGATGCCTTCGACAGGACGAGGATGAAAAGATGAGTGCCTCTGTTACAGATCAGCCCCGGTATCACATTCCGATTGTCTCTTTTCTCAACGCCGTGGTGCGACGGGTTGCTGAAACAACCGCCTGGTTCAACGTGGCGCTCGTCATAGTGATTCTTACCCAGGTGGTCATGCGCTACGGATTCAATCAGGGACAGGTACCGCTGGAAGAGCTGATGTGGCATCTCTATGCCGTTGCTTTCATGTTCGGCATGGCCTATGCCATTACCAACGACTCCCACATTCGTGTGGATATCGTTCACATGTCACTTCCCAGGCCGATGCAACATCTGTTCGAGATCCTCGGCATTCTGTTTCTGCTGATGCCCTTTCTCTGGGTCATATTCGATCACAGTGCTGGCTGGGTGGCTGAAGCCTACCGGGTGGGTGAGGCATCAGCCAATCCCACCGGACTTCCCTATCGCTGGATTATCAAGGCGGTGATTCCTCTCTCCATGGTGCTGATGTTCCTTGCTGCCCTCGCACGTTTGATTCAGGAGGTACTTCTGCTGCTGCACCATGGCAAGGAGCCGCCCGGGGAGATATCTGGCCGCGTAACCATGTTGCGCCGGTTCTTTCACCTGAATCCGCTGGGAAATGATGGCGATGATCTGAACAGCAAGGAGAAGATGTAATGCATCTTGAACCCGAAAACTATCTTGTCATCGCAATGTTTGTCTCTTTCATTGCGCTGCTGTTCACCGGATTTCCCGTGGCCTGGGTGCTGGCCGGTGTGGGTATCGGATTCGCCGGAGTCGCCTACTGGACCGATGACCTCGGAATGACAGTTACCGGCCTGGACTACAACACCCTGGGTCTGTTGGTTGGACGTATTTTCAGCATCATGGACAACTGGGTGCTGGTGGCACTGCCGATGTTTATCTTCATGGGGTTGATGCTGGACAAGTCCGGCGTGGCAGAGCGCATGATGCACTCCATGCAGAAGCTGTTCGGCAAAGTAAAAGGGGGACTGGCAATCACGGTCACCCTGATCGGTATCATCCTGGCCGCGTCTACCGGCATTATCGGGGCATCTGTTGTGCTGTTGGGGGTTATGTCGCTGCCCATCATGCTCAAGCAGAACTATCACAAACCCCTGGCCCTGGGTACGGTGGCAGCGTCTGGTTGTCTCGGTATTCTCATTCCGCCCTCCATCATGCTGGTGATTATGGGCGACCAGTTGGGTGTGTCAGTTGGCGATCTCTTCATGGGCGCGGTCTTTCCCGGCATCATCCTGGGTGGGCTCTATGTTGCCTACATCGTTATTTACGGCATGTGGAAACCCGAGAATGCGCCCCTGGCCGTTGATCATAAGGAGATCGGTCTGCGGGATGTACTGCTGGTGATGCTGGATATCCTTCCGCCGGCACTTTTGATCCTGGCGGTGCTGGGTTCGATATTCGCCGGTGTTGCCACGGTTACCGAGGCATCGGGAATCGGTGCCCTTGGCGCCACAATGTTGTCACTGGCCTACAAGCGCCTCGACTATGGCGTATTGAAAGAGGTGGTGATCAACACAATGAACACATCGGCCTACATTTTTGCCATCTTTGTGGGAGCCACTATTTTTGCACTTGTGCTCAGAGAGTGTGGTGGTGATGAACTGATCGAATCGGCTCTCAACGGCCTGGGCCTGGGTCCCTATGGCTTGATCATCGCTGTGTTGCTGCTGGTCTTTCTGCTGGGCTTTTTCCTTGACTGGATCGAGATCAGCCTGATCATGCTGCCGCTGCTGGGACCTGTAATTGCCGGACTTGATCTCTCTGTTGAAGGCTACGGTGTGGTGGATAATCCCAACCTGGTCTGGTTTGCACTGCTGGTAGCGGTGACTCTGCAGACATCGTTTCTTACACCGCCGGTAGGCTTTGCACTGTTTTACCTCAAGGGGGTCTGCCCGCCAGGAGTTAAGCTGACCGAGATCTATCGTGGCGTTGTGCCTTTCATCGTCCTTCAGCTGATCGGACTTGGGCTGGTATTTGCCTTTCCCCAGCTGGTCACCTGGCTGCCTTCCGTGGCCTATGGAAACTAGAGGCAACACTTCTGTATCCTGCTGCATAAAGGGTATAGTGCATACCCATACGGATAGCAGCAGGCTGAAGGTGTTGCATTGAACAAGCGACAAAAGACATGCAAGAGTCCATAGCAAATCTTAAACGGGAGCTTTCGGCCTTCATTCCCGCCGAGCGGCTGATCGACGATCCACTGCGCAGGCTGGCCTTTGGTACTGATGCCAGCTTCTATCGCCTCACTCCTGAACTTGTGGTGAGGGTTGATGACGAGGAGGAGGTGCGCAAGACGCTGCTGCTTGCAGGTCGATTCAGCACGCCGGTCACCTTTCGTGCGGCGGGTACCAGCGTCTCTGGCCAGGCGGTGACCGACTCGGTACTGCTGGCTCTCTCCGGTGATAGCTGGCGTGACTACGGTATCAGCGAGGATGCCGGAGAGATCACGCTGCAACCTGGCATTATCGGAGCCCAGGTCAACGAGTACCTGGCACCCTACAACCGAAAGATCGGCCCCGATCCCGCATCCATCAACGCGGCCAAGATCGGTGGTATTGCGGCCAACAACTCCAGCGGCATGTGTTGTGGCACTGCTCAGAACAGTTACAACACCCTGGTCGGTATGCGCCTGGTGCTGGCTGACGGTACGCTGCTTGATACCGGTGATAAGCAGAGCGTCACGGCTTTTCGCGAAAGCCACAAGTCGCTGCTCGACAGGTTGTCTGAACTCGCTGCCGCCACCCTGGCGGATGATGCGTTGGCCGAGCGGATACGCCACAAGTACCGGCTGAAGAACACCAACGGCTACAGCCTCAACGCACTGGTTGATTTTCAGGATCCGGTGGATATCCTCCAGCACCTGATGATCGGCTCCGAGGGAACCCTTGGATTTATCTCCGAGATCACCTACAGGACCGTGCCTGATCACCCCTGCAAGGCGACAGCGTTGATACTTTTTCCCGATATTGAAAGGGCCTGTAACGGTGTGGCTGCAATCAAGCCCACCGCGGTGACTGCCGTGGAGTTGATGGACCGGGCATCCATGCGATCAGTGGAAGAGAAGCCGGGCATGCCCGGCTACCTGCGGGAACTCGACGATGAAGCTGCTGCCCTGCTGGTGGATGTGCGTGGGGAGACCCCGGATGCCCTGTCTCATGAACTGGAGCGGGTTGAAGCCGCATTGAGCGGCATGACTTTGCTAAGGCCGGTTGAGTTCACTCACGATCAGGCTGAGTACCAGCAGCTGTGGAATATACGCAAGGATCTTTTCCCTGCAGTGGGCTCTGTGCGCGAGCAGGGCACCACGGTGATCGTAGAGGATATCGCTTTTCCTGTTCCCGAGTTGGCATCTGCGGTTCGCAAGCTTCAGGCGCTGTTCAAAAAGTACGAGTATCACGAGGCGATCATCTTCGGTCACGCACTGGAGGGGAATCTGCACTTTGTATTCACCCAGGATTTTGGTATCGACAGTGAGGTGCGCCGCTACCAGCACCTGATGGACGATGTCTGCAACATGGTCGTAGGTGACTACAACGGTTCGCTGAAAGCGGAACATGGCACCGGTCGCAACATGGCGCCCTATGTTGAGCTGGAGTGGGGCAGTGATGCCTACCGGCTGATGTGGGAGCTCAAGGGGCTGTTCGATCCGAAGAACCTGCTCAACCCCGGTGTCATTCTCAACGAGGATGAGGGCATTCACTTAAAGAACCTCAAGCCCATGCCCGCGGCAGAAGCGCTGGTGGACAAGTGCACCGAGTGCGGATTCTGCGAGGCGATCTGCCCTTCCAGGGATCTTACCTTTACACCTCGACAGCGCATCCTCTCATGGCGGGAGATCAACAGGCTGCGTGAAAGCGGGGACTCATCGGACCTGCTTCAACAGTTCGAGAAGGCTTATACCTACCAGGGGACAGACACCTGTGCTGCTGATGGCCTCTGTGCCACCCGCTGTCCAATCGGTATCGACACCGGCAAGCTGATCAAGAAGATACGTAGCGACAACCGTGGTGACCGCGCAAGGGGCGTGGGCAACTGGGTCAATAACAACTTCTCCGGAATAACCTCTGCTACCCGTACCGGTCTGAAGGCGGTTGGATTGGTGCAGGGTCTTCTGGGTGACAGTAATCTGCAGGGCGTTTCTGAAAAGCTGAACAAATTCAGCGGAGGGCGTCTGCCACAGTGGAAACCCAGCATGCCAAGGAGCGCCGCACCCCTTGGGCGTCAGCATGCAGGCAGTGCCAACGGCAAGGTGGTCTATTTCCCGAGTTGCGTCAGCCGAACCATGGGACCTGCAAAGGGCGACCCCCACCAGCAGGCGCTTCACGAGGGGATGCAGTCCCTTCTGGCCAAGGCGGGTTTTGAAACCGTCTTTCCCGCCCGGGTTGACGGTCTCTGCTGCGGTCAACCCCTTGATAGCAAGGGGCTGCCTGAACAGGCCAACGAGAGTGTGCAGAAACTGGAGCAGGCGTTGTGGTTTGCAAGCGAGGAGGGCAGGCTTCCTGTGCTCTGCGACACCAGTCCCTGCACCTTCCGGATGATCGAGGGCATGACCAGCCCGCTGAAGATCTACGAGCCGGTAGGTTTCATTAACGAGTACCTGCTGCCCCATTTGAAGAGCAGGTCACAGGTCGACTCGGTGGCATTGCATGTCACCTGTACCAGTCGCAAACTCGGGCTGGAACAGCCTATGCTCGAACTGGCCAGGCGCTGCGCCAAAGAGGTGGTGGTTCCGGAAGAGAAGGGCTGCTGCGGTTTTGCCGGTGATAAGGGGTTCACCACTCCGGAACTCAATGCCTCCGCTCTCAAGCGGTTGCGTGAGCAGATACCCGAAGGCTGCAGCATGGGTGTGTCAAACAGCCGTACCTGCGAGATCGGCCTGTCTGAGCATTCAGGTGTACCTTACCAGTCAATTGTCTACCTGGTGGATCACTGCTTTGATGGAGAGTCTTGAAAGTCATTCGGAAAATGCCTGGTAGGTCGGCCTTCAGGCCGACCTACTTATTGATATCGCGAATTAATATAGTACTTCGTCATTCCGGCGAATGCCGGAATCCAGTCGGTCAGAAGCCCGACCTACTTATCGATATTGTGAATTAATATAGTACTTCGTCATTCCGGCGAATGCCGGAATCCAGTCGGTCTGAAGCCCGACCTGCTTATTGATATCGCGAATTAATGTAGTACTTCGTCATTCCGGCGAATGCCGGAATCCAGTCGGTCAGAAGCCCGACCTACTTATTGATATTGCGAATTAATATAGTACTTCGTCATTCCGGCGAATGCCGGAATCCAGTCGGTCAGAAGCCCGACCTACTTATTGATATCGCGAATTAATATAGTACTTCGTCATTCCGGCGAATGCCGGAATCCAGTCGGTCTGAGGCCCGACCTACTGCGGGTCTATTAGCCGTACACTGGGTGGGTCAGCGAAGGTGTAATCCACCATCAGGGTCGTAATTTGGTGCAATACGTTTCACTATTGCACCCTGCGGTTTGATCAAGCCTGATTCATATGGATCGAAGTGCATCGAAATAAGCTCAGATCGCGAACAGGTTCGCTCCTACAGGTAATTCGCATCGTGAAACAGTAATTTTATGCAGAGCCAATTAATGGATACGAAAACATAACCCATGCTGTTCCAGATCATCTCCATTGTCTTTCCCATCTTCTCCATCGTGCTGGTGGGCTTTATCTATGCCCGCCGTCATGCACCGGACATGGCTGCTGCCAACAAGGTGACCATCGACATCTTTATCCCGGCGCTGATCTTCGATGTACTCTCGGGCAAGGACTTCAACCTGATGGAGTACCAGGCCCTGGCGGTGGGGGCTGCTGCGATCATCCTAGGTTCAGGCATTATCGCCTGGCCTGTGTCGCGGTTACTGAACTACCGGTTCAAAACCTTTGTGCCGCCCATGATGTTCAGCAACTACGGCAACATGGGGCTCCCCCTGGTGCTGTTTGCTTTCGGGGAACAGGCACTTCCCGCTGCCGTTGTGATGTTCATTGTGGGTAACACACTTCACTTCAGCGTGGGCATGAAGATGATGGACAGTTCGGTCTCCATGACCGGGCTGCTGAAGATCCCGATGCTGATCGCCACCATAGCCGGTCTTGGGGTCTCTTTTCTCGACATCGAAATCCCCCAGCTCCTGGCTGTACCCATCGAGATGCTGGGGCAGATCGCGATCCCCCTGATGCTCTTCGCCCTGGGTGTGCGGCTGATCCATATTGACTGGAGCGCCTGGCGCATCGGCATGATAGGTGCGGTCATCTGTCCCCTCAGCGGTCTTGTTATTGCCATACCCATGGGATTGATGCTTGGGCTTTCCGACCTGCAGTTCGCCATGCTGGTGGTGTTCGGCGCCCTGCCTCCCGCGGTCCTGAACTACATGGTGGCTGAGCGCTACGGCCAGGAGCCTCAGAATGTCGCCTCCATCGTCATGCTGGGTAATCTCGCCAGCGTGCTGGTCATTCCGGTTGTACTGGCCTGGGTGCTCTGATCCCGCTTTCCGGGCTGGTCCGCTTCCGGGTGTGCCTCCCTTCAGGCGGATTGGGGCAAGAGAACTTGCTCTCTCTGCCCCGATTTGTGCGATAATCCGCCGCTTTGCTGCTTAGCACCTCCCCGCGTACGCCTCCCGGCTGTGCCCGTCAGTCCGCAAGCATCCACCTTTTAGCCAGTATTTTTCGGAACAGATTGTGATCTCAACAGCCAATATCACCATGCAATTCGGGGCTAAGCCCTTGTTTGAAAACATTTCGGTCAAGTTCGGCAGCGGTAACCGCTACGGCCTGATCGGGGCCAACGGCTGCGGCAAGTCAACCCTGATGAAGATCCTCGGCGGCGACCTGGAACCCACCGCCGGCAATGTTGCTGTCGACCCCAATGAACGGGTGGGCAAGCTGCGCCAGGATCAGTTCGCCTATGAAGAGTTCACGGTGATCGACACCGTGATCATGGGTCATGAAGAGCTGTGGAAGGTGAAGCAGGAGCGTGACCGGATCTATTCCCTGCCCGAGATGAGCGAGGAGGAGGGGATGCTGGTGGCCGAGCTGGAGGTCGAATTCGCCGAACTCGATGGCTACACCGCAGAGTCGCGTGCAGGAGAACTGCTGCTGGGGCTGGAGATTCCCCTGGAGCAGCACAACGGACCGATGAGCGCCGTCGCCCCTGGCTGGAAACTGCGGGTTCTGCTGGCCCAGGCCCTGTTTGCCGAGCCCGATATCATGCTGCTGGACGAGCCCACCAATAACCTGGACATCAACACCATCCGCTGGCTTGAGGATGTGCTCAATGAGCGCAACTCCACCATGATCATCATCTCCCATGATCGCCACTTTCTGAACAGTGTCTGCACCCACATGGCAGATCTTGATTACGGAGAGCTGCGTGTCTACCCCGGTAACTATGATGAGTACATGACTGCTGCCAGCCAGGTCCGTGAACGCCAGCTTGCCGGCAACGCCAAGAAAAAGGCGCAGATCGCCGAGTTGCAGACCTTCGTCAGCCGCTTCTCCGCCAATGCCTCAAAGGCCAAGCAGGCCACATCACGCGCCAGGCAGATCGATAAAATCAAGCTGGATGAGATCAAACCCTCCAGTCGTCAGAATCCCTTTATCCGTTTTGACCAGGAGAAGAAGCTGTATCGCCTGGCACTGGAAGTGGAAGGTCTGAGCAAGGGGTATGATGGAACACCGTTGTTCAGCGGCCTTGACCTGATGGTTGAGGTGGGAGAGCGCATCGCCATTATCGGCCCCAACGGTATCGGCAAGACCACCCTGTTGCGCTCCCTGGTAGGCCCTGAGCTTGGTGGCCTCAGCCCGGACAGCGGTGGTGTGAAGTGGTCTGAGAACGTCAATATCGGCTACTACGCCCAGGATCACGCCGCAGATTTCGAGAAGGATATGAACCTGCTCGAATGGATGGGACAGTGGCAGCAGGAGGGCGATGATGAGCAGGTGGTGCGCAGCTACCTGGGACGTCTGCTCTTCTCCCAGAAAGAGATCGAGAAATCGGTCAAGGTGATCTCGGGTGGAGAGCAGGGGCGCATGCTTTTCGGCAAGATCATGATGCAGAAGCCCAATGTGCTGGTGATGGACGAGCCGACCAACCATCTTGATATGGAGTCAATCGAGTCTCTCAACACGGCGCTGGAGAACTACCCCGGTACGTTGATCTTCGTCAGTCACGACCGTGAGATCGTCTCCTCGCTGGCTACCCGTATTATCGAGCTCACCCCGGAAGGAGTGGTTACCTACAGCGGCAGCTACGAGGAGTACCTTGGCAGCCTGGAAGCAGCTTAACCACGCTGCAAGCGGGGAGTTCAGTTGATCTGAAGTTTCCAAAATGTGGTCAACTGTGTTCCCATTCTTTCAAGTTACCGCTGCTCGTAGGCACCCTTATGCCAGCGTCGTTTAGAAAACCGGAATACCTGCTGATCCTGCTCGCGGCTGCAGGTTCCTTTGCTTTCGCTTCCTGGCATACGCTGCTGAACAACTTCGCGGTGGAGATGGCCGGGTTTACCGGTGTCGAGATCGGCATCCTGCAGAGCCTGCGGGAGGTGCCCGGATTTCTCGCCTTCACAACGGTCTTTATTCTGCTGCTGATTCGCGAACAGAGCTTTGCCCTGATCTCCATCGCACTGCTCGGGCTGGGTGTGGCGATGACCGGCTTTATGCCCAGTGAATACGGTCTCTATTTCACCACGGTGCTGATGTCCGTGGGCTTTCACTACTACTTCACCCTGCAACAGTCACTGACCCTGCAGTGGGTGGACAAGGAGCGCTCACCCCTGATCATGGGGCGCCAGTCATCGGCCAGTTCAGTAGCATCGATCATCGTCTTTGCCGGTATCTGGCTGGGAATGGAGTGGGCCGGGCTGGGTTATTCCTGGTTGTATGCAGTATCCGGGGTCGCCGCGGTACTTGTAGCACTGTTCGCCTGGCAATGGTTTCCGGCCTTCTCCCACAAGGAGCCCCAGCACAAACACCTGGTGCTGAGGAAACGCTACTGGCTCTACTATGCGCTGGTCTTCATGAGCGGCGCACGGCGGCAGATCTTCGTGGTATTCGCCGGCTTTCTTATGGTGCAGAAGTTCGGCTACAGCGCTTCCGATATCGCGTTGCTGTTTCTGGCCAATCACATACTCAACACACCCCTGGCGCCAAAGATCGGGCGTCTTATAAGCGCCTGGGGTGAACGCCGTATCCTGGTTCTGGAGTACATCGGCCTGATCGTTATCTTTGTCTCCTACGCCTTTGTCGAGACGGGTTGGGTGGCAGCTGTCCTCTATGTGATCGATCATCTCTTCTTTGCCATGGCCATTGGCATCAACAGCTATTTCCACAAGATAGCCGACCCAAAAGATATCGCCTCCACCGCAGGTGTATCTTTCACCATCAATCACATTGCCGCGGTGGTTATCCCTGTGCTGTTTGGATTGCTTTGGATGGTTTCACCCTCCAGCGTGTTTCTTGCCGGGGCGGGAATGGCTGTTGTTTCACTCGGGTTTGCACTGCTGGTGCCGGCTAAACCCAGTATGGAGATGAATACTGTTTTAGCCACCTCGGAGACTTAATCCTGTTGTCTCACAATGACGGAATGCTTTTGTCAGGCTTTGAGAACTTTGAATACTTCAATTTTAGCTATGATCTTTGTCGCGTCACCAGCGGTTGCTTATCCAGAGTGACTGGTAGGGAGCGAGTTCCATGGTTTCATCTGTCTCTTCAAACTGCTTCTTGCTGATCAGGTCTTTCCATTGTTCGATGCCGATCAGGTTGATGTCCGAGAGCAGCAGGGTCTGAGGCTCTGGGTTGATATTGTAGATGCAGAAGATGCTCTGACTTCGGTCCATGCTCTGGCGCCAGTAGCCGAACAGTTTACTGCCAAGGTGCAGGGTGAACTGGGTGGCGTTGGGGTGGAATGCCGGCTGCTGCTTGCGAATACTCATCAATGCATTAAGACGGTTGAAAACGCGGTGGTGATGAGTCGTGTCATCAGATAACAGCTCCTCCAGTTCAGGGTAGTTCCATTGATGGCGGTTGATAGCCCGATTGTTACCGGTGTGTTCCACACGCTCCTGGTCGTTGCGTGTGGCAAACAGGCTGTGGATGTAGATGGCAGGTATTCCCTCCAGGCCCAGCATCAGGGCGTGGGCGCAGATGAAACGCTCTTCGGCCCAGCGGTCAGGGCCCTGGGTTGTACCTTGTAGAGCGTCGAACAGGGAGATGTTTATCTCGTAGGCCTTCTGCCTCCCTCCCTCTGCGGCACGCCATGAGACCCGTCCCCCGAAGCTGATCATACTGTTGATCAGGTCGTCGATCTCGTTGTCAGAGAGCAGTCCCTCCACAGGGCGCAGGCCGATGCCATCGTGTGAAGCGATGAAGTTGAAGTAAGCAGTACCGTTCTGTGCCGGTGGCATGCTCATCATCCACTGCTTCAGGTAGGTGCAGTCGCCGGTGACCAGTGTGTTGACCAGCAGTGGCGGCAGGGAGAAGTTGTAGACGCAGTGGGCCTCGTTGGCATTGCCGAAGTAGGTCAGGTTCTCCCGGTTGGGGATGTTGGTCTCGGTGATGATCACTGCATCGGGCTGGCTGCATTCGATGAGGGTGCGCAGCAGGCGGATCACCTCGTGGGTCTCTTCCAGGTTGATGCAGCTGGTTCCCACCTTTTTCCAGAGAAAGGCTACTGCGTCGAGGCGGAATATTCTGACCCCATTGTCAAGGTAGTGGCGGATAATGCCCACCATCTCTTCCAGCACTTCGGGGTTTTTAAAGTTGAGATCCACCTGGTCGTGGCTGAAGGTGCACCATACATGCTGTATGCCATTGACGGTTTCTGTCTCCCTCAGCAGGGGTGAGGTGCGGGGCCTCACCACCAGGCTGGTGTCGACATCAGGCGATATACTCAGAAAGTAATCTTTTCCGGGAGATATACCTTTTTTAAAATTCTCAAACCACTGGCTACGGCTGGAGCAGTGGTTGATTACCAGGTCGGCCATCAGACGGTAGTCATCAGCAATGGCCTGGATATCGCTCCACTCCCCGAGGGATTCGTTGACGCTGGCAAAGTTTATAACCGAAAAACCGTCATCAGAGCTGTAGGGGAAGAAGGGCAGTATATGCAGGCTGTTGATGGCGCCGCTACAGTACTCATCAAGAAAACGGTGCAGGGTCAACAGGGGCTTCTCGTCCGCCTGGTACAGGCTGTCACCATAGGTGATGGCAACAATGTCTGACTGGTTCCAGTGATTTTGATGTGAGACCGGCCTATGGCACTCCCTGTCGAGACCCATGATCTTGATCAGCCGGCTGGCTATCAGTTCAATCGGCTCATCGATCTTGATTCTGTCATAGATGTATTCAAGGTGGTGTCGAACCTTGCTGTATAACTGCTCTTTGCTTTTTGCCATCGATCTTCAGTCCGTCAACGTGAGAGAAACTCTTCAGTATCGGCTTCCACCGCCGCATTGAGTTTCTCGAAGATGTCGGGTACTGCGCTTACCACCCGGTTCCAGCTGGCGATGAAGGGTTTTTCCATGGGTCTTTCAAGAAAGATCTGCCCGGCCTTCATGATGTTCTCCGCGAACATCTCCACAGACTCCTCTTCCTGGTGGATGTCCAGTTTGAGGCCGTTCATCAGGGCGTCGTTGTTGTAGGTTTCGACAAAGTCCAGGGCGATGCGGAAGTAGGTGGCCTTGAGAGAGCGGAAGGTCTCATGGGTGAATACCTCTCCCTGGGTTGCAAGCTTGCGGAAGATCGACTTTGCGATGTCGATGGACATCTTCGAAAGCCCTGCATTCTGGTCATCCAGTGAGAGATTCTGGTGCTTGTGGTCATAGATATCTGCGATGTCCGCCTGGCAGAGACGGTTATTGGAGTAGTTACGGTGCATCTCCGAAAGCACGCCGATCTCCAGTCCCCAGTCGCTTGGAATGCGGATATCGTTGAGCACGTCCCGGCGGAACGAGAACTCCCCGGCCAGGGGATAACGGTAACTGTCGAGATACTCAAGGTACTCCCTGTGGCCGATCACCTTCTTCAGTGCCCGTAGCAGGGGAGTGACCAGTAGCCGGCTGACCCGTCCATTGATCTTGCCGTCGGCCACCCTGGCGTAGTAGCCCTTGCAAAACTCGTAGTTGAATTGGGGATTGGCAACCGGGTAGATAAGTCGGGCCAGCAGTTCACGGTCGTAGGTGAGTATGTCACAGTCATGGAGGGCAACGGACTCCGCCTTGTTGGATGCCAGGATGTAGCCCATGCAATACCAGACGTTGCGTCCCTTACCCAGCTCTTTTGGCGCCAGGTCATGCTTTTTCAGTTCGGTATCCAGTGCCTGCAGTCTGGGGCCCTCGTTCCAGAGTACCCGGTGGTGCTGGGGCAGTTCGCCAAAGAACTCCAGAGCGTGGCGGTACTGCGCTTCGCTGGCCCGGTCCAGGCCGATGACAACCTGGGAGAGGTAGGGCACCTGTTTCAGGTGGGAGATGATATTTGGCAGCGCCTCGCCCTCCAGTTCGGAGTAGAGCGAGGGGAGTATGAGGGACATGGGGCGCTGCCTGCTGAACTCGAGCAGCTCTTTTTCCAATTCTCCAAGGGGCCGGTCAGAGAGGTTATGCAGGGTGGTGATGATGCCGTTCTGGTAAAAGTCACCCATAGTGTTTTTCCTGGTACTGTGTACTGAAGGGCAGGGATTCGAGTATCGTCTCCATGCCTTCGGCCCAGCCCGTTGGGCCGTAACCTTCCGAGACCACCACGGAATCTGGTCTGGAAAGTTCCAGGGTGTCGTGGGCAGGAGAGCGGATTACCAGGGCATGATCTGCTGTCTCGAGCATTGCGATGTCGTTCTTGCCGTCGCCGATGGCTATGGTGTAACAGTCGGCTACCGTGGGCTGGCGCATGTACTCGAGGGTGAGCCACTGCATGGCCATGCCCTTGTCTGTTTTGCCTGAGACGTGAATGAAACGGGCGCCATGCTGGATGTATGCCCCTTTACGCTCCAGGGCCCATGAGAAGCGCTTCAGCTCTTCCTCGCCCCCATTCCACCGGACAGGTTCACCGTACTCCCTGAGGGAGGCACGTTTTGCCTCAGTGGGTTTCAGTCCAGTCATCTCAGATATCTCTTCGATGCTGGATTCGGCGAAGGTGGTGAACTCCTCGCTGAAGTCAGCCCAGTTGTCGAGAATCAGGTCGAGCCACTGCTGACGGGGTGCACAGAAGGATTTCACCCAGTAGTTGTCTACCAGCCGGGTGCCGGCGGGCTGCTGCTTGAAATAACCCTCCGGGATGAATACGGCCGCACCGTTCTCCACAATGAAAGGGTGGGGGTTTTTCAGGGTGCGTCTCAATTCGAGTAGTTCAGCCCGGGTTTTGCTGGTGGCAGGGATCATGGGAACTCCCCTCAGCTCAAGTTTTTTTAGCATGGGGTCAGCAGGGGCATGGCTGTAGCTGTAGTGGTCAAGTAGAGACCCGTCCATATCACTGAATATAAGTAGCGTCGGTGTCATCGGATTCACTTCCCCGGGCTCTCAATGCCCGTCCGTTTCAATCAATACCTGCCTGAACCTGATTGCAATTACCGTTCCCGCTTATGAGATTTGCCGTTCCAGGGCGATTTGCCCCAATCCTGCCTGGCGTTGTGTGCGATTTTGGTGCATGCGGGTTACCCCGTTCCTGTTGGTGCCAGAAATTGGTGCGTGATAGTCATCCATGGCTCTCTCTTCCCTTGTGGATTCAGCCAACTCAATGGCGCGGCTGGATTTAGGCCTGCTTTTTGCTGGTGCATTGGAATATTGATATTGCTGACAGCCTCTCCGGGAAGGGGTTGGATATGACAGGAGTACACCGATGCATGAAAACACCCTGACTCTAATTCTGGCCGGTGGACAGGGGTCGCGACTGCAGCCTTTGACAAACGATCGCGCAAAGCCTGCTGTACCGTTCGGAGGCAAGTACAGGATTATCGACTTTGCACTGGTCAACTGCCTGCACTCGGGGTTGCGACGCATCCTGGTTATGACCCAGTACAAGTCCCACTCCCTGCAGAAACACCTGCGTGATGGCTGGTCCCTGTTTAATCCTGAACTTGGTGAATTCATCACCGTGGTGCCGCCACAGATGCGCACCGGTGAAAGCTGGTATGGCGGTACCGCTGATGCGGTTCGACAGAACCTCTATATGCTGAAGAGAAGTGGTGCCGAACAGGTGCTGATTCTGTCGGGAGACCATATCTACCGTATGGACTACGCAGCGATGCTCCGGTCCCATGAGGAGAGTGGTGCTGACCTGACAGTTGCATGTATGCAGGTCCCCACGGACGAGGCCAGGCAGTTCGGCGTAATGTCTGTACATGATAATGGGCGGATAACCCGGTTCGAAGAGAAACCGGAAAACCCTGCGCTGCTTCCGGGAAGCGGTGGGCATGCACTGGCATCCATGGGTATCTATGTCTTTTCCATGGATACGTTACTGAAGGCCCTGGAGGAGAATGAAGGTGAAGCATCAAGCCACGACTTCGGTCATGATATTATCCCGCGGTTGATCGATGAGGCGGGGGTCTATGCCTACCGTTTCGGCGGTGAGTCGGGGCGGGTCAGTCCTGACCGCTACTGGCGTGATGTGGGTACCCTGGACAGCTTCTACGAGGCCAACATGGATCTGCTTAACCCGGTGCCTTCACTCGATCTTTATCAGTCTGACTGGCCGATCCGGACTTACCAGGCCCAGTACCCCCCGGCACGGACCGTTCCCGGTATTTCGGGTAGCGAGGGCATCTTTGTAAACTCCATTGCGTCCGGCGGAGTACTGATCGTCGGCGGCGCGGTACAACACTCTATACTCTTTCCCCATGTCAGCGTCGGAGACGAGGCGTTAGTTCACGACTCCATTCTCTTCAACAATGTTGAGGTGGGCGAGGGTGCCCAGCTTGAGCGCTGTATTGTCGACAAGGGGGTGAAAATACCACCTGGGGAAACCATTGGTCTGGACCTGGAAAAGGATGCGGCCCGTTTTACAGTTTCAGAGAAAGGGGTTGTGGTGGTGCCCAAGGACTATGAGTTTGGGTGACGGTTCAAGCAGTACTTCCCCCGTAACGGGGCTTCCCTGAATAGCAGCCGTCTGGATAATCGAATGGCCAGTCAGTGGATTGACGTCATCTGCCAGTGATAAATTGTATTTCTACCACTAATATTGAGATGGCATACAGAGATACAGTTACTGGGGTGGAGTTGTGCTGAGATCTGCAATTTTCAAAGCAACAGTGTTGTTGAGCATGTTCGGCATTTTGTCGGGATGTGCCAGTACATATGTGGATGATCGTAGCCGTTCGCCTCACTTCATAGACGGCCAGTTCAGAAACGGCATCGAGTCTCCCCGAAGCTTGTGGTCTTTTCTGAAGATGCGGCTGAGCACCGAGTACTCTGAATGGCCGGAGTGGATTGAAAGTGCCTATGGTCCAAAGCCTGCGGACCGGATTATTGGAAATGAAATCCATGTCACCCACATCAATCACTCCACCGTATTGGTTCAGACCGGTGGCTACAATGTGCTCACCGATCCCATCTATTCTGAACGCTGCAGCCCGTTTTCTTTTATCGGTCCCAAGCGGGTTCGAAATCCCGGGTTACGGTTTGACGATCTGCCGAAGATCGACGTGGTGGTCATCAGTCACGACCACTATGATCATCTGGACCTGTCCACGATTCAACGGCTGGTTGAAAGGGATAGCCCGAAGATCTACCTGGGGCTGGGTGTAGGACAACGTCTGGACGACTTGGGAAATGTAAAAGAACTCGATTGGTGGGAGAAAACCGAAGTGGATAAGGACTTCTCACTTACATTCGTGCCTGTTCAGCACTTCTCCGGCAGAACACCCTTTGACCGCTTCTCAACCCTCTGGGGGGGATACGTGCTCGAAATAGGCGACAGAAAAGTCTATTTCGGCGGCGACAGTGGTTACGCCAATCACTATATAGAGACATTCGAAAAATTCGGTCCGATGGATCTCTCGCTGCTGCCGGTGGGTGGGTACGCCCCACGTGACTTCATGGGCTTCGCCCACCTGGACCCCAAGCAGGCTGTACAAGCCCACCTGGATCTACAGTCCGGAAAATCAATCGGCATCCATCACAGCACCTTTCAGCTAACACAGGAGGCTGTAGGTGAACCGATTGAGTTGTTGGCGAAAGAGAGCCTGGCTGCTGGTTTGGAAGGGGGAGTGTTCATCACCCCTGAATTTGGAACGGCTATCGTTGTAGAGGCTATTTCAGATGACTGATTTCCCGGTTAATTCCTGAATGTCCGCTTTCGGATCCAAGTAACACTCTTTTTCAAGTAATGACCAATAATGGTCATACCGCCAACGCTGTCTTCTTGCAGATTGTTCTCAGGGCAAAGTTGGAGCGGATTCGGGCGACACCCGGAAAGCTGGAGAGATATTGTCTGTGAATGCGCTCGTAGTCACGGGTGTCAGCGGCAACCACGCGTATGAGATAGTCGCTGTCACCAGACATCAGGTAACACTCCATGATTTCGGGGCACGCTTTCACCGCCTCCTCGAAGGCGTCCAGAGCTTCCTCGCTCTGCATGCCAAGGCTGATCTCAACGAAAATGTTGGTTGGCTTGCCTACCTTCTCCTGGTTGACCAGCATTACCCGGTCTTCGATGATGCCGCTATCTTCCAGTCGCTGCACACGCCGCAGGCAGGCAGATGGTGAGAGATTGATTCTCTCTGCAAGTTCGGCATTGGTCACGCCGCAGTCGGCCTGCAACAGGTTGAGAATATTACGATCTGTCTTGTCGGGTTCCATATTTCGAATAATCCATCGTAATTAAGCTTAAAAGCGAAAGTATATTGCAAAATATAGACGCTCCATGATGCAACTTGCAACCAAATTCCATCAGTTTCTACCTATTATCTCCTCCATGAGGAAGCACTCCTGCTTCAGCTTCAGTCGCGGAGATACGAAGATGCTTATTGGCGTACCTAAAGAGATAAAGAACCATGAGTACCGCGTGGGAATGACACCCGGTGCCGTGCGCGAGGCGATTGCTCATGGTCATAGTGTCATTGTAGAGACCAACGCAGGAGCTGGTATTGGCCAGGATGACGACGCCTACCGGGCAGTGGGTGCAAAGATCTGTGGCGTTGCCGGGGATGTCTACTCCAAGGCGGAGATGATTGTTAAGGTCAAGGAGCCCCAGCCTGTGGAGTGCCGGATGTTGAGGGAAGGGCAATTACTCTTTACCTATCTCCATCTCGCTCCTGATCCTGCACAGACTGAGCTGTTGCAGCAGTCCGGTTGCACAGCTATTGCTTACGAGACTATCACCGACGCGAGTGGCGGCTTGCCGCTGCTTGCCCCAATGAGCGAGGTGGCAGGACGCATGGCGACCCAGGTCGGTGCCTGTTCCCTGCAGAAGGCCAATGGCGGCAGTGGTGTGTTGCTGGGAGGTGTTCCGGGTACCCATGCTGCGAAGGTTACTGTTGTTGGCGGTGGTGTGGTTGGTACCAATGCAGCACGCATGGCGTTAGGCCTGGGAGCCGAAGTCACTATTCTCGACAAGTCATTGCCCCGTCTGCGCTACCTGGATGATCTGTTCGGTCCCATGCTGAAGACTCGTTATGCAACCCTGGATTCCCTGGAAGAGCTGATTCTGGAGGCGGACATGGTTGTGGGGGCGGTACTTGTTCCAGGTGCTGCGGCTCCCAAGCTGGTGTCACGGGATATGTTGGGCATGATGAAGTCGGGGTCGGTGCTGGTGGATGTCGCTATCGACCAGGGAGGCTGTTTCGAGACGTCGAAGGCAACCACCCATGCCGATCCGACGTACATCGTGGACGATATCGTCCACTACTGCGTTGCCAACATGCCGGGGGCTGTGGCAAAAACATCCACTTTCGCCCTGAACAACGCCACCTTGCCGTTTACCCTGGCCCTTGCCGACAAGGGCTGGCAGCAGGCCTGTGCTGATGACCTCCACCTGCTGGAAGGCATGAATATTCATGCCGGAAAGGTTACGTACAGAGCGGTTGCGGAAGCACTCGACAAAGAGTACGCACCGGCAGACGAGGTATTGGCTGCATAGTTGATGCAGGGGCGTGGTGCTGGCCTCAGTTTATTGAGGCCAAAGTGCGATGCCCATAAACATGAAGTAGATAGAGAGCAGCAGACAGCAACCGGTGGTGATCGTGTAGATCGGCTTCATGCCGGTGGCCATGATATGGCGGATGCCAATGTAAGAGCCTATCGCAGTTGCGAAGAAGCCGAATTCGTTGACCACCAGCAGAGTCAACAGTGGAACGGCAGGCGTACCTGCGTTATTGATCTGGTTGCCGTAGATCACAATCAACAGAAGCGTGAGGCCCAAGGCCAGGGCGATGAATGGATAGTTCTGTTTTTTCATTGATGGGTCTTATCCCGTTGGGGTTTTCCTGTTCTCAGTAAGCTAACACGCGCGATTTAATTTTACTACGAATGCTCACAACGCCCAGGTTTTTCAGTGCCCGCGTCTGATTAAACCCAATAGCATGAGGAAGCATTCAACGGCAACCAGTCGTCCGTCATGCTCTTTGCCGTCCCCTATGTGTTTATCTCTTTTTACTGTTTGCAATGCGGCTGGTTCAATTGTGATCATTTCGTGATTTTTCCGTGATACGCCTGCTACCTGTTTGGCCTTTAATGCTTCCCAAGCCGATTCATTTCGGTGATTCGAATTACATGTACTGCCGCAAACCTGCGGCAACAGTTTAAAGGTGAACACAACATGAATATAAAATCGGGTTACATCGTCTCAATTATTGGTGCCGGGCTGGTCTCTTTCGCACTGACCGGCATTGCCGGCGACATGAAAATGAAAGAGGGAATGATGGAGAAAAAGCCCATGGCCTCCACGATGATGGAGGGGGAGAAGATGGAGCACAAGACCATGGACGGGGAAATGATGCATGACAAGGAGATGATGGAAGGAAAGATGGCCGATAAGGAGATGATGGACGACAAGATGGCCGATAAAAAAATGATGGAAAAGCCGATGATGAAGGAAGGCGAAATGAAGGAGATGATGAAGAAAGAGATGTGAGGCCGGGCTGAGCGACGCCGGCTTTTTCGCTGTTTAAGGCCGGCGTTGCAATACAGCCAAAAATTGTTACCTTTGTAGTTATCTAATTTTTCTGAAGAAATGCCCATGCAACGAAAGGTATTGATTGTTGAGGATGAGCCTGACATCGCTCGGCTTGTTCAGGAGCACCTGGCCGATATCGGCTGTAGCGCTGAGATTGCCCCTGATGGCGACACTGCGCTGAAGTTGTTCAACAAAGGCGGCTATCAGCTCGTGGTGCTGGACCTGATGTTGCCTGATACCGATGGGTTGACCCTCTGTCGCAAGATGCGGGAGCAGCCCGATTACATTCCCATCCTCATGCTGACGGCCAAGTCCAGTGAGCTCGACAGGGTTCTTGGGCTGGAAATGGGCGCGGACGACTACCTGACCAAACCGTTCAGCATTCCCGAACTGATCGCCCGTATCAAGGCGCTGTTCCGCCGTGTGGACGCCTTGCAGAGCACACCGGATCAAGCGAGCAGTGAGGCCGTGCTGGAGCAGGAAGGAATGGTTATCGATACCGCCAGGCGCAGCGTGGTGATCGACGATCAGCCAATTGAGCTGACCGCCAGGGAGTTCGACCTGCTGCTTCACTTTGCATCCCATCCCGGACAGGTGTTCAACCGGGTGCAACTGCTGGACCAGGTGTGGGGCTACAACCATGACGGTTACGAACACACCGTCAACTCCCACATCAACCGCCTGCGGGCAAAGGTCGAGCCGGACCCCTCAAATCCAAAATACATACTTACGGTCTGGGGCGTGGGTTACAAGTTCGCCGACAGCGCCTGCCGGGATAGCTCATGACAGTCGCTCTACAAGATTCCCCTGGTTGCGGCCATGCTTAATACCCTTTATGCGAGACTTGCAGCTGTACTTGTGGTTATCTTTCTCGCCATTGGCATCAGCTATGCGTTCGTCACCTCCACCATGGTGGAGCACTACCTCCAGGAGTTGAGCCAGCACTTCAACCGGGATCTGGCAAAGCGCATCGTGGCCGACCGCAACCTGGTGGAAGAGGGGCGGATGAACGAGCAGGCCCTGAAGAGCACTTTCAGCGCCTACATGGATATCAACCCCAGTATCGAGATCTACCTGCTCGACCTCGAGGGCAATATCCTCTCCTTCTCCGCCGACCCGGGGAAGGTGAAGCGCAAGCATGTCGACTTGGGGCCAATCCAGGCCTTTCTGCGTGAAGAGGGCTATCCGATACTGGGTGACGATCCCCGTTCACATGATCGCATGAAGGCCTTTTCTGTCACCCCCGTCCCTTCAGCTGATGATCCTGCAGGCTATCTCTATGTTGTTCTGCAAGGTGAACAGTACGAGAGCGCCGAGCAGTTGATCCTCGAGAGCTATGCATTAAAGCTCAGTGTATGGGCTATTGCTGGCAGCCTGGGATTCGGCCTGATTGCCGGACTGCTGCTTTTCTATCACCTGACACGCCGTTTGCAACGTCTTTCAAGGGTGATGGAGCGTTTCCAGGAGAGCCGCTTCACACATCACGAAGCCCATGTGCTGAAGCCTTCGGGCAGGCCCGACGAGATAGAACGACTGGGAGTGACTTTCGACCAGATGGCCGAGCACATACTGGCACAGCTTAAGGAGTTGAAGGACCAGGACCAGCTACGCAGGGAACTGGTGGCCCAGGTCTCCCATGATCTGCGAACTCCCCTGGCTGTGCTGCATGGTTACCTGGAGACCATGCGCATGAAAGAGGGTGAGCAGGATGAGGTGACCCGGCAGGAGCATCTCGAGATCACCCTGCGCCAGAGTACCCACCTCAAGCGCATGGTTGAGGAGCTGTTCGAGCTGGCCCACCTCGAGGCGAGAGACACCCAACCCAGGCTCGAGCCCTGTGCCATGGGGGAATTGTTGTCGGATATGCAGCAGAAGTTCCGGCTGAGGGCCGAGCAGGCCGGTATAACGCTGCAGCTTGATCCACCGGGTTCAATACCCATGGCTATGGCTGATATTGCACTCACCGAACGTGTGCTGGACAACCTGATCGGAAACGCAATCGAGCACACCCATGACGGTGGCATGGTCAGACTCGCCCTTGAGGCGGGAGACCGGTGGGTGACCGTTACCGTAACTGACAGTGGTGGTGGAATACCCGCAGATGATATCCCCCACCTGTTCGAGCCCTTTTACCGCGGTGGACAGAAGGGGGGCGATAAGCGTCATGCCGGACTTGGGCTGGCTATCGCCAAGCGTATTGTCGATCTTCAGGGTGGCGAAATCTGGGCTGGAAATATTGACAACGGTGGTGCCTGTTTCGGCTTTACCCTGACCAGGGCCTGAGTCAGCGGATGTATGGTTACTGGTGCCAGTGATTTGTTGACCCGCCGTTACCATCGAGCTTTCGTTGTAATTCAATCTGGTTGAGATGCTCCTTGCGCTTTGATTCCAGGTATTCATTCCGTTCCAGCTCATGCAACTGGGTGGCATATGTTTCGCTGAGGTCAAACCAGGTTTTGATACGCGCCTCGAAACGATCTTCAGGAGGCAGCCTGCTGGTATCGAGGAAGGCTTGCAGGGCAAGGTAATAGCGCATGGCATTACGTTCAACAATGCCTTTCACACCGCTTATGTAGATGGGTTCACCGGTATCGGTAGTGTCCACCACGCTGAAGCCCACCTTGTCACTACCGAGTGTCGAAAGATATACGTCTGTAGCGAGCCGACTTAGAAAGCTTGAGCTGTAAGACGAGTGGATACGCAGAAAGGTTTTGTCATCGACGGGTATGGCATCAAGCTCGATCCGGTAATCCTCGGTACCCATCGGACCAGACTCGGCGCTGAGCAACACCCGTAGATAATCACTCCCGCTGTTGGCGACCTTGTACTGATAATGCAGCCTGTATGCATTATCAGGGGCTTCATAGAACTTTCGGCCGGCATAGAAAGTCAGGCTCGGCTGGTTGTTCTGGATGTGATAGGTGCAAGCCTTGACGTTGAAATTGAGTGGGACGAACCGGCACCAGTTGGCGGGAATGGTGAGTTCTTTGGTGATCTGGGGAAAAGGGTGCTCAACAATCCCGAAAACATCAGCCGCGAACCTGTTTTCCTGGATGCTTGAACTGACAAAGAGCGGTTTTCCGAAAACGCTTCGCCCCTTGTTTTGCAGGGCCTGTTTATACAGGGCCTCCAGTTCGGATGGCGGCCCCGGTTCAGCCAGAGAGATACCAGGCAAGGCCAGACAGGCCAGCATGGCCAGGGAAAAAAGAACAGGCAACTTTTTAAACGGCATACCCATGATCACAAAGATATCTTTCCATTCACTCTGTCATAGCAATCGTACAACCATACCCTGAGGTATAATGGAAAGGATCTGTTATTCCAACTATTTTATTACTGTATCCCGTTGAGACTGAAAAGTCAGTTGGATGGTGGGATTGGTGTTCCGGATCCAAGGCCTGGAGGAGGGAAGGTGCTTCTGTACATCTGTAGGCTATCTGTTCTGCTTATTGGGTTGAGCTGCGCGGGGAATGCAATTGCCGCGGTGGAGCCACCGTTGAAACTGGTGATCCATGCTACGGAGAACCTGGTGAACCGGTTGAGAACCAACGGAGACGCCATCAGGGCCAACCCCCGGCTTGCCTTCGATCTGGCCAACGAGGACATCATTCCGCTCATTGATTTTCCCACCATAGCCAGGTCTGTGCTTGGCCGCCATTGGCGCCATGCATCACCGGAGCAGCGAGAGCACTTCACGCTCAATTTTCGAGCTTTCATCATCAACCTCTACACGAAAGCGATGGTTACCTATTCGCGGGAGATTGTCACCACCGGTGACAGCTTTAAATACTCATCCCGCGACTGGCGGCCGGGTAAGACCACCGCCATTGTGGTTATGACGTTCAAGCTAAAGGGGACAACCCCGGTCAAGGTCGGCTACAGCATGCACTGGAAGGAAGATACCTGGAAGATCCATGATGTCCATGTGTTGGGGATTAGCGTAGTGGCCATCTACCGCAACAACTTTGATTCGCAGATCCGCCGCTACGGACTTGACGGATTACTTGCCCGCTTGGCAGCCAAGAACAGGAGAGGTACATTTTCCGGCTTTATCGGGGAGAGCTCTAAATCCACGATGGATTAACAGGTTGATCATCCACGGATTAAATTCGATCCTGTTTTCCTCCAGGAACAGCGCCGGAGTCGTTAAATTCCTTCTGGCTCTCTCAATCTGAAGTTGGTGTGACAGAATTGTGATTATTACGTGATGGGGGATTGAACTCTCTACCCCATAATCTTGACCAAGATAAAGGAAAACGAGAGAGAAAATCCATGAAAAATGCAGTGCTATTGAGCTCCCTTACCTTGGTCGCGGTCCTTTCGGGATGTGCCAATTCCAATGCTGAATTTGCCGTTCTGCCCGATGCCAAGGCCCAGGGGTTGGATGTTGCGACCTTTGCCGGCGGCTGTTTCTGGTGCGTGGAGTCCGGGTTTGAAAAACTTGATGGGGTGAAAGATGCCATCTCCGGCTATACCGGTGGCGATCTTGAAAATCCCACCTATGAACAGGTCTCATCGGGCAGAACCGGACACATTGAGGCAGTGCAGGTCTACTACGATCCGAAACGTATCAGCTACCGTGAACTGGTTGAGTCACTCTGGCGGCAGACCGATCCGACCGACAACGGTGGACAGTTCTCCGACAGGGGGAAAGAGTACCGCACCGGTATCTTCTACCACAGTGATGAGCAGAAGATGATTGCGGAAGAGTCAAAGGCAGCGCTGAACGCATCTGGTGTTTTTGAGAAGCCGGTGGTGACTGAACTCCATCCCTTTACAAAGTTCTGGCCGGCTGAGACCTACCACCAGGATTACTACAAGAAGAACCCCGTACGCTACAAGTACTACCGCTACGGTTCAGGGCGTGACCGGTTCCTGGAGAAGGTGTGGGGTGATGAACTGCAAAGCAAACCCAAGATGATGAGTGACAAGTCGGTAAGCAGCAAACAGTACACCAAGCCGGATGACCAGGTGCTGCGCCAGAAGCTCACCCCCCTGCAATACGATGTGACCCAGGAGGAGGGAACCGAGCCTCCGTTCAGGAATGAATTCTGGAACGAGAAACGTGATGGTATCTACGTGGATATCGTCAGCGGTGAACCGCTGTTTTCCTCCAGGGACAAGTACAAGTCCGGTACCGGCTGGCCCAGTTTTACCAAGCCTCTGAACGCCGGCAATATTGTCGAAGAGACCGACTACAAGATGATTTTTCCCCGTACCGAGGTGCGCAGCAAACATGGCGATTCTCACCTGGGGCATGTGTTCGATGACGGACCGCAGCCAACCGGATTGCGCTACTGCATCAACTCGGCATCACTGCGCTTCGTGCCCAAAGAGAAGCTGGCAGATGAAGGCTATGAAGAGTTCGTCAGGCTTTTCAAGTAATGCCTGGCATAACATCTGTCTGCTGAAAAAGGTGATCAGCCAATGTCTATTTCAAACCTGTTCAAGCCAGTCAGCCTGGTAAGCGTTGCTGGTTCATTGTTGTTTGCAGTGGCCTTGAGCGCGGGTGCCGATGCCGGTGAGTCACTGGTTTTGGAGAGTGGGAGAGAGAAAGCAACCCTGGTTGAACTGTTTACCTCCCAGGGATGCAGCAGCTGCCCGCCTGCGGAGCGCTGGCTTGGCAGGCTGGAGGATGATCCTCGCCTGTGGAAAGAGGTCGTGCCAGTGGCATTCCACGTCGACTACTGGGACTACATCGGCTGGCGGGATATCTATGCAGCACCATCCCACTCTGCGAGACAGCGTACTTACCATAACCAGAACGCCATACGTTCTGTCTACACGCCGGGATTCGTGGTCAACGGGAAAGAGTGGCGTGGCTGGTTCAGGAACCAGTCATTGCCCGAGAGCGGAGGCCGGGCTGGACAGTTGCGCGTGGAAGTGGATGGAACACGCCTGAGAGCAACTTTCGATGCCGGACAGCAGACGGAGCAGAATACGGTTCTCAACATTGCCCTGATGGGTGTCGGAATGGAGATTGATGTTGAGCATGGAGAGAACTCGGGCCGCAGACTGAGCCAGGATTTCACAGTACTGAAGCACATCACCATTGGGTCGGACAGAGGCAATTGGGAGACCAGCCTCCCTGATGTCGACCTGCCCGCTGACAGCCGTCGGGCAATTGCCGTTTGGGTAAGCGGACAGGGTAGCCAGCAGCCTCTCCAGGTGGTGGGTGGTTGGTTGTAGTGATCGTCCAATTTTTAAGATCGTTGGGATACGATTCAAACGCCTTGGGTCAGTTGCTGATTTGCCTGTAGAGATTCATGCCTTCACTCGCTTGTTGTTCAGTCAGCACAAAGCCCACTATTCGATCATCACAAATATACTCGGTGCGCCCTTGTCCTTTCCTTGTGCTCAGGCTTGGCAGTCTGGGTGCCGTAAGCGGGCATATAGTGAGAGGGAAGCTGGGTGTCTTGACCCTGATCAATGGTGGCTTTGTATCGAATGGAATTTGTTTTCCAGACAGATCGGCTGCGATAGTCTCTGCCTGCCGGCGAATTGGCTCAATGTACGCAAACACCTGCCCTTCAACTGAAGCGCAGTCGCCGATTGCATAGATATTGTAGTCACTGGTCTGCATCAGGTGATTTGTCCTGATGCCTGCATCAACCACCAGTCCGCTTTTTTCTGCCAACCGGGTGTTAGCGACCAGCCCTGCTGCGGAGATCACAAGGTCAGTGGTGAAGGTTTCTCCATTCGATAGTGTTGCCAGAAACATTCCATTGCTGTGGTTGATATCGTTTAGTGTTTGTTCAAAATGCCATGTGACCCGCTTTTCACCCAGCTGCTGTTGAAGCTGTTTGCCGACTTCCTCCGGCACCAGGCTCGCCAGTGGGGAGCCTGCAGGGTCAATCACTGAAACCTGGTAGCCCCCGGTGGAGAGATCTTCCGCAAACTCACAGCCTATGAGTCCGGCGCCGAGAATTGTCACATGGGAAACACCCTGACCGATTCTGGTACGCATTTTCTTGTAGGTTGCAAGATCGTTAATGCGCATCACCGTGTCAGCGGCGTCTCCTCCAAGTGCAAGTTGCCGCTGGTTTGCACCCAGTGCAAGAATCAGCTTGCCGTATTGGATGCCCCCCTTGGCTGTAGTCAGGCGCTTTTTCTCCGTATCTATTTTGATCACGCGGGTTTCTGTGCGGACATCTATTGAAAGAGTGGTTGCCCGGCTTATGGCATCCTGTTCAACAAGGTCTTCTGCCTGCTTGCCTTTGGCTATGGCTGTTGATAGCGCAGGTTTGGGATAAGTAAGGCCCTGGCATGAACTGATCAGCAGTATTGGCCTCTCTCCATCCTGTATTCGGATCGTCTCCGCTACCGACCACCCGGCAATGCCAGCACCGACAATGACGATATAGTCCTCTCCGCCCCTGCAGTTGTTGTTTCCGGCCGGGGTTGATTTGGTTCGTTCCACAGCAGCCATAGGCTTGGGGTCAGGCAGAAGAATCAGGTCGCTTTTGGTAAGGCCGCACAGGGGACACAGCCAATCATCGGGGATGTCTTCATACAGGGTGCCCGGGGCTAGGCCTGAGTCCGGGTCACCCTTTGCCTCGTCGTAGATATAACCACAGGCCTCGCATATCCAGCGGCGAAAGGCTGAGTCATTCATCTTATGCCTCCGTAACCTGGTCAAGGATGTTGTTGAATACACCGTCGAGCTCTTCACCAATGACGTCAAGCTCACTCCTTCTGAAGGGGGCAAAAACATCACTTGGCATACGGCAGGACACCTTCACCAAGGCATCCTCTTCGTAGACATGAATGCGCAGAGGTATATCGTGGCCGGCTGCCTTGCATGCAGTCCATACGCGCACGGCATAATCGGGTCTAAATATTTCGAGAATCTGGTCTGCGGGCACCTCTTTTCCGATCATGGCCGCATTGGCTTGTCCATTGATATGAGCGACAACACGCATGTTCTCTGACTCAATGCCTTTTAACAGTTGTGATACGGCTGATTCGGCATCAAGGTTAGTGGTAAAGGTTTTCATAAAACGGTCTTCCTCGTGGGTAAGGGGGGCTGGGAGCCCCCCTTGGTGGTCTATGCTCAGGCGGCTTCCGCCATCACATCGAGCTCCTTGCGAAGGTGCTTGATGGCTGGCGTCACAATGGCGATGAAATAGGACTCGCGGAGTTTGCGTTGGGCAGGTGCCGAGCGAAGATAACCCTTGGCACCGGTATGCAGCATTGCCGACTGAGAGGCCTTTAGGGCCAGCTCACCTGCCGCCAGGCGCAGCTGGAGGATCTCACGGAAGAACTCGTCGGATGATTCAAACGGATCTTCTGCAAGTGCGAAAACCGCCTCTACTGCATCGTTAAGATCTTCCTGAAGCTGATCAGGTCGATCATCCAGATAGCTGTTGACATGGCCGAGGAGGGGTTCCACTTCGCGTGACATATCGATACAGGACTGGATATTGCCAACACCCATACCGAATTGAAGCAGAACAATTCCTGCCCGGGTTCGGCGCAGAAAACCGGCGCCGTCATGATCAATGATCATCGCGTCAGGTATAAATACATTTTCAAAGATACAGGCGAATGTACGGGTGCCCTCAAGCGCGGTGAAATGGGCAGACTGGCGCAGTGTAAAACCTTCTGCAGCGCAACTCACAAGGGCCATGACTGACTTGCCGGATTTATCGTCAAGGGCGAAAAGTGTACCGAATACATGGTCATCACCCAGGTTCGATACCCAGGGCAGGGTGCCGTTGACGATATAGCCCCCGTCAACCCGTTTGCCGCTGAGTCTGAGTTCTTCGATTCCGGCAAAAGCCTTCATGGTATTGGACATGCCTGTGCCACCCAGAACTTCTCCGCTGGCGATCTTTGGCAGCCACTCGTCCCGTACTTCGCTGTTCTGGGCATTCTGCAGATACCAGCCGCAAGTGTCCTGACACCAGGTTGTGAAACCGGTTGAAAGGCACTCGTGAGAAACTGTGGCCATGGTTTTCAGGGCCAGTCCCATGTCGTGCTCACCATCGGGGCGTGCGGCCGGAAGATGTTGCCTGTAGGCTCCTAGTGGGCCGAGCTTGCGCAATACCTCTTCAGGGTAGTAACCCTCAAGGTCGATATTCACCGTCAGGGGTTTCAGGTCCTGGTCGACTATCTCCTGGGTGCCAGTAAGCAGTTCACTCTCGGGCAGGAGTTCAAATATCTGTTCGTTCATGTTTTTCTCCTAGGTCCCGATTTATGCCGGCTCTACTGCGAGGGTGACATTGTTACGCAGGGTGTTGGCAACTGGTGACCAGACGTTTGAGTGACTGATGATGTCATCGATCTCTTCCTGGGGGGCATCACCTTCTGCATCAATTTTCACGCGTACAGCGGAGAAGCCCAGAGTCTTTGCTTCATCCAGGTCGCCTGTACCCCATACAGCGGTGACATTGATGTCTCCTTCCAACTGGAGTTCCAGCTTGGAAAGCTTGATGCCGCGTGCGGTGGCATTGGCGTGAACACCTACAGCGAGGCAGGCACCGAG
This sequence comes from Sedimenticolaceae bacterium, assembly GCA_965224515.1. Taxonomy (GTDB): domain Bacteria; phylum Pseudomonadota; class Gammaproteobacteria; order Chromatiales; family Chromatiaceae; genus Sedimenticola_A. Next base: position 2,474,400 of record OZ245051.1, read on the forward strand.
GGTTGCAAGGACCGCTTCGGAAGGATTGGGTGCGTTGTCCTCACCAAGCAGGTGAGGGGGCTCGTCGATCAGCATCGGCTCCAGATCTCGCACGTATGTCTGCATCCGGAACTGGCCTTCACATACGGTCTTGGCTTTCAGGGTGACGACAGATCCGGGATTGGCCTTGCCTTTTTCACCCAACTGCATCAATCCCTCGCTGTCGAGGGGTCGAAGGCAACTCATGGACTTGGCAATGGTTTGTGGGTCAGCGCTCATTGTTATGCTCTCCAGTTAATAAATGAAAGATTCACCAGAGATAGAGCAACCGCTGTGCCAATATTTATATATCTATAAATATCAGTATGATAGAAGATTTTTCTTAATTATCCCGAATTTTCGTATCCGACTTTGTCGACAATGTATTGAGTACGAATGGGCAATTGTCAGGTTTGTCCTGAGTCAGGCCTCTACGCCAAGTTTCTTGATCCGGTAGCGCAGCTGCCGGGGTGTCATGCTGAGGCTGTATGCTGCGCGGGTCTTGTTTCCCTGGTTAAGGCGCAAGGCTTCCATGATCTGCTCTTTCTCATCATCCCGTACCCGTGAATAAGGTCGCAGGTTTCCGGGAACAGCTACGGATTCCTGGTGTGGTTGAGTCTCCTTCTCATATTGACCTGGATAGGGTGCAGAGGCGGTTACCGCATCGGGAGAGTTGATACCCTCTTCTTCTATGAGTATCTGCTTGACAAGATCACGGGTGATCTGGCTATCAGTACACATCAGAACGGACCGCTTCACGAGGTTCTCGAGTTGGCGTATGTTGCCTGGCCATGAGTAGCCATCAAGCATCGAGATTGCGCCATGGCCAAAGCTCAGGTTGCGGTTGTACTCCTGGTTGGCGGCGTTGAGGAAAAACTGGGAGAGTATGGGAATGTCTCCCTGCCTGGCACGCAACGGTGGCAGGCGGATTGGGAAAATGTTCAGTCGGTAGAAAAGATCCAGCCGGAACCGGTTCTCGTTCACTGCCTCCTGGAGATTTTTATGGGTAGCCGCGAGTATCCTCACATCCACCGGGATATCCTTGTTACCACCAACCCGTTGTATAACACGGTGCTCGAGTACCTTCAGGAGCTTGGCCTGAAGATCGAGATCCAAGTCGCCGATTTCATCCAGAAACAGTGTGCCGTTGGATGCCATCTCTATTTTTCCGCGTTTCATCGAGGTGGCGCCTGTGAAAGCACCTTTTTCATGCCCGAACAGTTCCGACTCTATAAGGGTGGAGGGGATGGCTGCACAGTTTATACTTACGAAAGGACCTTCTGCCCGGTCGCTGGCGACATGCTGCATACGGGCGAAACGCTCTTTACCGGTCCCCGACTCACCCAGCAGCAGGACAGTGGTGCCAGTGCCGGCTACCTGCAACGCCTGCTGTATTGCCTGATGCAGTGCTGGGCTCTGTCCCATGATTCCGTAGCGGGCTCCCTTGCTCTCCAGCTTGTTCTTCAGCAAGTGGTTCTCAGACATCAGGTGGGCGGTCTGTTCCGCAACCAGTTCATTTACCCTGAGCGCCTGACCGATAAGGGTGGCCAGTACCTGCAGAAGGGCCAGGTCTCTCTGAAACGGGCGTTCCCGCTGCCGCAAGCGATGCACGGCAAGTACACCGGCCGGAAACTCGTCGATAATGATGGGCACTGCCAGGTAGGCTACGGATTCATTGGGCAGTGTTGCGCGGTCGACTGCGCGTGCAAGATAAGTGGTTTCTTCGTCGATACTCTGGATGAGTGCGAGCTGTCCTGTCTGAAACACTTTTCCGGTGATTCCCTCGCCCACAATATAACGGCCGCGGGCGCGCTCTTTCTCGGTCAGACCATAGGCATAGCGGATCTCAAGAGCACCACCTTCTGTCTCGGGGAGCAGCACACGCCCCCGGTTGAGCCCCAGCAGTTGGGAGAGGAGGCGCAGTATTCCCTTGATCGCAGTCTCTGGGTCCGTAAAGCGGGTAATCAACCGGGCAGCCTCCTGGATCACGAGCAGCTCAGATTCCGGCGTGGAGGCAAATTGTTCACTCATGGATAACTCCGGTCAATGTCGACAAAAACCTAACTGGAGCAAAACATGGGCCAGATGTAAGAAGTGCGCGGTTTAAAGATCATTGGAGGGAAATCTGACCGGATTTGTGACTTAAAGTAAGTCGGATAAATATTTTTGCACAGTTAAGGTGCGTTGGCAGTTGTGACATGAAGCAGCTTCCATGCCGCTTCAATGTTCAATTAATGGTGCCAGCTGAACCGCTTGATCAGGTTCACGCAGATGCCATCCAAAAAGAACCCGATGACCCCGATCACAACCACCATCGCAGCAAGGGTGTCATACTCCAGTGTGTCGCGGGCGTCGTTGATGGCATATCCCAGACCACTGGTCACACCCAGGTATTCGGCAGGAACCAGAACGATCCAGGCCACACCCACAGCCAGTCGTATGCCGGCGAAGATATCCTGCCCGATGGCGGGCAGAATAATTCGAATAAGCATCTGAACGCTGTCTGCACCGAGGTTTTTTGCTACTTTGAACCAGAGCGGATCGATACGGCGCACTCCCTGGGCTGTTGAGAAGAGTATTGGCCAGATTGCGGCCACGGCAATCAGGAATACGATTGCACCATCCCAGCTTGAAAAAGCGAGTACAGCAACCGGCATCCATGCAAGAGGCGATATCATGCGCAGGAACTGAAACGGTACGTGTGTCAGTTCGCGCATGGCGGCATAAAGGCCCACGGCAACGCCTGTCGGTACACCGATAACCACCGCCCATAACAGGCCAAACCCTATCCGCTCCAGGCTGGGTGCGGAGGACTCCCACACGTAGCCGTTGAAGAGCAGATCCATCAGGCGTGTAAAGGCGGGGCCAGGGGCGAAATCGGCAAAGGACTCGGTATCGGGGTTCATGGAGATTGCCAGTCCACCCAGCCACCAGACCAGTACAAGGATTGATATGCCGATAACCGGATAGCCCAGCCGCGACATCATCAGTTTGCCTATCTGATCCCAGTCAGGGCCGCCCTCCTTGGCGGCAGGGGGCACTACGCTAGCGGATTCTATAGCACTCATATTTTTACAATCTCTTCGCGTTCAAATGGGTTGGCAGGGTCTACACCGGGTGAATTTTCCCACCCCTTGTACTTCTCCATGGCCACCTTGACGTGCTTGTAGTCCACCAAGTCGTCGGCCACGAACTGTGGATCCAAACCTTTGAGGAAGGTTGTATCACCGCTTACCAGCGTTTCATTCATTGATTCAACGATCAACTTGGTTGCAGACGGGTAGGGGTAGGGTGAGAAGTCGATTCGGCCATTGCCGTACTCGGACCTGTTGCGTATGGCATCGGGCTTGGCGTAGGCATCTTCGTCATAGTAGGTCATGGCACGGACTACTGCCTTGCCTGGCATGGGCAGGTACTTTTTGCCGTCGCGGGACATCATCATGGCGACCTCTTCCTTGTTCTCCTGTGCATACACTTCTGCACGGACAATGGCGTTCATCACCTTCTGGGTCCACTCCGGTTTTGCCTCCACTGTCTGTTCGTTCATGCAGATCACGCAGCAGGGGTGGTTCTTCCACATATCACCGGTAAAGCGGAGCATCTTGCCCCCGGCTTTCATTTCACCAAAGGCATTGAATGGTTCGGCAACGATGAATGCATCGATCTTTTTCGCAGCCAGTGCGGGAGGCATGTCCGGTGGAGGCATGATCATCAGGTTCACTTCATCCTTTGCCAACTGTGCCTTCTGATCCTTGATTACGGGTTTCAGACCAGCGCTACGCAGTGCCATCTGCAGCACGATATTGTGCATGGAGTACCAGTAGGGCACGGCAATCTGCATGCCGCCGAGGTCCTTGAAGTCTTCTGCCCCGGTGTGCTTTCCGACCACCAGTGCTGAGCCGTTGATATGAGCCCAGGACATTACCTTTACGGGAAAGTTGTTGTTGTAGCGCATCCAGACAGGGATCGGCTTCAGCAGGTGGACCAGGTTGAATTTGCCAGCAGCGAAACCTTCGACAAGGGGGGACCAGCCGCGTATGAGGGTGGGCTTTTCGGATTTGAGGCCCTCCTCTTCAAAGAAGCCCATGCCGTGAGCCACGAGCAGTGCAGTTGCATCAGTAATCGGCAGGTAACCGATACGCACCACCTCATCATCCGGTGGTGTCATGTTGGCCATGCCCATGCCGGGCAGTGCCATTCCAGCGGCCAGGCCGCCCATGGCCATCATGTCGAGCATGAAGTCGCGTCGGCTCATCTCATGCTTGGCCAGGTATTCCAGTTCGTCATCATGGTGTTTGCTCATCGGTGTTTCCTCGGGTAAATGCATATTAGGAGTATTGGTGTTCGTGTATGTGATCAGGCAGCTTCCTGGCTGTCGGTACACACATCAGTGATCTCTTCGGTGATGTGCCTGTTGCCTTCTGATCCGACCAGGCTTTCGAAGTGGTTCATCAGATCCTCGCGCTTCCGGCTGTAATCTGTTGAACTGCGATTGCGTGGGAATGACAGGTCGATGGTCATCTCTCCGACTATGCGGCCGGGGTTGGCTGACATGATCAGAACCCGGTCTGCCATGGCTACCGCCTCGTCGATATCGTGGGTCACCATGACCATGGTGAGATTCTCCTGGCTGCATATCTGGGTTACCTCATCCTGCAGGGTCGCGCGGGTGAAGGCGTCGAGAGCCGAGAAAGGTTCGTCCAGAAGAAGCAGGTCGGGGGATGTCGCCAGAGATCGCGCAAGGGCAACGCGTTGCTGCTGTCCGCCTGACAGGCTTTGTACATTGGCAGCGGCCTTGTCGGTGAGCCCAACCAGATCCAGCAGGCGGTCAATCTTCTCTGGTTCTTTTTGGCCGGCAAAGACCAAACCCAGTTCGGCATTCTGACGTACGTTCATCCAGGGATAGAGAGAGGGCTTCTGGAACATCATGTTCCACTTGGCACTTGGCTTGGTGACTTGATGGGCGTGGATGCGCACACATCCCTCTGATGGCATAAGAAGGCCGGCCAACATATGTAACAGGGTCGATTTTCCACAGCCGCTACGTCCGATCAGGGCTATCTTTTCACCGGGTTTTATTCGAAGCTCGATCTCCTTGAGCGTAGGGTCGCACTGTCCCTTGAATGTGTGTGTAATGAAATCAATGCTTATATCAGCACTCATGATTGAAACCTCGTGATTTGTCGTTGCAGTGGATATTGCAGGGATCGTGCCACGTGGTTTTTATGTGCAGTTATGCACTCAAAGGCGGTGTTTGACCGGATATTCCCTGAACATTGTCGACTTTGTCAGACATATGCTCCCTTGATTGTCAGATTGAACAGGCAGGCACAGCCACGCACTCTATCCAAACCGGCTGGTTTCCTGTGATTCCCGTGATGGCATCACATTTGCACTTGTTGAATTGAAACTTTTTTCAATCTGAAATTAACGAGGTATAAAAGCATGAACAAAGTGGAAATGCGTGAAGCCATTCTTGAAGCAAAGAAGAGCAAAGGTATGACATGGGAGGCGATCTCAGAGGCGGCAGGGCTGGCTCCCGAGTATGTTGTCTCTGCCTGCCTGGGTATGAATCACCTGGAGAAAGAGAATGCCGACCCGTTGGCCGAGGCGCTGGGCCTGGGTTCTGATTTATCAACTTCGCTTCAGGAGTATCCCAACAAGAAGTGGGATCAGATGGTACCAACAGACCCTGTCATTTATCGCTGGTACGAGATTGTGGGGGTTTATGGTGAAACCATTAAAGAGATCATTCATGAAAAATTCGGTGATGGCATCATGTCAGCCATCGACTTTACGATGAATATTGATAAGGAAGAGAACCCTGCCGGTGACCGTGTAGTCGTCACATTGAACGGAAAATTCCTCCCTTATAAATCCTGGTAACCAATGGTGCAGGCTATGGCAGGGCCAGGGAGAGAACCCTGCCATAGCAGGTATTCAGATAGCCTGTTTTATCTTTGCCTGATCATTGACCAGCATTCCCTGGTGCTCGATAAAGGAAATGATTTCATCAAGACCCTGACAGGTCTTCATGTTGGTGAAGACAAAAGGTTTCTTCTTGCGCATCTTCAAGGTGTCTCGTTCCATTACCTCCAGTGACGCTCCGACATAGGGTGCAAGGTCGATCTTATTGATGATCAGCAGGTCGGAACGGGTGATACCGGGGCCGCCCTTGCGGGGCATTTTTTCGCCCTCAGCAACATCCAGGACATAGATGGTGAGATCAGCCAGTTCCGGGCTGAAAGTGGCGCTGAGATTGTCGCCGCCGCTCTCAATGAACACCACGTCCAGATCGGGGAATCGGTTGCTCAGGTCTTCCACTGCGGCCAAGTTCATGGAGGCATCCTCGCGGATAGCGGTGTGGGGGCAGCCACCGGTCTCCACGCCGATGATCCTGTCGGGCGCAAGGGCTTCAGCTTCGGTAAGAATACGCGCATCCTCCTGGGTGTAGATGTCATTGGTTACGACTGCGATCTCATAGGTGTTGCGCAGTCTCTTGCAGAGCACTTCGAGCAGTGCCGTTTTACCGGAACCGACAGGACCGCCGACGCCGATTCTAAGGGGTGATGTGTTTTTCATGGGTTAACCTCTGAAGAGCTAAATCCTATTGCCGTGGTAAATAAACACCTGGCCTGATGTAGGAGCGAACTTGTTCGCAAATAGCTCCGGTGCGGGTTCATCGCGAACAAGCTCTCTCCTATTCATATATGTAACCTTCATAATTTTTCTATGATCTATAGATACGCGTGTACTGGGTTTCATGCAGGCTGCTGGCCATGGCCTGGGCGATACAGGATGCACCGATCGACTCGTCGGGTATATCCATGCCGGTTGCCACGGCTTCAGGAATTGAGGTTGTCAGTTCCGCAATGATCTTCTGCCCGGCGGTCTGTCCCAGGGGGATGATCTTCACCCCGGCCAGGGTGATGTTCTCCAGCCAGCCCCAGAGATAACCGGCGGCTGCATCAGCCAGGGGTATCCCCCAGTGGTGCGCGGCATATGCAAAGCCGGCGACCTGGCACTGCTTGAACAGTGGCAGGTTTTCAGCGGTGATTGGGATGCCAAGTTCCGGCATCAGCGAGGCCATGGCGCGGCCACGGTTACGTTCCTCCATCCTCAGTTCCCTTGTCTCCCGACTGGCGACCAAGTAGTGGCTCCAGTAGAGCAGGGCGCCGCTATCCCTATTCGCTGCAGCCTGGTAGAGCCGGCAGAACACTGGCACCTCAAGGTGAGCCATGGTGCTCTCCAGCAGGTTTTCTATCCAGGCTTTTAGCGTGGCTTTATCGGTTACCCATTCGCACTCGACGGCCCACTCCAATCCCTGGGAGTAGGTGAACGCACCGACTGGTAACGAGGGGCTGACCAGCTGCAGCAGGCGCAGACGGGAGAGCTGATAGTCAGTGTTGATGTCCATGACTGTGCCCATGATGTTTATGCCCCTTCTCTGCACTGCCTCCATAAGCTCCAGGCTCAGGTTCAAAGGGTGCATTGGAAGTGGTTACCTCCATGCCCAGTCCCCGCAACATCACGTCCAGTACATGGTCGTGGATGTAGCTGACCCGCTTGGGCTCGATCTGGATGGAGACATGACGGTTACCCAGGTGGTAGCAGGCCCTGGCCAGCAGATGGGGGTCGTCGCTGATTACCGTGGATAGCGTCTCCTCTGCTGCCTTTACCAATACACTGAAGCCGTCATCGGTGCGCAGCATGTCGCCATCTTTCAGAGTGGTGCCACGCTCCAGAAAGAGTCCGGCATCCTCACCGTTGTCGAGGATGACGCGCAGTCGGCTCTTGATGCGGCTGTGCAGCGGCAGGGTCAGTGTGGCGTCTATGCTGCTTACCTGGCCTGTCTTTTCAGTCAGTTTGATCATAGTTGAGTCAACCCTCAAAGCACTTCACTTATCAATTCAGGTGTAGGAGCGAACGTGTTAGCGAAGAGCATTTATTCAGTACTGATCGCGAACAAGTTCGCTCCTACATATATAAATACTCCCTTGGCTAGAAGAGAAAGTATTTCTGTGCCATGGGTAGCTCGACAACCGGCTCACAGGTCAACAGCTTATCGTCTGCCTTGACCTGATAGTTTTGTGGATCTACTTCGATCACCGGCTGGTAATCGTTGAGCACCATGTCCGCCTTGGTTACTGTTCGACAGTTGCTTACAACACCAATCATTGATTTGAGACCTAAGGCCTGGGCGATACCGGACTCATGACCCGCCTGGGAGATGAAGGTCATGCAGGTGGAGTGCAGAGCTGAGCCCAAGGCGCCGAACATGGTGCGGTAGTGCACCGGTTGGGGTGTGGGGATCGATGCATTTGGATCGCCCATGGGTGCGGCAGTAATCATGCCGCCTTTAATTATAAGGCTCGGCTTGGTACCGAAGAAGGCGGGCTTCCACAGCACCAGATCCGCCAACTTGCCAACCTCTACCGAGCCGACCTCGTGGGCGATGCCATGGGTGATGGCGGGGTTGATGGTGTACTTGGCAATGTAGCGCTTGGCCCGCAGGTTGTCATGTCGGGCAGGATCGCCATCCAGGCTGCCAAGCTGAACTTTCATCTTGTGGGCGGTCTGCCAGGTGCGGGTCACTACCTCGCCCACACGGCCCATGGCTTGTGAGTCCGAGGCGATCATGGAGAAGGCACCCAGATCGTGCAGTATGTCCTCTGCCGCGATGGTTTCACGGCGGATGCGGGACTCCGCAAAGGCAACATCCTCGGCGATGTTCGGATCGAGATGGTGGCACACCATCAGCATATCGAGATGCTCGTCCACGGTGTTGACAGTGTAGGGCCGGGTCGGGTTGGTGGAGGAGGGCAGCACGTTGGACTGTCCGCACGCCTTTATGATGTCTGGTGCATGACCGCCCCCCGCACCCTCGGTGTGGTAGGTGTGGATGGTGCGTCCCTTTATCGCCCCCAGGGTGTGCTCCACGAAGCCCGACTCGTTGAGTGTGTCGGTATGGATGGCCACCTGCACGTCGTACCTTTCTGCCACACTCAGACAGTTGTCGATGGCGGCTGGAGTGGTTCCCCAATCCTCGTGCAGCTTGAGGCCGATGGCGCCGGCGGTTATCTGCTCTTCGAGTGCCAGGGGCAGACTGGCGTTGCCCTTTCCCAGGTAACCCAGGTTCAAGGGCAGGGCCTCGGAGGCCTCCAGCATGCGATGGATGTTCCAGGGACCTGGGGTGCAGGTGGTGGCATTGGTGCCTGTGGCCGGACCGGTACCGCCACCCAGCATGGTGGTAATACCTGACATCAGCGCATCGTCCACCTGCTGGGGGCAGATAAAGTGGATATGGGAGTCGATGCCGCCCGCAGTGAGGATGCTCCCTTCACCTGCAATAGCCTCTGTCCCAGGTCCGACGATAATATTCACACCGGGTTGTACGTCGGGGTTGCCGGCCTTGCCGATAGCGACGATGCGGCCATTCTTGATGCCAACATCGGCTTTGACTATGCCCCAGTAGTCCAGGATCAGTGCGTTGGTGATGACGGTGTCAACAACATCTGAACTGGCTAGCTGGCTCTGGCCCATGCCGTCACGGATCACCTTTCCGCCACCGAATTTTACTTCGTCGCCGTAGATGGTGTGGTCCTGTTCAACTTCGATTATGAGCTCGGTATCACCCAGCCGAACACGGTCGCCGATAGTTGGACCATACATCTCGGCGTAGGCCTGGTTGCTGATCTTTGCCATCAGTCGATCCCTCCCATTACAGCGCCGTTGAATCCGTATACCTGCCTGTCGCCGGCATAGGCCACCAGGGTCACTTCCCGGGTCTGTCCAGGTTCGAAGCGTACGGCGGTGCCGGCGGCGATATCCAGGCGGAAGCCCCGGGCCTTGTCACGGTCAAACGTAAGGGCCGGGTTGCTCTCGGCGAAGTGGTAGTGGGAGCCCACCTGGATGGGGCGGTCTCCGGTATTGGCCACGGTGAGGGTGATGGTCTCGCGGCCCGCATTCAGTTCACGCTCGCCGGCCAGGGGGATCAACTCGCCGGGAATCACACCGGAGGATTGGTTGACCATGGAGGGCAGGATCGGGTCGTGGACGGTGACCAGCTTGGTACCGTCGGGGAATGTGGCCTCCACCTGCACCTCGTGGATCATCTCGGACACCCCCTCCATCACGTCGTCACCGGTGAGCAGGGTACGGCCGTGGTCCATCAGCTCTGCAACGCTTCTGCCTTCCCTGGCACCCTCCATAATGGCGCAGCTGATGTAGGCTATCGCCTCCGGGTAGTTAAGTTTGAGCCCCTTCTCCTTGCGCCGCTCCGCCAGCAGGCCGGCAGTAAACAGCAGCAGCTTGTCTTTCTCTCTTGGGGTGAGTTCCATAAATCTATCCTCAAGTGTTCCAAATGCGTGGTGCAGATGGAAGGCGGTTCAATACGGCAGGCCGAAAGGCCTTCCAGATCTCGATGAACAGTTGGCGGGCGGTCTCGGTGGAGTCTCCCAGGTAACGGGCGATCAGCAGGCCATCCACCAGGGTGATTCCCAGATGATGGCTTGAATCCTGTGGGATCAGTTCACGCAGGCTCTCGACCAGCCCACTCTGAGCGGGGGTGGCATAGAGAGTGGCAAATACGGGTTGGTTGCGCAGGCCGGCAGCGCCACGGAGTGCTGTTCCAGAATCGATCACCTGTCTTTCGTGAAGCAGGGGCAGGCCGTCTTTCAGCAGGCTGAAGCTGAACACGGCGTTGCCCTGATCGAAGCGCTCATCGATAGCAGGACGACCCAGGCAGTTGATCTCCCAGCCGATGAACGAGGCATCACCGCGCAGTTCCACCCGGGTGGAGAGTTCAACCTCTGCACCGGGGAACAGAATGTTTTCCTGGGGCAGCCACTCCAGGCTGCCACCGGTAACAGTCAACTGTTGGCGCTGACATGCCTTGGGACCCAGGGAACGGTAGAACTTGGTTGCGCCGGGGGTGGTGACCAGGGCGGAGGCGCCTTCGGCCACGTCGCTCCTGATGTCCAGTTGGTCGCCTCCTGCTACGCCGCCCGGGGGGTGGAGCAGGTAGACGTGGCAGAGATCACCTTCGGGGTAGAAAGCGCGCTGCACGGCAAGGGGGCCTTCTCGCCTGCGCTGCGCAAGCAGGGTTTTCCCCGGGCTTCTTTGAAACCCCAGGTGCAGGCTGGCGTGCCAGCCGGGTGTGATTTTTTCAGCAGCGCTCATCTCTATTCAGCCAACTGCGGTTTCAGCGATCCTGCTTCATGGATCCGGCTGCCAGTCGCAACAGTGCATAACCGGCAGGTAGGCCGACGATCAGTGCCAGCAGCATGTGCTCGATGAAGTGTGCATCCATCGCATTTGGACCTGTGTGGGCCATGGCTGGAAGGGCGATAAATGCAAGGACGGTTGCAAGTAGTGAGCGGAGTATTTTCATTGGGATCACCTCGTTGTTTAAACGGTCAGGTATTGACGTATCAGTTCGTCGTTGAGTTGTTCCATTTCGCCTGCGGCCACGTGGCGGCCACGGTCGAGGATGCAGAAATGGTCCGCCACCTTGCGAGCGAATGGCAGTTTCTGCTCCACCAGCAGTACGGTAAGGCCGATCTCCCGGTTGAGGCGCAGGATGATGTCGCCGATCTCCTGCACGATGTTGGGTTGAATGCCTTCGGTGGGTTCGTCCAGTATCAATAGCTTGGGATTCACCACCAGGGCACGGCCGATGGCGAGCTGTTGCTGTTGGCCGCCGGAGAGATCCCCCCCCTTGCGCCCCAGCATCTCTTTCAGAACCGGAAAGAGCTCAAAAATGAATTTTGGTACCTGCTTGCTCTTGTCCTTGCGTACCGGCAGCCCGATGCGCAGGTTCTCCTCCACGGTGAGCATGGGAAATATCTGGCGGCCTTGGGGGACGTAACCTATGCCAAGTGGGGCACGCATCTCGGCGATCTGCCTTCCCAGGTTTTCTCCATTGAAGGTGATGCTGCCTGACTTGGTGGGAAGCAGGCCCATGACGCACTGGAGCAGGGTGGTTTTGCCCACACCGTTGCGGCCCATGAGACAGGTGCACTTGCCTTCGGGGGCATGGAGGTCGAGATCCCAAAGTGTATGGGATTCGCCGTAGTACTGATTGAGTTGTTCTACCTTCAGCATGGAATAACTCCAGTTACAGTTCCGCCTTCAGGCGGAGATATCCGATGAAGTGCGGACCTACAGGTGAAATGGTCGACGAGGTGTTTTTGATTACTCACCGAGGTATACCTCGACGACCCGCGGGTCGTTCTGCACCTCGTCCATACTGCCCTCGGCAAGTACGCTGCCCTGGTGCAGCACTGTGACCTTGCGGGCGATGGAGCGGACGAAATCCATGTCGTGCTCGACAACGATCACCGAGTGATCACCTGCCAGGGAGGTGAGCAGTTCGGCGGTGCGGTCCATCTCTTGGTGGGTCATGCCGGCAACCGGCTCGTCGACCAGGAGAAGTTTCGGGTTCTGCATCAGCAACATGCCGATCTCCAGCCACTGCTTCTGGCCGTGTGAGAGGGAACCGGCGTACTGGTTGCGGTTCTCCTGCAGGCCGATGATCTCAAGTACCTGGTCGATGCGGTCCCGCTGTATACCATTGAGTTGGGTAACCAGTGTCGGCCAGATCCGCTTGTCCCCAGCCATGGAAAGTTCCAGGTTCTCGGATACCGAGTGGTACTCGAAAACCGTAGGTTTCTGGAATTTCCGGCCTATGCCCGCCTGGGCGATTTCGGGTTCGTCCAGGTGAAGCAGGTCGATGTTCTGGCCGAAGAACGCGGTGCCCTTATCTGGCCGGGTCTTGCCTGTGATGATGTCCATCATGGTGGTCTTGCCTGCACCGTTGGGGCCTATGATGCAGCGCAGTTCGCCGGCGTCGACATAGAGGTTCAGGTCGTTAATCGCCTGGAAGCCGTCGAAGCTGACCGAGATATCCTCCAGGTAGAGGATGGTGCCGTGACTGACGTCAACCTCCAGGTTCCGGGTATCCAGCATGAAGTCGAATACGCGGTCCCTGCGCATGGTTTCTCGCAAACCGTCCAGTGCGTTCATGACTCAGCCCCCTTTCTCTTCAGCAGGCCGATAACACCCTTGGGCAGGAAGATGGTCACCAGGACGAAAAGCGCACCCAGTGCAAACAGCCACACCTCTGGCATCGCGGCGGTGAAGTAGGTTTTTCCGTAGTTGACCATCAGTGCGCCGGCTGCTGCACCGTAGAGGGTGGCGCGACCACCAACTGCCACCCAGATGACCATTTCGATGGAGTTCAGGGGCGAGAACTCACCCGGGTTGATAATGCCCACCTGTGGAACGTAAAGGGCGCCGGCGATACCTGCCAGTACAGCGGAGAAGGTAAAGATGGCGAGCTTCACATGCTCCACCTTGTAGCCGGTGAAACGGGTGCGGTCCTCGGCGTCCCTGATCGCCACGGCTACTCGTCCGAGGCGCGAGTTGACCACCGCCCGGCATGCAATGTAACCGAGAGCCAGAGCGAGGGCTGAGGCCACGTAGAGGCCGATACGCGTGCCGTCCGCCTGCAGGCTGAAGCCAAGGATGTCCTTGAAGTCAGTCAGGCCGTTGTTGCCGCCGAAGCCCATCTCGTTGCGGAAGAAGGCGAGCATGAGGGCGTAGGTCAGGGCCTGGGTGATGATGGAGAGATAAACACCGGTGACCCGCGAGCGGAACGCAAACCAGCCGAATACGAAGGCCAGTAGGCCGGGAGCCAGCATCACCATCAGCATGGCGAACCAGAACATGTCGAAGCCGTGCCAGAACCAAGGTAGGTTCTCCCAGTTCAGAAACACCATGAAGTCAGGCAGGATCGGGTCGCCGTAGACACCGCGCTCACCGATCTGGCGCATCAGGTACATGCCCATGGCGTAACCACCCAAGGCAAAGAAAGCACCGTGTCCCAGGCTGAGAATTCCGAGATAGCCCCAGGCCAGATCGACGGCCACTGCCAGCAGGGCGAAGGAGAGGTACTTGCCCAGCAGGGTGATGGTGTAGGTGCTGATATGGAAAGGGCTGCTCTCGGGAAAAAGCATATTCATCATCGGCACCAGAACCGTTGCTACTGCCAGCAGGCCCAGAAAAATCTGTCCGCCGCGATCGTTCTTGAGAAGATTGACAATACCCACGGATCAACCCTCCGCTGCACGGCCCTTCTGGGGAAAAAGTCCCCTTGGCCGTTTTTGAATAAAGAGAATGATGAAAACCAGCACCAGGATTTTTGCCAGCACAGCGCCGGACCAGGGCTCCAGGAACTTGTTGGCCACACCCAGGGTCAAGCCGCTGACCAGGGTGCCCCAGAGGTTGCCCACGCCACCGAACACCACCACCATGAAGCTGTCGATGATGTATGCCTGGCCCAGGTTGGGACCGACGTTGGTGAGTTGGCTCAGGGCCACACCGGCAACGCCGGCGATGCCGGAGCCAAGCCCGAAGGTCATGGCATCCACCCACTCGGAGCGCACACCCATGGCACGGGCCATGGCACGATTCTGGGAGACTGCACGCACCTGCAGTCCAAGGGCTGTCTTCTTCAGCACCATAAAGAGCGCCACAAAAACCAGCAGGCAGAAGATGATGATGTAAAGCCGGTTGTAGGTAAGTGACAGGGCGCTGTTGATCTCCCACACACCGCTCATCCAGGAGGGGCTTTCAACCGACCTGTTCAATGGCGAGAAGATGCTGCGTACCGCCTGCTGCAGGATCAGGCTGATACCGAAGGTGGCCAGCAGGGTCTCCAGGGGACGGCCGTAGAGGAAGCGGATCACGCCCCGCTCGATGGCGATGCCCACCAGTCCGGAGACCACAAAGGCTGCCGGTATGGAGATCAGGATGGATGCGCCGATGTTGCCAGGCATCAGCAGCTGTATTACATAGGTGGTATAGGCGCCGATCATGATCAGCTCACCGTGGGCCATGTTGATCACCCCCATGACGCCGAAGGTGATGGCGAGGCCGATGGCGGCTAGCACAAGTACCGAACCGAGGCTGAGTCCGAAGAAGAGGTTCTCGATAACACTGTAGAGCTGCAGCTTGCTCTCGATGTTCTTCAGGACCTGGTCTATGGTGGCTGCAAACACCTTGTCGCTGGTGTTCTGTTTAAGTTTAATCAGGCCATTTCGCACTGCAGGATGGATGCTCCCTTCAAGTGCTTCTACGGCCGCCATGCGCTGCTGTTTGTCGTCTGATATAAGATTGCCAAGGGCGATGACGATCTCCATCGCTTCCCGCACGTCGGTATCTGTTTCACCGATGAGCAGGGGGCTAATCAGGGCAGCGTACTCTGCGCTGGGCCGGTCAAGCATCTGGTTGACAGCAGCCAGTCTTTTTTCCGGATCCGGACTGTGTAGATCCATCACTGCAAGCGCAGCACGTATCTGGCTGCGAAGCTTGTTGTTCAGGGATACTTTTTTGACTTTTCGTTTGCTTACAGTGCCTATCGCTTCATTTGTGATGGCATCTGCAATGGCATAGCTGCTACCTTGCTTGGTGACAGTGACAACGCGTTTATCTTTTTTGACATAGTAAACCTTGCTGCCCAGGAGCGCGTTGAGTATCTCAACGGCATGCTGACCAGCGTCAGTTGCCAGCAGATCCACAGCCTTGGACTTGTCACTGAACTTTTTTGATTTCAGAAGCTCGATCGCCTCATTGAGAGGGCCACTTGTCTCAACGCCATAGGCTGTTGAGACCTGCGCTGTCGCGAGGTACGCGATAAACAGTATCCATTTCAATAGCCGCGTCATATGCATGCTAGTCAGCCAGTAACGGGTCGCTCGTCGATCACCCTTTATAAAGGTGAAAGTACCGCTTCCCAGGTTTAAAAAAACAAGCCGGCCCGGCAGAGCCAGGCCGGCTTGAAGGGCTTGGTCAACAAGCCCAAGGAGGGTGATTCCTTTCTACGATTACTCGTAGTTCTGCCCGGAACATTTGGCAGTCTTGACGTTGTAGTTACCGCAGCTGAGCGGTGCTCTCCAGTCAGAGATGATGTCCTTGGAACCCGGCAGAAAGTCCGACCAGGCATCGCCGGCAACCAGGCCAGATGTCTGCCATACAACGTCAAACTGTCCATCTTCCTGAATCTCACCGATCAGCACGGGCTTGGTGACGTGATGGTTGGGCAGCATGGCTGAGATGCCGCCGGTCAGGTTGGGTACGGAGACACCGATGATGGCGTCCTGTACTGCGTCTGACTCGGTGGTGCCGGCCTTTTCAACCGCTTTCACCCACATGTTAAAACCGATGTAGTGGGCTTCCATGGGATCGTTGGTGACCCGGTCCTCGTTCTTGATGAACTTCTGCCAGGAGTCGATAAATGCATCGTTTTCAGGTGCGTCCACACTCATGAAGTAGTTCCAAGCGGCCAAGTGTCCGACCAGGGGCTTGGTGTCGAGACCTGAGAGCTCCTCCTCTCCGACTGAGAAGGCGACAACCGGAATGTCTTCTGCGGATATGCCCTGGTTACCCAGCTCTTTGTAAAAGGGTACGTTCGCGTCACCGTTGATGGTTGAGACCACGGCGGTTTTTGCGCCGGCAGAGCCGAACTTCTTGATGTCAGAGACGATGGACTGCCAATCGGAATGACCGAAAGGGGTGTAGTTGATCATGATGTCCTTCTCAGCTACCCCTTTTGATTTCAGGTAGGCTTCGAGGACCTTGTTGGTGGTGCGGGGGTAGACATAGTCGGTACCCGCCAGCACCCAACGCTTCACACCCACTTCATTCATCAGGTAGTCAACCGCGGGAATCGCCTGCTGGTTGGGCGCGGCACCGGTGTAGAAGACATTCTTGGAGGACTCTTCCGCTTCGTACTGCACGGGGTAGAAGAGCAATCCGTTGAGTTCTTCAACGACAGGCAGTACGGATTTGCGGGATACCGAAGTCCAGTTTCCGAAGATGGCGGAGACTTTGTGCTTGCTCAACAGCTCTCGGGCCTTCTCGGCAAACAGGGGCCAGTTGGAGGCGGGGTCGACAACAACAGGCTCTAGTTGTTTGCCCAGTACGCCACCTTTCTTGTTCTGCTCTTCGATGAGCATCAGCATGGTGTCTTTCAGGGTGGTTTCGCTGATCGCCATGGTTCCGGAGAGGGAGTGCAGGATACCGACCTTGATGGTATCTGCAGCCTGGGCGCCGCCAACGGTGGCAGCGGCCAGGGCCATGGACAGCACAATTTTCTTCAAAGGACTATTTTTCATCGGGTGTTGCTCCTATTACGAGGTTTGGCACTGGAATTGCTCTTACGAATTTCTGTGTGCTGCCAGTATCAGGCGGCCGATGCTCTATCACTATTCGGTGATGCACTCATGGGCATACGTCAAATGACGTATAGCGGGAGAGCGTGGATGTGGTGGATAGTCCTGCGGGCACCGGAATGGTGCGAAGTGCACGTTATTGAACAGGCCGCGCACAATGATGATGCGTGGAATGAGAATGCTGGAGAGTTATGTCTACTGACCAACGGGTCATACCGACAAAGCGAAGCTATAACCAGTGGGTCGCAAATGAGACCCTGGAGGACTTCGCCCTGCGCTACACTGCAAAACGTGCGCGCAAGTGGTCCGATGTGCGCATTGCAAACACCGCCCTGGGAATCGTGGCGTTCCTGGCTCTTGAGGCGATCGGTGGAGCCATTACCCTGCAGTACGGCTTCATCAACTCCCTGTGGGCGATTTTGGTGGTGTGTGGACTGATCTTCCTCAGCGGTCTTCCGATTTGTTACCACGCCGCCAAGTCGGGGCTGGATATTGATCTGCTGACCCGTGGTGCCGGCTTCGGATATATCGGCTCCACCATCTCGTCACTGATCTACGCCTCGTTTACCTTTATTTTCTTTGCCCTGGAGGCGGCCATCATGTCCATGGCCCTCCATCTGCTGCTGGGCATAGCCCTGGCATGGGCCTACGTGATCAGTGCGCTCGTCGTCATTCCACTGGTGACACACGGCATTACCCGTATCAGCCGGTTTCAGATCTGGACCCAGCCGATCTGGATCATCCTGCAGATTGCGCCTCTGCTGTTTATCATCTATCACCATGCCGAGGCGGTCTCCACCTGGACCCACTTCACGGGGGCTGAAGGTGCAGGAGGTGAGCAGTTCAACCTGCTGCTGTTCGGCGCCGCGGCGGCAGTGATTTTTCCGCTCATGGCCCAGAATGGCGAGCAGGTGGATTTTCTGCGCTTTCTGCCACGGGAGGAGGAGAACACCGCCAAGTGGTGGCTGGCGCTTACCCTTTCCGGGCCGGGGTGGACAGTGTTCGGTCTCATCAAGCTGTTGGCAGGTTCATTTCTGGCAGTACTGGCACTGCAGCAGGGGGTGGCCCTGGATCTGGCAGACGACCCTACGCACATGTACCTGGTGGCCTACAGTTACATAACTCATAATCCCGAGCTTGCGTTGGTGCTGGTCTCCGCCTTCGTGATTATCTCCCAGTTGAAGATTAACGTAACCAACGCCTACGCGGGTTCTCTTGCCTGGTCCAACTTCTTCTCACGGGTGACCCACAGCCATCCCGGGCGCATTGTCTGGCTCTTTTTCAACGTGGCCATTGCCCTGCTTTTGATGGAACTGGGTCTGTACCACGCCTTCGAAAGTATCCTGATCACCTACTCGCCACTGGTGCTTGCCTGGATCGGTGCACTGGTCGCAGACCTGGTAATCAACCTGCCCCTGGGTTTGCGACCCAGGGAGATTGAGTTCAAGCGAGGGCACCTCTACGACATTAACCCGGTGGGTGTGGGTTCTATGCTGATCGCCTCGGCTCTGGGCATCGCCGGTCAGTTGGATCTGTTCGGGCCGTCATTCAAGGCACTTTCGCCGTTTGTTGCACTATTCACTCCATTTGTCACCGCGCCGTTGATCGCTTGGTACACCCAGGGTCGATACTACCTGGTACGCCCCAATGATCATGCTCCCGAGGCCACCCGCTGCAGGATTTGCGAAAACAGTTTCGAGCCAGAGGATATGAGCAGCTGCCCTACCTACGGTGGTTATGTTTGCTCCCTCTGCTGTGCCCTGGACTCAAGCTGCCAGGATCGCTGCAGGCCTGAGGCACACCTCCAGGCGCAGACATTCGCCTATCTGAGCAAGGTGCTTCCCGGAGCCATGGTGGAGAAGCTTCACTCCACTGTCGGACACTTCCTGGTCATTCTCTTCTTAACCACCAGCCTGATCGCCGGTCTTTTCTCGCTAGTCTACTTCTCCATGGATTACACCACGGTCGAGTCCGGCACCATGGTGAGCAACGCCCTGGTCAAGACCTTTTTCCTGCTGGTGATCGTCACCGGTGTGTTGATCTGGCTCTATGTGCTGGCCCAAAGCAGCCGGCGAAAGGCCCTGGAGGAGTCCCTGCAGCGTACGGAACTGCTCAGTAAGGAGGTGGCCGCCCACGAGAAGACCTACCAGGAACTGCAGGAGGCAAAAGAAGTTGCAGTGGCCGCCAACCAGGCCAAGAGCCGTTATCTGTCCGGAGTGAGCCATGAGTTACGGACACCTCTAAACACCATACTGGGTTATGCACAGTTGCTGGAGTCGGATGATGAGTTGCCCAAGCGCAACAGGCGTGCAGCAGAGGTGATCCAGCGTGGTGGTGAACATCTCGCTGATGTGATTGAAGGCCTGCTGGAGATATCAAAGATCGAGGCCCGTCGACTCGATCTTCATCGAGACCAAGTGATGCTGGGATCCCTGCTGAATCAGTTGGTAGAGATGTTCGGTATTCAGTCCAGGGCCAAGAGCCTGGTATTCGAGTACCAGTTCGACAGTGAGTTGCCGGACTATGTATTGGCAGATGAAAAGAGGTTGAGACAGGTGCTGATGAACCTGCTATCCAACGCGGTGAAGTTCACCAGGGAGGGGAAAGTGTCACTGCGGGTGAGCTACCGCAACGAGGTGGCAAAGTTCGTGGTCAGCGACACCGGTGTCGGCATTAAGCCAGAACACCAGGAGAATATCTTCAATCCTTTTGAACGGGTGCGTGATCAGGAGACCCAGTTTGTCAGTGGAACGGGTCTTGGCCTGACCATCTCGCGCCTGCTTACCAACCTGATGGGTGGTGACCTGTCTCTGAAGAGCGAGCACGGAGAGGGCTCGGTCTTCACCCTATCGATCATGATGCCGGTGGTGCATACACCGAAGAGTCTTGCCCTGCCCAGTAGAAAGATCAAAGGTTACTCAGGGCAACAGAAACAGGTATTGGTGGTGGATGACGAGCCGACCCATCGTGCGCTTGTTTCGGATCTGCTTACCCCACTGGGATTCAGTGTGCTGGAAGCCCATAGTGCCGAGTTCGCCCTAAAGCTGGTGGCAGAAAAATCCATCGACCTGTTCCTGCTCGACGTGCATATGCCAGTTACTGATGGCTGGGAACTTGTAGCAAGTCTGCGCGGGCAGGGTATCAAGGCACCCATCATCATGGTTTCCGGAAATGCCATCGAGGATCACCACACAGAGATGACCAGCGATCTGCACGATGAATACCTGATCAAGCCGGTGCGGCTGGAGACGCTGTTGGAGAGAATAGGCGCCGCAATTCAGATCGAGTGGACCTATGACAATCAGGATGTCCGGCAACAGGTTACTACACAGCCAGCTCCTGCTGCAGCAAGCAAACTGCCTTCCAACGAAGTTATGGATGAACTGATTTCCATGGCCAAGATCGGTTACCTCAACGGCGTTCTGGAGAAACTGGAGGCCCTGGAGCAGGCCAACATCGACTCGGAGTTCCTGCAGTATCTTAAATCCAGGGCCGAACTGTGTGATTTCGATGGGATGATTCAGGCTATCAAAGGACTCAGTCATGGCGCTTGATAAAACCAATCCTATTGTACTGGTGGTGGATGATTCACCCGATTCCCTGGGGATGATCAATACCGCCCTCAACCAGGCTGGCTACATGGTGCTGGTGGCACTGAATGGTCAGCAGGCATTGGATATCGTTGCACAGATCCAACCCAATGTGGTGCTGATGGATGCAGTGATGCCGGTGATGGACGGCTTCGAATGCTGCCGGCAAATGAGAAAATCACTGCCGTTGACACCAATTATCTTCATGACCGGACTGACCGAGGTGGAGCATATTGTTAGTGCCTTCGAGCATGGCGGTAATGACTACATCACCAAGCCTATCAAACCAGAAGAGCTGTTGGCTCGTATCACCGCACATGTCAACAGTGCCAACATGATCAAAAATGCCCGGGTAGCCCTGGATGTGGCGAAACAGTTTGTTCTGGCAATCAACAGTACCGGGGAAGTTCTGTGGGCAACGCCGGAGACAAGGGAACTTCTTGCCAGCCATGGCGTCGACTACAAGGATACGTCCAGCGATTTCACAACTGCGCTGAAATCTTTGGTCTGCGGGAATGAGACCAACAACGACATGGTGGTGCCGACAACGGGTGATCCTTTGACGATACGATATTTCAAAAGCATCAACAGTGATGAGCACCTGCTGCGCATTGTCGGTCACGACCTGCTGATGGATGCCACAGTGCTGGAGGCTGCGTTACCGATCACAAAGCGAGAGGCAGAGGTGCTGTTGTGGGTTGCCCATGGCAAGACCAACCGGGAGATCGGCGAGATACTTGATTTGAGTCCACGAACCGTGAACAAGCACCTGGAGCAGATCTATCCGAAAATACAGGTGGATAACCGTTCGGGTGCAACATCGATAGCAATACAGGCCCTGTTAGGACTGCCGGTTTAACGTTGGTAGTGCAAAACCTGTCCCTTGAACGGCTGTTCAAGGTAGTCTGAGGTTTCAGGCCTGTTTTTGTTGAGGGTATAACCGATACTGAGCATTTTCTTTGTGAAGGCGGATTGCTGTCTGCGTCCAGGGTCAACGATGATCACTTCACAGTGTGCCTTGGCATGGTGATCAATAAAATCTGATAACAACCCGATATGGTCTCTCTCGTATAACAGGTCACTGCCGATGATGAGGTCGAATAACCCTAAATCGTTGTCGTCATCACCCCAGTCGGAACGGATGAAGGGTATTTTATTCCCGTCGTTGAGCTTGACGTTGAGCTTCAGAAAACTGCCGGCTTCAGGATGATGGTCTGTCGCAGTGATGTCTGCAAGGCGGTGATTAAGGACTAAACTGGCCAGTCCGATACCACAGCCCACCTCTAGTATCCGTTTGCCCTGGATTTCGTAGTCGAACATGAGGTGGGCGAGTACCTGCCCGGAATCCCAGATGACTCCGAATAGAGGCCAAGTGGCAGAGGAAATGCCCAGCCTGGATGCTACGCCTTCGGAATCGGAGAACTGTTGCCTGTCGCGCAGCGTACGGACATGGATGTCTGTTTCGCCAAACTCAATGGTTCTATAGCGAACTCTAAAGGGCATGATTAAGGTATCTGAAGTTCATCTTCAGATATTATCCACTATCAGCGACGTCTGCCGCCCCGGCCTTTTGGTGGGCGGTCGGGTCCGACACGGATCATGCTGCCGTTGAATTCACTGTTGTCGAGAGCCGCAATGGCGGCACGTGCTTCATGACCTTCCATATCGAGCGTTGCAAAGCCCTTGCATTCACCGGAGAAGAGGTCCTTGACCAATTTCAGGGAACGGACGGTTCCATACTCTGAAAAAAGAGTTGTCAGGGTTTCTTCCGTGGTTGATCTTGGAAGACCACGAGCCGATAGTTTTATCAATTGTTTACGCCCTTAATGATGTAATGAATCATTGGTCAGCATGTGTAGCGCAGATCAGAATCATTGCGCTTTTGCATAGAATATCCCGCGTCCGAAGAGACGGGATCATGTTGAAACAGTTGCTTACAGGGGGACTACGTTTTCCGCCTGGGGGCCTTTTTCACCGGCTGTTTCGGTGAACTCGACTTTCTGGCCATCTACCAGGTTGCGATGGCCTTCGCCAACGATGGCGCGGAAATGAACAAACAGGTCTTTACCTGCCTCGCGCTCGATAAAACCATAACCTTTTGCACTGTCGAACCATTTTACGGTTCCGGTTTGTCTTTCAGACATCTGTAATACCTCAATTGATTAAATATTTTCCGTCTCGATGAGCGGAATGTCACCACAAATCCAGGAAGAGTCTATGAAGCTTGATTCGGGTGTAACTGTTGAGGAAACAGCGAATATAAGGCGTTATAGGCAGGACTAAGATCTTGCAGAGCTCCCACACTATACAGCTTTAGTGTGGATTGCAAATCAGGCTGTTCCCAGGGATTTGTGGATTTTTTCCTCTTCAGGCTTAAGCTTGTGGGGCGGACAGTCTGCTGAAACGGGATGTCGATTAAAGTTAAGCAGAGGCTAAGAAAACAAAAGCTATGAGAGACGACTTACACTATAATCAGGTAATTGCCCCGTTTATGGCAGGTAACCCTGCTGTATTCCATTGTGAAGGCTTGTTGGTTTTGGATGCTCTGCGCCTTGCCTCTGCCGAGTTGTTCAAGGTTCATGCGTATGAAAGCCGTACGCTTCCTGCCGAGACAATATCTGCCTGCCTATTGTAAGCACAGCCGGGTTGTTCCCTGTCAACGAGAAGGAGTTCTCATGCAACTTAATCGCCGTCGAGTATCTATAACCGAAAATACTGTGATCCAGTTTCCGGGCTATGAGTCCTGGAACAGTATGACAAGTATGGCGACGGTTGCGGCAGATGTTGATAAGGAACGCATCCTGTGCAGGATTTCACTTGAAATTCTGGAAGAGAAGTTCGGTACGCTGGAAGATCCGCCCATGAGATCCCTGGTTAGTCATCGTGCGGCTATACAGGTGGCTGCAAGAAAGCTGATAGAGAACGCTGCCTTCGAGGAAGACGGGTCAATCCTGATTCGCTCAGGTGATATCTGAGAACTCAGTTGCTTTACTTCCGGCAATCTTTCCGGGTGTACTACTTGGCGCTCTTGATCATGTAACCACCGGACTTTTCGTCAGCTTCAAGGCTCAGCAAATTCCGTTCCTGCGCCTCCTCCAGCAAATTATTGAATGTTCTGAATCCGTGATATCTCTCGCTGAAGCCCGGTTTCCGCCGCTTCAAGGCCTGCTTTACCATTGAGCCCCACACCTTTTCTGTCTCGCCACGCTCCTGGATCAGGCCTTCGAACGTGGCCACAACAAGGTCCAGGGCTTCCTGCTTTCTCTTCTCTTCCTCACTTGGCACTTTCTTTGGTGTCTTCTTTTTGGCTACTTTTTTGCTGCTGCTTTTGCGCCGGGCTCTGGATGGCTTTTCAGCATCTCTTACAAGATCGTCATAGAAAATAAACTCATCGCAGTTGGCGGTGAGAAGATCAGAAGTGGAATTCTTTACGCCAACACCAATCACGACCTTGTTGTTTTCGCGCAGCTTGCTCACCAGTGGTGAAAAATCGGAATCACCGCTTATGATCACAAAGGTGTCGAGATGGAGCTTGGTGTAACAAAGATCCAGTGCATCAACCACCATGCGGATATCAGCTGAATTTTTGCCGGACAGTCTCACGTGGGGAATTTCGATCAGTTCAAATGCCGCTTCGTGCATGGTGGCTTTGAACTCCTTGTAGCGATCCCAGTCGCAATAGGCTTTCTTTACCACGATATTGCCCTTAAGCAGCAGGCGCTCAAGAACTTTCTGGATATTAAATGCCGCGTAGTTGGCATCGCGAACACCCAGTGCGACATTTTCAAAGTCGCAGAATACAGCCATGTTTTGTGTCGTGCTCGATTCGGGCATAGATTGCTGTCCTGGTGGGTCGCTGGTATTCAGAGTATCTCAATTATCATTGTAGTTAAGTTACTCGCAGTATGTGGCTACTACAAGGAGAAGAGAATCATGCTGTCTCGGCGGGTGTGGACAAGCGTCCTCTCTGCAAGCCCTTGCGCCCATTTCATCGGCAGAAGGGTGCGCAAATGCTCAATTACTATTTGAGGAGCCAATGAAAAACAGTCCGCTCCAGTGGCCGTCTTTGTAGTCGATCTCAAGGGCGGATGGTTTCATCTTTTGGGCAGCGGGGGACTCGAACACCCGCTTTACCGGGAAGTTGTTTGCAAACTCCACCGGGTCACATGAGGTGGATTCCACGACGTTGAACAGGATCTGCAGTTGCCCAGTGACGGAAGTAGCCTGTTGATCGTTTTGCTCGTGGAACAGCACGCGCTTCTTCACCACGCAGGTGAAGTAAACCTGCATTTCTACGGTCAGGGGGCTGGTTAGGTTGCTGAGCGCCAAGCCGGCCCGATCAGTCCAGCGCACTTCTACGGGTGTATTGCGCAGTACTGTATTGGCTTTGTTGCGACAGGGGTTGCGACGCCTGTCGATCGCCTGCAACAGCCTTCCCAGGGTCGGGATCTGAAAATAACCTGAGTTGATGTTCATTGCACCTGCTGCTCCTTAAGGCTCAATCGAGCAGAGACAGAAGCTGATCGACGACGGATTTGGTCCGTTCAGGGGCAGGGGCTGTTGAGCCAAGAACGCGAAGCCCCCAGATGCTCGCCATGAGGAATGCCGCCAGGGCTTCGGGGTCTTTATCCTCTCCAAGCTCTCCTGTGGCCTGGGCTGATTCAAGGGCCTCGAGGAACAGGGTCTCAATCACACCCAGGTGATGGTTCACCCGTTGGAGTACCGCCGGATTGCCGCGGCCAAGTTCAAGCGCCGTGTTCACCAGCAGGCAACTGCGCTTTGTCATGGGGTCGGCTGCGCTCTCTGCCATCTGCCGGAAGTGATCGCGGACACCTTGCAGAGGGGTATCGGCAGAGGCCAGGGACTGCCCGATCTTTGCAGCACTGCGTTTGCCGTAGTGGTCAAGGGCGGCCAGGAACAGCCCCTCCTTGGAGTCGAATGCGGCGTAGATACTACCGGGTTTCAGATGGGTGATCTCTACCAGGCTGGCCATGCTGGTAGCGCAGTAGCCCTGGTCCCAGAAGGCGTGCATCGCCTTTTCCAGGACATCTTTCCGGTCGAATTGGATAGGTCTCGCCATATTTAACACCTTGAAACAGTTACCTAATTGTAATGTTTTTGAGCAATTGCTCAAGATATTTCTTGAATGATCGTTCAAATTGAATGATTATTGTTGAGTATTCACTCAATAACTTAACCGGAGCGAGACCAATGGGCGTACTCAAAGAGAACATCGATGCCTACAACGAGGCCAAAAAAGAGAAGGTTCCCCCAGAGATTCTGGCCACCATGGCCCAGTGCACCGAAGAGTTGAAAGGGGCCGGAATCGAGAGCAGGGCGCTTAGGGTCGGCGATACCATGCCCGACTTTGAACTGCCCAACCAGCACGGTGAGTCCAGGCGCCTCTCCCGCTACCTGGCTGAATCACCCGTGGTGCTGAATGTCTATCGGGGCGGCTGGTGCCCCTACTGCAACATGGAGATGAAGGCGTTGCATGATGTACTGCCGGAGATCAAGGCCCGGGGAGCCCGTTTGATCGGTCTGACTCCTGAAACACCCGACAAAGCGATGACCACCGCTGAAAACAACGGGATAGATATCGATATCCTGAGTGACGAGGCGAACCGGGTGGCCCGGCAGATGGGCCTTGTGTTCGAGCTGCCCCAGGCACTGCGCCCGATTTACCAGAAGATCGGTATTGATATACCGGCCTATAACGGAGATGACAGCTTTATGCTGCCTGTACCTGCCACCTACATTATCGGCCAGGACGGGGTAATCCTGTACGACTTCGTCAATGCCGACTACACGCTGCGCCTGGAACCCTCGGAGATCGTCGCCATTCTCACGGGAAACTGAGCCGGTTACTGCGCAAATACCCCACCGGTCGACGAGGTGCCTTTGCAATGAAGGCACTTCCCGGCCGGGGCTCTGCTCACGCCCTAAGCTAAACAAATCATTGCTTCAATGGGGGTTGGCATACACAATATGGCCTAAATATCCTTGATTAAAGTCAAAAACAGGCAGCAGTATGAACAAGGTGGATTCCCTCAAGTTCCAGAAGCAGTTTTCCGATCTTCTCCACGAGTTGACTGACGGTACACCGATCCTGAATGACGGGGTGCACCCCTTGCCGGGACTACTCTCGATGGATGCAGAGGACGTGCTTGAGGCCTTTAAGATCAGCCAGCAGAAGGATTTCTCTGAAATCATCGATCAGCTGGAGGACCCCGGAAATCCACTCAACCAGCTCCTGGAGGAGCTGAGGGCAATCGCCGAGAAAGAGCAGGGCAACCGCTTCAACGAGCTCGACCTGTTCCGTCCCGGGGCTCTGCGCGGGCTGTTCCTGGAGTTGCATGATCACGTGATGGATCACCCGGTCTGGCGCCACCCCTTTTTCCTGCGGATTTTTGAAGGGAATTTCAATCAACAACAGCTGGCCCTGTTCGCAAAGCAGTATTTCAACCAAGTAAAAAACACCCGCCAGTGCGTCGCCCTGGCCCTGGGTCGTTTCTCAGGCCTGATGCCGATGCCCTATGGCTGTCTCAACGAGCGGGTATCGGAACTAGCCCAGATCGTGCTGGCACAACTGCTGGCCGACGAATATGGGGTGGGCACCCACGCAATCGATGATTACCCCGATCTGCACGGGTTGCTCAGCTCGACCACCCACATTGTCATGTACCGCAACCTGTTCGATGGACTGGACATACCCTTCCAGGAGCAGGACGTGGCGATGCTCCCCGGAGTGGCGGATAATGTGCTAACACAGCGCCTGCTCTCTGAGCATTCATCATTCAACATGGTGGAGTCCCTGGCGTCCGTCGGCCTGGGTATGGAGTGGGGTGTGCCGGAATTCTTCAGTCTGTTGTTGGGCGGAATGATCCGTTGGGCCTGGAAGAACGATGTTGAACTCACCCAGCGGCAGCTGATCGTCTTCATTGCACATGTCCAGTACGATGTGCTGCACGCCATCTCGGTGATGCTGATCACCAGTTTCTTCAACCATGAAAATGATGCAGTGAGCCAGATCAAGCAGGCAACCAATACCCTGATGTCCAGCCGCTACAATATGATGAGCGATCTATACAGGCATATCTTTCAAGAGCCATGCGACGATATTGACGGTGTTGGCCTGGCGCCACACTATCACCTGTCAGACAGGCGGATTGCCGATGCGTTGTTCGATGCGCGCAAAAAGGTGTCGCCTGACAGGGTGATTGGCGGCGCTGACTATCAGCGCAGCGAGAAGCTGCCCTTCGTCTTTTCCTGACAAATAACCTTGTAGGAGCGAACTCGTTCGCGATCTGAATCAATCCAACTACTCTTGGTGAATAAGTTCGCTCCTACAGTAATAAATTAGAGTGAGATACCGATGCAGAACTTTACCAGTGAAGCGGGAGAGAGATTCCGCAAACGCCTGATCGCCACTGCCAAGGGGCGCCACGGGGCAAAGGACATGAGCAGGGAGGAGGCGAAGCAGGCCCTGGAGTTTCTTTTCTCTGCCGAGGCCCATCCAGCACAGATTGGCGCTTTTCTCACCGCCATGCGGTTCAAGGGAACCCGGGTCGAGGAGATGAAAGGATTCATCGATGCCATGGAGGATGCGGCGACCCTGATTGCACCCAGGGTCGACAATCTGGTTAACTGCAACGGGCCATACGATGGTCGTAAAAAAGCCCTTAACCTCAGCGTACCGGCGGCGATTGTTGCTGCAGCCGGTGGGGTACCGGTAGTGCTTCACTCCAATACCGGGCTACCTCCCAAGGACGGTGTGACCAATGCCCGTATGCTCGATGCGATGGGTATAGCCGCTGCCCGTGAGCCTGCAACGGTGGAGCGGGATATCGAAGAGAAAGGCTTTGGTCACCTGCATGCATCGCGTTACCTGCATGGAGTGGAACGGCTCAAGCCCTTCCGACAGGTGATCTTCTACCGCTCTTTTCTGCACGCCTGCGAGGTGATGCTCAACCCCGCCGGAGCCAAGCGTTCGCTGATCGGTGCTGCCCACGAATCATTTCTGGAGCGCTTTGCAACGGCTGCGGGTGACCGGGGCCAGGAGCGGGTGCTGGTGATCCAGGGGCTGGATGGTGGAGATGAACTGCCACTGGCCCCCGTTGCTGTTGCAGATTACCGGGATGGGGTGGTGGAAAAATATACACTCTCACCCTCAGACTTCGGCCTCAGTGAGGCAAGGCACCACCCTTGTGAAGAGCCGGCGGAGTCCGCTGAAAGGGCTGAGGCAGCACTGGCCGGGAGGGACGAAACCCATATGGATGCACTGGTGTACAACGCCGGTGTGCGTATCTACCTGGGAAGCGGCACCGACTCCATCGAGGCGGGGATATCCCTGGCGCGGGAGTTGGTGAGCAGCGGCGAGGCCATGAAAAAGCTGTTACAGCTGCGCGGCTGTATATAATTGACAGGCGACTTCCCCTGGAATCGGGTGCATGACTATGCCATGACCCTCTACCGCCCGGAAAAGGATGGCAGATGACTCCATACGATGATGTTCTGGCTTTCTGGTACTCGGAGAGCGTCAGCGGGCAGTGGTTCTCATCGACGCCCGAACTGGACGGTGAGATCGGTGACAGGTATGGGCAGCTTTGGGAAATGGCCGTGAATCACGAACTTGATTCATGGATCCAATCTGCTGAAGGCTGCCTGGCACTGGCCATTGTCCTCGACCAGTTTCCGCTGAACATGTTCCGGGGCGAGGCCAGGAGTTTCGTCAGTGAACAGCAGGCGGTGGAGGTTGCCAGGTACGCAATTGGCCAGGGATTCGACAGGCAACTTGCCAGCGAGCGGGTCTCTTTTCTCTACATGCCCCTGATGCACAGTGAATCCCTTGATGACCAGGCCCTGTCGGTCGAGTGCTTTGCCAACGCGGGTCTGGAATCCAACCTGAGATTTGCACAACATCACCGTGAATTGATAAGACGTTTCGGACGTTTTCCCCATCGCAATGCCATCCTGGGGCGTGAGAGTACGCGGGAAGAGCTCGAGTATCTTCAGTCTGAAGGGGCATTTACCGGCTAGCCAAGGTGCCCGGCCTCTAACCGTCTTCTGCCTGCGCGGATCAAAATCACATAAAACAGGCTAGACTCAGGGTAGTCACCAGTGCCTGACAGCCAGGTGATTTGCCCCGTGATGTCCGGGTATCAACACTGCCTGGAAATCCAGGGCGGGATTGTCGGGAATAATAATGCCTGCAGGGACGCCGTATCGGAACCTGTACTTGAAGGGAAGGATCCATGTCGCTTTCTAAGCAATTATTCATACTTATTGCGCTGATGTTTCTTGGGATTTTTTCAGTCAACTATGTCAGTAGTGTCAATAATATACGCAGTTACCTACAGGATGAGGCAGAGGTTCACGCCCAGGACACGGCCACCTCACTGGGGCTCTCCTTAAGTCCGTATATCTCAGACAAGTCGGATACGATCCTGGAGACCATGATCAACGCCATCTTTGATCGCGGTTACTACGGTGAGATCGTGCTTGAGGACAGCGAGGGGAGTGTTCTTGTCAGGAAAGCCAATCCCGAGACATTCCACGTTGTTCCCGGATGGTTCGTCAAACTGCTGCCGATGACAGTCGGTAGTGCCGAGTCAGAGATCAGCTCCGGCTGGAGTATTGGCGGGGTGGTCAGGGTCTCGGTCCATCCTGGTATCGGTTATCTGAAATTGTGGAACCAGGCCATGGATGCCCTGTTGTATTCAGTGCTGGCATTTGCGTTATCTATAGTTGCACTGGGCGTGGTGATCAGGTTTCTGCTCCGTCCACTTGGCCGGATCAATCGCCTGGCCCTGGATATTGCCAGGGGTACATTCGGGACCATCAGCCCGCTGCCATGGACCACGGAGATACGTAATGTCGCAGGCTCCATGAACCTGATGTCAGGCAAGATCGAGGGGATGATTTCAAACCTGAACAAAAAACTGGAGAGCGCCAGTAAAAAACTTGGTGTGGATGAACTTACCGGTCTGGAGAAGCGGAGCTTCTTTGAGACTGAATTGAAGACCATGTTCAGTTCAAGCAAACATGGCTACATTTTTCTGATTCGCATCCACGACCTGGGTGCCTATGCAAACGAACGTGACAGCGCTGCCGTTGATGAATTTATCAAATCCTTTGTTCAACTGATCCAGGACGTCGCCGGCAATGTAAAGAAATCGGATATCAAGCTATATCGTTTCTTTGGTGCCGAGTTTGCAGCTGTCGCCCACAACATGGGTCGGGCTGAGGCTGAGCAGCTGTGCAAGGGATTGGTGGATGGATTTCATGTTCTTGGTGAACGGCTCGGTAAGCAGAATATCGCCCATATAGGGGGTATCGCCTTTGACCCCCTCGGCTCTGCACCGTCCATTATTTCCGCCGCTGCAGAGGCTTACGAGAAGGCAAAACTTATTGGTGAGAACAGCTTCGCCCTGTCCCAGGACAGCAGTAATGCCCGAAGCAGGGATGAATGGCGAGAGCTTGTCCAGCAGGTGGTGAGCCGGGAGAGTTTTGAGATAAGTCTGATTGAACAGGCCCATGCCCTTACGGGCGATTCAGCGGGCAGCCTGGTATTGGAAGAGGCTGTATCCAGGGTTTTCGACGATGAGGGCGAAGCCTTGCCCATAGGCACCTTTGTCTCTGTTGCCGAGGATGGTGGCAATATCACCCAGTTCGATATGAAAGTTCTCAGGCGGGTAATCGCATACATCGAGGATAAAGGTGTCAGCCACAGTATCGCGGTCAACCTCTCATTCAGCTCAATGTCTGACACCGCGTTTCGCTCTGAGCTCTACCAGTTGCTGACTGAAAACAGCGAGGCTACTGCCAGGCTTGTGTTCAGCGTTACAGCTTACAGTGCAGCCAGGGACTTCGAAATATTCAAGTCGTTTATCAACCTGGCTCACCGGTGCGGCGCGAAAGTGATCATGAAGCGGTTTGAAACCCGGTTTATAAATCTGAACGAACTCAAAGGCATCAAGCTCGATTACATACGGCTCGCACGCTCCCTGACAGAAGACATCGCAGGCGACGAGGAGAAGAGAAACCTGGTTGAAGCGATGAGGGAACTCGGTGATCTGATCGATGTCCGCATAATAGCGGAGTCGGTTATCGAGGATGCTGACTTTTCTGCACTGCAGGAGATAGGTCTTTTTGCTGCAAGCCGCTGAGCAGAGAAAAACTGATGATGAGTTTTTCCAAATCAAGGAGCAAGATAAGCCTGGCTGGAGTAGCACTGCTGGGGGTGCTGCTTCTTGTGTTCGCGGTACAGACATCAGCCACCCGTCTCAGTATCAGCAAGGCGTTGCTGAATCACGTCGAGAGTAAATATGGAACCGAGGCTGCCAAGCGTCTTTCAAAACTCGATGCCCTGATTAGCCGAAACTCAAAGATGAAGGAGCTTGAAAAGGTCAAGCTGGTCAACGACTTTTTCAACAGGATCAAGTACTACACCGATATTGTCCACTGGAAGAAGCAGGACTACTGGGCAACCCCGGTGGAGAAACTGGCTACCAATGGGGGTGACTGCGAGGATTACTCAATTGCCAAGTACTTCACCCTGAGGGAACTGGGTGTTATGGATAAGAAGCTTCGCATTATGTACGTCAAGGCACTGAAGTGGGGTGAGGCGCACATGGTATTGGCCTATTATTCAAAGCCCAGCGGTTCGCCCCTGGTGCTGGACAATATCAATCCCAAGCTGCTGCCCGCAGAGAAAAGAACAGACCTGAAGCCGGTGTACAGCTTCAATGGTGACGGGCTCTGGTTATCCAAGGCGAAAGGCAGTGGCAAGCGTGCCGGGAGTTCCAGCCGCATCAGTCTCTGGGCCGATCTGACAAAGCGGATGGACGGTTCTGACCTCTGACCGATTGGTATAGAATAAGCCTGACTGTGCACGAAACGGGGTTCTGATGAAGAGACTATCAGTTCTATTACTGTTTGTAATTATCATATGGTTCCTGGTCTTTCGTGATGATTCTGTCACCTTGGGGCCCGGCGTGACCGCGCCGGATGTGCCACTGCAAGAGAAGATTGACTCGCCGGTAAGCTTCCCCTTTAAAGACTACACAATCACTCCGCTGGCAAAATTCAGCATCAGGGCGAAAGTGCTATCACGGGAGGAGTACAGCTTTGGCCGCGAGGCGGAGCTCTCCCCATTGGACCTCGCACTGGGCTGGGGAACCATGTCTGATGAGGACGTGCTGGACTCTATTGAGATCTGGCAGACCGGGCGCTGGTACAGATGGCAGGCCAAGACATTTCCCATTCCACGGACGGATATTGAGACACAAAGCGCAAATATGCACATGGTGCCGGCTGACAGTTATATCGAGGACCTGATGGATGATGCAAGACAGGGCGACTTGGTGGAGTTTTCCGGCAGCCTGGTTAAGATCGAAGCGGATGACGGGTGGCGATGGATCAGTTCCCAGACCCGTAATGATACCGGGGCACGGGCATGTGAAGTGGTCTGGGTGGATGATTTCAGGGTCATCGAGTATTAACACGCATGTTGTTCAGTATTTACGGTAATTGAAAATAAGAGGTTATGGCGTTGAAAAGCAGCATCGAAGCACGTATCGATTTTTCATACAAAGGCGAGAACTATGCGCTCTCGGCGAAAGTTGATCTTGATGGCATGATGAGCGGGTCTGGAGCGATTCATGACCTGCACCGGCTCCTGGCAATGGAGAGCAAAGTCGATACCTACTCGTATATGTACGAGGTTATGGAGATGCAGGAGGTGACCTTCGACAATGCAGAGGGGCTTGCCACCGAGTGTCTCACTGGTGGCAGCTTCGACATACCGAAGTTTGAGCAGCTGTGGAAAGAGCACGCCGTGGTTACAATTCTGGCGCCTATAGCCAAAAGTTGCCTGGGCGTGGATGATCTCGAGCAGAGTCCCGATCTGAAAGCAGCGCTGGTTGCTGCCTATGAAGCAGGAAAGCTATCTTAGCACTGCAGGGTGGTTTATAACGTTGATGTCTGCCTTCAGGTCAAAGCGTTGAAACCCCAGCCAACCATCAGAAAGGCAACTGCCAATACGCTGACAAAAAGTGCCAGAGCCTGCCACTTGACCACTTTGCGAAGAATAAGCATTTCCGGTAACGAAAGGGCTGCAACGCTCATCATAAGGGCCAGGGTGGTTCCGATGGCCACACCCTTGGTCAACATTGCCTCCGCTACGGGGATAATGCCAGTGGCATTGGAGTAGAGTGGAATTCCAACTAAAACGGCAGCGGGTACATCAAACCAGCTGCCCCCTGCCAGGTGCTCGGTAACCCAGCTTTCCGGTACATAGCCATGGAACAGGGCGCCTATACCGATTCCGATAAATACCCATTTCCAGATTCTTCCAACAATCTCCTTAACCTCTGCCACTGCGTAACGGTGTCGACCTTTCAGCGAGGTATCCTGCTCGGGTTGGGCTATCTCTCCCATCTGTATTTTCCATACATACTCCTCCACCCAACGCTCCGGTTTGAACCGCTGCATTACGATGCCTCCGAACCAGGCAACCAACAGCCCCGCAATGACATAGAGTGCGGCCAGTTTCCAGCCGAGGATACCCACCAGGATTATCGCGGCGACTTCATTGATCATTGGTGAGGCGATCAGAAAAGAGAAGGTGACTCCGAGTGGAATGCCTGCCTCCACGAAGCCGATGAAAAGCGGTACGGAGGAGCAGGAGCAGAAGGGGGTGGCTGCACCAAGAGTAACGGCCATGCCACGTGCCTGCCAATCGGGTCTGTTACGAACATACTCCCTGATCCGCTCCGGGGAGAGAAATGCCCGCATCAGGCCCATGATATAGATGATCAAGACCAGCATGGTGAAGATCTTGGTTATATCCATGACAAAGAACTGCAGTGCAGCTCCAAGGTGGCTTGAAGGGTCGAGACCGAGCCAATCGTAGATCAGTGTATTTGCCAGGAGTTCGAACATCGGTTTTCTCTGGAATTGAATACTGTACGGACTTCGTACCTGTATGCGCTAAGCCATATCTGAGGTTGTCAGGGGCAGAGTTAATCGCTGATCCATTTTCGAACAAGATCAGGACCGGGAAGGCCGCCTGCATGTACAACTTTACCGTCAACCACAACACCGGGAGTCGACATCACGCCGTAGCTCATGATCTCTGCCATGTCGGTGATCTTCTCCAGTTCAATATCCACCCCAGCCTGATCGGCGGCAATTTTGATCAGGTTGGCCATGGTTTCGCAGTTCTTGCAGCCCGAACCCAGTACTTTTATGTTCTTCATTTCCATTGCTTCCTTCGCGAACAGGCAATCAGCGTGTACGCTCTATCTGCACAAATGTCTGGTTGATGTTGCGCTTATGCCAACCTTCAAAAAATGTAAGGTGTTTGAAGTCAGGGGCTTCAGAGAGTAGTTCGACAGTCTCATCCAGCTCTTTCCAATCATCCACAGCGATGGATATTTCGCTGACCAGCCAGTCAAGATAGTTGCCGGTATCACGTCTCGCTTTGCTTAAATTACCTGGATGACCGTGGCCCGGTATGACATGTGCAGGTTCCAGTGCGGCCATTGTGTGGAAAGCTTTTTGCCAGCTTGTAACTGGGGTAAAGGGTTGTATTCCCAGCATTCTGTCATGAAATACCAGGTCGCCTGCAAACACCGCCCTGCTTTCAGGAAGCCAGAGAATAGCGTCACCTGAAAAATGGCTGTCCCCTGGCCAGATCAGTTCAAAATTGACCCCGCCAATGGTGATTCTTTCGATATCGGCCCCATAAACCCTGGTGGCGTAGTGGGGTGTGACCTGTTCAGCACCATGCACCAATATTTTACCAAGGCGGGTGAGATGGCTGTCTACATGCTGCTTCTGCGATGTCACAGTCCGCTCCAACGCCAGTATTTCTGCCCCTTTGGCCAGAAAATAACTGTTTCCCAGCCAATGATGATCCTGAGCGCCAATGTTGATTACCGTGTGTACCGGTTGATCCGTTACCTGGCGAATGGCTTTTTCTATAAGCTGGGCGCCTGAAGGGGAAGCACCTGAACCGATAAGCACGACCCCTTTATCAGTTACAACAAACCCCATGGTGTTGTTCAGGGCGTGATTTTCTGAACTGCGTGGGCCTATTTCACCCACCAGCGCATAGAGGTTCCCGGTGACAGGTTCGACGGTCAGCTCAAAGGCCTGGGCTGAAAAAGAGCCCATGATCAGGAGTGGCCATAAAAGACATTTCCGAATCACAGTGCATACTCTCCACTGTAGGGCTCTTCGCCTTCAACAACCGGCAGAGTCAGGCGGTTGCCCCAGTGTGACCAGCCACCGTTGTAGAGCCGAACATCCTTTATCCCCAGGTGTTTGAGTTGCATATAGGCAAGACTCATGCGAAATCCGTCGTGGCAATAGACATAGATGGTTTTGTCTTTGGGGACCGATTTGTAAAGCTCGGCCAGCTCCTCATCTGATCGCCACCTTTGGTTGTTGGTACCATCGAGACTGACGACATTTATGGCCCCGGGAATGTGGCCTCCCATAATTGAGTGCTTTATCTCCTTGCCTGTATACATGTCGTGTGGGCGGGCATCGAGAAGTACAACGTTGGGGTCACGCCTGGAAACCACGTCATCATAGACATCGGTCCAGTTGATGAACATGGCGGGGTTTGCCTGTTTGAGTGTTACTGTGCCCGCGGTTTTCGGGGGAGTAGCCTCCTGGCTCATATCCTCGAAGGCACTCCACTCCACGGTGCTGCCATTGAGAACCTTCACCTGGGTCATGTTGAAGCCGTAGAGTTCAAGCAGGTAGTAGAGACGTGAAATCAGTGCGGTATTGGAGTCGTCGTAAAGTACCAGGGTTGAATCGTCATTGATTCCCCAGCTGCGCAGGCGTGACTGAAAAACTTCACGGGATGGGAAGCGCATCAAAGGGCTGGCATCATTATCCCCAAGATCTTTGAAACGTTGTACCTGCACCGCTCCGGGTATGTGCCCGACAGTGAAGTGGCGATGAGGGTGATAACGTACCTCCAGTACTACCAGGTTGTCATCTTCGATGTGTTCAGACAACCAGTCCGATTCGACCAGGTAGGCCGGTTCGGCCAAGCCCAGCGACGGCAGTAAAAACAGAAGGTAAAGCAACCAGTGTACAGATCGGTTTGTCATATGATCTCCTCCAGTGGAGTTAGCGCGATAATTATCCCAATCCTGTTGTTGTTCATGGTTTGTGGAAAGGGGGGTTGAGCCGATTTCAAGTGGCTGATTGTTAAGGTCTTCAGCCACTGCAGGCTCCGCCTGTTCGATCAGGCATGTTACTCAAAGTGATGGCGTCATCTGCATAGGGTTGTTCATCTCTGATGCCATCTGCTGTTGTTCTAATGACTTCCCGAGCCCATTGTGGTGCTTTGTGGTTTAGTCGGTAATATGTCCATAGGCCTTCCTTGCGGTCGGTTACGATGCCTGACCTGCGCAAGTTGGCGAGATGGTGCGAAATTTTGGGCTGAGGAAGAGCCAGTGCATGGGTCAGTTCACAAACACAAAGTTCATCTGCCTGGGCAAGAAGCGAGAGGCAGCGGAGTCGGGTGGGGTCTGACAGCGCTTTGAATAGCTGACTTGCTTCCATATCTACGCATCTCTATATCTATGTTAGTAGATGTATCTTATATCGATTCTGGTAGATGAACCAGGAAAGGCATGGGGGGAAATTGTATGCAAGTAGAAAAAACATTGCCTAATGCATTGTTTTTTCAGAGGAACACGTAAATATAAGAGGGTTCATTAATCTCCCCCTTGATAGGGTGTATCCGTTATAATCGCGCTATTACAGGTACGGTCTTCTGTTCCATGCAAACTTCCCCCGATCTCTTCTCCTACCGCCAGTACTGGGCCAAGCGCTTCGGTAGCGCCCCTGTTCTGCCCATGTCCCGGGAGGAGATGGACCAGCTTGGATGGGACAGCTGCGACATCATTATCGTCACCGGCGATGCCTACGTGGATCACCCAAGTTTCGGCATGGCCCTGATCGGCCGGCTGCTGGAGGCACAGGGGTTCCGGGTGGGGATTATTGCCCAGCCGGATTGGAAATCCCCTGAAGATTTCCGAAAGCTGGGCAAGCCAAATCTCTTTTTCGGCATCACCGCGGGCAATATGGACTCCATGGTCAACCGTTACACCGCAGAGCGGCGTATACGGTCCAACGACGCCTATACACCGAACGGTGAGGGGGGCAGGCGGCCGGACAGGTCCGTGGTGGTCTACGCCCAGCGTGCCCGGGAGGCCTTCAAGGGCGTACCGGTCATTGTGGGCGGCATCGAGGCGAGTCTGCGCCGCATTGCCCATTACGACTACTGGTCCGACAAGGTGCGCCGCTCCATCCTGCCCGACTCCAAGGCAGACATGCTGATCTACGGCAATGCGGAACGCGCTGTAGTCGAGGTGGCCCACCGGCTGGCCAGTGGCGAGAAGATCTCAGATATTACAGATGTGCGTGGCACGGGTTTGATGCGCCACGGTATTCCCGAGGGCTGGGCTGAAATCGACTCCACCAGCCTGGATGAACCGGGTCCCCTGGCCCCCAGGCCCGATCCCTATGCAGCTGCGCCGGATTGTGAGACCACAGATACCGGCAGTAACAAAGTGGTCTCTTTCCATAAGCGGCCCCGGGGTATGGACCGTGCGCATAGCGTGGTTCGACTTCCATCGTATGACCAGGTTCTGGAAGACCCGATCATCTATGCCCATGCGTCCCGTGTCTTCCACCTTGAGACCAATCCCGGTAATGCCCGGGCCCTGGTACAGCAGCATGGCAAGCGCGATGTCTGGCTCAATCCGCCGCCACTGCCGTTGACCACAAAAGAGCTGGATCAGCTCTACGAG
This sequence comes from Sedimenticolaceae bacterium, assembly GCA_965224515.1. Taxonomy (GTDB): domain Bacteria; phylum Pseudomonadota; class Gammaproteobacteria; order Chromatiales; family Chromatiaceae; genus Sedimenticola_A. Next base: position 2,513,085 of record OZ245051.1, read on the forward strand.
TTTCCCTATACACGCAATCCTCACCCGGCCTATGGTGAAGCGAAAAACCCGGCCTGGGAGATGATCCGCTTCTCCATCCCCATCATGCGTGGCTGCTTTGGCGGTTGTACCTTCTGTTCCATCACGGAGCATGAGGGGCGCATTATTCAGAGCCGGTCAGAAGAGTCGATCATCAGCGAGGTGGAGGCGATCAGGGATACGGTGCAGGGCTTCACAGGATCGATCTCCGATCTTGGCGGGCCCACCGCCAACATGTATCGCATGCGTTGTGAGAGCGAGAAGATCGAATCCAGCTGCCGCAGGCTCTCCTGTGTATTCCCCGATATCTGCAAACACATGCAGACATCCCACAAGCCGTTGATCAGTCTCTACCGGCGTGCACGCAAAGTGAAAGGGATCAAGCGGGTGCTGATCGCCTCCGGTCTGCGCTATGACCTGGCTGTACGGGACCCCGAATACATCAAGGAGCTGGTTGCCCACCATGTGGGCGGTTACCTGAAGATCGCCCCGGAACATACAGAAGATACTCCCCTGAAGATGATGATGAAGCCGGGGATCGGGGCCTATGACAAATTCAAGCGGTTGTTCGACAAGTATTCGAAGGAGGCGGGGAAAGAGCAGTACCTGATTCCCTACTTCATTGCCGCTCATCCCGGTACCAGCGACAGGGACATGCTGAACCTGGCACTCTGGCTGAAACAGAACGGATTCAGGCCCGACCAGGTACAGGCGTTTCTGCCCACCCCCCTGGCCATCGCTTCTGCCATGTACCACACTGGGCGAAATCCGCTACGCAAGATCAGGCGCAAAGGGGACCCGGTGAACGTGCCCAGCGGGACACGCCAGCGCCGGCTGCACAAGGCGTTCCTGCGCTATCATGACCCTGAAAACTGGCCCCTGCTGCGCGATGCGTTGCAAAAGATGGGACGGGCAGATCTGATCGGAAACGGAAAGAAGCACCTGGTGCCTTCCTGGCAGCCCGCCGGGACCGGGGGAAAACAGGCCACTCAGCCAAAACAGCGTTCAGGCCAACAGCGCAAAGGGCCTGTCAGAAAGAAATCGGCAGTTCGCCGAGCAGTAGGTAAAGGAAGCCGAAGAAGGCAGCGCTGAGATCTGCAACTTGCTCCGGCTTTCTCTGTAGGGCAATGATTACTTCTCTACCTGGTTCGGGCAGTAGGTAACTGCTGGGCTGGCTGGGCTCGCTCCTGGCCGGTCTCAAGCATACCGCAGAGTGGATTGCACTCATCGCCATTTATGGCGCGGGCTCCAGCACCTGTCTCCTGTGCTGTGGTTGTATTGCGTGCAGCCCCCCGGGTAATGCTTTTCGATTCCCCGGCCCGCCCTTTCATTACCGGGGCCGGGCGATAATATGTATCCGCAACGTTATCCGCCTCCTGTTCATACTCGTCTCCTGAAAAAGCCGGCGTGGTTGCCAGGCAGCTGAAAAGGGCTAGAGAGACGAGCGATATGATATTTTTCATGGGATCACCTGGGAGATGTGCTGGTGTGTCATGGGGGAAGTTTAGTTCAGTTTCGGGTGGAATATTCTGGAATATGTATGGGTACTCCTTGTGGGGACATCATGCTCTAAATACCGACTCCGGGCCTCATAAATAAGGCCCTGCTCCAGGTAAGTGTTGGACTTCAAGTGCCTTGTTGCGTTCCTGTAGGCAGGCCTTCAGACCTACGGGTCTTGTTGAAGCTGCTGCAGTGGTTTTCAACACTTAACCGCAACAGTATGTATGAAATTGGCAGACTCATCCTCCCGCTCAGCCCAAGACCGTGCTGTTTCTGAATATCTTCAGCTAACAGCCTGGTTCGCAAAAAATCAGATACCTGCTAGCCTAAGCTTCGTATATGGATGTCGATTTCCAGCAGGATGCTGAGCCTCATACCCCATCGCTGACCGGAAAGAACTCCATAGACAGTTTCTGATCAATAATAGTGTCGGGAAAATTCCAACACTTCAGCAGGTAGGTTGATCAGGTTGTTTTGCGTTACCAGCAGGTAGGGACGCTGGTGTTTCAATATCTTCGTTATGGAGTGGCGATTATGGTTAAACCTTTTATTGCAGTGATAGCCATACTAATTGTTTTCCCTCTGCAGTCTTTGGCTGAACAGACGTTATCGAAAGCCCAGGTGTCGGAGCTTTTTGCCGGAAAAACGGTGCACTACAGGGTTGTATCCAACGATCTGAAGGTGGTTGCTTTTTTCGATGCAAGAGGTGAGGCACGGGAGCTGCGGGGTGAAAAAAGAGATGTGCACCCATGGTGGGTCAAAGACGATGGAAAGCACTGTATCCAGTTCAAGGGGAAGAAACCCGGCTGCCTGCCCGTTGTTAGAAGAGATGACGGCTCTTACGTAAAGTACAGAAAGGGAAAGCTGCTTGTTGAGTACAACAGTTTCGAACAGGGAAATCCCAATAACCTGTGATGGCTCTCTTTTGGTAGATCAAACAACTCGTACGCTCTGGCGGTAGATCAGCTATGGATAAATTGGATACAGGGATGATCCGGATTGCACCCGAAAGGGATCAATACCTTCTGTTCACGCTTTACTCTGACGGAGAAGTCACATCTGATGATCTGTCTCTCATCAGAAAATACCTGGTCAGGTTCTGCGGCAAGGTCCCCTTGCTGGTTCTGAGGGAGAGTCTCTACTCGTTTTCACCCGAAGCACTGCAGGCCATGATGATGGAGGCCGAGTCAATGGTCAGGGCTGTTGCTTATGTCGACAGGTCGTCACAGGACAGACTGTTGTCGGAGTATGCCAAATCCACCTACCTGCGGAACATACCGGTCAAATCCTTCATGAGTCTTGAGGAGGCCGAAGAGTGGGTTGGGCAATACGGCCCGCTACCTTCAAGGCGCTGAATCCTGCTGAGCTTACAGCCACTACACCTGGTTGAAGAGCCTGTTATGCATTCCGATTTGGCAGGGATGAGTTCGTGTGCTGATGAGGATGCCCAGAGAGGCTGGGCTAAGCGTATACGAGGAAAAATCTCCAGGGAGCGAAATTCCTCAATGGTGAGTGAACTCAGTATCTGTAGGGGCGCATCGATGCTTGTTGTTGGCGACAAGGATTACCAGGCGGTATTGGTACATGCTGGCGAGAAGATGTACTGTAACAGGCATAACAGGAAGGATGCCGGCTGAGGCAGTTCAACGTTTTTTTCAAAGCGAAATTAGTTGAACGCCTGATGGAGTGACGTGGTTTTCTGTCGTCGCCTCATGCAATACGCTTCCAGGCTCGAGTTCCGCCTGTATTTTATCCGGGTCTCATCGGTGAAACTATCAAGGTAGGGGAGTGAGGAGATATGGTAATGAAAAAAGCGGGGAAAAAAGAGCTCAAGAAATTGAAAAAGCGAGCCCTCAAGGCAGAAGAGAAAGTGAACAAGCTGCAGAAGAAAATTGTTCAGCTGGATAAAAAACTGGCGAAGAGGAATGCAAGAATAAAAGACCTCACACGCCAATCAACGGGCAAGGCGCCGGAAGCGCCTGACAGTAGTGAAACCCCTTCTCTGGACAGTATCCGTAAATCCGTTTCTACCGATCTCTCCCGGGACGCGCTGCGTAGAGCGGTATTTTTGCGGGATCGTTATGAGCATCACCTCAGGTTGAGTAAGCCCAAGGACGTGGCAAGGCGTGAAGCCAACCAGGATCTGATTGGAAACTACGGTCCTGAAACAGGATTCACGGATCAAGAGTTGGAGGATGTGCTCAGCTAAAATCTGTCATTAGCGGGAGAACTGAAGCACAAGAGCGGCTAAGGTGCTCCTTTGTCAGCTCCAGTGAATGATTGGTTTTTCAGGCTTACTGCATCGTAGAAAACCTGTCTGGATTGTTACAGCCACTCAACAAGATAAAAAAGCCTGAAACCTTCAGATGAGCGGCAGGGGCCGTAAACCAGGGCGGCATAGGTTTTATTGTCGGCGTCTGCTGCATCAATGGCCGCCTCTCTGGACTCCTGTACTGTCACCACGTTTTCCGGAAAACGTTCCCGCTGTTTGCGTGGCGAATAGACCACGGCAAACTGTTTCTCCACAAGATCTGAATCCGGGTCTATGGTTAGTTTCGCCATAAATAAAAAATACCTGTTGTTTCACACGCTTTTTTCAAAGCGGAAATAGTTGAATGCCTGTTGACCGCCTGAAGGGGTGACGTGGTTTTCAGCCGTCGCCTCATGCAGGACATAATCTGGCCCCAGCTCAGCCTGTATTTTATCCAGGTCGTACTGGACGATGTTGAGCCCGCTGCATTTCTCCGGCCCTTCCGGGGCAAATGCGGCAATGATCAGCTGGCCACCCGTTCGGAGATGTCGCTTGAGGTTCTGCAAATAGGCCTTTCGGTCAGCAGGGTCGGTCAAGAAATGGAAGACCGCCCGGTCATGCCATAGTGCAATCTCATGGGCAAGATCGAAATCTGTTGCATCCGCCTCTATCCATGTGACCTTTTCAGCCTGTTCCTCCAGGCGTCGAATTGCAATGTCCAGTGCTGAGCGGGCGAGATCGAGGACCGAGATGTTTGTATAGCCAAGTGTAATCAGGTGATCCACCAGCAGTGAACAGCCCCCGCCGATATCAATGATGGGATCATCAGGTGTAATACCGCTGTGTTCAATCAGCTTCAGTGAGATGTCGGGGCAGGGCTGGTACCAGCTCACTTCTGTAGAGGTTTTGGAGCTGTAGACCTGCTCCCAGTGGTTTTTACGGTCGGTCATTGAGCAGAGGGTACTTTTGTTGCTGCCGAGATGGAGAGTGTAAACGATTGCAGGGTGATGTGCAGATTGCGTCTCTTTACCTTATCAGCAGCCACTCCTGCCTGGCCAGTACCTCGTTCCTCCTGATCTGCAGTTCGCCCACTGCAATGGCCTGATCGTACTGTTCGTTGAGTGCTGAAACCGCTTTTAGATTGCCGTTATTCCATGCTGAACGGGCAAAGGCTTCCGCCAGCCCGATATAGATGCGTTGTGCTTCGTAATGCATCATGTCATCGGTTTCAGTGTATGATTCAAGCATTGCCATGGAACGGAAGTTCTCCAGCAGTTCCTGGTGATAGGCCCGGTTGTAGAAGAGGCTTGAAATTTCCTCTTCAGTACAGCTGATTGCTATTCCACGTGACTCGCCGGGGGTGACGACAGTTTGTTTGAGGAAGGGATTGGTACAGGCAGGGTGCTCAGCGGCGATGCCGCCCAGGGAAAACGTAAGCATGACACCAAACAGCGTGAGACCCATTAACCTCATGACAACTCCTCGAACAGATGCCTTGGTTTCAGTATAGGCCAGGTTTAATATTCTTGTAATTTTTCTCTGCTAAGCTCTCGGCGGGTGTCTCTATACCCATAGGTTATTTCTGGTTACTCTCCTCTGAATCTTCAAAGGCATAGGGGAATGCACTGCGTGCATTCTCATCAATGCTGAGTCGGCGTGAAATAGGCGGGAAAGCCCGCTGGGGGCAGTCCTGGCGTTCGCAGACCCTGCAACTGACCCCGATGGGCTCAACGGCTTCAGGGTCATCGATATCGAGACCGGCGGTATAGACCAGTTTATGAGCGTGTCGCACTTCACAGCCCAGGCCTATGGCGAACTTGCGCTGGGGTTGAAGATAGCTTCCGCCGCTCTCGTATACCGTTCTGGCAAGACAGAGGTAGGTTTTTCCATCTGGCATCTCCGCCAGCTGGCGCAGTATGGTGCCGGGTGACGAGAATGCTTCATGTACGTTCCATAACGGACATACGCCACCAAGACGGGCAAAATGAAAACTCGTGGCACTCTGGCGCTTTGAGATGTTACCGGCGATATCCACCCGCACGAAATAGAAGGGTACGCCCTTGTCGCCCGGTCGCTGCAGGGTGCTCAGCCTGTGGCAGACCTGTTCGAAGCTGGTGCCATAGAGTCCCGACAGGCGTTGAATGTCATAGCGAACCCGCTTTGCATCTTCCAGAAAACGGGAGTAGGGCATCAACAGAGCACCGGCAAAGTAGTTGGCTATGGCGATTTTACAAATTGCCCTTGCCTGGGTGCTGGCCAGGTCCGCCTGTTCGATCTCCCGGTCAATAAGATCACCGTAAATCAGCAGGGCGATCTGGTGGGCGATGTGAAATGCACGGCGCGAAGGTGTGGAGGGCTTGGCAATACAGAGGGTCTGGGTTTCAGGATCATAAAGCTTCTGCAGGCTGTTGCCGCTCTCGGCGTCTGCCAGTTTGACGCTGATGTCGTGATACTCCTTCAGATACTGAGTGAGATCTGATGGCAGATGATTGATATTGAAGCCTCTCTCTTCGAACAGGCGCTCGGCGGCAAAATCTATCGCGTCGATATGGTTGTTGCGCCGGTAGAAGAAGTCGCGCACATCTTCATAGGGAAACTGTGCGCCGTGCAGTGCCTTGATGCGCTCTTCACCCGCGATGGACTCTGCAAGTGCCTGGTAGTCCTCCTGCAGGCGCTGATGGGCTCTGAAGAGCTGCAGGAAACGGTCAGCGGTGCGGGGTGAACAGGAGACCGAATCACGCAGCTCTTGCAGCGGGATGTCGGTACCCCTGAACAGGGGGTCGTTCAGTGCTTCGCGCAACTGGTTTGCACGACGGTCCTCATCTTCGGTCCAGTCGGTGAAATCGATGCCTACGGCCAGTTCCAGCTTGGTCAGGACACGTTTGTTCAGAGGGCGTGCATCATTCTCTATCTGGTTGAGATAGCTGGGCGATATGGCCATCTTATCGGCCAGGGCTGCCTGGGTCATGCCGCGCTGTTCGCGCAGCTTTCGGATCCGTTTGCCCAGATTGATGAGGTGGGTGTTTCCCCTGCTCTTGCTAGTCATGCTGTCCCGGATAGTAAATAAGATTGCATAAAAAATATTGTTAAACAGTATGTTATGAGAATTATTCATCATTCTCAAGATATTGTTGGTGATTTGCAAATCACCGGTTTTAATCCGGTTAGATGTTGCTTTCAAGGCTGGTATAATGGCTTGCTAAATTGCTTGTTGAATTGTCAGGATCGAGGATCAGAAGTATGCGTTATGTCAGTACCCGCGGCGGAGTTGAGCCGGTTAGCTTTGCCCAGGCGGTGATGATGGGGTTGGCCACCGATGGTGGTCTGCTGCTGCCAGAGGCGTTTCCCTCGGTGGATGCGGAAACCCTGAAGCGCTGGTCAGGGCTGCCTTTCAAGGAGCTGGCCGTAGAGGTGATGCTGCCCTACGTGGAAACCGATATCAGCAGAGAGGAGCTGACTGCACTGGTGGACCGCTCCTATGCCACGTTCAGCCACCCGGAAGTGACACCGGTGGTACAGGCCGGCGATCGGCATATTCTCGAGCTTTTTCACGGACCCACGGCCGCCTTCAAGGATGTGGCCCTGCAGTTTCTCGGCAACCTGTTCGAGCTGTTGCTGGAGCGCAGCGATGGTCGTCTGAACATTCTCGGCGCCACCTCCGGCGACACCGGTTCGGCTGCTATCTATGGCGTGCGCGGCCAGGAGCGTATCGACATCTTCATCCTTCACCCGCACAAGCGTGTCTCTCCCATCCAGGAGCGGCAGATGACCACGGTGCTGGATGATAACGTCCATAACATCGCCATTACCGGCAGCTTCGATGATGGTCAGCGCATCGTTAAAGAGCTGTTCAACGACCTGGAGTTCAAGGGCGAGTACACCCTGGGTGCGGTCAACTCCATCAACTGGGCCCGCATTCTTGCCCAGGTGGTCTACTACTTCTACGCCTGGGGCCGCATGACCGGCGGTAACGCGGATCAGAAGGTGAGCTTCTCTGTCCCCACCGGAAATTTCGGCGATATTTTCGCAGGCTATGTTGCCATGCGCATGGGATTGCCGGTGGAGCGCCTGATCCTGGCCACCAATCGTAACGATATTCTGTCGCGTTTCATCAATAGCGGTGTCTATGAGACCGGAGATGTGCACCCCACCATCAGCCCCTCAATGGATATCCAGATCTCGTCCAACTTCGAGCGCTACCTCTATTTCCTGATGGACTCTGATCCGGCCAAGGTGCGGGGGCTTATGGAGCAGATGGCAACCGAAGGCAAGCTGGAGGTTCCGCAAGAGAAGCGGGCCGAGGTTGAAAGTATCTTCGTTGCCGCGGCTGTCAGCGAAGAGGAGACCCTGGAACAGATCAAGCAGACCTACGCGGAGTGCGGTTACATCCTTGATCCCCACACCGCGGTTGGTGTAAAGGCTGGCGAGGCCTATCCTGATGCGGTCTGCCTGGCTACAGCGCACCCCGCCAAGTTCGGTGATGCAGTCAACCACGCCATTGGTATCGAGGCACCGCCACCACCCTCACTGCAGGGACTGATGGAGAAGGAAGCCCGCTGCGAGGTGTTGGATGCGGATGGCGATGTGATCCGGCAGTATATGAAAGATACCCTCGCCGCCAAGTAAAAGGCAGAAAGATGAAAAAAAGCCGCCCGGATTACCCTGGCGGCTTTTTTTTGGTTTAAGATTGTTGCTTTGCAACAAGACAGCTAGCGGTTGACCCTATGGCCAAGAAGAACCGACACGTCAATATCCTTGATACCACCCTGCGTGACGGGGAGCAGACCCAAGGGGTCTCCTTCTCACCGGCAGAGAAACTCAACATCGCCAAGGCGCTGCTGGAGCTGCTGAAAGTGGATCGCATTGAAGTGGCATCCGCCCGGGTCTCATCGGGAGAGAAGGCGGCGGTGGCCAACATCGTCGAGTGGGCGGACACCGTTGGTCTGGCGGAGCGGGTGGAAGTACTGGGCTTCGTCGACTTCAAGCGCAGTGTCGACTGGATTGTCGATGCCGGGGGGCGGGTGATCAACCTGCTCACCAAGGGCAGTGAAAACCACTGTAAAAACCAGCTCAACAAGACACTTCCCCAGCATGCAGGGGATATCAAGAAGACCATTAACTATGCCCGTAAACAGGGTCTGGCGGTCAATGTTTACCTAGAAGACTGGTCCAACGGCTACCGCGACAACCCTGACTACGTCTACGAACTCGTGGACCGTCTGCAAGGGATGGATATCGGCTATTTCATGCTTCCCGATACCCTTGGAGTCCTGACCCCTGAAGAGGTATTCGTCAGTATCACCGATATGGTGGAGCGTTTTCCGGAGTGTCGTTTCGACTTCCATCCCCACAACGACTACGGGCTTGGCACCGCAAACGCCCTGGCCGCGGCCAAGGCCGGTGCCTCGTCCATTCACTGTACCGTCAACTGCCTGGGCGAGAGGGCGGGCAATGCGCCGCTATCAGAGGTTGCGGTAAACCTGAAGGACCGCATGGGACTGGATGTGGCCATCGATGAATCCCACCTGCTCCGGCTCAGCCAGATGGTAGAGAATTTTTCAGGCAAGCGTCTCGCCGACAATGCTCCCGTGGTCGGTGCCGATGTATTCACCCAGACAAGTGGTATTCATGCAGACGGCGACAAGAAGGGCGGTCTGTACCAGACCCGGCTGAGTCCTGAGCGCTTTTCCCGCCGGCGCAGCTATGCACTGGGTAAAATGAGTGGCAAGGCGTCACTGCAGAAAAACCTGGAGAAACTGGATATCTCCCTCTCCGATGAGAACCTGGGCAAGGTACTGCAACGCGTGGTGGAGCTGGGGGATTCAAAGAAATCGATCACCTCGGACGACCTGCCGTTTATTATTGCCGAGGTGCTGGAGAGCAAGGACTACGACCATATTGAGTTGATCAACTGCTCCATCACCTCCGGGCTTGAACTGGAATCAACCGCCAGCATCCGGGTGCGGGTTTGCGACTCTATTGAACTGGCGGCCGGAATAGGCAATGGTGGTTTCGATGCCTTCATGAATGCCATATCAAAGGTGCTGAAGAAGTACGCTATAACACTGCCCAGGCTGACTGACTTCGAGGTGCGTATTCCAAAGGGGGGCAAGACCGACGCCCTGACCGAGGCCACCATCACCTGGGAAGACGCGCAGGGTACCTTCAAAACCCGTGGCATTCATTCAAACCAGGTTTTTGCCGCCATGAAAGCCACCATCCGTATGCTGAACATGCAGATGCACAACATGCAGAAAGTGGAGAAGGTGTAGCTTTAGCTGGTACAGGGAGAGTGGAAGTTCACTGTAGGGTGGGTTAGCGACAGCGTAACCCGTAGGCCAAGGTTTAAAGGTGCAATACGCTTCGCTATTGCACTCTGGCGTACTATTCGCAACGTTGAGCGGTTTTAAATCGGATCTGGTTCACCAGGGTCTGGTTCACCGGCGTCGCAACGCCGTGCTTCTCTCCCAGCCGGACTATCGCACCGTTAATGAAATCTATCTCCGTCTCCCTGCCGTTGCGGATATCCTGCAGCATGGAAGAGTGGTGGCCGGCCGTTGCCGGGAGCTGGACGGTTTTCAGGTACTCCAGGTAGGCTTCGGCCGAGTCCCAGGGCAGATCGACATGCTCGGCACTGCAGACTGCAAAGGCCTCGTGAATGACCTCCTCAATGCTTCTCCAGGCATGCCTCTCTGCCAGCTTGCCATAGGGCACATCCAGTATTGCTCCAAGCGGGTTGAGTGCACAGTTGTAGAGGGTTTTCGCCCAGAGGTTGCTGCGTATCCGGTCACTGCCCTCAACGTTCAAACCTGCCTGCTGAAAAAGCGAGACCAGGTTTTCCACCTGCGGATCGCTGCCCTCAGGGAATCGGCCGAGGCGGATAGGCCCGGCCTCAACCGTTACCTCAACGCTGGCATCTCCCCGCCATTCGAAACCGGTAATGATGGTGCCGCCTATCACCCTGTCAGTGAACCCGGCGATAACCTCCTCGTTGCCGATGCCATTCTGAAAGCTGACACACTCCTTGCCTTTCAGCAGGTGCCTGTACTGTTCGCACAACTCCCGGGTCTGAATCGACTTGGATGTGATCAGGCAGTAGTCGAACTCGTAATCATCGGGTATATCAGTGGATGCACTGAAACGGAATTTGCCATCTCCCCAGATTCCGCTCATGGTGAAGCCATTGGCATTGATGATATCGGCATGTCTCTTGCGGCAGACTGCGTGTACATCGCAATGGGCAGAGAGACGTGCTGCGAGGCTGAGGCCGACAGCGCCGGCACCTAGGATAAGAAGTTTCATGAGCAGTTCGTTATTCATTGTTCGGCAGCAGGGATTATTACCGATGATTCAGCTTAATAACAGGCTCAAGAAAATCCCTTTCTGGACGTTCTATAAATAAGGGTAGCTCTGAAGAAAAAGAACAAAATTCATACTATCCTATATTTTGTGTAAAACTTCGCATCATGAGGATGACATGGGCTTGCTGAAAAACATCTCCGTAGTGAACCGGCTGGTGGTCTGTTTCATCCTGCTCGCGGTCGTCATCCTGGTGGTCGGCGGTGTCAACTACCAGGGCATGGCCCGTATTAATTCCGAAAGCGAAAAGGTCATCAACTCAGCCCCGCTCATCGATACGGCGATGAAGATGAAAATGGTTATCCGCTCACAGCAGCTGATGATCATGGAGATGTTGAGTGCTCTGAATAGTGATGAGGTGGAGCAGTTCATGCAGGCTTCACAGGAGCAGCATGCCTGGTTTTCAAGCCTGCTGGAAGAGATTCGGGGCATACTCGCCGAGGTATTGGCTGGAACCGGGCGCAAGACCACCAACGACGATCTGGATCATTTAATTTCTGAGGCTGCACGTCTGCATGACGAGCAACTGACTGCTCGGATTGAGCAGATATACCAGCTGATACTGACAGATGCTGAAAACCAACTCCACTCGGACGAGAAGCTTGAGCAGCTGTCCCGGACCTTTGTTGAGCTTGAGACGGAAATCGACAAGACAAAGTCCCACCTAAACGAGTTAACAGCCGCCAGCATCTCTTCAGCCACACCCTATACCCAGGAGTATGGCGGATTTCAATTACTCACCGAGTCGGTGGATGATTTCTACAAAAGCGTGGTGCATAGCAGAAAAGTGATTTTTGACTATGCCAACAGCCGTAGCAAGGAGAAACAGGCTCAGTTTTTACCTCTGTATGAGAATGCGATTGAGACTGTCAGGTCACAGCTGCAGGCATTGAAATCGGGCAAGACTGCTGATGGCCGCTCTCTTCCCAAGGCGGGGTTTCTTGATATCCAGACCAAGGCGGAAGCCTGGAGTGTGCTTCTTGAGAGCAGTTTTCTGCCCATAGCCAAGGAGTTTGTAGATGCACATGTTGAGCGGATGGATATCGAGCATATGCGCCATGCCGTTGATGAAGAGGCGGACGGCGTAGCGGAAGAGATAATCGGGCTCCTCGGCCAGCTTGAAAAAGAGGGGTGGGATATCCAGGAGAGGGCCTTGAATGATTCGAGAGAGGCTTCAGATCAGGCCACCCTGGCATCTCTTGCTGTTATTGTCGGCGGATTGGTGCTGGCGCTGGTTCTTGGTGCTTACATCACGCTGAGCATCAAGCATCCCCTTGAGAAGATAGTGGAACGTCTGCGGGATATTGCCGAGGGTGAAGGTGATCTGACCCAGAGACTGGATGTGCAGGATGAGACCGAGTTGGGTGAACTCTCCCGATGGTTCAACGAATTCATTATGGCCATTCAGGATATGGTGCAGCAGATCCGGGAGGTATCAGAACTTCTGTCTTCTGCTGCAGAAGAGACCTCTGTGATAACTGAAAAGACAAGCGAGGGTATTCGACAACAGCAGCTTGCAACTGACCAGGTTGCCTCTGCCATGGAGCAGATGGTGAGTACCGTGCAGGAGGTGGCGCGAAACACGGTGGCTGCAGCCGATGCCACCCGAACTGCACGGGAAGAGACCGGCAAGGGACTACAGGTGATTATGAGCACCGTGGGACATATCAATGAACTGGCAGAAGAGGTGGACGGGACCTCGGACGTGATCCAGATGCTGGCCAGGGACAGTGAAGACATAGGCAGTGTTCTCGACGTCATTCGGGGGATTGCCGAACAGACCAACCTGCTGGCCCTGAATGCCGCAATCGAGGCCGCACGGGCAGGAGAGCAGGGCCGCGGGTTTGCTGTGGTTGCTGACGAGGTGAGAACCTTGGCCTCGCGGACCCAGGAGTCCACTAGTGAGATCCAGGAGATGATTGAACGTCTGCAAGGTACCGCACGCAACGCCGTTACCTCCATGGACACGAGCAGGGAACGTGCCAGTCAAGGGGTAAACGAGGTTTCACAGGCAGGTGAGTCCCTGAGGGCAATCACCACCTCTGTGGAGAGTATCTCCGATGTGAACGAACACGTGGCACTTGCGGCGGAAGAGCAGACTGCGGTGGCAGGGGATATACAGCAGAATGTTGGCAGCATCAGCGGTATCGCCGCACAGACGACAGCCGGAGCGAATGAGACCTCCCAGGCCAGCGAACACCTGGCCGAACTCGCAGGAAAGCTGCAGGCCATGGTGGGCAATTTCAAGGTTTAGTCCAATTCCGCACCAAGTACCTGTTTTTATCAATAATTCAGCAGCGTATAGTCAGCGCAAATTCAATTAAGGAGCAGATGTGGACGCGAAGTTCTGGCATGAGCGCTGGGAGCGCAACGAGATTGGCTTTCACCAGGGCGAGATCAACTCGCATCTGCAGTCATTCTGGCAGAAAGAGCAGCTGGTGGAGAATTCCCTGGTGTTTGTTCCACTGTGTGGAAAGAGTCTCGACATGCTCTGGCTGCGCAGTGAGGGCTACCGGGTCATTGGGGTGGAGATCAGCGCCCTCGCGGTGGAGGATTTTTTCAGAGAGAACAATCTCGAACCTGAGCGCACACAACAGGGCGACTTCATACGCTGGGAGGTTGATGGCCTGGTAATCCTGCAGGGCGATATATTCCACCTTCGTGCAGGAGACATTGCCGGTGTGAGCGCAGTCTATGACAGGGCTTCACTGGTGGCCCTGCCGAGGGAGATGCGCTCCAGGTACACAGATCACCTGGGTTCGATTCTGACCAGAGGTGTCAGCGTACTGCTGGTAACCCTGGAGTATCCCCAGGACCAGATGCAGGGTCCGCCATTCTCCGTGGAGGAGCCAGAGGTTCGGCAGCTTTATGAAACGGGCTACGGCATAGAGCTCTGTTTTGAGCTGGATGTTCTGGCAGAGAATGCGCGTTTTCGTGAACGTGGCCTGACACGCATGGTAGAGAAGGTGTTCCGTCTCACCCCGACTTAACCGGCTATGAATTGCGCGGTAAGGATCAGCGCACTGACCATGAGCAGGTACCTGAGCAGCTGGCTGTAGGTCTCGGTCTTGATCCTATCCCTCAGCTGCATGCCCAGCAACAGCGCACCCACCGAGACTGCCACACCGGGCAGTACCGCGACGAGCAGTTCGCTGTCGAGCATACCGGCAAAGCTGAAACCCCCCACCTGTGACACCTTGCCTGCCAGAAAACAGAGATTGAAGACCTGGATCATGGCGGTCATCGCGAGGCCGAGCTCAAGGCTGAATACAACCAGAATCGGTACCATCACATTCACCGTTCCCGCCATGAAACCTGCAATCAGGCCGAACAGTGCCATGGAGAGCAACTGGTGGTCAGCGATCCAGTTCATCATCAGCTTGCCGATGCGGCCTGTATTCAGGTAGAGCACGATCAGCAGGGCCAGAAGTAGCTTGAAGGGCTCGGGTGCCGAGATGATCAATACCTGGGTGCCGATGATACTGCCCAGCGCGGCAAACAGCGCCAGTGGCCAGTAGCGACCTATGCTCTGGCCCCAGTTTCCCCCCCTGATTATGCTGATTATATTAACCCCGATGGTTGGAAAGAGGGTGATCAGAATGGCGCTCTGAACATCCATGAACATGGCCAGGAGCGGGGTGGCTGTCATTGGAAACCCAAGACCCAGTGTGCCGTGAACCAGGCCTGCAAAAAGGAGTATGGCCAGTACTGGAAGGATTGCGGGGTAAGTCAGTTCCGGCACGGGCTTAACCAGTGTTGGGTATTTGGTACTAGAGAATAGCCGGTTCTGTTCAGCCGGGGCAATAATGGAGTGTTTTATGCGGCCGGCTGGTTGACCCGTACCGTTGCATGTCTAGGGGGTATGCCGCCATGGCGCAGGAGGGGGATGCTCCCGGGAAGGGGTTAATCAGACTGACCTGGTTTGTACCTCAGATCCTGCCTGGCTGCTCTAGGCGATAGAGCACTTCAGAAACTGATGTATGACAGCTTGATCGAACTCGCGTCCCGAAATGTTTTTCAGGCTGAGCTGTAGCTCGTTCTCGTACTGCTCCACCTTCATCGAATGGAGCCTGTCATTGATATGTATGTCACAGCCTGAATTGCCTGCAAGGCAGGTGTGAATGGAGTCCAGCAGTGCGGCCTGTTCGGATTCCGCAACTTCGAAGTCGATCCTTAACCCGTCTGCTTCCTTCTGTAACCAGTAGTGCATGATGGCGCCACCTCTGTTTCAGTAAAGTCGTGGTTGGTCGGGTCATCCATAACGCGTCTTCAGCCAATACAGAGGCTGAAACGAAAAAAGGCCCGGTGCCTGGGGCATCCGAGCCTTTGTTCAATATTTGGAGCGGGAAACGAGATTCGAACTCGCGACCCCAACCTTGGCAAGGTTGTGCTCTACCAGCTGAGCTATTCCCGCGTCGTGAGAGGCAGCTATTGTATTTACTGCGCTCTGGCTGTCAAGTGGGAAAAGCGGTTCAGGTGGTGGTTCGTAACCCGATTCGCTACTTTTTTCCATAAACTGATCAGATATCCCTCTGACCAGTAATTAACGTACTTACTGTCAGGTTTTGAATCAACCATCATTCAGGACAGTGTGACCTAGTTCACGAAAACCAGTAGCCATAGAGCAGTTTCAGGCTGATGCTGAGGGTGACGATGACGATCAACGGGCGGATGATCTTTGCCCCCTTCCTGAAGGCAAGGTGAGCACCAAGGCGTCCACCGATAAACTGGCCCAGTGCCATGGTCAGACCCAGTGTCCAGACAACATGCCCGCCCACAATGAACAGTGCAAGCGACCCTATGTTGCTGGCAAAGTTGAGGATTTTCGTGTGGGCGGTCGCCTTGATAAGACCATAGCCCAGCAGTGTGACGAAGCCGATGAGAAAAAAGGAACCGGTTCCGGGACCAAAGAAGCCGTCGTAGAATCCGCCGCCGAATCCCACCGTGGCACCGAACAGGGCACTGCTGATCCGGTGCCGGGCCTGCTCTTCCCGCAGATTCGGTGTGAACAGGAAGTAGAGGGCAACAAGGATGAGCAGAATCGGAATCAAGGCCGTGAGAAAGGAGAGATCGATCATCTGCACCAGCACCGTACCCAGCATGGAGCCGATGAAAGTGCAGGCGACCATGAACGCCGCCTGTTTCAGGTCGACCTGTTTTTTGCGTATGAAAAACAGGCTGGATGAAAATGTACCAAAAGAGCCCTGAAGCTTGTTGGTGGCCAGGGCCTGTACCGGAGACAGGCCGGTTGACAGCAGGACAGGCAGGGCGATAAGGCCACCGCCACCGGCAATGGCGTCCACTGCGCCGGCGACCAGGCCGGTGCCGAAGAGTAAAAGCAGTAGCAACAGGTCGATCTGGACTTCAGCCATTATCAGCTCTTGTGGGGATATGAGGCTGTCAGTCTACCAGGATATGAATGTAGCCCCTGTCGATATATTGGTTTATCTGGGCAGGCCCTGAGGGGGAGACGTCCACGTAGTCCGGGAAATCTTCAATTGTCTTATCGCGCCAGGAGGCGTGGGTGCCGCAGACGTGGACGGGTACATCCGACTCGCCGAGGCTCTGAACCAGTTCGTGGACCTCCTGAAACTCCTCTGCGGCATCCGACTGCAGGGCAAACTGCTCTGCACCGTGACTGACAACGGCGATATCCAGTGCGGGGAATCTCTTTCGAAGGCGCTGGATGTTCCGGTTGAGTGATGGCATCAGCTGTTCAAGCGCATCCCCGTCACCGCTGACCACCTCGAAGACAATCCCATCCGGTGGCTCGGGTAAGGCGAGGATCTGCTCCACCTGGTCGGCCTGGGCAAGCATGGGGAGCAGCAGCACAAGGCTCAGGGTTATCGCTAGCATTTTTTGCCAATGGCGCGGGGCGGGGTTCTGTTCCATTGCTGCTCCTCTGGTGGTTACCCGTAGGACAGTATAAATAGCCAACGGTTCATGATCAGGGCAGTGGCCTGACCCTTACCGGTTCTGGCCAGTAGAGAGCGATACGCTTGGCCGCTTCCTCCACCGAACCACTGGCAAAGAAGTGAGTCCGCCCCTCTCTGCCAGGATCAGGGTGGAGGCAGTTCGGCTCGAGGCGTCGTCTTGTCTCCCTGGCTACAGCGCTGCCTGTGTCGATGATGTCGGTCGCTTCACCGGTGATCCGCTTTATCTCCGGGATCAGGAACGGGTAATGAGTGCAGCCGAGGGCTATGGTATCGGCTCCCCGCTGCCGGATCGGTTCCAGGTATTGAGCAAGCAGGCCGCGAGCCTCGTCGCTGTCGGTCAGCCCCTGTTCCACCAGGTCTGCAAGACCGTTGCAGATTTGGGAAATCACCTCAACCTCCCTTCCGTAACGATTAACCAGGTGGCTGTATTTCTCACTGTTGAGGGTGCCGTGGGTGGCCAGGATGCCGATGACTCCGGATCGGGTGCGGTTGGCCGCCGGTTTCAGGCCAGGCTCCACGCCGATGACAGGAATATCCATTGCACGCCTGAGAGCGGTGGCTGCAACTGCGGTGGCCGTGTTGCAGGCGACCACTATGGTTTTGGCCTCATGGGCCTGGAGAAAACTGGCGATTGTTTCTGATCGCGCACGGATTTGGTCAGCGGAACGTTGGCCATAGGGGGCAAAGCCGCTGTCTGCAACGTAAACAAGGTCTTCATTGGGGAGTTCACGCCTGAGGTGAGCCAGGACACTCAGGCCGCCGATGCCTGAATCGAAAATACCAATTGGGGATGTGGGCTTCATCTACCGTGGGAACAAATTCAAAGGTGCTGAATGGTACCATCTTTCATGATCAGAATTTCCCCCTCCCCGAAGGGTTGCCACTGCTCATCGGTGAGCGGAACTGTAGCTATCAATACTACGCTCTGGTCACACTGCTCGTGGTGCAGGGTTAGGCCGGGGATCTCCTTTGTTTCATCGGCCAAACCACAGGTACGTGAGAGCCAGTGCAGTCCGGGTGGGTGATAGCCTTCCATGCCGGGCTGGGTGCGCTTGTCGCCGTGGGCGTAAACATATTCGCCATCTGAATAGATAAAATTTGCCGGCCCGAGGGGACGAAGGCTCCGGGCAAACGCCTCGAGCAGGCTATGCCTGGCCTCCAGTGATGGTTCCCCTTCTTGCCAAAGGGGTTCCATAAGGTGCATGAGGTGGCAGAAAGCGTGCTCCGAATCGGTCTCGCCAATGGGCTGCCATCTGCCCACCGGAAACTCCGGTAGATTGACAATGCCGTCCAGGTCGCCGTTATGGGCAAAGGTGTGCATGCGTCCGCCCAGGGCGCGTGAGAGGGGCTGGGTATTGCGCAGCTGCCGGTCACCGACCGTGGCCATGCGGATATGGGAGATGATGATGTTGCTTTTCAAACCGTGCTCCTGCAGAAAACGGATGCAGGGGCTGGTGCTGGCCGGGAAGGGTTCGCGGATCAGGTGCACATCAAGATTGTCGTAGTGGGCGACACCCCAGCCGTCCTTGTGGGGACCGTTCTGGCCACCATGGTCGGCAAACTCTTCAAGCGAGAAGGAGATGTTGGTCAGGTAGAGGCTTGAGAGGGCAAACAGTTCACACATAACTCTGGGTATTTTTCTCAGTCGGTGCCAATGAGTGTCTCATCGATCAGGAGGTCCACGATAGCATGCAACGCCTCTTCGTGTTCTTTGCCCTGGGCAATGGCCTGTTCGTAGGCCGCAACCTGGCGATGGGCGCTGGTTCCCTCGCGTAGAATGGTACGCATATGTTCGAGCTCCTTAACGCAGTTGAAATGCTCCGCATCTTCTCTTAGCAGCTCGATGATCTCATCCATCAGTTTTTCGAAGGGTACGATCTCGCCGCGTCCGAAATCCAGCAACCCCTCATCAATGCCGTAGCGGTGGGCGCGCCAGCGGTTCTCGTTAATGAGAAATGTGTGGTACTGGCGCCAGCGCTGATTGCGGCGGCGCAGACGGTAGAGCATGCGCGTCCAGCAGAGGTAGAAGGCGGCCACGCAGATCGCATCATCCAGCCGGGTGCAGACATCTGAGATCCGCATCTCCAGTGTCGGGTAGCGGGCGCTGGGGCGGACGTCCCACCAGATCTTGGTTGCATCCTCAATCACTCCTGCCTGCACCAGGATATCCACGTGGCGCTGATACTCGCCATAACTGTCAAAATACTCCGGCGTGCCGGTTCGCGGCATGCCATCCCAGATCGAGAGCCGGTAGGATTTCAGCCCTGTATTGCGTCCGCGCCAGAATGGCGATGATGTGCTCAGCGCCAGCATATGGGGCAGCACGTATCGGACCTGGTCCATGATATCCACCCGAAGATCATCATCCTCGATACCGATATGTATATGCATGCCGCTGATCACGAGCTGTCGCACAACCTCCTGCAGGTCCTGTGCAAGCTGTTCATAGCGATCTTTATGGGTGTGCTCCAGCTTCGATGGTTTTCCGAAGGGGTGGGTTGAGGCTGCCACCACGGCAAGTCCATGGCGCTCTGCCACGGTGGCCACTGTCTTGCGCAGGTATGCCAGCTCCCGACGGGCTTCGTGAAGCGTGTTGCATACATCGGTACCCACCTCGATCTGGCACTGCAGAAACTCCGGAGAGACCTGGCCCTGGAGGAGCTCCTCGCACTCAGACAGCATTTCCGCCGGCGCCTCACTGATCAGGTTTCGACTCTTGCGGTCGACAAGCATGTACTCCTCTTCGATCCCGATGGTAAAGCTTGGCTCATTCATTATGGCCTCCCTGGCTTGCGATCTGTTGTTGTGAGCAGCCCGGTTTCATCCAGTACTGCAGAGAGATGCCGGTGGATGAATTCGCCCCAATGGCATGCACCTTCACGGGATTCGATCAGGTCCTGCCTGAGCTCGAGCAGCACGTGCGGGAAACCGTTATGCTCGCAATGGACCTCCATCGTATAACCCAAAGGGCTGCGTGCGTGGTAAGGCTCGTTGTCTCCGGCACAGATGTCAGGCAGTGCCGAGAGGCGTTGCAGCAGGGGAGCGGATATTCGCTGATCCCTGTCCCATAGAACACCGACATGCCAGGGACGCCGGTAGCCCCGGTAGGTGGGTGTGAAGCTGTGCAGTGAGAGAATGAGCGGGGTCAGGCCTGCTGAGGCAATCTGCTGAAGCTCCTGGCTGACCCGGTTGTGGTAGGCCCAGAAGAGTTCATTCTCGCGGCAGATGATCTCCTCTGTTGTCAGTCCCCTGTTACCTGTTATCTCAATATCGTCACTCACCTCGGGAATGGAGGAGCCATCCCCCGGGTGTCGGTTCAGGTCGATAACCAATCTTGAATAGCCGCTGATGAACAGTCTGCACCTGAACAGGTCCGCGAGCCTCCTAGCCGTATCTTCAGCGCCGATATCGTAAGCAATGTGATTATCAAACTGATCCTTGTCCAGGCCCAGGCTGTCGAGGGCCGTGGGGATCAGGTTGCGGGCGTGATCACACAGGATGACCATCCCGTTATCGCTATCGCCATTCAGCAACTCCCAGGCAGGAGGGTCGCCAGGCAAGAGCAGGGGAGAAGATGTTGCATTCAATTCAGTGGCTTGGCTCATAGTGCGTTTTTGGCATGTTTACAGCAATTTGGCAGGGCGGTACACATGCCGTCTCACTGCACTTTTTTATTACCTCTTTCTAAACTAAATCACCAACCGAGTATATAGCCGATAAGCACCAGAGGTGTGTGTTTCCCTTTTGTGAATATCCTGCGTTTCAGGTGGTTAGAAGTTATTTAATTCCTGTCGCTATGCACAACAACAGTCAATCAGACATGAGCAGGCTGTTCTGTGATTGTTTTTCAATGACTTAACGCCTTTGAAAATTATAACCCCATGTATTTATTGAAAAATATACTTCTGTATAAAAAATAAACAATTTAATTCAAAATGCCTCGCAAAAGGGGTTTGGAGGCATTTTCCGGAGTTTATCAACAAAGTTATCCACAGGAATTGTGGACAGATTTTTTTGTTTCATTCTGTTGACATTTTAATCTTTTTCATGTGCTGACTCTCCTCGCCAAAAACGCATATACTCCTTCAGGCATGGATCAAGAATAGTGGAGGTTCCAGTGGAAATAGGTTTAGTACTGATAGCTGTTGTCGTTCTGCTCATTGTGTTGCAGAAACTGGGGATAATCCCCTCATCCAAGAGCGGAAATGTGCAGCATCCGGTCAACCCTGAACATGAAACCGACATGGTGATGGGGCCTAATTCAAAAAGAATGCGTGGTGACGAGGTTGATGAGCAGGGGCGGGAGATCGATAAAGGGTCGAAAAACCCATGAGTGATAGCGATCAGAAAAAGGGCTCGGAAGAGTTCAGTAAACCATGCCAAAGTGATTTGCAGGAGAAACTCACGCCACTGCAATACCGGGTAACCCAGGAGGAGGGGACCGAGCACCCATTCGACAACGCCTATTGGAACGAGAAAGGCGAAGGGATCTACGTGGATGTCGTCAGTGGCGAGCCACTGTTTTCTTCCATGGATAAATTCGATTCAGGCACCGGCTGGCCGAGTTTTACCCGGCCCCTGGATTTGGAGCATATTGTGGAGAAGCGGGATGTCCGCCTTATCCACCCCAGGGTGGAGGTGCGCAGCCGGGATGGGGATTCTCACCTCGGCCATCTCTTCGATGACGGGCCTGAACCCACCGGGATGCGTTACTGCATCAACTCGGCGTCGCTTAGATTCATCCCAAGGGAGAAGCTGGAGGAAGAGGGGTACGGAGAGTTTTCCGGGCTGTTTGAACAGGCCTGATAAAAAATCCGGAGATCAGACAATAACCTTCACGGTCTCCCTGGCCATCAAAACTTCGGTGCCGTCGGGAAATGCCCCCTCGTCCTGCAGACCGGTGTAGATTCCGGTCAACTGGTCATCCGTGCGGGTGGGGTCGTGGTGGGTGATAAAGAGTTTCGGCACCTCGGCCTTGTGTGCCATGTTGATACAGCTCTCGTAGTAGCCGTGCCCCCAGCCCACCTTGCCGGCGTAGTATTCATCCCTGGTGTACTGTGCATCGGCCACCATCAGGTCCACACCGCGAAAGAACTCGAAAATGTGCTTCTGCCGCTCCTCCATCAACTCCTGGTATTCGGCGAAATCAGGGTCATCCGGCTGATAGATATTGACTGGTGGTTCGTTGTCCCCGGTGAAGAAGAAGCGCTTGCCGTCTGCTTCTACCAGGTAGCCGAAATTGAGTACCGGGTGATTTAATAGTATGCAGGTGACCGTGGCCGAGCCAACCTGGATCTTCTGGCCCTCCTGGAGCGTGGTGTAGCTCAGCTCCGCCTTCAGCTCATTCTCGCGTACAGGGAAGTAGCAGTACTCCATCTGCTGGCTGAGAATGGTCTTCAGGTCTTTCATGTAGACCGGATCGAAGGCGCCGTAGAAATCGACCTTGTTGCCGGGTATGAACAGCGGCGTGAAAAAGGGCAGTCCCTGGATGTGGTCCCAGTGTGTGTGGGTTATAAAGATGGAACATTTGACCGGCAGTTCGGCCAGCAGGTCGAGTCCCAACTGGCGGATTCCCGATCCGCCATCCAGTATGACCAGGTCTCCGGCGTCCGTGCGAACGGCGATGCAGGTGGTGTTGCCGCCGTAGTGAACGGTAGCAGGTCCGGGTGAGGGTATCGAACCGCGAACGCCGTAGAATGTGATCTCCATGAACTCTCCTTACAGATCCAGAAACGCCCGGGTTTTCTCCAGCTCTTCCTCAAGGTTTTCCAAAGAATCGGCCACCTCTTCGATGGGCATTCCCAGCCACTCCTGTATGTGGGGTGGGATCTGCTCCACGATGGACATCTTCTCCTCGCTATCGTCCAACAGCTTGCTGATCTGGTTCGCCGCGAAAATCACCTTCTCCAGCAGTGGCGGATTCTCAATTTCATCCAGCCGGTGGTGATTTCTGATGCACTCGATGAGATTTTCCGGGAATTTCCATCTTTCTGCCAGTATGGCACTCATTTCTGCATGATTAAATCCGAGAATCTTCTGCTCGGCTTCATGCAGGGGAATGTTTGCCCTGCGCACAATACTCATCACCGCAACATAGTCGTCCTTCACCAGTTGGGCGGTAAGTATGACTCCGATATCGTGCAGCAGGCCGCCGATAAAGTAGTCTGTCAGTTCAGCTTCGGGTACACCATGTTTCCGGGCGAGCAGTTTCGATATGGCAGCCGTGGTGAGGCAGTGCAGGAGAAAACCGTTGCGACTGATACCGGCCTGCTCTTTTTTCGGCAGAATTCCGATGGTGGCAATGGTCATGGCCACATTTTTAATGGTGTTGGCACCGATGTAGACCACCGAGTGCTTGATGGATGTGATCTTCTTCGACAGACCGAAATAAGCCGAGTTCACCAGTTTGAGAACCTTGAGGGTGATGATCGGGTCATGCTCGATGACAGTTATCAGCTCTTTCGTGGAGAAATTGATATCGGAGCAGATCTGAACGATCCGGTGCACGCTCTGTGGGAAGGTGGGCATCTTGTCCACCAGCCGCTCAAGTTTTTCCTGGTCAACTGCCATGTGAGCCTGTTTTTTTATCCTTATTATCTTTCTGGACAACAGTGTATTAAATACGGCCGTATGTGGCTATTCTAGCAAGCCTTTTGGAATAAGCTGTTACGGTTTTCTCATTGTGAGCCTCAATATGGGAAGCAATGGCCTGAGTAGCAGCTATCCTAGATAGAAAGTAATTGAATTGAGATAAGGTGTGGAGATGAGCAACGGGATGGAAAAAACAAAACTGGCGGGTCGCAACCGGCTGTGGAACCGCCTGCTGTGGTCAGTTGTTCTGCTGATTCTGTTCGTTGCACTGCTGCTCGCCAGCTCCCCCTTCTTCCTGGAGAAGAGCCTCAAGTCCTGGACTGAAGATTCGGGTTACGGAAAGACCTCCATCGGACAACTTCAGTTCAACCCGCTGCTGGGCACGCTGGTGCTCAAGGATGTGGAGATCAGGCAGCGTGATCAGGTCGCCATATCGCTGTCCGAGGCTCGCATCTGGCTGGACTGGTTCCCCCTGTGGCAGAAAAGAGTGGTGGTGAGGGACTTCACCCTCAAGGGGCTCAAGTCACGGCTTCACCAGGATGACAACGGAGTGCTGATGCTGGGCTCGATTCCACTGGCCAGTGAGCAGGATGAGCCGTCAGAACCGTCAGGCTGGGGGGTGGGGCTTGATTCCGCCAGGCTCCTGGGCAGTGAATTGAACATCGACCTGGATAATCTTAAGCAGACGCTGAAGATTGAGTCACTGCAGCTCTCCGAACTGACCAGCTGGCTTGTCAATGAACCTGCGATGCTGGATTTCAACGGGAACTTCGCAGGGGCAGGAATCAAGCTCGGTGGTGAATTGCTGCCATTCTCAGACAACCCGGGCGGCGATCTCTCGCTCAAGTTGTCAGGATTGGATGTTGCAATTATATCCAGCGCCCTGAAGTTGGATGCAGTGGCCTTCTCAGGGACCTTCTCATCCACGTCAAAAATAAAGGCGGCTATGAGCAATGGAGGGTTCAAACTAAACCAGAAGGGTAATTTGGACCTGAACGATGCAGTGCTGAATTTCCAGGATCAGAAGATCGGGCATAAAAGCCTCTCCTGGAAGGGCGATATTGAGTTCAGCAACTCTGCACAGGGCGAACCCAATGCAACTGCCCATGGCGGACTCACCCTTCAGGGTGTGAATGCCTCAGTGGATGAGGTCACGGGCCTGAACCTTGAATCCCTCTCACTGCCAGGCCTTCGTTTCGCAATGAGAGGGAGTGCAATCAAGGCCGGTCACAAGGGGAGCGTTCAGCTCGCGGGCATTGATGCCCGCTTTCCAGAAGGTGGTTTCGAAGACTCCTCGATCGAGTGGGATGGTGAGATAAGCGCCGAGAGCAAGGGAGACGCACTCACCCTGGCCCTCGATGGGAAACTGCTGGCAAGCGATCCACGGCTGTCATTGAAGCAGGATGATACAGGTCTCAGCCTGAGTGAATTGCAGTGGAGTGGTCAGCTTGCACTGAACCAGGCAAAGTCGGCCACGGAGGGAGAGCCTGCTACCCTGAGTGTAAACAGTGAGAGTGAACTTGCCCTGGCACAGGCTGGCGTTACCAGCAAGGCAGGGGAGGTTCTGGGAGAGATCAAGGCACTGATGTGGAAAGGTTCTGTGAATATCTCCGGTGACTCCCAGGAGATAAGAGGCGAGCTGAGCACCGGGGAGGGACATATGGACGCCCCCGGAGCAGGGATCAGGATAGCCGGCTGGAACAGCCTGCAGGCCGGCCCGATAATGATCACAGGTGCGTTGGATGCCAGGGTGGAAGTGATTGAACTCGACGCCTTCAGCATAGCGGAAGCGATGAAAGACGGGGTGCCTGAAAAAGAGAGTGCAATGATCTCTTTTGGCAGCTCAAGGATCGGCCAGGTGGAGTTCAGCCAGTCCCGGGGACTCTCAATCGGTGAGCTGATTCCCACCGATCTGACGGTGAGAGTACACAGGGATACCGAGGGGCAGTGGAATCCCGCCCGGCTTGCTGATCAGCTGACAGCGTTGTCCGGAGATGATCAGCAAGAAGAGTCGGCCGGTGAGCCGATGCGTATAGCCATGCCCGGTATTGAACTCCAGGGTGAGAACAGGGTTTTCCTGATCGATGAAAAGGTGAAGCCGGTCTACAAGGGTGAATTCCTGATCAAAACTCTCACGGTCGGGGCAATGGACAGCGCCAAGCCTGACCAGCCTGTTCCTTTCGAGGGCGATATACTGATAGGCAAGCACAGTAAATTGGACCTGGGGGGCAAGGCGTTCCCGTTTGCCAGGCAGCGCTCAGGCAACTTCGCCCTTGATGCTTCTGCCCTTGAAATACCACCACTGTCTGCCTACAGCGAAGGTATGCTGGGTTACAGTCTCGACAGCGGACAGATGGACAGCAAGATTGAACTTGCCGTGGACAAAGGCAAGCTCGATGGGTTGGTCAAACTGCAGTTGTACAAAATGGAGGTCTCCCCGCTCGACTCCGAGGCCAGGGCGAAACTGGAGACCCAGATGAGTGTCCCACTGGGCACTGCCCTTGATCTGCTGCGCGACGACGATAATACAATCAAGCTCGATCTGCCCATCGCCGGCGACCTGGATAATCCTGACTTCGATATCAGTGACGCCATCAACCAGGCGACCGGCAAAGCCCTTAAGAAAGGTGCCATGACCTACCTGATGGCGGCACTTCAACCCTTCGGCGCGCTGGTCGCTATCGCGTCGGCAGCAGGTGATGCTGCTTCGGCAGTACGACTGGACCCCATTCTGTTCAACACCGGGAATGATCAGTGGAGAGAGAAGACTGAAGAGTACCTGGCCAAGGTTGGCGGTGTGATGAAGGAGCGGCCGGATCTTAGGATACGGGTCTGCGGTTTTTCAACGGCAATGGACCGGGCCGCGATCATTACCACTAAAACCGAAAAGCTGAAGCAGGAACAGGCAGCAGAAGGTGAAAAGACAGAGGAAGAGGGCGAAGCCGGTGATGAGCAACCGGCCAACCCTGCAGTGACTGTGACTGATGAAGAGTTGCTGGCGCTGGCCGGGGAGAGGGCTGACAAGGTCAAGGGTTACCTGGTGAAGCAACATGCAGTCGATGCAGGACGCTTGATATCCTGCAAGCCGACGGTTGACAAGGAGCAGAAGGCAGAGCCCAGGGTAGACCTGCTGATCTGATGATCAAGCACTCCATAACGCTCTACTTTGCAGCGGTCTTCATATGGGGCTCCACCTGGTTTGCCATCAAGTTCCAGTTGGGCGAGGTGGCCGTGGAGCTCTCCGTCGCCTACCGCTTTGCCCTGGCCGCGGTGATACTGTTTGGCTGGTCATTGCTGCGGGGGCTGCCCATGGGCTTCAGCGCTCGCCAGCATTTGTGGATGGCCTTTCAGGGGTTGTTTATCTTTTGTCTGAACTACCTCCTGATCTACTGGGCAACGTCGGATCTCACCAGTGGTTT
The DNA here is from genome assembly GCA_965224515.1 of Sedimenticolaceae bacterium. GTDB lineage: Bacteria > Pseudomonadota > Gammaproteobacteria > Chromatiales > Chromatiaceae > Sedimenticola_A. The sequence goes on from OZ245051.1 coordinate 2,540,159, forward strand.
GATTGCCGTGGTCTTCTCCAACATCGTGCTGTTCAATATTCTCAACAGTGCGATCTTTTTCCGAAAACCGGTCAGTCCGTTGATGGTGGCCGGAGCCTTGTTCGGGCTGGTTGGGATAACACTGGTCTTCTGGCCGGAGCTGGCCGGTTTCAGGGCAGACAGCGGAGCGGTCACGGGGCTTGTACTGAGTCTGCTGGGGACCTATTTCGCATCCCTGGGTAATGTCATATCGGCGCGAAACCAGGAACAGGGCATACCCGTGGTTCAGAGTAATGCCTACGGCATGGCTTATGGCGCCGCGGTGATGTTTCTCGCCGCGCTCGTTCAGGGTCTGCCGCTCAGTTTCGATCTGAGCATTGGTTATACCTCCTCACTGCTCTACCTGGCCCTGTTTGGATCGGTCTTTGCCTTTGGCAGCTACCTGACGCTGGTTGGCCGCATAGGCCCTGAAAAGGCCGCTTATGCAACGGTACTCTTTCCGCTGGTGGCGCTGCTCATATCGACCCTGTTTGAAGATTATGAATGGACTCTGGTCGCTGCCTTCGGGGTGATTCTGGTTGTTGCGGGCAATGTCTTGATCATTATGCCGCGGACCTATGTTAAAAAAATGTTCATGTTGGCCGATAATTAACTCACGGCAGCAAAAAATGGCGATGGTGATTGGTATGAAACTGGCTCAGTGCTTAAAGATTATTCTGCTTGGTGTAGCGCTCTCAACCCATGTTGTTGCGCAATCTGCAGAACCATTGCCTGGCAAGGGCATCAAGGTGCAGCCGTTAAAGAGCAGTATTGCCGAAGAGACCTTTCAGACCATGCTGGTGATGAAGGGGCTTGAGCGGTTGGGTTACGACGTTCAGCCCATCAGGGATATCGAGTACGAGGGGGCTCACCAGGCGGTAGGGAAGGGCGAGGGTACTTTTCTGGCCGATCATTGGGACCCCCTGCATGTGGATTTTTTCAATAACTCGGGGGGTGAAGAGAAGATCTTTCGCCAAGGTATTTATTCAGGTGGGGCCTACCAGGGTTACCTGATCGACAAGAGTACTGCTGACAAGCATAACATCACACATATCTCCCAGCTTCAGGATCAGAAAATAGCCCGACTCTTCGATCAGAATGGTGATGGCAAGGCTGACCTGGTGGGGTGCAACAAGGGGTGGGGCTGTGAAAAGGTGATCGAGCACCATCTGGACGCATACGGAATCCGGTCAACCGTAAGCCACAGCCAGGGCGGATACAGCGAGCTCATCGCTGCTGCCATCGACCGTTTCAATACCGGCAAGCCGGTACTCTATTACACCTGGACACCCTACTGGATCAGCGGCGTGCTGGTGCCGGGTAGGGATGTGGTCTGGTTGCAGGTCCCGTTTTCGAGCCTCCCTGGTGCCCGCTCTGACGTGGATACCCGTCTCCCCAATGGCAGCAACTACGGTTTTCAGGCCAACAATCAGCGCATCATCGCCAATCGCAAGTGGGTAGATGCAAATCCCGCAGCGGCAAAGCTTTTCTCCATCATGGAGCTGAGCAACAACGATATCAGCGCCCAGAACCTGCTCATGCACAACGGCGAGAACAGGAACGAGGATATCGAGCACCATACCCGGGCCTGGATAGAGTCCAACAGGAAGACGTTCGAGGGGTGGATATCCCAGGCGCTGAAAGCGGCCCGTTAGATGGCACTCAGAGCGAGGCGCAGTCGGTGAGGCCGTTCTTGCAGCGGTACATGGTGAACTGCTTTCCGGCCCCGAGCTGGTTGGCCAGCTCTATATCGCTCTCGATGCAGCGTTCGCAGGTAACGTCGTTCTCACGGTGAAAATCCCGGCAGATGCGCTGCCAGCTTGATGATGCGAGAACGTTGGCGTCCATGTCGATGATTGCCGCAGATATGCCAACCATGCGTTGGAAGTCTTCGAACAGCTGGTTTAGATGGCCGCTGGCACACAGGTTTCTCAACAGCAGGTAGATGGTGTGGAACTTTTTGGATTTGTCAGCAAGAAAGTCCGGCAAGTCGGTGAGAGACTCGACCTCGCCTTTGACAATGCTGATATCACCTTTCAATGCGGAAGGCCCCGTGGATAACGGTGGTGCAGAAAGAGATCACAGGGATATCTTTCAAAGATTACAGGTAAAAGTATAGATGACTATCTGGAAGATGGAGATAGATTATTAGCAGGCTAGTGATCTGTTTTAAGGGGAAAAACTGACGAAATCTCTAGGAATCCGAGGCCCTCCATGGCCCGGTATTTGCGTGTCAGTCCCCGAGCGATACCCCCACCCTGCGGGCGCTTTGGACCCATGGGTGATCTGGTGGAACCAGCTTCTTGTTGCCGGCGACATCTTCCAGTGGCACAGCCTCCGCGCCTTCGCCCCGGGCTGCCACCATGACGCCGGTGACGCCTTCATTGATCATATCGGCGCAGGCCGTTCCAAGTCGGGTGGCCAGCAACCTGTCCGCGGCTGAAGGTGTGCCACCACGCTGCAGGTGGCCGAGGATGGTAGGGCGCGACTCCAGGCCGGTCAGCTCTTCCAACTGGCGGGCAAGTTTGAGCGTGTGGTCGGAGTGGCCTGCTTCGAAAGCCCGCAGCTCTGACTTCGCCAGTTTGCGGGCTTTTTTGTCGCCCGCAGCCTCGGCGTCTGAAATCCGCTGCTCAATGGCCTTTACCACCACCGCATCATCAATCGACATGGCACCTTCTGCAACGGCAACGATGCTGAAATTCTTTCCATGCTTTACACGGTGGGTAATCGCCTCTGCCACCTGTTCAAGGTTGTAGGGGATCTCCGGCAGCAGGATGACATCAGCACCGCCCGCGATGCCTGAACCAAGTGCCAGCCAGCCGGCACGGTGGCCCATGATCTCAACCACGATAATGCGATGATGGCTGTGTGCAGTGCTGTGCAGGCGGTCGATTGCATCGGTGGCGATACCCAGGGCAGTATCAAAGCCGAAGGTGGTATCGGTAAGGGCTACATCGTTATCGATGGTCTTCGGCATGGTGATGACATTGAGACCCTTCTGCATCAGCTGCAGGGCGTTCTTCTGGGTGCCGCCGCCACCGAGACAAACCAGGGCGTCCAGGTGGTTGGCCTGGTAGTTCTCAACGATCACGTCGGTCATGTCCTGGCTCTTTCCGCCTATCTTCATTTTATGGGGTTTGTCGCGGCTGGTACCCAGGATGGTGCCGCCGACTGTAAGTATCCCTGAAAGAACGCCACCCTCCAGGCTCACTGTTCTGTTATCGACCAGTCCGCGGAATCCATCCCGAAAACCGATAACACGCATGTCGTAGACACCCTGTGCAGCTTTGCCTACGCCGCGTATGGCGGCATTCAGGCCGGGGCTGTCGCCGCCTGCGGTGAGGATTCCTATGTGCTTGGTCATCAGTACGTCTCTCTATGTCATTGTTTTATCGGCCCAGGGTGTACCCAGGCCTGGAATTTCTCAACCAACCCGGTGTTACACGGCCAGGGCAGCTTCATCACCGGCTGATTTCAGCCGGGCAAGATCTTCCTGGCGATCCTGTATCTCTTTCACGGCACGCTTGTAGGTGCCCCGAAGGTGCTTTTTCAAGTGGCGGGTGACCTGTGAGTTGGGGATCTCCTTCAACACGCTGAAAATCGCCAGTGCATAGGTCGCCTCAACCTCGGTCAGGTAGGCGTCACGGTTTGCATTGGGGTTGTAACAGCTGCCGCAACCGCCACGGAAGGTAAACGCGCTGTTGGCGAACATGAGGCCGAAACCGAGATAGACCGCAAGCAGTTCGGTGACATGGGGCCAGTACTCGGCACCGCCGGGGGGTGGTTCCTTGGCCATGGGGGCCATGTAGTGGGCCAGGATGTGGGCAAAGGTGGCGATCATCCCCTCCGGGTTGTTGATCTGCTGGGGGTTGTAGGCAATGACCAGTTTGTGGGCATCGTCGGCTGACTCATTGGGTATGCCGTCGGGTCCCCTCAGGGCGCCTCTTATTTCAATCTGGGGTGGTTCGATCAGGGCGCAGCTGCTCTGGTCGGCGAGCCGTGTCGGCCAGTGACTGATGCCGGCGTATCCCTTCACCTGCTCAAAGATCAGGCTGGCCATGCCGTGGACGCTGTCCACCCTGCCGGGGAAAAATTTGTTGCTGGGCAGTACCAGCTGTGTCTGGTTGTAGAAGATCCCGGCATCGAACTGTTTCAACGACCAGGCAAAGGCATCGAACAGCCACTGTGACGAGTCTGTTTCCAGCAGGGGCTTTTTATCAAGTAGACCGAATATCAATGTAGTGCTTCCTATGGCTTTCAGATGATCTGGGAGGCGATTTATTACTGACCTGATGGTTCGGCTTTATACGAGAGTCTGACCACCCAGGCTGTTACCAGCATGGTCAGCAGCACCGCGATACCAAAGGCGTATAGACCGGAGTGGACATGGACCTTGGCAATGGCGTCGAGTTTCACGGAGACCACCATCACGGCGACCACGAAGACATCCAGCATGGACCAGCGTCCATAGTCGTGCATCAGGTGCAGGTAGCGCTTCATCTCCTGCGACTTCCGTTGCATGGGATTGATCAGGACGAACAGCAGCAGCAGTTTGAGTATCGGCAACAGAATGCTGAATATGCCGATGATCAGAAACAGCATTGTTTCACCGTTTTTATAGAGCTCGGCAACACCTGAACTCACCGAAAAGGAGTTGCTGATGAAGATGAATTTTTCAATCGTGATCATCGGCGCCGTCAGACCGATATAGAGGAGTAGAGCGGCAACAATCAGCAGGACGTTGAGAACAAGTCTTTCAGTTTTCGACAAAATCGTGTGCGCCTTAATTGGCCTGAACAGTTCAGGGCAGGCCAAACTTACCACAGAGTTGCAGCGGGTGCTGAACCGAACACCCGTTGCAACCCTGTTGCAACAGGCTAACTGTTGGGGTCGACCAGCACCCGGCCCTGGACCTGGCCCTTCATGATCTGCTGTGCCGCATCTTCCACCTCTTCCAGTGAGACCACATGGCTGATGCTCTCGTAGGTGCTTTCGGGCAGCAGCTCCGCCAGTTTCTGCCAGGCCGCTTCACGACGGGGCAGGGGGCAGGAGACGGAATCCACGCCTCTCAGGCTGACGTTGCGCAGGATGAATGGCATCACCGTGGTGTTGAGCTTGTAGTCGGCAGCAAGGCCGCAGGCCGCCACGGCACCGTTGTAGTCCATCTCAGCCAGTACCCGGCCCAGGATGTCACCACCCACCGTATCCACAGCGCCAGCCCAGCGCTGGGACTCAAGGGGGCGGGCAGGGGCGGCCATCTCTTCCCGGGTCACTATCTCAGTCGCACCCAGGCTCTTCAGGTAGTCGTGGGTGGATTCGCGGCCGGTCACTGCGGATACGGTGTAACCGAGCTTGCTCAGCAGGGCGACGGAGACACTGCCCACGCCACCGGCGGCACCGGTGACCAGGACTGGGCCCGATTCCGGGGTCACCCCGGCCTCCTGGAGGGTCATGACACAGAGCATGGCGGTGAATCCGGCGGTGCCAATGATCATCGCCTTGCGTGAGTCCAGTCCCGCGGGTGTATGTACCAGCCAGTCGGCCTTTACCCTGGCCTGCTGGGCGTAACCGCCCCAGTAGCGCTCGCCCACGCCCCATCCGGTGAGAATTACCTGATCGCCAGCCGTGAAGCGGTCTGATGCGGATTCAAGAACTTTACCGGCAAAGTCGATACCTGGAACCATTGGCCACTGGCGGATGATCTTTCCTGTTCCCGATACCGCCATGCCGTCCTTGTAGTTGAGGGACGAGTAGTCCACCGCCACCAGTACCTCGCCTTCGGGAAGGTCGTCTGTGGAGAGCTGTTTGATTTCGGCAACTGTCTTGCCTTCGGACTGGTCCAGCACAAGTGCTTTGAACATGGCGATTACCCCGGTTATGATGGGTGGATTGAGAAAAGATCTATTTGTAAGACAAATTAAATCCTCGGCCCGACAAGGTCAACCGTTTTTGTGGAGCAAGCCGATTTGGGCATTGAATACAAACCCCTGAGCAGCGTCAGTCTCTCGCGGCAGATCGCGGACAAGATCCGCGAAGCGATACTCGCCGGCAGCCTCCAGGCGGATGACCGGCTACCCACGGAAGAGGAACTGGCGGCCAAGTTCGAGGTCTCCCGTCCCACCATCCGCGAGGCCCTGAAACGGCTCGCCGCCCAGAACCTGGTGCGTTCGCGCCGTGGACCTACCGGTGGCACCTTCGTCAACCGGCCCAAGCCTTCCGATCTCACCGAGGGGCTCACCAGCGCCATGACCCTGCTGGTGGGGATGGGTGAGTTCGAACTGGACGAGATTAGCCTGGCACGACGGGAGCTTGAGAGCATCTGCTGTCGGCTGGCTGCACAGAACCGGCAGCAAGAGCATCTTCAGCAGATGGAGAAGGAACTGCTCCTTCAGCAGCAGGAGACGCTCACCCCCGAGGAGTTCTGCGCATCCGATGTGCGGTTTCACCGCGCCATAGCAGACGGGACCCAGAACGGTGTGCTGCGATTCACCATGTTTGCCGTGATCGAGGCCCTGCAGCCCATTGCCAACATGATTGCATTCCGTTTCAGGGAGCGGGAGTTGATCGTGGATCAGCACGGCCGCCTGCTGGCTGCCCTGCGTGAACAGGATCAAGCCCTGGCGATTGCCGTCATTCAGGAGCAGATTGATTACCTTCACCAGCAGCAGGTCAAGGCACAGGCATCGCGCCGATGAGCTGACCTGGAATTAACCATGTGATCACTGTAGGATTTGTCCTGTTTAGTGAGTGGGGTGTTGATACCCAACCCCCATGTTTTTGAAGTTAAGTAAGATCCTGGAACAAGTGGCATTGTGGTAGCGCCTTCCCCCCCCAATATATTGGTCATCGATGACAACCCCTACGACAGGAAGCTGTTGGAGGATATCCTGTCCGACATGGGCATGTCTGTGGTCACGGCATCAGATGGACCACGGGCGCTGGAGATCCTTGATCGTGATTCTATCGACCTGGTGCTGCTGGATGTCATCCTGCCCGGTATGGATGGCTACCAGATCTGCAGCGAAATCCGTAGCCGGATACCCTCGGATATTCTGCCCATTATATTGATCACCGCGCTGTCGGATGCAGAAGATCGCATCAAGGGCCTGGATGCCGGGGCCGACGATTTTCTGCCCAAGCCCATCAGGATCCAGGAGCTGAGCGCACGGGTCCGTTCACTGCTGCGTGTGAAGAGTCTCTACGACACGGTTCAGAAGCAGGCGAAAGAGCTTGCTGACTGGAACCAGACCCTTGAGAAAAGGGTTTTACAGCAGGTTTACCAGCTTGAGCAGTTGGGGAATCTCAGCCGCTTTCTGCCCAAGCAGGTTGCAGAGCTGATCCTCAACAGCAATACGACCGATCCACTACAGGCCCACAGGCGCATGGTGACAGCGGTGTTTGTGGATCTTCGTGGTTTTACCTCTTTCTCAGAGAACGTGCACCCCGATCATGCCATGGAGGTGGTGCGTGAGTACCATGAAGCCCTTGGCAAACTGGTTATGGAGCACAATGGCACCCTGGAGCGCTTTGTCGGCGATGGCATGATGGTGTTGTTCAATGACCCGGTCCCGGTGAAAAATGCAGCGGACCGAGCGGTCAAGATGGCCATGGAGATGCGGGATGTCGCCCTTGCCCTGAGTGACGGCTGGCTGATGCGGGGTATAGATCTTGGCGTAGGGTTCGGGCTTGCTACAGGCGAGACCACCATTGGCGGTATCGGCTTCGATGAGCGGTGGGATTACGGCGCCATAGGCATGGTGCCGAACCTGGCGGCCAGGTTATGCGGCGAGGCAAAGCATGGCGAGGTGCTGGTTGACGAGGCCACCCGGTCGGCGGTCAGCTCCGAGGTGATTTACGAATCGATGGGCGAGCCTGATCTGAAGGGATTCGCCACTCCGGTCAGTGTGCACAGGGTGGTTGACATCAACTACTGACTGGCCAGCCAGATCATCACCGGCAGGGTGATCACCGAGGCCATCACCTGCACCGTAATCAGGTTGGCCATCAGCGGCGCATCGCCTCCCATCTGCCGTGCCAGTACGTATGATGTAGCAGCAGTAGGCACTGCACCGGCAATAACTGCCACGGTCAGGGGCATACCCTCGATACCGAACAGCCAGGCGCCGGTAAACATCAGTAGGGGCATGCCCAGCAGCCTGATGCAGGTTCCGAAGGCGACCAGGAAGCGGTGGTCGCGGACCTTCCCGAACTCCAGGCCGGCCCCCACCACCAGCAGGCCCAGCCCCAGGGCGCCGCTGCCCATCATGTCAAACACCTTGTACACCGGGCCGGGCAGGCCGATCCCTGTCAGGTTGAGCAGCGCACCTACAAAGCAGGCGATGATAAACGGGTTACGAAACAGTTTTTTGACCACATCCCACACGCCGTTACCACCGCCGACAAGGCTTGCAAGTAGCGCGACATTGATGATGTTCAGCGGTGGAATGATCACCGCCATGGTGATTGCCATGTAGGCGATTGCCTCATCACCCAGCAGGTAGCCGACAATCGACAAGGCAATAAAGCCGTGCCAGCGGGTCGCACCCTGCATCAGGCTGGTGAACGAAGCGGGACTGACCCCGAAGCGTCCTTTCAACAGTGGATAGGCAGCCAGCATCAGACCGGTCATGGCGAAGATGGCGAACAATACCATGCCGGAAAATGCGAGCACTTCCGTGGTGCCGATCTGTGCCGTGGCCAGGGTCTTGATCAGAAGAGCGGGGAAGAGAATGTAATAGCAGAGATTTTCGATGCCGCTCCACTGGTTGTCGGCAAGAAGGGTTGTCTGCTTCAGCAGGACGCCGAGCAGGATGACCAGAATCACAGGAACCAGGGCGTTGATAATGGGTAGCATGGGTGTGTGGCGGGGTCCTGTGGTGTAAAAAACTAAGCGGGGTACAACCGCTAGGGGTTCTTGTCGTGGAAAAACGCCTCCAGCCCAGGGTTCATGGTTTTAACGCCGGGCTGGTATAGATAACAACTTATTCTGGCGTAATTGTCCAGGTCGCCACTGACCAGGCAGGTCTCTTCAAACACCTTGCCATACTGCGTGAAACGTATTCGAAGCACGTCGGTGTCACCACCCAGCGCCTGCTCAATAGCCCCACTGCCAAGAACCGTCTCACCATTGATCACTCTTTTGACACCGAGCTGTTTTCCATCGGCATGAATTTCGATGGTCCCATGGTAAGTCTCAGTCGAGTCGACGGACTTGCCGATTAGCAGGTAGTTACCGACCACAAAACGGGCGATCGCCTCCTGTCGCTCTGCCATGGCCAGGGGTATGGTCAAAACAAGAACCACCAGGAGTAAGAGTGCATGTTTCATGGGTGCCAGGGCCTTCTTTGTGTTTGCCGACGTGGGGGTTCACTTGTCCTGGAAGTAGTCCATGGCCTTGAGTACGAACCGGGCATAGGCGGCTGCCTGTCCACCACCCATCTCGATGGCCACATCGATGGTTTCATAAATCTCGTCATCACCGGCTCTGGCCTTCAGGGCCTGCTCAAGGTGCCACTCCATGCAGGGCTCGCACTTTGTGACGATGGATATGGAGAGGGCCATCAACTCCTTGGTCTTTTTATCCAGACTGCTATCTGCGAACGCCGTTTGCTCCAGTTGCGTCAGGGCGTCGTAACTCTTCACCTTTTCCATGAATCGAGTGTGCAGTCGCTTGCGCTCTTCTATGCTCTGTTCGATCTTTTGATGTGTCAGGTCAGACATCTTTTACATCTCCGGTAATTAAACGGATCGAACGCCAGTACATGCCGGAAAGCCGGTTCAGGCGGAATGGCGCTTCAGATGCTCAAGGAACAGCAACGCTTGATCACTCCTGAAGCGCAGTTCGACACTGCCGGACCAGTCGGCATTGAACAGCGAGGCGTCATAGCTCATCAAAAGAGTATCGTCAGGCTCAAACTTAAACTCCAGTTTTTTGAGGCGCCCGTCGTCCAGGGGTACAAAGACCAGGGGCTTGGTCCAGGTAAACGCGGCGAAAGTCTTTCGGGTAAGCACTATGCTCCCGGTGAACCAGTTACGGCGCCAGGAGTGTCGCTTGCCAGGCGCCTTGAAGTGTTTCAAGGTGATGGAACCCCCGATGCCTTCATCAATCAGTATCATCTCCTCGGCCTGCAGTATTGCAGCATTTCTGGGGGGTATCCTTCCCAGGCCGAACAGGCGGTGTAGCAGGGTCTTGCTCATGGTTCTTATGATAGTCCCAACCAGGCGGAAGGGGGAGGGGTACTATTTTCCAGGGGTGGGCTTTCTGTTCCTCAAGGCGGCTTCAAATGCCCTTGTTGCCCACTCTCTTGCCAGTTCCATGTCATCGAATAGGTCGTCCGGTGCCATGTAGTAGGACATCTTGTATTTTTTTCCCTGCTTTGCGTACTCAAACTGCGGTAGACCAAGTTCCATGAAAGCACCAGCGGACTGTTCATCGGCCTTCAGGTAGAGCACATCATCGGCAACCAGGGCAAACATCAGGTCGTCATGGTATACACCATAACCGCCGAACATTCGCCTGGACCTGACAGGTCCGAACAGTGCGAATACTTCATTGAGGTTGTCTACGAATTCACTCATTGTTCATTCTCGGCATGAAGCATTGAAAGCTGAAAAGTGTGTTTGGTTTGGCGTTTTTGGACTTATCTCGAGTATCCCGGTAAACATCTTTTTCTTTCTTCCGGGTGATCAGTGTTGAATGCCTATATATTCCGATTTAAAAGTAAAATCTATTGCGAGACCGGACTCTTCAATTGCAGATGAAAAGTTTACCTGGGATCCATTCTCGTCAATGAATAGCAATTTACAGAATGCATTATCGGGCAGTTTGTTGTTTTTGGTTTTGAGGTTAACACTGAGTGTGCCTTTTGGTGCCGTTCCGATCTTGTAGTAGATTGTCTCTTCTCCAATTTTATTGTCGGACAATATCGCCGATCCGGCATACAATTTACAGGTAACGGCAATTTTCGTGAGTTGTTTTTTTCCATAATCCGAACGCCAGCGGTTTAGATCATCAAGGTTTTTGAAGTCATAGGGTATCCTGAGGGTAACATTGGCATCCGTCACTGATGGTGTGTTCATGGCATTTTGGCTGATCGGGGCCTGAGGGGTTGGCGGTATAGCCATAAGGTGTAAGGGGAGTAGTGCCATTAAGCCTAAAACCACGGTCCTCGATATTTGAGTGTAGTTCATGGTTGATCCTTGATATGTTTCTGGAGATGTATGTGTAACATCGGCATTTCTATATTCGCTGAATTTACATGTTCAGTGAGGTTTACGAAGAGTTTTGGCATGTCGATGGTTTTGTTTGTTTGATGATCTTTTAAATTTATTCTCAGTGAAGGCATGTCAACGATAGCTGTATTTATATACTCGTTGATTGAGACCGAAATGGCAGGCATATCGATGCTTGTTTTATTCGTGTACTTAATTAGATTGACTGATAACCCTGGCATGACAATGGATTTTGTCGCTGGCTTGTAGGTAATATTATTCTTTGTATTACCAAGGGCAAAAGGTCCATTGGTCTGATTTCTGTTTATACGTGGAGAACCGACATTTCTATTGCTCTTTGATGATTTAGGCTGTAGTCGTGTTTTTGCGGTATTGTTATTGTAGTTTCTCTCTTTCAAATACTTAGTATGGTTGATATGTGTCGTGATGATCGAATTCTTTCTGGTTACGACCTTGTGTGTGTTGAACTGAATCTTTGAATTTTTCCTGGCAAGAGTTCCTGCCGGATCCACGCTTTTTTCACGTCCGGATCTCTTTCCAAGATAATATGTGGTGCATTTCGTTGCCAGGCAAACCTTGAGTGGTATGTTCTTATGAGTGGTTCTGTCTATGGCAGAATGTCTGTTTTTTAGAGATAGAATGATCTCGTTTCTGCTGTTCAGGCTGATTCTCTCAATGAGAAGGTCAGGCAGGGTTATTTTTTTGGCTGGTAAGGGTTTTCTGGAGATGGCTGGTTTGATTGTTGCTGTAGATGGTTTGGCTGTTTGGCTTATTGCTTCCGTTGGGTATAAGTAAAAAAGTATAATTACGCTGCTCACGAAAACAGATACTCTTGACGGCGTTTTTATTCTGCCCCAAAACATCGCCATGTTGCTCATCTCTCCCTCTCTCTATTGGTCAGTGCAAACCTGGAGGCCAGGCTCACTTCCTCCGGTTTCCCCAAGGGTCATGCTTTTTCTCGGCAGGAGCAGCCGAAGCATTTGAAGAGCTGCGATCACGCTTACCCGCTCCGTAATGCTTGCCCGTGCCTGTTCGTCTTCCGGCGCCCTGACTTCGTTCAGCCGATTTTCTGGCACGCTTTTCCTGCAGCCGCTCGGCATCTTCCAGGCTTAATTCTGCTGGCTCACCCGGCTTCTGATCTTCCGGCACGATACGATCCCGGGGCGATAGCGCAAACTGCTCGGCAGACGCTCTTGGCAGGCTCTTGTATTGATACAGATAAAAGGACTCAACCTTTTCACGTGCCCAATCCGTCTTTTTAAGGAACTTCACGCTGGAAGCGATGCTGGGATTGGTCTTGAAACAGTTGATATTCAGATAGGCATATAGAATATTGAAGCCATAGTGGTCCACTAGTGCGATCAACATGTTTTTCAGGCTGACGCCGTGTAGAGGATTGTTCGTGTAGTTGATCTCGTCATTCATGGTAATGCCTGGCCCAGGTAAGTATGTTGCATCATTATACCTGTGACAGAAGAGACAGAATAGATCGCCCGATAATTTGTCTCTTTATATTTGGCGCCGAGGTGGGTGGTAATCAGCCAGGAGCGCTGAGTGAACGGTATGGCCGCTTTATCAGCCGCGTTGTTACCGCAATCCCGGATCACATAAGGATGCTACACACGAAATCCTGGTTGCTTTCTCATCGAAGCCCCTCTCGTGCAGCACAATAGCTTGCCAGCCAAAGGGATACTGTAGCTCGTAAGGTGGTAGTAACTGGTCGGCAGTCTCGGCTTTGAAGCCGAACTTTCCGTAATACTTAGGATCACCATAGACGAAAACAACATCGACCTTTTTAGCTGACAGCAGCTCTATCCCGCTCTCAATGAGCTTCGAACCGATACCGCTCTTCTGATAGTCAGGCTGTACACCAAGTGGTGCCAGGATATAGCCCTGCCAATGCTTGTTGGTATCGGAAGTTACGGGGCTGAATGCTATGTGACCTACTACTGCGCCATCAACCTCGGCAACCAAGGCTATGGTTTCAGGGCTTGTTTCCTCGCTCAGCAAGCTCACCGCAAGCCTTGCCACGAGTTGGTTCTCACTTTCGGGGAAGGCGTGCAAATGAATATCGCAAATATCGTCACGATCAAGGCTTGTCGCTGCTCGGATGCAGGTATTAACTCTCTTGTTATGTTTCATTGTCATTATTTGAGGCTTTCATACTCATGGAGGCAGATTATCCAGTTGCCGAATGTAAGTGATATTTATTCAACAATTACGATGTTCACTGTTCCCTTTGTCATTATTTGGCCACGGAAAGATTAAGGCCTATAACGCCGCCTATAATAAGTAAAATACTAATGATTTTTATCAGCGTTAACGATTCGCTGAAATATATTACTCCGATCATTGCAATCAGTGCTGTACCTGCTCCTGACCATACGGCATATGCAACACTTACCTCTATTTTCTTCAATGCAAGTGTTAGGGCGGCAAAAGATGCTGCGTAAAAGACAAATATCAAGATGGAAGGAGTCAGTTTTGTAAATCCTTCAGAGAGTTTCATGGATGTAGTCCCAGCCACCTCTAAAACAATTGCGCCTGCAAGAATCAGCCAATGCTGCATTGTTACTCCTTTATTTTTCTATAGAGATAGCGTGGAGTCACCGGTCATCGACGGCGGGTGTGATGAAGCGACTGGTTATATATTTGTTTCACTTTATGATTTTATGGAGTCGATGGCATTTTCCAGCAGCATATTAAATTCGGCTGGTTTTTCCAGCATTGGAAAGTGGCCTGTTTCCTCAATATAATAAAGCTGGTAGTTTTTTATATGCTTTCTGTTTTCTTCAGGTGCCGTCGGCCATAATCTGGCGTTTATTGAGATTACGGGAATGGTGATATCTTTAAATATATCTGCAGCTTCCCCGTTTACATACTGTCCCAGATAGTTACGAAAGGCGCTTAGAGCAATTTCCTTTGGCGCAGAAGACATATCTTCTTTTACCCAATTTACTAAATATTGATCAGTACCTTTTGGAAACATTGGTGTAACAAAATTCTGTACGGCACTTTTAAAGTCAGCTTCAAGGGGTTCTGTCATTTTGTCAATTACACTTTGTGGGGTGCGCTCCGCAACATTCTGCAAAGTATCAACTCCTACAATTCCAACTACTTGACCTGGCATTAACCTGGCCGTTTCAGCAATTACGCCGCCTCCCATTGAATGCCCGATCAAAATAGCTCTATCAATACGCTCCTTATCAATAATTGCTTTCACATCATTGGCGAAGGACAACATTGAATACTCGGATCTACCTGATGAAGAGTGTCCATGGCCAGCCAAATCAACGGTGATTACTTGATACTCTTTTGAAAATACTGGGATTTGTTTTTGCCAGTAACGTCCGTCACAATTCCAGCCGTGAATGAAAATCAGCGTGGTTTTTCCTTTACCGGTTACATCATAAGCGATTCGTTCTGAATCAAATGACAATGCAACGTCATGCCTGATAGAGATCTCATTGCTCGCGCATCCTGCCAACAGGAGGAAAGATATTATTATCAATAGTATCTTTTTCTTCATGTTATTCCTTGTTCTCCACGTAACGCTGCCTTCAACGGTTCAGTTTCAATGCTGCACAGTGTCTCTGTCGACTGGCTTAGGCGCTCTGCTCTTGCTCCCGCAGCACCTTGATCTGGAACAGGGTGTTGCGCTCTTCTTCTTCCAGTACCGATTCGATGTAACGGATGGTGTTTCTGTAGCGGGGGATAATGTTGTACTTGAGTGCATTGACCCGTTTCTGAGCCTTGCGTTGTTCGGTGATGAGCCTACCGAGTGCCATTTCGGATTCACCCAGGCGGGTGAGCAGCAGGGTGGCCTCGGTGAGGTATTTGCGGGTTTCGTCGAAGCTTGGGTCGGTGCCCAGCAGGCCGACGGGTTCCATGGGGATTTTCTCGGATGAGACCGCGGGGTACTCAACACCCATGCTGCGTTTTGGAATGATGCTGATGTTCAGGGTGGGGTTGGTGCCCATGGCCACCTGTTGCAGTGAACGGCTGCCCATGCGCAGTTGTGCCAGGGAGAGCCAGTGGTAGCCCTGGTGCATGGCGGCCTGGGTCTCTTTGCGCAAGCGGCGGTATTCGCCGATGCGTTCGTATACCAGTCTTGTCAGCAGTTCACGCTTGCGCTCCAGCAGTGAATGACCGTCCTCCAGAAACTGCACCTGCCGCTTCAGATTGAGCAGGGTGTTTTTTGTTGGCGGTACTTTGATCAGTTGCTGTGCCATGGTTTGCGCCTAGTCTCCCGCGTGATGGTACTTGGCAAGATCGGTTTCATTGACGCGGGTCAGGGCGTCTTTTGGGAACAGGCTGAGCAGTTCCCAGGCGAGGTTGAGGGTCTCGATGATAGAGCGGTCCTCGTCCTCGTCCTGTCCCACAAAGCGCTTGTCGAACTCGTCGGCAAAGCTGAGATAGCGGCGGTCGCGCTCGGAGAGTTCGTTGGCGCCGATGATGGAGGCGAGGTTGCGTGTCTCCAGGGCACGGGCATAGAGGGCGTAGAGCTGGTTGGCCACCCGGGGGTGATCTTCCCGGGTGTCGTCCTTGCCGATACCGTCTTTCATCAGTCGCGACAGCGAGGGTGAGATGTGAACCGGGGGATAGATGCCCTGGTTATGCAGTTCGCGGCTGAGCACGATCTGTCCCTCGGTGATGTAACCGGTGAGGTCGGGAATGGGGTGGGTTATGTCGTCCGAGGGCATACTCACCACCGGTACCAGGGTGATGGAGCCGTGTCGGTCGCGGATGCGCCCCGAGCGCTCGTAGATCTCTGCCAGGTCTGAATAGAGGTAGCCGGGATAGCCTTTGCGGGAGGGAACGTCGCCCTTGGCGGTGGAGACTTCGCGCAGCGCTTCGGCGTAGTTGGTCATGTCGGTCATCACCACCAGTACATGGCGGTCCTGTTCGAATGCGAGGTACTCGGCTGCGGTGAGTGCCACACGGGGCAGGGCCAGGCGTTCTACCGGCGAATCGTCGGCCAGGTTGATGTACATCACCACGTTGCCCAATACACCGGAGTTAGAGAACTCCTCCTGGAAGAAGCGGGCATCGGCATAGGAGACGCCCATGGCAGCGAAGACGACCGAGAAGTGTGACTCTTCATCCACAAGCTTGGCCTGGCGCACAATCTGTGCGGCGAGTCGGTTATGGGGCAGACCGGAGGCTGAGAATATGGGCAGCTTCTGGCCGCGCACCAGTGAGTTCAGTCCGTCGATGGTGGAGATGCCGGTCTGGATGAACTCCCGCGGGTAGGTGCGGGCCGCGGGGTTGATGGCGGAGCCGTTGATGTTGCGCTTGAGATTGGAGACGATGGGCGGGCGGCCGTCCTTTGGGTCACCGATGCCATTGAAGACACGGCCGAGCAGTTCAGGTGACAGGCTGATCTCAAACGGTTCGTCCAGGAACCGGACCCAGGTGCTCTCAAGGTCTATATCTGTGGTGCCTTCGAATACCTGGATCAGCACGCTTTTTTCAGATGACTTGATCACCTGGCCGTTGCGGATCCGGTTCATGTGGTCCCTGATCAGGACCCGGTCGCCGAAAGCAACCTCGGGGGTGTTGCTCACCTCCAGCAGGCCGCCCTGGGCGTAGGATGAGGTTCGGTACTCCCTGGCGCTCATTGCGCATGCTCCTCGAATTTTGCGTACTCGACACGGATTTTATGGAAGCTCTGGTTGAACTCTTCCATCAACTCCAGCAGTTGTTCTGTCTGGGTGCTGTCGTAGACCTGTTTGGCCCGGCGTGCCTTGGCCAGCAGGGGCAGGTCGGTCAACTCCTGGACCGGGACGCCCAGTTCGATCAGTTCAGCGCCTTTTTCGTAGACGTTCAGTGCCATGTCCAGAAGCAGGAACTGTTTCTCGGGTGATGCGAATGTGTCCACTTCATCCAGGGCGCTCTGTTGCAGCACCCCGTCCTTGATCAGGGCTGCACCCTCGAGTTCCCAGCGTTGGGCGGACGATAGGGCTTCGGGGCCCACAAGGTTGACGATGCGCAGCAGTTCGGCATCCCGGGCCAGCAGGGCGAGGGCCTGCCCGCGGCGGCTCTCCCATGCGGGGTCGATCTCTTTATGCCACCACTTGCCTGCCGTGCTTACGTGCTCTGAAAAGCTGCCGGTCCAGTCGATGGCCGGGTAGTGCCGGGCGTCGGCCAGTTCTTTTGAAAGTGCCCAGAAGGTCTGGATGATCTCCTTGGTGTGTGCGGTAACCGGCTCGGAGAAATCGCCGCCGGGAGGTGATACCGCACCGATCAGGGTGACCGAGCCTTTGCCGCAGCCACCGGTCTCGACCCGTCCCGCACGTTCGTAGACCGCAGCCAGGCGGGAGGCGAGGTAGGCGGGGTAGCCCTCTTCAACGGGCATCTGTCCGAGGCGGCCGGATACTTCGCGCAGGGCTTCGGCCCAGCGGCTGGTGGAGTCTGCAAGCATCACCACGTCGTAGCCCTGGTCGCGGTAGTACTCGGCCATGGTCATGCCGACGTAGACGGAGGCCTCGCGGGCCACCACCGGCATGTTGGATGTGTTGGCCACCAACAGGGTGCGCTCCATCAGCTTGCGCCCGGAGTAGGGGTCCTGCAGGGTGGGGAAGGTCTCAAGGATGTCCACCAGTTCGTTGCCGCGTTCACCGCAGCCGACGTAGATCACGATGTCGGCATTCGACCAACGGGCTATCTGCTGCTGAACCACGGTTTTCCCGGCACCGAAGGGGCCGGGTACGGCACCCTTGCCCCCCTTGAGCAGGGGGAAGAAGGTGTCGAGTATGCGCTGGCCCGTAATCAGGGGCGCAATGCCGTGGTCGCGTTTGGTATAGGGGCGTGGGATGCGTACCGGCCAGCGGTGGTAGAGTTTTATCTTGTGGGTGCGACCGTCAGGTGTGTGTACGCGACCTATTGGATCGTCCAGTTTGTAGTCACCCTCGGGGGCAAGTTCGATCAGTTCGCCGGCCAGGTCGGGGGGCACCATGATGCGGTGCTCGATGGTCTCGGTCTCCTGCACCGTGCCGAGGCGCTGACCAGCAACCAGGTGGGTGCCCCGTTCCAGCTCTTCCTCGGGGACGAAGTGCCAGGCTTTCTCGCGGTCGAGGGACGGAAGGCTGAGTCCCCGGGGGATATGATCGCCGTGGCCATCGAATATCTCTTCAAGGGGGCGCTGCACACCATCGAAGATGCTGCCGAGCAGGCCGGGTCCCAGTTCCACCGAGAGAGGCCAGCCAAGTGCTTCGGCGGGCTCGCCGGGACGAACGCCCTCGGTGGATTCATAAGCCTGGACCACGGCGTTGTCACCGCGCAGGGTGATCACCTCGCCAAACAGACCCAGGTCGCCGATCTTGACCTGTTCGCCGTTGCGCACACCCGGCAGGGTGATGGTTACGATCGGGCCGTTGATCTCCCGGATAATGCCCCGCTTGTCCTGTTCGTTCATGGCTTTATCCAATTGCTCTTATTCGTTGCTTTTGAGTGCCTGTTCATATGGTTTTGGACACCCGTTCGTGGGCGCGCCGGTCCGGCAGCAGGCGCTGGATAATGATCTGGTGCAGCTGGCTGGCCAGTCGTTCAAGCCGCCCTTCGAAGGTGTTGTTGATCCGCACCCTGTTGTCTTCACTGCGTAGCAGGATGCCGCCGAGGGTCTCTATGGGCACAGGATTGAGGCTGATCTCTCTGTCCGGCACCGCGTTTTTGACAAATTCATCCCAGACCGGGGTGAGCTGCTTCAGATCGTCGGCATTTACATCGGCCACCAGCACAGGGGTATCAAGGTTCTGTGCTGCATTGGCGAGCAACTCGGAGAGCAGTTGCCGGTACTCTTCCTGGTTCTTTCTCATCTCATTCATGTTGTCGGCAAGCTGTTCGAGTATGCCCTCTACCAGGTCCCACCTCAGGTGGTCCAGCTCGTTCTGGAACTTCAGTTCGCTGGCCTGTACCTTGCGTCGATAGATGCGCTCGGACTTGGCCTTTGCCACTAGCACTTCGCGCTCTTCGCGAAGATGCAGCCGGTCGTGGGCTTCGCGCAGGATGTTGTCGCGGCTGCGCTTGGCCCGCTCCTGGTACTCGGCTGCAAGTCTTTTGGCCTGCTGAAGTATCGCCGATTCGAGTTCTTGTACCTGGTCAGCCATCGCTGCAATCCCTCATGTCTGTATCACCCATCAGCATTCGAACTTGGTTGTCTATCTTGCAGTGGAACTGCTCCGGGGTATTCAGTGGAGGCACTTCCGTAACGACGATTCGCCCCCCCTCTGCACGCACCCTCGCCAGCATTTTGCTGTCGCACTCCGAGAGCCGGTGATCAAGGATGATGAAGGCGTTCTGCTTCTGCTCGATCAGTTTACGCAGAATGGCGTCAAGCTCTTCCACCGGTGGGTCGGGGTAGGTCTCGAAGCCGATCAGCTGGAAACCGTCGGTCAGTGTTGCATCACCCATGAACAGCATGCGGGTGGTGGGGGTGTCGTCTGCTGTCTGCATTGTGTCGTTCGCTTAAATTTTATCCAGTAGCAGAATACTCATCACCAGGCCGTAGATGGCGATACCCTCTGCCAGTCCAAGGTAGATCAGGGTGCGGCCGAAGATCTCCGGTTTCTCTGTGAGAACAGCCAGGGATGCGGCGCCAATAGGCCCCACTGCAATGCCGGCTGCCACGGTGCTCAGTGCTGTCGGGATGCCGACGCCGATAATACCCAACCCCATGCCTACGGTGATTTCGCCGCCCGCTTCAGCTATGGCGGGTGCGGCCATTACCTCCTGCGCACCCATGAACACCAGTGCCACCTGGGCGCCGAGGAACACAGTCAGGTTGGTGGCGATGGCGGGCTTGTACCAACGCTTGGTATTGCACCCCTTGTCAGGTTGCATCTCCATATAGATGCCGGTAAGTATCAGGCCAAAGATGCCCATGGTCATCAAACCGATCAGCCAATACATGGTTTGCTCCTTGTTATCGTTAACGAACGGATGGGTGTGGATGGAACGGTGAAAATATCTTTATCAGTTCTGCGCTTCATGCCGTGCTCCTGTTGTTGAGCTTCAGGGGCTTGAACTCGAGGCCGTCGCCCGAGAAGAAGCGGGAGAATCCCTCGTAGTACTCCAGACGCAGCACCTGGATGGTGACGATGGCACCTTCGAGTACCAGGATGAAAATGTTGCCGCCGATCACCGTCAGCCAGTGGCCGGTGGTGTCCATCATGTCGGCCAGCGTGAAGACAGCGATGGCGAGCGCCACGTGGTTGAGGCTGAATGCCGCGACGCGCAGGAAAGAGAGCGTGTTGGAGATGTAACCGGTGAGGGTTTCGAAGGTCTCGATAAAGGCAACCAGCATGCGTTCGCCGGGAGGGGCATGGGTTTCGATCAGCTTGTAAGCAAGAAGCGCCAGCAGTGATACCACGCTGAGTATGGCTGCCGGGATACCGAAACGCCCCGTAGAGTAGAGGCTGTAGACGCCACCCAGCACGGAGAGGTAGAGCAGAATGCTGACCAGTCCGTTGGTGTCGAATATCGCACGGCTTATGTCTCCCTCGATCAACCGGTTGTGAATGGAGATCAGGGTGATCATGGTGAGAAAGCCGATGCCCCACAGCAGTGCCGCGGTGAGCATGTAGAGGGGATCTGAAAGGGGTGGAATCCAGACTGCGTGAAACAGTTCTTCATAGCCGAAGATACTGCCGTAGAGCACGCCGAACAGCGATGCGGATGCACCGGCACTGATACCGAGCAGGGTAAAGCTTTTGAGTTTTTTCCGTGCCAGGAAAGCGACCAGCATGATCGTTACACCGTGGCCTATGTCACCGAACATCATGCCGAACATGGCAACGAAGGTGATGGAGAAGAGAATCGTGGGATCGACTTCGCCATAGCGGGGTATGCCGTACTGTTTGACCAGGGTGTGGAAGGGAGAGGTCATTCTGCCTGTAGGCAGGTAGCTGGGGACCAGGTGGCGCTCCTCTTTCAGTGGGTCGCGCTCTTCAAGACAGAATGGATTGGCGAGCTCTTTTGTCAGGGCCTTGCGGGTACGCTTGATGGCGCGTGCGGGTATCCAGCCGGAGATCACCGTGAGGCGGCCGGAGGAGCGGGCAGCAGTCTCCAGGGTGACGAAGGGTTCTGCCATGATGAGTATGCGCTGGGCGGTTTCCAGTTCAACCCGCAGTTCATCTCCGCAGGCGGCCATCTCGGCCTGCTGATGGGCGCGCTCTTTGAGTAGGTTCTGCTTGCGCTCATGCAGGTCCTGGCGGACCTTTTCCGGCTCGTCCTGCAGTTCTGCCGGGACAGGCAGCGGCCGGAAGCCGGCAGTATCCAGAACTGAAACGATCTCTTTCTCCTGTGTTCCCTTGGGCCCCAGGATGATGACATGCCGGTTGTCGCCATGCTTCATGTAGACAAACAGCATGTAGCCGGCGAGAGAGACGGCATCTGTCAGCTGGGGGATATTCTCCCGGGGAACCATGCCGAGGTGGATATCGAGGAAGTGCTTATCGCCATGGATCAGGCTCAGGTCGATATTGAGGGCGGTGAAGTTGTCCAGGGCCTGGTCGAGCTGGTCAATCATGCGCTCCTCGGAGGTGAGCTCTCTGAAGGTCTCTTCAAATTCGGAGCAGCGTTCCCAGACTGTGCCCAGCCAGTTGTTGTAGCGCTCCAGCTCCTGCTCGTTGACCACGTGAATCTCTTCCAGTTCGGGCTGTCCAGTAAGCGGGATGTTTTTTCGGATCTTCTCCAGGCGGGAGCTGGCCTGGTGATACAGCTCGCGGTAATGCTTACCTGGAATGATGGGGAAGTTCTCCTCCTCGAAGGGGCGGTGGTCGGGGCTGAACAGGGCCAGATCCGCAAGTGCAAGAGAGACCCTGGGCAGGTCATCGGTCATCACCTGGAGCAGCACGTGTTTCATCGGCAGGGGTTTGATCATGCCTGTCCCCCTTCAGTCAGTTCGCTGAGCCCTGCAGCCTGCCTGATCAGGTTTTGATCCAGGTTGAGCACCTTGCCCTGGAAGATGGCATAGATCCGCTTGAGATCGATTTCACGCAGCACCAGGAAGGCGAGGGCGCGGGTCACGCCGGAATCGCTCAGCTTCAGCATCCGGAAAGCTTTCTTTGCTGTGATCTGAGACATCGCCAGCTCCACATCCATGATGTGCTCTGTCTCGCCGATCTCTTCTCGTATGGAGTCCGGTAGGGATTCGATGACTTCGCTGAAGCTGTTCATGTTGACCAGTTTTTTCAGCAAATCCCGGCTCAGCAGCTTGCCGAATGGTACCAGCAGGTAATAGGTGCCGGAGGGCGCCAACCCGTAACCGAACCGGTAACGCAGCAGCCAGAGCAGGTTTTGCTGGTCGATCAGGGTGCCTATCAGCTCGCTCAAAGGCTTGTTGTCCTCTACCTCGGTCGAACGGGCACGCTTGAGCAGGCCGGCGTAGTAGCGTTGATCTATGGTGGCGTCCAGGGAGAAGGGCTCGTTCTTCTCTTCGTATACCCGTCGCGCCTGGCGGGCGATGTCCGAATAGTGGCTCTGTTCAAGCTGGCGCAACAGTTCGGCTATGTTCTCGGTGCGCAGCAGCTCCTGGTGGGGAAGGCTGATCAGGGCGGGAAGGTCGTAGAGGTTTTCCCGAAGCTCTTCGTAGGTCAGGTGGTTGAGCTTGCCGCGGATCAACGCCTTGAGGTTGTAGAGTTCAAATTTACGGATCCAGTGAATCAGTACGTACCTGGCCGGGCCTTTCAGGGGACGCAGCAGAACCGACAGTTCGTGCATCAGTGTGCTGATCAGGGCGCGCTCGGTGGCGCGGTTGATGGTGGCACTGCTGGTTTTCTCTTCCAGTAGATCGGTTACCCCGAAATCCCGCCCCAACTGTTCCAGGGTGAGCTCGGTGAGCTCGCTGAAATCCTGCTCACTCAACAGCCGGTCGGCAAGGATGGCGGCCCGGGTGTTTAGGTAGGTGTGGGATGCTGGGGCGGTCATCGTCGTTGCTGTATCGCCCTAGGAACCCTGGCTCGGGTCCATCAGTAGCTCAAACGCGGCATCCAGCGCCTCCTGTTCATGCTTCTCTGCAAGGTTCCTCAGCTGGGTGTGGCGTTCATCGTAGCGGCGCTTCATCTCGTTGATGATCTGGTCGGCGCGCTCCTCGGCCTTGTCGATAAACGAGGCGTGGATCTCCGGGATGCGGCTTTCGAATCGTGCATCCTCGGCGCGGGCTTCAAGCAGTGCGCTCTGGATGATGCTCTCCTGTTCCGCTTCTGCATCTTTGGCAATTCGCTCGGCTGTTACCTCGGCATCAAGCAGTCGCTGCAGCGTTTTGTCCATGCGGGCTCCCCGTGGTCAAAAATGGCCGTTGTTTTCTCTTCTAATGAGTAGTTTAGCGAATACTGGAATTTCTGCAGATGAGCCAGATCATAAGTTGACGTTAACGTCACTTATGATAGGAAAAACGGTGCGGATCCGGGGCTAAAGAATACCCAGCATGCCGAGGATGTCGGCAGTCCGGTAGCGGGCAACCATGACGATGTAGGCGACGCTCAGCATGGCGAGAAAACCGGTGATGACACGCAGGGTTTTATTGCGCCCGTAGGTGAGTGCGATACTGCCCAGGGCTATGTAGACCAGGAGGCCGGCAAGTTTTGCTGTCAGCCAGTGGGCCTGAAAAGGGTACTTGCTGATAAGGATGGCCAGGGCAATGCCGGCGATGAGCAGCAGGGTGTCGTTGAACACTGACAGGCTGCGTACCCAACGTTTCCTGGTCAGCCTGGAATTGTTGATCATCCAGTAGTATCGCAGCAGGAAGAAGCCGATATTGAATGCGACAGTTGCGATGTGAAGATTTTTGGCCCAGTAGTGGATCATTTGCCCAGTCAGTGGTGTTCTGAAAAAAGTGGGCGAAGGATACCGTTTTCACTTACCAATCGCTATCGGCAGAGATCGATATTTTTTAGAACCTCTCCAGATATCGGTCTTGACGTCTGTCATTTACGCCAGAGAGATGAATATGGGAGGGTGCATCGGTTATTATCCCATCCCTGACAATATTGAGGTTTTGCCCGAGGGCAGAATTAGTACGTGGCATTATCCGATTATATGAACACTTTTGGGCAGGATCTGTTGCAGCGCTATGGCGAGCGTGTGCACAAGCTCGCCATCAATGCCGGGTTCACCTGTCCCAACCGGGACGGCAGCAAGGGCCGGGGTGGTTGTACCTTCTGTAACAATGTCTCGTTCAACCCCAATGCCAGAAAACCCCCGGAAGTGTCTGAACAGATCGAGGCGGGTCGCCGTGTCATCCGCAAGCGTACCGGTGCTCAACGCTACATCGCCTATTTTCAGGCCTACACCAATACCTATGCCGATATAGCGCATCTCAGCGGGCTCTATCGCCAGGCTCTTGATGAGCCGGACGTGGTCGGCCTGTCCGTAGGCACGCGGCCCGATTGTGTCCCTGACGAGGTGTTGGATCTGCTGGCAGGCTACCAGGCCGAGGGATACGAGGTATGGCTGGAGCTGGGTCTGCAGTCTGCCTTCGACGACACCCTGGAGCGGATCAACCGGGGGCACGACTTCAGCGAATACCGCAAGGCGCTCAGGGCAGCCCATCTGCGAGGGCTGTCTGTATGTACTCACCTTATCATCGGCTTGCCCGGAGAGGATCACGAACGCTCACTGCAGAGCCTTGAGAGGGTGCTGGAGCTTGGAGTGGAGGGTATAAAGCTGCACCCCCTGCACGTGGTCAAGGGCACCATGCTGGCCAATGAGTGGCGCAGGGGTGAATACAGCCCCATGTCCCGGGAAGAGTACCTTGCCATCGCGGCGGATATGGTTGAAAGAACACCGCCTGAAATCGTCTTTCACCGGGCCACGGCCACGGCGTCGGCGGATATTCTTCTTACCCCGCAATGGTGCGGAAAGAAGTGGGCTGTGCTGAACGGCATCGAGGATGAACTGCGCCGCCGGGGCAGCCGACAGGGCAGTGCCCTGGCTGTGGAGGCCAAGCAGGATGAGAGCGGTTCGGGACTGGCCCTGGTCAATCCTTGAATGTCGTGAACAGACAGATTAACAACTTGTTAGGTGTCTGCTAGTAAATAACGTAGGAGCGAACTTGTTCGCGATCAGCCTCGATCAATTCCGATCGCGGCTAAAGCCGCTCCTACAGGTGATATTGGTACATGCCAGGTAGTAGCTGGCTACAAATTGAATTGAGAGTTGTATGGAACTTGTATGTCCGGCAGGCAACCTGCCATCTCTTAAGGCGGCGGTGGATAACGGTGCCGATGCGGTATATTTCGGCTTTCGTGATGATACCAATGCCCGTCACTTTGCCGGCCTGAACTTTGGCCCGGCCAAGATGGGCGAGGGAATCAAGTATGCGCGCCAACGAGGCGTCAGGCTCTTTCTGGCCCTCAATACCTACCCACAGCCGGGCAACTGGTCGCGCTGGCAGCAGGCGGTGGACCAGGCGGCGGACCTTGGGGTTGATGCCCTGATCGCGGCGGATATCGGGGTGCTCGACTATGCAGCCGAGAGGCACCCGGATCTGAACCTGCACCTCTCTGTGCAGGGCTCCGCAACCAACTACGAAGCACTGCAGTTCTACAGGGATCACTTCGGCATCAAACGTGCCGTGCTGCCCAGGGTGCTCTCACTAAGCCAGGTTAAACACGTGGTGGAGAGCAGCCCGGTGGAGGTGGAGGTTTTCGGTTTCGGCAGCCTCTGCGTGATGGTGGAGGGGCGCTGCATCCTGTCGTCCTATGCAACGGGCCGCTCCCCCAACACCTATGGCGCCTGCTCTCCGGCAAGCCACGTGGAGTGGAAGGAGACGCCCCAGGGGCTTGAGACCCGCCTGGGTGGTGTACTCATTGAGCGCACAGGCAAGGGGGAAAACGCAGGCTACCCGACGCTCTGCAAGGGCAGTTTCTGCGTCGGTGGCAACACCTATCACGCCATCGAGGAGCCAACCAGCCTCAATACACTGGAGATGCTGCCCCAACTGATGGAGGCCGGTATCTCCGCGATCAAGATAGAGGGGCGCCAGCGCAGCCCGGTCTACGTCGCCCAGGTGGCGCGCATCTGGCGGGCTGCCATCGACGCCTGCAAGCGCGATCCCCTGCACTACAAACCCCAGGCTGACTGGATCGCTGAACTGGGCAAGGTATCCGAGGGTGCACAGACCACCCTGGGTGCCTACTCCCGCCCCTGGCAGTAATAGATAATCAGGTAGTAACCATGACCGTTAAACCCAAGCTTTCCCTGGGCCCCATCCTCTATTACTGGTCGAGAGAGGATGTACTGGCTTTTTATGACAAGGTAGCCGAGTCCCCTGTGGATATCGTCTACCTGGGCGAGAGTGTCTGTTCAAAGCGGACACTGCTGAAACTGGATGACTGGTTCGAGTTGGCCGATAAACTGTCGGCTGCGGGCAAGGAGGTGGTCTTCTCCACCCTGGCCCTGCTGGAGGCGGAGTCTGAGCTGAAGCGTCTGCGCCGCATCTGTGATAACGAAAAGTACCTGGTGGAGGCCAACGACATGGGGGCCGTGCAGTTGATGCAGGGTAAGCCTTTCGTGGTTGGTCACAGTGTCAATGTATACAACCACAGGACCCTGAAGCTGTTGGCAGATCAGGGGCTGAAGCGCTGGGTGCTTCCCGTGGAGCTGGGTCATGAGACCCTGGCAGAGATGCAGAAGGCGCGTCCTCAGGGTGTGGAGACCGAGGTGTTCGCCTATGGCCGGTTGCCCCTGGCTTACTCTGCGCGCTGTTTTACTGCCCGGGCCCATAACCTGCCCAAGGACGACTGCCAGTACCGCTGCCTGGATTATCCCGATGGACTGACCCTGTCGGCTCAGGATGACACACGGTTCCTTGCGCTCAATGGCATTCAGACCCAGTCCGCTCACACCTACAATCTGCTGCCGGAACTTGAGCAGATGCAAGAGCTGGGTGTGGATGTGGTGCGTATCAGCCCGCAGTTCAACCAGAGCGAAAAGGTGATCGAGGTATTTGATCGCTGCCTGAAGGGGGAGATGGCCCTGGCTGAAGGTGCTGAAAAGCTCGAACGGTTGATGCCCGTGGGCTCATGTGACGGTTACTGGCACGGCGAGGCAGGCATGGAGCAGAAGGCCCAGGCGGCCGCCCAGGCAATGGTGTAATCAGCCATCTGTAGCCGGGATGGTGGGTTACGCATTCGCTAACCCACCCTACGTATGTGAGATCTGTAGGAGCCCTGTCCCCAGGGCGATAAGCAGGCTGCCATTTGAATCGCCCGGAGGACCGGGCTCCTACAGGCGCAATATTCAGGAGTTAGTCGTAGCCCTGTCCCCAGGGCGATTTGATCAGGGCAACTTGCCGATGACCGTGGTAGCCCCGTTGAGCAGCTTCAAGAAAGGTCCCAGGCGGTCGTCCAGCTCCAGGGCATCGAGGAAGTTCTTCACGTAGAGACCCAGCTCTGTATCGCCACCCAGGCGTAGCCTGCGGTTGAAGAAGAGGGTGTCCGGGTCTTCCCTGCGGGTGGCCAGCAGCAGAAAGTCGTAGATCGTACCGTCAATGCTCAGATCATGTGGCAGCTTGCCCGGGGCGGCCTTGATCCGGCCATCGCTCAGGGTCAGTCGATATGTGAGACGCGCATCCCTGACCTCGATCAACATGATCTTATCTTCCAGAAAATCGAGCTCACCATCGGCCAGTTCCGGTGCGAACAGCCGGTTGAGTATGTTCGCCAGGATGGCACTGTTGGCCGCCGTGGGGATCAGGCCCAGGGGCAGGGCCAGCGGTTTCGGGAAACTGGGCATGCGGGGCATGCTGGATACTGCACTGTTCATATTTTCAGCTCGACAGGATTATTGTTTGACCGGGCCAATCCTCAGGAATAGCAGGTGTATTGTCAACCCGCCATGACGTGACATTACTCATAGGCATCCACAATCTGGGTGGTCGCTCCCAGCCTGGGCTCGGCAGGCGCCTTGTACCAGCTCAGCTTCTCCTGCAGCTCAACAACCTCGCCCACGATGATCAGGGTAGGGGGCTGGGGCTTTTCACGCTCAACAACCTCCTGGATGGTGGAGAGAGTCGCGGTGAACACTTTCTGTTTCTCGGTGGTGCCCTGCTGTACCAGTGCGATGGGCATATCCGGAGATACGCCGTGAGCGATCAGCTCTTTGCTGATGACAGGCAGACCCAGCAGGCCCATGTAGAAGACCACGGTCTGGCTGGGCTGGGCCAACTGGTCCCAGTTCAGGTTCATGGTGTTGTCTTTCAGGTGTCCGGTGACAAAGGTGACCGACTGGGCGTAGTCGCGGTGGGTCAACGGAATACCGGAGTAGGCGGCACAGCCGGAAGCTGCGGTGACTGCAGGCACCACCTGGAAAGGTACCCCCTGGGATGAGAGGGTATCGATCTCTTCACCGCCTCGGCCGAAAATGAAGGGGTCCCCGCCCTTGAGGCGCACAACGCGCTTGCCCTGCTTGGCCAGATCCGCCAGGAGCTGGTTGATCTCCTCCTGGCGCATGGCGTGCTTGTCGCGTTCTTTACCGACGTAGATGCGCTCGGCATCGTTGCGTGTCATGTCGAGGATGGGCTTGGCAACCAGGCGGTCGTAGACCACCACGTCGGCCTGCTGCATCAGTCGCAGGGCGCGGAAACTGACCAGGTCCGGATCGCCGGGCCCGCTGCCCACCAGGTAGACCTCGCCCATGGGGGTGGTTGGGCTGCTCTCTTCAAGAGCCCGCTCCATGACGGCGTCCGCCTCTTCCATGTGGCCTGAGAACACACGTTCGGCAACGCCGCCGCGCAGTACTTTCTCCCAGAACATGCGTCGGTCGTTGGGATTGTCGAAACGGGCTTTCACCTTGTCGCGAAATCGCTGGGCAAGTTCTGCCAGGCGACCGTAGCCGGCGGGAATCAGTGACTCAAGACGGGAACGGATCAGACGCGCAAGCACCGGGGATGCACCGCCGGTTGATACCGCGGCAACCACCGGGGAGCGGTCGATAATCGAGGGTACGATGAAACTGCACAGTTCAGGCTGGTCGACAACATTGACCGGCAGATTAATCTCCCTGGCCTGCTCCGATACCCGGCGGTTCACTTTCGGATCGTCAGTGGCTGCGATGACCAGTATGCAGTCATTCAGATCACCATCTTCATAGTGGCGCTCTATATGTTCTACAGACCCTTTTTCAAGCATGGAGGCGAGGGTATCGCAGAGCTTAGGTGATACCACCCTGATCCGGCCCCCGGCCTTGTGCAGCAGTGCTGCTTTTCTGGCGGCCACTTCGCCGCCGCCGATGATGAGGCTGGTCTTTTCTTTGATATCGATAAAGATCGGTAGGAAGTCCATCGTGTGCCTATTTTCTTAGCCTGCCGCCTGGGCGGTCGTGATTGAACAGCATAATCCGCGGAACTCTAGCATGGGCCCAACTGGCCAACAAACGGGCGAGCTCCACTTGAATATATAAGTAATTTAGTAATATACTAAAAAGCTCGGTTATTTAATACCCTAAGGTGGTTATACAGTGGTAAATGAGATTGATTCTGCAGAGCTGGGCACCCGGCTCTCCGGCGAGGAGAAGCCGGTATTGCTGGATATTCGTTCTGAAGCAGAGGTTGCACATGGCATGCTTCCCGACTCAGAACACATTCCCATGCATCTAATACCTACGAAAATGAATGAATTTCCCAAAGACAGGGAAATAGTACTCTACTGCCGTAGTGGGGCACGCTCCTATCACGCCTGTATGTATCTGATGCAACAGGGATTTAACAATGTGATAAACCTGCGCGGTGGTATCATCGACTGGGCGAGAAATGGCCAGGAGGTCGTGGCATACGCCTGATTCGATGAAACTCAGATTAGCGGGTGATGGTCGAAAACTAATATATCCATCAATGGATAGTCCCTTGCCTTTCTCCGCTATTTCTAATATAAGTAACGGCTGATTTTTAAGCACACAACACAGAACAATTGATCCTGGAGGTTGCCAATGGCTGATTTTGATCAAGAACTGGATGCAAGCGGACTGAACTGCCCCCTGCCCATCCTTCGCGCGAAGAAAACCCTGAACGGTATGGAGGCTGGCAAAGTCCTGCACATCATCGCTACCGATCCAGGTTCCGTAAAAGACTTTGAAGCTTTTGCCAAACAAACCGGCAACGAGCTGATGGAGTCTAAAGAAGAAGGTGGCAAGTTCCACTTCCTGATCAAGAAATCTTAAGCATCCTGATTTGGAATCCACCCGCCATTTAGGAGGAGATTAAGATGGACGAGAAAAAGTTAGCGATTATTGCGACCAAAGGTTCCCTGGACTGGGCATATCCCCCTTTCATCCTGGGCTCCACGGCTGCAGCACTTGGTTACGAAGTGGAGATTTTCTTCACTTTCTATGGTCTTCAGCTTCTGCGCAAGAAGCTGGCACTGGAAGTTACCCCTCTGGGTAACCCAGGTATGCCAATGCCCCTGGGCATGGATAAGTGGTTCCCGGTTCTGGGTACCGCGCTTCCCGGCATGCAGTCCATGATGACCATCATGATGAAAAAGAAGATGGCAGACAAAGGTGTTGCCAGTATCGATGAGCTGCGTGAGCTCTGTCAGGAAGCTGAGGTTCGCCTCATCGCCTGCCAGATGACCGTTGACCTGTTCGATATGGACACTGCTGACTTCATCGACGGCGTTGAATACGCGGGCGCAGCCCGTTTCTTCGAGTTCGCCGGAGAAAGCGATATCTGCATGTACATCTGATCTGTACGTCAGACGCTGAAAGTTAAAACGCCGCACCCGGAAACGGGTGCGGCGTTTTTTATTGGTCAGTTTTGATAACAAGCCGGAGCAGTTGCTCAGGCTTGTTATTGATATTTTGCTGTACTTTATTAAAAAGCGTATTCCATACCTACCGTAATGAAGTAGGCTGATGCATCCTTAAATTCAGCACCTCCTAGCAGCGTGTTACCGTTGGTGGTGTTAAGTCCAGCCGGAATGGTCAGCTTATCTTTCTTGTCATAGAGGAAGGCGGCGCCAATAGTCAGATCGTCAGAGTATTTGTAACGTGCTCCAAGAGAAACGATCTTGGCATCAGAGTCAGGCAATTCGTAGCCGGCGTATTGTTTTGGAACCGGTGTTTCGTCATAGGCAAAGCCAGCCATTACTGTCCACTGATTATCCAGTTCATGAGTCAGGCCGATTCGTATGGTGTTACTGTCGCTCCAGTTCTTTGTTTTTGGTACATCAAATGCACCAACAAGAGCAGTGTTTATCGCACCAACACCGCTTAGTGGTGGAGAGCTGTAATCAAAATCAAGGTTTTTATAGGAGGACCAATATGTCCGTTCCAACACAAGTTCAAGAGTTGTACGGTCAAAGGTATAGGCAGCTGCAAGATTGAGTGCGGCAGGTATAGGGACAGTTACGGAAGCTCCCCCATCGTAATGGGTAGTGCCCAGGTAGCTCAGTTGTGCATTTCCTTCTACCGTGAGATCAATTTTTGAACGGTATGTAGCACTAAGATCCAAGTTATCACTAGGTTTGAAGTGGAGGGCAAGGTTGTAGCCGAAATCCCAGGAGTCACCTGTCAAATGCCGACCCACCGGAACCGCTCCTATTGCACTGTCAGAACTGGTCACTTTGCCTTTACTGAACACGGCGCGTACACCACCGCCCAATGAAAAACTATCATTGATTTTGTAACCAATAGTTGGGTTTAATTCCAAGGTTTTAAGGGTGAACTCATCTGCAAAGGCGGCCCCCAAACCATGCCATCTCTTGGAAAGACCAGCCGGAGAAATTGCGGAGAAACCGTATCTGAGGCCATCCATATCATCACTTACGTAGTGAAATGTTGGCACCAGAAAGTTCTCAATCTGCGATCTGTCCTGGATTGCGGTAGTAGCGCTGATTCTGGATAGGTGGATCAGGGACAGGTCTACTTCCAGTGCACGCCCACCTTCATTGAAAACCATGGCTGCAGGATTGAAATACGTTGCGTCAGCGCCATGTGCATTCGCTACGTAGGCTGCTGAAAGTGCGGTCGAATTGATTGACTGTTCCGGTATCTTGTATCCACCGGCCTGGGCCTGTCCGGCTGTCATCAGGGCAAGGCCGCAGGCAGCGGCCACTGTATTCAGTGCAAAGGAGCGGGTGCGTATCATTTCAGGATCTCCGGGAATTATTTTTTTAATCATTCCGTGACAATAATTGTGTTTATTTAAGTAATCCAATTCAGACTAAGTTATTTTATAATGGATTTCCAGCATTTAGACGGATTTTTGTAACGCAAATTGTGCAACTTTGGGGGGGTCTTGCGGTGCTGCAGATAAATAGTTCCCGTGTCGGATTACGATCACTTATACCTCTCTTTTTCCTGCTTTTTCTGGCAGGAACGGCATGCTCTGACGTGCTGCTCAAGCCCTTTGTACTCTCATCCCATGTGAAAGGTGATTACGCCAAGACCATTATCGAGGTGAAGGAGGCCCTGGAAGGGGCCGGTTTTGAACTGGTGGGTGAGTATGCTCCCTATGCCGACGCCCATGTCATTGTGGTCACAGATGAACTGTTGAAAAAGCAGCTCAACCCGGCAGATATCGGGTCTGCATTTGTGCAGAGCGTCAGGGTTTCTGTTACCCGTGTGGGTGACATTATTCAGGTTGCCTATGCCGACCCTCAGTATTACGAACATGCATACAGACTGAATGTCAGTCTCTCCGCTTTCAGGGAGAAACTGGTCTCTGTGCTTGGGCAGCAGGAGACCTTCGGGGCAACTGGTTTGAGTCCCGGGCAGTTGAGAAAGTACCACTACTCCTACGGTATGGAGTATTTCGATGATTTCCTGGAACTGGCAAAACATAGTGGTTATGGCAATTCGCTCAAAGCGGTAGAGCAGGGATTGGCTGAACAGATGGGAGGTGTTTCCAAGGTTTACCGTATCGACATGCCTGAGTACCGTATGTCACTTTTTGGTGTGGCCCTCACAGAAGGTTTCAGCAGCGATGAGAAGGTCATGGAAACACTGGATGTGGGTGAGCTGCGCCGTACCGCGCGCCTCCCTTATGAAATGCTGGTATATGGTGGGCGTGTTTTGGCGCTGCACCCACGGTTCAGAATCGCCGTTGATTTCCCGGAGATGAAGATGGTGGGTAAACACGGCTTTATGCAGCTCAGGGAGACGCCCCAGGCCATTGAGGCTGCACTGGTCATGGCGGCAGGTGGAGAGGTGGCTCAGTAACATCCCCGGAATCGTTGTCGAATGACATGAGAATCTTCTGCGAAGTCCTTAACAGCTATGGCGTTTATTAGCGAAAATGTGGTATAAGATAATTTTATTGCCGACCTGAAAAGCAGGGATTTTATATGGCAGATCGCAGACTCCAGGTGTTCCACACCGTTGCCCGTTTGTTGAGCTTCACAAAAGCGGCAGAAACCCTTCACATGACCCAGCCGGCCGTGACTTTTCAGGTACGCCAGCTGGAAGAGTATTTCAATACACGACTTTTCGACCGTACCCATAACCGGATCAGTCTCACCGAGGCCGGTGCCAGGGTATACGAGTATGCCGACAAGATTTTCGAGCTCTATGCCGAAATGGAAAACTCTGTTCGGGAGATGACAGGGGAGATCAGTGGCTCGCTCACTATCGGGGCAAGTACCACAATTGCTGAGTATATGCTGCCGGCCCTGCTGGGTGACTTCAAACTCAAGTACCCCGAGGTGAATATTCATCTCAAGGTCTCAAATACCGATGGCATTGTGTCGATGGTTGAAAACAACACCATTGACCTTGGCGTTGTGGAAGCACCGGTTGCCAATAAGAACCTGGTGGTAGAGATCTGCCGTCCTGACCAGCTTGTTGCAATCGTTCCTCCGGGCCACCCTGAGGCAGAGAAGGACCAGCTCTCCTACGAGGACCTGGTGAAATACCCTTTCATCTGCCGTGAAGAGGGATCGGGCACCCGCGAGGTGATCAATGAGTACCTCGTGGGCGTCAACAAGGGGGGCGATGGCTTGCGGGTGGCGATGGAACTCGGTAGCCCCGAGGCGGTAAAAGGCGCGGTAGAAGCCGGTATGGGAATCTCCGTGGTCTCCCGTGCCACCATCCAGAAAGAGATCAAGCTGGAAACCCTTATACCCATAAACCTGAATCCCGGCCTCGAGCGCCCGTTTTCGTTCGTTCACCAGAAGCAGAAGTTCCGTGCCCGTGTCATGGAGGAGTTGCTGGAGTTTGCGCGCGATTACTGTAAAGAGCACGAGAACGACTGCCGGGAATAGGTCGTGCTGGCGCCAAAACAAAATCTGCCCGCGGACCAACGTGAGCTGCTCAGGTTTTACTCAAGCCTGGGAGAGCAGGATCGCGCAAGCCTTCTCACATTTGCCGAGTTTCTCAGCCAACGGGAAGATGCTGCTCAAGAGCCGCTGGTGATTACTGAACCGGAGAGTATCCCGCGGCCTGAGGAAGAGAGTGTCGTCGCCGCGATCAAACGCCTCTCCAAGACCTACCACATGCTGGACAAGTCGGAGCTTTTTCACGAAACATCCGATTTAATGACTGCTCATGTGATGCAGGGCAGGGCTGCCCCGGATGTCATTGATGAGCTTGAAGTGCTGTTTAAAGACAAGTACCAACAGCTGAATGAAAGCAGTAAATAGGCCGGGTGATATCTGATGCGTCTGCTGGCTGACTGGTTCAAACGTTACCTCTCCGACCCTGAAGTTGTCTTTCTCGCCCTGGCACTGCTGATCGGCTTTGCCGTGGTGATTACCATGGGCAATATGCTGGCACCCGTGCTGGCCAGCGTGGTGATTGCCTACCTGCTGGAAGGACTGGTCGGCATGATCGAGCGGCGGGGTGTTATGCGCCTGGCAGCGGTTCTGCTGGTTTTTATCGCCTTCCTGCTGTTTGTAACCCTGGTTGTTTTCGGGCTGCTGCCCCAGCTGTCGAGACAGGTGACCCAGCTTTTTCAGCAGGTGCCTGCGATGATGTCGGCGGGACAGTCCCTTCTGATGCACCTGCCTGAGCGCTATCCGGAACTGGTATCGCCTGAGCAGGTGACAGAGATCATCACAATTATCCGCCAGGAGATTGCAGAGTTCGGGCAGGTGGTGCTCTCCATGTCACTATCTTCCGTTGTCGGGCTGATCACCATTCTGGTCTACCTGATCCTTATGCCTCTGCTGGTGTTCTTCTTTCTCAAGGATAAGTCGCTTATCCTGGATTGGTTCGTTGACTTTCTACCGAAGGACAGGAAGTTTGCCGATACCGTGTGGCGGGATGTGGATCGCCAGATTGGCAATTACGTGAGAGGAAAGTTCTGGGAGATCGTGATTATCTGGTCTGCCAGCTTCGTCACCTTCACGGTACTGGGACTGCAGTATGCAATGCTGCTGGGTATGCTGGTGGGACTCTCGGTGATCATTCCCTATATCGGTGCCGCTGTTGTGACTTTCCCTGTATTGCTTATCGCCTGGTTTCAATGGGGCTGGGGTGTGGATTTTATCTGGCTCTCAGTGGCCTATTTCATTATTCAGGCGCTGGACGGCAACGTACTGGTACCGCTGCTTTTCTCCGAGGTTGTCAATCTGCACCCGGTAGCCATTATTGTGGCGATCCTGGTGTTTGGCGGCGTATGGGGTTTCTGGGGTGTCTTCTTTGCCATCCCCCTCGCCACCCTGGTGCAGGCCGTGCTGACGGCATGGCCGGCTCAGAAAATTGAGGCGAATAAACTGCCGGGCGGCACCGGCTAGCGGTTCGCTGACTCCGGTGCCGCCAGGGTGTCACTTGGTCTTGCAGCTACTCAGCCCAAAGGGCAGGTAAGCTGGGCACCAGCCGACGGCCGCGGTGAACAGCGGGATGATGCCGATGGCGCCCCACATGTTGCCGGTGGCGATGCCCCAACCTACCAATCCAAGACCAACAACGATGCGCAAGACGCGATCAATACCACCTACGTTCTGTTTCATGGGTTACTCCTGCTAATTGTGAATATGACTGACCTGATAGCCAGCTAGACCACTTTAGTTACAGTGAGTTCTGATGTCTGTGACAAAGTCACACAGGTGTTGTGGAACCTGGTACGGACAGGGGTACCTGGTATGTAATTGCCTGAGTGCGGTAGCTAAGACTCTGATGCCTTCAGCTGGAGCCCCGGAGTGTTGCTGATAGTGATTTCACCCCGGGTAATCAAGATCAGTCCCAGGGCTTCTAGATCTTTGAGGATGCGGCTGACCACCTCTCGTGATGTTCCCAGGTCAGAGGCTATCTCCTGATGGGTGATGCGCAGTGTGTTCCCATCCTTCGGGCTGTGATTGATTAGGTAGTCTGCAATGCGCCGGTCCATTCGCTGGAACACAACCTCCTCAACGACGCTGATGATGTTGGAGAGGCGCTGAGCCACCAGGCCGAAAACGTATTGACGCCAGGCATCTGAATCAGAGAGCCAGTTGTTCACCTCTGCTGCGGGAATAACCACCGCCTCCAGGTCTGACTCGCTAACTGCAAATGCCGGGAAGGGCTGGTTACTTAAAATGCAGGAGGCGGTGAGAATACAGCTCTGCCCGGGACCGACCCGGTAGAGGGTGATCTCTCTGCCGTTTTCCCCCAGTTTGTAGACTCGCGCGGTGCCGCTGATCACCAGGGCCAGGTGAGAACAGCCTGTACCTTCATCACAAATGTGATCGCCTTTATTCAAGTGGGCAAAAGATGCCACCTGCATGAAACGGGTGTGGAATTCACTGTCAGCTGCTGACAGAAAATCGAAACTTCCCGTTAGCTGCTCCCGCAGTGCCTGGTCTGTGATCACGCTTATTGATTCAGCTTTCCGAGTCGATCGGAATCAGGTCAGCTCCAGCTCGCCATGGCTCGGGGATTTGTTCAGAATCTTTAAGACGCGGTAGCACAATACGGGTGTTGTGCTGCTTGATCAGCGACAGGATACTCTCTGCCTCGTCAGCGTCAGCTGTCAAAATCTGGGGTGCAATGCAGACGTAATTTGCCTCCAGGTACTGCAGTACCCTGAGTGCAGCGCTGTTGGCGCCAAACCTGGAGAGACATACACTGATGCCTGCAGCGTGTAACTGGGCAATAAAGCGCTTGGCGGTTTTCAGGTTGGCCCCCAGTTCTGCAATGCGGTATTCGAAGATCAGGCCTGTTCCAACAAGGTGTCTCGCTCTCAGCTGCTCTTTCAGCCACTCTATGTTTTCCATGTGCTGGAGTGATTGAGGTGACTGCTCTAGGAACAGTTCAACCTGCTTGCCTTCGTTGCGCTTCAGCTCAAGGGTGGAGAGGGCGTTTTCAACCAGTTTACGATCGATTTCACCCATCAGCCCTTCATCCAGTGCGGCCTGCCTCCAGATCGAGGAGTCTACCTGGCTTCCGGGACCCGGGCTAAGTCTCAGGCTGATCTGGTATTTCTCCACAGGGTGTCCGTCTCGGTCTCCCAGCGGACGAAACAGGACCTGGAAACCGTTGTGCTCAACAGCATTGCGAATGATGTCCGTTATCTCACTGGAGACGACATGCTGTTCACCCTCGTCGATCTCTGTTGAATAGATGGCTACTCGTTGATCAGGCTTGCCCCAGGCGAAAGTGCTCGCCTTATCGGCACGGCTGAGGACCTCAGATGCATCACCGGGTGTTTGATCAAAAGGGCATATGCCAATAGCCGCTTCGAGCTTCTTCTGCTCATTGTCGATGGTGAAAGGTGTTGATTCGATGGCAGAGTATATTTTAAGGGCCAGTTCCTGAAGGTGCTTGAGATGAGGCCTGATTGCTATGATGGCAAATGAATCCGTGGTCAGGCGCGTGCTGATATCCTGGCTTTCTGTATTCTCCGCAATAAGGTGGCCGAGCTGTACCAGCAGTGTGTCGAGCCTCTTTCCCTCTTCAAGAGCCTTTCTTTTATCAATAGAACCGATCTCCACCAGTAAAACACCGCCGCTCGGTGTGCTGGCCGCGTTATCGATGGAGATTTTCTCCAGTCTTTCGAAGAAAATTCGGCTGGTATAGAGTCCGGTAACGGAATCCCTTTTGCTCCCTGCTGCCTTGGGCGTGAGAGCTTTTGCACGCTGTACACGGTTTGTGATGGTGCTGATCAGGTGTTTTGGCCTGATCGGCTTGCTCAGAAAGTCATCGCCGCCAAAACTCAGCGCATTGAGTTTCTTGTCGGGATCCTGTTCACCGGAGAGGAATACAATGGGAGTGGCAAAGAAATCCGGGTGCTCGCGAATAATGGTGGTGAGTTCGATGCCGTTGGCATCAGGCATGTAGAGATCCATCAGGATGAGATCGGGACGAAACATGTCCATCGCCTCAGGTACTTTCAGAGGCTCAGTGACCGCCATCGTTTTCATGCCGCCCTTGCTCAATATCGATGAGGCAAACTGGGCCTGTGTCGGGTCATCCTCGACAATTAGAATGCGGTAGTGATCCTCGGTGGGAGAGCTGAGTTCCTGGACCTTGTCTACCAGCTCCTTTACCACGAAGGGGGAAAGAATGTAGGCGTCCACCCCTATTCTCATTGCCTGAAGTCTTTGTTTCAGGTCCCTGGTCCTGCTGAGGCACAGAATGGGGACTCTTTTGTGCTGCCTCTCCTCCTGTAACTTCAGCTCCCTGCCCAGGTTCTCAAGTTGGGGAAGGAAAATTGATTCCAGAATGATGATGTCCGGCAAGCGCTTCTGAATTTCCCCCTCAAGGTCGTCCGGGCTGATGAAGGTCAGTATCTGGTAGCCTTTTTCCAGCAGGGATGCAGAGAAACCGGGTGCCAGGTCGTCGCTGGTGCGTACGTAGAAGGCAAGTTTGCCATTGCGCTTACCCGGTCTGCCCAGATTCAGGGACTTACTTCTCTCCATGGCAACTCTGGCGGCATCGATCAGGTCACGTCCCCGCGCCTTATGCTGTTCATCCAGGCTGATATCACTGTCAACGAAGGAACTTAAGTATGTCTCCAGGGCAAAGACACTCTCATTCAGGTCGATCAGGCCAAATTTTCCGCAGGATCCAGCCAACTCCTGGATGCGGGTGAAGAGCTGTTGAAACTGTTTTCTGTTCCAGCCTTTCCTGCACAGCTCTTCCCAGGATTTTTCTAAATTTGTAATCCGATCCGGAAGGTGTTCAATGAATGCCTCTTTCATTTCGGCATTTTGATTATTCTGATCCGACATCGCTATCTTCCCTAAGACTCTTTCAGATGAACTCCAGGGCCTTTCTATCAGTTTTTGTCAAAAAAGGCTGGGGAACAGACGTACGCACACCCCAGTGCAGCCTAGCACCAGATAGTACACTCGTTTTTCATTATTTAGAGTTTATACTACAAACTGAGAACGGGGGCTAAAAATCAGATTATTTTACATGCCTCTGGTGGTTCAGGCGGGCATTTTTAACAACTGCTCTCAAGATAATGGCGGATCGCAGAGATAGAAGGGCTGCGACCGGATTCTCCAGCATTGGAGATCGTCATATTCATCATCAGTTGATATGAGTGCGTTTAGAGAATAAATGCCCAGACAGGCAGAGGCAGGATGCAAGAAGAGCAGGCTCTAAGAACCAAGCTGATTATGGATGAACGGGTACGCCTGTACTACGGCGGACTTGGAGTGTCCGGGGTGGGAACCATATTACTATCCCTGGTGGTGGCGTGGCTGGCAGGTGCGCCAGAAAACGAAACTGCCCTGCTCTGGGGTATTGTCATGCTGATATCAGGGCTGGCGCAGTCTGCTCTCTGGTTTGCCTGGCTGCGCAACCAGCCGGATATCTACAAAGCCTGGAAGTGGCAATTCTACCCACTGTTGCCAATGGCTGTAACCGGCCTCTGCTGGGGGGCTGCTGCAGCTTATCCATTTCCTGCATATGCAGGTGATACATCGTTACTGCTGGTACTTGCCTCCGGGGCCGGTCTGCTGCTCAATCTTATCCTGCTCTCAGCCCTTGAACTGGCCATCTCCGTCTTCATCCTGTCATCGCTTGTGCCCCTGGCATACTCATTTTCCACTATCCAGCCGCTGCCACACTCAAGCACCACCGCCGTGATACTTGCAGCTGCAATTGCAATGGGGCTGACCGCTGTAGCACTCTCTGTTTTATCTGGCATCATTGCGCGACTCAGGGCGGGTAAACGCAACGTCAGTGGCAAACTCAATCTTGTGAAAGAAGAGGTAGAGGGCCTGCACAGCAAGCTCACAATGCAGCACGAGAAGCGTAAAGACGTTGAAGAGGAACTCTATCGCGCGAAGGGTGAGGCACAGACCGCCAATATGGTGAAAAGCGAGTTTCTGGCGACCATCAGCCACGAGATCAGAACCCCCCTTAACGGCATAGTGCCACTCCTGGAGATACTGCGCGATACCAACCTGGACCGGGAGCAGCAGCAGTTCGTACACACTGCGCTTAACTCATCCCATCATCTCATGAGTATCATCAACGATATTCTTGATTTCTCGAAAATCGAGGCGGGAAAACTGGAGCTGGAGGATCTTGATGTGGACCTCCATGAGCTGGTGGGCTCGGTGATTTCACTGATGTCAAAAAGTGCGGAACGCAGAAACCTGACTCTTAGCTACTCGTTTGGCGAGAAAATCCCCCGCAGGGCGCTGGGTGATCCGATACGTATACGGCAGGTGCTCACAAACATGGTGAGCAATGCCATCAAGTTCACGGAAAGTGGCACCATCTCTGTAAAAGTGAAACTGCACCAGCCCACGAGAAGAGAGTCTGAACTGCTGTTTGCGGTAAAAGATACGGGGGTGGGTATAAGCAAGGATGTTCAGAGCCGGCTTTTTCAATCTTTCAGCCAGGCAGATGCATCCACTACCCGCAAGCATGGAGGTACCGGGCTTGGTCTTGCAATCAGCAAGCGTTTGGTTGAACTCATGGGTGGCAAGATAGGTGTCACCTCCCAGGAGGGTAAAGGGTCTGTATTCTGGTTTACCCTGCCTTTCAGAAAAGCCCATAGTGAGGCGTCGTCATCTCGCTGGACACTGCATGGTCTGCATATTCTCGTTGTGGCGAAAAAGGGTGTGCAGGCCAGCAAGATGAAAAAGCTTCTCGACGACTGGGGCGCAAACTATGACCAGATCAGTGAACTCACAGATGCCGTTCCCCTCCTTGTCGATGCGGCGTCGGAATCCGATGGTTATCGTTACAACCTGGTGATTGTCGATACCCACGCCTACGATGATGAAGTCCCACGGTTTTTACGTGAACTTAAGGATCAGCCAAGAATAGAGGGTTTGAATGTCGTTCTGCTGGATGGCGAGAGTTACCCCTCTCCATCGTTGACCAATGACCAGTCCGTCACCCTGTTGCCCCTCTCATTCAAAAAGAAGGACCTTTTCCTTCAGTTGTGCCGCCTCTCCGATTCGGAAGCTCCCTCGCGCGCGCTCCTGATGGGCGAGGATCTCGACCTGGAGGAGCCTTCAGAACTTGATATGGAGCAGGACTATTACCTGGAAGCGGGTGATGGGCTTCTGGATGATGCTCCCCCGGAGCAGACATCACGCCTGGATGAGATAGCGCTTGCCGGAAAAGTCCTTATCGTTGAGGACAACCCGGTCAACCTGGGCGTGGCCCGCAAACTGCTTCAGCGCCAGGGGCTTGAGTGCGAGGTGGCCGAAGATGGCAAAGCGGCCCTGAACATGATTGAAGAGACAGAATTCGACCTGGTGCTGATGGACTGCCAAATGCCCCGAATGGATGGTTACGAGGCTACACGCGCCCTGCGGATCAAAGAGAGTACCTATGGCTTTGCAAGATTGCCCATTGTAGCAATGACCGCCAATGCCATGCCGGGTGACAAGGATAAGTGCCTGCAGGCGGGAATGGATGACTACATTGCCAAGCCCCTGACCCCGAGCGGTTTGAGAAGCACCCTACGCCACTGGTTGCCTATGAGGGAGTTGTTGGAGGAGGACTCCGTGAAAGTGTCTGGCCTGGAGATCCCCCTGGAGGTTGATACAGATAGTGTGCCGGAGGGGCTTGCTGATGCAGAAACGGAACAGGTTGTCGAACATCAGATCAACTCGCTGGAGGTGATCGATAAAGAGGTGATCACAGAGTTGTATGAAATTATGGAGGATGATTTTACCAGCCTGATTGAGGCGTTTCTTACAAACTCTCCTGTGTGTCTGGATCAGATTGAAGCAGGCATCAGGGAGGGTGATTGCAAACATGCGATCATTCCTGCGCACTCCCTCAAATCCAGCAGTGCCAATGTTGGCGCCATGGCCCTGTCGGAGTTGGCCAAAAAGATGGAGTTTGCGGCCCGTGATGATGATATCGACAGGCTTCAGGACGGAATTATGGAGCTTAGGGAAGAGTATGACCGCTCTGAGCGTGAGTTGCAGGGGCTGTGTGAAAACACGGGTTTAACCATGCAATGATGGCGGACTGACCCATTGGCACAGAAATGCTGAGAACATCGCGTTCTGCCCCCCCTTTCTGGAGACGTCGGAAAGTCGTCTCCTGGGCGCTCTACGATGTTGCCAATTCCGCTTTTGCAACAACAGTCATGGCGGGTTTTTTCCCTGTCTTTTTCAAGCAGTACTGGGCGTCAGACATGAGTGCTTCAGAAAGCACTTTCCTGCTGGGAAATATCAACGCATTTGCCAGTATTCTGGTAGTCGCCCTGGCACCGATTCTTGGTGCAATTGCCGATCATGGCGGAGTTAAGAAGCGATTCCTCATGTTCTTTACTGCCATGGGCATTGTTATGACCGGCGGTCTCTACCTGACTGCCCAGGGCAATTGGGCAATGGCGCTTACGCTCTATGCCATGGGAGTTTTGGGATTCTCGGGCAGTATGATTTTCTACGATGCCCTGCTCATTAACGTGGCCAGGGAGAAAGAGCTGGATTATATATCAGCCCTTGGTTTTTCAGTGGGCTACCTTGGTGGGGGGGTGCTGTTCGCTTTCAATGTATTAATGGTGATCTACCCATCAAGTTTTGGCCTGCCGGATGCCGCAACGGCCGTGCGTTTCTCATTTATCAGTGTGGCGGTGTGGTGGGCACTCTTCTCTATCCCGGTATTTCTCTTTGTCAGTGAGCCCCGGCCGAAATTGGACGTGGGCTGGATAGAG
The DNA here is from genome assembly GCA_965224515.1 of Sedimenticolaceae bacterium. GTDB lineage: Bacteria > Pseudomonadota > Gammaproteobacteria > Chromatiales > Chromatiaceae > Sedimenticola_A. Next base: position 2,583,405 of record OZ245051.1, read on the forward strand.
ACCGTGCGGGGAGGATTTCAGCGGCTTAAGGCCACCTTTCACCAGGTCAGAGCGTTGAAGCAGACCTTTCTGTTTCTGCTGGCTTACTGGTGCTATATCGATGGTGTAGACACTATTGTCAGAATGGCCGTGGACTACGGACTGGCCCTGGGTTTTGAAGCCAATGGATTGATGATCGCCTTGTTGATCACTCAGTTTGTCGGTTTTCCCGCCGCGCTCTTCTTTGGTTACCTGGGTGAGCGCAGGGGGCCACGCCAGGGAATCATGATTGCGATATTTGTCTACCTGCTGGTGATTCTCTGGGCCTACCGGATGGAGTCACAACTGGAGTTTTATCTGCTGGCTGCCACCATTGGCTTGGTCCAGGGGGGGATTCAGTCCCTGAGCCGTTCATTTTATGCCCGCCTGATACCAAGGGACCAGGCCGGAGAGTTTTTCGGTTTCTATAACATGCTCGGTAAGTTTGCTGCTGTATTGGGACCCTTGATCATGGGGTGGGTCAGCGTGCTTACCGACAGTCCCAGGCTCTCGATACTGGCGGTGGCCGTACTGTTCATTGCCGGTGGAATTCTGCTCGCCATGGTAAAGACTGAAGAGGGCCAGGAACAGGCCAGGCTACTGGAACATTAATGCACTTTTTCATCCTGCTTATCCTGATAGTGCTGTTGATATTTGCACCGCAACTCTGGGTGCAGCACGTCCTTGCACGATACAACAGGCGTGATGAGGGTTTCCCGGGTAGTGGCGGCGAATTGGCCCGGCACCTGCTTGATCGATTCGGCCTCGAGAGTGTCCGGGTGGAGGTGGCGGAGGGGCAGGGTGACCATTATGACCCGTCGGCTAAAGCGGTCAGGCTGAGCGCCGACAAGATAGAGGGCAGAACACTCACCGCAATCACCACCGCGGCCCATGAGGTTGGGCATGCAATACAGCACAGCCAGGGATATCAGCCTTTTAAATGGCGTATGCGCATGGTCGGAATGGTCGCTGTGTTTGAGCGCCTGGGTTCATTTATGCTGTTTGCGGTGCCTATACTTGCTGCAGTAACCAAGGCCCCGGCCGCGGGTCTCCTGATGCTTGTTGCAGCGCTCTTTACTGTTGGCTTGGGGCTTGTGGTGCAACTGCTCACCCTGCCCGTGGAGTGGGATGCCAGCTTTTCCCGGGCACTGCCGATTCTGGAAGCCGGCTACATCAAACCGGAACAGCAACAGGCGGCACGGCGTATCCTGAGAGCCTGCGCTTTGACTTATGTCGCTTCATCTTTGGCCGGTTTGCTTAATTTCTGGCGCTGGATGCAGGTGCTTCGGCGATGACCCGGGCAGACTGCCGCTGCCGGGTTTTTGCCTTTACTGGCCTGCAGGCTAGTCAAGAGTTCGACGCGGCTTAGATCAAGTTCGCTAATAGATTGAAAAATATATAAAAAATATGCTGATCCATAGTGGCATATGTATTGCTTTCCATAAGTTAGATACTCGCGAGGTAGTTCGAAATGGCTGATAAAGAAAAAAAGGAAGATCTGGAGCTGGGTGAAGAGCAGGAGAAAGGCTCAAATACCAAGCTCATCATAATGATCGCTGCGGGAGTCATTGTTCTGCTGGCAGGTGGCCTTGGCCTGGGTTGGTTCCTGTTTGGCGGTAGCGGAGGAGATGAAGAGGGGGATAAGTCTGAAGAGGTTGTTGAGGAGGTGAAGGCGCCCATTATCTATCATCCGATGAGCCCTGAGTTCATAGTCAATCTGCCACCGGGTGGAAAGGTCAAAATGCTGCAGGTTGAAATGCAGCTGGTGACCAGGAACCAGGAGACTGTCGATTTTCTCAAGCATAACGACCCAATGGTTCGCCACAATCTGCTTGATCTGCTCGGCTCCCAGGATGGGGAGAAACTGAAGAACCGTGAGACCAAGGAGCAGTTGCAGGCGGAAGTGATGAAAAAACTGAATAAGATCATCAAAGATGAGGAGGGGCCGGGAGAGGTGGAAGCCGTCTATTTCACCGCTTTTGTGACCCAGTAAGCCCTATGACCAGCAGCGACCTTCTTTCCCAGGATGAAATCGATGCCTTGTTGCACGGCGTCGATAACGGGGATATTGAAACAGAGCCGGAAGAGATATACGAAGGTGAGATTCGCACCTACGATTTTTCCAGCCAGGACAGGATCGTCCGGGGTCGCCTGCCGACCCTTGAGATGATCAACGAACGATTCTCACGCCAGTTCCGTAACAGTCTGTTCAACATGCTGCGCAGATCAGCAGACATTACGGTTTCCGGTGTTCAGATGCAGAAATTTTCTGAGTTTGTTCACAGCCTTTATGTGCCCACCAGCCTCAACCTTGTCAAGGTTCCGCCCCTGCGGGGCAAGGGGCTGTGCGTACTTGATCCGAAGCTGGTTTTCAGTGTGGTCGACAATTTCTTCGGTGGCAGCGGGCGCTTCAACAACCAGGTCGAGGGGCGGGATTTCACCCCGACAGAGAACCGGGTCATACAGATGCTGCTGGAGTTGGCGTTCAAGGATCTGCAGGAGGCATGGAAACCTGTACTGGATGTGACGTTCGAGTACCTGGGTTCGGAAGTGAACCCGCAGTTCGCCAATATCGTAAGCCCTTCCGAAGTGGTGGTGGTCACCATTTTTCATATCGAGATGGAGACGGGGAGCGGTGATCTGTACATCTGTCTTCCTTATTCCATGGTGGAACCGATACGGGAGTTACTGGATGCAGGTGTGCAGAGTGACCGGGGTGAACGGGACGAGCGCTGGGAGCACGCACTGCGTGATGAGATTCTTGCTGCGAAGGTTGAATTGAGCAGTTATATGGCTGAAACACAGCTCAGCATGAAAGAGCTGGCAAGCCTGAAGGTGGGTGACATTATCCCTGCGGATATACCGGAGATGGTCGGAGTCTATGCAGCAGAGGTTCCGATTTTCAAGGGCCAGCTCGGTGTGTCCGAGGGTAACTTTGCAGTCAAGGTTCAGGAGTGGAGCAGAAAACCCAAACGGCCCGGGTTGCAGGAGTTACTTACCAGGTCCGAGAACTGAAGGGCGAAGATCATGAGCGAAAATGGAAACGAACAATCCGCAACACTTAACGACGAAATGAGTGCTGCACTAGATGAACAGGCCCAGGCAGCAGACGCTGTGGGAGGCCCTGAAGCCGAGTCTGCGCAGTTCCAGGAACTGCACGCAGACGCAGGTGCTTTAGAAGGTGGTGGTGAGGTTAATTTGGATGCCATATTGGATGTGCCGGTTACCATCTCGATGGAGATCGGCAGAAGTCATATCAGTATTCGCAATCTGCTTCAGCTCAACCAGGGTTCTGTTGTGGAACTGGACAGACTCGCTGGTGAGCCAATGGATGTTCTGGTCAACGGAACCCTGATAGCACAGGGTGAAGTGGTGGTTGTGAATGACAAGTTCGGCATCCGGCTGACCGATATCATCAGTCCCGCAGACCGGGTAAAGAGGCTGCGCTGATGAGAATCCTTCCTGTCTTTGGTGGCATCAGCCTGCTCGCTTGTACAGTGGCGGCGGTTGCTGAGTCGAAGCAGGAGAGCGCGGTGAAACTGGCTGAATCACCCCTCAGCGGCGGGGTGTTTTTCGAGACCATTCTGGGACTGGTTCTGGTGCTTGGGCTGATCTTCGCCATGGCCTGGGCAGTACGAAAATTCGGTCGCCTGCCTCTACAGGGAAAGGGTGAGATCGAGATCGAAGGCGGGGTATCCCTGGGGCCGAGAGAGCGGGCTGTGCTGCTGAAAGTGGGCGACACCAGGTTGCTGGTCGGTGTTGCACCAGGGCGGGTGCAGGCACTCCACGTGCTGGGCAGCAGCGATGAAACTCCTGTGCCTGATGAGCCCTCGCCTGAATTCTCCCGGCAGTTGAAAGAGCAGATTGAGGGGCAGGGGTCATGAGACGGGCTACTGCTCTCTTTAGCGTGCTGGTACTGATGCTCTTCACCGGGGAGCTGTGGGCGGCAGAGGGACTGGAAGCACTGACCATGACCCCTACAGAAGGGGGTGGACAGACCTATACGTTGAGTATTCAGATCCTGCTTTTCATGACTGCGCTCAGCCTGTTGCCGGGTGCACTGTTGATGATGACCTCGTTCGCCCGGATCATCATCGTACTGGCCATTCTCAGGCAGGCACTGGGCACCCAGAATACACCTTCCAACCAGATTCTTGTGGGTATCTCCCTGTTTCTTACGATCTTCATCATGATGCCGGTTTTTCAGGAGGCCTACGACACAGGCCTGAAACCCTATCTTGAAGAGAAGGCGACAGTTGTCGAGGCGCTGCAAGGTATATCCGTGCCGGTGAGCCAGTTCATGCTGGCTCAGACCCGTGAGACCGACCTGGAACTCTTCGCGCAGATAGGGGATTTCGGTGAATTTGAGTCGCCGGACGACGTGCCCCTGTCCGTATTGTTACCCGCTTTTGCGACGTCTGAGCTGAAAACCGGCTTTCAGATCGGCTTTCTGCTGTTTATCCCTTTCCTGGTAATTGATCTCGTGGTGGCAAGTGTATTGATGTCTATGGGTATGATGATGCTCTCCCCGCTGATTATCTCCCTGCCGTTCAAGATCATGTTGTTTGTATTGATTGATGGCTGGGCGCTTGTATTCGGCACACTCGCTTCGAGCTTCCAGCTGTAGGAGGCAGAGAAAAATGACTCCGGACAGCGTACTTGATATAGGCCAAAGGGCCCTGGAGGCCACGATCTTTCTGGCAGGCATAATCCTCATCCCTGCACTGTTGGTGGGCCTGGTGGTGGCGATGTTTCAGGCTGCCACCCAGATCAACGAAATGACGCTGACCTTTATCCCCAAGCTCATCATCGTGGCGGTGATGCTGATGTTTGCAGGGCCCTGGATGCTGCGGGTGATCATGACCTTTACGCTCAACCTGTACCACAGCATACCGGAGCTCATAGGGTGACCTGATTGTTGTCGGGAACGAATATGTCATTTACCGATGCACAGCTAAACATTTGGATCTCAGCCTTCATCTGGCCGTTGATTCGCATCAGCACTATGGTGGCCGCTGCACCGGTATTCAGTTCCAGGCAGGTACCTGCTCGGTTCAGGGTCGGGCTTGCATTGATTCTGACCTGGATAATGGTTCCGCTTGTCCCCCCCATGGCGGTCGTTGATTTCTTCAGTACCGAAGCCTTTCTCATGGTGCTGCAACAGGTGCTGATCGGTTTGGTGATGGGTTTTATCCTGCAGATGGTTTTTGCTGCGCTGATCTTCGGGGGGCAGGTCATGGCCTACAGCATGGGGCTGGGTTTTGCTTCCATGATGGACCCGCAGAACGGTGTTCAAGTACCTGTTATCTCCCAGTTCTACCTGATCGTTGCCACGCTTCTGTTTCTGGTGCTGGACGGTCACCTGATCCTGATCGAAATGCTGGCGCGCAGTTTTCATACTTTTCCGGTGGCCATTGATGGACTCAGCCGGAACAGTTTTTCCGAGGTTGTCGGCTGGGGCAGCCAGATGTTCAGCAGTGGACTGCTCATGGCGCTGCCGGTCATGGCGTCCCTGTTGTTGTTCAATCTCGGTCTCGGCATCATCACCAGGGCGGCTCCCCAGTTGCATATCTTTGCCGTTGGTTTTCCCCTGGCGATGATCATCGGTTTTATCCTTATGTGGGTGACCCTGCCCAACGTGATGGCCAATTTCCATGAACTGCTGGAGTCCGGTTTCTCATTGATTCAGCGTCTGCTGTTTATTCCGGGGTGAGCCATGGCTGAAAACGAAAACGGCCAGGAGAGAACAGAACAACCGACAGCGAAGCGACTTCAGGACGCAAAGCGCAAGGGTCAGGTTGCGCGTTCCCGTGAACTCAACACCATGATGATCACCCTGATCGGCGGTATGGCGCTGGTGGGCATGAGCGGACACTTTGGTGAGAGCATGGGCGAGATGATGACGGGCAGTTTCACTATCGCCCGCCCGGATATCTATGACCCGATGGCCATGTTGCGCCGCTTGATGGTGGCTATCCAGGATTCACTGTTGATGCTGGCACCCTTCTTTGCGGTGATCATCGCCCTGGCTATTGTCAGTTCGGTTGCTTTGGGCGGGATTACCCTGAGCACACAGGCGATGGCGCCAAAGATGAGCAAGCTCAACCCCCTCAAGGGTATGAAGCGGGTCTTTTCGGTCAAGGGGCTGGTGGAACTGGCCAAGGCCCTGGCCAAGTTTTTGCTGGTTGGTGGTGCCACTGCACTGGCGTTGTGGCTGACGCTGGACGATTTCATCCGCCTGAGCGGAAAGGAACTGATCCCGGCTATGGTGGAGATGGGCGAGCTGGTGGGCTGGTCTTTCGTACTGATCTCCCTGACCCTGATCATCATCGCCATGGCCGATGTGCCGTTCCAGCTGTGGGACCACAAACGGCAGTTGAAGATGACGCGCCAGGAAGTGAAAGAGGAGATGAAGGACACCGAAGGCCGGCCGGAAGTGAAGGGTCGGATACGTCAACTGCAGCGTGAATTTTCCATGCGCAGAATGATGGAAGAGGTGCCCAAGGCCGACGTGGTGGTTACCAACCCCACCCACTATGCCGTGGCCCTGCGATACGACCAGAATCGTATGCTGGCGCCAAAAGTGGTTGCGAAGGGTATGAACCTGATTGCAGCCAATATCCGCGAAATAGCCGAAGAGAACAACGTCACCATAGTTGAGTCCCCGATGCTGGCCCGTGCGATCTATTTCCACACCGAACTGGACGAATTCATCCCCGCCGGACTCTATTTTTCCGTGGCCAAGATACTGGCCTACGTGTTCCAGCTGCGTATATACGCCACCGATGGCGGGCTGAAACCCGAAGCGCCTACGGATCTCCCAATACCTGAAGATCTCCAGGTGTCGGAGTCTGATGACGCGACGCTTCACTGATTGAGAATTAGAACAATGGATGCAACAGCGATACTGGGTAATGTAAAAACGGTTGGGGCAAGGGGACTCGGCGCGCCACTGATTCTTATGATGATGCTGGCGATGATCGTCATCCCGCTCCCGCCTATGGCACTGGATGTATTCTTTACCTTCAATATCACCCTCTCACTGGTGGTTCTGCTGGTGGTGGTCTATACATTCAAACCACTGGAGTTCTCTGTCTTCCCCAGTCTGCTGCTGGTGGCCACGCTGCTACGCCTTGCCCTCAACGTGGCTTCCACCCGTGTGGTGCTGCTTGAAGGCCACCAGGGTGGCGATGCTGCCGGTAAGGTCATCGAGGCCTTCGGAGCCTTCGTCATTGGTGGTAACTACGCGGTGGGTCTTGTTGTCTTCTTTATCCTCGTGATCATCAATTTCGTCGTGGTCACCAAGGGTGCGGGACGTGTATCCGAGGTCAGTGCGCGTTTTACATTGGACGCCATGCCAGGCAAACAGATGGCCATCGATGCAGATCTCAACTCGGGCCTGATCAGCCAGGATGAAGCCCGGGCCAGGCGTGAAGAGGTGTCCCGTGAGGCTGATTTTTACGGGGCCATGGATGGAGCCAGTAAATTTGTACGGGGCGATGCCGTTGCCGGTATTCTGATTCTGATCATTAACCTTATCGGTGGTCTCTCCATCGGTATGCTGCAGCATGATCTCGATCTGTCCACGGCGCTGCGCTTCTATGCTTTGCTGACTATCGGTGATGGCCTGGTGGCACAGATCCCCTCGCTGCTGCTCTCGACTTCTGCAGCCATCATAGTGACCCGGGTAGCTTCAGATCAGGATATGGGCGGCCAGGTGATCTCCCAGCTGCTCTCATCACCTAAGGCACTGGCCGTCGCCTCGGGCGTCCTGCTGGTAATGGGTGTTATACCCGGCATGCCGAACTTTGCCTTTCTCAGCCTGGCAGCCATTGCCGCTGGCGGCGCTTGGTGGATACATCAGCATCAACAGCGGGAGGTTCTTGCTGAAGTGCCGATGCCGGAACCTGAGATACCACCGGAACAGAGAGAGCTGACCTGGGATGACGTGCAACCGGTGGATATCATCGGGCTGGAAGTGGGCTATCGCCTGATACCCCTGGTGGACCGTAACCAGGGCGGTCAGTTGATGAATCGTATCAAGGGGGTGCGCAAGAAGCTCTCCCAGGAGCTTGGGTTTCTGTTACAGCCGGTGCATATACGGGATAACCTCGATCTCAGTCCCACCGCATACCGCATCTCCCTCAACGGCGTCATGGTAGCCGAGGCCGAGATACACCCTGACCGTGACCTCGCCATCAACCCTGGGCAGGTCTTCGGTACCCTGCAGGGTCTCCCGACCAAGGACCCTGCGTTTGGACTCGACGCAGTATGGATTGAACCCGGACAGCGTGATCATGCCCAGACCCTCGGTTATACCGTGGTGGATGCCAGTACGGTGGTGGCCACCCATCTCAGTGAAATACTCCAGTCCCATGCCCACGAACTGATCGGACATGAAGAGGTCCAGCAGATGCTTGACGGACTGGGTAAGAGCACACCGAAGCTGGTCGAGGACCTGGTACCCAAGGCACTCTCACTGGGACAGATTGTCAGGATTCTGCAAAATCTCCTGGCAGAGAAGATACCGGTACGTGATATCCGTACCATCGCCGAAACATTGGCGGAGCATGCCCCCCAGAGTCAAGACATCGGCGTTTTAACAGCCGCGGTAAGGATTGCCCTGTCACGCACCATCATGCAGCAACTTGCTGGCCCGGCAGAAGAAATTCCGGTAATCGTGTTGGATCCCGGTTTGGAACAGATATTGCAGCAGACTATACAACCCTCCCAGGAAGAGGGTGCGGGATTTGAGCCCGGGTTGGCTGAGCAACTGCAGCAAGCGTTGTCAGATACAGCCAACCAGCAGGAGATGAAAGGCGAAGAGAGCATTCTTTTGGTAGCCGCGCCGATCAGAACCTGGATGGCCAGATTCGTCAAACACAGTGTGCCTGGTATGTACGTGCTCTCCTACAACGAAGTGCCCGACAACCGGCAGATCAAAGTGGTCGCCACTGTGGGTAAACAGAGTACTGATACTTGATCTAGTCAGTTAACAATCGGGCGCTGCCCTGTTACTGACTCTGACGGCAGGGATAACAGGGTATGAAAATAAAACGCTTTTTCGCAGAAGACATCCGGCAGGCATTGCGTCAGGTGCGGGAAACACTGGGCCCTGATGCGGTCATCCTCTCCAACAAATCGGTGGATGGTGGAGTCGAGCTGGTGGCTGCAATGGACTACGAGGAGTCGGCATTTGCAGACGCCGAGAAGCATCCGGTAGCAGCTCCCCGTTCCGGTGTGACTGAATTGAACCCCCGAAGCGTCCAGCCCAAGCCGGCCCCGGCTGTCTCCGAACCGGCACCCAAGGAACCACTCCGGGCGGCACCACGTGTGGAGTGGAGCCAGGACCCCATACTGATCGAAATGCGGCAAGAGATGCAGTCTCTCAGGCGCATGATGGAGAACGGCCTTTCCGGATTGAGCTGGCGTGACATGGGGGATCGCGACCCCCAGGCCCAGGAACTCTACCGGCGGCTTATGGGGTTGGATCTCAGTGCCGACATCTGCAACAACCTGGTCGAGCTGGCCACGGATTGTGAGAGCATCGATCAGGCGTGGCGCAAAGCCCTGCATCACCTGGCCAATGATATTGCAACAACCGGCGATCGCCTGCTTGAAGAGGGAGGGGTGGTTGCCCTTATCGGGCCGACAGGGGTTGGAAAGACAACCACCGCAGCAAAACTGGCCGCCCGGTTTGCCCTTCGCCATGGTCACCGCCACGTTGCTTTCGTGTCGACTGATAAATACCGTATAGGTGCCCAGGAGCAGCTGAATACCTATGCCCGCATCCTCGATGTCCCTGTACGTACCGCTGCAACACCTGAAGAACTTGAAATTACACTTAACGCGCTTGCAGACAAGAGACTCATTCTGGTTGATACTGCAGGTATGAGTCAGCGCGATGTTCGTTTGAGTGAACAGCTCTCCCTGCTACGTGCAGGTGAAAAGAAGGTGCGTTCCCTGCTAACATTGTCGGCAACAACTCAGCAGTCTGCGCTGGAACAGGCTGTAATCGCCTTTGGTGCAGCCTCGCCGGAAGCCTGTATCCTGACCAAGGTGGATGAGGCTGCGTCTCTTGGCGGGGCGATGTCAGCATTGATCCATAATGGATTGCCGCTGGCATTCATAACAGATGGACAGAAAGTTCCAGAAGATGTACACCTGGCCCGTGCCAATACACTGGTAAGCAGGGCGGCATCGATGGGAGAGAAACAGACAGATTATTTCAGTGATGAGTTTTTGGCATTGGCCTTGGGCGGGGCACGAGCCAATGCTCATGGCTGATGGAACAGGGGATCAAGCCGCGGGGTTGAGACGTATGGTCAAGCCGGAGCCTGTAAGGGTGATTGCCGTCACCGGTGGAAAAGGCGGTGTTGGAAAAACAAATATCTCTGTGAATCTTGCCGTGGCATGGGCCGAGCTGGGCCGTAAAGTCATGCTGCTTGATGCAGACCTGGGCCTGGCCAATATTGATGTCGTACTGGGGTTGCACCCTGAGTATGATCTCTCTCATGTATTGCGCGGAGAGCGTACCCTTGATGAGGTCGTACTCGAAGGGCCATCGGGGATTCAGGTGGTTCCTGCCTCCTCTGGTGTGCAGGAGATGGCTGAACTGAGCGAAGCTGAGCATGCGGGCCTGATCAGGGCATTCAGTGACCTGGGGTCAGAGCTCGACGTGTTGATTGTCGACACTGCAGCCGGTATCTCGGATACCGTGGTAAGCTTTAGCCGTGCGGCCCAGGAAATTCTGGTCGTGGTCTGTGATGAACCCGCCTCCATCACCGACGCATACGCTATGATTAAGTTATTGAACCGGGAGTACGGTGTTGACCGGTTCAGAATTCTCTCCAACATGGCCCGCAGTGCCCAGGAGGGGAAAGAGCTATACACTAAAATATGCCGTGTTACAGACCGTTATCTGGACGTTATGCTCACATACGCCGGCAGCATTCCCTATGATGATCAACTCCGCAAGGCGGTAAAGGCCCAGAAACCGGTAGTTCAGGCTTTCCCGCGGAGTCGCGTTGCACAGACCTTCCATAACCTGGCCAAAAAGGCCGATGACTGGCCCGTGCCTGAAGGTGTCGGTGGCCATCTCCAGTTCTTTATCGAAAGGCTGATTCAGTTCTCCACCGGTTCAGCGGAGCTTGGCAGATGAATGGTCTGGCCACCTACGCTGCGGTCCAGCCACAGGACCCCGATGCTTTGGTGGCCAAGCACGCTCCCTTGGTAAAGCGCATTGCCTACCACCTGATGAACAGGTTACCGCCGAGTGTCCAGGCGGACGATCTGATTCAGGCGGGTATGATCGGGTTGCTTGAAGCGAGCAGGAATTACGATCCCGGTCAGGGGGCAAGTTTCGAAACCTATGCAGGAATTCGCATCCGCGGCTCAATGCTGGATGAAATCCGGCGCAGCGACTGGACCCCCCGATCCGTACATCGCAAGGCACGCATGGTGGCTGAGGCGATGCGCGAAATAGAAAATGAAGAGGGTCGCGATGCGCGGGATATTGAAGTGGCCCGCGCCCTGGAGATGTCCCTGGAGGATTACCACAAGATATTACAGGATGCCTCCGGTTGCAGGATCTTCAGCGTGGAAGAGCTGCAGATGGTGGGTGAGTTGCCCCAAAACCACAGTGAGAGTGGTATCAGCGGTCCGTTTGAGGGGATGCAGAAAGACGCCTTCAAAGACTCCCTGGCGGATGCCATTGCCGGCTTGCCTGAGAGGGAGCGGCTGGTGATCGCACTCTACTATGATGATGAACTGAATCTTCGGGAAATAGGCCAGGTACTTGGTGTCAGCGAGTCAAGGGTCTGCCAGATTCACAGCCAGGCAACCCTGCGCTTGCGTTCAAGACTTACCGAATGGCTCTCTGAAGACGAAGAGTAACAGGTTGTGCGCAGGATAAGCTCCTTATTGTAGAGGGGAGCGGCCGCGGATTGCCTGTTGTTCTTAATAAGTATGCTTGGCAATAAAACAGTGAAGTTTTTCAGGCTGGAGCCGTTATAGATCATGGAAGAGATGGAGGAGGAAGGGCAGTTCTGAATCGAACTGGCTGCCCCTGCGGCTGGAGCGGGTATGTAGACCTGCCCCGGTTTGCTGAATCACCTTCTGCGTCAGATCTGGAGGTTGAGTTGGACAAGAACATGAAAATCCTCGTTGTGGATGATTTTTCGACAATGAGACGAATAATCAAAAACCTGCTCAGGGATCTGGGCTTTTTGAATACCCATGAGGCAGACGACGGGACGACAGCACTGCCTATGCTGCAAGCCGGCGAATATGACTTTCTGATCACAGACTGGAATATGCCCGGTATGACCGGTATCAGCCTGCTCAAAGCGGTTCGTGCCGATCCCCAGCTGACAAAGCTGCCTGTCCTGATGGTTACCGCCGAGTCGAAAAGAGACCAGATCATCGAGGCCGCCCAGGCAGGCGTCAACGGTTACGTTGTCAAACCATTCACCGCTGCGACCCTGGAAGAGAAAATCGGGAAGATTTTCGAGCGGACCGGGGGGTGATGTCGTGTCAGTGGATTTAAAGGGTGGAAAAGCCCAATGAATAACGAGCGACGCCTGGCCAAAGCCCGTGAACTGGTTCAATACCTTGAGCTTGGGGACGAGCGGCGGGCGGATGAGATCATCCAGGATCTATCTGACTGCAGCGAAAGTGAGCTTTTTCAGGAAGTAGGCCGTCTGACCAGAGAACTTCATGAAGCCATCAACGGCTTTCTGCTGGATGGACGTATCGCAGAGTTGGCGCACCAGGAGATACCCGATGCGGGTGAGCGCCTGAATTACGTGGTGAACATGACCGAAGAGTCAGCCAACATCGCCTTGGGTGCTGTTGAAAGCGGCTTGCCCCTGGCAGATGAACTGACCCAACTCTCCGGTGTGATGCGGGAAGTTTTGGCTGCCGATGAGATTCCTGCTGAGAGGCTTGATGAGTTGCAGGAGTTTATAAAGCTCGTCACTGATCATTCCGGACAGCTTCACGGCAAATTGTCTGAAGTGCTGGTGGCCCAGGAGTTTCAGGATCTTACAGGGCAGATCATCCGCCAGGTGATTTCCCTGGTCAACGATGTGGAAGATAAGCTGGTTCAGCTTGTGAGGCTTTCCGGTGCCAAGGCAACCGGGACCGAGCGTCATCAGGAGCACTTGAAAGGGCCTGCTGTTCCTGGACTGGATGAGAATGGATCAATCAGCGATCAGGATGAAGTAGACGAACTCCTTTCAAGTCTTGGTTTCTAGGGGCAACAGGGCATAGGGCATGGCGCTTGATCTCAGCGACGAAATTTTACAGGACTTTCTGGTTGAAGCCGGTGAAATACTGGAGCAGCTGAGCACGCAGCTTGTCGATCTTGAACAACACCCCGAAGACTACGAACTTCTCAACGCTGTTTTCCGCGGATTTCATACCATCAAGGGGGGAGCCGGGTTCCTGAACCTCGATGCCCTGGTCGATATCTGTCACCGTTCTGAAGATGTATTCAATATTCTGCGACAGGGCCAACGCCCGGTAGACTCCCAGCTGATGGATGTCATTCTGAAGACCCTGGATGTCGTCAATGACATGTTTGAACTGGTGAGGTCCGGCCAGGAACCCGCGAGCGCAGATTCCGAACTGTTGAAGAGCCTGGAGGTACTGGCGGTACCCCTGCAGGAAAATGCACAGGAAGCCATAGCCGATGAAGTGCCGGATCAGATTGTTGAAGAGACGCCTGAACCCGAACCGGAGCCTGCAGTAACTGCGGGATCAGTTGTATCGGGGGATAGTGAACAGATCTCGGAAGATGAATTCGAAGCACTGCTCGATCAACTGCACGGCAAAGGGCAGCACGGCGGTGTTCCGGCAAATGAACTCCCGATTGTCCAGGAACAGGTGCCCGAGCCCGACGACGCCCCGGAAAATGCAGCTGCCCCCGGGAAACCTGCCGAAGAGATTTCCGAGGATGAGTTTGAAGCGTTGTTGGATCAGCTTCACGGTAAGGGGCAGCATGGTGGCGTACCTCAAAACGATGTCGCTGACGACCAGCCTGTTGTGGCTGAAGAGTCCGTGCAAAAGAGAGCCAGCGCACCAGCAGCGCCAGAACCCAGGCCCGAAGTAACAGCTCAACAGGAAAAACCCGCTGGCTCCAAAGCCAAAAGGGATGAGCGCAGACAAGGAGGTTTTTCAGCCGAGTCAACGGTTCGGATAGATACCGCCAAGCTTGATGACATAATGAATATGGTCGGAGAACTGGTGCTGGTGCGTAACCGCCTGTCCACCTTGAAATCCAGGTCAGCTGACGACGAAATAGCCAATGCCATTGCAAACCTGGATGTGGTGACCTCTGATCTCCAGAACGCGGTGATGATGACCCGCATGCTACCGGTGAAAAAAGTCTTCGGACGCTTTCCCCGGGTTGTCAGGGACCTGGCCCGAAGCCTGAAAAAAGAGATTGACCTGGTGACTGTGGGGGAAGAGACCCACCTGGATAAAAATCTGGTTGAGGCGCTGGCCGATCCCATGGTGCACTTGATCCGCAATGCCGTTGATCACGGTATCGAGGCACCCGAACAGCGCGAAAAGATCGGCAAGTCCAGGAAAGGCACACTGACATTGACAGCCGAGCAGGAGGGTGACCACATTCTCCTGACCATATCTGACGATGGGCGGGGCATGGATCCTGAGACCCTGAGACGCAGGGCAGTGGAAAAAGGGATCCTGGACAAGGCGACTTCAGAGCGCCTCGATGACAAAGAGTGTTTTAACCTGATTTTTCATGCCGGCCTCTCCACCAAGCAGGAGGCGTCTGACCTGTCAGGCCGGGGGGTTGGGATGGATGTGGTTAAAACACGTATCTCCCAAATGAATGGAAGTGTGGATATTGATTCCACCTTGGGACAGGGCAGTTCCATCATTATCAGGCTGCCGCTGACGCTGGCAATTCTGCCGACACTGATGGTTGTGGTCGGCGACCAGACTTTCGCTCTGCCTCTCTCCAGCGTGGTAGAGATACTCAATCCGGGACTTGAGCATATCAACGTTGTGGATGGACAACGCATGCTTATGGTGCGTGAGCGGGCACTGCCTCTTTTCTTTATGAACGAATGGCTTGCCAGCGAGAAGAGTGATACCCCAAGGGAAAAAGGGCATGTGGTGATTGTTAATGTGGGTAACGTCCAGGCCGGACTGGTTGTGGACGGCCTGATAGGTCAGGAAGAGGTGGTTATCAAGCCGCTGGGTGCCCTGTTGCACGATGCCGAGGGCATGGCTGGTGCGACAATCACGGGGGATGGAAAGATTGCATTGATACTGGATGTACCCGGTCTCATGCACAAATATTCCCGCCAACACTGATGAGAGGATTACGGGTGCCTGTGGAATCGTTGATGCTCATGAGGTGTGGATACCATGAGCCCTAAACTGAGAGTTCTGATTGTTGATGATTCTGCTTTTTTTCGGCGTCGAATTGCAGAGATGCTGGGAAAAGATGCGGGGATAGAAATTGTCGGGGTTGCAGTCAACGGTTCTGAAGCCGTAGCGCTGAATCGCCAGCTCAAACCTGATGTCATCACCATGGATGTCGAGATGCCGGTTATGGATGGCATCGAAGCAGTCAAGGCAATCATGGCCGAACAGCCGACTGCTATCATTATGTTTTCCTCGCTGACCCAGGAGGGCGCAAGGGCCACCTTCGAAGCACTGGATGCTGGTGCCCTGGATTTCCTTCCGAAACAGTTCTACAGTGCAGAAGGTCGTGACGCAGCTGCCGATACCCTGATTAGCAGAGTGCATGCTATAGGCCGTAAAGTCAGCAGACCATCGGCCATGGATCATGGCGAAGTGACAAGGGCGGTTGTCTCTTCGCGGAAAACAGAGATTACCCGGAGACGGGAAAATTACAGACTGGTAGCTATTGGTGCCTCGACTGGTGGGCCTGTTGCAGTTCAGAAGTTGTTGTCCGTCCTGCCTGCAGATTTTCCACTGCCTATTCTTGTGATCGTACATATGCCGGGGAGTTTTACCAACGCTTATGCTGAGCGACTCAACTCCCAGAGCAAAGTGAAGGTAAAGGAAGCGTGTGACGGTGATTTACTCAAAGCAGGGCATGCCTACCTGGCACCCGGGGGGTTGCAGATGATCCTGGAGCAGAGTAGCCGTGGTACAGCAGTGCGCATTTTAGAGGGTGACCAGAGATTGCCCTATCGGCCGAGTGTCGATGTCAGTTTTGGCTCTGCTGCCAGGATATTTCCGGATTCCGTTCTGGCTATAGTTCTCACCGGAATGGGTGCCGATGGCAAACAAGCTGCTAAGCTGTTAAAAGAGGGCGGATCAACTGTCTGGTCCCAGGATGAAGCCAGTTGCGTAGTGTATGGTATGCCCCAGTCAATAGAGAAAGCAGGACTGTCCGACCGGGTGCTGTCTCTGGATGAAATTGGCCCGGCTCTCGGCAAGGTGGTGTGATTGATGGATATACTCAGCATAATTGGTGTGATTCTGGCCCTTCTTGCCATCATTGGTGGCAATGCTCTTGAGGGTGGGCATATTGATTCCCTGATCAACGGGCCGGCCATGGTGATCGTGTTTGGTGGCACCATCGGTGCCATCCTGCTGCAAACGCCGCTCTCCATCTTTATACACTCCCTGCGCACTGCAGGCAGTGTCTTCAAGCGTGAAAACAACGAGATCACTCCCACCATCAAGAAAATTGTCAACTGGAGCATAGTCGCCCGCAAAGAGGGGCTGCTTGGTCTTGAAACCTATTCCGAAAAGGAACCCGACCTGTTTGTGCGCAAAGGGATGCAGCTGCTGGTGGATGGCAGTGAGCCCGATGTGATACGTAGTATTCTCGAGGTCGAACTTGAGAGTCGGGAACAGTTTGATCTGCAGGCGGCACGGGTGTTCGAGTCCATGGGTGGCTACTCGCCCACCATCGGTATTATCGGTGCAGTGATGGGGCTGATCCACGTGATGCAGAATCTTGCAGATCCCAGCAAACTTGGGGCGGGTATCGCCACCGCATTTGTCGCCACCATTTATGGCGTGGGGCTGGCGAATCTTTTCCTGCTTCCGTTCGGTAATAAACTGCGCACACTGACCCTGCAGAAATCACACTACAGGGAGATGGTGATCGAAGGTATTGTCTCCATCGCAGAGGGCGAGAACCCACGCAATATCGAAACCAAACTTCAGGGCTTTCTGAGCTGATATCCTGGTCCAGGGAGTGACAAGATGGCACGTAAAAAACGACAGGAAGAGCATGAAAACTATGATCGGTGGATTGTCTCCTACGCCGACTTTATCACCCTCCTGTTCGCTTTTTTTGTCGTCATGTATGCCATCTCTTCAGTCAACGAAGGCAAGTACCGGGTCCTATCCGATACCCTGACTGATGCATTCCGGGAAGCCGCCCTTACCGTAGAACCTATTCAGGTGGGAGAGGAGCCGTTAACCACCGAGCTCCAACCGGGCGAATACGCCCCTCATCAAATCCCAGGAGAAATAGAGCCTCTGGACGAGGGTGAAGAAGCCGGCGTGCCCATGACCGGGCCGTATGAACCCCCCCTCTCCGCCATTGCGACCCGTCTCGAAGATACATTGAGTGGTTTTGCCGAACAGGACCTGGTCAACATCAGCCATACGGATCGTGGTGTAGAAGTGGAGATGAAGAGCAAGATGCTCTATACCAGCGGCAGTGCCCGCCTATCCCGCGAGGCCGTGGCCGCACTCAGGGATGTGGCTATTATTCTCAAACCACTGATAAACCAGATCAACGTAGAAGGGCACACGGATAATATTCCAATCGAGACAGTGACCTTCCCATCAAACTGGGAGTTGTCTGCGGCCAGGGCGGCTAGTGTCGTGCATCTTTTTACCAGGCTGGGAGTCGATCCCGGTCGAATGGCTGCCATCGGATACGGTGAGCATCAGCCCCTGGAGACCAACGATACAGAAGTGGGCCGGCAGGCAAACCGACGTGTTGCGTTGATCATCCTGACCTCGAAACATGAAAGAGAGCAGAGGGAGCTGAACCAGGCGCCGAGGGATGCAGGGGCTTCGCCTGCGGCCGTCAGTGTTGTCGCCAACCAGTAAAGCGGCCTTTAATACTTTAGATCTCTCGACTAGGATATAGCTTGTGGTGGGCATGGAAAGTGCATGCTGTTTCAGCAGCGGTACTGAATGCCTGGAATTTGACGTTTCAATGACCATGCAACAAGGGAGCGAACATGAAAGCGGGTGCTGATGAAGGCACTGATAACATTCCTGTAATCCAGCTGGTGACCTTTTCCCTGGCGGAAGAGCGCTATGGCCTCAATGTCATGCAGGTGCAGGAGGTTTTGCGGGTCGGTGAGATTACACCGGTGCCGGGTTCCCCCTCTTATGTACTGGGCATCATTAATCTGCGGGGCAACGTGGTCACAGTGATTGATGCCCGCAGCCATTTTGGATTGCCCGGTGCCGAGATAGGTCCCGCCAGTCGAATTCTGATTATCGAGTCTGAGAGACAGGTGGTTGGCATGCTGGTGGACCGTGTGGCAGAAGTCGTTGAGCTTGCCCTGGAAGATATTGCACCCGCACCAAACCTGGGTAATGCGGAGAGTTCACGCTACATACAGGGGGTGGCGACCCTGGAGGGAGGCCTGCTGGTGGTCGTGGACCTGAACAACCTGCTCACTGAAGAGGAGTGGGAAGAGGTCGCCAATCTGTAGATTGGCGGAGACGGAGGCGAATTCTGATGGCAGAAATCAACCAACCCTCTTTCATAAAGCCGGTCTGGCCGTCTCGCCACAATGGGAATGTAAAAAGACGTAAGCACCAGCCAGATCATGAACAGGCTGATGAGCAGCCGGAAGATGTACGGCAGAAAAAAGGGCGTGTCGATCAGGACAACGACAAGCCACACATTGATGAGTACGCATAATGGATTTTGATCTGTTGACAATTATGGCTGTGATCACCTGCCTTGGTGTGCTGGGGATGCTCATGCTCCTTGGTCTGAGGGTGCGCAGCCAAGCCTCGCAGATCGATGATTTGACAGGCAGGGTTGAATACCTGGCATCGAATCTCAACGCGTTATGTTCAGGCGCTGTCGGGGTCGATCAGCGGGTGTCCCGCCTTGAGCAGAAGGGGCGAGACCTGGAGTATCGCCAGGAGTCCATGGAGACGCACCAGCACTCCGAAAGGCCCTACGGCTCGGCAATTCACATGGTTCACCAGGGGGCAACGGTCAACCGCCTGATGGATGAACTTGGACTGAGCAGAAGCGAGGCTGAACTCCTTGTCAGCATGCACGGAGCCCAGAAAGCGGGATAAGCCTGCCGGGATATATCGAACCCGTTCCGAACCAATTGTGATGTCCCCCACACTCTTAGTGCGAGCCATATCTTAAATCGCAAATTAAGCCCTCCCTATCCCTCCAGTTTGCTTGAATTCAGTCGTCACATTGTCAAAGCTTGATACAACAAGTTAATTACTTGATACAACTGAGGACGGAATCATGGGCAATCTCAACAACTCTCCAAGGCGAACTCTCCGCAGCCTGCTTGCCGCTGTTTTGATGGCAGCACCCATGGTTCTCTTTTCCGGCACAGGCAGCATGGAAGGATCTGGCGATGGTTCTCAGTCAGGTTCAACCCAGTTTGGTCGTGATGATATTTTTCGCTCAATGGATGAGGTGGAGCTGGAGAGAATCCGCGCCATGGGTTGCACGCCAGGCTTCTCCTGCAATGGAATCCGTGACAGCAAGGCCAAGGTCTCTGCACAGCAGGCCGCCCAATTCGTTCTGGCCATGGGGCTGCCCCGCTAGCAGGCAGGCTGAGCCTTACCTTATTTCCCGTTTGGCCCTGCAACCCCGGGCATGTTATCGCCCGGGTTTAACCCCCCTCTCTTTTTTCCGCTTTCAACAGCAGCCCTCATGCAATATCCTTCTCTCTATCAATTGATGGTGGAGAGAACCCATGAAAAACACGAACAGGACGATCGGTTTCGCACTGCTGTCTGCAGGGCTGCTGCTTATGGCGCCCAGCCAGGCGGGTTGGCAGGATTGGTTGAAGTCTGCAAAAGAGAAACTTGATGATCCCGCAGTGGCAGAAGCTGTTGGTTCCGGTTCGGCAACATCAAGTCTCTCCAACGAGCAGATCATTCAGGGCCTGAAAGAGGCGCTGCAGGTCGGCACCAGGAAAGCAGTTGACATGCTTGGACGCAATGGCGGTTACCTCAATGATGCCGAAGTGCGTATTCCACTGCCGGATACCTTGGAGACCGTGGCCAAGGGACTCAGGGCTGTTGGTCAGGATAAGCTGGTCGACGAGTTCATCGGGACCCTGAACAGCGCGGCGGAACAGGCTGTTCCTCAAACCATCGATATTTTCGTAGACACTATCAGCCAGATGAGTCTGAGCGATGCCAGGGGCATTCTGGAAGGTAGTGACTCTGCGGCTACTGATTACTTCAAGGATAAGAGCGGAGACCGTTTGAGCGGGGCAATAGCGCCTATCGTGCGCCAGGCGACTGAAAAAGCCGGGGTTACCTCGGCCTACAAGGCATTGATCAAAGAGGTGGGTTTCCTGGGCTCCTATATCGATATGGATGCCATGGATCTGGATCGGTATGTCACGGCCAAGGCGATGGACGGTCTGTTCCTGAAACTTGCCCAGCAGGAACAGCTGATCCGCAAGGACCCGGTGGCACGTACCACCGACATACTGAAAACCGTTTTCGGCTCGCTCTGACCAGCCGGGACAGTACAGATACTGGTTTGATTGTTTGATGATTGAAGCACGGGTTCCCGTTCTCGGCTTTGCGGCCTACAGCGGTACGGGTAAGACAACACTGTTGAAGCAGCTCTTGCCCAAACTTCGCGGGCGGGGGCTTCGGGTCGGCATGATCAAGCATGCCCATCACGATTTCGATATAGATACGCCGGGCAAGGACAGCTATGAGCTGCGCAAGGCCGGTGCCAGCGAGATGCTGATCGCTTCAGGCAGGCGCTGGGCGTTGATGGTGGATATGGACAGGGAAGGGGACCCTGTGCTGCAGGATATGCTGGACAGGCTGGACCAGGGAAATCTTGACCTGGTGCTGGTGGAGGGCTTCAAGCATGAAGCTTTTCCGAAGATTGAACTGCACAGACCGGCTGTTGGAATGCCGCTGATCTTTCCAGAAGACAAGGATGTGATTGCGGTGGCGAGTGATGGTGAACTTGCACAATCCACAGACCTGCCCCGGCTCGATATCAATAATATCGACTCCATTGCGGAGTTTGTTGTTAACACCTTTCTAGATAAAACTAATGGACAGTAAACAGGACCTGGTACGCCACTACCGCTGGCTGCGGCAGTTTGGCAACAACGACTCCCACAGCGGCAACGCCTCGGTGCGCGAGGGTGATCGGATGTGGGTGACTCCAACGGGTGCCTGTGCCGACCTGTTGGAGGCTGATGATCTTGTTGAGTGCATGATAACCGGGCCCTGTGGCGAGAAGGCGTCACTGGACGGCTCCCTGCACCAGATGGTCTACCAGCAAAACAGTGATGCCACGGCAATTCTTCACAGCCATGGACCCTATAGTGTTGGTTTGACCATGGATGGGGAGGATTTTGTACCGGTGGATTTTGAAGGGCAGTACTACTTTCCCAAGGTGCCCGTCATCACGGTCCCATACGATCGCTACGTTGAACAGGCCCCCAGCCTGGTGGCAGACGCTTTGTCAGAGTATAAAATTGCCGTGGTGAAGGGACACGGCGTCTACGCTTGTGCAGAGACGCTGAACCTGGCCTATAAGTGGACCTGTTCCCTTGAGTTGTCAGCGAAGACGGCATTTATTGCCCGTAAGGCCGGTAGCCTATAGTCCGGGCCTGGGGCAGGCAGGGGATTAATCCTCGGCTGGCGCTTCGCCACCCTGCACATCCAGGTAACCTCTTTGAATTGCTGTCTCCAGGGACTGGGCACCGGCTACCAGCTCTTCATAGGCCTCCCTGAGCTGGCGCAGCTGTCTCACCTGGTCTGGTGAGGGCTGGCCCTCACCCACAACATTTGCCAAATCGAACAGCTCTTTCAGGTACGTTGCACGGCTGCGGGCGACCATCGCCATAACAGGGGCCAGATCATCCAGCATCAACTGGGGGATCTGGGGGTTGATGATATCCCTGTTCAGCTCACGGATCGTCTTGTCGATCTCCAGCAGCAGGCGGTTGTTGTCTTTGTGCATGTTCAACTCCTAAGGACAGGAGACTCAAGTCTCGGCTGAGAAGATCATAAAGTAAATGAATAACTACTCTATATAGTAGCTATCAGTGTCTGCGGCCAGCCTATTTTTCCGCTGTGATGTAGCAGATCCAGCCGGCGTCAGCATCGGCTTCCTTTACCGGTTCGAAAATACCGTCCGGCTCGCCATCCTCATCCCAGCCCTGCCAGTAGACAGTGACCTTGCGGAAGCCAGCTTCCTCAAGCAACTCGCGTATCTCCGGCAGTGTCCAGAGCCTCCAGTCGTAACTGAATGCATTATCCAGGCGTGAGCCATCAGGAAAGACGAAATGGATATGACAGAGCAGGTTGCCGGTGACCGGGTCGTACTTCTCCTGCTCCCATATATAGGTGAAATCACCCTCGTCGATTTCGCGCTCTTCCTCTATCTCTTTGAACGACTCATAGCCGCCATAGGCGTCCATGAAAAAGATGCCGTCTGAGGCAAGGGACTCACGCACCTGCTTGAAGTAGCGTTTTAGCTGTTTACGCTCCTTGAAAAGCCAGTAGCTGAAATTCATGGCTGAGATGACGTCAGGGGCCTGTGTGTTGGCCTTCAGTACATCCTTCTGCAGCAACTGTATCCGTTCGCGCTGATTCTTACTCAGTTTGGCGAGATTATGCGCCACTCCCCAGTCCAGAACCTCCTTGTCTATATCCACGCCGATGGCGCGGTTGCTCTTGCGCTGGGTTACCCATTCACAACAGACATTTGCAGTACCGCAGAAATCCTCACGCAGCAGTTTTGCGTGTCGGCCACGCATCTTTTTATACGTGTCATCAACGAATTCGATTTCTGATGCAGCGTACTGAACGGATAATTCGTAGAGGTGGTGGCGGTCTGCCTGGCTTGCCTGGGTGGCGCGTTTTTTGTTCTTTTTACTTCCTTTCGGGGACATCGCTTTTTATTCCAAATGCGGTAGAAAGTCTTGTTATAGGACTATACTCGAACTGAGGGGCTCGCGTACTGCTTCATGTTAATTGATGATTTCAGGGTTCCGCAAACTTACCAGCCTGATGCCCGGCAATACAGGTGATGACATAGGACACCAGGAGGCCCGGGCTTGGCAGTGTTGAGTTTGAGAAGTGGGAGCACGGATCCCCAATGCTAACGGAGGAGGATAAAAAATGGGTATTGCGATTACATTAAAAGAGTACCTGTCAGATCACGCCGCACACTACGAAACTGTTGTTCATCCGAGAACAGCGTCTGCGTTGCAAACCTCTGAAGTATCTCATGTGCCGGGTGACCGGCTGGTAAAGAGTGTTTTGCTTGGTGACGACGACAGCTACGTCATGGCGCTTATTCCTGCATCTCACCGCCTGGATATCGAGCACATCAACGATACCATCGGTCGGGAACTTGACCTGATGCCGGAGACCGAAGTGGCTGGCGCCTTTTCTGATTGCGAAGTGGGTTCAATTCCACCGGTGGGCGAAGCCTACGGGGTAGAGACCCTGGTTGAGCCCTGCCTGCTCGATCAGCCGGAGATTTTCTTTGAGTCAGGTGACCATGGCGTTCTGATCAGAGTGACCGGTGAGCAGTTCCGTGAACTGCTTGAAAATGCCACCGCGACAGAGATGAGCCATCACCTGTAGCGTTTTTCAGCGAGAATTTGCACCCAGACCTGTTCTGGTATAATCTTGCGCCTCCCAAATCCGGAGAGTTTCGGAAATGGCCGCAACGGGGAGTGTTATGGCCACGGGAAAACGCCTGGAGAGGTGTCCGAGTGGCTGAAGGAGCACGCCTGGAAAGTGTGTATACGTTTATAGCGTATCGAGGGTTCGAATCCCTCCCTCTCCGCCAAAACAAAAGAACCCGCCTTATGGCGGGTTTTTTGTTTTTGGGGTGGGGGAGGCCTTGGTAAGAACCCTTCGGTTCGATAAAAATTGCAGGAGGCAATTTTGATGCCGCGACAGGCGGCGCGCCATCAATCCCTCCCCTCAACTTGGCGGAAGATGTGGTTTTAGCTCGAGGTCAGCCAGTTGCACCGACAGACAAAAGAACCCGCCTTATGGCAAGGCGTTTACTTAACCTGTTGCACTTTTCTGTAAACAACGCTGCAGAAAACCGGTAAACCATCGTCATTCCGGCGCAGGCCGGAATCCATAAGTTCTTGAAAATACTGGACCCCGGCTTTCGCCGGGGTGACGAATATTGGGTTGCGGTTGTTTGTGGCTACCGGCAATCAGCGGTGCAAATTAACGGGAAATTTCAAACAAAGAAAAACCCCGCACGCCATTGATTTGATAGCGAGGTTTTCATTTTCTACAACAGGTTCAGTGAACGCCTAGGCCTTATGACAAAGCGTTTACTTAACCTGCTGCACTTTTCTGTAAACAACGCTGCAGAAAACCGGTAAACCATCGTCATTCCGGCGAAGGCCGGAATCCATAAGTTCTTGAAAATACTGGACCCCGGCCTTCGCCGGGGTGACGAATATTGGGTTGCGGTTGTTTGTGGCTACCGGCAATCAGCGGTGCAAATTAACGGGAAAATTTTAAACAAAGAAAAACCCCGCACGCCATTGATTTGATAGCGGGGTTTTCATTTTCTACAACAGGTTAAGTAAACGCTTAGGCCTCATGGCGTTTATTGTTTTGGCGCTGTTCGATTAAGTATTGAAATCAACTTTTGTTGCCTATCCAGCCCTTGTGGGTCGGGCTTCTACCCCCGGGGACAAGAGCCCGACATGTCGGCCTGAAGGTCGACCAACGTGAAATCAATGACTTATTGAAAAACAGCTTTAACCAGGAGAGGGCCTTTTCTTGGTTTTTGATGCAGTACTGCCCGGTCTCTTAAAGAGCGTATATCCATTTAATTATCAAGGTAATGGCTGCTCTCCATGGAGTGATCGAGACCCTATTTGTCAGTGTGATGAAGATCACAAATCAATATTCGATTTATTTCTAGAAAGTCATCTTAATCCCATGCTTTTTATAAAGATTCTAAAAAACGCGGGATTTTTATTACATTTTTATGAATTTTTTCGGGAAGAAAAGTGATGACTGGCCCGTTGGAATGATTATAAGCGAATAAAAAGAGTTGATGGATCGATGCCCGTCACCTGGATGTGACATGACAGAGGCCTCTTACAACTCAAATTTTCCTGGAGGAGGGAAAATCATGAAGGACTTATCGTCTCAGGGGTCTCCTGAACCAAATCTATTGTTGCAGAACAGCCCTCTGCTGAAACGCTCTGTAAAACGTAGAGTAGGGTTGTTCTCTTCGGTTCTGATGCTGTTGGCTATCTCCGGTGGTATGTCAGCCATTGCCTATGCAGACAGTGATGAGGAGGAGCAAAAGGTTTCTTCCTCCAGCACTTCAACCACGCTCTACAAGGTATCGTGGAGAGATAGGAAAAATAAACTCTCGATCTCTGGTAGCAGTGACAGGAACGCCGACATCCTGGTCGTCAATGCTTTTAATCTTGAGCAGGTGTTTGGAACTCCCTCTCCCGACAGGCGGGGCAGATGGAGAGTATCCGAGCGGAATCCCTCTCCGGTTCCATGCCGTGTCGCCGTTCTGGAAGCAGGTAGCGGTAGCGTACTTGCTGAGAAGAAAGTCAGAAACGCCCCGGCGGATTGTGCTCCAAAGGCAGGAGGAGGGGGAGGCGAGCCGCCACCGCCACCACCGCCAGAGATACCCAACGTATCCATCAACTCCACCAGCGCCAACGGCCCGGTGGGGCAGGTAACCCTTGTACCGGAGCAGCCGATAGCTTCTGATCCGAGGTACCAGGTGCTGGCAGTGAATGACCTCGGCATGCACTGTGGCGACCTGGACACCCGTATCTCCAGTATTCTGCCCCCCTTCAATGTTCTTCATGCCCAGGTTGTTGAGCGTGGCGATGGCGGGGCACCAAGAATTCTCGGTAAGGGGGAAGTTTCTATCGAGTACAGCTCTGCCTCGAATCCAGATGATCCAGCGCTGACTATTGCCCCTGTACTGGCAAAAGACGGCAGTGTCTACAAGACCAATTTCTGGGATATCGCACTGCAGGCTTATGCACCTTTCTACCCCTCAGGTGTATTGGGGCTGTTTTACGATGCCAATCCAGAGTTCAACGTGGATACTGGTCTGCCCGTGCCCAATGTTGAGACCTTTTACCTCGGCAACGGTGAGCTCCATGCTATACAGCAGGCGATGCCGGGAATCAGCAGTCCATATGTTCTGAATGAGGCCCAGCCGTTTAAAGAGCATATCGGAACCCTGCCGTTCTTCATCAACTTCCCCTTTGGTTATACCGCTGAGCTGAACCTGTTCGAGGCAGCTGGTGTACCGATCGCGGTCTATGATGATTTCGGTCGTGAGAACCCCTATCCATTGATGCGGGTTCAGGCCAAGGTTGCAGGTCACACGGTATCTTCCGTGGACACCGTGATGCCCATATCGGGTGAAGCGGAGTGTCAGCGCTGCCATGCAGCACCGGCTGATAACGGCAATGGTGTGGCAACCAAGCGACTGGTAGCCAACAGTATTGAACTGGCACTCTCCATTGACGATCCTGCTGAGAATGTACCCCATGATGCCAGTGTCGAGTGGGCGTCAGATCTGAATATCCTGGCACTGCATGATCTCAAGCATAAGACCGAGTTGAATCAGGGTTATGACCCGGTCTCCGGCAAGGCCAACAAACCGGTGGTCTGCCAGACCTGTCACTACACCCCGGCCCTCGACCTGGCGCAGTTCGGTCCATTGGGTCCGGAGAATGACAATGTTGATCCCATCGTGCTTAATGATGGTGCAATCGTTATCGACTCTCTGGCAAACGGTCGTGACCAGATCAAGCACAAGACCATGTCCAACGTGATGCACAGCCATCATGGCAAGGTCGATGCGAATGGTAACTCTCCGGGCGAGGCTGGTTACAATGCCGACAACCTGCTGTTCCCGGCAATGCCTCCCGCGATCGCTGCCGATGGATCCAAGCGCATGGCGGATATCACCAGGGAAATACTGGGCGAGACCTGCTACAGCTGTCATCCCGGTACCAAGACCGACTGTATGCGCGGCGCCATGGCCAACGGTGGCCAGGTCTGCCAGGACTGTCATGGTGACATGGAACAGGTGGGTGATGATTTCAGCCGGGGTGTTACCCCCGCCACAGCAGGTCAATTCGAACTGGGAGCGGATTATTACGGCAATCCTGAAACACCTCGTGTGCCATGGGCCAATGAGCCCGGCTGTGGCTCCTGTCATACAGGTGGCGCGACCGACAACCTGGCTTCAGGCAACGATGTAATGGTCAATCCTACGGATTCTGCGGGTAATACCGATGGCATCCGCCTGGCCCAGGCCTTCCGCACTAACGATGACCAGGCTACCCCCATCGTACCAACCAACAAAATGTTCGCAGAGAACGTGATTGCCGCTGATGATAACGCCGCTGCAGCAGGCAACCCCAAGCTCTACCGGGTCAGTACCGGTCACGGTGGTCTCTTCTGCCAGTCGTGTCACGGCTCAACCCATGCAGAGTGGCCCAACGGCAACTTCTTCGCCAATGACAATGTCGCTTCGCTTCAGATCCAGGGCCACACCGGAACCATTACCGAGTGCAGCACCTGCCACGAGCCCAGTGACTTTGACAAGGATGGCGTGTTTGGGCTGACACTGGATGGTCCACATGGCATGCATCCGGTAGGGAATGCCGACTGGACTCATGGTCATGAGAATGTTGTGAAACAGGATGGCAGCGCCAGTTGCCAGACATGCCACGGAGCAAACGGTGAGGGCACCGTACTCTCAGCAATGGCGACAGACCGTGTGTTGGAGTGTGATGAACAGGGTGCAGTCTGTACTGACAAGGGATTCCAGGAGTTTCCAAAGGATCACCAGGTCAGCTGCTCCGATTGCCACAAGAATGAGATCTGAGCACTCATGAAACACACTTGATACAAAAAACACTGTGTCCGGGAGGGAGCCGACAGCTTTCTCCCGGATTCAGGGCCTCAACCGAGGCCAAACCAGACCCCATTTCCCCATCCACTTAGCTGCGCAGCTATGGATGGGTTTTTTTTGCAGTCCCCTGCTCAAACGCGAAATTCACACTATACGATCCCGTGCAGGTCGGGCTTCAGCCCTCCCGGCATAAGAGCCCGAGATATCCCCTCAAACATGAACTTCACGCTACGCGATCTCATGTAGGTCGGGCTTCAGCCCGACATATCGGCTTGAATTAACCACAGTGAAGAAAAAGAGTTTCCTGTAACCTATGGAAAACTATAGAATAACCACCACGCGCCCTTGAGCCAGGCAGGGCGATTAAAATTCCAAGATAAGGACAGTTAACGGGGCCATGTACACCGGACATTTCAATCTGCTGGAAGCGCCATTCTCCATTACGCCGGATCCACATTTCTTCTTTTTGAGCCAGGCTCACCAGGAGGCACTGGCACACCTGGTCTACGGGGTGCTGGGCGATAATGACGGATTTGTGCTGCTGACCGGCGAGGTGGGTACGGGCAAGACCACAGTCTGCCGCGCCTTCATCAACCAGATGCCCGAGCATGTTGATGTCGCGCTGACCCTCAATCCCATGGTCAGTGTGGATGAGTTTCTTGTGGGTATATGTGACGAACTGCGTATTTCCATAGACATTGAACAACCGACCCGGAAGCAGCTTGTCGACCATCTCAATCGACACCTTCTGGACGCCCATGTTGCAGGGCGGCGGGTGGTTCTGATTGTCGACGAAGCCCAGAACCTGAGTGTCGAACTGCTGGAGCAGATTCGCCTGCTGACCAACCTGGAGACAGAGAAGCACAAGCTTCTGCAGGTCTACCTGGTCGGTCAGCCCGAGTTGAGGGACCTGGTTGGCCGCAAGGATTTGCGTCAACTCTCCCAGCGTATCACTGCACGCTATCATCTCGAACCCTTGGACAAGCGGGAGACCAGCGCATATATCCGGCACCGGATCAAGGTGGCCGGGTCGCGGCAAATCGATTTCAGCTCTGGTGCCCTGGGTCTTATCTACCGGGCGACCAGGGGTACTCCTCGCCTGATCAACATACTCTGCGATCGTTCATTGCTCAGCGCCTATACCAATGGCCAGCAGAAGGTGAACCGCAAGATCGTCAAAATCGCGATGAAGGATATGCAGTTGGCGGTGCGGATGCCACTGTTTCCCCGACTGGCCATAGCCGGTGCCGTCTTCGTTGTGGGGTCTACACTGTTGGCAGGCGGGGTATACCGCACCGAACTGCAGCAGTTGATGGCAGGCAGTGAGCCCGAGGTGATGCCGGTTGCACCTGTGCCCCAACCGTCTGCTGACACACCGGCTGTAGAGAGCGGCAATACCCAGGCGCTTTCCAATTCTCAACAGGCAGTCCCTGTTGCTGAAGAGATGGCGGCAGAGATGCCTGGGGATGAGGTGGCGTCCAACCCGGTGGCAGACCAGCAGGAAAACACAGATCTGCCGGCAGCCGTTGATGACGATGCATTGCAGGAAGATACAATACCCCTCGAGAGTACTGCGCTTTCATCGTCTCCTGCTATGGACCCGCTCCCCCGGCAGGATGCTGCCAGGACAGCTGACAGTGAGGGTTCAGATGTCTTTATGTCACTGGATCCTGTTGCTGCAGTTACCCAAGAGGTCAGTGATGTTCAACCTCTTGAGTTGCTGTGGGGTGCTGAAGAGCCGGTTAGGGTGGCCTATGCGTCTTCACTCAAACCGGAGCAGAGTCCCGTTGTGGTCAGGGAACCGGTCGTTTCCCTTTTCCAGGCCGAGGATGCACCTGCCGCATTCCAATTCCTGGCCAGGGGTTGGAATCTGCGCCTGGAAGGGGATGACTACTCGACTTTCTGCGACAGTATGAGTGGGCACGGACTACGCTGTTTTCAGGAGACGGGCTCCATTGAGCGGATTACACTCTTTGACCGGCTTGCATTGGTTGGGTTGTTGAATGATGGCAAGCGCCACACCGCTGTATTGACAGGTTATGACGGTGAGCGTGTTTCTCTCCTAATGGGAGATGAACAGGTCAGCTTGACGATTGCCGAATTCAACAGCAGGCGCTGGAGCAGGGACTACCTCATTCTATGGAAGCCCCCTGAAGGATTTGTTACAGCGCTCTACCCCGGAAGAAGGAGCAGGATGGCCGTCTGGGTCAACGAAACCCTCAATACCTTGGACGGTGGTGGTAGGGTCGAACTGGCAGACATAATTGATCCTGCTGACGTCGAGCGTATTAAAAATCTTCAGCGCAGCAACAGGCTTTCACCTGACGGTATTGTGGGTACCCGTACAGTCCTCGTGATGCAGAACCAGCGCTCTGATTCCAGTGGCCCACGCTTGTCCGACTCAACCCTGTAGGATTTAACCATGTCACTGATTCTGGAAGCACTCAATAAATCCCAGGACGCGCGGCAGGACGCCGAGGTGCAGAACACTGTCGCAAGCGACTGGTTGAAAACACCTCCTGCTCCCCGCAGCCGTTTCGGGACAGTGGGTTGGGGCGTGGCGGCAGCTCTCCTGCTGGGGGCAGGCCTGGTTACTGTGTTTGCTACAGGTTTGTTCGAGAGTGGCGAAGAGGCGGTTGCAGAACAAAAGAGCCCGCCAGAGAAAGACGTCGCTGTGAAACAGGCTGGGCCGTCAGCTGTCCGGCCCGTGAAGAGCAAACCAGTTGCCCCCAGGAAGCATGTTGATCTGCCTCGGGTTGTTGCAGAGTCCAAACCCATGCTCCAGGAAAATGTATCAGTGACTGGAAGAGAGGAAGCTCAGCCCCTTCCCGTGATATCGAGTGAATCGGCCGGGACAGTTGATGCCAGACCACTACAGCAGCCCATGATTGCCAAGAGATCCGATCACCAGGCAGTTACTACCGGGGTGAGTGGGCAGGAGAAAAAGCCGGTCAAAGCTGTCGCACTTCCTCCGGTTGTCGCCAGGCAGTTGGAGGGCAGTGTCAAAGTTGTGCCGAAGCCTGTGCAGCGTCCGTTGGTAGCCAAGAGGAGCATTCCGGTCGAACCGGCTAACCCGGTAACGGCGGTAAAGGTGATCAAGGCAGAAGAGAAGCCGATGCTGGCCGAGTCCACTGCTCCTGTAATGGGAGGCAGCGGTTCCGTAGCGCAGGCGCCCCTGCCGGCCGCTGTGGAATCCGTTAAAGGCAATGCAAATAGTATGAATGCTGACAGTGAGCCGGTGGCTGCTACCGTTGCGGCTCAAAGCGGTCAGCAGGACCGGGTCGGAGCAGAGCAATCACCGAAGGTAGAGAAAGAACCTGAGGAGCCTTTGCTTATGACGCTGCCCTACAAGTTTCAGAAAACGCTCCCTGAACTCACAATTAATGTACATGCCTTTTCCGAGGATCCCGCAAACAGGTACGTGATTCTCAACATGAAACGCTACCGCGAGTCCGACAAGACAAGGGAAGGTATGAGGGTGGTCTCCATCAGAGAGAACAGTCTTGTTCTAGAGTACGGGCAACGCAAGTTCCGGATTCTCCGCTAGGGCCAGTGGCCCACTAGAAAAGCCCGAACAGCCGACGCTTCTGCTTGTGCTGCGTTGACTCGAGCATCTTGGCCAAGTCGGGGCGGTTGATGGATTCCGCCAACTCCTGTGCATTGAGCTTGTTCTTGTTTCTGATGTTCGGGTCAGAACCAGCAGCCAGCAGGGCATTCACCGCGTCGCTATTTCCCTGCCTGACGGCAACCAGCAGGGGTGTGTCGCCATTGCTGTTCTGGCTGTTCGGGTTCAGCTTCTGCAGGATGAGAAAGTCGGTTATCGAGATCTCCTTGCTGATTGCTGCCAGGTGAAGCAACGTATCATTGCTCCTTGAAAGTGTATTCAGATCAGCTCCGCCTCTCACCAGAAGTTGAATTGCGTGAAGATGACTTTTGAGTACAGCCTGTGCCAGGGGGGTGGTGCCGGTACTGTCCCTGGCATCAATTTTCGCCCTGTTATTAATCAGCAACTTGATTGCATCTGTCTTGTTATGGCTTGCTGCATACCACAATGCACTGCGTAAACTGTCATCGTAACTGTTTACCGACGCCTTGAACTTTACAAGCAAGGCTGTCACAGCGAAGTTGTCTTTCAGGACGCTGCGTATAAGAGGCGTTTGGTTGTCCTTCAGCCTGATGTTCGGTTCTGCCCCTGCATTCAGCAGTAGATCCACCAGGCTTGCTGGCGCTGATTCAATCGCCATGGATAGAGCAGTTTCCCCGCTCTTGCGCCTGGCATTGGCTGATGCCTTGTGCTGCAACAGCAGACTGGCGATGACCTGGTCGCTGTTCTTGACAGAGATCATCAAGGGCGTCGTACCATCGGGTAGTGCGGCATCGGGGTCGGCCCCCCGGGAAAGCAGCAGCGCGGCCACCTTGTCATGCTTGCCGTGAACAGCTCTTGTCAGTGCAGTGTGGCCATCATTAGCTTTGGTGTCAGGGCTCTTTCCGGAATCCAGCAGTTGCTGAACAATGGCAAGCTGACCACGGGAGGCAGCGATAATGATTTCCGGCCAATCTGAAAAAATGGATTTGGTCTTATCACTGGAAAATGATTTTGCCCGCTGCAGGTTTTTCTGAACTATCGCATCGGCATCGGTGCTCTTCTGGCGAGGGCGACCGGACTTGGCCCCTGCTTTTTTCAGCCTGGATACCAGCGCCTTTGATTTGATAGAAACCGCGTTGTCCAGGGCGGTCCAGCCCTTGTTGTTACGGCTGTTTATCGAGGCGCCCTTGTCTATCAGGAGACCGGCCAATTCAGGGTGCTTGTTTCTGATGGCGAGCATCAGGGGGGTGTTGTTATTGTGGTCCTTCACATCGACGGCTGCACCTGCCTGCAGCAGGTTGGTTACACACTCTTTATGTCCTCCACGGGAAGCAAGGATAAGGGCGGTGTCATCATATTGGTCCTTCAGTGCCGGATCGGCGCCCCTTGCCGCGAGCAGGGCGACCGCTTCCTGGTTTCCCTGGCTGGCGGCATGCATAAGCGCCGTTCTGCCGTACTGGTCAACGGCATTGATATCAACACCCGAGCTAAGAAGTTTCTTGATCTTGTAGATGAAGCCCTTGCGAGCTGCGTCATGCAGAGCCACTTCATCTGCAGGGGGCTGCCAGCCGGCCTCGTTTTGCTGCGGCTCTGTGGGTGCAGCTTCGGTCAACTGGCTGAGCCGTTTCTCTGCCAGGCGGTGATTTCCATCGGATGCCTTCCGGTACCAGTCAATCGCGGCTTCCAGGTCCCTGGAGACTCCCCAGCCGTTTTCATACATCTGTGCCAGGTTGTACTGGGCCTTGGTATGCTCCTGCTCACTGGCCTTCAGGAAGAGTTTGAAAGCAGCTTCGTGGTTTTTTTCAACGCCTTTGCCGCTGCGATAGAGTGCGGCAAGCCTGAATTGGGCTTCAGCATTTCCATCCTGGGCCAATTTATCGAGGATCTTTACAGCTGTTTGGTACTCACGGGTGCGGATGGCATCCTTGGCACTATCCAGTTCGGCAGTTGAGGCTTGCGCTGTTGAACTGAATATTGTGAGCAGCCAAAAAAAGAATAAAATTCGTACGGAAACTGTACAACTGGGCATAACAGTATGGAATCAGATCGCTGGTGTGGAACCTAAGTTTAGCGTAATTCCAATCAAACAGTCCCGTATTTTGTATCGATGTTGATGCCGATGCTCTTAAGAAAAGGCGTGGGCAGAATGCCGCCGGCAGAGACAATAACCCCGTCATTGGGAATCTCAACCTCTTCCCCATCGTGATCGATGAAAACCTTGTCATCGAGTATGGTCGATACGTTGGATTTCAAGAGAACCCTCAGGTTTCCGGCTGACTCCGCAGCTGTCACTTTCTGCCTGTTTTTCTCCTTGGCCCTGCTGAAAGCCTCGGATCGGTAGGAGAGGGTGACCGTGGTGCCGGGTTCCTCGCTCAGGCTGACCGCGGCTTCCAGTGCACTGTCGCCACCGCCGACCACCAGCATGTGCTTCCCCTGGTACTGGGAAGAGTCGATCAACCGGTATACGACCTTGGTTCTTTTCTCGCCAGGCACGCCAAGTTTTCTCGGGGTGCCGCGACGGCCGATTGCCATGAGTACCGAGCGGGTTTTGTAGGTGCCGTTTGCCGTGGTGACGATAAAGCCGTTCTCAAAAGGCTCAATATTCTCGACCCGTTCCTGGTACCTGATACCCAGTTCCTGCTCTTTTTCCACTTTTCGCCAGAAGTCCAGCAGCGTCTCTTTGGTCGTCTCGGTGAATTTCACCTTGCCCACCAGTGGCAGTTCTGCCGGCGCAGTCATCACGATTTTACCCCTGGGGTAGTGAGCTACCGTACCGCCAAGGCTCTCCTGTTCAAGGGTTGCATAACGCAGTTTGTGCTGTTTTGCCGCCAGAGTGGCGGAGATGCCCGCAGGTCCCGCACCAATGATGACGATGTCGTGATCGAATGTGCTTGATCCCATGCCATCGAGCTTAGCCATGGCATTGACAGCCTGTTTACCCTGGTTGGTCGCGTTTCTGATCAAACCCATGCCGCCCAGTTCACCTGCGATGTAGATGCCGGGAATATTGGTCTGGAACTCTTCATCCAGGGTCGGGATATCGACGCCGCGTGTCTCGGTACCGAAGACGAGGGTGATGGCATCCATGGGGCAGGCGGTCTTGCAGGCGCCGTGACCGATGCAGTGTGTTGGATTGATCAGCTCCGCCTTTCCGCTGATCAGGCCGAGCACGAGGTTTTCCGGGCATGCTTTTGTGCAGGAGCCACAACCCAGGCAGAGATTGGGGTCGATTACAGGGTGCAGGGATGCAGGCTCGGTCAGCTTCGAGGCGATTGAATCGTCAAGTGTTCGACGATTGGTTCTCTGATGCTTGAATTTTCTGAACAGGTAGGAGATGGAAACAAAAGCAAAAGGAGAAAAGTAGAGTGCCAATGTACTGGAGTTCATACCTGATTTCCCGCTGTTGAGAATTTGTTAATTGTCATCACCGACGGCCTACTTGATGTATCGGAATTTGAGGGGAATTCTATAGACTCATTTAATGGCGTGGTGTGACCAAATCGACATAAACGAAGCGTTGTTTTCCGGAAGTTTGGACTGGTTCAAACTTCTGTTAAAATTACATACGCGAAAGGTTCTATGGAGCTAGCATAGATACCAGTACCTAACTTAAGCGTCAGGTGGGTACAAGGCACTGATAAGGACATCAGCCCACCCCCGTGCAGGATATATATTCCCTCTCTTTTTGTCGCCATTTTGCTGTTTGATACACCAGTTCCGGATGGCGGTGGTGAGGTGATGGATGAAAAGGAAATAGTTGGGAATAAAACCGGCAGGTTAAACGTTGTACACTAGGTAACCGTATTATTGTTGGATTTACCGACAAAGTAAATCTATATAAATCAATATGTTATTGTGGTTATGACTTGGGCGAGGCAAAAAATGGCAACCGAAATAACTGCAGGATCTGTGGGTAATAAATCTCATCTTGCGCTGGACAGCAGCCGCTTCAATCTGAAGAGTGCGGGTGTTTTGCTGTTTTATGGATTGCTGCTGCTCGGGCTCTATGACGGCTGGGTGAACCGCTGGGACAACTATTTCATTCCCGATCGTGGTATCGGCTACATGCTGGGTATCATCGGGGGGGTGATGGTCCTCCTGATGCTGGTTTTTTCTGTCAAAAAACGCTACCCTCGCACCCCCTGGCTCGGCAGTACAAAATTGTGGTTTCGGGCGCACATGATTATGGGTGTTCTGGCACCCTCCGTCATCCTCTACCATGCGAATTTCAGCTTCGGTTCACTGAACAGTACCGTGGCCCTGATCTGCATGCTGCTGGTTGCTGCAAGCGGTCTTGTCGGAAGGTATTTTTATACGAAGGTCCATAAAGGCCTGTATGGAAAACGCAAAACCCTGGTTGAGCTCAGGGATGATATGGCAGATGCCAAAAACAAGCTTAATTTCTCACCTAAGCTGCTGAAACGGCTCGATGAGTATGAGCAGAGAGTGATGGCATCTAATACTGGCCTGGGTTCGAGTATTTCCAGCCATTTCATGATCAATACTGAATTCAATACCTTCATCAAGGGTCTCAAAAAGCGTGTTGCCACAGAATTATGTGACGGAAAAAGCGACGTCAAGCGGCTTAACCGGGTAATTGACCAGTACAAGCGGAAATTGCAGAGGGTCTCAGGTTTCCAGATGTATGAGCGGCTGTTTTCGCTATGGCATGTTGTGCATATTCCCTTCTTCCTGATGCTGATTCTTTCAGGTGTAGTGCATGTCTTTGCCGTGCATTACTATTGAGTATTTTTTTCTGGGTGGATGATTTGTGATACCAAGAGGATTAGTACTCCTTATTCTGTTTTGTGTTGCCAGCACGGTCTTCGGGGCTGAAATTGAAACCATCGTGATGCCTGGTGAAGTCATCCAGGGACACGCGGAATACGAACAGGAGTGTAAGAAGTGTCATACCAGTTTTGACCAGAGTGGCCAGAAGCAGCTCTGTCTTGACTGTCATGAGAAGGTTCGGCACGACGTTGATAATGTGCTTGGTTTTCATGGGAAAAACAGGAATGCCAACACCTCGGAGTGCAGGTCCTGCCATACCGACCACAAGGGCAGGGATGCAAATGTGGTTATTCTGAACCGCGGCACCTTTGATCACCATGCGACCGACTTTAAGCTGGAGGGAGCGCATCTCTCGGTGGCCTGCGGTTCGTGTCATGAGCCTGAAAAGCTCTATCGCGAGGCTCCTGGCAAGTGTATCGACTGTCACGAGAAACAGGATGTCCACAAGGGTGAAATGGGTAAGGTCTGCTCTGATTGCCACGATTCAAAATCCTGGACCCTGGCGAAATACGATCATTCGAAAACCAAGTTTCCACTCAAGGGTGCGCACAAGGATGCCTTGTGCGAAAGCTGCCACCCAAACAGGAAGTACAAGGATATACCCAAGCTCTGTATAGCGTGTCATGTACTGGATGATGCTCACGGCGGAGAGTTTGGAAACGAGTGTGAGAAGTGTCATCAGGAGACTGAGTGGAAGAAACGGGATTTTGATCACACTAGGGATACAAAATTTCCACTACGTTTTACTCATGCGAAGGTAAAATGCGCATCATGTCATAAGGATCCTCTGTTTAAGAAAACCCTGTCGACGTCGTGTGTCGACTGTCATCGCAAAGATGACTCACACAACAGAAGATTTGGTAGTAAATGCAACAACTGTCACCGGGATAAGAGCTGGTCAGATATCAGGTTCTCCCATGACAAGGACACGAAATTCGTTCTTAACGGCTTGCACAAAAAGGTGGATTGCCTGAGTTGTCATCCAGGCGAACTGTATGGCCAGGAACTGGCCCAGGACTGCCTGTCATGCCATGTGAACGATGATGTCCATCACGGTCAGCAGGGTAAGCAGTGCAAGCGTTGCCACGATGAGCAGGGGTGGGGGAAGAATGTTGTTTTTTCCCATGGTGTTACCCGCTTCCCGCTGATTGGTTTACATGATGCGGTGCCGTGTGAAGAGTGTCACCTGCAGGGTACATTTAAAGACAGTCCAACAGACTGTCTTTCATGTCACGAGGGTGAGGATACGCACGAGGGCTCACTGACAGGGAAGTGTGAGTCCTGTCATAACCCGAATGGCTGGAACTTTTGGCGTTTCGATCATGATCAGCAAACGGATTACAAGCTGGAAGGGAAACACAAGGGGCTTGCGTGCAACTCCTGTCACACCAAACCTGTAGAAGAGAAGATCGAAATGGCAACAAAATGTGTCTCCTGCCATGAGCAGGATGATGTACACGACAACCGTTTTGGACGGCACTGCGAACGCTGCCATATAACGGAAGATTTTAGCGAAATAAGGATGTAAAGGTCGGAGATGGCAAATATTAACCGCTCCCGGAAAACTGGTAATCACTCTTCCACTGGTGCGTGCAATCGTATTGATTACGATGGCGCGAGATTATCCGGTGTCAGACGCTCCGGCCGTAGAGTCATTGGACAATATATCGGCATGCTGCTCATGCTGCTTGCATCCTTTCCAGGCTTGCTGCTTGCTGCTGATGCCAACTTCGAGCACCTGCTGACCGGCTTCCCGCTGACTGGTGAGCACCAGTACCTGGAGTGCTCGACCTGCCACGCCAATGGTGTGTTCGAGGGTACGCCCAGGAGCTGTAACGGTTGTCACAGTGAAGCAAGCAACCTGGCCTCTTCGGGTAAACCCCTGTCTCACATTGCAAGCAGGGATGACTGCACCGCCTGTCATACGACCGCGAACTGGAAGCTCGGCACCACGGTTGATCATGATGCGGTTATCGGCAACTGTTCCTCCTGTCACAACAACTCCACGGCGCCGGGTAAACCGACCGGCCATGTCAACAGCAGTGAAAAGTGCGAGAGCTGCCACCGGACATCCAACTGGGCTGCCGCGACATTTGATCACACCGGTATAACCACCGGCTGCCAGAGCTGTCATAACGGTTCCAAGGCGCGGGGCAAGCACACCTTCCACGTGGCAAGCTCCAATGTCTG
This sequence comes from Sedimenticolaceae bacterium, assembly GCA_965224515.1. Classification (GTDB taxonomy): domain Bacteria; phylum Pseudomonadota; class Gammaproteobacteria; order Chromatiales; family Chromatiaceae; genus Sedimenticola_A. The sequence goes on from OZ245051.1 coordinate 2,622,128, forward strand.
TGAAGATTGCCACGCCACTAACACCTTTGTCGGCGCCAAGTTCGATCACACAGAAGTGACAGGAAACTGTACCAGCTGTCACAACGGGTTCACTGCCAGGGGCAAGCAGGCTGGGCATCCGAATACCACAGATGTGTGCGAGGCCTGTCATTCAAAAACGGGTAGTTGGAATCAGATCACGGGTGATGTGCATCCTGAAGCCCGCGGTAGCTGTTTCAGCTGCCACAATGGCCGCATCGCCCCGGGAAAATCCGCCAATCACATCAGCAGCAGTAATACCTGTGAAGACTGCCACGGAACCTCGTCCTTCACCGGGGCTGTTTTCGACCACTCCAATGTGAGCGGTAACTGCTTCAGCTGCCACAACGGCACCCAGGCTCCGGGCAAGTCAGCCAAGCATCTCTCCACCACCAATACATGTGAAAGTTGTCATAATCCCGGCAACTGGCTGTTTGTGAACCTGCCTCTTGATCACAACGAGGTGCAGGGGAGCTGTTCCAGCTGTCACAACAACACCACGGCACTGGGTAAGTCCGCCAGCCACATTCAAAGCAGCAATGTGTGTGAGGATTGCCACAAGCCGGGCAGCTGGGCGGTAACCGCCTTCAGTCATTCCGGTATCACCGCCGATTGCCAGACCTGTCACAACGGATCACAGGCCACGGGTAAGAACATCGCGCATATGCAGACCACCAGCATCTGTGCAGACTGCCATACCCCGGCAGGCTGGCGCCCTGTATCCAGGGTGGATCACAGCCAGGTACTTGGGAGCTGTCAGAGTTGCCACAACGGTGGCACTGCACCAGGCAAGAGTGCGAATCATATCGACAGCAGTAATACCTGTGATGAATGCCACAGCACCAATTCATGGGCCGGAGCCATCTTTGATCACAGTGGAGTGACAGGTAACTGTCTTTCCTGTCATAACGGAACACAGGCACCGGGAAAAACTGGTGCTCATCTCAACACAACAGACCGCTGCGAATCCTGTCACCGCCCTGGCGGTTGGACCCTGGGCGCTACACCACCTGATCATGCAGATGTCATAGGCACCTGTTCCAGCTGTCATAACGGCACCACCGCCCTGGGTAAGAGCAGTACCCATATTGTCACTTCAAATACGTGCGAGGATTGTCATAGTACAAACTCGTGGACCGGGGCTGTATTTGATCATTCGGGTGTCAGTGAAAACTGTTTCAGCTGTCACAATGGCTCCCGTGCAGTGGGTAAATCCTCTGCACATATGAGCACTACCAGCCGGTGTGAATCATGCCATCGTCCGGGTGGTTGGAACCTGGTGACCCGTGTTGACCATAGCCAGGTATCAGGTACCTGCTTCAGCTGCCACAACGGCACAACAGCACCGGCCAAATCCAATAATCACGTCTCCAGCGGAAATACCTGTGAGGATTGCCATAATACAAACTCCTGGGCCGGTGCGACGGTGGATCACTCCACTATCACCGCAAGCTGTTCCTCATGCCACAACGGTTCTGCTGCGACGGGCAAAAACACCAACCACATCTCAACCGACAATTCGTGTGAAAACTGTCACCGCACAGGTGTCTGGAAACCGGTCGTCAGGGTGGATCACGGTTCGGTAAGTGGGACCTGCTTCAGTTGTCATAACGGGTCAACTGCAAGAGGCCGGTCAACCAACCATATTACCAGCAGCAACCAGTGCGACAGCTGTCACAGCACCAACTCATGGACCGGTGCGGTATTTGATCACTCCAATGTGACCGGCAACTGTTTCAGCTGCCACAACGGTACCCAGGCTGCGGGCAAATCAACGGCCCATATGAGCTCAACCACGCAGTGCGAATCCTGCCACCGCCCCGGCGGCTGGACCCTGGTTGCACGCGTGGATCACACCCAGGTTCGTGGAACCTGCGCCAGTTGTCACAACGGCAGCACGGCAATGGGCAAGTCTGCAACCCATATTCCGGCCGGCAACGTATGTGAGGACTGCCATACCACCAACGGCTGGGCGGGTGCATCGTTCAATCACAGCAACGTGACCGGCAACTGTTTCAGCTGTCACAACGGTACGAGCGCGCCGGGCAAGTCCGGAAGCCATGTTCTGACCACCAATAACTGTGAGAGTTGCCATCGGACCCAGGCATGGGTTCCAGTTGCCCAGGTTGAGCATCTGGATGTGAAGGGCACCTGTTCCACCTGTCATAACGGTTCGACTGCAACCGGTAAACCGGGCAACCATATTCCGTCTGGCAATGCATGTGACGAGTGCCATACCACCCGCTCCTGGGGCGACGGCGTATTCGATCACAGCACCATTACCGGTAACTGCTTCAGCTGTCATAACGGTTCACAGGCCCCGGGCAAGACAGTTGCCCATTTACTGACCAGCAACAGCTGTGAGAGTTGCCACCGCACCGGGAGCTGGATTCCTGTGAACAGGGTGGATCACGGGGAGATCCCTGGCGCCTGCTCCAGCTGTCATAACGGCTCGACGGCAATGGGCAAGTCAGCCAACCATATTGTATCCGGCAATACCTGTGATGACTGCCACACCACCAACTCCTGGGCCGGTGCGGTATTCGATCACAGCAACGTGAACGGTTCCTGTTCAAGCTGTCATAACGGCACCACCGCAACAGGCAAGAATCCGACTCATATCGCGACAAACAACGTGTGTGAGGATTGCCACAGAACGGGAGCCTGGAAGCCTGTTACCCGGGTGGATCACGCCAGCGTGATCGGCACCTGCTTCAGCTGTCACAATGGCTCCACGGCAATAGGTAAGGGTGCGACTCATATCACCAGTAGCAATACCTGCGGAGACTGTCATAACACCAATACCTGGACCGGCGCGGTATTCGACCACAGCAACGTGACCGGAAACTGTTTCAGCTGTCACAACGGCTCGGCAGCACCGGGTAAGAATCCGACACATATCGCTACAAACAATGTGTGTGAGGATTGCCACAGAACGGGTGCCTGGAAACCGGTTACCCGGGTAGATCACGCCAGTGTGACCGGTACCTGCTCCAGCTGTCACAACGGCACCACGGCAATAGGTAAGGGTGCGACTCATATCACCAGTAGCAATGCCTGCGGTGACTGTCATAACACCAATACCTGGACCGGTGCGGTATTCGACCACAGCAACGTGAGCGGTAACTGCTTCAGCTGTCACAACGGCTCGGCTGCCCCGGGTAAAAACATTGCCCATATCCAGACCACGAACGTGTGTGAGGATTGTCACCGAACGGGAGCCTGGAAGCCGGTTACCCGCGTGGATCACGCCAGCGTGATCGGCACCTGCTCCAGCTGTCACAACGGCACCACGGCCATGGGCAAGGGTGCGACGCATATCGCCAGTGGCAACACCTGCGATGACTGCCATAACACCAACACCTGGACCGGTGCGGTATTCGACCACAGTAACGTGAGCGGTAACTGCTTCAGCTGTCACAACGGCTCGGCTGCCCCGGGCAAGAATATTGCTCATATCCAGACGACGAACGTGTGTGAGGATTGTCACCGTACAGGCGCCTGGAGGCCGGTTACCCGCGTGGACCACGCCAGTGTGATTGGTACCTGTTCAAGCTGTCATAACGGCTCCACGGCCATGGGTAAGACGCCGAACCATATCTCCAGCGGCAATACCTGTGACGACTGCCATAACACCAACACCTGGACCGGTGCTGTCTTCGATCACAGCAGTGTGACCGGCAACTGTTTCAGCTGTCACAACGGCTCGGCAGCGCCTGGCAAGAGCGTTGCGCATATTTCGACAACCAACATGTGCGAGGACTGCCATCGTACCGGGGCCTGGAAGCCGGTAACCCGTGTTGACCACGTCAGTGTGATAGGTACCTGTTCCAGCTGCCACAACGGCACTACGGCAATGGGTAAGACACCGAATCATATCTCCAGCGGCAATACCTGTGATGACTGTCATAACACCAACACCTGGACCGGTGCAGTATTCGATCACGCCAATGTGACCGGTAGCTGCTTCAGCTGTCACAACGGCTCAACGGTACCGGGGAAAAATACGGGTCATATAGCGACGACAAATATCTGTGAAGACTGTCATCGCACAGGTGCCTGGGTACCTGTTACCCGGGTTGACCATGTGGACGTGATAGGCACCTGCTCAAGTTGTCATAATGGTGTGACGGCACCGGGTAAAACCCCCTCGCATATTGCCAGCGGCAATGTGTGTGATGACTGCCATACGACCAATGCCTGGGTGCCCGCGGTATTCGAGCACTCCAGTGTTAGTCCGGGCACCTGCTCAACATGCCATAACGGTGTGCAGGCGGCGGGTAAACCTATTACCCACGTTGCAACAAACGCCCAGTGCGATGATTGTCACTCAACCCGCAGCTGGATACCGGCCACCTTCAACCACGGCAGTGTCAGCCCGGGAACATGCAGCAGCTGCCACAATGGTGTACAGGCAGCGGGCAAGCCTGGAACTCATTTTGTGACTAACCTGCAGTGCGACGAGTGTCACCTCACGGGTGGCAACTGGACCAGCATCGACTTCAGGCACAGTGGTGCAAGCTATCCGGGGGATCACAGGGGTAACCTGACCTGTACGGCGTGTCACACCTCCAACAACCAGGTTATTCCCTGGCGGGCAGCAGGCTATGCACCGGATTGTGCCGGATGCCATGTTTCAGATTACAAGAGCGATCCGCACAAGAAGCATGAGAACCCCGACAGAAGGTACACGGTATCAGAGCTTCGCGACTGCTCAGGCAGTTGTCATATCTATACCGACTCCAGTATGACCAACATAAAGAAACGTCGTTCCGGCGAACACAGAGTGAGTGATGGCGATTTCTAGGAAACTCACACTGGTGGCCTGCCTGGCGGTGTTGGGTGTCTTTGCCTGGACACTCAACGCCCAGCCGGTCAACGAAACACTGATGGAAGATGTGGTGATAACCCAGGGTGATGGCGCTGCAGAAGTTAATGTCATGTTCAGGTGTGGCATGCGCTACCTGAGTCATTTTCCTCACTACACGGGGGATGAGCTGCGCATCAGGGTAAAGCCTGCCCTGGGCTGTCCCACTGATGAGTCTGTCAATACAGGAAGGGGGCGGCTCTCAGCTCCGCTCGGGAATGAAGCGTACCTGCTTGAAACGGTATACGAGGGTGAATTCGCTGGTGAGCAGAATGTCACACTCCGATTCGATCAGCAGGTGATTTTTGAAGTTGTCCAAGGCTCTGACTTCAGAAGCCTTAATGTGATCGTCTATCCAGTAGAGTGAATTTGGCACGAGTATTGCCTGATTTAATCCGTCCGCCAGAATAATGTCACTTCCGATCTGATCGGCAGGTGGTATTTGAAGATGTACATGGCTCTGACTTCAGTAGATTGAGTGTACTTATCTATTCAGTGGAATGGATTTTACGTGGATTTGTTTGGCTTGGTTTCAAGTTGTTTGCCAGGTTCTGGTTAAAAGGAAAGTAAGCGTGATTAGAAAAAAGTCGGGCGTAGCTGAAAAGCCATTGGGGAAACGCCATGCTGTGGGTGTACTGAGTCTTGTTGTGGCTGCCTTGTGTGCGCCTGACGTTTATGCCCAGTCTTCGATCATCGATGATGTTGAGGTGAAAACAGCGCAAAACCGCTCTGAACTGGTGCTGGATTTCACGACCCAGCTGCAGTACCTCAATCACACCCCGCTCAATTCAGGACGTGAACTGCAGATTCAGTTCCGCCCGGTACGCGGGGCCTCGGCAGTTGCTGACATTCCCTCGGGTGAACAGTTTGTGAACATATCTGGCATTGGTGCAGATGATGCCAGGGAAATCACATATGAACTGGACTCGGTAACCGGCAACATCCGTTTTATTGTCAGATTCAACCGCAAACTGGAATATACCGTGCGCCCTGAAAGCGGTTTTCGTGGGGTGATTATCGAGTTTGATTCCGGAACAGGCCAAGCCCCTGAAGAAGCTGTTGAAGGGATGCAGCCTGAACAGCAGACAGGGCAGGCTTTTCAACAAAAAACGCCACTCCCAGCTACGGAAACCAGCCAGGCAGCCGCTGTTTCCAGAGTGGTTGCAGATGATAAAAGGGACGTTACTTCCAAGGGTTCAATTATCCTCAACCTGGTATCGAGTATAAAGCCCATAGACCTGAGCACGGTAGATCGGCATCCCCTGTTCAACGGCCGTCACCTGCATATCAATACAGCCACTGTAAATGGCCAGAAATGGTACAGATTGAGCCTGGGTTATTATGCAACCCTTGGCGAGGCAAAGGGTGCTCAAAGAGCATTGCAGGGCGCTTATCCGACAGCATGGATAACGCGGGTATCCAGAAAGGGCATGGATGTCTCAACAACCTCTACTGCAGCTGAAGTGAAACCCTCAAAGGTTGCAGAAAAACCAACCCGGACAAATTTTCTGGAAGTCGGCACATACGTTGTGAATCTTGGCTCAAGCGCAAGAACGTTTAACCTCGACCAGGTCGCTGCACACCCCTCTTTCGCAGGGCATCAGCTCTACACGACCCTGGGTAAAGTTGATGGCAAGAGCTGGCATCGTTTGCGCATCGGCTTTTTCAAGACCCCGGGCGAGGCCCGCAAAATTCAGCAGGCACTCTCTGAGCGTTTTCCCAAGGCGTGGATCACCAAGGCGTCCCGGCAGGAGATCGAAACAGCGCTGAATACCCGGCTAACCGAGCCAAGGCGTGCCGCAAAACCTGCAACTATTGTCAAACCGGTAGATCTCACTCCGCTGCCTCCTAAAGATGAAGCGAGCATCAAGCGCCTGATGGAAGATGCCCGAAAGGCGATGGCTGCCAAGAGTTATCAGCGTGCCATTCAGCTCTACACCAAGGTGTTGCGCTATCCGGAACATGCCATGAAACCGGCGGCCCAGGAGTTTCTCGGCCTGGCGCGCGAGCGAAACAAGCAGCTTGCCCATGCCAAGGCTGAATATGAACGCTATCTGACCCTCTATCCCGAGGGGGATGGTGCGGGTCGCGTCAGGCAGCGGCTTGAAGGGTTGCTGACGGCGCGTGCGGAACCCAAGCAGAGGTTGCGTACAGCAAAGCGGGCAGGGGATGAGCAGGACGGCTACGAGTGGCGGACATTCGGCAGCTTCTCGCAGTTCTATCGGCGTGATGCCATGCTGACCGATGAAGACGAAGAGCGTGTTACCCAGTCATCCCTTTCAACAGACCTGGATGTATCCACCCGTGCGCGCAAGGATGACTACGAGTTCGGTCTGCGTTTTACCGGCGGTTATACCCATGACTTCCTCGAGCCCACAGATGACGACAGTGACATGCGGGTCAGCTCCATGTACGCCGACCTGGGTCAGCGTGATGTAGACCTGTCAGCGCGCATAGGAAGGCAGACACGCAGCACGGGCGGTGTACTGGGACGTTTCGATGGCGGCCTGGTTAGTTACCGGCTGAACAAGCAGATGAAGTTCAACTTCGTCACCGGCTACCCGGTCAACTCGTCATCAGACAACCCCAGCAATGATCGCTGGTTCTGGGGGGGAAGCCTCGACCTTGGTACTTATAATGATGCCTGGGATTTCGTCGTCTTCTATATCAACCAGAGGACAGAGGGAATCCAGGATCGCCAGGCAATTGGCGGTGAGTTCCGCTATTTCGATCCTGAGCAGACACTGTTCGGACTGTTTGATTACGATATCGATTATGGCGAAGTCAATATTTTCTCACTGATCGGCAACTGGAAACTGCCTGATGAGTACTCGCTGAACGCCCAGTTCGATTACAGGCGCAGCCCGTTGCTTACCAGCACCAACGCTCTGCAGGGGCAGGCGCCTCTAACCAACATCGACCAGATGCTCCAGGTAGTGAGCGAAGACCGGATAAACAGCCTGGCGGAAGATGTATCCGCGTTGAGCTACTCATTTACCGCGGGGCTCTCTAAACCCCTGACCGACAAGCTGCAGTTGAGCGGTGATGTGACTTATACCGAGTTCAAGGATACGAAAAACACCAATGTAACTGACAGCACCGTCACCTTTAACCCGGGAACCGGTATCGACAGCTTTTACAACATTCAGCTGATCGGCAGCGACCTGATAAAGCCCGGGGATATCTCGGTGCTTGGAATGCGCTACTCGGATACCAATACATCCGATACTGTTTCCCTGTCACTGAATACACGCTATCCATACAATACCAAGCTGCGACTCAATCCGAGGCTTCGGGTCGATTATCGCGAAAGGAGCAGCGACGACAGTATAGAGTGGGTGATCGTGCCCTCACTGAGGCTGGATTACCGCTGGGAGCGCAGAAACAACTTTGAACTGGAGGTCGGCGGCGAGTGGTCAGAAACAGAAACCAGTGCAGGCGTCACTGACACCGACTCATCGTACTACCTTGGGGTTGGTTACCGGATTGATTTCTGATGGTAAATATCACAGCCGGGATCTGAAAAATCAGTGGCCTAGGGAAAAAACCACTCAAATCAGTGCTTTTTTCGGCGAAAACACTTTAAAAGTGTTTTCTTCGGAGTCTCTCATAACCTGCTGTTTTCTTGGCATTAAGAAATAGATTCTCTGTGATTTATGTCACAACTTTTGACAAGGTGTAGCTAAATTGTAGAGAATTGTAACCATTGTAATGAAGCGATCTTAAACTTCTCTAGCGATCACAGCAGGATGGATCGCAGGTTATAGAAGTGTCAAACAGCAGTAGACTTGGCTATTACAAAGGACTGAAACCCATCTATTTCAAGGTTCAGTTAAAAAAAATCAACTATCTGAACACAGATAGGACCATGGGGTGTTACGGATGACAATTCATAAGTACAAGATAAACGGCAGCAGTCCTACCGACATTTCGCGGGATATCGGTCAGAATTTTCCGCAGAGCCTTGATCGTGAAAGCCAGAAACTTTATCAGAAGTCCGTCACCGCACGCCTGATCGGTCAGCAGGAGACAGAGTACAAGCGCCTCGCCAACGAACTGCACGACGGTGTAGGGCAGCTGCTTACCATGCTGAACTTCCAGGTCGACCAGGCCGTTGTCAAACTGCAGAATTCCGAACATAAAGATGATCTCGTTGAAGAGATCAAGGCATTGGAAACCGTTCCAATGATGGCCAGAGAGGCGCTGAAAGAGCTGCGTGACATCTGCAAGTCTCTACGCCCCTCCATTCTGGATGACCTCGGTCTGTACAAGGCGGTTGCATTCCTGTGCAGGCGTTTCCGCCAGGCCAGTGATATTGCCATCTCAACAGAATTCAATCTTCAGGAAGAGTCAATTCCCGATATCCTGTGCACTCCTATGTACCGTATCGTGCAGGAAGCACTGAGCAATGCAGTCCGTCATTCAGGTGCAGAAACCATTCTGGTCTGTATCAAAAGGGCGGGCAACGAGCTGCAGCTGACGATCACCGACAACGGTAAAGGTGTTGATATGCAGGAGATGCTGCCCGAGGAAGCACTGGGCGGAATCGGTCATGTCAGCATGCGTGAGCGCACCGAGGCGCTCGGCGGAAGCTTCCACATCGACTCCACCAAGGGTAAGGGTTGTACTGTTTTTGCCAGCTGGCCGCTGGCCGCTGCAGAGCTGCACCCGATCAGCTGATCAGATCAGACCTTTCTCCATGGCGTAGGATGTCAGCATTGACGCGTTGTGGAGATCCAGCTTCTTCATCAGGCTGCTGCGGTGCTTCTCCACTGTTTTGACACTGATGCAAAGGTATTCGGCCATGCTCTTGTTGGTATGGCCTTCAGCTACCAGTTTCAGAATCTGTCTCTCTCTTTGAGTCACCGTCTCCCAGGCCGTTGTCGGCTGTGAACCGCCTTTGCTGTTTACGACGCTGTTGACGACTTTCTGGGTCACTTCAGGGCTGAGATAGGTCTTTCCATCCAGAACCATCTGCGCGCCGGCCATAAGCTCTGTGTGGGTGGCGTCTTTAAGCACGTAACCGCTGGCACCTCTCTCGAGACAGGTCAGCACATACTCCTCTTCCTTGTGCACTGTCAGGACCAGGATCTTTATTTCTGGATAGCGATTTTTGATTTCGCTTATGGCATCCATACCACTCAGGCCGGGCATGTTCAGATCCATGATGATGAGGTCCGGTCTGTATTCTCCGGCACGCAGAATTGCGTCCTTGCCGTTGTCGGCTTCAGCTACAATCTCGAATTCTGGGTTAGATGATAAAAGTGCAGTAAGACCAGCTCTGAGGATCGTGTGATCCTCCACAATGATTATCTTTTTCTTAACCATTTATTAAACCTATTATCTCCCGCCGGTATGATTTCACACGACCAACTGTGTGATATGACACACTTATTGTTATTACTGAGGCTTCAGAGCACTCAATTTTGGCCTGCTTAGGTATTCTAAGCTTACAATCGTAATCATCATAGCCCCCTATACAGTTATTTTTTCCCGAAAAACCCGCACCTCTACAACAACGTTTCAGCACTGCTTTTATTCCAGCAAATAAACACTTTGATCACAGATCGCTTAAAACGGGTAATAACCCTACCCGGTTATTGGGGGTTAACCCTGACGGGGAACTGGGGTGTTGACCCTCTCCCGGTTGCGGTGTTTTCTCTACGTCAAGGCGTAGAAGTGCCAGCAGGAAGCAGACTCTCGTTGCTATAGGCTTCATCCAAGGGCAGCAGTTGTGCCTGTGACAAAGCTAAATGGAAAGCCAAAAAAAACGGTGAGTGACCAAACGAGGTCTGGAGCAACTGGCTATGGAACGTAAAAAATGGATGACCCGGGGCGTATGCCTCAAAGGGTTCGTGTTTATAACTACTGCGCTTGCCACACTTGTGGCCAATGCCGCGCAGTTTACTGTCAACGTGGTGGATCAGACTGGAGCCCCGGTAACCGGATTCCGCTGGCTGCTGCAGGAGGATCAGACATTTCCTGTCGATCCCAATAATCCTGCTGCTACCCCTGATAAACTGCTGGCAACCAGTTTTCACCGCAGTTACCACCCGATGGGTAAGAGCGCCACTGCAGGCACGGGACTGAGCGGCTATTCGGATACTGGCAGCGCCGTTGTAACCGATGTTGCCGGTGACGATACGGATCCCAGGAACTACTATGTGTCTGTGATGCCGTACTCCGGCCACAGTATCAGTGGTGCCCAGGTGGCGATCAATCAGCCTGCCGATAACGGCAGTGTCACGGTAACGGTGCAGAAGCATCCGATCCCCACGGCACAGATCTCCATCTTTCTGTTCCATGACAAGCATCCCATCAATGCCGCTCCCGATCTGCCCCAGGAGCTGAATCCCACAGATCCGACGGATCCCAACTTTGTCGACTGGAGTCAGTTCACCCTGTTCCTCGAGGAGCCGGCGGGTCGTTATGGTCAGAATGGCGGCCAGGTGATCCAGGACGCCTTCGCCAACCCCCTGGGAACCGAGTATGACCGGACCTGTGATGCCAACGGCGCGGTTGATGGCGATCCATTGACCAACTTCGCCTGCATAGGTGTAGACGGTATGCCTGTCGTTACCACGCTGGGCGACGGTACACTGCATCCCAATGCTGACGGCACCCTCCTCGTGAAGAACCTCGCCCCGGGTAAATACGGCGTCATCATGAAGCCACCTACGGGCCAGGGCTGGCAGCAGACCAGCACCATCGAGGGTTCCAAGGTGGTTGATGCATGGGTCAAGGCCAATGAGCCCCCCTTCTTCACTGAAGTAGGTCTTCCCGGCCCTCATGTCTTCGTCGGCTTCCTAAAGCAGTCTGCGGATTACGTGGCCGGCCAGGCTGGCGGTTTTCCTCCCTTGGCGCCACCGGCTCCAGGTGAGCAGACTGCAATTGTACGTGGCACCGTAACCGACCTGCACATGTCGCGTCCGCCGAACCTGACCTTCCATGAGGGGCGCCCCTTCCCAGGTTGCTGGGTTGGACTGAGTGACGCCGCTACAGGTGCCGGTTTGTATGCCTCCCAATGTAATGCTGACAGCAGCTTTGCTATCCCTGATGTGCCAGCCGGTGACTACAGGCTGGTTGTTTGGGATACCAACCAGACTCTCATCATCTCCTCCAACACCTTTACAGTTGATCCTGACGGCCACTGCGATGGCGGCACGGTACTCAACTGTGACTACGGTAAAGTGATGGCTCGCAACTGGTTTACCCGCCTGCTCACGAGTGTGTTCAGGGATGATGACCAGGATGGTTTCAGGGATCCTGGCGAGCCGGGTATCGGACCCGAGAGCCAGGACGTGACCCTGCGCTGGCGTGACGGTACCGTCTACCAGAACTTCCCCACTGATGGTGCTGGTGAAGCACCTTTTGATACGGTTTTCCCATTCTTCCACTGGTTGGTGGCAGAGGTGAGCTTTGCCAACAAGAAGGCGACCGGAGCGACATTTGTCGTGGATGCCGGTGGTCCCGTGGATACCACCACTGATGCCTTCCCCGGTTTCGGTGAACTCAATCCCCAGCCCCAGTGTATGGATGATGGCACCGGCGCCACGGTCAGTTATGACCCCGCGACCAACACCTGTCCTCCTGGATCTGAGGCGATCAACCCCAACACGGGTGACAACCTCTCCTGGACTGAGACCGGTCCGGTGCTTACCGTGGGTACCCAGGGCTTTCTTGGTCAGACCAGCGTAATGCAGTTCGGTAAAATTGATTACAAGGTCTACAGTGATCCGGATTTCACCACTATCCCCCCGCAGGAGTTTATTGGTGAGAACGGTGGTGTTTCAGGCCTGGTTCTATATGCCTCGACCCGTGCGGAAGATGACCCTGAGATGGCTGCTGCTGAAACCTGGGAGCCTGGTATTCCCCGTGTTCAGTTGGCACTCTATGCCGATGGTGACATCGACTGCAACAGCCTGGAGTTTCCTCCGGTTGCTTTTCCTAATGGCTATTGCGATATCGACTGGAATGGCGATGGCGCACGCCAGACCGACGATGGCATCATTGATGATGTCAATGGCAGTGGTGCCGTTGAACTGGCCGATGTTGACAACTACCCGCTGGGGTGGGCTGACGGAACCGGCGCAAAGGGTCCTGAAGATGTGGACCGTAACGGCAACGGCCTGTTCGAATACGGTGATGCCATTCAGGTGACCTGGACCGACAGCTGGGATGACAATATTCCCACAGGCTGCCAGGGTACTACCTTCAACCTGCATGCTGACCCCCTCAAGCCAACGGATTGCTTCGACGGCATACGTAACTTCAACCAGGTTCGTCCCGCGGTGTTCGATGGTGGCTACGCCTTCGACAGTTATGACCTGGCTCAACTGCCAGCAGCCATTGCTGCCAAGATCCAGGCGTTCTACGACCGTCCAAAGGTGGCAGAAGTAGGATTCGAGGGCCTGATCCCCTCCGACTACATTGTTGAAGCTTCCACTCCTCCCGGTTACAAGCCGCTGATGGAGCAACACAAGAATGTCGATTTCGGTGACGAGTACACCCCGTCACTTCAGGCATTGCCTGCGACATGTGTGGGTGATCTTCATACCGTGCCTCAGTACCTGAGCCAGGTGACCAAGGATGGCAGTGGTGACGCAGCCATGCTGATCCCTGGGATCGAAGCCATTGAGGCTCCCTTCGCAGGTCAGGACCGCCAGCTGTGTGATCGCAAACTGGTACCCCTGTCTGCTGGTCAGAATGCGGCAACAGACTTTTTCATGATGACCGATGTGCCTGTGGCAGCGAACATCTCCGGCGCGATTCTCAACGATCTGGCCAACGGATTTGATCCCAATGCCCCGGCTTTTGGTGAAAAACAGTCGATGAAGTTCACCCCGGTGAGCTTCTACGATGCCGAGGGTAACCAGGTCAGCCGTGTTTATTCAGATGAGTACGGCCGCTATAACACTGTCGTACCGTCTACAATCACGGCCAACCTGCCGATGCCTTCTGGTATGTCTCCCAACATGCTGGCGTCCTGCATGAACGATGCGGGCCCGATACAGAACCCGGATTATGATCCGAATAATCCGGATGCTGCCCCTGAGTTCATCATCGATCCTTTCTTCGATGGGCAGTACAGCCAGTTCTGTTACTCCTTCCAGTACATGCCGGGTGTTATCACTTACCTGGATACCCCCGTGGTACCGGTATCTGCATTCACCGGTACTGGCCAGTTTGCTCTGGATTGCGAGCAGCCTGACCAGACCCCGGGTATAGCGTCGGTGAGTCGTATCAATAACCCGGCTCGTGGTCCCTTTGCGTTGCCTGGTGAGGCCATCCGCATCAAGGCAATGGGCAACAATGTACAGGTGCCCAATCCCGCATGGGATGGTATTGACCCGACCCAGAAGACCGTAAAGCGTAACTACAGGTTTGGTAATCTGGGTTTGAACTCCAAGGCTGAGCTGGTTGCCGCTGATGGTACACGCACCCCGCTTGATAACGTCGACTGGAAACCATGGCGTATCCAGGCCACGGTTCCTGCAGCTCTTGCAGCAGGTGATTACCAGGTAGAGGTGACCCATCAGAATGGCGTGAAATCGCAGATGGGTGCGACCCTTACTGTTGGTGTCGCTGCAGACAAAGGACTGCGTCCCAACGGGCAGACCTACGATGTCTGGCGTGTACCGGGTGATTTTGCCACCATTCAGGATGCCATCGACAATGTCGCTGCCGGTGATATGGTCCTGGTTGCCCCTGGTGCTTATGATGAACTGCTCATCATGTGGAAGCCGGTTAAACTCCAGGGTTGGGGTGCCGGTGAAGTAATCGTCAATGCACGCAAGACCCCCACCGAGAAGGCTATCCAGTGGCGTGCCAAGATAGATGCCCTGATTGCCAACGGTGATGTGGCCCTGCTGCCAGGTCAGCTCAACGAGCCCCTGGGTGCATTCCCGGCCCTGAACAACGGTTCGCTTCCCACTGAGCAGGGTGCCGGTATATTTGTTATCGGTGACGATGCCGGTCCCAACCGCTTTGCTCGCCTTCCCAACCGGGGTGCCCGCGTGGATGGCTTCACCATCGTTGGTGCCTCCAGTGGCGGTGCCATCGTGGTCAACGGTCACGCATCTGATCTCAATATCGGTAACAACCGCATTACCTCCAACTCAGGTTTCTACAACGGAGGTATCCGTATCGGTCATCCTGAGCTGAGCCATGCGATTGTCGATCAGAATGATCCGGACTTCGAGGCCGGCAACCCCAACCGTGATGTGGGCGCCATCGTCTATGACGATGCCCACAACGACCGTATCCGCATCCACCACAACCAGATCGTAAAGAACGGTGCCTTTTCTGGGGCCGGTGGCGGCATCGGCCTGCATACCGGTGCTGATGGTTACAAGGTCCAGAACAACTGGGTCTGTGGCAACTTCACCCAGGGTGAGGGTGGTGGTATCGCACACTTCGGTCTCTCCAACAACGGCCTGATTGAAGATAACCACATCATCTTCAACGAGATCTTCACCCAGGCCCCGGGTTCAACCAACTCCGGCGGCGGACTGGTGATCGCCGGTCAGCCTGGTCTCAATCCAGATCCTGTGACCGAGAACCTGATCACTGCCGGAACCGGTAATGTGACCGTGGATGGCAACACCATTCGCGGAAACCTCGCGGGCGCCGGTGACGGTGGTGGTATTAGTATCGCCAACGTCAACGGTGAGGATGTGAGAGCGAACCTGGGTAACTTCAGGAAGTGGTACTGGGTGAACGTATTCAACAACATGATCACCAACAATGTAGCTGCCTACGGTGGTGCAGGTATCTCTTTGGCGGAGTCACTTCGCGTCAATATCCGCAACAATACCGTTGCTCATAACGACAGTGTCTCAACTGCGGAAGCCGCTTTTGCGCCCAACAGCCCCAATGCGTCTACTCCGCTGCCTGCGGGTATCTTGTCCCGGGCTCACGGAGCTGAATTCAGTGCCCTGGTGGATGCTGCGGACATTGCAAGTCCTCTGCCGGGGGATTGGCTCAGCTTCTCCGACCCGGTACTGCACAATGACATTGTCTATCGCAACCGCTCTTTCTATTGGTTGAACTTTGACAACCCAGCTACCCCGGTGATAGAGACCGGCCTGATTCCGGCCAACTGTGTACCTGCACCGGATGGCACCGGGTGTGATGTCGCTACCATCAATCCCGATCTGTACACCGCAGACCTGGGTGTTGTGGAAGGTCGTATTCTGACCGCCCACCAGATGGACCCGCGTTTCAACATGCTTACCGATACCACCGGGTATCACGGAAGTAATGTGGTTGGTCTGCCGGATGGTTTCGTCAACGGTTATCTGAACGAAGACCAGGGTCCTGCTCTGGGGATTCCTGAACTGGGCCTGATTCAGACTGCTGCGGCAGCTGACGAGGGTGGCAATGCCATTCAGGTGAAGTTCGGACCTCTGACCATGCTGGACCTGGAAGTCAATAACGGAAGAACCCAGCGTGATTATCATCTCGCGGTTGGTTCCCCGGCTATCGACGCAGGCGCCAATGTTGGTCTGGCTGGGCGCCTGGGCATGGATGTCGACAATGATCCCGGGTGAATGGTGGACTCAATGACATCGGCGCCGACGAGGCGAGTATCGATACTGATGGCGATGGCGTCCTGGATCAGGTTGATAACTGCCGCTATGTTCCCAATGCGGACCAGGTGGATACCAACCTTGATACTTTTGGCAATGTCTGCGACGCCGACTTCGATGGTGACGGTAATACCGGTGCATCCGACCTGACTATCATCTCCAGGTATATAGCTTACCTGGATGGTGACCTGGTCTTCGGTGCCCTGCCTCCAGCCCCTATAACACCTGCCGACCTCGATTTGAACGGCGACAGTGTTGTGGATGGTTTGGATGTCCTGGTCTGGTCCCAGTTTTCGGGTCAGGCACCCGGAACCGCACCGCAGTTTACCGTCCAGTAGTCGAGGTATCGGGCAGGCTGTTGTCAACAACCGCAGCCTGCCCGGATCCGGATGAAAAACAGAATTTCAATTCAGGCAGTTACAAGATCATCAAGGAGTAACGCCGCTATGAAAAAGTTTATTAAGAAAATGATTCCGCATGCAGTCGCCCTCGGGCTCTTCGGTGCGGCAGGTGTGATACAGGCTGCGGTAAACGTACAGTGCCCTGGCGATTTGAACGGTGATGGCGATTACACGGATGTGGAAATCGGTGAAACAGCACCAGCCGGCGATGTCAAATGCATGCACCTGGTGGCCGGTGACGGCTTCGCCAACATGTCCGATGGCAACCCGCTCTATATCTTCGGTTACGCAGACATTACGGGTACTGCCCCGGAGAACGCCATTGCCGATGGCATTCTGGCCGCAGATTGGCCGGGACCAAGCATTGTTTTGGATGAAGGGCAGGAGTTTTATCTCTCACTGACCAACGTGGGTACCGTTATCCGCCCCGACCTGTTCGATGCACACACGATTCACTTTCACGGTTTCCCCAACGCATCAGCCGTGTTCGACGGTGTGCCCGAGGTCTCCATCGCAGTCAACATGGGTGCCAGCCTCACTTACTACTATAACGTCGTGGAGCCAGGTACTTACATCTACCACTGCCACGTTGAGGCAACAGAGCACATGGAGATGGGTATGCTGGCTAACCTCTACGTTCATGCCGGGCAGGATAAGAGAGGCTATGATGTCAACCGTGACGGCACAATCGATGCCGGTGAACTGGCAGCTACCCAGGGCACTCGCAAGGGTGGTGCGCCAGGCAATCCCATGGGTTACGCCTACAACGATGGTGACGGCACAACGGCTTATGACAGGGAACAGGCGCTGCAGATTTCCAGCTTCGACTCCCGCTTTCACGACGCCAGCCTGTTCGTTCAGCCACTGCCTTTTGCAGCGCTGGAAGGCGATTACCCCCAGATCAACGGCCGCGGTTATCCAGATACCGTTAAAGCCAGCGATGGCATGGGTCCACCTGTGGATAACACTACAGCCGTGGATGGCCACGCACCTGGCAAGGTGACCGGTATACCTGGAGAGATCCTCAATAACGGTGACCTGTCCCAGGAGATCGGCTCCCTTGTCGAAGTGACCCAGGGTGAAAACCTGCTGCTTCGTCTCAGTAACGTTGGCCTCGATCGGTTCTACACCCTGACGGCTCCAGGGCTCACCATGAAAGTGGTCGGCACAGGCGCCCGCCAGATGCGCGGTATAACCGGAAAAAATCTCTACAGAGAAACGGCTTCGGTCAACTTCGGTGGTGGCGAAACCAATGATGTAATGATCGACACCACAGATATTGCGCCAGGGACCTACTTTCTGCATGCAGCTGAATTTCATCAAATGAGCAACCTGACTCAGATGGACGGCGGCATGATGACTGAGATCGTGGTTAAGGCGCCTACGCTGTAAGGCGGGGTAAAAAGGAGATTAAAGAAATGACTCTGTTTAATTATAAAACAAGGCACCTGGTCGGTGTCCTTATGCTGGGGCTGGCAATGCTCTTGCCCGGTACCCAGCTGATGGCGGCAGGGCATGATATTCGGGGCATCAACGGCCCGAACTTCAACCTCTACGCCTTTCCTTTCAATATGAATCTGCCGGAAGGCACAAGCCTGCACATGTGGGGATTCGGTGATATGAATGCAGGGGCAACGTCCTCTCACCCTGAAGGCAATGGCTTTGTTGCTCCCCAGTATCCTGCACCCACGCTGATCGTGAACCAGGGGGATACCGTTACCATCAACATGACCAACTACGGCGTGCCTCAGCCAGTGTCCATTGTTGTGGCCGGCCAACAGGTGGCTGCATCAGGCGGAACTGCCGGTATGATCACCAGGGCGGCAAATATTGGTGAAACGGTAACCTATACCTTTGTGGCATCAGAGGCTGGCACCTATCTTTACCACAGCCTGGATGGCAGTAATCCAGGTCTGCATGTGGAGATGGGCCTGGTCGGTACCCTGATCGTGCGCCCAACGGGCTACGACAAGGATACCAACCGGGTTGCCTACACTGCGAATGGAACCGACTACGACCACGAATATCTCTACCTGCTGACCGAGATCGATCCCGAAGTTCACCTGCAGGTTGAGAGGGGGCACTACACTCACTTCACCAACAATGACCGCTTTGCGAAGGTGTGGTTTGTGAATGGCCGGGTATTTCCAGACCTCTTCCAGGGTAACTACAACCCACTGTTCCCCAATCAGCCTTACCAGTCCCTCTCACTCTCCCATCCAGGTGACAGAATCCTGGTCAGGGCAGCCAATGGTGGGCATGACAGTCACCCCTTTCACTTTCATGGTGAGAACCTGACCTTTATCGCCCGGGATGGCCGTGTCCTCTCCTCTGACAGCGGTGTAACAGCTGACCTGGGTCGTTCCGACAACACCCTCAACTCCGCGCCCAAGCAGACCGTGGACATGATCTGGACCTGGACAGGCAAGAACCTGGGTTGGGATATCTACGGCCACGATACTGAGCACGTTTGTATCGATGGTGACGGTGACGGTTTTGGTGATGTCTCTGCAGGCTCCACCTACGAGCACGAGTGGTGCGCTGATCACGGCAAGGCTCTCAGCGACAAGGTTACCCTGCCCGGTGTTGGCGACCTGGCCCTTGGCGGCTGGTGGAGTGGCAGCCCATTCCTGGGTGACACTGGTGATCTGCCTCCTGGTGAAGGTGGTCTGAACCCCTTCGGCGGCTACTTCCTGGTATGGCACTCCCATGCTGAGAAAGAGCTGACTACATTCGATATTTTTCCCGGCGGCAGCCTGAGCACAGTTGTTGTGCTTCCGCCCTACATACCGATTCAGTAAGTGGGGGAGGAGACGACAATGAAAAGGTCAAGAACAATGAAAACATTTCTGAAGCCGACAATGGTGGCCTGTGCCCTCGCTATGGGCAGTATGCCCGCATACGCCACGGTCGATTATTACCTGGCCGCCAAGGCCTACACCAAGAGCCTGCCAGATGGTTCGACTGTTCCCATGTGGGGTTATGTGCTGGACACTGGTGATGCTAACCAGGCACACTGTTACGATTACACGGGGCCGGGTAGCTGGGCACAAAGAAGAAACTGCGTGAATGCGCTGCCTGACCCTGCTTCACCTGGCCCGCGCCTGGAAGCAGGTATAGATGATCCCCAGCTGCGAGTATTTCTGACAAACTTCTTACCAGAACCCACTTCACTGGTTATCCCGGGGCAGAAACTTCCCTGGTCAAACGCCAATAACGGTCCAACCTGGGATGGCGGTAACAGTGGTAATGGTAATGCCGGCCCCCGTTGCGCAGTTTCCAGTGCCTGCACCCCTGCAGAACTCGAGAAACGGGTACGTACGTTTGGACGGGAAGCTGCAAAGAATGGCGGCAGGAGAGCCTATATCTGGACCAACTTCAGGGGAACTCCCCTTGATCGTACAGGTACCTTTGTCTACCACAGTGGTACCCATCCCCAGAAACAGGTCTACATGGGCCTGTATGGTGCGATGACCAAGGATTCAGCCATAGGTGAAGCCTATCCAGGTGTTACTTATGACAACGAGCAGGTGCTGTTCTACAGCGATCTCGACCCGGCGCTCAACGAGTCCATCAGTAATGGCACTTACACCACCTCAATCCACCATCATCCCACCTGGTTCCTGGTGAACGGCGATCCCTACGAGCCAGGCGTTACTGCGGATATTCCGGTAGGTGCACCAGGTGATACCACGCTGCTGCGTTTTCTGAATGCGTCGGGCGAAACCCATGTGCCTGTCCTGCAGGGCATGCACATGAATATCCATGCCGAAGACGGTTTCCAGTACGGCTGGGAAGATCTCGCCAATGGGTCCAGTGGCAATACACCACGTACCCAGTACTCGGTACAGATGCCGGCGATGAAAACCAAGGATGTAACCATCACCCCCGGAGCATCAGGTCGTTTTGCACTCTATGATGGTAATGGTTACATGACCAATCCGAGTGATCCGGGTAATCCCAATGATGGTGGTGACACCCTGGGTGGAATGCTGCGTTTTCTGAGTGTCGGAACAGACGATCCCGATCTTGATGGTGATGGCGTGCCAGATGCCACTGATAACTGCCCGGTCACGATCAACCCAGGCCAGGCAGACAGTGATGCTGATGGTGTTGGCGATGCCTGCGATACGGTCATCGGACCGGATTTTGACAACGATGGCATTGCTGATGGTAGCGATAACTGTCCTTCTATTCCCAACCCCCTCCAGCAGGATGCTGATGGAGATAACATCGGTGATGTCTGTGATCCCATCAACAACATTGTTCCGGCTGCCGCACCTGACGCTTACAGTGTCAACGAGGATGCCATTCTCGATACGGCTGTAGCACTGCTACCCAGTGTGCTGGGCAATGACATCGACACTGATGGGCCACAGCCCATGAATGCAGTGCTTGTTACAGGTCCAGGTAACGCAAGGGTCAACGGTTTTACCCTTAACGCTGACGGCTCATTCCGCTATGAACCAGCGGAGAACTATTTTGGGCCAGACTCATTTACCTACGTGGCAAATGATGGTGCAGAGGATAGTGCCCCGGTGACAGTGGATATTACTGTCAACCCGATGCCCGATGCTCCGATAGCGGTAGCTGATACCATCTACCTGAAGCAGATTGACAGCTTCACCCTTGATGGTGCCGGTGAGAAGGTGGATCGTGCCTATTATGCAATTCCCGCAACCCCGGGAATCCTGGATAATGACACGCATCCCGATGGACCTGCCATCTTGACCGCTGTCAAGGATACCAATCCGAACCGGGGTTTCCTGGATGGCACCTTCAGTGCGGACGGATCCTTTACCTACCGCCTGCAAAACAACGCCTTTGCAGGCACGGTGGCCACGTTTACCTATCATGCCGATGATGGTTCGCTGGGCGGCCTGCCCGCAAGCATCAGCCTGATCCGTGAAGTGTCCATCAATCGTGCGGACTTCCTCACGGTTGGTAACAGCTGGCGGATACGGGGCAGAACCATTGCAGCTTTGAATGGTCTGTCGGCAACGGCTTATATGGGTAATACCATAATCGGTACCGACAACGTTATCGCTAACAACCAGATTGTGATCAATGTCGACAACAGTGCAGTAATCCCTGTACAGGGCAGTGGTCAGACGATCCGGATAGAGGTGAATGGACCGAGCCCGCTGGTAGACAACGCTGTCTTTGGCGGTTACCCGGTAATATTTGCCAACTAAGTTAAGCACCAAGCTCCCCCGCCTGCTGGCGGGGGAGTTTTTTTTTGCAGATTTTTCAGCGCATTTCCATCCTGTAGGCCGGTATTCTGGCAAGGTTTAATCTAAATTCAGGATTACTGTTCCGGTTCATGTGCCGGGGTCGTCTGACCCTACTGTTTTTATGGGGTCTAACCCTACCATCGAACTGGGTGGTATTCCTCCCTACAAGGGGGAATTTACTCCAGAACAATGCGCAATATTGCCAGCAGGTTTTGATTGCAAACTGCTCTAATCTGTATCTCCAGGGTAGTGTGTTACAGATGCGTGAAAGGCGCAGGTAAAACATTCAGCTGGAATCACCTGGAGCATTGGAATTGATGGCTATGTCCGGTATTGAAAACATGAAAATAGAAGACGAAGACGGGCGCTTGAGTTCACGGGAACTTTCCGGCTGGGTAGTGATTGTACTGGCGGTGGCCCTGATTGCTATTTTGTTGGTATCGACGATTGCTGAAGGGGCCGAGAAAACACCAGAACTATCCAATTCCAAGGTCATGCCTGCAGGGCAGGAGAGTGTTTTGCCTGGCAGCAAGGTGAGTAATCCCTTTCACAGCTGGAAACCGCCCAAGCCAAGCAAAATCGAATGGAAACCATCCGTTACTGATCCGGAACAGATTAAAATGTTCGAGGAGGAGTGGGGGATTAAGGTTCACACCCTGATGATCGGCTCGGGCGGAATGATGACCGATTTCAGGTTCCGTGTTTTGGATGCGGAAAAAGCGATGCCACTGTTTGATCATCAGACGAAGCCCTACATCATCGCACTGAAGTCCAATATCAAGCTGCCTGTACCCATGGCGGCAAAAGTTGGAGCTTTCCGCCCTACCAACCGCGGTAACAATATCAAGGCAGACAAGAACTACTTCATGATATTCGGAAATCCAGATCGCCACCTCAAGGCCGGTGACAAGGTGACGATAGTCATCGGGGATTTCAGGGCTGAGAACCTGGTCGTCAACTGATTTGGATGGCAAAAGAGATGAACTTCACCACCAAGACAATTGCTGGTTCGTTATTTCTGCTGATGAGTGCGGGTATCGCCTCTGGGGGCGAA
Organism: Sedimenticolaceae bacterium; assembly: GCA_965224515.1. GTDB lineage: Bacteria > Pseudomonadota > Gammaproteobacteria > Chromatiales > Chromatiaceae > Sedimenticola_A. Next base: position 2,645,293 of record OZ245051.1, read on the forward strand.
ATCACTGCAAACCTTCAGAAGGTCATCAGTGAGTCAGACGGTGTTGAGAGCATTCCTGTCATTGTGCGCTTCAGCGACAAGCTGAACATCAGGAAACTGCGCAATGAAGTTGAACGTTCACTGGTGTCCAGAGGGTTGGACAAGAGGGCCAGGAAAAGCGAGCGGAAGAGATCCAAGCGCGTCGCAATGGTCAATGGACTCAAGAAGAAAAACCGTGCAGCTAAACGTCTGCTGAAAAAATATCTGCGCATGTACGGTGAACAGCCCGGCATGAAAGCCCTTTGGGCAATCAACGCCGTGGCTACCGATATCCCTGCTTACCTGCTTGATGACTTGGCTGCACTGCCTGGTATCGAGTCAATAACCCACAACGCGGTATTGAATGCTCCGGGAACCGGAATTCCAACAACCCAGCCCAATCTTTGGAACCTGGACATGATCAACGCACCCCAGGTCTGGAACCAGACACTGAATACCGGCCAGGGGGTTGTCGTGGGTATCATGGATACCGGGGTCGATATCTCCAACAGTGATATTAATGCACGCTGGCGCAGTGCAAATGGTTGGTTTGATCCCTATGGGCAGAATCCGACCCCTGCAGATGTGAACGGTCATGGCACCCAGGTGGCCGGCCTGATCGTCGGTGGTGATAATAGTGGCACGGGATGGCAGATCGGGGTCGCTCCGGGTGCCCAGTGGATCGGTGCCAAGATATTTGACAATGCAGACAATTCCACCCTGGCTGCCATACATCTCGGTTACCAGTGGATGCTTGATCCTGATGATGACCCGGCAACCACTGCAGATATTCCGGATATTGTTAATAATTCCTGGTCCCTTGAAAATACCACCAACCAGTGTGTCAACGAATTCAGCCAGGATATCACCCTGCTGAAGGAGGCGGGCGTTGCGGTGGTCTTCTCTGCCGGCAACTATGGTGACGGTCTTGGTGACACCAGCGTCAGTCCGCCAAATGACCCCCAGGTTGTCTCCGTAGGCTCAGTCAGCGATACCTATGCAATCAGCGATTTCAGCAGCCAGGGGCCTTCGGCCTGCGACGGTGGATTTTTTCCGCACCTTGTAGCGCCAGGTGAAAATGTTCTCACCTACGGCCTGGGAGAATTGTCGTATTGGTCTGTATCAGGTACATCGTTCGCCGCACCTCATGTCTCCGGGATACTGGCGCTTTTGAAGAGTGCATTCCCTGATGCCACTGTTTCAGAGCTTGAGACCGCGATTGTCTCCACCGCCTCTGATCTGGGTGTGGCTGGTGCTGATGACACCTTCGGTTATGGTCTGGTAGATGCGTTGGCGGCCTATCAATCACTTGTTGTTCCTGCCACGTTACCAGGCGACCTGCAGTTCAATGCAGCAACCTACAGTGCCGATGAGAATGCCGGTAACCTGCTGGTTACAGTATCCCGGGGCGGTGGCAGTGATGGTGCGGTTTCGGTGAGCTACCAGACCACCGACGGAACTGCAGTGGCAGGCCAGGATTACCAGGCCGCCAGTGGAACTCTCGACTTTGTCGATGGAGAGGTCAGCAGGACGATCAGTATTTCAATACTCGATGACACTGTGTATGAAGTCGATGAGGCTTTTACTCTGAGCCTCTCCAATCCAACCGGGGGGGCTCTACTCGGCACCCAGACCAACGCATCAGTCACTTTGCTTGATGACGACCCATTACCTCCAGTAGATGTTGATGCAGATGGCTTCTCTGCCAACCTGGATTGCAATGATAACGATGCATCCATATACCCGGGTGCGGCGGAAATCGTGGGAGATGGTGTCGACCAGGATTGTAATGGCCATGACCTGACGATCTCTATCGATTCCGCAACCTATGACAGTGCAACTGACTTCCTGTTTCTCCGGGCAACCAGTGACCTGGGCAGCACGGCTGCCCTGCAGGTACGGATAACCCATTCTGACGGTTCGAGCCAAACCCGGAATATGGTCTGGAAAGCTGACAGGAACCGGTGGCAGCTGGGCCTGGGGCGTTACGCGGAAAGATGGGGCATTCCCGATTCCGTGACTGTTTTTGGTCCTGAAGGTGAAACGGGCATACCGGTCAAACATAAACAGCCTGTCGCTGCGGTGGATGCTGATAATGACGGCCATACAGCAGACCTTGACTGTAATGACAACGATGCATCCATATACCCGGGTGCAGTGGAGATCGCGGGAGACGGTATCGACCAGGATTGTAATGGTCATGATCTGACAATCGCTATCAATTCCGCGACCTATGACAGTGCAACGGACTTCCTGTTTCTCTGGGCAACCAGTGACCTGGGCAGCACGGCTGCCCTGCAGGTACGGATAACCCATTCTGACGGTTCGAGCCAAACCCGTAACATGGTTTGGAAAGCCGGCAAGAACCGGTGGCAGCTGGGCCTGGGGCGTTACGCGGAAAGATGGGGCATTCCCGATTCCGTGACTGTTTTTGGTCCCGAAGGTGAAACGGGCATACCGGTCAAACATAAACAGCCTGTCGTTGCGGTGGATGCCGATAATGACGGCCATACAGCAGACCTTGACTGTAATGATAACGATGCATCCATATACCCGGGTGCAGTGGAGATCGTGGGAGACGGTATCGACCAGGATTGCAATGGTCATGATCTGACGATCGCTATCAATTCCGCGACCTATGACAGTGCAACGGACTTCCTGTTTCTCTGGGCAACCAGTGACCTGGGCAGCACGGCTGCCCTGCAGGTACGGATAACCCATTCTGACGGTTCGAGCCAAACCCGTAACATGGTTTGGAAAGCTGACAAGAACCGGTGGCAGCTGGGCCTGGGGCGTTACGCGGAAAGATGGGGCATTCCCGATTCCGTGACTGTTTTTGGTCCCGAAGGTGAAGCGGCGATTTTGGTCAAGCAGAAGCAGAACGCCTCCACCCAGAGCGCAGGAGACTGAATAATGGATCTTAATAAAATGATCCAGGCCTGCGTGATGGGTATGACTATTGATGATCATTCCAGTGACAGCCCTGATATAGTCAGGACTTATTCCGGCAACAGCTCTGCGGAGTCTGCGTTCATTGCCGAGCTGGTTACGCTGGGGTTTCCCGCGGAGATTTCCACGGACTACGAATTTGTGGCCGATGTTGATTCCGGCATGAGTATAGGATTTACGGGTGGTGAATCTGTTGCAAGACAGGACTTCCATGAAGTGTCGCGTCTCAGAATAGAAGATCCGGAGATTGTCATCCTGGGCGTCGGTGGTTGGTTCAAGGGTGATCTTACCGAGCTTCAGTTTGTTCTCGATGGAGAAGAAGACCGTACGGACTTCTCCTGGGATGAACGGATGCTCAACGAGGAGTGGCGATTTATTGGACTCACCAGGACCAATGGGTTCAAGAAGCTTGAGGTATTATCATCAGGCTCAAAGTTGCCAGCGGACACGTTCACTGTTGCAGACCAGTTCACACTTGTAACCAAGAGGGCTGGCAGCCAGCGAAATGTAAACCAGGAGATGGTGAATGGATTTCAAGATGTCAGATAAATACAGGAAGCTGAAAATGTCTTCCATGTTTAAATTGCCTGCTTTGGCAATGGCCTGTCTGTTGGCTGCACCACTCAATGCTGCCGGGGTGGATGATGACATTCCATCAATAAGCGGCCCCGCAGATGCTGATGATCTGAAGGCTGGTTTGTCCGAATATTCCCGCAAGCAGGTATCCATTCAGGATCTGGAGAAATACACAGTAGCTGCCATATCGAAAGATATAGAAAAAGTGGGTAAGATTTGTGATCATCCCAGTGAGGCAGACAATGCAACTAAACTGAAAAGAAGGGGAGAAGTTGCAGCGAAGACAGAGTACAGGCGTACCGAGCACAGCTTCAATGTGCCGAACCTGGGCTTGGTGTCCATGGATGGGGATCGCGTTTCAATGTCAGAGATGCTCAATACCCAGCAGCCTGTTATGATGAACTTCATCTTTACCACCTGCACCACGATCTGCCCTGTATTGAGTGCTACTTTTTCAGAGGTGCAGGAACAGCTTGGAGATGAGGCTAAGGGTATCAAGATGATCTCCATCTCAATTGATCCGGAGTATGACTCTCCTGAAAAACTGAAGGCATATTCAAAACGGTTCAATGCTGGTGAGCAGTGGGAGTTTTATACCGGCGATGTAATGGCAATCATTGGTGCACAAAAGGCCTTCAGGGCATACCGGGGTGCGAAGATGAATCATGATCCGCTGACCTTCATCAGGGCATCAGACGATAGCAAGTGGATACGTTTGGAAGGAATCGCAAGTGCTGGTGATATCGTTAATGAATATAAGAAACTTGTCATGGAATAGGATTCAGAGCATCCCAAACCTCTTTTCCCCGATCGCACTCTTACTGGTTTTCGCTGCATCAGGGAGCGGGGCATTGGCCAGTGAAAATAAAGTAAACCAGGATCAGCTCGAAACCGGGCGCAAGATCTATATGGAAGGCCTGCTACCTTCCGGCCAACCTGTAAAGGCATTTGTTCAGAACGATATAGCCCTCAGTGAGGAACAGGCCAGCTGCGGGAGTTGCCATAGAAAGAGCGGCATGGGCTCAAGCGAGGGGCAGCAGGTGGTTCCCGCAATTGCCGGGCGGATTCTGTTCAATCCACTGCAGATTCCCACGAGCAAACCCCCGGAGGCACCAATTCTCAGGCCGGCCTATACCGATCAGTCACTGCGTAGGGCTATAACCAGCGGTCTTGGGGCGGACGGCTATCCTCTTGATCCGAATATGCCGAGATACAATCTATCGGAACAGGATCTTGACGCTGTTGTCGCCTATCTTAAGTCACTTTCCAGTGAATACTCTCCGGGTGTTGACGAGGGTGTAATTCACTTTGCCACCATTGTCGCGGGTGACGCCTCAGAGTCAGCCCAAGATGCGCACATGGCTGTGATGAATAAGTTTCTCAAGCAGAAAAATACAGAAACACGCCATGAAGGAAAAAGGGCGGAAAATGCACCCTGGCACAAGAAATGGATCATGGGAAACTACAGAAAGTGGAAACTGCACACCTGGAAACTGACCGGGCCTGCTGACAGTTGGGCAGAACAGCTGGCGTCCTATTATCGCACTGCCCCGGTGTTTGCCGTGATTGGGGGTGTGGCAGGAGGCTCCTGGCAGCCAGTGCATGACTTCTGCCAATCCAACCGTCTGCCCTGTATCTTCCCCACAACAAATCTACCGGTGATATCCGATAGCGATTTTTATCCCCTCTATCTCTCCAAAGGCATGTTTCTTGAGGGAGAGGCGGTTGCAGATCAGATTGCTTTGGCAGGCCTTGGTGACAAGACGGCGGTACAGGTTTACACCAAAGGTGATCAGAAGGCCGCAACAGCAGCCGAAGGATTGCGAAAGACACTGGGAGAAAATGGTGGTGATGTTCAGGATGTTGTCCTGACTTCTGACCATGACATGTCAGCGGATACCCTTTCTGAACTCTCTTCAGCCGAGGTCCTGGTGTTGTGGCTCAAGTGGCAGGATATTGAAAAGATCTGGTCGCAAATCACGGCGAAAGGTATACCGGGTAATCTTTACCTCTCATCAAGCCTCGCTGGAAAACCCTCTGCTGATGTCGGTACATCCCTGCGCGACAAAGCGCTGTTTGTTCATACCCAGGGGCTGCCTGGCCAGCTGCACAGGCTTCTTGCAAGATCAACCGGCTGGCTGAGAGCGAACCGTATCTATAAGCCAGAGCATAAGCATGTACAGGGCAATGCGTTTTTTGCACTGAAGGCTGCCGGTGATGCGGTAACCAATATCAGGGGATTCTTCTTGCGGGACTACTTTATTGAACGGATAGAGCACATGGTCGACAATGCGCCCTACACATCTGTTTACCCAAGGATAACTCTCGCACCCAATCAGCGTTTTGTATCCAAGGGTTATATTATCTCGCGACTTGGAAAAAGTGGCAGACATATGGCCGTTACAGATTGGGTGGCTCCCCGGTAACGAGGGGCAGGTTAGCAATGGACAGGGTCGAGTTAAATCGGCTATAAGAATATTATTCTGAAATGTCCACGGAAAGCAGGATCGAATCAGCTATGGCATCTGAAAGAAAGAATATATATGGGCTGATGCGATTTTACGGCCTGGCGAGCCTGCTTGCCACCGTCCTCGTTGCATTCTTTATTCTTTTCTACTACCGGCAACTGGCGGTCAGTACAATTGTTGAAACCAGTAAAGAGAGCAATATCGCTCTGAGCCAGGCTACCGCAAGCTCACTGAAGAATCATCTTTCAGAATATATCTGGCAACTGGAACAGGATCGGCGCAGGGAAGTGGAAGATCCCACGGAAGTACCCGAGGACCTGGCGGCTGCAATCAGGAATCTGATGGTCGAGACAGCGGTTGTCAGGGTAAAGATATACGACAGGCTGGGTGCGGTGGTTTACTCTACAACGCCCTCGCAGATCGGCGATGACGGACGACGCAATCCGGGATTCATATCGGCTTCCCACGGCAATCCGTTCAGCAAATTGAGCTACTATGACCAGTTCAATTTCTGGGAATCCAAAACATCAGACGATAACTTTGTACACAGTTATGTTCCCATCAGGGTGAAGAGTTCTGCTCCGGTCATCGGTGTGCTTGAGTTATATACGGACGTCAACAGGTTGGTCAGCGGTATTGAACGCAATGAATTTGCGATGCATTCGGTTGTGTTGATTCTCATGGGTGTTTTGTATGGGACGCTTCTTTTCGTGGTGAAGCGTTCCGAATGGATGCTTGAAAAACAGCACCAGAAAGACAGGGAAAGACAGCAGACCATGGAGATGTTGTCATCAAAAATGCTGACCTTTCAGGAAGATCAGCGTAAGCATATAGCCCATGAACTGCATGAAGAGATCGTTCAGACACTCAGTGCGGTCAAGTTGGGAATCGAGGCAACACTGGCTGCCCAGAAAGATGAGCGCAGGCGCGGGTATGTTGACTCCCAGAAAATGGTGATTTCCAACCTGCAGGATGCGATAAACAGGGCCAGGGCCATGGTGATGGAATTGCGGCCTCCCAGCCTTGAGGATTTTGGCTTGGGTGTGGCAGTAGGCTCAGTACTTAAAGAATGTTCTGAACTGGACGATAGGATTAGCATCAGCTCAAAAATAGAGGTTGATGAGTTGGAGATCAGCCAGGACCGGAAGAGCATAATCTACCGAATAGTCAAAGAGACGCTGAGCTCGCTCTACCTGAACGAAGGCCTGGCTGGTGAGCTGCAGCTGAGTCTTAATCATTCGGGCTCCGGGGTCACCCTGGTAATGAAAATCGATGGTGGATTTACCGGTGATGCGGAAGTAAATTCTGAAAACGTGATTCAATTGACTGAATTCGATCAGATGAAAGAGCGGACACTGCTATCCGGCGGTGATTTCTCCACAGAAGAGGAAGCGCACGGAATAATTGCGTACAAGGCCCACTGGGGCAGTTGATCTGGGATAAACAAAGAGGTTAGTCTGGGTGATTACTTCAGCCAACACGGCTGTTGCTGGGATTCGCGGTCCAAAATTGCGGTTGAATGTTTATGGATGAGCGCTTTCGGGTATTGTTCAGCACAATCAGAAGAAAATGATGAAAAAGAAAATTCTAATCGCATGTCTGGGTATGACGGCAACCCTGTTTCTAGCCTCGTGCGCCACCCCTACCGCCACGGATCAGAAAGTCCAAGCGGGCCTGTTTCCCCATGAGCCGATCAGCGAGACCAGCACATCCCCCTGGGACGCTGGGCAGGCCGCACAGGAGACTCAGCAGCGCCAAACGGTGCAGGCAACCAAGGAGCCATACATCAAGTTGGGCAGCGGAAACTTTCTCGGTGGAAGCGCACCTGCCACTGACCCGGCTGATGCCAAGGGGAACATCACCCTCAACTTCGAGGGAGTTGATATCCGTGAGATCATCAAGGTGATTTTCGAAGAGATACTCAGCGAAAATTACCTGATAGACCCTAAAGTGCAGGGTGTTGCAACCCTGCACACAACAAACCCGGTCGCCTCCGAGGCGGTTTTGCCCATCCTCGAGTCGGTGCTTGAATTGAATGGCGCCGCCATCGTACACGATGATGGTATCTATAAAGTCATTCCCCTGGCCAATGTAAGAAAAGAGGTGACTGTGCCCTCGGTGGGCAAGAAGCTTCCACGCAACCCGATCGGCTTCGGGGTACAGATCGTACCGCTTCAGTACGTATCGGCCAAGGATATCAAGAAAATTCTTGATTCTGTCTCTCCGGATGCGAAGGCTGCACGGATTGATGAGTCGAGAAACCTGGTGATTCTGTCCGGCCCTCTCAAGCGCATCTCGAATCTTGTGGAAACAATCAAGATCTTCGATGTTGACTGGCTCAAGGGAATGTCATTCGGAATTCTTCCGCTTCAATATGCCGATGCCACCACGCTGACCGGTGAAATGTCCAAGATTATCGGCCCCAATGGTGAAGGACCACTGTCCGGTATTGTAAAACTGATACCTATTGAGCGAATGAACTCAGTACTGGTCATTACCCATCAGCCCAGGTACCTGGAGCAGGCTAAAGGGCTGATCGAGCAGTTTGACCAGGGGACAGATTCATCGCCGGGCAGAAGACTCTTTGTATACCGCCTCAAGCATGGCAAGGCAGAGAATATTGCCACAGTGCTGCAGGAGATCTATGGCCAGTCCACGGCAGGCGATTCCAACCCGAACCCGGCTGGCAGACCCCCGGAAGCGCGTGCAAACGTACGCCCACCAGTGGTATCGGCAATAACCACACCTCAAAATGAAGCGTCCGGCCAGGCAGCTGCCCAGGCCGCGGCCGTTGTGGCAGCAGCCCAGGCACCTGTATCGGATGCAGGGAGCGATATCCTCTCTGCCAACCAGGGACAGGTAACGATTATTGCCGACCAGGACAACAATTCTATTCTGGTGCTGGCCAGTGCCAGGGATTACCGGTCTGTTGAAGCGACCCTTCGCCGCCTGGACATTGCGCCCAAGCAGGTGCTTATCGAAGCCACCGTGGCTGAAGTCAAGCTGACCGATAACCTCAGCTACGGAATACGTTGGTTCCTCGAGGGTAAGGCCGGGGACTTCTCTGTCGACAGCGGTTTGGGAACTCCTCTGCCTTCATCGGTCTCCGGTGACGGTTTTACCCTGGGACTGTTGAATGGAATCGGAGAGGTGAGGGCGTTGTTTGACCTGCTCGATTCTGAATCTACTGTGAAATTTCTGTCTGCTCCCCAGCTGATGGTGATAGACAACCAGACGGCTACCATTCGTGTTGGAGACCAGATTCCTATAGTCACCCGTTCATCCACCAGTACCACTGACCCCGATGCCCCGATTGTGACAGAGGTTCAGTTCAGGGATACAGGTACATTGATGACCGTCACACCCCGAATCAAGGATGGCGGAATGGTCACCCTGGAAGTCAGCCAGGAGGTCAGTATTCCTGGTACCACGCCGGCTGTTGGCGGCGGTGGCAACGTGCCGATTTCACAACGCACGGTTGAAAGCACAGTACTTGTTCATAGCGGCCAGACCGTGATCCTGGGAGGCCTTATCCGGGAGAACAACACCATGTCCAAGGCAGGCGTGCCCGTTCTTCAGTTTCTGCCGGTCGTGGGCAATCTTTTCGGCAGCACCACCAAGGACATCGAGCGGACTGAACTCCTCGTGACGCTCCGCCCACGTGTCATCGACAACCCCCAGGATGCCCTTGATGTAACAAAAGAGATTCGCAATCGCATGCGCCGCGCCACGGCTGTTGAGGCTGCTCTTGGTCAGCCCCAGGAACTGCCTGCTCGCCGGTGGTAGCAACCGCTTGGCAAGCAGAAGCTGGGAGGTAGGCATGTTATGGATTCTGCTTGGTAAGGTCAGTCCGCAGGGCGATTAAAGCAACATCAAAACTATAATGGAGAGCTTGGCGGGTACTACTGATCGCCCGGTTTGGATGGAGAGCAGCTTGTGCAGGTAAACGATACCCTGGATGGTGTAGTGGATACGGCGGACCATACCGGCAGTCCGGGCGAGAGTCTGTGCCGGGTCCTGGTGGAGGCTGGGTACCTCGGAAAAGAGGACGCCGCCCGCGCCCTCAAGCTGCGTTTGGAACAGGCTGGGGATGAAAACCTGGGATCGCTCCTGGTCAATCTGGGTTTTGTCTCGGATTCTCATGTCGCCGAGGCGTTGTCACAACTTCTCAATATCCCCCTTGTCAGGAAATCAGAATTCCCACAGGATCAATTTCCTACAGATGAAAAGGTCTCCCTGAAGTTTCTGCAGGAGAACAAGTCGCTTGTTCTGGCAGAAGAGCAGGACCAGGTCATCGTAGTCATGGCTGACCCGGATAACCGGACTGTTATCGATGCGATCAAGCATGCCACCGGCAAGAGGGTGGTCCCTCGAATTGGTATCGCTTCTGAGATAGAGCAGGCGCTTCAACAACGCATAGGTATAGAAAAGGAGCGGCTGGATGAGAGTGATGACAGTAATCTCAATACACTGTTTCTGGACGATGTTGCGCGCCTGAAGGAGATTGCAAGCGAGGCCCCTGTTATCAAGCTGGTTAATCAGCTGATTCAGAATGCCGTGGAGGCGGGTGCATCGGATATTCACATTGAGCCGTTTGAGAACCACCTGATTGTACGGTACCGGGTTGATGGCATACTGCGTGAGATTGAATCGCCCCCGGTGCAGATTGCAGCAGCAATAGTCTCAAGAATAAAGATCATGGCCAACCTGAATATAGCGGAGAGAAGGCTACCACAGGATGGACGCTTCAAGCTCCGGGTGAAAGGGGGCATGGTTGACCTGCGCATATCCACCATCCCAACCATGGATGGAGAGAGCGTGGTGATGCGCCTGCTGCACAGGGACGGTGGAAAACTGGAGTTCTCTTCACTTGGGTTCAGTGAAGAGAACAAAACCAGGCTGTTGGAACTGCTGGATAAACCCCACGGCATTCTGCTGGTGACAGGGCCAACCGGCAGCGGAAAAACTACCACGCTTTATACCGCATTGAAATACCTCAACCGGCCTGAACGGAAGATCCTTACCGTTGAAGACCCGGTGGAGTACAAATTTGACGGGATTAACCAGATCCAGACCAAGCCCCAGATAGGCCTGACGTTTGCCAATGCCCTGCGCTCCATCGTCCGCCAGGACCCTGACGTGATCATGATTGGTGAAATGCGTGACCAGGAGACGGCAAAGATCGCCGTACAGTCGGCGCTTACCGGTCACCTGGTCCTCTCCACCATTCACACAAATGATGCTGCCGGCACCATAACCCGCCTGCTGGATATGGGGGTGGATGACTACCTGCTTACCTCGACGGTAGAGGCGATTCTGGCGCAAAGACTTGTACGAAAGCTCTGCAGTGACTGCAAACAGGCATACTCGCCACTGCCCGATGTGGTGAAGAAGTGGCGGCTGGACCGCTGGTCGGGCGGGGATGATGTGACCCTGTATAAACCGGTCGGCTGTGAAAAGTGTTCCGGGACCGGTTACGAGGGGCGTCATGCAATTGTTGAGCTGATGGTGCTGGACGACTCCATCCGACAGTCCATACTGGAGCACGCCGATTCCGAGGCAATTGCTGCAAAGGCAGTTTCAGCCGGTTTTGAAACCATGTTTGAAGATGGGCTCGGAAAGGTTGTTGCCGGCGTGACAACGCTTGAGGAAGTGTTGCGCGTCACACAGGAGAACTGATCAATGCCGGTTTTTCAGTTCAAATCTGCAACTCCAAGCGGGGATATTGTCGAAGGCACCCTGGATGCGCCCAGTCGCAGCAAGGCGGTTGAAAAAATCCAGTCCCAAGGCCAGTTACCCATCCGTGTTGAAGAGTACCGTGCCAAGGCGGAGAAACCCAGGTTTAAACTGGCCAGGCGCAGGAAAATCACCCAGGATCAGCTCACCGTTGCGACCAATGAACTGGCCACCCTGCTCAAGGCCGGACTGCCTTTGGAGAGAGCGCTCTCCATTCTGATTTCGCTGTCCCAGGAAGAGGCGCTTGTTGATGTGCTCACTGATGTCAGGGAGCAGGTCAAGGGCGGTTCGACCCTGGCTGATGCCCTGGATGCGCAAGAAGGTGTATTCAGTCGCTTCTACGTGAACCTGGTACGGGCCGGCGAGACCGGCGGTGCACTGGAGAATGTCCTTGAACGTCTTTCCGAGCATCTGGAAACCGCCAAGGAGATACGTGACTCTATCGTCTCTGCACTGATCTATCCCGCAATATTGGTTTTTGTTGCCCTGTTGTCGATATTGATACTGCTGACCTATGTGATCCCCCAGTTTGCTGACCTGTTTGAAGGCGCAGGCCAGGCTTTACCCCTGGCTACCAGGATTACACTGGCGGCAGGAGAAGGAATGCAACAGTACGGCTGGCTGATGGTGTTGGCAGTTATCGGCCTGGTCATGGCTATCCGGTCTCAGTTATCAAAGCCCGCAAGCAGTTATCGCTGGCATGGCTGGTTTTTGAAACTTCCCGTTCTAGGTGAAATTCTGATTCGTATCGAAGTTGCAAGATTTTCACGCACACTCGGTATCCTCCTGAACAATGGCGTCCCTTTGCTGAAGGCGATGTCCATAGTGAAGGATACTGTCGAGAATCAAGTGATAGCTGAAGGTGTCGACCGCGTGGCCGGAAGCCTGAAAGAGGGGCAGCAATTGGCGGAGCCTCTTGCAGAGAATGCAAAGTTTCCCCCTTTCGCAGTACACATGATCAGGGTTGGAGAGGAGTCGGGGAATCTTGAGGATATGCTTCTGCAGGTCGCGACACTCTATGACCGCGAGATACAGACAGGCATAAAACGCTCGCTTGCCCTGCTTGAGCCTCTCTTGATTCTTGTTCTCGGCATGATCATCGCTGGAGTGGTCATGTCAATTCTGGTGGCGATTCTTGGAATTAATCAACTGGTGTTTTAACCGATGGCAAAAATTATTATGAGGCAGGTAAAAGAGAGATTACCCGTAAGCCGGGGTGGCGGATTCACCCTGATTGAGTTGCTGGTTGTCCTGGTTATTCTCGGCTTGCTTGCAGGACTGGTAGGCCCCCAGGTTATGCGTTACCTGGGTGGTGCAAAGACCGATACCGCCAAACTCCAGATAGAGGAGCTGGGTGCCGGTCTGGATCTGTTTCATCTCGAGGTTGGGCGCTATCCATCGACGGAAGAGGGTATCGAGGCCCTGGTTGAAGAGCCGGCGGGTGTCTCCAACTGGAATGGTCCATACCTGAAAAAGAAACGGATACCCAAGGACCCCTGGAACAACGAATACCACTATCGCTTCCCGGGTGAGAACGGGGTCTATGATCTCTACACTTTCGGTGCTGATAATTCGGAGGGTGGCGAGAAAGAGAACCAGGACGTTGTCAGCTGGTGAATATGATTTCTGATCGCAGAAACAGGGCGCGGGGTTTCACGTTGCTGGAACTGCTGCTTGTTCTGACGATCACAGGGCTTGCACTGGCGCTGACTCCACCCCTGTTCAGCGGACTGGTACCGACCCTGACACTGCGTGGTGATGCCCGGGATATCGCGCAACTGTTCAGCGAGATGAGGAGCCATGCAATCACCACAGAGAAAGAGACCGCTGTCTATTTCTACCCGGTGCAGCGTCGCTACAGCACCAAGCCTGTTGACGGGGGAGTTGTACTTTCCGGCAGCACCGAGATCAGTGCAAAAGGGGAGGTTTTCAGCTCAGATATGGGTGAAGGCGTGCGAATAAATTTTTATCCGGATGGCAGCTCATCCGGGGGAAGTGTGCGGCTTGCTAATGAAAAAAATGCCTACCGTGTGGATGTGAACTGGCTGACGGGAGTTCCCGCTGTGTCCGAGGATAGACGCGGATGATTGGGCGGGGACCGGCTGTTGAGCGGGGCTTCACCTTGCTTGAGGTGCTGGTCGCGTTTGTCATCCTTGTCATGTCCCTGTCGGTGTTATTCAGGATTTTTTCCGGTGGTTTGCAGAACCTGGAGCGCTCTGAACAGTACAATTTCGCATTGGTGCTGGCAGAATCCAGGATTGCGGATGCCGTAAGTGGTCAGCAACTGATTGAAGGCGAATCATCCGGCGAGACAGAAAATGGAATGAGATGGGTGCGCCGCGTGGAGCCCTACACACCCTGGGAGGAGGAGAAGGTTCTCTCAGTACCCCTGCGGGCATACCAGGTGTCGGTGGATGTGAGTTGGGGCAGTGTCGTCAAGCCCAGACAGTTGAGTCTCAGCACTGTTCGGCTGTCGGGGGGGTGATATGAAGTCCGGCCTGGCATCCGGTCAATCCCGGCAAGATGGCGCCATGTCTCTGCAGGGCATGACCCTGAAGAGACAGCACCAGCAGGGATTCACCCTGCTTGAAGTGATGGTTGCGCTGACCATTCTTGGTCTGCTTCTGGCCTCTGCAACAGGTGCGCTTCGCCTGGGGAGCCGTAGCTGGGAAGCGGGTATCGAGCGTAGTGGCAATACGCTGGAGGCACGTGTAACAATCGATTTTTTGCGACGTAATATCGCCCAGATGCTGCCCCTGGCACGGGGTGAAGAGGCGAGTAATAAAATACTCTTCAAGGGTGACAGGGATGAACTGATGTTTGTGGCCCCTGCGCCAAGGCAACTGCCCGGCAAGGGGCTTGCTGAATACCTGTTGGCAGTGGAGGCCAAACAGGGTGGGGTTGAGCTGGTTCTATACCACCAGGAACATATGCCGGATAAAGATGATTTTACTGTATCCAGGCAGAGCGATTCGATAGTTCTGCTGGAGGGACTGAAGGAAGCGGTGTTTGCCTATTACGGAAAGAGCAGGCGAGGGGGGATTTCCCGTTGGAACAACCAATGGAGTAAGCGTGCTGTTGAGTACCCGGAGCGGATAAGGTTGAAAACCGTTTTTTCAGATCCTGGCAAAGAGTGGCCTGAACTTGTGTTCAATATTCCGGCCAGGGTGCAGTAAAGCCATCTGCAATTGTCAGTTGGCCATTTCGGATTATATGTACCGATCGATGATGCAATAGGGAATGACAGAGTGTGAAGATGCAACCTGTTAAATGCAGCAAGCAAGGTGGAGTGGCACTGATACTGTCGCTTTGGCTTATTGTGCTGCTTACCATCATAGGCGGCAGTCATTCCCGTAATGTGCGCCTGGATACCCGATTGACGTCCAGCCATCTTGCCAAGACCCAGGCCAGGATGCTCGCTGAGGCTGGGTTGAACAGGGCGATAATGGAGTTGTTCGTTGTGGAACCAGGTCAGCGCTGGCTGTTCGATGGCACAGAGTACACGCTAAAACTGGATACTGCTGTCACGGATATCCGGATACAGAATGCCTCAGGTCTGATCAATCTGAATTCATCTTCTCCGGAACTGCTCTCTGCACTGTTCAGTGCGGCTGGGCTTAAAGAGCTGGAAGCGGCGGAGTTGGTGGCAGCGATATTTGACTGGCGGGATCAGGATGACCTGACCAGGATAAACGGGGCGGAGGATCTCGAGTACAAACTTGAGAATCAACAATACGGCACCCCTGACAGGGAGTTCACCTCCGTTGAGGAGTTGCGCTACGTAATGGGCATGACCGAAGAGCTCTATAAAAGGATCAGGCCGTTTCTCACCGTCTATTCCGATATCGACGGTGTGAATACTGATTATTTGTCTGTTGAATTGCAGGAGCTGTTGAGTGGTTCCCCGGTATCCGGGGCGTCTCTATTTACCAGTGACGAGTTGGATTCAGGTGATGTATCCACGGTAGTTGGTGGCGGCGACCTGGATGGGCGGCTGAGTGATGCATACCACATCACGGTCAGGGCTGACTTTGATGGCAGGGCGAAAGCTTTCCTGTCAGTAGTGGTCGATGTGAAAAGACAGCAGGGACAACTGTATGTTTTTCGTCTTTGGGATGAATATTCGCGGGAGATTGAGGTGAAGGATGTCTAAATTGCTATCCGGAAATCACTATACCGATGCCGGTAGGTTAGGCAGGGTATGGCATTGGTGGACAGGGGAGCTGAAAGATATGCTTCCTGCATCAGTTCGCCGAAGTCTTTTGACCGGCCAGACACTGCTGCTGACTGTCGAAAAGCGGCAGCTTGTCCTGTACAGGGAAACCGCCTCAGGAGTGGAAGAGGTTGAACGGATTCCGATGCCGGAAACTCCGGCAGGCCATGACAGTCAACATGCAGCGGACTCTGGACGCGATGGAATACTCTGCCTGACTGATGAGCATGTATTTTCGCGTTCACTGGTTTTACCCATGGCGGCAGAAGAGAACCTGAGAGAAGTGCTCTCGTTTGAAATGGATCGTCATACGCCTTTCAGCGCAGACCAGGTCTATTACGATTACCTGGTGGAGGAGAGAAGCAAAGAGAAAGGCACCCTCAACGTCAAGGTGTTCGTGGTGTTGAAGGAAAAACTCGACCGGCTGATTGGCGAAGTCGAACAGCAGGGAGTGTATGTCACCCAGGTTACGTCCTATAGGGGTGACCCCGGTGACAGGGTGCAGGTAAACCTGTTGCCGAAACGTGAAGGAGCGGTGAAGCGTGGTGGTATCAACCGCCTGAATTTATTGCTGCTCGCCTCTGCTGTATTGCTTGTTGTGGGGGCTGCCGGGCTGCCGATTTATTACAAACACCAGGCAGTGAAGCAGCTTGAGCCGCGCCTCGCAGAGGTGACCAGTGAGGCCAAAAGAGCCGTTGCAGTCAAAGATGAACTTGATCGGAAAATAACCGAGTCAAAATTCCTGTTCGAGAAAAAACAGCTGTCGGTTTTCCTGCTCGAAGTGATCAGAGAGTTGACGGTACTGTTGCCAGACAACACCTGGCTCATGCACATGGAGGTGGAGAATGGCGAAGTGCACATCAGGGGAGAATCCCCGGCAGCAGCAACCCTTATCCCCATTATTGAGTCATCACAGCTGTTCCATAATGCACGCTTCAGGTCCCCGGTGACCCAGAACCGCAGGACCAATGCCGAACGATTTCATCTCTCGGCACAGATCGGGAACAAGGGGGAACTGCTATGAGCAGGTTATCCCAACCGGTGAGTCGTCTGCTGGCGGTTTTATTACTGCTGGTCCTGATTACAGTGGTCGTGATGCTTGTTGTGTTGCCTGTCTGGTCCATGAACCAGCAGTACACGGATGAACTCTCGGCAATCAAGAACCGCATAGAGATTTCTGAGCGCACTGTTGCCATAGGCGATAGCCTGAACAAGCGGCTTAAACGCTTCTCCCGCTGGGAAAGCGGAAACATACACTACCTGGCCAGCCGGTCAGAGGCCCTGGCAACCGCGGAGTTGCAGCGCATGGCCAAGGCAGTGATCGTCAAAAAGGGCGGTGAGGTTCTGAGTTCTCAAATTCTGCCGGCACGGGAGGAGGGCGGTTTCAACCGGGTTGCCATCAGAATAAGCATGAAGGGCAGCCTGGAAACCCTGAGCTCCGTTTTCTATGACCTGGAGGCGGGCAAGACCTATCTTCTGCTCGATAATGTCAGGATTAATGCGCGTCCGGAAGCCAGTCGACGAAGAGTGACTGTCGGCAAAACAACGATTAAAAGGGCACTGGATATCAAGTTTGAATTATCCGGCTATTACCGGGGAGGCAGGTCATGAACGCATTAAGACCCGGTCTGTTATTGACACTGCTTCTGCTGGCCGTTAATGCACTTGCTGCCACCCTGTTGATCAGCCAGTGGGCCGATCGTGAGAACCTGGTCGCTGTGCAGACAGGAGGCGGGGAGAGCAAAAGCAACTCCCTGGAAAATGACATTGCGAAACTCCCGGGAAGAATATATACGCCGCCTGAGGTGGGATTGTTCGCGGAAATTCTGGAGCGTCCACTCTTTGTCTCAGGCCGATTGCCCCCGGAGCAACCCCAGGAGATCGTCTCTTCGGGTGAGCTTAAAGCGAAACTCAATATTGTCCTTGAAGGTGTAGCCATCACACCGAAGAAACGCGTGGCAATATTTCGTGATCAAAAGAGCAGGGAGTTTCTCAGGCTGCCGGTTGGAGCAAAGCACCAGGGCTGGACTGTTGATGAGATAAAAACCAGTGGTGTGGTCATGAAGCGGGGCGCCGAAATCCATGAACTGCCCTTGGAGATACAGCTTAAATCGCAAGCTGCAAAAAGATCGCCGGCATTCAAGCTGAGTACCCCCAAGAGCTTGATTAAAAACCTGCCGGTTCTGCCTAAAATTCCATCATCGTGAACTGCAGGTTGACTATGTGTCCTGGGAGTTAGACATGGAAAGCGGCGTGGATTCCAGCATGGTGATGATCCCAGGCTCTTCCAGGACCTCAAGACAGGTATCGACCACTTCAGGATCGTACAGACGCCCCCGGTTCTCTTCGATCTCTGCTCTTGCCTTGGCAATGCCGAGGCTTGGGCGGTAGGGGCGGTGAGAAGCGATGGCTTCAACCACATCGGCTACGGCAATGATCCTGGCCTGAAGCATGATTTTATTGCCGCTGAGACCCTGGGGATAGCCGGACCCATCCATACGCTCGTGGTGCTGTAGTATTACCTCTGCAACCGGCTCCTGGAAATTGATATCTTTCAGAATTTCGTAACCGATAGTCGGGTGAGTCTGTATGATTGAAAACTCGGTTGCGCTCAGTCTGCCTGGGCGATTGAGAATTTCGGAAGGTACATAGATCTTCCCTACATCGTGAATGGAACCGGCAAACCGGATTCCCTCGATTGTGCTCTGGTCAAGCTCCATTCTTTCCGCTATAGCCTCTGCCAGCTGAGTAACCCTGCGCTGATGTCCTGCCGTGTAGGGGTCCCGTTTTTCGACCGTGATTGCCATTGCCTGAATTGTCTGCCTCAGCGTGCTCTGCAACCGGTCGTAGCTCTCAACGATCTGCTCTTCTGCCAGGTGTCTTGCATTTTCCGATCTCAGGTGCTGGATACCGAAGGCGAGATCGCCGGTCAGTTCACTCAGTAGCCGGATTTCATCTGCATCGTCGAACCTGTTTGCGCTCGAGGCATAGATGTTCAGCGCGCCTATGCACTCATTTCCAATCAACAGGGGAAGAGCGATGGAGGAGGCGTAACCACGTTTTGTGGCTTCTTCGCTCCAGGGGGCGTAAGAGGGGTCATGAATTATGCTGTTGCAGACAGCGATCTCTTTGGTTCTGATCGCGGTTCCGGTCGGTCCCCGGCCCCTTTCGCTGTCATCCCAGGTGATATTGACGTTATCCAGATAGCCATCCGCTACGCCACTATGTGCCATGGATCGCACAGGTTTTTCGCCTTTGAGCTCTGCATAGCCGACCCATACCATGCGGTAGCCTCCTGTAGAGACAATGGCGTCACAGATCAGCTGCAGCAACTGCTGCTCTTCGGTGGCGTGGACCAGCGACTGGTTTACTGCACTCAGGGTGCGCAGGGTTCTGATGGTGTTGTGCAGAGACTTGGTGCGTTGATCTACGATCGCTTCCAGGTGGCAGCGTATTCGCTGCAGCTCAAGGTGGGTGCGCACCCGCGCCATCACCTCCTCCTGTTGGAATGGCTTGCTGATGTAGTCGACACCTCCCACTTCAAATCCCTTGACACGATCCCTGATATCATCGAGGGCACTGATGAAAATAACAGGTATCTCCCTGGTGCTCTCATTCTCCTTGAGGCGACGGCACACTTCGTAGCCGTCAATTCCGGGCATGCGAATATCCAGCAGGATCAGTTCCGGAGCCTTTGTAAATGCAGACTGAAGGGCCAGTTCACCACTGTTAGCAGGGCGTGTTTTGTATCCAGCGTCGGTGAGCAGCCCTGAAAGTAGACGCAGGCTTGCCGGTGTATCGTCCACTATCAGGATATCGCCTGGTAACTGGTTGGGATTTATGACGTTGAATTCAGGCATCAACCCGGTACTTTTTATGGTTGGAAAATCATTAATACTTCATCTGAAGTGTAGTCTCAAATCAGGGGGGTGCCATGATAATGTGAACTTTATTCCCCTGATGTTTTGGTATGATCCCTATCACTCATTCCCGGGTATTTTGAGGTGTTTGTATGAAGTTTGAGTTTGATGCCATCGGGCATATAAGCTCGCCGTTCAAGGAGAAGTTCGGTGTTCCCCGGCAGTCAGGCCTGGTACCGGAGGCGAGGGCGAGACTTGTATTCGATTCTCCATACAACAGGGCGGAGGCCATTGCCGGGCTTGAGGGCTACTCACACCTCTGGATCCAGTTTGTATTTCACCAGGCTATGCGGGGTGAGTGGCAGCCGATGGTTCGCCCGCCAAGACTGGGCGGCAATGAAAAGGTGGGGGTATTCGCCAGCCGTTCGCCGTTCCGACCCAATCCCATTGGCCTGTCGGTTGCCAGGCTGGAGGGCATGAACACCTCGGCTGGCCAGGTGGAACTGCTGCTGTCCGGTCTCGACCTGGTGGATGGTACGCCGGTGCTGGATGTTAAGCCCTACGTGGTTTATTCAGACAGCATTCCCGATGCCAGTTCCGGCTTCGCCCCTTCGGCGCCGGAGAAGAGGTTGGAGGTGGTTTTCAGTCAGCGGGCGTTGGAGCAGATCCAGGCCAGGGCAGATTCAGAGCAGTTGCAGGCCCTGATAGTCTCCCTGCTGGAGATTGATCCCCGTCCCGCCTATCGATCTGGGGAGAGCGGTGACAGGATCTACGGCATCCGGCTTTATGATTTTGATCTGCGCTGGCGTGTAACGGGGGGGCAGGTTGAGGTGCTGGAATTGGCCTGACTACTTTCCCTTGCCGAATTGAATCACCTTTTTCTGGGGTGAGAGGTTTATCTCATCAATGGCTGCACCCATACGGGCACTGAGCATAAGCCATACCGCTTCGGCCACATCTTCCGGCTTGAGGTGATTGTCGTCGCACGTCCCCGGTGCGAAATCCAGCTCGTCGAAGAAACCGCTCTGGACCATTCCCGGATTGATGATGCCCACCCGCACGCCGTTTCCTGCACACTCTTCCCTGAGGGATTGTGCGAGCCCACGCAGGGCGAACTTGGTTGCTGAGTAGACAGCCCCTTTTTTGCCGCCGGAGAGTGCCGATTCTGATCCCATCAGGATGAAATCCCCCCGGTGCTCTTTCTTGAGGGCTGGTATGAACTCGCGGGCGACCAGTATCTGGCTGGTCAGGTTGAGGTCGATGAGTTCCTGAATCTGGGTGGGGGAGAACTCCTCGATGGAGCCGAAACGCCCGAAACCGGCATTGCAGATAACCCCGTCGATCTGTGGGTGCGATCTGCGGATCTGTTTCAGTCTTTCAGGCAGTGAGGTGAGATCGGAGAGATCGATCTCCAATGGCGTAAATCCACCTGGCTGGTTATCGCCAGTGCCCATGCTCCTGGCCAGCCCGATGACATGGCACCCTTCTGCCAGCAGTTTATTGCAGATTGCCCGGCCTATGCCACGGCTTGCACCGGTTACAAGAACCGTACGCATCTTCTCCATCAGGCGCGCCCTCCCAGGGCTTCAATCAGCTGCTGCACGGTGTCCAGGTTCTGCTGCATAAGATCTCTGACCATTTTTGCGCTGATTTGAGTCGCGCTGTTCTTCCGGTTGTCCGATACGATTTTCAGGCATTGCACCCGCTCCGGGGGGGCAAAGTCAACCGCTGTACTGAAAAAGCCGAACCCCTCCATATCCAGCAGACACGCCCGGCTATAGTCGAACCCGGGCTCCGAAAGGGTAACCAGCGGAGCTGTTGGGCAGTGGAACCCGCCGGGTGGAACGGTCTGCAGGGTTGCCCCCTGGTAGCCATCCGAGACGCTTCCGGCCAACAGCGCTTCGCCCAGCTCCCTGGTAGGGTGACCTGCAATGCCGATGTTCAGCCAAAGGGTGTTTTCCGCAGAGGGGAGGTAACCGGCGAGCCAGCGGGTTGCTTCAGCCGCAGCCTGTTTACCCGGGCTGCAGAGTACCAGGGCGATGTTGTCATTGCGGTAGAGTGGGAAGGCATCGGCCTTGTTGTCGCGCACCAGGCCGAGTTGGTGGTTGATCGGCTTGGCCTCGGCGGGCAGGGCGACAACGATTCTGATCCCGGCCTGCATGGCTCTGCTGATGTCAGGCACAGACTGCTGTGTAGCGTATCTGAAGAGCACGGTACCTGGCCGCCTCTTCGTGTTTACCCCGTTTCTCGGCGCCGTTGGCCAGGATGGCGGCTTTGCGGGTCAGCATCTCACTGGCGGCTTCAAGGTCCTGGCCTTGGATTTCACCGCTGACAATGATCTTTTCCAGCGCCTGCAGGCGAAACCTGTCCATACCCCAGTGGCGGCGGGACAGCTGGTCGTCATGGCCGCCGTATTTGTTGATCTGGGGTTGCTCTATAAAAGCCACGGGGTAGCGGGCGCAGATCCGCAGCCAGAGGTCGTAGTCCTCGCAGGCGGGGAGAGACTCGTCAAATACTCCCACCTGTTCGAAAACATCCCTGTGAATCATGACCGAGGAGGGAGAGATAACACACAGCGGCAGGCAGTGCCGGAAGATGACACCGCCCTGCTTGGTGTGCTTTTTCATCTGGTTGACGCGTTTTCCGTCCCTGATCCAGATCTCCTCGGTGTGGCAGATCCTGATATCCGGGTGGTTGCTGAGCAGCTCTTTCTGGGCTTGGAGTTTCCCTGGCAGCCACTCGTCGTCTGAGTCGAGAAATGCGATCCAGTCACCCCGGGCATTGGCGATACCCAGGTTCCTCGCACTGCTGACCCCCTGGTTGGGCTGGTGCAGGTAACGGACAGAGGGGAATTTCTGCGCCAGCAATTCCCGGGTCCGGTCCTCGGAACCGTCATCCACCACGATCACCTCCATGGCGGGGTGTGTCTGTGTCAGCACCGAGGCAAGGGCGCGTTCCAGAACCGTCGCACGGTTGTGGGTTGGAATGACGACGGAGATCTGCATCAGGTTGTGAGATACCGCTTGCTGCCGCAGCGGGCCTTCGCCAGCTCGTTCACCATCTCCTGCAGGGAGGGTATGGTGTCCACCCGATCGACCATGGTGGTGATGGGGCCAAAGCGGTCCAGGGCCTGGAGATAGAGCTCCCACACCGGATCGGGAGCACTGGGGGACTCTTGCCCCGGCTCGCACAGGGCGGTGGCGCCAAGCAGGTGCAACTGCTTGATTCGACTTTCGGGAAGCTTCTCAAGGTATTCATTGGGTGAAAAATCCCAGTTCACGCTGGAGGTGTGCAGGTTTTCCACGTCGACCAGGATCAACGAGTCCGTGCGTTCGGCCACCTCTGCGATGAACTCGGCCTCGGGGATCTCCAGGGGGCCGGGGCCGGCCTGGTCTGCGGGCACATTCTCCAGCAGAATCTGCATGCCGAGGTAATCCTGGACCTCGCGGACCCGGGGCACCAGGTGTTCAAGCATATCGGTTGAGTAGGGCAGGGGCAGCATCTGGCCCTGCAGATCATCGGCGCCGCTCCAGCAGAGGTGGTCAGATACCCACTCGGGCTGGAAGCGTTCAACCATGCCCTTGATCCTGGCCAGGTACTCCCGGTCTAGGGGCCAGGGGCTACCGATGGCCAGGGAGATGCCGTGCATCACCAGGGGGTAGTCGGTTCTGATCGAATCCAGCTTCTGCAGCTCTTCTTCGGGCTGTTCCATGTAGCTTTCGCTGATCAGTTCGAACCAGTCAACGTCCGGGCGCTCTGACAGCACTGCCTGGAGATACTCCCTGCGCAGGCGTAGACCGAACCCGAGGTAGGGCAGGCTGTGGTCCTGGGTTGCTCTCTCCATTATCAGATTCCGGGTTGGGGTTTAGCTGGCATTGTATGTTTTCAGGCCTAGTGTAACGCGTTGAACATGCGGTTTCTGTACCTGTTGACCAGTTCATCGCTGCTGCCCGGCATGTCGAAAATTGAGAGCATTCCCTTGCGGGCTGCATCATCTCCATATTTCCGGTCTTTCATCAACAGTTGCAGCAGCAGCTCCAGGGCCCCTTCGTGATCGTTCTCCATCACCTTGTGGGCGGCCAGCTGGTAGATCTGTTCGCTGCTGGCCGTGCCGTTTGCCATGGCATGCACCAGGGTTTCGTCATCGGGTGCGTTTCCTACCACTGCGTCGAACTGAAAGCGGGCACTCAGTCCCATCACTTCAGGGCTCTGTTGCTCATCCTCGGGCAGCGCATCCAGGGCCTGTTCAGCCTCGTCTATTTCACCAAGGGACGCTTTGAGACGTGCGTAGGCAAGAACCACACGGGAGTTGCCAGGGTCTGCCTCCCTGGCATCTTCTATCAGCTTTATGGCGCTTTCCAGGTCACCCTGCTGGATCAGAGCGTTGGCCTGGGTGACCAGGTTGTCTGATTCCCGGGGGATATGCCTGTCAAGAAAGGCCCTGATCTCATTTTCAGGCAGGGCCCCGGAAAACTCATCCGCAACCTCGCCGTTGCGGTACAGTTTCACCGTGGGAATGCTCCGGATGCCGTGCTGCTGGGCCAGGGCCTGCTGCTCTTCGGTATTCACCTTGGCCAGCAGGAACTTGCCCTGGTACTCCTCGGTCAGCCTGGCCAGCAGCGGCATGAGCGTCTTGCAGGGGCCACACCACTCAGCCCAGAAATCAACCAGCACCGGCAGTTGATGGGAGTTTTGCTCAACAAAGACAGCAAAATTCTCAGTTGTCACATCAATTACATAGGGTGAATCGGACATAGGCTTCCTGATCAATCAATTCCAGTATCCAACTAGTATAAGGTCAATAATTGTGCCTTGAAAATCTCCCGTTCCATACTTACATGAATGACAACGGCTGTTTTCGAGGATGATTCACCATGTCTGAGACCATACATCTTGTCTGCCCCCATTGTGATGCCATTAACCGCGTGCCGGAATCCAGGCTCGGTGGGGGGCCAAAATGCGGCAAGTGTTCAGCGCCACTGTTCAGCGCAAAGCCCCTTGAACTGAACGAACAACGATTTGCACGGCATATACATAAGAGCGACCTGCCGGTGCTGGTTGATTTCTGGGCCCCATGGTGCGGTCCATGCAAGATGATGGCGCCTGCTTTCGAGGAGGCGGCCAGGCGGCTGGAGCCTCAGGTCCGGCTGGTCAAAGTGAATACGGAAGAGAACCAGGCAGTTGCCGCCGGCTTCGGGATACGCAGCATACCGACCCTCGTCCTGTTCAGGGGGGGAAGGGAAGTGGCTAGGGTGGCCGGTGCCATGGATGCCGGTGGCCTTGTCAGCTGGGTGGGGCAAAATCTGTAATCGAAATGCAAAAAACAGTGGAAATGCACGTATTACCAATGGACAGGATCACGCCCCATAAAGTAGAATCCACCAAATTTGGCGCATGTGCCATTCGGCGCATCGCCCCCTGTTTTAACCTGTTCGGGACGCTTCCTCTGGAATCTGTCCCGTTCGGCATGCCTGTTGGGGATTGGTTCTTTGAGCAAACCTGCATTGTTGATTCTGGAAGATGGAACGGTATTCCAGGGTGAATCCATAGGGGCAGACGGTCAGACTGTCGGCGAGGTCGTTTTCAATACAGCGATTACCGGCTATCAGGAGATTCTTACTGATCCGTCCTACTGTAAACAGATCGTTACTCTCACCTACCCACATATCGGTAATACCGGTACGAACGAGGAGGATGAAGAGTCTTCGGCTATCCACGCTGCCGGACTGATTATACGGGACCTGCCGCTTCTGGCCAGTAACTGGCGAAACAAGAGGCCCCTGGATCAATACCTGCGTGAAAACGGTGTGGTGGCCATTGCCGACATCGATACCCGCAAGCTGACCCGTATACTGCGGGAGAAGGGTGCCCAGAGCGGATGCATTGTCGCTGGTGACAGCCTGGATCAGGCTGCAGCACTTGAAGCTGCCAAGGCGTTTCCCGGACTGAAGGGCATGGACCTGGCCAAAGAGGTGACCACCGATACACCCTACGAGTGGGCCCAGGGTTCCTGGACCCTGGAAGATGGGCTTCCCGATGCACCACATCCCATCGAAGAGCATCTGCCCATGCATGTGGTCGCCTACGACTACGGCGTGAAAAGAAATATTCTGCGTATGCTCGTCGATCGCGGCTGTCGCGTCACCGTGGTACCGGCACAGACCCCGGCCAGCGATGTGATGGCGATGAATCCCGATGGTGTGTTCCTATCCAATGGCCCGGGTGATCCAGAGCCATGCGACTACGCCATCGATGCCATTAAAGAGGTTGTTGATACCGGTGTTCCGGTTTTCGGTATCTGCCTCGGTCATCAGCTCCTTGCCCTGGCCAGCAGCGCACAGACCGTGAAAATGAAGTTCGGTCATCACGGCGCCAATCACCCGGTACAGGATCTGGACAGCAAGATGGTGATGATCTCCAGCCAGAATCACGGTTTCGCCGTGGATGAGGAGACCCTGTCGGGCAATATGACGGCTACCCACCGCTCACTGTTTGACGGTTCCCTGCAGGGAGTTCATCGCACCGACAAACCGGCGTTCGGTTTCCAGGGACACCCTGAGGCGAGTCCGGGTCCACATGACGTGGCGCCGGTGTTCGACCATTTTATTGAGCTGATGCAGTCCGCAGATTAATTGCTGCCAGCGCCCAGGCGCACGCATCCAACCAGGTTTAAGTTACGGCTAGAGACCCATGCCAAAAAGAACAGATATTGAAAGCATTCTCATCATCGGCGCAGGCCCCATCGTCATCGGGCAGGCATGCGAGTTCGACTATTCAGGCGCCCAGGCCTGCAAGGCGCTGAGGGAAGAGGGGTTCAGGGTTATCCTGGTCAACTCCAATCCTGCCACGATCATGACGGACCCCGACTCCGCCGACGCGGTCTACATCGAACCGATCACCTGGCAGACTGTTGAGCGCATTATCGAGAAAGAGCGTCCGGACGCACTGCTGCCCACCATGGGTGGTCAGACAGCCCTCAACTGCGCCCTCGACCTGGACCGCGAAGGCGTACTTGAGAAGTACGGAGTGGAGATGGTGGGTGCCTCCAAGGAGGCCATCGACAAGGCCGAGGATCGCGATCTGTTTCGAAAGGCGATGCGCAAGATCGGTCTGAACATGCCTCGTTCCGCCATTGCCCACAGCATGGAAGAGGCGATCCAGGTCCAGGCCCAGATCGGCTTTCCGACCATTATCCGTCCCTCTTTCACCATGGGCGGTTCCGGCGGCGGTATCGCCTACAACCCGGAAGAGTTCGAAGAGATCTGCACCCGTGGTCTCGATCTTTCTCCCACCAAGGAGCTGCTGATCGAAGAGTCGGCCCTGGGTTGGAAAGAGTACGAGATGGAGGTAGTGCGTGATCACAAGGACAACTGCATCATCATCTGCTCCATCGAAAACTTCGATCCGATGGGTGTTCACACAGGTGACTCCATCACGGTTGCTCCGGCCCAGACCCTGACCGATAAAGAGTACCAGATCATGCGCGACGCCTCCCTGGCGGTACTGCGCGAGATCGGTGTGGATACCGGCGGCTCCAATGTGCAGTTCGCCATCAATCCCGAAGATGGGCGCATGATCATCATCGAGATGAATCCCCGCGTCTCCCGCTCCTCGGCCCTGGCCTCCAAGGCCACCGGTTTCCCAATCGCCAAGGTGGCGGCCAAGCTGGCAGTGGGCTTCACCCTGGATGAGCTGCAGAACGAGATCACCGGCGGAGCAACACCGGCGTCCTTCGAACCCTCGATCGATTACGTTGTGACCAAGGTGCCGCGTTTTGCCTTCGAAAAATTTCCCACGGCGCCTGACCGTCTCACCACCCAGATGAAATCTGTCGGTGAGGTGATGGCCATGGGTCGCACCTTCCAGGAGTCCATGCAGAAGGCCCTGCGCGGTCTTGAGACCGGCAAGAGCGGTCTGGACGAAATCTGGGATCCCAACGCAGAAGATGCAAAGTCAGTGCTGCGTCATGAGCTGCGCGAGCCCGGTGCAGAGCGCCTCTGGTACGTGGCTGATGCCTTCCGGTCCGGTATGACCATGGAAGAGGTGTTTGAGGTCACGGCCATCGAGCCCTGGTTCCTGGTACAGATCGAACAGCTGATCAAGATTGAAGAGGAGGTCCGCGAAGGGGGTATCGAATCCCTGGATGCCGATCGTCTGCGCTACCTCAAGCGCAAGGGTTTTGCCGATGCGCGTCTGGCTACGCTGGCCGGGGTCAAAGAAGCTGATGTCCGGCAGCGTCGCTGGGATGCCGGTGTGCGCCCGGTCTACAAGCGCGTGGATACCTGTGCTGCGGAGTTCGCCACCAACACGGCATACATGTACTCCACCTACGAGGAGGAGTGCGAGTCCCAGCCCAGCGACAAGAAGAAGATCATGGTCCTTGGTGGCGGTCCCAACCGTATCGGTCAGGGTATCGAGTTCGACTACTGTTGTGTCCATGCCGCCTTTGCCATGCGTGATGACGGCTACGAGACCATTATGGTCAACTGCAACCCTGAGACCGTATCCACCGATTACGACACCTCTGACCGTCTCTATTTCGAACCCCTCACTTTCGAGGATGTCATCGAGATTATCGATAAAGAGAAACCGGTCGGCGTCATCGTCCAGTACGGTGGCCAGACACCGCTGAAGCTTGCAGAAGACCTGGAGGCCGCTGGCGCGCCGATTATCGGCACCAGCCCCGACTCAATCGATCTTGCTGAAGACCGAGAGCGGTTCCAGCATATGGTTGAGAAACTCGGTCTGAAGCAGCCCCCCAACCGCACAGCGACCGATCCTGAGCAGGCCGTGGTGCTTGCTGAGGAGATCGGCTACCCATTGGTGGTTCGTCCCTCCTATGTGCTGGGTGGACGCGCCATGGAGATTGTCTATGCAGAGGAGGATCTTCGCCGTTATATGCGTGAGGCGGTGAGTGTCTCCAATGACTCTCCGGTGCTGCTGGACCGCTTTCTGGACGATGCGATCGAGGTCGACATCGATGCCATCTGTGACGGCAAGGATGTGCTGATCGGCAGCATCATGGAACATATCGAGCAGGCCGGCGTACACTCCGGCGACTCTGCGTGCTCCCTGCCGCCCTATACTCTCTCCGCCTCGGTGCAGGACCGGATGCGTGAACAGATCCGCGCCATGGCACTGGAGCTGAAAGTTGTTGGCCTGATGAATACACAGTTCGCCATCAAGGATGACGAGATCTACCTGCTTGAGGTGAACCCGCGTGCTTCGCGTACCGTGCCGTTTGTCTCCAAGGCTACAGGCGTGCAGCTGGCCAAGGTGGCAGCGCGCTGCATGGCAGGCACCAGCCTGGCTGAGCAGAACTGCACCAAAGAGGTTATCCCTGACAACTATTTCGTCAAAGAGTCCGTATTCCCCTTCGTGAAATTCCCCGGGGTGGATACCCTGCTCGGGCCCGAGATGAAGTCTACCGGTGAAGTGATGGGTGTCGGCGCCACTTTCGGCGAAGCTTTCGACAAGGCCCTGGAAGGGGGCGGCTCCACACTGCCTCGCGGAGGCAAGGCGCTGATCTCGGTTCGCGATGCGGATAAAAAACGTGCTGTGGGTGTCGCCAGGGATCTGGAGAAACTTGGCTTCCAGCTCTATGCTACCGGAGCAACCTGTCGGGAAATTCTCGACGGTGGTGTAGCCTGTGAGCGTGCAAACAAGGTGGCCGAGGGTCGCCCCCACATTGTGGATATGATCAAGAATGATGAATTCAGCCTGATCATAAATACCACCGAGGGCAAAAAGGCCATTGCAGACTCCTCTGAGATCCGCCGTGCTGCGCTTCAACACAAGGTTTTCTACACGACAACCATGTCCGGTGCCGAGGCTACCTGCCTTGCCCTTAAGCAGGAAGACAGCGTAACCGTCAATCGCCTGCAGGACCTGCACAAGAAAACCGGCAGCTAAGAGACAGTCTGTTTTAAAGAGGAATTTTTATGAGCAAGGTACCCCTGACAGTCAGAGGTGCAGAGAATCTGCGTAATGAGCTCAACGAGCTCAAGACCGTCTCACGTCCAAAGGTTATCAAGGCGATTGCCGAGGCCCGTGAGCATGGTGATCTGAAAGAGAACGCCGAATACCATGCGGCCCGCGAACAGCAGGGTTTCATCGAAGGTCGGATCAAGGATATCGAGGGAAAGCTCTCCCACGCCCACATTATTGATGTGCGTACACTCAATGCCGACGGCAGGGTGGTGTTCGGTGCAACCGTTGACGTATTCGAAGAGGAAGCGGACGAAGAGCACACCTTTCAGATCGTTGGTGACGATGAGGCGGATATCAAGCAGGGACTCATCTCGGTGAGCTCACCCATGGCCCGTGCGCTGATCGGCAAATCCGAGGGTGACGTAGCAGTGGTTGAGACCCCTAACGGTGCCCGCCACATGGAGATACTAGAGGTTCGTTACGAGTAATTGACCCTTGAGCCCGGAAGGGCCCAGGGTAGTGGAAAACGCACATACACACCCGGGTGTCTATGTGCGTTTTTTCTTTAGATCATGATTTCGGCAGACTGATTTTCGGTTGCTTGGGATGCTTGAGATAAAGCACGGCAATGTGCCCGATACTCTGGACAAGCTCTGCACCGCTTTTTTCACAGAGTGCAACCAGCATCTCCTTGCGCTCTTCGCGGTCGCCTGCATTGACCCGTACCTTGATCAGTTCATGGACATCCAGGGCGATTTCCAACTCGTTGAAAACTCCATCGGTCAATCCGTGTTGGCCTACCATGACAACGGGTTTCAGTGAGTGGGCCAGGCCTTTGAGGTGGCGTTTCTGGGGATTTGTAAGGGACATGGATGGTTTCCGTTGGGATGCTAAGAGCCTGAAAAGGCGGGCATTCTAACCCAGTTGCCGGTTTCCTGATAGCATTATGTGGACGGACTCACAGCCCTTTACTCAAGAAAGTTAGATATGAAAAGAAGTAAAAGCAGTCGCCGTTGGATGGATCGCCACGTCAACGATGAGTATGTGAAACGTGCCCAGAAAGATGGGTACAGGTCTCGTGCTGTCTATAAGTTATTGGAAATTCAGGAAAAAGATAGAATTCTGAAGCCGGGCCATGTTGTAGTCGACCTGGGTGCCGCCCCCGGTGGTTGGTCACAGATTGCGGAGAAACTGGTTGGCGCAAAAGGCAGGGTGGTTGCCCTGGACATACTGCCCATGGACTCCCTTGCAGGTGTTGATTTCATACAGGGGGATTTTCGTGAAGAAGAGGCCCTGCAACAGCTGCGGGAGCTGCTGAATGGCCAGGCAGTGGACCTTGTAATCTCCGATATGGCGCCCAATGTAACTGGAATGAACGCCGTGGATCAGCCACGAGCCATATATCTTTGTGAACTGGCCCTCGAATTTGCCCGTGAAGTGTTGAAACCCGGGGGCTCTTTGGTGGTAAAAGTGTTCCAGGGCGAGGGGTTTGACGAGTATATGAGGGAGTTGCGCAGCTCGTTTGGCAAGGTGGTTACCCGCAAGCCGAAGGCCTCCAGGTCTCGAAGCAGGGAGGTCTACCTGGTGGCGGGGAACTATAATCCGTAGTATGGTACTAAGCCATTAGACCGACGAGTTTTGTAAGCAATTGAATTTAAGACCTTTCCTTCCCTGTAGTTAGATTGGGTGTGAGAGGAATTCAGAGTGCGGCAAGGGGTGGTCTCCGTCCCTCCGCTGGTAGTATTTAGAGGAAATACGCCTTGAACGATATGGCAAAAAATCTGATCTTGTGGGTGATCATCGCAATCGTGCTGATGTCGGTGTTCAATAACTTCACCGCTCAGAAGTCCCGTCCCAACACACTGGCATACTCCGATTTCATCCAGCAGGTGAAAGAGGGTTCTGTTGCGAATGTGACCATCAATGGTCGCGAGATCGAGGGAACTCTTATCGACGGGGGCAGCTTCTCTACCTACAGCCCTGGCGATGATGGACTGGTCAGTGACCTGTTGAACAACAAGGTACAGATTGTTGCAGAGCCGCCGGAGAAGCCATCTATATTGATGCAGATCCTGATCAACTGGTTTCCGCTCTTTATCCTGATCGGCCTGTGGATCTTCTTTATGCGCCAGATGCAGGGTGGTGGTGCCGGTCGTGGCGCCATGTCCTTCGGCAAGAGCAAGGCACGCATGCTGAGTGAGGACCAGGTGAAGATCACCTTTGCAGATGTTGCCGGGGTTGAAGAGGCCAAGGAGGAAGTCACCGAGATGGTTGAGTTCCTGCGTGATCCGGGAAAATTCCAGAAACTTGGTGGCAAGATCCCCAAGGGTGTGCTCATGGTGGGCTCGCCGGGTACCGGTAAAACCCTGCTGGCAAAGGCTATTGCCGGTGAGGCTAAAGTGCCGTTCTTCACCATTTCAGGTTCAGATTTTGTCGAGATGTTTGTGGGTGTTGGTGCCTCCCGTGTGCGCGACATGTTCGAGCAGGCCAAAAAGCATGCGCCCTGCATCATCTTTATTGATGAGATCGACGCCGTGGGACGTCATCGTGGTGCCGGTCTCGGTGGTGGTCATGATGAACGTGAGCAGACCCTCAACCAGCTGCTGGTAGAGATGGACGGTTTCGAGGGTAATGAAGGTGTTATCGTCATTGCCGCAACCAACCGTCCAGACGTTCTCGATCCCGCACTGCTGCGTCCCGGTCGCTTTGACCGACAGGTTGTGGTGCCGCTGCCTGATGTGCGTGGCCGTGAGCAGATTCTGCGTGTTCACCTGCGAAAGGTGGCCATGTCCGACGATGTGAAACCTTCACTGATAGCCCGAGGTACCCCCGGATTTTCCGGTGCCGATCTGGCCAACCTGGTGAACGAGGCGGCCCTGTTTGCCGCCCGCTTCAACAAGCGTCTGGTGGATATGGACGATATGGAGAAGGCCAAGGACAAGATCATGATGGGCGCCGAGCGCCGCTCCATGGTCATGAACGAAGATGAGAAGAAGCTCACCGCTTATCATGAAGCAGGGCATGCCATTGTCGGGCGTTTGGTGCCGGCCCATGATCCTGTCTACAAGGTCAGCATTATTCCCCGTGGCCGTGCGTTGGGTGTGACCATGTTCCTGCCTGAAGAGGATCGATACAGCCTCAGCAAAGAGCATCTTGAGAGCCAGATCTCCAGCCTGTTCGGTGGACGTATTGCCGAGGAGGTGATCTTCGGCAAGGACAGCGTCACTACCGGCGCCTCGAACGATATCCAGCGGGCAACAACCATCGCACGCAATATGGTGACCAAGTGGGGTCTGTCGGAAAAGCTGGGGCCACTGCTCTACAGCGAAGAGGAAGAGGAGGTTTTCCTTGGGCGTTCCGTGACCCAGCACAAGAATGTCTCCGATGAGACGGCTCATGTGATCGATGAGGAGATCCGGGTGTTTGTTGATCGCAACTATAAACGTGCCAAGAATATTCTTGAAGAGAACATGGACAAGCTCCATGCCATGTCAGAAGCGTTGATGAAGTACGAGACCATCGACTGCGAACAGATCGACGATATCATGAATGGCAAACCGCCGCGGCCGCCCGAGGGGTGGAGTGATGACTCTGAAAACGGTTCCGGGGGTGGAGCTGTTGCAACAGGCGATACGCCCAAGGGTGATCCATCGGATACCATTGGGGGACCTGCAGGTCAGCACTGATTGAGTTCACTGTTTCGCAACAACCGCCGGGCAATGCCCGGCGGTTTTGTTTTTGGCCTGTAGGTTGATTTGTAAATACCGTTTTCAAAGGATGCGGCCGCGAAACAGAGTAGTACTGATAAAAGTTTGGCGTGCCCTGGGTCTTTGAGGGAGAATTGCTGCTCTCATCTCTCCACATTGATTGACAACTCTTTATGCTACTGGATTGCGCAGGTAAAACACTCGATCTCTCCAAGCCCCGGATTATGGGGATTCTCAATGTCACGCCGGATTCATTTTCAGATGGTGGCAGTTATGCCGGCGTTGATGAGGCGCTGACCAGGGCGCAAGCCATGGTCGATGAGGGGGCGGACATTATTGATGTCGGTGGAGAATCCACCAGGCCAGGCGCCAGGCCAGTGAGTGACCAGGAGGAACTGGACCGTGTTGCGCCCATTATCGAGGGTATTGCGTCACGACTGGATGTACCCGTCTCCATCGACACCAGCAAGGCAGGGGTGATGAGGGAGGCGGTACAGGCCGGTGCCGGGATGATAAATGACGTGATGGCGCTGCGTGGTGACCTGGCCCTTGAGGCGGCAGCAGAGGCCGGGGTGCCGGTATGTCTCATGCATATGCAGGGTGAGCCCCGTACCATGCAGAGCAGTCCGCAGTATGGCGACGTGGTACTGGATATCAAGGCGTTTCTGAAGGAGCGTGTTGCGGCCTGCAACTCTGCGGGTATTCCCAGTGAGCGACTGTTGCTCGACCCCGGATTCGGTTTCGGAAAGACCCTGGAGCACAACCTGAGACTGCTTGCAGATCTTGGATCCCTGGCTGAACTCGATTTTCCTCTGCTTGTGGGCATTTCGCGCAAATCCATGATCGGCACCCTGCTTGACGGGGCTGGTGTTGATCAACGTCTCTATGGGAGCCTTGCTGCTGCAGTTATGGCAGTTGAGAGGGGTGCTTCAATACTGCGTGTGCATGATGTGAAACCCACCGCCGATGCGCTGAAAGTGGCTTCAGCGGTTGCCGGCTATAGAGTAAATCTGTCATTAAATTGAAAAAATCGGATAGAATGTGCCGCATTCTGAATCAAGCAACACACTATTTCTCAGCCCTTGGCGGCTAGAGCAGAGGCATCAGCATTGGATAGGAAATATTTCGGGACTGACGGCATCCGCGGTCGGGTTGGCGAAGGCAATATCACGCCGGAGTTTGTACTCAAGCTGGGGTGGGCTGCCGGCCGGGTTTTAGGCCGGGGGCAGGGCGGCAAGGTTCTGGTTGGCAAGGACACCCGTATCTCAGGCTATATGTTCGAATCCGCTCTCGAAGCGGGTCTGGCATCTGCAGGGGTTGATATCCACCTGTTGGGCCCCATGCCGACCCCCGGCATCGCCTACCTGACCCGTACTCTCCATGCGGATGCGGGTATCGTCATCAGCGCCTCTCATAACCCCCATTACGACAACGGCATCAAGTTCTTTTCTGCCGAGGGAAAGAAACTTCCCGACGAGGTGGAGCTGGCCATTGAGCGTGAGCTCGACAAACCGATGACAACTGTAGAGTCGCAAAAACTGGGTAAAGCGTTTCGCGTGACTGATGCCGCCGGACGTTACGTGGAGTTCTGCAAGGCTACCATTCCGTGGACCATGAATTTCAGGCAGATGCGGCTGGTAATCGATTGTGCAAACGGCGCCACCTACCATATCGCTCCCCATGTATTCAGGGAGCTGGGTGCTGAGGTGATCACCATTGGTGCAGAACCTGATGGCCTGAACATCAATGCAGGTGTGGGTTCCACCTACGAATCTGCTTTGCAGGAGGCTGTGCTGGAACACGGTGCAGATGCAGGTATAGCTTTCGATGGTGATGGCGACAGGCTGATCATGGTCGACAGTGAAGGGCAGGTGCTTGATGGTGATGATATTCTCTACATCATCGCTGTATCCCGGCTCAATAACGCTGGTTTGACCGGCTCTGTCGTTGGTACCCAGATGACCAACCTGGGTTTGGAACACGCCCTTGAAAAACTGGGTGTCGGTCTGGAACGGACCAATGTCGGTGACCGTTACATCATGGAACGGTTGGCGGAAAAGGGCTGGGTGCTTGGAGGCGAACCTTCAGGTCATATTATCTGCCTGGACCGGACCACCACCGGCGACGGTATAGTCTCGGCCTTGCAGGTATTGGCTGAAGTCTTCAATAGCGGAAAATCTTTGAAACAGCTCAGGTCCGGGGTGGATAAGTTCCCCCAGCTTCTGAGAAACGTGCATCTTGGGTCGGCTTCGGCCAGTGAGATCATGGCAGCCCCGCAGCTGAATGAAGCAGTAAAAGAGGTTGAAGCGGAGCTTGCCGATAAGGGCCGGGTACTGTTAAGACCGTCAGGTACTGAACCACTGATACGGGTGATGATTGAAGGGCAGGATGCTGATCAGGTCGAGAGTCTTACATCCAGGCTGGAGGATGTGGTGACTGGGTTGATAAGCTAGTTCTCTTCCGGGTCAAGATGGTTAATGTAAGGCTCTGTCCCAGTTAAGTGTTGATTATTCAGCAAGACATTGATTTTCCGTAGGTTGGCCTTCAGGCCGACATGTCGGGCTAAAGCCCGACCTACAAGGGTTAGATAGGAACCAAGAAATAGTTTCAACACTTAATTGGGACAGAGCCTAATGTAAAAAAGCCGGTCTCAACTGAGACCCAGGCGCTAACTTAACCTGTTGTAAATAATGAAAACCCCGCTGCCAAATCAATGGCTTGCGGGGTTTTCTTTGTTTAAAAAATTTCCCGTTAATTTGCACCACTGATTGCCAGTAACCGCAAACACCCGTAGCCCAACATTCGTCACCCCGGCGAAGGCCGGGGTCCAGTATTTTCAAGAGCATATGGATTCCGGCCTGCGCCGGAATGACGATGGTTTACCGGTTTTCTGCGGCGTTGTTTACAGAAAAGTGCAACAGGCTAAGTAAACCCCCTGATCTGAGGCCGGCTTTTTTATGTACAGGATGTACGGTATGTCGCGGGCGCAGGGATGCGCAAGAGCGGCGCATGTACAGGATGTACGGTATGTCGCGGGCGCAGGGATGCGCACGACTCCATGGATGGAGGAGGTAGAGCGAAGCAGGATGCCCGAGCCGAGGAGCGGCGCATGTACAGGATGTACGGGCAGTCAATTGCTCTCGGCAATTGCTCCTGCATTGCTCTAACACCTACATCCCTGTAGGAGCTGCATTTCCTGCACTCCAGCCATCCTTGGCGGTCGGCAAAAATTGCTCCTGCATTTTTCACACTCCAGCCATCCCTGGCTTACGTATTCCGCGGGCGCACGACTGCAGGGCAAGGATTGCCCCCGGTAATCCTTTTGCATTTCCCGCGTCCCTGTGGGTCAGGTGCAGGAGGTGGGACGAAGCAGGATGCCAGAGTAGGGGAGCGGCGTAAGTACTGGATTAACACCCTGATAGTATGGGAAATAAATACCTACCCATTTATTAAGGATTTCCCTAATTGATTAATTATTGGTCTATGCCATTCTTTACGGCAATGTCTAATAATGTAAATTATGTCTAACTAAACTGGACGCTTTTAGGGGTGGCTGTGCTAGAACATTTCGGTGAGCGCCTTGGTCAGATTCTGCGCGAAAGGGGAATACGGCCGAGCAAAATAACCCGTGATCTTGGGATCTCCAGGCAGTCGCTCTACAACTGGCTGGGTGGAGGAAACATCTCCGCATCCAATGTCGGACGTCTTGTGGATTATCTCGATGTGGACAGGCTGTGGCTGCTGGAGGGTGTCGGCAGTCCGAGCGGCGAGCATGAGGGGGAAGGTGTCTATGGCGCCCATGCACGCTCACTGATCAAAAACGTGGTCCATAACGAGATTCGGCTCAAGCTGGCCTCCAAAGCCGCCGGACTGGCGATCTGGGAGTACGATATTTTCCGGGACAGGTTGAGCTGGGCCAGTGAATCCAACCCGCTCTGTGACGTCGACCTGACTGCGACATATGCTGATCTCGACAGTTTTATTGCCGCCCTTGCCGAGACTGACAGGGAGCGTTTCAGTGTGCGTCTGAGGATGCTGCTTGCAGAAGGTGGCAATGGCTTTGAAGAGGTGGCTATTGAGTTGCCTGATGGCCGTGTTCGCAACATTGCCGTGTGGCTGACAGTCAACAAGGATGCCATGGGCAGGCCGCTGGGTGTCACGGGGGCCATTCAGGATATCACCGAAAGAATACAGAACCAGCAAGCGTTGACCCAGAGTGAGCTCCGCTTGCGTTCCCTGGTCGAAAGCTGTCCTTTCGGTGTCGGCATGGCAAGGGAAGGGAAGGTCATCTACGCCAACCAGGCCTGCCTGGATATGTTCGGTTACAAGAGTGCCCAGGAGCTTCACGGGCGACTCATAACCGACCAGGTTGCTCCCCATTGCCGGGAGGAGATACTGGACAAGGCAAAAAGGCGACTGGCGGGTGAATCTGTTCCCAGCAGCTACGAGACAGAGGGGCTCAGGTGTAACGGCGAAATTTTTCCGATGCAGATGAATGCATCACTCCTTGAGTTTCCGGACGGCCCGGTGAATGTCGGTTTTTTCAACGACCTGACCCAGCGCAAGCAGGCCGAAGCCGCCCTTCGGGACAGCGAGGCGCAGCTCAGGCTCATCACCGATTCACTTCCGGTTTTAATTGCCTATGTGGATTCAGATCTTCATTTCCAGTTTATCAACAAGGAGTTTGAGCGCTGGTACGATTCTAAAGATTTGGTGCTGCAGGGCATGCATGTCAAAGAGGTGATGACCGGCGAAGGCTACCAGACTGTTCTGCCCTATATGCACCGTGTCCTCAATGGTGAGACTGTCAGGTTTGAAGCACCTCTGCCTCTCCCTGGTGGAAGCGGTCGCTATGTTCAGGTGATCTATGTTCCTGACGGTGTGGCTGAGAATAATGTGAAAGGTTTCTTTGCATTGGTCAGTGACATCACCGAGCGAAAGAGGATGGAGGAGGCGGTCTCGGCCAGGGAGGCGCAACTCAGAAAGGCCCAGGAGATTGCACTGCTCGGTAAATGGTCTCTGGATGTCAAAACACAGCAATGCACGCTGTCCGATTCGGCCATGGAAATACTCGGTTTTCCCGAGGAGGGTGATCACAGTCCTGATTTGATGTACGAACTGATTCATCCTGAGGACAGGGAGAGGTGGGAGCAGTCGTTTAAGAACGCAATCACAGGAAATGAAGACTACGATGTGCATTATCGTGTGCTGCGCTCTGATGGTGATGTTCGCCACATATCCGCGCGGGCAGAGCTTCTGACTGATGATGAGGGAATCCCGGTCAGTATGTTCGGTATCGTGCAGGATGTGACCGAGCAGAAGAGCCGGGAGAACCGGCTGAGAGATCTGAACCGTACCTATGAGATGCTCAGTCACTGCAACAAGTCAGTTATTCGCGCAACCAGCGAAGAGCAGTTGCTGAATGAGTTTTGCCGGCACATTGTCGAGACTGGAGGCTATCGCATGGCCTGGGTCGGCTGTGCACAGCAGGACGAAGACAAAACCATCAAACCCATGGCTGTTGCGGGGGCTGATGCCGGTTACGTGATGAGCGCAAAGCTTACCTGGGACGATACGCCGCGTGGACGTGGGCCGGGTGGTACAGCAATCCGTACCGGTGTTCCTTCAATCATCCGGGATGTGCACAGCGATCCTTCATTTGAACCCTGGCGCGAGGATGCCGTGAAAAGGGGGTTCGGATCGGTGATGGCGTTTCCTCTTGGTGAAGGGGGGGATGTTTGCGGCGTACTGCTTATCTATGCAAAAGGGGTAGACGCCTTCGACAGTGAAGAGATCCAGCTGTTGGAGAACCTTGCGGAGGATCTCTCTTACGGTGTTCATGCGTTGCGCGCCCGCGTGGGACGCGATGAGGCGCAGAGAGCCCTTGAAGAGAGTGAACAGCGCTTCAGGGACTTTACTGTATCGGCGTCAGACTGGTTCTGGGAGACCGGTCCGGATTTACGGTTTACGTATCTTTCTGAGCAGTTCTCCGCTACCACCGGCATTGATCCTGCGCATGTGATCGGGAAACGCTGCGAGGATCTGGCCCAGGTGGATCTCGGTGATCAGAACTGGAGCGATCATCTTCAGGATCTGAAACAGAGGCTTCCGTTCAAGGATTTTCAGTTC
This sequence comes from Sedimenticolaceae bacterium, assembly GCA_965224515.1. Lineage (GTDB taxonomy): Bacteria > Pseudomonadota > Gammaproteobacteria > Chromatiales > Chromatiaceae > Sedimenticola_A. Next base: position 2,684,879 of record OZ245051.1, read on the forward strand.
TGGCATGCTGGTGAAGATGGTGAGCGCCGGTGCGCGAGTATGAGTGGTTTACCCATATACAGTGATACCGGGGAGTTTGTGGGCTTTCGGGGAACTGCTTCAAATGTAACAGGCCAGATCGATACCCAGGATGAACTGCGGCTTGCGGCAGCCGTGTTTGACAGTACCATCGAAGGGGTCATGGTTGTTGACCTGGACGGCACAATCATTGCCGTCAACAAGGCCTTTTCAGATATCACCGGCTACATTGAAAGTGAAGCGCTGGGTCAGAAACCCAGCATGTTGAAGTCCCAGCGCCACGACAGGCAGTTCTACGAAAACATGTGGGCCACTATCCTTGCGACTGGGGTGTGGCAGGGTGAGATCTGGAACCGGCGTAAAAACGGTGAAGTCTATCCTGGGTGGCTGAATATCAGTGCAGTAAAAAATGAACAGGGTCATGTAATCCGGTATGTCAGCGTGTTCTCCGATATCACCGCCAAAAAACAGTCGGAAGAGCGCCTCACTCACCTGGCTCATCACGATGCTTTGACCGGGTTGCCCAATCGATTGCTCTTTAATGCCCTGCTGGAGCACACCCTTGAGCGTGTCGAGCGCAACGGTGAACAGGTGGCGGTTCTGTTCATGGACCTCGACCTGTTCAAGAACATCAATGATAGTTTTGGACACCCCATTGGTGATCGGTTGCTGCAGCTGGTTGCAGAGCGGTTGATGTCCGTGGTTCGTGATGAAGATACCGTGGCGCGGGTTGGTGGTGATGAGTTCATTCTGCTGCTGGAGCGGGTCGGCAACATGCAGGCGGCAGCAACGGTCTCAGAAAAACTTCTGCATGAACTGCACAGGCCTTTTGTTGTTGATGGGCAGGAGATGTATATGACTGCCAGTATTGGTATCAGCATCAGCCCCAATGACAGTCTCGATGGTGATGTGCTGATTAAAAATGCCGATGCCGCCATGTATCGAGCCAAGGAGCAGGGAAGGGGGCAGTACTGTTTCTATACGGAAGAGCTGACTGTTTCGGCCATGGAGCGTGTGCTGCTGGAGCGTGATCTGCGCCAGGCGCTGATTCAGAATCAGCTGGTCGTTCACTATCAGCCCCAGTACTCCTTGCGGTCAGGCAAACTGGTTGGCGCCGAGGCGCTGGTCCGATGGCAGCATCCCGAAAAAGGGTTGATTTCTCCTGATAGCTTCATTCATGTTGCCGAGGAGTGTGGCCTGATACTGCCCCTGGGTGAATGGGTGCTGCGTGAGTCTACCCGGCAAATGCGCAAATGGATGCAGGGCGGACTGGCTATCGGGCGGGTTAGCGTAAACGTGTCCGGACAGCAGATAGAGCGTGCTGATCTCGTTGCGATGGTGAAAGAGACCCTGTGTGATACCGGTCTGCAGCCCTGGCATCTTGAGCTGGAAATTACCGAGTCCTGCATCATGCAGGAGGCAGAGTCGGCCATCAAAGCCCTTGCGGAATTGAAAATGATGGGTGTTCGCCTGGCGGTTGATGATTTTGGTACCGGCTACTCATCCCTGAGTTATCTCAAGCGGTTGCCGATACACAAGCTGAAGATTGATCGCTCCTTCATTCGTGATATTCCCCATGATCCCAATGATGAGGCGATCTCAAGAGCTGTGCTTGCCTTGGGTCACAGCCTGCAGCTGGAGATTGTGGCTGAAGGTGTGGAAACCCTGGTGCAGGAGGAGTTTCTCAAAGAGACCGGTTGTGATGAGGTGCAGGGGTATCTCTATAGTCCGCCTGTCAGTGCGGAGGAGTTTGAAGCCCTGGTCAAGGCAGGTTGCGGCCTGTGTACAAGCCCTGAGATGATTCCACGACAGCAAAGCTGATCTATAGGCTTTTTTGATTCCATCTATACCTATTATTAATTTGATTTGGACTGTGCTGCTGGATAGACTACCGCGCAATTCAAAATCAATAGCTCAGGAGAGGGGAAATGCGTCAGCCACTCGTTGCAGGTAACTGGAAAATGAACGGTTCCCGTGAAGGAAATCGTGAACTGCTGGAAGGTATCAAGGCCGGCATGGGTGAAGTCAATGTGGCCGAGGTCGCAGTTTGTGCCCCCTACATCTACCTCTCAGATGTTCAGGCTCAGCTCAACGGCTCGGCTGTTGCCTGGGGTGGACAGGATGTTTCGGTTCACGCCTCCGGCGCATATACCGGTGAGATCTCCACGGCAATGCTGCAGGACTTCGGTTGCAAGTATGCCATCGTCGGCCATTCTGAGCGCCGCACCTATCACAATGAGAGTGATGAACTGGTTGCCCAGAAGTACGCGGCAGCACGTGCTGCAGGGCTGGTGCCGATCCTTTGTATAGGTGAAACCCTTGAAGAGCGTGAGCAGGGTATTACCGAAGAGGTTTGCGCACGTCAGCTGGATGCCGTGATTAACCTGGAAGGTGTCGAAGCTCTGGCAGATGGTGTTATTGCCTATGAACCTGTTTGGGCAATCGGTACCGGTATGACCGCTACACCGGAGCAGGCTCAGGATGTACACGCCTTCATCCGCGGCCGTGTTGCTGAGAAGAGCGCAGAAGTTGCCGATGGTGTGCGTATTCTCTACGGCGGCAGCATGAAACCTGATAATGCCGCTGAACTGATCGCCAAGCCTGATATCGATGGTGGCCTGATCGGTGGCGCTTCCCTGAAAGCGGCGGATTTTCTGGGTATCTGTACAGCAGCGGGCTGATTTTGCTCTGAAAAGGCACTTATTCCTGAAAATTGAACCAAGGCGGGCCTGAAAACGGGCGCTTCCCGGGAAATTAATAGTTCTTTCTTGGGCGGGCTTCATGTAAAATCCCCGCTTTCATTTTTCAGGAATCAACGGAAATCCGAATGCAGACGATTCTGGTTGTAGTACATCTTTTTCTGGCGCTGGGCCTGATAGGCCTGGTGCTGATACAGCATGGCAAAGGTGCCGATGCTGGAGCGGCCTTCGGCTCAGGTGCCTCCGGTACCGTATTCGGTGCCCAGGGATCGGCCAATTTTCTCAGCCGCGCAACAGCGATTATCGCCGCGTTGTTTTTCGTTACCAGTCTGGCAATGGCGTGGTTTGCCATGAAAACCACAGACCGACCCGACTTGATGCAGAGTGATTCAGCGGTAATTGAACAGCCTGCAGCACCTGCGCCTGTTTCTGAGGTTCCGACAGTGGCGCCTACTGAAACATCTGCCTTGGAAGCTGTACCTGTCCCTGTTGTCCCTGCACCCTCTGGAGTCACGCAGGAAGAGCCGGCAAAGGCTGAATAAATTTATTGATGTAGGTATAATTATTTTTTAGCCGATGTGGTGGAATTGGTAGACACGCTATCTTGAGGGGGTAGTGGCGTAAGCCGTGCCGGTTCGACTCCGGCCATCGGCACCATATTTTAAAGACGGCATCATTCGATTTTTCGGATGATGCCGTTTTTTGTTTAAAAAGCATTCAAGCTATTGAATTATAAGAATATTTTGCAGATTGGCGGGGTTGACACGGAGAGACGGGTTGTCTAGACTCCGATCTCGATATTTCGCGCCCGGAACCAAACATAATTAATCCATCCGGGTGGAGAGGTGAGGAAATAATGCTAGAAAACTACCTACCTGTCCTTGTTTTTATCGGGGTTGGACTGATCGTCGGCGTTGTCATGATTGCACTGGGATTTATCCTTGGCACCCGTCGTCCCGACAGTGAAAAGCTTTCGCCATACGAGTGCGGCTTCGAAGCCTTCGAAGATGCCCGCATGAAGTTTGATGTTCGTTTTTACCTCGTCGCCATCCTCTTTATCATTTTCGATCTCGAAATCGCATTTCTTTTCCCGTGGGCAGTGGTGCTCGATAAGATCGGCATAGTCGGCTTTGTCGCCATGTTTATCTTTCTCGCCATTCTGGTTATCGGGTTCATCTACGAGTGGAAGAAAGGGGCGCTGGAATGGGAGTAGAGGGTCTCCTCGAAAAGGGCGTCGTTACGACGAGCGCCGACAAGCTCATCAACTGGGCACGTACCGGGTCCCTGTGGCCCATGACCTTTGGTCTGGCATGCTGCGCGGTTGAAATGATGCACGCCGCGGCTTCCCGTTACGACATGGACCGCTTCGGTATCGTTTTTCGTCCCAGCCCCCGTCAGTCCGATGTCATGATTGTTGCCGGAACCCTGGTCAACAAGATGGCCCCGGCGCTGCGCAAGGTCTACGACCAGATGGCCGAGCCGAGATGGGTCATCTCCATGGGCTCATGCGCCAATGGTGGAGGTTACTACCACTATTCCTATTCTGTAGTGCGCGGCTGTGACCGGGTGGTTCCGGTTGATATCTATGTGCCGGGTTGTCCACCCACAGCTGAGGCGTTGCTTTACGGCATCATTCAGTTACAGGAGAAGATCAAGCGCACCAGCACTATTGCGCGCTAGGTAATACGACATGAACGATACCGTTAAGAGTATGTCTGAAGAGCGTCACGAAACGCTTGTCGAAAACCTTAAAGAACAGTTTGAAGCCAAGGGCTGCAGTGTGACCTACGCCCTGGGCGAAGTGACCATGGTTGTGCCCCGCCAGGAGTTGAGCGGGATTGCGCGTACCCTGCGCGACGGTGAAGATTTTCTTTTTGATGAGCTAATCGATGCCTGCGGTGTCGACTACTCCACGTTCGGTCAATCCGAGTGGATCACCGCCGGTGCTTCGGCTACCGGCTTTGGCCGGGGCGTCTCTTCAATAACTGCAGAGATGGGTGAAGGGGCCGAGCGTTTCGCGGCGGTCTACCATCTGCTCTCTGTTGCAAACAACCAGCGTCTGCGTATCAGGGTATTTGTCGACAGCGAGCACCCCATCGTGGATTCGCTGTGCGATGTCTGGTCAGCCGCCGACTGGTTCGAACGCGAGGCGTTCGATATGTACGGCATTCTGTTCGATGGACACCCCGATCTGCGCCGTATTCTCACAGACTACGGCTTCCTGGGGCATCCTTTCCGCAAGGACTTCCCCCTGGAAGGAAACGTCGAGATGCGCTACGACCCTGAACAGCAACGCGTGATCTATGAGCCGATCAAACTCGACTCCCGCACCCTGGTGCCCAAGGTGATTCGAGAAGACAGCAGTTCGCAGGACGAACAGACGGAACCCTCCGATGCCTGAGATTCGTAACTACACACTGAACTTTGGTCCTCAGCATCCATCTGCCCACGGTGTACTGCGCCTGGTGCTGGAACTTGATGGTGAGACGGTAGAGCGGGCAGATCCCCATATCGGTCTGCTCCATCGTGCCACTGAAAAGCTGGCCGAGACCAAGCCTTACAACCAGAGCATCCCCTACATGGATCGGCTCGACTACGTCTCCATGATGTGCAGCGAGCATGCGTATGTCCGCTCTGTCGAGAAGCTGCTCGGCATCGAGGCGCCCCTGAGGGCCCAGTACATACGCACCATGTACGACGAGATCACCCGCATCCTCAATCACCTGATGTGGCTGGGAACCCATGCCCTGGATATTGGCGCCATGACCGTGTTCCTCTACGCTTTCCGCGAGCGTGAGGATCTGATGGACTGCTACGAGGCGGTATCCGGTGCGCGTATGCACGCTGCTTACTACCGTGTTGGCGGTGTCTACCGGGATCTGCCGGACCAGATGCCCAGGTACGAAAACAACCAGTTTCGCAGCGATGCAGAAATCGCCGCCAAGAACGAAGTACGCGAAGGCTCACTGCTCGATTTTATCGATGATTTCGCACACCGTTTTCCAGGCCTGGTCGATGAGTACGAAACACTGCTTACCGACAACAGAATCTGGAAGCAACGCACCGTGGATATCGGTGTGGTATCGCCGGAAAGAGCCCTGGCCATGGGTTTCACCGGGCCGATGATCCGCGGTTCCGGCTTTGCCTGGGATCTGCGCAAGAAACAGACCTACGCCGCTTATGACAAGGTGGATTTCGATATTCCCGTCGGTCAGAACGGCGACTGCTACGACCGCTACCTGGTCCGCATGGAAGAGATGCGCCAGTCAACACGCATCATCAAGCAGTGTGTACAGTGGCTGCGTAGCAACAGCGGCCCGGTTATGGTCGAAGACCACAAGGTTGCGCCCCCAAGCCGGGGTGATATGAAGGGTGACATGGAGAGTCTGATTCACCACTTCAAGCTGTTTACAGAAGGTTACTGCACTCCTGTGGGCGAAGCCTACGCCGCAGTGGAGGCACCAAAAGGAGAGTTCGGCTGCTACGTTGTTTCCGACGGCGCCAACAAACCTTACCGTTTGAAGATTCGTGCCCCGGGTTTTCCGCATCTGGCCGCTATGGACGAGATGGTGAAAGGGCACATGATCTCTGACGTGGCAGCCGTGATCGGCACCATGGACGTTGTATTCGGGGAGATTGACCGCTGATGGGTTTCAAGAACGCACCAATGAGCACCGTCAAGCCGGTGGAGAACAAGGAGAGCCTTTTCTCTGCAGAGGTGAGGGCGGAGATCGACAAGTCGATCGCCAAGTATCCTGAAGAGTGGAAGCAGTCAGCCATCATGCCTGCCCTGACCACCGTGCAGAATGATAATGGCGGCTACCTCACCGAAGAACTGATGGACAGGGTTGCGGCATACCTCGACGTACCACCCATCGCTGTCTACGAGGTCGCCACTTTCTACTCCATGTATGAACTCAAGCCCGTTGGCAAGCACAAGGTGTGTGTCTGTACCAACGTCTCCTGCATGATCAACGGATCTGACAAGATCGTCGATCACATGGAGAAGAAGCTTGGCATCAAGCTGGGCCAGACCAGTGACGATGGCAAATACAGCCTGAAAGAGGTGGAGTGCCTGGGAGCCTGTGGCGGAGCGCCGATGTTTCAGATCGGTACCAAATATTATGAGAATCTGACCCCTGAACTGGTCGATTCGATTCTGGACGGACTGGAGTAAACGCTATGGCGAACGAAGTCTGTCTGCGCACTCTCGAACTGGATCGTCCCTGGGATATAGACCAGTACCGCAGCATCGGCGGTTACGAGATGCTGAAGAAGATCTTTACCGAGGGAATCACCCCGGAGCAGATCATCGAAGAGGTGAAAACCTCCAATCTTCGCGGTCGTGGTGGTGCGGGATTCCCCACCGGTCTCAAGTGGAGCTTTATCTCGCGCAATGCGCCTGGCCAGAAGTACGTGGTCTGCAACTCGGACGAGGGCGAGCCCGGTACCTTCAAGGATCGCGATATCCTGCGCTACAACCCCCACCAGCTGGTGGAGGGAATGATTATCGCTGGCTACGCCATCGGTGCGACCCAGGGATATAACTACATTCGCGGTGAGTTCATGGAGCCGGCGCAACGTTTTCAGGATGCCATCGATCAGGCACGGGAAGCCGGTTTCATCGGCGAGAACATTCTCGGCTCAGGTTTCGATTTCGACCTGAACGTACACCTGGGTGGTGGCGCCTACGTCTGTGGTGAAGAGACCGCGCTGCTGGAGTCCATCGAGGGCAAAAAGGGGCAGCCAAGATACAAACCGCCTTTTCCGGCCCACTTCGGCCTTTACGGACGTCCGACCATTATCAACAATACCGAATCCCTGGCCTCCATTCCCATGATCATGGAGAAGGGCGGACAGTGGTTCAAAGACCTGGGTGTTGAGAACAGCGGCGGTACCAAGCTCTTCTCCATCTCCGGCAATATCAATAATCCCGGTGTTTTCGAAATCCCCATGGGTACCCCGTTCTCCGAACTGCTGGAGATGGCCGGTGGCATGAAGGACGGACGCCGTTGCAAGGCAGTAATCCCCGGTGGTTCATCCTCCCCGGTTATTCCCGGTGATCAGATGATGGACCTGACCATGGATTACGACTCGATCCAGAATGCCGGCTCCATGCTGGGTTCAGGTGCGGTGATCGTGTTGGACGACACCAACTGCATGGTCAAGGTGCTGGAGCGCATGTCCTACTTCTATTACGAAGAGTCCTGCGGCCAGTGTACCCCCTGCCGTGAAGGTACCGGCTGGCTCTACCGCGTGGTAAGCCGCATTGAAAACGGTCAGGGACGCCCGGAAGACATGGCCCTGCTGGAGGATGTGACCCAGAAGATTGCAGGTCGCACCATCTGCGCACTGGGTGATGCTGCTGCCATGCCTGTACAGGGCATGCTCAAGCACTTTCGGGACGAGTTCGAGTACCACATTGAACATAAGAAATGCAAAGTTGATTCCTGAAAAAATAGAACAGGAATTGATATTCGGAATTTTAAATTCTGTTACTGGCTTAGAGAATAACGTCAATGTCTGAAGACCAGACGGTAACAATAGAAGTCGACGGCAAGGAGCTCAAGGCGCAAGCCGGAGCGATGCTGATCGATGTCACGGATGCGGCGGGTATCAACATCCCCCGTTTCTGTTATCACAAAAAGCTCTCCGTATCCGCCAATTGCCGCATGTGCCTGGTGGAAGTCGAGAAGGTGTGGAAACCACTTCCAGCCTGTGCAACACCTGTTGCAGACGGCATGAAGGTGTTCACCCGCTCGCCCATGGCATTGGCAGCCCAGAAGGGCACCATGGAGTTTCTGCTCATCAACCATCCACTGGACTGCCCGATCTGCGATCAGGGTGGTGAGTGTGAACTGCAGGATGTGGCAGTCGGTTACGGCAGTGATGTCTCCCGCTTCGTGGAAGGCAAGCGCGTGGTCAAGGACAAGGACATCGGGCCCCTGGTGGCCACCGACCTGACCCGCTGCATCCACTGCACACGCTGCGTTCGTTTCGGTGCTGAAATTGCAGGTATTCGCGAACTGGGCGCCACCGGTCGTGGCGAACACATGACCATCGGCACCTACATAGAAAAGAGCGTTGACTCTGAACTCTCCGGCAACATCATTGATGTCTGCCCCGTGGGCTCACTTACCTCCAAGCCGTTCCGTTTCAATGCGCGGGCCTGGGAGCTTGTGCAGCGTGACACCGTAGCTGCTCACGACTCGGTGGGTTCTGCCGTACATGTTCACGTCCGCCGCAACGAAGTGATGCGCGTGGTACCCATGGATAACGAAGCAGTCAACGAGTGCTGGATCTCCGACCGTGACCGTTTCAGCTATACCGGCCTGGCCAGTGAAGAGCGCCTGAGCCGCCCGCTGATCAAGAAGAAAGGCGAGTGGGTGGAAGCAGGCTGGCATGAGACCCTGGATATGGTTGCCAAGGGGCTGAAGGGTGTCTCCGGTGATCAACTCGGTGCCCTGATCTCTCCAGCATCCACCCTTGAGGAGATGCACCTGGCACAGAAACTGGTGCGGGGCCTGGGTAGCGAAAATATCGATTTTCGTTTACGCCAGGGTGATTTCCGCAGCGACGGGCCCGCATACCCCTGGCTGGGGCAGTCAATTGCCGACCTGGAAGCACTGAATGCAGCCCTGCTGATCGGTGCCAACGTCCGCAAGGAGCAGCCGATACTCGGACACCGCCTGCGCAAGGCAGCACTTGAAGGTGCGAGTATCAGTTTCATCAACCCCTTCGAGCTGGACATGAACTACTCGACCGGCCAACTGGTCAATTCACCGGCCGGCATGGTCGATGACCTTGCAGCCGTTGCCAAGGCGCTGGGCGCCAGTGGCGGACTCATCGATGCAGCTGAGGCAGGGGATGATCACAAGACGATTGCCGAGCAGCTCAAGTTTGCCGATAACGCCAGCGTGCTGCTGGGTAACATCGCAGCTGCGCACCCTGATTATTCACTGCTCTGTTCACTGGCAGCCAAGGTTGCCGAGGCGAGCGGAGCCAGGCTGGGCTTCCTGCCGGAAGCGGCCAACAGCGTTGGCGCAAACCTGGCAGGCGTCAGGGGCCAGGGCGGTCTGAACGCGACCAGCATGCTGGAGCAGCCCCGCAAGGGCTACCTGCTGATGGGCGTGGAACCCGGCTACGACTTTTACAACCCGGCACTTGCCGCCTCAGCATTTGAAAAGGCGGAGTTCGTGGTTGCGCTCAGCGCTTTCCGCAGTGCAAGCCTTGAAGCGGCAGCAGATGTGATTCTGCCAATCGCTTCATTTGCTGAAACATCCGGCACCTATGTCAATGCCGAGGGCAGCTGGCAGTCATTTGCCGGCGCGGTCAGCCCGAAAGGCGATACCCGTCCCGCTTGGAAGGTGCTGCGGGTAATGGGCAACATGCTGGATATCGACGGTTTCGAGCAGAACAGCTCTGAAGACGCCCTGAATGAAGTGAAAGCTTCCGCAGCTGACACACAGCTGGATAACAGTGTTTCCGGTGATGCCGGGTCTGACAGGCGGATGAGCGCAAACGGCCTTGCCAGGATAGGTGATGTGCCTCTCTATGCAGTTGATCCGCTGGTGCGAAGGGCAGCCCCACTGCAGCAGACCAACGATGCTATTGCTGCATCGATCAGGATCAATCCTGAACAGGCGGCTAAAGGCGGATTCGGCGAAGGCGACAGCGCTGTACTGACACAAGATGAGAATCGGGCTGAACTGCCCATCGAGATAGATTCCACCGTACCGAACGGTTCTGTTCGGGTACCTGCCGGGTTGGCGGGCACCGAAGGGCTGGGCGGTCAATTCGGTGAAGTGACCCTGGAGAAGGCATAACCGATGGATGCACTGATTGGGCTCTGGGAATGGCTTGGGGAAAATCTGATTATCATTCAGATTATGCTCAAGATCGTTGTAATCGTGGCTCCGCTGATGCTGGCGGTGGCCTACTTCACCTATGCGGAACGCAAGCTCATCGGCTACATGCAGGTGCGTATCGGCCCCAACCGCGTCGGCCCCAAGGGCTGGTTGCAGCCGATTGCAGATGCGGTAAAGCTGATGTTCAAGGAGATTGTGATCCCCACCAAGGCGAACAAACTCCTGTTTCTGATTGCGCCGATGCTGACCCTGGGTCCGGCACTGGCGGCCTGGGCGGTGTTCCCGTTTCAGGAGGGCCTGGTGCTGGCGGATCTCAATGCCGGTCTTCTCTACGTTCTGGCTCTGACCTCTGTCGGTGTCTATGGAGTGATCATCGCGGGTTGGGCATCCAACTCAAAATACGCCTTCCTTGGTGCACTGCGCTCGGCAGCCCAGATCGTCTCTTATGAGATCGCAATGGGCTTCGCCCTGGTGGGTGTGCTGGTTGCCGCCGGTAGTCTCAACCTGGGCGAGATAGTTCGTGCCCAGCAGGGGGAGGGTGGCCTGTTCAACTGGTTCTGGCTGCCGCTGCTGCCGCTGTTCGTTATCTATTTTGTCTCCGGAGTGGCCGAAACCAACCGTGCCCCCTTCGATGTGGCTGAAGGCGAGTCGGAGATCGTAGCCGGTTTTCACGTCGACTACTCGGGCATGCCCTTCGCGGTCTTCTTCCTGGGTGAGTATGCCAACATGATCCTGATCTCGGCGCTAACCGCGCTGATGTTCATGGGTGGCTGGCTGTCGCCGTTCCCGGCAAGCTGGGTGGACGGTGTCTTCCTGCTTGGTGACGGCATCCACTGGATGTTCATCAAGACAGCCCTGTTCGGTTTCCTCTTTCTGTGGTTTCGTGCAACCTTTCCCCGTTACCGTTATGACCAGATCATGCGTCTCGGCTGGAAGGTGTTCATTCCCATAACCATTGTCTGGATCCTGGTTGTGGGCCTGGCAGTGGTCTATCAATTGCCCTGGTGGTTCGACTGAGGCTGGGTGACAGATGAAAGTATTAACAGATTACATTAAGAGCCTGTTCCTGCTGGAACTGTTTAAAGGGCTCAACGTGACCGGACGGTACCTGTTCAAGAAGAAATTCACGGTTCAGTACCCGGAAGAGAGGGCGCCTGTGTCACCGCGCTTTCGTGGTCTGCATGCCCAGCGGCGCTACCCCAACGGGGAAGAGCGCTGTATCGCCTGCAAACTGTGCGAGGCGGTATGTCCTGCGCTGGCTATCACCATTGAGGCCGAACCCCGTGATGACGGTTCACGCCGCACCACACGCTATGACATCGACCTTTTCAAGTGCATCTTCTGCGGCTACTGCCAGGAGTCATGCCCGGTGGATGCCATCGTTGAAACACGGGTCTATGAGTACAGTTTTGAGAACCGCGAAGATGCGATCATGACCAAGGAGAAGCTCCTCGCGGTCGGTGAGAAATACGAGGCCCAGATTGCGGCTGATATCGAGGCCCAGGCCCGGTACCGCTGAGGCCGGCCCGTTAACCTGAATTGGAATATCCGATGACATTCGAACTGTTTGTCTTTTATGTTTTCGCCGCCATCCTGGTGTTTGCCGCGACGATGGTGATAACCCAACGCAACCCGGTTCACTCGGCGTTGTTCCTGGTGCTGGCATTTTTTTCCAGCGCCTGTATCTGGATGCTGGCAGAAGCAGAGTTTCTTGCCATCGTACTGGTACTCGTCTACGTAGGGGCGGTTATGGTGCTGTTCCTGTTCGTGGTTATGATGCTTGATATCGATGTTGCAACCATGCGTGCCGGATTCATCAGTTATCTTCCCGTGGGACTGCTGGTTGCAGTTGTAATGGCGGTTGAGATTATCCTGGTTGTCGGGCCGGGCAATTTCGGCATGGAGCAGTATGCTGCCCCCGTCCGACATGCAGCTGATTACAACAACACCGCAGAGATCGGCAATGTTCTCTATACCGTCTACATGTACCCGTTCGAAATTGCGGCGGTCATTCTGCTGGTCGCGATCATTGCAGCGATTGGACTGACCATGCGCAAGCGTCCTGAAACCAAGTCTCAGAATCCGTCAGAGCAGGTTAAGGTGAAGAAGGGACCTGATCGCATTCAGGTGGTTTCCATGGAGGCGGAGGACTGATCATGATTGAACTCTCCGATTATCTGATTGTTGGGGCGATACTCTTTTCGCTCAGTATTGCGGGAATTTTTCTAAACCGTAAAAACGTGATCATCCTGCTCATGTGCATCGAGTTGATGCTGTTGGCGGTGAATATGAACTTTGTCGCCTTCTCCCACTTTCTGGGAGACACGGCGGGGCAGGTTTTCGTCTTCTTTATTCTGACAGTTGCAGCTGCTGAGGCGGCGATCGGACTGGCCATCCTGGTGGTGCTGTTCCGCAATCGTCGCACCATCAACGTGGCAGATCTGGATACGCTCAAGGGTTAAGGCATGGAACAGATTTATCTAACAATCGTGCTGGCGCCCCTCATCGGCGCAATCATAGCGGGCTTTTTCGGCAGCAGGATCGGACGCGCGGGCGCTCACTGGGTGACCAGCAGCGGGGTCGGCATCTCGGCACTGCTCTCCATCTACGTGCTCTGGCTGTTCATCAACAGCAAGACCCAGGTCTTCAACGACAGTGTCTATACCTGGATGGTCAGCGACGGCCTGCACATGGAGGTGGGTTTCCTGGTTGACCAGCTGACAGCGGTCATGCTGGTGGTGGTCACTTTCGTCTCCTTCTGTGTTCATATCTATACCATCGGTTACATGGCCGACGATGAGCACAACTGGCCAAAAGAGAGCCTGGCAGGGCGCAACAGCTACCAGCGCTTCTTCAGCTATATATCCCTGTTCACCTTCTCCATGCTGATGCTGGTGATGTCCAACAACTTCATGCAGCTCTTCTTCGGCTGGGAGGCTGTGGGCCTGGTCTCATACCTGCTGATCGGTTTCTGGTCGGTACGCGACACGGCGATCTTTGCAAACCTCAAGGCGTTCCTGGTCAACCGCGTGGGTGACTTCGGATTTATCCTGGGTATCGCCGCTGTGGCCATGTACTTCAACAGCCTCGACTACGCCGAGGTGTTCGCCAAGGCGCCCGAATTCGCCAATACCCAGATCACAATCTGGGGCGACGAGAGCTGGTCGCTTATGACCGTGATCTGCGTCTTCCTCTTTATCGGCGCAATGGGTAAGTCGGCACAGGTTCCTCTGCATGTGTGGCTGCCGGATTCAATGGAGGGCCCAACCCCCATCTCCGCCCTGATCCACGCCGCCACCATGGTAACCGCCGGTGTCTTCATGGTTGCGCGCATGTCGCCCCTCTATGAACTGTCCGAAACCGCGCTGACTTTCGTGCTGGTGATCGGTGCCACCACCGCCTTCTTTACCGGCCTTATCGGTATTGTGCAGAACGACATCAAGCGTGTTGTTGCCTACTCGACACTCTCCCAGCTCGGTTACATGATGGTTGCCCTGGGTGTTTCGGCCTACGCGGCGGGCATCTTTCACCTGATGACCCACGCCTTCTTCAAGGCGCTGCTCTTCCTGGCCGCGGGCTCCGTAATTATCGGCATGCACCACAACCAGGATATCCGCAGCATGGGCGGTATCAGGAAGTACATGCCGATCACGTGGATTACATCCCTGCTGGGATCACTGGCCCTGATCGGTTTCCCCGGTTTCTCAGGTTATTTCTCCAAGGACGCCATCATTGAGGCGGTGCACCACTCATCTATCGCCGGCTCAGGCTATGCCTACGTTGCAGTGCTGGTGGGTGTGTTCATCACTGCGCTCTACAGCTTCCGCATGTTCTTCCTGGTGTTTCACGGCGAAGGTCCTCGTGACGAGCACGCCAAGGCTCACCTGCACGAGTCTCCCAAGGTTGTAACCTGGCCGCTGATTGCGCTGGCCATACCTTCAGTGTTTGTTGGTTATTTCACCGTGGACGCGATGCTGTTCGGAGACTGGTTCGAGGGTGCGATCTACGTGCTTCCGGAACACAACACCATTGCCGCGGTTGAGAAAATAGTGCACGACGGCAACGGTATGCTCGGGCACTTTTACGCCAGCGCACCGTTCTATCTTGCAATGGCGGGTTTGTTTGTCGCTTGGTTTATCTACATGAAGAAACCGAGCATTGCACACGACATAAAGACCCGTTTCGATTTTGTCCACCTGATACTCGACAAGAAGTACTTCTTCGACGAGACCTATCAGTTCCTGTTTGCCGGCGGTAGCCGCGGTATCGGCAAACTGCTCTGGAACGTGGGCGACCGTGGCCTGATCGATGGCCTGATTATCAATGGCTCGGCAAAAACTGTTGGACGCTTCGCCGACTGGATACGCAATGTCCAGACCGGTTACCTGTTCCACTACGCCGCAGTGATGATTCTTGGACTGTTGTTGTTATTGACTTGGTTTGTTATCTCCTAAGTAGGTAGGACGCTTCGCATGTTTGCAGACTGGCCCATTCTTAGCTTGACCATCTGGCTGCCGATTATCGGTGGTCTGCTGGTGCTAGCCAGCGGCGATAAAGCCGCAAATGCCACACGTTGGACGGCTCTGGTAGTAGCGATTCTTACCTTTATCGTTAGCCTGCCGCTCTACTCCAGCTTCGATCCATCAACTGCCCAGATGCAGTTTGTGGAGCGTATGCCGTGGATCTCCCATTTCAGTATTGAGTACTACCTGGGTGTAGACGGTATCTCCATGCCGCTGATCATCCTGACCACCTTTATCACGGTGTTCGTGATCATTGCCGGTTGGGAGGTTATTCAGTACAAGCCTTCGCACTACATGGCGGCATTCCTGATCATGGAAGGTGTGATGGTCGGTGTCTTCTCTGCCCTCGACGCCATGCTGTTCTACGTGTTCTGGGAAGCGATGCTGATTCCGATGTTCCTGATCATCGGTGTCTGGGGTGGCCCGAACAGGGTCTACGCCACTATCAAGTTCTTCCTCTACACCTTCTTCGGTTCGGTGTTCATGCTGGTTGCACTGATCTACATGTACTTCCAGGCAGACTCTTTCGATATCCTGGCCTTCCACGACCTGAAGCTGGGACTGACAGAGCAGATACTGATATTCATAGCGTTCCTCATGGCCTTTGCCGTAAAGGTCCCCATGTGGCCTGTACACACCTGGCTGCCGGACGCACACGTTGAGGCGCCCACCGGCGGTTCCGTGATCCTTGCGGCGATCATGCTCAAGATCGGTGGTTACGGCTTCCTGCGCTTCAGCCTGCCCATCACTCCCGATGCGAGCAGCCATCTCGACTGGCTTATCATCACCATGTCCCTGATCGCTGTCGTCTACATCGGATTCGTTGCACTGGTGCAGCAGGATATGAAGAAGCTGATCGCCTATTCATCCATTGCGCACATGGGCTTCGTGACTCTCGGCTTTTTCATCGCCTTCATGATCATGAACAACACCGCCAGCGAAAGCGGTGCCATCCTCGGCCTGGAAGGCGGCATGGTGCAGATGATCTCCCACGGTTTTATTTCCGCGGCAATGTTCCTCTGTGTCGGGGTGCTGTACGACCGCCTTCACAGCCGCGAGATCGGTGACTACGGCGGTGTGATCAACACCATGCCCATTTTCGGCGCATTCATGGTTTTCTTCGCCATGTCAAATGCAGGCCTGCCAGGTACTTCCGGGTTTGTCGGCGAGTTCATGGTTATTCTTGCCAGCTTCCGCGCTGATTTCTGGTTTGCGTTTCTGGCTGCAACCACGCTGATTATCGGCGCTGCCTATACCCTTTGGATGGTGAAGCGGGTGGTATTCGGCAAGGTGGCCAATGACAACGTCGCCGCCCTGGAAGATATAAATAATCGCGAACTGCTGGTTCTGGGCAGCCTCGCCATTGCTGTATTGGTACTCGGTCTCTGGCCCGCGCCGCTGGTCGAGGTGATGGATGTCTCCATCGAGAACCTGTTGAAGCATATTGCCGTGTCCAAGCTCTGATGCAGCTGGGCCTTATTAGGAATTGGTGAGTTTCGATGCAATTTGAACTATCCACTCTGATACCGGTACTGCCGGAGATCTTTATCCTGTCTGCAGCCTGCCTGGTGCTGGTGCTCGACCTGTTCCTGAAGGAGGAACAGCGGGTCATCAGCTATGGGATTACCCAGGCCAGTCTGCTTCTGGCAATCGGCATTACTGCATTCACCGCCACAGGTGAAACCCAGATCGTGTTTGATGGCAGTGTCATCCGCGACACCATGAGCGATGTTCTCAAGATTGCTATCTACATCATTACCGTGGGAGCCTTTCTCTACTCCAAGGACTACCTGCGGGATCGCGATATCTTCAAAGGTGAGTTCTACGTGCTGGGTCTTTTTGCCGTTCTCGGCATGATGATCATGGTCTCCGCCAATACCTTCCTGACCATATACCTTGGCCTGGAACTGTTGGCCCTCTCCATGTATGCGCTGGTCGCCTTCAATCGTGATTCGGTTATTGGCTCAGAGGCCGCCATGAAGTACTTCGTGCTCGGCGCCCTGGCTTCAGGCATGCTGCTCTACGGTATCTCGATGATCTACGGTGCCACCGGCTCCATTGAGTTCAGCGCCGTGTCCCAGGGTCTTGCCAATGCAGATGCCAATAAAATGGTTCTCATCTTCGGCCTGGTGTTCGTGGTCATCGGTCTGGCGTTCAAATTCGGTGCCGTGCCGTTCCACATGTGGGTACCGGATGTCTACCACGGTGCACCTACCGCGGTGACGCTTTTCATCGGCTCCACACCCAAGATTGCCGCCTTTGCCCTGGCCATGCGTATGCTGGTGGACGGTATGGGTACGCTGCACGGTGACTGGCAGGGGATGCTGGTGATTCTGGCCATCCTCTCCATGGCGGTGGGTAACATAATTGCCATTGCCCAGGCCAATATCAAGCGTATGCTTGCTTACTCCACCATCTCCCATGTTGGTTTCATTCTGTTGGGCATCCTGGCTGGCACCAGCAAGGGCTACACCGCGGCCATGTTCTACAGCATTGTCTATGCACTGATGGCGCTGGGTGGCTTCGGTATCGTCATGCTGTTGAGCCGCAGGGGATTTGAAGCTGAGAAACTCGAGGACTACAAGGGGCTCAACGAACGTAGTCCCTGGTTCGCAGCGATGATGATGTTGCTGATGTTCTCCATGGCGGGCGTGCCGCCCACAGTCGGTTTCTTCGCCAAGATGTTCGTGCTTGAAGCGGTTGTCAGTGTCGATATGACATGGCTGGCCCTGGTGGGTGTCTTCTTCTCCATCATCGGTGCCTTCTACTACCTGCGCATCGTGAAGCTGATGTATTTTGACAAGCCCGTTGACGATACGCCGTTGACAGCAGGGCTGGATACCCGGGTTGCGCTCTCCATCAACGGCCTCTCCATGCTGCTGCTGGGCATGTTTCCTGCCAGCCTGCTCTCTGTCTGCGCGGCGGCTTTCAGCTAGCTGCAAGCTGTACTTCATCATCAAAACACCGCCCATCGGGCGGTGTTTTTATTTATATTCAATAATTGTTGCAGCTGGGGTTGTAAAAGCTCAGGCCGCTGTGTAGTATGCGCGATTCCAGTTGCGGGGTGGAGCAGTCTGGCAGCTCGTCGGGCTCATAACCCGAAGGTCGTAGGTTCAAATCCTACCCCCGCTACCACATCTAAAAGGCCTGGACTCAGTCAGAGTTCCAGGCCTTTTTTATTCCTCTTTCTACGGGCAGTGCCTTGGATTTTCCTCGTAGTCGCACTATTTTCAGCCCACTAAGGCCTGGCATACGGTGATGGGCGCATCTCAGCAAGAAAACTGTCGCTTATAAATTCTATAAAGTACTTTTCCTATCGAGAGAAAGGTTATCAGTTGGTAGTTATGCTCTGTTGATGAGTTTACGGGTAAATAAATACGCGGCGCACATCGCCGCAAATATAAAGTAATGCGAACTAGTTGTTTGTGTGCTAGTTTATATTTACCTGTTAGTTCGGTGTTTTTCGCCGATTATTTTAATAATGGTAAACCTATGGCGTTCCAAGGCCTGAAGCCCCAACATATAGATCGACTGCTGCCTCATGGCTTGGTAGCAACGCGCCAGTGGGTGCTTGAGCAGGGTGTATCCCGCCATGCGCTGGATAATGCGGTCAAGAGTCACCGGCTACATAAACTGGCGGTCGGGGTCTATGCTCGCGCAGAGAGTCGGCTGAGTTGGCAGGCTGTGGTCTGCTCACTGCAACGTATGGCTGATCGGTCTGTGCTGGTGGGTGGTGTATCTGCTTTGCAGGTGCTCGGCCTTGGGCAATATCTCTCGTTTGGTGATACACAAAAACTGCATCTGTATGCTGAGGGAAAAGTTCCGGGTTGGCTGGGTAGGGTTGCAGCTAAGGCCTCATTTCAGTGGCACAGCACAAGGATGCTTTGGGGCGCAGAGGTGTTGGAAAACAAGACTTACCAGAAACACCTTCAATGGCGGGATGACCTGCCCGAAATAGCGCTCTCCTGCTCAGAGAAGGCCTACCTGGAAATGCTGGCAGATATCCCCGACGGTATCAGTTTCGATCACGCCGATGAACTGATGCAGGGCCTGACCAGCCTGTCACCGAGCAAGCTCGATGCCCTGTTGAGGGGCTGTAAAAGCATCAAGGTGAAGCGGCTGTTCTTCTGGCTGGCCAGTCGGCATAACTACCCGTGGTTTCGAAAGCTGAATAGGGACGATTACGATTTAGGCAAAGGTAAGCGGGTTATCGCCAAATCAGGCAAGCTGGACAATACCTATCTGATCACCGTGCCGGAGCATCTGCATGGACCGAAGTAGCATCTACTACAGACAGGTGCAGTTATTGGTCTCGTTGATTCCGCTGATCGCTGAGGAAGATTGTTTTGCACTGAAAGGCGGCACGGCGATCAATCTGTTTGCGAGAGATCTGCCGCGCCTCTCTGTGGATATCGATCTGGTCTATCTGCCGATGGATGAGCGTACCACTGCGTTGGCAAATATCACCCAGGCGCTTGGTCGAATCAGTTCTTTCATTAAAACCACTTTTGCGGATGCAGGTGTGGTAGAGGTCTATCGGGATAAGCCTGATGCATTGCGACTGGTGGTGTCTCGCGGTGATGTGCAGGTGAAGGTCGAGCTGTCTCCAGTATTGCGTGGGACCGTGTTTGAACCTGAGGTTCGTTCTGTTTCCGAGGCTGTAGAGGATGAGTTTGGCTATGCTGAGATAGCGGTTTTAGCCATGGCTGATCTGTATGCAGGGAAAATCTGCGCGGCATTGGACAGGCAACATCCACGTGACCTGTTTGATGTGCGCTGGCTGCTTGACCATGAGGGAATCAATGACGAGATCCGCAAGGCTTTGTTGGTCTATCTGATCAGCCACCCGCGTCCGATAGCTGAGTTAATTGATCCGGTATTTAGTGACCTTGAAACTGCCTATGTGGGTGAGTTTGCGCAGATGACAGATGTAGGGGTTCCTTTGGCAGCGTTACTGGCCACCCGAGAGCAGCTGGTCGGGATGGTGCGGTCAGGATTTAGTAAAGATGATAGGGAGTTTCTATTGTCATTCAAGGCGCGAAACCCGCGCTGGGAGCTGTTGGATTTACCGCATGTCGAACAGTTACCCGCTGTCCGCTGGAAGATGATGAACCTGGAAAAAATGTCAGTCGCAAAGCATCAGGCATCATATCAAAAGCTACAAGGGCTTCTGGGAAAGTAGATTGAAAATGATCACGGTACTCACAGCGTATCCAGGCAGATTATCAGTGTAGGGAGTGAACCTATCCTGCCCCCGCTACCAAACACAGTAGACAAGTTACACTGCTCATAACTTGTAGAATTAAAAAGCCTAATCGATTTTTCGGTTGGGCTTTTTTGTTGCGCGGACGGATTTTAATCTACGACAGTCAAAATAGCTTGGTTCGACAAGCAAGATCCTAACGGATGTCATTTACACAATCGCGTATTTCTATTCCCAACGTAAAGACTTAACGAACTGTAAAAGAGGGGATGCCATATCAATGTACGTGGCTGTCTCCCAGGCGATCAGTGGTCTGTTCGAGTTGAAGCCTGTCCCGTACTCGACTGAGGAGGGAAACAAAAGGGGAAGGGGCCTATGCCACCAACGCCACACTCTTCACCTGGGCATAGAGCTGCATCCCCTCCCTAACACCCAAACCCATGGCTGAGCGGCGCGTGATGCGTGACAAAAGATACTGTCCGTCGGACAGTTCGAGACGAACGAGCAGTTGGCTGGGACTGACTTCGTGGGTATCTGAAACCATAGCGGGCAACAGGTTGATGATGCTGGTATCACTGTGCGACTGAAGGGATAGGCTCACGTCTCGTGCCTTGATCTCCACACGCGCATGCCTGCCCACTGGCAGGTCCTCCCGGGAGACCGCCACCCGCCCACCGTGCATGCCGATCCAGGTGAGGTGAAAGGTGTGGTCATGGGATGAGACCTGGCCATGCAGGATGGAGGCCGCCTCGTCATAGCCGGCAATGGGCAGGTCCAGCCGTGTGAGTAGATCTGCGGCACTGCCCTGGGTCATCACCCGCCCCTGGTTTAACAACACCATGTGATCGGCCAGTCGCGCAACTTCGTTGGGATCGTGGGAGACATAGAGTGACGGGATGTCGAACTCGTCGTGCAGGCTCTCCAGGTAGGGCAGTATGGCCTGTTTCGCACCGTGGTCGAGGGCGGAGAGGGGTTCATCTATCAGCAGCAGCCTTGGACTGGTTAGCAGGGCCCGGCCCAGCGCTACACGCTGACGCTCGCCGCCGGAGAGGCGCGCTGTGGGCCGTTTCAGCAGCGGTCTTATACCCAGCAGTTCCACTACATCCTCGAAGCGGATGCGCCGCAGTTCAGCAGGCGTTCGCCGCCAGCCATACTCCAGATTGGCCTTTACCGAGAGGTGGGGGAAGAGACTCGCCTCCTGAAAAACGTAGCCGATCTGCCGTTGGTGTGGAGGGACGAAATCGGCATCGTTCTGCCACACATCGCCATTGATGACCACCTTTCCCTTTCGGACCCGCTCCAGGCCGGCTATGGCGCGCAGCACCGTGGTCTTGCCCGAGCCGGAGCGGCCAAACAGGGCGGTCACCCCACTGGCTTTGCTGTGAAAGCGGACATCGAGTTCAAACTCTCCGAGCCGATTCTGCAACTCCACCTCGATACCGTTCATCACCGCACTCCCCGGCCGAAACGACCATTGAGGAGATAGAGGGTAAGCAGTATCACGAAGGAGAAGATGATCATGCCGGCGGAGAGGATGTGGGCCTGGTCGTACTCCAGGGTCTCCACGTGATCGTAGATGGCCACAGAGAGCACCTTGGTCTCTCCGGCTATGTTGCCACCGATCATCAGTACCACGCCGAATTCTCCTACTGTATGGGCGAAGGAGAGTACTGCCGCGGTGAGAAAGCCGGGGCGGGAGAGGGGCAGCACCACGGTAACGAACCGGTCCCAGGGGGTGGATCGCAGGGTGGCTGCAACTTCCAGCAGGCGGCTGCCGATGGACTCGAAGGTGTTCTGCAGCGGCTGAACTACGAAGGGCAGGGAGTAGAGTACCGATGCCACCACCAGGCCAGCGAAGGTGAAGGGCAGGGTGCCGATCCCCATCGCCTCGGTGAGAGAGCCCACCGGCCCCTTCGGCCCAAGCAGTATCAGCAGGTAGAAGCCTAGCACCGTGGGCGGTAGTACCAGGGGCAGGGCCATCACGGCGGCCACCGCCTGCTTGTACCAGGCGTTGGTGCGTGCCAGCCACCAGGCCACCGGTGTGCCCAGGATGAGCAGGATCAGTGTGGTCACGCTGGCCAGCTTCAGAGTCAACCACACGGGCTGCCAGTCAAATACCATGTTCAGAGGCCCCTTAAATATCGTACCCGTACTTCTCGATCAGTTCGAGCGCTGCATCGCTCTTGAGAAACTCGAGAAACGCCAGGGCGGCAGGATTGTCTATACCCCGCTTGAGTAGTACCACTCCCTGTTCGATAGGGGAGTAGTAGTCGCTCGGGATCTCCCATACCGCACCGGGTTCTCCCCGCCAGCCTTTCACCTGGGAGTAGGCCACGAAGCCCGCCTCGGCGTTTTCCGTGGCGACGAACTGGAAGGTCTGGGCGATGGAGTCACCCTTTACAAGTTTGCGCTGCAGTGAGGGCCAGAGGCCGAGCCTCTGCATAACCTCTCGTGCCGCGGTCCCATAGGGGGCGGTCTTCGGGTTGGCGATGGCCACGTGGTTGGGGGCACCGCTCTTAAGGTAGTCCACGCCCTTGCTGAAGCGGGCGTCATCGGCACTCCACAACACCAGCCTGCCCTTGGCGTAGATGAAACCGCTGCCTGGCACTGCCAGCCCTTTCTTCTCCGCCCGCTCTGGTCGTTGGGTATCTGCGGCCAGGAACAGGTCGTAGGGTGCGCCGTGCTCGATCTGTGCATAGAGCTTGCCGGTAGAGCCATAGCTGATGGCGATCTCGTGTCCACTCTGCTCCTCGAACAGGGGCGCGAGTCTGCGGGCCACGTCGGTGAAATTAGCCGCCACCGCTATGTGTGTCTCGCTGGCAAAGGCGGTGGACACCGTCAGCAACAACAGGGCGGCAGAGCGAAGGAGTAGTCCTACCTGGGGCGTGGTCTTGCTATTCATCTCTTCGCTCCACCAACTCGGGATCGGCGGTAATCTCGCGGTATATCTCCACGCGTTGGCCCTCGGAGACCGGAGCGGTCAGCTTGGAGACCTTGCCGAAGATACCCACCTTCTGTGTGTCGAGATCGATATCGGGGAACTGGTCGAGGATGCCCGAGTGCTCAATGGCATCGCGCACCGTGCTCCCCTCGGGTACATCGAGTTTCAACCACACCTGCTTGAACTTGTCGGTATAGGCCACGCCTACGTTCATGATTCGTTTCTCCTTCAGGCCGTAGAGGGCAGCTGTTCCGAACCGGCCTTACGTGCGGTCAGCGCACGATCCACCAGCCGCTTTCCCGCCAGTATGAAACCCAGCACCAGGAAGCCGCCCGGCGGTAGGATGATCAGCAGAAAGCCCTTGTAGTCGGGAATCAGGGTCAGCTCCATGAAAGAGGCCCAGGAGCCGAGCAGCAGAGCGGCATTGGCAAACAGGGTGCCGCTGCCGAGGATCTCCCGCCCCGCGCCCAGCAGTATCAGTACCAGGGTAAAGCCGAGCCCCATCATCACGCCGTCGAACAGGCTGGGCAGCATGCTGTTACGTGAGGCGAATGATTCTGCTCGGCCTAAGATTGCGCAGTTGGTGACGATCAGTGGAATGAAGAGTCCCAGTACCTTGTGCAGGTCGTGCACCCAGGCGTTCATGGACATGTCCACCAGGGTCACCAGTACCGCGATGATCAGTACGAATACCGGGATGCGCACCTGGGGCGTGATGATGCCGCGGAACAGGGAGATGAGCAGCCCCGAGGCGATCATCACCACGGTGGAGGCCAGTCCCATGCCCAGGCCGTTGGTGGCGGTGCCGGTGACCGCCAGCAGAGGACAGAGCCCCAGTGCCTGGGCGAAGACGATATTGTTGTCCCAGATACCATCCTTTGCGATGCGTCTATAGTCGGTACTCATAACAGCTACCCCTCGGTATTCGATGCGGTTGTGATCCGTGGCGGATCGAGCAGGGCGGGTTGGTTCTTATGGTAGAACAGCAGTCCCCCCTCGATGGCCTTCAACACCGCGCGCGGCGTGATAGTGGCGCCGCTGAAGGCGTCGAACTGGCCGCCATCTTTCTTCACCTGCCACTTCTCCAGGGGCGGATTGCCCAGCGACAGGCCGTTGAACTCCAGGATCCAGTCATCCTTAGCCACCTCGATCTTGTCGCCCAGCCCAGGTGTTTCGGCGTGGGAGAGCACCCTAACCCCCAATACCTTGCCGGCCGCATCCATGCCCATGATCAGGCGGATCTCACCGGCATAGCCCTGGCTGCTCACCTCCCAGGCCATGGCGGTTACCTGCTTCTTCTCCGTGCCCCGGTAGACGGTCACGGGATCGCCCTGGGCATCCTCGAGTTGCAACGGCTGCTGCAGCAGGTCGTTGTCATAGATGCCGGACGGGATGACCTGGTTGAGCGACGCCAGCAGGTCTTCGCGCTGTCGCTCCTTGATGACATCCTTGGTGGCGATGTTGCCGGCCACCAGCAGGGCGGCGGCGAGGGTGGAGAAACCACCCAGCAGCATCGCCTGGTAGCCGACCCGCTTGCGATATTCCGGTTCCTTGTTCGTACCCATCAGCCCTTGCCTCCCTCTTCCTCGGCGGCATCCTGGTAGACCAACGGTTCGCCCTTGCGGTCGCGACCGTATATACGCGGCTTGAAGTAGTGGTCGATAAGGGGAGTGCATGCATTCATCAGCATCACCGCGAAGGCCACCCCTTCCGGGTAACCGGCCCAGGTTCGGATCACGTAGACCAACAGCCCGCAGCCCGCGCCGAAGATGATCTGTCCCCGCACCGATACGGGCGAGGTGACCAGGTCCGTGGCAATGAAGAAGGCGCCGAGTATGGCGGCACCGGACATCAGGTGGGTCAGCGGACCCACATGGTGTTCGGGATCGATCAGGTGGAACAGTGTTGCCATCACCACAAGCGTGCCCAGCATGCTCACCGGAATGTGCCAGCTGATGATGCGCTTGTAGAGCAGGAACAGCCCGCCAAGCAATAACAGCAGGGCCGAGGTCTCGCCCATGCTGCCGGTGGTCTCACCCCAGGTGATCGGCCATAGGCCATCGGTGCCAGCGGCAGCCTGCTGAATGTTTACTCCCTGTGTCAGCTCTGTCTTGTAGTGGCCCAGCGGCGTGGCACTGGTGAATGTATCGATCTGGTTGCTATCACCCAGGAAGGTGATGGCGAGACTATCCATAAAGCCAGGTGCCGAGGCAGAAAAGAGTGGGGCGGGCGAGGTGAAAATGGTCATCTCCAGCGGGAAGGAGATCAGCAGTGCCACCCTTGCCGCCATGGCTGGATTGAAGAGGTTCTGACCGATACCACCGAATACCTGCTTGGCCACAATGATAGCTACCAGTGCGCCCACCACGCCGACCCACCAGGGTGCCCAGGGCGGCAGGGTCATGGCCAGCAGCCAGCCGGTCAATAGGGCGGAGCCGTCCATCAGGTAGAGACGCACCGGCTTGCCGGCCAGGTAGAGAGAGAACGCCTCGGCGAACAGCGCCGCGACGATGGTGATCAGGAACAGGAAGATGGCGGGCCAGCCGAACTGGTAGAGCCCGAACAGGGTGGCGGGCAGCAGGGCGTACATCACCAGTGCCATGGTGCGGCTCACCGTGGCATTGGCGTGGGTGTAGGGACCGGAGACCAGGTTTTCTGTACTCATGTGCCTGTCCCCGCTTTATTGGCCTCTTGGGCCTTCTTCGCTTCCATCTCTTTCTTGCGTTTCAACATTGCCTCTCGCTTCGCTTTCTTTATCGCCTCCATGCGCGCCGTACGTGCCTCGGCCAGGCGCTTGGTCTCACCCTGCTTGTGCTGGGTGCGTTGTCTTGTGGCCAGTTCACCCTTGGCGTAGTTGAAGTACTGCACCAGGGAAATGTGAGAGGGACAGACGTAGGAACATGAGCCGCAGGCGATACAGTCGAGCAGCCCCAGGTTCACCGAGGCCTCCAGACTGCCGCCGCGAATGTTGGCCGCCATCTCCAGGGGCAGCAGCCCGCACGGGCAGGCGGTTACACAACTGGCGCAGCGGATACAGGGCATCTCGGTACCGCCCTGCACCTCCTCTTCGGTGAGGGCGAGCACACCGTTGCTGCCCTTTACCACCGGTACCCGGTTACTGGGAATCGGCTGTCCCATCATGGGGCCGCCGCTGATCAGTCGCGCCGGCTCATCGCTGTAACCGCCACAGTATTCGATAAGGTGCGATAGCGGTGTGCCCAAGGCGACCCGCAGGTTACGTGGTGTCTTGATAGCGCCACCGGTGACCGTCACCACGCGGGAGGTGAGTGGATAGCCGTGGCGCAGTGCATTGTGCACTGCCAGGGCGGTGGCCACGTTGTGTACCACGATGCCGATATCAGCTGTCAGGCCGCGGGCCGGGGTCTCCTTGCCGGTCAGTGTCTGTACCAAGTGCTTTTCAGAGCCCATGGGGTAGCGGGTAGGCAGTCCGATGATCTCCACCTCGGGGTGGTATTTCGCAACCTCGCGCATCGCCGTCTGGGCGGCGGGCTTGTTGTTCTCGATGGCGAACAGCACCTGTTTCACCTCAAGTGCCCGGGCCATGAGCAGGGTGCCCTCCAACACATCTCGCGACTGCTCCTGCATCAGCCGGTCGTCGCAGGTGAGGTAGGGCTCGCACTCGGCGCCGTTGATCACCAGGGTGTGCAGGTCATAACGCTTGCGCAGGTTGAGTTTCACCGCCGAAGGGAAGGTGGCACCGCCCATGCCGACGATACCGGCATCGGCCACACGCTTGGCGATCTCCTCGGGTGACAGGGTAAAGGGTTCGAGGGTGGGTTCGATCTCTTCCAGCCACTCGTCTCTGCCGTCGGGCTGCAGGGTGATGGTTCGCACCGACAGGCCTGAGGCGTGGTGTGCCGGATAGCCGCCCACGCCCATGATGCGTCCCGAGGTGGGCGCATGCACCGGTGCGGATATGGCACCCTGGCTGCGTGCCAGCAACTGCCCCTTCTTAACCATGTCACCACGGTTCACCAGTGGCTGTGCCGGCGCACCAATATGTTGCTGCAGCGGAATGTGCAGAAGGGACGGTAGCGGCAGATTCTCGATTTCCTGGTCGCAGCTGAGCTGCTTGCGGTCCTCCGGGTGAACGCCGCCACGGATCTTGAACAGTTTTTTTAGCGTAGAGGTCGCCATGGTCTCAGGCCGCCTTGGCAGGTTCGGGCCAGTACCAGGTCTGCAGGGTCGGCTTTACCGGACGCATCTCGATGCACTCGGTGGGGCAGACGTCGTAACACTTATCGCAACCGGTGCAGGCGTCTGCAAAGACTGCATGTATCTGTTTGGATGCCCCCACGATGGCGTCAGTGGGGCAACGCTTGAAGCACTTGGTGCAGCCGATACAGAGGTTTTCATGGACGAAGGCCACCATGGGTGCCTTCTCCTCCACGTCGGAGAGATCCACGCTGACCCCCATCTTTTCCGCCAGTGCCTCCACCAGCGCCTTGCCGCCGGGCGGACACATGGTGATCGGTGCTTCACCGTTGGCTACTGCTGTGGCAGCAGGACCGCAGCCGGGATAACCGCACTGGCCGCACTGGGAACCGGGCAAAAGTTCTTCGATCACCGCTTCCAGTGGATTACCTTCCACCAGCAAATAACGGGATGCGATGCCGAGCATAGCCCCCATGATGAGTCCGATTGCGGTGATACTTAATACTGCAGCTACCATCATTGTTCTGTTCCTCAGGTCAGGCCGGCGAAGCCCATGAAGGCGAGAGACATCAGGCCGGCCACTATGTAGGCGATAGGCGCCCCGGCGAATACGGCGGGCACCTGGGCGAGTGCCAAGCGTTCACGCAGGCCGGCGAACATCACCAGCACCAGGGTGAAGCCCATGGCCGAGCCGAATCCATAGAGCAGGCTCTCGAAGAAGCTGTTCTCCTGCTGCACGTTGAGCAGGGCCACACCAAGCACCGCGCAGTTGGTGGTGATCAAAGGCAGGAAGATACCGAGCACCTGGTAGAGGGCAGGCGAGGTCTTGCGTACAGCCATCTCGGTGAACTGCACCACCACCGCGATCACCAGGATGAAGGTGAGGATACGCAGAAAACCCAGGTCAAAGGGTGTGAGCAGGAAGTGCTCCAGCAGCCATCCGGCGAAGGCGGCCAGGGTCAGCACGAAGGTGGTGGCGAGTCCCATGCCCAGCGCCGAGTCGAGCTTGTTCGATACCCCCATCAGGGGGCAGAGACCGAGGAATTTCACCAGCACCACGTTGTTGACCAGGGCGGTTGAGAGAATGATGAGAAGATATTCCATTGGATCTACCGGTTGCTGTTTCGATAGGTGTGGAGGAACAAGAAATATGCCAAACGTCCGTTGGTAGTGGCGTGCAAATCGGCTTGCTCGGTTGCCTCTGTCTCTATAACACTGAAATATCGGGGTTATTCGTCTATTCCCCGCTCCGCCGAGTTTTCTTCCGGGAGGGTGAGCCGGCTTGTTGGGCGTGCCAAAAGATGCGGAATTGTAGGAAGTGCGACAGGAAAAAGATTCGTAATTGTTGGGGCTGCTACAAAATGTGACACAAACGACATGAAATAGACCGACATTTCATGTGGTATGGGTTTTGCTGGATAGCAAGGACAGGAACCGAATTATTACCGGGGACACGCCCATGAGTCACAGTAAAAACAGCTTAGCCAATGGCGAGATCATCGATGCCATCAGCCGCTTTCTAGCCTCGCCCCCGGAGGGCACGCCGGCCGAGATCATCGAGGCCTTCGACCTCGTCAGCGGCAAGGAGTTTTTGCCCCCCAAGCTGTTTCTGGAGACCGTGGAACAGGCGCCTGTCGCCATCTCCATAACCGACCCAACTGCTCGAATTCTCTACGTAAATTCCGAATTCGAGCAGTTGACCGGTTACACCCGTGAGCATGTGACCGGCAAGAACGAATCGGTGCTTTCCAGCAATTCCACACCCCCCGAGGTCTACCAGGACCTGTGGGCAACCATCCAGGATGGCAGGGTCTGGCAGGGCACTCTGGTCAACCACCGCATGGACCACAGCGAATACCTAGCAGAACTGGTCATCTCCCCGGTACTGAACCACAAGGGACGGATCAGCTACTACCTTGGTATGCACCGGGATATTACTGAGATGCACCAACTTGAACAGCGTCTCAAGTATCAGAAGGAGCTCACCGAGGCGGCCTTGAACGCCGTTCCCATGGTGGTGGCCCTGGTGGGCAGCGACCGCAAGGTGCTGCTGGATAACCATGCTTACAAGGCCCTGCTGGGCGACTTCCGGGGTGACGAGCCGGCGGAACTGCTGCTGGAGGCGTTGGAGCAGGAGATTGGTGAAGAGCTCAAGAATGTCTGCCACGCCGGTGAAGGCTTTACCAATATAGAGGTGCGGATCGATCACCCTTCGGGTAGTTCGCCCCGCTGGTTCTCCATCTCCGGTGTGCATGTCACCGAACTGGATGTGGCGGCCCACAATTACTTCAGCGCACCCTCGTCGGCGCGTTGCTGCCTACTGCTGATCGCCAACGAGATCACCGACAGCCGCAACCGCATCAACGAGGCGCGCCTCAACATGATTCGTGCGGGTATGGCCGAACAGCAGATGGTGGAGACGATGCGCGAGGCCATCTCCGGTGCCATCTTCAAGCTGCAGGTTCCCCTCAATGTCATCAAGGCCGCCTTGGCCATGCCGGGCAAGGAACCGGATGACGGCCGCTTGCGTGGTGTACTTGGCGAGGCCTTGGAGAGTGGCGACGAGGCGATCGAGAATCTATATGCCTCACTGCCCAGCTCAATGTCCGAGCAGGCCTCGGCGGTAAACATAAACGAGATCGTCCATGAGGTGTTAAAGCTTTCCACCGACAAGTTGCTGGCCGAAGGCGTGGTAGTGGATTGGCGGCCCACGGCGGTACTGCCCATGATCCCTGGGCGTGCCAATTCGCTGCGGGGGCTGTTCAAGTATCTCATCGACAACGCCATCCAGGCCGTGAATGAATCTGGTAGTGCCTATCGCGAGATCCGTATGGAGACACGCCTGGACAACGACGAAGTGGTGGTTGAGGTGATGGATAACGGCCCCGGCGTACCGGGAAACATTCGTATCAAGGCCTTCGAGCCCTTCTTCTGCGGCTGGAAGCACGGTCGTGAACACGCCGGCATGGGCCTGACCATGGCCCAGGAAGTGGCAATCAGTCATAACGGTAGTGTGGAGATAGATCCCGACTTCCTCGGTGGTTGCCGCCTCTTCGTCCGCCTGCCCATTCGTAACGCAATAGGGGAGTAATTGATGAATCCCACTAACGACAATATTGTTGTAGGCAGGGATCGCGCCAATTGCTCCATCATGGAACGGGAGCTCGAGACTCTGTACAAGGTGAGCCAGGTGTTGAGCCGCACCCTGGACTTCAGGGAGACCTTGGCCGAGGTGCTCAAGACCCTGAGCGATATCGGCGACCTCAAGCACGGTATGATCAGCCTGCAACAGGAGAGCACCGGCAACCTGATGGTGACCGCCATGCACGAGAGTCCCGACTCACTAAACTCGGTGCATTACAAGCCGGGCGAGGGTGTCATGGGTGCGATCATGGAGAGCGGCAAGCCCCTGGTGATCAAGCGCATCCTCGACGAGCGCCGCTTCCTGGACCGCCTGCGTGTCTACGATCTGGAACTCCCCTTCATCGGTGTGCCCATAACACTCAGCGACAAGACCGTGGGTGTATTGGCGGCACAACCGTCGGGCAACCTGCTGGAACTAGAGAAGCACGAACGCTTTATGCAGATGGTGGCCAATCTCATCGGCCAGAGTGTACGTCTGGCCAAGAAGGTGGAGGATCAGCAGCTCGAACTGAAGAGCGAGCGCGACTCCCTGCGCCGTGCCGTGCGCGGCGAACACGGTTTCTCCAACATGGTGGGTCACACCCGCATCATGCGCATGGTATTCGAACAGGTGCGCCAGGTGGCCAAGTGGAACACCACCGTGTTGGTGCGTGGCGAGTCCGGTACCGGCAAGGAACTTATCGCCAACGCCATCCACTACAATTCACCCCGCGCCAACGGGGCCTTCATCAAGCTCAACTGCGCCGCGCTTCCTGATACCCTGTTGGAATCCGAACTGTTCGGCCACGAGAAGGGCGCCTTCACCGGCGCCTCCAACCAGCGTAAGGGACGATTCGAGCAGGCCGACGGCGGCACCATCTTCCTCGACGAGATCGGCGAGATAACACCCGCCTTCCAGGCCAAACTGCTGCGCGTACTGCAGGAGGGCGAGTTCGAACGTGTGGGCGGCAGCAAAACCTTGAAGGTGGACGTGCGTGTGGTGGCGGCCACCAACAAGGACCTGGAGTCAGAGGTACAGGAGGGCAGCTTCCGCGAAGACCTCTACTACCGTCTCAACGTGATGCCCATACAGATGCCCGCGCTACGCGACCGTGCAGAGGATATCCCCGAACTGGCCCACTTCCTGGTGACCAAGATCGGCAAGGCCCAGGGGCGGGAGCTGCAGATCGAAGACAGTGCGCTCGGTCCCCTTATGCGCTACGACTGGCCCGGCAACGTGCGGGAGTTGGAGAACTGCCTGGAACGTGCAGCGGTGATGAGCGAAGAGGGACGGATCAACGGTCAGGCGATCAATATGACAGGACTGCAAAGCAGTCCCATACAGAGTACTTCCATGAGCACGACTAATCGCATTGATATCGATGATCCTGATCTGGACGAACGGGAGCGGGTAATAGCGGCGCTGGAACAGGCTGGGTGGGTGCAGGCGAAGGCGGCCCGTTTATTGGGCATGACTCCCCGTCAGATCGGATACCGGATTCAGACGCTGAATATAAAAGTACGGCAGATCTGATCTCTAAGCTCACTTGGTTTTGTGCCGAGATTACTGTTTCCAACGCAAACAGATTAACTACCGCCTTTAATTTTAATCAAAATACCCCGTAAGCTTTTGCGTAGCAGACCCGACAACCCCATAAAATTGTCTTGTAGATTACCCTACACATGCTTCGGTAAGGTTGGAATAAGCCATTAAAAACAAACTGTTACAGCTATTAGAATATTAGGCATGCGCCTTGCATTGTAGCTTCCAAACAAAGTGATTCCCCCGATGGGGGAGCAAGATTGGGAGACGCAATGATGGAATTGACGGTGATCGGTCAAACTGAGGGTGGGGGATGCAGTTCCTCCGGTTGCGGGGGCAGCAGCGACCAGCTTTCGCATCTGCCGGATCACATCCGCGACAAGGTCAAGGATCACCCCTGCTATTCGGAAGACGCCCATCACCACTTTGCCCGCATGCACGTGGCGGTGGCGCCGGCCTGCAACATCCAGTGCCACTACTGCAATCGCAAGTACGACTGTTCCAACGAGTCACGCCCCGGTGTGGTCTCCGAGCTGCTCAACCCGGACCAGGCTGTGAAGAAGGTGATGGCGGTTGCCGCCAACATCCCACAGATGACCGTGCTGGGCATTGCCGGCCCCGGTGATCCCCTGGCCAATCCCGAAAGAACCTTCGAGACCTTTCGCCAACTCACGGAGAAGGCACCGGACATCAAGCTCTGCGTATCCACCAACGGACTCTCCCTGCCGGAGCAGGTGGAAGAGCTCTGCAGGCACAACATCGACCATGTCACCATCACCATCAACTGCATCGATCCGGAGATCGGTGCCCAGATCTATCCCTGGGTCTTCTGGAACAACCGTCGCATCAAGGGCAAGAAGGGCGCCAAGATTCTCATTGAACAGCAGCAGAAGGGCCTGGAGATGCTTACCGAACGCGGCATCCTGGTAAAGGTCAACTCGGTGATGATTCCAGGCGTCAATGACGAACACCTGGAAGAGGTGAGCAAGGTGGTAAAAGAGAAAGGTGCCTTCCTGCACAACGTGATGCCGTTGATCGCCGAGGAGGAGCACGGCACCTTCTACGGCGTGATGGGCCAGCGTGGACCAACCAACGACGAGTTGCAGGAGTTGCAGGATAAGTGTGCCGGCGACATGAACATGATGCGCCACTGTCGCCAGTGCCGGGCCGACGCGGTGGGCATGCTGGGCGAGGACCGTGGCGACGAGTTCACCATGGATAAGGTGGAACAGATGGATATCGACTACGAGTCGGCCATGGAGACCCGGGCCGAATACCAGAAGGCGGCGTTGGCCACCTTGGAGGCGCAACGTAACAACACGGGTGAGAGCTTCATCTCGCTCGGTTCCATAAAGCCGATCCAGAAAGAGTCTCGCCCCGTACTGATGGCGGTGGCCACCAGCGGCGGTGGTGTGATCAATCAGCACTTCGGCCACGCCAGGGAGTTCCTCGTGTACGAGGCCTCCATGACCGACGTGCGCTTCATCGGCCACCGCAAGGTGGATCTCTACTGCAGCGGCGGCGACACCTGCGGCGATGCGGAAACAACCCTGCAGAAGATCATCCGCACCCTCGACGGCTGCGAGGCGGTGCTCTGTTCCAAGATCGGTTACGAGCCCTGGGAGCAGTTGGAAGAGGCAGGTATTCAGCCCAATGGAGAACATGCCATGGAGCCCATCGAGGAGGCGGTGGCCGCGCTCTACGCCGAGATGGTGGAGAAGTGCTTGCCCGAAAAGGGCAGTGCCAAAGACCAAGTACAGGCCAGCGCCTGAGGAGCGGAACCATGGCATACGAAATTATCGAGAGTTGTGTGAACTGCTGGGCCTGCGAACCGCTCTGTCCCAGCAATGCAATTTTATTACCGCCTGGCGGGGCCGGTTCCGCCCGTCCTCATTTTCTGGTCGATGCGAAGAAGTGCACCGAGTGCGAGGGTGACCACGCCGACGCCCAATGCGTCAGTATCTGCCCCATTGAGGGCGCTATTCTCAACCCACTTGGCGAGGCCGCAAATCCGCCAGGTTCGCTCACCGGCATACCGCCCGAGCGCATGGCCGAGGTGATGGCGGAAATTCAGGCGAGATAGTCCTTGAAGGAGGTTCGTGATGGCTCAGCTAACCGTACAGAGAGAGATGACCTGGCAGCCGTTGAAAGGGCTGCTCAGCAACTGGCTAGCAGTCCTGCGTGCCGGTTTCACAAAACCCGCCTGCCCGGGAAAGCCCAGTAGCGTGCATATTCCCGAACGCCTCTGGCGGCGCCATGGAGCCGTCTACATGAGCCTCTATGAAGGCGAACGGCACAACAGAGATGAGTAACCTGATCTTCTATGAAAAGCAGGGATGCATGGGCAACAAGGGGCAAAAGGATATGCTCACAGCACAGGGCCACCGTTTCGAGGTGAGGGATATTCTCACCGAGGCGTGGACCAAGGAGCGCCTGCGAGCCTTCTTCGGTGATAAGCCGGTGCCTGCGTGGTTCAATATGACCGCACCCCAGGTCAAAGATGGCAGGCTCGAGGTGGAAAAACTCAGCGAACAGAAGGCCCTCAATCTGATGGTGATCGAGCCTATCCTGATCAAGCGTCCACTGCTGGAACTTGGCGAGCTGAGGCAATCGGGTTTCAGTGCCGGGCCGGTGCTCAACTACCTGGAGGTGACTCTGGAAGGGAACCTGAACCTGGCTGACTGCCCCATGGGTGGATCTTCCGTCGAGTGCGAGGTGCCGGCATGAACAGCGCCGTCGACGTCTCTAAACACCGCGATGCCGTGGAGTTCGCCGACGGGGTTTACTGGATAGGTGCGCTCGATCCCACCTTGCGTACCTTCGACATCATTCTCAGCACGGCCAACGGTACTACCTACAACGCCTACCTGGTGAAGGGCAGCGAGGGAGTAGCTGTGATCGATACGGTGAAGGAGAACTACAGCGACGAGTTCTTCGCCCGCCTGGAATCCGAGGTGAGCTACGAGGATATAAAGATCATCGTGCTCAACCACCTGGAGCCGGATCACACCGGCGCCCTGCCGGAGCTGATGCGCCGCGCGCCCCAGGCCAAGCTCTACATCTCCCAGCGTGCTACATCCATGCTGAAGGCGCTGCTCAAGCCCTCTGGCGACGGCTTCGAGTACACCACCGTCAACACCGATGACACGGTGAGCCTGGGTGATCGCACCCTGCGCTTTCTGCACACCCCCTTTCTGCACTGGCCAGACACCCAATGCACCTACCTGGAAGAGGAGAGCGTGCTCTTCTCCGGCGACGTGTTCGGTTGTCACTACTGTGACAAGCGCCTGTACAACGACCTGGTGGGTGACTTCCGTTTTTCATTTGATTACTACTACGCGCACATCATGCGGCCCTTCAAGAAGCACGTGATGGATGCGCTGAAGTTGATCGAGCCGCTGAAGCTGAAGCAGATCGCGCCCACCCACGGGCCGATCCTGCGCGAACGCCCGCGGCGCTACGTTACCCACTACCGGGAACTCTCCACCTCCAGCCTCTCCACCGAGATCTGCAACGACGACCAGTCGATGATCATTTTCTACATGAGCTCCTACGGCAACACGGCGCGCATGGCCGAGGAGATTTCCAGCGGTGCCGATGACGTGGACGGCGTGCGGGTCTCCCTCTACGACCTGGAGGGGGGCGAGACCGATCCCTTCGTGGATCTGATCGAGGAGGCGGACGCGCTGCTGTTCGGTTCACCGACCATTAACGGTGACGCGGTGAAACCGGTTTGGGAGTTGCTCTCGTCCCTGGCGGTGGTGAATTTGAAGGGGAAACTGGGCGGTGCCTTCGGCTCATACGGCTGGAGCGGCGAGGCGGTACGAATGATCGAGGATCGCATGCGCGGTCTCAAGATGCATATCCCCAGAGAAGGGCAGAGGGTGAAGTTGATCCCTACTGAGGAAGAGTTGGAGGAGTGCCGCTCGTTCGGGCGGCAGATAGCCGAGGTGCTCGTCGGTAAACGGGGAAACAACAAGGTTATCGATTTTGCC
This sequence comes from Sedimenticolaceae bacterium, assembly GCA_965224515.1. Classification (GTDB taxonomy): domain Bacteria; phylum Pseudomonadota; class Gammaproteobacteria; order Chromatiales; family Chromatiaceae; genus Sedimenticola_A. The sequence continues at coordinate 2,720,968 of OZ245051.1, forward strand.
GATTTGGTATAGGTCCGGCCCGGCCGGAGACATTTAACTTGAAGGTGGAAGATTATGGCTAAAGCAAAGATTACGTTTGATGACATTGAACAGACAGTCAATGTACCCGCCGGTACCCGAGTCATCGAGGTATCAGAAAAGATCGGTGCGGGCATCATCTACGGTTGCCGCGAGGGTGACTGCGGTACCTGCATGATGCATGTGGAGGATGGTTGGAACAACCTGACCGAACCCTCGGTACTGGAAGAGAAGGTACTCAAGGAGAACATGGCCGGTCGTCACGACCGCTTGGCCTGCCAGGCGCAGATCCTTGGTGACTGCAAAGTTAAACCCGCTTGATGTACAGGGGAGAGAGATAATGCCGCTCATTACATTTTCCAATCCGGAATACAAAGACAAGACCGTCTACGCGGTGGCGGGTAGCTTCACCGAGACCGTTTTGAAGATCGCCAAGACCAACAAGATCCCCATCAGCTTCGACTGCGGCGACGGCGAGTGCGCCAGCTGCGTCATCAAAGTGAAATACCTGGATGACAAGGCGCCCATGGGCTATCACCTGGAAGAGAAGGAGAAACAGGTCCTGCGCGAGCTGGGCAAGATCAGCAAGGAGGAACTGGAGCAGATGATCGTTGATGACCTGCCCAGTCCATGGCGCCTGGCCTGCCAGTTCATCCCCCGCGATGAAGATATCCTGGTCGAGTACCAGGCACAGTAATGTCAAACGCAGCCCTGGCAATCGATACTCCCGAATCGGTCTACGCCGGGCTGATGGCTGCGCGCCGGGGTGATCCCATCGAGGACACCCTGGCCCGTATCCTCGCCTCCTGGTCCTGCGGCATGGCCAACATGCCAGACTGGCTCGGCATGGCCTGGCAAGACTTCTACGCCATGATGGCCTTCCACTTTCCCGGACACCCCGTCCACGAGATCGCCACCTTTGACCGTCCCCTGGACGAACGGCGCATCGACGAGATGGAAGACCTGCGCAAATTGCTGCTGAAGAACCGCACCGGCCGCAGTACCTCCGAACTTTGGATGACCGACATCCTCATCGCCGGTTGCATGGCCGACGACCACCTGTGGCAGGACCTCGGCCTGTGGGAACGTGCCGACCTCTCTCGATTGATGCTGGAGAACTTCGAACCACTGGCCCTGCGCAACGACAGGGACATGAAGTGGAAAAAGTTCCTCTACAAGCAGTTGTGTGAGACCGAGGGCATCTATACCTGTCGTGCACCGAGCTGCGAGGTGTGTGCCGACTACCAAAACTGTTTTGCTCCCGAGGAGTGAAAAACTCATGAAACTCGGTTCTTTGAAACTGGATCGTGCAAGTGCATATCACAAGAAGGAGTACACGCCTCTTCAGTCCCGGGCGGTAGGTGCCTACCTGGGGCTCGCTGTAGGCGATGCCCTGGGGGCAACCACTGAATTCTTGGTGCCGCGGGAGATTCAGGAGAAGTACGGAGTGCTGCGGGAGATACAGGGCGGCGGTTGGCTGAACCTGAAACCGGGCCAGGTGACCGATGACACCGAGATGAGCCTGGCCCTGGGGCAGTCCATCATCGACAACGACGCTGTGATCACCGAGGCGGTGGCCGACTCCTTCAGCGAATGGATGCGCGGCAAGCCGGTGGATATAGGCAACACGGTCAGGCGGGGAATCGTGAACTATCGCACCACCGGTAAGACCGCGGTGCCGGAGAACGAGTACGATGCGGGCAACGGCGCCTGCATGCGCTCCCTGCCTATCGCCATTGCCTACCACAGAGCAGAGTTGGAAGTGCTGGCACAGGCCTCCCGTGCCCAGTCCCATATCACCCACAACAACCGGCAGGCCGATGCGGGTACCGAGACCCTGCTAAGAATGTTGGGTGCAGCCATGGCTGGGGGCTCCAAGCAGAGCCTGCAGGGGATGGCCCAGGAACTGGTGGAGCAGCACGCGGTCTTCCGTTTTGACCGGCGCATGGTGGAGAACCCCAGCGGCTGGATAGTGGAGACCCTGCAGGCGGTGTTCCAGGCCTTCTTCGCCCACGATGACTTCGAAACCATCCTGGTGGATGTGGTCAACAGGGGCGGCGATGCCGATACCACCGGCGCCATCGCCGGTATGCTGGCCGGGGCCAATTACGGTGTGGATTTTATACCCTCGTACTGGCTCAATGCGCTGGACCGCAAGGTGGCCCGTGACTGCGAGGTACAGGCGCTGGCGCTGTTGCACCTGGCCGAGCGCAGCCCGGAACCTATCATTGTCTAAAAAGCTACATATACAGACAGGAAGTAGGTCATGAAGAACGAGGATGCCGAGCAGGTATCGCTTGATGCCTACCTGCGCCTTTTCGAACCCTACCGGGAGCAGCTAAAACAGTTCGACGGCAGGGAGAGGGAGTACGGCGGCCGCTTTTCCCTGCTGTTCCGCCAGGTTCTGCGCATGCTGGTACGCCCCGAGGAGTTGAATCAGCAGATCCCCAAGCTCTTCGTTACTGTCGCCCACAAGTACTTCGACGGCGACAAGGAGACCATCCGCCACTTCAGCTACGAGGACAACCGTCACTTCTTCTTGAGCGACCTCTACGACTGGCTGCAGATCCGCGAGCGGGGGAGGAAGATGCAGGTTATAGGGCGTTAGCCCGGGCTGGGTAATTAGAGGCCTCTGATTAACGCACTTTACCCGTAGGAGCGTCACTTGTGGCGCGATGAATAGGCACCGTGGTGCATCATTCGCGCCGCAAGCGATGCACCTTAAGAGCAATAAACCCTTATACTGCACCCCAGCCTTCACGAACCGTGTCGGTGGCGCTTTCAAGGACATCGTCCAGGGTGAGCGAAGGGTACTTGGGCTTGTAGCTCTGCATCTCGTCGTAGAGAGTGATGATCTTATCGGCAGCGGACTGGCCCTTGAAATCGCTCTTCTCCAGTGCCAGTTCGTCCAGCACCTCGTTCCAGGTCACACCCTGAACCAGAGGGATCAATACGAAGTTTACGCCGCCAACCTCCACCTGGGCCGGCTCGCTGATGTTGACCACATAGAGTAGAGCCAGCATGTCGTCACTGAAGTCGTTCTGGTACTTCTCCACCAGGTGAGTGATGAAGGAGACATCGTCGATGGCGCCGATCATCAAATTCAGCTTTTCATCGGCCAACAGTATGGCACCGCGCATCACCTCTACGGGTGGCTTGTGATGACCCTTGGCGTCGGCTATCTCGCCCTGTACCAGTACCAGTTCGCCGCGGTATCCGGTGATACCGTCGGTACTGGTCTTTTCCAGAAAGTTGGAATTAAACAGCAGGCCTGATTCATTGTATTTTTCCAGTGGCATAACGTTGCTCCAGTTACGATAAACGATACGCATCTTGGGCAATTCCCATGCCAGTAGTTGGGTGGGTAAAAAAGCCTGTAACTTTAGTGGGTTAGGTTTTTGTGTGTCTCGTTTTACCCTCTTGTCGGCTGTTGGTTTCCCGACAATTTCTTCCGAAGTCGACAATCATCAAACCCTGATTCAAGCAGGGTGCAACCACATCTCTTTGTACGCTTGTGTGGTGTCTGTTTCCACGGTTTCAATAACGCCAAACCGGTTTGGCTGTAGCGTGATTTTCTCCAATTGTGGGGAGGTGGCTGGGGTGATTCGACAAGTAGGAACGCGGCTTAAGGAGTACTACAGCGGTATGCTGGGTAAACTGCTGTCTGTCTGCAAGGCGTGTTGGCGTGCCTTGATATGGGCCGCCAGGGCGCTGTCCATGGTCTGGGCATGGAGGGAGAACCAGGCAGGCAACTGCTCCACGACGTAGGCGCGGGCCAGCAGGATATTGCCCTGTTCTACCCGTACACCGAAACGGTGCATTTCGCCGAGCACTCGCTGGTGTTCACCCATGTGCTCGTTGATGGCGGGAAAGCCACTCTCCTTCATCTGTCTGTTCTCCGCCTCGAAATGGTGACGGGTATGCACGACGAGTTCCTCGAACAGCCGGATGAACTCCGCCTTGTCTGCCTTTTCCAGGCGGTTCACCAAGTCGACGAATTCGCGATGGGTGTCATCCATCTCGTCAATGCCGAGCCTGTACTGTTCCTCGAAGTGGTCAATCAGCACCGGCTTCATCCTTCTGTCTATGGGTAATGGTTTTCGCTGTCTTGTTGATCACGTAGTTGAGATAGTCGTTCAGGTTGTCGTACTGCTGATCGAGGGCGAGGGTGGACAACCCGTCGATCAGTTCTCTGAGCCTGGTGATCTCTTCCAGGCTCCTGCCACAGGTCAGGCAGCGCGTACCGTCATCACGGCATGCGCTCTTGCCCTTGCAAGCTATGAAAGTTCCCATGTCAGTGCCTCTTAACCACCAATGTCCTGGGTTGCGCTGAGCGCTTCCGATACTGGGTGAGTAGATCCAGCAGCGGTGAGCAGGTCATCCACGTCGGCCTCGATGATATGGATATTCATCTTGGCGCAGAATCTACGCTCCTTGTCATTGGGTTTGGGAATCAGTGCCCAGCCAGCAGGCTCTCCTGCGGCGTAGATGATGTCGGAAAGCACCATGCGCTCCGTGTCGCGGTTCATGCGCAGGCCGACGAAGAGGTACTGCCTGTTCTTGCGGTACTCCTTCAGGTAGTCCGGTATGGCAAAGCCCCCCATCAGCTCGGAGATGTAGTCCACGTAGTCCGCATCGGAGGCCACATAGGTAGCATCGGGCAGGGGGCTTCCCATCGGCTTGAAGAGGATGGGCAGGGTGGGGTCCACTTCAGTCTGATCAATCTCGCCCTCCGAGTATTTTTCGCCGTCATAATGGTGGATGCGGAAGCGGTAGTCGGTCCCCATGGTTCTGGCAATACCCCGGATCAGGGTGTGGGGGGTGTCGTTGTAACTCTGTTGCAGCTGGGTATCGCGGTTGATGTCCACCACGTAGTTTGGCTTTATCTCGGCTAGCAAGTCGTGGATTGGGGCACGGGTCCATTCGGTATCGCCGTAGGTGGTATCGAGAAAGCGGTTTACCGCTGTTCTGCCCCGTTTCAGCTCCACGTCCATGGCGGCACGGGCAAACTCATACATCAGGCGTGGTGCCATCGGCTTGCCGTTGTTCATGGCAAGGATGAGGCTGTCACTATCGGCGGGTATGGGTTCGTTGGTCTCCGTATTGGTGGATCCCTTCAGCGCACCGGCACCGAGGTAGGGGACTATATCCCCCGCCTTGATACCCTGGATGATCGATTGAAGATCTCTGTTGTCCATCTGTTCACTCCTGCTCTTTTTTCTGTATGTCCTCCACCAGGGGGTGGATAGACATTGATATTGCCCAGTTGAAGCAATAGCCAGGCCAAGGGGATAAGAGTGCATGAAATCAGGGGCTTATCCTGTTTCCTCCAATCCATTGGCTGGTGAATTGTTGTGTTCCCTACAAAAATTGGTGGGCATCACAACGCCGACCGAGTGCTGCGTGCCTGTTTTTACAGCGGTTTTTCCTAATGCAGTCAATTGGCATGGAATGTGATGGTTATTGATTTACCAATCCCAATCAGTAGAGGAACTTGCGATGCAAGAGTCCGACTTCCACGAAGTGGCAGACGAGTTCATTCACCTGGCCAATGAGTTGAGCGAAGAGTGGGCCATGCCGTTTTTGAGTGCTGCCTTCATGTATGCCGCCGCGCGCTACAGCGCCTTCTTCTTTTACGAAACCGATGGTGCCGAGGTGAAACGGGCCGAGGCGATCGATTATTACTGCGATCAGTACCGCAAGATGTTGCAGGAGTCCATGCAGGAGTTGGGGGTGTCGGCATGATGGCGGAGCAGCTACGCCAAGGAGAGGGTATCGATATCAACCGGATTGCACTGGATTGGGCATCGGCACGGGCCTTCGAGCCCCTGCATGTGGATTGCATCACGGCGGTAATGCTCAAGATCCTGGACGGCAAGTGTAAGATGGGGGAGAGGGAGCAGACAATGATCACCTCACTCTATGCAATGACTTCCAACCTGATGGGCCTTCATTTCGATCAAGGTGTGCATAAGGCTATCGGCCTGGCTGTGACCAATCCAAGAGAACAGTGGCTGGGTGAAATTCATGCATTACGCCTGCGAGCGGAGCAGGTGATCCCGAAGCCTGTGATGAAGGCCTTTAAGCAGCACCTGAGAGAATCCCTCTTTTCCGGGCGCCTTTCATGACCATCTTCGAGGTACACACAATTGAATGAGTTCGGTTTCGGATACCACTCATCTGAACCGGACTTCGCCTCCTTTTCTGAGGGCGGATCGGCTTCGTTGGGTCCCTATATCCCCGAGGCGAGGGACTGTATCAGTTGTGGAGTATGTATTGGCAGTTGTCCCACCTATAAGGCCAGAGCGGAGGAGGACTATGGGCCCCGTGGCCGGGTTCGGATGATAGAAAGGGTGCTCAGAAAGAATGATGTTCTCAGCGAAGATGAGCGGGAGGCCTTGGCGGCCTGCACGCTTTGTCGGGCCTGCGAGACAGTATGTCCATCCAAGATGGATTACCACGGGTTGTATGCTCAGGCGATGGAAACGATCGAATTCAGTCCCAAGGGTGGGTCGGTGATCAAGTTGCTGCTTGACCAGGTAGCGGAGCGGCGCCGGGTACAGCGAGCCTTGAGTACCTTGATCCATTTTTATCAGCGTAGTGGCATGCAGCGTATTTTCAATAGGCTGCCGATCTCACCGTTGAAGGGTGATTTTCAGCAGCTGGAAAAACTGTTGCCCGTTCCCCACGTTGCACAACCGGTGCCTGACTACACCCGGGCACTCTCCTCAGAAAACCGGGGAGAAGTAGCGCTGTTCACGGGCTGTGTAGCGAACATCCTGGATTCCCAAACCCATAATGCCACCATCCAGTTGGCAACGCGCCTTGGCTATGACGTGCGTGTTCTTCGAAACCAGACCTGCTGCGGCGCCATCTACGCCCATAACGGCGACATGGAGCGCGCCAGGGAGTGCGCAAGGAAGAATATCGATACGATGGTCGAGAGCGGTGTCGACTCGATTATCTACAATTCAAGTGGCTGTGGCGCGTTCTTGAGTGAATACCCCGCGCTATTGAATAATGGCGAGAGTGGCGGTGTTACGGAGAAGGCGCTACAAACGATAGATCTGATGGAGTTTCTGGCTGGATCAGAAGGGCTGGGAACGCTTGAATACAGAGAGTTGAAGGCAAAAGTCGCAGTGCATGAACCCTGTAGTCAGCGAAATGTCCTCAAGAATCATGAAGTGCTTTATGGCTTGTTGAATAACATCCCTGGATTGGAGGTTGTCTCCCTTCCCGGCAACAGCATGTGTTGTGGCGCTGGTGGTACAAAAATGGTGACTCAGCCTGAACTTTCAGATCCGCCACGAGATGAGAAGGTCAGCGCCCTGGTGGCGAGTGGGGCCGATATGCTTGTCAGTACCAATCTTACCTGCGCGTTGCATCTGTCGAGCGGTATTCGTGAGGCGGGCCATGAGATTGAGGTTATGCACCCGGTACAGATGATGGCCCGGCAGTTGATCTAAGGCATTAATCCCTTCTCCTTCAGGGAGAAGGTTAGGATGAGGGGATTTAAAAAATTGAATTGCCTTTGACATCCCCCTCACCCCAGCCCTCTCCCTCAGGGAGAGGGGGGCAGCAGCCTGCTAGAGCCTGTCAACATCAATTAGTAGGACGTGGCCTTCACGCTGTAGACACCGCCGATCACCAGGTACTCCTCCTCGCCCTGCAGTTTGCCCGGCAGCAGCCCGGGGAAATAGAGCAGTTTTGCCAACGGCACCTTCACCTCCAGGATGTAGTCACCGAATTCGCAGGAGCGCTCCCGATCCCTGGTGAATGAGTTGAGATTGTTCAGTAGCAGCAGGTAGTGGTGCTTGTCGGGTTGTTCCAGCACCTCGTGCTCCTCAATACGGTTTACTCCCCTGTAAAGAGTGATGTGACGCTTGTTGGGGAACAGTTGCTTGATCTCGTACTGGCAGTAGCTGTAGAGCAGGTCCAGTTGGGCCTCGAGGGCGTTGGCGCTGTAGAGTCCTTCTGCGCGTGCGGCCAGGTATGCCTGGTAGTTTTCTGAACTGAAATCGATGAGCGGGCCGCCGTGGTTCCGTGGTAGCAGTCCAAAGCGGGATTCAACCCAGCCCTTCAGGACCGCCCCCTCTTTTCCATCCGCATCGAAATGCCAACCGCGCAGCATGCGCAGGTAGTCTGCCCGGTGGCGTTTTCTTCCCGGGGAGTTTTCGTCGAAACCCGCCTCTTCAAGGTTATCCAGCAAAAAGCTGGAGCGCATGTAGTCGTTGAAGTTTTCCGATTTCTGTTGCCTGTCGGCGATAGCTTCCAGGCTGCTGAAAAATGCTTCATGCAGTTCGTTCACGCCATCGATATGGAGTGGGGCAGGGTTCTCCTGGAAGGTGATCCCCCCCAGGATGACCGCCGGCAGATTACAGTGGTTTACCGGCAGCCTGGCATGGGCAGGCAGGGTGGCCTGCTGCGATTCTGTTTGTCTGTGATCATCCATACATTCTGCGCGGGTTTGTAGTAAATGCGACCCTACCAACAATTGTAGAGCATAATAAATAATTCTTTTGTAACAGTGCCTTACTGATATTTTTCCTTGTTGGCACATGCCTTGCAGTTTTGGGGGTGAGCGAGTGACTTTTACATGCAGTCACAAACATTAAGTCATCAAACAAGGCAATTAGTAAGGAGAACTAACATGGCGCTGCGTCAATGTGCAATCTACGGTAAGGGTGGTATCGGTAAGTCTACCACGACCCAGAACCTGGTAGCCGGTCTGGCTGAACTGGGTAAGAAAGTCATGATCGTCGGTTGTGACCCAAAGGCCGACTCCACCCGTCTGATCCTCCATTCCAAGGCCCAGAACACCATCATGGAGATGGCCGCCGAGGCCGGAACCGTTGAGGACCTGGAACTTGAAGATGTATTGAAGACCGGCTACGGCGACATCAAGTGCGTTGAGTCCGGTGGTCCTGAGCCTGGTGTTGGTTGTGCCGGTCGCGGGGTAATCACCGCCATCAACTTCCTGGAAGAGGAAGGCGCCTACGAGGAAGACCTCGACTTCGTATTCTACGACGTACTGGGTGACGTGGTGTGTGGTGGCTTCGCCATGCCTATTCGTGAGAACAAGGCCCAGGAGATCTACATCGTCTGCTCCGGCGAGATGATGGCCATGTACGCCGCCAACAACATCTCCAAGGGTATCGTGAAGTACGCCAACTCCGGTGGTGTGCGCCTGGCCGGTCTGATCTGTAACTCCCGTAATACGGCCCGCGAAGACGAGCTGATCATGGAGCTGGCCCGTCAGCTGGGTACCCAGATGATCCACTTCGTTCCCCGTGACAACGTGGTACAGCGTGCCGAGATCCGCCGCATGACCGTCATCGAGTATGACCCCAAGGCCAAGCAAGCCCAGGAGTACCGCAATCTGGCGCAGAAGATCATTGATAACAAGATGATGGTCATCCCGACACCGATCACCATGGACGCGCTGGAAGATCTGCTCATGGACTTCGGCCTGATGGACGAGGAAGACGAGAGCATCATCGGTCAGACCGCTACTGCCGAGGCCTCTTAGTCCATGTAGGACCTTTGTGATCGCCTTGCATTGAGTTGCTCCCCCTATTGCGGGGGGAGTGGCAGGGCGGAGGCCAAACTGGCCAGTACTGAAATTTTTTCCATTGCCTGTGCATCCACAGATTAGTGGTGGCAGGAGAAGGAGACCATAATGTCTGAAATGACACGCGAACAGACCGAAGCCCTCATTCAAGAGGTGCTTGAAGTCTATCCAGAGAGCGCTAAAGCGGACCGAGCCAAACACCTCACGGTCAATGACCATAGTGTGGAGCAGTCCAAAAAGTGCATTACGTCCAACCGTAAGTCCCTGCCCGGGGTGATGACCATTCGTGGTTGCGCCTATGCCGGATCCAAGGGTGTGGTGTGGGGTCCTATCAAGGACATGATTCATATCTCCCACGGTCCCGTGGGCTGTGGCCAGTACTCTCGTGCCGGTCGCCGCAACTACTACGTGGGTACCACGGGTATCAATACCTTCGGAACCATGAACTTCACCTCCGATTTCCAGGAGAAGGACATCGTGTTCGGCGGTGACAAGAAGCTCTCCAAGATCATGACCGAGATTGAGCAACTGTTCCCGCTCAACAAGGGCATCACGGTGCAGTCGGAGTGTCCTATCGGCCTGATCGGTGACGACATCGAGGCGGTGGCCAAGCAGACCACTGCAGAAATTGAAAAGCCGGTGGTTCCCGTTCGATGTGAAGGTTTCCGTGGGGTCTCCCAGTCCCTGGGTCACCACATCGCTAACGACGCCGTGCGCGACTGGGTGCTGGGAAATCGCGATAACGACACCAGCTTCGAGACCACGCCTTACGATGTCACCATCATCGGTGACTACAACATCGGTGGTGACGCCTGGGCCTCCCGTACCCTGATGGAAGAGATGGGGCTGCGCGTGATCGCACAGTGGTCCGGTGACGGCACCATTGCCGAGATGGAGAATACCCCAAAGGCGAAGCTGAACCTGATTCATTGCTACCGCTCCATGAACTACATCTCCCGTCACATGGAAGAGAAATACGGTATTCCGTGGATGGAGTACAACTTCTTCGGCCCCACCAAAATCGCAGAATCCCTGCGCAAGATTGCAGCCTTCTTCGACGAGACCATCCAGGCCAATGCCGAGAAGGTGATCGAGAAGTACAAGGTCGAGTACGACGCGGTTATCGCCAAGTACCGCCCCCGTCTCGAAGGCAAGCGCGTGATGCTCTACGTAGGTGGTCTGCGCCCCCGTCATGTCATCGGTGCCTATGAAGACCTGGGTATGGAAGTGGTTGGTACCGGTTACGAGTTCGCTCATAACGACGACTATGATCGCACCATCAAGGACATGGGTAACGCGACCCTGATCTATGACGATGTGACCGGTTATGAGTTCGAAGAGTTCGTCAAGACGATCAAGCCGGATCTCATTGGTTCGGGTGTCAAGGAGAAGTACATCTTCCAGAAGATGGGCATCCCCTTCCGTCAGATGCACTCCTGGGATTACTCCGGCCCGTATCACGGCTACGACGGCTTCGCCATCTTTGCCCGCGATATGGATATGACCCTGAACAATCCCTGCTGGAACAAGATCAAGGCACCCTGGCTGAAGAGCGAGGAGGCCCCGGAGGCTGCGGCCGCTGGAGCTTGATCCATCAGTCCTATCGTCCCTACCAAGCAGGGTCGATAGGGCGGGATCCAACCGGTTTTATTTATTTATCTGGCCCGTATGTCCACAGATTGGTGGCGCGGGAGGAGAAACATCATGAGTCAACTAGTCGAAGATATTAAGCCGAGCTATCCGCTGTTTCGTGAAGACGAATACAAGGATACCCTGAAGAACAAGCAGGAGATGTTCGAGGAGAAGGTTCCACAGGACAAGATCGAGGAGACCTTCCAGTGGAGTACCACCGTCGAATACAAGGACCTGAATTTTGCCCGTGAGGCGCTGACCGTCAACCCCGCCAAGGCCTGTCAGCCACTGGGCGCGGTACTCTGTGCCCTGGGCTTCGAGAAGACCCTGCCATACGTACACGGTTCCCAGGGTTGCGTGGCCTATTTCCGTACCTATTTCAATCGTCACTTCAAGGAGCCGGTAGCCTGTGTTTCCGACTCCATGACCGAGGACGCAGCAGTATTCGGTGGTCAGAAGAACATGTTCGCCGGCCTGGAGAACGCCAAGGCGCTCTACAAGCCCGAGATGATCGCCGTCTCCACCACCTGTATGGCCGAGGTTATTGGTGATGACCTTAACGCCTTCATCGGCAACGCCAAGAAGGAAGGTGCTGTCGAGGAGGATTTTCCGACTCCCTTCGCTCACACCCCGAGCTTCGTCGGCAGCCATACCACCGGTTGGGACAACATGTTCGAGGGTATTCAGCGTTACTTCACCCTCAACCACATGGAAGACAAAGAGGTCGGTAGCAACGGCAAGATCAATATCGTGCCCGGCTTCGAGACCTACCTCGGTAACTACCGGGTGATGAAGCGCATGATGGAAGAGATGGGTGTTGGTTACAGCCTGCTCTGCGATCCCACCGACGTGCTGGATACCCCGGCGGACGGTGAATACCGCATGTATGACGGCGGCACAACAATCGACGAGGTGAAGGATGCGCCCAACGCCATCGACACCCTGTATCTGCAGCCCTGGCAGTCTGTGAAGAGCCGCAAGTTCACCAAGAACACCTGGAAGCAGCCGGCATCCGACGTGCAGATCCCCATGGGGCTGGAGGCTACCGACAACTTCCTGATGAAGGTCTCCGAGCTTACCGGTCAGCCGATTCCCGAGTCGCTGGCCCGCGAACGCGGCGTCCTGGTGGACATGATGACAGATAGCCACACTTGGCTGCATGGCAAGAAGTTCGGTATCTACGGAGATGCCGACTTCGTCATGGGCATGGCCAGGTTCCTGATGGAATTGGGCGCCGAGCCGACCCAGATCTTGTGTAACCACGCCAACAAGCGCTGGAGAAAGGCGATGGAGCAGATTCTTTCCGAGTCTCCTTACGGCCAGAACAGTGAGGTTCACATCGGTAAGGACCTGTGGCACTTCCGCTCGCTGATGTTCACCAACAAGCCGGACTTCATGATCGGCAACAGCTACGGCAAGTTCATCCAGCGCGACACCCTGCACAAGGGCAAGGAGCACGAGGTACCGCTGATTCGCATCGGCTTCCCGATCTTCGACCGTCACCACATGCATCGTGATACCACCCTGGGTTACGAGGGTGCGATGTACATGCTGAAGATGTTGGTCAACTCGGTACTGGAGCGCCTCGACGAGGAGACTCGTGGTATGGGTACCACTGACTACAACTACGACCTGGTTCGTTAAGGCGAACCCCGGCGGTGCCCCGGTACCGCCGGGGTAGGTCGCCCTTTAGGGCGACATGTCCGCCTGAAGGCGGACCTACAGTGGTTAAACAGAGGTAAACCCTATGCCCAATGTGATGATACGAGTGAAAGACGATGGCGCACTCCTGTTCTATATCGCCAAGAAGGACCAGGAGGACGAGATCGCCACGGTGGAGACCGATACCGAGGATTCGTGGGGCGGTGAGGTGGAACTGACCGACGGTTCCAAGTACTACATCGATCCCATCAGTCCCAGGCCCTCATTCCCCACCACCCTGCGTTTCAAACGCGCGTAAGAAATTAATTATTGAAGGAGAGCTGTCATGGCCCTAGCTATTGTGAGAGATGTATGTACCGCCTGCGGTGACTGCGAGCCGGTATGTCCCACCAAGTCAATCAAGCCCTTCAAGGGCGTCTACATGATCGAGGCAGATGGCTGCACCGAGTGCGAAGAGGAATTCGACGTACCGCAATGCCTTGACGTCTGTATGGAAGACGACTGCATCATTCCCGCATAACCCTATATTGCAGTAGTCCGGTGTAATTCCGGTCTACGCTTGATGAGGCTCAGATTTATCTCAGGAGGTTTCAATGGGCGCAACCACGATCAGCAACGAGATTGCATTGCGTATTGGATTGGCGGCACGCGAGATACCGGATACTGACGCAGCACGGCTGCTAAAGGTTCTGGGTGACACCATCGGGCTGCCTCCCAACAAGAAGAAACTCGCCAGCCTGAAGGTAAAGGACCTGAAGAGCGCCGCCGAGGGCGAGTTTTCCGATATCGATAAGGCAGCGCTGGAGAGTGCCTTGGGTTACCTGAAAGGGGAGGCCGAGATCGAGGCCGAGCCGCTGCCCGAGAAAGAGGCATACACGGAAGGTGATATGCCCAACAGCATTCGCGTAGCCTGTGCATCCAACAAGGGTGATATGCTGGATGGACACTTTGGTTCCTGCCGACGTTTTCTGATCTACCAAGTCAGCAAGACCGAGATCCGTCTGGTGGATATCCGTACCCTGGACGACAGCCAGGCCGACGGTGACAAGAACGGCTACCGCGCCGCTGTGATCAAGGATTGCCAACTGCTGTTCGTGGGTTCCATAGGCGGCCCTGCTGCAGCGAAGGTGGTGAGGGTCGGTGTGCACCCCATCAAGAAACCCAAGGCGGTACCTGCCCGGGTAGAACTCGCTGACCTGCAGAGCGTGATTGGAGAGAGTGCCGCACCCTGGCTCGCCAAGGTGATGGGGCAGTCGCCGGAACAACGCATCCGGTTCGAGCAGGAGGAGGCTGAGGCATGATATCCCAGCAGCAACTCACTGAAATCGGTTCCTGGTTGGATGCCTGCACGGTAACCACCGGCATAGATCTACAACTACGGGAACGCTATCCGGAGATCCACTTCACCTACTGCATGGACGATGACGTGGTGGCAGCAAAGCCGGTGGCAGAACACGCGCAATACAATCTCTACCTGGTTGACAGCAGTAATCACTGCTTGGGCTTTACCCAAAGCCTGGAGGCAGCCAGTGGTCTTGTTGTCGCAGAGATTGAAGACGAATGACAAGCCAGGCGATGAGCAGGGTGGAGAATGATCTGAAGCCCAAGGCGGACTGTCTCGACTGTCCCCACCGTCAAGACCGCTTACGCTCGGGGCGCTGCATTCCCGGCTTCTCCTGCGTGCGGGTCTCCAGTGGCAGGCAGATAGCGAACTTCTTCAACAACAACCCGGATCTGGCCGACCACTACGCCGGGGATGAATTCTGGGAGAGACGGGCCATTGCCGCTCGTTATCTCTCCTGGAAGCGCCTGATGCAGATGCTGGATGATCCAGATGAGGTCGTGCGGCGGGTCCTTGCCTACCGTCTGCCGGTGGAGTCGTTGAGCTATTTGATTCGCGACCCTGATCGCGAGGTGCGCATCACGGTCGCCGATCGCCTACCTGTTGATCAGCTCGAACAGTTGGTTGCCGACAAGGATTACCTGGTGCGCCAGTACGTGGCGAAACGTCTGAGCAAGGGGCGACTGTTCCGAATGATCACAGACCCGGACCGTGAGGTGCGTAAGATGGTGGCAAAACGGCTGCCGCAGGAGAGCCTGGCGCTGATGATTCACGACAAGGACGCGGAGATACGCTTGGTGGTGGCGGAACGCATCGAACCCGATGCAATGCGCACCTTGTTGAGGGATTCAGACTGGCGGGTGCGGCTCGTTGCGTGCCAGAGGGCGCATCTCGAGGATATCGAGCCTCTGCTCAACGACGAAGACGAGGATGTCAGGTCGTTTGCGCGTGAGCGATATCACTGGCAACAGGAGCAGCTATAGCAATGCATCCTTTCGCACAACATATCCAGGTCCTCGGCAAGGGGCGCAACGGCACGCGTTCCCTTTCCGAGCAGCAGGCCTACGAGGCGATGCAGATAATCAGCTACTACGACTCCACGAATCTGGAGGCAATCTGATGGACACTCGCGATCTCTCCGTCGAGGAGCTGAAGCGGATCTGTGATTCCGCTGATCCCTCGGCGGGTATCAATGCACTGAATCTCCGCCTGCGCACCCTCATGCCGGGACTGGAGTGCGAGCATGTCTTGAACCGTGGAAACTGGCACCGCCTGGGTGGCGTGGTGGACAAGGAGTATCGCCCAATAGCCGCCAACCTGGAGCAATGGGCAGAGGAACAGATGGGAGACGATCTCGATGGTCTGTTGGCCCGCTACATGGACGAGGGCTATTTTGTCACCCGTTATGCGGGAACCACACACTACTTCACCATTCCCACCAGTGATGCAGCCAGTGACTATATCCAGCTGGAGGTGGAAGAGTTGCAGGAGGTGTTGGACAGAACATTGGTGGATCGTGACTGGTTTCCCGATAGCCTGGATGAGTTCGTGGATCCCCTGGATTTTCCGAGGCTGGAGCCGGAGCCCATCGGAAAACCATTTTATCGTTTCCGGCGCGTCACCTCTATTTCCAAGCTTTTGGATGAAGCGACCAAGGAGAACCAGGCGCTCTACAATCTAAGGCGCTTTTTCGAGGACTGGTCCGAGAGCAGTGCCTCTGATTCGGGACACTTCTGCCGCTACTGGGTGCTGGCGCTGCGGGAGTACATGGACAGCGATGGTGAGTGCCGCATGAGTGGCAAGCCCATTACGGTGTACTCCGGCAACCTGCCGACGCTTCCGGGCAGCAGTATGTTGAACGGGGCGGAACTGGCCAATGCCATTCACAGCTACGACCGCGACTTCGGCTACCCCTTTGCCTGGTATTTCATGCTGCTGACCAGCAGGGCGTCCAACTACGAACTGGCGGATGCGGTACTAAGGGACCAGGTCGGTGCCTACGACTACCTGCCGCCTCGGGATCTCAAGGTTTTGAGATCGTGGGAAGAGCGGCCTTACGGTGTCTAGAATGTAACGACGCTCTCTCCACCGCGCCCTATTGCCTTTCGGGTCAGGTACTCAATGCCGTAGGCCACTGCAAAAGTATTGTGGTGGTCCCCAAGGGGTATGTCTTTGATTGAGAGTCGTGTCACCCCGGTACGTCGTAGATCCTCCATTTCAGGTCGATTGTCGTAAATGTGACAATCGATATTCTCTATAAAAACCTTATAAAACAATCTTGTATGGAGTGGCATGTCCATTGCAATGACACTGGTTAATACAACCAGAGAGTCGTGTCATGAAGCAGAAAGACATTGCAGCCCTGTTGGACGAACCAGCCTGTGCCCACAACAAGAAAGCGAAATCGGGTTGCGCTAAGCCAAAGCCCGGCGCCACTGCGGGCGGCTGTGCCTTCGACGGGGCACAGATCGCCCTGCTGCCCATCGCAGACGTGGCGCATATCGTTCACGGCTCCATCGCCTGCGCGGGCAGTTCCTGGGACAACAGGGGCACCCGCTCCAGCGGCTCGCGTCTGTTCCGCATCGGTATGACTACCGACCTGACGGAGCAGGACGTGATCATGGGGCGGGGTGAGAAGCGCCTCTTTCACTCCATCAAGCAGGCTATCGATAGCCATGATCCGTCGGCCGTCTTTGTCTACAACACCTGCGTACCGGCACTTATTGGTGATGATGTCGAGGCGGTCTGCAAGGCGGCCGAAAAGCGTTGGGGTACACCGGTAGTACCGGTGGACTGCGCCGGTTTCTACGGCACCAAGAACCTGGGTAATCGCATCGCCGGTGAGTCGATGGTCAAGTACGTATGCGGTACCCGGGAGCCTGACCCTATTACTCCCGAGATGGAGCGGGAAAACATCAAGGTACATGACGTAAGCCTGGTGGGGGAGTACAACATCGCCGGTGAGTTGTGGCATGTGTTGCCCCTGCTCGATGAGCTCGGCCTGCGGCTCCTCTGCACCCTCTCGGGCGATGCCCGCTATCGGGAGGTGCAGACCATGCACCGTTCCGAGGTAAACATGATGGTCTGCTCCAAGGCCATGATCAACGTGGCGCGCAAGCTGCAAGAGAGTTTCGGTACTCCTTGGTTCGAGGGGAGTTTCTACGGTGTACGGGATGTCTCCCAGGCGCTCCGGGACTTTGCCCGCCTGATCGATGATACCGATCTTTCTGCCCGCACCGAGGCGCTGATCGAGCGTGAGGAGGTGAGCATCGACAGGCAACTCGCCCCCTGGCGGGACAAGCTGAAGGGCAAGCGGGTGCTGCTCTACACCGGTGGCGTCAAATCCTGGTCCGTGATCGCTGCGCTGCAGGATCTCGGTATGGAGGTGGTGGCCACCGGCACCAAGAAGTCCACGGAGGAGGACAAGGCGCGTATCCGGGAGTTGATGGGGCGTGATGCCGTGATGCTCGAAGATGGCAATCCCCGTGCCCTGATCAACATGGTCCGCGACAACAAGGTGGATGTGCTGATCGCGGGCGGGCGCAACATGTACACGGCCCTGAAGGCCCGCATTCCCTTTCTCGATATCAACCAGGAGCGTGAGTTCGGCTATGCCGGTTACCAGGGCATGGTGGAACTGGCGCGTCAACTGGTGCTGACCATCGACAGTCCGATCTGGCCTGCGGTGAGAGAAGCAGCACCTTGGGTGAGTCGGAACCCTCTGTCCGGTGGACAAGGGACGTCCGACGAACGACCCGCCATGAATGGCGGGGCTGGGGCTGATTCGAGCCCAGAAGTAGCGCCAGGGATGGCTGCACCCAAAGCGGAATCGGAGATCATCGAATGACCGAAATCATCAAACGCAAAAAGGCCCTATCCGTCAGTCCCCTGAAGGCGAGCCAGACCCTCGGTGCTGCCCTGGCGTTCCTGGGCTTTCGTCGATCCATTCCCATGCTGCACGGCTCCCAGGGGTGTACCGCCTTCGGCAAGGTCTTCTTCGTAAGGCACTTCCGGGAGCCCATACCGTTGCAGACCACGGCCATGGACCAGGTGACCACCGTCATGGGTTCCGAAGAGAGCGTGGTGGAAGGACTGAAGACCATTTCCGAGAAGAGCCAGCCAGCGCTGCTGGGTGTGCCCACCACCGGTCTCTCCGAGACCCAGGGCAGCGACGTGCAGATGGCGGTGAAGGATTTTCGCCGCAAGTATCCCGAGTACGACGCCATCCCCGTGGTGCCTGTGGCTACCCCCGACTATAGCGGTTGTCTGGAGACAGGATTCGCCAAGGCCACCGAGGCGATTATCAAGAGCCTGGTTCCTGATGCGGAGCAGGCCGGGACCCAGCCTGGAAGACGGCGTCGCCAGATCAATGTATTGGTGGGCTCCTCCCTTACCCCGGGTGACCTCGAAGAGCTGAAAGATATTATCGAGTTATTTGGCATGCGTCCGGTAGTGGTGCCCGATCTCTCTGACTCCCTGGATGGCCATCTCGGGGACGATGATTTCTCTCCACTGACCATTGGTGGCACCGATGTCTCCGAGCTCTATACCCTGGGTGATGCGGTGGCGACCCTGGTAATCGGATCCTCCATGTACAAGGCCGCGGACATTCTGAAACAGCGGACGGCTGTTCCCGACTACCGTTTCGAGCACTTGATGGGGCTGGCAAAGGTCGATGACCTGGTACATGCCCTGCATCAGACCTCCGGTGAGGAGGTGCCGGCCAGGCTGGAGCGCCAGCGCGCCCAACTCCAGGATGCCATGCTCGACTGCCACTTCATGCTGGGCATGGCCCGTTTCGCCGTGGCTGCAGATCCTGACCTGTTGGTTGCCTTCAGCCAACTGCTTGCAGAAGTGGGGGCAGAGACGGTGGCTGCGGTATCGCCGGTCAATGCGCCCTCCCTGCAGTCAGTGGCGACCGAAACGGTCAAGGTGGGTGATCTGGAGGATCTCGAGCAACTGGCGGTAAGTGCCAACGCAGAACTCCTTATCAGCAACTCCCATGGAGTGGAGAGTGCGAAGCGGTTGGGTATCCCCCTTCTGCGCGCAGGCTTCCCCCAGTACGACACCCTGGGTGGCTACCAGAAGACCTGGCTGGGATACCGGGGCAGTCGTCAGACCCTCTTCGACCTGGCCAACATCATGCTGACCCTGGAGAAGGGTGAGATACATCCGTATCAGTCCATCTATTCACAGAAAGGAGAGGCAGCGCATGACCTTACAGCGTCGACTGCAGCTGGTGGGATGCACCACTGAGGACGAGTGGATGGCTACTGCATTGAAAGTTGCCTTTGCCACCAGCGACATGAAACAGGTGGATCAGCACTTCGGTGCTGCCCAGTCCTTCGCCATCTACGCCGTAAACCAGGAGAAGGTCTGCCTGGTGGAGGCCAATGAGTTCGGGGTACTGGCCATGGACGGCAATGAGGACAAGCTGGGCGTGAAGATCAACGCCCTTGAGGGCTGCATCGCGGTCTATAGCCAGGCAGTTGGGGCATCGGCCATCAACCAGCTCAAGGCAAAGAACATTCAGCCGGTGAAGGTGTCTGCCGGGGCCGCGATCAGCGACCTGTTGGCGTCCCTGCAGGAAGAGCTTCGTCAGGGCCCAAGCAGTTGGTTGGCCAAGGCCATTGCCAGCACCATGCCCGCCGATCCTTCCCGCTTTGATGCGATGGAAGATGAAGGCTGGGAGGAGTAGACGACATGTTAGAAGAGAGGGCCATCGTTATTGCAGAAGAGGGGAACCGCCTCTGGGTTGAGGCCAGCTCTCGAAGCAGTTGTACAAGCTGCTCCAGCGGCAGTTGCACCACGGCGGTGGTGTCCAAGCTGTTTGGCGCCAAGCATAACCGCTTTCTGCTGGAGAAAGAGATTTCAGCCGCACCAGGGGATGAGGTGGTGATAGGCATTCCCGATGAGTTGCTGGTGCAGGCATCCCTGTGGGCCTATCTACTGCCCATGCTGGCGATGCTCTCCATGGGCGGCTTGGGAGCACTGTTTGATGCCAGTGACTGGATACAGGTGTTGTTGGCCACCATCGGTTTGTCCGGCGGCCTCTTGATGGTGCGTTGGATCGGCATTGGCTCCGACACCCTGAACAGATTCAAACCGCGGTTGCTGAGAACCGTAGAGCGGAACGACAGCTTTTCGGTCACCGTCCCGATGCAACCGCTTACAGAGAAATGATCCGTTGAGTACGAACAGAGATTAAGGAGTAGAAAATGAGCGATCCAGATTCAATCAGCAGTGACGACCCGGTCCTCGAGACCGACTTTGCCAAAGAGATGGTGCGCCAGATGCGTGCCGTGGATACCTACGGTACTACGACGACTGGCCAACCAGCAAGATCCTCGATCCCTTCGTTCTGACCAAGGAGAAGAAACGGGAGATCCCGGTGGTGGGAGACCCGGATGAGATCATCATGGCCCGGGTAAAGGCGTTCTACAACGCCATTTCGGCATTGATCGAAAAGGAGTGCGGCCTGATGGCTGTGCCCATGATGAATCTTACCCACGAGGGCTTTGGTCGTTGCCTGATCACCGTAGGCAAACTGGTGGTGATGGACAAGACCCTGCGTGATGTTCACCGCTTCGGTTTTCCCACACTTTCCAAGATGAAGGATGAGGCCGACAAGCTGTTGTCTGTCGCCCTGGAGATCATCGGTCAGCACCCCAAGGTTGCGGGAATGTGATTTGCCGAGAGGAGAGAAGAGATGACTGATGATGATCTGAAAGCAATGCAGAAGGCGGCGAGAAAGGCCAAGCGGATCGCAACGGAGAGGGCAGGTGAGTTGCACGACCTGGTGGAAGATCGTCTGCCTGCTGCCTACGAAGAGATCCCGGCCGTGGCGCAGGCGACCTACGATGCCTGCAGGGCGTGGGCCGATGCAGACGCCGCCTTTAAGGCGGCGGAAGCCGAGATGAGATGAGTTGAGGTAGATAGAGAGATGAACATGATTACCGGCGTAACACGGGGTGGTGAAGAGTACACGCCTGCCTTTGTGATGGAGATAAACCAAGGCAACTGTATCGGTTGCGGTCGCTGCTTCAAGGTGTGTCCACGCGACGTTTTTGACCTGGTCGACCGTGAGGATATAGAGGGCCTTGAAGCCGATGACTACGACGACGATTACGATGATTATGGAGATGACGACGACGGTTTCTCCGATGACACCGCCATGGTCATGAGCCTGAAGAACGCCTTGGACTGCATCGGGTGCGGTTCCTGTTCGCGTATTTGTCCCAAAAAGTGTTTCACACATGAGCCCCAGAATGCGGCGGCCTGAGTAGAGCGGGGAAGTAGTTATGTCCAAACCTGAAAAGCACGTTTTCGTTTGCATACAGAATCGGCCACCGGGCCATCCACGCCCATCCTGCGGACAGAAGAACTGCGCTGAAGTGGCTGACGAGTTTTACCAGCAGTTGCAGGAGCGGCAGATCTTCGAGAAGGTGCAGGTGACCACCACCGCTTGTCTCGGCCCCTGCAGTGAGGGACCCTCCGTCCTGGTCTACCCGGAGGGAGTGATGTATGGCGGCGTCAAGAAGGAAGACGTGGCAGCCATCTTCGAAGATCATTTGCTGAACGACGAGCCGGTAGAAAGGTTGCGGGTGTCCCCAGAGTATTGGGGCTGAGCTGGTTCATGGGGATGGATAAGGCCGTGCAGTCCCGCTACAAGGAGGTCCGCGATCTGGCCTACAGCATCGTGAACAGTCTCAGGGAAGAGGCTTCGAGACAGGGTTTTACCGATGTGGATTCGACTGTGGCAGACCCGGATACGGCCGAGTACGAGTTGCAAAAGGACCCGGCCAACGGCGAGTACAGCCTGGTCGGCAAGTGGCGCAGCAAAAACGGCGGTCAGGCCGGTTTGCTGCTCTTCCATTCCGATGGCAGCTTTTTCGTTGAGCACGACATCGTCATGCCGCACCCGGTGAAGAGCCACATGTTCGTGGAGGCTGTGGAGGCCTGGGGCAGGGACGACAATATCAACGTGGAGACCAAGCTGCTGCCCATGCCGAAGTAGCAGCGCTCTCTTCTTTCACAGACAGATTACCCGAGCCGGTACTTTTCATGGATCATCGCGTCATTCTCTACCATAAGCAGGCCACCAGTGCCCGCCTCCGTTTTCTGCTGACGGGAGAGGGGAGTGTCTGCCTCTTTCAGACGCTGCCTGCCTTGTCACAACTGTTGGAGGATGAACCCGGTAACACGGTTGTTCATCCGGCCGCCATCCTGGCAGAGGCCGAACGCTGGCTGGATCTGGCGGCGGGTACGCTGCGGGCCAAGACCGGTTTCCGCTATTCGGTAGATGTGCCGGGGGAGCGAGTGCAGGTGGTACTGGCCGCCATAGAGAGCGTCGATCCCCCCTTCGATGAGGCGGAGAAGGTCGGTGCCAAATTCATAGACCTGACCCAGGTCAGGGGGCTGCCCCAGGTGGAACTGGAACTGCTGCGCAAGGCCTACGAACTGGTACTGGGGTGACGTTCACCCCAGGCTAAGATTAGGGCCAGTTAACAAGCCCTAAGTTCCTCGGGCCAACAGCCGGTGGCCGGTCCCAGGTTCAGGTCACTGTCTTCAAATCTCACCAGGTACACCTTACGCTCCGGGGCTTCTTCGAGATGGCCTGTTTCGATGATGACACCTCGGGTGCCGGGTTCGGCAAGCAGGTTGTCATCAGGGATGCCGGGAATGCTTCCATCGTTATAGATATGGCTGGCGGCATAGACCACGTCGCCGGGGTTCAGTTGATCGATCTCCATTTTTGTCTCCTTTGTAACAAACAACGCTTCTCGTAGTGGGGGGCTTTGTTGGGGTTGTGACAACTATCCTTGTCACTGAAAATTGTAAAAAAACAATTAAATCAGTGTGTAAGGGTGCTTTGGGGTTCGTGGCACACACCTTGCGAAGCTCTACCCTAACTAGCAAAGCAAAACATTTGCCATGGAGTAAGAGAACATGCTGACACTCACTGAAAATGCACAAAAGGCGGTAAGCCGCTTTATCAATGGTTCAGAATCACCCGTAGCGGGACTGCGTATATCGGTCGCCGGCGGCGGCTGTTCCGGTATGCAGTACGGTATGGCGTTGGAAGAGACACCGAACAGCGACGACCTGATTGTGGAAACCGGTGGTATCAAGATCTTTGTCGATCCGCACAGCGCGCCCATGCTCAAGGGGGTCACCGTGGACTTCCTGGACAGCATGGAAGGCAGCGGCTTCAAGTTCGAAAATCCCAATGCCGCTGCCAGCTGCGGCTGCGGCAACTCTTTCTCGGCCTGATCAGGAGAAGCGTCATGTGGGACTATTCAGAAAAGGTACAGGAACACTTCTTCAATCCCAAGAATGCGGGTGCCGTAGACAAGGCCAACGCGGTGGGTGATGTGGGCTCCCTCTCTTGCGGTGATGCCCTGCGCCTTACCCTTAAGGTAGATCCAGAGACCGAGACCATTCTCGATGCCGGCTTTCAGACCTTCGGCTGCGGCTCGGCCATCGCCTCGAGTTCGGCACTCACCGAGATCATCAAGGGCATGAACATCGACGATGCGCTCAATGTGAGCAACCAGGACATAGCGGACTATCTCGATGGCCTTCCGCCTGAGAAGATGCACTGTTCGGTGATGGGGCGCGAGGCGCTGCAGGCTGCAGTGGCCAACTACCGCGGCGAGGAGTGGAAGGATGATCACGAAGAGGGCGCACTGGTCTGCAAGTGCTTCGCCGTTGATGAAGTGATGATCGAAGATACCATCCGTGACAACTCCCTGCGTACCGTGGAAGAGGTGACCAACTACACCAAGGCGGGCGGTGGTTGCTCCGCCTGCCACGAGGGCATCGAGGACATTCTCACCAAGGTGCTGGCTGAGCAGGGCGAGACCTTCGACCCCACCGCCGTGGCCGGTGAGATCAAGAAGCCCCAATCGGGGCTGACCAACCTGCAGCGTATGAAGCGCATCGAGGAGCTGCTGGATGAGATCCGTCCCAACCTGCAGCGCGACCATGGTGACGTGGAGCTGATCGAGGTGGATGGCCGCGACATCTTCGTCAAGATGATCGGTGCCTGCGCCGGCTGCCAGATGGCGGCCACCACCCTGGGTGGCATACAGCAGCACCTGGCCGAGGGACTGGGCGAGTTTATCCTGGTCCTGCCGGAAGAAGAGCTGGCCAGACGCGCCAACGCGTAAAACTGACGAATTAACAGTTAATAGTAGGAGTCATCCAATGTCCGACGGTATCTATCTCGACAACAACGCCACCACCATGGTGGCTCCCGAGGTGGTGGAGGCGATGCTGCCCTATTTCACCGAACAGTTTGGTAACCCCTCGTCCCTGCACCAGTTCGGTGACAAGGTGGGGCGTGCCTTGAAGAAGGCCCGCAAACAGGTTCAGCAGATGCTGGGCGCCGAACACGATTCGGAGATTATCTTCACCTCTTGCGGCACGGAAGCTGATTCGACAGCCATACTCTCGGCACTGAGGGCCCAGCCGGAACGACGCGAGATTATCACCACCGTGGTAGAGCATCCCGCGGTATTGAGTCTTTGCGAGTATCTCGAGAAGGATAGCTACACGGTCCACTACCTGGAGGTGGACAAGAAGGGGCGGGTCGACATACAGAAGTACCAGAAGTTGCTCTCGGACAAGGTGGCCATCGTCTCGGTGATGTGGGCCAACAACGAGAGTGGCACCCTGTTTCCCGTGGAGGAGATGGCAGAGATGGCCCATGCCGCTGGTGTCATGTTCCATACGGATGCGGTGCAGGCGGTCGGCAAGTTGCCCATCAACCTTAAAGAGACCAACATCGACATGCTCTCTCTCTCCGGTCACAAGTTGCACGCACCGAAGGGTATCGGCGTACTCTACCTGCGCCGCGGCGTGCGTTTCCGCCCTCTACTCAGAGGTGGCCACCAGGAGCGTGGGCGTCGTGCCGGTACTGAGAACAGCGCATCTATCGTCGCCCTGGGCAAGGCCTGTGAGATGGCCAGCGAGGCGATGGATTTCGAGAAGAGCTTCGTGAAATCAATGCGGGATCGCCTGGAGCAGGGCATTCTGGAAAAAGTTTCTCACTGCTTTGTAACGGGTGATCCCAACAATCGCCTGCCCAACACCTGCAATATCGCCTTTGAGTACATCGAAGGCGAGGCGATTCTGTTGCTGTTGAACAAGATGGGTATAGCCGCCTCCAGCGGTTCGGCCTGTACCTCGGGATCCCTCGAGCCATCCCACGTGATGCGTGCGATGGATATCCCCTTTACTGCCGCCCACGGCTCGGTACGTTTTTCGTTTTCCCGCTACAACACCATGGAGGAGGTGGAGCGGGTCATTGAGGCGGTGCCACCCATTGTGGAGCAGCTGAGAAAGCTTTCCCCCTATTGGGGTGATAACGGTCCGGTCGAAGAGCCGGAAAAGGCGTTCGCGCCGACCTATGCTTGACCTCCATCCTCCAAGTATAGGTATTGCTCTGTGAGTGTTGACCGCTGTATCCACAGCTTGGCCATGGATGGCCTTATGCCGCGGGAGGCAGGATGCCGCTCCCACCCTATGTTGCATTTGCTACAAAAGGTCTTAATGCGACATGTCTGTATTGTTTCTTTTTGACCTAACAGGCTGAAATATAGGGATAAATATATCTGGCATGGCGATTGCTCCTAGATGTCTATCAGGAGAGAGCCATGACTATTGAGACAGCCAAAGTGATTATCAACGACACCACGCTCAGAGATGGTGAGCAGTCTGCCGGTGTCTGTTTCACCCTGGACGAGAAACTGGCCATTGCCCGTTCCCTGGATCAGTTGGGCGTGCCGGAGCTCGAGATCGGCATACCGGCCATGGGCCAAGAGGAGCGTGACTCCATTCGTGCCGTCTCTAAAGTTGTTAAGGGGGCCGAACTGATGGTCTGGTGTCGTATGCATTCCCACGATATTGCCCAGTGCAAGGGGCTTGGCGTGCAGCGCGTGGATCTCTCCATGCCAGTGTCGGATCAGCAGATCCACAACAAGCTCGGCAAGAGCCGGGAGTGGGTTCTGGCCCGGATCGAGCGTCATGTATCAGAGGCGTTGAGTCTCGGTCTGGAGGTTTGCGTGGGAGGTGAAGATGCCTCCCGGGCGGATCCGGATTTTCTGTGGCGTGTGGTGGAAGAGGTGGAGCAGGCCGGTGCCCAGCGTTTTCGCTTCGCCGATACGGTGGGCATCATGGATCCCTTCCGGGTTTACCAGGCGATGCGTGACCTGCGTGCCATGAGTGACCTGCAGTTCGAGATGCATGCCCATGATGACCTTGGACTGGCCTCCGCCAACACCCTCGCCGCGATCCGCGGTGGTGCCACTCACGTCAACACAACGGTACACGGCCTGGGCGAGCGTGCCGGCAATGCCCCCCTGGAAGAGGTTGTGATGGGCATGCGCCAGTTCTTCGACCAGGGTGGTGACATCGATATGGCCAGTTACGCCTTGCTCTCCAGCCAGGTGGAACAGGCCTCCGGCCGCAAGGTGGGCTGGCAGAAGAGCCTGGTGGGCGAGGGGGTCTTCACCCACGAGGCGGGCATCCATGTGGATGGCCTGATGAAAGACAGGAACAACTACCAGGGAGTGGATCCAACCGAGATGGGGCGGGAGCACGAGATCGTACTGGGCAAGCACTCGGGTAGTCATGCCGTGATACAGGCCTATGCCGACATGGGTGTGACTCTCGACCGGCGCCAGGCGGAACTCCTGTTGCTGCAGGTGCGCCACCATGCCGCCCAGACCAAGCGTCCGCCCAAGGACATGGATCTACGTCGTTTCTATCGGCAGATCAGCGGAGAAGAGCAGACATGGTTACATCAGTGAGCACTATGGAAGCGCTGCCGGAAAGGACCGATAGGCAGAAGCGCTGTCCGGTTACGGAACTCATTGGGGAGGACATCAGCTGTGTCTTTCAACGCGACCCCGCTGCCAGGACGCGTTGGGAGATCATGACTACCTACCCAGGTGTGCATGCCACCATGCTCTATCGCGTGGCCAATCGGTTATGGAGTCGCGGCTGGCGTTACCTGCCCCGTTTAATCTCCTACATTGCCCGTATCTGGACCAGTATCGATATCCACCCGGGTGCCACCATCGGTCATCGCTTTTTCATCGACCACGGTGCCGGTGTGGTGATCGGTGAGACAGCGGAGGTAGGTGACGATGTGACCCTCTACCACGGCGTGACCCTGGGTGGTGTCTCATGGAACAATGGCAAGCGACATCCAACGCTGGGTGACCAGGTCGTAGTCGGTGCCGGAGCCAAGATTCTCGGTCCCATCGAGATTGGCAAGAAGGCGAGGGTCGGTGCCAATTCGGTGGTAGTTGCCCCTGTGCCCGCAGGACAGACAGTGGTGGGTATCCCGGGAAAGGTGGTGCAGTCAAGCAATACAGATCGTCAGGCCAATGACGGTATCAACCTGGATCATCATCTGATGCCCGATCCCGTTGCGGAAGCGGTTACCTGCCTACTGGAGCGGATTCGCCTGTTGGAACAGGAGGTGGGTGTGCATGGCCGTCTGCCGGGAGGAAGCGTGCCGGACGATGAGTGCGATCACTGTGATGCACTGCAGGTGTGCGAGCCACCCCATAGCGGGGAGAGCAACGAGGTACGGGTGTAGCCATGGATATGCTCGACTTCGAAGGCGAGGCGCTCTATTTCGACGAGCCGATCAATTCAGAGGCAAAGCAGTGCCTCGAAAGCGCTGCCGATCACTACGGTGACGAGAGTGTGGAGAGGTGGTTGTTGCGCGCCTACTTTCTGGAACCGGCGCATCCCATGGTGTTGGTGGGGCTCTACCGCTACTTCTACTACCAGCATCGACTTGAAGATGCCTTGGTTGTGGCGGAACGTACGCTGGCCGTGATCGGCAAGCGTCTAGAGCTTCCCAAGGATTGGCGGGACCTGGATGAGAAATGGCTGGGTAGTGGTGTCATGGTCTCCATGACCCTGATCCGTTTCTACATGCTGGCATTGAAAGGGGCCGGCTTTCTGGAGTTGCGCCTGGGTAACTATCAGTCGGCCCTTGAGCGCCTGACCAAGGTGGCCGAACTGGACACCAAGGACCGTCTGGGTGCGGGAGCTTTGATCAATGTGGCCCGCGAGGCTATCGACCAGCGGTCATTGGCCTTACAGACCTCCTAGGAGAGGGCAGTAATTGAATACACAGGAGCAGAGCAATGAGTGAGAGTGATTTGGAACTGGATATGGATGAACTTAGCAGCGCAGAGGATTTCCTGGAGTATTTCGGAGTCGACTTCGATCCCTCCGTGGTACATGTGAACCGCCTGCATATTCTCCAGCGTTTCCACGACTACCTCGATGAGGTGGCGGAGATGCCAGAGGGGGACGAAGAGCGTTGCCAGCTCTACGCGGCTCTATTGAGCAGCGCCTACAGTGATTTTGTCCAGTCCGATGCCATTACCGAGAAGGTATTCAAGGTGTTCCGGATGCACGAGCCCGTAGCGGTGGAAGTACCGCTGCTGGATCTGACCAAGCAGGTGGTGAGCGGTGCGCCCAAGATTTGAATATGGCGAGGCGGTACGCGTGGTGCGCAACCTGCGCAACGACGGCACCTATCCCGGAGAGCGGGCGGGCAAGCTTTTGATCCGCCGCGGCAGCGTCGGCTATGTGCGTGACGTGGGCACCTTTCTGCAGGATCAGCTGATCTACTCGGTGGATTTCTTCGAACAGGGAATCATGGTCGGCTGTCGTGAGCAGGAACTGCAGCTGGAGAGCGAGACCTGGATTCCGAACCGCTTCGAATTCAGGGATAAGGTGACCCCGACCATCTCTCTTGGAGTAGAGGGTCAAGTGATCGCCAGCCCGGGAGACGATGGCGAGATTGAGCAGGTCCTGAGGGAACATCCTGGTGGCCCTGCCTACCATGTTCGTTTCAAGGGGCGAACACTACTGGTACCGGAACACTCCCTGGAGTTTTCCTATCCGGATGCCGAGGAGGAGCAATGATCTTGTCCGAGCAGAGAGTCGAACAGAACCCGGAGTTCAATTACCACCTACTGCGCAGTGCCCTGGACGGTTTCGACAAGAACCTGGCCCAACTCGATGAGCAGCAGTACCAGGCCACCTATCGTAAGGCGCTCAAGAGCTATGAGCTGGAGACACTGGTACTGGAGTCCGATGAGGCCAGCGGGGTGGTTGTATTCGATGGCCAACTCGAAGAGGCGTTAGATGAGCTGGCCTCGCGCTATGAGAACCAGGAGGACTTTGTTGCCGACCTGGAGACGAACGGCCTGGACGTCGATGGACTGCGCCAGGCGCTCTACCGGGAACTCATGTTCGACAGCGTGATGCAGCGGGTGGCAGCCGGTAGTGCAGATGTGAAGGAGATAGACATCAATCTGTTCTACGAGATGCATCGGGAACGGTTTCAGAGCCCGGAGCTGAGAACCGCCAGCCATATTCTGATAACGGTTAATCCGGAATATCCGGAAAACACTTATGCAGCAGCGCGCACGCGCATGGAGCAGTTGCTGGAAAAGCTGAATGGCCGGGTGAACCGATTCCAGGAGTTTGCCAAGCGCTATTCCGAGTGCCCCACCGCCATGGATGGGGGCAAGCTCGGCGAGGTGAAAAGGGGGCAGCTCTACCCTGAGTTGGACGCCATGCTGTTCGCTATGGCGGAGAGCGGGATCAGCCCCATCGTGGAATCGGAACTGGGTTTTCATATCCTCCTGTGCGAGAAGATTAAGCCCGGCAAGGTGATACCACTGTCCAAGGCAGAGCCGCGTATACGGGAAGTTCTGATGCAGCGGCAGCAACGCAATTGTCAGAAAGCATGGCTGAACAGCCTACAGCAAAAAGGCACGGATTCATCGAAGTGAGGTGGTTTCGAACAGGGGATGCCTGTGAGTAATGATGGTGAGAAAGCACATTGTTCATTCTGCGGTCATGAGCAGGGCCCGGAGTTTCCCCTGATAGCGGGAGAAGAGGGGCATATCTGCGAGGAGTGCGTGCGCCTGGCATCCCGCGTGGTGGGAAGCTGGGGGCGAAAACGGGCGGCCGCCAAGCCGCTGCAGAACCTGTTGAAGCCAACAGAACTGAAGGCCCAGCTTGACCGCTACATCGTCGGCCAGGACCTGGCAAAAGAGACATTGGCTGTGGCGGTATACAACCACTACAAGCGCCTCAGTATGGAGACACAGCACCCCAAGATGCATGTGGGGGATGTGGAGGTGGAGATCGAAAAATCCAACGTGCTCCTGCTGGGGCCCTCCGGTACGGGAAAGACACTACTGGCCAGTACCCTGGCGCGCATCGTGGGCGTACCCTTTGTAATTGCGGATGCCACTACCCTTACCCAGGCCGGTTACGTGGGTGATGATGTGGAGAGTATTATTTCCCGCCTTATGGACAGTGCTGAAGGCAATCGGGAGCTGGCCGAGTGGGGTATCGTCTATATCGACGAGATCGACAAGCTGGCCAGGGCTGGAGAGTCTTCCCACGGTACCCGGGATGTCTCAGGAGAGGGTGTTCAGCAGGCCCTGTTGAAGTTGGTGGAGGGCGCCAAAGTCAAGGTGGGAGGCAAGGGCAGGGGAGAGCAGGCTGAGGAGCAGACGGTCGATACCCGCAATATTCTCTTCGTGGCTGGCGGAGCCTTCTCCGGCCTGGAAAAACGTCTGGAGAAGCGTTTCGGCGGGGGACAGCAGGGTATCGGGTTCCACGTAGACTTGTCGGAACCCAAACAGGCCTATGATCAACTCCGGCTGTTCGAGTCGGTAGAACCCGATGACCTGCGCCAGTTTGGACTGATACCCGAGTTCATTGGTCGCTTCCCTGTCATTACGGCACTGCACGACCTGGATGAACATGCCCTGGTAAAGATACTTACTGAGCCCAAGAATGCCCTGGTCCGCCAGTATCAGAAGCTCTTCGAATACGAGGGTGTAGCACTTGAATTTACACCTGATTCGCTCAGCGCCATAGCAAAGCAGGCCATAGAGCGGGGGATTGGTGCCAGGGGGCTTCGGGGGGTCTTGGAGGGATTGCTGCGGAAGACCATGTTTGATCTGCCGTCTCTGGAAGGGGTGGAGCAGTGTACAGTTGATGACAAGGTAGTGAATGACTCGAAAGCAATTGAGCTATTCTTCGGTAGCAATTCCTCTATGTGAAACAAAGAGACAGTGTTTTTAAATTTTCTTACGTGACCATTGCGTGATTCGCTCATTAGATACCTTTTTTCCAGCCTTATTATCTAGGGCCTGTTAACAGGCCCTAACTGAGAGGTCTCTAGCCCAGAGGGCAACAGTTTGCCGGTATGATGTGGTGGGCTTAATCCTCTCGAATCAGAGGGATGTGCCGGGTTCGATTGTGTACGTAGCCCGCCCCCGCTACCAAATCACTTGAAAGCCGCCAGGTATGGCGGCTTTTTGGTTTCCGGGTCTTCTCAAGATCCAGGCCACTCTGCATGGCTTGCTGAAATCAATTGCACTCATCTGTGAGTTGCATGGCAAGTAATTGACCGGTCCCTCCCTGTTTCAGTAACGATTCAGCTGCATCTAACCTATCCCTGTTCGATCCGGGAAGAAAATTCCCAAACATTTGTTTTTAAAGAAGTTTGTCGGATTTTGTAAAATTCTGTGTTACATTCACCCATGCAGAAAGTGTGATATAAGTCACATAATAATACTAATTAAAAGTCACAAGTCTCATCGCTGTTTACCCGGGACCGGGAGCTAGATCAGCTCTCATAGGGATGAATTATCAGCGATGACGGAATCATGCCCTCTGCGCTTACCTAAAAAAAATCATAACTGGCATGGGGTTCCGTGAATTCGGAGTACTAGGGGAATCTGGCCAATAGCAAACGGAGTTTGAATTATGCTGGCTTACAATAAAAATCTCTTTAATAGAAAAACACTCATAGCAGTCTGTCTTGCAGCCATGGTGGCGCCATCACAAGCGTTCGCCAACGGAAGGGAAGATGAAAAGCAAGAGGCAATGGAACAGCAGGCAGCAGTTGTGGACGAGGCACTGGATATGGCCTCTCACGAGGCAGCGGTCCATAAACTGGTTGTCGAGCGGGACATCTCCATCAGCTATGATTACATCGCAACCCTGATGCGTCTGCCCAATGCCTTTGGCGAAGGTGCTGCCTGCGTCATCTGCCATAGCTCCAAGGATCCCAAGAAGAGCTATCGAGGCCTTGACCTCACCACCTGCGAGGGCATTCTTGAGGGCGCTACCGAAGCGCCTGCACGCAAGATCGTGAAAGCGGGCAAACCCAAAAAGAGCACGATTCACCGCTACATACGCAATAACCGCATGCCCTTTGGTGTGGCATTCGACTACCCGACAGACACGCCCAACATTCTGGCGATCAAGAAATGGATCGACGACGGCGCCAAGAACGACGAGTTCTTCAAGACCAAGGTGCTGCCGACGTTCAGCGCCCCCAACGCCTACGGCTCTCCAGTCTCCTGTACCGCCTGTCACATGTCGAACCAGGAGCCGCCCAGTTTTCATGAACTGGATATGACCAGCTACAAAGGCATCATGCTTGGCGCCGATGCCATCGCAAAGGCAGAGGAGGGGCTGCCCCCGGTAAAGATCGTCATCCCGGGCAACTCCGCGGAGAGCAAACTCTACCAGCGCATGGTTGAAAATCGTATGCCGGCAGGCATCAATCCAGGTGAGAGCCGTGACCACCCCAACCTGACGCTGCTTGATCGCTGGATCGAGCAGGGAGCCTCTTGTAAATAAATGGTGAGTTGCAGTTCTGATGCGGTCTCTCTGAGCCGCAGGCGTCTGCTTTCTGCTCTGCTCTTACTGCCTGCTGCGCCCCTTGCTTTCGCAGAGGGGGCAGGCAGGAGCGGGCTGAGCATTGTGGGTCGCTGGCCGACGGGAAACCAGGTTCTGGCCCCTTTTACCCTGCAGAAGGGGAGGCTCTATCTCAATGGCGACGCTACGCTGGAGTCGTGGGATGTCGCGGCGGGGGAAAGGTTGTGGCATAAGCCGTTGCCCGATTCCGCCGTTTTCCGCCCGAGGATCAGCGGCGATACCCTGATCAGCTGTGGACGCAGTCATCTGGCCTGTTTTCGTGCAGGGGATGGCGAACAGCTCTGGTCATACCAGCCCGAGTTTCAACTCGGTGTACCAGTCGTTTCTGATCAATCGGTTTTTCTTGGAGAAGGAAATCGGTTGCTCGCACTGGACATCGCGACGGGTAAGGTTCAATGGAGCTTCCCGATCAATCCCAAGGCCCGTATCGCCTATGCCCCGGTGGTGTCGGATGGTGTTGTCTATCTGGGTCCCGGTGACGGACTGCTCTACGCCATCCGTGCCAGTGATGGCCAGCTATTGTGGAAAGTCGACAGGGAGCAGGACTGGCAGTACCTGAGACAGCTGCAGGTCTCCAATGGCGTTCTCGTGGCTGGCGGGTATCACGACGAACTGTTTGGTCTTGATCCCTCCAGTGGTCGTCAGCTTTGGAGATTCAATGCCGGCAATTTCATAAATTCACAGCACGTCTCCGGAGACAGGGTCTATTTCTGGTCACCGACCGGCTGGATCTACGCCCTGAGCGTCACCACAGGTAACATGGTCTGGCGTCACAGAACCAATGACTTCGTGCGTAATTCCGCCAAGACCAACTGGGCTCCCATAATGGCTGAGCTAATCTCCGATGAGCAGAAGCTTTATGTTCTGGCAATGGATGATGTTCTGCATATCCTCGATACGCAAACCGGTAAAAAACTCGGTGAGTTCGATGTGCCGGTTAATGTCAGGCCGTTTCTCACGCTTGGTCCGAAAGAGGGGGATCTGATTTTTGGCAGTGCCACGGCGGATATTCTGGTTGCGCATGCCTGACACCGGGTATTCGAAGCTCCTTGTGCAAGATTAAACCAGCAGCTGTTGTGCTCCCCGCGGACCTTTTATAAAACAGGGTTTGTTTTCAGGCCTGATTTTGGTTATTATTCGCGCCGTTCGGTTGCGGGGTGGAGCAGTCTGGCAGCTCGTCGGGCTCATAACCCGAAGGTCGTAGGTTCAAATCCTACCCCCGCTACCAAATTTGATGGAGAGGCCGTCTGTTGTGACGGCCTTTTCTGTTTTGGGCGCATGCTTGCGTTTTCAGGGCGGAAAATGTAGAATTCGCGCCTACTAATAAGGGTATCTGCAGCGGTTTTATTTGCGTTCAGGCGCAAAATAGATGCAGATAGACAAGAGCCCCGTTTTCGGGGTTTTTTATTGGGCGGGATTTTATTGTCTCTTTTCAGGGCATGCAGTTCCTGCCAAGGGTATTTCGAAGTGGGCCGTGGGCCCATTTTTTATTTGCGGAAGAGTATGGGACGAGCACCTGAAAGCCTGACAGAACTTGTACGGGACACCATTGAGCCGATGGGTTATGAGCTTGTGGGTGTCGAGTATATGGGCGACGGCAGGTCAGGGCACATTTTGCGGATCTACATCGATCACGCTAATGGCATCACCGTCGATGATTGCTCCAGCGTAAGTCACCAGGTCAGCGGTGTTCTTGATGTGGAGGATCCCATACACGAGAAATATGCCCTGGAGGTTTCCTCTCCCGGTCTGGACAGGCCGCTGTTTTTTAAAGAAAACTTTGAGCAGTTTAAAGGTAATCGGGTAAAGATCAGGCTGCATGAGAAAATGCATGGCCGGCGCCGTTTTGAAGGCGTACTCAATGGTCTGCAGGATGACGATGTCCTGATCGATGTAGATGGTGAAGAGTTTGTACTGCCGTATGACCTTATCGAGAAGGCCCGGCTGGTACCTGAATTTTAATTGGGTAGAGACTGATGACTAAAGAGATTCTGTTGGTCGTAGACGCTGTTTCCAACGAAAAAGAAGTGGAAAAGAGCATTATATTCGAAGCCATTGAGGCTGCGCTTGCTTCTGCTACTCGTAAGAAACACGGTGGCGAAATAGACGTGCGTGTCGAGATTGATCGCTCAACCGGTGATTACATCAGTTTCCGCCGTTGGGAAGTGTTGGAAGAGCCGGATGAGGAAGAGGGTCTCTTCTCAGAGAGGCAGATCCTGCTGGAGGATGCCCGGGAGCAGAACCCTGATCTCCAGGCTGGTGATTTCATAGAAGAGCCCATGGAGTCTATCGCATTCGGTCGCATTGCTGCCCAGACTGCCAAGCAGGTAATCGTTCAGAAAGTTCGCGAAGCAGAACGTTCCAAGGTTGTTGAAGCCTACATCGATCGCAAGGGTGAGCTGATCACCGGTGTCGTCAAGCGTATGGACCGGGGCAACATACTGCTCGACCTGGGCGGTAACGCCGAGGCGGTAATCCTGCGGGAAGAGATGATTCCAAGAGAGTCGGTACGTACCGGCGACCGTGTTCGCGGTTACCTTTATGACGTACGTCCTGAGCCGCGGGGTCCCCAGTTGTTCGTCAGCCGCACCCGCTCTGAACTGCTCATTGAGCTGTTCAAGCTCGAGGTGCCTGAAGTTGGCGAAGGTATGATCGAAATTATCGGCGCCTCACGTGACCCTGGCCAGCGTGCGAAGATTGCGGTCAAGACCAATGATCAGAGAATCGATCCGGTCGGAGCCTGCGTTGGTATGCGCGGTTCACGTGTCCAGGCCGTGTCAAATGAGCTCAACGGTGAACGCGTGGATATCATTCTCTGGAATGACAACGCAGCACAGTTCGTGATCAATGCCATGTCGCCTGCTGACGTCGTTTCCATCGTGGTCGACGAAGATGCCGAGGCGATGACCGTCGCAGTGAGTGAAGAGAATCTGTCCCAGGCAATTGGTCGCGGTGGTCAGAATGTGCGTCTCGCCAGCGAACTGACAGGCTGGGAACTCAATGTTATGAACGAGGCGGACGCTTCAGCACAGAGCGAAGCCGAAGCCCGTGAATTTGTAGAGAATTTCATGCGACAGCTCGACGTGGATGAGGAGGTCGCCATGATCCTGGTCCAGGAGGGCTTCTCATCCCTGGATGAAATCGCCTATGTGCCTATTGCCGAGATGCTTGAGATCGAAGAGTTCGACCAGGACATCGTTGAAGCACTCAGGTCACGTGCCAAGGAGGTCCTGCTGACACAGGCGATCGCCAAAGAGGAAGTACTCTCAAATGCAGAACCTGCCGAGGACCTTCTTACCATGGAGGGCATGGAGCGCGGACTGGCCTTTACACTGGCCGGTAAAGGCGTGGTGACCATGGAGGATCTGGCGGAGCAGGCTGTGGATGAGCTGATGGAGATCGACGGGATGGATGAAGAAAAAGCAGCGAAGCTGATCATGACGGCACGTGCCCCTTGGTTTGCAGACGAGCAACAGGGCTAGGACTATTGGGGAGCGCCATACTATGAGTGATGTAACTGTTAAACAGCTCGCCGAGGATGTAGGGATTCCTGTAGAACTCCTACTTGCCCAACTGTCTGAGGCAGGGCTGAAGCAAAATAAAGAAAACGATGCCGTTAACGATGAGGAGAAGCTCAAACTGCTGACCCATCTTCGTGAAAGCCATGGCAAGTCGGCGGTAACGGAAGACAGCGCACCGAAGAAAATCACCCTCAAGCGCAAGACTGTCAGCGAGCTGAAGCAGCCCGGTACCGTCACGCGCACACCAGGTGGTCGTGCTGGTGGTGCACGCACTCCAGGGAAGACCGTCAGCGTTGAGGTGCGTAAAAAACGCACCTACGTGAAACGCAGTGAGGTTTCAGAAGACGAACATCAGTCGGCAGATGCTGAAGCTGCGCGTCTGGCCCTGGAAGAGCAGGCTGAACAGAAGCGGCAGATCGAGGCTGAAACGGAAGCGCGTCACTCGGCTGAAGAGGCGCGTCGTACTGCTGAAGAGGATGCCAAGCGCCAGGAAGAGGAAGAGCGCCAGCGTAAAGCGAATGAAGAGCAGGAGCGCCAGGAAGAGGCCGCGCGCAAACTTAAGGAAGAGGAAGAGCAGCAGCGCCGTGATGAGGAAGAGGCCCGCAAGCGCGATGAAGATGAGCGCAAGGCAAAAGAGCAGAAGACTGAAGAGATCAATCCCGAAGAGGCTGTACGCGAGGCCAAGCTGAAGGCAGAGACACAGGCTATCGCAGAAGAGAAGGCGGGCAAGAAGGCTGCTCACCGTAAGGACGAACGACCCCGCGATAAGGCTAAGAGTTCTCCCGGTGCCAAGAAAGGTCAGCTTCACGTTTCCGAGTCCAAGCGTGGACGCCGTGGAAAAGGCAAGGCCTCAAGACAGAGGCAGGCGGTACAGCCCCAGGGCGATGGACAGCATGCTTTCGTCAAGCCTACCGCACCGGTTGTCCATGAAGTTGAAGTCGGTGAGAGCATCACGGTGGCCGAGTTGGCCCAGAGGATGTCTGTCAAGGCTGCAGTGGTGATTAAAGAGCTGATGAAAATGGGCATGATGGTGACCATCAACCAGCCACTTGATCATGATACTGCGGTACTGGTTATCGAAGAGATGGGCCACAAAGCGGTTGCCCAGAAAGAAGAGGATATCGAGGCCGAGGTACTGAGTACCCTGGACGATGAACCGGGTGATAAGGTTTCCCGTGCCCCGGTTGTTACCATCATGGGTCACGTTGACCACGGTAAAACTTCCCTGCTGGATCACATTCGTGAAACCCGTGTAGCTGCAGGCGAGGCGGGTGGTATTACCCAGCACATTGGTGCCTACCACGTCGAGACCGGTCACGGAATGATTTCGTTCCTGGACACCCCCGGCCATGCCGCGTTTTCCGCCATGCGTGCCCGTGGCGCCAAGGCGACTGATATCGTGGTGCTGGTTGTTGCTGCTGATGATGGCGTCAAACCCCAGACCATAGAGGCTATACAGCACTCCAGGGCGGCCGAGGTTCCGATCATTATCGCCGTTAACAAGATGGACAAGCCTGAAGCCCAGCCCGACAAGGTGAAGCAGGAGCTGTCACAGCAGGACATTATTCCTGAAGACTGGGGCGGTGACGTACAGTTCGTCGAGGTTTCCGCTAAAACTGGCCTGGGTATCGATAATCTGCTCGATGCAATCCTGCTGCAGTCCGAAGTACTGGAGCTTACGGCCGTGGTTGATGCCCCGGCACGGGGTATTGTTGTTGAATCCAGCCTGGACAAGGGGCGTGGCCCCGTGGCCACAATCCTGGTTCAGTCCGGTACTCTGAGGAAGGGTGACATGGTGGTCAGCGGGCAGGAGATTGGCCGTGTACGTGCGATGCTCGATGAGACTCGCAAGCAGGTCAACAGTGCGGGTCCCTCGATTCCGGTAGAGGTGCTTGGTCTGTCGGGTGTGCCCAATGCAGGTGACGATGTACTTGTCGTTGCAGATGAGCGCAAGGCCCGTGAGTTGGCCGAGTCCCGCCAGGAGAAGAACCGCGACAACCGTCTTGCTGCACAGAAGGCCGCCAAGCTCGATGAGTTCTTCAACCATATGGCTGAAGGCGAGATGAACTACGTCAACCTGATCGTCAAGGCCGACGTGCAGGGCAGCGTGGAGGCTCTTCGGGAGTCTCTGCTCAAGATCGTAACCGACGAGGTCAAGGTCAAGATCGTGGCTGCCGGTGCCGGTGGCATCAACGAGTCCGATGTCAACCTGGCGATGACCTCCAATGCCATTATTATCGCCTTCAACGTCCGTGCTGATGCCACGGCTCGTCGCGCTGCAGAAGAGCAGGGTGTGGATATTCGCTACTACAGCATTATTTACGAGATCATCGATGATATTAAGAAGGCTATCTCCGGTATGCTCTCTCCTGAAGTACGGGAAGAGTTTGTCGGCCTGGCCGAGGTTCGCGATGTCTTCCGCTCCTCCAAGCTTGGTGCTATCGCCGGTTGCATGGTGTTGGAAGGATCAGTGAAACGCAGCAATCCGATCCGTGTACTGCGGGATAACGTGGTCATCTACGAAGGTGAACTCGAGTCCCTGCGTCGTCACAAAGACGATGTGAGTGAGGTGAAATCGGGTACAGAGTGCGGTATTGGCGTGAAGAACTACAACGACGTGAAAGCCGGTGACCAGATCGAAGTCTTCGAGCGCACCGAAGTGGCTCGCGAAGTTTTGTGATGACGGTAACAATCAATGGCTCGTGAGTTTAAACGGACCGACCGAGTCGGTTCCCAGATACAGCGTGAGCTGGGTGAGTTGATCCGGACCTCGCTGGAGAATCCGCACCTCGGGATGATTACCATCCAGGAGGTGCGGGTTGTACGCGACTTTTCACATGCGAAAATCTATTTCACCACCATGGGCGGTGAACTGAATGAGCATGCGACGGAAAAGGCGCTTAATGAGGCTGCGCCCTTTTTGCGTCATGAATTGGGCCACCGCATGCGCATGCGCACCATTCCCGTACTGCACTTTGTCTACGACGAATCCATCGAGAGAGGGGCGAGGCTGTCATCCCTGATCGAACAGGCCGTTGAAGAAGATTCCCAACACCCCGAAGATCAGGAGTGAGCTAGAGAATGGGCCGACGCCGTCAAAGAGGCCGCGAT
Organism: Sedimenticolaceae bacterium; assembly: GCA_965224515.1. GTDB lineage: Bacteria > Pseudomonadota > Gammaproteobacteria > Chromatiales > Chromatiaceae > Sedimenticola_A. The sequence goes on from OZ245051.1 coordinate 2,760,617, forward strand.
GTGCAGGGTATCCTGCTGCTCGATAAACCCCTCGGCAAGACCTCAAATGATGCCCTGCAGAGGGTGAAACGTCTCTTTTTTGCCAAGAAAGCTGGACACACCGGTAGCCTTGATCCACTGGCCGATGGGTTGCTGCCACTCTGTTTTGGTGCCGCCACCAAGGTTTCGGCTTTTCTGCTGGATGCCGAGAAGCGCTACCACGTTAAGGTAAAGCTTGGCGAAACCACCGCCACCGGGGACTCAGAGGGTGAGATTACGCAAACCCGTTCAGTTGAGGGCGTCTCCGAGAGTGATATCAGCGCAGTCCTGGAGCAGTTCAGAGGCGAGATCCAGCAGATTCCCCCCATGTACTCTGCACTGAAGCACAAGGGCGAGCGCCTCTACAAGCTGGCCCGTGAAGGGGTGGAAGTGGAGCGTGAACCCCGCAGCGTCACCATCTATGAATTAACCCTCACCGCCTGTGATCTGCCTGAATTTGAGCTGGATGTGCGTTGCTCCAAGGGAACCTATATCCGCACCCTTGCTGAAGATATCGGTGAGGCCCTTGGGTGCGGAGCCCACGTTGCCGCCCTAAGGCGCACCGGGGTGGGGCCATATGATCAGGATGGCATGGTGACCATGGAGCAGGTGGAGCAGGCGGCTGAAGAGGGCAATGCCTCTCTGGATGCCCTGCTGCAGCCGATTGATTCCGCACTGGTCAGCTGGCCTGAAATTCATTTGAATGCCGACAGCAGCTTCTACCTGCGCCAGGGCCAGCCAGTATTGGTACCCAATGCGCCGACCGAGGGCCATGTGCGGCTCTACGACGAGAAAGAGGCATTTATCGGTATTGGAGAGATTCTGGACGACGGGCGCGTTGCGCCGCGGCGTCTGCTCTGATTTGGCCCAAAAGGTGGCCATAAACAGTATTATCGGCTTGATAAGACTAAAAATTTGATTGGGTTGGAAAAACCCATCATACTCTGCACTTTTCCGATCCTGGGCGGCATTGCCGGCTGCGCAGGTATCGCTGAAACAGCCCCTTTTCGGGGCGGTGTGGCCCCTCTCTGAACTCATATCGGAGGCGGGCGTTGTATTAACTGAAATCATGAGGAAAAACCAATGGCAATGAACGCAGAACAGAAGAAAGCAGTAGTAGAAGAGTACGGCCAGGGCGCCAACGACACCGGCAGCCCCGAAGTGCAGGTTGCACTGCTGACCAGCCGTATCAATCAACTGACCGAGCACTTTGCAGATCATAAGCATGATCACCACTCGCGCCGTGGACTGGTGCGCATGGTTAACTCCCGCCGCAAATTGCTGGACTACCTGAAATCAAAAGATGTCGAACGCTATCGCAGCCTGATCAAACGTCTTGGCCTGCGTCGCTAACCTGGTCCACAACCAGTAAATAAGAGGACACAATTGTGACCGCTATAAAAAAAGAGTTTCAGTTTGGTGACCACACTGTAACCATTGAGACCGGCGAGATCGCCCGTCAGGCCGATGGTGCAGTCATGATCAACATGGGAGATACCGTGGTGCTGTGCACCGTGGTTGGCGCCAAGCATCCAATGGAAGGACGTGATTTCTTTCCCCTGACCGTGGACTACCAGGAAAAGACCTACGCTGCGGGTAAGATCCCCGGTGGTTTCTTCCGCCGTGAAGGTCGCCCTTCAGAGAAGGAGATCCTGGTCTCCCGCCTGATCGATCGTCCAATCCGCCCACTGTTTCCCAAGGGCTACAAGAACGAAACCCAGGTGATCTGTACCGTCAAATCCCTGAACCCCGAGGTTGATCCGGAGATTCCTTCACTGATCGGTACCTCTGCGGCACTGGCCATCTCAGGTCTGCCGTTCCAGGGTCCTGTCGGCGCAGCCCGTGTCGGTTACAAGGATGGCGAGTACCTGCTCAACCAGGCCACAGTTGGCCTGAGCGAAGAGAGCGACCTCGACCTGATCGTTTCCGGTACAGCAGATGCCGTGCTGATGGTTGAATCTGAAGCCAACGAACTCTCTGAAGAGGTGATGCTGGGTGCTGTACTGTTCGGTCACGAACAGATGCAGGTGGTTATCCAGGCTATCAACGAGCTGGCTGCAGAAGTCAACAAACCCGTATTCGAGTACACCGTACCCGAAGAGAACACCTCGCTGGCTGAGACTGTTACGTCTGTTGCCGGCGGTGCCATGGCTGAAGCCTACACTACCGCAGACAAGATGGAGCGTTACGGCAAGGTCGACGCAGTGGTTGCCGATGCTGTTGAGAAAATCTGCAGTGGCGACGACGCTGAGTACACCGAAGCTGAAGTCAAGGGTGCCCTGGACAAGCTGAAGAAGCGCACCGTTCGCGGTCGCATCCTGGCAGGCGAGCCCCGTATCGATGGTCGCGACACCAAGACTGTCCGTCCGATTACCGTACGCACCGGTGTTCTGCCCCGTACCCACGGATCTGCACTGTTCACCCGTGGCGAGACCCAGTCACTGGTCGTCACCACCCTGGGTACAGAGCGTGATTCCCAGATCATCGACGCACTGGAAGGCTCACGCAAAGAGGCCTTCATGCTGCACTACAACTTCCCTCCCTTCTGTGTAGGTGAGACTGGTCGTGTAGGCAGCCCCAAGCGTCGTGAGATCGGTCACGGCCGTCTGGCCAAGCGTGGTGTAAGCGCATGCATGCCGACCATCACCGACTTTCCATACTCCATTCGTGTGGTTTCCGAGATCACTGAGTCCAACGGTTCCAGCTCCATGGCTTCCGTTTGCGGCACCAGCCTCTCCCTGATGGATGCAGGTGTTCCCATCAAGTCACCCATCGCCGGTGTGGCCATGGGCCTGATCAAGGAAGACGATGCATTTGCCGTACTGACCGACATCCTGGGTGATGAAGATCACCTCGGCGACATGGACTTCAAAGTGGCCGGTACCATCAACGGTGTTAACGCGCTGCAGATGGACATCAAGATCACCGGTATCACCAAGGAGATCATGGAGATCGCCCTCGACCAGGCCAAAGATGGACGTATGTTCATCCTGGAAGAGATGAACAAGGCGATCAACGCACCTCGTGAAGAGATGTCTGAGCACGCGCCTCGCATCATCTCCTTCAAGATTGATCCCGACAAGATCCGCGACGTGATCGGTAAGGGTGGTGTCACCATCCGCACCATCACCGAAGAAACCGGCGCAACTGTCGACGTTACCGATGATGGTATGGTCAAGGTCTTCTCTGTGGATAAGGCGGCTGGCGAAGATGCCAGGAAGCGTATCGAACTGATCACCGCTGACGTTGAAGTCGGCACCATCTATGAAGGCAAGGTTGCACGCCTGATGGACTTCGGTGCTTTCGTCACCATCCTGCCGGGTCGTGACGGCCTGGTTCACATCTCTCAGATCTGTGAAGAGCGTGTGGAGAAGGTGAGCGACAAGCTTGCTGAAGGCGACGTTATCAAGGTCAAGGTTCTGGAAGTCGACAAGCAGGGCCGTATCCGTCTCAGCATGAAGGCGGTTGACCAGGAGTGATCCTGATCAGACCCTGAACGAAAAAAGAGGCCCTCGGGCCTCTTTTTTTATGTGCAGGATGTACGGACAGGAAACTGCTCCTTGTGTTTCCTGCACTTCCGCCATCCCTGGCGGTCGGTAAAAGATTGCTCCTGCATTTTTCACACTTCCGCCATCCCTGGCGGTCGTATACCGCGGGTGTACGACTGCAAGGATGCAGGAGGTAGAGCGAAGTAGGATGCGAGAGCCGGGGAATGCGCTGGAGGGGTGAATGTACATGATGTACAGACAGGAAACTGCTCCTTGTGTTTCCTGTACTTCCGCCATCCTTGGCGACCGTCTGCCGCAGATGCAAGGATGCACCGGAGCGGCGAATGTACAGGGCGTACTGATCAGTTACGAATTAAATGTCTCCGGCCAGTTTGCTGCCCAGCAATTCAGTGGCTGCGGTATTGGGAAACTGAACACCGCTTCCCATGTTGTGTTCCGCTATGTCGCGGGCATTGTCGATATGCATGTGCGCATCGTCGATGAGTCCGGCCTGATAGGATCGCTTGGCCATCTTTGCCAGCAGTTGGGGTACACCGTTGTTCATGCCGGAATAGTGGGAGTAGAGAATCATCGTCTGCACATTGTCATGTTTGGCCATGAAGTGACTCTTGCTTGCACCGCTTTCAGATGCAAAAGCAGAAGTTGCAAACATGAATGCTACAGCGCTGATTGAAACAGTTACCTTTTTCATGGGTATTCTCCGATAAATTTGTGGTTCGTATACATGGTTAACGGTTGAGATCGAAAAACCTTCCATCCCACTCGGATAAAAAGAGACCCTCATTTTCACTACAGGGAAACCCGGTAATACATATGGAAATAACCATCCCAGTTCAGCAGGTTTCAATTTAAAGCCGGAAATGCTGGAAGAGTTTTTCAGTTTGCGGTGGCACACTGAAAAACTCGTAACCCATTGTTAATTAACGGTTGTTAATCCTAAGGTGTTTCCTGTTTAACGACCCTGGCTGCTACGGCAGTGAAGGGGCATAAATCGTGAGTGGAGATTAGCACTGCCTGTTTCCGGCCAATGTGAAGGGGGTCATTTTTTGTCTTTTATCCAATGAAAATTTCATTGGAAATGGTGATAAACGTGAAAGAGATCACACTCTGAAATGCGATTAAAAATCCCTGAAATTCAGGGCTTCGGTCAGGCAGTCAAAAGTTCACGCTGTGTGCGGGGCTGTTACGGTAGATATTGGATTTCGAGCTGGAAACAGATCGTCCTGGAAGGCAGCATGATTTATCAGTGTCTGAAGGATAAAACTTCAGGTCTGCCGGCAGATCCCCCAGGCAAAGAAAAACCGGCACATCCCTGGGCCGGTTTCTTGCATCATCCTGATATGGGGCTTCTTCCCTGCCAGGTTCCCTCTGGCTGTTGCTCCCTGAGGCGATCTCCTTATCTCTTGTAATAATTATGGGTCTTGATCTGAAAAGTGGTTATAAGGAGTGGCTTCAACTCTTGTAGGAAAAATCTGAAGCGTTGATAGGGAATCCCTCCTGGGCGCTTACTGTCGCTGTTTTCCGTAGAGTGAGGCATAGAGCCCGGCATTTTCGATCAGCTCGTCGTGGGAACCCTCCTCGACGATACGCCCGTCCTCGAATACCAACGCCCTGTCAGCCTGTTTTACCGCACTCAGACGATGGGCAATGATAAGGGTGGTGCGTCCCTGGAGAAACCTTTGAAGAGCCTCGTGCAACCTGTGTTCCGTGGTCGTATCCAGGGCTGAAGTGGCTTCGTCCAGGATAACCACCCTGGGGTCGGTAAGTACCATGCGGGCCACTGCCAGGCGTTGACGTTGTCCACCTGACAGTCGTATGCCACCGCGGCCGATCAGGGTGTTCAATCCATGGTCCAGCTCCCGGATGATCTCGTCCAGCTGGGCTACTTTCAATGCCTCCCAGAGCTTGGTGTCATCAATTTCGCGACCAAGGGTGAGGTTGACCCTTACCGTATCGTTGAACAGGGCCGGGTGCTGCAGCACCGTGGCAACATTGTCCCTGACCACATCCATTCCTATCTCGTTGACGGGTACATCGTCAAAACGAATCTGGCCCGATTCCGGGGTGTATAGCCCGAGTATGACCTGCACCAGGGTGGTCTTACCCCCGCCGCTGGCTCCGACAAGGGCGATTTTTTCACCTGCCCTGGCATTGAGGGAGACATCGTTCAATACCAGGGGGCCATCGCCATAGCGAAAGCGTATTCTCTCCAGGTGCAGCGTCGTGGTGGTTTTACCTGAGAAGGGGTTTGCGTGGTGTGGGTAGTCCGGTTCCAGATCAATGGTCATCAGGCTGTTGATACGATCCAGGGCAGCACGGGCACCGTTGTATGCGTACTGCACGGCAAGTACCTCCTGTACCGGCCCCATCATGAACCAGAGATAGGCGAAGACAGCCAGCATCTGTCCGATGGTGAGATCTGAGTAGAGCACCATAAGCATGCTGACTGCCCGGAATATATCAAAGCCAAACAGAAAGACTGCAAAGGATAGCCGCTGTGCTGCATCACTCTTCCAGGTAAAGGCCACTGAGTGGTGTCTGATATTGTCAGCCTTGCCGATGATGCGACTGATGTAGTGCTGCTCACGATTACTGGCCCGGATCTGCTGAATGGCGTCCAGGGTCTCTGACAGAGACTCCTGGAACAGTTGATAGGCACTGTTTTCACGTTTCTTCAGCGCTTTTACCTTGCGCCCGAAGACAGTCGTGACATAGATCACCACCGGGTTCAGAAAGAGGATGAACAGGGCCAGTTGCCAGTGCATCCAGAGCAACACCACTGCGGTGCCGGCGATGCTCAGTACGGCCACAAGGAATTTACTGGTGACCACGCCGAGAAAGTTGTCCACCGAGTCGAGGTCGGTCACCAGGTGTGAGGCGACCGTGCCGCTGCCCAGGGTTTCGTATTCCGACATGGATACCCGCTCAAGCCGTTGCAGCAGGCTGCGCCTTATGCGGTAGGTTACATCCTTGGAGATGATGGTGAATTGACGGGTCTGCCAGACCGCAAACACCAGTGCGAGCAGGCGCATAAGCAGGGTCAGAAACAGAATGGTCAGGATATAGAGCACCGGGTGGTGCCAGCTCTGTGGGAACAGGCCGTTGATGGTGTTTACGGCAAACCCCGGCTGTTCCAAAAGCACCTCGTCCACCAGCAGGGGGATGAGCAGGGGGATGGGTACTGCGACAATGGTGCCCAGAATAGCAATAAGATTGGCCTTGGTCAGCTCCCTGGAGTGCTCAAGGACCATGGCAACCACCTCACGCCAGCTATAAATTCTGCTACGGATTCCGCTCGGCTGGTGGTCTACAGGGGTGTCTGTCTGGGCGGTCACAATATTCAAAATTCCGGGAATGTTCTGGCGTTGGCGCAGTCATATCTGCGTTACATCATTATTTCACGTTCGTTGGCCATTGAGTATCGCTCTGCCTCATCTGCATACCATTTCATGTCGAGCGGTGAGATACTTGCCAGGTTATGCCGATTTATAAATTACGAAGCAAATTATGAACCTGAGAAATAACTGTTTTGCCCTGTTAGCGGGAATCTTCATTGCATTTCCTGTCCTGGCGGGGGTGAGCCTGAAAGGGAATGCCGTTCAGGGCGGGTTGATGGAAGGGCGCGTCGAGCCTGGTTCCACAGTGTCTGTGGATGGCACCAAGGTACGGGTGTCCGCTGAAGGGGTTTTTCTGATTGCATTTGGCCGCGATCACGGCAAGAGCAGCCGTTTCAAGGTCACCTCGCCAGACGGCAGTGTGCTGGAGCAGGTGATCGATGTTGCCAAGCGTGAATACCGGATACAGCGTATTGATGGTCTGCCCAAACGCAAAGTGGTACCCAACAAGAAGGACCTTGAACGTATACGCAAAGAGTCCGCCATGATCGGCAAGGCCCGGCGTAGGGATGATAGAAGAGCAGATTTCCTTAGTGGTTGGATCTGGCCTGTGGAAGGCCCTATTTCAGGGGTTTACGGCAGTCAGCGCATCCTCAACGGCAAGCCGCGTCGTCCCCATTTCGGGGTGGATATCGCCATGCCGGTAGGTACTCCCGTGAAGGCCCCGGCCGATGGGGTAGTGACCTTTATACACCCGGATATGTTTTTTTCCGGCGGAACGATGATCGTCGATCACGGTCACAGACTTTCATCATCTTTCCTTCATCTGAACAAAATACTTGTCAAGGAAGGAGAGCGGGTGAAGCAGGGTGATGTCATTGCCGAGGTTGGAAAGACGGGACGGGTTACAGGAGCCCACCTGGACTGGCGCATGAACTATCACAAACACCGCATCGATCCTCAGCTCCTGGTTCCGCCGATGCCTGAAAAGGCTGTGAAAACAGATGCTAAGGCTGCTATGCCTGAAAAGGGCAGCTGAACTACCGGTGTTACGCCAAGGCGGATATACTTAGCCCCATGTGTCATTTTGACCTACACGGATATTGGAAAAAGATGAAGAAGAAGCTACTGCCACTGCTGGTTTCCCTGATAGTTGCCTCTCCTGTGTTTGGAGAGGACCTGAGTCAGGTTTATGCACTGGCCAAAGAGAACGACCCTCAACTTATGGCTGCCAGGGCCGAGAGGGATTCTGCACTGGAGGCAAGACCCCAGGCCAAAGCAGCCCTGCTGCCCAACATTTCTCTCACGGGCAATGCAAACAGGACCCGGAGGGACGTGGAGAGTTCCCCCTCGGGTGCAAGCAAAAGCACTTACGGTACTTCCCAGCTTCAGTTGAAGCTCTCCCAGCCCATCTATCACCGTGACTACTGGATTCAGCTGGAACAGGCGGACAAACAGATCGCCCAGGCCGAGACGGGCTTTGCCGTGGAAGAGCAGGGCCTGATTGTCCGCGTTGCAGAGGCCTACTTCGATGTGCTGTCTGCCCAGGAGAGTCTTGAGTTTGCCCAGTCAGAGAATGCGGCCATTGCACGTCAGCTGGATCAGGCGAAGCAGCGTTTTGAAGTGGGTTTGATCGCCATTACCGCAGTACATGAAGCACAGGCGGCATTCGATCAGTCACGGGCCGACCTGATCAATGCGGAAAACAAACTGGACAACGGCTGGGAAGCCTTGCATGAGATCATCAAGACCCCGGTTAGCGAACTGGCACCCGTAGTGGATGAACTTCCATTGAATCCGCCTGAACCCAAGGCTATTGATCAGTGGGCTGAGACGGCTCAGCAACAGAACCTGGGGGTACAATCGGCCCGCTACAGCACCGAAATTGCACGGCAGAATATCGATGTGCAGCGCTCGGGACACTACCCGACCCTCGATCTTGTGGGGTCCCACAGTCTGGACCGCAGCAGCAGCTCCAGCGGCACCGATGCAGACACCACCAGTCTGGGTCTGCAGCTCAATGTACCTCTCTATTCCGGAGGCAGTGTCAGCTCAAAGACACGCCAGGCCGTATTTGACCTGGAGGCCGCCCAGCAAAACCTTGACAAGCAGCGCCGGTCGGTCAATCGCCAGGTGAGAGACGCTTACCGTGGTGTATTGGCGGGTATCAGCACTGTTGAGGCCCTCAAGGCCAGTACCGTCTCTGCCCAGAGTGCCCTGGAAGCCACCGAGGCAGGTTTTGAGGTGGGTACGCGAACCATGGTTGACGTGCTCAATGCACAACGGGACCTGTTCCGTGCTCGCAGCAACTATTCATCTGTCCGTTATAACTATATCCTCAGCGGACTTCAGTTGAAACAGGCTGCCGGTACCCTTGCAGAAAAGGATCTGGCAGACGTCAACAGCTGGTTGAAGTAAGCTCGGGATGGTGACTCTGCAGAACGGGGCCCTCAGGCCCCGTTTTGATTGTTCCTGGATAAACACACACTGCGCGAAAGCGGGTAAGTCGATACAATAGGCCCATGTCAGGAAATAGCTTTGGAAAACTCTTCACCGTAACCTCATTTGGCGAGAGCCACGGCCCTGCCATAGGTTGCATTGTCGACGGCTGTCCCCCGGGGCTTGAACTTACCGCGGAGGATCTCCAGCGTGACCTTGACCGGCGCAAACCGGGGACATCACGACATACTACCCAGCGTCGCGAAGCCGACCAGGTGGAGATTCTCTCCGGCGTATTCGAAGGGCTGACCACGGGGACTCCTATCGCCCTGATCATCCACAATACCGACCAGCGTTCCAAGGATTACTCAAAGATCATGGATCGCTTTCGTCCCGGCCATGCGGATTACACCTACATCCGGAAATATGGATTGAGGGACTATCGTGGCGGAGGGCGTTCATCTGCCAGGGAGACCGCCATGCGGGTGGCTGCCGGCGCCATTGCCAAGAAATACCTGCAACAGCATTACGGCATCGAGATCCGCGGCTACCTTTCCCAGCTTGGTCCTATAAAAGTCGAAAAACTCGACTGGGAACAGGTTGAAACCAACCCTTTCTTCTCTCCCGACGCAGCCAAGGTGCCGGAGATGGAAGCCTACATGGATGCCCTGCGGAAAGAGGGCAACTCCGTAGGCGCCAAAATCAATGTTGTGGCCAGTGGAGTACCCGCGGGCTGGGGTGAGCCGATCTTCGACCGGCTCGACGCGGATATAGCCCATGCCATGGTGAGCATCAATGCGGTCAAAGGGGTTGAGATCGGCGCGGGTTTTGACTCCGTTGCCCAGAAGGGAACCGAGCATCGTGACGAAATCACCCCCGAGGGGTTTCTGAGCAACCATGCAGGGGGCGTGCTGGGTGGTATCAGCAGCGGACAGGATATTCTGGTCAGCATTGCGCTTAAACCTACGTCCAGCATGCGTATCCCGGGTCGCAGTGTCAATCTACAGGGTGAGCCTGTGGAAGTGGTGACCGAGGGGCGTCACGATCCCTGTGTCGGTATACGTGCCACACCTATCGCAGAGGCGATGCTCGCCCTGGTGCTCATGGACCAGATGCTGCGTCACCGGGCTCAAAACATGGATGTGCAGTCGGATACACCTGCCATTCCCGGATCTCCAGACTGACTCGAAGCATGTTGCGCGTGAATAATCGGCTTGCTGCTGTTAATCAGGGTTTACGTTGACGGCTGCTATGCCTTATTGGCGTCTATCAGGATTCTACTTCACTTACTTCGCTGCGCTTGGTGTGCTGGTGCCCTATTGGAGCCTTTACCTCAAGGGGTTGGGTTTTTCAGCAGTAGAGATCGGTCAGTTGATGGCCATTCCCATGGCCACCAAATTTGTGGCCCCTTATGTCTGGGGCTGGCTTGGGGATCACCTGGGCCATCGCATGGCCATTGTCAGGTTGGGATCCCTGCTGACCGCGTTGGTTTTCGTGGCCGTATTCTGGGTTACCGGATTCTGGAAGCTTGCCCTGGTTATGGTGATGTTCAGCTTTTTCTGGAACGCTGTACTGCCCCAGTTTGAAGCGGTAACCCTGGTTTATCTTGCAGATAAAGCGCCACTGTATGCACGTATACGGGTCTGGGGCTCTATCGGGTTTATTCTGGCGGTGGTATTTCTGGGCGTGGTGGTTGACGAAAAGGGCCCCGCGATCATCCTGCCGGTTCTGTTCGCCATCTATCTCTCGATCTGGCTTTCAAGCCTTTTGATCAGGGACCCTGATCCAACCCCTCATCCTGCCCAACAGCCGCCGCTTATGAATATATTGAGGCAGCCTGCGGTTATCGCATTCTTCGTGGTCTGTTTTCTGCTGCAGGCGGGACATGGTGCGTATTACGCATTCTACTCCATCTACATGGAGGAGGTAGGGTATTCAAAAACCCTGATTGGGCAACTCTGGGCCCTGGGTGTCATTGCTGAGGTGGTCGTGTTTCTCTTCATGCACCGCCTGCTGATGCAGTTCGGTGCGCGTATTGTTCTGATGGCCAGCCTCTTTCTGGCAGCCCTGCGTTGGTTGCTGATAGGTCACTTCCCTGAGAGCCTCGTTATACTGCTTTTTGCCCAGACTTTGCATGCGGCAACCTTCGGTACTTTTCATGCGGCTGCAATACACCTGGTTCACCACTATTTTACGGGTAGGCATCAGGGCAGGGGGCAGGCGCTCTACAGCAGCTTGAGCTTTGGTTTCGGTGGTGCGGTAGGCAGCCTCTATAGCGGCTTTCTCTGGTCCAGCATGGGGCCAACACTGACCTATGGTATTGCTGCCGGTGTCTCCTTGCTGGCTTTTGTTATCGCCTGGAAGTGGGTGGTCAACGAACTCGACTAGTAGACCATGCGGGAAATTGGCGAATTCTCCCCATGGCCTGCCAGGACATTCATTGGCGATTAAAAAGGCTCTGTTCCAGTTAAGTTTGAAAGCTGAAGTATGTTATTGATTTTCTGTAGGTCGGCCTTCAGGCCGACATGTCGGGTTCTTGTGCCCTGTGGGTAGAAGCCTGTCCTGCAAGGGTTGCAGATAAAACTACGCTGGCTTTCAAACTTAACTGGAAAAGAGCCATTAAAAAAGGCGATGAACCGGGGTTCATCGCCTTTTTAATCTGAATGGAAGTTACTGTTCAGTTTGTAGTTTAATTCCAGTTGCCAACTACACCGTCTTCAGATACCTCTACCATTCCTTCCAGACCTGGTGTTGAGTCGCCGCTACCGGAATCGTCGCCAGAGTCGTCGCTGGAGTCGTCGCTGGAGTCGTCATCAGCGTCATCGCTTTCGTGGTCATCATCGCCGTAATCGTCACCGCTGTCTTCGTCGTGGTCGTCATCGGAGTGATGGTCATTGGAATCGTCGTCGTGATCGTCGTTGTGGTCGTCATCGTGGTCGTCATCGTGGTCGTCATCGTGGTCGTCGTCGTGGTCGTCATCGCCATCGTCATCGCCATCGTCGTCGCCATCGTCGTCGCCATCGTCGCTGTCGCCATCGTCGTCGCCATCGTCGCTGTCGCCATCGTCGCTGTCGCCACTATCACCGTCACCGCCACTATCACCGTCACCGCCATCACTATCGGCATGTGCCATGTTCTGCACCAGGGCGAAGTTGTTCCAATCCACTTTCAGCGGTACCAGCACACTAACTACCAGCAGTACGGCTGTGATGTAGACTAGAAAACGTCGACGCCAGACAGATTGTGACTTCCTGTCAGTATCACTCTCCTGGTGTTGAGGATTCTGATTCATAGCGTGACTGTTGTTCATGCAACTGGCTCCTTGAAAATACGTTATTTTTTGCTATGTGTACTGGTTAAACGGCTATGACCGGAAAATTATTCCAAAAAATATCAAAAAAATGTACTTTTAATCGAAGGTTACACCCGTAAAATGATAATTCCCCTTATTAGACCTGAACTATCGATTCATTTCATGGAATAAATCCCCTCTGTTGAACGTTAATATGTAGTGAGTCACATATTTTTATTGGAAGAAGTGTATTGAGTACCGAATGTCATAACGACTTGTCAGCACTGCTGCCCCGGCTGCGCCGTTTTGCGTATGGCCTTACTGGAGCAATGGAGAGTGCTGATGATCTGGTTCAAGAGGCCTGTGAACGTGCCTTGAGGAATCCCGGGAAGTGGGAAGAGGCGAATTATCTTGACCGGTGGATGTTTCGTGCAATCAGAAATCTCCACGTTGACCAGTTGAGACACCAGCAGGTAGTGGATCGTCATTCGGCTAATGAGCAGTATCTTTCACCCGGATCATTGGATGGCGAGAAGGCTTTTGAGAATCTCGTTACCCTCGAAGAGGTTGAAAAAGCGATAGGTCTCCTGTCAGAAGAGCAGAAGGCACCTCTGTTGCTGGTAACCGTTGAGGGTTTCTCCTATAAGGAGACGGCAGAGATTCTGGATTTACCTATTGGTACAGTTACCAGTCGCCTTGCAAGGGCAAGGGGACAGATGCTTGAAATTATGAGTTCAGGGAGAAGTGATTCCGGTACTCGGGAGGTTGTTGATGGTTGATCAGAAAAAAAGAGTGTGGGACGAGCAGGTTATCAATGCCTATGTTGATGGCGAACTCGATGCACAAACGGCACTGCTTATTGAAGCTGATATGGAGAGTGACCCTGCTCTCAAAACCCATGTCAAGAACAGGCAGCGTCTCAACAGTCTTCTGCAGGGGGCATATGCCAACGTACGGCATCAACCACTCGGACCGGAATTATCCAGGCTGGATCAGCAGGAGAGTCCATCCAATGTTCATAATATTCATGCCCACCGTAAACAGGGCTGGACACAGGGCCTGATTGCCGTTGCAGCCAGCTTTGTTATTCTGAGCGTGGGTTTTGGTGCTGGTTTTCTTACCGGTGAAGCGAGAGTGGAGCGGCAGCAGCTGGCATCACATTTTGAACGCAGCAACTCCCTGGAAAATATGCAGGCGGCCTGGAACAAGGCACTTGAACATACGCCAAGTGGGCAAACAGTCTCCTGGGAGAATGAGACCAACACTTTCGGTACTGAGATCATTCCGGTTCGCACCATGCGTTCCAAGGATGATCGATATTGTCGTGAGTTCCGCGAGATCCGTCTGATTGACGGTGTGCAGGAAGAACGGCGTGGAGTCTCCTGCCGGACCGGTAAGGAGCAGTGGGAGATGGAAGCACTTTTTTCAGAGAACGACCAAAGCTACTTTTAATCTTTCATTGCATGGGGCAGCGTTGAATCATTGCGGTTCTTAGAGACCGGCAACCCATCATCACAAAGGCCAGGTGACGTTTATACGTTACCTGGCCTTTGCGTTTCTATCTCCTTTTACAAGTCATGAGATGCTCTGTATCGGTATGGATAACCGCTACACTGAACCCATGAATGCTATGCTTGAGAGTTCCGTGTCACTGAGAATTTGATGAAGTTCAAATTGTACATATCGTTTTCTCTAAATCATAAAAATTTATCTTGTATCTGCATTTTCCTATGAGAGAATCAGACCCTTGATCCGGGAAAATAAAGGTTAAAAATACCCTGGAAATATGGAGTTCAATGGATGAGTGCATTTTTGAAATCGTCACCTGTTCTTGCTGCTTTACTTTTATTGTCAGGATGTGTCACTACCAGGGATTTTTTCCCTCCCAGTGGAACTGCCCTGACTGGTATGCAACCGGCCCAAATCCCGGAGCATGGCGTTGGCGACAAAGTCTATTTTTCCAATGGCCGAAGAGAGTGGGTGATTGCCGAGAAAGGTGACGATGTTGTATGGAGACGCACCGGAAACCGCACCTATACCCGGTCAAGTAACTTCCTGATCCCGGATAGGGAGTGGGAGAGCGAGACAAGACTATCCAAACACCTCATGGATCTTGATCCTGAACTGTTGTGGCCGCTGAAGAGAGGTAATGAAGCCCGATATCGTGTGCAGGTCAGCTATCTGGATAAAGCTACCGGCTCTCAATCCTTCTATGACCGGGTCTGGGATTGTGAAGTGGATGGTGCTGAAACACTTTCTGTATTTGCCGGTACATTCGACACATATCGAATCACCTGTAAACGCTATAGCCTTAAGGGACGAATGTACCAGCGCCGGGTGTGGCACTATGCACCGGAGATAGGCCACTTTGTGAGTCGTTGGGACGATTACGCGGGAAAAAGAATCTCTTCACTGGAAATGACAGCCTATCAGCCCTTCGTCAATGGAATGGATCGCGAATGGCAGCAAGGTTACTGGAAAAACCTGCGCATGGCCCTGGAGAAGAACCTGGCCGGGCGTGCCCAGAGTTGGAGTGACAAGGCGGCAGGCACGAAAGTAACCATTACCCCGGTGCGCACCATGAAGACTGCCAACGGCATATATTGCCGAAACTATCGTGTTGATATCGTCATGAAAGGTAAGGGGCGCAAGGGGGCCGGACTCGCCTGTCGTGATGGCAAGGGGTATTGGAAAATACCGAAAAGCATCAGGCCGGATAGGGGTGTGAAGTTCTAAAACAGACGATCTAACGCTTTTCTCCAAACTCTGTGCAGAGTTGCTTCATCATCCGGGCAGCATTGGACAGGGTTCTGTTTCGGTGAGTGACAATGCCAAGCCGGCGGGAGAGAAGAGGCTTCTCAAATGGAAGTGGAGTCAGGTCTTTCCCCTGCAGCATTGTTTCAGGCAACAGGCTCCAGCCCAATCCGATTGTCACCATCATTTTCAGTGTCTCCAGGTAGTTTGTCGCCATGCCGATCTTCGGGGTCAGGTCAAATGGCTTCAGCGCTTTCTCCAATACCTCCCGGGTATAGGTTCCTTCGGTTGTCAGTACAGCGGGGTATTCAAAC
Source organism: Sedimenticolaceae bacterium (assembly GCA_965224515.1). Taxonomy (GTDB): domain Bacteria; phylum Pseudomonadota; class Gammaproteobacteria; order Chromatiales; family Chromatiaceae; genus Sedimenticola_A. The sequence goes on from OZ245051.1 coordinate 2,776,278, forward strand.
AGTTCCGCCAGTTCAACCGATTTCTGCTTTGCCAGGGGGTGTTCTTTTCCCACGACAAAGTGGAGCGGATCGTGCCAGATAACCTCTGCATCCAGGTTGGGGGGAGGCGAGGTAGGCAGGGTGACGATCGCCAGTTCCAGATCACCGTGTTCGACTGCAGCACAGGCGGTTTCAGAGTCCATGAAATGAATGTCCAGTAAGACCTCTGGGTAACTTTTACTGAATTTTTTCAGAACCGGGGGAAGACGGCGCAGACCGATATGGTGGCTGGTGCCCATGGTGAGTTTGCCGTTCACCTCGCCCGAGATGTTCGCTATATCCCTGCGAATATCCGCCAGCTCCAAGTGAAGTCTCCTCGCCCTGGGCAGGAGCAGACGACCCGCCTCGGTCAGACTGATCTTGCGCCCAATGCGGTCAAACAGACGGTTACCCAACTCATCCTCAAGGGTGGCGATACGCTTGCTGATGGCGGGTTGCGTCAAGTGCAGGCGGGAAGCGGCGGCAGAGAAGGACTCCGTTTCTGCCACCGCAAGAAAGGCATTCAGCGTGTTGAAATCCATCACTCTCTCTGGATTGGGTATTTACCCTATTGTATTCCAATATGGAATGATAAACATGAAAAAGATGAATTTGTTTTATTGGATGTGACGATCTATGATTTCAGTTCCATAAATCAGGTGTGAAAGAACCATGAGCGCGAAAACACTTTACGACAAGATTTGGGAAGATCACGTGGTGCGTACCGATGAAGATGGTACGGCACTTCTTTATATAGACCGGCAGTTGGTCCACGAGGTGACTTCACCCCAGGCCTTTGAAGGCCTGAGAATCGCGGGCCGCAAGCCCTGGCGTGTTGGTGCCACCATTGCCACCCCGGATCACAACGTCCCGACCAAAGGTCGTGCGGATGGCATTGATGACCCTATCGCACGACTCCAGGTGGAGACCCTGGATCGCAATTGTGAAGAGTTCGGTATTACCGAGTTCGGCATGAATGATGTTCGCCAGGGCGTAGTGCATGTGATGGGTGCTGAACAGGGCCTGATCATGCCGGGTATGACCGCTGTCTGTGGAGACTCTCACACCGCGACTCATGGAGCCTTCGGCGCCCTGGCTTTTGGTATAGGTACCTCGGAGGTTGAGCATGTGCTCGCCACCCAGTGCCTGATCCAGAAGAAATCCAGGAATATGCTGGTCGATGTGAAGGGGCAGGTCGGCCCGGGCGTTACCGGAAAGGATATTGTACTGGCTGTGATCGGTGAGATCGGTACCGCCGGTGGTACAGGCTATGTGATCGAATTTGCCGGCCAGGCAATCAGGGACCTCAGCATGGAGGGGCGCCTGAGCGTGTGCAACATGGCGATTGAGGGCGGTGCCCGTGCCGGCCTGGTTGCCGTGGATGAGACAACCCTCGAGTATGTAAAGGGACGTCCCTATGCGCCTAAGGGGGATGACTGGGACAAGGCCGAGGCCGCCTGGCGAGAACTCCGTAGCGATGAAGGGGCTGTGTTCGACAAGGTGATCGAAATTGACGCTGCCGGCATCAAGCCCCAGGTGACCTGGGGTACCTCTCCGGAGATGGTGTTGCCGGTGGACGCCGTGGTGCCCGATCCTGCTGAAGAGTCTGATGCAGTAAAAGCCGACGGCATGCGACGTGCCCTCGATTACATGGGCCTCGATGCGGGCACCCCGATAGATCAGATCAGGCCCGACCACGTATTTATCGGCTCCTGCACCAATGGCCGGATCGAAGATCTTCGTGCCGCAGCCGAGGTGGCCAGGGGACGCAAGGTGGCAGACAGCATCAGCCAGGCTTTGGTTGTACCTGGTTCCGGGCTGGTCAAACAGCAGGCAGAGGAAGAGGGCTTGGACAGGATTTTTACAGAGGCCGGTTTCGAATGGCGCGAACCGGGCTGTTCAATGTGCCTGGCCATGAATGCCGATCGTTTAAATCCGGGGGACCGTTGTGCCTCTACCTCGAACCGTAATTTTGAGGGACGCCAGGGGCAGGGTGGCAGAACCCACCTGGTAAGCCCGGCAATGGCAGCAGCAGCAGCGGTGACCGGCCGGTTTGTAGATGTGAGGGAACTCTGATGGAAAAATTCAAAAGTTTTACCGGCGTCGCCACGCCCCTGGATCGTGCGAACGTGGATACCGATGCGATCATTCCAAAGCAGTTTCTCAAGTCGATCAAGCGCACCGGATTCGGGCCCTACCTGTTCGATGAGTGGCGCTACATGGACCATGGCGAACCGGATATGGATTGCACGGATCGTCCGCGCAATGAATCCTTCGTGCTCAATGATTCCCGCTACCAGGGTTCGAACATCCTGTTGGCCAGGGATAATTTCGGCTGCGGCTCTTCGAGAGAGCATGCACCCTGGGCACTAGAGGATTACGGTTTCAAGTTGATTGTGGCTCCCAGTTTTGCGGATATCTTTTTCAACAACTGTTTCAAAAACGGTATCCTGCCGATCAAACTCGATACTGCCGTAGTCGACAGCCTGTTCGAAAAAGCGATGGGTGAGCGGCCGCTGGAGATTACGGTTGACCTGAACAACCAGCAGTTGAGTCTGGTTGATGGTGAAGTGATCTCTTTTGATGTGGATGAGTTCCGCAAGCACTGTCTGTTGGAAGGACTTGATGATATCGGTCTCACCCTGAGGCACAGCGACGAGATCAAGGCATTTGAAGAGAAGCGTCGTGAACATGCACCCTGGGTTTTCAATAACTGATAATCGAGAGGAGGGCCGAGAGGGTAGAGGCAGACCTCTGTGATTTCGGCGCCCTGACAAATTTATATAAGGCATATTAGCAATGAGCAAGAATATTCTGGTTTTACCCGGTGATGGAATCGGTCAGGAGATCGTGGCTGAGGCAGTCAAGGTGCTGGCCTGTCTACGTGATGACTACGGGCTGGATATCGATATGGATGAAGCCCTGATCGGTGGCACGGCCTACGATGCCGCAGGCACACCGCTGCCCGAGGCTACCCTTGACCTGGCCAAAGAGTCCGATGCGATTCTGCTTGGCGCTGTAGGTGGTACCCAGTGGGAGTCTCTGGACTACTCGGTACGCCCGGAGCGCGGCCTGCTCGGTCTGCGCAAGGAGCTGGGTCTGTTCGCCAATCTGCGCCCGGCTATCCTCTATCCTCAGCTTGCCGATGCTTCCACTCTGAAAGCCGATGTTGTTTCCGGTCTGGATATGATGATTGTCCGGGAGCTGACCGGTGGTATCTATTTTGGTGAGCCCCGCGGTGTGCGTGAACTGGAGAACGGCGAGAAGCAGGGCTACAACACCCTGGTCTACCGTGAGTCAGAGGTGGACCGCATTGTGCGTGTGGCCATGGATATCGCCATGAAACGGGGCAAGCGGGTCTGCTCTGTGGACAAGGCAAACGTGCTTGAGGTAACCGAGCTCTGGCGTGATGTGGCCAACCGGGTTGGTGCGGAGTATCCAGAGGTTGAACTCTCACACATGTACGTCGACAACGCCTCCATGCAGCTGGTGCGTGCACCCAAGCAGTTCGATGTAATGGTCACCACCAATATGTTCGGTGACATTCTCTCAGACTGTGCTGCAATGCTGACCGGCTCCATCGGTATGCTGCCCTCCGCATCCCTGGATGAGCACGGTCGTGGTATGTATGAGCCTATCCACGGTTCAGCACCTGATATCGCGGGACAGGGTGTGGCCAATCCGCTGGCTACCATCCTCTCCGTATCAATGATGCTGCGCTACTCACTGGATGAGCCTGAGATGGCTGAGCGTATCGAGAAAGCCGTGGACACCACCCTGGATGCCGGTCTGCGTACCCCGGATATCCACTCCGATGGCACTCGTAAAGTAGGTACTGAAGAGATGGGCGATGCCGTGGTGGAAGCGCTTAGAAATCAGTAGTTGCCAAAAAACCGTAGAGACTCGGGGACAGCAGAGATAGAATGAAAAATTCTGTGGTGCTTCCCCCGGATCTCCGGAGATCACCAGTTAACATTTTTTAAGGTAGAAGAAGGCAATGAAACGCGTAGGTTTTGTCGGTTGGCGCGGTATGGTCGGTTCAGTTCTCATGGACCGTATGCGAGAAGAGAAAGATTTCGACTTGATCGAAGAGCCGGTCTTTTTCACCACCTCCCAGGCGGGGCAGCAGGGTCCGGATATCGGTAAGGATATTCCGCTGCTGAAAGACGCCAGCGATATCGCTGAACTGAAAAAAATGGATGCCATCGTCACCTGTCAGGGTGGGGATTACACCAAGTCTGTTTTTGAAGAGCTGCGTAACAGCGGCTGGAACGGCTACTGGATCGATGCCGCTTCCGCACTGCGCATGGCCGATCACGCTGTCATCGTCCTCGATCCGGTAAACCGTGATGTGATTGATGCTGCACTGGCAGCAGGCAAAAAAGACTTCATTGGAGGCAACTGTACCGTTAGCCTGATGCTGATGGGGCTGGGTGGCCTGTTCCAGAACGACCTGGTGGAGTGGATGACCGCCATGACCTACCAGGCGGCCTCCGGTGCCGGTGCACGTAACATGCGTGAACTGATCAACCAGATGGGCCACCTGCGTGATGCCTCGGCCAACCTGCTTGATGACCCCTCATCAGCCATTCTGGATATCGACCGGGTGGTAACCGACGATATGCGTGGTACGGGCTATCCCACTGAGAACTTTGGTGTGCCCCTGGCAGGCAGCCTCATCCCCTGGATTGATGTGGCTCTTGAGAACGGCCAGAGCAAGGAGGAGTGGAAGGCGGTTTCCGAGACCAACAAGATCCTTGGGCGCAGTGGCGACATTATCCCCATCGATGGAACCTGTGTGCGTATCGGTGCCATGCGCAGTCATAGCCAGGCATTGACCATCAAGCTCAAGAAAGACGTGCCGTTGGACGAGGTTGAACAGATGCTGGGCGAGGCCAACGAGTGGTCGAAAGTGATCCCCAACGATCGTGAGCTCACCATGCGGGAGCTTAGTCCTGCCAAGGTAACCGGTACTTTGAGTGTACCCGTAGGCCGGTTGCGTAAAATGAACCTGGGCAACGAGTACCTCAACGCATTCACCGTAGGTGACCAGTTGCTGTGGGGTGCTGCAGAGCCGCTGCGCCGCATGCTTCGTATCTTGTTAGAAGATTGATTTGTAGAAGACTGTATCTGTAAGAGCTCTCTTCAAGCAGCGATAATCCGGTATTTGGATTTTCGCCCAGAGGGCAGACTTCCGGGTAAAGAGATGTCTGCAACTTGTTTTTTTTGGAGGCCTGCCCGCCGGTGAATATGGTGGAGCAGGCTTCTCTCCTTTCAGAAAGTCGATATAGGAAAACCCCGAGTTATGGCTGAAAGAACATTCAATGTTGCAGTGGTGGGAGCCACTGGGGCTGTGGGAGAAGCGATGCTCTCAATTCTCGCAGAGCGCTCTTTTCCGGTTGGCGAGATTCATGCGCTGGCCAGCAGTCGTTCCGCAGGGAAAAAGGTCGCTTTCGGCTCCAAGATGATCACGGTTCACGACCTGGCGGAGTTTGACTTTACCAAGGTTCAGATTGCTCTCTTTTCCGCCGGGGCAGGGGTATCGGCAACTTATGCCCAGAAGGCTTCAGAGTCTGGAGCGGTGGTAGTGGATAACACCTCTTTTTTCCGTTACGAGGAAGATATCCCCCTGGTGGTGCCGGAGGTCAATCCCGAGATGGTCGGAGACTATGTGAATAGGGGGATTATCGCTAATCCCAACTGCTCCACCATTCAGATGCTGGTTGCCATAAACCCGATCCACAAGGCGGTTGGGGTAAGCAGGATCAATGTCTGCACCTACCAGGCTGTTTCCGGTAGTGGTCACAAGGCTGTGGAGGCCCTTGCCAGGGAGACAGCGCAACTGATGAATGCGAAACCGGTATCAGCATCGGTTTATCCCAAGCAGATTGCCTTCAACGTACTGCCCCAGATCGACAGCTTCGAAGATAACGGGTATACACGTGAAGAGATGAAGATGGTCTTGGAGACTCGCAAGATTCTTCGGGATGAATCGATCCAGGTGAATCCCACCGCGGTACGTGTGCCGGTCTTTTATGGGCATTCTGAAGCAGTGCACCTGGAAACCCGTGAAAAGATAAGCGTGGAAGATGTAAGGGCAATGCTTGAGCAGGCGCCCGGTGTCACTGTTCTGGATCAGCACGAGGATGGCGGCTACCCAACCCCGGTCACTGAATCATCTGGCAACGATGCAACCTTCGTAGGTCGTATCCGGGAGGATATCTCTCACCCGATGGGGCTCAACCTCTGGGTGGTGGCCGATAATGTCCGCAAGGGTGCTGCACTCAACAGTGTTCAGATTGCCGAGATTCTGGTAAAAGATTACCTGTGATTTGATCCATCTGTTTAGGGGTGGATTCTTATACTAATAAACCAAAAACAGGAAAAAAACTCCTGTTACGGGGCGCCTGGGTATTACTGGTAACCGCTTCAGGTCAACGCTTTTATCTCAAGTGTGCAAAGTGCATCACGCAATAAATGTCTCCAGTCGCATGCTGGATGATAATATTTGTCAAAAAATGTTGGTGTGAGCTATAGTTAGCGAGCATATATTAAGTTTTTTCTACTCTATCATCAGGGTGGGGTAGTCTCGAACCAGGAGATACCCTGTTGAGGGTGTCAGGGGAACTGGTAAAGGAAGGGGAAGGCATGATCCGTAGAACAACGCTGGCATTGATCATTGCGCTGGGCATTGCGCCGTTGAATGTCAACGCACTTGGATTGGGTGATATTCAGTTAAATTCAGCGCTGAATCAGTATCTTGATGCTGATATACAGCTGTTGTCGGTGAGCAAGGACGAGATGCCTGATGTTCGGGTAACCCTTGCATCTGCCGAGGCGTTCAGACGTGCAGGAGTTGAGCGCCCGTTTATTCTGACCAAGTTGCGTTTCAAACCTGAGGCTCGTCCAGATGGCAGCACAATTGTGCATGTCAGCAGTCGCGATCCCATACGTGAGCCTTTTCTGAATTTTCTGGTGGAGATCAACTGGCCGAAAGGCAAGCTGGTACGTGAGTACACCGTGCTGCTGGATCCCCCGGTTACCCTGGACAGGAAGCCCGCACCGGTACAGGCTCCCAGGGCCGCCGTCACCAGGGCACCTGCGCCGGCACCTGTCTCCAGGCCAAAGCCGACTTCAGGATCGGTTGTCAGCGGTGGTGATGTCGCCTGGGCTGGCGGAGCAGAGCCAGCTACTGACGAATACGGACCAACTAAGCGAAATGACACCCTGTGGGGAATTGCCAAAAGTGTCAGGCACGATGGCGCGTCAATGCAGCAGGCAATGATCTCGCTGTTTCGTGCCAACCCCCAGGCCTTTGCCGACAACAACATCAATAATCTGAAAGTGGGGCAGATCATTCGCGTCCCAAAGCGGGATGACATGCTCGCCACCAGCCGGCGAGAGGCTCAGCAAGTCTATAGTGAGCACCTTAACGCCTGGCAAGCTGGCCGTGCCCCTGTTCCTGCTGCAGAAGCGCCAACCCCCGCCGCTGCGGAACAGGCGGAGCCAGCCGCTGAGCAGGCAGCAGAGGCTGAACTGAAAATTGCCACCGCCCGTCCAGAAGGCGAGGGAGAAGCAGGTCCGGCAGAAGGCGCCGCCCCCTCAGAAGCCCTGGATAAACTCCAGCAGGACCTGATTCTTGCCCAGGAAGAGAAGGCGAGTGCTCTGCAGGAGGGTGATGAACTGAAGGCGCGTGTTGGCGACCTTGAGTCGCAGCTCGAGGATCTCGAGCGGCTGCTGACCCTGAAGAGCGAGCAACTGGCCAGACTACAGTCTGCAGCTACAACAGCCCCCGAAGTTGAAGCCCCGGTAGTTGCCGAGAGTGCAGTTGAGCCTCAACCGGAAGCAGCACCAGCACCAGCTCCGGCTCCTGTTGCAGAAGTTAAAAAGCCTGATCCCAAGCCTGCTCCAGTAGCCAAGCAGGCAAAACCTGCCACGCCAAAACTGACGGCCAAGCCGAGAAAAGAGCGTGAAAAAGGGTTCATGGAAAAAGTTATGGGAGACCCGACAATGCTTGGTATCGGCATTGCGGTCGTGGTGGTTCTGCTTGCCCTGATCTGGGTGGTTATCAGCCGTAGGCGTTCCAGCTCAGCGGATTTCCAGGAGAGCATCCTGGTGAGCACCATAGACGATACAGATTCGGAAGTGGTTGACGAGGCTGGAGGTGTGGATAAGCAGGCAGATGACACCTCTTTCCTGAGTGATTTCTCCCCCAGTGACATAGATGCGCTGCAGGATGAGACCGGTGAAGTCGATCCCCTGGCAGAAACCGATGTATATATCGCCTACGGTCGTTATCAACAGGCCGAAGAGCTGATTACACAGGCTATAGAGAAAGATCCTGAGCGTATTGAATTGCGGCACAAGCTTTTCGAGATTCTTTTCGCGGTAAAAGATGCAGACAAGTACGTCAAGTTTGCAGAAGAGTGTAAAGAAGAGGGTATCGATGACAGGGATCCGGCCGCCTGGGAAAAAGTTGTAGCGATGGGAGCTCAACTTGCCTCTGGCCATGAATTGTTTGCCGATTATGACGGGGAGGCACCAGTAGTACCGGCTGCCGACGAGACGGATTCTGCAGATGAGTTCGAACTCGACCTGGATGATATGACTGCCGAACTGGAAGTTGTCGGCAAGGCCGATGAAAATGTCTCCGAAGAGGCGGGATCGGATGAGCTTGAGGCTCAGACCGATACCGATGAGGACCTGAGCGAACTGGATCTGGACTTCGATCTGGACGGCGACAGCGAAGAGGCTGACCTGTCGGAAGAGGTATCCCTGGATTTCGATGAGAGTGAGTTCAGTCTTGAGTTGGATGGCGAGGAGACTGCAGGTGAAGATAAAGCCGAAGAGTCTGCCGATGATCTTGAGTTTGATCTGGGCGAGATAGCATCTGAAGAGAAATCCGAAGAGGATGAGGAACTGAAGATCGAAGACACCCTTGAGCAGGCTCAGCTGGATGATCTGGATCTGTCAGACTTCGAGGAGTCATCAGAGGCATCTGAAGAGACATCCGATGAGGGAATACTCTCCTTCTCTGATGATGAGTTGAGCGAACTGGAAAGCCTTGATCTGGGTGAAACCGAGGATGCTGCCGGTGAAGGCATGTTGTCGCTGGATGACCTGGAAGAGGAGTTGGATGTCGACCAGGGTGAGGTATCTGCACCAGAAGATGCAGGAGATACCGACGAGGTGAGCACCAAGCTGGATCTTGCGCGTGCCTATATCGATATGGGTGACAGCGAAGGTGCCCAGGGCATTCTGGAAGAGGTTGTTTCAGAAGGCAGTGATGAGCAGAAGCAGGAAGCTCAGCAACTGCTGGACCAGCTCAGCTGATCTGTTTTAATTCATAATTACAGCCAACGAGGCGCGCCTGAGGTGCGCCTTTTTGGTTTTATACCTTTAAGAATCTCAGTTTCATCAATACACAAGATGAGGCGGATTCTTGCTGATAAAGAGATAGGATAGAGAGATGCGCCTCGCGATGGGGGTTGAATATGATGGTTCCCGCTATCACGGCTGGCAGATCCAGGATGGTGTTGACAGCGTACAGCAGCAGTTGGAACAGGCAGTGTCAAAAGTTGCCGATCACCCTGTTTCCGTGCAGTGCGCAGGACGTACCGATACCGGTGTTCACGGTATAGGGCAGGTTGTGCACTTTGATACCGAAGCGCTCAGAACTGAGAGAAACTGGCTGTTGGGTACTAACGTCAACTTGCCGTTCGATATCAATGTGAACTGGGTGAAGCCTGTTCCGGATGAGTTTCATGCCCGGTTCTCAGCCACTGACAGAAGCTACCGCTACGTGATTCTCAATCGTCGCTCCCGCTCAGCAATTTGGCGTGATCGCAGCGTATGGATTCATCATGAGCTGGATGAGGGGCTTATGGCTGAAGCGGCCGGGCATCTGGTCGGTACCCACGATTTCTCCTCTTATCGCGCCCTGGGCTGTCAGGCGAAAAGTCCCGTCAGAACCATCTCCAGGCTGGATGTCAGCCGTCAGCAAGACCGGGTCATCATCGATATCACCGCCAACGCCTTTCTGCATCACATGGTGAGAAACATCGCCGGTGTTCTTATTGCGATCGGGAAGGGAGAACGTCCAACAGGCTGGTCCCGTGAAGTGCTGGATTACAGAGACCGAACCCTGGGTGGGGTGACCGCCCAGCCCCAGGGGCTTTTCCTTATGCATGTGGGTTATCCTGAGCAGTATGATTTGCCGGATAATCCCCCCTTTTGATGATGTGCTTGGGCCAGACGGCCAAGCAGAAAAGAATGAACAGGGATGGGTGTAAGATGAAGTCAGCCCTTGTTTTTCAAGTTCAATACATCAATACGCATTCTTGTTGAACAACGTCAGTACTGTTCTGACCATGATGGTAAAGTCCAGCCAGATTGACCAGTTGTTGATATATTCAAGGTCACTCTCCACACGCTTGATCATCTGGTCGAGTTCCTTTGTCTCTCCGCGGTAGCCCCGCACCTGGGCCAGGCCGGTAATACCTGGTTTGATTCGATGCCGAGCGAGATAAGCTTCAATTCGCTTTGAATACTCTTCGTTATGGCTGATGGCATGGGGACGGGGTCCAACCAGGGACATGGAGCCATCAAGTACATTAAACAGCTGTGGCAACTCATCAATACTGGTACGTCTGAGAAAACGCCCCGTTCTTGTAATCCGTGGATCCTCCTTGGTTGCCTGCTTGATATAACCTTCCTCGGGTTCATGAATGCGCATACTGCGGAATTTCCAAATGTGGAAATTCCGCCCATCCCATCCGGTGCGAGGTTGTCTGAAAAAGACGGGGCCGGGTGAGTCCAGCTTGACTGCAAGGGCAGCCAGGAGCATCAGTGGGGAAAGCAGGATCAGCGCGAGCAGGGATAAAACCCTGTCTTCCAGTGACTTCATTAACAGATTGGTGCCGACTAAGGGCGATTCAGAGAGCGTAATGATCGGAATACCCGACAGCTCCTTTACACTGTGGTTGATCAGGTTCAAAGCGAAGATATTCGGTGCCCAATGTACATCGACGTTTTTATCAATCAGGGCATAGTAGATCTCTTCAATTATAGGCACGCTATCCAGGGGTACAGCGATATAGATACTGCGGATGCTATGCTTATTCACCAACTGCATAACATCATTCACGTTGCCCAATACCCTTGGCTGAAGATCAGGGTTAATTCCATTCTGATCAACGCTGCTATCTTCCTGGGTTGCTACTGTGCCGATTATCTTATCGTTGATCCATGGATTATCGTTGATTTTCCGGTAAAGATAATCTGCCAGCTGACCATTGCCGATTAGCAGGGCATTATGATCTGCCTGGGTGGTTTTTAGCCGGTTATATACCCATTGCAGCCAGATATGGAGTAGCACCTGGCCAATACCACCTGCAACAAAGAGCATTACCAGAAACTGGCGTGAAAAAATCTCGGATGTTTTGGACAGGAATCCGAGTGCAAGCAAAATCCCGACAGAGAAGGTCCAGGCCTTTATCAGCAGTGCTTTCTCAGTGAAGTTGCTACGTGCACGATAGATGCCCAATCGATCATAAACAATGACCATTATCACAAGAAGCATCACGCAGAGAATGACATAGGGAAGGGGCAGGTACCCGAATTTGAGTAAGCAGAAACCGTTCACTATGCAGATGATCAACAGAGCATCGAGACTCGCCTGGATTGAGGAGAATGTAGTATTCCTGCTCTGCAGTAATGGCTTGTTTTGAGGTTGCATACTAAATTTCTGTGGTTGTTCGGTGGATGATATCACTCGTTTACACACTAAGAGCGAATAAGTCTCACACTTAATGGTTTCCCGGTAAAGTAGCCTTAACGAACTGATTTCGATGTTGATAACGTGCCATGCAGGTGAATCTCAAATCGAGGCGCTGTCTTATAGTAATCTGCTCCAGGGTCAGGGATAGTTTAAACTCCGGCTGTTAATGCGGATCGTTGATTTTCCAGCGATCTATGCTGACAGTAGTTACCAGAATCAAATTTATATGTTTTTGGTGGTAGTTTTTCAGCCCTCCATCTCATACCAAAACCCGTTGTCAGGCACCTTCTGGGTGTAAACCCTACCTAAAATGGTAGGGTGCACCCTACCTCGCTGCTGGGGTGTTTTACTCGCCAGGTTGCGGTCTTTTCTCCGGTTCAAGGCGTAGATCTGCCAGCAGTAGAACTGGACAGCTTGCAGTAATCTTTCCCCCAAGAGAGTAGTTTCGCTTGTATTGGCTTATCTGGTTGGCAAACAAGCAAGGATGAGTTCTGACTTTACAGCTTTTCCGCAAGCTACAGAAGGTGAGTCAAGGGGGCAACGATGTTCAAAATATATATTGCTGGCATGCTTCTCATGGCGTCGAGTGTCTCATTTGGCGCATTCACGGATTTGGATAAATCAGACAGTGAACTGTCTGATAGTGTTGTGATGACACTATCTTTGAGCGGAGATGCTGGTAGCGGTTCTACACCGGTTTCAACTCTCGATGCAGTGCCGCTCTCAGCTGCAGGGTGGCTCTTCGGTTCAACTCTTATTGGTTTTGTAGCACTTAGCCGGCGCAAGCAGGTATAGCATCTACAGTGCAGTGATGCTGTGCTTATGCAGACATCCTCTCCTGATCCCGGGAGAGGGGTATCCCTCGTGAAACAGAGCTCAATCTACCCTATTAGAACACCTTTTGCTGATTCCACATCCGGCTGAAGTTCCATTCAATAACGATTCAATCACTTTATTTTCAGTTGGCACTAAAGTCACACCCCTTGGAACTTCAAACTCCCCTGGTTACCCACCCCTTGGCTGTACCTTTCTCCAGAGAAACAGCGCAATCGAATAAAACTATCTGCTAAAAATTAAATAATCTTTGTTTAACAGGATGTTAATGGTACTATCTCCCCTAATTACTCAAAATAAGATGCTGCTGCAGGATGGAGAAAAATTGGATGCTATACCGCCTGTTGGCTATCGCCCTGCTCAATATTCCGGGCGTGGTGCAGGCAGGGCAGTGGTACTTCGAACCCGATGCGTCTGTACGCATGGGATATGACGATAATGCCCGTTTTTCCAGTACAAACCCAGAAGGCTCCTCCTCATTAACCGGTACGGCCCAGTCGGACTTCGGTTATCGCGGTGATCACAGCGAACTTACGGGGGTGGCAAGCTGGAGTTCCCGTCGTTTTGACAATCTGCCTGATCTCGATACAGATGATCAGTCACTGTCGCTGGATCTGAAAACTGAGAGTGAACTCAGCCAGTTTGGCTTGCAGGTGATGTTCGACCGTGATTCCACCCTAACAAGTGAACTGGAGTCAACTGGATTGGTGCAAGTCTCCAGCCGCCGGGAACGCTCTCACATGAAGCCGTATTGGCAGCATGATATCAACGAGCGCACACAACTAAACTTCGCCTATGATCACACTGATGTCAGCTATGATGATGCCACTGCTACCGGACTGGTAGATTACATTCATAGCACAGGGAATCTTGGGCTGACTTACCAATTGCTGGAGAACACACAGCTCTCTTTCTCTGTATTTGGGGGGAATTTCGAAGCTGATGCGGTGAATACAGAGGTCGATACCCTGGCCTTTCACGCAGGTGCCATTCACCGCTTCAGCGAGACATTCACTGCCAACCTGAGAGTTGGTGTCGCAGCTAACGAAGCTTCATTCAAAGATAGTCTGGATCAGATGGCATCGAACAGTAACACTGCGACACTGCTGGATGCCGTGCTTACCAAGGAATGGGAGGCCTCAAGGTTTGAGTTAAGTGCAAGCATCACAGAGACCCCCTCGGGCCATGGTCGTCTCTTGCGCAGAAAAGCCTTGGGTATGACGCTGCAGACTGATTACAGCGAACGCCTGAGTATTGCACTTAATGCAAAGATTTTTCGCAATGAAAGTGGTGGTGGTATGAATGTTGCGGCTTCCGACCGGAACTATTTTTCCGTGACCCCGCGGTTTGCATATGAGCTGAGCGAGTGGACATCACTCACTGGGGAATATCGATACCGTAGTCAGGAATTTACCTCGAATAACAATTCCAGCGCTGAAAGCAACGCCTTTTTTGTATCTCTTCGTTACAGGTGGCCAATGTCTGTTTCTGGACGGTAAGTGAGGGAAAACTGTGTTTGATGTGACTATTTTACATATATGCGTTAGCCAACAAAGAGCAGTTCTTTTGTTAAATGGAATTTGATTCAAATGCAAATTGAAGAACAATCATTGGCCCTGGGCGATTATTTGGCGATATTGAATCGCCGTAAGCTGCAATTTATTGTGCCGGTACTAATCATCATGATGATTAGTATTGCACTGGCGTTCAGTCTGCCGCCTGTTTACCGCTCAGAAGCAACTGTTCTCATAGAGCAACAAGACATTCCCACAGACCTTGTACGTTCTACCGTGACCTCATATGCAGATCAACGAATTCAGGTTATCAGCCAGAGTGTCATGACGACCGGGAATCTTGGCCGCATTATCGACCAATATGGACTCTACAGTGATCTCAGGGAGAAACGTTCCACTGTATCACTTGTTGAAACCCTACGAGATAATATCAAGCTGGAAATGATCAGTGCCGGTGCTGTGAATTCACGCAGTGGCAGGCCTTCGATGGCTACCATCGCCTTTAAGCTTTCATTCTCATATAAAGATCCGCAGCTTACCCAGAAAGTGACCAGTGAGTTGATTTCGCTCTATTTGAACGCGAATCTGAAACGCCGTACGGAATCTGCGGTTCATACATCCAGTTTTCTTTCTGCGGAGACAGAAAAGCTCAATAAAGTGGTGTCAGAGCTTGAGGAAAAACTTGCAGCTTTTAACGAGGTCAATAAAAACAGCCTCCCGGAATTACAACAGCTTAATATGCAGCTATTGGAACGCAACGAACGGGAACTGAAGGAAATTGATCAACAGAGCCGATCGCTTGAAGAGCGTAGAATCTATCTTCGGTCCGAATTGGTGCAGCTTGAGCCGCACCTTGATGGGGTGACGGTTAATGGCAAGCGTATTCTGGGGCCACAGGACCGCTTAAGTGCCCTGAAGGCCGAACTGTTATCACTCTCTGCCAAGTATGCTCCCGATCATCCAACATTGGTACGAATACAGAAAGAAATCAATGGACTTGAATCTGGTGGTGGTTCTGACGAAGTGGATAACCTGCAGGCTCAGCGTGACAGCCTGGAGACAGAATTGGCAGCTCTTACCGAACGCTATACGACTCAACACCCGGACGTAATAAAACTACAGCGCCGAATTGAGGCGATCGACATATCTATCGAACAGGCCCGGTCAACAACCGGAATAACCGCCTGGAATCAGAATACCCAGGTTAATAACCCTGCCTATATCCAGCTGCGTGCACAACTTATTGCCGCCGAGTCTGAACTGAATGGGCTCAAGAGTCGTCGGCAAGAGGTTAAGGATAAGCTTGCTGAAATCGAAAATCGCCTGGTACAAAGCCCCCAGGTAGAACGGGAATACAGAGCCCTCACCAGGGATTATGATAATGCCCTGCAAAAGTACAAAGAGGTCAAAGCCAAATTATTGGAAGCTGAGCTTTCAGAATCCCTTGAGCTGGAAAGCAAGGCAGAGCGTTTCTCTCTGATTGAGCCGGCACAGGTACCGGAAAAGCCGGCTAAACCCAATCGCCTTGTAATTCTCTTCTTTGGTTTCGTGTTCTCAATTGGTGGTGGCATTGGAGTTGTTGCCGTGGCGGAAAGTTTGAGTAACGTAATCAAAGATCCCAAACAGCTGCTTGCTATTGCTGGGGCACCACCGCTTGTTGTTATACCTTATATTGAAACCATCAAAGACCAGGAAGCGAAACGAACAACTACACGATATACCATCATGTTCCTGGTAGTTTCCTGGCTACTGGGCTTGGTATTGGTTCATTTACTGGTGACACCACTGGATTCCCTCTGGTATACAGTTGTTTCTAAACTGGGTATGGAAGGGCATTAATCCTTACCAGGAAATCCTCAACAAGGTTATCGGTTAAAGATTGATCTGCAGTACCGGGTTGTCTGATTGTATTGACGACAATTTTCTAAATTTTTAGTGAATAAGATCGCTTTATGGAAAGACTACAAAAAGCACTGGACAGAGCGCGCGAAGAGCGGAATCAGGAGACCTCTGAAACAAACGAGACTCGTTCGTCAAATGTTGAACACCCCAGCGAAGAAGAGGACGTCATAACCGCACCCTCTGGCGATGAAAATGACCCTGAACGGATCGTCTATTCAAAGACTCGAACCGTTCAGGTTTCCAAGCAGCAGCTTGCTGAAAATCGAATCATTGCCGGTATACCCACGCACCCCCAAGCGGATGTTTTTCGTGTATTGAGAACGAAGACGCTCCAGAGAATGCGTAAACTGGGCTTCAATTCTTTGGCTATTACCAGTCCAACAAAAGGGGGCGGGAAGTCAGTTGTAGCGGCAAATCTGGCCATAGCCATGGCATTGGAAATCAATCAGACCGTACTCCTCGTCGACCTCGATCTGAGAAGACCGTCCATAGAGGGACTTTTTGGATTCAAGGCAGAATCCGGATTGGCTGACTATTTGATGGACAAAGCCCAGATTCCTGATCTTCTGGTACATCCTGGTGTCGAACGCCTGGTATTGCTGCCGGCAGGCCACGCCCAGCAGCACTCATCAGAACTCTTGTCATCGCCGCGGATGAAACACCTGGTAGATGATATTGTAGGTCGTTATCAATCGCGCATTATCATCTTCGATCTTCCACCATTGTTACACATGGATGATGCTCTCCAGTTTTTGCCACAGGTTCAGGCAAGTCTGCTATTGGTGGAGGATAACATCAATACACCAGCGGAAATCAAACAATGCCAGCTCCTTTTGGAAGGTGCCAACCTATTGGGCACTATTTACAACAAGGCGCGAAACAAGGTCGAACAGCAACCCTATTGAACAAATTGAAAAATATACCGGATCATTATCAGAGCCGGTTATTTTTAGAGTGTTCTGGAGTCAGCCTTACTTGAAGGTACCATAACAATGGATATGCAACTGCAACGTCGTGGCGAGTATGATCTTGTGGATCTCATGGTCAATGAAGATCGTGCTGAGCACCTAAAGCAGGCATCCCTCGATTTCAAATCACTCACCCTGTCACAGCGTCAACTATGTGACCTGGAGCTTTTGCTAAACGGTGCTTTTACACCACTGCAGGGCTTCATGGGCAGGGCTGATTACGAATCAGTGGTGGAGCGGATGCGCTTGGCAGATGGTACTCTGTGGCCAATGCCGATAACTCTTGACGTCCCCTCGGCATTTGCCCAGCAGATTGAACCTGGTGAGACCATTGCGCTAAGAGACCACGAAGGCTTTATGCCTGCTGTTCTTACCGTTACAGAGAAATGGCAACCGGATAAGCATCGAGAAGCAGAGGCCGTATATGGCACCTGTTCTGAGGCTCATCCTGGTGTGGATTACCTGCTAAACCAGGTACACGATACCTATATATCCGGAACACTTGAGGGTATACAGCTGCCGGAGCACTACGACTTCGAAACCCTCTGGGATTCTCCAGCAGAGCTGCGTGCCCTGTTCAAGAAGATGGGATGGCGTCGTGTGGTTGCCTTTCAGACCAGCAAGCCGATGCATCGCCTGCAACGAGAGATCTGCCTCCAGGCCGCCAAGGATATCCAGGGCCACATACTGTTACACCCGACGGTGGGAATGACCAAGCCTGGTGATCTGCACTACTATGCCCGTGTGCACTGTTACCAGGCTGTAAGACGCCACTTCCCCAACAACCTGGCAATGCTCTCACTGCTCCCATTGGCTATGCGCATGGCTGGTCCCCGCGAGTCACTATGGCATGCCCTGGTCAGCAGAAATTATGGTTGTACCCACATGATCATCGGTCCAAAGCACGCTTATCCACCAAGCCAGGATGATGAAGACACGGAGTTTTATCCGCCTAACGCAGGTCAGGAATATCTTGAACAGTTCAACCAGGAACTGGGTATCAAAATACTGCCCATTGAGGCCACTCACTGGGTTCCGGCAGAGAAGCGGTTTATGCCTGTGAGTACTATCAGGCAGCAGGGACTTGGACACCTGGAATATACCGACGCAAAAATGAAGCACGATCTTGCCATGTCCAGGCCCGTTCCTGAATGGTTCAGCTATCCTGAAGTCGAGCAGCAGTTGCGTAAGGCTTATCCGCCGCGTAGCAAATTGGGCTTTACACTCTTCTTTACCGGTCTGTCCGGTTCAGGAAAATCCACACTGGCTAAAATTATCTATGCCAAGTTGGTGGAAGCGGGTAGTAGACCTGTAACGCTGCTGGATGGCGATATCGTTCGTATGAATCTTTCGAGTGAACTGGGTTTTTCTAAAGAGCACAGAAATCTCAATATCAAACGTATTGGTTTCGTTGCAAGTGAGATAAGTAAGAACGGTGGTGTGGCTATATGCGCGCCTATTGCCCCGTATCAGGAAACCCGCAGGGCTGTACGCACAATGATTGAGCAGCATGGTGCATTCATCGAGATTCATGTTGCAACCCCCCTTGAAACCTGCGAAGCACGCGATCGGAAGGGACTTTATGCAAAGGCACGGCGTGGAGAAATCAAGGAGTTTACGGGCATCAGCGACCCATATGAGGTTCCCCAAGCCCCTGAATTAAGGATTGATACATCAGAAGCGTCAGCCATCGAAGCAGCACAGGATATTTTTCTGTACCTGTTCCGAGAAGGGTATCTGAATACCGAAGATTAATACCTTGTATCCTGTTTAACTGGAGAACAGCCTTTTTTGTCCCGAGCTAATCTGAATCAAATTGATGATGCAACTGAAATGAATAAGGAAACGCACGTGGTACCAAACGCGATTATTGCCGGTACGGTTAAGAGTGGAACCACTTCGGTTTACACCTATCTGGCACAGCATCCCGGTGTTTGTAATTCCACTGTCAAAGAGACAACATTTTTTATGCCAGAAACAGAAGTCCGTAAGGTAAAAAACCTGGAGGACTATAGGAATCAGTTTAAGAACTGTGCAAATGAAAAAGTAATTTTTGAAGCTACACCTGGGTACTTCTTTTTTCCAGACTATGTCATACCCAGGATAAAAGATGTCTGTGAAGATAGTAAAATTGTTTTAATTTTCAGGGATCCGGCAGCCAGGTTTATTTCATTCTATAAGTACAAGCGGGCACAACTGGAAATTCCAAAGGAAATAACCGCCAGTGAATATCTCGATATGTGTCTTCAAGATGCCCCTATTGGTGAATTCAGTGAGCACTCATATCTCCGTGGACTACAGGGTGGGGCTTACAGTCAATTCTTTGAGCCTTGGGCGAAGGCATTCAAGGATAGACTTTGGATAGGGTATTTCGAAGACCTGAAAAATGATCCCCTCAAGTTTATGAACTCTCTTTGTGAAGGCCTGGAACTTCCAGGGTTTGAAGAAGGGCAAATCGCATTCGAGATTGAAAACCAGAGTGTTGAGCCGAAATACAGATCATTACAGCGGCTAGCGCTGAAAACAAATGATTGGTTGGAGCCTCTCTCGCGCAGTTTTCCCGTAATCAAGCGGGGACTTCGTAAAGTTTATTACGCTGTTAACAAAAAGCCAGGTAGATTACAGGGTCTGGAGGACGTGACAGCCAGACTTAGAGATATATATGAGCCTGAAAATACTCACTTCAGATCTCTGCTCCAAGAGCATGGTTTTGACGGTCCGTTTCCTCCCTGGCTCAGCCAAGATTAAGCAATGAACGAGTCTTCTGACTATACAGATCTTTGGCGGGATTGAGTTTTGGGAGAAAATCAATTCATCACTAAGAGACTGATCTCAGGAGGGCTTTGGACAACCTTAAACCAGGTTGTTTTTGCTGTATTGACACTACTTGTCAATGCCCTGGTTACACGGTTATTGACCCAGGAAGAGGTAGGAGCCTATTTTCTTATAACAAGCATTACGGTTTTTGGACATTTAGTAATCCTTCTGGGTACCAATAAGTCGGTCATAAAACTGGTTGCTTCCGGTACAGTTGCAGAAGAGGGAAGAGGTGTCCGTCCTGCCATTAAGGGTACGGCAGTGTTGGTCGCGGTCATGGGGATACTAGTCGTCTCAGTATACCAGGCCGGTATAGGAGAATGGCTCGGAAATCATGTATTTAACTCGCGTATCATTGGCGAGTTGAGCCTACTTACAGGCCTCCTGATGTTTTTACGTGCTATCCAACTCTATCTTTCCAGCACTTTGTTGGGTTTTCACAAGATGGGCCTAGCTTCCCTGATCAATCAGACTCTTACAGTTTTTCTCGTTGTTGGGGTTCTTGGTTACACATCGTTGACAGGAGTGGATAGTGAGATAGACGACGTACTACTTGTTGTACTCGCCGGACATCTGCTGACGGTTTTTACTGCAATATACCTGTTAAGTAGCCCATATCGTGCAAGCAGAAAAGATACAGGGGTGGAGATTCAGGGGGCGCTCGATGTTGGTCTTCCCCTGTCTATTCTGGCGATATCCATAACCGGTATCCAGGAGGCACACGTCTGGATCCTTGGGGCTTTTACGAATGAAACCCAAGTTGCCATTTACGGTATCGCATTCAGACTATCAAAGTTTGTCTTGTTCCCCCTGATTGTTGTTAATTCTGTTATTTCATCCACCGTAGCCCAGTTATGGGCGCAGGGTGAAGAAAAAAGGCTGGAGAGAATTCTGAGAGCAGGAACCACTATGCAAGTGATACCTTCAGTGGTAATCGTTCTTGTGCTGGTTATTTGTGGTGAAGAGATTCTCGGCTGGTTATTCGGAACACCTTATGCGGCTGGCACCACCGCGCTTTTAGTCATCATCGCAGGACAATTGGTGAGTAGTATTGTGGGGTCGCCGGGTGTTTTGATCGCCATGTCAGGCAACCAGAGAGTATCCATGGTTTTTGGGGTAACTTCGGGAGTAGTGGGTATTATAATCAGTATGCTGGGCGTGGGCTCATATGGGAGTGTTGGTGTTGCTACAGGGGTTGCCTCGGGAGTGGTGCTCAATAATCTTCTTTCCTGGGTATACTGTTGGAAGGTGATCGGGATTCGTACACACGTTGGCCTGCAGATTACCCGAGATCTCCTGGAATTTATAGGACAGGCGTACAGCAGAAAGCGTAGGGTAGATACATCTCGAGATGGGAGATGATTGAATCCACCAGGTGAAGGCGCATTCACCTGGCATGGCCATTAACCTCAGTTACCAAGGCGTTTCGGCTGTTATCAGCGAAATGCTATTAATCCGCGAGCATGTCTTTGAGTTCTTCTTCCGAGAGAGTATAGATAGATTCCTGAGTGGTTGTACGGGATACATTGGTATTTATTCTAAGATCTCCCTGCCGTGGATCCTGCCCTACATCACATTTCGGTATATCATCGATGCTGATTGGTTTTCCCAGCAGGCTTTTTAGCTTGTTTTTTACAACCCATTTTGCCGGATGCTTGATATATTTTTTCATTACGGGGGCGGCTGTACCCACCATCCAGCAATTCTTTGGGCAAGTTCTTACAAGTTCTCTCACCCTACCCGCCTGTTCACTTTCCCATAATTCGTTGAAAGTTCCGAAATCCCGGATATTACCCATGGATTCTTTCCAGTATCGCTCTTCCAGTCCATTGCAGGGGAAAATGTCGCCATAAGGTTCAATAAAGAAGTTTGCACTACCCGCTTCACAGGGGAGCATACGTGGGTTATCTCTTATGTAGTTTATTAGTCCCAGGTTGAAAAAGGCACGAAACCAACTTTTCGGGGTGTTCTCTTTGAGTAGTTCTTCAATCAGGGTATGAAAATTGCCGATCACTTCATCCCTGTTGTGAATCGCGTTGTCATCCCTATGAAAATAGAACGAGTTATGGAAAGCAGCAGTGGCAAATTCCATCCCCATTTCCTTGGATAATTTGTAGAGCCACAACATGTCTTCTGAATTATGGTTTGATACGGTTATTCCAAAACCGATATCCTTTATCCCCATCTCCTTCAGGGTAAGTAGCGTCCTGATGCCACGGTCAAACCCTCCTTCACGTCCGCGAAGATCATCATTTTTCTGAGAGAGGCCCTCGATGCTCACTCGTATCCCAATATTAGGGAAACGCTCAGCCATCGAGACAATACGCTGTGTATGATAGCCAGAAGTAGAGATTACCACCCGGGGTGATTTTTCGAAGCAGACTTCTACAATTTCTTCCAGGTCATGCCTGACAAAAGGTTCTCCACCTGTAACATTTACAAATTTGAATTCAGGGAGCTTTTCGAGATCCTTTGCGTTGATCTCCTGATTCTTGTCGGTGGGGTTTTCCCAAATATTGCACATCTTGCAGCGCATCTGGCAGCGGTAAGTCGTAATAATGGAAACATCAGAAGGTATTGGTGCATTATTCGACATTTCATCCTCACTATTCAGTCCCATGATTCTTAACTAAGTATATCTTGGCCGTTTGCCAAAATCCGTTTCAATATTTAGGGGGTTATGTGAATCTGAATCTCAACTTCACTATAGGTAAATTATATTATTGCTGTCATCCAGTGTAGAGCTTTATTATCCTTGGTAAACTTAAGGTAGAAGAGGTGTTCAGAAACAAATTAGATATTGCTTACCCTGATCCTTTAAAACCTGGCCGGATGAGAGAAAGTTTCGTTACATTGAGTCAGTATTTCTGAAGTTTGTACAGGCCATGACTGGTGCCCATGTAGATCGAGCCATTGGTAGGGCTGGTCGATAGACTCCATACCGTGTAATTCGACCCAAGATTCAGATTGTATTCTTTCCAGCTATTGCCTGAGTCCTTTGAGTGGAATACTCCATTTGAATGGCCCAAACCTGGTGCACGCCGGCCAAGGTAGATCTCGTTCGGGTTCAGAGGGTCAATTGCAATGGCCTGCACATATATTTTTCCATGGGTATCAGGCCGGAGTCCATGGGTAGATGCTTTATTAAACCATTTTCTGCCATCGAAGATCATTAGACCTCTTGCTGTACCGACATAGATTATTTTGTCATCCTCAGGGGAGATGGCAAATGCGGTGACGGTGATGTGTCCCATCCTGGGCATGGATAGGGCTTTCCAGGTGTTTCCACCATCAGTGGAACGAAATATTGTCGTTTTCTTCTTACTCTTGGAAAGACCGTATATTATGTCACCATTGCTAGGCGCCGCACCGAGAACCGTATGTTTCAGTCTTATCCACGATTTTCCCTTGTCATTGCTTCGGTAGTTCCCAGCATAGATAATCTGGCTCTTTTGCGGGTGGATACCAATATAGCCAAATGTGTCCCGTATTTGTTCAATTTGCCAGGAATTTCCAGAATTATGTGAGACTGCAAGGTTCTGTTTTTTCCAACTTCCAATGGATGCAACTAACGTATCACTATTTCCATCAATTGCGCTTGATGAACGCTTCCCGCCTGCAGCGAGTTCTATATGAGAAAAAGTCTGGCCGCTGTCGCTGGTGTGCCACAGGCCATGGTCAGTCAGTGATAAAACCATGCTGTCAGGCCCGGTAAAGGCAATATCCATTATCCGGCCACCGGAGTAGCCGCTCCCACTGTAGAACCAGGTTTTACCGCCATCTTCGGTACGTAGTACCCGGGCCCTGCCGTTGGAAACACTTAAGGCTATATTGGGATCAGTAGGATGCGATGCAAACGGACTTGAAAACCAAAATCCGCCCCTTTTTATGAGATTCTTCGCTTCGGTGGTTTGATTTCTATGCCAGGTTCCCCCCCCATTCCTGGTGTAGTAGGGCCCCTTGGGGTTGCTGAGATGGGTGCCTAGCAGAACGATATCGGGTTGTACTGGGCTTATAGACAGGTCACTGGAAAAAATACCCGATGGCAGACCTTTGCTTGTTTTAAAAAAAGTCTTTCCAGCATCGTCAGAACGGTAGACACCGTTTTTTCCTGTCGCAGCGATAATACGCTTTGGGGCGGCAGGAGAAACTTCGATGGACAGGGGAGGAGATGGCAGACCTTTGCCGAGAGGTCTTGTTCTCTTTCCGTCGTAGCTGAAGAGTCCCTGGTCAGTTGCAATTAACAGCGTTCCGGGTGAATCTGGACTCTCTTCCATGTCTATAATGTGCCCCCTATCGAAACCTGTACTAATCCAGGTACGGCCCCCATCCGAGGTAATCAATAGACCCTGGTAGTAAGATCCCGTATAGGCAGTAAAGGCGCTATTTTTAATTGTTCGACTGTCGAAAATTATTAGGTTTCCGGTGGACTCCTGCATGTAAAATTGAGATGGATGGACAAGCTCCCAATAGACTCCTCCATTTGTTGAAAGATAAATACCTTGCTTTGCATGCTTCCATCTCGTTTTCCCCATTGGCTTTCGTCCGAGAAACCCTGCGGCCAAAACGATATTAGGATCTTTGGGGTGTATGGCGAGGGATCTTGCTCCGTTGGCAGTAAAACCTGTATTTACAGGGAACCAGTGCCAGCCTCCATCTGTGGATTTCCATACCTGGGTGGTATCAGAACCCATATACACGATATTGGGGTCGGATGGTGCATATTTGAGGGTAATTATTTTCTGGAATCCCTCACCTCCAGAGACCCCCGCCGCAGCCTGTGCCTTGGTGGTCAGAGGTACGGGAATCCACCTGTCCGCTGCATTGACAGAACTCATGAATGGTTGAATTACCACTAACAAGGAAATGATACCCCATTGAAGAACTGACTTTACATGTTGGGGCATGGATTATTTCCACTCCAGGGTCTCTGGGTTGTACCCAATATGTGAATGGATATTGCGTGCTGACTCTTTCAGGCGCCTGATATCATTCTCTGGCCAGTCATCATAATTACCTGAGCTTTGTTGAATACTGCGTTGGCGTCGCGCCTTGATGTCTTCGTACCCGATGTCGTGAGATTGACGGTACCATTCGAGTACAGTCTCTTCCCACTCTAAGCCCAGGAAATCAAAAGTCCCTTCCATGACTCCTTTCACGTCACTACAAAGGTTTTCATACACGAGTTTGTGACAGGATGCCCCGTGACGTTCATGCCATTCAAGCATGATCTGGCTGTCCTTTTTCCAATAGTCGAAACAGGTATCGATTGTTTTGTTTTCCTCCAGAGGTTCGATAACCTGCTTGAACATGGATTGCGCTACATCCAGGCCGTTTCTGTAGATCAGAATATACTTGGCACGCCCCTCGTATAACCAGTGGAGGAAATCGAGAATTCTGACATATTCAGGGGTTTTATCCACAAGAATACTTTTGCCTTTTACAGAAAGATAGGGTGAATAGAGTGATGAGGCGAAATTCTTCAAACTGTTCCGGACATAGTCGCTCTCAAGTCCCAGGGTCTCCAGTGCTTTGGTGGTGCTTGTGTCTCCATGCATTTCTGCAAGGTTTACAAGAAACTTGGTTTCAGGCGGGCAACAAAGCTGTGAGTGTGAGTCCAGCAGAAAGCGAAGCAGGGTTGTTCCGGAGCGAAAAGTACCAATTACGAATACTGGCGTGATGTTTGTCTCATCGCTCAAGTTTACAACCCGGATCTGTGTTCGTCCGAATGCCATATCCCTAAGTCTGGTGCGAAGCTTGTCGAGCACTTGGCTGATCTCCATGAATGGTTAAAGTGTGTGCCGGTATGTTTATGATTTCTTCGGTGAGTGGGAATCATGTGGGGGTTTGAGCATTTGCATGGCATACAGCTTGTCTAGTTTGATTCCAATTGCCACCATGGTTAGAAAGAGTGGAAAATTAATAACATTGAATATGATATTTTGTGTCGACGAGATGATGATAAAATATATAGACAGCATTATCAGGGAAAAGTTGTATATCCACAGTTCAGGTACTATTGGTCTGAAAACGAAATAAGCAGCGATTCGCAATAAAAACAAGAAATAAAGCAATGCTGCAATAAGTCCCATTTCAAGTGCTATGAGGATATAGTCATTATGTGGGGCCATACTCTGACCGAGAAGTTTAGTGGTGACTACTTCTGATGTACCGACTCCATATCCGATGATTGGCTTATTCTCGATCAAGGCTAATATCTCTTTCCAGTGCTCGATTCGGCCCTCAAAGGTATTTCTTTGGTAGTAGTTGTCACGATTGCCCAGATCTTCAAAACGCTCTGCAATAATATCCACGAAGAACAGAGCCATAATCAGGGCGCCAAGGGCAATCCAATGTAGTTTGATAAAACGTCGATATTTCACGGCGGCCACGATGAACCCGATGATCAGTGCTATCCAGGTGCCCCGGTTCAGTGCAAGGACCTGAGATGTAAGAACTGCCCCGAGTAAACCAGCCATGAGTATCTTCTTTCTGCGGCCAACTGAATCAATTAGAAGTATGGCCGAGGCAGCGGTTATTGAACTCAGGTAAATTCCGTAGGCGTTACCTACCCCAAATACACCGTTGATACGACCTACTGCCCCAGCCTGGGAATACAGCATCTGGTAGTTTCCAGTGATTGCTTGGTAAAACCCCATGGCCAGTGGGATCATGGCTCCGATGACAAGCGCGAATAACAGCTTCCTGGCGTCTTCCATTGTGTTGACGCTATTGTACGCCATGTTGAAGATGAACCAGATGGTCAGCAATTTCGCAATACCAGTGGCAGATTCTCGGTAATCGTTGGAGAACACAGCAGAGATAAAAGCAAGTAATATGACAATGCTAAGCAGGAGGCCTTTATCAGGGATGAATCGCCAGTTTTTTCTGAAAACAATGCAGGTGGTTCCGACGAAAATAATTGCCAGGGTGATAGAAGTGGAAATAGGTAGGCCCGCGAGTTTGTACTGCATTATCGAAAATGGCTGCAGTAATGGGCGAAATATACTGTAGATCAGGACAACGTTAAGAGGTGAAAGAGTGGAGGCAAAGATCAGAAACGATGTAAGCAAAGCTATTGTTTGTGCGGCTATGATTAGCATTATGTGTGTTCTACTAAGTGATTAAAATGTATATCCGCACTTGGCTGCTTCATTTCGTGTGATTTTCAGGATGCTCGAGGTTTGGGCGGGGGTAAGGTGTTCCTTGTAAGATTCATCAAGAACAATGGGAGTGTCGGCCCCCGCATATTTAGATGGGCTACCACCCAAATGATGTACACCATGAATATTTCGTTTCAAAGTTTCCGGCTCAAAGGCCAGGTCTAGAAAACTACATATTCTCTTTATCTCTGTCTCGGTTTCATGGCAAAGGTCTTCATAACGAATATTAAGTACGTTCTCCGGTGATAGGGCATGGCTGTACAATAACATCTGCCGTGTTTTTTGCTGCCACTGTCTTGCAGCCTTGCGCAAAGGGAGACCGCGCTTGGACTTGGAGTAAACCACGCCACGTGGATCTCGAAATAAATTTACCAATTTGATGCGTTCAGGATCCTGGTGAATCAGGGATCGCAACCTTAATGGGCTTTTTGATGAATCTAGTATATAGCGGCTTCCAGATGCCTTGGCGGCTGCATCGTAGAGTTCAAAACTATCCCTGGCAATGCGAGGGCCATTGAGCAGTTTATCGACAGCCTTTGATTCATAGATTTCGGGGTAGAAATGTAGGGATGCCCATAGCAGTTTCTTGAGGAACCTGTTAAATATGTTCTTGTGATCTCGGCGTAGATAGAACGGCTTCAACTCAAGTGAATCCAGGGGACGATCAATGTTCTCAGCAACTTTTTTCCAGAATGAACATTCATCAAGGCTCTGGCCGCAGAAGCAGACCAGTTCATGCACAGATGGATAAAAATCCCTGTTACCGGTCGCGAAAGCCCGTAATTGATAGGCCTCACCCAGTGAGGTGATCTGAGAGTGTCCGGCAAGCATCATGTCAAGTAGCGTTGAACCTGAACGGTCGTCGCTGGCAATGTATATCAGGTCTGTGTTCGAATTCGGGGACTGTTCAAGCATTTTGTTGGTGAAATCCTAAAGAAAATTAACCATCCTGTAGCTGTTTGATATTACGCCAATCAGCGAGCAATGCGCAATAATATGATGGCGTATTCCTCTTTTGTTCACATTTTAAATGGATGTTTTCCGGATTTGGTGTGTTCAGGTAAGATGTAGCAAAGATGTTTATACAACAACAATAATTTCATACTGGAATGGAACGGATTGAAGGGGCCTGGTGGACTGATGAGGATACTGTCGGTAAATAAGTTTTTTTGGCGTAAAGGCGGCAGTGAGACGGTTTTTTTTGACGAGATGTCATTGCTCACCGACAGGGGGCATACGGTTGTTCCATTTTCCATGAAAAACCACCAGAACAACGAGAGCGAGTTCTCCGGTTATTTTGTTGAAGAAGTGGATTACGAGAAAGGTGGGTTGGTAAATAAACTGTCAAATGCATCGAAGGTGATTTACTCACTTGATGCCCGAAATAAAATGAACGCCCTGTTGAAAGAGTCACAGTTTGATGTGGCCCATTTTCATATCTTTCAGCACCAGATATCTCCGTCGGTATTCGGGCCTCTGAAACGACATGACATCCCCTTAGTTCTGACACTTCACGATCTGAAGCCGATTTGTCCAAACTACCGTATGTATGTGAATGGAGAAATCTGCGAGGAATGCCGAGGCAGGAAATTCTACAAATGTACGCTGAAGCGATGCAATAAGGGATCACTGTTGAACAGTGCGGTGAATTCCATCGAAATGTATCTGCACTATGCCCTCGGGTATTACCAGGGAGTGGATCAATACATAACCGTCAGCAATTTCTACAGGAATAAAATGATTGAGTTCGGGTTTCCGGAAGATCGGGTTACATGCATACCGAATATGATTGACCTCAATGGTTATGAGTTGGCTGAAGATGATGATGGTTTTGCGTTATATTTTGGACGGCTCTCTGGTGAGAAGGACCTGGATACACTACTTGAAGCAGCGCGCAGGATACCTCAACAGCGGTTCGTGATTGCGGGTACCGGGCCGGATGAGGCACGCTACAGGAAATTCATTGAAAGGCATACCATGGAGAACGTTGAGTTTGTCGGGTACCAGACAGGGGAGTCGTTGAGGCAACTGATTCGACGCTCTGCATTCACCCTTTTACCATCAAAATGGTATGAAAACTGTCCGATGAGTGTTCTTGAGTCACTTGGGTATGCGAGGCCTGTTATTGGTGCCCGAATCGGCGGTATCCCTGAATTGATCGAAGATGGTGTGGACGGATTTCATTTTTCACCTGGGGATGCAGAGGATCTGGCAGAAAAAATCCGTCTTATGGCGAGCCTTACAGCCTCCCAACGCAGGGAGATGGGTATGGCAGGTAGAGAGAGGGTCCAGAAACATCATGCACCGGATCGGCACTACGATGCTTTGATCTCTGTTTACAACTCTGTTTCAAGGTAACCTTGATTTGAATCGCGCTATGGACAATAAATCCGAGAATAAACCATTGCACGTTTTTATGCTCGGTTTCAGGGGGTTTCCCGGCGTCCAGGGAGGGGTTGAGACCCATGTGGAACACATCTGCCCCATTCTTGCCAGCCATGGGTGCAGGGTTACCGTGGCCATGCGTGCTCCATATGTTCCCGAGGGATTGGCCTCCAAGTGGCGTGGGGTCAGGATTATAAAGCTATGGTCACCTCACTCAAGGGGGCTGGAGGCAATTCTCCATACATTCATTGGTATTCTCTATGCTGGTTTTTTGAGGCCGGATGTAGTGCATCTTCAGGCCATTGGGCCTGCATTGATGACGCCTATAGCACGGCTCCTGGGGTTGCGGGTCGTTGTGACACATCACGGTCCTGATTATGACCGTCAAAAATGGGGCCCTTTTGCCAAATTTGTGCTTCAAATGGGTGAGAGGTTTGGGATGCGCTGGTCACAGGCCAGGATTGTTATCTCAAAGACCATTGCCAATATGGTTTTTCACAAGCATGGCAAGGAAGCGGACCTTATACCAAACGGGGTGGTACTCCCCGAGTTGGATGATGCGCAGGAAACACTTGATGATTATGACCTGGAGCCGGGCAAGTATGTTCTCATTGTCAGTCGTCTGGTTCCGGAAAAACGCCATGACGACTTGATAGAGGCGTTCGCCGGAGCCGGTCTCGAAGGTTACAAACTGGTGATAGTGGGATCTTCTGATCACCCGGATGATTACTCCCGCCGTATTGAGCGGATGGGAAACGAAATACCCGGAGTTGTGATGACCGGTTTTCAAAGTGGTGAGGCGCTACGGCAGCTATTCAGTAACGCGGGACTGTTTGTTCTGCCTTCATCACACGAGGGGTTACCGATTGCTCTTTTGGAGGCGCTGAGCTACGGCTTGCCGGTGGTGGCCAGTGATATTCCGGCAAACCTGGAAGTTGAGCTTCCAGAGCACAGGTATTTTCCCTTGGGTGACATTGAACAGCTTCGTAACAGGATTGTTGAGGCTTTGGGTGTCGAGTGGACAATGAAAGATCGTGAAAGCACTCGTGAAGAGGTGTCAGCGAAATATGATTGGCAAGAAATATCCCGAAAGACGCTTGAGGTTTACCGAAGAGTCGTGAATAGGAAACATAATTGATTACCGACTTATCGTTTATATGACAATTGTTACCAGCAATTCGATATCCCAATAGTCAGTTGAGACACAATATATGAGAATTCTCGTGGTTGGCGGTGCCGGTTACATCGGTTCGCAGATGGTTAAACTACTGGCCGGATCAGGTTACGAAGTGGTTACCCTGGATAACATGTCCACGGGTTACGCTGATGCCGTGCTCTATGGAACACTGGTCAAAGGTGACATGGTTGATGCAGTTCAACTTGATCAGCTGTTGGGTGAAAAGCGTTTTGATGCGGTTATGCACTTTGCTGCCTTCAGTCTCGTAGGCGAGTCGATGGAGGATCCAGCCAAGTACTACCGGAACAATATTTCCAACACGCTCAACCTGCTCGACGCCATGGTTCGCCACGGGGTGCTGAATTTTATCTTCTCCTCCACCGCGGCTACTTTTGGTGAACCTGATTATTCGCCTATTGACGAGTTGCATCCCCAGCGGCCAATCAATCCCTATGGCCACAGCAAGCTCATGGTCGAAAAGATACTCGAGGATTACGACAGGGCCTATGGGCTAAAGTCCACCTGTTTACGCTATTTCAATGCAGCTGGCGCTGACCCTGAAGCTGAACTGGGCGAGCGGCATCAACCGGAAACCCACCTGATCCCTCTCGTATTGCAGGCGGCATCGGGCAGGCGTGACGCCATCACTGTGTTTGGGAATGATTATGATACCCCTGATGGCACCTGCATCCGGGATTACATACACATATCTGATCTCTGTGATGCACACCTTCTCGCGCTGGAAGCAATGATCGCGAAAGGGGAGAGCGCGCGCTATAACCTTGGTAATGGCAATGGATTTTCTGTTAAAGCCGTTATTGATACAGCAAGCGAGGTCACAGGGAGGGTAATTCCAGTGAAAGAGGGGGATCGCAGGCCGGGTGATCCGGCAAGACTTGTAGCCGATGCCACGTTGGCTAAAGCGGAACTTGCGTGGAATCCAGTCTACGATCAGTTGAAGACGATTATTCAACATGCCTGGGCATGGGAGTTGAAGCACTTCGGTTGAAGTGATCAGGCACATAAGGCTTTACCTGAAGTCAAGAAAACAGACGTTTTTCCGGATTGGAACCCGCCTGTTAGGGATTGTCATCCGTTTGCAGTAGAATGTTAATCTGATTTCACCAGCTCTTTTCAGTTCGGCTTTCCAACGGGGAAGGCGTGTGATTTTCTCTCCCGGTGGAGATACCGTGCTACGGCAGTGACTTGAAGGTTGATAACACCTGTGAGCTATTGATCATGGTTGAGAGATATTTGGATGTACGAAACCTTTTACGGATTTAAGGAAAAGCCATTTTCCCTTCTGCCTGACCCCGGTTTTCTCTACTTTGGGAAGAAGCACACTATTGCCTTCTCCATGCTCGAGTACGCAATGATGAATCATGCCGGGTTCACTGTGCTCACTGGAGAAGTCGGCAGCGGCAAGACCACGCTACTTCGGCATCTGCTCAATAAGCTTGACCCGAGGTTGACCGTTGGTCTGGTGAGTAATACACACCAGGAGATGGGCGAACTGCTGCAATGGTTGTTGATGGCCTTCGACCAGCCCTATAAAGGAATGGGCAAAGTTGAATTGTACGAGGCCTTTTATGACTTCCTGCTGGGTGAGTACTCTAACAAGCGTGACGTGGTTCTGATTATCGATGAGGCTCAGAATCTTAGCGCAGATACCCTGGAAGAACTGCGTCTGGTTTCCAACATCAACATGGGGAAGCACATGGTGCTTCAGGTGGTGCTGGTTGGACAACCAGAACTGCGGGATAAGTTAAAGAGCCCGCAACTGCTGCAGTTTTCCCAGCGCATTCTTGTTGATTATCATCTTCAACCGCTCAGCGAACGTGAGACCCTAGAGTATATAAATCACAGGATGAAAGTTGTGGGAAGAAGTACCCAGGTTTTCACACCAGAGGCAATGGCAATGGTTTTTCATGCCAGTGGAGGTGTGCCTCGCATCATTAATATCCTGTGTGAAACTGCCTTGGTATACGGGTATGCTGAGAAGCAGTTGATTATAGATCATGCTCTGATGAGAGATGTGATTCAGGACAAGCACGATAGTGGGATGCTTCAGGGATTGCAGACGTTGCCTGATACTTTGTCCCTGGTGAAATAAGATTACCGACCTGGCTGAATGTGTAACGAAAGTTTGAACAATAAAGGCAATCAAATGGAATTATTCCGTAACCGTTTTATATGGCTGTTCGCGCTTCTGATCTCGACCTTCGCCATCATTGCAGAAGCTTCAGACTATAGGCTTCTGGAGGGGGATGTCATCACCATCTCCGTCTGGGGTGAGGATGACCTCAAGGGGGAAGCCAGGGTGACACCCAGTGGTCGCATCAGTTTCCCCTTGGCGGGAAGCGTAGAGGTTCGGGGGAAGACCACTGCAGAGGTAGAAGAAATTGTCGAAAAAAGCCTTGGCAAGTATATTCCCGATGCCCAGGTGTCAGTGGTTGTGGTTTCGACCCAGGGTAACAAGGTCTACGTGCTGGGCAAGGTAGGCAAACCCGGCGTTGTGCAGATGGACTCACCAATGACAGTGCTTCAGGCCCTGGCAATGGTTGGTGGCCCCAATAAGTTTGCAGAGGAAGACAAAATTCATGTCTACCGCAACAGCAAGGGTTCAGATGAGGTACAGTTGAAAGTACATTACTCCAAGCTGATGAGCGGTGAGGATATGTCCAGCAATCATTGGCTGCAGGCCGGTGATACCATTCTTGTTCCCTGACGCAGGCGGAAGATGAGTAGTGAAAAGCCCCGGACTCTGTGGATATGGGGGATCACCCGCCCTGTCTCTGCTCTCTGAATAACCACAAATATGATACACAGAGAGATATCCGACAGCAGATTTCAGATGGATGCCCTGGACGGCCTTAGGGGTTTCGCTGCCCTGATTGTGGTGTTCAGTCATACGAGCAATACCGGAATGCTCTTTATACCCTTTCTGGATCTGCAAGGCATAGGGAAATCGGGAGTATTCCTGTTTTTCCTCCTGAGTTCGTTTCTTTTGACACTGCCCTTGCTCCATAAGGGCAAAGAGATTTTCACCCTTTCTGTAATGTCTCACTATTGGCAGAGACGGTTTTTCAGAATTTATCCTCTATATACCCTCTATTTGTTGCTTGGTGTTCTCAGTACCTGGCTTATTGCGTCTCAACTTGGTCAGGTCGGTTTGGGCGTGCCTTTCGCTCTCGATTGGTCAGGATTCCTTAATCACATGTTACTGCAGGAAGGGGAGGGGCTGACCTGGAGTATCGTGGTCGAGTTTAAGTTTTATTTCGTGTTGCCAATACTGGCTTTAATGGTTGTGTATGTCCGTTCTTATGGGATGTGGATAACTCTCTTGTTCTTCCTGGTATTGCTGGTGATATCACAGATTATTTCACCCCAGGGAGAATCCTTTGATAACGATGCGAGATTGCTGCCATACATGCCAATTTTTTTAATTGGAATGCTGCTGGCGACCATTCAGTACTATATAAATGCCATTTCGAACCGCAGACAGCAGCTCGCCAGGGTATTCAGATACCTGGGGTATATCGGAGTCATTGGTATCCTGATTATGACCCCGGCTGTCTTTTCCCTGTTTTCCGGTGAGATAGAACGTCAGTATTTTCACAAGGACTTCATCCTTTATGCCCTGTTATGGTCTTGTGTTCTCATGTCGGCGGTAAATGCCCCCGGTTATGTCCAGAGCTTCTTTTCCCTGCCGGCACTGCGTTTCTATGGTGCGCTGAGCTTCAGTCTTTACCTGTTTCACCCCATATTCATTTCAGTTTTCAAGCGATTGGAGCTGGATGGACATCTAACTGCCTGGCTCGTACTTGCAGCATCCACCATATCCGCGTATATCTCGTTCAGGTTGTTGGAAGGCCCTGTTTCAAAATTCAAGATCACCCGAAAATCCTTGTGGTCTCTATTTGGGCGCACACGGCGCGAAATTTAGCCGATAATCGATCTGCTGAAATCGACACGGGAGCGTGACACGTTTAAAATGACGCCTCTTCATTGGCTGGCGTGAGCCTGCCCGATCTGCCATACCGGATGATCTCCATTTGAAATGAATAAGTTATTATTGCGTAAAGCGTTGAAAGTAATGGATAAAAATACATTATGCACTCGCTTTGTGGATAGTGCCCCTGTACCTTTGTCAGCCCTATGAGATGTCGGGCAAAAATTTGTGGGATCACACGTCCCGAGGATGCGCTTGAGGCTGTGCACCAGGGTGCCGATGCTATCGGCCTGGTTTTCTATCCTCCCAGTCCCAGGGCGGTGAGTATCGAACAGGCTTCCCAGGTCGTCAGGGTACTGCCGCCTTTTGTGACTGTCGTGGGGCTTTTTGTCAATGCTTCAGAAGCCGAGATCAGTGACGTACTCTCATCGGTTAGAATCGATCTGATGCAGTTTCACGGTGACGAGACCCACTCTCAATGTACCCGCTACGGAAAGCCCTACATCAAGGCCGTCCGCATGCGTGAGGGTATTGATCTCCATCGGATTAAATCTGATTATCCCGATGCCGCAGGTCTACTGCTCGACACCTATCAAAAGGGTGTTCCAGGGGGGACAGGGGAGCGTTTCAATTGGGATATGATTCCAGCTGATCTGGTCGGCGGTATTGTGCTTGCCGGGGGACTCGATGCCGAAAATGTAGAACAGGCAATCAACAGTGTTCGACCCTATGCCGTGGATGTCAGTGGCGGGGTTGAGCGTGAGAAAGGGATCAAGGATCCCGAGAAAGTTGCGGCGTTTATGCGAGGAGTAAAACGTGCCAACCAGTAAACAGACCGATTTTTCCGCCATGCCAGACGAAAGGGGCCATTTTGGTGTCTTTGGTGGCATGTTTGTAGCAGAGACCCTGATGGAGCCCCTTGAGGAGCTGCGACAGGCGTATGAAAAATACATGCAGGACGAGACCTTCCTGGCAGAACTGGATGCAGACCTTGCACACTACGTTGGCAGGCCTTCTCCCATCTATCACGCCGAACGCCTGAGCCGTGAGCTCGGTGGTGCCCAGATCTACCTCAAGCGGGAGGATCTCAACCATACCGGCGCTCACAAGGTGAACAACACCATTGGCCAGGCGCTGTTGGCCAAGCGCATGGGCAAGACCCGGATCATCGCAGAGACCGGTGCGGGGCAGCATGGCGTTGCCACGGCCACGGTGGCGGCCCGCCTGGGACTTGAGTGTATTGTCTACATGGGTTCTGTGGACATGGCCCGCCAGGAGGCCAACGTCTACCGCATGCGCCTGCTTGGTGCCGAGGTGGTGGGTGTCGAGTCCGGCTCCAAAACCCTGAAAGATGCCCTCAACGAGGCGATGAGGGACTGGGTAACCAATATCGATAACACCTTTTATATCATCGGCACTGTTGCAGGCCCACACCCTTATCCCGCCATGGTACGTGACTTCCAGACGGTGATCGGGCGCGAAGCACGTGAACAGATGCAACGCCAGGCCGGGCGTCTGCCGGATGCCCTGGTGGCCTGCGTAGGTGGTGGTTCCAACGCCATCGGCCTGTTCCATCCCTTTCTGGATGATCATGAGGTGGCTATCTACGGTGTAGAGGCTGCAGGTGACGGGCTTGAGACCGGTAACCACGCTGCACCCCTTTGTGCCGGCAAACCCGGTGTGCTGCACGGCAACCGCACCTACCTGATGGAGGATGCCGACGGCCAGATCATTGAAACCCACTCGGTTTCTGCCGGCCTCGACTACCCTGGTGTAGGCCCTGAGCACGCCTGGCTGAAGGATATCGGTCGTGCCAACTATGTCGCGGTAACCGATAAGGAGGCACTGGCTGCCTTTCATACCCTGACCCGTACCGAAGGTATCATTCCGGCCCTGGAATCGAGTCATGCCCTGGCTTATGCAACCAAGATGGCCCCTACCATGGATAAAGACAAAATCATCCTGGTCAACCTCTCCGGCCGTGGAGACAAAGATATGCACACTGTGGCAGCAGTGGATGGGTTGAAACTATGAGCCGTATCAAAGGTCGTTTCGAACAGCTGAAAGCCCAGGGCAGAACCGCCCTGGTTCCCTATGTAACCGCCGGTGATCCAAATCCGGAGGTGACCGTTCCCCTTATGCATTCAATGGTGGAGGCGGGTGCCGATATCTTGGAGCTGGGAGTGCCGTTTTCCGACCCCATGGCAGATGGCCCGGTGATCCAGCGTGCCAGTGAGCGCGCCCTGGAACATCATGTCAGCCTGCGTGATGTACTTGATATGGTTCGCCGGTTCCGTCAGAAGGACAACGACACCCCGGTTATTCTGATGGGATATCTAAACCCCATCGAAATCATGGGCTACGAACAGTTCGCCGAGGCAGCTTCCAGCGCTGGTGTGGATGGTTTATTGACGGTGGATATTCCCCCCGAAGAGTCTGAGCAGCTGCTGCAGGCACTGAAGCCTAACGGGATCGACCCGATCTTTCTTTTGGCGCCGACCAGTACCGGTGAACGCATCAAGCGCATCTGCGGTGCTGCCAGCGGTTTTGTATACTACGTCTCGGTCAAAGGCATTACCGGCGCTGCCAATCTTGCCGTTGACGAGGTCTCGGCAAAGGTTGCCGCCATTCGTGGCGAAACCGACCTGCCGGTGGGTGTAGGCTTTGGTATTAAAGATCCTGAGACTGCCAGGTCCGTATCAAAAATAGCCGATGCAGTGATTGTCGGCAGTGCCCTGGTTAGTCGCGTGGAGGCCCTGGCCAATCAGCCCGAAGAGATTGCGCCGGCCCTATCAGAGCTGCTCTCAGCAATGCGTGAAGCGATGGATACTCCCTGATAGTGCAGGATGTGCATCTGAACTCCCCACGCCTTACAATAGGGCGATCTAACAAAAATATTCCGGTCCAGGGTTGAATCTGGGCCGCATGAGAGAGATAGGATTTAAACCATGAGCTGGTTTGAAAAACTGATGCCTAGCCGTATTCGTACGGAGGGTGGTGTAAAACGTGGTGTACCTGAAGGCCTGTGGGCAAAATGCCCGGGCTGCGGGGCTATCCTCTACCGCGCCGAGATGGAGCGTAACCAGGATGTCTGCCCCAAGTGCAGCCACCACAACCGTGTAGGGGCAAGAAGGCGTCTCGACCAGTTCCTGGATCAGGAACCCAGGGAGGAGATTGGTGAGAACCTGGCGCCGACCGATCCCTTGAAGTTCAAGGACAGCAAGAAATACAAGGACCGCATCACCCAGGCCCAGAAAAAGACCGATGAGAAGGATGCCCTGGTGGTTATGCGCGGACAGCTCAAGGGTATGGACCTTGTGGTCGCGGCATTTGAATTCAGCTTCATGGGCGGTTCCATGGGTTCTGTTGTGGGTGAGCGCTTTATCCAGGGCGCCAATGTCTGTCTTGAACGGGAAATTCCCATGGTCTGCTTCTCGGCCAGTGGTGGTGCGCGTATGCAGGAGTCGCTGTTCTCCCTGATGCAGATGGCCAAGACCAGTGCCGCCCTGAACAAGATGTCCAAGCGGGGCATCCCCTTCATATCCGTGCTGACAGATCCCACCATGGGTGGTGTATCCGCCAGTTTTGCCATGCTTGGGGATGTGAATGTCGCCGAACCCAAGGCCCTGATCGGTTTTGCCGGTCCCCGGGTGATTGAGCAGACAGTCCGCGAAAAACTGCCGGAAGGTTTCCAGCGCAGTGAGTTCCTGTTGGACCACGGTGCCGTGGACATGATTGTCGATCGCCGGGAGATGCGTGACGAACTGGCCAAGCTGATCAGCGTGCTGACCCACCAGGCCAGCCCCACATCAGAAGCCTGACCGGGAGGCTGCAGCCCGTACTTCAACAGTCCGCGCTACAGCTGATTCTGCCCAGACTATGCGTTTCAACACCCTCCAGCAGTGGCTCGACTGGCAGGCCGAGCTGCATCCAAGCGAGATAGAGCTGGGACTGGAGCGTGTTTCCAACGTCTGGTCACAACTCCACAGTAAAAAATTCCCGGTACCGGTGGTCAGTGTTGCCGGTACCAACGGCAAGGGTTCCAGCGTAGCAATGCTGGAGTCCATTGCGCGGGCTGCCGGTTACCGGACCGGTTGTTATACCTCTCCCCACCTTGTCAGGTACAACGAGCGAATCCGTATCGATGGGGAGGAGGCCACAGACCAGCAAATCTGCAGCGCTTTTCAGCGGGTGGATGATGCGAGGCAGACACTCCCCCTTACCTATTTTGAATTCGGCACCCTGGCCGCCCTGGATATCTTTGCCTCTGCCGGCCTTGACCTGGTGATTCTCGAGGTGGGGCTGGGTGGTCGTCTGGATGCGGTCAATATCATCGATCCGGATGTGGCTTTGATCACCACGGTTGATATCGATCATGCCGACTGGCTGGGAGATACCCGGGAGGCCATCGGTCGTGAAAAAGCCGGCATTATGCGTCCGGGGGTGCCAGCCGTTTGTGCCACTCCCAACCCACCAGACTCGGTAAGGAAACATGCTGAGACCATAGGGGCCCGGCTCTACGTTGCCGGCGAGGCGTTCGGTGTGCACCAGGAGGAGCAGGGCTGGTCCTGGTGGTCTCAACAGCGTCAACGCCACTCCCTGCCTCAACCATACCTCCGCGGACGGTTCCAACTGCAGAATGCTGCAGCGGTATTGATGGTTTTCCAGGCATTGAACACGCTGTTACCTGTTGATCAGCGGGCGGTCAGGGCCGGCCTGCAGGATGTCAGGGTGCCGGGCCGGTTCCAGGTCCTGGCGCGTGATCCCCTGGTGATTCTCGATGTGGCCCATAATGTTGAAGCAGCAACCGCACTTGCATCCAATCTCCAGGATATGTACTCCAGTGGCAACACCTGCGCTGTATTTGCCATGCTCGCAGACAAGGACCTGCACCAGGTGGTCTCAGTCATGAAATCCAGAATCGATCACTGGTTTTGTGCCCCGTTGTCCGGTCCAAGAGCCCTGGATGCTGATGAACTTGCTACAGGGCTCTCCTCCGAGGGTGTATCCGAGACTACAGTAACCCCTTGCAGCACACTGGGGGAGGCTTATGATCGGGCCAGGGATTGTGCCGGAGATGGAGGACGGGTTATCGTATTCGGCTCTTTCCTGACGGTCGGTGGAGTTTTACAGCTGGCCGGTGAGAAGCGTACTGGGTGAACCTGTCTGCCCAGCGGCCTGTTATACTATCTGATTGTAGAAATTGTGAGGGATCTTGCTTGTGGATGAGGGCCTGAAAAAAAGGTTGATCGGCGCCACCGTGCTGGTATCGCTTGTGGTGATATTTGTGCCCATGCTGCTTGATGATGAACCGGTCATAGATGCCGGTATCAAGCGCTCTAATATCCCGGATAAACCCGACAACGCCTTCTCATCCCGCATTCAGCCCCTTGAGACCGCTGACCTGAGCCAGCCTCCGGCCGACCTGCTTCCAGTGGAACGCGGAGACAGTGAGCAGGCAAAAGTGCCTACGGACAAGGGGGGCAGTGAAGCAGCTGCCGTAGATGCAACCACCGCAACCCCTGTCGCTGAACCGCAAAAACCCAAGCAGAGAGTGGGACTCTCAGCCTGGGTACTGCAGGCGGGAAGCTTTTCAAATCGTGATAACGCCGACAAACTGGTCAAGGAACTGCAGGCTCAGAAATTTGCCGCATTCCTGGAGCAGGTCGAGATCAAGGGACGAACCCTGTTTCGGGTGAGGGTGGGTCCCGAGGTCGATCGTGCCAGGGCTGAGCAGATCCTGAAACGACTGAATGTGCTCCTCAAGGAGAAGAAGATCGAGGCCAGCCTGAAGAGCTATCCCTGAGCGGAGTGTGAGCGGGGCTTTTCGGTGTCTGCCCACGGTCAGATTACACAACCGGCAGTAAACGGTAATTTCTCTTCTTCATCTGCCCCAGCTTTGATAAAATCCTTCTTTTCATATTGGGATTCCGGCGCACCAGACTATGCTGCCTCAAATCCGCAAAACAACCAGTGGCAGAAGTGACTGAATGATCTGGATAGATTACGCCATTATCGGCATTATCGGCCTGTCTGCGATGATCAGTCTGGTCCGCGGGTTCATCAGCGAGGCACTCTCACTGGCCGCCTGGGTACTCGCCTTCTGGGTTGCCTGGACCTTCTTCAGGGAACTGGCGGTTCAACTGGACTGGTTTAGCGTGCCCTCCGTGCGCCTGGGCGCAGCTTTCGCACTCCTTTTTATCGCCACCCTGATGCTGGGTGCTATGGTCAATTTTCTGGTCGGTCAGCTGGTGGAAAAGACCGGATTAAGCGGTACGGACAGACTTATCGGCATTTTTTTCGGTGCAGCGCGTGGGGCGGTTCTGGTAGCAATCCTCGTTCTGCTGGCAGGGCTGACACCGTTTCCAAACGATCCATGGTGGAAGGAGTCACAGTTGATCGGATATTTCCAGGAGTTGGCGGTTTGGCTCAAAGAGCTGTTGCCGGCTGATATTGGTGAGAAGTTCAACTTCGTCTGAGTCCCCCGTGGGACGAGACATTCTGGGGTAGCTTGATAATGTGCGGCATTGTTGGAATTTTTGGTCACGACCCGGTCAACCAGGGGCTTTATGACGCCTTGCTTGTGCTTCAGCACAGGGGGCAGGATGCAGCAGGTATTGTGACCCTTGAGGGCAATAAGCTTCATCTGCGAAAAGATAATGGCCTGGCGCGGGATGTGTTCAGAACCCGTCATATGATCGACCTGCGAGGCGACATGGGCATTGGCCATGTACGTTATCCAACCGCCGGCTGCTCCTCGTCTGCCGAGGCACAGCCATTTTATGTCAATTCACCCTTCGGTATCAGTCTTGCCCATAACGGCAACCTGACCAACGCCGAGGAGTTGAAGCAGGATCTTTACCGTGATGACCTGAGACATATCAACACCACCTCAGATTCGGAAATTCTGCTCAATATTCTGGCCCATGAACTGCACTCCCTGGGCAAACTGCGTATCAATGAGCAGGATGTTTTCAAGGCTGTTGCCGCTGTTCATCGCCGCTGCCGCGGTGGGTATGCAGCCATCGCCATGATCAATGGTTACGGTCTGATCGGTTTTCGCGATCCTAACGGCATTCGTCCGGTTGTCTTCGGTAAACGCGAAGGCGAGCACGGAACCGAGTATATGATTGCCTCGGAGAGCGTTGCCCTCGACTCCCAGGACTTTGAACTGGTGCGTGACCTGGACCCCGGTGAGGCTGTGTTCATCGATATGAGCGGAACACTCCATACCTTCCAGTGTGCGGTCAACCCGAAACATACACCCTGTATTTTTGAGTTTGTCTATTTCGCCCGCCCTGACTCCATTATCGACGATATCTTCGTGCACAAGGCGCGCTCAAGAATGGGCACCAAGCTGGCATCGAAGATCCTGCGCGTCTGGCCTGATCACGATATAGATGTGGTGATTCCGATCCCGGATACCAGCCGCACCGCCGCGCTGGCGCTGGCTAACCGCCTTGAGATCAAGTATGCCGAGGGTTTTATCAAAAACCGATACATAGGCCGCACGTTTATCATGCCTGGGCAGCAGGTGCGTAAAAAATCTGTGAAGCAGAAACTTAATCCCATCGATTCCGAGTTCAAAGGCAAAAACGTCCTGCTGGTGGATGATTCCATCGTGCGTGGCACCACCTCACAGCAGATTGTGCAGATGGCTCGTGATGCCGGTGCAAACAAGGTCTATTTTGCCTCAGCTGCGCCACCTGTGCGTTATCCCAATGTTTACGGCATCGATATGCCGTCAGCCAGTGAACTGGTGGCCCACGGTCGTACCGAGCAGGAGATTCAGGAGATCATCGGTTCCGATCGCCTGATTTTTCAGGATCTGGAAGACCTGATTGCCGCTGTAAAGAAAAAGGACAAATCGGCGGTAGAATCGTTTGATACCTCGGTATTCGACGGCACATATGTTACCGGTGACGTGAATGATCAATACCTGGAGCAACTGGAGCTGTTGCGGAGTGATTCTGCCAAGAAGGGCAGGGAGAGCACCGACACCAACCTTCTGGGGATACATAACAACGACTAGTTGACACTACCCGGTTCAACCCCTAATCTTTGTTCAAGCGCCGATTTGTCTCAAATTGCGGGCGCTATAGAAATGCAGCTAAAGCGAGGAAACCCAGCTTTGGCAGCAGCCGAGCGGGTTTTTTTTTGTCCGGCTTGCCCACTGAGACAGAGTGGTCGGACAGGCAAGATGAAGAGTATAGAGAATTATGAATAACGAGATAGATGACTGGGGAACTGCAACACGCGCAATTCGCGCCGGGCAGGAGAGAACACATGAGGGCGAGCATTCCGAACCCATATTTGCCACCTCCAGCTTTGTGTTTCAAAGTGCAGCCGAGGCCGCCGCACGGTTTGGTGGTGACGAGGACGGTAATATCTACTCCCGCTTCACCAACCCCACGGTAAGGACATTCGAGCAACGCCTTGCAGCTATGGAGGGTGGGGAGTGCTGTGTGGCCACGTCATCAGGTATGGCTGCCATCATGGCCACCTGCCTGGGACTGCTGCAGTCGGGTGATCACCTGGTTTCATCGCGCAGTGTGTTCGGCACCACCAACGTGTTGTTCAACAAGTACCTGTCCAGGTTCGGTATCCAAACCGATTATGTTCCCTTGATGGATTTGGATGCGTGGGAGCGTGCCATACGCCCAAACACGAAGCTGCTGTTTCTCGAGACGCCTTCCAATCCACTGACTCAAATGGTGGATATCGCTGCTCTGTCCGAACTGGCCCGTGCCAGGGATGTATTGCTGGTGGTTGATAACTGTTTCTGTACCCCGGCACTGCAACAACCCCTTAAGCTGGGTGCGGACATCGTCATCCATTCGGCAACCAAGTATCTCGACGGCCAGGGGCGCTGTATGGGCGGTGCGGTTGTGGGTGACAGAAAACTGGTCGGAGAGGAGGTGTTCGGTGTGTTGCGTTCAACCGGACCTACAATGAGCCCCTTCAACGCCTGGGTGTTTCTCAAGGGGCTGGAGACACTGAAACTGCGTATGCAGGCCCACTCCAGCAATGCCCAGCTGTTGGCCGAGTGGCTGGAGAAACAGCCTGCGGTGGAACAAGTGCATTTTCCCGGGCTCAAGAGCCATCCCCAGCACGACCTGATGTTGAAACAGCAGAGTGCGCCGGGAGGCATCGTCTCGTTCGAGGTGAGGGGAGGGCAGAATGCTGCGTGGAAGCTGATCGATTCAACTCGCATGCTCTCAATTACGGCCAATCTCGGTGATGCCAAGACCACTATCACCCATCCTGCCACCACCACCCACGGCAGGCTGTCAGAGGAGGAGAAAGCGGCTTCAGGCATATCACCCGGGTTGATACGTATCTCTGTGGGTCTGGAGGAGATAGAGGATATCCAGGCGGATCTCCGCGGACTGGATACCCTCTAGCCATGGGCGACAGCGACAGCAGTTGGCAGGCAACCTGGGACCGGCGCCACGCTGCAGCAGATGGGTTGGGAGAACCAGCCCAGGTGCTAGAGGAGAATCGTCACCTGCTGCCGCTACGGGGAGATGCCCTTGATCTCGCATGCGGACTTGGTGCAAATGCCCTGCTGTTGGCGCAATCCGGCCTGAAGGTCACCGCCTGGGATATCTCTCCCGTTGCAATTCAACGGCTGGCCGAAGCTGCTCAGGGCAGAAAACTGCCGGTTATTGCCGAAGTGAGGGATCTGCTCGAATCACCGCCGGAGCCAGACTCATTCGATGTGATACTGGTCAGTCATTTCCTGGACCGGTCTCTTGCGCCGGCCATTATCCACGCACTGCGCAAGGGTGGGCTGCTCTTCTACCAGACCTTTACCCAGGCCCGTGTTACTGACCAAGGGCCATCACGCCCTGAGTTTCGGCTGGCCGATAACGAATTGCTGCAACTCTTCGGTACATTGAATCTCCGTGTCTATCGCGAAGAGGCTGTGCTGGGCGATCGATCTAAAGGCTGGCGGGACAGGGCAATGCTTGTCGCCGAGAAAACAGGATAGTGCCTGTAATAGTTTCGTGTTAATAATACTCTTGCATATAATAAAA
The DNA here is from genome assembly GCA_965224515.1 of Sedimenticolaceae bacterium. GTDB lineage: Bacteria > Pseudomonadota > Gammaproteobacteria > Chromatiales > Chromatiaceae > Sedimenticola_A. The sequence continues at coordinate 2,820,827 of OZ245051.1, forward strand.
CCGCTGCCATGGTGACCCAGGAGAAGAATATGAATACCTCCACCTCCCGTATTCGCGTTCGTGACGTAATGAAAACTGATTTCGGGATCATCGATGGCAAGGCCACCATCTACGAAGCACTGAACCTGATGAAGCAGTACCGCACCTCGGTGCTGGTTGTGGACAGGCGCCATGACGATGATGAATATGGCCTGCTGCTGGTATCGGATATCGCCCGCCAGGTGCTTGCCAAGGACCGTTCCAGCAAGCGCATCAATGTCTACGAAGTGATGATCAAGCCTGCGGTGTACGTGGAGCCCGAGATGGATATCCGCTACTGCTCACGCCTGTTTGCCAGGTTCAACCTGGTTCGTGCCCTCGTGATTGAGGAAAATAAGGCTCTGGGTACCATCAGTCCAAATTCACTGGTTCTGGATGGTATGTTCTCCTTCGAAGACAACTGAGTCCCTCACCGTTACCCGGTGAAACCCGGCAACGCGTTCTCTCATCTATAATTATCCATATCGACAGTCCGAAAACAGAGGGAACAGGACCTGGCTAATGCTGGAACGGATTCGATTTCAACTGGCCATTCCGGCTGAAACCTATCTTAGTCATTACCGTGGGCAGGCACATGCTGTAAGCGTGCTGTCGGAGGATGGGCGGCGCGTTCAGTTTCCCGCCACGGCCCTCAGGGAGTTTGTCAGCAGGGAAGGGGTCTACGGACGGTTCGAACTGGTGCTGGATGAGAGTCATAAACTGGTGGAGGTTCGGAAGCTCTCCACATGATGGGACCCACGGTTGAACAAAGGGTCTGACCGGCGATCATCTTGGCTGGTTCTCCGGTGGCCATGATTGGGTCTGAATTCAAGGTGATGCAATGGATCCGCGCTTCACTATCCATAAAACTGGCGGATTGATACTCGGTTCGTCAATTCTCATGTTGTCCGTCGTACTGTCCGGTTGCGCTTCCATGGCACAATCACAGCCCCCCCTAAAGGCCATTGAGGATGCTCACCTTTTTGGTGTGACCCGGCTGGAATTCAACCCAACGGGTGAAAAGATTGCATCGGCTGGATTCCGGGGTGATTTAGCCATCTGGTCTGTCCCGGACGGCAGCCCTACTCTCCAGATGAAACTCTACCGTCAACCGGTGCGTGGACTGGCCTGGGTAGACCAGGTGAGACTCATTACCGCATCTGAATCAGGTGGACTCAGGGTAGTGGATACCTTGAGGAGCAAGGTGGTTAGCAGGATGCAGGCAGGGGGACGACTCACAGCACTGGCCTATTCTCCGCGGTATCGTAGAATTTATACCGGCCACGGTAACGGACAGGTGAACGCCTACAGCTATCCTGACCTTGAACTGACCAACAGCTACAGGCTATCCGGGGAGTTGCTGGCACTGGCCCTGTCAGAAGACGGATCGAGTATCGCGGTCTCCAACGATTCAGGGCGTGTAGTGCTGCTGGACCGCAGACTCGACCTGTTACGGGAACTTGAGCAGCCGGACAACGATGCTGTCTCGTTACGGTTTTCACCTGATGGCCGTGAACTGGCAGCCGGCGCCTGGTATGAACTCTACTACTGGGACCTGAACACAGGCCGGATTCGCCAGCAGGATACCGAGCACTGGGGTGCTGTCATCTCAATCGATTACAGTCCGGTTGAACCGCACCTTGTCTCCATTGGGCGCCATAGCGATGCCAATATCCGGTTGATACTTCCAACAACAGGGGAGGTGGTTCGCCGGCTCCAGGTACACCGGCTGTGTGGTGCAGTGGTCCGCTTCAGTCCGAATGGTCGCTACATCGCAAGCGGCAGTGATGATGCCAGCATCCGTTTTTATGATTTGAACGGCTACAACCCGGAAAAATAGTCGTATTAGAATAAAATGTTGTTGAGATGATCTGTGTCACCTCTCTGCTGGCTGTAGTGAATAGGGATTCCGGTAAGATAGAGTAGTGAAAGGGTAAGTGAGGATAAATCGACGTGTGTATCGGTATACCAATGCAGATCATAGAGCAGCGTGAGTTTACCGCGCTCTGTCGGGGGCGCAATGGTGAGCAGGAGGTCAATACCCTGCTTATCGGGCAACAGCCTGAGGGCACCTGGATTCTGAATTTTATCGGCTCCGCCCGGGAAGTGATCACCGAAGATGATGCCAGAAAACTTGAGAGCGCCCTGGATGCGCTGGATGCGGTGATGCGTGGTGAAGAGCAGATTGATGTAGAGACCTACTTTCCTGACCTGGCCGACGGTAGCCTGCTCCAGGGGCAGTCAGCGGTCAGCACAAAAAAGAAAAACAGCTGATTGCCACTGTGAGATGATTGAATTATTGATAAGTTGAGGGATGAGTATGGCCAAGAGTATCAAAGGCACCCGGACAGAGAAGAACCTGCTTGTCGCATTTGCAGGCGAGTCCCAGGCCAGAAATCGCTATACATACTATGCCGGTGTTGCGAGAAAAGAGGGGCTTGTGCAGATTTCGCAGGTCTTCATGGAGACTGCCGACCAGGAGAAAGAGCACGCCAAGCGATTTTTCAAGTTCCTTGAGGGGGGAGATCTCGAAATTACCGAGACATTTCCAGCAGGCACAATCGCCACCACCCTGGAGAATCTGAGAGCCGCCGCCGCAGGTGAGGAGCACGAGTGGACGCAGATGTACCCTGCTTTTGCCAAAGTGGCTCGGGAAGAGGGTTTTAATGAAGTGGCAGCCGCATTCGATGCCATTTCAATTGCCGAAAAACAGCACGGAAAACGCTACAAGGATCTGGCAGACAACCTGGAGGCAGGAAGGGTTTTCAAACGCGATGGCAAGGTTGTCTGGCGTTGCAGAAACTGTGGCTATCTCCACGAGGCTGAAGAGGCACCAGACCTCTGCCCCGCCTGTCTCCATCCCCAGGCCCACTTCGAACTGCTTGGTGAAAACTGGTAACGTATGGCTCAGTCCAAAACTCGTTATACAAATAAAGAAGGCTCTGTCCTGTTAAGTGTCAATAAGATGTAAGCTGTTGATTTATTGCAGGTCGGGCTTCAGCCCGACATGTCGGACTGAAGTCCGACCTACAGACTCTTCAGTTATTTCCCGCATGGCCCACTAGGCCGGCACCAAGAAAAATTAGCATTATCAGGATGAATCAATTTAATATCCTGTTGTCCTATCTGAAGGTTTCAAACAAACAAAGAGCTCAATTATGAAAAAAACATTGGCCCTCCTATCTGCGCTGCTGATCTCTTCCGTGGCTCAGGCCGACAGCCAGGCTGATATGCAGACCCTGCTGAAGAACCTGTCGAAAGAGTTGCCCGGCGCATCGGCCGAGAATATCACCACGACCCCCATTCAGGGGCTCTACAAAGTGATCAATAACGGGCGCATCCTCTATGTGACTCCCGACCTCAAGTACGCGGTAAACGGCAGCATCATAGATCTTGAGAGCCGCACGGATATCACCGCACGTGACCAGGGCATACTCTCCATGGCGGAGATCAATGCAATTGGCAGCGAAAAAATGGTGGTGTTTCCCGCGAAAGACAAGTCATCAAAACGTGAGATCACCGTATTCACAGACACCTCCTGCCCTTTCTGCGCCAAATTGCATAATGAGGTGCCCGCACTGAACGAGGCCGGCATTACCGTACGTTACATGCTCTATCCCCGTGCAGGTATCGGCTCTGACGCCTACAAGGTGCTGCAGAGTGTCTGGTGTGCCGAGAACCAGCAGCAGGCCATGACCGATGCCAAGGCTGGCAAGACAATCCCTGAAAAAAGCTGTGACAACCCAATCGAGGAACACCTCGCCCTGGGTGGAAAGGTTGGCTTGCGCGGTACACCCCTGGTCTTCATGGACTCAGGCATCAAGGTGAGCGGCTATCGCCCGGCTGACGCGCTGATTCAGAGCATCAACAGCACAAAACCCCTTAAGTAGCATCCTCCCTCGGGAGATGGTTACTGCAATAAACCGGGCATTGCCCGGTTTATTGCGTTTGGATTAGATTAAACAGCTCATCTGATCGGTAACATATAGGCAATAACCCTGATTACAGGCGGCTGCAGATAGGTGAAAACCAGAATATATTTGCCCTGTGAGCAATGTGATACTTGAACGGATACTTAATTTTTCTGCGCAATAAAACCGGCATGATTAAAGGCCCGTAAAGAGGCCGAATAATAAACCCAAAGGAGATGTACATGCGTAAAGCTACAGCACTGTTTTTTTCTTTCCTCCTGTTCGCAACCACGGCAATCGCAGCCGATGATGGTCGCGTGCGTCCTTATGTACTGGGCTCAAACGGCTCTGGTGACCTTAAGGCACAGGTGGACAGCTCCCGCCAGGCGCTCTCTGCCAACGGCTTCGAAATTGTGGGCGAATATGCCCCTTACGATAACGCCCATATTCTGATCGTCACCAGCGATGCACTGAAAAAACATGCTGCCGGATCTGATTTCGGTGGTTACGGCGCCGCACAGCGTGTCTCGGTGACCGATGTGGGCGGACAGGTTCAGGTCAGCTACACCAACCCTGCATGGATGGCCAATGTCTACAGAATGGGCAATGATCTCGACGATGTATCTGCAGCACTGAAAGCGGCACTGGGTGCGCAGAAGGAGTACGGCTCAGGGGGCGGACGGACCAAGGACAACCTGCGTGAGTACCACTACATGGTCTTCATGCCATACTTTGATGACCATGTCGAACTCGCTTCTTACGGCTCCCACGCAGAGGCGGTTGCTGCCGTTGAAGCTGGTCTGGCTGCAGGAAAGGGTGGAACTGAAAAACTGTTCAGCGTTGCCGTGACCGGCAAGGATGAGCTCCTGATCGGTGTTGCCATCCACTCTGGAGAGGGTGCTGACAAGACCGTCATGGGTGTGGTCGATCAGAGCGATCTTCGCCACTCCGCCCATCTGCCCTACGAGATGCTGGTATCCGGCAGCAAGGTCTATGCCCAGCACGGCAAGTTCCGCATCGCCCAGAGCTTTCCTGATCTCACCATGACCACCTTCATGAAGATCTCCAATGCCCCTGACGCCATCGAGACCTCCCTGAAAGCGGCTGCTTCAGGCAAGTAAGACCCGTATAAGCCCTGGACCTCGTCAGTCCTGGCAGGTGAAACACAAATAAACCCCGGCAAATCTGCCGGGGTTTTTCATTTGATCCCCGGTTGAATCAAACCCCAGAGCGTCTCCAGGCCTGCAGTAGCTTGGCCTCCACTCCCTGCGCGCCAATTAGCTAAGGAAAAAAATTCGTATATTGAATTTGACGGGAAAATGCGTGATGCTACGCAACAGGAATATACTTCCTATCGCGGGACTTGGATAAGGACTTCTGTGCAGAGGATTAAAAACTGATTTTTTACTTTCACCAAGGGGAATAAGAACAATGAAAAGAACAAATGCGGGTTTTACCTTGATTGAGTTGCTGGTGGCAGTAGCTATTGTCGCAATCCTTGCTGGTATCGCGATTCCTGCATATCAAGATTACATTGAAAGTTCACGCAGAGCCAAGGTTGTAGACAACTATAGCAAAGCTGTAAGCGTTATCACTGCAGAGTCTGCAAGGGTTGCCGCCGCCGCTGCTACTGGCGCACCTGGTGATCCACTGCCGACAAGTGTTGATGGGGATGATGGATGGATTGCTCGTATAGATCCTGATGGAACCGCAACTATACCTGATGGGACAGGCCCTGCATTTGCCACTACAGCAGATGACGATAATGGAACTATTGGTATTTCTATAGCAGATGATGATGTTGTAACAGTCACCAGACCTGCATACGGTAGATTCACTGAGCAAGAAACAAGAGATATCGACCCGGCAGCCTATTGATTGACCGGGTAAGGATATGCTGCATGCATCAGTATGGCTTAAAAGAACCTGTCATGTGTTATCGCTCCTGGAATAAATCAAGTGGCTATACACTGATCGAGTTATTGGTGACCATCGCCATCATCGGCGTACTCTCCGGCATCGCCATTCCAGCCTACCAGGGCTACACCGAGTCTGCGCGTATGAGTGCCGGTCGCATGAACATGGAGCCTCTCAAAATCGCCCTGGATGAGTACTGGATCAAAAACGGTACCTATGTGGCTGGTGAATGGTCCAACGACGGCCCAAAAACCCTAGAGACTGGAAATCTGGAATGGAAACCCGGTAGTGATGGTGAAGGGTATGTATACACCGTCACTGCTGCTGCAGGTGACGCCTTAGCCAACTCCTACACCATCGCCGTCAGCCCCAAGGGTCACGATGACGAGTCGGTCACGTTCACACAAAAGCCCTGACTATGTACATAGATGCTCAGTGTCTCTTCACTGGGCTGTGTCCAACTTAATGATTAAGGACAATAAACCATGATCAACACAGGAAGTATCATCGGCGCCCTGATGGAGGGTGGCCTGAACAGCGCAGGTGGCGCCCGTCTGCAGAATGCACTGGGCCCCAGGGGGCTGGGCCAGGACGGTATGGGGGATCTGCTAGGCAATATCCTCGGTGGCGGGGAGGGCGGTGACCTTGGGAATATGCTGTCCAACGCACTGGATGGCGGCAAGAGTGGTGGTCTTGACGACATGCTTGGGAGTGTCCTCGGCGGAGGCCGAAGTGAGGGCCTCGGCAGTGCCGCCCTTGGCGGGCTGCTTGGTGGCCTGTTCGGTGGTGGCGGTGGTATGGGCGGTGCGGCCAAGGGGGGCGCCATGGCGGTGCTCGGCATGTTGGCGATAAACGCCTTGAAAGGGTACCTGGGTGACAAGGCAGGGGATCCCGCACAACTGTCCAACATGCAACTGCTGGCGGGACTGCGTGAGCCAGAGACCAACAGGGAGCGGCAGCAGGTGGAGGATCTTGGGTTGCTGACTGTTGATGCCATGATCAACGCCGCCAAGGCGGACGGCGAGGTTGATGAGCAGGAGATGCAGAAGATCATCGGCCGCCTGCAGGAGTCTGATGCCGACGAGTCAGAGCTGGATTATCTGCGTAAAGCCTTGCCAGGGCCAATGGATACCAATGCCATTGTGAGCCGGGTTGATGACCCCCAGGTGGCCGCACAGGTCTATACCGCCTCGCTTTTCGCCATTTCTGTCGATACCGATGCTGAGCGTATCTATATCAATGATCTTGCTCACCGTCTTGGGTTACCGCAGGACGTTCGTGACGAAATACACGCTGCACTGGGACTGTAGGTCCATCTTCTCAGCGTAATCAATTCGTTATTAATATCTATTTGGGAGGTTTCAATGGGTCTGTTCGATTTTGTGAGTAACCTAGGCAAGAAGATTTTCGGCGACAGTGATGATCCGGCGGTTAAGATCAGGGAGAGTATCGAGGAGAACAACCCCGGGGTGCATGACCTGGGGGTCTCGTTCAATGATGGTGTTGTTCACCTGAGCGGTGATATCGCCTCGGCGGAGGCGATGGAGAAGACCGTATTGCTGGCCGGCAATGTTCGCGGTGTCAGCGAGGTGAATGTAGATGGGTTGAATGCCCCGGAGCCGACCGCCGATGTTGAGTACTACACCATCGAAAAGGGTGACAGCCTGTGGAAGATTGCAGACCGGTTTTATGGCACTGGCGGTGATTATGTCAGGCTGTTCGAGGCCAACCGTGAGGTGATCAAGGACCCCGACCTGATCTACCCCGGTCAGAAGATACGGGTTCCTGCCAAAGCGTGGTAACCCCGGGTCTGCTCAGGGACTGGTTGCTACGATAATTGCCCGCCTGGGGGCGGGATGGCCCTCCACCGTGCGCGAGGGGTCGGTAGGGTCAAGGTAGTCGGCCAGGGATTCAAAACGCATCCACCCGGTGGCCCGCTGTTCGTCTGTGCTGGTGTCGGTCACGTCGACTATCTGCACATCATAAAAGCCGCAGCGCTTCATCCAGCCGACCAGGGTTTCCGGTGAAGGGATGAACCAGACATTGCGCATTTTTGCGTAACGCTCTGCAGGCACCAGCACTTCGCCATCACCGCCTTCAATAACAAGGGTCTCCAGCACCAGTTCTCCCCCCTGTCTCAGGCAGGCCTTGAGCTCCATCAGGTGATCGATGGGGGATCGGCGGTGATAGAGCACGCCCATGGAGAAGACCGTGTCGAACGCCCTGAGATTGGCCGGCAGGTGCTCAATGCCGATTGGCAGGTGATAGACGGGAAGGTGCTCACCGAGAAAATGGCGTATGGCCATGTACTGGGCAAGAAACAGCTGGGTGGGGTCGATACCGATCACCAGTTTCGCCCCGGCGCCTATCATGCGCCAGCAGTGGTATCCGTTACCGCAGCCCACATCCAGGACAGTACGACCTGCAAGGGGGCTTATATGCGTTTTGAGGCGGTCCCACTTCCAGTCAGAGCGCCACTCGGTATCGATCCTGATGCCATGAATATCAAAGGGGCCCTTTCGCCAGGGGTGGAGCCGCTGCAGGAGTTGTTCGAGCTGTTCAAGGGTCTCTGGGGCAGGAGGAGTATCGGCCCCCACGCTGATGGCACCCCGGTCCAACTCGACTCTATCCGCAGGCAGGGCAGGGAGTGATCCCAGCACGTCAAGCCATGCCGGAAAATCCCCATGAAGTTTTTCGTTGAAGAGGGATTCCAGCTGCTCCGGCAGCTCATTTGCCCAGGAATCCAGGGCCGTCTCCCTGATCTGTCGGTAGAGGGGTGTGTAGTCGATCATCGATGGGCAACCAGCGAGACAAAGTTGAAGCACTGGAACCAGAGGTCGGCCCTGCTGTAGCCGGCGGCCAGGAGCCGTTCGCGGTGCTGTTGCAGGGTCTCAGGTATCAGGACATTATCCAGGGCTGTGCGCTTCTGGCTGATCTCCAGGTCGTTGTATCCGTTGGCGCGCTTGAAGGCGTGGTGCATCTCCATCTGCAGGCGCTCTTCCTCGGCATCTTCGAAGGTGATCTTTTCCGAAAGCACCAGGATGCCGCCGGGCAGCAGCGCCTGGTGGATTCTCTGCAGCAACTCCAGGCGTCTGTCCAGTGGTATGAACTGCAGGGTGAAATTGAGTACCACCATGGAGGCGCGTTCCATCCCGATATCCATTACATCTGCACAGACCAGCTCTATCGGCGCGCCATCTCCAGCCGGGGGGAGGAGCCCCCTGGCCTGGTTGAGCATATCTTCCGAATTGTCCACGGCGGTGATGGTGCACCCCTGGACCCTGATGCCGGACTGCATGGCCATGCTGGATGCGCCGAGGGAGCAGCCCAGGTCGTAGCAGCGGCTGTCAGCCTGTACGTACTGGTTTGCCAGCACGCTGGTCATATTGATAACCGTGTCGTAACCCGGCACCGAGCGCTTGATCATGTCCGAAAACACCTGGGCCACCTTTCCGTCAAAGACGAAACCCGATACGGCTGTGTGTGGCTCCGAGTAGATGTTGTCGCGCTTGGTCATGGGGTTGTTTTGCTGATAATCCAATAAATTTCGAAGGGGCAATTATAGGAATGGTGAGCTGACGATACCATCGAAACCTGCCTAAAATAAGGTAAGGCTCAGCCGGCTCACCAGGGGTAAATCACCCAACAGGTGGGCATATCGTATCAATACGGGTTCAATCAAGCGGAAAGGGATGAAAATGAGAATACTCCACACCATGCTGCGCGTAGGCGATCTGCAGCGATCCACTGCTTTCTATACAGAAGTGCTGGGCATGCAGTTGCTGCGTCAGAAGGAGTACCCCGATGGTGAGTTCACCCTGGCATTTCTCGGTTACGGCAGCGAGGCCGAGAACAGCGTCATCGAGCTGACCTACAACTGGGGTGTGGAGAGCTATGAGATCGGCAGCGCCTTCGGACATATCGCCATAGAGGTGGATGATGTCTACAGGGCCTGTGACGGGATCAGGAGTCGTGGAGGCAAGATCATTCGTGATGCCGGGCCCATGAATGCCGGTACCACCATCATCGCCTTCGTGGAAGATCCGGATGGCTACCAGATAGAGTTGATCGGCAAGCGCTGAGATAGCTGTCAGATAACACGGGTTGTGGAGGGTCTTGCCGCCAGCATCAGGGCAAGGCTCAGCGCCCAGAGTGCCAGGGCCCAGCTGAGCTTACCACCGAGTGCGGCGAAGACAATTCCGAACATGGCGGGGAGTTCTGCCAGGGCTGCGCCGATGATGAAACGCTGCAACGCCTTCTGAGGCTCATCAGCTGATTCATCGGTACCCGGTGCAGGTTGCCAACGATCTCTCCCTGCATCTCCCCGTCTGACCAGCTTTACGCCAAGGTAGGGCAGGGCAGATAGAAAACCCGCTGCCAGGAGTATGTTGAGGATGTTCTGAGGGAGACCGGCAACTTCGACTTCGGTGGCCAGGAACCATATCACTCCCCCAAGCAGTGACACGGAACCCAGAAGTGCTCCCCAGAGGATCCGTTGTATCTTTGCAGGGTCTGGGCTTTCCTGTTTGGTCATGGTCTGATTCCTTGGGCAATTTAACCTGGTGCTCTCCGGGTCAACAGTTGAGCTAATTGTTAGTACCTATCTGATTCTTGTAGGCCGGGCTTCTGCCCAACATGTCGGCCAGAAGGTCGACCTACAGAAAATCAATGGCTTATTGAAAAATCCATCTCAAAATCAGGGTGTGGCAATAAACTTTAAGAAGTTACCGTAAATTCCTGTTTAAACGATAATATTTCTTTCCTCTGAGATGTTTCATCGCCTTCTTGGCGCGTTTCTCGGCGTTCTGGATCAGAAGTTCCTGGCTGCCCGTGGAATCCGCTTCTCCAGAGGGCTGGCGCTGAATATATGTGCCGTCAGGCTGCATGTCCCAGGCACTGCGCTGATCATTCAGCTGGGTGTCGAGGAAGAAGCGCAGGTTCTCCCGCAGTTTGGGGTCCTCCACCGGAGTAACCACCTCAACCCTGGATTCAAGGTTGCGCTTCATGGCATCGGCCGAGCCGATGAAATACTCCTCATCGCCACCATTGTGGAAGTAGTAGATGCGTGTGTGTTCGAGGAAGCGGCCGACGATGCCGACCACCCTGGCTTTTTCAGAAATGCCGGGAAGGCCTGGGCGGAAACGACAGGTGTCCCGCACGATCAGGTCCACCCTAACGCCATCTCTTGCAGCCCCGTAGAGTGCCCGGGTGATATCGACATCCTCCAGGGCGTTCATTTTGAACTGGATCAGACCCGGGGTCTCTTCGCTGTGCAGTTTTCTCTCCCGGTCGATCTTCGCCAGCAGGGCCTGTTTCAGCATCTTGGGGGAGGGTAGCAGCTTTGCGTAGCTTCGCTGGGGTGTGTAGCCGGTAGTGAGGTAGTTGAACAGCTCTGTGGCGTCGCGTCCCAGGGTTTCGTCATTGGTCAGCATGCCCAGGTCGGAGTAGAGGCGGGCTGTACCGGCGTGGTAGTTGCCGGTACCGATGTGCAGGTAGCGTTTCAGTCCACCGTAGTCGTTGCGTACCACCAGGACGATCTTGGAGTGGGTCTTCAGACCGACTACACCGTAGGTGACGTGGATGCCCGCCTCCTCCATGCGGTTGGCCCAGCGGATATTGGCTGCCTCGTCGAACCGTGCCTTCAGTTCCACCACCACGGTGACCTGCTTACCGTTGCGGGCAGCATTGATCAGGTAGCTCACCACCTTGGAGTCGCTGGAGGTACGGTAGAGAGTCATTTTGATCGCACGGACCTTTGGGTCCTGGCTCGCTTCCTTGAGAAAGCGCTCAACCGAGGTGCCGAATGATTCATAAGGGTGCTGCAGCAGGAAGGGGCCGCGATCCCTGATGATATGGAAAATGTTTCGGGTATCCTTCAGTTCCGGATGGTCCACCGCTTGGTGGGGTGGATCGCTCAGATCAGGTACATCCAGAGATGCAAGTTCGAACAGGTCGCGCATCGCCTGCATGCCGTTGATGTCGTAGACATCACTCTCTTCATCCAGGTGCAGTTCCGCTGCCAGCATGCCGCGGTGCAAGGCATCCATGTTGGTCTGCACCTGCATGCGCACAATGGGGGCAAAGCGCCGGTCTCTCAGTTCGGATTCAATCATTGAGAGCAGGTCGTCTGCATGCTCCTCGTTACGCTCGGTGTTGGCGTTGCGCGTCACCCTGAACAGTTCGCAGTTGATCACCTCCATATCCGGCATCAGCATGTCCAGGTTGTGGGAGATGACATCCTCAAGGCGCACGAAATGGTTCTTGTTGTGGATCTTCAGGAACCGTGGAATTCCCGCGCCCACGGGAATCTTGATGCGGGTGAGAGTGGTCTTGTCACTCTTGCCCGGATATCTCAGCTGTACCAGCAGGTTCAGGGAGAGATTCGAGATAAACGGAAAGGGGTGGGCCGGATCAATGGACTGGGGGGTTACCAGGGGGTAGATGTTCTCGTAGTAGTAGTCTCGCAGGTAGGATTCATCCGCCTGGTCCAACTCGTCGTAGTTGAGAATGGCGATATCGTGTTCGCGCAGGGCATCCAGTACCTCGTCAAGGGCCGTAAGTTTCTGGGCCTCGATCTCCCTGACCACCTGGTTGCATTCGTCGATCTGCTCCTGTGCCGTACGGCCATCCACGGTACGCCGCATCATGCCGGCTCCCACCTGCTGTTTCAGGCCGCCGATACGCTTCATGAAAAATTCATCGAGATTGGAGCTGACAATGGCGATGAATTTCAGTTTTTCCAACAGCGGGGTACGGCTGTCTGTGGCCTCGTTGAGCACCCGCTTGTTGAATTCCAGCCAAGTGAGCTCGCGATTCAGAAACAGTTCCGGATCATCCAGGTTCAGCTCGGTGACCGAGCTTTCCGCAGATGAATTTTCGGTTGTCTCATCATTGGCAGCGGATGGATTTTCAGAGATGGGAGCGGCAGGCGTTGTCATCTTCACTGTCCAGGTAGGCTGGGTTTATGGGTGTCTGAAATGTAAGTGTGAAAAACAATAAATACCATAAATAACAATGCTATGAATTATTAATCTCCTGTAATATCTCAAGAGATTTCAGGTAATGATACTGAACCTGCTGAGGAGTGTAGCGGTGCTCGGTTGCGACGGGGCAGGCCAGTCTTGCAAGGCATTTCCCAGCGCAGTCCGATACCGCCTCAAGCCGGTAGGCTGTACATACCTTCAAGTCTAGACCAGTTTCAGCGGTGACGGCCAAGGAAGGGCAGGCCGTGGTACAGGGTTTGGAGTGACACGCCTGGCATGGATTGGGGCCAGGAGGGAGCTTGATTTCCGGTAACTCGATATCGGTAACCAGTACGGCACGGTAGGCAAACCAGAGTCCCCACTGGGAATTGATGCCGACCCCAAGGGGGGAGGGGTGGTGCCAGCCGGCGCAGTGTCCCAATTGTTGAAGAGGGACGAGTTGATCATCAGGGAAAAGAATCCGGTATCTTTCTGATCCGAGCAGTGTATCGGCAAACAGTCGCGTTTTTTCTCTGCTGAAACTGTCGATGGGATCAGGCCGCTTGAAATGGTCTGCAGGCAGCATGCTCCAGAGTTTTTTCCCGCCATGACCAACCAGGATCAGGCTCTTAGGGGAGAGGGTCAGGTGAGATAGGTCGATACTCTCCCTGATTTCTGCAGGCAGTTTGCTCCAGTGCAGGGTGGCAAACAGGTTGAGACCATTGGATTTGAGCGTTTCAATGCAATTGAAAAAAGTGGTCACTGGTAAGTCAGTAACTTTCAGGTTTTGACTGGGCAGATGCCTGGGTTATGCCCGGGACTGTGCAGAGGGAGTGCGGGTCTATTGTGTATATTCCGCGAAGCAGATTTCAACGAAAAACTCTCCGGAAGCAGTTTCGAAGGGCATCAGTATGGTCTTGCCCGTAGGGCCGTGGGAGATGATGTGGTCTTTTCCTGCGACGACGCCGGGAATAGCGAGGTCGAAGTCATAACCATTTTCACTCAAGGAGCGTTTTGCGCCGCCGGTGACAATATTGGTGATCTCGCCCACGCAGTCGGTAACTGTTTCGTTGATATGAAAAATCTCTTCACCAAGCATACGGGCGGTCACTTCGAGGATCACCGGTTCAGTGAAGGTGATGGCGAGGGATCCTTTTGCGCGGTTGCCCGCCAGACCGATAAGACCGGTCACATCCCCCTTGGCAATGTTCCCGTTTTTCAGGCGGGGGGCGCCTGGGGTCACATCCATGCGTGCCATTGTCGACAGCACATCCACAATTGAGTGGAGAAAGGGGTTGATAAATTCCGCTCTCATTTATTTACCCTGCTTTTATCAGGTTATTGTTGTTTATATTTAGTTCAGCCTATCGGCCGTGTCCAGTTTAACTTTACTGGTTTCTTATTATCAGTAGGAATTGTGTGAACAGGTTCTTAATTTACAGGCAAAAAAAAACCTGGCTGAAGAAGCCAGGTTTAAAAAAACCACCAAAGGAGGATGGAGGAGATAAAAGGTACATCAAGGCCCAGCGCTACTACGATACTGCATTCGGCTGAACCTTGAAGACCTTAAACCTTACAATCACGATGTCCTGTGAGGCTATCAATAATTGTGCAAATAAGAATATTATAATATTCCGCTCGCGTCAATAGATTATTACTGTTTTAGTCGGAATTAACAGGGTGATATTGGTTTTCGCTGTATGGTTTATGTAGATTGTTTATATAAAACAGTGTGTTATTAGACTGTTTTAATGTGAAGACTGGTGCTTTGTTGTTGGCGGTTTAATCCTCACCATCCGGGTTGGAGGAGGGCACCACTGGGGAATCAGGCTAATAATTCTTCCAGTGTTTTGTCGTATATGGCTGAAAGTGTGTCCAGATCCTGGACCGAAACGCACTCATTCACCTGGTGGATCGTCGCGTTTAGGGGACCCAGTTCCACCACTTGTGAGCCGGTGGGGGCGATGAAACGGCCATCGGAGGTGCCGCCCGATGTGGATAGTTCTGTGTCGTAACCGGTGACCGCCTTGATCGCAGATTGTGCCGCTTCGATCAACGCCCCTTCCGGGGTTAAAAAGGGGTGTCCGGAAAGACGCCAGGCGAGATCATAGCTGACACCTTCATCATCGAGCATTGCATGCACCCGCTGCTTGATCTGTTTTTCATCCAGTTCTGTGGAGAAGCGGAAGTTGAAAATGACCTCCATCTCCCCCGGTATTACGTTCTCAGCACCGGTGCCTGCATTGATGTTCGATATCTGGAAACTGGTGGGTGGAAAATGCCTGTTACCTTCATCCCACACTTCACTGCTCAGTCGCGCAAGGGCGGCGACTGCTGAGTGTACAGGGTTCGAAGCCAGGTGGGGGTAGGCAACATGTCCCTGCTTACCGAATACGGTGAGAATACCGTTCAGGGAACCGCGGCGGCCATTCTTGACGACATCACCCACCCGTTCAGTACTTGAAGGTTCACAGACCAGGCAGTAGTCGATCTTCTCGCCCCGCTGTTCCAGGGTATCGATCACCTTTACTGTCCCGTTTGTGGCTATGCCCTCTTCGTCACTGGTGATCAGGAAGGCGATAGAGCCGTCGTGGTCAGGGTGGCGTTCGGTGAAGCTCTCAACCGCTGTAACCATGGCGGCCAGGCTGCCTTTCATGTCGGCGGCGCCACGGCCATAGAGGAGGCCGTCCCTGATCTCAGGGGAAAAAGGCTCAGTGTCCCAGGCTTCACTCCTGCCCGGGGGTACAACATCGGTGTGACCGGCGAAGGCCACTACAGGGCCTTTATTGCCCCGGCGCGCCCAGAAGTTATCCACTTCGCCGAAGCGCATGGGTTCGATAGTGAAACCGACGGCTTCAAGCCGCTTGATCATCACCTCCTGGCAGCCGGCATCCTCCGGTGTGATTGAGCGACGGCTGATCAGGTCAATGGCAAGATCGAGGGTTTTAGACATGAAATTTACCGCTTCAGGAGGAGTTCAGTGTAGGTCTTCTCAGAGAAGCCGACGATTCGTCGGCTGTTCATATCCAGGACCGGACGTTTGATGATACTGGGTGTCTCCAGCATTATCTTTATGGCTGACGCTTCGTCGATATTGGCTTTTGCATCATCACTGAGTTTGCGCCACATCATGCCGCGGCGGTTGAGCAGGATCTCCCAACCCAGTTCACCAACCCAGCTTCTGAGCAGTTTTTCGTCCAGTCCCCGCTTCTTGAAGTCGTGGAACTCATGCTCGATACCCTTGATTTCCAGCCACTTGCGGGCCTTCTTCATGGTGTCGCAGTTGGGGATGCCGTAGATGGTGATCATAGTGGTTGTCTGATCCGGGAGCCTCGGATGAGGCCCCCGGGTCCTGTCAGAGCTTTCAGATATCGCGCAGCAGTTCGTTGATGCCAACCTTGCCGCGGGTCTTCTCGTCGACCATCTTGATGATGACCGCGCAGTAGAGGCTGTGGCTGCCGTCCTTGGAGGGCAGGGAGCCGGGAACCACGACGGCACCCGCGGGTACGCGGCCGAAAGTGATCTCGCCGGTCATGCGGTTGTAGATCTTGGTGGACTGTCCGATGTAGACGCCCATGGAGATAACCGCGCCTTCCTCGACGATGACACCCTCTACGATCTCGGAACGGGCGCCGATGAAGGCGTTGTCCTCAATGATGGTGGGGGCCGCCTGCAGGGGCTCCAGAACGCCGCCGATACCGACGCCGCCGGAGAGGTGTACATTCTTGCCGATCTGGGCACAGGAGCCGACGGTCGCCCAGGTGTCGACCATGGTGCCGCTGTCAACATAGGCGCCGATGTTGACGTAAGAGGGCATGAGTACAGTGCTGGGTGCGATGTAGGCACCCTTGCGGGCTGTTGCAGGGGGTACCACACGAACACCGGTCTCGCGGAACTCCCTGGAGTTCATGTCGGCGTATTTTGAAGGCACTTTATCGTAGTAGTTGGTAAAGCCGCCTTTCATGAATTCATTGTCGTGAATTCGGAAAGAGAGCAGTACCGCCTTCTTGACCCAGTCGTTCACAACCCAGTCACCCTCTTTTTTCTCCGCCACGCGGATTTCACCACGATCGAGCTGCTCCATGGCTTCTGCCACGGCATCCTTTACCACGGTGTCTACAGTGCGGGGGGTGATCTCAGCCCTGTTCTCGAAGGCTTCGACGATGATCGACTGGATATCGCTCATTTTATTACTCCAGATAGTATTCTTGGCTATAACGTTTTGATATAGGTTTTAATGCGCTCGGCCGCTTCAACACACTCATCAAGCGCGGCGACAAGGGCCATACGCACGCGGTGGCTGCCTGGGTTCATCCCGTCAACTTCGCGGGAGAGGAAACTGCCGGGCAGTACCGTTACATTCTGCTTTTCAAATAGGCCACGTGCGAACTCGGTATCAGGGACCGGTGTTTCCGGCCAGAGATAGAATCCAGCGGCAGCGCGTTCTACAGGCAGTACATCGTACAGTATGTCGTGCACTGCTTCGAGTTTCTTGCGATAAAGCGCCCGGTTTTCCTGTACATGCTGCTCATCTCCCCAGGCTTTGATACTCGCGGCCTGGTGATGGGTTGGCATGGCGCAGCCGTGGTAGGTCCGGTAGAGAAAAAAGGAGTTGATCAGGTTGGCATCGCCGGCGACGAAGCCGGAACGCAATCCGGGTACACTTGAGCGCTTGGACAGGCTGTTGAAGACGACACAGCGTCGGAACTCACTGTTGCCCATCTCTGCCGCAGCCTGCAGCAGGCCGGGCGGTGGATTCTCTTCGTCCAGGTAGATCTCTGAGTAACATTCATCCGAGGCGATGATGAAGTCGTAGCGTTCGGCCAGGTTGATCAGTTTCTTCAGCGACTCCATATCCGCCACGGCCCCGGTGGGGTTGCCGGGTGAGCAGATGTAGAGCAACTGGCAGCGGTTCCATGTTTCAGAATCAACACTGTCAAAGTCAGGCAGAAAACCATTCTCAATGGTACAGGCGAGAAAGTGTGGCTCTGCTCCTGCCAACAGTGCCGCGCCCTCGTAGATCTGGTAGAAGGGGTTCGGCATCAGTACCAGGGGTGATTTCGAGGTGTCAATTGCCGCCTGGGCAAAGGCGAACAGGGCTTCGCGGGTGCCGTTGACCGGTAGTACGTGTCGTTCTATGTCCAGACTTTGGGGGGGTAGTCCGTAGCGGTTGCAGAGCCATGAAACGATGGCCTGCCGCAGCTCGGGTGTACCTTTGGTCGCCGAATAGGTGGCTACGCCGTGGAGGTTGTCATGCAGCGCGTCGCGGATAAAGACCGGTGTCTTGTGCTTGGGCTCACCGATGGAGAGCGCAATATGGGGTAGATCCGGGGGAGGTGTGACACCCTCTTTCAGGCTTGCCAGCTTCTGAAAAGGATAGGGCTGTAGTTTTTCCAGGTTGGGATTCATCGGGTGTTCTGTCATTTGCTGCCCGCTCCGGGGCCGATTCAAGCGGCGTAGTATAGGCTATTCGGGGTGCCAGACCAACGTGCTGCAGGTGCGAAATTGTAAGTTTCTGAGCAATTTTTTCCAGGCTGCATAAAAGGTCCCTGGCTGCTGGCCCGGGACCCGGGCGTCATGATTGGGAATTGGCGTCCAGCCGCTCACGTATCGCTTTTTCCAGACACTCGAACTGGGCCCGATCACTGAGGGGGCGGTCTTCCCTGTCTGTGAGAAAAAAGGTGTCTTCCGCTACGGCTCCTATGGTGCCGATTTTGGCGTTGATCAGTCGCAGTCCACAGGCAGTGAAGGCGTAACCTACCTGGGAGAGCAGACCCGGTCGGTCATCCGTGACCAGTTTCATAATCGTGCGCTGATTGCCTCCGTCCTGCACAAAATCGATTCGTGTGGGGGTGGAGAAGTGTTTCATTTGACGGGGAATGCGTCGGGTCACGGTGATGTCGTCGATCTGGATGTTGCCCAGTGCATCTTTCAGCGTGGCGCATATCTCCTCGCGGCGACCCAGGTCATCTACCGCGCTGCCGTCGTTTTCGAGTACCAGGTAGCTGCTCAAGGAGTAGCCTGTATGGGTGGATTCGATACGAGCGCCAAGGATATTCAGCCCGATCTGGTCCAACAGGCTGGTTGTCAGGGCGAACAGGTTGTCCCTGTCGGCAGTATAGATGAATACCTCGTTGCCCCCCCGGGTGCTGGATTTGCGAAGCAGCACCAGGGGCAGGTCCTCCTCCTTGGCGGTGAGAACGGTTTTGCTCTGCCAGGCGATCTCTTCCCAGGTGTGGTGCAGGAAGTACTCGAGGCTGAGTGTCAGCCAGAAAGCGTTGGACTGCTCCGGGGGTATGCCGTCGGCATTCAGCAGATGGCGGGCGCCGGCCTGCTTGTTCTGGATGACCTCATCGCGCTCCTGGATATTCTCCAGCCCTCTGAGCAGGGCCTGTTTGGTGGCCATGTAGAGGTCCCGCAGCAGGGAGTTCTTCCAGCTGTTCCATTTTTTAGGATCGGTGGAGCGTATATCTGCAACGGTGAGAAGGTAGAGATAGTCCAGTCTGACGGAGTTTTTTACCTCCTGGGCAAACTCCCGGATGACATCCGGATCACTGGTGTCTTTGCGCTGGGCGGTGATTGACATCAACAGGTGGTTTTGCACCAGCCAGGCGACCAGGTTGCTCTCGTGGTCACTCAGGTCGTGCTGCTTGCAGAAGAGCAGGGCATCTTCTGCGCCAAGGGTGGAGTGATCCCCGCCGCGACCCTTTGCGATGTCATGGAACAGTGCGGCCAGGTAGATCAGCTCAGGCTTGGGCAAGCGTTCCATTATGTCGCTGCAGAGGGGGAATTCAGCGCGATGATCTGAGACTGCGAAACGGCGCAGGTTGCGTATCAGGAACAGGGTGTGCTCGTCCACGGTATAGGCGTGGAAAAGATCGTACTGCATGCGGCCTACGATATTTGAGAATGCCGGTATGTAGCGGGCCAGAATGCCGTAGCGGTTCATGCGGCGCAATTCATGGGTGATGCCGCGGGGTTGACGCAGAATTTCCATGAAAATGTGCCTGGCAGCGGGATCGGACCTGAAGCTTTCATCAATCAGGTAGCGGTGGCTGCGTGTAAGACGGATGGTGCTGGCACGAACGCCGTTTAGTCCAGGATGCTGTTGCATGATGAGGAACATCTCCAGCAGGGCCAGGGGATTCTTTTCAAAGATATCCTCCCTGGTGACCTCGAGAAATCCGCTCCTTGAGTGAAACCTGGGATTGATTGGCTTGGGCGCATCCAGGTGGCACTTGAGCAGAATCACCTCCTGGAACAGCTGTAGCAGCATCTCGTTCATCCGGTTGAGGCGGATGGCGGTACGGTAATAACGCTGCATGAACTGCTCAATGCCCAGGTCCTTGTCATTGTCCTGGTAACCGAACTGTTCGGCCAGTGTGCGCTGATGATCGAAAAGCAGGCGGTCATCATGCCGACCGGTGAGCAGGTGAAGGGCAAACCGGATCTGCCACAGGAACCCCTGGCTCTCCATCAGGTCTGCGAACTCTTCCTCGGTCAGAAAGCCGTGGGAGACCAGTTCATCCAGGGTCTCTGCCCTGAAGTGGCGTTTGACCACCCAGCCGATCATCTGGATGTCACGCAGCCCTCCCGGGCTCTCCTTTATATTGGGTTCAAGATTGCTGACCGTACCATCGTACTTAAGGTGACGCTGTTTCTGCTCCTCCCACTTGGCCTGGAAAAAACGGTCGCTGGGCCAGAGTCTATCGGGCCCTGTACTCTCCTTGAGTTTGATGAAAAGAGGGGCCGGCCCGGTCAGAAGGCGGGCTTCCATCAGGTTGGTGGCAACGGTGATGTCGCGCTCTGCCTCTTCTATGCTCTCCTGGAGGGTGCGAACGCTGTGCCCAATCTCCAGCCCTATATCCCAGAAAAAGGTGAGCAGTTCACTGAGGTTCTCTGACAGCGCGTCATGATCGCCGTCCCCCAGGAGAATCAGCAGGTCGATATCGGAAGCGGGATGTAATTCACTTCGGCCATAGCCGCCTACCGCTATCAATGCGGCATTGGTGCCGGCGGGGATTAGTCTCTGCCAGGCGGCATTCAGCAGGGCATCAATGAAATTCGCCCGCAGTGAGACCAGTTCTGTAACCGGTTCACCAGCCTCAAACAGCGTTTTCAAGCACTCTTTTCCCTGCTTGATGGCATCCTGGAAGAGGGGCAGGGGGTTGTCTGTGCCTGCTGCTTCCTTGAGAAATGCGGCTGTGTCTAGAATGCGATCAGGCATCGGCTTGGGCCGCTCCAGAGGCGAGCTCTTCACGTTCATCGGTACGCAGGGTGAGAACATCATAACCGCTTTCAGTAACCAGAAGGGTGTGCTCCCACTGGGCTGAAAGACTGCGGTCCCTGGTGACAACCGTCCAGCCGTCGGGAAGCAGTTTTACCTGGCGTTTGCCCGAGTTGACCATGGGTTCGATGGTGAAGCACATGCCTGGTTGCAGTGCCACCCCGCTGTCAGGCGTGCCGTAGTGGAGCACCTGGGGGTCCTCGTGAAACTCCCGTCCGATACCGTGCCCGCAATACTCGCGGACCACGGAGTAGTTATGGGCTTCGACATGACGCTGGATGGCGTGACCGATATCGCCCAGGGTGGCGCCCGGGCGTACCATGCGGATGCCGGTCCAGAGTGCCTCGTGAGCCACCTTCACCAGGCGCTTGGCCAGGATCGACGGTTCACCTACAAAGAACATCTTGCTGGTGTCGCCATGGAAGCCGTCCTTGATCACTGTGATATCGATATTCACAGCATCACCGCTCTTCAGTTTCTTGCCACCGGGAATGCCGTGGCACACCTGGTGATTGACCGAGGTGCAGATCGATTTCGGAAATCCCCGGTAGTTGAGAGGGGCGGGAATGGCATTCTGCTCGTTGACAATATAGTCATGGCAGAGCTGGTTCAGCTCATCTGTGGTGATACCCGGCTTCACATGGGGTTCGATCATATCCAGGACATCGGCTGCGAGGCGCCCGGCTATCCGCATTTTTTCTATTTCGTCGGCGGTCTTGATGGTTACGCTCATGTGGCAGTGATTCCTGAAAAACTGTGGGAAAAATAGGATCTTGGGGCCAATCCAAATGATTGTGGCGATAGGCGCGATATGATATAAAGCGCGCCTCAGGATCGCAAACGATTCTGAACTCCGGCTGTAATCTTAGCCGGGAAACACTACACACACACACCGTCACGACTGTCGGGGTGCCCGGGAAACCGGGTCGGCGGTCGGGGTGTGTGGAGGAATAACCCAAAAAATTTGGAGAATTTATGAGCAACGTATCAATGCGCGAGATGCTCGAGGCCGGCGTTCACTTCGGTCATCAGACTCGCTACTGGAACCCCAAGATGGGTGCCTACATCTTCGGTCAGCGTAACAAAATCCATATCGTCAATCTGGAAAAGACGCTGCCACTCTATAAAGATGCAATGAACTACCTTGGTTCCCTTGCTGCCAATGGCGGCAAAATCCTGTTTGTCGGTACCAAGCGTGCTGCCCGCGACACCGTTCGCGAAGAGGCAGAACGTTGTGGCATGCCGTACGTAAACCATCGTTGGCTCGGTGGCATGCTGACCAACTTCAAGACCATCAAGCAGCGTATCAAGCGCCTGAAGGATCTTGAGGCTATGTTTGAAGACGGCTCTGTTGAGCGCTTCAACAAGAAAGAGGCACTTGGCCTGCACCGCGAAATGGAAAAACTGGACCGCAGCCTGGGTGGTATCAAGGATATGCCTGGTATCCCCGATGTGCTGTTCGTGGTCGACACCGGTCATGAGAACATCGCTATCGCAGAAGCCAAGAAGCTGGGTATTCCCGTGGTTGGCGTGGTTGATACCAACAACGATCCGGAGAACATCGATTACGTGATCCCGGGTAACGATGATGCGATCCGCGCAATTCAGCTCTACGTTCAGGGTGCAGCCGCTGCTGTACTGGAAGGTCGTGCAAGTGCTGCCCATCTTGGTGGTTCTGGCAACGATGAGTTCGTTGAAGTTGAAGAGAAGAAGGCTGCCACCGAAGCACCCGCTGAATAAAATCAGCGGGTCACTCACCTGATAAATTCAGGTGTGACAGCCAAACCAATCCCTGCTCCGGAAATTTCCGGGGACCAGGGACGCTTCTGTTAAAAGGGGTCTGTTGGTCAGAGATTGATCAGGGCTCCAGATTTAAAGTCTACAAATTGAGGATATCGAACCATGGCTATTACTGCCTCTATGGTAAAGGAACTGCGCGAGCGCACAGGTTCCGGCATGATGGAATGCAAAAAAGCGCTGGTGGAGACCAACGGTGATATCGAAGCTGCCATCGAAAATATGCGTAAGTCCGGACAGGCAAAAGCTGCCAAGAAATCCGGTCGTACCGCAGCTGAAGGCATTATTGTTATCAAGTACAGCGACGACGCCAAGAAAGCCGCAATGGTCGAAGTCAACTGTGAAACTGACTTCGTGGCAAAAGATGAGAACTTCACCTCTTTCGCCAATGCAGTTGCAGAGCGTGTTCTGAACTCCGATGTTGACGGTGTTGAGGCACTGCTTGAGCAGCCCCTGCACGACGGTGAAGAGACCACAATCAATACCGCCCGTGAAGCTCTGATCGCCAAGATTGGCGAGAACATGAACGTTCGTCGCTTCCAGCGTTTCAGCACTGACTCAGGTCAGCTGACAAGCTACCAGCACGGTGTTCGTATCGGTGTTGTGGTTGAGCTCGAAGGTGGTGACGAGGTCCTGGGTAGGGATATCGCCATGCACGTTGCAGCCAGTAACCCTGTCTGTATATCTGATGAGCAGGTCCCTGCCGACATGCTCGCCAAAGAGCGTGAAATCTTCAAGACCCAGGCCCTGGAAAGCGGCAAGCCCGAGAATATCGTGGACAAGATCATCGAAGGTCGCGTACGCAAGTACCTGGCCGAGATCACCCTGGTAGGCCAGGCCTTCGTTAAGGACCCTGATCAGACCGTGGGTAAGCTGCTCTCCGCTGCAAACGCCAAGGTTGCAGGTTTCTCCCGCTTTGAGGTGGGTGAAGGCATCGAGAAAAAGGTGGAAAACTTCGCTGATGAAGTTGCTGCTCAGGCTGCTGCTGCAGGTAACTGAGATAGCTGAGATCAGATTGGCCCCCGCGTGTCGGGGGCCTCTTACAAACTATTCTATAGAACAATCAAAATCGGAGGGGTCCGCACCGGTATGTCGGATATGATCTGCCAACGCATCTTACTTAAGCTCAGCGGTGAGGCGCTGATGGGGCAGGGCAATTTCGGGATCGACCCGGGCGTGATTTCTCGCGTAGCCAATGACATAAAAGAGCTGGTTGATGCCGGCTTGCAGGTAGGTGTTGTCATTGGCGGCGGCAATATTTTTCGCGGTGAGGGTCTCGCGCAGGCCGGCATAGACCGTGTCTCCGGCGACCACATGGGCATGCTTGCCACGGTGATGAACTCCCTGGCAATGACCGACGCACTGCAGAAAGCCGGTGTCAAGGCAAGAACCCTGTCAGCTATCAAGATGGAACAGGTGTGCGATTTTTACGTGCGCCGTAATGCCGTTCAGCATCTTGAAGAGGGCGAGGTGGTGATCCTGGCCGCCGGTACCGGCAACCCCTTCTTTACTACAGATTCAGCTGCCAGCCTGCGGGCCATCGAAATCGGTGCACAGCTGATGATCAAAGCAACCAAAGTCGATGGCATCTATTCGGCTGATCCCATGAAAGACCCTAAAGCGGTTTTTTATCCTCGTCTGAGTTATGATCAGGCCCTCGCCGAGGGACTGAAAGTGATGGATGCGACTTCAATTGTTTTGTGTCGCGACAACAATATGCCTCTGCGTGTGATGAATATAAATGAGCCGGGTGCACTGATGCGCCTGCTTCAGGGGGAAGATGTGGGTTCTCTAGTTGAGAGTGGAGACTGAAATGATCGATGACATTAAAAAAGATGCAGCTTCGCGTATGGGAAAGAGCGTGGATGCGTTGAACAACGAACTTGCCAAGGTCAGGACCGGCCGCGCCCATCCCAGCCTGCTTGATCACATTACGGTCTCTTATTACGGCAACGAGACACCCCTCAACCAGGTAGCAAACATTACCGTGGATGATGCGCGTACACTGGCTGTCTCTCCCTGGGAAAAGACAATGGTAGCCGCGGTTGAGAAGGCGATCATGAGTTCTGATCTCGGCCTGAATCCCAATTCGGCTGGTACAGTTATCCGGGTTCCCCTGCCTCCTCTTACGGAAGAGCGCCGCAAGGATCTGATTCGTGTGGTTCGCCAGGAAGCTGAGCAGGCCAGGGTTGCGGTGCGGAACATTCGCCGTGACGCCAACCAGGATCTGAAGAACCTGGTCAAGGAGAAACTGATCTCGGAAGACGATGAGCACCGGGGACAGGAGATTATTCAGAAGTTGACAGATCAGCACGTCAAGGATGTGGATGAGCTGTTGACCAAGAAAGAAGAAGATTTGATGTCGATCTGATTCCTGTCAGATCGAGCGCAGGAAAGAGCCCTGATGGGATGATCAAATTTTCCCGGCTGCCCAGACACATAGCCATTATCATGGATGGTAACGGACGCTGGGCTCAGAATCGTGGCAAGCCCCGCTACGCTGGCCACAAGGCCGGTGTAAATGCCGTACGGACATCTGTGGAGCAGTGTGCAATACACGGGGTGGAGGTTCTGACCCTGTTTGCCTTCAGCAGCGAAAACTGGAACCGGCCCAAGAAAGAGGTCGGACTGCTGATGGAACTGTTCATGGCTGCACTGAAAAAAGAGGTGAAGCGTCTTAATCGCAACAATGTGCGATTGCGTATCATCGGTGACCGCACTGCATTCTCTTCTCAACTACAAGAGAAAATCCTCCAGGCCGAAGCGGCCACTTCCAGCAATACCGGTCTTATACTTCAGATCGCTGCAAATTATGGCGGACGCTGGGATGTTGCCACGGCAGTGCGTAAAATTGCTGAAAAAGTGAAATCTGGTGAGACTGAGCCAGCGGATATTGATGAGGATGTGATCAGCGCAGAGCTCTCGTTTTCCGATCTTCCTGACCCGGACCTGTTTATACGCACAGGTGGTGAACAGAGAATCAGCAACTTCATGCTCTGGCAATCGGCGTATACTGAGCTCTACTTTGCTGATGAGCTCTGGCCTGACTTTGGTGTTGATGCATTTGAGTCTGCGTTGGCATCGTTTCAAAACCGGCAACGGCGTTTCGGTATGACCGGTGAACAGGTTGATGGTAAATCGACTGACAACAACAACCCCTGACAACGATTGCCATGCTGCTACAAAGACTGATTACCGCCCTGATTCTGATACCCCTGGTTATTGCAGGAGTGCTTTATCTGCCTACAACATCACTGGCAGCAATCTTTGCCCTGATTGTGCTTCTGGCTGCAAGAGAGTGGACCTCCCTTGCGGGATTGGAGCAGTTCACACACAAACTTATTTTTTTTGCGGCAGTCACAGCCGGGATCGCAGGATCCTACTGGCTGATTCAGCGAGCTGAAATGGCGTGGCTGCTGTTTGCGGTCTCCACCCTCTGGTGGGTCGTTACGACAATTATCCTTATCCGTTACCGTCCTCAGCAGCCGCTGTTTGGTGGGGCTCTTACCAAGTCTCTGCTTGGGGTCTTTGTTCTTGTTCCAGCCTGGGCTGCGCTGGTAATGATCCATGGTTATGGTGAGAAAGGCCCCATGCTGCTTCTGTTTTCGCTGACCCTCACCTGGGTTGCTGACAGTGGTGCCTACTTTGCAGGCAGACGCTGGGGCAGAGTGAAGCTTGCCCCTGCCATAAGCCCGGGGAAAACCCGTGAGGGCGTCTATGGTGCCCTGGCCGGTAGCGTCTTGTGGGGTCTCTTGCTTGCCTGGTATGCCCCAGAACTGGGCCCGTTGCCCATACTGGTGATTTTCTGCCTGCTGGTGTGCGTTATCTCTGTGATTGGTGATCTGTTCGAGAGTCTCCTGAAGCGACAGGCGGGTATCAAGGACAGTGGTAATCTCCTGCCTGGTCATGGCGGTGTTCTGGACCGAATAGACAGCATGACAGCGGTAGCCCCGGTTTTTGCCTTCGGCCTGCTGTTGCTGGGAGGGGTGTGATGATCGGTTTGACCGTTCTCGGGTCCACTGGATCAATCGGCGTCAGCACCCTGGACGTGGTTGCCCGGCATCCTGACAGGTACAGAGTGGTGGCGCTGACCGCAAACAAGGATGTCGATGGTCTTTTTGCCCAGTGCCGCTCTTTGGAGCCCGCATATGCTGTCATGGCTGACCCGGATGCCGCCCAGGTTCTTCAGCGCAGGTGCAACACAGAGGGCCTGAAGACAGAGGTCCTTGCCGGTGTTGAAGGCCTTGAGTCGGTGGCGGAACACCCCGATGCTGATTACGTGATGGCGGCTATTGTCGGCGCGGCTGGACTGCTGCCGACCCTCGCTGCCGTGCGTGCAGGAAAACGGATCTTGCTGGCCAACAAGGAGGCCCTTGTGGTCTCAGGCGAGCTGTTCATGCAGGAGGTGGAGCGGTGCAATGCGCAGATTCTGCCCATCGACAGTGAGCATAACGCTGTCTACCAGTGTATGCCCTCTGATTTCAACCGGGGACTGGGAGAGGTGGGTGTGCGCAGAATACTCCTTACCGCCTCCGGAGGACCGTTTCGACAGGCTTCGTATGCAGAGCTGCAGCAGGTGACCCCAGAGCAGGCCTGTGCACATCCCAACTGGGATATGGGACGGAAAATTTCAGTCGACTCCGCCACCATGATGAACAAGGGGCTCGAAGTGATCGAGGCCTGTTGGCTGTTTCATACATCAGCTGACCAGATCCAGGTTGTTCTGCATCCCCAAAGTGTCATCCACTCCCTTGTCGAGTATATCGATGGCTCGGTTCTCGCCCAATTGGGCAACCCTGATATGCGTACACCCATTGCCCACGCACTGGGTTGGCCCGAGAGAATTGATTCAGGGGTCTCCAGCCTCGACCTGTTTGATATCGCCCGGCTCGATTTTGAGCCACCGGACATGCAGCGTTTTCCCTGTCTCAAGCTGGCTTACCAGGCAGTTGAGGCCGGCGGGACAGCTCCGGCGGTACTGAATGCTGCGAATGAAGTGGCTGTCTCCCTGTTCCTTGATGGAGACCTGGGCTTTACGGACATTCCCAGGGTTATTGAAACAACCCTGGATCAACTACCATCTGTTGCAGCTACTGACCTGGGTGTGCTGCTTGATGCCGACCGTGAGGCCAGGTTGGTCGCGGAACATAATGCCCGGTCCCTGGTCTGATTTCTGATATGGATTCACTTCTCTTTACCATCGCATCCTTCATCGTCGCCCTCGGCGTGCTGATCACGGTCCACGAGTTTGGCCATTTCTGGGTAGCGCGAAAACTTGGCGTCAAAGTACTGCGTTTCTCAATAGGCTTCGGCAAGGCGATATGGCAGCGTACAGGTGCCCGTGACAACACCGAATACGTTGTTGCCGCGATTCCCCTCGGTGGTTACGTGAAAATGCTGGACGAACGGGAAGACGATGTGGCGGAAGAGGAGAAGCCGCGGGCCTTCAATCGCAAGTCACTGCCGGTGCGTACAGCAATCGTTGCAGCTGGACCGGTATTCAATTTTCTGTTTGCGATATTTGCCTTCTGGGCCATTTTTGTGGCCGGCGACAGCGGTACCCGTCCGCTGGTGGGGGAGGTAACAGTCGACTCCATTGCATACCAGGCGGGCTTCCAGCCCGGAGATGAACTGGTCTCTATCGGCAGTCGCTCCACCCCGACATGGGAGAGTGCTGTGTTTGCGCTGCTCTCACGCTCTGATTCAGATTCTCAGCTTGAAGTGCTGGTGCGAAGCACTCAGGGGTATGAAGAGAGCCGGATGCTGTCAGGCGAAGCGCTGCTCAGCCTCAGCGAAGATGGCAATATGCTGCAGGGTATTGGCATTACGCCAAAGCGACCAGTGGTTCCCCCGGTTATCGGTGAACTGGTACCAGGTGAGGCAGCTTCAGAGGCGGGTATCGAGAGCGGGGATAGAATACTCTCTGTTGACGGTAAAACAGTCGCTGAATGGAATGAGTTTGTTGCTTATGTGAGAAGCCATCCCAACGAGCTGGTTCAGCTCGATGTGGAACGCAACGGGTCATTGTTGGAAGTCCCTCTTCATGTCGGGACACTGCAGTCCAATGGAGCAAGTGTCGGCAGAATCGGAGCCGGGGTGTATATACCGGAAGGCCTCTACGAGGAGTATCGGACCGAGGTGCAATACGGTCCCATCGAGGCGGTTGGAGAGGCTGCCGTGAAGACCTGGGACATGTCCTTTTTCATGCTGAAAATGCTGGGACGCATGTTGACAGGCGAGGCTTCGGTTAAAAACCTCAGTGGTCCCATTTCCATTGCCCAGACTGCAGGGAAGACCGCCAGCTACGGCCTGGTCTACTTCCTTAAGTTTCTTGCCCTGGTGAGTATCAGTCTTGGGGTGCTCAATCTGCTGCCGATACCTGTGCTGGATGGTGGTCACCTGCTGTTCTTTCTCGTCGAGGCGGTCAAGGGAAGCCCGATGTCTGAGGAGGCCCAGTTACGAAGCCAGAAAGTCGGTATGCTGCTCCTGCTTGCACTGATGGGATTGGCTTTTTATGTGGACCTTGCGCGCCTGCTGGGATAGTCAGCAAAGATTCTTTATACTAAGCAGGCTTCGCGGGACGGACGAAGAAAAGCGGTCTCCATCTGCTTTATAATAATCGCTTCCTGGATTCGTCATATGGATGTGGGTTGACCCTGTTTTAGGGTTGTTAAATTTAATAAAAATCAAACAGATATAACGAAAATATGAACTCTGTTACTAGGTTTTTCCGGTTAGCTTCAGCGTTATTGCTCCTCCTGCCTGTTGTGGCAATGGGAGAATCATTCGTAATCAAGGATATCCGGGTTGAAGGGCTTCAACGCATCTCAGCCGGCACGGTATTCAACTACCTTCCCGTAAAAATAGGTGAAGAGATCGATGCAGATGAGACATCAGGCATCATCAAATCGCTGTTCAAAACCGGGTTCTTCAAGGATATCAGGCTTGAGCGTGAAGACGATGTACTGATCATCTTTGTCAGTGAGCGTCCCGCCATTGCTAAAATTGATATCAGTGGAAATGACTCGATGGAGAGCGAACAGCTGCTTCTGGCCCTGAAAGATATCGGTCTTGCTGAGGGCAGGGTGTTCAACCGTTCCATCCTGGATAAAATTGAGCAGGAACTCAGGCGTCAGTATTTCAGCCAGGGCAAGTATGGGGTGCAGCTGGAATCAACCGTCTCGCCCCTTGAGCGAAACCGTGTTGGTGTGAGTATCGAGATCTCCGAGGGCGTCACAGCCCGTATCAGGAAGATCAACATCATCGGTAACGAGTCTTTTGATGAAGAGGATCTGCTCGATGAGTTCAGCCTCAACACCACAGGCTTTTTCTCTTCGTTCACAAAAGATGACCAGTATTCCCGGCAGAAGCTCTCGGGAGACCTGGAGAAACTCCGCACATTTTATCTTGATCGGGGCCACCTGAATTTCAAAATCACCTCCACCCAGGTATCCATTACCCCGGACAAGAACGACATCTATGTCACTGTGAACATCTCCGAAGGGGAAATCTACACCATCAGTGACATCAGGCTTGCGGGAGAGCTTGCAGCCCCCAAGGAAGAGCTTTTTCCCCTGATTCACCTCAGCCGTGGTGAGATTTTCTCCCGTAAATCAATTACCAGCAGCGCCGAACGCATAACAGACCTGCTGGGCAACAAGGGCTATGCCTTTGCCAATGTGAACAGCATTCCCGAAATTGATAAAGAGAACAAGCAGGTAGCCATTACCTACTTCATAGATCCTGGCAAGCGGGTATATGTTCGCCGCATCAATATGCGTGGTAACAACGAGACACGTGACGAGGTTCTGCGCCGTGAGATGCGCCAGATGGAAGCCGCCTGGTTCTCAAGGGAACTGGTTACCCGCTCAAGAGAGCGACTGCAACGCCTGGGTTATTTCGATGAGGTGAACGTGGAGACCCCAGCTGTTCCCGGTTCCACTGACCAGGTTGATGTGGATATTTCGGTGACCGAAAAACCCATGGGTAACCTGCTGGCTGGCCTGGGTTACTCCCAGTCTTCAGGCTTTATCTTAAGCGGTAGTATCACCCAGAAGAACTTTCTCGGAACAGGTAAAAAGGTGAGCCTGGGATTTGATAACAGCGAGGCAAACACCAATTACTCTCTCGGTTACACTAACCCCTACTACACTGTCGACGGTATCAGCCGGGGATTTAATCTCAGTTACAAGGCCACCGATTTCAGCGAAGTGGATACCGCCAAGTATCTCACTGATACAGCGCTTGCAGGGGTCAACTACGGCATTCCGGTTACTGAGACCGACCGGGTGGGTGTCACTTTTGACATCGTCAACACCGACTACAAAGTGAACTCTGCCACCGCTTCAACGGAAATCGCACAGTTCGAGACTGATAACGGCGACAGTTTTCTGGATTTCAAGCTTGGGGTGAACTGGACCCGGGACTCCAGGGATTCTGCTGTGATGCCTACCAGGGGCTCTATTCAGAGTTTCGGTGCGTCAGCAACCATTCCCGGCAGCGATCTCGAGTACTACAAGATTGCCTACAAGCATAAGCGCTATTTTCCGATGA
The DNA here is from genome assembly GCA_965224515.1 of Sedimenticolaceae bacterium. Taxonomy (GTDB): domain Bacteria; phylum Pseudomonadota; class Gammaproteobacteria; order Chromatiales; family Chromatiaceae; genus Sedimenticola_A. The sequence continues at coordinate 2,852,272 of OZ245051.1, forward strand.
ACAAATCGGTTTCCCTGGCCCTTTCTGGTAATGTCGGCTACGGGGATGTCTACGGCAATACGACCCGCCTTCCTTACTGGGAAAACTATTTTGCAGGTGGCGTAAAATCTGTGCGTGGCTACAAGGATTTCAGCCTTGGTCCCAGGGATAGCAGCAGCGATGCACTTGGAGGGAACTTTAGGCTGGTTGCGAATGCCGAACTGTTTTATCAACCCGGTTTCAGGCTGTTACAGCGCTCGGTCAGACTGGGGTTGTTCCTGGATGCCGGAAATGTATTCGATACCTCCGGCAGTAATGAGGTGGATTTGGGTGAATTGCGCTACTCCACAGGTTTATCGGCACTTTGGCTGTCACCCATGGGTGCACTGGGGCTGAGCCTGGGTATGCCGCTCAATGAGAAGAGCGGTGACGATGTAGAGAACTTCCAGTTTACTTTCGGTACTACATTCTAAGAGTTTTGGAGAATGGCTTTGAAAAAAATAGCATCTGTTCTTTTGGTTGGGTTACTTGGTCTGAGTGGAATGGCATCTGCCGAGGAACTCAAAATAGGTGTGGTGAATCCCAATAAACTGGTTGAGAAATCCCCCCAGTACGATGCGGTCAGAAAAGAACTTGAAACGGAGTTCAAGCGCCGGAATGAAGATCTGATCGCAAAGCAGAAGCAGTTGAAAAAGCTCGAGGACAAGCTCACCCGCGACAGTGCGGTGATGAGTTCATCTGAGGTAAAGCGGCTGGAACAGGATATACGTTCCCGTAAGCGCCAGCTGAACAACACCCGTGATGAGTATCGCGAGGATCTCAATCTTCGACGCTCTGAGGAGTTTAACAAGCTGTTGAGGCATGTTTCAGAGGTCGTGCACCAGGTTGCCGCTGAAGAGAAGCTTGACCTGGTTCTCAGCCAGGGTGTGGTATATGCCAGCTCCAGGGTGGATCTCACCAACAGGGTTCTGGATAGACTCAAAGCCCAGGTAAAGTCCGGAGACGGAAAGTAACCGGCAGAGAATGTAGCGATGGCTTTCCGGCTTGAAGAGCTTGCCCGGGAAATCGGTGCACAGTTGCAGGGTGATCCTGGCTGCCTGATCGACAGGGTGGATACAATTCAGGATGCAGAGGGTGAGGGTGCCATCTGTTTCCTGGCAAACAGCAAGTATCGCAAGTACCTGGCGACCACCCATGCATCTGCTGTGATCCTGGACAAAGAGCTTGCAAACGACTGCCCGGTCAACGCCCTGGTTTGTGAAAATCCCTATCTTGCCTATGCAAGGATATCTGCCTTTTTGAATTCACCTCCTTCGGTTGTCGGGGGTGTACACCCTTCGGCAGTGATAGATGCAAGGGCAGAAATCGATGAGCATGCATACATAGGTCCCTGTGCCGTGATAGGTGAGGGAGCGAAGGTAGGGGCGGGTGCCTATATCGGTCCCGGCTGCGTTCTTGAGCGTGGTGCTGTTGTCGGTGCTGAAAGTCGACTGGTGGCCAACGTGACGGTCTGTCACGGAACCCGAATCGGGAGACGGGCATTGATTCACCCCGGGGTGGTGCTCGGCAGTGATGGCTTCGGCTTTGCAAGTGATAATGGGATTTGGGAGAAAGTTCCCCAGCTTGGCAACGTGGTTATCGGAGATGATGTGGAGATCGGCTCCAACACCACCATTGATCGTGGTGCGCTTCGAGACACTGTTCTTGAAGACGGTGTGAAGCTTGATGACCAGGTCATGATTGCGCACAACGTGCATGTTGGTGCGCACAGTGCAATGGCTGGCTGTACCGGTATTGCGGGTTCCACCACCATTGGCAAGCACTGCACCTTTGGCGGCGGAGTGGTGGTGGTGGGGCACTTGGAGCTTGGCGATAATACGCATTTTTCTGCCATGAGCCTGGTTAGCAGATCGGTGAGTGATCCGGGTCTGTACAGTGGAAACCTGCCTGCCACCCCGAATGCCGAATGGCGGAAGACCGTCGCCAGATCCAGGCAACTGGATGATATGGCGAGGCGCCTCAAAAAGCTTGAAAATCAGCTTGCTCAGCAGCAGGAAAATGCAGCGGCTGATGAATAAAAGAGTCATAATACTGGATTATCTGCGCGGCGGAACTGTAACAGTGGGTCGCCGTCGGGAGGGGATGTTTTGAGCACAATGGATATACACAAGGTGATGAGTCTTCTTCCTCACCGCTACCCGTTTCTGTTGATCGACCGGGTACTGGAGTTTGAGAAAGACACACGCCTTCTTGCGATTAAGAATGTCTCTATCAATGAGCCTTTCTTCAATGGACATTTCCCCATCCGCCCGGTAATGCCCGGCGTTTTGATAGTGGAAGCGATGGCCCAGGCAACAGGGCTTCTGGCAATGGAATCGGATCCATCTACGGTAGGTGAAAACTCGCTATACCTGTTTGTCGGTATCGACAAGGCTCGCTTCAAGCGTCCGGTTGAACCCGGTGATCAACTCGAGATAGAAGTCTTTTTGACCAACATGAAACGCGGAATTGGCGTCTTCTCATGCACTGCCAAGGTGGATGGGAAAATAGCGGCAACCGCTGACATCATGTGCACGGCCAAGGAATTCAACGATTGATTGATCCCAGCGCTATCATTGACCCCAAGGCAGAACTGGACGCGTCTGTCAGCGTTGGTCCTTTCACGGTGATTGGTCCCGGCGTGCGAATCGGCAAAGGGTCCGAAATCGGCCCTCACGTTGTTATCAAGGGTGAGACGACTATCGGCTGTGACAACCGGGTCTTTCAGTTCTCATCTGTGGGTGAAGATCCCCAGGATAAAAAGTACGCGGGCGAAAAGACACGCCTGGAGATTGGTGACCGGAATGTGATCCGGGAATTCACCACCATCAACAGGGGTACTGCCCAGGATGCAGTGGCTACCAGGATTGGCAGCGATAATCTGCTGATGGCTTATACACATGTCGCCCATGACTGCCAGATAGGCGATCACGTGATCATGGCCAATGCCGCATCACTTGGAGGGCACGCCATTGTTGATGACTGGGCCATTCTCGGTGGATTTACCATTGCTCACCAGTTCTGCCACATCGGTGCGCACAGCTTCTGTGCAATGGGTTCCGTGGTGAATAAGGATATACCGCCCTTTGTGACTGTGAGTGGTCATCCGGCCAAGCCATACGGTATCAATTCCGAAGGCCTGCGCCGCCGGGATTTCAGCCCTGAAGCTATCTCGGCAATTAAAGAAGCCTACAAGCTGATCTACAAACGTGGTCTCAAACTGGACGATGCCAGGTCTTCTATCGAAGAGATCATTGCCGATTTTCCCGAGCTGGGGCTTTTTACCGAATTCTTCCAGAGCAGTGATCGCGGCATCGTGCGCTGATTGTGGCCATGGGTAAAATGCTCAGGGTTGGCATTGTGGCTAACGAAGTCTCGGGTGATCACCTGGCGGCCTCCTTGATGCGCGCACTGCGCGCAAAATATCCCGATATTCAATTTGAAGGAATGGCAGGGCCGGCCATGGTAGCGGAAGGGTGTAAAAGCCTTGCCGTAATCGACCCGGTCATGGGACTTGCCGAGGTGCTGAAGCATCTTCCCTCACTCATCTCTACCAGAAAGCAGCTGTTCAGGCACTTTGCAGACAACCCACCGGATGTATTCATCGGGGTCGATGCCCCTGACTTCAATCTGCAGCTTGAGACACGTCTGAAACAGGCAGGTATCAAGACAGTGCATTTTGTCAGTCCAACGGTCTGGGCCTGGCGGCAGAAACGCGTTACCAAGGTTCGCAAGGCTGTGGACCTGATGCTCAGCATCTTTCCCTTCGAGGTGGATTTTCTCAGGCAGCATGATGTGCCGGTTGCATACGTGGGCCACCCCCTGGCGGATGAGATACCCATTGTGAACGATCCCGTTTCAGCACGCGAGAGGCTGGACATACCACTCGATGCGCCGGTGATTGCCATACTTCCCGGCAGCCGTGCGAGTGAACTCAAGGGCCTGGGAGAGACTTTCATAAAAACCGCCCAATGGTGCCTTGAAAAGGAGCCGTCGCTTCGGTTTGTAACACCCCTGGTCAATTCCGGAATTCGGCAGCTGTTTGAAAGTGAACTGCAGCGGTTGGCCCCGGGTCTGCCGATACACATGGTGGAGGGCAACTCCCGGGATGCCATCCTTTCGGCTGACCTGGTGCTTACGGCCTCGGGGACAGCAACCCTGGAGACACTGCTGCTGAAACGTCCCATGGTGGTTGGTTACCGCCTGCATTGGTTGACCTACTGGCTGGTAAAGACATTTGATCTTCTCAAGATACCCCATTTCGCCATGGCCAACCTGCTCTCACCTGAGCCTCTGGCGCCTGAGTTCCTTCAGGATGAGTGCCAGCCTGAACTTCTCGGGAGGGCACTGATGGAGCTTCTTGGCGACACCCCACGACGTGAGAGGATAGGTGCGATCTATCACGACGTACATGCAAAAATGCGTCTGGACGCGGCTGCAACGGCAGCAGACGCTGTTTTGGAACTGATTCAGACGGCTAAGCCATGAGTGACAGCAGGCTGATAGCGGGTGTTGACGAAGTTGGCCGGGGACCTCTGGCCGGGCCCGTGGTCGCGGCTGCGGTGATACTGGACCCTAACAATGTCATTGAGGGGCTGGCCGATTCCAAAAAGCTGACCGAGCGGCGTAGAGAGCTCCTTGACAAACAGATCAAAGATTCCGCGCTGGCCTGGGCCCTCGGCAGGGCTGAGGTGGAGGAGATCGATGAGCTTAACATCCTGCAGGCGAGCCTTCTGGCCATGCAGCGGGCGGTGGAATCTCTTACCGTCAGGCCCGAGCATGCCCTGGTGGACGGCAACCGCTGTCCCAGGCTTTTCTGCAGTTCAGAGGCGGTAGTCGGGGGCGATAACCTGGTGCCAGTCATCAGTGCCGCATCGATTATTGCCAAGGTGGCGAGAGATCGCGAGATGGTTGCCCTGGACGCCCAATATCCGGGGTATGGCCTGGCCAGGCATAAGGGGTATCCCACAAAGGTGCATATGGAAGCACTATCCCAGCTTGGTGTGACTGATATCCACCGACGCTCGTTTGGACCGGTGAAGCGACTTCTCTAGTTGAATGACCGATTCTCGGAACGAGCTGCAAGTGTAAGAAATACATAAGAAAGCCATGTTGCTGAAGAAATCTCCTGGAGAGAAATTTCTGTCAGTGATGTGAATATTGTTGCGCGGGATTACAGCAGAGATGAGAATTGTAAAATTGCTGACAGCGCAGCCTTCGACTCAATAAACGGTCATATGCAGAAACAGTTCGTTCATTTGCGGGTTCATTCAGAGTATTCACTGGTCGATGGGCTGGTGCGTATCAAGCCGTTGGTTGGCTCTGTTGCCAAGGCTGGAATGCCTGCTGTGGCAGTTACCGATCAGTCCAACCTGTTTGCACTGGTACGCTTCTACAAGGCCGCAATGGCATCAGGTGTAAAGCCGATCTGCGGCGTTGATGCCTGGATTCGTGATCCAGAGGATCCAAACAACCCATACCGCATCGTTTTCCTGGCCCAGAACAACCGGGGTTACAGGAACCTGACAGAGCTTGTCTCCCGAAGTTACCGCGAAGGGCAGCACCTTGGGCGGGCCATGATGGAGCGTGAGTGGCTGACCGGCACTACTTGCGAGGGCGTTATCGCCCTTTCCGGCGGGCGGCTTGGAGATGTGGGGCGGGCACTGCTTGCCGGAAACCATCAGGAAGCGAAAGCCCTGCTTGATCAGTGGCTGGGTATTTTCGGTGACCGCTACTACCTTGAGCTGAACCGTACCGGCCGGGCAAATGACGAGGAGTGTCTCCACGCCAGTGTTGAATTGGCCATGGCCAATGACGTACCAGTGGTGGCAACCAATGATGTCCGTTTTCTCAATACAGAGGATTTCGAGGCACACGAGGTCAGGGTCTGTATCCACGAGGGCCGCACACTGGACGACCCGAGACGGCCGAAAAACTACAGTCCCCAGCAGTATCTTCGCACCCCGGAGGAGATGCACGAACTCTTCTACGATATTCCCGAGGCGCTGGTAAACAGTGTTGAGATAGCCAAGCGGTGCAATATTGAGCTGACGCTGGGTAAAAACTATCTGCCTGATTTCCCGATTCCGGAAGGAATGACCATCGAGGAGTTTTTCTCTGAAGAATCCTTAAAGGGGCTGGAGTGGCGCATTGAGCGGATACTCGATAGAGAGGACCCCGATTACGACAGCAAGCGCAAGGTCTACACGGATCGTCTGCAGATCGAACTCGATGTCATCAACCAGATGGGCTTTCCCGGCTACTTCCTGATCGTTGCGGACTTCATACAGTGGGCGAAAGACAACGGTATTCCCGTGGGGCCGGGGCGTGGTTCGGGTGCCGGCTCCATCGTCGCATATGCACTGAAGATTACCGATCTCGATCCGATTGAACATGATTTACTCTTCGAGCGATTTCTAAACCCTGAGCGTGTCTCCATGCCCGACTTCGATGTCGACTTCTGCATGGAGAACCGTGACCGGGTGATCGACTACGTGGCCCAGCGGTACGGGCGGGACTCAGTGTCACAGATCATCACCTACGGCTCCATGGCTGCCAAAGCGGTGGTGCGCGATGTGGGCAGGGTGTTGGGACATGCCTATGGCTTTACCGACAAGGTGGCCAAGATGATTCCCTTCGAGATCGGGATGACCCTTGAAAAAGCCCTGAAAGAGAGCGATGACCTGAAGCAGGCCTACCAGAACGAGGAGGAGGTCACTGCCCTCATCGACATGGCCAGGAAACTGGAGGGGTTGTCACGAAACGCCGGTAAGCATGCTGGTGGCGTGGTTATATCCCCCGGCAAATTGACCGACTTCACCCCCCTCTACTGCGAGCCCGGGGGAGAAAACCTGGTCACCCAGTTCGATAAGGATGATGTCGAACAGGTCGGCCTGGTGAAGTTCGACTTTCTCGGTCTGCGCACACTGACTATCGTTGACTGGGCACTGAAGACCGTCAATGCACAGCGCAAGCTTGATGGCCTTGAGGCGGTGGATATCTCTGCCATACCGGTGGATGACGGGGCCTCTTTCCGTCTGTTGAAGAATTGCGAGACCACGGCTGTCTTCCAGTTGGAGTCACGTGGCATGAAAGAGCTGATCAAAAAGCTTCAGCCCGACTGCTTCGATGACATCACCGCACTTGTGGCACTGTTTCGTCCCGGGCCGCTGCAGTCGGGAATGGTGGATGACTTTATCGCCCGTAAACATGGTCATCAGGAGGTGGTCTATCCCCACCCCGATCTAGAGCCGATCCTGAATACCACCTACGGCGTAATTCTCTACCAGGAGCAGGTGATGCAGATTGCCCAGGTCCTGGCCGGTTACAGCCTCGGCGGGGCAGATCTGCTGCGCCGTGCAATGGGTAAGAAAAAGCCCGAAGAGATGAAGAAGCAGGGCGAGATCTTCCGTGCGGGTGCTGTTGAGAGGGGCGTGGAAGAAGATACCGCCACCTACATCTTCGACCTGATGGAGAAATTCGCGGGCTACGGCTTCAACAAGTCTCACTCTGCTGCCTATGCCCTGGTCTCCTACCAGACCATGTGGCTCAAGGCGCATTATCCGGCTGCTTTCATGGCAGCGGTACTCTCAGCGGATATGGATACCACGGAAAAGGTGGTAACCCTGATCGAGGAGTGCCGGTCGATGAAGCTGAAGGTCGACTCTCCCCATGTCAATCACTCTGAATTCATGTTCACCGTCGATGGTGATGACACGGTCATCTACGGGCTGGGTGCAATCAAGGGCGTCGGTGAAGCAGCCATTGAGAGCATAATCGAGGCGCGAAAGAGCGGTGGGACGTTCAGTGACCTGTTCGAGTTCTGCCGCCGGATCGATCTGCGCAAGGCCAACAGAAGGGTTCTCGAGTCTCTGATTCGCGCAGGTGCCCTGGATGAACTGGGTGCCAACCGCGCCAGTCTCATGGCCCAACTGCCCCTGGCGTTGAAGATGTCAGAACAGCACCACGCCATGCAGGCTGCAGGCCAGGACGACCTGTTCGGCATGGCTGACCCCGAGCCGCAGATGGGTGCGGATCTGCAGGTGGTGCCCAAGGATACCGAGGAGTGGGATGACGAAATCCGTCTGCAGGGCGAGAAAGAGACCCTTGGACTCTATCTCACCGGTCACCCCATCGACCGTTACGAGGCTGAGCTCTCCGGCCTGGGCTGCTCACGCATATCCAACCTCTCCCTGGACGGAGGAAATGGCGCTGGGGATGGCGGAGGCGGATACCGCAAGCGCGGTGGACCGCGTGTCATGGTGGCGGGACTGGCGCTGGCAGTCACCCACCGTCAGACCCAGAGGGGGCGCATGGGAACGGTCACCCTGGATGATCGTACCGGGCGAATTGAGGTGACCCTCTTCTCAGAGGTGTATGAAACCTACCGGGAGCTGCTGGTCGGGGATAAGATCCTGGTGGTTGCCGGTTCTCTCAACTACGATGAATACCGCGGCGGACTGAGTATCCGCGTGGACCAGCTGACCGAGTTCGAGCAGGCCCGTGAGGCCTATGCGGGCTACCTGCGTCTGCACGTGGATTGGAGCATGTTCCAGGATGGAAAATACACGGCAGACGGTTTCACCCGCGAGCTGACCAAACTGCTGGCCACCTACCAGGGAGGTAACTGCGGCGTACGCCTGACATACAGCGGATCATCAGCGAAAGGGACCGTGATGCTGGGTGATGAGTGGTGTGTGAAGCCAACTGACGAACTTCTCAGGCGTCTCGAACGGATGCTCGGCCATGGCCAGGTTGAGGTGGCCTACGGGCCACGCAAGCAGCCTGCTGAAAAGGGAGCAGCAATGGCTGGCTGACAAGCTGTTGATATACAGGTAGGTCAGCACAATGGCAGCTCATCAATTCTGTTTTATCTGAACCATGAGATATACAAACACCCTGTAATAAAGGTCACGAATCCGGTATATTTCGCCTTATGAATCTGAACTTTCTTGAATTTGAGCAACCTATCGCCGAACTTGAGGCGAAAATCGAAGAGTTGCGCCTGGTCGGGGACGACAACGAGATCAATATCCAGGATGAGGTCACCCGCCTGGAGAACAAAAGTCGTGCACTGACAGAGTCTATCTTTTCGAACCTTAAGCCCTGGCAGGTCGCGCAACTGGCGCGTCATCCCCAGCGCCCCTACATGTTCGACTACATCGAGCGCATCTTTGATGACTTCCAGGAGCTGCACGGCGACCGCGCCTTCGCAGACGATCACGCCATAGTTGGCGGTGTCGCCCGGCTGGATGGTGTTTCGGTAATGGTGATCGGCCATCAGAAGGGGCGGGACACCAAGGAGAAGCTGCATCGAAACTTTGGAATGCCCAGGCCTGAGGGTTATCGCAAGGCGCTGCGGCTGATGGAGATGGCTGAACGCTTCAAGATGCCTGTGCTGACCTTCATCGACACTCCGGGAGCCTATCCCGGTATCGATGCAGAGGAGCGGGGGCAGAGCGAAGCGATCGCCCGCAACCTGAAAGTAATGGCCGGACTCAAAACGCCGATCATATGCACGGTCATGGGTGAAGGCGGATCCGGTGGTGCATTGGCCATCGGCGTTGGTGACCGGGTGAACATGCTTCAGTACAGCACCTATTCGGTTATCTCGCCCGAGGGCTGCGCCTCGATCTTGTGGAAGAGTGCTGAGAAGGCCTCGCTGGCTGCAGAGGCGATGGCAATCACCTCAGATCGTCTTAAAGATCTGGAACTGATAGACAACATCGTGCCCGAACCCCTGGGCGGTGCCCATAGAGATGTTGATACAGTGGCAAGAAATCTCAAGCATGCCCTGATTGAAGCCCTGGAGCACCTCGGCACAGTGCCCACTGACAAGCTGCTTGAAGAGCGGTATCAGCGCCTGATGTCTTATGGTCAGTTTACAACCTGAGGGTTATGAGACTGGAAGTGTTTCGTTGAAAAAGGCCGGCTTTTACCGGCCTTTTTTATCTTTTTCCCCGTGACGGCAGCTGCGATCAATGGATTTCAATATCGACAGGCTCCTGGATCGTCTGACTGCGCTCACCCCTGAGCAGACCCGGCGCTATATCGTTGCCTACAGCGGTGGCTGTGATTCACAGGTTATGCTGCACGCTCTGGCATCGCTGAAAAATCACCTCCCTGGTGAGGTATTGGCTGTTCATATCAATCACGGTCTGCAGCCTGAAGCAGCCCTCTGGGCCGCTCATTGCGCAGAAAGCTGTCGCTCGCTGGAGATCCCCCTGGAGACCATCTCTCTCGAACTCGAACCTGAACCAGGTGAAAGCATAGAGGCTGTGGCAAGAGAGGCGCGCTACGCAGCCATTCAACGCCTGGCTAAACCGTATGATGTGCTGCTTACCGCCCACCACCAGGATGACCAGGCCGAGACACTTCTGCTGCAGCTGTTCCGTGGAGCAGGGTTGAGAGGGATGGCGGCAATGCCTGAAGTTGCCACATTCGGCCCAGGCTACCTGGTGCGGCCACTGCTGGAATTCTCCCGTAGCCAACTGGAAACCTACGCAACAGCTAATGGCTTGTCATGGGTGGATGACCAGAGCAATCTCGATCAACGATATGACCGGAACTTCCTGCGCCAGAACGTGATGCCGGTGCTGCAGGAACGCTGGCCCAGCCTCAGGCAGACTCTCTCGCGCAGTGCCTCCTACTGTGCTGAGGCACAGAACGAGATCGAGCGCGTGGCAAGAGATGACCTGGCGCTCATCAGGGATGCAGTAGCAAACACCCTGGCAATTCCGCAACTGATGGCCCTTGACAACCCTAGGCTGCGTTCGGCACTGCGCCTGTGGATCAGGGAGAGTGGTTTCCGGGCTCCGAACAGCAGGCGCATGAAGCAAATCGTTACAGAGGTGCTCGGTGCAGCAGACGATCGCAATCCGGTAGTCAGCTGGGAGGGTTCAGAGATACGCCGCTATCGCGGGCAACTCTATATCATGCCCACGGTCAACTACCCCGACCCCGGGCTCACACTTGCCTGGAACGGAGTGGATGAATTGACGCTTCCTGCCGGTATGGGCGTCCTCTCCTGCAGGACAGGGGAGGGTGGTATCGATGCCGCGCTCTGGAAGCAGGGTAAGCTGAGCGTTGGGTTCAGGTCCGAGGGAGTCAAGTGCAGGCCTGCCGGCAGGGGTGTCAGCGTGACATTGAAAAAACTCTTTCAGGAGCAGGGAGTTCCCCCCTGGCAACGTGGTCGTATTCCGCTGTTGTTCATTGACGGTCAGCTTGCTGCTGTGGGCAGCTTGACCGTATGCGAGCCGTTTCAGGCAATTGCAGGTGCACCTGGGGTGCTGCTCAGGCAGGCTTGAGTCATGGCCTGAGATGGATGCTTTCAGCGGTGGGCGAGAGCCGAAATACCACCCTTCAACACGTAGACATCGTAGCCTCGCTGGCTGAGCAGAAATGCAGCTGCAGAGCTGCGTTGGCCGGTGTCGCAATAGATGATGTATTTCTTGTTCCTGTCCAGCCTGGGAGCTCTCAGCCGCAGCAGGTAGAGGGGGATATTCACAGCCCCTTTGATACGGGAGTTCTTGAACTCGCTTTCGAGGCGGACATCCAGTCGTACGGCACCCTCACGGACCATCTGGCTGGCCTGGCGCAGGTCGATCCAGTTGAGCAGGGGCTCTTCCAGTAGCTTAAGGAAATCGCTTTTCGAGACGCGCATCAGGGTGCCGTCAGTGATCATGGTGATGGTGGCATTTCGCGGGGCATCCGAGATCAGTGCCTCCTCACCGAAGCTGGCACAGCGGTCCAGTTCCGCCAACACGGTGGTTCCCGATTCACTGGGGCGGGTAACCTTGCAGCGGCCCTCCTTGATCATGTAGTAGTAGTCGCCGGGATCGCCCTGGTGGATGACCACAGCTCCCGCTTTCACGGGATACTCCTCCATTTTATCGAACAGCGACTGGATATTTGCAGAAGGCAGCTTGAGAAAGGCCGAAGTCTGAAGCATGGCCATCATCCACTCGCCGTCCTCTGCCCCGGTGCCTTCGAATTCGGCGACCTCCATACCCTCGGTGGAGGCGGAGGGGGCAAACTGGCCCCAGGCAAGCATCTTGTCCAGCAGCTTGGAGTCGACCCGTGCAATGGTGGCTGAGTCTGAAATGACCTGGGCACGGTATTGGCGCGGACGAAGATTGGCCAGGGCGTAGTGTGCCTCATCCGAGTCAGCAGTGATCCTTTTCTGCTTGTTCTCAACAGTGGTTTCCAAAACCTCGCCGGAGATCAGGAACAGCGAGTCAGGGCCCTCGTCACCGATATCAAACAGAATCTCACCTGCCAGGTGACGCTCTACGCTGGTCTCCTTGGCCAGATGAAGCAGGTTGTCCTCATACAACGAGTTGATCGGGATCAGCGTCCGGAATTTGTTGAGGTCTAGTTCCATGTGTATGACTTAACGGGATGGCAGGTTGATTTGCCCAATTTATCTGTTCCACTCTGCTTAAAGTCTAGCTGAGACAAGGGGAAGCGCTTTCACCGATAAGCTACGGGATAAACCGATGCCTGACAAGGGGAAAGCGCGTTTTTCGGAAGGCCTGGAAAGCGAGGTGCAATTTCCGTCCAGGCCCGGAGTAGTGTAATATTCGCGCTCCAATTCTTGTGAGGTTGACCATGCAGGACCTGAATCCTATCACCAATAAAATCAGTGAATTAAAGGAGCGCTCTGAAGCTCTTAGGGGGTATCTTTGACTTCCCTGAAAAGAAAGAGCGGCTGACAGAGGTTCTGCGCGAACTGGAAGACCCTGAAATCTGGAACAATCCCGACCAGGCCCAGACCCTGGGCAAGGAGCGCGCCTCTCTGGAGGCTATTGTTCTAACCCTTGATGAACTGGCGTCCGGGCTGGATGATGCAGCCGATCTCCTGGAGATGGCAGTGGAAGAGGGTGACGAGGAGACGGTGAATTCTGTTGTCTCCGATCTGGAACTGTTCGATAAAAAAGTTTCTGAACTGGAGTTTCGTCGCATGTTCTCCGGCGAAATGGACCCCAATAACTGTTTTCTCGATATCCAGGCCGGTTCTGGCGGTACAGAGGCCCAGGATTGGGCCGAGATGCTGTTGCGCATGTACCTCCGCTGGGGTGAGGCCCAGGGCTTCAAGACCGAATTGATGGAGGTTTCGCCGGGGGACGTGGCCGGTATCAAATCAGCCACCATCAGGTTTGAAGGGGAGTACGCCTTCGGTTGGTTGCGTACTGAAATCGGCGTGCACCGTCTGGTGCGTAAATCGCCATTTGATTCAGGCAACCGCCGCCACACTTCGTTCTCCGCCGTATTTGTCTCGCCGGAGATCGATGATTCCATCGAAATCGATATCAATCCGGCAGACCTGCGTATTGATGTCTATCGGGCCAGCGGCGCCGGCGGCCAGCATGTGAACCGTACCGAGTCTGCTGTACGTATCACCCACATGCCGACCAATACCGTTGTTCAGTGCCAGAACGACCGCTCCCAGCACAAGAACAAAGACCAGGCGATGAAACAGCTCAAGGCCAAGCTGTACGAGCTGGAGATAAGCAAACGCAGTGCTGATCAGCAGGCCCTGGAAGAGACCAAGTCCGACATAGGATGGGGCAGCCAGATTCGCTCCTACGTGCTGGACCAGTCCAGAATCAAGGATCTGCGCACCGGTATCGAAACCGGAAATACCCAGGCGGTGCTCGATGGCGGCCTGAACCTGTTTATCGAAGCGAGCCTGAAGAGCGGCCTTTGAAACAGGGAAATCATGACAGAGATGATCGCTGAAGCATTGAGCGACAACGCTGTCCCAACTTTACTGAAAATTTGAGTTAGACCATGACTGATCAAGTCCAGGACGAAAACAAGCTGATTGCCCAACGCCGTGAGAAACTCGGCCAGATTCGAGAACGCGGCGTCGCCTTTCCCAACGATTTCCGTCGTAACGTGGTGGCAGGCGAACTGCACGCCGAGTACGGTGAGAAGAGCGGTGAGGAACTTGAGGAGATGGGTGTCCGTGTGCGGGTGGCTGGTCGAATGATGAGCCGCCGTATCATGGGCAAGGCCAGTTTTGCCCATATCCAGGATATGTCCGGAAAAATTCAGGTATTCATTCAGCGCGACGCACTGCCTGAAGGTGTCTACAACCAGCATTTCAAGAAAGAGTGGGATGTGGGCGATATCGTCGGTGCCGAAGGCCAGCTGTTCAAAACAAAGACCGGTGAGCTTTCTGTGCGGTGTGACGAGATCCAGCTGCTGACAAAATCACTGCGCCCGCTGCCTGAAAAATTTCACGGTCTCACCGACCAGGAGCAGCGCTATCGTCAGCGCTACCTGGACCTGATCATGAACGAGGCTTCCCGTGATACCTTCCGGGTGCGAACCCGCATGGTTCAGTTCATTCGCAATTATCTCAACGGAAAAGATTTCCTGGAAGTTGAGACGCCAATGATGCAGGCGATTCCCGGCGGCGCCACTGCCCGTCCCTTTGCAACCCATCACAATGCACTCGACATGCAACTGTTCCTGCGTATTGCCCCGGAGCTCTACCTGAAAAGGCTGGTGGTCGGCGGTTTTGAAAGGGTCTACGAGATCAATCGCAACTTCCGCAACGAAGGCCTGTCCACCCGGCACAACCCTGAATTCACCATGCTCGAGTTCTACGAGGCCTATGCTGACTACCGCGACCTGATGAACCTGACAGAGGATATGCTGCGGGCCCTGGCGGTAGAGATCCTCGGATCCACCACTGTCAGCTACCAGGGGGAGAGCTACGATTTTGGAAAGCCCTTTACCCGCATGACGGTGAAAGAGTCCATTCTTCACTTCAATCCGGACATCAGCGAAGCTGAACTTGACGACCAGGAACAGGCGAAAGCTGTTGCCAAGCGCCTGGAGATCCCCCTGAAGGACTCCTATGGCCTGGGCAAGATCCAGATCGAAATCTTTGAAAAGACGGCAGAGCATCGCCTGATGGACCCGACCTTTATTACGGCTTATCCCACCGAGGTTTCACCTCTGGCAAGGCGTAATGATCACGACCCTTTCGTCACTGACCGGTTCGAGTTCTTCGTCGGTGGGCGGGAGATCGCCAACGGTTTCTCAGAACTCAACGATGCCGAAGACCAGGCTGAGCGGTTCCGTATGCAGGTGGAGGAGAAAGAGGCGGGAGATGAAGAGGCGATGCATTTCGACGCCGACTATGTCCGCGCCCTGGAGCATGGCCTTCCACCCACAGCCGGTGAGGGTATCGGCATCGACCGTTTGGTGATGCTGTTTACCGATTCACCCTCGATCCGTGATGTACTGCTGTTTCCCCACATGCGCTCAGAAGTTTGACCGGCAGAGTAAAGTAACCGGGTAAACAAAAAAACGCCGTACCGCTATGCAGCGGTACGGCGTTTTTCATTCTATCTCTCAGCCGGCTTCCTGCGCGGTGGCGGGCTGGTTGTTCTGTTCAAACTGCTTCTGCTCTTTTGCCGAGTTGAGCAGAAACTTGAACACATCACTCATAAAAATATCATGCTTTGTTCTGGGAGGTGTGTGACGTTCGATCTCGTTCTGGTAAAGCCTGATTCTATCGTCCGTTGACATATCCATTGACTCCACTCCTTTATTGAGTCTTCTAATGGAAATAATAGTCTTCGTGCCGAAGAATAAAATAGGTATAAATCAGCAGCTTGTGTAGGACACTTCTTACATTTTCCTACGTTTCGACCCGCTGCCGGTTTCAGAGGAAAATCTCCTCCACACCCTGGATCTCCTCTGCGGCGCCTTCGATGCTGATCACCTCCACCTCGGGTTCGAGACCGACTTTTCTGAACGAAGGGATGTCACCCCAGTTTTCGTGCTCGCTCAATTCAGGATCGAGGGTCTGCAACCTGGCAACCAGCACCACGTCAACATAATCGGCAGACGGGCCTGCATCGTAATCCAGTTCCTGGTTGTGCCTTGCCACATGGATCAGGGGCTCGGGGAAGTTCCAGTTCTCCAGGATCTGGCTGCTGATGCCGGGGGAGAGGCTTTCGACCAACTGGTCGAGCTGCGCTTCATCTTCCAGCAACTCGGGATAGGACTCTGAGAACATCAGAATCGGCAGGGTGCCGATATTGTGAATAAGACCGGCAAGCATTGCCTGGTTGGGGTCGAGATGGGGCAGGACCTGGGAGAGAACACGGCTGATGGCAGCCACTTGCACACTGTTTTGCCAGGCAGCCCTCAACCTGTTGTCCAGTACGTCAGAGGTGGCCTGGAAGATCTGCTTCATGGCCAGGCTGATGACCAGGCTGCGAACCAGGGTGATGCCCAGGCGTGTAATGGCGGTCTGGATACTCTCTATGGGCTCACGGCCCCGGTAAAGGGGACTGTTGGCAACCTGCAGCAGGCGCGCACTCAGAGCGGCATCGGTCGCCACCAGGTCTGCAATCTCATTTGCAGATGAATTTTCGCTGTCAACCGCATCGCGAATGCGCAGTGCGACCTCGGGCAGGGTCGGCAGGGTTATCTTCTCGTCTGTGATCGCCTGTTGTAGCTTCTGTTCAAACTCTGCTGGATTGATCATGTTGATCTTCTTTTTTTGAAAGGGATGATCCGTTTCCTCTATTACGTATCGGCAGCTGAGGAAAATGATTTAGCACTCACTCCTCGAAACTGTAGGGCATCTCCAGGAAGTTGAGTTTTGCACCGTCGGCGCTGCCAATGTGCAGATCGTCAGCCTCCACGCTGGCAATCTCTGCAACGGCCAGCAGTTCACAGCCGCCATCCGGAGATGGCTGGGCGTCGACCACCCGGCCGGCTCCCTGGCCCGACTTGCTGCTGGATGAGAATAGCTCATCACCCGGAGCCGGACACTCATCACTGTCGCTGCGGGCGAGATACATGCGCCGTTTCAGTTTGCCAAGGTACTTCATGCGGGCAACCACCTCCTGGCCTGTATAGCACCCCTTGGTGAAGCTCACCCCGTCCACCAGCTGCATATTGGTCATCTGTGGCACGAAGGCCTCAATGGTCGGTTCCAGTACGGTGGGGATTCCAGCCCTTATATCCAGCAGGGACCAGTGTTCCCGGTTGGTCGGGACGGCGCCATCCGCTGCCAGTTGTGTCCAGACCGGGGCAAGTTTGTCAGCGGTACCGATCAGTTCGAACCTGGGTTTTTCTCCGGGCAGGGCGATCAGGGTGATGCCCTGATCCGAGAGGGTCTCTCCGAAAGCATCTGGCAGTTGGCTGAAATGCTTCAAGAGCTGCTCCCCGGCACAGTGACCGGCAAGCCCCATTCTGGCCAGGCTGTCACTGGCATCCTTCACTTCCACTTTTGACCTGAGGATGAACATGGGCAGGCGCTTCATGATCGGGGGCATGGATTCCACGGGTATCTGAAGAAGGTACCCCCCCTCCTGGTGCACCACCCTGAAGTTGGCCAGCATGCGGCCCTTGGGGGTGCAGTAGCTGCTCATCTGGGAGTGGGTTCCGGTCACTTCACGAACATCGTTGCTGACCTGTCCCTGAAGAAAGTCCTCCGCGTCCTCCCCGCTGATACTCATCAATCCAAGGTGAGAGAGGTCGAAAAGGGCGCAATCAGGAAGACTGCCATCGGATTCGAACTCAACGCGGCCATTGTCGTCTATGCGCGCGGATTGACTCTCCAGAAAAGTGTTCCACTCGTTGTTCATTATCAGCACTCTCACAAAAACCGGGACTGGACTTGAAGATGGTGTCTGCCGAAGCCATATGCAAGTCTCTCTGCATGAGCCTGTCAAAACCATCCTGATGATTGGTTCATGTCGTTAACAGTCCCACTCCAAAAGGGTATCATAGTCGACATATCTGCATTGTATGCATCCACAGAAGTCTCACGGGAATTTCATGCCAGACCATCGCCCTGCCGCCGGCAGCCTGGCCCTGTATAAAATCAGGCCAGCACTCGTCACTGCCGTCAGCGATAAAATCGACATCACCCTGGAAGGGGGAAAGAGCAAGCGGGTACGACCCAAGGATATCTCGATACTCCACCCCGGACCCTTGAAAAGTCTGGGGGATCTCGGTGAGCCCGATGGAGACGTGGACGAGGCATGGGCTCTGCTGGAAGGCGCCGAGACCCACCTGGAGGAGCTTGCGGAGCTGGCTTTCGGCGATTACACGCCATCTACAGCGTGGGCTGCCTGGCAACTGGTTGCCGATGGTCTCTATTTCGAGGGGACACCCCAGAGCATAGTAACCCGCACCGAGTCCCAGATCTCCGAGGACAGGGCCCAGCAGGAGGCGAAAGAGGCCGCGGAGCGTGACTGGGAGAGCTTTATTGGACGTCTCAAGTCACGCCAGCTGGCAGAGAGTGACAGGGAACGCCTGGTGGAGGTGGAGCGCCTGGCCCTCAAGGTCAATGACAAAAGCCAAATTCTCCAGGCCCTGGGCCACCAGGAGAGCCCTGAAAACGCCCACCGCATGCTGGTGGATGTCGGCTACTGGGATGTGTCCCGCAACCCCTATCCGGCACGACAGTCCCTGGTTGAGACTGACCCCGACCTGCCGGTGCCGGAGATGCCTCCCCAGGAGCGACTCGATCTGACACACCTGCCCGCCTACGCCATCGATGACGAGGGCAGCGATGATCCTGATGATGCCATCAGTCTCGATGGAGATCGGATCTGGGTGCATGTGGCGGATGTTGCCGCGCTGGTTCCCGTTGACTCCGGTCTGGATATCGAGGCGCGGGCGAGGGCGGCCAACCTCTATATTCCAGAACGCATCGTGCACATGCTGCCACCTGCCATAACCGGTGTGCTTGGACTGGGCCTGCAGGAGGTATCACCAGCGCTCTCTTTCGGTTTTCGTCTCGATGAAACCGGTGAGCCGAGGGACCTGCAGATTGCCCCAAGCCTGGTCAGGGTCAGCCGCCACAGCTATTCAGAGATCAACGGGCGCATGGATGAGGAGCCTTTCGCCAGCCTGCAGCAGATGGCGGAAACCTACCGGGCCCGCCGAAAGGCTGCCGGTTCTGCATCCATCGATCTGCCTGAAGTCAGCGTGCGGGCCGGGGCGGAGGGTATAAAGATCAAACCTCTGGATCGTCTTCACAGCCGCCAGATGGTGACAGATGCCATGTTGATGGTGGGCGAGGCGGTTGCACGCTATGCCATTGAGCAGAATATACCCCTTCCGTTTGCCACACAGCCGCCTCCGGAGAAGCCTGCAGAGCCCCAGGGTATGGCTGAAATGTACGCCTACAGGCGTCAAATGAGGCCATCAAAATCGAAAACCCTGGAGGAGCCGCATTCCGGCCTGGGGCTGGAGGCTTACACCCGTGCAACCAGTCCACTGCGCCGTTATCTTGACCTGGTCACACACCAGCAGTTGAGAGCACACCTGGGTGGGCAGACACTGCTTTCGGTGAGTGAGATATCCGAGCGCATCGGGGCCACCGATGCGACTGGTGGTGCCATACGCAGGGCAGAAAGGCTCTCAAATACACACTGGAAGCTGCTGTTTCTTAAAGAAAATCCAAAGTGGCAAGGTGGTGCCGTGGTGGTCGAGATGAATGACCAGAGGGCCACACTTGTTATTCCCGAACTGGCCTTTGAAACCAAGGTGCGGGTGCGTAGGGATTTGCCCCTGAATGAAGAGGTAAAGGTTGCGGTCAGGGAGGTAGACCTGGCTGATCTGACGGCCTGGTTCAGGGTCATTGAATAGCGGGGAACATCTCGCTTTTTTTGGGACCTCTCCCTATACTGGTCCCCCTAAAAATTTAAATGTCTGTACAAGGCCGGTAACTGGCTGGAACCGGCAGGCAGAAATGGAGAGCTGAAATGACCGCAGAGCAAGAGGTCAAACCCCTCAGTACATCTGAATTACAGGGACCATCCCAGGACTTTGCCGATTATTGCGAAGCCGAATTCGAGCGTCGTCGCAACTCCGGAGAGCCCTTTGATGAGGCAGAATACCGGGAGGCGATGGATATGACGCTGCGACGTCTAAAAGCCCTGGAAGATGAGGGTTACGCATGATCATTACTGACATTTCCGCCCAGGACGTTCTCAAGTACGACAGGCTGGAGCTCAGCGGCCTGCCTGAGTCTGGTGTGATTGCAATTGGCGGTCCCAATGAATCAGGCAAGAGCACCATCGGCGAGACCATCTGTTTTGCACTCTTCGGACGAACATTCTCCCTGGAGCCCGGCGAACTTCAGAAGATCATCCGCTGGGGTGAGAATCACTGCTCTGCAAATATCCGCTTCAAGGCGATTGATGACACCCACTACGAGGTGGCGCGCTTTCTCGACAGGGACGGCAATCACGGTGTCAGACTCAATCTTGTCGGTGAAGATGAAAACCCCGTTGCCAGGGGTGTTGAGGATGTCGAGAACGCCATCTACGACATACTCGGCTATGGCTATGATGAGTTCATCGAATCCTTCTACCTCGCACAGCGGGAGATAACCACGCCCCATCCCCACAGTTATGCAGTGAAGGCAATGGCAGGACTCTCCTCCCTGGAGTATGTCTCCTACGAGTTCGAAGAGGAGGTTCGCCATGAAGAGGCGGCAATCAATGAACTGGACCAGGAGATCGCGGATATCGACCAGGAGTTGGAAGATCTCGGCATCGATCCGGGCCAGCTCAACTCCCTTGAGGCTGAACGCGGGACGTTGGCAGCCTCCGAGGCCCGTCTGCAGGACGAGATAGAAGATCTGGATACCACCTCCTCTTTTTACCAGGATGCGGTACCTAAAATCCGCTCTGCCACCTCGGCCCTCGGCCGGACCCGTTTCCTGCGTTTTGTCAGCCTGCTGCTGGCGCTGGTTGCAGGTGCAGGGTGGGGCATGATCACCCGAATGCCGGAACACCAGTACACCCAGCAACTGGAAGGCCTGCTGCAGCAGTACATTCCCCAGTGGGGCACGCAGTACGTACCCTGGCTACTTTATGGGGCCGCCGCTTTCGGTGTCCTGTTCATCCTGTTCATAATCAGGGCCGCCATGCTCAAAAGCCGGATCAGCAGGCTCAAAGAGGCAGGCACCACGCTGTCTGAGAAGCTGGGGGCGATTCACCAGGCCGTACCCGAAAGTGAACAGCTGGCAGCACCCGAGAACCCGGTGGAGGAGGGTGCAGAAGAGGTGGCGGATACTGACACCCAGCGTCCGGGGGATGCCGAGATCGCCACCATCTGCCAACGCATCGCCTCTGCCGAAGCCTCTCCACCTGAAGTTCGCGATGCTGTCGGGCGTGAGCTTGCCTGGATGCGACGTGAGCGTCAGCAGCAGCAGGAGAGCATTATCAGGCTCGACCAGGATATCTGGAATGAGAAAGAGCGCCTTGGCAAGGCTGAGAAACTCAATGACGTGGAGCAGGCGCTGGAGCAGAAGATGGAAGAGCACCGCCGCCGTATTCACCAGCGTGAACTGGCTTCTGAACTGCTGGGTGGTGCAACCAAGCAGCTCTCCCAGCGCTTCAACCGCGACCTGCGCGACCTGGTAGGCCGGACACTGCCGCTGTTTACAGAGAATCGCTACGAGCATCTGCAGATCGACGATGACCTCTCGGTCCGGGTATTCTCAAACGAGAAACGGGACTTTATGGATCTGGAAGAGATCTCCAGCGGTACCCAGCGTCAGATCATGCTGGCGGTGCGACTGGCGCTCTCCCAGGAACTGGTCAACAGCACAGTGGATGGCAAGCAGTTCATCTTTCTGGATGAGCCTTTTGCATTCTTTGACCAGGAGCGCACCAGGAATTCACTCAAGGTGCTGCCCAATCTGAGTGATGACATTACCCAGATCTGGATCGTTGCCCAGGAGTTCCCGGATGATCACATATTTGATCTGCCTATCGCCTGCACCCGCGAACAGCGTGGATTGATGGCCAGGCAGCAGGTGCTGGCGTCCACGCCGGAGCAGACGGTTGACGACAACGCACATTTCTAACCCGCTCCCATGACGGACCGGTATCAAAGCTGTGCTTTCTGCCGCTTCATGCGCAGCCTCGCATTCAGCGCCATCGGGGGCGGCCTCGCCGGCTACCTGGCACTGATGCTTGGCATGGAGCGCAATCATGCCATGATTGCTGCGCTGTTCGGTGCCATTGCCCTGGTTGGTTGGGTGTCACGCAAACGCAGTGACTGACTACTGGGCTGCTGAAACGGCTTGAGGCTGAAGCAGTGAGGCCATGTCGCCCGGATTCATGGATATGATGAATCCGCGCTTGCCGCCGTTGATGTAGATTATGGGAAGCTCAAGAATGCCGGCCTCGCAGTAGACCGGCATTTTTTTTCGTGTGCCGAAAGGCGAGGTCCCACCCACCTGGTAACCCGAGTGCCTGTCGGCATCCTTGGCGGCACAGGGTCGCACCGATTTCACCCCGATCTGGCGGGCAAGATTTTTAGTGGAGACCTCCCGGTCGCCATGCATCAGTACAATCATAGGCTGCCTGTTTTCGTCCTCCATGACCAGGGTCTTTATCACCTGGTGCTCATCCACGTCGAACAGTTGGGCGAACAGCGCTGTACCCCCGCCATCCTCGTAGGAGTAGGGATAACCTTCAAACTCAATTTTTGCCTGGCGCAGTACGCGCACGGCCTGGGTAGTCGGGTGTTTATGTTTTGCCATCGTAGCGATTCTCTATGGAAACTATATGATAGCGGAATCAGAGACGCCATGAACAAGAGGAGAAGAGGTAATGTACGACTGGATTGTATATCTGTCAGGAGAGATCCACACCGACTGGCGCGAGCGCATCATCGAAGGTGCCCAGGAGGCCGAGCTGTCTATCCTGTTCACCAACCCCATTACCGATCATGCCGCCAGTGATGATTGTGGCGAGGAGTTGCTGGGAGAGGAGATCAATCCCTTCTGGCGTGACCACAAGGCGGCAAAGATCAATGCCATCCGCACACGCAAGCTGATCGAAGAGGCGGACCTTGTGGTGGTTCGGTTTGGCGACAAGTATAAGCAGTGGAATGCGGCGTTTGATGCCGGTGTCGCTTCTGCTCTCGGAAAATCCACCATCATCCTCCATGCCGCCGAGTTGACCCATGCATTGAAAGAGGTTGATGCGGCTGCACAGGCCGTGGCGGAGACACCTGAGCAGGTGGTAGAGATACTCAAGTACATCACCATGGAGTGAACAGGGAAGGGCCTGTCCTGACCGCGCTAATATGTGACCCAGGTCAGGAAATAGCGTTAATAACGACAATATTTGTGTGCTTATTCCCGACAGACACGCTGCATGGTGGGTATAATTTCTGGTGTTAACTTGCCTGCCCCGATCCAGTATCAGACGTGGATATGGAATATGCGAAGGAGATCAGCTGGGATCAATCCTGCTAGCTTGAACTGCAGCATCGTTGCAGATTCTGCAGCCCTTTGCAGCGCACGGCAGCTTTCCCTTAGCCGTCTGAACAGTCCCCGCCTGCACGCTGATATCTCTTTTCACCCCAGACGCAGTCTCTGCTTCCTAACTCAATCCCAGTCCGATACTTCCCGTATCGCACGGGCACCTCTCGCTGTGTCCGGGTATATGAGTGTTCCAGTGAACAGCATACAGACGGGGTATGGCGAGACTGGGAGTGGGTCGGCAGTGTTTGTGTGATGGAAAATTCAGTATTCAAAGGAAAGACGATGTTAAAACAAATTATTGGCTCAACGGTCGCGGTATTACTGTTTTCCGGGTTAATCAGTAACGGGGTGCTGGCACAAGTCGCCCTGCCCGGGGCAAAAATGGACAACAAGCGAATACCCCGGCCTGCCCCGATGGCGAAGGTCACCTCTCTGAAAGTCGTCAAAACCAGAAACACCAACTTCCCTTATAAATACGAGTACAGCTTCAGTAACAGTGGAGCGGTTGCCTTGTCGGGCTATCTCAAGAAAGCCTATGCAGTGACCAATACCGGAAGGGAGATGCTTCTGCATACTGTCTCCAACAGGCTGGTGGTAACGCCTGGAAACAGCTCAAGTGGGGTGGAGCCTTTCAATCTTAAAAAAGTGCCGCCAAAGGCACTGAAAGATATACGGAATTTCAAGCTGGATATCTTGTACAAAGGGAAAAGGCTGGCCTCGAAGAAGGTGCGGTTTACTGTGCCGGCGACCAGTTCCGGCACCCGTATCAACAAGGTCCGGCCAGCAGCAGGTGCAGTGGCTATGGGACAACCCGGAGCTTCCAAGCCATCCCCGTTCGGCCCGAAGATAAACAGCAAAGTCACAGCGAAAAACCCTGCGCTGCTGCTGATCAAGGGGGAGCTGACTGATCTGAATATCGGAACTGAATCAAGTGGCAAGTGGTTTTGGGAGGCTACTGTTAAAAACAGTGGCAACGCGGTTATCAAAAAGAGCGATATGACCGTGCAGGGTATACAGAAGCACTTTTCATCCAATTACCCCAACAAGCCGGCATCGGGATCGATCCTGCCCCAGGATCTGGCGCCGAACCAGTCGGTAACCGTCAAAAGATACTGGACCAGGTGTTGTGTTACCAAGGCATTGCAGGTCAACTTGCGTAACAACAAGACAAGCTCGGTTGTGGATAGCGAAGAGCTGACAAACCTGATGAACATTCCAAGCCGGCCTTTCGGAAACAAACTGAAGATAAAAAATATAAGCTGGGATGACGCGGCAAAAGCGTGGCGTGTAACGATTAAAAATGACACGCCCTATGCCATCAAACTGGTCGTTCAGGGTTACCGGTTGCCCGGGGGGAACACCTCGGTAACCTGGCAGCCGGCGGGAGGGTTTCGTGTCACTGTGCCTGCCGGTTCCACCAAGGTAACCAAGAGTGTCAATCAGTCCCAGATGCAGCACGGAGACAAGCTCAAAGTGGCTCTTATCTTCGATACTGACAAGGGGTTCTGCGGAGACTACAGCACTGAGCAGAACTGCGGAGCGGAAAGGGGGAATATCACCACGATTCCTCAGAGCGCAGATTTCCCATAAACCCGGTCATAATGGTTTTGGGTAGAGGGTGGGCTCTCCAACACCTGTTAACGGACCCTGAATCAACAACCCCGGGAAACCGGGGTTGTTTCGTTATGGGTATTTGAAGAAACACACCTTGGCGCATTATGCCTCCTGGTGCATATATTCCGCTGTCCTCTGCAGGTGGCTGAAGTGTTAAAGTAAGATGCTCTCGAAACTGAAAAGAGCGAAAACGCTTCAGCGTGCTGCAGTCCGCTGCACCAACCATAATGTCAGAAATCGATAAACTTCCGGTTCTTGAAGTACTGGATCAACTGAAGTCGGCCCTGGGCGGGGCTGCATCGGTTGTGCTCTCAGCCCCGCCTGGTTCGGGCAAAACCACCCTGGTACCCCTTGAGTTACTGGACGAGCCCTGGCTGGATGGGTTGAAGATCCTGGTGCTGGAACCGCGCAGGCTTGCGGCAAGGGCTTCAGCACTTCGCATGGCTCAGCTTCTTGGTGAGAAGGTGGGGCAGCGGGTCGGCTACAGGGTCCGCTTTGACAACTGCGTTTCAAAGCAGACACGTATCGAGGTGGTGACCGAGGGTATTCTCACCCGCAGGCTGCAGCAGGATCCGGAGCTGGAAGGCGTCGGGCTGGTTATTTTCGACGAGTTCCACGAACGGAGTCTGCACGCTGACCTGGCCCTTGCTCTCTGTAGTGATGTTCAGATGGGGTTGCGTGATGATCTGCGATTGCTGGTGATGTCGGCAACCCTGGATACAGGGAGGATATCAACCCTGCTTGGCGATGCTCCGGTGATTACGGGGGAGGGTCGTACCTATCCTGTCGATATCAATTACCTGGATAAACGCGCTGAGGGACCGATTGCAACAGTCACTGTCAACGCCGTGCTACGTGCGCTGGCGAACGGGACGGGTGATATTCTGGTATTTCTGCCAGGTACCGGTGAGATCCGTCAGGCAGAGAAGTTGCTACATGATCACGTGGATAAAGATACCGTTATCTGCGCGCTCTACGGCGATCTGTCCAAAGAGGCCCAGGATCGGGCCATTCTTCCCGACCCCGGAGGTAAACGCCGGGTGGTGCTGGCCACCTCCATTGCTGAGACCAGCCTCACAATCGAGGGGATTACCACGGTTGTCGACAGCGGCTGGTCCAGGCTGCCCAGGTTTGATCCCAACAGTGGCCTGACACGGCTGCAGACCCAACGGGTATCCCTGGCCTCCGCGGACCAGCGTGCCGGTCGTGCAGGGCGTCTTGGGCCCGGTGTCGGCTACAGACTTTGGACAGTATCAGAGCACTCGCTGCTGAATGCCCATACACCACCTGAGATTCTTGGTGCCGACCTTGCACAACTCGCTCTTGAGCTGGCGAACTGGGGGGTTGCTGATCCCGGGGAATTGCGCTGGCTCGATCCACCGCCTAAGGGTGCCTATGCACAGGCAAGAGCGCTGCTGCTTGACCTGGAGGCTGTTGATGGAAATGGGCGGCTGACCGAAGCGGGGAAACGCATGGTTGAGATGGCCATGCATCCCAGGCTGGCCCATATGGTCAACCATGCAAGGCATTGCGGTCAGCTACCACTGGCCGCTGACCTGGCAGCACTTTTGAGCGAGCGGGACCTGCTGAAGCGCGGTCGGGACGCTCTGCCCCTGCCGGTGGATGTGGATGACAGGCTGCACCTGTTGAGCGCATGGCGGGAGGGTGGACGGAAACCCCTGCCGGGAAGTGACCAGGGGGCGTGTTACCGAATCGAGCAGGCGAGCAGGCAGTGGCGTCATAAACCCGCGGGGAAAGCGGCTGCCGGGCTTTCTCCATGCTCTACGGGTGAGCTGTTGGGACTGGCCTTTCCCGATCGCATTGCAAAATGCAGATCAGGTGGAGGCGATGCCTACCTGCTTGCCGGTGGACGTGGAGCCCGGTTGCCGGAGGGTGACCGGTTGTGTGGTACTCCGTTTCTTGTCATGGCCCAGCTGGATGCGGGGCGATCAGAGGGCCGGGTGTTTCTGGCCGCTGAGATATCCCTGGATGAGATCAGATCTTCTCACGCCAGGGGCATCGTTCACGAAGCCCGGGTTGAATGGGACAGGGCAAGTGCTGCCGTGGTTGCAAGGGAAGAGGAGCGCCTGGGCGCCATCGTCCTCTCCTCCAGTGACCTCAAGAACATAGATGCTGAAAAGCAGCAGCAGGCCATGCTGGAAGGGATCAGGCAGATGGGCCTGGGTGTGCTGCCCTGGGGGCGTGACAGTGAGGAGTGGCTCAAACGCCTGCGCTTTCTCAGGCAGTGGCAACCTGACCAGGGCTGGCCGGATGTGTCGGACCAGGGGTTGATGGCCACGTGTGAACAGTGGCTGGGACCTTACCTGAACGGTATGAGTCGCAGGGGTCACCTTAAGCGTCTCGATATGAAAGCGGTGCTGGAGAGTCTGCTTGATTGGGAGCACCGGCAGTTGATGGATAAGCTGGCGCCTACACATATCCAGGTGCCCAGCGGTTCACGCAAGCGTATTGATTATATTGAAGATGGCACTCCGGTGCTTGCAGTAAAACTGCAGGAGATGTTCGGCCTTGAGGACACGCCGGCTATCTGCGGGGGCAAGGTCGCCCTGCAGTTGCACCTGCTTTCACCCGCCCAGCGTCCGATCCAGGTAACCCAGGACCTGCGAGGTTTCTGGGAGCGCACCTACCAGGAGGTGAAGAAGGAGCTGAAAGGGCGATACCCCAAACACTACTGGCCCGATGACCCCTGGTCTGCGGTGGCCACGGCCAGGGTCAGGCCTAAAAACTAAGAGAGCTACAGGGCGAGGGCGGATTATCCCGGAACCTTGGAAACACTGCTCCCCGGGCGGTCAGCTCTTACGTAAAATCTCTTCCACCCGCACTTTCTCTTCCGGGGTGTTGACGTTGATAAAGGCATCCGGGTGATCTGAAAAGTCTGCGATGGCCAGTTTCTGAGAACCCAGCCAGAGCTGCAGTTTGCGCTCGCCGGATTTGAGGTACTCATTGATACTGGTTACCACCCGGCGGTGGAACAGTCCGAAAACAGGCTGTTTACGGTCGCCGTCATGGGCAACACAGATATCGGCATCAGCCTGGTCCATCCCCTCTGCGAGGCGTTGTGCCAGGTCGTCGGGAAGCCAGGGGCCGTCACAGGGTACCGTCATCACCAACTCGGTGTCGGCCTGATCGATAGCGGCAGCAATGCCGGCAAGAGGCCCGGCATAATCAGCCACTGAGTCTTCGAACACGGGGTAGCCGTATTCCTCGTACTGAGCCTGGCTGCGGTTGGCATTGATGAGCAGTTTATCAACCTGGGGCGAGAGGGCCTGAATGACATACTCGATCATCGGTCGTCCGGCCAGTGATATGAGACCTTTGTCCTGTCCACCCATTCTCCGGGCTTGCCCTCCGGCCAGGATTACGCCGGTTATCTTGTTTTCCAGGTCCAATGAAAACTCCAGGGAAGAAAAGAATCGCGGTGATTATAAGCGGTTATTGCTCCGGATCAGTAGTTGTTTCTGACTCATCCGGTGTTAGCCCCATCTTGTTTCTCAGAACCTCAATGCTGGTGTCAAAGCACCCTTTCAATGATGAGATAAGACCGAGTCCGTTTGCTGTGAAGGTGTCAACCGAGGCACTTTCCACCTCGCTGGAGAGCCGCTGCAGCTGAATCAGTCCAAGGTTGGCCGCAGATCCTTTCAGGGCGTGGGCCAACCTGGTGTAAGCCTGAAATTCATTGTTTTCATGAGCACTGCTCATATTGGAGAAAATGCTCTCAGCATCCTGTTTAAAACTGGCTAGAAGAATTAACAGGAAATCCTTATTCGGAGCCAGATCGATCACGCTCTTCACTATGAACTGATCAATCAATGGAGCCGTTTCTGCCCGGGGTGGCACCGTATCTTCGGGGTTGGTCACGCTGTCTGAGCCGGTAGCCTCACCGATAGCTGAGATCAGCCGGTTTACCGATACCGGTTTTGTCAGAAAGCGCGTGATACCGATTTGCATGCAGGCATCGCGCATCTCGGTAGTGGCATTGGCGGTCAGCATGATAAAAGGGAGGCGCTTATCTTCGGGGGTGTTATTGCAATACTGCCGATAGGTGTCCAGGCCGTTGAGAACAGGCATCTGCATATCCAGAATCACCAAGTCATAATCAGCTGATGCAATGGCATCAAGCACCTCTTGTCCGTTACTCACCAGCTGATAGAGGGCGCCGGTGTGTTCAAGGATTCGCGCCATAATGATGCTGTTGATCTTATTGTCTTCAGCTACCAACACCCTGAGCCCAGGTTCAAGAGAGATGTCGGTATTGTCATCCTGGGCGTTATCAGCCCCGTGTATATTTACCGGCAGTCGTGCATGAAGGGCATTGAACAGATGAGGTTTCTTAAGAGATGCCTTGAGCCTGTGAATATAGTAAGGCGTTGCCTCAGGAGGCGGTTCCTTTTCATCCTGGTTGCCGGCGATGAGTATATCGGTACCCATCATGGTATGTAACGAAGAGAGGTTCTCCATGACGGGGTGATCAAGGGGGAACCCGTCGATAATGAGGATATCGAAGACCGGTTTCTCTGCCGCCATTCTCTCCAGGGCAGAGTCGAGATCGTGGATATCGGTAAAAGGAACCCCCCAGCCTTTCAGACTGTGGGAAATATCCGTAATCTCTTGGTCCGGGGGAGTCAGCCTGAGGACACGGCAACGCCTGATGTCGACCATGTCCAGTTCATCAACCAGGTCATCCTGCTGCCGGAAACCAAGGTCAAACCAGAACCTGCTACCCATTCCCGGCTCGCTCTCCAGGTTGATATTACCACCCATCTTTTCCACCAGGTGGCTTGCTATGCTGATTCCGAGCCCTGTTCCATCGTAACGCCGGGTAACACTCTCATCTGCCTGGGCAAAAGTCTCGAAAATTGATTTCTGAGCCGTTTCGGAAATACCGATACCGGTATCCGACACTTCAAACCTGATCCGGCTCGTATCCCCATCATTCCCGAGGTGTTTGCATAGAAGGCGGACCATGCCTGTCTCTGTGAACTTCAAACCATTATCGACCAGGTTCATCAGGGCTTGGTTTAAATGCTGGGGGTCTCCGGTAAGCCTGAAGGGAATCCGGTGGTCAAAATGGCATGTAAGTAACAGGCCCTTGTCCCTGGCCTTTCCGGACATCATATGAATGGAGCGGTTGATCACTCCGTGAAGGTCGAATTCCTTGTGCTCAATGGGAAGAGTTCCAGCCTCGAGGTTGGAGAAATCAAGTACATTCTCGGCAAGACCAAGAAGCTTCCGGCCGGATTCATTGATTGTGTCTGCGATCTCCTTTTCACGTGTGCCCAGCCTGCAAGACTTGAGCAGTTCACTCATGCTTATGATGCCGTTGAGAGGCGTGCGGATCTCGTGGGTCATACGCGAAATGAACTCGCTTTTGACGCGACTGCTCAGTTGGGCACGCTCCCGCTCAAAGTTGAGTTGCCTGGTGAGTGCGGCGGCATAGGCGGGAAGAATCGCCAGGCCCATCAGCAGTCCGATACCAAGTTCCAGGTGCTGCTGCCAGAAAGGGGTTAACAGCAGTACCGTGGCGAAGCAGGTAATTGAGGCAGCGGTCGCTGTCCAGAGGTATTTTTCACCATATCTGAATCCGTTGCCGAAGATGATCCAGAGATAGAAGGGATACCACGGCGCGGTTGACTCACCAAGCACCAACAGGGCCGCAGAGAGCATGACATTGTCGAGGATTATCCCTGCAATCCTACGCGGTGGTTTGCGGTTTGGGTCAGCCAGTATATGCAGGAAAATCAGGCTTGCAGCGAAGGTGTAGATGAAGACGGCCGTGCGTATGGTATCCCACAATGCCGGTGGGAACTGGGCCCGGGTGCCGACCAGGTAGATATAAAGACTGAATGCGGCGATTACGCAAAAGCGAACAAGCGCCTGTTGATGCTCGTTGTCCGTCCGCGCCTTCAGTCTTTCTGCAAGCCCTCGAAACATAGTGTTCGATCGGCATGGCCTGAACGGAGGTTATCCGTCCAGGCCGTACCGGCTTAAAGCGCCAGGTCCCGTACGCTCGCCGCGCAGAACGCCTTCTTGAAATCTTCGTAATCGTTCACCACAGGGTACTGGGGGAACTCGTCGATAACATTCTGAGGTGGGCGGAACAGAATGCCGGCATCCGCTTCAGCCAGCATGGTTGTGTCATTGTAGGAGTCACCGGCAGCAATGATCCGGTAATAGAGGCTCTTCAGGGCCAGTACGGACTGGCGCTTTGGGTTGCTCTGGCGGATGTGGTAATCGGTGACAAAACCCTGGTTGTCGACGCTGAGTTTGTGACAGAGCAGGGTGGGGTGGCCGAGCTGGGCCATCAGGGGGGCGGCAAATTCATAAAATGTATCTGACAGAATCACCACTTGAAAGCGTTCACGCAGCCAGTTCAGGAATTCCCCCGCACCTTCAAGGGGACCCATACCATCGATCACTTCCTGGATATCGGGCAGGCCGAGCTTGTGCTCCTTGAGGATATTCAGGCGCTGGGTCATCAGCACATCATAATCAGGGATATCGCGAGTGGTGGCGCGCAATTCATCTATTCCGGTACGTTCCGCAAAGTTGATCCAGATCTCGGGGATCAGGACACCCTCCAGGTCTAAACATGCAATTTCCACTCAAGCTCTCCAATCAATAGTTGTGCAAACGGTTGCCATCAAGGGCCTTGTCAGCCCGGTATCTGAAGGGGACATAGGATACTACACACAGCAGGCCGGGTGCAGACATGCCGTGGCATTGATGGCGATTAACAAGCAAAACACAAGGTATAAAAATAACTATTGCATATATAACCAAAAGAAATATCATTGGGCGTTCCGGATAGATTTGTAGAGTTTGGTTTCAGGAGATCGACAAATGGGAAATGCGGCAGAGGAAATAGATCAGGACAAGGGCTACCATGAGCTACTGGACGTAACCGGTCTCTCGTGCCCCTTGCCTGTGCTTAAGAGCAAGGCTCAACTGGCCAGGATGGAACGCGGGCAGGTGCTCAAGGTGATGGCCACCCACCCCGACTCCCAGAAAGAGTTCCCCTCCCTGTGCCGCCTGCCGGGGCTGGACCTCGTTGCCACCAGCGTCGATGACGGTGTTTACACCTTCTGGGTTCAGAAAACCCTCTGATTGATTATTCCTGATGGGGGCGGGTTGAATATCGGTTTCAATCCAATGTTTCCCGTCAGGGCAAGGGCAGCGCGGTTCTCGCCACTACCTGGCGCATCACGAAGCTTGAGTGCACACCCGTCACCCCCTCTATGCGGGTGATTTTGTTCAGCAACAGCTCCTGGTAGGCCTCCATATCCTTGACCACCACTTTCAGCTGGTAGTCTGCATCCTGGCCGGTGATCAACAGGCATTCAAGCACCTCGGGCAAGGCGCTAACCGTCGCATCGAAATTGGCAAAGCGTTCCGGTGTGTGGCGGTCCATGGAGATATGGATCAGCGCAAACAGGGTCAGGCCCAGCTTTTGGGCGTCCACCATGGCACGGTAACCACTGATCAGCCCGCTCTCCTCCAATGCGCGCACCCGGCGCAGACAGGGTGACTGGGAGAGGCCAATGCGCTCGGCCAGCTCCTGGTTGCTGATGCGCCCCTCATGCTGAAGTATCTCCAGTATCCGCCGATCAAAGCCGTCGAGTTCCATTGGATGTCCTAAAATTCAATAGATAAGGCAAAATATAGCTTATAAATAATATATGTAGCAATTAAATGTCAATATTAGGCTAAATAGGCGCAACAACGCAATTATATTTCACCGGTTTTGACGTAATCTATCACTGTCCGTTACCCACGGGCGATCAGCTCCCTGTTTACCCTGCAGGGCGCGGTATAAAAGCCGGACCCAAAAGGATCGGCAGGGCCAGAACATCTACCCGATGCGTGCCCGGTTTCCGTTTCGTACGGTTTTTAAATTATTTGAAGGAGTGACCTGTGAAAGCGTTTGACCACCAAAAATATCGCCCGGCACCGGCTGTTGTACTGCGCAACCGCCAGTGGCCCGACCGCGTCATCGAAAAGGCTCCCCGTTGGGCCAGCGTCGATCTGCGTGATGGCAACCAGGCGCTGCTGGAGCCCATGAACGTTGAACAGAAACGACGTCTCTGGCACCTGCTGGTCAAACTCGGCTTCAAAGAGATCGAGATCGGATTCCCCTCTGCCAGCCAGCCGGACTACGATTTTGTACGCTGGCTCATCGACGAGGAGCAGATCCCCGAAGATGTCACCGTACAGGCACTGGTGCAGGCCCGTGAGGATCTCATTGTGCGTACCTTCGAAGCCTTGAAAGGTGTCAGGCGTGCCATTGTTCACGTCTATAACTCCACATCCACCGTGCAGCGTGAACGCGTGTTCGGCAAGGGGCGTGACGGCATTACCGACATTGCCCGACATGGCGCTGAAATGCTTCAGCGCGAGGCTGCCAAACATCCCCAGACAGAGTGGGTTTTCCAATACTCTCCCGAGAGCTTTACCGGTACCGAGATGGACTATGCGGTGGAGGTCTGTGAGGCGGTGATCGATGTCTGGCAGCCAACACCGGAGAAGCCCTGCATTATCAATCTGCCTGCCACGGTGGAGTCCACAACACCCAACGTCTTCGCCGACCAGGTTGAGTACTTCTCCACACATATCAGTCGCAGGGAGAGTATCGTGCTTTCGATACATGCCCATAACGATCGAGGCTGTGCCGTGGGCGCATCGGAGCTTGCCCTGCTGGCGGGTGCTGATCGTGTGGAAGGGACCTTGCTCGGTAATGGCGAGCGTACCGGTAACATGGATGTGCTTACCATGGCGATGAATCTCTACAGCCAGGGTATCGATCCCGAGCTGGATCTCTCCAATCCGGATGAGATCATCCAGGTGGTAACCGAGTGTACAGATATACCAGTACATCCGCGCCACCCCTGGGTTGGTGAACTGGTCTATACCGCATTTTCAGGCAGCCACCAGGATGCCATCCGAAAGTGCCTGCATCAGCAGCAGCCCGATGAGCCCTGGCAGGTAGCTTACCTGCCTATCGATCCCAAGGATCTCGGGCGGGACTACCAGGCGGTTATTCGCGTCAACAGCCAGTCCGGCAAGGGCGGCGTGGCCTTTGTTCTGGAACGGGATTACGGCCTCAACCTGCCACGCTGGATGCAGGTCGAATTGGCACAGCTGGTACAGGCGGTCAGTGAACAGCAGGCGGGTGAAATTGACAGCGAGACCATCCGAAAACTGTTTGAGCAACATTTTGTTGCTGACCGTGCTCCGGTTCAGCTCAATGGCTACCGAATCGATCGTGAAGTACATGATGTGATCGAAGCGAACGTGATTATCGATGGCAAAGAGCAGACCATAAAGGGGGAAGGCGAGGGTGCCATCTCAGCCTTTGTGGATGCCTGGACAGGCATCAGCGGGCAGCATCTCAATGTTGTTGATTACAGTGAACACGCCATAGGTGAGGGGACAGATGCAGAAGCCGTGGCTTACGTGCAGATCAATATCGATGGCACCAGGGTATCCGGCGTCTCTTTTGATCACGACACGGTCAGCGCATCCCTCAAGGCGGTTCTCTCAGCATTGAACAGGGCACAGCTGCAGCGTAGCCAGGCGGCTTGAGCTCGTAGACATGTCTGAAGTAGGGGCAATGTCCGGCTACCCGGGCTTTGCCCTTATTTTATAAACAGAATCAGGTGGTCGGCATCGATGTCGACACCGATTTCCAGGCCAATGGCAAAGTCGTAGCGGCTGGGCATGAGTGAGAGCAGTTCGCCACCATCGGGCAGCTTAACGGTATACAGGGTCTCCGCACCTCTGAAAGCGCGCTCGGATATCCTGCACTTCAGCTCATGGTGTTCATTGAGATGAACGTCGTCCGGGCGCAGTAGTATCTCCACCCGGCAACCCCTTGGCCAGTTATAGGCACGGTTTCCGGATATTGTTCCCAGGGGTGTTGTTACCCTGTTCGGCTCTGTCAGGTTGCCGTTGAGAAAGCGTCCCTCGCCAATAAAGTCAGCTACAAACCGGTCGTTTGGTTCATGGTAGAGATTGAAGGGGGTATCCCACTGTACGATGCGGCCCTGGTTCATGATGCCGATGCGTTCACCCATAACGAATGCCTCATGCTGGTCGTGAGTGACGAACAGTGCGGCGGTTCCCCTGGCCTTCAGGATATCCCTCACATCGATGGCAAGGCGCTCCCTAAGCTCCACATCCAGGTTGGAAAAGGGCTCGTCCAGCAGCAGGAGCTCTGGTCGGGGGGCAAGTGCCCTGGCCAGTGCAACCCGCTGCTGCTGTCCACCTGACAACTCATGGGGAAAACGTTCGCCGTAACTTTCAAGTCCCACCAGTTCCAGCAGTCCATCGGCCTCATCTCTTCGTTCACGACGGGAGAGTTTGCGCAGTCCGAAGGTTATATTGTCGGTAACGCTGAGATGTGGGAACAGCGCGTAATCCTGAAACATCATGCCCAGCCCGCGCTTGTCGGGAGGAGTTGTGTGGCCGGGGCTGGAGATCAGTTCACCCTTCAGACTGATACCGCCGCCAGTCAATGGTTCAAAGCCTGCAATTGCCCGGAGCACGGTGGTCTTTCCGCAGCCGCTGGGACCCAGCAGACAGCTGATCATGCCAGGGGCTATATTCAGGGTGAGTCCGTCCACCACCTGCTGATCGCCATAGCCGCACTGCAGTTCATTGATTTCGAGCAGCTGCTCCATGTTCAATCCCTCTTCCCGTGCAGGGAGCTCTTGACCAGAATGATCACCGGCAGCAGCCCGGCGAGAATAAGTGTTATGGCGGGCAGGGCTGCCCGTTCCCATTCACCTTCGGACGTCATCTCGTAGACCCGCACAGCCAGGGTGTCCCAGCCAAAGGGTCGCAGCAGCAAGGTGGCAGGCATCTCTTTCATCACATCGACCAGCACCAGCACAGTGGCAGTGAGCAGGCCGGGGCGTAGCAACGGAAGATAGATCTTAAAAAACATTTCAGGACCTCTGGCCCCCAGGTTTTTCCCCGCTTCAGTAATACTCTGCCTGATACGACCCAGGCCGCTCTCCAGGGGGCCGAAGGCAACCGCTATGAAGCGCACAAGGTATGCGATCAGGAGGGCGAAGAGGGTGCCGCTCAGTATCTGTCCCGGTGCGGCGGCACCGAAGAGTTGCCACAGCGCATTGAGAAAGTTATCGATGCCGCTGAAAGCCAGCATGATGCCAACGGCCAGTACAGAGCCGGGCAGGGCGTAGCCCAGGGTTGCAATCCCCACGCTTCCATTGGTAATCCGGTCTTTTGTTATACGCCTGGCGAATGCCAGCAGCAGGGCCGCGGTAATGGTCAGGACTGCTGCTGTCATTCCAAGTAACAGGGTGTGGGTCAACAGCTCAAGGTAGCGGCTGTCCAGGTCGGTGGATATCACCTCGGCACTCCAAAGCAGCAGTTGAATCACGGGCGTGGCAAAGGCCAGCAGCAACACCGTTGCAGCAAATGTGAAGCAGGCCCAGGCCCGCCATCCCTGTAACTGGTATCTGTGAGATTGAGTGTTTCGTGATGTTTCATGATACTGCGCCCGTCCTCTCAGTCTGCGTTCACTGAACAGGGCCAGGGCCACGAACAGCAACAGCAGCGATGCAAGTTGTGCAGCAGCCTGCAGATTGAACAGGCCGAACCAGGCCTTGTAGATAGCCGTGGTGAAAGTGTCGTAGTTGAATACGGCGACAGTACCGAAATCGGCAAGGGTCTCCATCAAAGCGAGAGAGGTTCCGGCGACGATGGCCGGGCGTGCCATGGGCAGTGCCACTTTAAAAAAGGCACCCCAGGGGCCGAGTCCGAGAATCCGTGCAGCCTCCAGCGTACCTGACCCCTGGGTCAGAAATGCCGAACGGGCCAGCATGTAGACATAAGGGTAGAGCACCAGCACCATGACTGTGATGACACCGCCGGTGGAACGGACCTGGGGAAACCAGGTGTTGCCGTGGCCGAGAAGCTCGCGCAGCGACGATTGAACAGGGCCTGAGAAATCGAAAAGGCCAAGGGCCACAAAGGCGAGTACGTAGGCGGGAACCGCCAGTGGCAGCATCAGGGCCCAGTCGAAAAGAGCGCGACCAGGGAATTCACACATGCTGGTGAGCCAGGCGAGGCCGACACCAAGACACACTACTCCCATGGCGACACCGATGAGCAGAACCAGCGTATTGATCAGCAGATCAGCAAGTACGGTTTCAGCCAGGTGCTGCCAGACTTCATTGCCGGGTTGCAGCCATCCTGAGAAGACAACCAGCAGCGGTATCGCCACCATAGCGGCGAGAAGCATGCTGGTCCATCGCCAGCCACGACAGGAAGGAGAGGGTGGGGCCAATCCCTGGCCGGTTATCCTTATGCTGCCTGGTTCTGCCATAGGGTGATCAGCGATAGCCTGCCCGGTCCATCAGCATCACGGCCTTTGCCTGTAGCTCTCCCGCCTTGGCGACATTGATGGTGTCGCCCTTGAACTCACCCCATGCGGCGACCACGGGATCGTTCTCAACAGAAGGGTTGGCCGGGTACTCCATGTTGAGTCCGGCAAACAGTCCCTGGGCCTTGGGGGTGGTCAGCCACTCAAGCAGTTTTATCGCCTCAGCCCTGTTTTTTGCATGCCGGGTGATACCTGCGCCTGAGATGTTGAGGTGCACGCCACTGCTATCCTGGTTGGGCCAGAAGAGGGCCAGCTTGATACCGGGTTCCTTTTTCTGAAGGCGGCCGAAGTAATAGGTGTTGACGATACCCACATCGCATTGTCCGGCGGCGATGGCCTGCATGGTCCTGGTGTCATTTGAGAATGGTTGCGCCGCCAGGTTGCCTACCCAGCCCCTGACCACCTGTTCAGCTCTCTCTTCACCCAGCCGGGCCATCATCATGGCAACCAGTGACTGGTTATAAACCTTTTTGGATGTGCGCAGGCAGAGACGTCCTTTCCACCTTGGGCTGGCCAGCTCTTCATAAGATGTCAGTTCGCCATCCTTTACCCGCTCGGTGCTGTAGACGATGGTACGTGCCCGGACTGAAAGACCGAACCAGTTGTTTGCCGGGTCATGCAGGTGAACCGGGATATTGCTCTCCAACGTCTCGGTCGAGACACTGGACAATACCCCCCTGCTGGCAGCCTGCCATAGATTGCCTGCATCCACGGTCATCAACATGTCGGCCGGTGTGTTTTGTCCTTCGGCCTGCAGGCGTGCCAGCAGTGGTCCTGCCTTGTCGGTGATGTAGCGGATGTTAATGCCGGTTTGTTCGGTGTAGGCATCAAACAGCGGTTTGATCAGGTGCTCTTTGCGGGCAGAGTATACGGTGATTTCATCTCCCGCATGGGCTGCCGGCAGGGCAGCGAGCAATCCTAAAATCAGTGACAGCGTTTTGTTAAACATCAGTAAGCTCCATATGTCAGCCGCAGATACGGCAGTTTCATCAATGGGGCTGGCTGGTATTCAACTGGCTTGCCCGGGTATTCGATTCAGGGTTTGGTATTTACTTGGTGAGAATCAGTTTGCCCTGGCGGGTGATCTGAAGCAGATAGTCCGCACCGTCATGTTCGATCAGCACCCGACTGCTGTGTTTGAACAGATCACTGCTTCTGAGCTTTTTCGGTGTTGTCTCCAGCAGGCTTTCTGCCTGCCCCGCGGATTCATCTCGTACTCTCTTTTTCATACTGGGCAAAGTTCATCTGAAATCTTCAGATGCAAATGATAATGATTATCATTAATGTGTCAAGGGAATATTATTCATGTGTGTGAGTTAAGTCAACAACTGACTTGATTAAACTGCTAGGCTCCTTGTCTATGGATACACATTTGTGTCATCCATCTTCTGGAGGAGAGAGAGATGAAATTATTAACAACACGTAATAAAAGAAAAAGTGTTGCTGTAGCGTTATCCGGGCTGGCCCTGTTGTTTTCTGTTTCTGCCCTGCAGGCGGCTGAAGTTGAATCATCCATTGCAAGGGGAGGGGTACTCTACGACAAGTGGTACAAGGTTGTGGGTGTGGATGCACCTAAAGAGGCTCACAAGGCTTATCCCGCAGATAAGAAGTATGCTAAAAAACCGAAAGCAAACTGGCGCTGCAAGGAGTGTCATGGCTGGGACTACCTGGGCAAGGATGGTGCCTACAGCTCAGGCAAGCATCACTCCGGGATTGTAGGGATCAATGGTGCCAAGGGTAAAAAACCTGCGGATATTGTCGCAGTCATGAAATCCGACAGTCATGGATATGCAGGCAGGATGAGCGATGCTGATATGCACGATCTGGCCATGTTTGTAAGTCAGGGCCAAGTTGATATGGACCCCTATATCGATCGCAAGAGCAAGGCCCCCAAGGGTGATAAAGGCAAGGGTGAAGCCTATTACAATACCATTTGTGGAAAATGCCACGGCAAGGATGGTCTGCAACCCAAAGAGATGAAGCCCTTCGGTGCCCAGATGGGTAATCCCTGGGAAGTGATGCATAAAATTCTCAATGGCCAGCCGGCCGAAAATATGCCCGCATTGCGCGCCCTGGACCACCAGATCATTGTAGATATCATGGCGCATATGACCACACTGCCCAAAGAGCGTTAAACCTGCACGAGCCCCCCGTCATTGAGATAGGGGGGCTCATTTTTTTCTACCTGGAAAGATATTTTCTGAATGCAAAATAAAAAGCTGTTTATGGTCTTTCTGCTTGGAGTGATGATTGGTGCAGTACTATTGATTGGGTCTCTTGCTGCAATCAACTACACCAATCAAACCGAGTTCTGTATCTCATGTCACGAGATGGAACAGACGGTCTACAAGGAGTTTCTGAAGTCTCCTCATTACAGTAATCCATCAGGTGTTACAGCGGGTTGTGCAGATTGTCATGTGCCAAGAGAGTGGGGACCCAAGCTGGTACGTAAAATCAGGGCAACCGCCGAGCTTTACCATAAGCTGGTGGGGACCATCTCCACTCAGGAAAAATTCGAGGGAAAACGCCTGGAACTGGCAGAGCGGGTGTGGGAGGGAATGGAGCAGAATGATTCACGGGAGTGCCGACATTGTCATAACCAGCAACGGATGGATTTCCACAAGCAGACCCGCAGAGCCCAGGAGAAGATGGAACTGGCCCTGAAAGAGGGCAAAACCTGTATCGAGTGCCACAAGGGTATTGCCCATAAAAAACCGGATGAAGATGACGATTGATTCTGGCGCGTGTTGTATGGTGCGGTAGTGGGATCAGTGGTTTTAAACTCCCGGTTTTACAGATTCATCGGATATACTTGCCGGATATTGATAATCCATCAGTGGCCAGTAGCTTATGAAATTCACCGTTATTCCCGTAACAGCGTTTGAACAGAACTGCACCCTGCTTTGGTGCGAAGAGACCAAAAAGGCGGCAGTTGTTGACCCCGGTGGTGATCTGGAGCGGATTCATAATG
This sequence comes from Sedimenticolaceae bacterium, assembly GCA_965224515.1. Lineage (GTDB taxonomy): Bacteria > Pseudomonadota > Gammaproteobacteria > Chromatiales > Chromatiaceae > Sedimenticola_A. Next base: position 2,892,577 of record OZ245051.1, read on the forward strand.
CGGTTACCGAACTGGGCCTTGAACTTGAAAAGATCCTGATCACCCATGCTCATATCGATCACGCGGGGGCAGCAGGCGAGCTTTCTCGTACTAAGGCTCTACCCATTGAAGGGCCCCATGTAGAGGATAAGTTCTGGATCGAGGATATGCCGGCCCAGAGCGAGATGTTCGGCTTTCCCATGGCCGAAGTGTTTGAGCCAAGCCGCTGGCTTGAACAGGGTGACAGGGTATCGGTGGGTAAGGAAGAGCTGGAAGTGCGCCACTGCCCTGGTCACACCCCCGGTCATGTGATCTTTTTCCATGCAGGAGAGAAGGTGGCCATTGTGGGTGATGTCCTGTTCAAGGGCTCCATCGGCCGTACGGATTTCCCCAAGGGCGATCACGCCACGCTGCTCAACTCCATTCGCCAGCAGCTCTGGACCTTGGGTGATGATGTTGAGTTTATCCCCGGCCATGGCCCTCTCTCTACCATCGGCTACGAGCGCCAGACCAATCCTTTCCTCACTTAAATAAAGTTAATTAGTTTTGGGAAAGTGCGTCCTAATTAATTGAAAATATTGGAAAACTTGCTTACTCGCCAGATGGCTGCTAAGTTGGAATCAATCTAAGTTATTTCAGAATCGCCTGTTGAAACCGGATTTCAGCAGCACTTTGCGACATGGCGGGGCTCAGGGATGAAGATATGAGATTGGTATGGTTCAAGATTCTGGCAGGCTCACTTTTAGCAGGATTATCGTCTATACAACCGGCAGTTGCTCACGATGACCGGGTCAGCTATTCCCACAAGCTGGTGATCCAGGTCAGCACCGCTGATACCGATACTCAGAAAAGAGTGCTCAACGAAGCGGCATATCTCAAACGGGTATTGAACAACAACATTGATATTTCAATTGTGGCTTACGGGCCGGGTGTAGCGCTTTTGACAAAAGCCTCGTATCACACGAACCAGATCAGGAGCCTGATGCTCCAGGGTGCAACCTTCTACGCCTGTGACAACACTCTGAAGAACAGTATGGCGAATAAGGGCAGAGAGCTTGAACTGCTCCATGGGGTAAGCGTCATAGCCAATGGTTTTAAACAGATTATGGAGCTGCAGAACCAGGGGTATGCTTACCTCCTGCCCTGAGCTGCCTCAGCACAACCCTGGATCAGGCGTGGTTGTAAACACGCTTCAATTTTTCTTAAATCAGATGGAATAAACCGCAGTCCGGATGCGTCTTACGTGGCATATCCGAGGAGAAGCTTTTTGAAAAAGATTCGGCAGCTGTTTTCCATGGACTCCCGCACCGAGCGTTTGGCAGGGCTCAGACCCCGTTTGCTGCGCCTCGCCATTGCCTGGAGCCGAGATCCGAGCCTGGCTGAGGACCTGACCCAGGAGGCGCTGGAGAAGGCGCTGAAGAATCTCCACAGGCTTAAAAAAGAGGCTGCCATGGAAGCGTGGGCCTTTTCCATCCTGGCCAACTGCTTCAGGGATCATTTTCGGCGGGAACCCATTCCGGAAAACCCGGTGGAGATTGAGGACCCGAAGCAGGTCATGCTGGATGACCAACTGGCCACAACCCAGACCGCCATCCGGGTCAGACATGCCATCTCCCGTCTGAGCCAGGGGCAGCGTGAAGTGCTGATGCTGGTTGACCTGGAGGAGTTCTCCTACGCCGATGTGGCAGAGATTCTCGATATTCCTATCGGTACGGTAATGAGCAGGCTCAATCGTGGCCGGCAGCAGTTGAAACAGCTGCTGATGCGTGAAACTGAGAGAGAGCAGATTTCAAAGCCGTTCCTGGAGCGTGTCAAATGAGTATGCGGAGCTATTCTGAAGAGGTGATAAGCGCATTTGTTGATGGTGAGCTTGATCATGGCGAGCGGCTGGATCTGCTTGAGGCTGCATCCAGTGATGACGCCTTGCGACTGCGGATCTGCGAGTCCCAGCGTCTCAAGGAGATGGTTCGGGAAGCTTATCCCCCGGCCGCGGAATCACGCCCGGGTGAGCGCAGTGGAAACAGCAGGTTATCACTCCTGCGCTATGGTGCCGCGGCTGCAATCGCCAGCCTGGCTCTGTTTTCGGTACTGTCACTGAATCAACCGCCTGGTCTCCCTCCAGCTGCTTCTGAAGGGGTAGTGTCAGAAAATGATGTTCTACTGGATGCAGACGCCAGCCAGCGACGTGTGCTGTTCCACATCAGTTCCAATGATCCGGAGACCGCCGGGCAGCTGTTTGAACAGGTGGAACTGGTACTCAGAAGCCACGCTGAGAGTGGCCAACAGGTTCGGGTGGAGGTGGTTGCCAACAACCAGGGACTACGGGTTCTACAGCAGGGCCGTTCCCTTTTTGCTTCACGGATTAAGACACTGCATGAACAATATCCAAACCTGGTTTTTGCGGCATGTGGTAACACCATGGATAGGTTTCAGAAGCGTTTTGGAGAGAGCGTCAAGGTACTGCCCCAGGCTGTGATCATTCGTTCAGGAGTCGCATTGGTGACAAGACGGCAGGAGCTGGGCTGGTCATACATCAAGGTCTGACCCTATTCATTCATGGATGAATACCATTATTAAAAAATCGCAGGAGTGATAATGAGCATGTTTAGCAGAGTCTCTATACAGGTTACTGGCGATAATTCATGGTTTACTCGCAGGTCGGCCTTCAGGCTGACATGTCGGCCTGAAGGTCGACCTACAGGAGGAGTGAATCAAGTTGTTCTTATGATGATGATTGTGCTTGGCCTGGTATTCACACAAGCAGCTTTTGCTGCTTCCGAGGGACCGGCACACAAGATAGTCATCCAGGTCAGCACGGACGATGCCCGAAGCCAGAACATTGCATTGAATAATGCGGTGAACCTGCAAAAGGCAGTTGGCCAGGACAATGTTGCTATTGAGATCGTTGCATACGGCCCGGGCCTGGGTATGTTGACCAGTAGTTCCAAGCAGGCTGAGCGTGTGAGCAGCCTTGCCATGCAGGACATCACGTTCAGTGCCTGCGGAAACACCATGAAGAAGCAACAGCGCAAGACAGGCAAGATGCCCTCGTTGGCTGACGGGGTTTCAGTGGTGACCGCTGGCGTGTTGCGTATCATGGAGCTGCAGGAGCAGGGCTACGCCTACGTTCGCCCTTGATCAATAATGACCTGGGGTAAGGCAGGCGGCTACGGCCGCCTGTTTTCGTTCTGCTCTGCCAGTCTCCTGGCATCGTAGCTGAAGATGCCCAATCCGAGCCAGATCAAAGAGAAAGTGACCAGGTGGTTCGAGGTGAACGGCTCCTGGAACAGCAGTACTGCAAGCAGGAACTGAATGGTAGGGTTTATGTATGAGAGCATGCCGGCGGTGGCATAGCGCAAGCGTTTTGCCCCGGTGGTGAACAGGATCAGGGGCAGGGCAGTCATCAGGGCTGAGCTCATCAGAAGCAGGTCGAGGCTCAGACCCCGGGTTGCAAATACCAGAGTCCCTTCTGCATACAGATAAGCAAGGTAAATCAGCGCAACCGGCGTGAGCAGAAGGCACTCTACGGTCAGGCCGAGAATGGAGTCAACCGGTGCCATTTTTCTCACCAGGCCATATGAACCGAAACTGACAGCCAGTGTCAGGGCAACCCAGGGGAGCTGGCCGAGGGTCACAAGAAGGTTGAGCACCCCGACACAGGCAAGCAGAACCGAGACAAGCTGAAACCGGCTGAGATGTTCAGTCAGAAATATGCGTCCCAGCAACACCATCACAATAGGCATAATGAAGTAGCCCATGCTGGCTTCCAGGACTTTGTCATTGTTGACCGCCCAGATGAATATCAGCCAGTTTACTGAAACCAGGATGGAGCTGATCAGCAGAACCCCCATCAACCTGCGGTTTGCCAGTATTTTCAGAAGGGTGGCAGTATTCCCTGCCGTGACGACCAGTACCAGAGTGAAGGCCAGGGACCAGACTGCACGGTGGGCAAGGATCTCCAGCGCTGAAGCTTCGCCCAGCAGGCGGTAGAAGATCGGTGAAAACCCCCAAAGCAGGTAAGCACCAAGTGACGCCAGTACACCCGTGCGCACAGTCGCAGCAGGCAGAGCGGTGGAGGTCATTGGATCCTGATCCCTGGAGGTGGCAAAGATCAGCCATGATAGCGCTAATTTCGCTGTCGGTATAACGCAAATTAGTTCAGCGGATGGGTCCGGAAATGCTGTCGGACTGAGTGATCCTGGAAAAGCTCCATGGCCTGCCGTTATACTCCATTAAGACGACTTGGAGATGTATTTATGAGTCCATTCTGGATCTTTGTTATCAGTTTCACAGCCGGCGCGGGTATTGGGGTCTTTATCGCCTACCAGATGCGCGCAGGAAAAGATTGTGCACTGCTCAAGCAGCAGCTCGAGGAGCTGCAGCAGGAGCATGCGGAGTACAAGCAGGGCGTGGGCAGGCACTTTGTGGAGACATCCACTCTCATCAACAATCTCACCCAGAGTTATAAAGATGTTCATCAGCATCTCTCCAATGGTGCCCAGACCCTCTGTCCGGAAGATGTTGCCCTGGAGTTGCAACGCAGTACCGTGCCCCTGATCCGTGACGCCATAGAGGGTGAGAGCAGGCCCCATGTCCCTGATACACCCAGGGAACCAGTAGCTGCGACTGCTTCAGAACCCAGCGCCGGGCAAGCTGAAGAACCGGCTGCCGCTGAGCCGGTATCCCAGGCACCTGAGCCGGAAGCGGTCCAGGCGGAGGTTGAAGAGCAACCGCCGGAGGTGGCTGAGCCTGCTGATTTTCCCCAGCCGGAGGCGGTCACATCTGCGCCGGATGAAGCCACGCCACCGCCTGCTGAGGATAAACCTGAACAGGCCGATGAAGCGCCTGAGCCGGAACACCTGAACATGGAGGATGTCGTGCGCCATGCCCAGGGTGCCAAGGGGCGCAGGGAAGAAGAGGTAAACCTGGCAGATATCGCTCGTCATGCCGAGGGTGCCTTCCTGGATGACGACCAGCCTGCACCTGCAGAACCGACACCTGAGCAGATCGCAGAAGCCGAGAAGCTGGCGTCAGCAGAGGAAGAGGAGAAATCCCGCAAAACCGCTGACTCCAGCGATCAGAACTCATAACTGTTGTCTTGCCAGTGAGGATGGTAGATGAAGCTTTCAGATAGCGCCCTGTTTCGACAGCAGTGCTACATCAACGGAAACTGGGCGAACGCTGCGGATGGCTCGGTACTGGATGTAACCAACCCTGCAAACGGCACACTCCTCGGTACTACACCGAATATGGGCGCTACAGAGACACGTAGTGCCATCGAGGCCGCTGCCGCTGCCCTTCCTGGCTGGAGGGGTATGACCGCAGCAGAAAGGGGTGTGATTCTGCGCAGGTGGAATGATCTGGTCCTGGAACACCGGGAGGACCTGGCGCAGTTGATGACAGCAGAGCAGGGCAAGCCCCTGGCAGAATCCCGGGGCGAGGTGGCTTACGGTGCTTCGTTCATCGACTGGTTTGCGGAAGAGGGTAAACGCATTTACGGCGACACCATTCCCCAGCACATGGCTGACAAGCGTATCCTGGTATTGAAACAACCGGTCGGTGTCTGCGCCGCCATCACACCCTGGAATTTTCCCAACGCCATGATCACCCGCAAGGCGGGTGCCGCTCTCGCTGCAGGCTGTACCATGGTGATCAAACCGGCTGAAGCCACGCCTTACTCGGCCTTTGCCCTGTGCGAACTGGCAGAACGTGCGGGCTTGCCGCCAGGTGTTATCAATGTCGTTACCGGCGATCCCCGGGAGATCGGGGGCGAACTCACCTCCAACCCCGCGGTGCGCAAGCTCTCCTTTACCGGTTCCACCGGCGTAGGAAAGCTGCTGATGAAGCAGTGTGCCGACAGCCTGAAAAAGCTATCCCTTGAACTGGGCGGTAATGCGCCCTTCATCGTTTTCGATGACGCTGACCTGGATAAAGCGGTGGAAGGTGCGCTGGCGTCAAAGTACCGCAACAGCGGTCAGACATGTGTCTGCACCAACCGGTTCCTGGTGCAGGACGGTGTCTACGACGCGTTTGCCGAAAAGCTTGCACAAGAGGTGAACGGCCTGAACGTAGGTGATGGCACCGAGGCGGGCATTGACCAGGGGCCACTGATCAACGAAGCCGCGGTGAAGAAGATTGAACATCAGATTGAAGATGCCAGGTCCAAGGGGGCCAAGGTGATGGTGGGCGGCCATCGCCATAGCAGGGGAGGTACTTTTTTCGAGCCCACCCTGATCACTGACGTAAGTTCAGATATGCTGTGTGCCAGCGAAGAGACTTTCGGTCCACTGGCCCCCCTGTTTCGCTTCTCTACCGAGGAGGAGGCGATCACCATGGCCAACGATACCGAGTATGGCCTGGCCGCCTATTTCTACAGCAATAACCTGGGGCGCGTATGGCGTGTCTCAGAGGCGCTGGAGTACGGCATGGTTGGCGTCAACGCAGGTATTCTCTCCACCGCCGTGGCCCCATTTGGTGGCGTGAAGCAATCGGGTATCGGCAGGGAAGGTTCCAAGTACGGACTGGATGAATACCTGGAGATGAAGTATCTCTGTGTTGATATCGATCAGTGAGCATCAGCAAATAGAATAACAGCGCCCGAGGAAGAGCCGGTATGGGGATGTTCGAGACAGACTGGAAGGATAAATACCTCAAGAGCCTTGAAGAGCTTGAGCGCAAGGAGAAGAGCTGGGAGCTGTCTGAAGCCGCCCTTCGCCGCTGTATTTCCCATCTCAGTTTTGTTGGTGATGGTCGCGACCGAAAACTCGATAACAGGCTGGAAGATCTTCGCAACAGGGTACGCGGCGAGCGCAAGATAAGTAATGTGCAGGGTATGATTGATGCCATCACTGATCTTGCAGACAAACTGCCCAAGCACGAACCGGCTCACCAGGATCTGACGCCACTCTCGGATGGATTGATACAGGTACTCGACGAGGCACCGTTTCCGGTCTCCATGCGCAGGCAGGTCAAGGCACTGCGTGGCAAGCTGAAGTCTGCGCCCCTGGACGAATCCCATCTCAATGCTCTGAGGTCACTGGTGATCGAGAGTCTCCAGGTCGCCCCATCACCTGAGACTGATGATAAGAAGGGCGGGCTGCTCGGCAGGCTTTTCCATAAAGAGGAGGGTAGTGAGCCTCAGGCTGACCAGCAGGGTGCTCCTGGCGGTGCGCCAGGTGATGATCAGCGACAGGATACAGCAGCCCTGCCAACTCATAATGAGATGGATGGCGTGGAGATCGCCGGCGGCCTGCTGCTTGATCTCATCGACCGTTTGCGCCATGTAGAACACTGGGGCAAGAGAATGGGGGCGCTCTCGGTTCGTGCCCGCAATGCAACCACCGAACGCGCACTGAATACTCTCGTCAAAGAGTTGGCGGATATCCTGCAGATCCCGAAAGAGATCACCTTTGGTGCGGATTATGCCCTGCTCACCCTGCTGGAGAAGATGGATCTTCCTGAAGCTCTTGAACCCGAGGTGACCGCGCTAAAGGGGCAGCTTGCCGAGGGTGTGCCTGAGGAGGTGTTGCCCAAGGTTCTGGATCAGATTGCGGGTGTTGTCAGCCAGGCGGGACGTGAGGCAGAGAAAGAGCGGCAGGAGGTTGAAAGCTTTCTTCTGCAACTGACCCAACAACTCCAGGCGCTGGATTCAGAACTGCTGGGTGTGGGCAGCCAGGGAAGGGAAATCTACGAGGGCAGCCGCAGGTTCGGCGAGAGCGTGGACAGCGATGTAACGGACCTGCACGCATCTGTCGCTGATGCCAGTGACCTCGATGAGCTCAAAACCACGGTTTCTGAACGCCTAGACCTGCTCCAGGAGCGCCTGCGGGAACACCGCACCGAAGAGGACCAGCGGGTGGAACGGTTCGAGCAGGATATCGTAAGCCTGAAGTCCCGTCTGCAGGATATGGAGCAGGAGTCCCTGGACCTTAAACAGAAAGTCGACCAGGCCCGGACCCAGGCATTCACCGATGCACTCACCGGCCTGAACAATCGCCACGCCTTTGATGTTCGCATGGAGCAGGAGTATGCACGCTGGAAGCGTTACCAGTCTCAGTTGAGCATGATTGTCCTGGATGTGGATTTCTTCAAAAAGGTAAATGATACCTATGGCCACCATGCCGGTGACAAGGTACTTCATATCATCGGTGAGCAGATTGGGCGCATGCTGCGTGATGCAGATTTTCCCGCCCGCTACGGGGGTGAGGAGTTCGTGGTGCTGCTGCCCGAGGTTGACCTTCAGGGTGCCCGCGAAGTGGCCGAGAAGATCCGTCTTGCGGTGGAAGAGAAGGGATTTCACGCAGGGGACCGGCAGGTGACAATCACTGTCTCTTGCGGCGTGGCCCAGCTGGACGAGGGCGACTCCGAGGCCAGCCTGTTCCAGCGCGCCGACAAGGCGCTCTACCAGGCCAAGAGCAGTGGTCGAAACCGCACCTGTACCCAGGATGACCTTACCTCAGCCTGATTCTCATCGCACCTTGAAAAATTTCTGCTAGATTTTAGGGATCGATGAGAAAGGAAGATGAGTATGATCCCGATAAAATTTCAGGTGGTCGGTGAAGAGGACTACGCCTATTCTGTAGAGATCAATAGTGCTGGGGAGTACAGGGTCAGTACAGGCACCTATACCAGTCACGAGCCGACCACGGGGAGACTGGACAGCGAACAGAAAGAGGCCTTGATGAGTGCGTTGCAGGAGCTGGGAATACCGGAAGCCCATCCGGTTCCAGCAGAAGGCAAGGCATTCAATGCGATGCTTGTAATCGGGGAAGAGGGTGAAGAGGTGGAATACCCCTTCTGGGAAGGGGCGCTGGAGGAGGACCTGAAACTCAGGGCCCTGGTCCGCCTGCTGGAGAAACTCTAGTCCGCGTCACTTCTCCCTGTTTGAAAAATAGCCTTCCATCATTCCCTGCATCATTTTCTGGAAACCGTCCATGGAACTGGCGGACTGGGCCATATAAGGTTTTAGCAGGCTCATGGGGTCGTAGCCTTCCGCACCGGCTTCCATCTGCTCCCTGAACTTTGTGAGCATCTCCTCGTGCAGCCCGGACAGGTCAGGCCAGCCCATCATTTTTCTGAACTCTTCCGGGGTTAGATCCAACTCGATATTGATTTTCATGGTTCGCCTCACTGGTGGAAGTCTGTATCCAATATAGCGAAAACCACAATTGCTGACTATCAACTTATATGCTGTTCTTGGCGTTACGGCTGTTAATCGGTTAAATGTAAAAACCATATGAACTACGCACGAATTATATTTGTTCTTCTTCTCTCTGCCTGGGGGCTTTATGCAGTGGCCAGTGAACGGGAAGAGAAACCCCAGGGAGAGTTCCTGGGAGCGAAGCCAACAGTCTATCCCGAATGGTTCAAAGAGAGTTTTCTCGATTTCAGGGATGATGTTCAAGAGGCCGCCGACGAAGGCAGGCGCGTACTGGTCTTTTTTCACCAGGAGGGTTGTCCATACTGCAACCTGATGGTTGAACGCAATCTCTCCCAACAGGATGTAGCAGAGACCATGCAGCAGCACCTGGATGTGATTGAAGTCAACATGTGGGGAGACCGTGAAGTGGTTGGGCTGGATGGTACAGAGACCACCGAGAAAAAATTCTCTGCGGCCCTTCGTGTTCAATTCACCCCGACGATGCTCTTTTTCAACGAGCAGGGGAAGGTGATCCTGCGGCTCAACGGTTATATCCCCCCACAGACTTTCAAGATCGCACTGGATTATGTGATTGGTAAAAAGGAGCGTGAGACCAGCTACCGGGCATACCTGGCCGCCAACCGTCCGGAGAGCTCATCGGGAAAACTCAACGTCCAGCCATTTTTCAAGTCGGCTCCTCACGATCTGCAGCGCACCTCGGGTAGACCGCTGGCCCTGTTTTTTGAGCAGAAGCAGTGCCCGAACTGCGACCGCATGCACAGGGATGTCATGGTTGACGACGGTGTTATAGAGCAGGTCAAACGGTTTGATGCGGTTCAGCTCGACATGTGGTCCGGTGATGAGCTGGTTACGCCGGATGGCAGAAGAGTGAGCGTGAGACAGTGGGCCAGTGAGCTAGGTATCGCCTTTGCGCCAACCATCGTGCTGTTCAATCCTGCCGGTGAAGAGGTGATCCGGTCAGAGGCATTCTTCAAGGGCTTTCACACCGAGTCAATTTTTGATTACGTGGCAGGCGAGGGGTACAGGACCGAACCAAGCTTTCAGCGATACATATCGACCAGGGCCGAGCATATACAGGAGCAGGGCAGGGACGTGGATATCTGGAAGTGATCCTTCAGAGGGCCACCACCTGGTTGCGTCCGGCTTTCTTGGCGGCATACATGGCGGAGTCCGCTGCATCGATCAACTCCTGCCCGGACCGGGCGTGTTCAGGAAAACTGGCAATGCCTATGCTGACACTCAGGTTAAGGGTTTTGTGATCATTTATTTTAAACGGGTGTTCGGCAATCTGAACACGCAGGCGCTCCGCCAACTCCCGTGCCTCGGTGATGGCGGTCTCAGGCAGAATGGCGATAAACTCCTCGCCACCGTAACGTGCGACAAAGTCTGTTTTGCGCAGTGAACCCTCCAGTATGCCCGCGAATCTACTCAGTACTTCATCCCCGGCACTGTGACCAAAGGTGTCATTGACCAGCTTGAAATGGTCTATATCCATCAACAGTACCGATAGATTGCTTTTGTACCTCTGGGCCCTCTGTACCTCTTCGTGTATATGCTGCAGAAATGCCTGGCGGTTATAGAGCTTGGTCAGCGTATCGTGGGTCGCAAGGTGTTTCAGCTTCTCCTCTATGCGCTTGCGCTCGGTGATGTCGCGATCAACTCCCCGGTAACCGGCAAGCTCACCATTTTCATCCCAAAAAGCGACACCGTTGGTTTCAAGGATGACCCGCCGGCCATCCTTGTGCAGGATAATGTTTTCAAGCCTGTTGATTGGTGCCCCATTACTTTTCAAAGCATTGAATGCAGCTGTAATTTTCTCCGCTTCACCACTGGGCATCAGGTCAAATGGTGTGCGACCGATAATTTCATCGGGTCTGTATCCAAGAATGGATTCAACCTGGGGGCTGGCATACCGGTATACCCCGTCTCTGTCCACCTCCCATATCCAGTCACTGGAAGACTCCACGAGGTTTCTGAATTTCTCTTCGCTTTGGCGCAGCTCTATGAGCATGTCGTTGAGTGTTTCCTGGGACTCCCGCAGTTGCCGTGCCATGTCTTCGATGCCGATGCGGATAGTATCGAGACCAGGGAGTTTGACCTCAGCCACGGAAATGGAGAAATCACCCAACCCGATGTGCCCCAGGGTCTCGCCAAGGGCGTCTGCATCGGCCAGGAGCATCGCCATGGATTTTCTATATCGGCTGCACGCCTCGTTGCGGCTATCGATCAGCTCCAGCACCTTCACTGCCAGCTGTCGCTGATTGCCCGGGAGATCATCGAGATCAATGTCAGGCACAGATTCCCCGGGATCAGACCGGCCGGTTGCTTCCAGCAGCTTCAGCAGTCTCTCCATTAGCGTTGTTTCACTTGCGCCATTCATCAACTCAGTCCAGCTTGCCGTAGCGCTCCTGGGCCTCTATCGCGTATTCATGGATGCGCGAGGTGTGACCCATGACAAAGATGCACTGGTCGTCTCCGTTTGCACGGCAGGTGATCTCCCGTGCTGCCAGTTCCACACCGAAGGCCACCTGGCACCAGCCGGAGGAGTAGCCTGCGTTCATCAGGCAGACCGGGCGGTTGGCCTCGATTTTTTCCCGCATATAGGCGTCGGCTTCGAAAGAGTAGGGGTGATCATAGATCAGGTAGTAGTTTTCATCGGTTGTGGGAGCGGATTCCGGAAAGATGTCCACATAGGCCCAGCCCACGAAGGCGAAATGTACGGGGCCTGCAGAGAGTGCCGCCGGTCCCCGTTCCAGCTTGAGCTTCTCCATGAAGAACTCGGCATCTTTTATCCCTGCTGCCCGGCCCAGGCTGTATACCACCTTTTCTGCAGCGATACGCCCGTACTCCTCTTCCAGGATCTTGCGCAGCTGAACACTGAATGTGGCGGCACGAGCAAGGATGTAGCGTTCACCGCTTATAGTGAGGGTGCCGGTTTCGGGTCTGCGCTCCAGGGTGGAGAAGAAACCCTGCATCTGCTTTTCGGCTTCCAGGAACAGGGGTTCGAGGGGCTCGGGACAGGATACGGTCTCTGGCTTTTTGGACATGGCAGGCTGGCCTCCCCCTGATAGTTTTTCAATGCCTGTCTTTAAGTAAACACCATATCCGGGAGAATTAAAGACAACACAGCTGTTTATCTTTAAATCAGTAACTTAATTCTTGTGAGGCTCGATTCGAATTGCATCAGAATAAGCGGTCTGCAGGCAACATTCTGTCCGATACAATGGGAATAACCCGGTTGGATTTGGGGCGCTGAGAGCCGATGTGCATATCAGTGAGGGGGAAGATATAGGCCCCCTTGGAGGCAATCTGCTGATCGGGCTTCAGGCTGGCGTTAATCTGTCAGCTGTTTTTCAGAAAACCCTGCCCGAGTACCTGGCACTCGGTGACAAAACCAACCAGTTGATGTGCTTTGACGAGCTCTCCCCGGTGATAGAGGAACAGCCACTCGCCTGCACCTTCGATCTGCCAGCCAGGGTTTACTTCCAGTAGTCGAAGAAGCCGGGTTGTAAAGTGCCTCTTTATCTCACGGCCGCCTGCGGGGGCCAGCAACTCGTAGTGATTGTTGAAGTCGTCGGGCGCGTCTATCTGCACGGGTCTGTAGTGGTGTAACCAGGATTGTGTCATACGGGTGAGGTCGTGAAGAAAGCGCGTGGTAAAACGGGTTTTGTCACGGCCCTTGAGCATGAATGGCGGAATCTGCAGCTCTTTCAATTGCTGCAGGCAGACTGTCATCCTCTCATGCTGTGCTTCGCCTCCACGCAACTCGATATCAAAAATATATTGAGACTGCTCTCCTCCGCCTGTCACACGTTGAAGCAGCAGGTTATCCATCACCCGTGTTCGTTCAAGCAGAAGCAGTGAGGGGGCGAGAGACCTTGGGTTGAAGCCTTTTACAGGTAATGCGCTGAACCCCAAAAGCGTTCCCTGGGTGATGATGGCCCCGATTCGCCTGTTGCTCAAATAGTTTGCAATCAGAAAGAGAATGGCAACCAAACCGATGATGCCGCCTGCGAAGATGGCGATGAAAATCAGTGCGTCCATCCATCTTTCCTGGCGCCGGGTAAATATTCACTCCAGCGCTTCATTGGTCCATGCTCCCTGCTGATTCATCAGACGGTTACATCAATGCCGGTGGATGGAGATTTCTCTTTTTCCTCCTTTGAATCCTCATCATCAGCTTCCGGGGTGGTTTCCGCTGCTCTTCGATCACGCTGGGTGCGGGTATCGAGATAGGTTTCTGTTTGTTGTTTTCTGCGCTGCCCTGACCTGCGTTCGCCCTTGTGATGGGTTTCATGCTCCCTCTGCTGCGATACGGCGGCAGGGCGCTCGGTCTCCTCCAGCTCTGAAACCGGCTTGGTGTCGGCTGCGCGTGCCGATGCAGGCCTGTTGAGGGCCTGGAGTTTGGCATCATCGCTTGGGGGAGTGATATTGATACCCATATGCTCAGAATAATAGCCTACCTGTAGGGTAAGTTTAGTTGAGATAGGAAGGAATATATTAAATCCAGGTAAATCGCCGCCTTTGGCTGTGAGACTCGTGTAGGTTTTGTCGATCCGGCGTGCGGATTGTGTAAAAGTTTGAGAAACACCTGTAGGTACGCCTTCAGCCAGAATTAGTACATAAAAAAGGCTCTGTCCCAGTTAAGTATGTTTTCCAATAAGCCATTGATTTTATGTAGGTCGGCCTTCAGGCCGACATGTCGGGCTCTTGTGCCCGGAGGGTAGAAGCCCGACCTACAAAGGCTGGATAGGTTACAAAAGTCGGTTTCAACACTTAACCGGGACAGAGCCTAAAAAAAGCAGCACCAGTTGATCTTTGCTCTGGTGAGTTTGGCCCTTTCCAAGGGCCCCATCAAACTACCTGCTCTACAGGTAGCAGCTGATTTACCTATGTGATGGTCACAAGGAATCGGTAAAATAACCTCTTTTGAGCATTCACTACGAGTTGCCCTTGTCTTTGCCGAAATCTTTCGATCTGGTTGCCGAGTCTGCCGAGCTTTTTCCGCTGATGGAAGGGCTTGCTAAAAAACTCGGGCTGCCTGTTAAACAGGCCTGTGATGCCTCTTCTGAGCTTCAATTGGTGCGTACGAAAAAGCGCTTGGAGATGCGCCAGGGCGGTCCCAGGGCACCAGGGCCGGTTTATGTCGATTTCGTGGAGGGCAGAGTGGCCCACCGACGCAGATTCGGCGGAGGCCGGGGGCAACCCCTGGCCAGGGCCGTTGGTCTTAAGAAGGGTGCAACACCCACCGTCCTGGATGCCACCGCGGGACTTGGAAGAGACTCTTTTGTGCTGGCCTCTCTCGGTTGCGAAGTCACGCTGGTTGAACGCTCCCCCGTCATTGCCGCACTTCTGGAAGATGGTCTCGAGCGGGGGGGAAGCGACCCTGAAACGGCTGAGATCATGCACAGAATGCACCTGGTTCAGGCAGATGCCACATCATATCTCACCACACTTAGCGGTGACCGACGGCCCCAGGTGATCTACATGGATCCCATGTACCCCCAGCGGGAGAAAACCGCCCTGGTGAAGAAGGAGATGCGACTGTTTCATGAACTCGTAGGTGAGGATATCGATAGCGTCGATCTGCTCCATGCCGCCCGTGCCTGTGCTGTTGCCAGGGTGGTGGTCAAGCGACCGGCAAAGGCCGGGTTCGTGGGTGATGAGAAACCGGGCTTCAGTATCGAGAGTCCCAACACCCGTTACGATGTCTACGTGAACCAGGGCCTTGGCTGATGTCCGGTACTGAATCGCTTTCCACTCCATTCGGTGAATTTACCCTGCAACGCTTTCCCCTGCGAAGGCGCGAGACACTTCGGGCATGGGATGCAGCGGATGAGTACCTGCTCAACCACCTGGCAGAAGAGGGCGTTGCCGATGGCACACGTATCCTCATACTCAACGACAACTTTGGTGCCCTGGGTGTTTCGCTGGCGCAATTCAGCCCCCGGATGCAGACCGACTCCTACATAGCAGCCTGGTCCACCCGTGAAAACCTCAAACTCAACGCACTGCCGGCAGATAGCGTGGGGATATCCAACACCCTGGTCCCCCACCAGGATAAATACGACCTGGTGCTGATCAGGGTAACCAAGACCCTGGCCCTGCTGGAAGATGAACTGCTGCGATTGAAGCCGCACCTGCATGAGAAGAGCCGGGTGATTGGTTGCGGCATGGTAAAGCAGATTCATACATCCACCCTTGGCCTGCTTGAGACGATTGTCGGACCCACCACCACATCCCTGGCAAAAAAGAAGGCACGTCTTATATTCAGTGAGCCTGATACCTCGATGCCCTCAAGAGAGACCCCGTACCCGCAGTGTTACAGGTTGGAGGAGAGGGGATATACCCTGTGCAATCACGCCAATCTCTTTTCAAGGGAGAGACTGGATATCGGCACCCGGCTGCTGTTGGAGCATATTCCACAAAGTGATGCGTACCGGGACATCGTGGATCTTGGGTGTGGCAATGGCGTTGTAGGCCTGCTGGCAGCTGAAGCAAACCCTCATGCGAAGACCTGGTTTACCGATGAGTCCTACATGGCGGTGGCCAGCGCAGAGCAGAATTTCAAACACTCCGGGTTGGCGAATGAATCTGAATTCATCGCCGGTGATTGCCTCAGCGGATTCACCCATGAAAGTGCCGACCTGGTGCTCTGCAATCCGCCTTTTCATCAGCAGCAGGTGGTGGGTGATTTCATTGCCTGGCGCATGTTTCAGCAGTCGTACAATGTGCTGCGCACGGGAGGTGAGTTGCGCATCATCGGTAACCGGCACCTTGGTTATCACACGAAGCTGAAAAAACTGTTTGGCAACGTGCAGACTGTTGCCAGCAATAGCAAGTTCGTGGTGCTCGGGAGCATGAAAAAAGGGCGTTGATCCTGATGATCAACGCCCTTTCGAATAGTGGCGGAGCGGACGGGACTCGAACCCGCGACCCCCGGCGTGACAGGCCGGTATTCTAACCAACTGAACTACCGCTCCGCAGAGGTTCCGATCAGAATAAAATCCGCCCGGTCAGTTGTCGAAGCGCGGTAGTTTAATGATTCTTTAATAAAGGTCAATAGCTTTGTGTCCTTCAGGATCTGCCTGGGGATTGGAATGCCGTGCAGATCCCCGGAGTTATAGAACAAGATCCAGTTGAAACAACAACTTAGGGTTTTTGTAATGCGTAGAGCTGTTCAATCTCCTGGGCCCAGATGGTGTCGTCAATGGTTTCAAGCACCATGGGGATCTCATCGAACCTGGGGTCGTTCATGATATAGCGGAACGCCTCCCAGCCGATCTTGCCGACTCCCAGGCTGTCGTGGCGGTCCACCTTGGCGCCCAGGTCGGGTTTGCTGTCGTTCAGGTGCATGCCCCGCAGGTAGTCGAAGCCCACGATCTGTTCGAATTCTGCGAAGGTCCCTTCGCAGGCCTCGGGGGTGCGCAGGTCGTAACCTGCAACGAAGGTGTGGCAGGTATCCAGGCATACCCCAACCCGGCTCTTGTCCTCCACCCTGTCTATGATGTGGGCCAGGTGTTCGAACCGGTAGCCCAGGTTGGAGCCCTGTCCCGCCGTATTCTCGATAACCGCGGTAACACCCTCGGTCTGCTCCAGTGCCATATTGATCGATTCGGCCACCATATCCAGGCTCTGCTCTTCACTGATCTTTTTCAGGTGGCTGCCGGGGTGGAAGTTGAGCAGGGTCAGGCCGAGCTGCTCACAACGCTGCATCTCGTCCAGAAAGGCGTTGCGGGACTTATCCAGTGCCTCTTGCTCCGGGTGGCCCAGGTTGATCAGGTAGCTGTCGTGGGGGAGTACATGCCTGGGCGCAATGCCGACCTTCTCCAGGTTTTCCCTGAAACCGTCGATGTTCTGTTGGCTGAGTGGCTTGGCTTTCCACTGACGCTGGTTCTTGGTGAAGAGGGCGAAAGCGCTGGCCCCTATCTTCTGCGCATTGAGGGGAGCGTTCTCAACGCCGCCACTGGCACTGACATGTGCGCCGATCCGTTTCATATCTTTAAACTCTCGCTCAGGGAAATTGACCTATTATAACGGTAGCGGCCCCCCAATTATCCCGTCGATTACAGGGTTTGTATGATCCCCGTTGGTGGGCCTGAAATGGCAAGGGCAGGAGGTGGCGATGTCGAGGGAGAGTGGTGTTGCCTTATTCGTAATTTTGACCTTGATGGGTGGGTTGAACCTGTATGCAGAACCCGGAGAGATCGTCACCTCTCCGGGCTTTGAGGTGAAGAGCCAGCTTTCAGATCCCGGGCGTCCTTCGCGGTCTGCAACCGGCCACTATGCCGGTCCCATTGTCGATACCCACGTCCACTTGCTGAAGGGTCTGAAACATTCCGGTATCAGTGCGATCAATAAAAAGATGGAGAGGTCAGGGGTCACCCGGATGATTGTCCTGCCGACCCCCAACGAGGGACTCTACCGGGATCGTGGAGATAATGCCGCCAAGCGCCGGAGCATAGCCGGTTCTGATGGGAAGAGGTTTCAGCGGCTCTGTGGCAGCACTTACCTGACTCGCTGGATGCACAGTGCCTACAGGAGCGGATTTGATGAGTCTGACCTACAGTCGAAGCTGCATCGGCTGCAGCAGGACCTGGAGCGGGGTGGGTGTGTCGGGATTGGTGAGATAGGGCCCTATCATTTTCTGAAAAAACCGGGGCAGGAGATCATCGAGTTCCCCCTGACGTTTAAACCCATGCTCGATCTGGTGGGATTTGCTGCAGGGCAGGGTGCCTGGCTGGATCTTCATGTGGAGCCCATCGACCACAAGGGTCGTTCCTATGAAGAGGAGATTTTCGGTGCCATTGCCTACTGGTACAGCAAGCACCCCAACCTCAAACTGATCCTTTCACACACCGGAATGACCAATCCCCACAATGCCCGTGAGCTTCTGAAGCGTTATCCCAACCTGATGATGAATTTCAAGCACGTGCCCTACGGCATCTCCCTGAACTGGGACAACCTGGAACGCATTCAGGATCGAAACGACCGCATTTATGAAGATTGGGCACAGTTGTTCGAGGCGATGCCGGAGCGTTTCATGGTAGGCACCGATGCGCGCTTTGGCATAAGGCGCTTTTCAGGCAAACGCTACCGAAAAATCGTGACGGCCATACGATCAATTCTTGGCGGAATTGATCCGACCGCCGCCGAGATGATCGGCTACAGGAATGCAGAGCGGGTATTTGGGCGCCTGTAACCTGTTCTCTCCGCTCAGGCCGTTGCCCGCACTTGGTCCGGCTGTTCCGACTCTATGGCGTGGAGAGCGGTCAGGGTTGTCAGCCCGGTGATCTTCTCCAATTGCCTGATCAGCCGCTGGTCAGGCTTTTCGCTCTCTACCGTCAGGGTGATGCGGAACTGGTCCCTGTTTTCAGTCACGTGAACCTCCAGCCCCCTTATATGGAAACCCCTGACCCGTGCGGTCTGCAGAATGCGCTCCAGCATGGCGGGTCTATTGTCGGCGGTGATGTGCATACTGTGTATCATGCGGCTGCCCCTTCTCTGTGTTGTTGGTTATCATCTCTTCATTGGCATCGCCGGGCTTGACCATGGGCCAGACGTTTTCGCCGCTCTCAATGGGGACATGCAGCAGGGCAGGTCCCTTTGACGAGAGCAGTCTGTCGATCGCCCCCTGGGCATCTCCCTGATCGTCCAGGCGCTCCGCCTGGATTCCGAAAGCGTTTGCCACGGCAACGAAATCAGGATTGTCGGAGAGATCGACCTCTGTCTGCCGGTTGCCGTAGCAGACTGCCTGCTGCTGACGCACCATGCCGAGACCGCTGTTGTCGAGGATGATCATCTTTACCGGAATGCCATAGCGGGTGAGGGTGGCCAGTTCCTGCATATTCATCATGAACGAGCCGTCACCGGCAATATTGATAACGGTGTCACCTGAACGGGCGAGAGAGGCGCCTATGGCTGCCGGAAGCCCGAAACCCATGGCGCCGAGGCCCCCGCTGCTCAGGTGGTTGCGTGGATCTGAGAACGGGTAGTGCTGGGCGACCCACATCTGGTGCTGGCCCACGTCGCAGCTGACAATGGCTCTCTTGCCCGCGCTTCGGGAGAGTTGCTTCAGGAAGGTGGCGGGCCCATTGGACCCTTGTCCGTTCATCGCCTCGAACCCTTCACTTTCATGCAGACGCCTGCACTGCTCCCGCCAGTTGCCGATCTCCAGGGGAGTGGATATGGCAGCAAGGGTCTCCGGGAGATCAGCCCGGATGGCACACTCCACGCCACGTATCTTGCCGATCTCCGCGGCGTCCACATCGATATGGATCACCTTGGCATCCGGGGCGAAACGGGCCAGTTTTCCCGTAACCCGGTCATCGAAACGGGCGCCTACCGCAATCAGCAGATCACACTCCTGAACCGCCTTGTTGGCAGCGACAGATCCGTGCATGCCGAGCATGCCGAGATTCAAGGGGTGGTCTCCGGCAAGATTGCCGATACCCTTCAGGGTCAGCACCGTGGGTATGCCCGTGGTCTCAGTAAAGTCGCGAAACTGTTCCGTTGCCCCGGCCAGGGTGACGCCTCCACCGGCGTAGATCAGCGGCTTGCGGCTTGCGGCCATTAACTCCAGTGCCTGTGTCGTATCTGCAGCGGAAGGGGAGGTGGGTTCTCTCTCTTCCGGGCCGGGAGTTGAAGGTTCGGCAATCTCTCTGGGCAGTGGCGCCAGCTGGATATCCTTCGGCAGGTCGATCAGAACCGGGCCTGGTCGTCCCTCTCTTGCGAGCAAAAAGGCCTCGTCGAGGATGGTGGGTAACTCTTCGATACGTTCCACCAGGTAGCTGTGCTTGGTCACAGGCAGGCTCATGCCAAGGATATCAATCTCCTGAAATGCATCGGTACCGATCAGCCCCGTGGGCACCTGGCCCGTGATGACAACCATGGGGATGGAGTCCATGTAGGCGTCGGCGATACCGGTGATCAGGTTGGTGGCGCCGGGACCCGAGGTGGCGAGGCACACCCCTGTGCGTCCCGTTGATCGGGCAAAACCGTTCGCTGCAAATGCGGCTCCCTGCTCGTGACGGCAGAGGATGTGCTGTATGCCGCTGCCGATCATGGCGTCGTAGAGAGGCATGATACAGCCACCAGGATAGCCAAAGAGGGTTTCGATCCCCTCTGACTTCAGTTTTTCAACGATGTAATCCGCCCCGTTCATGTTTCTGCCTTGATTTTTGTGTATGCAAATAAAAAGCCCCCGGATCTTTCGATGCGGGGGCTCTTTCGGAATATGGTGTTTAACGCTAGCCGATAGAATCCCCGCGCAGTCGGACGACGACCACGAGTACCAGGGAGACCACTACAAACAGCGAACGAATTTTCATATCAAATGTGGTGTAAATAAACCGTAAATACCAATTCCCGATAGATTAACCAGAGAACCGCCACCTATGCAAGAGCCAATTTGCCCTACAATTTTTACTTTGCCGTCTAAGATTCAGTATAAGGGGGAGAGTGCATGTTTATAGCCATGAGCCGCTTTGAGGTGGCGAACGGGTTGGAGGACGAGGTGAGCAGGGCATTTGAGAACCGGCCTCACAAGGTTGACTCCGTGCCGGGTTTCATTCGCATGGAGGTGCTTCGTCCGCAGGATGAACCGGCCCAGTTCTGGTTGCTCACCTGGTGGACCGACGAGGCGAGTTGGGATAGCTGGTACCACTCCCATCATTACAAGGACTCACATAAAGGGATGCCCGAAGGCTTGAAACTTGTTCCTGATAAGACCCGGATCTGGAAGATGGAGAGGGTGGCTGAATGAGCAACTGGCTGGATCAGAACAGTGATAACGTGTCTCCGGTTTCCGAGAAGAGCATTGCCTTTTTACGACTGCAGGCTGACGAGCTTTCAGAGTATGTCACCAACCGATATTTTGAGCGGCATCCCGAGTGTCGGGTGGAGGATCAGCCCCGTATCAGGCGGCTCTGCAAGGAGGATATGAACCACCACCTTGGCTTTACCCTGATGGCGGCGTCCACCGGCAACGGTCGTATTTTCATCAATTATATCTTCTGGCTGCGGCAGGTTCTTGAGAGCCGCGGATTGACCCTGGACCACACTGAGGAGTCTCTGCGGACTATTGCGGAGTACCTGGATGTACATGTTGAGTCTCCCGATATCGAGACCTATCGCCAGCTGCTTGGGAAGGGACTTGCCGTCCTGGAGGTGCCTACCGATCAACTTCCGGTACCCGAACACCACTCCAGGATTGAACTGCCCAAGGCCAAGGATTATACCAGGGCCATTGTCAGCGGTAACAGCCAACTGGCAGGAGAGATCACCAACCGGGAGATGTCAGCAGGACTCAGCCTGGTGGACCTTGGGGTGGGCATTGTGCAACCGGCCATGTACCAGGTGGGGAACCTGTGGCAGAGCAATAAAATCGGTGTCGCCCAGGAGCACATGGCTACGGCCATTACCCAGAACATTCTGGCCCGGGCCTTCATGGAGGCGAAGTTTGAAGATCCCAATGGACGCACCGCTGTGCTCTCCTGCGTGCCGGGCAATCACCACAGCCTGGGGTTGCGCATGGTCAGCGATGCCCTGGAGACCGCCGGCTGGGCGTGTGAATTCCTGGGTGCGGATACCCCGGTGGAGGCGCTGGTCAGTTTTGTGGATCAGAAGCGCCCGGATCTTGTGGCACTCTCAGTCTCAATGCCGGAGCAACTGGAACACCTGGAGCTGATCTCATCCCGCTTGCGTGATGAGTTTTCTTCGGGGCGCCCCAGTATCGTGGCCGGTGGGTTGATGCTCAATGTCTTGATGGGGTTGCCAACCAGGACCAAGGTTGATGAGTGGTTTATGGATGCAAAGCAGATTGTGGAAGAGAAGACGTGAATATCATCCGCAGCAGCTGTGATCAGATCAATAACTGCTTCATGAGATCGCTGACCTCGGTGGCTACCGCGGTGGTGGATCGGGAAGGCTACCTGGTAGAGGCGAATACGGGCATGCGTCGCCTGTTGGCCCTGGATGAGACCGGGAGCCTGTCAGGCACCAATATTTCAAACTATTTCACCAATCCCACCTTCGATGACCTGAAGAACATAGTGCATGATAGCTGTAATGAACCACTGTTCCAGGGTCTGTTCACCCTGGGGAGTTCTCCTGCAAGTTACCATACCCTTCAGGGGGCCGTTTTTCACAGGCCAAAGGGTTTTCTGTTCGTGGCCGAGCATGATGTACAGGCCCTGGATCAGATGAATGCAACAGTGGTACAGCTCAATGAAGAGCTGGCTGACACCCAGCGGGAGCTGGTGAGGCTGAACCGGGAGCTGAAGCGGCGGGAGAAGATTATCACCGAGATGATGCTCACCGACATCCTCACGGAACTGCCCAACCGCAGGCACCTGGAACAGTTTCTCGAGCAGGAGTTCAACCGGGCTGATCGGGATGGCACGCCCCTGGCACTGGTGATTGCTGACATCGACCACTTCAAGCAGGTCAATGATACCCATGGCCATGATGTGGGGGACGAGGTGTTGGTGGCATTTGCGAAGCGTCTGTCCGACGCTGTTCGGACAGGGGACTTTGTGGCCCGGCTTGGTGGGGAGGAGTTTGTATTGATCTATCCCGGGACAGCCATGGGCCACGCAATGCGAGTAACAGAGAGGGTTCGGCTGGCGGTCATGGGGCAGCTAAGTACAAGTATGGAAGAAGAGGTCACCGCCAGTTTCGGCATTGCAGAATATAGTCCTGATATGACAATGCATGAGTTGCTGAAGAGAGCGGATGAGGCCTTGTACATGGCCAAGGAGGGTGGCCGAAACCGGGTCGATATATATTAGGTGCGTTCATTTGCCGCGACAGCTGAAGTCCAGGTTTCAACCGTTTCAAATATCGGTGATATTCCCCAGGGCCTCCTGAAATCCACACAGGCCCAAAGGGCCCCCGCTGTAGATGACCAACTGGTCTGAAACCGGCGGATGATCCGTCATCGCCTGTTTTACCGTGTAGAGATGCTTTGCGGAGTAGACCGGATCCATGAGGATGCCTATCTCGCAGGCGATCTTGCGTGTTTCAGCCAGCAGGGTCTTGTTGACACTGCCAAAGGAGGCTGCGGTAGCCGGCTTATAGAAATGCAGTTTCAGGGGAAGATCAGGCAGGGGGAAGGGCAGGGCCTGCTCAATCCACAGCCGGTACTTTTTATAGCGCGCCATGAACTCTGATTCATCACCGGCTATCAGGGTGATATTGATGCACCTGGGAGCATTGTCCAGCAGGTGGAGACCGATAATCAGGCCGATGGCGCTGACCCCTGTTCCACTGTCGATCCAGATCTCTTCGAAGCGTCTGCCCAGTTCCTGCTCAGCATAGAGAATATCCTCGGCCAGGGTGAGAATCCCCGGCAGGGCAGCCTCGCAGTCACCCCCTTCAGGAACCACAAAGACACTCTCTCCCTTCTCTTCGAGTTCCCTGGCATATTTGCCTGCCAGGTCCAGGACTTGCGGCCACTCCCTGGCACCGACAAAGTGAATGGCATCTTTATCGAGCAGCATGTTGAGGAAGAGCAGGTTACCCCGGGGAGTTGGGTTGCCAGGGGTTTTGACGAATGCCTCCACCCCGACTCCACGCTCTTTCAGCAACTGTGCCAGTCCCATCACGTTGTTCGAATTGGCGCTGCCGATGAGAATCACCCTGCTGAACCCGTGCTGTTCGACAAAGGGCAGTATGCTGAGATATTTACGCAGCTTGGTCCCCACGACACCTGCGCTCAATTCATCTTCGCGCTTGATATACAGCGTGCAATCCGGCCCCTGTGGAAGATAGCCCAGGAGTGGGTGAACACGGCTGAAACGGTTCAGCTCGGAATCCAGATTTCCATCTATCAGTTGTTCGTATGGATGCATGGGGCAGGTAATATCCGGTATATGGGGCTGAATCAGCCGAATAGGTGTCAAAAGACTTTGTTTTTTCGTGTAATTACGATTAACTATGACAAATTAACATTCTAGCAGGATGAAATCCTGGAATTGCAGATGAATCAACCGGCATGACCGATCAGGAAGAAGAGAGTAACCATAATCTTTTTGCGGAGCTCGATGCACTCCAGGATCGGTTGTCTGAACTGGACTCCCTGGTATCCCAGCCAAGGCCAGCCATGGAGGAGGGAGCCGGAGCGGAACGCCCCCGGCTTGATGAAGAGGATGAATCTCTATACCAGGCACTGCTCAACGCTATTAAAAATGACGAACTGAGGCTCTACTGGCAGCCACGGTTTGATCGGAGCGGCGAACTGGCAGGGGCCGAGGCCCTGTTGCGCTGGCTTCATCCGGTAAAAGGTCTGCTTCCTGCCAGGGATTTCCTGCGCCTTGCAAGTCAAACCGAGCTGATGATCGATCTAGACAGCTGGGCCCTGGAACAGGCGTGCCGGTTTCAGCAGCAGCTCTCAGCAGAGATGCCTGAGACTGGCTCCATGCCCATAGCGGTCAATATTTCCCCCGAACTGTTCAGCCAGAACGACTTCAGCGAAAGGGTTTCAGTAGTCATTGAAACCGCCCAGGCCAACCCGGCCCGACTTACCCTTGAAGTAACCGAGAATATGCTGGTCGGCGAGATGAGCGTGATCGGTGCCCGCATGTCTGAACTGAAAAAGCTGGGTGTGCGTTTTTCCATTGATGACTTCGGAACCGGCTGTACCTCTCTGCCTGCCCTCAAGCTGTTGCCCCTGGATGAGATCAAGATCGATGAGTACCTGGTGAATGACCACCACAGTGCGGTTATTGTAGAAGCGATGATTGCACTGGCTTCAAAGATGGGGCTGTCGGTGGTAGCTGAAGGGGTCGAGTCACCCAAAGAGCGGGAATTCCTGTACAAGAAAAACTGCAAGGGTTACCAGGGTGAACTCTTCTGCAAGCCGCTATCCGGGGAGAAATTCATGGCGCTGCTGCTGGAGCAGGGAGAGGCTGCCCAGAAATCCAAGGGTATGCAGAGCGCCTTTGAGGGCTTCTGATCCGCCTCATCGAGAGTGGCCACATGCAATGATTCAGATTTAATCTGGCAGCCAGCGTCAGACAACTTGTGACCATCCCCAAAACGGACTATCGGAAATGCTGGCGTAGAGTCCGTAGGGTGGCCTTTGTAGACGTCACTGAATCGACTTGTCGAGATCGGTTTCTAGCCAAAAACCGACTTAATAGAATTCCCCTTAGATGGCTGCAATTCGACCTAGCCGACATATCACAGTCAGACCCACAACAAGCGTATTTTATTAAATAGCGGACATTATTATTGTGCCACACAATAGGCCGGGAACGGCCAACAGCGGACTATCGGTATGTGCGCAATGAGGGGCAGAACTGTTTCGATAGCCGCCCCTGGGGTAATCTCCCCATTATTAAGTAACTGGAAATTACATCAGAAGAACAATGTGTGGTTCCTCTACAATATTTTTTGAATAACTTGATTCAGTTTTTCAATTATTATTGGCTTCGCTACTACGGCATTCATTCCAGCTTCAAGATAACGTTTTTTCTCATCCTTCATTACACTTGCCGACACTCCAATAACCGGAGTTTGCTTTGCTGTTGTGTCTCCTTCCCTAATTAACCGGGTTGTTGACACACCATCCATAACTGGCATATGTATATCCATCAATATCACATCGAATAAATGTGATTTTATTTTCTCAATGGCAATCTTTCCATTTTCCGCCTCTACTACTTTGTGTCCTTCCTGTTCCAGCAATGCTCGAGCTGCAAGACGGTTAATCGAGTTATCATCAACCACCAATATAGAAAGTTCGCTGTTTAATTTAAATGTTGCCCCAGTATCTTCTAAACTATGGTTTTCTTTAGGTACTGATAGTATTGTGGAAAAAGTAAAACAACTGCCTTTACCCAGATCAGATGTAACCTGTAGGTTTCCACTCATCAAATCGGTCAGACGCTTACAGATAGCGAGGCCCAAGCCTACACCTTTATTTATAGTTCGCTCAGATTCCAGTTGATAAAAAGCTTCAAATATCTGCTTCAATTTATCATCAGCAATACCAACACCTGTATCTTCTACAGAACAATACAAGTTAAACTGACCTTCATTAATCAGTTGGCCACCAATGGTTAATTTAACCTCGCCACTGGGCGTGTATTTTTCTGCATTACTAACCAAATTACCCACTATTTGAAGAAGTCGTACCACGTCACCTTCCAAATACACAGGCAGGTTCTTGCTCACTTCAGTAGTGAAAATGACTTTACTGTTCTCAAACAGCGGTTCACTTAAATTTTGTATATCTGTTATCCAATTAAAGGTATCGAAAGGCTCTATATCCAGAACCAGCTTACCCGATTCGATTTTAGACAAATCAAGTAAGTCATCAATGAGTTGCAGTAGTAGATTGCCAGAACTATCGAGAGTTTCTATATAGAGTTTTTGTTCTTCGTTGAGGTCCGTGCCACGTAAAACCTGAATCATCCCAAGCACACCATTCATAGGCGTACGGATTTCATGGCTAACACTTGCCAGGAACAGACTCTTGGCATTGTTAGCCTGTCGCGTTAGCTCCAGTGCTTTTGCAAGCTCAATGTTTGCGCCAGACAGCTCTTTCGTTCTCGCTTCCACCCTTAGGTTTAATCTTCGATTGCTCCATATCAGGAACAAAATAACGACAAACAACACGCCGGTTATTTGGATAAGGAGCTTCCAGTCAGTCTGTTTTTCAACAGCGACCTCTGTCCATTTGTTAAAAATATCATTCAGCTCTTCTCCCCTGATGTTGCCAAGCGACTTATCTATAATAGATATTATTTCACTAGGCATGCCCTTGCGAATGGCCATTTTCAGGTGGTAGAGGTAATCAAGCTTCAGTGCTATTTTTACATCGGAGAATCCCTTCTTTTCTATATAATATTTAGCCGTAACCGTATTGATAGCAAATAGATCGATCTTATTGTTTCGTATGAAGGAAAATCCATCATTTGTCGCAGGAATATCTATGTATTCAAGATCGGGATACCTGTCTTTTATGTATTGCCCCAAGCCACTACCCTTAACAATACCAATCTTTTTTCTCTTTAAGTCTTTTTCAATATCGAGATAAACATTTTTATCATCAAAGTTCGTAATAAATACTGCGGGATATGAGTAAATGTCCCTCGATGTAAAATCAAGGTACTCTTCTCTGGCGCTGTTTTTTGTAATAGCACTGAACATGTCCACCTTTCCGCTTTCTACGAGTTCCACAGACTCCTTCCATGTATCAGTGTTAACAGCCGTAAACTCTATACCCGCCTTCTGACTGATAAGGCTTAAAATGTCAGCAATAATACCGGTGTGTTGGTCTATACCATTTTTCCATTCAAATGGCGCCCAATCTGGGTCATAAACATAAGTAAGGGGGATCTTCTTCTCTAACCACTCAAGTTCTTTAGGTGTGAAAAACGGTTCTGTATTTAATTTATAACTTGAACTGGCAGACACATCTGGTGAGGACTCATTTGCAAGTAGCACAAAAGGAAGTAATGTCATAGATCCAACTGCAACAACAAAGGATATCCATTGTTTCATCAGTGTTCCTAGATCAATGAATGCCAGTAGAAGATTAGGACGACACTTAAACCTTGTCGAAGTCATGGTATATTCTTTATAAAACAACACCTTTAGATGTTACTCTTTTGCTTGGCCTTGATAAACTAGGGTCTTTACTTGAAATTGTCAGAAACACCCATTCAACTTCAGTCTTAGCAACGACCCCTTTTTTCGCTTAACGGAAGTGATGCAGGGTACACCTAAACTTCCGCTCCTGGCCGAAAGTGGCTGTCGGGCACATGACTGTCGATCCGTTGAATCCATGCCATGAATCAGAATTGCATCTTTAGATCACCTGACAATGACTGTCAGGTCAGGCCTGGGTTTTCACAGCTACTCTTGCGCTTCTCCGTTCAGAATCCCTTCAATCCTTTCAGAACTACCCGGCTCCATCCTGCCCTTGGCCCTGGCCAGCTTCAGCGTCTCCAGCCCCATTGACCGGTAGAGTAGCAGCAGGTCAGGGGGGCCTTCTTTCAATGCCCCCAGGTGCTTTGCCACTGTTGTGGTGTCGCCACGGCTGATGGGGCCCGTCAAGGCATTGGGGAGGCCGCTTTTGGCAAGGTTGTCGACACCACCCTGAATCAGGGGCAGCAATAGATCTAGGGCGTCTTCGCTGGCGATACCCGCCTGTTCCAGCATCTCTACAGCTGCAGCGGCCAGAGCGTTCATGTAGTTGGATGCCACGGAGAGAGCAGCGTGATAGAGGACTTTCTTTTCCTTGCTGATTTCGATGGTTTTGCCCGAGATGTCACCTGCCAGTACTTTGCCCCGCATGACTGCCGATTGGCTCCCCTCGAGACAGAACCAGGCATTACGCAGCAGCTCTGCACCTGCAACCGGCTCGGCCATGGTTTGAATCGGGTGCATGGAGAGGGTATCTGCACCTGTCTGGAGCGCACTGTCCAGTGTATCCGAGCTCATGGCGCCGCTGAGGTGGATCACCAACTGGCCTGGGACGAAACCACCCAAGGTCGCAATGTTGCGGCAGGTCTCCTCGATTGTACCGTCCGGCGTTGCGATGATGACGATCTCGGCACTGCGTGATGCTTCTGCTGGATCGATACCTGCATGATTGCAGTCAACCAGTTCTGCGGATCGCTGGGCGGACTCCAGGCTGCGGCTGGCCACGGCCGTGATGGGATATCCCGCCTTTCTCAGGGTGAGGATTACGGCTGTGCCGGCGGAACCTGCACCGATCAGGGCGATAGTGGGTTTGTTCATAACAGGTTCATTTTATGTCGATGGCATTTACAATCATATCCAGGTTTTCCTTGAATTTGGCTGGTAGATGACAGAAATGGATTATGAACGGCGCTTTGGCGGAATAGCACGGCTCTATGGCCGCCATGGCCTTGAACGCTTCGAACACTCTCATATCTGCGTGATCGGCATCGGTGGAGTGGGCTCCTGGGTAGTGGAGGCCCTGGCCAGAAGTGCCATCGGTGAGATCACCATGATCGACCTGGACAACCTTGTCGAGTCCAACGTCAACCGCCAGATACACGCCATGGACGGGACCTTCGGCAAGGCCAAGGTGGATGCCATGGCCGAGCGGGTTCAGGCCATCAACCCCGGGTGCCGGGTTCACTGCATTGAGGAGTTCATCACAACGGATAACCTGGAGCAGATGGTTGACCGGGGATTCGACTATGTCATCGACTGTATAGACAGCTTCAAGGTGAAGACAGCACTGATTGCCCACTGCAGGCGTAACAAGATCAAGGTGATCACTGTCGGTGGGGCAGGGGGGCAGATGGATCCCCTGAAAATCCGCCTTGGGGATCTCAGCCGCACCGAGCATGACCCGCTGCTGAGCAAGACCCGCAAGCAGCTGCGCAAGGAGTACAACTTTCCCCGTAACCTCAAGCGTCGTTTCGATATCCCCTGTGTCTATTCAGAGGAGCAGCAGGTCTACCCGGATGCAGAGGGTGAGACCTGCCTGGCCAAATCAGGAAAGCAGATGGGTGCCAGCCTCAACTGTGGCGGCTACGGGTCGGCCACCGCGGTGACCGCCACGTTTGGTTTTGTGGCGGTATCTCATGTGTTGAAGCGCCTGGTTGGACGGTGAAGATCAGCCAGGCGGTTGATGTATCTAAATTCAGAGCATAGATGTGATATCAGACCACGCCATAAGCAAGCATCGCATCTGCAACCTTGACGAAGCCCCCGATGTTGGCGCCTTTCAGGTAATTTATATGGCCATCCTTTTCACGTCCATACTCCACGCACTGGTCGTGAATCTTCAGCATTATGCCGCGCAGAAGATCCTGCAGTTCCTCTTCCTTCCAGGAGATTCGCGCGCTGTTCTGGCTCATCTCCAGACCTGAGACCGCGACCCCGCCGGCATTGGCCGCCTTGCTGGGTGCGAAGAGGATTTTTGCCTGTTGGAACAGCTCAATGGCATCCTGGTTTGTGGGCATGTTGGCCCCTTCGGAGATGCCGATACAACCGTTTTTCAGAAGTGCCTTAGCGTCTTCCTTATCAATTTCATTTTGAGTGGCGCAGGGTATTGCCAGGTCGCAGGGGACACCCCAGGGACGGGTGTCTGCATAGAATTTTGCTGAGGGACACCTCTCGGCATACTCAGATATACGGCCGCGTTTTACCGTCTTGAGATCGACGACATAAGCCAGTTTCTCTTTATCTATTCCTTCAGGGTCGTGGATGAACCCCGAAGAGTCGGAAAGCGTTACAACCTTTCCCCCGAGGTGGTTAATTTTTTCCGTGGCATAGCAGGCTACATTTCCGGAGCCTGAGATGGCGACTGTTTTTCCTTCCAGGTCATCACCCCGGTTCTTCAGCATATCCTGCAGCATGTAGACCGCACCGTAACCCGTTGCCTCAACCCGGATCAGGCTGCCCCCATACTCCATACCCTTGCCGGTCAGTACACCGGTGAACTCCTTGGTCAACCTCTTATGTTGCCCGAACAGGTAACCGATCTCCCGCGAGCCAACACCGATATCGCCCGCCGGTACATCGGTGTCCTTGCCGATGTGGTGATCGAGTTCTGTCATGAAAGACTGGCAGAAGCGCATCACTTCGTTATCGGATTTTCCCTTGGGATTGAAGTTGGAACCACCCTTGCCACCACCCATGGGCAGGCCGGTGAGGCTGTTCTTGAAGGTCTGTTCAAAAGCCAGGAATTTTAAAATGCTCTGGTTGACGCTGGGGTGGAAGCGCAGTCCACCCTTGTATGGGCCGATTGCGTTGTTGTTCTGAACGCGCCAGCCGCGGTTTACCCGGATGCTGCCCTCGTCATCTTCCCAGCAGACCCGAAACGTGATGATCCGGTCCGGCTCTGCCATCCGCTCCATTATCCTCGCCTTGTGATAGTGGGCTTTGCCTTCGATAAAGGGAAAGACGCTTGCTGCAACTTCATATACGGCCTGGTGAAATTCATCTTCACCGGGGTTACGTTTAACCAGGCCTGTCATGAACTGTTCTAGTCTAGTCTGTGACGACATAGGTAAATCCCTTTTAAACGAGTTGTTTTAAACGAACTGCATTGCCTTTGTCTTACCGTCCTGCAATAAGCCTGGCCCCTGGACTGATCTTCCACCCATACATGAGTCAATGATAGATAAAATTCTTCAGCTTGATACGGTTTATCTGTACATATTGAGAGATTGATCATGTCAATCTGACTATACGTGTTCCTCATAACCTAAACGTAGAGGCCAGGGGAATCAATCCAAAGGTAATACCCTTGGATTTCTTCTATACTCAACTGACTTTTATCTCACTTCAACCTGTGAAGAACGGAGGTCGCGATGAAGCGACGGCAGTTTCTGGGATTGCTTGGAGCCGGGGTTGGTGTTCTTGCCAGCGGCAATATGTCGGCAGCTAACCAGACGGGGCTCCTGAGAAAAGCCATACCTTCCAGCGGTGAGCGGATTCCCGCAGTCGGCATGGGCAGCTCTATTACTTTCAACGTGGGCAGTGATCCGGCTGCACGTGACCAGAGATCAGCCGTTCTAGATGCCTTTTTCAAACAGGGTGGTGGGCTGATCGACTCGTCTCCGATGTACGGTTCTTCAGAGGCGGTGATCGGTCACGGTCTGGGTAGACAAAGTGATGTCAGTGGCCTGTTTTCCGCCACCAAGGTCTGGACATCCTCGGGTGAGGATGGACCTTCAGAGATCGAAGCCTCTCGCAGGCTTTGGGGAGTGAAGCGTTTTGACTTGCTCCAGGTTCATAACCTGCTCGCCTGGGAGGAGCACCTGGAGACCCTTTTGTCCATGAAGGAGCGGGGCAGGGTGCGTTACGTGGGTATCACCACGTCACACGGACGCCGTCACTCCGACCTGGAAGAGATCATGAAGGACCGTCCCATTGATTTTATTCAGGCAAGTTACAACATCCTCGACCGGGAGTTGGAACAGCGTATTCTCCCCCTGGCGGTTGAGCGCGGTATTGCTGTTATAGCCAACCGGCCATATCGCCGGGGCGGGCTCATAGACCATGTCAAACGCTATCCGCTGCCTGGCTGGGCCCGGGAGTTCGACTGCACCGACTGGGCCGGATTCCTGCTGAAGTTCATCATCTCCCACCCGGCTGTCACCTGTGCCATTCCAGCAACCAGCCGTGTTGATCACATGCTGGAAAACATGGGTGCAATGCATGGGAGGCTACCTGAACCGGACATGCGCAGGCGGATGAGCGCTTATATCGAGGCGTTGTGATGGAGGTCTGGGCAAGCTATTCGCTGACTGACCTGCTGCTTTTTTCGCCCACCGCCTACTTCCGGCTCTACGAACTCAACAACCTTGCCCTCTGGCCGTTCCAACTGTTAATGGTTGTGGCTGGCCTGGTGCTTGCCTGGATGGGTCGCGGGGAGGGTTTTGGAGAGGTAAGAGCCATCGGCCTGTTACTGGCCTTGTCTTGGGGGTGTGTGGCCTGGTGGTTTCTCTATCGTCAATACGCCCAGATCTACCCGATGGCCACCTGGTTTTCGATTGTTTTCGCGTTACAGGCCTTGATGCTGTTATCGGCAGGTTTGGCAGGATGCAAGGTGTTTGGTCGCAGTGCCTGGCATTCGCCAGTGAATCCCGGGCTGCTGCTTCTGCTCTATGCACTGATACTGCACCCCGTTATCGGCCTTCTTTCCGGGCGCTCCCTGGCTGGTGTGGAGCTGTTTGGGCTGGCACCGGATCCGACGGCACTCGCCACGCTGGGGATTCTTCTGATGAGACGCGGAACCGTACCCTGGCTGCTGGGGCTGATACCGCTGCTGTGGTGCATCGTCAGTGGACTGACTTACCTGGCGATGGAGATAGACTATGGTCTGTTGACACCTTTGGCTGCTGTAGTTGCCCTGGTGGCTGCCGCTCTTCTCAGGATGAAATAAAAACGGTACTGGCCCGGTCTTGTCTTGAAATATCCCCGCTGTTAGCGGTTTGGGATATATGGATATCAATACAGATAAAGTGGAGATGAACAAATGCTGAAGAAAGTGAAACTGATTGCCGGCTCTTTTATCCTGATGCTGATTGCCATTCAGTCTGTGCAGGCATCCTCTCTTGGAGAGTTGGGGACCGATGCCGGGGCACTGGACGAATACACGGGCAAGGGTAAATGGCTGGTGGTGATGTTGTGGGCTTCAGACTGCCATGTCTGTAATGATGAGGTTGAGCAGTACAACGTCTTCCACCAGAAGCATCATGATAAAGACGCCGTGGTACTGGGCGTATCACTGGACGGTAAGAGCGGGCAGGGTGATGCGGAGTCATTCCTCCAGCGTCACCAGGTGAAGTTCAACAACCTGTTGGGTGAGCCCGGCCAGGTGGCCAGTCTCTATAGCCAGGAGACCGGTTCACGCTGGATAGGCACACCCTCTTTTCTTGTGTACTCCCCGACAGGGAAGCTTATGGCCCGACAGGCCGGTGCTGTAC
Organism: Sedimenticolaceae bacterium; assembly: GCA_965224515.1. Lineage (GTDB taxonomy): Bacteria > Pseudomonadota > Gammaproteobacteria > Chromatiales > Chromatiaceae > Sedimenticola_A. The sequence continues at coordinate 2,926,141 of OZ245051.1, forward strand.
CCGTGGAGCTGATTGAGAACTTTATCGCTAAAAATTCAGAACAGTGACTGACCGGGAGGTAATCTACCTCCCCCTGGGCAGCTAGTTCTTCGAACCGATGGGTGCAAGCAGCATGTAGATGATCCAGGAGAACCAGGAGAAAAACAGAACGGCGATAAGCCAGACCAGCTTCTCACCGCCTGATGTCTTGTTGGACTTCAGGATGAAGATGATGGGCAGCAGCCAGATGAGCAGCACAAACAGCATGGCGCCTGCGCCCAGTCCGAGGATTGTTTCAAGCATACTCTTCTCCCATTAGCCCTTCTGGTTTGTGGCAACAAGCCAGACGGCGTGGGCGATGCCGGGAATCCAGCCCAGCAGGCAGAGGAGAATATTGATAATAAGGTGCTTGGTGGCGCCGACCTGCAGGAAGGCTCCAACGGGTGGCAGCAGTATTGCCAGGATAAGATTAAGAATGTTCATTTGAAATGGTCCTTATACTCTGTTTTTGATAAGTGTTGGAAAACACCCAAGCCATTGATTCAGCGTAGGCAGGGCTTTTACCCACTGTGGCACAAGAGCCCGACATGTCTGACTCTTGTGCCCGGAGGCCAGAAGTCCGACCTGCAGGTGGAAGTCTATATTCCCAGGTAGGCCTTCTGCACATCGGGGTTGGTCAGCAGATCGGCGGCGTTGTCGGAGAGGCTTATCTGTCCGTTCTCTATGACATAGCCGCGGTCAGCGATCTGAAGTGCCTGGTTGGCGTTCTGCTCCACCAGGAAGATGGTTGTGTTCTGCTCCTTGTTGATCTTTTTCACAATCTCGAAGATCTGCTTGATGATCAGCGGCGCGAGTCCCATGGAGGGTTCATCCAACAGCAGAAGTTTGGGGCGGGCCATCAATGCGCGTGACATGGCCAGCATCTGCTGTTCGCCACCACTGAGAGTTCCGCCTGCCTGGTGCTGGCGCTCGGCCAGGATAGGGAACAGGGAGAAGACGTAGTCGAGGTCTTCCCTGATGCCCTGTTTGTCCTTACGCAGGAAAGCCCCCATATCGAGGTTCTCCTGTACGCTGAGCAGGGGAAAGATGTGCCTGCCTTCGGGAACCTGGCAGATGCCCATGGAGACGATCTCATCGGGGCTGCAGCGGTGAATCGGCTTGCCGTTGAACAGCACCTCTCCGGAGCTCGGCTTCGTAATGCCGGAGATGGACATCAGGGTGGTGCTCTTGCCGGCGCCATTGGCACCGATCAGGGTGATGATCTCACCCTCGGTGATCTTCAGGCTGATTCCCTTGAGGGCGAGAATGTTGCCGTAGTGGGTATGAACGCTCTTCAACTCAAGCATGGACGTCCTCGCCGAGATAGGCTTTGATGACCGAGGAATTGGCTCTCACCTCTTCAGGTGTGCCGTGAGCGATACGCTTGCCGTAGTCCATGACAAAGATGCGGTCTGAAATACTCATCACCAGTTTCATATCGTGTTCAATCAGCAGAATCGACAGACCGTCCTTGCGGATCCTGGTGATCAGGTCATCAAGATCCTTGGTCTCCTGGGGGTTCATGCCTGCCGCGGGCTCATCAAGCAGCAGCAGGAAGGGGTCTGTTGCCAGGGCGCGGCCGATCTCAAGCCGGCGTTGCTGGCCGTAGGATAGGTTCTTGGCCAGATCGTTTACATTATCTGCCAGGCCGATCTTCTCCAGAATCCCGTAACTGCGATCGACGATCTCGCGCTCCTCCTGGCGGTTGTGCCTGGTGCGGAAGATGGCCCCGGCGATGAAGGATTTTGTTCGGCAATGCCGCCCGATCATGACATTCTCAAGCACCGTCATATTCTGGAACAGGCGGATGTTCTGGAATGTCCGGGCCATCCCTTTCTCGGTCACCTTGTTGGGCTTCAGTCCATTCAGGCGGGCCGGCTTCATTTCCGGCCGGTGGAGAAGGATCTCGCCGGCTGTGGGGTCGTAAATGCCGGTCAGGCAGTTGAAGAAAGTTGTTTTGCCGGCCCCGTTGGGGCCGATCAGGGCGACGATCTCCCCTTTCCTGATGTCCAGGTCCACATCTTCAACAGCGTGAATGCCGCCGAAGTACATGGAGAGTCCGCTCACTTCGAGGATGGTATCGCTCATGATTCACCCTCCCCGGCAGACTTCCTGAACTGGTAGGAGCGGCGCACGTTGGCGATGATTCCCTGGGGTCTGAACACCATCATCAGCACCAGGATGCCACCGAAGGCGAGCATTCGGTATTCGGACAGGGCCCGCAGGTATTCAGGCAGCAGGATCAGCACCAGGGCGCCGATAATGACACCCAGTATTGAACCCATGCCCCCGAGCACCACGATGGAGAGGATGATTGCCGACTCCAGGAAGGTGAAGCTGGCCGGATTGATGAAGGTGGTTTTTGCGGCGAAGATAACGCCCACCATACCGGCCCAGGTGGCGCCGAGGGCAAACGCCGTGAGCTTGGTCTTGGTCTTGTCTATGCCCATGGCCTGGCAGGCGATCTCGTCCTCGCGCAGGGCGATCCAGGCACGCCCCATGCGGGAGTCCTGTAGCCGGTTGACCACGAAGATGGTGATCACCACAAGTACCACCACCAGGTAGTACATGTACATGATTGCGGTATCCAGGGACATCTCGACACCGAAGAAACCGGGGCGGGGGATGTTGGATACGCCGCTGGGGCCCTGGGAGAAGGCGTTCCAGTTCTCCAGGATGAGGCGGATGATCTCGCCGAAACCGAGGGTCACGATGGCCAGGTAGTCGCCCCGCAGGCGCAGTACCGGAAAGCCGAGCACGATACCGAACAGGGCAGCCAGCAGGGCGCCGATCGGCAGCACGATCCAAAACCCCATATCGAAGTGCAGGCTGAGCAGGGCGTAGCTGTAGGCGCCGACGGCGTAGAAGGCGACATAGCCCAGGTCCAGAAGTCCGGCCACACCCACAACGATGTTGAGTCCCAAACCCAGCACCACGTACATCAGCGCGGTTGTCATGACATTGGTCTGGTAGGTGTCGAACATGGCCGGGAAGAGCAGGGCGAAGGTGAGCATGGCGCCTGCAAGGGGGTAGAGGTATTTGGGCTCTCTCAGGATGAACTGGATCAGCGGCTCATCACCGATGTAACCGAAACGCTTCTTTTTCGATGAGGCCTGGCGGCTGCGCCGGCGCTCCTGGTGAATAAAAAAGGCCCGGGTCAAAATCGACAGCACAAAACTGCCGATGGCCACAAAGAGCATGTTCTCCCAGCGCCAGTTCACGGTCTTCTCAATGGGATCTGCCTTGATCACCATGATGGGAAAGGTGAGAAAGACGAACCAGATGGAGACCTTGAGGGATCTTTTGACTTCTTCGAATGAGAGCATCGCCTACACCTTCTGGATTTCAGCTTTGCCCAGGATGCCTGAGGGCTTGAAGATCAGGATCAATACCAGCAGCGAGAAGGCGAAGACGTCTTCGTAGTCACTGGAGACATAGCCCGTGGCGAAACTCTCGGTCAGGCCAAGCACGAAGCCACCGAGCACTGCACCGGGGATGGAGCCGATGCCTCCAAGCACCGCGGCGGTGAAGGCCTTGATGCCGGCAATGAAGCCGATAAAGAAGTTGATCTGTCCGATGTGGGAGGCGATCAGCATGCCGCCGATTGCCGCCAGTGTGGAGCCGATGACGAAGGTGGTGGAGATCACCCGGTCCACGTTGATGCCGGTGAGCATGGCCATCATCCGGTCCTGGGAGGTGGCACGCATCGCCTTGCCGATACGGCTGAACTTGATCAACAGGGTGAGCAGGATCATGGAGACAGCGGTGGTTGCCAGGATCACCATGTCAGAGGAGCCGACGATATGGGCATAGGGCTCCATGAAATCAAAATCAGGGATCAGTTCGGGAAAGGGCAGGAAGTCCGATGTCTGGGCCAGCAGCACGTAGTTCTGCAGGAAGATGGACATGCCGATTGCGCTGATCAGTGGTGAGAGCCTCGGCGCATGGCGCAGGGGACGGTAGGCCAGTTTCTCTACCGTGAAACCGTAGGCGCTCGACCAGACTGCCGCAGCAAGACCTGCCAGGACAACGATGCCAAGCAGGGGGAAACCGTAAATGGAGAGGACGGTGGAGACGATGAAGGCGGTGAACGCCCCGATCATGTAGATCTCGCCGTGGGCGAAGTTGATCAGCCCGATAATGCCGTAGACCATGGTGTAACCCAGGGCTATGAGGGCGTATATGGAGCCGCGGGTCAGTCCGCTGAAGAGGAGTTCTACAAAATATTCCATGAAGCCGGCCTTTTAAGAAAAAAACCGGAGCGGGTAGTACCCACTCCGGTTATTCAGTGCGTAGACAATGAGGTTATTTAACCTCGATGTACTTGCCGTCTTTCACTTGGTACATGGCGAAACCCACGCCTACCGCATCACCGCGTCCATCGAAGTGGATAGAACCTACGGGAGTATCGGTATTGTTGGTCTGCAGCGCCTTCTTCATGGCATCGAAGTCGGTTGAACCGGCTTTTGCAATGGCATTGGTCAGGGCCAGGGCAGCTGAATATGCGTTCTCGTAGAATGCGCCGGGATCTTCACCGTGGGCCTTTTTATGCGCTTCGATGGCCTCGGCTGAGAGCGGGTTGGCAGAGTTGTCCTGGGGGCCGGTGGCGTAGACGCCTTCCGCGTACTTGCCCGCAACCTTGATAAAGGTGTCGTCCTTCACGCCGTCATCAGAGATGAAGGGGATCTTCATGCGCTTCTTGCGCATCTGGGTGACGATCTTGGATGCCTCTGGATGATAACCGCCGAAGATGACCGCCTCAGCTCCTGAGCGCTTGATCTTTTGCACGATGGCGGAGTAATCCACAGCTCCGGGTGTTACACCCTCGAACAGAACCACCTCACCCTTGCCGGACTCCTCCAGGAACATCTTGGCAAACTCCGCAAGACCCTTGCCGTAATCGCCCTTGTCATGAATCACGGCAATCTTCTTCAGACCCAGTACATCGAGGGCGAAATCCACCTCGGTGCGCGCCTGCGCGTCATCAGCCGCGATGGTGCGGAAGAAGTTCGGATACTCGCCGCTCTGGGTCAGTGCCGGGTTGGTGGCGGAGGGAGACATCACGACCACGCCAGCATTGTTATAGATGGGCAGAGCAGCCTTGGTGGCGCCTGAGCATATATGTCCCAGAACAACCTTGACGCCTGCAGAGACCAGCTTGGTGGCGGTGTTGGTGGCCACCTCGGGTTTGCAGACATCATCTTCGATCATCAACTCGATCTGCTTGCCGTTGATACCGCCCTTGGCGTTGATGTCGGCCACAACCAGTTCAGCTGCCTTCTTGCTGGGAATACCGTAGGAGGCGAGGTCGCCACTGTGAGGGCCTGCGACACCGATCTTGATTGTATCTGCAGCCATGGCGGGGAGCGTCAGCGCCAGGCCGATCGCGCCAGCCAGGAGTGTCCGTCCGATGCTTGGTTTCATTTATTTCTCCTAGGAAAAGTGGCGGTTAAAGGAACTATGATAGGTAAATTGGGTGATGATTGTCCAGACAGTCAGCCTGCTGCAGGCATTGATTGAGACAGCTCTTTTCAATGCCCTGGCCATAACCTGATTTCAGGCCATCCGGAGATTGAAAAACAAGTGCAATTTAAGGGCAGGTTGGTTATCCATCCCGGTGAGATTCAGGTTGTCTCATGCCTGCCTGTTATTCCTGAAAAAGGGTGAACCGGTTACGTCCTTCAGATTTGGATTGATAAAGCGCCTTGTCAGCATGCTCAATCCACTGCTTGTAGTCATCCATGTAGTCTGGAATCTCAGATATGCCCAGGCTGATGGTGACATGGATCATCTGTCCGTTATGATCAACCGCCAGATCCTCCACCAGTTCCCGCACTCTTTCGCAGAAATAGCTGGCACCTTCAATGTTGGTGTCCAGCAGCAGCACGCCGAACTCCTCGCCCCCGTAGCGTCCGGCCAGGTCTGTGTCACGCTGTGTTTTCCGCAGGGTCTCGGCAACCTGTCGGAGTACTTCATCCCCGGCCTGGTGACCGAAGCTGTCGTTGACTCTCTTAAAGTGGTCTATATCCAGCATCACAAGCGTGCTGGAACGACCGGATCTTATGGAGCGGCGGAACTCCTGCTCAACCGCCTCTTCCCAGGCGCGCCTGTTCATCAGTCTGGTCAGGCCGTCGGTTCTGCTGATGAGCTCAAGTTTCGCATTGACGCTGTGCAGCATCTGTTCGTCTATTGCGGTATCGGTCACGTCGTAAATGATCATGCAGACCTGACCCACGCTGCCGTCCAGGGAGAGCAGGGGGAACAGGGTCAGGTTCTGGTACATCCTGTCAGCACTGCAGGTGATCGGTCGGTAACTGTTGAAATCGAACAGAAAGGGGCGCTGCTGCCAGGTGGTGAAAGCCCGGTTGTTGAGCAGAAAAACAGAGTCAACCTTGCGCTTGAGCCACTGCTCAGGCAGGTCCGGAAACGCTTCGAAGATGTTTTTTCCCAGTACACTTGCCGCCCCGCGGTCGCTATGGTTCTCCATGAAACCGTTCCAGAGCTGTACCTGGTATTCGGTGTCGAGGACGACCAGGCCGACATCGATGTTCTGCAGAATGCCCAGGAGCCAGTGTAACTGATCTATGTTATTGATCTTGTGATTCATGCCAGGGCCTTCGCGCGGAGATCCAGGGCCCTGGCGGACTTTTCGGGGAACATGATCAACTGCTCGCACTTGATCGTCTCTGCGATGGTGTAGTGACAGTCTACGATGAGGATCTTGTCGCTCAGTCTTTCGGCCGGAAGACGATGATACTGAATCAGGTCGCTCTGGGTTTTTATTGAGGGCTGCCCCATGCTGAAATTTATATCGACCTGCTCGCAAAAACCCTTGAGAAAGGCACCGCCGAGGATATTCGCCATATCCATGATGGCTTCAATATCCGACTCATCTGAATACTCTTCCCCTGCATAGAGGAGATTCTGTATAGCCTTACTGTCCACCTCGTTGAACAGTTGCACCATTTCGCCCGCGATGCCTGCACCTATAAAGCCCTGGCTTACGGCGCAATCTTTATCAGTTGCCAGGGTTGTGAAGCGCAGTTCCCCTTTCTCGACCATTGTTACCGAAGGTATGGAGAGCTCGACGGTGTTGTCTATGGCACGGGCCAACAGGTTTGCCGCCTGGCCCTTGGCAACATTGGCCAGCTCCTGACACCAATCGCCAAAATCGTATTCCTCTTCAACAGTGATCTGTTTTTCATCACTCAGCAGGAGTAATCCATAATCCTTGAGTATCTGTTCCAGGGCTTCTGGTTGAACAGGTTTCTGGAGAAAGGCGATAGATCCAAGCTCTTTCACCCGGCGGGCACTGTCAGGCTGAATATCTCCTGATATGACGATGGGCAGGGTAGGGAGGTCTTCCCTGCGAATGACCTCAAGTACCCCAAACCCGTCAAGCACGGGCATGGTCAGGTCGAGGAACAGAACGTCGGCTTTGCCCTGGTATATGAGTTTGAGGGCTTCTTCACCGTTTTGGGCGTAGGAGAGGTCGGCATCCCAGTGTTTTGGGAGGGCCTGGGTAACCTGCTTGCGAGCAAAACTCGAATCGTCGCAGATGAGAACGGGGATTGTCATAGTGGTCTTTTGTTATTGTCCTTAACAGTGTGTTGACCGCTTCTGGTTGCTGTCAGGATGTCCCTCTGAATAACTCTAACATATTGAGCTGAAATGTCTTTATCCGGTCATCTCCAGGTTCTTCGATGATTCAGGCATTCAGGTCGGGGATCAGGATGTTTTCGAGTTTGGATATGCTGTCTTTAAGAACCAGTTTCCGTTTTTTCATCCTCGACAGCTGTAACTCATTGATATAAGGGCCTTCTGACAGGCGAGCGATTGCATCATCAAGGTCGCGATGCTCATCACGCAGCTGATGCAGTTGTTCGCGTATCTCTTCGGTGGTGCCGGTGTAATCGAGAGTCATGAAATGGGTGCTGATATGCCAAACCGGAATTAATGGACAGCATCCATTATAGAACTTCGGTAGGTTAAGTCGACCTGTTCGTTGGGGAGTTGGGATTAGGATTTAAATCGGGAACCAGTGAAAACACCCTCCCCCGGTATCCGGAGGAGGGCAGCGTGCATATCAGTAGGCTGAGAACTCCTCACTCTTTTTCAGCAGGTCATCGATAACTGTTTCCGCCCACAGCCAGTCACTGAGTTCATGTCCCGGGGCAAAATCACGCTCCGCGGCACGATGATGGGCTACAGTTGCAATCATCTCGTAGCGGTACTGGGCGTTGAGCTTATCGTTGGACAGGTTGCTTGATGCTCTCTTTGCCGCTGCTTTTTTCCTGGGAGCTGCTTTTTTTGTGGTGCTTGCCACACGCTTTTTCACCACTTTCTTTTTTGTCGCAGCTTTTTTCTTGGCTACGGCTTTCTTTTTTACACTGGTCTTTTTGCTTTTGACCGATGTTGTTTTATTGATGTCTGGCATTGCGTTCCCTTTCCTTCAGGATTGATCAGATTATATTGTCAGCTTAACGGGTTATTGTTTCAGTTTACTTTAAAACGATTCTTTTCAGTTTAACCGCCGCGGGATGCTGTAATGCAGCATACTGTTAAAATAACAAGGATCCCGTTTTTTTCATTAAGTCAATAATATGGAGCAGAAAGTTGCTATTATTTGTTAACTTAAAATCCTTCTAAATCCAAGCAGATTCGGATATGCTTCTAGTGATGTTTTACGAGGGAATGCCACTGAATGGCCAATGAACCGACAGATACCGACGGGATAACAGAAGAGGCTGTATCCGAAGAGCAGTTTCTACGTGCCGTAACCTCGTTCGAAGCGATCATTCTCAGCCAGATCAAGATCAAGAACAAGATCAGTGACAGGCTCAATGCAGCGATTCGCGCCGGTATTATCATATTGGGCCTGATAGCTGTCTCCATCCTCATCCTGCTGCTCACACTCTCCTCCCAGATCAACCGGATCACCAGCGTGGTCACTGAGATGAACAAGGACTTCACGGATGTCTCGGGCCAGATGCTGGAGATAAGGGATTACATGGATTCCATGGAGAAGCGGGTGGCCCTGATGGAGAGCGTCACCAATCAGACCGGCGTCATGGATACCGAGGTTCGCGCCATAGCTGAAAACATCGAGACCATGCAGAGCACCGTCAGTGGCATCAAGAGCCAGGTGGCAGGCATGCGCCATGATATCGGTGTGGTGTCAGGGGCTGTTGACCATATGAATGTCGATGTGCAGCGAATGGGGGTCGATATGCATCGCATGGGACAACCGGCGCGTAGCATGAACAAAATGTTTCCTTTTCCCTAGGAATTGTTATGGCAGCTGAACCTAAACGAATTTTTGTGGAAGTCGTGGGCAGATTGGGGCGTGAGACCCAGTTTCACCTTGACGAACGCCATCATCATTTCAGGATAACAGACCTGGTGCTGATGGGGGTCTCTGCGTTGCTCATCATCATGGCTGTCTTCAACGTCTACTTCATCTACGTGCTCTACCAGGACCTCAACGGCATCGTGAACAACATGGATTCCATGCACAACAACCTTAAAGAGGTCAACGGCAACATGGCCGTCATCACCGGCAAGGTGGGGGATATGGATGAACATCTGGCCCATATGGACCGCATAGACGTTCAGACTCAATCCCTGGCTCAATCCATGCCGCGTATCAGCGGCGCCATGTCGGAGCTGAATACCGAGGTGGCTACGATCAATACTGACGTGGGGCTGATGAACGGCGCCATGTCCAATATCAGCCACCGTATGGGTGAGATGACCGGCGGTGTTTCCGTAATGCGGGAGAACGTGCGGCAGATATCGCGTCCGATGGGCTTTATGAATCCCATGATGCCTTAGCGGTTGAGCGCTATTCCGTTTTCAGCGGTTTTCCATATCGTATCTCGTAGACCCGCTTAAGACACTCCAGGCTCTCCTGGTCATCCTCATCCTGTAATCTTTTCACCAGCTCCATCCAGGGCTGCGGATTCTCTTCCGTGGGCAACTCGACTCCTGTGCATGGCTGGGGGCTGGTCGTGAAAAAACCCATCAGCTCTCTTGCCGGGGTGGCGGAATCGAATATGCCGTTTTGATCCTTGGCAGGTTGCAGCTTCTTCATCTTCAAGGGCGCTGGTGCCAGGGATTTCTCAAGTGTGGTGGTGGCGGGAGCTGCCGGCAGGGTCCGGCCGATGGGTATCTTCTTCTCAGATGGCGTCACCGGGCTTGCTGAGGGCCGTGTGGGGAGCGGGGCACGGGTTTCCAGACGCTGCTTACTCTCCGCAGCCTGCTGTTGGAGCATGGGGGCTACTCTGCGCTCCCTCTTTATCGGTTTTTCCCTGGATGTCGCCGATTCAATAGCGGCTGCCTCGTCTGATGATATGCCGGTTACACTCGCTGCTGACTCCTCGGCTTCGGGTATCTCTGCTGCAGGATCTGGGCGCCCTGGAATGACTTCCTCCTTCAGTTTGGTCTCGGCGTCCCGGAGTTCCCCGGTCTGGATAGGGGAGGGTTCTAGAAAATCCTCTTCAACCGGCACTGTTTCAAGGGTACGAAAGATCACGCCGATACTGAGCACCAGTACCGCCGCCGTGGCCGAAAGACGCCAGAAGAGCGAGAGGCGGGGGCGGCTTACAGCCTTGTGGGCCGCTTCCCTGATTGTTTCGTTCAGGTGTTCTGAGGGGGCAGGGTGTTCGCCCATGCTGTAGAGACGGGATATCCGTTCATCGTGCAGATCATGGTCACTCATCACATCCCTCCAGGCCGGAGCGCAGGCTGCGCAGAGCGTAGCGCAACCGGCTTTTGACGGTCTCCCGGCCAACACCCGTCACATCGGCGATCTCAGCCAGGCTGAGATTTGCCTCCTCTTTCAACAGGAATGCTGAACGTTGGGGTTCAGACAATCCCCCCAGCAGATGAAACAACCGCTCGATACAGTCTTTTATCACCAGCCAGGCATCGGGCCAGGATTTATCCATGGAGACTATGGTGTCATCCTCGAGAGGTACCTGTTGGCCCTTGGCTGCGCGCCAGTGATCAACAAGACGGTTGTGAGCGATACGGTAGAGCCAGGGTTTGAATCCTTTCTCCTGCCTCCATTGATCCCGTGCCCTGATCATCCGCATCCAGACATCCTGGAACAGCTCTTCGGTCTCAGCATGGTTGTTGGACAGCCGATCGATATAGCGGAACAACGGACCCCGGTGGCGGGCATAGAGCCGGTCAAAGGCTGCTGTATCCCCTTGCCTGTAGCTGTGCATCAGGTTTTCATCGGTTGGTTCGGTCATGGTTCGCTGTTGGTGTCTGCCTGTACTAGTGAATATACCCCAAAGGCTGTTGGGAAGACGCAGGGAATACAAAGTGAGCATGAGATAATTGTGCTGATCCCTTAAATTCCTTCTCCCCTGTGGGAGAAGGAATTGATTGAGATTTAGCACGGAGAGGGTCATCTCTGTCCTGAGAGTCCACCGGCAAGCCTTACCAACTTGAGCAAGTCGCTACGGTAGCCCATGGCATCTTTCCCCCTGGCCTCTGCCGCCAGTTTTTCAATCTCCGGATAACTGAAGTCAGCCAGGTATTTGCCGCCACGCAGCTGCTGTCCGAATGCGGCAACGGCAGCGGTAAACCGGTAGTCGTCAGTAGTCTTCTCCAGGTCGCTCTTGATCTTGCTGACAGATACAGGTGTCTCTATCAGTATGCTGCTCTCCTGGTCCGGCTTTTTGTAACGCAGGCGCAGGTGAGCCAGTTCACTGCCAAAACCGGTTGAATTGGAAGTTTCATTTCCATAACGCAGGGGCGCTATACGGTCGCCCCCGCTGCCCTTGAGTGTGACTTCATAGAGTGCAGTGACCGAGTGACCGGCACCGATCTCACCGGCATCCACCTTGTCGTTGTTGAAGTCTTCCCTGGCCAGTACACGGTTCTCGTAGCCCACCAGGCGGTACTCGGATACCTGGGCCGGGTTGAACTCGATCTGGATTTTCACATCCTTGGCAACGGTGTGCAGGGTGGCACCCAGTTCATCCACCAGTACTTTCTGAGCCTCCATCAGGGTATCGATGTATCCGTAATTGCCATTGCCATGATCAGCCAGCTGCTCCATCAGTTGGTCGTTGTAGTTTCCCGTGCCGAAGCCGAGGGTGGTGAGCGCGATGCCTTCCTTGCGCTTCTCCTCGATCAGATCGATGAGAGTTTCGTGGTTGACCGTACCGACGTTGAAGTCACCGTCAGTGGCCAGTATCACGCGGTTGATGCCATCCTTGATAAAGGCCTCTTTCGCCTTCAGGTAGGCAAGCCGGATACCGGCACCACCATTGGTTGAACCGCCGGCCTGGAGCTGGCCGAGGGCCTGCTCGATCTTGGCGCCCTGATCACCGGGAGTGGGTTCAAGAACCACACCTGATGCTCCGGCGTAGACAACGATGGATACGCTGTCATCTTTATCCAGGTGGCGGCTCAGCAGGCGCATGGATCGCTTGAGCAGGGGCAGCTTGTCCGGGGAGTTCATGGAGCCCGATACATCCAGCAGAAACACCAGGTTTGCAGGGGGCAGATCCTTCTGCTTGCTTTCCCACGCCTTGATACCGATACGCAGCAGGTGAGTTTTGCTGTTCCAGGGGTTGGGGCCCATCTCGGTGGTGACGTGAAATGGGGTGTTGCCGTTATCCGGCCCCTGGTCGTCATAGGTGAAGTAGTTGATCAGTTCCTCCACCCGCACCGCATCGGTGGGCGGAAGACGGCCCTCGTTGAGAATGCGTCGCAGGTTGGCGTAGGAACCTGTATCTACATCGATGCTGAATGTTGAAACGGGAGTTTCGGTGGCACGCTTTACCGGGTTGTCGTCAAAGTGTGCGTAGCGCTCACGGTCCAGGGGTTCGCTGGGAAGCCTGCCGGGAATACCCGACGCGTAGGCGGAGATCTGCTTTTTAGCCATCATCCGCTGCATGACGACGGCACCGGCCATATCACTGGTGACAGGTGCAGAGGCAGGTGCCTTCTCTTCAAGTGAGCGCACCCTTGATTCCTCTTTTTCAATGACAGGGTGAGGGGGCGGTGGTTTTGGGGTGGGTTGCTGGACAGTCTGGCTACATGCCGCCAGAAAAAGGGTGATTAACAACCAGACAAGTGTAATTCGGGCTTTCATGAGCTCTTTCTCCAGTGTTGGTAAATGGACCCTTTCGGGGTTCCTTACCCATTAATACGAGGAGATATGCGAGATGGGGTTAAATATTTTTTTCGGTGAGGGTATCGATCTATAATCCGGCAAGAGAAACAGAGACCCTGAGGAGCAAGCAGAGAGTGACATTTCCCGACTTTTACATGATTACCGGTAAATTCTCAGACACTTCCGAGTTTACAGAAAAACTGGAGTGTGCCCTCCGGGAGGGTAATAAAATCGTACAGCTGCGCTGTAAACAGATCAGCGATGTGGATCAATATCTCGCCTTGGCTGAAATTGCGCAGGAGATCTGTGATCGCTATGACACGACACTGCTGCTGGCCACAGATGCAGAGAGTTTCAGGCGTTCAAGTGCCGGCGGGCTGCACCTGACGAGCGATGCCCTGGCTGGCTGTGAGGAGCGTCCGGTAGAGGAGGGTAAGCTGCTGTCGGTCTCCTGCCATACTGCAGAAGATCTTGCACTGGCCCAGCGGCTGGGTGCGGACATCCTGTTGCTGTCACCAGTAAAAGCCACCTCCAGCCACCCTGGCGTACCGGGTATCGGTTGGCAGGCTTTCAGGGAGATGACTGCCGGTATTGATCATCCGGTCTACGCACTGGGTGGTATGGCAGCTTCGGATCTGCAAGATGCCAAGGCGGCAGGCGCAGCAGGCGTGGCGGCGATCTCATCCTTTTGGAAATGATGCAGCGGAAATCGTTATCCTTCTGAAGCGGCTGGGGTGACAGGAAGGGTATGCCCGCTACTGGTCAGCGGTGTAGACGCGGACCTGGTTGCGTCCGCCCTCTTTGGCATCGTACAAGGCATGATCGGCTGCAGCGATCAGAAAGGTTTCAGTCTCTCCATGAAGGGGATAGGACGCCGATCCTATGCTGATGGTGATCGATACCGACTGCTTTTCGTCAATATCAAACGGGAGTGCTGAAACGGCCTGTTTTATGCGCTCGGCAAACTGCTGTGCATCCTTGACATCTGATTACGGCAGGATTATCGCTATCTCCTCACCCCCGTACCTGCAGACATAGTCGACTCCCCTTGATTCCTTGAGGAGTCGATCACTCAATTTCTGTAAAACCGCATCACCGGCGAGATGCCCATAGGTGTCATTGACCTGCTTGAAATTATCGATGTCTATGAGAAGCAGTGACAACGAATGCCTGAAGCGTATCGAACGGGCAAGCTCTGCATCGAGATACTCATGAAACATGCGCCGGGTGTATAGACCGGTCAGACCGTCATGGGTGGCAAGCTGCTTAAGTATCTCTTCATCCTTTTCGATCTGTCTGCTTACCCGGTGTGCCTGTCGTGAAAAGAATACAATCAATATGCCGCCAAGTATGAAAACAGAGGTGCCGACCACGATTGCTGTGCGTTCTGCAACATCCATTTCGAACGAAACGTCGGCCAGCAGTGTCATGTGAGCCACCTCGCGACCCCTGGCATCCTCAATGGGCATGGTGAGTAGCCAATAGGAATGGTCATCGCGTTCAAGCTCTACCACCTCATTTTGATGTCCGTGCTTATCCTGTTCGAGTTGTTCACTTAGTGTCAAGGGGAGATCCCTGGGAACTTCAGCACTTATCACAACTGTTGGAAAACGGTCCCAATCGGCACTGCGTCCCAGTACACGCATCCCGTCCTCCCATTTTTCACGGTTCAGGTATTCCTTATGGATCACCACGGCAACATCGTAGCCAAAGATATCCCTGAGCCAATTTATGACATGGTCAATTTCCATTCCCAGCTCAAGATATCCAATTAATTTCCCGGTCTGTCTGTCGTGCCAGGGGGATACCACTCGCAAGGTAAAGGTTCCCAATGGTCCGAGTTCAACACCATATGAGAGTGCACCATTCTGCTCAGCCCGCAGTGTAGTGACCCGGTCAATTCTGTCACCATGACGCCCCGGTGCATGTACACGCAAAAAGTTCACTCTATCCGGCTTGGTAAAATAGAAGTGCGTAACGTTGTAGTCCCGTTTCAACTCTTTGAACAGGGTTTCCGTATAGTCAAAGAGGGCATTTCTGTCGTATTCAGTGAATATCTCGCTCAATTTTTGGTCACGCAGCAAGGCGTCCATAACAGCCCGAAGAGCGTTCGCATCATTGAGAACACTCTTCTCATAAAAATCCCTCGCAACACTCTGGGTGCGGGTCAACCGCTCATGAATCAAACCATGACTTTTACTCTCGGACTCAAAATAGAAAAGACTGATCGCAAGAACCATAACCAGCAACACGATAGCGGCTACGAGAGGAGTCAGAAATCTTAGTCGCAGTGATGATGTGCCCTGGCGAATACCATGGTTTTCTGAATGTTGCTGCCTAGGTGTGGACGGAGTCATACTTAAGGCTCTTTGGAATCATTCCGATTCTATTATTTTGTCAGCAGAGCCACCACTTGGCCGGCAGTTAACTCCCCTTGATCGAGTATAGTAAAAAATCACAAATGCCACCTGTTGGCCAAACTCAGTGAAGCTGTGCCAGGCTGTTTTCAATAAGATTGAGATTAATTTCTGCAGGGTTCGTCATCAGCGGAAGAGGGAGCGTATTCTGTAGGGTGTATCAGGTGGTAGGTTACCAAGAGCAGCCGTTTACGATTTGTTGGTTATCGGTATCACCATTGATACAGCTGCTCTTGGTATAGGCGGTAGCACTCAGAACCGAGTTACAGCGGCTAGCCTTTCTGACGGGTGCCGTTGAAACACTGGATCTTTATTGAGTTATAGGGGTAAGGTATCAGATCATTATATGTAAAGTTACGATGGTCATTCATTGTGGTTTTAGCGAGAATAGCCAGGGGAACCCTGTATGTAATTACAGACGGTCTGGTATGCGTATTTATCCTGGGGCCAGCATCTTTCTTACACCAGCTTTTTGCCAGTGAAGCATCAATCAGTGTATCGGTAAATGTGAGTCGCTTTCCGTTTGGGCCAGGAGGTATCTGACTGGTGAGGACGGTCTGTACCGGTCCGCCACCGTTTAAATTAACTCCTGTTTTTTTTACACACTTTCTCGGAAAAATTCTGGTTTCCACTTTGCCGCTAATCACCCTGGCATTAGTTGATGATCTGAATTTGTACTCGCTGCCAACCTTGTACCAGTCCCCAAATTTGTCATTATAAAATCCATATACTTTATCTCTGTTGACGATCGATGATCTCCCAATCGGCGTGGATGGTTTATTACACAAGATAGGTCTCACCGGAGGAGGTGCTGGCTCAATACCAAATACAGGTGAATCGGCTGATATTGAAGCAGACCAACAGATCATGATGGATGAGTAAACAATGGGCTTGAATAGCATACTGTAGCGGTTATTCATCTTATCTCCTTATATGAATGGTGCCGGGTTGTAGCTTGTCTGAGATTATTCCTTTCGTACCCAGACTATGGAATTAAAGCTCATTTGGATATCTTTTGCACTCTACTGGATAGCAGAATTATATTCCGCTTCCGGTTCTGATCCCGTTTTGACATTTTGTTCTACAATTTCATCAGGAATAGGGATATTTGATGTCACGGTCTCATACATACTGTTATGTCTTAATAGGCTTGGCGGCGGTGATGCTGATATGTGCCTTCAAGAACTACCTTATTCTGATAATTATCGATACCAAATGGTGCCCATACCTTTGCCCATCAGTATTTGAGTGGCATCTCCTTGTGGATCTCCCAATCTTTGAGCAACTGTTCCAAATGCAGGAATGGCTGCATGCAACATCTCGCGATCTTACGGGTCACATCTTTGCAGACCAGTGGGGCATATTCAGTACTCTGATAGTTACCCCTATTGTTTAGGAGGCTATTTATCGGGGTCCTATGTATTTGACCAGGCGAAGTTCAAAGGGATTCTGGTGGTGGTTTACAGGTTTGACGCTGGTTGTAGTCTTTGCGTTGAGCCATGGAAGGAGTGGCATTGCTTTAGTGCCGGTTTTGGCATTGGGATCATACAATCTCTGGCTGGTGGCAGTAACGCAGCGTTTCTGGCCAGCAGTTTCTTTGCACTTTCTCTATAACTTCATTTTTTTGTCATTGGTCATTTACCAGTCTGTTTGGGCCAGTGATTGATTCGATAACGATCTCTGTTGTCGATGGATTCAGCGTTAACTGACATTGTGCTTACCTGGTAACC
This sequence comes from Sedimenticolaceae bacterium, assembly GCA_965224515.1. Lineage (GTDB taxonomy): Bacteria > Pseudomonadota > Gammaproteobacteria > Chromatiales > Chromatiaceae > Sedimenticola_A. The sequence goes on from OZ245051.1 coordinate 2,943,441, forward strand.
GAACCCAAGCTGAAACTGCTGTAACGAAAAAAGGCACCGCATCTGCGCAAGGCGTTTACTTAACCTGTTGCACTTTTCTGTAAACAACGCTGCAGAAAACCGGTAAAACATCGTCATTCCGGCGCAGGCCGGAATCCATAAGCTCTTGAAAATACTGGACCCCGGCCTTCGCCGGGGTGACGAATATTGGGTTGCGGTTGTTTGTGGCTACCGGCAATCAGCGGTGCAAATTAACGGGAAATTTTTTAAACAAAGAAAAACCCCGCAAGCCATTGATTTGGCAGCGGGGTTTTCATTTTCTACAACAGGTTAAGTAAACGCCTAGGCCTTATGGCAAGGCGTTTACTTAACCTGTTGCACTTTTCTGTAAACAACGCTGCAGAAAACCGGTAAACCATCGTCATTCCGGCGCAGGCCGGAATCCATAAGCTCTTGAAAATACTGGACCCCGGCCTTCGCCGGGGTGACGAATATTGGGTTGCGGTTGTTTGTGGCTACCGGCAATCAGCGGTGCAAATTAACGGGAAATTTTTAAACAAAGAAAAACCCCGCAAGCCATTGATTTGATAGCGGGGTTTTCATTTTCTACAACAGGTTAAGTAAACGCCTGGGCCTTATGGCAAGGCGTTTACTTAACCCGTTGCACTTTTCTGTAAACAACGCTGCAGAAAACCGGTAAACCATCGTCATTCCGGCGCAGGCCGGAATCCATAAGCTCTTGAAAATACTGGACCCCGGCCTTCACCGGGGTGACGAATATTGGGTTGCGGTTGTTTGTGGCTACCGGCAATCAGCGGTGCAAATTAACGGGAAATTTTTAAACAAAGAAAAACCCCGCACGCCATTGATTTGATAGCGAGGTTTTCATTTTCTACAACAGGTTAAGTGAACGCCTAGGCCTTATGGCAAGGCGTTTACTTAACCTGTTGCACTTTTCTGTAAACAACGCTGCTGAAAACCGGTAAACCATCGTCATTCCGGCGCAGGCCGGAATCCATAAGCTCTTGAAAATACTGGACCCCGGCCTTCGCCGGGGTGACGAATATTGGGTTGCGGTTGTTTGTGGCTACCGGCAATCAGCGGTGCAAATTAACGGGGAATTTTTTAAACAAAGAAAACCCCGCAAGCCATTGATTTGGCAGCGGGGTTTTCATTTTCTACAACAGGTTAAGTGAACGCTTAGGCATCTGCGGTGCCTTTTGTGGCCGGGTAGAGATGGACCCGGAGCGCCCGGATCTTCTCTGTTGCCTTAGAACTCGCCGGTTGCCCCTGCGGTCATAACCGCCAGCATGGCCTGGTTGATCCTGATGGCAATTGCCTGCAGTTCAGGTGGCAGGGTATGGCTGTTGATCAGCATGTCCAGGTTGAGCATCAGCAACCAGCCGCGCCCGGTCTTCCGGTCTTCCACCAGGGCGATACGGCATGGCATGTAGGCCGCGTAGAGTGGATCGAGTTCAACCATCTTCACCGCGTCTTCCGGGTCGCAGAACTGGACTATCTCCAGATGCCCCGCCTCTTTTCCCCGGGCTAACATCTCCTGGTGCACCTTTTGATGACCCACGAGTTTGAGGTTGAGTTCAGCCGCCTTTGAGGTCATGGCCTGGGCCGCGTCTTCAAAGCTGACGCCATCTATCATACTCATTCTGATGACGGTCTGAGAAATGTCGTTGATGTGAACTTCGGGTGAATTATCTGCCTGTGCAGAAATCGGGCTAATGGTCATGATAAGCAGTGCAAGCAGTACATAATGAAATCTATTCACGGGTATTCTCCGTCTATTTTGGAATAAAGATCAGGCCTTGGGAGGTGATCTTGAAGTCGCCGGATAGGCCCGCGACCTGTCTCATGTCCTGGTTGGTCGGCTTGAGAACTATGTCGCCTTCAGGGGTGATGAGAAACCGACCGGATATTCTTTGTGCGTCAAGGTTGGCTGCACTTGTGTTGATGCTGCCAAGCCTGCCATCCTTGGTCATTCCGATCATGCTGTTGCCGGGAGCCATGCCCATCATTCCGCTCATCCCGCTGAATGCGAATGTTTGTTCTTTTTTAAGGGGCTCATGAGGTGGCAGGGTGGTCAGGAAGCTCACCAGGTGATCCAACTCGTCGTCCTTACGTTCATCAAATGTTTCATCTTCCGGGTCGTCATCATGGAATCGCGCCTTGTCCTGAAACTTCTTCATCTGGCTGAACAGGTAGCTGCCATACTGGCCAGCCACTGGTGGGATGCCCTTTTTGGGTTTGCCGTGGCCGGTTTTCCGGTGGCATGTCTTGCACTCATCCATGAAGATCTCCCGTCCGGCCTGAAGCTGTCCTCTTCGGTAGGGCGGAATCTTGGGCAGATTGAGATTTCGCAGGTCGATGCCTGCCAGGTATTCTGAAATGTCTTCAATGTCTTTCTCGGACATGTTCCTGATCGAGGATGCCAGAACCATCGGTGGATACTCCCGTACCCCGTCGCGGTAATACTTCAGCTCCTTGGCGATATACTCTTTCGGCAGACCCGCGAGTCGGGGTGACATGGTACCCGGCGTACCCTGGCCATAGATGCCGTGACAGAGGGCGCAGCTTCGGTTGATACGTTTTGCGTTTTCGATGTCGATCGCCAAGGCCTGTATCGGGATGGTGATACAACACAGCAGCAACAATATTCTTTTCATCAATCTCCACCTTGAATGTTGTTATGAATCACTCTTGTTATCTGAGGACTCTGTATCGCCCCGGCCCTTGCTGTGTGGCACGAAACGAATAGAGGGATTGGTCAGGTCGGGACTGGCAAAGTTCAGAACCTCTCTGACAGATTGTTCGTCCGGGCCTACAGCCTTGGTCTGTAATGTGCCGTCGGAAATCTGGTCGATGGGGCCGATGTCCAGTACACGCATCATGCATGCCATGACACAGTAGGGCTTGCGCCCGGCATCAATTTCATCCACGCACATGTTGCACTTCGAGACGATATTCAGTTCCGGTATGAACTGTGGCGCACCATAGGGGCAGGCCGCCTCGCAGCGGCGGCAGCCGATACAGAGGGTGGAATCGATGTCTACAATGCCATCGGCCTTACGCTTGAATATGGCTCCGGTGGGACATGTGGGCAGGCAGGCCGGTTCTGCACAATGGTTGCATGAGATGTTCACCTTGTAGGCATATACATCGGGGAATTCTCCCCCCTCGATGTATTGCACCCGCCTGAAACGTGGTCCTGGCGGCAGGCCGTTCTTGTCCTTGCATGCGATTTCACAGGCACGGCAACCGATGCAGTCGACGTTGTGGTGTACAAAACCGAGCTGCTTGGCAGGTTTTACCGGTTGGTAGACCTCTTTCTTCTTGCGCTTGATGGCGATTTTTATCTTTGAGTTGTCTTTTGTCAGGGCCATGTTCAATTACCTCTTAAAGGTCGCGCCTGAATACGTGGGAACGGGAAATCGCCAGTTCATCCCATCCGGGCCTGTGTTCCAGGTCGGTTTTGCGAACGTTGACCAGTACCGTGTTGTAGGCGAAAGAGCCTGCCGGGCTTGGCTTGCTGACGGTGAGAACGTTGGGATTACCTGCGCGGTCGACCCCGTTTTCGTCAAAATCGAACCAGGCCCCCTCGTGAATGATCACAACACCCGGGTATACCCTTTGCGAAACATAAACCGGTACCACCAGGCTGCCGCGGTCATTCCATACCTGCACCTTGTCGCCACTGCGTACACCGAGTTTTTCGGCATCACGGGTATTGATGGTTATCTCCTGGTCATAGGTCTCACGCAGGGAGGCGATGTTGTTGAATATCGAATGCGTTCGATGCCTGGGATGAGGGGTGATCAGGTGATACGGGTATTGCTTGCGCTTGTCATGGCTGTTCAGGTATTCAAAAGGCTCAAGCCACTTTGGAATTGAGGGTATGTGATATCCGTACTTGGTTTTCTTCCAGTCGGATATCTGTGCCAGCTCTGTACATAGAATTTCGATCTTTCCAGAAGGTGTTTCGAATGGAACGCCTTTCTCGATCTGTTTTTTGAAAGCCACCTTTGGTTCATCGTATTTGAACTTGTATACACCGTGACGTTTGAACTCGTTCCATGGCATGACCACATGCTGTTTTTCCATGACGCGGCTTTCCCACCACTCCCGCAGGTAAGTCTCGTCGACTTCATCCGGGTTGTCCCAGTAGCTGCGATCCGCCTTGGGATTGTAGGCTTTGCCGAACTGGTCACCCATGCCGGTCTTGTGACCGATGCGGTAGGCCAGTTCTGTAAATACCTGCAGGTCGGTCTTGCTCTCACCCCTGGGTTCGATAACCTTGGGGCGGTGTATGTAGTAGTGCCCCTTGTACCAGGGCAGGGCTACATCACGGCGTTCAAAATGGGTGGAGATCGGAAGCATGATATCGGCATAGAGACCGGACGGGGTGATGGTCTGGTCCAGGCAGACGACAAGGTCGAGTTTCTTGATGGCACTGACCATTTCATTAATATCGGTCAATTGGTTGAGCCAGTCCGAACCCTGCCAGAATATGCCCCGGATATTGGGTATCACGCCCTCGTAGTTATCGCTGCGCGGCCACAGGCCGATCTCCTCGCGTTTAACATTTGGGTAGTTGTTGACCAGGTAGGCCCACTTGTCGGACTTGATGGAACCGAACCAGATGTTTGAATACTGATCATAGGGATAGGCTATGGCCTCTGCACTCCATCCCTTGCCCACGCCTTCTGCACAGCCACCCAGTACGCCGATGTTGCCGGTCATGGCCTGGAGTGCTGCAGCCATTCGGTTGAACTGTTCGCCAAACGCGGCCCGGCCCGGACCCCAGCAGGCTTTCAGCGCGGCAGGCTTGGTTGTGGCGTACATCTCCGCCAGTTTCCTGATGTCGTCTGCTTTTACACCGCAGATCTCCTCTGCCCACTCCGGGGTTTTGGGTTGCCTGTCGTACTTGCCCAGTATGTAGTCCTTGAAGTTCTCCTGGCCGTTTGGAGAGCCGTTGGACCAGTCCGGCATGGTGTCGGCATCCATTCCCTGGACAAACTTGTCGATGAAGTCCTGGTCCTGAAGGTTGTTGCTGAATATGTGATGTGCCATGCCGGCGAGCATGGCGGCATCCGTACCGGGCTTGATGGGTATCCACCATGCGTCAAATGCAGCCGCGGTATCCGTGTACTGTGGGTCAATCGACACGAACTTGCATCCGCGCTGCTTGGCCATGCGCATGTAGTAAACGGTGTTGCCGCCGTGAAAGGTGTAGGCCGGGTTCCAGCCCCACATGATCATCAGCTTGGAGTGGGCAAAAGCATCGTCTTCGCTGCCATCCTTGATGGTCCCGAAGGTCCAGCGGGAACTACTTGTTGTCCCCTGGTATGAGGGTACGGACCATGAACTGGTGCGACATGCAAACATGCCAAGCAGGCGGCCCTGGAGACCGTCGATCTGATCAGACTTGTGCAGTACGCCGTAGGATGAGCCTGCATAGCTCTGGTCAAGTATCGCTTGTGAACCGTATTCAGACTTAAGCTTGATCATCTTGTCGACAACAAAGTCCAGCGCTTCGTCCCAGGAGACCCTGCGGAATTTTCCGCTTCCCCGTTCACCCACCCGCATCATGGGGTAGAGCAGGCGTTCAGGTGAATAGATGCGCTCCCGGTAGGCACGGCCGCGCAGGCAGGCACGCAGTTGGGGCTCATCCTCGGTGTCCTTGCCGTAGCAGCCACCACGTTGATAGCTGCCGTCGTCTGAAGAGAGACGTACAATTACATCGCCCTTTTTGTGCGCCACCAGCATGTGTCTGGAGCCGCAGTTGTGGGCGCAGCTGGTTACTACGGTTTCCAGTGCGTTATCGGTAAAATAGGGCTCGTAGGCAAACGCTTCGGCCTTGTTTGCCTTTACCAGGCCACCTGCAGCCAGCGCCACTCCGCCTAGGGCGGAATTCTTAAGGAAATCCCGCCGGTTCATGTTCAGGGACGAGGTGCACAGCTCTTGTATCTTTTTGTCGTTTTTCATTTGGAAGTACTCGTTCCGGTTTTCGCTGAGAGCTGCTTTTTAGTCCGGTTTTTTGTAAATCGCGGATCGTAGGCCGCAGGTCGGCCCCTGGCCCATTCGGGATCGATTTCCGGCATGCGTTCAAGCCAGGGGGTTCTGACGTAGGGGTAGGCAATGGCGTACCAGGCGCGTCCGCCGTGGCAGCCGTAGCATGAGTCGCTGTTTTCCTCGCCTGCGATTTCGATCTCTTCGGCATTGAGAAAGTTGAGCTGATGCCTGACGGTTCTGAACTCCTGGTGACATGTCACGCAGTCGTTTTTGAAGGTATCCCGAATATCCGGCCAATCACCCGGCAGACCAGACATTACCTTGTAATCGAACTTGCCGTGACACATCACGCAGATGTCAGGGTCAACGGATTTTCGCAGGACGAGATTCATCTGCCCGTCATCCGTCGTTCCAGAAGCCTCGTCCTTTGGGTCGTGTCCCTGGTGGCAGGTGTTGCAGCGGAAGTTCATCAACCTCCTGGCTTCAGGTGTGACCAGGTGACGGCGATGAAAGGTTTCCTGCTCACCCTGGTATGTATCGAGTGTCTGATACCAGGCTCGGATCTCTTGTGCGGATAATCCCGAGGGAGTGACGGCGCGTGTTTTTCTTTGCAGTATTTCCTGGTGGCAGGCGAGGCACTGTTGATCACTCACCTCATCAATGGCAGGTTTGAAGTGAATGGGGTCCCAGCGCGCACCGAGATAATCCCCCGAGGCAGATAGCATGCTCGGGGAGAAAATCCAGGTGACAAAAGCCAGAGACACCACGAGCAATCGCAGTCTTGGTTTCATCATCATCCTCATCCTCATGACGCCGCTTCGATTTGCTTTGTTTTATAAGCAGGTAATACCTGCTTCGAAGTCGACAAGGGATGAAGTTAATGAACTTCAGGTACTGCTGTACTTAACCTAGGTTAAAAAATGGAGAGAAAGTGTTTAAAACAGTTGGGCATCACTGTCGATGTGGGGTTCGAAACCGGAAATTTCACGTAGTTTGTCAGCATTCAATACTTTAATTTTTCCCTTACCGCATTCGATGATGCCTTCCTCGCGCATCTGTTTCAGGGTTCGGTTGGCATGTATGGGGGTTATACCAACGGAATCGGCAAGATCTTCCTGGGTGATTGGAATGTTGCCGTCCTTGAACATAAGACTCTCTGGCCGGAATTTTCTAAGAATACTCAGCCGGTGATCGAGTTCAGCCAGGGTGAAGGAGATACTTTCGTAGGCACTGCGCGCACCGGTACTGAGCAGATGCTCCTGGCAGAATGCCATTACACGTGCGTTTTTCACAATAAGTTCTGAAGCAATCTCGGGGTGCTCACAAAGCATTCTCGAAACCTGTTCACGGGGAAAAGCACAGACCACGCATTCTGTCAGTGTCTGGGCGCCGTGATGCATTGAGCCGCACAGATCGCCCTGAAAGCCCAGAAAGTCACCGGGGGATGCAAAACGCATGGCCTGTATCTTGCCGTTGTGAAGGGTCTTGTAGAGCTTTATACAGCCATCGTAGAGGGTATAGACGAAGTCGTGATGCTCACCTTCCTGGTACAGAAAGCTTCGGGCAGGTACAACGAACTGGGCATTTCGGTAATCCTGGGTCCATGACAGCTTCTCTTCAGGGACGGATTTAAATAGTGCCATCTTGCGAATAGGGCACTTATTGCACTCCATCTCCATGTTCTGCACGGGTTTTAATTGACATTTCAGACTCATCTACTTTTCCAGGCAAACACCCGTTGCCCGCCGGGGGTTTCCGGATGTATTGATAAACCGACTTCCGTCTGACACTGATCGCCAGAACAATCAGAGTGTGAGAGCAATGCTTATGCCAGTGTTGGTATAACCCAGTGGTGGCGCTGTTTACTTACGGGGATAGAGGGGTGGACTCGGTTTTACTGAAGGAAAAGCCTGCCAAATTGGCATGGTCGCTCATCGATCCATGACAAATTGTCAGCTTAGGGGGGATTGGGAATTCGGTGGTGTGATTGTGTTCGTTTAGGTCTGGAAAAGAATCCAGGAGCCAGCCCATGGCCGTGGCTCCTGGATTGCCGTTTCGTTATAGCGCCCGGATCTTCTCCGCCTGCTCTTCAAGCTTGGCCAGGGCAGACTTGGCGGCGTCTATCTTGTCGCGCTCTTTCTGCACAACTGCATCCGGTGCCTTGTCCACGAAGTTGGGGTTGGAGAGCTTCTTCTCGATACGTGTAACTTCGCCGGTCTGCTTGTCGATCTCCTTCTGCAGACGGGCCAGTTCGGCATCCTTGTCGATAAGGCCGGCGAGGGGGATCAGCACCTTCATCTCGCCCACCAGGGCCAGTGCTGACTCGGGGCCTTCATCGCCTTCAGGCAGAATCTCCACCGACTCGGTCTTGGCCAGGAAGTCGAGGTAGGGGCGGGCGGCTACGGCCCATTCACGGTCCTGTTCATTGGTGTTGGCCAGCAGGACCGGGACAGGCTTGCCGGGGGAGATGTTCATCTCGCCCTTGATCTTGCGGATGCCGAGGATGAACTGCTTCACCCACTCCATCTCCTGCTCGGCCTCTTCGTTGATCAGGGCTTGGCGTGGGGAGGGGAAGGGCTGGTTCATGATGGTCTCACCACTGACACCCGCCAGGGGTGCTGCCTTCTGCCATATCTCTTCGGTGATGAAGGGCATGATCGGGTGGGCCAGGCGCAGCAGGTTCTCCAGTACCCGTACCAGGGTGCGGCGGGTGCCGCGCTTTGCGGCTTCCGATGCATCGGGGTTGTTGAGTACCGGCTTGGAGAGTTCCAGGTACCAGTCGCAGTACTCGTTCCAGGTGAACTCGTAGATGGCCTGGGCTGCGTGGTCGAAACGGTAGTTTTCAATCGCGTCGGCGACGGTGAGTTTGGTCTTCTGTAGACGTGACATAATCCAGCGGTCGGCTACCGAGCGATCGACATCGGCCACCGGATCGGAGTGGCCGGTCTTTGCCGGTCCGATACCGAACTCTTCACCCTCTACGTTCATCATTACGTAGCGGGCCGCGTTCCAGAGCTTGTTGCAGAAGTTGCGATAGCCTTCGATACGGCCCATGTCGAACTTGATATCGCGGCCGGTGGCAGCAAGGGCGGCGAAGGTGAAGCGCAGGGAGTCTGTACCGAAACTGGGAATACCGTCGGGGAACTCCTTGCGGGTCTGCTTCTCGATCTTCTTGGCCAGCTTGGGCTGCATCATGCCGCTGGTGCGTTTCTGGACCAGGGTCTCCAGCTCTATGCCGTCAATCAGATCGATGGGGTCAAGTACATTACCCTTTGACTTGGACATCTTGTCGCCGTGGCTGTCCCTCACCAAGCCGTGTACGTAGATCTCGTGAAAGGGCACCTGGCCATCCATGAACTTCAGGCCCATCATGATCATGCGGGCGACCCAGAAGAAGATGATGTCGAAGCCGGTGACCAGTACGCTGGTGGGGTAGAAGTCTTTCAGGCGCTCGGTATCTTCCGGCCAGCCCAGGGTGGAGAAGGGCCAGAGGGCTGAGCTGAACCAGGTGTCGAGTACATCTTCGTCCTGGCGCAGGGGGTAGTCGGCGTCGAAACCGTGTTTCTCGCGCACCTCCTCCTCGCTGCGGCCAACGTAGACGTTGCCCTCGTCGTCGTACCAGGCGGGTATGCGGTGGCCCCACCAGATCTGGCGGCTGATGCACCAGTCCTGGATATTGCGCATCCACTCGTAATAGGTGTTCTTCCAGTTGTCCGGGACGAACTTGATATCGCCGTTCTCAACCGCCTCGATGGCGGGTTTGGCCAGGGGCGCGACCTTGACGTACCACTGGTCGGTCAGGAAGGGCTCGATGACGGTGCCGGAGCGGTCACCCCGGGGCACCATCAGCTTGTGGTCGACAATCTTCTCCAGCAGGCCCTGGGCCTCCAGGTCAGCGACGATCTGCTTGCGCGCCTCGTAGCGGTCCATGCCGATGTACCTGGCCGGCAGCAGTTCACCCTCTTCGGCGGTGTTTTCGCGCACCGCGGCGTCCACGGTGAAGATGTTGATCAGGCCGCCGTGGGCCTGTTCGCTGATCTGTATCTCATCCCGGTGACGCTGCCACACCTCGTAGTCATTGAAGTCGTGGGCGGGGGTGATCTTCACACAGCCGGTGCCGAACTCGGGGTCGGCGTGCTCGTCGGCGACGATGGGGATTTTGCGGTTGGTCAGGGGCAGCTCTACCAGCTCCCCGATCAGGTGCTTGTAGCGCTCGTCTTCCGGATTAACCGCCACGGCGCAGTCACCGAGCATGGTCTCGGGGCGGGTGGTGGAGACCACCAGGTGGCCCTGGCCGTTGGTGAGAGGGTAGCGCATGTGCCACATGTGGCCCGCTTCCTCCTCGTTCAGCACCTCAAGGTCTGAGACGGCGGTGTGCAGCTTGGTGTCCCAGTTGACCAGGCGTTTGCCGCGGTAGATCAGCCCCTCTTCGTGGAGCCGGACAAAGACCTCTTTCACCGCGTCAGAGAGGCCGTCGTCCATGGTGAAGCGTTCATGCTGCCAGTCCAGGGACGAGCCGAGACGGCGCAGCTGGCGGGTGATGTTGCCGCCGGACTCTCCGCGCCACTCCCAGATGCGGTCGATAAAGGCGTCGCGGCCCAGGTCGTGGCGATGCTTGCCCTGGGCTTCCAGCTGACGCTCAACCACCATCTGGGTGGCGATACCGGCGTGGTCGGTGCCGGGCTGCCAGAGGGTCTTGTCCCCCTTCATGCGGTGGAAACGGATCAGGGTATCCATGATGGTGTTGTTGAAGCCGTGACCCATGTGCAGGCTGCCGGTGACATTCGGCGGCGGGATCATGATGCAGTAGCTGCTATCCCCGGATGATTCCTCGGAGGGAGCGAAGTAGCCGCGCTCTTCCCAGGTGGTGTACCAACGTTGTTCCAGGCTGTGAGGGTCGTAGGTTTTGTCCATGAATGGCTTGATCTGTAATTCGGTTGATAAAACGGCGGATTATAACCCAAGCCGGGGGGGGAACGGGGAGCTTTGGCTGATTTTTTCTGCCGAATGATGGCAGCAATCAGCAATCATCGCGGCTACAATCTGAAAGAAAGGTGTTCCCAGCACGGTCCAGAGATAAAAATAACACCCAATTTGGCGCGAGGAGCCCATGAATTCAAAACGACTTATCACCCTTCTGATCATAGTTGCCCTGGTGGCCAGCTTCTTCATATTCGACTTGGGGCAGTACCTGACCCTTGAGTATATGAAGGCCAGGCAGGCTGAACTGGAAGGCTTCCGCCAGGAGAACCCCCTGGGCACTGCTGCTGTCTTTTTCCTGGTCTACGTGGTGGTGACTGCGCTCTCCCTGCCTGGAGCCACGGTGATGACCCTGGCAATCGGCGCTATTTTCGGCCTCCTGTGGGGGTTCGTACTGGTCTCTTTCGCTTCAACCCTGGGTGCAACCCTGGCCTTTCTGGTAGCCCGTTTTCTACTCCGTGATGCGGTTCAGGACCGTTTCGGCGACAAGCTGAAGCCGATCAATGACGGTGTCAGAAAGGATGGTGCGTTCTACCTGTTCGGTCTGCGCCTGGTACCGATCTTCCCTTTCTTCGTCATCAACCTGGTGATGGGGCTTACCCCCATACGCACCTGGACCTACGCCTGGGTCAGCCAGGTCGGAATGCTGGCAGGTACCCTGGTCTTTGTTAACGCTGGAACCCAGTTGGGCAAGCTTGAGAGTCTCTCCGGGATCCTCTCGCCCAACCTGATTTTCTCATTCGTACTGCTGGGGGTATTTCCATTGATTGCCAAGAAGATTCTTCAGGCCATCAAGGCCCGCAAGGCGCTGGCAGGTTATCCAAAACCATCCAGCTTTGATCGCAACCTGGTCGTTATAGGCGCCGGTTCCGGTGGCCTGGTGGCCTCCTATATCGCCGCAGCCGTTAAAGCCAAGGTGACCCTGATCGAAAAGCACAAGATGGGGGGCGACTGCCTCAACACAGGGTGTGTGCCGTCCAAGGCGCTGATCCGCTCCGCCCGTTTTCTGGCCCAGACCAAGCGTGCGAAGGAGTTCGGCTTCAAGGGCGCCAGTGCAGAGTTCGATTTCGCCGATGTCATGGAGCGTGTGAGTTCGGTGGTGAAGCAGGTGGAACCCCACGACTCGGTGGAGCGCTACACCGGGCTTGGTGTGGAGGTGATCGAAGGCGAGGCGAAAATCACCTCGCCCTACAGCGTCACGGTCAATGGCCAGGAGTTCACCACCCGCAATATCGTGGTCGCCACCGGAGCCCGGCCTTTTGTGCCCCCAATTGAGGGCATAGACCAGATCGACTACCTCACCTCTGACAACCTGTGGCAGCTGCGTGAACTGCCCAGGCGACTGGTGGTGCTGGGTGGTGGCCCCATCGGCTGCGAGCTGGCCCAGAGCTTTGCCCGCTTCGGTTCTGAAGTGACCATTGTTGAGATGGCGCCCCGGCTGATGATCCGTGAGGATGACGATGTGGCGGCCCTGGTGGCCGAGCGTTTTCGTGAGGACCATATCGATGTGCGCGCCGGACACATGGCCAAGCAGTTCAAGGTGGTGGACGGCAGAAAGATCCTCGTGGCCGAGTACGAGGGGGAACCGGTGGAGTTCGAGTTCGACCAGGTGTTGGTCGCCGTAGGCCGTGCCGCCAATACCACCGGCTTCGGACTGGAAGAGCTGGGGGTGCAGATAAGCGAGCGGCGCACCATAGAGGTGAATGAGTTCCTGCAGACCAACTTCCCCAATATCTACGCCTGCGGTGATGTGGCCGGCCCCTACCAGTTCACCCATACCGCGGCTCACCAGGCCTGGTACGCCTCGGTCAACTCCCTGTTCGGGATGTTCCGCAAGTTCAAGGTGGACTACTCGGTGATTCCGTTCGCCACCTTCACCGACCCTGAAGTGGGCAGGGTGGGGCTCAACGAGCTGGAGGCCCAACAGAAGGGCGTGCCTTACGAGGTGACGGTCTACGAACTCGATGATCTGGACCGTGCCATTGCCGATGGTGAGGCCTTCGGATTCGTAAAGGTACTGACAGTGCCGGGCAAGGACAAAATCCTGGGCGCAACCATTGTCGGTGACCATGCCGGTGACCTTATCGCCGAATTCGTCGCCGCCATGCGTCACGGTTTCGGTCTCAACAAGATACTCGGCACCATACACATCTACCCCACCTGGACCGAAGGCAACAAGTTTGCCGCCGGTAACTGGAAACGGGATCACAAGCCGGAGAAACTGCTGGAGTGGGTGGAGCGCTTTCACGAATGGCGCAGAGGAAATTAAACCCTCAAGAGGTTAGAATGTAACGGCTCCGTCGGCAGCGATGGGGCCGTTTTCAGTTTGGTTCAGTCATGGAAAAGTGTTGTGTTTTCAATACGACTGTTGGATACAGGTGCAGCACATCAGAATATGGATAACGTGAAGTGATTTCAGGTGCTGTAGGTCGGCTTTCAAGCCGACATGTCGGACTCTTGTGCCCCAGTGGGTAGCAGTCCGACCTACATGCGTCATTGACGATCAGCACCTGACTGCAACAGACCTTTACGTTATTGGGGTAGTCGCATGGATAAAAAGACGGTCTCTCTTGTACTGGGCAGCGGCGGCGCGCGTGGCTTGGCCCACATCGGTATCATCCAGTGGCTGAATGAGAGCGGCTACCGTATCGAGTCGATATCCGGCTCCTCCATGGGGGCACTGATCGGGGGTATCTACGCCGCAGGCGAACTTGATACCTATGCAGGCTGGGTGAGGGCGCTGGAAAAGATCGATGTGTTGAAACTGGTGGATTTCTCCTTTCGACGCAGCGGCCTGATCAAGGGCGAGAAGGTGATAGAGACCCTGCGTGATCTTATCGGTGACAGAAATATCGAGGACCTTCCAATATCGTTTACCGCGGTGGCCACCAACATAGATGATCAGCGGGAGGTGTGGCTCAACCAGGGTTCCCTGTTCGATGCCATCCGTGCCTCCATCGCCATACCGACAGTCTTCACCCCGGTGGAGTACCGGGGCAAGACCCTGGTCGACGGTGGACTGGTCAATCCCATACCCATAGCGCCAACGCTGAAAGACAAGACCGATATCACCATTGCGGTCAACCTGAGTGCAAAGGCTGATCCAAGGTTGGCAAACCCTGAGGCCAGGCAACCCCTGGAACAGAACAGCAAAGGCTACCAGCAGAGAATCACCGACCTGGTTGAGACCATCGGTGCCAAGGCGGACAGAAAACTGGGTGAAGCACTGCAGAGAGTGGACCCGGATGGCAGCATCAACGGCTACCAGCAGAAGATCCACCAGTTTGTGGATGGTCTTCAGCAGAAGCTGGGGCTGCCGGATGAAGAGGAGATGGGGATCTTCGAGGTGGTCTCCGGTTCAATCGAAACCATGCAGAACCTGATAACCCGTTTTCAGCTCGCCGCCTACTCCCCGGATGTCATCATCGACATACCCATCAACAGCTGTACTTTCTATGAGTTCTACCGTGCTGAAGAGATGATAGAGGTCGGTCGCAACGCCGCGGCCAGTTACCTGGAGCGAGACGGGTGAGTCTGCTCGAGAGGATTGTCTCCGGTGGCCAGACCGGTGTGGACCGTGCAGGCCTGGATGTGGCGCTGGACCTGGATATCCCCTGTGGTGGCTGGTGCCCCAAGGGACGCCGGGCTGTGGATGGCGTGATTCCTGATAAATATCCCCTGACCGAGACACCGGCAGAGAACTACAACCGTCGAACCGAATGGAATGTAAGGGACTCCGATGCCACCCTTATTCTCAATGAGGGTGCACTTGATGGTGGTACTGCCGCGACCCAGGTTTACGCTGAGAAGCACAATCGCCCCTGTCTCATAGTCTCCCTTGATCAGTCTCCTGATTTGGAGATTGTGAAAAGCTGGTTAGAGGGGAACAGGGTTAGGGTATTGAATATAGCAGGTCCTCGTGAGGAAAAGCGTCCTGGAATTACCGGCAGGGCATACACCTTTCTTAACAGGGTGTTTATAAGTTAAGTGAATAGCACAAGCTGTACCTGGCTGTGTGGGCAACTCCATGGAAAACTGGTGGTCAGGCTTCTCGTTTTTTTCCTGTGAACCTTGTAAGGGCAGGTTGTCTTTGCTTTAAGTCTGCATACTCGGTTCGCCAGGTCACTGATATCTCGTGAGAATCGGAGACTGTGTGGTTACCTCGTTTGAAGTGGCCGCAGTACCTGCACAACTGATCCAGTTCGTTGTGCATATCTTCTCCCTTTTCGGGCAGCGACTGCCTGCCCACGCTGAGCCCGAAAATACGATCTATTCCTCCTGCAACGGCACATGGATAGTAACCGTATTTCGTAAGGCCTATCCCATTCTCTGCGGTTATCTCGCAACCATTGCTGTAATCCACATTCTCATACTCCTCCAGGTCCATGGGTGCAACGTTGAATGTGACGAAATAATCCTGGGCCCCGGAGCTCTTTTCGGTATTGGTGATTACGACTCCTTCCGGAATGGTAGCGAGTATTTTCTCGACTTTTTTGCCGTGCCCGTTGGTGGTTATCTCTATGAGTGTGCGCGGTGAATGATTTCGCTTGTAGTCGAGTAAAGCATTCAGAATATCGAGGAGTTGGGGGTGAGCGGTGGGTTCACCCCCAAGCAGGCGTATACGCTTCCATTTTCTGTTTTGCTCGATACTTTCCTGAATGAAATGGCCTATTTGATCCAGTGTCATATGGTCGGCAGGTTTCAGGTTGACGGAACGGTTGCAACTGGGACAGTTGAGGTTGCAGGCGTAGGTGATATCAATCTCGATGCAGTCATGATCGGGCTTGTATTGAGTGCCAAGAATACGCGTTACACCAGAACCGACGCGCCACATCGGCAGCGGAGTTCGCAGTACCCGTTCCCTCAGGTAGTGCTTGCAGGGGTTTGGCAATAGCTGGGTGAGGAGTTTCCTGAACCTGAAGATTGTCAAATGGCCATCCAATGGTCTTATTAGTAATTATCTGATTCGCTACAGCTTTTATAAACACTAAGCTCAACTCATTAAATACTTTTATTCTGGTATATGCAACAAGAATAACCAAGTGGAACAGTCTGAATTTTGCTTGGAAGATTGTTTGACTCAGGCACACATTGCCCGGCAATACCCCTACCAGAAATGGTAGGTTGATACGAGCCGGGAATTAAAGCTGATTAAGTTGCCAGAAAATAAAAAAGGGTTGCGAAAATCGCAACCCTTTCTGTTTTGGTACTCCGTAGGGGACTCGAACCCCTGTTACCGGCGTGAGAGGGGGTTTTTATTGTATTTCACTGTTCGCAAATGTCTTTAATAACAATAAGTTAGTATCTGTCTGTTCATCCCTGTTTGCTTGTGTATAACACCGTTTTTAAGTACAGTTTAAGTACGGATCGTTACCGGCCTGCAAAACACCTGTACTTAATCCGTACTTAAAACGAGCATCGGAGGTGCTACCAACACCCCCGAAACTCTAACCATAACCAGCAAACGAGGTGCTGACATGGCTAGATCGAATTCTACTGGTATTGATACCATCACGAAACGCCGGAATCTTGCCCCCAGGCGTAATCCTTATTTCCATAAACTGGCACTTGGCCGATATATCGGATTCCGGAAGCTAAAAGATGGTGGGAATTGGATTGCCCGAATCATGCCTGAAGGTAGTGGTTATAAATTCCATGCCCTAGGATCTGAAGTAGACCATACTTTTGAAGAAGCAGTAGAACTGGCAAATAAGTGGTTCGCCCAGATCGGTCAAATGGAACCGAAGCAGGATCACCGCTACACCGTTAAGTCTTGTGTTGCCGACTACGTTTCCCACCTCAAAGTCGAAAACGGCGATAAGTCTTCAAAGGCTGTTAAGCAATCCCTAGAAAAGCACCTTGTTCCCAAGCTTGGGAAAGTTGAGCTTGTCAGGCTGACCACTGCCCAAATCAAGCGTTGGCGGGATGGTCTGGTAAAGGTTTCTGATGATCCGGAGGTTGTCAGGAAATCAAAGGATACAGCCAACCGGGTTCTTTCAATATCAAAGGCAGCTTTTAACTTGGCGTTTCGATCGGGTCTTGCGGGTTCTGATACAGCCTGGAGGCGTGTGGCAGCGTTCAAGGGAGTGGGCGAAAACCGAAAACTATTTCTGACTGAAACTCAGGTGGACTCCCTGTTGGAGGCAGCAAGCGACGGTTTTAAGCTACTTATCCGTGGTGCAATCCTGACTGGGGCACGGTATGGGGAGTTAGCTACTGCCAGAGTCCATGATCTGGATGTGATCAACGGTACGCTACGTCTGGATGGAAAAACTGGGCCGCGTGACTGCTATCTATCCGACGATGCCTTGAAGTTTTTTAAAGGGGTTTCAAAAAACCGGCTACCAAGCGCTTTTCTGCTTGTGAAAGACGATGGCGCTCAATGGGGCAAGTCACACCAGCATAGACTTATGAAAGAAGCTATAAGGGCCGCCCAACTTCCCGCTGACACGGTTTTCTATAGCCTCCGCCATTACCATATATCCAAAGCGCTTATGGCCCATATACCGGCGCAAGTCATTGCTGAGAACTGCGGTACAAGTATCAGGATGCTGGAGAAACACTATGCCAAATTCATGGCAACTGATAGGCGGAAAATGATGAATCAGGTGATGCTATGAACAAAAAGAAAGAATTTGATCAGACCATTGGTGGCCTTGTGAACTCTGCCTACCTGTCTAATGATGAACGGGAAGTATTGGTAAAAATTCTGCCGAAACGCATGACAAAACAGCAGCAAGACAGATTCCTGATGAGTGTTTCCGAAACTGTCGATGTCTGGAAGAAAACTGCAGGATTCATCATAGAGAAGGAAGAGGGGGAGGAGGCTGCTAAGCAGATTAAGAAGGATGAATTATGGGAGGAGAAAACCACCAAGCAGGTCAATAAGGAAATTCAGGACGTTGGCACATCTGCCAGACAACTACAGGCCTCCCTCAACGCCTTTCGGGGAGAATCGTCAAAGATTATGGCTGGACATTTTAATTACCTGATCCGTAGTAAAAAATCGTCCATCACGTTCCCAGGTGTTTTGCGAGCTAAAGAACCAAAGCTGGGTGAGTTGCTGGAGTCCCAAATGGTAATCCTGGATGCCCTTATAAAGACTGCCGATTATGTTCAGTCTAAAATTGAGACTGGTAATGATTCATTAAGAAATCAAAAAATACGGTCACTGATCACTAATGTGGCACGTTCCTATAAAAGTATCGTCGGAAAACTGCCACCAAAGAGTAATAACACTTGGTTTGTCGAGTTCATGAAAAAACTTGGGGAGATTGTAAAGATTAAGGGCGGCCTTGGTTCTGATGTCGTTAAAACCGCTATCACTGAACTCGACAGCATTTAAAAATACCCCGATTGCCGTAAAAAGTAGTTCGGCAACCCGCGCATTAATTTAAATATATTTATCTTAGTCTATAGGCGTTCAGTTAAACACCTGGAGGCCATCAACATACCATAAGCCTTCAGTCTTTTAATTAGATGGCCCTGGAGGCTTACATGGTTCCCTCTGCGCATTCTTTGATAAGAAATTCTATCCCACTGTCGTACACGATGTCCGATACGATGGCAGCACTAAATATTTCCCGCGCCACGCTTTACGACCTAATCGAAAGAAATAAACTTCGAACCTACAAGATCGGCCGCCGCCGCTATTGCACACATCAAGCGATAGTTGAGTGCCAGAAAACCCTCGAATCTGATTGCGCATAATAAAGCCGCCCCTGCTTTGGCGAGCGACCGGGGCGGCATAGGGAATGAGTGTGACATATTCTACCACCAAACCGTTGCCCCCCTATGGTTCCAAGGTGCACAACCCTTCCAATGGGGTTTGGATCTATGTGGGTTCCAAGCAGGCATGGAGGATTGCCGAGAAGGTACTCAAGAACTTTCCGTCGTCTAGGGCACCTTTGGTTCTGCCAGATGACGCAAGCCCTGACAAATATCGTTGGCCTGTTAAAGGCCTGGATGTGATGGTCGTGCTTCTGGAGGAACAGCACCCTGACCGTATACACCATCTTGGGTTTGAACTTGTTAAGGCAGGTGCTTTGCGTGTGTTTACGACCCGGGAAGACGGAAACTTGCCTGTTCGGCTGACTTTCTTCAAGCCTGTTAAGGCCGAGGGGGTAGCATGAATATGCCTTTCACTGCTGTTCCGATTGAAGATGACCAGTCCGAGGCTACATTTTCTGCACCATCTTTTGATGAACTGATAGTTACGGAAGATGAACTGAACGCAGCAAAACTAACCCCCAAATGTATTGCTGAAAATCACACCTATGCCGATGTAGCCCAACTTATCGCCCCGGGGGGGACAGGTAAGACCACCATCATCCTTTATGAACTGATACACATAGCCCTTGGGCGCGATGTATGGGGCTGCAAGGTGATTAATCCCGGATGGTCATTGATTGTTACTGCTGAAGATCGGCGCGAGCAATTGCTTGCCAGAATGCGGGAAATCCTTAATGCAATGGACCTGACGCCTGATGAACGTCTGAAGGCCATTTCTTCTATCCGAATCTGGGATGTGACCGGCGAACAACAGAAACTTGTATTTGTCGCTAATGGCATGGTTCAGCTAACAAATCTTGCTGACAACATAATTGAAGCGCACAAGAACAATCCACCCGCAGTGATTATCTTTGACCCGCTTGTGAGTTTCGGTGCATCAGAACAGAAGATCAATGATAACGAACAGGCCTTAATCACAGCCGCAAGGCGCATAGTTCGCTCCCTGGATTGCTGTGTACGCTACGTTCACCACACAGGAAAGGGTAATGCCCGGGATAAAGCACTGGATCAATATGCGGGCCGTAGCGGATCTGCTATGCCTGCTGGAACCCGGATGACTTTCGTTTTGCACTCATGGGAAGAAGGGGATCAACTGAAACCCCCGCCCGGATGCCGATCTGACCGGCACTCTAGTATTACTATGCTCGCAAGGCCAAAACTGAGTTATGCGAAACCCAACTTGCCGATAATTTGGATCAAGCGTAATGGCTTTAGATTTGAGCATTTCACTGAGTTGTACCAAACAACGGAACAGAAGGCCGCTTCGCTGGCCAATCAAGTACATCAGTTCTTGACCCACGAATTGAAGCAGGGAAAGCATTACACCAAAAGCAACCTGGATACCAAAGTCGATTTGTTGGGTATGACACGCAAAGACCTGCGGGCGGCCATTGCAGACCTGGAAATTACTGAACGTGTAATGGATACGGAATTGCCCAAAGAGCAACGGCAGGGTAAGCGTAAAACTTTCCTTAAACCTATTCCGCCGAGTAACGACGATACCAGGGCGGATTAGGCTATGAACAGCGTAAATTACAATTTTCAAGCCGCCGCCTTTATTAATCCGCCGCCCTATAGAGAAAAGAACGGCGGCGGATTAACCGCCGTCCATTTTCTTCCCTCTTCTGCCATTCCGCCATAGATTGACGGCGGATTGCGGCGGATTGGCGGATTAGGGACAGGCCTGACTCTTCCGAGATGACAAATCACATGACCACCAAGAGGAAATAACAATGACCAAAAATGAACGGAACGATCTACTGGGTGATGCCATCGAAAATGGACTGCACCGTATGACCAATGAATGGCTGAATGATGACATCCCAGCAAAAGTTGTGGCCGATGCCATGCTTTCAACTGCGGCAACAATATCGGTTAATGAAATCGGACAGCAGCAAACAGCCAAATGGTTTCATGGAATAGCCGAAGCCATTTGGAGCGGAGAAATTCTTATCGATTCGGTTAAGCCTACAATTCACTAATCTAGAAAAAAGTACTGTTATGTAATAACATTATTATTGTTACCGCTAATCCTGATTGGGTGTGTTTGCGTGATGCAGAGATACTCAATCGGGTTAGTTGGAATCCTCCTTGCGTGATGCCAGGACGGTTGTTAGGCCTGCGTGATGCTTGTCTGCACATTGGTGACAAAGACCCGCTTCCAGCGGATTTTGTTATGCATTTATAAGGACAAACACATGAGTGACCTTTCGGAAATTCTCTCTATCCTTGATAGTCAAGGCAAAGACTTCGAGAAGTTCAAAGCTAAAGTTAACGCTGACTATATGGAGCTGGCCAAGAAACAGAATAGGCCAAGTTTTCCCGATTCAGACGGTGGCGTTGATGATTATGAACACACCAAAGCCTTTAATACCTGGGCACGTTCGGGACGGGGTGAGGACACCCTAGCAGCGCTTCAGAGCAAGGGCATGAACACGGGCGCAGATCCTGATGGTGGCTATGCAGTACCACTTGAAGTAGATCGGACTATCGATAGCTTGCTGCGCGATATATCCCCCATTCGCAGAGTAGCCCGCACTGTGCAGACCGGAACCGCTGACTACAGAAAATTGGTTCGCACCTCCGGGCCTGCCTCCGGGTGGGTCGGTGAACTGGAAGCACGAACAGAAACAACCGGCGCAAAGTTTGCCGCTATCGTGCCGCCACTCGGTGAGATCTATTCAAACCCCGCAGTATCACAGAACATGCTCGATGATTCTTTCTTCGATTTGAGTCAGTGGTTGGCCGATGAAATGTCTGAAAACTTTGCCATGGAAGAAGGCGCGGCCTTTATCAATGGCACAGGCATTGATCAACCTCGCGGCTTTCTGACCTATGACGTTAGCACTGATGTAGATGCAGACCGGGGTTTCGGAACCATACAGTATATTGCCTCCGGTGCTTCCGGCGCGTTCACATCGTCTGCACCTGCTGATCAGCTGATTGATCTAATGCAGAGCCTGCGACCTGCATACCGTCAAGGTGCAAGCTGGGTGATGAACAGCTCAACCCTCGGCACTGTCCGCAAACTGAAAGACGGCAACGACAATTACCTTTGGCAGGATAATTTGCAGGCAGGTGAACCAGGGACATTGCTGGGCTACCCAGTTATTGAAGCGGAAGATATGCCTGACATTTCCGCAGATAGCCTGAGTATCGCCTTTGGTAACTACCAGCGTGGATACACCATCGTTGACCGCATGGGCACACGCTTGCTGCGTGATCCTTACACGGCCAAGCCTAACGTCCTATTTTACGCAACCAAGCGTGTTGGCGGCGGATTGGTCAACAGCGAGGCGATTAAGGTTATGAAGTTCGCCACCGGCTAAGAAAGAGATCGGCAGTCTAGCGTATCGCTGGGACTGCCACTCTTATCCTCGGCTTATGTCACCGGGGACAGGGGTTAATCGGTGAGTGCCCTGCTATAGAAACCCCCGACAGCCTGTGGCCTTGTGACGTGCTTCTCCATATAAGACATGTCGCAAGGCGTGCAGGCGCAATCAACAGGGGGGGGGTAATTCTCTACAACTGAAGGTTACGAAACCGCGCCCCAAATTAATTTTTTGCAGCCACAGAATTTAAGTCGGAAAAATGGCCAGACATAAGACGCCAACCAATATACTGGAGTTGCGTGGATCATTTGATAAAAACCCACAGCGAAAGCGCCCAAAAGAGCCGAAACCAAGGGGCAAGTTAGGCACTCCACCGCGACATTTTGACAAAGAACAAAAAGCCGCTTGGCGTGAGCTTGTGAAGATCATGCCTGATGGTGTGGCCTTTGATTCTGACCGCTGGGTGGTTGAGGTCACTGTGCGCCTAATGGTTGAGTTGAGAAACGCTGGTAGTGTATCAGCCGCAAAGATTAGCAGACTTGAAACGCTGCTTGCACGTCTTG
Source organism: Sedimenticolaceae bacterium (assembly GCA_965224515.1). Lineage (GTDB taxonomy): Bacteria > Pseudomonadota > Gammaproteobacteria > Chromatiales > Chromatiaceae > Sedimenticola_A. The sequence continues at coordinate 2,966,110 of OZ245051.1, forward strand.
GCTTAACTCCCGCTGATCGTTCGAAAGTCCAAGTGCATGACGGCAAAGATAAACAAGCAGATCCATGGGACGAACTTTGAACCGAGACTATTTGGCAATCGCCGAACAGTATGCGGTAGACGTTACATCAGCCAAGAGGACGTCTGTTAATGCCCTAGGAGCAGACATTCAACGCCGCAAATAACCGGGCCATATTTAGCGGGGAGGCTCACAGCGGAAAACCAGTCCGACAACATGCGCTTGTTAGGTAGCATTACTCGCACCAAACTGAACAAGATTCTTTTCTATTTAGATTAAATAGCTCAGCACTGGCGCATGCCCCAAATGCACTGCCTTCGATGAAGATTACTGACTCTCCTTGCTCCCAACCTAGACAATAGGTTTGAGCTTCAAATTTTTCGCCATTGATAACAAATAGTTCATCGTTATGTGCATACTCAATTAAATATGCATCTTGGGCTTGGCTTTTCGGAGCTGATGAATCTTGTGTCAGTGTTACACCACTCTTTACAAGTGCTAGCTGTCCTTTTTCTGTAACAGCAAGAACTTTTGTATCTTTAAGCGTTGCGATAGAACCAGCAAACTCGCCTTTGTCACCTTCGAATATAGCGTCCGTTTCTGGCGGAGAATAAAAAACTCTCTCTCCTGAAGAAGAGAAAAAGTTGATTAAACCTTCGTCACCCCAAACGTAGTAGCCAATATAAAAGTAGGTTCCATCTTTTTTCAAAAGAAGTCTTTGATCGCCAGATTTCCCATTACTGTGTTTTGAAGGGCTGTTGTCATATTTGGAGCTTGAGTTGGAGTACTTTGATCCTGAGTTGCTGTATTTACTGATCGAGTTGCTGTATTTACTTGAAGAGTTCGAATATTTCGATGGTGAAAGCGCATATGGAAGATCTGACTCGCTTGCCAGAATAACCTCTAAGTCGGCTAAAGCTGACGATGATAAAGCAAGCAATATCCCTGCTATCAAGTATTTCATATTAATCACGCTCGATGCTCCATTTTGCTACCTAACGCCAACATAACCGGCGCGACGTAGGATCGACCGGCGCCGCAGGCGCGAAGTTGATGTTTTTGTTAGGCATTTCCCCTTTGTTTAACGAAAACACCCTTGCTTTTGATTAGCCACCAAACTGGCAATGGAATATTAACGGTCTTCTTGCTGTACACCGCCTTACCTAATGTCCCCATTTCAAGATGGGCAGAACTATTAGATCGCGTACTACTGCTTTGAAAGCCTAGCATCTCTTTAGCTGGAACCTTTGGCACCATCATAAGCAACCCGGTGCCGCCAAATACAATTAATACAATACCCGGAATAGCGGTTTTAAGTTCTATCTCGAAGCTGTTCTTTTCAGCCTTAATCTTTATGTCTGTTTCAGAATGGAATTGCTTTGACTCGATAGATCGATAGGTCAAATCAACGCCGGTATAAACCATGCCGCCGAAAATCAGCAGCAAGAGAACAGTTAGAAAAATGACTATTTTATGATTATTGCTCATGGGCTGTATTTTTTAATGCCTAACGCCGCAAATCACCGGAGGCAAAAAGCATAGCAACGAAGGAGTGGCACTTTTTGACGCCCGTGTGCATTTGCCTTGTTAGGCGATTGCTTACGGAAGCTGAGAGAGGATGTACCGTGCTTCATCTTCCATGCCCATTTCAGCTAAATACTTAGCAAAGACATGCCAAGGAGGGATATTGCTCATGTAACCAGGATCGTCGGGGCCGGTGTACATACCTCCGCCTGGGCCTGTGTAAAGGCCACCACCAGGACCTGTGTATAAACCACCTCCAGGTCCGGTATATGCGCCGCCACCTGGACCGGTATACAGCCCACCGCCTGGACCTGTATATAAACCTCCATCTGGGCCTGTATACATACCACCTCCAGGGCCTGTATACATTCCACCATCAGGGCCTGTATATGCACCCCCATCTGGACCAGTGTACATACCACCGCCAGGGCCGGTGTATAAGCCACCTCCAGGTCCGGTATATAAATTACGAGGCCACATAGTAATCTCCTATCTCTATTTTTTTGCGCCTAACGTTCAATTTGAGCGGCGGCGAAGCCGTACGCTCCAAATTCTTGTTCGCTCATTCAGGTTTTGGTTTGGCCTCACCGAACCCCGCTTGCCCGTTGTTCGTGAGAGCAGTACACATGTTTCTTGCCATTGTGTCAAACCGACTCACTGCGTTGGGTGCGTCCCCATCTGGGGTGACTCCGTTTGCCGGTCCTGCTGGCGCACGCAAGAGCTGCATTCGACCGCCGACACCTCGGCGCGTTTCCCGTTCCATCTTTCAGAGCGAACAGTGGAATATCTAGCTGGCACCGATATTGGAATATACCGCTGGCACAGATATCGTGATATGCCGCCAATTGTTCTAAATTAGTTCTATTTTGGAAATGGAATATCCTGTCGGGCAAAAATGCGGAGTGAGGATTGTCAGCATCCTGCCGAGAAGAATATTCCTTAATAACTAAAGGTTACCAAAACAATAGGCATTGATGAAATGGATTTCGATTCCTTCAGAAATGGTGGCTTCTGGCCGAATCCACGCATTCAAATCTAAACAACAACTATCACATATGCCATTTAGACCCCCATCCAATCCTGTAGATGGGGCATCTTATTTTTTTTAGGAACAGAACGGGAAAAAATAGCGCATTTATTTTTAAGTACGGATTAAGTACAGGCAATAAAAAAGGGCTTGGTTATAACCTAAGCCCTTGATATTATTGGTACTCCGTAGGGGACTCGAACCCCTGTTACCGGCGTGAGAGGCCAGCGTCCTAACCACTAGACGAACGGAGCATAATGCGTCGAGGACGTGTATTATACGCATGCCGCTGCCAGCCTCAAGCAATAGAGTGTTTTTTATTGGCATATGGGGCAAAATCTGACAGTTAAAAAAGCAGTAAGGATAATAAGATCGCCAAACCAGTCATTATTCCACGCCCGGAGCACAAGATTTCGCGGGCAAATATCAGCGAAAACGCAGTCAAAGTGCTTTATCGCCTCAGGAATGCCGGTTACGAGGCACACCTCGTGGGCGGTGGAGTCCGGGACCTGCTGTTGGGCCGCGAGCCGAAAGATTTCGACATCGCCACCGACGCCCACCCCGAAGAGGTCAAAAAAGTATTTCGCAACTGCCGGTTGATTGGCCGCCGCTTCAGGCTGGCCCACGTCCACTTTGGTCGCGAGATTATCGAAGTGGCCACATTCCGCAGCATGCAGGAACCCGGAGAGGCGGGTGAGCGCGAGTCCGAGAACGGAATGCTGTTGCGTGACAATGTCTATGGCACCATCGAAGAGGATGCATTGCGCCGCGACTTCACTGTCAATGCACTCTATTACAATATAGAGGACTTCTCCGTCGTCGATTACGCCGGGGGCATGGCAGATCTGGAGCAGGGCATTTTGCGCCTGCTGGGTGATCCTGAAACCCGCTACCGGGAAGATCCTGTCAGGATGCTCAGGGCAGTGCGTTTTGCCGCCAAGCTGGGGTTCAGGATCAACGAGGCGTGCGAGGCACCTATTTTCGAACTGGGTGAACTGCTGCAGAGCGTGCCTCCAGCCCGTCTGTTCGAAGAGGTTTTGAAACTGTTCATGGGTGGAATGGCGCTCAACAGTTTTGAGAAACTGCGCCACTATGATCTTTTTGGTCAGCTGTTTCCCGAGACAGAAGAGGCCCTCAGCCACGAGGAACACGAGTTTCCAATCACCTTTGTCACCCGTGGTATGCAGAATACGGACAATCGAATTGCAGAGGGTAAGCCCGTTACACCGGCATTTCTGTTTGCCGTACTGTTGTGGGAGCCGGTAAGGCAGCTGGCCCACGAATTCAGACTGGAAGGTGACTCTCCCCTGCAGGCGATGCAGCAGGCCGGTTCTGAAATCGTTTTCCGGCAAGCCCAGCGTATTTCACTGCCCAAGCGCTTCAGTATCCCCATGCGGGAGATCTGGAACCTGCAGCACCGCTTTGAATTCAGGTCCGGTAAGCGTCCACACCGTCTCATGACCCACCCCAGGTTCAGGGCGGCTTACGATTTTCTGTTGCTGCGTGCCGAATCAGGTGAGACGGACCAGGAACTGGCTGACTGGTGGACCAGGTTTCAGGAAGTAGAGGGTGATGAGCGCAACACCATGTCTCGGCCGGCTAACGGTGAAGGCACCGGCAAGCGTCGGCGCAGACGCCGCAAGCGCAAACCTGCGGCAACGGGACCAAAGGCGGATTAGTGTCAGAGTTGGTACTTGCTCATATCGGGCTCGGCAGCAATCTGGAAAACCCTGATCAGCAGGTTCGTTTGGCACTGGAAGATTTGGAGACGCTACCGAGGTGCCGCCTGGTAGCACACTCCAATCTCTATCAAAGCACCCCCATGGGACCGGCTGATCAGCCCGACTATATCAATGCGGTTGCTGCAGTGGAGACAGGTCTCGACGCTTATGAGTTACTGGCTGAGCTGCAGGCGATTGAATCTGAGCATGGCCGCATCAGAAAGGAGAGATGGGGGGCTCGAACCCTCGACCTGGATCTTCTGCTGTTCGGTGACCAGGTGATCTCATCAGAGACGCTGACAGTGCCGCATCCGGGTATGCCTCAGCGGGGATTCGTGCTTTACCCCTTGCAGGAGCTTGTGGCCGCCGATTTTACCATTCCGGGGCTTGGCGAACTGCGCGACCTGCTGGATGATTGCCCGTTTGAGGGGCTGAAAATCTATGATTGAAACTCAATTGAAGCCTCCGGGGTATATCGTCATCGAGGGGCCTATCGGTGTTGGTAAAACAAGCCTGGTAAACAGGTTGGCCAACAGTTTTGCCTGCGATACCCTGCTGGAAGCGGCTGAAGAGAACCCATTTCTTGAGCGTTTCTATACCGATGGCAGGACAGCCGCCTTTCCGACCCAGCTCTTTTTTCTGTTTCAGCGCAGCCAACAGCTTCAGAATCTGCGCCAGGCCGATATGTTCCGCTCAACACTGGTGGCGGATTTCATGCTCGAAAAGGACCGGCTTTTTGCACAGGTCAACCTGGACGATGCCGAGATGAATCTCTACGAGCAAGTCTATGGAAGCCTTACCATGCAGGCGCCTGCGCCAGACCTGGTGGTCTATCTACAGGCGCCGGTTGAGGTGCTGCTGAAGCGTATCCAGAAGCGGGCGCGACCCCAGGAGCGCCAGATGGATGCAGATTATCTTCAGCGGCTGAGTGACGCCTATACTGAATTTTTCTACCGTTATGACCGTTCCCCCCTGTTGATTGTGAATGCCACGGAGATCAACCCGGTGGACCGTGATGAGGACTATCAGCTGCTTCTGGAACGGATCTGCAGTGTACGTTCGGGAAAACACTACTTTAATCCTGCACCGGTACTGGTTTAATATTGCACCGCAACATTACCGAAACTGACTACAAGGGAGCCACACCATGCCTCCAATTACCACTGCCAGCCTGATACAGATGAAGCAGCAGGGCGAGAAGATCGCCGTACTGACCAGCTACGATGCCAGTTTCACCAGCCTGCTGGAGGATGCAGGAATCGATGTGATCCTGGTTGGTGACTCCCTGGGAATGGTGATCCAGGGCCAGGAGAGCACCTTGCCCGTGGACGTTGAAGACATGGTCTATCACACCCAGTGTGTGGCGCGGGGACGACGCAATGCACTGCTGGTGGCCGATATGCCTTTCATGAGCTACAGCTCGGCTGAGCAGGCGCTGAATACCGCGGGCCACTTGATGAAGGACGGTGGAGCCCACATGGTCAAGCTCGAAGGCGGTGCAACCCAGCTTGAGACCGTGCGTCAGCTTACCTCAAATGGCATTCCGGTCTGCGCTCATCTCGGCCTGCTGCCCCAGTCGGTTCACAAGCTCGGCGGTTACAGGGTACAGGGCCGCGATGACGAAGCGGCCCGGATCATGAAAGAGGATGCCATGGCCCTTGAGGCCGCAGGTGCCCAGATGCTGGTGCTTGAGTGTGTTCCAACCGCATTGGCTGAAGAGATCAGCCGTGAGCTCACCATACCTGTTATCGGTATCGGCGCCGGTGTCCAGTGTGACGGCCAGGTGCTGGTGCTCTATGACATGCTGGGCATTACTCCTGGGAAACCGGCCCGTTTCGTGAAGAACTTTCTTCAACATACCCATTCAGTGGCAGATGCCGTCGCCGCTTACGTGAGCGATGTAAAGGCCGGCAAATTTCCCAGCCCGGAGCAGAGTTTCAAATGATCACCCTGAACAGTGTCGCTGAACTGCGCCAACAGGTAGCCCAATGGCGAAACGAGGGCGAACGCGTTGCCCTGGTACCCACCATGGGTAACCTGCACAGTGGACACATCGCCCTGGTGAAACGGGCAACAGAACTGGCTGACCGTGTGGTGGTGTCGATCTTCGTCAATCCCATGCAGTTCGGTGAAGGGGAGGACTTCGGCTCCTATCCCCGTACCCTGCAGGAGGATGGCGATAAACTGGAAGCTGTTAAAACCGATCTGCTTTTCGCTCCAGCCATGGACGAGGTCTATCCCGATACCCGGCTTGCCCAGACCCGTGTCGAGGTGCCAGGCATATCCGACATACTCTGCGGCGCATCCCGCCCGGGACACTTCGTGGGTGTGGCCACGGTGGTCTGCAAACTGTTCAACATGGTGCAACCCGACATTGCCATGTTCGGCGAAAAGGATTATCAGCAGCTGATGGTGATCCGCCGCATGACGGCGGATCTCTCGATACCCGTGATGATCTACGGTCTTGCTACCGTGCGTGAAGAGGATGGCCTGGCGATGAGTTCGCGCAATGGTTACCTGACCAAGGAAGAGCGCAGCCAGGCTCCCTCCCTCTACAGAACGCTGCAATTGATTGCCGTGGCGCTGCAGACCGGTGACAAGGATTTCACAGGACTTCAGGCTCAGGCCAATGCCGATTTGGAAAAGGCAGGTTTCACACCGGATTATTTTCATATCCGCAGGGCTGATGATCTCTCAGAACCTGGTCCGGATGATGACGAGCTGGTGTTGTTGGCCGCGGCCCAACTGGGCAATGCGAGGCTGATTGATAATCTGACGGTTAATCTGGAAGGGTGAGAGGCTGGTTGGGAACTAGGTGGTCGGCATTTCTGTTTTAAGCACCGAAGTATTATTTCGTGGCCCTATCAATGAGTGGTACTCCGTTGCGCCTGACACCCCCCAACGAAGTAGGTCGGCCTTCAGGCCGACATGTCGGGCTGAAGCCCGACCTACAAGGGCTGGATAGGCTATGAGGGTTAAATTCAACAATCAGCTAGGACAGAGCCAAAACTTTTTACCAAGCGTATCAGTTAACACCACCACGACCACATGCTTTCCAACCAGACGCTCATCTGCAAAACAAACAATAAAAAACGGGGGCTTTCGCCCCCGTTCTCTATCATCGTGCCCAGTCGGGCCGTTTCGGACGTTCCGGCCGCTCGGGCCTGTTATGCATCTGCCTAGGTAGCGAGTGCCTGGCGTACTTGGGGAAATCGGGGTTGCGCCAGCCTATTTCGGCCACCTTGTCCTTGGGTGGTGAAAGCCTGGAGGTGTAATCCATCATTGCCGCGATGTCCCTTCCGGTGAAACGTTGTACCTGCTTCACCATCTTCTGATCGGCATTTCGGCGTTTACCGTTTTTGATCCAGTTGAACTGGCGCATCAGGTAGTTGTAGTGCTGGCCCTGGATCAGGGGGATATCATCTTCAGGCTTGCCTTCACCGTTGTCGCCGTGACACTCCGCGCACTCCTGCTTGTAGAGTTTTTCACCCATGGCAAGGTCGAAGCCGGGGCCGTGACCATTGCGGGGTGTCATGGGCAGGTCTGCGATATAGGCGGCCACATCGGCCATGCCCTGGGCGCCGCCCAGAGAGTCTGGAATCGAAAAGGGCAGCATGGTGGGGTTGTCACGGTTTCGTGAACCGATGTCACCAAGCTGCTTGATGATGACATTCTGGTGCTGCCCCGCGATCTGGGGGTAGTAGCCACTGTTGGTGCCCCAGCCTTCAGGGGTGTGGCATACGGTGCAGAGTTTGTAGATCTCTTTGCCGTTCTCTTTGTCTGGGGTCAGGGTCAGGGCCTGTTCTGCCGCCTTGGCTGCCTTTTCCGCTTTGGAGTCTCCCCTCGCATAGGCTGAGCCGAGGTTGGTTACTGCCATTGAGAAAACGATACATACAGCAAGGCGCCGGTACTTTATACCTTCCATTACATCCTCCATCGTTCCGGCTCTATCGTCATTATGTTTTTGTGGTAAAAAATTACCATGCAATTTATAGAGTTAGATATTAGGGAAATTCCTGATGCGAGGGCGGAAATCTACTCACTGACATTTAGACAGGTGGCTGTTGAGAAGGTTAAAATTTCAGATCACATTAGGATTCCATATTTAAGGTCTGAGTTATGAATCATTGGCGCCCACTGTTTCTGCTGTTCCTGTCATTTGTCATCCTTGCATTTCCGCTTCATGCACAGGAGAAGACTGCGGATGATTCCAAAGTAGAAGAGGCGGCGCCTGTCTCTGAATCCCTTAAGAACCCAAGGGCGACCATGGAGACTTTTCTCCATGCCATGAATGACATCAAGCGGGGTAAACCGGAACGCATTAATGATGCGGTAACCACGCTTGACCTCTCCGGTGTCAACGAGCTGGTGCGTAAGGAAAGAGGCAGGGATCTGGCGTGGATGCTGCTGGAGGTGATGGATCGCACCCGCATTATCAAAACAGAACGCATACCGGCCAGAACCGAAGGCAAGCCCTACCTGTTCAACAAGTACCGCAACGGGGCGGTGCGTATTGTCAGGCAGGAGAGCGGCGAGTGGCTATTTGACCGCGAAACCATAGACAGGCTTCCCCAGGTTATGGACGAGCTGGCGGACAGCGAGCGTGTCAAAGGCGCGGAGGCCGAAACTTCGTTCCTTCCCTGGCATATACGGATGCGGCAACAGATGCCGGAATCTCTGAAGGCTGATCTCTTTCTGCTCCCCAATTGGCAGTGGATCGGCCTCTTTCTCACCGTCCTTATGGGTGTTCTTATCGATAAGCTGGTGTCGTTCATGCTGCGGCTCTTCGTACGCCAGTGGCGCAACCGCAGTTCCAGCGCACAGTTCAAAGAGATATCCGACCAGGTACTTCGTCCCCTCGGCCTGATGGCCATGGCTGTGGTCTGGTGGATCGGCTTGAACCTTATGGGTCTGCCGGAGGAGGCGATGCTGATTCTGCTATTGGCGGTGAAGTTCCTGGCCAGTATCTCGGGGGTCTGGGCAGCCTACAGACTGGTCGACCTGGTATCGGCAAGGCTGATTCAGAGAGCGGTGAAGACCGAGAACAAACTGGATGATGCGCTTGTCCCCCTGATCCCCAAGACGCTGAAGATCTTCGTCACTGTCATCGGTTTCGTTTTCATAGCAGACAATCTCAATGTAGACATATCGAGCCTGCTGGCGGGTCTCGGCCTTGGTGGCCTGGCATTCGCCTTGGCAGCCAAGGACATGGTGCAGAACCTCTTCGGTTCCGTGACCGTGTTGATGGACAGGACCTTCACCGTGGGTGACTGGATTGTCGTCGATGATAAGGAGGGTACGGTTGAGCGCATCGGTTTCCGCAGCACCCGGATCAGAACTTTCTACAATTCGCTGGTCACCATTCCCAACTCCAAGTTCATCACCGCCAAGGTGGACAATATGGGGGAACGTCGCTATAGACGTCTCTCGTGCAAGCTCTCGCTGACCTACGATACCCCGCCTGACCGGATCGAGGCCTTCTGCGAGGGAGTGCGCGAACTGGTTCGCCAGCACCCCTACATGCGCAAGGACTATTACCATGTCTACCTGAACGAGTTTGCGGCATCCTCTCTCGATGTTCTGCTCTATGTCTTCTGGGAGACACCGGAGTGGAATACAGAGCTGCGCGAGCGTCACCGTTTTATGCTGGATATTCTGCGCCTGGCACAACGACTCGGGGTGGAGTTCGCGTTTCCGACCCAGACTCTCTATATGCGCCAGGAGGAGATGCCCACATTTGATCAGTCCTCTGAAATGGCCCAGAAAGAGGCATTCGAAATGGGTCAGAAACAGGCCCGGGAGATTGTCTCCGAGACAACCGGAATCGGTGTGAAACCACCTCCCGTGGTTTTCCCGCGCTGAGTTGAGTTGATTATGTCGAAAATTACCAGGTCACTCCCTGTTCTGTTTCTCTTGCTGGCTGTTCAGCAGGTGATTGCAGGGGATAACCCCGTTATGGAGGGGTATGACGCCTTCAAGGAGGAAGAGTACGAGAGAGCCTTCGAGCTTTGGCAGGAGCCGGCCAGGGCGGGCAACGCCCGTGCCCAATTTTTTCTGAGCGTGATGTATGCAGAAGGGATCGGGGTGACCCGCGATCCACTGCGGGCGCTTTACCTTTTGAAGGATGCAGCGGCGGGTGGTCTCAGAACTGCCCAATTTGACCTGGGTATGCGTTATCAGCAGGGCAGGGGCGTAGAGAAGAGTGAGAGTGCCGGTGCTTACTGGCTTAGCCGGGCGGCCCACAATGGATTGGCCAAGGCCCAGTTCAACCTTGGGGCACTCTATTTTCTCGGCAAGGGAATGGAGCAGAACCGGCACCAGGCGGTTTACTGGTACCGGCGTGCTGCGAACAATGGCTCGGACCAGGCCAGGAGTGCCCTTGAGCGTATGGGAGAGCCTGTTCAGTTGAGTGAAAGCCTGGAGATGCAACCAGCTTCAACTGCTCCTGTGTTAGTTGGTGAAAGCCCAGGTGATGCCGGTGAAAAGATTTATCCTCAAAATAATAAAGCAGAAAAAACAAATAAAAACAAAAGGTTCAAGATTGTTTCTAAAGTAAGAAATAAGATTGATGACGCTCTTTCTGCAGAAACTCAACATGGTGATGCTGTGCCGGGAGATGACAGGGAGTGGATTCTTGCCCAGCCGGCCTATAACTACAGCATCCAGGTAGCAGCCAGCGATAAAATGAGTGAGATCAACCAGTTTAAAGCTGGCCTGGAACTGCCGGACAGGCTCTCGGTCTACACTTACATGCAGTCGGGAAAGTCATATTACGGAGTGATTTACGGTAACTATGCTTCTCTTGAAGAGGCGGAAAAGGTGTTAGCATCTCTGCCGGATTCCGTGTTGAGAAAAGGGCCCTGGGCCAGAAGTTTCAACGCGATTCGTGGGATTATGGACCTGGAAAGCAAAATTGATTAAAATGCTGCATTGCAAAAAACAGGGTTCTTCAAGCATAATAGGCCCGTTTTCAAATTGAGGAGTATTTTCCAGATGCAGCTGACGCTTCTGAAATGCAAATTGCACCGCGCGTGCGTTACCCATGCCGAACTGGATTACGAAGGATCTTGTGCCATAGACAAGGACCTGCTGGATCGCGCAGGGATACTCCCTTACGAACAGATTCATATCTATAACCTGGCCAATGGCGAGCGTTTTACCACCTATGCCATAGAGGCGGAGAGAGGATCACGTATCATTTCGGTGAATGGTGCTGCTGCTCACAAGGCTTCCCCTGAGGACCGGGTTATCATCTGCTCATACGCCACAATGGATGAGGCAGAAGCGGCCGTGTTCAAGCCGAGCCTGGTCTACTGCAACGAGCATAATCACATCGTTGGTACCAGTGATCAGATCGCCGTCCAGGTAGCCTGACCAATCGGAATCAAATAAAAAAGACCGTCGGTGCTGACACCGGCGGTCTTTTTTTTGCTCAATATTTACCAAAGGGCTTTAAGAAGAAATCCCTCAGGCAATGGGATTCGGTGCCGGGTTGTCGATAGCCTGGCGGTAGATATCCTGGTAGTGCAGGGCGCTTGCGTCCCAGCTGAAGTCTTGCTTCATTCCCGTTGTGGCCAGTTTTTCCCACCATATTGCCGGGCGTTTTCTTAATTCGAATACCCGTTCAATGCACTCCCAAAGCGCTTCGCTGCTTGGGGTGTCCAGGGCAAAGCCGGTGGCTGATCCATTCAGCAGGTTATTGGGTGTGGCATCAACTACCGTGTCAGCCAGTCCGCCGGTGCTGTGCACGATGGGAACGGTGCCGTATCTCAGGCTGTAGAGCTGGTTCAGACCACAGGGTTCGAACCGGGACGGCATCAGAAAGCAGTCACAGCCGGCCTCGATGCGGTGGGCCAGGGCCTCGTCATAGCCGATGAACACGGCGGTTTTTTCCGGATGCCGCTCGGCTGCGATCTGTACCTGCCTCTCCAGTTCGGGATCACCGGAACCCAGGATGACAATCTGCGCGTTCTCCTTGTGCATCAGGCTGGGCAGAATATCCAGAATCAGGTCGACCCCCTTTTGTGATACCAGTCGACCAATGTGTCCAAACAGCAGGGCATTTTCATCTGCGGGCAGCCCCATCTCCTGCTGGAGTTTCAGCTTGTTGGTTTTTTTCAGACTGAAGGTCGAGGCATCGAAGGGCTGGGGGATAGCGGGGTCTGATGCAGGGTTCCAGAGATCGTAATCAATGCCGTTCAGTACACCGGCCAGGCGCTCTCCACGGTGTGACAGCAACCCTTCAAGTCCGTATCCGAATTCGTGGGTCAGGATCTCTTTGGCGTAAGAGGGGCTGACTGTGTTTACCCAGTCTGAAAAGGCGATCCCGCCTTTGAGGAAAGATAAATTGTCGTGGTACTCCAGGCCGTCATAGGACCACAACTCTTCCGGCAGACCCAGCCGGTCGAATGTCTCCCGGTCGTAAACGCCCTGGTATGCCATATTATGGATGGTGAATACTGTTGCAGGCCGGTTCCACTCCCCGGCCAGCAGTGCCGGGACGAGCCCCGTCTGCCAGTCGTTGCAGTGCACGATATCAGGTTGCCAGTTGAAGCCGGTCTGGTTCAGCGCAATAGCCGCGACAACCCGGGAAAAGAGTGTGAAGCGCTCAGGGTTGTCAGGCCAGTCATTGCCGTTGGCGTCCACGTAGGGATTGCCGGGGCGGTCGAACATGCCCGGGGCATCCACCAGGTAGAGGGTGACCCGCTCGCCTATCTTGCCCTTAAGGATCTGCACAGGTGTGAGAAAACCTGGAATCTGCAGGGTGGCCTCATTATTGAGAGGAACGGCATTTTCCACTGCTTCGGGGTATGCGGGCAGTACAAGGTGTACATCATGACCGAAGTGGGTGAGTGCCGTGGGCAGACTGCCGGCAACGTCCGCCAGGCCGCCGGTCTTTATCAGGGGTTGGGCTTCGCTCGAGGCAAAGAGTATTTTCAGGGGGGTTGCGTTTGGACTGCTCATTATTGACCGGCTCAAGGTTTCTAGGCAAAGTAGTTTGTTATTAGTCTGTTTTTCAGGAAGTCAGCTTGGTTTCATCGTCCCTTAATCGCTGCATTATATCCTGATTCAGCAATCCATTTGTGATCCAGACTATATCAGTCCGCAACAAAAGAAATAAAGTAGTATGAATAAAATCAACGAATGCACCGAATGGCACGTACTTGAGCAGCACTGGAATGCGATCGCCCCCCGGCATATGCGGGAGCTGTTTCAGACCGATCCCCAGCGTTTCGACAGGATGTCACTACAAGCCTGCGGCTTGCTGCTTGATTATTCCAAAAACCTGGCCGATGCCGAAACCATGACGAAACTGCAGGCCCTGGCGGAGAAGGCCGGGCTCGTGGAGTGGATTCAGCGGATGTTCAATGGTGAAAGGATCAACAACACCGAGCATCGGGCCGTGCTCCATACCGCCCTGCGCACACCGAATGATAAGGCGGTGGTGGTGGATGGTGAAGATGTGATGCCGGCAGTGCATGCCGTGTTGCAGCAGATGGAGCGTTTTACCAGCGCGGTACGGGATGGGTCCTGGTTGGGATATACAGGAAAACGCATCACCGACGTGGTGAATATCGGTATCGGAGGCTCCAACCTCGGGCCCTTGATGGTGGCCGAGGCCCTGAAGCACTACCAGAGCCCAGAACTCAGCGTACACTTCGTCTCCAACGTCGATGGTACCCACCTGGCGGAAACCCTCAAGCCGCTGAACCCGGAAACCACCCTTTTCATTATTGCCTCAAAGACCTTTACCACCCAGGAGACCCTTGCCAACGCCCACTCTGCAAGGGACTGGGCTCTTCAGGCCCTGAAGGATGATTCAGCCGTGGCCAGGCACTTTGTGGCGGTATCGACCAATGCGGAAAAGGTGAGCGCATTTGGTATCGATACCGATAACATGTTTGTCTTCTGGGACTGGGTCGGTGGGCGTTACTCTCTCTGGTCCAGTATCGGTCTGCCCATCGCGCTGGCTGTTGGCATGGAACGGTTTCACGAGCTTCTGGCCGGTGCCCACGAGATGGACGAGCATTTCCGAACGGCCCCTCTTTCTGAAAACATGCCCGTGATAATGGGCCTGCTTGGCGTCTGGTACCGCAATTTTGCCGGGGTAAGAACCCACGCCATACTGCCCTATGACCAGTACCTGCGCTATCTTCCGGCCTACCTTCAGCAGGCGGATATGGAGAGCAACGGAAAAGGTGTTACCCGTGATGGCGACAAGGTGGACTACAGCACCGGACCAGTTATCTGGGGAGCCGCCGGTACCGATGGTCAGCACGCGTTCTACCAGTTGATCCACCAGGGCACCCAGTTGATCACATCGGACTTCATCGCGCCTGTTCAGAGTCACAACAAGCTCTCTGACCAGCACCAGAAGCTGCTCTCCAATTTTCTGGCCCAGACCGAAGCGCTGATGACCGGGCGTACCGAAGAGGAGGCGAGGGCAGAACTGGAGGGCGCGGGTCTGAGTGCCGACGAGGTGTCAGCCCTGCTGCCACACAAGGTATTTCCCGGCAACAGGCCGACCAACAGCATCTTTATCGACAAGATCACCCCCAGGCGCCTGGGTGCACTGATTGCACTGTATGAACACAAGATCTTTGTCCAGGGTGTGATCTGGGGGGTCAACTCCTATGATCAGTGGGGTGTCGAACTGGGCAAGCAGCTCGCCGGTGTGATTCTGTCGGAACTGGATGGTGAACTCCAACCCGGTATGCACGATGCCTCCACTGAAGGGTTGATCAACTATTATAAAAAGAACAGGGGTAGCTGATTCATCCCCTGTTGGATTTGATAGCACCCTGGAACAAAGGGTAGACAGGGATCGGTTGAACGGGGGGCAATAACGGATAACGTGATGAAGTTGTCCATTCCCAGGCGGCGCAAGCTCACCGGTATCATCGGTGGATTGATCATTGTGACCATCTGCGCCATTTGGCTTCAGTTGGACAACCCGCTTGTGCGCAGTATCAGGGACAGGGTGGAGACCATTGCCTATGATCTTCGCCTTGAATTGATGCCCTTTGGTGATAGCCAGCCCCACAAGGGTGTGGTTATCATCGATCTCGATGAGCGCTCACTGACGGAAGAGGGACGCTGGCCCTGGCCAAGGGAGAAAGTGGCCCTTTTGCTGCAGCAGTTGCACCAGCAGGGGGTTATCGTTACTGGCATAGACGCGGTTTTTTCTGAACCCGCTGTCAATCCCGCGCTGCTGGTCAGAGACCGGCTTGATCCCGATACACACAACAGCTCAGAGTTGGCTGATATCCTCGAGAGCATGGCGCCTGCCATGGATGGCGACCACAAGCTTGCAGCGGTGCTGAGAGAGTACGATATTGTTCTCGGTCACCTGTTCCGCGAGAGCGGTTCAGCAAAGGGGGTGCTTGGACAGCCCCTGGTTCTGCAGACACCCGGTCTGGTTGAACAGGTCTCCCTGGCAGGACTCGATGTCTACACCGCCAATATTTCTCCACTGATAGAAGCCGCCGGTTTTGCCGGCTTTTTCAATGTCGCCCCCGATCCCGATGGGCAGATCAGGCGTTACAACCTGGTCATGCGCAGCCAGGGACAGCTCTATCCTTCTCTGGCGCTGGAGGTGGTTCGCCTCTTTCTGCTGGTGGATAAAATTGACATCGAAGCAGAGATGATCGGCGACAGGCCGGTTCTTGAGCGTGTTGTTCTGCCAGGCACTCTCGCTATACCGACAGACGAGGAGGGCAGGGTGCTGGTACCTTACCGAGCCCCCCATCGCAGTTTTGATTATGTGTCGGCAACGGATGTTCTCGCTGGCAAGGCGGACGCATCCATACTGAGCAACCGTATCGCACTCATAGGCTCAAGTGCGAAGGGTTTGTTCGACCTGCGCAGTACCCCCGTGTCTCCCCTGCTGCCGGGGGTTGAGGTACATGCCAACGTCATTGCCGGCATGCTGGATTACGGCGATATCAACAAGGGATTGAGTTATCCCTATGCGCCAAAGTGGTCAGAGGGCGCCAACTTCACGGTTATCATTGTGCTTGGGCTGATATTGGCACTGGTGTTGCCGTATCTGAGTGTGATGTGGATTCTGCTGGTCAGCATGTTGTCGGCCACGGGGCTGGCCTGGTTCAACTTCTGGGCCTGGTCTGAACATCATCTCCTGGTGGCGATCACCACACCCCTGATGATGATTGCCCTTCTCATGGTGTTCAATCTCGTCCTGGGTTTTATAACCGAGACGCTGGGACGTCACCGTCTCAAGGATATGTTCGGTCAGTATGTTCCCCAGTCCCTGGTCGAGCGTATGAACCGCAGCCTGGAGGATTTCGGGTTTGAAGGCGATCGGCGTGAGATGACAGTGCTGTTTGCCGACATATGCAGTTTTACCAACATTTCGGAAGCCATCACGCCACAGCAGTTGACGCGACTTTTGAACATTTATCTCACGGCGATGACAGAGATCATCTTCAAGCAGCAGGGCACAGTTGATAAGTATGTCGGCGACATGATCATGGCTTTCTGGAGCGCCCCGTTGAAGGATGACCGGCACGCAGTACACGCCATTGAGACGGCGCTTGCCATGCAGCAGGGGCTGAAAAAGCTCAAGCCAGAACTGGAGGCAGAGGGACTGCCGGTCTTCAGTGTCGGTATTGGTTTGAATACCGGCGAGATGAATGTCGGCAACATGGGGTCTACCTATCGCAAGGCCTACACCGTGCTGGGTGATGCTGTGAACCTGGGCTCGCGCATCGAAGCCCTGACCAGGTATTACCAGGTCGATGTCATGGTGGGTGAGGATACCCGTCGTGATGGGGTGGAGTTTCTTTTCCGTCAGATCGACCGTGTCCGGGTCAAAGGGAAAAACGAGGCGGTGGTGCTGTATGAACCTCTATGCCGGCGCTCTGATGCATCAGCGGAACTTGAAGAAGAACTTCAGGGTTATGACAAGGCGCTGGAGTACTACTACTCGCGGGACTGGGATAATGCCGGATCGCTGTTCAGGCAACTGGTATCAGATCACCCGCAGATCAGGGTCTACCAGATCTATCTCGAACGAATCACCCAGGGAGTCGTGGCGGATCTGCCCGATGACTGGGATGGCGTTTATACCCACACATCCAAGTAGTCTTTGCCAGCACGGTTGATCAGTTGTACCCCGGCATCAGGTCATTTGAGCCCTGGTTGATTATGCGTGAGGGAACACCCTGATCTGTAGAGCGGTAGTCCGGCTCCATGCCCGGTCCCTTCCAGGGGATCTCCGGTAGCGGGCCTTTGCTGTAGAAACCGAACTCGCTGCCACCAGAGCCGTTATCTGAGCGCTTTCCGGAAAAGACTATCCCCGGTGGTTCAGGTAGCAGAACGGGTAGGGCGTCCGGTCCGGAGACGTGGAAGAACATGCCTGCGCGGTAGACCTCCTCGCCTGCATTGGTCTTCACAATGACAGCACCGTTGATGACCCCGCCATAGAGGCCGTCAGGCAGTGGATTGCCGTTGCTGTCACGGCATTCGCCGTTTTCGCACAGGCGAAGCCCCCAGTGGGTACCCCTGAGACCGATGGTTGCTATGGCTGTTTTGACCTTGTACTGCTCCCGGTTCTGCTTTCCGATGGCACCGGTGACGGTACGCATCGCACCTTTTATCAGGTTGAAGGTTGCAGATTCCCCGCCGCTCTTCTTTTCGTCATAGCTGAACTCTTCTATACGAAAACGGCTGTTGGCCTTGATCTCTAACAGGCTTCCGTCACTGAAACGCACTTGGCCGTAGGCTTCCGCACCGGTTGTAAGCGTCTCCTGCTCATGTACAGGTGAGCGCCGTTTGAGCTGGCGTGCGCTGTTGTCCGCCTGGATCGCAGTAAAATCGCCCACACTGGCGAGAACGCGACCGACATTTTCATTTGCAGACCAGGCGGTTGAACTGAGCATCATGATGGCCAGGGCGAAAAGCCCCAGTGCTGGACCTGTATTTGGATAACACTGTTGTTGTCTGCTTGAGATAGTCATTAGCCTCTCCTACCTGAAATCGTAGCGCAGATGCATGCTGGCTTCGGTCCGGTCGAACTCCATGATGCCCAGGTTTGAATCATTCCACGTGGGGCGCAGTTCAGCTTTCAGGCTCCAGTTTTTATCCAGATACCAACTGCCTCCAAGCTGAAGGGAGTAGTAGGTGTCGTCCCTGGGGACGCTGGAGAGGGGGTAGTCTGCGCCATAGCGGCTGTTTTCAGCAGACAGCACGCCATACAGGTTAAGGTCTGAAGAGATTCCCAACTGCACACCACCCCGCAGGCCCTTTATTTTTCTCTCTGTCAGAGCCTTGGCTGTAGTAGTGGCGGCATCGGCATCCTGCTTGCCGTAATAGAGGGTGGCAAAAAGTCTCGGAGACCAGGCCCCGGAGTAATCCTGGCGAAAGCCGAGGCCGATTGAGGTCAGGTCGGAATTTCTTACTGCCTGGTCTGGATACTCCAGGTCGCTGTAGTGGAGGAATGCGTTCAGCTCGGTTGCGCTGCCCAGATCATTTCGCCACTCCAGTCCGCCCCCGGATACCTGGCGGTTTCTGTCGCTGTCAACGTAGAGATTCTCACCTTTCAGGAAAAGGCCCCAGGTCTGGGTGTCCCGGCGAAACTCCAGGTCGGCACGCAGAGCGGCCTCCGTGCTATCGAAATCGCCATCCTCGTATGAACGGTTTTCAAGTTGTCCCTCTATACTGAACTGTGCGGTTGGATTCAGTGGCTGACTGTAACTTCCGCCAATACCCAAAGACCCGAACATATCCGACTGTTCGGTACCTGAGAGGGGCAGGGACCAGGGTGGATAGGTTGTACCGGATGGGCCGGATGAGATGTTGCTGTCGTATCCCAGTCCTGCCTGCAGCCATGCCTGGGTATCCCTGCGATAACGCCCCTGCCGGTTGTTTATTGCATCCAGAAAGCGCTCGGCAGTCTGTTGTACGGACTCGGATGGTCCGTGCTGCAGAACCTGCTCAAATTCACGCCTGGCGCGCTCATCCTCTTCCAGAAGATAGTAGGCGCGGCCCAAGTGCATGCGTACAGCATCATCCTGGGGATATTGTTGCTGTACACGTTCAAGAGCAAAAATGCCTTCACTTATGTTGCCGGTGTTGATAGCCGCCACGCCGTACCAGAAATCAAAGCGGGGATCGCCTTCATACTCGTTGCGCAGGGAAGAGGCGATTTGGAAGGCCTCTTTGTCCTGCTGGCTCTTCACCATCTCAATGAGCTGATCGAGGGAAGGGGTGGCTGTATATCCACTCTGGCCGGTCAGAATGAACAGCAATATGCCTGAGAACAGGTGTGCGAGAGATGTGGCAAATGGATGCTTAATTTTATTCATGGTATTCCCGACCATGTATGCGTGTCTGACCATTACATGATAGTTTTTTTTAACACTAATGTCCCCGATGGTCCAAACTGAGAATAACAGAGAAACCGGGTATTTGTCGGATCGCCATGTTCCCTGAAGAGTAAATTGCGAACTAAAACACGAATTAAAGAATTATCGGTTGTCAGCACGTCGAAACGGGAATGAACAATGTCCAATAGGAACAGGTGGACTAACTGCGCGTTCTACAATCCAGGCCGGTTTTTTTTGCGGGTTTTGACTGCCTTCAGGAAGAACCAGGGGTTTCTTCTCTCTGGTGCGGTTGCATACCATGTTCTGCTCTCCATTGTGCCCTTGATGGCGCTGCTTCTGGTTGGGCTATCCCACTTTATTGAAGAGGCGGCACTGCTTGCTACCGTGCGGAATAACCTGTCTCTGATCATGCCTGCCGAGGCGGATGTAATGACTGCCCAGGTGAAGGCCTTTCTGGACAACCGGGGACTAGTAGGCTGGCTCGGTATGCTGGTGCTGATCTTTTTCTCGACCATGGCATTCAGTGTGCTTGAAAGGGCGATGTCTGTTGTTTTTTACCACCGGGTGGCGATTCACCATCGCCACTTTCTGGTCTCTGTCATGATCCCTTTCCTGTTTATTCTGCTGCTTGGTCTGGGCATCCTGCTGGTGACCTTCATCAGCGGAGCGTTGCAGTCCTTGGACCAGCAGTACTTCGAGCTTTTCGGCTTCAGGATTCTTCTTACCGGCTCCTCGGGTGTTCTGCTCTATGCACTGGGATTCCTGGGTCTGGTATTGCTGCTCTCTTCCCTCTACCTGGTGATGCCGGTGGGTACGATTGCATGGAGACACGCGTTGATCGGCGGCCTGGTGGCCGGGGTGTTGTGGGAGATAACGCGGCACCTCCTGGTATGGTACTTCTCAACACTCTCCCTGGTGAATCTTGTCTATGGCTCTTTCGCCACGGCCATTGTGGCCCTGCTCAGTTTTGAAGCCGCTTCGCTGATACTCCTGTTCGGTGCCCAGGTGATCGCGGAATTTGAACGCTGTTCTGTGGAAGGGGACTTTGAAACCTGATCAGGCGATGTTGAAGTTCTGCATTTTTGTGCACTGAACAAGCGATTATCCTTATAGCCTTATTACTTTCACTTGATTGAATCAGGTTCGACCATCGGGCAGGATTTCCAGTGAAACAATATAAAAAGCGTCGTTCCCTGAGTGATTTAATTGATTAATCGCCGGGAAATAAACAAACAGTATAAAGACGCAATCACATCAGCCGGCATGCGTTGTGCCGGGCTGTTCTCTCTATGCAAATGAAGGATAAGTCATGGACTTCGAGCGTTCCCTCGGGTTTAAAGCTGTACCAGGAGATCCAGGTGAAGAGAGTAAGAAGCTACAGCTCTACATCAACCTGAAACTTGCATCTTCCGGCCAGCCAACTGTCGCCGGAGAGCATGAAACGTTTCTCACCACGGCCCATGATCTGCTGAAAAGCTACCGTGAGAGAAACCGTCTGCTTACGGATTATCTCTGCCCTGCAGACCAGCGTATCCAGGACTTTCTTCAGCGCTATTTTGAAGGGATCGGCGATGTTGAAACACCGCGCATGCCGGCCATGAGTTTCGTGCTCGACCGTCATGGTGTGGCCAGGGAACTCTCCCTGCCGCTTGGAGAGAATGAGTTCCATTCGGATATTGTCGAGAGTTATCGTGTAAGACAGGGTGTATTGCATAACCCTGCAAGCGACCGCCGTACCACCAAGGGCTCTTTTCACGTGGCCGAGGGCGGACTGCCCATCGCGGGTGACAAGAAGGCTGTGCCCCGTCGTACTTTTGCACTGATGCTCAACGAGGCGCTGAACCCACCGAAAGAGCTGCTGAAACTGCCTTTTACATCAGGTCAGGAGAAACAGGCAGAGATGTTTGTTTCGCTGCTGCTGCGCCCCACGGTCTGTCCGGAGGTGCCTGGGCAGGAGGGCGAAAAGAGCATGGAAATCCGCTTTTTCGCCCCCGGTAACCTAGTCAGTAATCTGGATTTTGTGGAGAGCATATTCGGCAACGGCGGCAATCCATACCTGCCCGAGTTCGATGCAGGGCTGGACGTGGATCACTGGACCGGCCATACCGGCTGCGTCATTCTCGCTCCACACCT
This sequence comes from Sedimenticolaceae bacterium, assembly GCA_965224515.1. Taxonomy (GTDB): domain Bacteria; phylum Pseudomonadota; class Gammaproteobacteria; order Chromatiales; family Chromatiaceae; genus Sedimenticola_A. The sequence goes on from OZ245051.1 coordinate 2,987,880, forward strand.
GACGCGCCTGATCAAGAGAGATATAGGCCTGCCCCATTGGGACGATGCCAATGAACGCCAGCGTGCCGAGGGTATGTGCTGGAAGGAAGAGGGTGAGCTGTATAATGATGGCCAGGCCTTCAAGATCACTGCCCGGGATGAGAGCGGGGTGATCGTTACCATTCTTGCCGACAACTACTACGGTTACTGCAAGAAAGAGGTGAAGACCCAGATCGGATTCTCAGCCAACCTGTTCGGTCTCGCCGAGGAGGAGCACTCGGGTGGTGCGTTGGCATTTCCCCGTCGCAATCACGGTATCGAATTCGGTGTCGACTCCAATACCCGTGAACCGGGCTACAGCTTTCGGGAAGTGGTTGAGCGTTACGGCGATATCATGGTTCTGCAGCCTGAGGGGCATGGTATCGACAAGCACCACCCCGATGTGGTCTATGTCCCCCAGGACCTACGGATGGATCTTGAGGCCCAGAGTATTACCTGGGAACGGGATGGAAAGAACTGTCGGATTCGCCTGCAGCCTGGAAAGACGTACATTCAGCCCAACGGCTACAAGGTGGAGATGCAGAAACATCCCCACGTGAACTCCTGGCGCCTGGTGGGTACTGATCCCGAGGGCACCTTCTGCCACAAGCCCAGTACCGTATCCGGTGGCGGTAAGTCGGAGATATCCAAATCCATCAACGACGCAGTGATCTATGGCCCGCTGTTTGTGGATGATCTCCAGGAGGATCTGGACCAGGTTCAGCAGATATTCAACCGTGACTACAGCGACCGCTTCAAACCAGGATTCGAAGGTGATGACAGGGATCCCACCCGCAAACCCCTGAGCAGTGAACGCAGCCTGGGCTCGGTTATCAAACTGCTCACGCCATCTCCGAGTTATACCCCCGAGTACAATAACTGGCTCGATACGATTTCGCCCCGGATCCTGGCCCTGGTGTTTGTAATCAAGCGCTTTTACCGGCCTTCGTGGGGTGAGGCTTGGCGCAAGTACATAACCGTGGATGAAATCGATGGTGCGGCGGGGCATGAACTCAAGATGTTCGACCGGGGTATTATCGCCTCCTATCTGCGCATGGGGTTCGATGAGGATTCCAAGTGGAGGCTGTTCAAGGTTCGCCAGGACTTTATTGCCGCTGACAAGGTGCAGATGGAGGACGACATCAGCACATCGGTGGTGGTACCCGGAGGCTGTGTTGATGGCTGTCCCGAGGGGATGAGCAGGGAGCACAGCGTCAAACTGGTGGAGAACTGCGAGTACCGCCTGTTTCAGCGCCCGGATGATGCCATCCACCCGGGCTTCGACAAGCAGACCGAACAGGATATGGCCCAGTACGGCAACTTCATAGCCAACTTCGAGCCGCTCAGTGGTGACAAACTGAACGGTGTGGTTGAGGATGTGCTCACCTTCTCCACTTTTACCGAACCGATGCGCGATCTTCTCCAGGCTGCCTATGACGAACAGCAGGGGTTCGTGGTCTCTTCAGCCCATCCCCGTATGGTGGATGGCAAACCGAGCAAGAATCCCCGTTATCTTCAGACCAGGCTCGATGTCGCCAACCCGGTACAGGCATACGTAGCCGAAATAGGTGCCCGCTTTCATCGCAAACTGCCCCTGGAGAAGAAGCTCTGCCACCCGGTGGATGCTGTACTGACCGGGCGCAGAAACAATCCCCCTGAACCTGGCATCAGATCACTGGCGGTTTACAATCCTATCCACTACCAGGAACTGCCCGAGCTGTTCATGGATTTTGTATGCAGCCTTACCGGCAAGTCGCCATCCACCACCGGGGCCGGCAGTGAAGGCGCGTTGACCAAGGGGCCTTTCAATGCCCTGCGAACCACGGCGGATCTGAACAATGCGCTGGTCTCCTATATTCTCACCGGCCACCCCGGTTTCTCCAGCTCAGCTGGCTTTATCGGTCCCAATGTTCGGGTTGATCATGATATCTCTCTGCTGGTGCCCGAGGTGTGGGCACGACTGGACAAAGAGCAGCGTGATGCAAAATACCTGATCGAGAACCAGTATCTCGAACCCGTGGAAGATTTTGACCTGGATGGAGAGCGGGTGTTGGCCAGTCGTCTCGGTTACCGTATCACCTACCGATTTGTACACGGTTTTCTGGGTAAGATTTTTGACAATCCCAATGCCGTGTTCACCAAGGAGATCATGAGGCCTGAACTCCAGGGACTGGCGGTCTTTGCTGATGGTGTGAATAACATCGTCGAAGCCCAGCAGCGGGTGGCGCAACAGTACATCGATGACGGCAGCGTGGAAGACGCCTGTCCGCCCCTGAAAGCGCTGCTCTACATCATGGCAACAGGTGAATATGAGGGCATGGATGTGCACGACCAGAAAATACGCTCGATGTTCACCCGTGACTATCTTCTCGGTTCGGGCTGGTACCGCGAGCGCCTGGAGATTAAGCAGGCCAGGGAGATAGCACGTTGCGAGCGGAACATCGACTATCTGAAGTCGTTTCTCGATCGCCCGGCCTATGCAGACGAAGCAGTGCAACTTGGGATTCCTGAGAGGCTTGAGCAGGCCCAGTCCCGCCTTGAGATGGTACGCAGTGCAGAGTACCTGAAAGGTCTTGTCGGGACGATTGGTGCAGACCCGTTGAAGCCCCCACAATCAGGGGAGTGATTTGTTGCAGTGCGTAATTAGTTAGCGCAGAACAGTTATAAAAAAAGAATATTAGGATAGTCTAATGTAATTGATCTGACTCAACACAGGGTGGCAGTCAAACGACTAGCGTTAAGTATGAGGCAGTATTTTATTAAGCAGGAGGTGTCTCATGAGAACTGCGCGCAAACTTCTTACTGCACTGACAGTGGCAGGCCTGGTTGCTCTGCCTGTATCCAATGCTGACGCCTGGTGGGGCTGGGGTGATGGCTGGGGAGGTATCGGATTCTCATTCGGATTCGGCGGCGGAGGCTGGGGGCGGGGCCTCTACAATCCCTGGTATGGTCACTATCCCTACTATGGATACTATCCCGCATACAGCTATTACAACGTTTATCCCTATTACACGCCCTATCTTGCGGCCCAGGTTCCGGTCGACAGCTCAACAGATAAGTAACCGGGCTATGTGCCGGGTTGAAAAAACCGCCGAAAGGCGGTTTTTTCAGAAGCTCCCTGCAAAAATCCAGTTTTGAGCGATACTTAGTAATTAAATGGTATCTCTCATATCCATGAGAATATTTGAAACGGTGTATGTGATATGAATTGGATTAAAACTGCCTTGGTCATCTCTCTCATCTTCGGCATGCCGGTTTCCGAACTGACCGCCGGTGAAACACTGACTCTCAACACCGGCACCCGAAATCCCTACACCACCGAGGAGGGACAGGGATTCCTGGACCAGGTGATAGGTGAACTGTTCAGGCGTATCGGGGAAAAGGCGGAGGTCACGGTTTACGATGCCTCGGCACGAGCGCTTGCCAATGCAAATAATGGAATTGATGCCGGTGCCGCTATGCGTATCAAGGGCATTGAGAAAAAATACCCCAATCTCGTAATGGTGCCTGAAAAGCTGATCGACAATGATTTTGTGGCATACACCCTGCGCTACGATTACAAGATAGAGTCATGGGCCGACCTTTCATCCTATCTCACAGGCTATATTCTCGGTTGGCAGATTTTTGAACGACAACTCCCCCCAGGCACACAGGCTGAAAAGGCAGTAGACCCTGGGCAGCTTTTCACACTTTTACAAAAAGGCCGGGTGGACGTCATACTCTATGAGCGCTGGCAGGGGCTGTGGCGGGCCGGGCATATGGGCATGGATGTGCTGACTCATGAACCACCCCTGGCACAGCGCGCCATGTATATCTACCTGCACCGCAGACATGCCCACCTGGTGGAGAGCCTGTCAGCGGAACTGGCCAGGATGAAACAGGACGGTAGTTACCAGGCGATAGTTGCACGTACGCTCACACCGTTGACTCCCGCAATGTAGAGAGTTGGTCTCAGTCATGGCAAAGGACAGTTTGCATACCTCACAGACGCACGCTTCAGGCATGGCGGCGAACAGTGGCTCTCATGTCAGGCTGGGACAACGGCTTAGCCGGGCCATCCTGGGAATCAGCATTAGCATTACGCTGTTGGCCACGATCTTCCAGGTATATAACGAGTACCAGGTGGAAATGGCGATCATTGAAGCGCGTTTTGATGAGATCGAGCAGCAGCACCTGGGTGCCATTACAAAGAACGTGTGGCTGGTCGATCTTGGGCGCTTGCAGGTACATACCGACAGCCTGGCTACGGTTAAGAACATCAGCCAGTTGACGGTGACTGATGAGAGAGGCGAGGTGCTGGTAAGTTCCGGGAAGGCTGGGGATAAGTCAACGATAAGCCGACGCTATAAACTCAATCACTGGTTCCGTGGTCAGGATCTGAACATTGGGGAATTGACGGTAACCGCATCACTGTCAGGCATCTATGAGCAACTGCTCTACGACGCATTGGTGTTCCTCGTCATATATGCCCTCGTTATAGGCGGTATATCCCTGCTTGTTTATTTTCTTGTTTACCGGCTCATCGGAAAACCGCTGGAGGCGATGGCGGCTCATGTACGCAGTTTCTCTGCTGAGAAGAGTTATGTGCCGTTGAATCTTGAACGGGACGCCAGGGTGTCAGACGAAATTGATGAACTGGCTGTCGCCTTCAACACCATGAGTCAGCGGCTGATTAACTCAATGCAGGCACTGCATAAAGAGGTTGGGGTTCGCAAACAGGCGGAGCAGGAGGTGTGGCGACTCAACAAGGGGCTGGAGGAGCGGGTACGTGCACGCACGGTGGAGTTGGAGGAGACCCGTGATCTGGCTGTAGCCTCCAGCCGTGCAAAAAGCGCATTTCTAGACAATATGAGCCATGAGTTGCGCACACCCCTCAATGCAATACTGGGATTTTCCCAGTTGCTTGAACGGGATCCCGACCTGAAGGATGGAACGAGAGAGTCCCTGCAGATTATTCTGCGAAATGGTCAGCATCTGCTGGAACTGCTCAATGAAATTCTGGAGATGGCCGGGATTGAATCCGGTCGCAGCGAAGTCGATGAGATCTGTTTTTCACCTTATGAAGTGGCAGAAGAGCTTGTTGATGCCGGCAGGGAACAGCTCGAATCTGACCAGGTGGAACTGATTCTGACAGCCAGCGATTCTGTTCCGGAAATGGTATGCAGCGATGGAGTCAAGTTTCAGAAAATACTAGGCCACCTGTTGAGCAATGCGATCAAGTTCACCCGGGAGGGCCGGATTGCGCTCTTCATTGATGCCGAACAGTTGCAGGCAAAGAAGGTGCATCTCTGTTGTACTATCACAGACACGGGTATTGGAATTGCAAGAGATGATCTGAACCGGATTTTTAATTTCTTCACCCAGGCGGGGGAAGAGGCGGTAAACCAGGGGCCAGGATTGGGGCTGGCAATAACCCGGCACTATATTGATATGCTGCAAGGGTCCATCCGTGTTGACAGCGAACCAGGCAAAGGTTCGGTGTTCCGCGTCACCATACCGGTGGAAATTGCTGAGGCGTCTGTTGATTCTCCCCTGTTGCAACAGGGAAGGGTAGCAGGGTTGTCGCCAAGCCATGCCCCGGTTCACCTGTTGATAGTTGATGACCAGCCTGATAACAGAAGCCTGCTTCGCCAGATGCTTTCCCCACTAGGCGTGGAGATCAGTGAGGCTGAAGATGGTAGTGAAGCTGTGGATATCTGCATGGAGCATATGCCGGATCTAATCTGGATGGACCGTCGTATGCCGGTTATGGATGGTGCAGAAGCCACACTTCAGATCAGGCAATTGGCCGGTGGTGATGCAGTAAAAATCATTGCCCTCACCGCATCTGTTTTTCACCAGGAGATCGTCAATTCAGGACACGACGATTTCATACATAAGCCATTTCAGCCGGATGAGGTTTTTCATTGCCTTGCAAAGCATTTGGGTCTCACCTATCTCTACGAAAGAGAGGCTCTGCATAACGTGTCCTCGATTGCAAAGATCGATCCCGGGTCAATCGCGCGTCTGCCGATGAATCAGCGTGATGCACTGCGTGAAGCCGTCATCACGTTGGATATCGACCAGATACGTCAGTTAACCGTGGAGATTGAGCCCCGGGATGCTGAACTCGCCCGGTCCATTCGAGGCGAGGTTGACAGGCTGAACATGAGTGCAGTGCTCAAGGCAATGGAAGATGCGGATCTTGTATCGGAAGCAGTATCCGGTAAATAAACAGGTGGTTTTTGATGGATACTGAACTATATAGATGGGTAGGTTGATTTAAAAAACTGCTGGTTCAGTCATCGGGCTGAAAAGTCCTGGAGTGCAACATGAAGCCGGGTCTGTTTTTTTGTTTTAAATGGGTGCCAGGTGTAGCTTCAACTGTTCTCAGTCTTTTATTTCTCGCTGTTTCTTTCGCTGGGTCAGAGGAGGGAGCGCCAAGGTCAGGAGGCGAACTGGTCTTTGCTCTTCCGGTAACTCCCAGTCACCTTAATGCCGCTATCGCGTCAGGTACCGCAATCGGAATACCCGGGGCCCAGCTTTTCGCCAGTCCTTTGCGTTTTGATGAGAACTGGAAGCCCCAACCCTACCTGGCAGAGAAGTGGGAGTTCTCCGACGACGACCTGTCACTGACACTTCATCTGGTTAAAGACGCAACCTTTCATGACGGTGCGCCCATCACTTCGGAAGATGTCGCTTTCTCTCTGATGCTCGTTAAGGATCATCACCCCTTCAGCAGCATGTTCGCTGCAGTGGAGAGAGTGGATACGCCCGATCCGCATACCGCAATTATTCAGCTCTCTCACCCCCATCCGGCGCTGCTGCTTACCATGTCGCCCTATTTTTTGCCGATACTGCCTCGGCATGTTTATGGTGACGGACAGGATATTCGTACTCATCCGGCCAATACGATGCCAGTCGGATCAGGACCATACAGGTTGAAGAGCTACATTGCTGGAAAACGTATTGAATTGGTACGTTTTGATAATTTCTTTCTTCAGGGCCGCCCATATCTGGACAGGATCACTTTCATTACGGGCAAAGAGGGAAAGGGGACATTATTTCTGGAAATGCGTCACGGCAAGGTCCATATGCAGAGCTTTGTCATGCCGAACGAGGAACAGGAGCGGAAGATAGTAGATGCCGGCATGGTAATTACTGACAAGGGTTATCAGGCTATAGGGCCACTACAGTGGCTGGCCTTTAATCTCTCCAGCAAGCCCCTTGATGATGTTCGTGTGCGCCGGGCACTGGCGCATGCCATTGACAGAGAATGGGTGGTCGATATTTTTTACGGTGGACGGGCGCGTGAAGCAACCGGTCCGATAACGCCGGACAGCCCCTTTTACAGTAAAGATGTACCAGGTTACCCATATGATATCGCCAAAGCCAACACCCTTCTGGATGCAGCAGGTTATCCACGTGGGGAGGATGGAAGGCGTTTTACACTGACGGTGGATGGCATCCCTACCACCTCTGTAGACAGTTACAGCCTGCTCGATTATCTGAGGCATGAATTTGCACAGACAATCGGTGTCGAGATCAGGATCAGAAACCATAAAGATCAACCGGCTTGGAAGGGAAGAATTTCCAGCTGGGATTTTCAGGCAACCATTGATCATGTATTCAATTGGGGCGATCCCCTTATCGGCGTTCATCGTACCTACGACAGTAAGAACATTCGCAAGGGGGTGATGTGGTCCAATACCCAGCAGTACAGCAATCCCAGGATAGATGAGCTTATGGCCCTGGCAGGGAGAGAACCTGAACCGGAGAAACGCAGGGCATATTACGCTGAGTTTCAGCGTCTTGTTCTGGAAGACCTGCCTCTCTATCCGCTGGTTTTACTGCCTTACCGAACGGTTCATCATCCTGACCTTAGGGGGGTCGATGACAACATCTGGGGAGTACTGTCACCACTTGACAGGGTCTACTGGGCAAACGGTGGTGGTGCGAGATGAAAGGCCCTGCTTATAAGTATCTGCCAAGTATGGGTATTACTGGGAAAATCGTTGCATCCCTGCTGGTTGCCGCATTGGCCAGCGCGCTGGTTATCGTCTTTATTTTGTTGCAGTTCGACCGTTTTGAGAAACGTTATCTCTATCTGTCCGAGCAGCACATACCGGCCTTGAGTCTTGTCACTGAATTGATGCATGAGACGGATCGTCTCATTGCGCTTGCCCCAGACATTCTGCAGGCGAAGAACCGCTTCATTCGGGCCAGCATCCTGAAACGCCTTGAACAGTCAGTAGATCGAAGCGACACCATACTGGAAGTTCTCAGCATGACTGGTGCAGGGCCGGAAAAGGCTGGTCAGATCAGCCGTCAGTACGATTCGATCATTGAGAACACCAAAGAGTTCGCAGGCCTTGCAGACAGACATTTTGCTGTTGAACAGGAGATTGACAGAATACTGAGACGCCTGAGTGAACTGGAAGAGGAGACCCACCTGCTTCTTGTGGAAGATGATCAACAGTTGCGGATCGAAAGCATGCTGGATCATCTGGTGATTCATATTTTCAGGCAGCACCTGATAGATTCGGGTAATAAGCTGCATGATGCCAAGGGTGAGCTCAGCGCTCTCATTGCCCAGCTTGAGGACGCTAAGGACAATGTGGCCCCTGAACACCGGCTCCTCTTCATATCCGCCCTGTCTGAACTGACGGCATATGGAGTGGGGGAGGATAATATCTATGACCTGAAGGCTCAGAGTTTGGAGCTGCAGCACCAGATCGAGACAAACCTCCTTCGTAGCAGGTTTCTGTTTGATGCCATGGTGAGCAATATCAACAGTATCGTTTTCGATATTAAAGAGGCTACCCTGGTAGAGGGGCAGAGAATTCATGCCCAAATCACAACCCTATCGCGACTTCTGTTGCTGATTCCCCTGGTTACTGTCTTTGCACTGATTTTTATCTATCTTTTTGTTCGGCGGTCGATTCTCGGCCGGTTGTTTGAACTGCAGCATGTCATGGAAGCAAATGCTGAAGGCAGGCAGATTCCTGTTGAAGTCAGGGGTAGTGATGAAATCACAGAGATGGCCAAGGCCGTGGAATATTACCTGGGTGAAATCAGCGCCAGAGAGCAGGCATTGAAAGGTGCGCTGGTTCAGGCCGAAGCAGCCAATAAGGCAAAGAGTACTTTTCTTGCCAATATGAGTCATGAACTGCGCACCCCGTTAAATGCGATCTTGGGCTTTTCGGAATTGATGGCCTCTTCCGTAGATATCACCAGGGAGCAGCGGGAAAACCTCGGGATTATCAGTGATAGTGGGCGGGGCCTGCTTGATCTGATTACCGATGTACTGGATATGGCGCGAATAGATACAGGTCAGCTTGGCTTGAATCCCGAGCCGGTTGACATAGATGATTTCTCAGAGCAGTTGATACTCAATTTTCACGGGATTGCAGAGAGCAAAGGCCTGCAGTTCAAACTCGAAAAGAGGCTTGGCTCTTGCAGGGTGCTGATGGTCGATCCCTCTAAACTGCGACACGTGCTTAAAAATATTATCGGCAACGCGTTCAAGTTTACCGCCAGGGGAGGTGTGACGATCTCTTTCGAAACAATGCCTGTTGAAAATTCTGATCGTGCCCGGCTTTGGATTGAGGTAAAGGATACAGGTTCAGGTATCGTTGCAGAGGATCAGCAACGGATATTCGATCCCTTTGTGCAGGTGGGTGAGCCTGCCGAGCAGAAAGGTGTTTGGGGAACAGGACTTGGATTAAGCATTTCACGCCAGTTTATCGAGATGATGGGTGGCACCATCGAGGTTGAAAGTACACCTGGAGAGGGCGCCTTGTTCAGGGTGACGCTGGAGCTTGAGTCGGAACAGGAAGCTATTCAGGCTACTGATATGGAATACATGGGCGCTGCCAGGGAAGCTGGCGAATTCGCTGGTTGCCGGATTCTGATTGCTGAGGATCAGTATGCAAGCCGCCTGCTGTTGAGAAAGATAGTTGAGCGGATGGACTGTGAAGTGCGTGAGGCAAAGGATGGTTACGAGGCAATCCAGGTGTTTAAGGAGTGGAAGCCTCATCTTATCCTTATGGATATGCGTATGCCTGTACTTGATGGTATGGAGACCACGAGCAAGTTACGCAGCATGGCGGGGGATGATGTGGTGAAAATCGTCGCTGTTACCGCGGCTTCAATGCCGGAACAGCGCCATGAGATGTTGGCGGTTGGCATGCAGGATGTAATATCCAAGCCCTATCGTTCCGCTCAGATCTATCATTGTATCAATACCCAGCTGGGGCTGAATTTTGACTATTCCTCCCAGGTAGAAGAGGTGGTTGAAACACAAATTACACCGGAAGCCATAGCCGCATTGCCGGGGCAACTTCGGGAAGAGATCAGGAATGCGGCAATTGAACTGGATATAGAGCGTCTGACGTCTTTGGTCGGCGAGGTTGAAAAGTTGGATGCATCCCTTGCCGCAGCAATGAGCCGGCTGATTGACAGCTATAATGTCACACCACTGCTGAAGTTGCTGGAACAGGCCGGGTAATCAGCTGTGAAGAGCCGTGAACGGTTGCCTGGGTGTAGTGACCATTTACGGTTGAATTATCTAAATCGTTAATTCCTCTGCAGCACCAGGGCTCCAAGTGGCGGTAGAGTGAGTTTAATCGACTGGGGAAGCCCCATCCAGGTTTGAGGCTCGCTCTGCACAAGCCCGGAATTACCAAGGTTACTGCCACCGTAATAACTGGAATCCGAATTGAAAACTTCCCGGTAACTACCCTCGGCAGGCACTCCTATACGGTAGTTTTCCCGTGGAATCGGTGTGAAGTTGAGAATCACAACAACGAAGCTGCCGTCTCTGGCTTTGCGCTGATAGCTGAGTATTGACTGGCTGGCATCGTGGCAGTCGATCCATTCGAAGCCGTTGTCAGTGAACTCCACCTCGTACAGAGCAGGTATCTCTTTGTAAATCCGGTTCAATTCGCTTACAAGCGCCCGCATTCCACCGTGTTGCGGGCGTTCCATGAGGTACCAGTCGAGTTCCGCGTTCTCATTCCATTCACGGCCCTGGGCAAACTCATTTCCCATGAACAGCAGTTTCTTGCCGGGATAGGTGAGCATGAGGCTGTAGAGCAGGCGCAGCGAGGCGAAGCGCTGCCAGTCGTCACCGGCCATTTTGTCGAGCAGGGAACCCTTTCCATGCACCACTTCGTCGTGGGAGAAGGGCAGAACAAAGTTCTCGGTGAAGGCATAGAGCAGGCCAAAAGTGAGCTGATCGTGGTGGTAGTGGCGATGGATAGGGTCTTTCTCCATGTAAGAGAGGGTGTCGTGCATCCATCCCATGTTCCACTTCATGCTGAAGCCAAGGCCACCGAGCCATGTCGGGCGCGATACCTGGGGCCATGCTGTTGACTCTTCGGCCATCATCAGGGTGCCGGGGAACTGCTCGTGAGTAACCTCGTTGAGGTGGCGCAGGAAATCCACCGCCTCGAGATTCTCGCGTCCACCGTATTCATTGGGAATCCAGTCATCAGCTTCCCGTGAATAATCCAGGTAGAGCATGGAGGCGACAGCATCGACCCTCAAGCCGTCGAGATGGAACTCCTCCAGCCAGTAGACGGCACTGGCAAGAAGGAAATTCTGAACCTCGGCGCGGCCGTAGTTGAATATCAGGGTGCCCCAGTCGCGGTGCTCGCCACGTCTTGGGTCTTCATGCTCATAGAGGGCGGTGCCGTCAAACTGGCTGAGAGCGTGATCATCCTTTGGAAAGTGGGCTGGCACCCAGTCCAGGATGACACCTATGCCCAGCTGGTGCAGGTGGTCCACGAAAAAGCGGAAATCATCTGGCGTGCCGAAGCGGCTGGTGGGGGCGAAATAACCGGTGGTCTGGTAACCCCAAGAGCCATCGAAAGGGTGCTCGGTGATTGGCAGCAGTTCAATATGGGTGAAGCCCAGTTCGCTGATATATCCGCCCAGTCTGTGGGCCAGTTCGCGGTAGTTGAGAAAGTTGCCTTCACCGTCACGCTGCCATGAGCCCAGGTGAACCTCGTAGATGGAAATCGGTTCGTGCTGCCAGTTGGCGTTTGTACGTTGCTCCATCCACTGGCTGTCGTTCCATTCGTGACGGGTCTCTGCAGTGATGACGCCGGCGTTTTCAGGGCGCATCTGGAACTGGTTGCCGTATGGGTCGTTCTTGATCAGTACATCGCCACTGCGGGAGCGGATTTCGAATCGGTAGAAGCTGCCTACCTCGACGCCTGGGAGAAACAGCTCCCAGATACCTGAGCCGCCCCTGGAGCGCATTGGGTGGACGCGGCCATCCCAGCCGTTGAAGTCACCCACGACGCTGATTCGGTCAGCATTTGGCGCCCATACACCGAACTGAATTCCCTCAACACCATCAATGGTCCGCGGGTGAGCGCCAAGAAAATTGTACGCGTGCCAGTGCCGTCCCTCACCAAAGAGATGGATGTCGAACTCGTCAAGCTGGGGTGGGAAGCAGTAGGGGTCGTAACGAGCCGAGCCCCGGCCGCAGCTGTCGGTCCAGGCTATCTGGTAGCGTTCCGGGATCTGCTCTTGTGTGCCGAAGCACTCGAAAAAGTCCGTGCCCTCGATGCGTTCCAAGGGCAGATTGGGACCTACGATCCTGGCCTGCTCAGCCTGGGGCAGATAGGCACGCACAATGACGTGGTCTCCATGGATATGCCTGCCCAGGACTTCAAAAGGATCATGGTGTCTGGCATCTGCCAGGCGCTTGAGAGGTTCTTCGAGTTTTGAACTGTCCATACTGCCTTCAGCGTTCTGTAAGAAAGAACTTTTATACTAGCAACAGTGATCAGGTATCCCTTATCACCGGGTATGCGTGTTAGCATATCATGATACACGCTCAGTGATGAGTTGATGACAGTTGTATTGGAGGAGTGTCATATGAGTGCAGGTCAAGACCCTCGGTTTGTCAGCCGGTTAACCAAGAAGACTTTGGCGTTGATACTTGCGGGGGGGCGAGGATCACGGCTTAAACATCTGACCAAGTGGCGCTCAAAACCCGCGGTGCCTTTTGGCGGAAAATTCAGAATCATTGATTTTCCTCTTTCAAACTGTATTAACTCGGGGATTCGCCAGGTCGGCGTTCTGACCCAGTACAAGGCGCACACCCTCATTCTTCACCTGCAGCGCGGATGGAGCTTCCTGCGGGGTGAATTCGGTGAATTCGTTGAGATTCTGCCTGCCCAGCAGCGCATTGAGAACACCTGGTATACGGGGACCGCAGACGCGGTCTACCAGAACCTGGATATCATCCGCAACCACCAGTCTGATTACATCCTGGTGTTGGCGGGAGACCATATCTACCGCATGGACTACGGCACCATGATCGCTCATCACGTTGAGAGCGGCGCTGACATGACAGTGGGCTGTATTGAGGTGGATCTGGACAAGGCCAAGGAGTTTGGCGTGATGTCGGTGGACGAGGATGCCCGGGTGATCGAGTTTGCCGAGAAGCCGGAGAATCCCCAGCCAATGCCCGGTAGCGACAGTATCGCCCTGGCTTCCATGGGAATATATGTCTTCAATACCGCATTCCTCTTCGAGCAGCTTATCAAGGATGCAGATACTCCCAACTCGAGTCACGATTTCGGCAAGGACATAATTCCGAAGGTTATTGATAAGTACAAGGTCATGGCCTACTCATTCCAGGATCCCAGGAGTGGCAAACAGGCCTACTGGCGTGACGTGGGAACCGTGGATGCCTTCTGGGCTGCCAATCTTGAGCTGATCGGTGTGACGCCGGAACTCAACCTGTACGATGAAAGCTGGCCTATTTGGACCTACCAGGAGCAGTTGCCGCCGGCAAAGTTTATTTTCGATGACGATGACCGCCGGGGAATGGCCGTGGACTCCATGGTGTCCGGTGGCTGCATCATTTCTGGTTCGGTGGTAAGAAACTCGCTTCTTTTCTCCAATGTACGGATCAACTCCTACTCGGAAGTGAATGACTCGGTCATCCTGCCGGGAGTTGAAATCGGGCGTAACTGCCGAATCACCAAGGCGGTTATCGACCGTGGTTGCGAAATACCCGAGGGTACGGTTATCGGTGAAGACCCCGAAGCCGATGCCAAGCGTTTTCTGCTTTCTGAAGGTGGCGTGGTACTGGTGACCCCGGAAATGCTGGGACAGGTGTTGCACTATGTCCGTTAAGAGTCGTCTCAAGGTAGTGCTGTGCTGGCACATGCACCAGCCCGATTACCGGGGACCGGATCAAAGCGATTTTCAGCTGCCATGGGTCTACCTTCATGGCATAAAAGATTACGTCGACATGGTGGCGCACCTGGAGAACAATCCTGAAGCGCGTGCCGTGGTCAACTTCGCCCCGGTTCTGCTTGAGCAGATAGAGGATTACGTCCAGCAGATTACCGACTGGCTGGATAAGGGGCTCATGATCAAGGACCCTGTGCTTGCCGCCCTGGCTGGTCCAGGACTGCCTTTGGACCAGGATTCCCGACGGGAAATCGTTCGCGCCTGCCTCAAGGCCAACGAAAAGCAACTGATCAACCGGTTTCGCACTTTCCGTCGACTGGTGGACATTGCCGGCTGGATCGACGAGCACAAAGAGAACTCCGTGTATCTCAACGACCAGTACCTGGTCGATCTGCTGGTCTGGTACCACCTGGCCTGGATGGGAGAGCATGCCCGGATCAACGATCTGCGGGTTAAATCCCTAGAGAAGAAGCGCCATGGCTTCAGCTGCGATGACAGACGCAGCCTGGTCCAGGTGGTTCTGGACCTGATGAAAAGCATCATTCCACGCTACCGCAGGCTGGCGGAGCAGGGCAGGGTCGAACTCTCGGTTACCCCCTACGCACATCCGATTGTTCCACTGCTTCTGGATATCAATTCAACCCGTGAGGCGATGCCTGATGCAGCCCTGCCCAAGGTGGACGGTTATCCGGGTGGTGAAGAGCGTGCCCGCTGGCATATTCGCAAGGGTATAGAAGTCTTCAGCAAGCACTTCGGCTTTGAGCCTGTGGGGTGTTGGCCATCTGAAGGTGCGGTCAGCAACCAGACCTTGGACCTGCTCGATGAAGAGGGTTTCCGCTGGGCTGCCACAGGACAACAGGTGCTGCATAACAGCCTGATCGCCAGCAGTGACGGTGAACTGGAATCCAACTGGGTGCACAAACCCTATCGTCCAGGGAACAAGGGTATCAACTGCTTCTTCCGCGATGACGGGCTCTCCGACCTGATCGGATTCACCTATGCCGACTGGCACGCTGATGACGCGGTTAACAACCTGATACAACACCTTGAAAACATTGCCGATGCCACAGAAGGCAAGAGCGATAATGTGGTCTCCATCATCATGGATGGAGAGAACGCCTGGGAACACTATCCACGAAACGGCTGCTTCTTTCTGAGCGCACTCTATAAAGCGCTGTCGGAGCATCCACGCCTGGCATTGACCACCTTCAGCAACTACCTCTCAAAGCGCAGAAAGCAGTCTGATAAGCTCGAAAACGTTGTTGCCGGCAGCTGGGTATACGGCACCTTTTCAACCTGGATCGGTGACCCGGACAAGAACCGGGGCTGGGAAATGCTCGTGGATGCAAAGCAGGCTTTCGACCGGGCCATGGAGAACGGGCAACTCAGTGATAAGCAGAGAGAAGCAGCAGAACTGCAGATGGCGACCTGCGAGGGCTCGGACTGGTTCTGGTGGTTTGGCGACTACAACCCCGGCGATACGGTCAGTGATTTCGAAAGCCTTTTCCGAAAGCAGTTGACCCATCTCTACGACCTGCTTGGCGAAGAACCACCTGAGTATCTGCAACACGTTTTTGCCAAGGGAAGTGGTGATCCTTCTCTGGGTGGCGTTATGAGGCAGAACGCTTGAATATCTCGAGTAAGAAATAGGAACAGGGAATGACATCAGACGTTTACGCCTCAAGTCTGCAGCAACGACAGGCAGGTGTCCTGCTGCATGTGACCTCCTTACCTGGACGTGGTGTAACTGGCGATCTGGGTCCGGAGGCTTTCCATTTTGTTGATTTTCTAAGCGGCAGCGGAATCGGGATATGGCAAATGCTGCCCATCGGTCCCACCCAGTCTGACGGCTCCCCATACCAGTCAAGCTCAATGCACGCAGGCAATCCACGCCTGATCGCTATCGAACCACTGGTTGATGCAGGCTGGTTGAACCCAGCACTGCTTGAACAGGGTGATTTTTCAGACCAGGACAAGCAACACGCCCTCGAACTGGCGTGGACAGGTTTTGAAGCCGGTGCAAATGATGAGCAGAGGGCAGCATTCTCACACTTTCTGCAAGAGCACGGCTATTGGCTGGAAGACTATGCCCTATACCGTGCCCTGCACGAGGCGTTTGATTACAGCTGCTGGTGGGATTGGCCCGCCGAGTTGCGCGACCGCCAGCCTGAGGCTCTGGAAAAAGCCCGTGAGCACTATGCCAAGCGGATTGATTTCACCCGTTTCGAACAGTATCTCTTCTGCAGTCAGTGGTTTGCCATCAAGGCATACGCCAATGAAAGAGGTATAAAGCTGTTTGGCGACATGCCGATTTTTGTCGCCCATGACAGTGCAGAGGTGTGGGCCCACCGGGACATGTTTCTGTTGGACGAGACAGGACACCCTACGGTGGTGGCGGGTGTTCCACCCGACTATTTCTCTGAAACCGGCCAGCGCTGGGGCAACCCCCTCTACAACTGGGAGAGTATGAGCCAGGACGGCTACTCATTCTGGATCGACCGGATGAAGACCCAGCTGCACCTGTTCGATGTTGTACGCATCGATCACTTTCGGGGGTTTGAAGCCTATTGGGAGATTCCGGCCCATGAAGAGTTTGCGATCAACGGCCAGTGGGTGAAAGCGCCGGGTGACGAGCTTTTCGAAAAGCTGCATGACATCTACGATCCACTGCCACTGGTGGCAGAGGACCTGGGTATCATCACCCCTGAAGTCGATGCCCTGCGCAAAAAGTTCGGACTGCCTGGTATGAAAATTCTGCAGTTCGCCTTCTCGGGTGATTCCAACAATCCCTATCTCCCATTCCGGCATGAGACCGATTCGGTTGTTTATACCGGTACCCACGACAATGATACAACGCTGGGCTGGTATAACAGCCAGGACGCCGAGATGCGCCAGTATGTGGATGAGTTTCTGGGTTTCTCATGGGAGACCATGCCCTGGCCGATGATCAGGTCGGCTTTGGCATCCAGGTCCAACCTGGCAGTGATCCCGATGCAGGACCTGCTCAGCCTTGGTGGGCGGCACCGCATGAACCTTCCGGGCACAACCGAGGGCAACTGGGAGTGGCGTTTCGATTGGAGCATGGTGGATGATGACCTGGCAGAGCGGGTCAGTAAAATGGTGAAGATGTACAGTCGCTAGAATGGATAGTTTTTAAACGGCGAACCCGTTTCCCGGCGGGATATACGACATTTGCCGTATTTACTCATCGCCGGATAGGATAGAGAGTGGAACTCATCAGATTTGGACAATTCGGACGAGCAGATGACTAAAACAGTAAAAAAGGCAGTTTTTCCCGTAGCGGGTCTGGGAACCCGGTTTCTTCCTGCCACCAAGGCAAGCCCCAAGGAGATGCTGCCCGTGGTGGATAAGCCGCTGATCCAGTATGCGGTTGAAGAGGCGGTTCAGGCAGGTATCGAGGTCATGGTGTTCATCATGGGCCGAAACAAGAGCTCCATCACCAACCACTTCGACACGGCCTATGAGCTGGAGCAGGAGCTCGAAAGCCGCGGCAAAGATAAAATGCTGGAGATCGTACGCAATATCGTACCTCCCCATGTCTCATGTATTTTCATCCGCCAGGCCATGCCCCTGGGATTGGGCCATGCAGTGCTCTGCGCTGAACCCGTAGTCGGCAACGAGCCTTTTGCCGTGGTATTGGCCGATGACCTTATCGACGATGGCGACCGGGGCTGCCTCAGCCAGATGGTCGGGGCCTATGCGACCACGGGTTGCAGTATCCTTGGAACCGAGATGGTAGATCCCCAGGATACGGGCAGCTACGGTATCGTGGATACGGACGAAGACGGTGAACTGGTTGAGGTGAAGGGTATCGTCGAAAAGCCAGATCCAAAAGATGCACCATCCAACCGGGGTGTTGTCGGCCGTTATATCCTGACCTCTGAAATCTTCAACCAGCTGGCCCAGACAGGAAAGGGTGCCGGTGATGAGATTCAGCTGACCGACGGCATCGCCCGCCTGATGCAGGAAGAGAAGGTGATGGCCTATGCCTTTGAGGGTGAGCGATACGATTGTGGTAACAAGCTGGGTTACCTCAAGGCGACCGTTGATTATGCGCTCAACCACCACCACCTGGGTGATGAGTTCAAGGCCTGGCTGAGGGAACGCTTTATCAAGTAGTCCTGTTCACCCGGCAAGCCCTTGGATCACCGCGTTCCAGGTCGTGGCCAGGTTCTCCCTGTTATAACCTCCGCCCCCAAGAGCCAGGAGCTTTCCGTTGCACAGCTTCACTGCCAATATTTTTAAGGTTGATGCTGCGTGCCGGTGGGCGTCAGGGCTCAAAGAGAGGTGTGTGATAGGGTCCCCTGCAATACTGTCAGCACCGCACTGAAGAATGATGAACTCCGGGCGGTGGCGTTCAAGGAAGTCGAGAACAGAAGGCCAGACCTTGAAGAACAGCTCATCTGTTGCTCCCGGTGGCAGGGGAACATTCAGCTTGGTTCCCGCAGCTATACCTTTGCCGGTCTCAGATGCATGACCGGTTCCCGGGTAGAGAAAACGCCCGTCCTCATGCAGATCTGCAATGATCAGTTCAGAATCGTCTTCAAACGCGTAGAACACCCCGTCACCGTGATGGGCATCGATATCGACATATGCGATGCGCCTGATGCCGTGACGGGCCCGTAGCGCCTCTATGGCAATTCCACAGTCGTTGAAAACACAGAAACCGGCAGACCCGTCGCGCTTGGCGTGATGCAGCCCCGCAATGGGTATAAAGGCCTGCCGGGTATCTCCTTTGACTATTCTGTCTGTTGCATCGAGGACAGTGCCGACCACGGTCAGGGCAGCTTCATACACCCCGGGGAACACCGGGGTATCCGCATCCAGCATTCCCTGGCCAAGAACGGATAGCTCCTCGACATGCTCGACATATTCCAGGGTGTGGAACAGCAGCGCATCAGCCTTGCTGCCGGGTACAGGCTCAGCTTGGATTGTTGACTTGTCGATTCCCCTGTCGAGATATGCATCCCAGAAGACCTGGAACCGGTCAGAACCAAAGGGGTGGTCTTCGCCGAATCCGTATCTAGAGAGAGCTTCGCCACCGTATACAATCATTGTGCAGCTCACTGCCCCTCAATGTTAGATGATTAACCCAAACAATATGCCACCCAGAAAAAGACGATAGATGACAAATGGCGTCATGCTGTAGCGTTGAATCAGGCGCAAAAAGAAATGGATGCAGAGATAGGCGGCGGCAAAGGAGAGCACGGCCCCCAGCAGCAGTGCATACCAGTCGACCTGGAGCGGGCTCTGGAGCAGTTTGAGGCTCACCATGCTGCCTGACATGAGTATGGTGGGAATAGATAGAAGAAATGAGAAACGTGATGCACCCTGGCGGGTCATGCCGAGCATCATGCCGGCTGTGATGGTGATGCCGGATCTGGATGTACCCGGTATCAGCGACAGAATCTGCATACCGCCGATGATCAGGGCGTCTTTCAGGTTTACGCTGTATTCATTCCGCGTCCTGGATCCTTTTATGTCCGCCCATAGCAGAAGCAGACCAAAGAGCACGGTCGTGGTCGCTATGACGCCAATTGAGCGCAACTCACCCTGCACCAGCGAGATCATCAGCAGACCGGCCAGCATGATGGGCAGGCTCGCCACGATGATCATCCATACCATGCGGGAGTTTTCAGTCGCCTTGCCGTTGTTCCCGAGAGAGCGGATAAAATCGGAACTCATCCGTTTTAGCTCTCGCTGGAAATAGGTTATTACAGCGAGAAGGGAGCCCAGGTGAACCGCAACGTCGAAGGCCAGTCCCTGGTCCGCGAATCCCAGCAGCCTGGGGGCGAGTATCAGGTGGGCCGAACTGGATATCGGCAGGAATTCGGTGATGCCCTGCAGGAAGGCAAGGCCAAGTATGTGTGTGCTATCCATGCCGTATTAAATCTGTCTGCCCCATCTATGCGGTTCTGACGTTGAAATGTTTTATAGCCATCAGCGCGACTGACGCGCCAATCAGGTCGTTAACTATATCAGAGAGCGACTGGGTGCGGCCTGGTATAAAGGATTGGTGCCACTCATCAAGCAGTGCAAAAGCGAGAATACCCAGAAGAACACCGGTTACTGCTGTGGCGAAACCGGAGAATTTTCCCCTGGTGCCCATCCAGACCAAAAAGGTCAGCATGGCGTAGCTTGGAATATGGAGCAGGTCGGTCATTTGGGGGCTCAGCCAGGTGACAGTGCGAATGGAGCTTCCCGGCTGATGGGAAAACAGGGTGATCACGCCCATCCATAGCAGGGCGGCTACCAGGTAGTGCTTGGGCTCACCGGGTAATTTCATGATTCTCAGGTGCGGATTCCAGGTCAGAAGAGGGTGGATTATAACCCCAAACAGGTAACTGTATTGTGAACCGGGTAAGGGTGTGGCCAGGCCTTTAATTTGATAGACTTCGCCTCACTATTCATCCGCATACGCCTGTTTTGGTAACAATATGAAGAAACTACTCATCGCGCTGGGTATTACGCTGGCCGTAATCTTTTTTCTCTACGCCTCGCTCTCTGCCCTTGTGAACCAGGGACTGAATATTGCCGGTGCGGTGATCATGATGCTGATCATTCTGCTGGGTGTCGGGGGTCTTTTCTGGGCCGTGCGCAAGTAGACCGCTATCCGATCAGTTCCCGGATGTGGGATATGGTCCCCGAGGAACCAGCCCCCCGTCTCTGCAGATCATCCTCGCCGCAGTTCTCCAGAAAATAGGTTACCAGCAGGCTCCTGATACCTGTCTCTGATGCACCCAGATGCTCACGGCTGTTGCCGTCACCGACGAACAGCGCCTCATCAGCATTGATCGCCAGGTTGTCCAGGGCCAGTCGGTAGATGCCGGGTTCAGGTTTTTTCAATCCACACTCACAACTGAACAGGGCAGTCTCAAACAGAGGGGCGAGGGGAGAGTTCGGCCAGGCACGTACCTCATCGGTGGAAGCATTGGATATAAGTCCCAGCCGGATGCCAGCAGACCTCAGTTTTTCCAGCACCTCCAGCATCTCCTGCTCGATATTGATCAATGCATGATCGAAGCGCCACTGCCGCTCCTCGGCTGCTTCGTGGATAAGTGACTTCGGAATGGACGGATCAAGGCTATGGGCCATCTTCCGGATAGTCTCAACCTGGTTTGTGGGGCGGCAGATGTCGTGATGCTCGCTGAAGCAGGCCGCATTCCAGCGCGTCCGATCAATACCGAGAATATCTGCAGTGTAGCGGCCCTGGGCGCCCGCAGCCTTGGATACGCTGATAAGGGTCGCAAACAGATCGAAGAAAATGGCTTTGGGTGATTCTTGCATGATAGAGAGATAAATAACGTCACTCCGGCGAATGCCGGTGTATAAACATGGCGTAAGTTAACAGAAACAGAGCGAGTCTTGAAATACCGACCCGCAGGAGCCCAGTCCCCTGGGCGAAAAGCACCTGAAATATCCACCGTAGGAGCCCAGTCCCCTGGGCGAAAAACACCTGACATATCCACCGTAGGAGCCCAGTCCCCTGGGCGAAAAACACCTGACATATCCACCGTAGGAGCCCAGTCCCCTGGACGATAAACACCTGAAATATCCACCGCAGAAGCCCAGTCCCCTGGGCGAAAACACCTGAAATATCCACCGCAGAAGCCCAGTCCCCTGGGCAAAAACACCTGAAATATCCACCGCAGAAGCCCAGTCCCCTGGGCAAAAACACCTGAAATACCCACCGTAGGAGCCCAGTCCCCTGGGCGAAAACACCTGAAATATCCACCGTAGGAGCCCAGTCCCCTGGGCGAAGACACCTGAAATACCCACCGTAGGAGCCCAGTCCCCCTAGGCGAAGACACCTGAAATACCCACCGTAGGAGCCCAGTCCCCTGGGCGAAAAGCACCTGAAACATCCACCGTAGGAGCCCAGTCCCCTGGGCAAAAACACCTGAAATATCCACCGTAGGAGCCCAGTCCCCTGGGCGAAGACACCTGAAATACCCACCGTAGGAGCCCAGTCCCCTGGTCGAAAACACCTGAAGTACCCACCGTAGGAGCCCAGTCCCCTGGGCGAAAAGCACCCTTACTCCTTAGGCAACAACGCAAACAACCTCCCTGGTTGCTTCATGGTGCCTGCAAGCAACTCCGCTCGCTCACCATTGCCAAAGAACACATCAGCTCTTACAGGCCCATTGATCGCACCACCGGTATCCTGGGCGAAGAGCAGACGCTGATAAGGCTCTGGATCAACGGCCGGGTCATCCCGGGGCAGGGTGGTGCTGAGCCAGATGGGCGTGCCCAGGGGAATCCGGGAGCGGTCCACCGCCGCACTGCGCTCGGCAGTCAACGGGACATTGAGTGAACCGCGGGGACCTTCACCGTTATCCTCTTTCAGGATGAAGAAGACATAACTGGGATTTTCGTTGAGCAACTCCATTGCCCGTTCAGGATGCTCCCGCAACCACTGGCGGATGCTGAACAGGCTGACTTCTTCCCTGCTAAGCTCACCCCACTCGATCAATCGTTTGCCGATAGAGACATACTGATGGCCGTTCTGATCCGCATAGCCCACCTGCACGGTCGAACCATCGGGCAGCTCCACACGCCCGGAACCCTGGATCTGCAGAAAGAAAGAGTCATGAGGATCGTCGACCCAGAGTATTTCAGTGCCCTGTAGAGGCTGTTCATTGCCATCAATGGCAGTTCGGTCGAAGTAGGGCACAACCCGGTTGCCAACCAATCGTCCCCGCACCCGTTTGCCCTTCAGCTCAGGGAACTGCTCATCCAGGTCAACTATCAACAGAGACTCAGGGCGTCCATAAAGGGGGAATGAGAAACGCTCATCCGCCTTCAGACTGCCATGGAGCTTTGGTTCGTAGTACCCGGTTATCAGTCCATCAGGTGATCCATCGGTTCCGATGATCTCGTGGGGCTGGAAGTGTGCCTTCAAAAAAGCGCGCACTTTGCTGTCTCCTGGCCGACTCACTTGATTGGCTTCGTTGCAGATCACTTCCCAGCGGGGCTCTTTTTTCCCCAGCTTCACGCACTGGGAGAGCAGGGCGGGCCAGGCCGCCGAGAGATCGTCAACCTGCCAGCCTGGCAGATCACTCCAGCTTACCTTGTCACCGATGCCTGCCTCTTTGGGTATGAATATGGAACAGCCAGAGAGAAGCCCAAGGATGAGGGTTGTAATGCATAGCTGTGAAAAACGTATTTTCGTACTGGCTGACAAACCATGCTGGCGCATATGGATCCTTATATTGGCCGCTACATCAAAGACCTGATTCTATCTGGGGATGCTTATCCCGCGCAAAAAAATAGCCCTTGGCCTGAAACAGGACAAGGGCTTTGTTTGGTGGAGGCGGCGGGAATCGAACCCGCGTCCGCAAGCACTCCGCCATCGGCTCTACATGCTTAGTCGAGTCTATTAAAGTTTAACTGCCTGACACCCGACCGACAGGGCACTCAGAACAGCGATTTCGGTTAAGTTTTAGCGAATCTGCCCCGAACCTGCTTCATCGCGATCTTATGAGATATGACACCCGATAAGCTGGACGCATAAGCACGGCTCCAGTCGGATGGCCTCTACCGGTTATTAAGCGGCGAGTGCGTAGTTGTCGTCGTTGGCAACTATCTAGGTACAGATGGATTTACGAGGGAATCTGTATCCTCGGCATGCACCTCAGGTTTTGCTACCCACGTCGAAGCCAAGTCGCCCCCAGGAGGTTGTAAGTAGGACATTTTATATGGGGGGGAGTTCAATGTCATTGGGTTTTGGGGTTATTTCAGGGGTTTGGTGTAGAAATCGGCCTTTGGCCGATGGTCGCGATTGAAATCGCTCCTACGTTGTATGGTAAGTGTCTGTGTAATGGAGCTATATCTGGTGGTATCTGGATTCCGGCATTCGCCGGAATGACGGTTATTTACCCTCACCCTATCCATCTCCCTCGAAGGGAGAGGGGAGTGGTATCTGGATTCCGGCATTCGCCGGAATGACGGTTATTTATTCACCCTCACCCTAGCCCTCTCCCTCGAAGGGAGAGGGGAGTGGTATCTGGATTCCGGCATTGCCGGAATGACGGGTTATTCACCCTCACCCTAGCCCTCTCCCTCGAAGGGAGAGGGGGTGGTATCTGGATTCCGGCATTGCCGGAATGACGGGTTATTCACCCTCACCCTAGCCCTCTCCCTCCAAGGGAGAGGGGAGTGGTATCTGGATTCCGGCATTCGCCGGAATGACGGGTTATTCACCTTCACCCTAGCCCTCTCCCTCGAAGGGAGAGGGGAGTGGTATCTGGATCCCGGCATGCGCCGGGATGACGGTAGAGATATTCGATGGTAGAGGGGGGTGGTATTTTGTTCCCGGCATGGGCCGGGATGACGGTAGTGAGGTTCGGTGGGAGAGGGGGGTTGTGTTGGATCAGCCTTTTTTGAGGATGCGCTGCTTGTCTCGCTGCCAGTCGCGGTCTTTGTCGGTGGCGCGTTTGTCGTGCTGCTTCTTGCCCTTGCCCAGGCCCACTTCGAGCTTCGCCCGGCCGTTTTTCCAGTAGAGCGCGGTGGCGATCAGGGTGTAGCCCTTGCGCTCCACCTGGCCGATCAGCTTGTTGATTTCGTGGCGGTGGAGCAGCAGTTTCCGAACCCGGGTGGGTTCAGGGTGTATATGGGTGGATGCGGTTTTCAGTGGCGTAATGTGCAGGCCTGATATAAAAGCCTCGCCCTCTTTGACGAAAACGTAGCTCTCGGTAAGGTTTATACGACCCTCGCGCAGGCTCTTCACTTCCCAGCCTTCCAGTGCGATACCCGCCTCGAAGCGCTCTTCAATGAAATAGTCGTGCCTGGCCCGCTTGTTCAGGCCGATTGTTGAGCCGCCGCTGCTGGGGGATTTCTTTTTTGCTTTCTTCGCCATGGCGCGCATTTTATGCGAGCAGAGGTGGCGGGGCCAGCCTGATGCGTTACTTTCTTGTCATGCAGGGGGATATGACCGAGAATGCGATCTTCTTTCTGTTTGCACTTGGTTGGGTAATACGGGGCGTTTGATTTGCTGAAACAGGCTTCAATTCACGGTCAATGGTCATCGCGGATGATGTTTATCCTTGCCGCGACCGGCTCAGCCGTGGGCCTGGGTAATATCTGGAAATTTCCCTACCTGGCGGGTGAATACGGCGGTGGTGCCTTCGTGCTGGTCTACCTGCTCAGTATTCTGCTGATCGGGGTGCCGGTGATGATGTCCGAGATTCTGCTCGGTCGCCGGGGGCGTATGAGCCCGCTGAACAGTCTCAGTGCCCTGGTTGAGAGTGAAGGTGCTCGCCGGGAGTGGAAGTGGGTCGGCGCGATGGGGATTATCTCGGCGCTGGTGATCATCTCGTTCTACAGCGTCATCGCCGGCTGGGCCCTGGCCTACCTGGTGCGAACCTCTGCAGGTGTTTTTGTCGGGGTGACCCATGAGGGGGTTGCATCGATCTTCTCAGATCTGGTTACTGACCCCGAGAGGCTGCTCGCCTGGCATACCATATTCATGGTCATGACAACGGTGGTGGTGGCCAGGGGGGTGAAGTCGGGGCTTGAGCAGGCGGTCAAGTTCATGATGCCGCTGCTGCTTGCACTGCTGATTTTTCTGGTGCTCTACGGGGCCAATACGGGCAAACTGGCAGATACATTCCTGTTTCTGTTTACCCCTGATTTCAGCCAGCTCTCCGCCTCCGGTATGCTCGAGGCGATGGGCCACGCCTTTTTTACCCTGAGCCTGGGTATGGGGGCAATGATGATCTACGGCTCATATCTCCCTGACAGTGTCTCGATCGGCAAGGCGACCCTGTTGGTGGTGGTGATGGATACGGTGATCGCGCTGCTTGCAGTGATGGCGATATTCCCCATTGCCCTGGCTAACGGCCTGGCGGTGGATTCCGGGCCAGGATTGATATTCCAGACGCTGCCGATAGCTTTTGGCAAGATGCCCGGGGGCGTGCTGTTCGGCGCGATATTCTTCCTGCTGCTGGTGTTTGCGGCCTGGACTTCGGCCATCTCGTTATTGGAGCCGGGTGTCGCCTGGCTGGTGGAGAGCCGGAATGTAAACCGCAGGCGTGCTTCTGCAGTTGCGGGACTGGTAGCCTGGTTGCTGGGTATCGTCACCATTCTCTCTTTCAGTGACTGGTCATTTGAGTTCGAGTTTGCCGGCGAGACGAAACATAACGGAATGTTTGATATCTTTAACATTCTCACGGCTGGCATACTGTTGCCGCTGACCGGGTTGGCCCTTGCGCTCTTCTGCGGTTGGATCTTGCGCCGTGAATCGGCTCTGGACGAACTGGGGGGCAAGGAGGGGCCGGCCTTCGAACTGTGGTACTTTGTTACCCGGTATATAACGCCTCTGGCGGTATTTGTAGTGTTTTTAGGGGCGATAGGGGTTTTTTAATTGCCGGTTGTAAAGAAAAGTGCATTGGTTGGCCATTCGGCAGCCCAGATGTTTGAGCTGGTCAACGATGTTGAATCATATCCCCAGTTTTTGCCCTGGTGTAACTCCAGTGCCCTGCTGTCCAGGGACGAGGTGGAGCTATGCGGGCAGATTGAGGTAGCCAGGGCAGGGGTGAGGCAGCAGTTCTCTACCTGCAATACACTGCACCCCTACAACCGGATCGAGATCCGGCTGGTTGAAGGACCATTCAAACAACTTCAGGGTGAGTGGCGTTTTACCGCGTTGCGCGAAGACGCCTGCAAGGTGGAACTGGAGCTGGATTTCCACTTTTCCGGTAAGCTGATCGACAGGGCATTCGGTGCGGTGTTCAACCAGATTGCCAATACCCTGGTTGATGCATTCTGTAAGAGGGCAAGCGAGGTATATCGTGACTAGCAGCACTTTTGAAGTTGAAGTGGCCTATGCACGGCCTGACGAGCAGGTGATCCTGACTGTAAAGGCTCAGCAGGGGATTACTGCCGCCGAGGCGATTGAGCGCTCCAGGATAACCGAAGAGTATCCCGAGATTGATCTTGATGCGGTGAAAATCGGAATTTTCGGCAAGGCGGCCAAGAAGGATGCTGAATTGCAGCCGGGTGACCGGGTCGAGATCTACCGCCCGTTGATTGCCGACCCGAAGGCCGCGCGCAAGAAGCGTGCTGCTGAAGGCAAAGCGCTGCGAAAGGGTGGCGGCAAGGCCACGGATGACAAGACGGAAAAAACAGAAGCCGGATAGCTTCTGCTACTTCTCCTCGGACTCTAGTCCGACTGTTTCCATCACCCGTGTCATTATGCCCTTATCCTGGGGCACATGGTCGGGCACGGTGATAACCGCTTCCTCTTCAACCTGCATCGGATCCGTTTCCGGCTGAGGGCGAAGATCCCCTTCGATGCGAACCAGGCGGTCATTTTCAAAAAACAGCGCGACACGTTCCTGGTCGCGTTCATCTCCACCTTCTTTCATGCTGTAGATATAGTCCCAGCGGTTCTGGTGGAAGGCATCGACCAGCATTGGCGTACCCATCAGGTAACGCACCTGGCTTTTTGTCATGCCCGGCTGCAGCTTGTTCAGTGTCTCCTGGGTCAGGACGTTGCCCTGTTGGACATCGATTCTGTAGATCAGCGGCATTTCGTTCAGTGCGTTGGGAATTGCATCACCAACCTTTTGTGCACTTTCGCAGCCAGCCAGCAGGCTTGCACCACATACCCAATAGATGAGAAGCTTTCGCATTCGGTATTTCCGATTATCTGTTGTAGACGATGGCCGGAATGATACCCGATTCGTGGGTTGAAAACATCTGAGGATTGAGGCTTGGAAGATCAGGACATCAGAAATGCGGGGCTGAAAGTAACTGCCCCGCGGATGAAAATTCTGGAACTGCTTGAGAAGAGCGGCCGGCGTCATGTCAGTGCCGAGGATGTCTACAAGATGTTGCTTGAGGCTGGCGAGGAGATTGGCCTGGCTACGATCTACCGGGTCCTGACCCAATTCGAGACGGCCGGCCTGGTGGAGCGAAACAATTTTGAGGGCGGCTATTCGGTGTTCGAGCTGAACCGCGGTCAGCATCACGATCACATTGTTTGTGTCCATTGCGGCAAGGTGGCTGAGTTTTATGATGAAACCATCGAAAAGCGCCAGCAGAAGATTGCCGACAAGTATGGCTTTGAAATTGGGGATCACAGCCTGACTATCTATGGCCACTGCCTCAACGCAGACAAGTGCGCCAAGAGTAGTGAAGGGGGCTGAAGGGTCGGGCTCAGACGCCTAGCATCTCCTGGGCATGGGCGAGGGTCTGGTCGGTTATCTCCACGCCGCCGAGCATGCGGGCGATCTCTTCCACTCTTTGGTTTTCATCCAGCTGGGTAATCCCGGTACGGGTTCCCTTGCCGTTTGATGATTTATTGACCTGAAGGTGGTGATGCCCCTGTGCGGCAACCTGGGGCAGGTGGGTGACACAGAGCACCTGGCGGGTCTCGCCCAGCCTGTTCAGCAGCCGGCCCACAATCTCCGCAACGCCACCGCCAATGCCAACGTCCACCTCGTCGAATATCAGCGTCGGGATCTGTCCGCAACTCAGGGTGGCCACCTGGATCGCCAGGCTTATACGTGAGAGTTCACCACCTGATGCCACCTTGCTCAATGGCTGGGGTTTTTGACCGGGATTGGCGCTGACCAGCATGTCGATGCGGTTAAGACCGTGAGCAGAGGCCTTATCCTGCGGCAGACTTTCGATTTCAATAACCAGGCGACCGTCGGGCATGCCCAGTGACTGCATCCCCTCTGTGACCTGCTGGCCCAGTCTCTTCGCGGCCTTGCGCCGGCTCTTTTCCAACTTTTCGGCGCTTTTCAGGAAATCTCCCTCCAGGGCTTCGCTCTGCTGTTCCAGTTCACTCAGGTGAATGTCCGCATTGTTGAGCTCTTCCAGTTCGGTCTGCAGTTCTGCAAGGCGCCCTGGGAGTTCCCGGGGCTTGCAGCGGTACTTTCGGGAGAGATCATGCAGTTCACCCAGGCGCTGTTCAACCTGCTCGAGGCGTACCGGGTCCAGTTCCACACTGTCGGCGTACTGCCGGATCTCGGTAACTGCCTCCTGCACCTGTATGTTGGCGCTCTCCAGCATTTCCCGGCACCCCGAGAGTGTGGCGTCCAGGGAGAGCAGTTCGTCCAGTTCGCTGATCGCCCGGTTGAGGCGGCCCTGGGCAGATTCCTCGTCGTCGTAGAGGGTGGATAGCATCAGCTCGCTGCTACTGCTCAGCCGACCGGCGTTGCTGAGCCGGCTGTGCTCATCTTCCAGCTCGCTAAGTTCATTTTCACCGGGGCCGGCCTTTTCGAGTTCATCGGTCTGGTAGCGCAGCAGATCGAGCCGCTCGGTACGGTCACGTGAGGCCTCGCGCAGGCTCTGCAGACGCTGGGCGGTCTCTTGCCATTCACGGTAAAGTTTCGAGGTTTTTCCACATAACGCCCGGTGGCCTGCGAAGTCATCCAGAAGTTCTCTCTGGTGGTCCCGTCGCAGCAGTGACTGGTGGGCGTGCTGTCCATGGATATCCACCAGCATTTCGCCCAAGGCCTGCAGGGTTCTCGCCGGTACCGGGCTGCCGTTGACGAAGGCCTTGGAGCTGCCGTCGCGTACCAGCACCCGGCGCAGCAGGCACTCGTCACCGGAATCCAGGGCCTGCTCTACAAGCCAGTCGGAGACGGCGGGCAGGTCAGTAAGGTTGAAGCGGGCGGAGATCTCGGCGCGATCGCAGTCTGTGCGGATCATGCCATTGTCGGCGCGGTCACCCAGGGCCAGGCCGAGGGCGTCGATGAGAATGGACTTGCCTGCACCGGTCTCACCGGTCAGGGCGATCAGACCCCGCTCAAACTCCACTTCGGTGGTGGTGACAATGGCGAGGTTTTTTATATGGATACTGTTCAGCATTAAACCGGGTGCTCTCCCCAGCCGAGTTTCGCACGCAGGATTTTAAAGTGGTCATGCCCCTTGG
Organism: Sedimenticolaceae bacterium; assembly: GCA_965224515.1. Lineage (GTDB taxonomy): Bacteria > Pseudomonadota > Gammaproteobacteria > Chromatiales > Chromatiaceae > Sedimenticola_A. The sequence continues at coordinate 3,018,004 of OZ245051.1, forward strand.
GGTGGATGAGCCGGGCGGGGTGGGTGTGCTTCCTGATTCTTATGCTCTCGCCGCTCATGGGCAGGCAGGTCTGGCCGTCGCAGGTGACCCGCACGTGCTCATAGTTGGTATGACCGCAGACTACCAGCTCGATCTCACTCTCACCGTTGACCACGATGGGGCGGTTACTGAGCCTGTGGGGACAGATGGGTACGAGAACCGTGGCATTGAGATCCGGTTGCATCAGGGGGCCTCCACCGGAGAGGGCGTAGGCTGTGGAGCCCGTAGGGGTGGAGATGATCATGCCGTCGGAACGCTGGGCATCGACAAAACTGCCGTTGATATAGGTCTCAAACTCGATCATGCGGGCGATGTTCCACTTGTGGATCACCACGTCGTTCAGGGCGGTGTGGATCTCACCGTCAATTTCCGCCTGGAGCAGGAAGCGCCGCTCCTCGTCGTAGTTTCCCGAGAGTACCTGCTCAAGCGTCTCCTGCATCTTGTCGGGAGAGATGTCGGCGAGAAAGCCGAGTCGCCCCAGGTTGACGCCAACCAGGGGGACATCGAAGTCTGACAGGCTTCGGGCCGTGTGAAGCAGGGTGCCGTCACCGCCGATGACAATGGCCAGGTCGCACTCGGACCCGATCTCGTCGAGGGTGGCGGTCTCCAGGTTGTTGCCTGCTATCCGCTCTGCAGTGGCGGCTTCCAGCAGTACGCGGTGACCACGCTCGACCAGAAAATCCTTCACGCCGAGCAGCGTGTCATGGGGTGTCAGGTCCCCGTGCTTTCCAATAATGCCGATACTGTGGAACCGCTGCGTCATGATGAGGCTGCTTTGTCATTTATTGATTGAATATGGGCAGAAGTTATCATGGCTGAATAGGTGAGCCAACCGGCTTGACACTCAGAAGGCCCAAAATGATAATTCCCGTAGTATTTAGCACTCCCGAAGTTTGAGTGCTAAGCATTCATTCGGGAACCAGAGGTGGTGGGTGGCAGACAACAAGTCGCTGGAAGTCAACGAACGGGCGCAGTACTTTCTGAAAGTACTTGTGGAGCGTTATATACGTGATGGGGAACCCGTCGGATCGCGCACCCTGGCCAAAGACTCCGGGCTGGACCTCAGTCCCGCCACTATCAGAAATGTAATGTCCGACCTGGAGGACCTGGGGCTGGTGGTCTCCCCTCACACCTCCGCAGGGCGGGTACCAACCATTTCGGGCTACCGAATGTTCGTCGACAGCCTGGTTACCCTAAAGCCACCGGGTGACCGTGAGGTAGCCTCACTGCAGCGACAGCTCAACGGTGTTGCAGATCCCAAGGCGCTGGCGGCTTCCGCCTCCCAATTGTTGTCCGGATTTACCCAGATGGCCGGCGTGGTGATGGTGCCAAAGCGCTCCCACATCATGTTCAGGCAGATCGAGTTTCTGCCCCTCTCCGGAAACCGGGTTCTGACCATCCTGGTGACCAAGGATGGCGAAGTACACAACCGGATCATAGAGCCCAAAAAGCACTATTCAGCTTCTGAACTGGAGCAGGCGGCCAATCTGCTCAACCAGCACTACTCCGGTGCGAGCCTCGAAGAGATGCACAAGCGGTTGGTCAGCGAGATGGAAGATGCCCGCAATGATATGAACCAGATAATGGCCAGGGCCCTGGAGATGGCCGAGACGGTGATCGATTCCAGTGACACTGACGATGACTTCGTGCTGGCGGGACAGACCAACCTGATGGATTTTGATGAGCTTGCCCAGATGGACCGTCTGCGCCAGCTCTTCGACTCGTTCACTGAAAAACAGCACCTGCTGCACCTGCTGGACGATTCACTGCAGGCCCAGGCCATGCAGATATTTATCGGCGAGGAGTCGGGTTACCACCCCCTGGATCACTGCAGCCTGGTCACTTCACCCTACGAGGTTGAAGGAGAGATGACAGGAGTGCTGGGCGTTATCGGGCCGACCCGCATGGCCTATGACCGGGTCATACCCATCGTCGATATCACGGCAAAATTGCTCGGGGCGGCCTTGAAACAGGAATAACCGTCCCCATTTTGTGGGAACAATCGATCTGTTCCGGTCGACGTGTTGGCCGGACGGGGATTTTTTTGTTATTCATTTATTGAAAATCAGTGAGTTAGAGGTAGTAGGATGGATAAGGATCAGGAAACGGTTGACGACCAGGCCGTGACCGATGAAGCCGAAGTGAGCGAAACCGCTGCTGGGGAAGCTTCAGAAATAGAATCAACCGAAAACGCCAACGGTGAGGACCTGCAACTGCTGCTCGAGGATGCCCGCGCAAAGGCAGACGAACACTGGGAGCAGCTGGTCCGCGCACAGGCTGAGCTGGATAACCTGCGTAAAAGACAGGCGCGGGAGCTGGAGAACGCCCACAAGTTTGCCCTGGAGCGTTTCGTAGGCGAGCTGCTGCCTGTACGCGACAGCATGGAGCTGGGTCTGAGTGCTGCAATGGAAGAGAGCGCTGACGTTGAAAAGCTCAAAGAGGGCACCGAACTGACCCTCAAGCTGTTAAGCGATGTGATGGAGCGTTTCAGCGTTGTTCAGATCGATCCGGAAGGCGAAGCTTTCAATCCCGAGTACCACCAGGCGATGTCCATGCAGCCCCGCGAAGATGTACCGCCGAACACCGTGGTGACCGTGGTGCAGAAGGGCTACATGCTCAATGAACGCCTGGTTCGCCCGGCCATGGTCATGGTTTCCCAGGCCATCTCAGGCAGCGTGGACGAACAGGCTTGAAAACTTCAGGGTAATCCCCCATCTGTGGGGTAACCCGATACCGTATTAAAGAACTTAGATATCAAGAATTAATTGGAGACACCGAACAATGGGAAAAATCATCGGAATCGACCTGGGTACCACCAACTCCTGCGTCGCCGTTATGGAAGGCGACACCGCCCGGGTGATTGAAAACAGCGAAGGTGATCGTACCACTCCCTCGATTGTTGCCTATACCGGCGACGGAGAGATCCTGGTTGGCCAGTCCGCCAAGCGCCAGGCGGTTACCAATCCGACCAACACCCTGTTCGCGATCAAGCGCCTGATCGGTCGTCGCTTTGAAGACGACGTGGTTCAGCGCGACATCAAAATGGTGCCTTATAACATCGTCAAGGCGGATAACGGTGACGCCTGGGTAGAGGCCAACGGCAAGAAGATGGCCGCCCCGGAAGTTTCTGCAAAGATCGTGCAGAAGATGAAGAAGACCGCCGAGGACTACCTGGGCGAAGAGGTGACCGAGGCTGTTATTACCGTGCCTGCCTACTTCAACGACTCCCAGCGCCAGGCGACCAAAGATGCCGGACGTATTGCCGGTCTCGACGTAAAGCGAATCATCAATGAGCCTACCGCTGCGGCCCTGGCCTACGGTATGGACAAGAAGACCGGCGACCGCAAGCTTGCGGTATATGACCTGGGTGGCGGTACCTTCGACATCTCCATTATCGAGATTGCCGAGATTGACGGTGAGCACCAGTTCGAGGTGCTCTCCACCAACGGTGACACCTTCCTGGGTGGTGAGGATTTTGATCTGCGCATCATCGATTTCCTGGCAGACCAGTTCAAGAAAGAGCAGGGCTTCGATCTGCACAACGATCCCCTGGCCCTGCAGCGACTGAAAGAGGCGGCTGAGAAGGCCAAGATCGAGCTCTCCTCCAGCCAGCAGACCGATGTCAATCTGCCCTACATCACCGCAGATGCCACCGGTCCCAAGCATCTCAATGTGAAGCTGACCCGTGCCAAGCTGGAATCCCTGGTCGAAGACCTGGTGAACCGCACCGTTGATCCCTGCAAGGTGGCCCTTAACGATGCCGGCCTGACAGCTTCCGAGATTGAAGACGTGATCCTGGTGGGTGGCCAGACCCGTATGCCCATGGTGCAAAAGACCGTTGAAGAGTTCTTCGGCAAGGCGCCCCGCAAGGACGTCAATCCCGATGAGGCGGTTGCCGTGGGTGCTGCCATCCAGGGTGGTGTATTGGCTGGTGACGTAAAAGACGTACTGCTGCTGGATGTGACTCCGCTCTCCCTGGGTATCGAAACCCTGGGTGGTGTTATGACCAAGCTGATCGAGAAGAACACCACTATCCCGACCAAGGCGCAGCAGGTATTCTCCACCGCCGACGACAACCAGACCGCAGTAACCGTGCACGTGTTGCAGGGTGAACGTGAGCAGGCAGGAGCCAACAAGTCACTGGGCCGTTTCGACCTGACTGATATTCCACCCGCACCTCGCGGCGTGCCCCAGGTTGAGGTGAGCTTCGATATCGATGCCAACGGTATTCTGAACGTATCCGCCAAGGACAAGGCATCCGGTAAAGAGCAGTCCATCGTGATCAAGGCCTCCTCCGGACTGAGCGATGACGAGATCGATCGCATGGTCAAGGACGCCGAAGCCCACGCTGACGAGGATCGCCAGTTCCAGGAACTGGCCCAGGTCCGCAACCAGGCCGACACCATGATCCATGCGACCAAAAAATCCATGGAAGAGCTTGGTGACGACCAGCTTGAAGCCGGTGAGAAAGAGAACATCGAAAACGCCATCCAGAGTCTCGAAGAGGCAATGAAAGGCGACGACAAGGACGATATCGAAGCCAAGACCAAGGTACTTACCGAAGCGTCCGGCAAGATGGCAGAGCGTCTCTACGCCCAGAAGGGTGCTGAAGGTGCCGGTCCTGAAGCTGCCGCAGGTGCTGCCGATGCAGGCTCCGCTGCCGGCGGTGACGATGTGGTTGATGCCGAGTTCGAAGAGGTTAAAGAAGACAAGTAACGCTGAATAGGCCGGGGTAATCCCGGCCGATGGATACAAAGCGTTTCTTGCGAACGCAGGGGGTTTTACCACCCTCTGCGTTTTCGCGTATCAGTAGATGAGAATAAATCACACCTGGGCGGGTAGCCCGGTGAAAAGGATGAAGTGACCGCAATATGTCAAAGCGCGACTATTACGAAGTCCTGGGCGTCAGCAAGAATGCCAGTGAAGCAGAACTGAAGAAAGCCTACCGGCGTCTTGCCATGAAGTATCACCCCGACAGAAATACAGGGGATGATGCCGAAGAGGCAGAGCAGCAGTTCAAAGAGGCTAAAGAGGCCTATGAGGTTCTGTCGGATGCCCAGAAACGAGCTGCTTTCGATCAGTTCGGTCATGCCGGTGTTGATCCCTCCATGGGTGGTGGTCCGGGTGCCGGCGGTTTCAGTGGCGGTGGTAATTTCAGCGATATATTCGGCGATGTCTTCGGAGACATCTTCGGTGGTGCCCGGGGGGGTGGTCCCCGTGTTCACAGAGGAGCAGACCTGCGCTACAACCTGCAACTGACTCTTGAAGAGGCGGTGGCAGGCACATCAGTGAAGATCCGTGTGCCAAGCATGGTCAAGTGTAATGTCTGTAACGGTAACGGTGCCAAGAAAGGCACCACGCCGAAGACCTGCGAAACCTGTGGTGGTCATGGACAGGTTCGCATGCAGCAGGGATTTTTCTCCGTGCAGCAGACCTGTCCGACCTGCCATGGCAAGGGCAGTGTGATCAGTGATCCATGCAACGCCTGTCATGGTGTTGGCCGTGTGGAACAGCACAAATCCCTGTCGGTCAAAGTGCCTGCCGGTGTCGATACCGGTGATCGAATCAGGCTTTCGGGGGAAGGCGAGGCCGGTGAACATGGTGGCCCGCCTGGCGATCTCTATGTGCAGGTCAATGTTAAAGAGCACGAGATCTTCACCCGTGAAGAGAACCACCTGTTCTGCGAGGTGCCCATCAGTTTCGTCACTGCCGCATTGGGAGGCGAGCTCGAGGTACCCACCCTGGACGGCAAGGTGGTACTAAAGATACCGGCCGGCACACAAGCAGGAAAGATGTTCCGTATGCGCGGCAAGGGTGTAAAGCCTGTACGCGGCGGGCCATTGGGCGACCTGATCTGCCGTGTTATGGTCGAGACACCGGTCAACCTGACTGAAAACCAAAAAGACCTGCTGCGCCAGCTGGATGAAACCATGAAAAACAGCGGCGGAAAGCACAGCCCGCAGTCAACTTCCTGGCTGGACGGGGTCAAGCGCTTTTTTGATGGTGTGGGTTTCAATAAAAACTGATCCCGGTATGCACCGGGCTGTTGTGAGACAGCAGGCCCGTTAAAAGGAGAATAATAATGGTACGAGTAGCCGTAGTAGGTGCAGCCGGACGGATGGGCAAGGCGCTGATCCAGGCCGTGTGTGATACAGAAGGACTCAAACTGGGCGCAGCCACTGAACGCCTGGACAGCACCCTGGTGGGTGTTGATGCCGGTGAAGTTGCCGGTGTCGGCAAACTCGGCGTATTGATCTCTGGTGGCCTTGACAGGGTGGTTGACGATTTTGACGTGGTTATCGACTTCACTTCGCCGGTTGCCACCATCGGTCATCTCCAGATCTGCAGTGCCAACAACAAGCGAATGGTGATTGGCACAACCGGCCTGGATGACGAGCAGAAGGCCGCGCTGAAGGCGGCTTCCGAGAAGATAGGCATAGTATTCGCACCCAATATGAGTGTTGGCGTCAATCTCTGCTTCAAGCTGCTTGATATTGCGGCCAGGGTAATGGGTGATGATGTCGACATTGAAGTGATCGAGGCCCATCACCGCCACAAGGTGGATGCGCCTTCAGGTACCGCCCTGCGCATGGGCGAGGTGGTGGCTGATGCCCTGGGACGTGACCTCAATGAGTGTGCAGTCTACGGCCGCGAGGGGCAGACCGGCGAGCGTGATCGAAAGACTATCGGTTTTGAGACCATTCGCGCGGGCGATGTAGTGGGTGATCATACCGTGCTGTTCGCAGCCATGGGTGAGCGAGTTGAAATAACCCATAAAGCCTCCAGCCGCATGACTTTTGCCAACGGTGCCGCCAGGGCATCGGGTTGGATCATGGAGCATGAGAACGGACTGTTCGATATGCAGGACGTGCTGGGTTTGCGATAAGCTGCCACCGCCAATCCAGACGAGAGAGACCGGTTTCTTCAAAGAGCCGGTCTTTTTTTATGCCGGTCAGAACCCCATATGGAACGGTAGTAAATTGAGAATCTTCATTGTGGTTGGCTGAACATGAGACTATGTTTTGCCAATAGCCGTTATTTATGAACTGGAGGAAAAATGTACGAATTCAACCTGACCCTCGCCCAGCCTTTCGATACCGCCCTGGAGACTGTTAAAGAGGCCCTGATGCAGGAACAGCTCGGTATAGTCAGCGAGGTCAATGTACAGGCCGTGTTCAAGGCCAAGATGGACAAGGATATTCCTGCTTACCGTATACTCGGCGCCTGCAACCCCAAGCTGGCTGACAAGGTGCTGGAAGCGGAACCCAATGCAGGTACGCTGCTGCCCTGTAACCTGATTGTGCGTGATGGGGGGGATGGCAATACCGTTGTCAGCTTCATGGATCCTGGGGTTATACTCGGCCTTTCAGAGTCCGATGTAGTCAAGTCAGTGGCGGATGAGGCCAAGGCGAAACTGCTCAGAGTCGCCGATGCCCTGAAGAAAATCTGATGCTATTCAGTCGGTACAGTGGAAGAGTCAGTGGCCGTTTGCAGCTTATCTTGCTGCTGATGCCTGCTGCTCTTCTTCTGACCGGCTGTGGCGGTGAGCAATCCCCTGAAGATCGCATCCGTGAGATGCTGTCAGCGGCAGAAACAGCCGCGGAGGAGCGCTCCCTGATGGACTTTCAGGACTTTGTCGCCGAAGACTACAAGGACGAGAAAGGGCGCATCAAGAGCCAGGTGATGAGGGTCGCTGCCGGCTATTTCCTTCGTAACAAATCCATACATATCCTGACCCAGGTTGGAAATATCGACCTGCTCGATGAAAACAGGGCACGTGTTGAACTGTTTGTCGGCATGACAGGGCAACCTGCGGCTGATGTGGAGCAACTCTTCTCATTCCGAGCCGACCTGCACAGGTTCGATCTCCAGCTGGAAGAGCGTGATGGTCGATGGAAGGTGGTATCTGCCCGGTGGCGAAGAGCGAACAAGACGGATTTTCGCTAGGCCCGGTTTATGCAATCTATCCGGTAGAAGCATTTCCACAGTTAACAGTTGTTTGGCACAAGACCTGCATCTTACTGGCTGAACCACTGTTTAAAGGGACGGAAAATGAACCTACCCGCATCCAATCTGAATCTTCAGTCAATACTTGGTGGCGCCTCTATGTCTGGTGAGAGTAACGGTATCGTTACCTTGCCTGGCCAGGGGGTGGATGGTCAAGCTATTGAATTATCAGAGTTTTCATCAATATTGATGAGCCCTGAAGTACTCGCGTCATTTCTTGATAAGTTACGCGAGCTATTGCCCGAAGCTGCTGTAAAGCAGATAGAGGCAATGTTAAGCAGTGGCAAAGGGTTGCCGGACACGGCAGACATTGCCGCCCTTATCGACCAGGTTATTGCCGCTGTAGCCAAGGGGGAAATAGCATCGGAGGGGGATTTGCCTCTGGGTGAGGCGGTATTGGATCCGTCTGGCCAGGCAGCTCATCTACTGACCGAAGATGGTGAGGAGGTTCCCCAGGCAGGAGAAATTGCAGAAACTGAAATTAAAGCAGAAGCGGAATCCGAAGGCGGAGAGATTGCATCCGAGCTTGTTTCGTTCATTGCGAGTCTGATCAAAGAGGCGAGAAAATCTGAAACTGCCGCGATTGATGGTCAGAAGGATATTCCTGCAGGCGAAGGGAAAGGGGAAAGTATCGAGGCGGTTGATGGTGTCGTTGCCGCTAAACCCGGTCTGGAAAATATAGTTGCAGGTATGGCAGGCGAGAAAACTGCCCCGTCAGTACTGGCAGCCACCCCTCCGAGGGCTGAGGTAGCTGTGTCTGAATCAGTCGATAATCTCAGGCGGCAGTTTCAAAGACCCACTCATGAAAATCTCACGCCACGCGAGTTGGCTGCGGCTCTTACAGCTGAAGAGGGTGATGACCTTCTGTCTGTGAAACTGGAGAAAGAGCTGCCATATCAGCGCCAGGTGCTTGGTACAACCGTGAGAGAGTTGGCCCATGAGCGCAGCGCTGTATTCAACCAACTGATGTCATCCGGCACTGAGAAGATCAGTGCTGTACTTAATGAGAACAATCCGGGCCTGGGCGGTATCGCCAAGATGAGCCTCGATGTTCCAACAGGTATGACCCCGCTGCAAAAGCCGGTTCAAACAGCCCCGCCACCCTTGAACGTGCCACTTGGCGGAAAGGCGTGGGGTGATGGCCTTGGGAACCGGATCACCTGGATGCTGGGGCAGAATGTCCAGCAGGCATCTCTGCGAATCACTCCACCCCATTTAGGCCCGATTGAAATAAAGATTGCGGTAAACAATGATCAGACCAACGTCATCTTCTCTGCCCAGCACAGTGCGGTCAGGGATGCCCTGGAGGCTGCGATCCCGAGGCTGCGCGAGATGTTCAACGAGAACAATATGCAGCTGGTAAATGTCGATGTGGGTCAGCGTGAAACCGGCGGACAGCGGGCAATGGATGATTTTCTGTTCAGGGGTGATGGCGATGGTGTGCCAGGTGATGAGCATGCTGATCAGAATTCTGCAGAAGAGAACAACCAGGATGGGGCGGGGCCTGCAAGACTGGTATCGGACGGATTGGTGGACGATTACGCCTGATTGATGCTTTGAAGGTAAATAATATACGTATAAACAACAGGATATGGTGATATTGCGACGGTTTATGAGTTAGCTGATTTGTCGTCCTGAAGAGGGAGAGTCGTGTTATCGGCTTTCCCTTTTTTTATGTCAAACCTGTATGATATTGAGCCATATCCAGAGGTTGGATAAGAGGGATAAAAAGTGCGGATTCTAAAAATAATATTCTTTCTGCTGCTCATGGCCATTGGTGCTGTGCTGACGGCGATGAACTCTGATAATGTGGCATTGAACTACTACTTCGGTTCACGGGAACTGCCACTCTCAGTTGTGCTGGTAGGTGCCGTGGCATTCGGCGCTCTCCTTGGGCTGCTTGCCAGTCTCGGCGGGTTCTTCCGGCTGAAGAGGCAGAACAGCGAACTGCGGCGCAAAGCGCAGCTTGCCTCACAGGAGGTCAATAACCTCCGGGCAATTCCGATAAAGGATTAACGGAACATCCAGATGCAGAATACCCTTCATTCAGAACAAGGTAGAGGCTCCTAAACGGAATTATGATGGAACTCTTATGGCTACTGCTTCCCGTTGCTGCATTTTCAGGCTGGATGGCAGCAAGACGGGGAATGGACAAACGGGAGCGATCATCCGACGATCGGGCTCCAGTCTATTTTCGTGGCTTGAATTTCCTTCTGAATGAACAGCCGGACAAGGCGATCGACGTCTTTGTCAAAATGCTGGAAGTTGATAACGAAACAGTCGAGACCCACCTGGCCCTGGGTAATCTCTTTCGGCGTCGTGGCGAGGTGGACCGGGCAATCCGCATTCACCAGAACCTGATCGCCAGGCCTACCCTGACCAAGGATCAACGTGCACAGGCCCTGCTGGAACTTGGCCAGGACTATATGCGGGCAGGGCTGTTTGACCGCGCCGAGAACCTGTTCAAGGAGTTGGGTGAACTGAACCTGTACCAGGAGCAGGCACTGGCTAACCTGCACGTGATTTATCAGCAGGAGAAAGATTGGGAAGAGTGCCTCTCTGTAGCCAGGAAGCTGGAGAACCTGACCGGGAAATCCTATCGAACAGAGTGCGCCCATTACTACTGTGAACTGGCTGAGCAGGCGAGGAGCAAAAACGACCTGGCCCAGGTCAATACTTTCCTCAGAAAGGCACAGACCAGTGATGCGGATTGCGTACGGGCCACTCTGCTGCAGGGTGAATTGGATGCCACAAGAGGTGCCTGCAAGACCGCGGTAAAAACTTATAAAAGAGTTGAGCATCAGGATCCCGCATATATCGCTGAAATGCTGCCCCCGCTGATACGCTGTTACCGCGAATCAGGCAGCCGCAGTGAGCTTGTTGACTATCTTCGCCATCTCTCTGAGACCCACAAGAGTATCTCTCCTGTGCTGGCCTTGATTGAATTCATTCAGTTGGATGAAGGTGACAGCCAGGCGATCAAGTTTCTTGCGGATTTTATGCAGGAGAATCCAGACCTGGAAGGGCTTGAACGACTGATCGAGCTTAACCTGAAAGGAGGAGCAGGTGCGGAGAAGGAGACCCTGCAGATTCTGAAAGAACTGGTCGACAAAATGCTTGAAGACCGTCCAGCCTATCAGTGTGTACGTTGCGGCTTCTCCGCAAAAACCCTCCACTGGCAGTGCCCTGGCTGCAAGTCATGGAGCAGCATCAAGCCCATGCCGACTCATACCGAGGAGCAGCATTGGGACACACAGGCCAAAGACCGACAGAAAGTTTTAATCAATTCCATTGAGATCTGAAGTGAGCTATGTCTGAAATTAACAGAAACCCCCGCATTATTGTCGCCCTTGATTTCCCTGCCGAAGCACCGGCATTGGACCTGGTCTCCGCACTTGATCCTTCCCTCTGTCGTCTGAAGGTCGGCAAGGAGATGTTTACCAGGCTCGGCCCCGCGTTTGTTGAAAAACTGGCGGCGAAGGGGTTTGATATTTTTCTCGATCTCAAGTTTCACGACATCCCGAACACCGTTGCGGCAGCTTGCATAGCCGGGGCGGATCTCGGTGTATGGATGATGAATGTCCACGCTTCCGGCGGACGCAAGATGATGGAGACCGCCATGGAAAGACTGGAGAGCCTGTCACAGCGGCCACTGCTTATCGGCGTGACGATACTGACCAGCATGGGCGAGGAGGATATAGCCGAAGTGGGTTATAGCGGCACCCCGGCAGATAACGTGTCACGACTGGCCAGACTTGCCGATTCGTCGGGTCTGGACGGCATTGTCTGTTCGCCCCTTGAAGCTTCTGTTGTCCGGCCCGATGTGAGCGATGATTTCCTGCTGGTCACTCCGGGAGTACGCCCCGCATTTGCTTCAACTGATGATCAGAAGCGGATCATGACACCGCGGGATGCCCTGGAAAACGGAGCCGATATGCTGGTGATAGGACGTCCGATCACAGCCGCCGGTGATCCCATGGAGGCGCTGAAACTGATCCAGGAAGAGATAGCCGGCTTTGGGCGATAGGGCAAAGCCCTGATTCTCTATGACCCTGAAGTCGCTTGCTTAGGTAGGAGCGAACTTGTTCGCGATCAGACTCTATATGATATTTACCGTTCTTCGCGAACAGGTTCGCTCCTGCATAGACAGTAGGTCTTTTACACAAGAACTGAGGATGATCATGAACGCCGTACTGGATGCATTGAACTTTCGCCACGCCTGCAAGAAATTTAACCCACAACGCCAGATCCCCCGGGCTGAGCTTGAGACGATCCTGGAGTGTGGCCGCATCTCGCCGTCATCATTTGGCATGGAACCCTGGAAATTTCTCGCTATCAGAACTCCTGAACTGCGTGAAAAACTTCGTGTCGCCTGCTGGAATCAACCCCAGATCACTGAAAGCAGCGATGTAGTAGTGATTCTCACCAGGCCAGAAGCGGTCAGGCCAGGGACGGATTACGTCAAACGTATGTTTGGCCGGCGCCAACTTCCTGTCGAGGCGGAACAGGCCTATCTCGAGCGCTACAAAAGTCATCTTGAGAGCGAGGTCGAGCCGATGATGAGCTATCATGCCTGGGCCTCCAAGCAGTGCTATATCGCCCTTGGCAACATGATGACTGCCGCTGCGGCTTCCGGTATTGATTCCTGCCCCATCGAGGGTTTTGAAAAGGCGGCTGTTGAAGAGGTGCTGGAGATTGATTCCACTCAATACCAGGTGGCTGTGATTTTCGCCCTGGGTTACCGGGCCAGTGAACAGACCCCACGACTGCGTTCACCCCATGAAGAGATTATCGAATACCTGTAACAGGGCAGCTTTAGAATCATCCTAACCAACTGCAGAACTCAACGAAGGGCAATTTAATAATGGCGGAGAAGACCATGGACCGGTGGAAGGTGATACTGGGGGCGGTACTCATTCAGGTGTGCCTGGGGGCGATATACGCCTGGTCGGTATTCACACCTGCACTCAAGGCGGCAGGCTGGAGCAAGCTTGATACTCAGATAGTATTCGCAGTGGGACTGGCAAGCTTTGCCGTGGTCATGGTGTTTGCAGGGCGCAAACTCAAGGACTGGGGTCCACGCACACTGGCTATTGCCGGAGGCCTGACCCTGGGTTCAGGCTATGTTATTGCGGGTCTCGGGGGCGGGACTGATTTCTGGACCGTGTGCCTGGGTGTCGGACTTGTGGGCGGAGCAGGTATTGGCCTGGGCTACGTTGTCCCTATTGCTGTGGGCATGCGCTGGTTTCCCGATCACAAGGGTATGATCACCGGACTTGCGGTTGCCGGATTCGGGTTCGGGGCCATGGGATGGGTCAAGCTTGCCGGTACCTGGGGAGAGCTGATAGCCAATATCGGCCTTGCTCAAACCCTGATCATCTACGGAATCGCCTTTGCCTTGCTGGTACTTGTGGGCAGCATCTGGATGCGCATGCCACCCAAGGGCTGGTCGCCTGAAGGGTATGAAGCGCCTCAACAAAAGGCTGGATCAGGTGGAGAGGATTTCACACCAGTGGAGATGCTCTTCACTCCCCAGTTTCACCTGATCTTTCTTACCTTTGCTGTCAGTGCTGGAGCAGGGCTGATGTCCATCGGCCTTATGAAACTCTATCCCATGGAGGCGCTCCAGGGTGCGGGATATACCGCGGTCCAGGCCAGTGCCATTGCGGGAACAGCGATGGCCGTTTTCTTCAGCATTGCCAACGGTGTGGGACGTGTTGTCTGGGGCACTCTCAGTGACAAGCTCGGTCGCAAGCGCTCAGTGATCTACATGGCAGGAAGCCAGGGATTGATTCTTTTGGCATTCACCTTCATGGCCGGCAATGAATACCTGCTGTACATCGGGGCGATGCTGATCGGCTTCAATTTCGGCGGGAACTTCGCACTCTTTCCGGCTCTTACCGCGGATGAATTCGGTAACAGCAGTGTGGGACAGAACTATCCCTTTGTTTTTCTCTCCTACGGCGTGGGGGGTATTGTTTTTCCAATTCTGGGGGGGATACTGGGTGACATGGGTAACTTCTCCCTGGCATTCGCTATCTGCGGTATCGCATGCCTTGTTGGTGCCGTTGCAACCGCCATTGTATTCCCGCCACATCATGATGAAGCAACAGAACACTTCAGTGTGCACGGGTTCCTTCACCAGGGTCACTTCTTCGACCATGAAGAAGAACATCCACGGGCTGAAGGGTAGGGTAAATGCCTGCTAATAAACGGTTGCTTCTGACTGTGGGTCAGCTACCAGCTCAGGGCAGGCAGGGCCTCAGGCCTTCAGGTTCTGCTCATGGTTTCAGCGGACATCATGTCCAGACTCTTACGGATCATTTCAGCGCTGTAATGGATGTTTCGACCCTGTTCATCAACATCTCCCCTGGAAATACTGGGATGTTGCAGTATGGCTGAAGCATGAAGAATCTGTTCGGCACTGTTTCTCACATCGTTGAATTCTTCGGAAATCAGAACCCTCTTGGCTGTTAAGGCTTCAATCAAATCGGCCTTAACATCGTCGAGATTGTTGCCTTCAACGGTCTCTCCCTGTGACGAGGTTTCGACCAGATCCTTAAGCTGGCCGAAGGCAATGGCTTCGTCCATGGAGCCTTTCCACCAGTTGATGAACCTGTTTCTGTGCTCTGCAAGGGTATTGAGATAGCCTGCCATGGCATTGACCTCATCACGACCACCATCAACATGGTGTATGGGGTCAACCAGTTCAGTGTAAGTCAACCGTTCAAGAAGGACAGTCATCTGGCGCATTGGTACCACAATACGCCGGGTGATCATTACAGCAAAAAAGATACCCAGGGCTATGGCTATAACTACCACCCAGTACGACATTTCGGTGCGCTGTTTTGATGTGGCGTTTATATTCCGTATTACTTCATCCATCCTGCTGTTGGCTGACTGTACATTGGTGTTCACAAGTTCAATCACATGACTGGCGGCCAGGTCCATCTTTTCAGTCAGAGCAGATATCTTATTGCTCTGTTCCACCAGCAAGAGGAAGTCATCACGGTATCCATGAAGCAGTGAGATGAAATTCTTGCGGTGCTCTTCACTGATGCCGGCTGACTTGATACGGTTTTCAATGACCTCTACCTGTTTCAGTGCCATCTCCACGTACTGATTATCCGACCTCAATAGATAATCCTTCTCGCGGCGTCTCAATTGCAGGATATCCCTCTCCAGGTCCGGTACGTAATACTGGATAATCAGTTTTTCGATTCGATGGGCTGCATCGCGGAAGGGTCCTTTTCCTCCCTGCAAGTCCCCACCCTGGAGCACCTTTTCAGCATAGATTGAAAACTCATTCTTATAGGCTTCAATATCGGCCAGCAGCTCATCTTTCCCTTTCTGCAAAAGGTCTGATTCCTGTACGCTTATTTCGAACTGACCGATCAACTCATAAACCCGGTGCTGGTATTGGTTGTCTCTCCTTAGACCAAGATCTTTTTCACCCCGCCTGATCTGAAGCAGATTTAAGTAGAGATTGTCCGTGTTCAGGTTTCCGGCCATGGTTTCAAGGTCGTGTACAGCTTCCCTGAAAGAACCCTGCAGGCCGGAATTTTCATCCAGGCCTTTGTGTACCCAAGCGGCTTCGACTTGCTGAAAGTGATCAAGGTAATTCTGCAGATGCTCACTGAGCATGTCAGAAAGCTTTTCCGCTTCAGTATCTATTTTTAAAAGCTGGCTGGATTGCATCTGGGCGGCATTGATATGCTCTTCAACGCGCTCTGCCATGTGGAGGTCCCGCGTGCTTCTAAACAATCCCTCAGCCATGCGTGCCTGCAGCAGCTCGGATTCAATGGCAAGAATTTTATCTTTGCTTGCGGCTTGAACAGACTGAAGTTGTTTGTAATCTCCCAGAGAGCGGTTGAGGGTATCCTGAAACTGCCAGATCACACCAAGAAAAAGAAGACTGACAAGACCGAAGCCGATGCCGATTTTCTCACCAATTCGAAGCTGGATTGCGAGATTGTGCATGAGTTACTCCTATAGGGGATGAGGAGTGATGTTCATCAGCTTAAGCCTGACCTAGGCAAATGACATGTTTACGCAGATATTACAGGAGGATTGTGACAGTTATGTTTCAGTAATCCTGGCTGGGTTGTCAGGGTCGGTGTGCAGTATTCAAAAATAACGGAAATAGACATACAGACTGCTGATGATTATTGACAGAATCATCAATGGGAAAGCAATCAGCATAAACGGCAGAAAACGGATCTGCTGGCCCGAGCGTTCGGCGAATCCCGCCACGATCAGGTTTGCGCTTGCACCCACCAGGCTGCCGTTACCGCCCAGGCATGAGCCCAGTGCCAGGGACCACCACAGGGGCATTAACTCTTCACTGCCGCCAAAGCTGGCTGCCATGCTTTTTATCAACGGGATCATTGTGGCAACAAAGGGGATGTTGTCCACGATTGCCGAGGCAACAGCCGATAACCACATGATAGAGATGGCGGTGGTCAGTCGGTCACCGCCGGTCAGCTGCAGCATCTGCTGAGCAACCTGTTCAAGTATGCCGGTGCTCTCAAGACCGTAGACCACGATGAACAGGCCGATAAAAAAGAAAATGGTTACCCACTCCACCTCGTTGAATGTGCTGTTCACGAGCTCTGATTGCCTGCTCGATGGTTTTGGAAGAATGTGCAGAACCAGCAGCAGCGCCGCCCCGAACATGGCTACGGTCGCTGGTTGCAGGGCAAGAGAGTGTCCCGTGGCAAACCCGATCATTACCAGGACAAGAACGAATATCGACTGTTTCAGAAGAACAGAGTCCTTGATCGCGTCATTCTCACGATATTTCATAACCTGTTCGCGGAGCTTCGGATCGCTCTCCAGGTTCCGCCCCCACAATAGATAGAGCGGGAGCAGTGTTACCGCAAGAATTACCACCACAATCGGGGCCAGGTTGATAATGAAATCGTTAAAACCAAGGCTTGTTGCAGAACCGATCATGATGTTTGGCGGATCTCCGATCAGGGTCGCGGTGCCGCCTATATTGGAAGCAAAGATTTCGGCAAACAGGTAGGGGTAGGCATTGACCTTCAACGTATCAGTTATAAGCAGCGTCACCGGTACAATGAGCAGCACTGTGGTCACGTTATCCAGAAGTGCGGAGAGTATGGCGGTAACCAGTACCAGCATTACCAGCACGCCCCACGGATCGGCATTCACTCGCTTGACTGACCAAATGGCGAGATACTGAAATATGCCGGAGTTCTTGGTAATGCCGACGATCATCATCATGCCGGTGAGCAGGCCAAGTGTATTGAAATCCACGCCGTTGAAAGCGGCCTCCTGGGTGAGCACACCACCGATGATCATCAAGCAGGCTGCACCGATTGCCACCACGGCACGGTTCAGACGTTCGGTCATGATCAGGAGATAGGTCAATACGAACAGTGACCCGGCGTACCAGACAGGATCAATGCCCAGGATGATCTGCTGCGCAGTCAGCGAATTGTGCATTGCATCGTCCATCAAGCGGAGAGAATGTGCTCGCCGACGTCGAAATAGGAGATCATACCCAGGAGCTTGCAGCTATCCGGATCCAGAACGGGAATGCTCACCCTGTTCTCATAAAGGATCAGCAGTGTCTCAAGTAATGGGGTATCGGGACTCACAGTGGTTATGTCGGTACTCATACAGATGGTGACATCCTCATCCTCAATCTCGCGTAACCGTTCGTGAAGATCGTGCAGCGACTCATGGATAAAGGATATGTTTTTCAGTCCCTGCTCCATAAGAACAGGTTTTGGCAAGACCAGCTTCAACAGGCAATTGACGCCAAATACCCCGAGATAACAGCCGTTCTCGTCAATCACCGGAAGATTGCGGTAGCGGTTCTCCATGATGAATTTCACCGCCTTCTTAATCTTGTCAGTCGGTTTGACGGTGGTTGGATGCGGATCCATTACGGCAGATGCGTTCATTATTGATCAATCCCTGTCGTCTTCGGTTATCGATTGCAGAATGTGAACTGAGCAGATCCGGGAGTCGCCCGGGTTAATGCAACGTGGAAATATACTACGGGTGAAGAGTATCTATACACCGCCACTGTGGACGGTTTCGTAATAGATTTTTTCCAATTCGTTTTTATGCTTGGTCTCTTCGTTGGCAAGAAACTGAAACAGTGACTGTATCGGTCCGGGCTCAGTAGTTTCGGCAAGGGCGGTGTACTGCTCCATCGCGGTATGTTCCCGCATCAGTGCATACTGAAGCACTGCCTGGTCATCCGGTTTTTCGCCCAGGTCGGGCAGGTGGATACAGTCTGAAAATCTGTGATCGCTGGCCGGTGTCTCCACCTCGGCCCCTATCAGGTCCTCGATTTCAGGATTTTCCGCCAACTTGCTGAAAAGGTCGAAATGTTTCTGCTCTTCTGCCGCGAGCTCTTCCACCAGGTAGCGTATGTTCTTGCTGACCCTGGGTGCCAGGTCGCTGTAGAAGTCACGGGCAGTCCGTTCAAACTCGATGGCGACTGCCAGGATATCTTTCAGGCTGCTCTTGGATTTCAGGCGTTCGTAGCTGCTGTTGTTTCCCTCGCTCATTTTGCAGCCTCCTTTTGATTCAGGCAGTTTTCGATGCTATTAGCCACGCGATGCCCGTCGGCCACGGCGTGTACCACGTCAGGGCCGTTGACACAGTCACCGGCTGACCAGAGCCAGGACTCCGATGTCCGACCGTCACCGTCCACGGCGATGCGCCCGCGGTTCCACTCCAGCGCCTCGGTCAGATCCTCGCCGAGCAGAGAGACATCACTCATCTGGCCTATCGCCTCGATGACCATCTCCCCCTGGTGGATCTGTTCGTCTTGTTGGTCATAGCTGGGTGCGAAACGTCCCTGTTGGTCGAAGATCGACAGCACCTTCAAGGTCCGCAGCCCGATCAGTTCGCCGTTTTCATCCAGCTCGCAGGACTGGGGGCCCCGGCTGTCGTGGATCATGATCCCTTCTTCCAGTGACTCCTTGACCTCCACGGGGTCTGCCAGGAAGTGGGCCTTGTCTTCCAGGGCGGTCAGGGTGATTTGTACTTCAGCATACTGCTGCTTCTGCAGACGTCCCATGCTCCTGGCGATATCCATCGCCACGTTGCCGCCGCCGATCACCACCACGGAGCGGGGGACGTCGATCTTTTCACCCAGGGTGATTTTTCTCAGCAGATCCACCGCTTTATGGACCGACTCGTGGTCAGAGTTGGGAATACGTGTCGAGCGCCCGAGCTGCAGCCCGATGGCCAGCACCACCGCGTCGTTCTCATCGCGAAGCTGCTGCATTGGGATATCAGCCCCGATGCGGGTGTTGTAGTGAATGGTGACTCCCAGGGAGGCAATTACCGCGACATCCTGGTCCAGGGCGTCATAGGGCAGACGGTACTCGGGAATGCCGTAACGGGTCATGCCGCCCGCCTTATCCAGTGCTTCGTAGACGTTGACTGTGTGACCCTTGCGGGCCAGGTCGTAGGCAGTGGTCAGTCCTGCAGGTCCGGCGCCGATGATGGCGATTCTTTTCTCAGTGGCCGGCGCGGTGACCCGGATAAGCTCCCGGTATCTTTCGTAGGGCACCTGCTCAGTGATATGACGCTTGAGCCATCGAATGGCGATGGGGTCACCCTCGTGGTTGGAGGCGCATGATGTTTCACAGCGGTGTGTGCAGATTCTGCCGCACACCTCGGAGAAGGGATTGGTGTCGTAGAGTATCTGCAATCCGCGTTCATAATCCCCATCGCGCACCGCTTCTATATAGTCAGGAATCGCCATGTGAGTGGGGCAGGTTGCGATGCAGAGACCACACGCCACGCAACGGTCGGCCTCCATGCGTGCTTCGTCTACTGAGTATCCATTGACGATTTCGACGAATGAATCGATGCGTTCGGCAGGTTCCAGCTCACTCATATGGACCCGCTCGCCCAGTGTCAGCCTGTGCTCGTCTGGACGCCGGTATCCCAGCTCAGCGTTGTCCCACTGTTTCTTGTCCACCCCTGGGGTAAACCTGAAGTTGTCGGGGTCGCTGTCGACCCACTGGTAGGCATTGGACATGGAGAGTGACCTGGTCATGCAGACATCCACGCACAGGGCGCACCAGCAGCAGCGGCCATAGTCGATGCGGGGTCGCAGTCCGGAATCACCATCTTTGGCCGTAAAGCCCTCCACCTGGACCATGTCGATGGCGGCGTTCTGACAGATCGCCTCGCAGGTGCCGCAACCGATGCATTTCTCGACATCGTTCTTGTGGAAGCCCCGGTAGCGCGGGGCGCCGGGACGATCATTGATCGGATCGGGGATCGTGACCGGATCGCGGAAGAGATTCTTCCAGACGGTAAAGGGCGATATGACGTCGCGTACGCTCATCGTTATCTCTCGATCTCGGGTGGATAGGTGTGCAGGGAGACCATGAGACCGGCAACATCAGCAATATTCACGTTGACGATCATCCGCTCCAGCAGCGCCATGGCATGGGTGTAGGAGGGGCCGCGGACATTGACCCGGCGCGGATAGCCGCTGCCGTCTGTGACAAGGTAGTATCCATACTCGCCCCGGGAGCACTCCCCCCGGATATAGGTCTCACCCCTGGGGATTTTCCAGTGAAGTACATTGGGTATCTCTGCCATCAGGGGACCGTCGTGGGGCATCTTGGCCAGGATCTGTCGTACCAGGTCGATAGATGTCAGAACGTCCCGGCGGCGTACGTCAGCACGGGTATAGACGTCAGAATCAGTACCGGTGGAGGGTTCGAAGTCGAGTTCGGGATAGACCAGGTAGGGCTGGTCCTTGCGTACATCCTTTGCCACGCCGGCGGCACGGGCGTTCGGACCGGTGACACCGTAGCTGTCGATCAGTTGCGGATCGATATAACCCAGGCCGATGGTGCGCTTCTTGAAAATAGCGTTGCAGAACATCGCCTCGTAGACATCCTGCATGGTGCTCTCGATCTCGCCCAGGGTCTCTTCCATACGCTGTTCAAACCCCTCGGGCAGGCCGTCTCGGACGCCGCCGGGCAGAATGAACATATGGTAGATGCGTGCACCTGTGAGTTCTTCGAAACGGTCAAGCATCAGGTCGCGCACATAGGTGGTCCACTGGCTGATCACTCCCATCCCCAGGCTCCCCGCCTGGCCGCCGAGATACATCATGTAGCTGTTGATGCGTCCCATCTCGAGGATAAGGGTACGGATCCAGTCAGCCCGCACAGGCGGCTTGATACCGGCGAGCTCCTCTACGGCAGCGGCATAGCAGTACTCGTTGAAATCAGGTTCCGGAACGCAGATTCGGCAGACGATCGGAAAGCACTGGATGAAGCTGCGACGCTCCATCAGCTTTTCGAAACCGCGGTGCAGGTAGCCGACATGGGTTTTCCCCTCGACCACCTCGTCACCGCAGACCGTGAGCTCCAGGGACATGTTGCCGGTTATGCCCGGATGCTGGGGGCCCTGCCAGAGCTTCAGGTATTTCCCCGAGGTGAGATCGATGTCGAGGGATCCGTCAGCCTTTCTGGACGGGTACTGTGTGCGGTCTGGTTCGTAGGGCGACATGTTAGTTCTTACCCGGATAAAGCTGGTTTTTCATATGCTCTGCCGGATCGTTGGTCTCGCGACCAGGACGCTGGCTGAAGGTCTCCTCGGAGAACTTCAAAGTATCGAAATCCCGCCGGTAGGGAGGGATGTCGGCCCAGCCCTCCAGAATAAAGTCATCATTCACCCCTGGGCTGTCCGGGAAATCGATGCCGAACATCTCACGCAGTTCGCGCTGATAGGTTGCGGCGGTGGGCCATATATCGTGAATGCTCTCCATGCTCGCACTGTCGCGCTCAATCATCACCCGTATGCCGAGATCGCGCCCCTGGGTGCGATCGGACAGCAGGTAGGTGAGTTGGAAGGTGTGCTCTTCGATCCAGTCAACCGCGGTCAGCAGGACGAGATGGGTAAACCCCTCCTTGTCGCGCAGCTGCAGCAGGAGTGGCCGCAGACACTCTCTGCCTACCGTGACGAATGCGAGATTTGCCCGCTGCTCGGTCAGTTCGCCAAGAGGAAAGAGCTGTTTAAGTTTTGTGTGGAGTTCTTGCATTATGGTCAGGCCCTGTTCACCAGTTGTAGTCAGGCATGTCCCAGTCCTTGATGACACTCTTCTGGTTTGCCTTGTACCAGTCGAATTTTTCGGCGTACTGGTTCGCCCCCTCGGCTTTCCCGGCACGGATGATTTTCTTCAGCTCCTCGAAACCGGAGAGAAGCGCTTCCGGGCGCGGCATGCAGCCGGCAATGTAGAGATCCACCGGCAGGTAGTCGTCCAGCCGTTTGATGGTGTTGTAGGAGTCCCAGTACATGCCGCCGTTGATGGTGCAGGAACCCAGCCCGATGACATACTTCGGGCTCTGCATCTGCTCGTAGGAGCGGATTGCGCGCTTGAGGGTCTTGACCGAAAGATAGCCTGAAATAATGAACAGATTCGACTGCCGGGGAGTGGGTCGCCACTGGACGCCGAATCGATAGGCGTCAAATCGCGGTGTCATGAGTGGGCGCATCTCGATGGCCCCACAGCCGGTACCGAAGCCCAGGATCCAGATCGACTCGGAACGGGCCCAGTTGAAAAACTTCTCGACGATTCTGCTGTAGGCGGCCGGCATCACCGTGGGCTGCTCCTGGCAGTAGTAGTCGGACAGGGGCTCTACCTCGAACTCGACGCCATCGGGTCCCTTGACGAATCTTTTTTGCAGTTCTTCTTTCATATCACCTCATACCACCATGATTGAGAGGATGCCCAGGGGGACCGCCCAGATCAGGAACCAGCGAATAGACTGTTCAACACGAAAACGCGGGAAAGCCACCCCGACAAAAACCGAAACCATGTAGATCAGGAATACCTTCAAAAAGAAAACCGGCCAGCTCGCGGCACCGCCGAAGAAGAGATTCATGTAGATCACGATCTTGGCGATGGGGAAAATCACGCGGTTTGTCTGCATCAGGGCCAGGTAGGAGGAGTGATACTCCGTCGGTGGCCCGATGGGAATCTCCTGGGGTGCGAGCACCACGTCGAAAGGAGGGCGCATCATCGAACCGAGAAACGAGAGCATCGCCGCCGTCACAGCCAGGGGATTGGTGAAAAGCGTCCAGTTCAATATGCCGCCCTGCTGGGCAGCAACGATATCGGTAACCGAGAGGGTCTGGTACTGGAGTGCAACTGAAAACACGGCAAGAGCCAGGGGAAGCTCAGAGGCGGTGACCTGGGAGAGCCCGCGGGTAATGCCGATGGCCGAATAGGGGTGTCCGCTCTCGGCAGCACCCAGCGCCATGCCCAGGGTGCCGAAAAATATAAAGTAGAGAGCCAGGATCAGGTCACCGGCAAACGAGAGGTTCGAAAACATCTCCGAGCCGTAGATCGAAGGCACGAACAGCAACAGTCCCACACCGCCGGAGAGACGGAATACAGGACCAAGGTAGAACATCACCCCGTGGGTGATGGAACTGCGCAGAGCGTAGTTCTTGATCAGGTCGATATAGTTCTGATAGATCGGGATACCGTGGCGTCTGCCCACCCGTGCTGCGATCTTGGCTATAAGGGCATTCAGCAGCAGGCCGAAGTTGATGACGATAAACAGCGTCAGCAGGGCGTAGGGGATTTTTATCCATTCAAACTGCATGATCAGCCCCCCATTCCAACAAACAGAACAATTACCGCAAAAGCGAACAGGTGGAACGCGTAGGTCTGTCCGTTACCCGTGTAGAGCCGTCGGGAAAAATTGACAATCATGTGCAGCAGTTCAGCCACCCCATCCCAGAAGCGGGTAACAAAAGGCTGCACAAGGAAGCCCAGCGCCTTGCGGTAGGGGGCGAAGAAGTTCCATGCGAAGTGTGTCGTCTCGGGGCGGTATGGGCGTTCACCGGCAAAAACGATATTGAACTGTTTGACCTTCTGCGCCTTGCGGTTGACGAAAAGCAGCCATGCAAACAGGGTGGCGAAGATCACCCCTATGATGATGATGATCGAAATCGGGCTCCAGTAACCGAAACTGCTGGTGATGGTCAGGCCACTATCCCAGCTCAGACCGTTCTGGGGGAAGAATTGATTGAGGTAGGCATCCACATGGCGCAGGAGCAGGCCGGGTACGGCCGCGAAGACCAGCAGGAAACCGACGTAGATCATCTGGGGCAGAATGAGCCAGAAAGGCGCCTCTTTAAGTCGCCTGTGTTCATCTTTCAGCTGGCCGAGAAATATCGTGTGAATCAGGCGGAAGAGATAGAGAAAGGCGATGGGGCCCGACAGAAAGATGATCACCATGGGCAGGCGGTAGTCGGCGGTCATGATGGCGTTGTAGAAGATCCAGCGCCCACCGAAGCCCGACAGCGGGGGTACGCCTGATACGGCGATGATACCGATCAACACCGCAATGAAGGAGAGTGGCATCAACGTGATGAGACCGCCCATCCGGTACATGGTACGGGTGCCTGTACGTTTGGCGACACCGCCGACGGAGAGGAACAGCATTGATTTGTAGATATAGTGGTTGATGACGAACATCAGCGCCATCAGCCAGCCGAGGTGGTTCATCATTGCCAGGCCGAACAGGGCGTAACCCATCTGTCCGATGGACGAGTAGGCCAGCAGCCGTTTGGCATCCTCCTCAAAGATCGCCATCAGGTTTCCGAGCAGTGCCGACAGCGCGCCAATCCAGAGCATCACGTGAGTAAGCTCTATACCGTAGAACTGCTGTTTACCCATGTTGAGCAGCAGCACCATCAGGCCGAACAGACCGGCCTTTAGAAGTATGCCAGAGACCATGGGAGAGACATCGGTCTCGGCTTCGGCGTGTGCCCCTGGCAGCCAGACGTGCAGGCCTATGGCCGCGGTCTTGGTCATGAAGCCTATTGCGAGCAGCAGGAAGATCCATGGGGCAAGCTGCTCTGGCACCTGGGCGAGGGATTCGATGCTGAACGGCAGCGCACCCTGGGCTGCAAGGGCGAAGCCGGTCAGTATCAGAAATGCCCCGCCGAGTGAGAAGATGATGTAGGAGAGTGCATGGGGTTCGGAATGCCTGCCTCGCATGATGAGAAAGTAGGAGCCGACGGTCAGCGATTCCCAGGCGGCGAAGAAGCTGAAAGAGTCTTCGGCCACGACAAGCATTGTCAGGCCTGAGTACATCAGAATCGCTGCAGGGTAGAAACCGACACGGCGGCCATGGGTGTTGTAACTGGCCAGAAAGATCACTGCGCCACCGATGAGAATGATCGCAGCGAAGATCAGCTGCAACGGATCGTAGCCTGAATAGTTGACAGCGAAATAGGCGACCATACCTGTAATGGCCAGGGTGTTCTTGACCCAGGCGGGCAGCCAGTCCAGCAGCAGGAAGCCCAGGGCGAAGATCAGTGGCAGGGTATGCAGCAGGTTTGTATTCCCTGAAAGCTCACCCCACAGGTAGCTGAGTACCCAGCCTGCAACCACAGCGGTGAATACAACCACCAGCTTGTGGGGAGCAGTGGAGAGCCCGTGGTCACTCTGCTCGCGCTTGATGGCGTAGCCGAACCAGCGGAACAGGTAACCGGCCTCGATAAGCGCACCGGTCAGAATCAGTCCGAGGAGCCAGAGCCTGCCCTCGTCGGCGAGGATATGGATATATTCCCACTTGGCGTAGAAGCCCGGAAAGGGTGGCAGGCCGGTGAGCAGGGCGATGAAGGTGATGAAAGCAAAGATGAGCAGTGGATGGTTGCGCAGGGCTGCCCAGGCGGTCAGCTCACGGCGTGTAACGAGGCCGGAAAGCCAGTAGAGGCCGGCCTTGGCGACGGCATGGGAGAGCAGAATGCCTCCGGCAATGAACAGGTAGTTGTCACCGAGAATATCCCTCTGCCCAAGAACGGTGAGAATCAGTCCGACCTGTCCCACTGATGAGTAACCCAGCAGGCGCCGGTCATTTGTCTGGCCAAGGGCAAACAGGTTGGCGGCGACAAAACTGGCAATGCCGATACCTGTTGCCACGGGGAACCATGTCGGGCCACCGATGAGCAGTATCTTGTCCACGGCGTAGAGGGCGGCGGCACCTGCCATGGCCGCAGAAAAAATAGCCGAGAAGGCAGGATGTGCAGACTCGTAGATATCCAGTGCCCAGCCGTTGGCGGGGAAGGGTTTGAGTTCGGTGACCACGGCGATGAAGATGAAGAAGAAGGCGAGTGATCCGCCCTTCAGCATATCCATGGAGGCCCCGGCCATGCCATCAATGTTCAGGGTGCCCGTGGCGTGGTAGCTGAATATGATGCCGATCAGAAAAAAGGCCGAGATGATCTGTGAAATGATCAGGTACTTGAAACCCGCAGAGAGGGCGCGGCTGTTGGCCTGAACATCCTCTGACAGAAGTATCAGGCCGCCGGTAGAAATCACCGCCAGTTCAAAGAAGACGAACAGGTTGAATATATCCCGGGTGAGGATAATGCCCGAGAGCGCCATGACCGCGATGAGCATCACCACAAATCCGCGTCGTCCCAGGTTGAACAGTGCCTCTTTCAGGTAGATGGCGGAGAGAAGGCCAGTCAGGTTGACAAGCAGTGTCAATACCGCCTCGGTTAGCCCCATGCGCAGGTTTATGGCAAAGGGTGGTTCGGTTCCCGCGGTGAATATCTCGATCGGCACGGCGCCGTTCCAGGCCAGTTCCCAGACCCAGCCTGCGGACACCCAGGTCATGAAGGCGAGGGCCAGCAGGGTCACTCCGTAGGCGGCTGTACGCCACTGCTCTTTCATGAAACCGAGCAGAAAAGCCGCGGCAAGTGCCGCCACGATGATGAAAATGGCACTCACCATTTAAGCTCCGTAAATTTCGAAATATCGAGAGTCCGTTTTTTCTCGTACAGCCTGTAGGCAAAGGTGAGCATCAGTGCTGTTACTCCAAGACCGATAACGATGGCCGTAAGCACCAGTGCCTGGGGTACCGGGTCGATGATGCGGTTAACAGCCTCGGCTGCCGGCACCGCGGAATCAAGGATGGGGGCGGTGCGGCCTTTCATGTAACCGACGGCCACCAGTACCAGGTGGACGCCTGTATTGGAAATGGTGAATGCGACAATGATGTGCAACAGGTTCCTGTTCGTAAGGGCACCGTAAAAGCCTATGAGAATGAGGAGGAACCCCGTCGCCATTACCAGCATGGCCATCATAGATCCTCCGATTCCGTCAGGTTGGATAGTATTGATGAGAACTCGGCCCCCACCTTGAGCCCGATGAGTGAATAGATGAGGGGAATGGCGCCGGCAGAGAAGAGCTCACCCGTCACGCCAACAGGCAGGATGCGGTTATCCATGAATCCGCCGGCCAGAAAAAGGCCGAGGGTACCAAGCAATACATAGGTGAAACCCGAGAAGGATTCGATAATCGCTATCAGCCGGTGACTGAATTGCTTTGCCGGATCCGCCAGCAGCATCAGCAGCGAGGCCGACGCGAGGATAGCGCCGCCCTGAAAACCTCCGCCAGGTGTCAGGTGGCCATTTACAAAAACATAGATGCCCAGCAGCAGAATCAGCGGAACAAGGGTGCGGCTGCCGGTGGTAAGAATCTCACCGGCCGGTACCCGCTCGCGTGGAATATTATCAGCGCGTTTGCTGTGTGCGAGGATCAGCCCAACAATGGCTGCCGCAAGGAACAGAACCGTCACCTCTCCGAGGGTGTCCAGGCCGCGATAGGTCACAATGATCGCGGTGACGATATTGGTGGCGCCGATATCACTCGTGGTGTTTTCGGCATAGTAACGTGCAGTGAGGTTGAGCTCTTCGTCGGCCACGTAACCGCTGAGCAGGGTAAGAAAAACCGCGCCGATAACGGCCAACAGCATCAGGGCAATGGTCTGTTTAGTCACGCTCATCTCCCCTGACACGGCTCAGCACAAAGAAAAACAGGAAGGTGGTAAGACCACTTCCGATAGCCGCCTCGGTCATTGCGACATCCGGTGCGGCAAGGATCAGAAACAGAACCGATGCGACCAGGCTGACCAGTCCTGCGGCAAGTATCGCGATGGGCAGGCTTCTGCTGCGGATCGCGACTATGGCAGCACCGAGCGTGGTGATGGAGAACAGCAGTGTCATTGCGATGAGCAACTCGTTCACGACTTCTCTCCAAGATCATCTTCAAGGTGATCGACACAGGTGCGTGAGGATTTTTCAACGCCTGATCTATGTGCTGCACGGGCGAGTACCTGGGAAGATATCGGGTTGGTGAAGAGTATGAACAGCCCGATCAGCAGCAGCTTCAACCCCCACTCAGGCCGCAGACAGAAGATTCCGGCAAGGGTCAGCAGGGTTCCCAGGGTTGTAGCCTTGGTTCCTGCCTGTATGCGGTTGAACAGGTCAGGCATGCGCACCAGTCCCAGCCCGCCAAAGAGCAGGAAAGCGGTGCCGCTGACAAGGAGTAATCCACCGACGATATCGAGCAGCTCCTGCATCAGAACCCCCTTTCAATATAACGGGCGATGACGATAACACCGAGGAAGGGGAGCAGTGCATAAACGAGCGCCACATCGAGATAGGCACTGCGATCCGCAGCAAACGCCACCAACACGATAGCGGTGATCGAGGTGACGGTCAGTACATCGAATGCGACCACCCGGTCGGCCTCGGAGGGGCCCTTGATAAAGCGGAAAAGCGCGAGTAGCAGGGCGATTCCGGCGAGCGCTGCTGCGATGTTAATGAAGGTTTCAACCATACATCTTCTCCAGGTACTGCTCGAAACCGGCGACGATGCTGGCTGTTGCTCCATCGATATCGGTGGCTTCCACCGTGACCCAGTGGACGTAAATCCACTCACCTGTCATTTCAACCGTGAGTGTGCCCGGTGTGAGGGTGATGGAGTTTGCAAGAAGCAGGCGTCCCATTCTGCTCTTCAGCTTTGTCCGCACCTTTACAATGCCGGGTTTTACCGGCAGTGCAGGAGAGAGGACAATGCGCGCGAGCCTGATATTCGCCTTGAACAGCTCCTTTATGAAGTGGAGCAGGTACAAAGGTGTAGCAATCAGGGCCTGTGGTGTGGCGCTAATTTCTGAAAAAACAGCCAGGCTGTTGGGAAAAACCAGCGCTATGAACAGTGAGGCAGCCAGGCCAACGATCAACACATCTGTGCTAATAGAGCCGTTCATCAGAACCCAAATGAGGAACAGGGATGCAAACAGCACTGTAAAATTACGCTCCTTGTTCATTCTTTCTCCCACACCCCGGCTGGCTTTCAAACAACAGATGTCCAAGGGCTCTTGGCCAGGAGCCCTGATACGAAAGATCATACAGTGAAAGCGGGGTGATTGGCGTTACTGAAGAACCACCCCTGTTGCTTCCCAATGAGAATATAATACATGGCTAATATGTCAAATGCGCTAAATCACTTTTAATCACTCAAAATTATTTCCATGGATAATACCCTGGATAATTTGAGTGAATGAGTCCTTTCTGACACTGGGTGAATCTTTCATGACTAGGGTCAGTTTTGCCTGCCCACACACCAGGCTGTTTGCTATCAGACAATGAGCCGGGAACCTGTTTCTCCCAGCGGCAGCAATAGCCCCCTAACTGCTATGCTATAGCTATGTAGCACTGCGAGTTTCTGATCTCCTATGGGAATAGTCTCTTCCACTCTTAACGCCTTTCAAGGCCCATTCCGAAGCATATCCGGTAGGGGTGGGCGTGATGTGGGCGAACCAGGGGAACAGTCCTCCGCTAAAGCAGGGAAGGGTGGGAGTGAAGAGCAGGTCTCTGCCCAGGAGAAGGCTGAGATTCGCAAACTCCAGAGCAGGGACCGCGAGGTTAGGGCCCATGAGCTCGCACACCTTGCTGCCGGTGGCGGGGTTGTACGAGGTGGGGCTACATATCAATACGCCCGTGGTCCCGACGGCAGGCTCTATGCCGTTGGTGGCGAAGTGGCCATTAGTGGAGGTGGAGTCCAGGGAAACCCCCAGGCGACACTGCAGAAGGCAGAGACGATCAGACGGGCTGCCCTGGCCCCGGCAAAGCCTTCAAGCCAGGATCTGCAGGTGGCCTCGTCAGCCTCGCTCATGGCTGCAAATGCCCGCGCAGAGATCCGGGCCGAGGTGAGGGAAGAGCAGGCTGAAGCGGCAGAAAGAATCTCCGGTGGAGACAGCCTGCAGAAAAAACTTGCCAAGAGTGGTGCGGTGGAGAGCGAAGAGCAGGCAACCTCACTGGATGCCTTTGTCTAAATAACTCGGCAGTTTAGGCAGACGCCTGAGATGTCCAGTCCTGTTGAACCATAGCCAGTTGATGGTGTTTCATGACTTTGGTAACGAAGGGGGAAGTCATGGCGCGTACCAGCGAGCTGTAGTTGAGCTGGAATCTTATTTCCGCGCCGACAGACGGGCTGAAGCTGCCAGAATCCAAGATGAGGTGGTCACTGCTGGCCCCAAGGACCTCGGTTCCGGGAGGTGATTGCAGCCCGTAAGGGTCGATGTCCTGTATGCCAATGGCCAAGATGGTTTGCGTGATATGGCCACGATCTGTAGCAGTTTGCTGCTCCCCGAACGCGTTTTGGGCTATTTGCCCCGATGGTTTTGTTGGCTTGACCTTGGATTCGATCACTTCGGCGATGAGGGTGACGGCGTCTGTGTGCAGTCCCTTGATTGGAGTGCGGTTGAGGGGTTCACAACCGAGCAGGATCGATTCTCCCAGGCGGATATTGTTGATTCGCCCGGTGTCTGTGTTACTGAATACCCACGGTATGTTTGCAGAGTTCCCGCCTGATACGATCTCTATTGTCAGGCCAAATGTCGTCTCGATAGAGTCTGCGAGCTCTGATAGCCACGCCATGTTTCTGGCATCAGGTGACACTCCACTACGGCACGCGAGATTGGTGCCTATACCTTTGAACACAATGTTTGGCAGGCTAAGCGTCTCACGTACAGTACTTATCAGGTCATCTGGCATGATACCTTCACGGAGATCGCCTAGTTCGACCATGAGTACAACCCCGTGCGTACGGTGTATCTTCTGCGCTTCGAGAGAGAGCTTTCTGATGACCTCGATTTCGGTGTTTAGGCTCACGTCGGCGTGGAGTACGACCCGCGCTGCCTGGCTAAGCATCGGAGAACGAATGAGTGTCATCAATGAATGTATATGTGCAAGACGCATCGCTTCGATATTCTCGATGCGAGAGTCGCCTAGATCGCACACACCCGCCCGCAGTAGTGCGTTTGCAATCTCCGGAGAGCCGAGCGTTGCCTTTGATACGCCGGTTACCGAGATGCCTCGAATGGCCAGTCGTTCAACCAATGTGCGAGCGTTGTGAGTGATCTTGTCGAGGTCGATATCCAACCGCGGCATGGTCATTGTGCGGCTGCCAGCTTCTCCTTGAGATTCGGAAAGGCCAAGATCACCATCTCGACCAGGTGCCTGGGTGACCGGGTCAGCGCATCGGTGGTTGGGATGCCGAGTTCTTCCTCATACTGCGTAATGGCCGAACTAACCTCGGTATCACTCATGTTCTCGTGGTTGATCGTCAGACCGATGACCTTGGTATTGGCGAAGGTCTGGATGAGATTGATCTCGCTGGACGGGGTTGGCATCTCAATCTGTGGGAAGTCACTGAGATGTGTTCTTGCCGGTGCGTGCTGTAATACGACGCCGTCAGGGCAACTGCCCCGAAGGATAAAGATTGAACTCAAATAGGCGGGGTGACTCAGTGCCCCTTGCCCTTCGATGATGATCACATCGGGACTCTCGGCTTCAAATGCCTCTATGACTGTGGCTTCCATCTCGCCGGAGCAGAATTGGGAAGGGATGGCATCGAGCGCGATGCCGTAACGGGCCCCCTGGATCAGGCCGGTCTGTCCGGTACCAACCATCACTGCCTTCATGCCGCAATCATTGAGGGCTTGAGTCAAGACGGTTGCCGTGGTGCGCTTGCCGATAGCACCATCGCTGCCGAGCACTGCGATACGTGGACAGGTGACCTCGGAGATGCGGCCGCTGAACATACGCAGGTCCTCCTTGGCGCGGGGCTTTCGAACATCCAATATCAGCACATTATTAGCTGCGCTTGCCGCTGCGAATTCGGGGTCATCATTCAGAAATTCATGGAGGCCATTCACGACATTCATGCCTAAACGTATTGCCTCGAGCAGGATGCTGCGCTCATGTTTCGACAACATACCACTCGCAGGTGCCATACCAAAGATGAAGTAGTCCGGTATACACCCTGCATGCACCAGTGCAGCTTCCAGGTCGCGACATATGGGGATGGCGTTCGGTTCATCGCCAAGCACAACACCGGAATCGAGCCCGGCATTCTCGCTGTCAATAACCGAGAGTATTTCATACTGCTCTGAGTGACGAACCAGCCCGTTGGCGGTTTTGCCATCGATAGCACCAAAGTTAGCTTCACAATAGACGGTTGCAGTGGCGACCCGTTTTTTGTCTCTATTGGATGGAGGCGGTAAGGACGTCGCTTTTTCGTTCTTGGGAATAGAGTTATGACTGATTACTGATGCGCTGGACGACGCCAAGAGCGGAATTTTGAACATTGGAACTCCTCGAGTAAGGCTCAGAGGAGGCGACAGGATCGTGTCGGCCGGAATTGGCCGAATGTCAACGAGTAGTCCCGACTAAGGTGGAATGCTGTGGAAGGTGTCCACTATGCGGATTGCGGCGTTAGTATAACACAATGCATTGGCAACTGATGGTAAACATGTAAAGACGGCTAAAATCGATAATATCGGACTATATTGATAGGAGATGAGTCATGTACCGGGAAGTGGTATGTGTGTCATTTGTGTGATTTCACTTATAAGTCCTTGTTTTTTTGTCGGATATCCAATATGGTGCCTCCATTGCAGTGTTCTTGTAGTTTTTCGGTAGTTCCCCTCTCGCAGTTCGTGGCAGATTCTTCCGTAAGCGATCGATTAGCGTCTGCATATACACACACGTTTATTTTCAACAGAGGTAACTAACATGGCTACAGGTACAGTTAAGTGGTTCAGCGACGAAAAAGGCTTCGGCTTCATCACTCCTACCGACGGCTCTAAAGACGTTTTTGTTCACCACAAATCCATCCAGGGCAGCGGCTTCAAGTCACTGGCTGAAGGACAAACCGTTTCCTACGACGTCGAGCAAGGCCAGAAAGGCCCCAGCGCGACCAACGTAGTACCCCAGTAAATCCGGGTTAGGGATGCTGGTCATCCGGAAAAAAGCCCCACCACACGGTGGGGCTTTTTTTGTTTCCGCTCAGTAAACAGTGGCGAACATTCAACAGCAGTCAGCACTCGACCGCTCAGTGTCATATTCAGCCATCGATACCGAGCGCCACGATGGCCGTTTGGTTTCAGAAGAGATCAATTGATCTGACAGTGATTATCAGGTCCGGATTTTCATATCAAAATATCTACAGGCTAATCTTCCTGATCCAACTCAAGTTGAGGCACTGCCTGAACTGCACTTCCCGCTATACCCCTGATTGAGCTGTACATGTGATTGGTGTTGAGCAGTACTTTTTCGATCTGCTTTTCGCGTTTTTTCCAAATTCCCTGCATGGCGCGTTTTTCTGAATCGAGGTCGGACTGCATCTGGGTGAACCCTTCGACGATGGCTTCGATCTGCAGGCGGAACTCGTTGCTGGTGAGAAAGTCGTAGAGCATTCCCATCTTGTCACCCTTGTTCTCCTGGGTGGTGATGGCATGGCTCAGCTGGACCAGGGATTCACGCAGTACCACACAGAGACCCTTGAACTCATCAAAGGTGCAGATCCAGATGCCTTCACGCAGTCCCATCCTCTCCATGTCGGCGGGCATCGCCTCGGTCACCAGAACCCCGATGTTGGCATTCTTGTCCCTGATGTCATTCTTGAATTTCTCTATCCAGCTTGGCTGGAAGTGCTTTGTCCGCTTGCTCTCGTAATAGATGGTGCCGCAGTTCTGTCTGGCGTGGGTGTTGACTGTCTGCAGGCAGTCCGCACCCTGGGCGCCTTTTTTTATCTCCTCAACGCTGTCGAGAGGGAAGTGCTCTGTCAGCCACTCTTCGATGGCCAGTTCCAGGACTTCACCCTGCATCTGCATTGAGCCCTGCTCGGCTTTGCGCTGGGCCTCCTGGAGCTGATCCTTGAGCTGGTTGATCACCTGGTCTTTTTCAGAGAGCTTCAAGGTGGCACGGTTCTCTTCCGCCTTGCGGATTTTCTCCCGTTCTTCGTTGAGCTGGGCGTTTAGCTTCTGCTGGGTCTCCAGCTCTATGGCACCTCTCAACTCCTCCTTCTCACGTTTCAGACGTTCGATTTCGGATTTTGACTTGTTGAGCTCTTTTACCTTGTCGGTTTTGTCAGCCAGTTCTGATTGCAGGGCCTTGATTCGCTCCGCCTGTTCCTCTTCAGCCTGGGCCTTTATCCTGCTTTCCAGCTTGGCTTTTTCACCTTTCAGACCGGCTGCAATGCCTTCGGATACCTGTTCTTCCAGGGCAGAACGTTGATCGGCCAGTGCCTGCTGCTGGGACTTGATTTGATCTTCACGGTCACTCAGCCTGAGCTTCTCTTTTGCCAGCTCATCGTTATATTTCTTCTTGAGTTCCTCATCCAGCTGGTGGTAGAGGATTTCGTTTACATCGATCTCATGCCCGCAATTGGGGCATTCGATACGGTTCTGCTGTTGACTCATCGCATCATCCTGTTTCGGTTTACGCAAGTATAAGCCGGTTCAAGACTCAAAACATGAGGCGATCTGTCACAGACTCGTGGCCTGAGCTTCAAGGCAGGTTAGAATGGCCCTTCATATAATCGGAAGGACCAGATGCTCAGGCTCTATCAAAGCAATCGACTGGAACAGCTGTCGGATCGACTGGCAGAGGTGGTCTCTGTACCTCAGGCCGATCCCTTTGCGCCTGAGATGGTGGTGGTGCAGCACCAGGGAATGGGGCGCTGGCTCTCCCTGCAACTCGCCGACGCTCTGGGCATCTGTGCCAACGTCCGTTTTCCTCTGCCTGCCGGTTTCATCTGGGAGATGCTGGAGGGGTTGCTGCGGGAGGTGCCGGAGAAGAATCACTTCTCCCCACAGGCCTTGCCATGGGCGGTATACCAGCAGCTCGATACCCTGAGGGGGGAGGCCGGTTTCGGAGCGGTCAGGGCCTATTTCGACAGTAACGGCGAGGTGGAGCGGTTCCAACTGGCCCAGCAGGTTGCAGCCTGCCTTGACCAGTACCTGGTTTACCGGCCGGACTGGATCAGCGAGTGGGAACAGGGTCGCCAGGCAGTGGAGGGGGATCACTGGCAGGCGGAGCTATGGCGCCGTATCAGCGCACGCTGTGGAGGCGAGCACTGGGTCAGTCTTCAGAAACGGCTTTTTGACAAGGCGCGCAATGGCGGGCTTGATGGTGAAGCGCTTCCCTCACGTATTTCACTATTCGGTGTCTCATCACTCTCCCCCGGTTATCTGGCACTCATAGGGCTGCTCTCAGAGCTGACCGATGTTCATCTCTTTCTGCTCAATCCCTGTCAGCAGCATTGGGGAGAGACTGTCGCTGAATCTGAGCGCATCAGGCAGGAGCTGGAAGCCGATGGTGAGGATCTCTACCTGGATGTGGGTAATCCGCTGCTCGGTTCACTGGGGCAGCAGGGCAGGGATTTCTTCAACCTGATCCAGGAGATGGACCCCGGTTCCGAGGAGCTGTTTGCGGAACCTTCTGAACGGAGCCTTCTGCATCGGTTGCAGACAGACATCCTTAACCTGCACGGACCGGAAGAGTACCAACAGGGGCTGCTCGAAAGTGATGACAACTCTGTCAGGGTCCATGCCTGTCACAGCCCGATGCGCGAGGTGGAGGTGCTGCGCGACCAGCTCCTCGACCTGTTCGGGCAGAATCCTGAACTCAACCCGTCCGACGTGCTTGTAATGACCCCGGATATGGATACCTATGCGCCCTACGTGGAGTCGGTGTTCAGTGAATCGGAGGGGGGCGCGCGCATCCCTTTCTCCATTGCAGATCGCAGCGCGGTATCCGAGCTGCCGGTACTGGAGGCCTTTCTGCGTCTGCTTGAGATGCCCGCCGGACGTTATGACGTCAACAGCATGCTGGCACTGCTGGAGGTGCCGGCCATATCCAGGCGGTTCGACCTTGCGGACGGTGACCTGCCGATGATCACCCAGTGGCTTGAGCAGTCAGCCGTCCGCTGGGGCAAGGATGGCAGTACGCGCAAGGCTCTGGGACTGCCCGAAACCGATCAGAACAGCTGGCAGTCCGGCCTGGACCGGATGTTGCTGGGCTATGCCATGCCGCCGGAGCAGATGCTGTTTGAGGATATTCTTCCCTTCGATGGGATCGAGGGCTCCAGCGCGGCAATCCTGGGTGGACTCAAGGCGTTTGCCGATTCAGTGTTTCAACTCGAAAGCCTGCTTCAGGGCGCGCGATCCCTTGAGAGCTGGGCTGAGAGTATTAACAGCCTGCTTGGCCGGTTCTTCCTGGTCTCGGAAGAGGAAGAGAGCCAGTTGCAGGCCATTCGCAATGTCCTTGGGTCGATGGCGGAAAACGCCCGTACAGCTGAATACAGCGGGAAGGTCTCCATCGAGCTTATCAGCCGGTTGCTGACCGAGCATTTCGAGATGAGTTCGGGACATGCCCCTTTTCTCGGGGGCGGGGTTACCTTCTGCGCATTGACACCCATGCGCAGTCTCCCATTCGATGTGGTCTGTATCATCGGTATGAACGATGGCCAGTTTCCCCGTGACAGGCGGCCCCCGGGGTTTGACCTGATGTCTGGTCGTTTCCGTACCGGGGATCGTTCACGCCGTGCTGATGACCGGTATCTCTTTCTGGAGAGCCTCATCTCGGCTCGCCGTTTTCTGCACCTGAGCTACATCGGGCAGGATATACGGGACAACAGCCCCATACCTCCGTCTGTGCTGGTCAGTGAGTTGCTTGATTATATCGACCAGACCCAGGTGACCGGAGAAGACGACGCCCCGTCAAAAGCTTTGCTGGTCCATCATCCTCTGCAGCCTTTCAGCCGCCGCTACTTCACCCCGGAAAGTGGACTCTTCAGCTATTCGGAGATGATGTGCCGGGCCGCTGCCGCTGTTCCCCAGGCAACCGCTGCCCAGAGGCTGGTACCCGTGCCGCTGCCCGAACCCGAAGAGGAGTGGCGCCGTGTCGAGCTTGCGGAGCTGCTCTACTTCTATGCCAATCCAGCGCGCTACCTGGCAAGAAACCGCCTGGGTATTCTGCTGCAGACTGAAGAGAGCGAGCTTGAAACGCGGGATCCCTTTGAGCTGGGCTATTTTCAACGCTCCGATATCATGAACAACCTGGTTGAGAGGACGCTCAATGGTGAACCGGTCGAGCAACTGCTGCGATTGAAGCAGGCGGGGGGGGAGCTTCCTCACGGCGTTTTCGGTGAGCGGATGTATGCCGCTCTTGAAGGAAAATCCGAACGTTTCGCCAGCCGGTTGGAAGCGGATTTCGTGGAAGAGGAGCGGGATGCCCTTGAGCTGGACTTCACTCATCAGGGTATCAGGCTCATGGGCAAGCTCCAGGATGTCGGTGCATCCGGGCGCTTTGGATACAGTGTAGAGAAGCTGCCGGACAGCCGCCTGCTGCAACTTTGGGTACAGCACCTGGCGCTTAACCTGGCTGCTGACAGCTCAACCATAGCCCAGACCCGCTGGCTCGATGGTGACGGACTGATCCATTTTGCACCTCTCGACAATGCCCACGAGCTGATGGGGCAGCTGCTCTCTCTCTACTGGCAGGGCTTGAGCATGCCGCTTCATCTATTCCCCAAAAGCTCCCGGCGTTATGCGGAGAGACTTCAGGCCGGCAAGGAGCCAGGGCAGTGCCTGGCAGCAGCCCGACTTCGCTGGTGCGGGGAGTACGAGAGTTTTCCGGAGTTTTCCGATCCCTACTATCGGCTGGCCTTTCCAGACGGGGATGCGCTGGATGAAACCTTTGAACGGCTCAGTGAACAGGTGTTCGGAACCCTGCTGGCCCACATGGAGGTGAACTGAGATGCAGCCGTTGCAACTCTTCGAAGCCCCCCTTGCGGGTATGAATCTTATCGAGGCCAGTGCCGGAACGGGTAAAACCTACACCATCACCGCTCTCTACCTGCGCATGCTGCTGGAGAAGTCACTGCCGGTTGAGAATATCCTGGTCGTCACCTTTACCAAGGCCGCCACCGCTGAGTTGAAAGAGCGTCTACGTTCTAGACTGGTGGCGGTGCGCCGCGTGTTTGAGCGTGGTGAGGCTGATGATGATTTCAGCCGCACCCTGCTTGAACAGTGCCCAGACCCTGAGCAGGGCTACCGGCTGCTCAACAGGGCGGTGCTCGATTTCGACCGGGCTGCCATCTTCACCATTCACGGTTTCTGTCAGAGGGTGCTGGCGGAGAGTGCATTCGAGAGCGGCCGGCCTTTCCATATGGGGCTGGTGTCGGACGAACAGGAGCTGGTTCAGGAGGTTGTCGATGACTTCTGGCGTCTGCATATCCAGGACCAGTCCGCTGGTTTCCAGGACTACCTGTTGTCCAGGAGGGTATCGCCTGATTATCTGGCCGGCCTGCTTAGAGGGCGACTCGGGCGTCCCTACATGGTTCTGCGCGGCCAGCCCGCGCCCGAAGGGATGGATAAACTTGAAGCTGCTTTTGACCGGCTGTTTGCACGGACAAGCCGGGAGTGGGCAGCCGGCGGGGAAGAGGTCGTCAAGCTGCTGCGCGACGCCAAGGGACTCAACGGAAACAAGTACCGCAAAGGCTCGATTGAAAACTGGTGCCGGCAGATGGATAGCTACCTCGGGGCTGTTCCTGGTCCCTGGTTCGATAACTTCACCAAATTCACCACGGCAACCCTTCAGGCTTCGCTCAAGAAAGGTGGAATAGCGCCCGAGCACAGTTTTTTTGATCTGTGTGGGGAGCTTCTGGAGCAGCGGGAGCAGCAGCAACAGGGTTATGAGAATCTCCTCATCTCGTTGCAGGTTCAGCTGGTTGATTATGTGAACCGTGAGTTGGCAGAGCGAAAGGAGAGTCGCGGCGTACAGTCATACAACGACCTGCTGTTGCATCTTGACCAGGCCCTGAACGGGAAACGTGGCGAGGCTCTGACCAAGGCACTGAAGCAGCGCTACGGGGCCGCTCTGATCGATGAATTTCAGGATACCGACCCGATTCAGTACCGTATTTTCAGCCGCATCTATGCTGGTGATGAAGCGCCTGCCTACCTGGTTGGGGATCCCAAACAGGCGATATACAGCTTTCGCGGCGCGGATATCTTTGCCTACATCGAGGCACGTGATGACGCCAGGGAACAGTTCACCCTGGATACCAACTGGCGATCCGATGCCAGGCTGATCAAGGGGGTGAACGCCCTGTTCAGTGTCGGTCATGGCGGTTTCCTGTTTCACGAGATCCCCTTTCAAC
The DNA here is from genome assembly GCA_965224515.1 of Sedimenticolaceae bacterium. Lineage (GTDB taxonomy): Bacteria > Pseudomonadota > Gammaproteobacteria > Chromatiales > Chromatiaceae > Sedimenticola_A. Next base: position 3,057,389 of record OZ245051.1, read on the forward strand.
AGGCCCTGGCGGCACCTGAAGAGCAGCTGAATCGCCCCAGGCTCCTTGAATCCGGGGGGGTGAATGAGCCCCTGCGTGTCGGGTTTATAGCCGGTCAGCCGAGCAAGGAGCTGGCAACCCGGTGGGCGGTCAGCTGGACCGCCGCTGAGATCAACCGTCTGCTGGAAGGGGGGCGCAGCGGGGAGATAACCCTGGGTGCTGACGCACTGACCAGCAAGGATATCGCCGTGCTGGTGCGCAGCCATGCCCAGGGCAGCAAGATACGGGATGCGCTCAGAGACTACGGTATCTACAGTGTGCTGCGCACCCAGGATAACGTGTTCCACTCACGTGAGGCGCAGGAGCTGGAGCGGGTGATGAGCGCTGTTGTTGAGCCCGGACGCGAGGTCAGTGTACGCACTGCACTGGTTATTCAGCTAATGGGGCTCAGCGGTACTGATATTGCGCGGTTGTCCCTTGATGAGACGGAGCTGGAGGGCTACCTCGAGACCTTCAGGCATTATCACCAGGTGTGGCGTGAAAAGGGTTTTATCCGAATGTTCCGCCTGCTGCTCAGGGAGCAGGATCTGCCTGCACGTCTGCGTGGCATGGAGAGCGGAGAGCGGCGTCTGACCAATCTCCTGCACCTTGGGGAGCTGCTCCATCGTGCAGAGCGGGCGGAAAAGCCCAGCATGGAAGGGCTTGTGAAGTGGCTCTCACACCGACGCAGCAGTGAACGGGCAGAAGATGAAGAGCATCAGCTTCGCCTGGAGAGTGATGAGAAGCTGGTGCAGATCGTCACCATCCACAAGAGCAAGGGGCTGCAGTATCCCGTGGTCTTCGCTCCATTTGCCTGGGGCGGGGGATTATGGGCCGGTGGTGATGGAACGGTCGATTACCACGATCCGGACGACAACTACCGGGCGGTACTCGATATGGGGAGCGATGAGTGGGAGCAGAGTCTGCTTCATGCCCAGCGTGAAGAGATGTCGGAAAACCTGCGCCTGCTCTACGTTGCACTGACCCGTGCCCAGGAGCGCTGTTATCTGCTGTGGGGCAACGTCAAGGGAGCCGGGCACTCGGCCCTGGGCTGGCTGCTGCACCCACCGGCGGATCCGGATGCCCTGAATGCGCTTTCAGGACAGGAGGCCCATTTCAAGACCCTTGGGGATGATGATCTATATCAGCGGCTTCAGCAGTGGAAGCGTGATGCGGCGAGCGGGGTGCATATAGAGCGAGTCGATGCCTATGCCGAGCCCCCCTCAAGTGGATTGCAGGGCGCAACCGGTGAATCAGCAGGGGAACTCGCCTGTCGAAGCATACAGAGGGAGATTCAGCGCGACAGACGGATCACCAGTTTCTCGGCACTGACGGTTCACGGTAGCAGCGTCGAGCTTCCCGACCATGATGCAGCAGGCCCTGATGAAGAGACTGTGCAGGAGATATCACCACCCGGCTACGACATATTCAGCTTTCCACGTGGTGCACGTCCAGGCAGCTGTCTGCACGCCATATTCGAAGATATCGACTTCACAGATACGGGTGGCGGTCTGCTTCAGCAGGTGGTGTCCGAAAAACTTGCTGCGTACGGTTTTGACGAAATATGGGGCCCGGCCGTCTCGGATATGGTGGGAAATGTACTTAACAGTGAGCTGGAGGAAGGCGTTAGCCTGGGCAGGGTCACACCAGCCAAACGTTTTGTCGAACTGGAGTTTTACTACCCTCTTGCACCGGTCCATGGTCAGGGCCTGGCAAGCTTGCTTCAGCAACATGGATTTGGCGGCAACAGCCATCTCGAACGTGCCATAGAACAGCTGAGGTTTCAGGACATCAGTGGTTATATGAAGGGCTTTATCGACCTGGTGTTCGAAGCCGATGGGCGTTTTTATCTGCTCGATTACAAGTCCAACTGGCTAGGGGGCACGACAGATGATTACTGCCGGGAGCGAATGGAAGAGGTTATGGCCCGTGACTACTATTTTCTGCAATACCTGCTCTATACACTCGCGCTGCACCGCTATTTGAAAACCCGCATTGCCGATTACGACTACGAACGCCATTTCGGTGGTGTGCACTACCTTTTCCTGAGAGGCATCGATGCCAATACCGAAAGCAGAACCGGTATATATAAGGACAGGCCCGAAAGGGGGCTGGTAGAGGCGCTTGAACATTTCATATGCGGCAACGGGGGAGGGCGCTGATGAGGGAGCTCGAGACCCTGCTGACGGCTCTCAATGAGCAGAGAGTGCTCACCGAACTGGATCTCCAGTTCGCCCGTTTCATATGCAGAATTTCAGGTGAATCAACGCCCAAGCTGGGTATTGCTGCGGCGCTGGCCAGCAGCAGCACAATGAGCGGTCATGTCTGTCTGGACCTGGATGACTGGTGTGGCCGGGTAATCACTGCCGGAGAGGGGCAGGTCAAAACAAGGCTGCCTGCGAAAAGCAGTTGGATGCGTGCACTGCATGCAACATCCGTGGTGGGCAGACCCGGTGAATACCGGCCCCTGGTGCTGGATGAAAAGGGCCGGCTCTATCTCTATCGCTACTGGGATTATGAACGGCAGCTTGCCCATGATCTGCTCGACAGGGCAGGGAGGGCGGTTACAGGTCTCAATGAGAGACGCCTGCGGCAGGGTCTGGATGAACTGTTTTCAAGAAGTGCTGATACCCCGGATGTAGATTGGCAGAAGGTGGCCGCAGCTGTTGCGGCCCAACGAGGCCTGAGCGTCATATCGGGTGGTCCCGGCACCGGCAAAACAACCACCGTGGTGCGCATCCTTGCACTGCTTGTTGCCCAGTATGATACGCCCCCCGCCATCGCATTGGCTGCGCCCACCGGTAAGGCTGCGGCCCGTCTGCAGGGTTCCATCCGTAAAGCGAAGCAGGGACTCGGCCTGGACCAGTCTGTTCTGGACGCAATCCCGGAACACGCCCAGACACTGCATCGCCTGCTTGGTGGCGGGCACAACACGGTTCAATTCAGACACAACAGGGAGAATCCGCTGCCACTGGATCTGCTGATTCTCGACGAGGCCTCTATGGTGGATCTGGCCTTGATGAGCAAACTCCTCCAGGCCCTGCCGGAGAAAGCACGCCTGATCCTTCTTGGTGACAGGAATCAGCTTGCTTCAGTGGAGGCCGGGGCGGTGCTGGGTGACATCTGTGGCTCCTGGACAGGTCTTTCACAGGGATTCCGACAGCAGATCGAGCGCACAACGGGTGAACAGCTGTCAGCAGAGGCAGGCCATGCCGGTCCCCTGTCAGACAGCATTGTAGTGCTCAGGCACAGCTACCGTTTTGGTGGCAACAGCGGGATAGGTCGCCTGGCAGATGCAGTGAACCGGGGAGATGCTCAACAGGCCCTGCAACTGCTTGGATCTGAAGATTATGATGATATTCAGATGCAGAGTGAGCATTTGCTGGAGTCGGCTGCATCCGGTTACCGGGAATACCTGAATGCTGTCAGCTCAGGGGCTGACGAAGGGGTGATTTGCGATACCTTTGATCGGTTCCGGGTTCTCTGCGCGACCCGACAGGGTGAGCAGGGCGTCGCGGCCTTGAATGAATCAATATGCAGATACCTGGAGCAGAAGGGTATGGTCCGGGCAGAGAGGACCTGGTACCCCGGACGCCCGATCCTGATCACGCGAAATGACTACAATCTGCACCTCTACAATGGTGATATCGGCATCACCCTGGCCCAGGCTGATGGCAGTCTGAGGGTCTGTTTCAGGTCTGCTGAGGGAAAGGTGAGGCGTTTTTCGCCATCCCGTCTGCCTGAGCATGAGACGGTCTTTGCCATGACGGTACATAAAAGCCAGGGATCGGAGTTTCAGAGGGTACTTTTGGCGTTGCCACGGAGAGATACCCCGGTTCTGACACGTGAACTTGTCTATACAGGCTTGACAAGAGCGGGTAAATCAATTGAAATCAATACAATACAATCTATATTTGAAGTATCAGTGGAAAGGAAGCTAAGCCGGGTGTCCGGACTGAATGAGAGATTTTGGGAGAAATTCTCCTCAGACAGCCATCAGTTTTCACTCCCTGGCATGGACGAATAAGTGAACTGGGTCACATATCGACCGATAAGAGTTATGTTAAGTCGCTTGATTCCTATAAAGAAAAAGGTCGATAATAGCCGGATATTTTTGTGGGTAAATACTGGACAATTTACCCCACCTCAAGAACCTGCTGCAGATCAGGGGTGCCACAAGGCGCTTCAGATCACTTGATAACAGACCAGAGAAGTCTACAACAACAGGGGTTCATGGCCAGTGAGGGAAGGGTATCCCGACACTTGTGCCTTACTCGGAGGCTTGAGGGACAATGCACAATATTATGGTGCTGAATGCAAAGGGCGGATGCGGTAAGACCACCATCGCCACAACCCTTGCATGCTATTTTTCAGGTCAGGGCTACAAAACTGCCCTGATGGATTTTGATCCGCAGCGTTCCAGCTCGCGGTGGCTTGAGATACGCTCGCCTGAGCGCACTGATATCCGTTCCATTGATGCGACAAAACCCACTACCGGCATGACCCGGACCTGGCAGCTCTATTCCGGCCAGGGTACCGATGTGGTGATTATAGATACACCTGCTGGTACCAATGGTGGAGATATAGCCGATCATTTCAACCGTGCTGACACCATCATTATCCCTGTAATGGCCTCGATCATCGATCTGCACGCCGTTGAGGGTTTTCTCGAAAGCCTGTTGAGAGTGTCACGCCATCGTCTCCAGGGAAAACGCATAGGCCTGGTTGCAAACCGCGTCAGAAACAGAAATACCAAGATTTACAGAGATATAGAAGCACTGTCTGAAAAGACCGGGATTCCGCTTATTGCAACGCTGAGAGATACCCAGAACTATCCCATTGCCATGGAGTCGGGTATCGGCATATGCGAATTGAACATGACCGCATCAACCCGCAAGGACAGAAAGCAGCTTCAACCCCTGATCTCCTGGTTGGGTGAAGACCTTCCTGCACTTGAAAACAGCCTGGCTGCCGGGGATTCTGAGACACAGACCCAGTGGCAGCAGCCGGTCGCCGTAAACGCATCCTGAAACCGGCCTGCTTCAGGCCGTCGTTCCGGCCCGGTTCTTCCCCCCCAATCAGTATTTTTTTTTACTCCTGCATAAATAGAAATTAGGGAGAGGATAGAGTCTCTTGTGGTACGGTATGGCGTGCTGTACGAGGGGAGGGGCAGTGGTTTTAACTTAGATTAATTCCATTTGCTGACCAGGTACAGAGACTAAACAAAAATTCTGAATATGGCCGGTTGGAAACTGATTTTTATCAAGTACCGGCTGATTAAACTGACTGAACATTGTGGCCTGCCACCACTGCCAAGAAAAAACAGATAGCAGGCAGTGACGTTCGATAAAAACCCTTAGGGAGACGTAGCGAGATGATCAAGCCCATCGGATCTGACACACTCCAACCACTTTTTGTCTACGACACAGACAAGCACCATGAACTTATGCGTGAGGCAGAGACCCTGCCTTCTGTTGTGATCAGTTCACAGGCCGCGGGTAACGCGGTCATGATGGGAGCAGGTTACTTCTCCCCGCTGAAAGGCTTTATGAATGTCGCAGATGCCATGGGCTGTGCCGGCAGCATGAAGATGACCGACGGAAGCTTCTTTCCGGTACCGGTACTGTGCCTGCTGGAAAGCACTGATGATATCAAGGGTGCCAAGCGTGTCGCACTGCGTGACCCCAACATGGAAGGCAATCCTGTTCTGGCTGTCATGGACATCGAAGCGACCGAAGAGGTCTCTGACGAACAGATGGCCCTGATGACCGACAAGGTCTACCGTACCGATGATGCCGAGCACCCCGGTGTTGCAGCTTTCAACTCCCAGGGCCGCATCGCCATTTCCGGTCCCATCCAGGTGCTGCACTTCAGCTACTTCCAGGATGATTTCCCCGATACCTTCCGCACCGCGGTTGAGATCCGTAACGATATTCAGGAGCGTGGCTGGAAGACCATCGTTGCATTCCAGACCCGCAACCCGATGCACCGTGCACACGAAGAGCTGTGCAAAATGGCCATGGACGCGGTTGACGCAGACGGTGTTGTTATCCACATGCTGCTCGGTAAACTCAAGCCCGGCGATATCCCCGCCCCCGTGCGCGATGCCGCTATCCGCAAAATGGCTGAGCTCTACTTTCCGCCCAACAGCGTCATGATCTCCGGCTACGGTTTCGATATGCTCTACGCCGGTCCTCGTGAAGCTGTTCTGCACGCCTACTTCCGTCAGAACATGGGTGCTACCCACTTCATCATCGGTCGTGATCACGCCGGTGTTGGTGACTACTACGGGGCCTTCGATGCTCAGACCATCTTTGATGATGAAGTGCCAGAAGGTGCAATGGAGATCGAGATCTTCAACGCTGACCATACCGCATACTCCAAGAAGCTGAACCGCGTTGTCATGATGCGTGATGCTCCTGATCATGAGAAAGATGACTTCGTACTGCTCTCCGGTACCAAGGTACGCGAGATGCTGGGGCAGGGCATGGCGCCACCTCCAGAGTTCTCCCGCCCTGAAGTGGCCGAGATCCTGATGAACTACTACCAGTCCCTGAACAGCTGATAGCTGTTCAACGACTGGCAGTCGGATCATGAAAAAGCCCGCTCCCCGAAAGGGGAGCGGGCTTTTTTGTGGTTCTATGCCGTTACCAGTTCAAATTCCTGTGCGCGGCTGATTCTATGTAGGTCGGCCTTCAGGCCGACATGTCAGGCTCTTGTGCCCGAAGGGTAAAAGCCCGACCTACAAAGGCTAGATTAGGTTACAGTTGTAAGCGACTGAATCTATGCTGGTCGGGCTAAAGCCCGACCTACGGCATTCTTAAAACACCACACGGTTTTACATTAATCAGCGCAAGTTAGTCTTGTAGGACGGGTACTTGGCGTTCAGTGCCTTGGAGAAGTTGGCGAACTCCATGGTCACAGTCGCCAGCTCCACGCCTTCGAAATTCGCACCATCCACGTTGGCTCGCCGAAGAATCGCACCACCCATCACTGCATTGGTCAGGTCGACATTGGTCAGGTTGGCGTGCTTCATGTTGGTGTCTTCTGCCGAGATGTTGCGCATCCTGGCATTGCTCAGGTCGGCACTCTCCAGGTTTGCCAGGTTGATGACAGTGAAGCCCTCCGGGGCATTACTTTCCAGTATGGCGTTGACCAGCCGGATACGGATCATATTGGCATCATTCAGGTGGCTGTCAGAGAGGTCGGCATTGCTCATGTCTGCCTCTCGGAGATTGGCCTTGATAAACAGGGCATTACAGGCAGTCACGTTTTTCAGATTACAACGGAAAAAGTCTGCTCCTCGCATATCTGCCCTGGAGAGGTCGGCGCCCTCCAGGTTGCTTTGTCTCAGTTCAACTTCGCGTAGATCGGCTCTGGTCAATGTGGCCCCAGAGAGATCACATTCGCGGAGAATCGCAGCGCTTGATGCGACTTCAGCACCAAGTTTGGCATAGTTGAGGTTTGCGCCTTTAAGATTTACCCCGGCCATGTTAGCCCCTGACAGGCTTGCGTTTTCGAGATTTGCACCACTCAGTTCGGCATTGCCCAGGTCGGCAAAGTTCAGCAGAGTGTTGCTCAGGTCGGCATCCTTCAGATCTGCATCTTCGAGAAACATCTCCCTGAGGTCTGCGCCCGATAGGGTTTCCGCATCTACTGTAGCCAGTACGTCACCAGTTTCTTTATGCCTGATTTCGACCATCTGAAGCTCCCTTTTATTCTGATTTATCAGTGGCTCATCTACATCCAGAATAGCAGTCATGCTCATTCTCAGAAAGAGCTCTTTCCACTCTGCTTGATCCTGCTCTATTTATTCATTATTGCCACTGTTTAACTGATGTAAATCAATTAACGACGTGGACCCTCATGATTCCCGCTGTCTATTAGCTGGATCATGTACTAGTTACTTAATTAAATAATAGGATATTTATAGTGTTCGGGGAGAACAGCTATGACTGAACGCCCCCCGAAGTACCGGTCCAGGAGGCCGGCCCTTGTACACCCTGCAATCCCCCATGAAACTGTTATTCCGCTGGGGCTTGCAGGTAATATTGCGCGCCAATTCATTCAGTCGCCCCTCTCCCCCCTCTTGCTTCTGACCACCCTGTTTATCGGCATGTTGGGGCTGCTGTTCACTCCCCGGCAGGAAGATCCTGAAATCTCTGTTCCAATGGTGGATATCTTTATCAGCTATCCCGGAGTCTCCGCCCAGCAGGTAGCCGCGTTGGCTATCGATCCGCTGGAACGCATGATGAGTGAAATACCCGGTGTCAAACACGTTTACTCGGCTTCCCAGCGTGAGCAGGGGATGGTCACTGTGCGTTTCATGGTTGGCGAGCAGTTGGGTCCATCGATTGTAAAAGTCCACGATAAACTGCAGTCCAACCTGGACAAAATGCCCCCCGGTGTCTCAATGCCCCTGGTGAAGCCCACGGGGATTGATGATGTTCCGGTGGTCACCATTACCCTCTGGTCGGAACAGATCGACGACAGTTCTCTGCGTACCCTGGCCCATGATGTACTGCAGCGCCTTAAAGAGGTAAGGAATACAGGGCAGGGCTTTGTTGTCGGCGGGCGGCCCAGGGAGATTCGCATGGAGGTGGATCCGGGACGCCTGGCCGGCTTTAATGTGAGCCTGGATACCGTGGCCGCGACCATTCGTTCTGCCAATGGTGAGCAGGGGACTGGTTCGATGGAGACAACGGACAAGGCCTTCAGAGTCTCATCAGGCGCTTTCCTCAAGTCTGCTGAAGATGTGGCCAGGCTGGTGGTTGCATCCCGGCATGGCCAGCCTGTCTATGTCAGGGATCTGGCCAGGGTGCTGGACGGTCCTGCAGAAGCGGAGCAGCTGGTCAGTTTCCACAGTGGACCTGCTGTTGAGGAGGATGATGCAGAGACGGATGGCGCGCCAGGGGTCACCATAGCCATTGCCAAGAAAGAGGGAACCAATGGTGTCTTTATTGCACAAAACATCCTGGATAGACTCGAATCCCTGAAGGGCAATCTGATTCCGGACAATGTCCAGGCCTCCATCACCAGGAATTATGGCAAGACGGCAAATGACAAGGTGAACGAACTGCTGGCTGCCCTGCTTGGTGCCGCCATTGCGGTAAGTCTGCTCTGTTGGATCACTATCGGCACCCGCCCTGCAGTTGTGGTGATCGTGGTCATCCCGGTGGTGATACTGATAACAATCTGGTCAGCCTGGGTGCTTGATTACACTATCAACCGGGTCAGCCTGTTTGCCCTGATCTTTGCAATTGGCATCCTGGTGGATGATGCAACTGTGGTGGTTGAGAACATCTTCCGACGCTGGCTTCATGATGATAATACCAGCGTTGAGACGGCGGTTGATGCGGTGCGTGAAGTGGGCAACCCGACGATTATTGCCACCCTGACTGTACTTGCCGCACTGCTGCCGATGGGGTTTGTCAGCGGCATGATGGGGCCCTACATGCTGCCGATTCCGTTATTGGCCTCTGTTGCCATGATCTTCTCTCTCTTTGCGGCATTTGTTTTTACTCCCTGGTTTGCCATGAAACTGCGCCCTGATATAGACGCGCTGAAACAGGCAGAGGTCAGGGAAGAGAAGATTCAGGACGGCATCGGCCGCTACTACCGGCCGCTTATTGAGCCGTTGGTCGACAGTCGGTTTAAGGGCCGGGTCTTCCTGGGGGGAATAGTGGCTGCATTTTTTATTGCCTGCAGCATGTTCTACACCCAGGCGGTGACAGTGAAAATGCTGCCCTTCGATAACAAGCCTGAGTTCAATGTCATTATCAATTTGCCAGAGGGCACCAGCCTGCCGGTAACCGCCAATCTTACCTACAGGATGGTGCGTGCTCTGAAACAGTTGCCGGAGATAACAGCCCTTCAGTCCTATGTCGGTACGGCTTCACCTTTCAACTTCAATGGCATGGTGCGCCACTACTATCTGCGCCAGGAGGTCTGGGAGGCAGATATCCAGGTGATGCTGAAGGATAAGGATCATCGTGAACGCAGCAGTCATGAACTTGCCGTGGTGGCAAGGGCATTGCTGACACCCATAGCAAAAGAGTCAGGGGCGAGAATCGCAGTGGTTGAGATGCCTCCGGGCCCTCCCGTACTGCAGACAGTGGTGGCCGAGGTGTATGGCCCTGATGATCAGACGCGCAGGCAGGTGACCAGGGATCTGCAAGGCATGTTCGAACAGGTGGAAAACCTGGTTGATGTGGACAGCTACATGACTGATCCCTACGAGCGCTGGCATTTTGCAGTGGATACGGAAAAGGCCACAAGACGGGGTGTCTCTGTTGAGACGATCAACCGTAATCTGGATATGGCAATGGGTGGTTATCGCCTGGGAGATGTAAAGCGTGGTTCCTCCCTTGAGCCCACCTACCTGGTTGTCCAGATCCCTCTCAACAAAAGGGCGGAGTTGGCCCAACTGTCGGTATTGCCTGTTCCGTCCGAGTCCGGGCAGACGGTACCGCTTTCCGAGCTTGGCAAGTTTGAGCGCATTGCTGAGGAGCGGGTGATCTATCACAAAGACCTCAGAACCATTGAGTATGTAACCGGCGAGATGGAAGGGTTCCTGGGCGCACCAATTTACGGGATGCTGGATGTGGAAGATCTGCTCGATGCCTATACGAGCCCGGACGGCACAAAAATAAGCGGTACTTTGACCGGGCCTCCCGGGGAGTCCGGTATCTCCGGTTTTGAATGGAGCGGCGAGTGGGTGGTGACCTACGAGACCTTCCGCGATCTGGGACTGGCTTTTGCCGCAGCCCTGGTGTTGATCTATATACTCCTGGTGTGGGAGTTCGATAACTTCATCCAGCCGGCTATTATCATGGCGCCTATACCACTGACGCTGATCGGTATTATCCCCGGCCACTGGATTCTTGGTGCTGAATTCACTGCCACTTCCATGATCGGATTTATCGCCCTGGCCGGTATCGAGGTACGCAACTCCATACTGCTGGTGGATTTTGCAAAGAACGAGATGCACCGGGGTATGAAGGTTCGCGATGCTGTGATCATGGCTGGACAGATCAGGATGCGGCCAATCTGGGTGACTGACCTGACCATGATGGCTGGCGCGTTTGCCATTCTGTTCGATCCCATCTTTCAGGGTATGGCCATTTCGCTTCTGTTCGGTCCGATTGTCGCCACGTCACTGACCCTGGTTGTTGTTCCCCTGGGATGCATCTCCGCCTCAAAGGCTTTTTGTGGTGTTAAGGAACCTGATAGCCAAACCCAAGAATGCATTGACTGATTTTTCCTTAGACTCCCAGTTCTGGGTTCGAGCGTTCTGTATTAGCCTGCAGATTGGTTGAAAACCTGAATTGTCCCTTCCAGATTCGACACCCTGCCAAGATGGCGGTTAATATTGGTTGGGTATTAATCAGGGCCTGTTAACACTAATAATAACGATCAGTGGATTACCGCTGGGTGGGCTGCTCTGTATGCAGGAAGAGTATGCTCCGGATAGTGATTTCTCTGATATCACCACCTCAAAGGTTCGGAGGAGAACCCTATGAAAATAGAGACGATTGCAGTACACGGTGGATTTGAGCCGGATCCGACAACCAAGGCGGTTGCCGTTCCAATCTATCAAACCACCTCCTATGCATTTGACGATACTCAGCACGGGGCTGATCTGTTTGATCTGAAGGTGCAGGGCAACATCTATACCAGGATCATGAACCCGACTACCGATGTGCTTGAGAAACGGGTTGCCGCGATGGAAGGAGGGGTAGGGGCTCTTGGGCTCGCTTCCGGTATGTCTGCCATCACCTATGCAATTTTCACCATTGCTGAGGCTGGTGACAATATTGTCACCACATCCACGCTCTATGGCGGTACCTATAATCTGTTTGCTCACACCCTGCCGCAACTGGGAATTACTGCCAGGTTTGCAGATCCAAAAGATATTGACGGTATGGCCGCCCTCATTGACGACAAGACCAAGGCGGTGTTTTGTGAATCCATTGGCAACCCGGCAGGCAATGTTGTTGATATCGGCGCCATGGCTGACATGGCCCATGCCCATGGTGTACCGCTGATTGTGGATAACACCGTGCCATCCCCGTACCTCTGCCGGCCATTTGAATATGGTGCGGATATTGTGGTTCATGCCCTGACAAAATATATGGGTGGACACGGTACGACCATCGGTGGTGTTCTGGTGGACTCGGGAAAATTTCCCTGGGCTGAACACAAGGAGCGGTTCAAACGTTTGAACGAACCTGATGTCTCATACCACGGCGTGGTGTATACAGAGGCGCTGGGAGAAGCTGCTTTTATCGGCCGGGCCCGTGTTGTACCCCTGCGAAATATGGGTGCAGCCATCTCCCCATTTAACAGTTTTCTTGTTCTCCAGGGCATTGAAACCCTGCCGGTTCGTATGGACCGACATTGTGAAAATGCGGAAGCCGTGGCGAGTTATCTTCAGGAGCATCCACAGGTGGATTGGGTACGCTATGCGGGACTGGAGGATCATCCGGACAAACCGTTGGTGGATAAGTACATGGGTGGAAAGGCATCAAGCATTCTCTCTTTCGGTATCAAGGGCGGCCTTGATGCGTGCTCAAAATTCATCGATGCCCTGCAACTGGCGGTAAGGCTGGTCAATATCGGAGATGCCAAGACACTGGCCTGTCATCCGGCAACCACCACTCACCGGCAGCTCAATCCCGAGGAGTTGCAGAGAGCCGGTGTCAGCGAAGATATGGTTCGACTCTCAATCGGTATCGAACATATCGATGACATAATTGCTGACATCGATCAGGCCCTGGCTGCTGCAAAGTAGCTGTTGCTGTCAATTCCGTAGGTCGGGCTTCAGCCCGACAAACGCCTCCGTAGGAGGGGGGTAAAAAGTTGATCTCTGGACGGCATATTAAAAGGCTCTGCTCCAACTAAGCCTGACATGTCGGACTGAAGTCCGACCTACAAGAAATCAATGACTTACATGGGTTTTGAATAGAGCATATAAAAAAGGCCGCATTCAGCTAGCTGAATGCGGCCTTTTGTCAGTTGACTACCCGGCTATCTCAAGTCAAGTTGCGCCAGGACTCTTCCGGCAACTACTGCCATGTTGAGATAGGCGCTGTCGAGGGCTTCATCCAGACGCTCCTGGTACTGTTCCGGGTTGTTGTAGCCGACGATCGGCGGGGTGATGGTTTCGCCATTGGCATCAACAAAGACCACGGTGGGCGTTGCAAAAACCTTGTAGCGGCTGACAAAGATCCGGGCGCGAATACGTTCGCCGTCAAAGTCGGTGATCTTGCCACCCACGTCGATGTTGAATTCGCGTACCAGAACCTTTTTGCTGAGGGTACCGGAGAGAACACCAGGATTAAGAATCTCCTCTTTCAGGTGTTCGCAGTAGCCGCAATCATCGGCACTGAAGACGATCATAATCGGCAGATTCTCTTCCCTTGCCTTATCAGCAGCCACAGACCAATCGTCAGTGGTATAGTTTTCGAGGGAAGATCCGGCATGGGCCACGAAGGTGGTCAATGTGAAAAAACTCAGGAAAATCAGGCTAATGTACTTCTTCACTGATGTTTACCTACTACTATTTAAGAGTTTTTTAAAGATTCCATTTACTAGGAATCATATGAATATAAGAATTTTATGATATTCCGTACTGATTTTCAAGTCAGATCTAGGGTTTTTTGCGGTGCAGCAGGCGAATTTTATGAAATATTGCTACGAGGTTCTCAATTCAGATCTGACCCATGATGGGTTTCTCGGCTTGAAGCGTTACAGGCTGAAGCACGATCTATTTTCAGGGGGATCCAGCGAAGTTCTGACCAGGGAGAGGGTGGAGGGATTAAGATCCTCCGCCGTGCTGCTGTATGACCCTGACCGGGATGAAGTGGTGATGATTGAGCAGTTCAGAATTGGCGCTATTGACCGGTCTGATGGTGCCTGGCTGCTTGAAATTGTCGGGGGGCTGATCGAAGAGGGACAGGAGCCTGGCGAAGTGGCTCGTAAAGAGGCCCTGGAAGAGGCGGGTTGCCATATTCGAAAATTGATCTCTATTTGTGAATTCATGGTCAGCCCTGGCTACTCATCTGAGCAGACTCATCTGTTCTGCGGTTTGGTGGATGCCTCCGGTGCTGGTGGTGTACACGGTGTCGAAGAGGAGGGGGAGGATATTCGGGTTGAGGTGTTGCCGGCTGATACGGCAATCTCAGAGCTGTACTGCGGTCGGGTCAATTCCACCACGGCGATCATTTCCATGCAGTGGCTGGCAATGAATCGCGCTTCGCTGCGGGAAGAGGTTGCAGGTTGATGATAGCCAGCTCCACACCAGGTGTGTGGAGCTGGCTGTCGGTATTACTCTGACTTGTCTATGTGCAGGTCCATCTGGGGGTAGGGGATGGATATGCCGTTTTCGTCAAAGGCGATCTTGATCTTCTCGGTCAGGTCGAACTTAACGGCCCAGTAATCGCCGCTTTTGACCCAGGGTCGAACATTGAAATTGACGCTGCTGTCAGCCAGTTCAGCCACGGCAATCAGTGTTTCCGGGTCGGTCAGAACACGGTCGTCAGCCTTGATGATTCCGGCCATGATCTCTTTAGCCTTCTTGATATCGTCGTCATAACCGATACCGAATACCATGTCGATGCGACGGGTATCACGGGCCGAGTAGTTGGTAATGGTGCCGTTATAGATGGAGCCGTTTGGCACGATCACCTCGCGGTTGTCACCGGTGCGCATGATGGTGCTGAAGATGCTGATGGTTTCCACGACACCCGTGGTTCCGCCAGCCTCAACGAAGTCACCGTTCTTGAAGGGGCGGAAGATGATGAGCATGACGCCGGCGGCAAAGTTCTGCAGGGAGTTCTGCAACGCCAGGCCGACTGCCAGGCCAGCAGCACCGAGCAGGGCAATGAGAGATGTGGTATCCACGCCCAATTGGTCAAGTGCTGCAATGATGATGAACAGCAGCAGGATTGCATTGGCGATGGAGGTGACAAAATTGGTCAGGATCTCGTCCATTCCTGCCTTGGTGAGCAGTTTACCAGCCAGTTTGACCAGGGCTTTGACGACCAAGCGACCGACGATGAAGATCGCCAGCGCCATACCGATATTGATTCCCCAGGGTATAGCGTAAGTAGTAACCAACTGGTTGATATCAAGAGATTCGAGCATTGATGTAACTCCCTAAATAGTTCTGTTGTTTTTTTTGATCCATGCCTGCGGCCTGGATTTAACAAAGTACCTGGAAAATGGCACCTGTCAGACGCGCAGATCACGCCAGTTTAGAGGGATTGGATGTGGTGAACAACCCGTATGATCAGCGGGTTACCTCTTCCACAAGAAGTAAAGTCTGCCGATCACTCCGGCTCTCGCTCCGGCGGCGTTTCAAAATACCTGTGCGCTTGGATTTGTCATCCTGGATAACGCCACCGACGGGAATCCACACTCCGAGTTTTCCCGTCACGACCGTGGATGCTTCCTGCACATCGAATGTTCCCTGGACTACACCAGGCCTGGTCATGAAGGGAGTGATGTGCAGTGTTACACGATCGCCTGAAAGATGGGGGGTGACGTAGAAACCGCTGGTGGCAGACTTGTACCGTTTTGTGGTCTGTAGATGAAGGGTGTCACCGGAGAGAATAAGAGAGTGCTCCTCCACGGGAAAGATCTTTCCGGACTCGATGAAGGCTGGTTTGCCCTCCAGGGTCTGGATACTGTGAGTCGCTGCGCGACGGCTGCCGGTGCGAGACTCCCTGTATTGCATTCTTGCTCCAGGTTTTTGAGGGGCGCTACCCAGGCCCAGGTTGTTATCCCCATCACCGGCCCGGATGCCAGCTGCTAGCCGGTCCTCAGCGCCTGTTTCAGTTGAGCCCTGCCGTACATGGATCATCAGGCGTCTTGGAGGACGGTCAATGAGATCCAGAAGTTCCCTTATCTCAAGCAGGTTTGAGGGGGAAGTGCGGATAATCAGTTGATTATTCATTCCGGTGACCACACCGTCACTACCTATAAAGGGCTTGATGATAGGGATTACATCTTCAACGGGCCGACTCTTGAGCTCGATAATCTCCAGTGGGTAATCGGCCAGAGCGACAGGGGTCAAAAGAAAAAGCCAGAGCAATGGTAGGAGCAGTCTTGTGATCATGGGATATCAGCTTTATCAGAGACTCAAACGCCGCAGTTCGATATCCGGCTCGCTGTATTCCCATATCTCATTGAAAAAGCCGGAAAGCTTGCTGGCAACCAGCCGGTCATTAAATTCCACCTCTGCGTCATACTGGGTGTAGAGGTCACGGTGAATAAACCCGGTTTCGTCAACAATCAGGAAGTTTTCAGTCAGGTCGCGATAGTCTTTGTGCGGACGGCGGATCGAGATCACACTGGGCAGGCGCCTGGCCAGTTCGATGAAACGGTGGCCCTGTTTCTGAACCTTCTCGTTATCCTGCAACAGGATGCGAACACGGGATTCACGGCTTCGGGTTGCCAACTGCTTCACCCTGTCAATGAAGGCTTGCTGGTTATAAATTGGAGCATCGAAATCGTAAGTGAATATGTCCAGGTGGCGCTTTGCCTGGTCAACCATGTGGTCTGTCGCTAGCCGGTTCTCCTCTACTGATTGCAGAATAATGCGGTTACTGGACTCACCCAGTATCTGCTGAGGGATCATTTCCAGTGCATTTTGAGTCATCGCTCTGTCAGCTCCATACGAAGGTGTGGAATCCCCGCTTCCATGAATACCTCTCCCTGTTCAGCAAACCCGAATCGCCTGTAGAAAGATACTGCCTGGGTCTGGGCATTCAGAAACAGTCGGGGAAATCTCTGTTTATCTGTACTTTCAAGGAGATGGCAGATCAATCGACCACCAATACCGCGATTGCGCCATGAAGAAACTACCGCCATACGCCCGATTTGGCCATCGGGGAGCAGCCGGACAGTTCCAATGGGTCGTTTGTTTGTGTCCTCAGCAAGAAGGTGAATTGCCTCGGGATCATCGTCATCCCATTCCAGATCAGGCGGCACCCCCTGTTCCCGGATGAATACCTCCTCGCGGACCTGTCTCAGGGCAGGCAGGTCTTCCGGCCAGTTGGCCTGGCGTATCTCAAGGGACTCAAGACTCATCGCGCTCCTGGTGACGTGTCAGGTGACCATCATTAAAAAGCACTGCTAATAAGTTTAGACAATCTCTGCTGGTTATCCATGGTGCTGCATCACTAAATTTAAGAATACGGTTCCCGGTGATCCACTGTATGAATCCATCGTGAGATTTTTCCAGGGGATACTCTTCGCCACCGGCATAGAGAAAATCCTCACTTTCATGACCTCGTATAAAGGCCATTCGGCTCCAGCCGTCTCTTTCAAGAAGACCGTCGGTCTTGAAAAGGGTGTAGAGTTCATCCGGATTGGTGTGATTATCAGGCGGCATAACCTGAAGATGTGCCTTGGGTTCGGTAATGAAGCGCCCGAACCAGCGCTCCTGATGCGATGGTTCGGTGTTTAGAAACTGATTCAGCTCGTTTCTCATCCGTTCCAGTGCGTCTGGAAGAATTTCAGCATTGGCTGTCTGTACACCCAGTTTTCCATCGCGAAAACGACTTTTCGGCACCTGGGTGCTGATCAACTCATCGCACCAGGCCACAGCCATCTCCTGGAAGGTTGGGGCAC
Organism: Sedimenticolaceae bacterium; assembly: GCA_965224515.1. Taxonomy (GTDB): domain Bacteria; phylum Pseudomonadota; class Gammaproteobacteria; order Chromatiales; family Chromatiaceae; genus Sedimenticola_A. Next base: position 3,075,044 of record OZ245051.1, read on the forward strand.
GGAAGCCAACCGAACAGGTCATGCACTCATCATCCTGGGCAATACCCCAATGGGCGACATTGGGGGGTAGATAGAGCACATCACCAGGCTCCATTATCCAATCATATTCTGCTTCGAATTCAGGGAGTATGCGAAGATCCAGGCCTGGAATGTAATCCTCCTCAGAAACATCCCGTGTATGGATCATCCAGCGGCGTTTACCCCGGGCCTGTACCAGGAAGACATCGTAGTCATCGATATGGGGGCCAACAGAACCCTGATCGACAGCATAGCTGATCATAATGTCGTCAAGACGCCAGTCTGGTAGAAACCGGAAGGGGTTGAGCAATTCTGCAACTTCAGGAATATGCTTGTCCACATCCTGGACCAGCAGTGTCCAATGGGATTCCGGAAGGGATGCAAAGTCTTGCTCATCAAAGGGGCCTGTACGCGCCTCCCATGGCCTGGAGCCGTCTTTTTCCAATACCAGGCGTGATTCAATATCTTCATCGCAGGCAAGACCTGCCAGTTCGTCTGGAGTAAGCGGAGAACGGTATTCAGGCAGGGCTCCAGGCATCAGCAGAGGCTTTTTCTGCCAGAATTCAGATAAGAAGCGTGCCTCATTGATATCATTTGGGAGTATGAGTTTCATTCGGTTTACAAGGTGTAGGTTTATTCAGATGGTGTCATTTGTGGACGAGTTGTGGAGTTAAGACGTTTGACTTCCAGTTATCCTCTCCGGGCCCTGTATCTTGTCCCGATTCCATTCAGTAGGGCGATATGATCAGAACTCAATCCTATCATTATGATCCATTGACGATAGTATTAGGAAATTGTTTTTCCCACCATCCTTGACTTGATTAAGTGCCTTGATGGAGGTCTTCATCAAGGGGTGTATCCCGCGCTCATCGAGAATGTTGAATGATACTCCAATACTCAGTGACGGAATGACTGTTTTGTCGTTAAAAGTGACCGGTTGAGTCAGGTAGTGCATTGTGCGCTTGCAGATATTCTGCAGATCCTGGAATTCGAATGAACCGACGAGCAGTGCAAGGAACTCATCCTCACCGAATCGGGAAAGTTCGGCGTTCCGGTCAAGTGAATAGTGATCGAAACTCTTCAAACTGTTTTGCAGACGTGTGGCAATTTGCATCAGAAGGTAATCCCCCCCGTCCTCGCCAATATAAATGTTAAGCGCGTTGAAGTTATCCAGATCGATCCTCATAACTGCGGTCATCAGTTGATCATCGAATACCTGGCCAACTATTTCCTCTGCCATCTCATGAAATGTATGACGATTTGAGAGTCCTGTCAGTGGATCAATATAGGTCATTTTTTCAAGTTTGTTATTGGACCTTGAGAGATCCTCTATTAATTGGGTGTTTGATTGCTGAATGGTGATTGCTGTGCGGACACTCCTATTGAATGAATTGGCCAGAACAAGCAGGCCGGCAGTGTAGATTATGCATAACGAAGCAAGGGTAATCGAAGTGTCGGTTTTGATGCTGATGGTCCAGAAAAGAAAAGTTACTTGCAGAGGAAATATAAATGAGTAGAAGGCCGGTAAATAGTTTCCATAGCTGCTTATAGCTGTTACGGGAACACTGATAGCAAATACAAGAATCAGAACTTGAATCGAAATTGGCATTGAAGGTTCTAGCAGGGTGATAACTATTGCATAGAGACAGCCGCTCAGAAATGAAACGACACAGAAAATACCTCCCCACTGGTGAATGGGGATGAGTGATGGATGCCGTCTCCAGATGTAGAGAAGGATTAGTCTTGAAATAGCAAATATGCATACAGCAGAGAACCAGAGTATGAGTGTTGAGTGTTCGACATTTACCCAAAGACCGACCGACATGATCAAGGTAATAAATATACTGGCAATCGTAACTGGTGGAATATCCTCATAAACCCTCTGTATCAAGACACGCTTCAGCGATTCAATATTTTGATCCATGTTGTTATATCTATTAGGTGGAATAGATTGTGATTAAAATAGATGATCCTATGACCAGTAGTTACTCAAAGTTATGGCAAGAAAATAAACCCATAATCGAACGGGTTTGAATTGTGAAGTTATCCATTAATTGATGCTTCTCTTATAATGAAGTTATTCTTTCCGTTGAGCTTTACCTCTGATAGCGCCTCATCAGATTTATCCAGTAAATCATCTATACATGGATTCCCTGCCCTGATCAGAGCTGCCCCCATACTAAGAGAGGGTATGATGGTGTTCTCATTAAAAACTATTGGCTGTGTCAGATTGTGTGTCGTTCGTTTACAGATATCTGTTAATTCCTGGTATTGAAATGTACCGGATAAGAGTACCAAAAACTCATCTCCACCATATCGGCTGATCTCAGGTTCACTCCTGAGAGAGTTATAGTCGTTAGTTCCTATGCTTCTATTCAATCTAATTGCTATCTGTTTTAGAACGTAGTCACCGCCTTGGTGCCCAAGTATTTTATTGACAAATATGAAGTCATCGTAGTCGATACGTATCAGTGCAACCATATAGTTAAGATCAATTGCATTCTTACAGATTCGCTCAATATTGGAATGGAATGATTGTCGATTAGACAGCCCGCTCAATGGGTCTATAGAGGCCATCTTCTTGAGTTGGTGATTTGATTTAGATAGTTCATCCACCATCTCCTTGCTGGTGAGTTCAATGCTGACAGCTTTGCGATAATTACTGTTGATTATGTGAGCTAAGCTTAAGAGAATAAAGAAGTATGCCGACAAAAGCAGTGATTTAACTATTGAGTATTCTCCAGGTTGATTAATTGACCAATAAAAAAGGGAGAGAATAATAGGGGTTGATAAAGAGTAATATGCTGGCAGATATGACGAATTCCCTGGGATTGATGATATTGGAATTGACATTATAAAAAAAACAATAAGTATCCGTGTTTCCTCCTGAAGTGAAATGTCGTTGAATAGAAGCATTGAAGAAAATATTGAACCTGTAAGGAATGTGTTTACAACAAATACTTCTCCCCACTTTTTATCTTTTAGAAGTTTTGGATGGTGTGCCCAGGCGTAAACAAGAATCCCACGTGCACTATATATTAGAATGATAGAGATTAACCAAAATACCAATAAATCTCTATCTACATGATTCCAGAGTCCGATTATGATGATAATTGATGCTGAAGGTCCTGCGATCATTGATACATGAGATGACTCATACATCTTTTTTATCAGAATGTTATGTAGGTCAGTATCAAGATTTCTACATAGTAAGAACGAATGACGAATCAATACATATAGAATAACTGCATAGACTGGCAGTTGTAGTATCAGAAAATATTTATCAGACACAATAATATTTCCTCAACTATGGGTCGATTGCATAATTTTGTGTTTAGGCAATGTAATCTCTTATTTTTTCGAAATATTATTAATAATAAATAGAAAAATTGTTTTTTCCATTGGCTTTTACCTCGGACAAGGCCTCGTTCGAAAATATTAATAATTTCTCAATGCAATTATCTTCAGATTTCATTATGGACACCCCCATACTAAGGGATGGAATAACGGTATGCCCGTTGTAAATAAGAGGCTGGGTAAGGTTATGTAATGTACGCATGCATATTTCATCAAGGTCACTTTTTTTGATAGTCCCTGTTAACAAGGCTATAAACTCATCACCACCAAATCTTGCGCATTCTGGTTCATGGCTTAGAGAAAAATGGTCGTTCTGTCTAAGGCTGTTTGTTAATCTTGAAGCTGTCTGTATCAACAGGTAGTCACCGCCAGCCTCCCCAAGGTGATTGTTTATCTTGCTGAAATTGTCAAAATCAATTCTCAAAATCGCCATGGACATACGATCAGTAATGGCCTGGTTACAGAGTTTGATCGCCTTTGTATGAAATGTGTTGCGGTTCGATAAACCAGTCATTGTATCGATGTACGTCATTTGCTCAAGCTTGTGATTTGAACTTGAGAGATCCTCAATAAGCTTTGTATTTGATTGCTGTATGGTAATTGCTGTGCATAAGTTTCTATTGAAGAAACCGGATACGCCATAAAGAATCAAAACATAGGCAAGTGTCAGACCTGTCAAAGTAACTGAGTATTCAGTTCCCTGGTTCAGAGACCAGTAAAAGAGTGCAATGACTATCGGAAATGAAAAAGAGTAATAGGAGGGAAGGTAGATTGCATTAGATGGCATCGCACCCAGAAGTATGCTTGTCAAAATCACCAGCAATAGAAGCTGTATCGTATATGGTAGAGTCGGATCATAAAAAGTTAACAATGAAGCGAAGAGTGATCCACTCAGAAAAGCCCCGATGCAAAATATATCTCCCCATTGTTTGGTTTTCAGTATCGTTGGATAGCGTTTCCAGGCAAAAAGTAGTGAGGTGCGGGCCATGGTTACTAAACCGATTGCTGTAAGCCACATTAAAATTGATTCGTGATCTAGATCGTTCCATAAACCCATTGCGATAAACACAGAAACAACGAAACCGGAAATGATGATAAGAGGTGAATTCTCAAACAGTTTCTGTATCAGGATCGGTTTTAACGATTTATCGATACTACTTGTTGCAGAAACCACATAGCGGCCAAGTACCGACAGAAGAAGTGCGCCAATAAGAAATTGGAATAGATACAGATTCTCTTTAATCACAATGTAACAACCTGATACAGAATTATAATTTTACGCATACCTAATAACCATAGGAATTAAGTGCATATAAATGAAGATACTATACGCAAGGTTCAAGTGGAAGAAAATAATTACTAATTATAAAGGAAACAACAATATAAGAGATGATTATTGTGTGGGGTTGGAGGGGGGGTGTTTAAGTACAGTAGAATATTAGTATATTAATTTGGTTCGGCTCGTACTGGTAAAGTGGGGCTGAACTGGAGTGATCTACAAAACAGTACATTGAATCAATTCCTTCGGTATGCCAGTAACCTGATAATTAATGCCTGAGAGGCAACACCAATTATTATTCAGGGGACTACTCAGCATGGACATCTACAACAGTCTCGATAATAAGTGCTGTATCTGGGGCACTGATGCCACCCGTATAGTGCAATCCGGCAGGCATGGATACTCCATCTACAGTCCACGAACCAGCGGTCAGTACGAGATAACTGTAAGCTCAATTACGAGTCTTAAGACCATTGATCTTCGGCAGCGTGCAAAGCTTACTACATGGCTTGTTAACCGTCGTAGCCAAGGGGATAGTGTTCCGACAGTGACCCGGGATGTTATCGAGTCGGCACTCATGGATAAAACCTTGAGCAAGTCTGACAGGGCATTGAGACTACTGAACTATCTATCAGAAGAGCGATCCTATAGCTGTAAACCTGTCACATCCTTAAGCGACTGGACTAGCCCTGAGTGTCGCCTGCAGATGATGACAATGATGGCGCAGTCAGAGTCGATATTCATTAATGATTTTATGCAAATCGTCAACCTGCTTAAGGACGATAATCTGTTGGATGACCGTCTGTGCGTAACAGAGAGAGGTCTTCTGAGACTCAAGTTATTTGATGTTCAAGATAACAAGAGGCTAATGCGTATCCGGAATGCTGTGAATAGTGGAGACTATCAGGTAAACAGTACGGCTGTCGCTGAAAAAATTATTCTATCTGAAGGTTGCTTCCTGAAAGATGATGATCCTATATTTTAGTGCAATAGCGGAATATGTTGATCGCTCAGTGAGCACTAATATGTATCGCCTCGGGTGTTCATGCTACATAATATTACAAAGTCATGATGTCTACCTCCATTCGTTTCCCAGATACTTGACCAAAGTCCATCTCCTGTTTTCTTGGACACGATAATCGGGGGTTAATCTGATGATTCAGCATAATAAACAGTGCAAGTGTTTCATATGGGATACAGAAGCTACCGGAATATACTCAGTAAATGACGATTCGTGGGTCGTCAATAGTGTCAGATCAGCTGGCAGGTATGAAATAACAGGTGAAGTTGTAAACTATGTTGAAAAACTTTCGCTTTGGGAAAAGGCCAAACTGACAACCTGGCTTATTGAGCAAAGGAAAAAAGGAGACCCTAGCCCTAAAGTATCAGTTTCTGTAATTTGCAGTGCGGTTGAAAATGAAGAAATGAAGCATTCTGAGAGGATAAACTGCTTACTGGACTATCTCCATAATATTGAAGATACGGAGTCAAATGTGCGTGATTGGATGGGACAAAATGGTAGCCATCACCGGTTGGAAATGATGGCGCGCACTGAATCAGTTTTTCTTCTTGATCTGTTTATACTGATAAACAAGGTAAAAAAGTCAGGCCTTGTGGATGATGCTCTTCGCGTAACACTTTCAGGCAAAGAGAATTTGAGTGAAGAAAATAATCAAAGCCTGATAGGCAGTAAAGTTGAGAAAAGATCAGCCATGTCCATGGGATTAAACTGAATATAATTTGAACTGCAGTTCGTCCTTGTTTAAGTCGAATATAGAGCTATCACTACGTTTTATCAGGGCTTATTGGGATCTTTATTGTTGTAGTCAAACCGTTATCCTGGTTGTTGTTAAGTAACAGTTCACCGTTCATATTCTTGATAACGCTAAGACATAGCGCCAGGCCAAGGCCTGATCCAATATCTATGGGTTTGGTAGTGAAAAACGGTTCCATAACCTTGTCAATGATCTCCTTTGGAATCCCCTTTCCATTATCTGAAATCCTGATAACAACCAGGTTATTGGTGGCACTCAATTCAAAATCGATGGTTTTGATGTGTTCTCCAGGCATGGATGAAAGAGAGTGAATGGAGTTCTGCAGAATGTTCTGTATCACCTGGGAAAAAAGAACCTGATTGCCATGTATACTCTTATGATGAGTATCCGGAGAGTAATTTAGACGTATATGGTGTTTATCAAGTTCATGGCGCAGATTGTCAATTGAAGAAGAGATGATAACATCAGGGTTAAAATTCTCTGTTTCCACTTTGCTGGATGACCCGGAATAAAAAAGGCGCAAATTTTTTATAATCTGATTTATCCTGCTGATTTGCTGAACTATTATTTCAGAATTATGAAATATTTCATCTATCCCTTCCTTGTCTAAAGTACTATTATCAGAGAAGCTGCAGGAATCCTGGATCAGGGTGGATGAAAGTTGAATCACTGACATCGGTTGGTTCACTTCGTGAAAGATAGTAGATGCAGCACGACCGACAGTCGCAATTTTCTCTAACCTCTCATTCTCTTTTCTGGCTACGATACCATCAGTCTCATCCCTGCCAACCAGAAGGAACTGGTGTGGAATTATCTCTGCCTGCTGTTTTATCTTCCAGCTGATATACCTGGTCTCACTTTCAAAAGGTAATTCAGTCATGCACTCCTGTACTGTATTTGTCTCCATTGCCCTATTGATATGAGGGGTGAGTAGACTCATCAGTTCTGAAATATTGCGGGAAAATACATCAGGACCGTTGTCAAATAATCTAGCGATTGGATTTCTGAAAAACTGATCAAATGCTCTGTTCTTATAACTGACATAGCCATCTTCACCAACGATGAATACAAACTCTGTTTGAGTATCAAGAATTGACCAGAATTCATGCTCACGCTGAGCTAGCGAAATCGACAACTGTTCTGCATCCAGTATCAGTTGCTCAATGTTGAAAATTATAGCGGGCAGTAGCAGCTCTGTCTGATCCGGTATTACCACTGTCTTACCATACTTGCCGAAGATGTCGCTTATCTGCCTTGCATATGATTTGGCCCTGAAGGCGACCAACACCTCCCTGCCGAGGTAAATGACAAAACTGACAGTTAGAAATATAAAGAGAGAGAACAAAACGATCTTAAGGTCTGGTGTTGCAGCGAGTTCCCATGCAATCCAGTAGGCAACAGGACCCAGTATCATCAGAAGAATGGTGTTAATGATGATCCATCTGGGAATCGACATGCTTTTATTAAAATGCATTATTAATCAATGATGTATGGCTGTCTATCTGAAGGAATACCTAGCTTGCCTTACAGGTTTTACCTGAAGATAGTATTCGATTACATGTATTACACATAGCGCTACATTGTACACGTAGAGAGTCTGTACGACGCTACATATACTTTGTATCAAAGTTCTTTCGAATTTGGCAATTGTCCTAAGATATTGAATTGTGTTGCAGGCATATAATCACCATGCTTTTTGGATTATTTAATAAAAACAAGCGCGCAGTAAAAAGCACAGAGCGATCGCTACCTGTTGCTATTGAAGTCAGTGACAGAAAGGGCTTGAAGCTTAACACTTCAGAACTGAGGGTTGGTATGTTCGTTTCCGAACTTGACCGGCCTTGGTTGATGACGCCATTTAAACTCCAGGGGTTTTGGATTAGGAATCAGGAAGATATTGATGAAATAGCGCGTCACTGTAACTATGTTTTTATTGATGTAACAGAGAGTTCCAGATGGCGGGCTAATGAAAACTGTGGAAATCTAGAAAGTATAGACAGGAAGTCGCACAGACTGCCTACTAAAGAGAACTGGTTTAGTGAGCAGGCAGTATACAAGCGAGTCAATTCGTTGACTTTTGAATTATTGGATGACATTGCGCTCGGCGGACCAGGTATATCCAAGTCTGCGAAAAAGATTGTTGCATCATGCATTCAGAGGATTCTCGACAATCCTCATACCATGATCCTTGTGGCACAAATGGCCAAGAAAGGTACAGCCCTGGAAAGCCATGCAATGTCTTGCTGTGTTTTGGCATCTGCTTTTGGCAGATACCTCGGTATCGAGGATTCACAACTCCATAAACTGGCACTTGGCGCGTTGTTGCATGATGTGGGCATGCTAAAGGTTGATTGTTATGTCAAGGGTTCTGTCAACAATGTGGATAAAGAGAGATATCGGGAACATGTGATCATAGGGCGCGATCTGCTAATGGCTAATGCAGAGTTTTGGCCGGCAGTTGATGTTGCATACTCTCACCATGAGCGTATCGATGGCAGGGGTTATCCCAGAGGTCTCAAAGGGGAGCGAATACCCTATTTCGCACGAATAGTTTCGATTGTCGAAGCCTATGATTCCATGGTTTCGAATCATACTTATAAGAGTTCAATCATCTCACCGACCGAGGCGATGGCAGAACTGTACAGAAACAGAGGAAAGCAGTTTGATAGAGGCCTTGTGGAATCATTCATACGTTATATGGGGCTCTATCCACTGGGCTCACTCGTACAGTTGACAACGGGTGAAATCGGCATTGTTGTTGAAAAGAACCCATTCTATAAGCGGATGCCTAAAGTTGTGCTTGTTCTTGACAAGAAGGGAAACCGGATACGTTCAGATGTAGTTGATCTCTTTCAAGAGCAGAATCGAGATGGCAGTAGTAGGTACATGATACAAAGGACCCTTCCAAATGGCAGCCATGGTGTCTACTCAGAGAAGTATCTCGAAGAGGGTATTATTGAAGCTGAATCTGACGACAGTTAAGTACACTCAAGGTTAAAATCGTGAACTATATCAACAAAATGCCCCAACCATATTGAAAATATGGGAATATGAATTAAACTAATATAGTGCGCAGTCACAATCAGGGCCGCAATAGTAACCTTATGGACTCAAGAGTATTGATTTGACTATGGATAAGTATCTTGTTGTTGACGATGACGAGATGATCAGGAATCGTCTCGTGCATTACCTGGAGAAGTATGGAATTGAGTGTACACAAGCATCAGATGCAAAGGAGGCACGTGAGATACTGGGTGATAACGATTTTGACCTGATCACTCTGGATATTCTGATGCCAGGCGAGAGCGGACTAGAGCTTATTAAATGGATAAAGACAGAAAAGCGGATACCTGTAATACTCCTCTCGTCTCTCGATCAGACAGTCGACACCATCATCGGGCTTGAGCTCGGGGCCGATGATTATATCGGAAAGCCATTTGACCCAAGGGAACTCCTGGCAAGAACAAAGGCCGTTTTGCGACGCTACCGTGATGGAGATACAGAAGAGAGTGGTGATAAGAGCCAGTTTAATGAAAGAGAGCGCCTGCTGCACATAGATGGAGTCGATCACGTGCTAAGCCCAATCGAGGGTGCCTTTATGCGTTTGATGTTGACCGAAGAGGGTGCTGCGGTAAGTCGAGACACCTTTTGCGAGGTGATATTTCAAAAGAGATGGCATCCTGATGACAGGTCAGTGGACAATATAATCGCCAGGCTGAGGCAGAAAGTTGAAGAGTATCCTCAAACTCCGAAGTACATAGTGACCGTAAGAAACAAAGGCTATATGGTCCCTGGTGGGCTGATAAAAATGGTCTGAAGAGATACGATAAAACTAAGAAAACTTCTGTTGTATCCTCCAATTTCAAATGCTTCTGGTAAGTAGATGATAGTTAATCTAATCAGCTAATTATCAGAAGCACTCCATTTGCAATTAACGCATCAGCGTCTCTCCCCCACCTCAGAGACTTTAGTCATTGTACTGTTCATGATTTGAGTGTCGCATGTTTATGACCTGATGCTACTATTTCAGACAATGTATCGATAGTTAATCTGGCAGCTAAATACTATATTCGTTTTAGTCTTCAGTGGTAGTGACTCACGGGGAATCATCATGAAGAGCGTACAGAAAATAGCTGCAGTAAGAAGTCTAAATCTTCCATATCAGAAGAATGCTCACAGTCAGGCTTATGCTGAAGGTTTCGAAGAGGGGCTTTTCGGTAAATCCACGGGCTCAGCTAAAGTACGCAAATGCAGTAAAAAACAAGCCGACGAGTGGCTTGACGGCTGGGTATCAGGAAGCCTGATTAAAACCAGTATGGAACTGATAGATCTCGACTCCTGTGATGCTTGTGATGAAGAACAGGCTCAACCCGGAAACCAGATCTGACTCAGCGCGTTAATCGTAATAGATAACAGCGAATGAGTTATATCAATTGCTAGTTATGGGCTGATTGAAAAGCGTAATAAATGAATGCTATTGAGAGAAAAATATCAGTGCTTTTGAAGAGCCTTTATCCAACGGCCTTAAACACAGATTCGATTGCTGAAAAGCTTAACCTTCAATCTAATGCGGCTTTACAGGGATGTGACCGATTACATGAGAATGGAATGTTGGAAAAAACCAAGGATGGCAAGCATCGATGGGTTAATGAAAATACTGAAACACTATCCCATAGACTTAGATTATTACGATCAGAATTAGGAATAACACAAAAGCAGTTAGGCGATATGTGTTTCGAATCACAGTCAGTGATTCATAAAATAGAGAATGGTCAGATACTCAGGCCCAGAGCGATTGAGGCGATTGCCGACGCCTTGAATGTAAATCCTGCATGGCTACAGTTCGGTGAACGTTGGGCTTTACGCTCAAGATCACCAAAAAATATCATTTTTAAACTCAGGGAGGATTTAATAGAAACAGACAGAAGTTAGTTTACATCTCCAGCCAAGACACCAATTTTATGCCCGGTCAAACACTCCGTGTTAGATCGGGTACTTTTTTATATCCAGTTGTTACCTCTAAAGGCCACATGTTAGATATATCACCAGTTATAAATATGAATACATGCACAAAAATACATTAACCATAGGTATTGATAGCGAGAGTAACTTGTAAAACAGTTATCCAATTACTCGGATTAATTAACGTTAATTTTCTTCTATAACGCACTAAATACTACAAAGTATTACATTGTAGCAACTGAATATTTCCTCCCGTTTCCCTAGACTTCCAGATAAGACTTTAAGTGATTTGCTGATGCCAGTGATTCATTCAGTATCGAATTGCGCACACTGGTCACCTAATACTTTATATGTGAACTATTTGGAGTGGGCTAATGCGGTATACCTCTGTGATAAAGGTGCTTGGATGTCTACTGATCTCTTTCAGTACTCTGGTAAGTGCCTCGGCTACGGCGGATATCCTCGAACAGCTCATAAGCTCTGCAATCACCTCACACCCGTCGGTTCAATCTCATCAGGCGCTGGGCAGAGCAGCTAATGCAGGCGTAGATACAGCTCGCTGGCAATTTTACCCGACACCTTCACTCTCTGTAGAGACCGCCGGTGCATCAAGCAACGATTCCGCTTACCAGGGAGATGACTATGTCGCAACCTTGGGTCTACAACAGCCATTGTGGACTGGCGGCAAACTGACGGCAGGCCTTGAGAAAGCAAAAGCCAATGTGGTTGACAGTGAAGCGGCAATCCATGAGGCAAGGGATGATGTCGCCTTGCGGGTGGTTCAGGCCTATGGTGACTGGTTTGCAGCATTCTTAAAACGCCAGGCGATGGAGTCGAGTTTGCAGACACATGAGCGCCTGCGCGGTCAGGTGTCTCGCCGAGTTGATAATGGTTTTTCGTCAAAAAGCGATTTATCACTGGCTGAAGGACGTTTGGAATCCACAAGGGCTGATCTTGAATCTGTGATTGTGCAGGAGAGTATGGCTCTCTCAACGCTGAAACAACTGGTCGGCGATGAACTGGGGGCAGAAGCACTTGATATCGCAGGCGCATCGACTCGCCCTGTGGCTGGTAATCTGCCGAAGCTGATTGAACAGGCTCAGCAGAGTAGCCCCGGGTTGAAAAGGGCGCTTTCCCAAGTCTCTGTTGCCGAGGCCCGGATTGCAGAAAGAAAAGCTGATAATTTGCCTGATGTTTATCTTCGGGTGGAGCGGCAATATGGCAGTTTAACAACGCCGGGAATGGATCCGGAAAACCGAATATTTATAGGTATGAACAGCAATTTTGGTCCGGGTCTTTCGAATGTCTCTGGTGTTGATGAAATGCGCGCCAGGCGTGATGCTGCCAGGTCCGAAGTTCTTGACAAGCGCCGCTTACTGTCAGATCAGGTTACCCGTGACTATGCAATGGCCGCTTCTTTCAAGGTTCGTATCAACGCCCTGGAGCGCGCCCTGAAGACTGCTGAAAGTGTAACCGCTTCATATGGTCGACAGTTCTTATCAGGTAAAAAAACATGGCTCGATGTTATGAACTCTGCGCGTGACCTTGTTGCAGCAGATACTCAATTATCTGATGCCAGGGCAGCTTACCTGGTTGTTACCTGGCGTTTGGCTATTACCACCGATGGCCTGGACGAAACCCTAAGCAAAGCGCAAACGGAACAGGGTGTAAATAATCATCTAGCAAGCAAAACGACAGACTCAGATCGGCGAATTCAGTCTGAGAGCAATGAATTTCATCAGGAGATACTTAAAGATCATGTTGTTAGCGGTTTCAGTCCTGAAAATATGACCAGGCTGATCGCTTTCAGGTTCAGGTCCGATCAGGTGATAAACGTATTGGATCTGTCTAAAACAGATGATCTGCGCCTGCTTCATCGTGGTAGTCCCAAAGTGGCGAAAGCGCGTGCTCAAGCGCTGAAGCTGTCAATACACTGAATCTTGTGACTGAAATGAAAACACACCGGGCAGCAGGCTCAAATCAGGCACTGGCAATATGACATCCTCCGACACACTTATGCAGTCGATAATGCGGCTTGCACAGCTAAAGCACGCCTCACTAGATCGCGTTGCCGTACAGGATGCCGTTGCTGCCGGCAACCATGCTGATCCTCAGAAACAGTTGTCGACCGTAACCCGCTACTTACAGCTCCGGTCAGCACGATGGATCAAAAAAGCAGATTCCTCTGCTATGCCGATACTATTGCACGATCCGGTTAAGGGATGGGGGGTATTGCGCGGAAAAAATGCCCAGGGATTATGGATATCCGAGTGGTGGCAACAAAATGAACAGCAATGGTCTGAAGAGGCCTATGATGATCTTTCATCCTGCTCTCTTGCCGCATTGAAGCTCTCCACGCCATTCATAATGGGAAACAGCCCAGCGTATCAACTGATTCGTCAAGAACTCGCCTCCCGAAAAAAACTGTTGATAGAAGCTGCATTAGGCGGCGTGGTAATCAATACAGTTGCCCTGGCAACCGCCTTCTACACCCTTCAGGTCTATGACAGAGTGGTACCAACAGGTGCCAGCCAGACATTGATGGTCCTTACCCTTGGGGTTCTGGGCGCAATCCTATATGAGTTGTTTGCAAAAAAGGTGCGCTCCAGACTCTATGATCGACTGATAGATTATGTCGATCAACGCCTGGCTCATAGTATTTACACCCGGTTTCTCTCCATTCGAATAGATCAGCTTCCCAAGAGTGTCGGCGGTCTCGCAGCCCAGATGCGCGGTTATGAAACGGTACGCAGTTTCCTCTCCAGTGTCACAACCCACCTGATGGTGGATGCCCCCTATGCCCTTGTGTTCGTGCTGGTCATCGGTTTTATTACCGGCTGGCTTGCCTTGATTCCACTGTCGTTTTTTATATTCAGTGTCGCTATCGGGCTCTATTACCGGTCAAGGGTTAATGTCCTGGCGGCGGATGCCAACACTGCCAGCAATTTCAAAACCGGTCTGCTGGTCGAGACGGTTGAAGGTGCAGAGGCCATTAAGGCGGGGCAGGGCGGTTGGCGTATGCTCACACGCTGGATGAGCACTACCGATGAGGCGCGGAGCTACGAGCTTCAAATGAAGCGCATAAGCGAGCACTCCCAATACCTCATCGCAGCATTCCAGCAGGGATCATATATCCTTTTAGTGGCAAGCGGTGCCTTGTTGATCAGCAAGGGCGAACTGACCATGGGTGGTCTTATCGCCTGTTCCATCCTCTCTGGCAGGGTCATGGCCCCGGTTGCTATGATCTCCAATCAACTCGTGCAGTGGGCACACACAAAGGCAGCTCTCCAAGGTCTCGATGCCCTATGGGAACTTCAGGATGATCACCATGGGCAGGATCAACCCATCATTCCCGGCACCATTCAGGGTGGATACTGTTTCGCCAATGTATCCGTAGAGTATGAGGGCAATGTCGCATTCGCTGTGGCCGATATGTATATTCGTCCCGGGGAGAAAATCGGTGTACTTGGTCCCGTGGGATCGGGAAAAACAACCCTGCTGCGTCTGCTCAGCGGCATGTACAAACCCCAGTCCGGCCGTGTTTTCCTGGACAACATAGATCTCGCACATATATCCAAGCCCGTCCTGGCAGAACACATAGGCTATGTGCAGCAGGAAGGGCGACTGTTTGCCGGAACACTGCGCGAGAACCTAATCCTGGGCATGCTCGACCCGGGTGATGAAGTGATCATGAAGGCCGCCCAGCAGACAGGTCTGCTCCTCTCCGTGGTAATGCCCCATCCCAAAGGCCTGCAGCAGCCCATATACGAGGGGGGAAGCGGTCTTTCCGGTGGTCAGCGTCAGCTTGTCAACCTGACACGGGCAGTACTGCGTAACCCTAATATCTGGTTGCTTGATGAACCCACGGCATCTATGGATCGTAATCTTGAAATACAAGTTACCAATGCCCTGCGTCAGAACATTGAGGACGACCATACACTGGTGCTCGTCACCCACAAGGCAGAGATGCTTGAATTGGTTGATCGGATCATAGTCATCGCCAATCACAGAATAATCGCTGATGGACCAAAGAATGAAGTGCTGAAAAAACTCCAGGCACCCAAGAAGGCGCCCAAGCAGGCAAGGAGGGAGTTGGCATGATGTTCACTGATCAAGCGCAGCTCACACAAATGACGACTGATTTGTCATCTTCACCTGTTAACTATGGCAAGGGCCTGAACAAGCGTTGGATACCACGATGAAAGGCATAGCTGAAGTCAGAGTGCCTGCATCTTCATCGTCCGGACAGACACTCCAACTACATGGAGACTCTGCAAACGCCTATGTCCACACCAGTCAATATTACGAATATGACAAGCAGGAGAGTCGGAGCCATTTTTCAATAACGCTTCTGATGTTCACCGGTCTTCTTGCCTTCATATTATGGGCTGCCCTGTTTGAAATTGACCAGGCCGTGCGTGCCCAGGGTCAGGTCATACCCAGTGCCCGCACCCAGATTATCCAGGCAGCCGATGGAGGCGTGTTGGCCCAGCTCCTGGTGCACGAAGGTCAAACGGTCGAGGCAGGTCAGCGTCTGGCTGTACTTGAGAAAGAGCGGGTAAACGCCACATTCGAAGAGAGCAGGGCAAAGGTGGCGGCACTGACAGCGGCCCTCGCTCGCGCCAAGGCCGAGAGCGTAAGGAAGGCGCCAGTTTTTCCTGCTGAGCTGAACGACTATCCCGATTTCGTAACCGTTGAACGCAACCTCTACACCCAGCGTCGTCGCGGGTTGCAGGATGAACTGCACACCCTGCAAAGCGGATTGGATATGTCCCTTGAAGAGCTGCGCATGAGCGAAGCCCTGTTTAAGACAGGCGATACCAGTCGTATCGAGGTACTCAGAGCCAAGCGTCTTGTAAGCGAACACCGGGGAAAGATCAGTGCAACACGCAACAAATATCTACAGGAGGCACGCAAAGAGATCACCAAGCTCGAAGCCGATCTCGCCTCTGCCCGCCACCAACTCGAAGAGCGAAGAAACGTGCTGCATCATAAAGAGTTGATCACACCCGTTGCAGGTATTGTCAAATACCTCAAGGTAAACACTGTGGGTGGTGTGCTGGGTTCCGGCGATGAACTGATGCAGATCTCACCAACGGAAAGCGATATGTTGATTGAAGTGAAAATCAACCCGGCGGATATAGGCCAGCTCTCTCTCGGTCTGCCTGTCTCCATCAAGCTCGACGCCTTTGACTTCTCAATCTTCGGTACCCTTCACGGAACCCTTGATTACATCAGTTCAGACACCCTGACAGAACAAAGCAGTGATGGTCAGAGCAATACATACTACCGCGCCAGAATACGCCTTGATGCTGAGGCCGGCAGACACAACCCTAAACTTGCCCATGTTGATTTAAAACCAGGCATGACGGCACTGGTCGATGTCAAGACCGATAGTCGAACTGTATTGCAATATCTGGCCAAACCTATCTACCGGGCATTTGGTGGCGCAATGACAGAACGATAGTGCCGAGCCTTTTGTCACGCTGATCGTCGCTCGTCATTACAAAACCCTACATTGTATGAAATGCAATACAACAAAGGCATCGGTACGATTCGCCTAAGACTTAAAGGATTAGGCTGGCAGCCTTGCCAAGCTTATATCGTTTTAAAAACAGATAGAACGAAGTCCCAGTGAATCAATAACACTAGGTGACTTTTTAAAAGTAATTTTACAGGTATATATCAACACGTTATTTGAATATGCCGATATTTAAATAATGAGTTCATGGAGTTACAAAATGGCTACCAACCCAATGAATGAAACCGCTCTGGTCAACAACGGCGCTATGTCAAAAAGCCTTACATCCGGCAAGGCGCAGGTAATCAATATCGCGCCAGGCGACCATTACCGCATTGTTGAAAATCAAAACGGTAAGCTGGCCCTCAAGGACAACCTCGTTGCCAAGAGAGTCGGTGACGACCTGGTAGTCACCTACGCTGACGGAACCGAAGTCATTATCGAAGACTACTTCGTTACCTGCGCCGATCAAAGTTGCAGCGCAACCTTTGCCGCTGATGAAGCTGCTGGCTATGATCTGCCGGCAGATGCAACCGGTGCTGCAACGGGTGACGGCTCATCCATGGTCTACGCACACGGTAACAGCGAAACCCTCATGGGCATGGCCCAGGGCAACGGTGCAATGCAGTCAGCACTGACCGCAGGTACCCTGGATGCAGGGCTGCTCACCTACATACCGGCAGGGGCTGGTATGGGGATGGGTGTCGGGCTGTTGGGTCTTGCTGGTGCAGGCGTTGCTGCCGGTGGTGGCGGAGGAGGCGGTGGTTCCACACCAGACACCACCCCGCCAGAGCCACCTGTAATCAATGATCCAACCGTCAATAACGACGGCACCATAACCATCACCGGTACGGCCGAGCCTGGCACCACGGTGACGGTGACTCTACCCGACGGTACGACCATTGATGACATCCCAGTGGGACCTGACGGAACTTACGGACCGGTCACCTCAGATGACCCGCAGACCAGTGGTCCTATTACCGTCGTTGCAACCGACCCTGCCGGTAATCCATCTGATCCGACAGAGACCCCTTACACCGACATCACGCCACCGGCGGCACCGTCTACCCCGACGGTCGACACCAACCCTGACGGCACCATCACCATCACCGGCACGGCAGAACCCGGCACCACTGTAACGGTGACACTTCCCGACGGCACGACCATTGATGACATCCCAGTGGGACCTGATGGAAGTTATGGCCCCGTCACATCAGATGATCCTCAGCCCAGTGGCCCTATTACTGTCGTTGCGACCGACCCGGCGGGTAATCCATCTGATCCGACAGAGACCCCTTACACCGACATCACGCCACCGGCGGCACCGTCTACCCCGACGGTCGACACCAACCCTGACGGCACCATCACCATCACCGGCAAGGCAGAACCCGGTAGCACTGTAACGGTGACACTTCCCGACGGCACGACCATCGATGACATCCCTGTGGGACCTGACGGAAATTATGGCCCAGTCACATCAGATGATCCTCAGCCCAGTGGCCCTATTACTGTCGTTACGACCGACCCGGCGGGTAATCCATCTGATCCGACAGAGACCCCTTACACCGACATCACAGCGCCTGAAGCGCCAACTGTCGACACGGTCACGGTCAACGCTGACGGTACCGTGAGTGTCAGTGGCACGGCGGAGCCCGAGTCCACCGTCACCGTCACCTTCCCGGATGGCGATAGCGGCACCTTCACCACCGATGCCGACGGCAACTATGGCCCGATCACCTCCGATACACCCCAGACCTCTGGTGACATCGAGGCCACGGCCACAGATGCGGCGAACAACACCTCGCCGACCACCACCGAGCCCTACACCGACACCACAGCGCCCGAAGCGCCAACTGTCGACACGGTCACGGTCAACGCTGACGGTACCGTGAGTGTCAGTGGCACGGCGGAGCCCGAGTCCACCGTCACCGTCACCTTCCCGGATGGCGATAGCAGCACCTTCACCACCGATGCCGACGGCAACTACGGCCCGATCACCTCCGATACACCCCAGACCTCTGGTGACATCGAGGCCACGGCCACAGATGCGGCGAACAACACCTCGCCGACCACCACCGAGCCCTACACCGACACCACAGCGCCTGAAGCGCCAACTGTCGACACGGTCACGGTCAACGCTGACGGTACCGTGAGTGTCAGTGGCACGGCGGAGCCCGAGTCCACCGTCACCGTCACCTTCCCGGATGGCGATAGCGGCACCTTCACCACCGATGCCGATGGCAACTACGGCCCGATCACCTCCGATACACCCCAGACCTCTGGTGACATTGAGGCCACGGCCACAGATGCGGCGAACAACACCTCGCCGACCACCACCGAGCCCTACACCGACACCACAGCGCCTGAAGCGCCAACTGTCGACACGGTCACGGTCAACGCTGACGGTACCGTGAGTGTCAGTGGCACGGCGGAGCCCGAGTCCACCGTCACCGTCACCTTCCCGGATGGCGATAGCAGCACCTTCACCACCGATGCCGACGGCAACTACGGCCCGATCACCTCCGATACACCCCAGACCTCTGGTGACATCGAGGCCACGGCCACAGATGCGGCGAACAACACCTCGCCGACCACCACCGAGCCCTACACCGACACCACAGCGCCTGAAGCGCCAACTGTCGACACGGTCACGGTCAACGCTGACGGTACCGTGAGTGTCAGTGGCACGGCGGAGCCCGAGTCCACCGTCACCGTCACCTTCCCGGATGGCGATAGCGGCACCTTCACCACCGATGCCGATGGCAACTACGGCCCGATCACCTCCGATACACCCCAGACCTCTGGTGACATTGAGGCCACGGCCACAGATGCGGCGAACAACACCTCGCCGACCACCACCGAGCCCTACACCGACACCACAGCGCCTGAAGCGCCAACTGTCGACACGGTCACGGTCAACGCTGACGGTACCGTGAGTGTCAGTGGCACGGCGGAGCCCGAGTCCACCGTCACCGTCACCTTCCCGGATGGCGATAGCGGCACCTTCACCACCGATGCCGACGGCAACTACGGCCCGATCACCTCCGATACACCCCAGACCTCTGGTGACATCGAGGCCACGGCCACAGATGTGGCGAACAACACCTCGCCGACCACCACCGAGCCCTACACCGACACCACAGCGCCCGAAGCGCCAACTGTCGACACGGTCACGGTCAACGCTGACGGTACCGTGAGTGTCAGTGGCACGGCGGAGCCCGAGTCCACCGTCACCGTCACCTTCCCGGATGGCGATAGCGGCACCTTCACCACCGATGCCGACGGCAACTACGGCCCGATCACCTCCGATACACCCCAGACCTCTGGTGACATCAAGGCCACGGCTACGGATGCGGCGAACAACACCTCGCCGATCACCACCGAGCCCTACACCGACACCACAGCGCCTGAAGCGCCAACTCTTGTCACCGTAGCCGATGATCAGGGTGGGATTACTGGAAACCTAGCCAACAACGACACCACCGACGATACCCTGCCGGTGGTGAATGTGACGCTGCCTGCCACGGGCCTGCTACCGGGAGATGTAGTGAATCTCTACGACGGTACAACGATTGTTGGCACCTATACGCTTACCCAGACTGATATCACGAACCGTACGGCTTCGGTCACGCCGACCATTCCACTGGCTGATGGGTCTCATACCCTCTCGACAACCATTGAGGATGAGGCAGGCAATGAATCCGCATCATCGGCGTCCATGTCCATAGAGGTAGATACAACTGCTCCAGAGATCACCAGTGTGGAGATTAGCGCGGCAACAATGGATCAAGCCAATCCATATACTATTGATACTGGGGACAAAATCTCCTTTGAAGTCATATTTGACGAATTGGTTACTGTTGATACCACCAATGGCACCCCTCTGATCGGGATTAAAGTCGGGAACGACACAGTAGATGCAAATTATGTCAGTGGTACGGGCAGCGATACGCTGACTTTCGAATTACCTGTACTCGAATCTCACTTTGACCATGATGGTGTTTCAATTAACGCTAACGCCCTTGATTTAAATGGCGGCAGCATCACCACCGATTACGGGTTGGATGTATCTACGGACCATGATGCAGTGGTATCAGATCCTGATTATCGGGTGGATGCGATTGACCTGGGTACGAATGGTTTGCTTATTCACGGCTACCAGGCAGATGCAAAGTGGTATTTTGCCTGGGACAAAAATGGGGATGGGGTCCACAGCAGTGGCTATGATAAAGGTACTTGGACTCAAGCCAATGCCCTGGACGGTAGTCAGGATGCCAACGCCCAGGCTACTCTGAATTTCCCCAGTGGTGGTGAGGATCCGCGTGTATTCGGATTGAGGCCAGGAACTGCAGTCGATGATGGGCCGACTGTAAACACCACCTACGACGGCCTGTTGGCATTATGGGATGCACACAATGGTAGCGGCACTGGTACAGGGGGTACTGCGAGTTTTAACGGCTGGTTTGATGGTACTTACCATGGGGACACCCAGGGAACCGGGGCTGGTTATTATGTAGCTATCAACATTGGAACGGGTCAAGTCTACAACGCTGCTGTTGGTGTACCGACATATATTGCTTATGAAGTGCTGTGAGCGGGATGTTCGGGATACAAGGCATATAAGAGTTCATTTATTAATGCTGATGACGCCAATGATCAAAAGCGATGAGGGGAGGCAAGAGGCTCCACTGCCATTGAGTGTACCGACCTCATTGGAGATGGGTGATTCAGATCACCCGCGCCACCAGCATATAGTGACTACCAGACGCGGGATATCCTGTTGTAGGAGACAGTGTTTTGTGAGTGGATCAGGACATCACCAACGTAGTGCTCTAAGTGTGAAGAATTAAGGAAACAGAACAAAGCTCATGCACCTGGATCAGGCGCATGAGAAGGCCATATCACAGGAAGGCGACAAGAGAATTATTCGCCTGTTATCCTGTCGAAATCACCGGATTTTATTTGACGATTGGGATGAAAACGGATTTGATCCAAAGTCGATGCAAAAATGCATAACTATGGATTATACTGTCGAACGTAAATGCATTTTAAAAATGGACAATGATTGAATACGGGATATCGTCTAAATAAGCCATTACTTATGAATGCCGTTAGCCGGAAAAATCAACAATGATGAGAGGAAACAATGAAAACAATCGAACTTAAAAAGACCGCTGCACTTCTGATTCCTGTTGCCGCCATGGGACTGGCCATGCAGGTTCAGGCTGCTGATATGAAACCCGTTGCCAACGACTCTTCCAAAATGGTTGTAGTTGACTCATCCGGCAACTGCGTATTGAGCGCCGATGGCCGTGCTGCCATGGCGCCAGAGTGCGGTCTGATGGAGGCCATGGCTCCTGAAGGTGATGCTGACGGCGACGGCGTTGTCGACAGCAAGGACCAGTGCCCCAACACACCAGCTGGTGCCCCGGTTGATGCACGCGGTTGCGCCCTGGATTCAGATGGCGACGGCGTGAAGGACTACAAAGATAAGTGCCCAGGTACCCGCAAGGGCGCCAAGGTTGATATGAACGGCTGCGAGATCATCGACAGCATCACCATCGACCTGACCAGCGACGAGTTCGATTTCGACAGCGCCAAGTTGAAACCTGCCATGCAGTCCGCCCTGAATGACGTGGCTGCCCGCGTTAACGCTTCTGCCGGTGATGAGTCTCTGATGATTGTCGGTCACACCGACAGCGTTGGCCGTGACGCCTACAACCAGGGCCTCTCCGAGCGTCGTGCTCAGTCTGTGGCTGACTATTTGGCAGGCCAGGGCATCAGCGCTTCCAAAATGTCCACCATGGGTAAAGGCGAGACCTCTCCGATTGCCGATAACGGCTCTGCCGAAGGTCGCGCCAAGAACCGCCGCGTTGAGATCATGACCCGTTAATAGGGTTTTGATCATGGGGACGTTCGCGTCCCTTGTTAAATAAAAAACCGGGCTGCAGCAATGCAGCACGGTTTTTTTATCTCCGTAGGTCGGCCTTCAGGCCGACAATTGGCGTTGGAGTTGGGCTGAAGCCCAACCTACAAAGGCGCAGGGTGAGTTGCCCGTAGGTCGGCCTTCAGGCCGATAATCGGCGTTGGAGTCGGGCTAAAGCCCGACCTACAAAGGCGCAGGGTGAGTTGCCCGTAGGTCGGCCTTCAGGCCGACAATCGGCGTTGGAGTCGGGCTGAAGCCCGACCTACAAAGGCGTAGGGTGAGTTGCCCGTAGGTCGGCCTTCAGGCCGACAAATAGTTTGGCATGTTTGGTAAAATATGACTATTATTTTACCAAACATTTTATGTGGGACTATTTCATGAGCAAATCTTCTTTTTCCGCTACTCGATTAGATTTGATAGCAAAAACTTTTTACAGTGAAGCGGTGGAGAAGGCTTTTACACAGGGTGTGGTTGATCCTCTACCCCCTGGCAATATTTCCATGGAGTCCAGAGAACGGGGAGGAATGTATGCCCGATGGCGTCGGATTGGGCCGGGTGGGAAACCACTCGCACCGCAATACCTGGGACCAGAGGGCGGAGATAGGCATCTTGAAGCGATTGCCAGTTATGACGAATTGTCGAGCATTGCCAGGTCAGCGAAGGTGTTACGCGATTTTGGGTTTGCTACAGAAGATAATCTCTCTGCTGTGACTCTTGCCGCTTTTCACAATGCTGGTGTTTTTTCCGGCGGTGGTGTGCTTGTGGGTACCCGGGCCTTCAGGTGTCTTACCAATTACCTGGGATTCAAGGTCAGACCTGTTTTGACAACCCAGGATATCGATATTGCACGGGGAGACAGAATAGCTCTTGGACTGCCGTTTCCCAAGGGTGGAATGTATGACATTCTCAAACAGACTGGTCTTCAGTTTTCTGAAGTTCCAGGACTTGACCATCGAACACCCGCCACGGCGTGGAAAGTGCGGGGCAGGGAACTGAAAGTCGATCTTCTGGTTCCCGGTGCCTACTCGTCAAAGCCATATCAGTCCATTGAGATACCTGAGCTGGGCGCCTATGCCACTTCGCTGCCAGGGCTCAAGTATCTAATCAGTGGCAGTATCGAGACTATTTCAATAGGTAAAACTCAGTTGGTTCCGGTCCGTGTGCCCACACCCGGACGATTTCTTTGGCATAAAATTGCAGTGTCTACGATGAGACCCGCGGCTTTACGGTCCAAAGCCGAAAAAGACCTGATTCAGGCGGCTTGTCTGGCTGCCTGCATGATCGAGTCGGACTCGGATGAACTCTACACTGCAGTCGATAAAATGCCAAAATGGATGCGCAATAGAGTTGAAAACGCGTTTCCGCTTTTCGTCAGGCAGTTTGGTGACAGCCATCGTGACGTGGTGGAATTGATGGCAGATTGTGTTGGTATTAGTCTGACGGATATGTTGTGAACGGGATAATGTGGTCATTCCGGTGCTTGCTGGAATCCATTTCCTTCGCAGGTCGGCCTTCAGGCCGACAATCGACGTTGGAGTCGGGCTGAAGCCCGACCTACAAAGGCGCAGGGTGGGTTGCCCGCAGGTCGGCCTTCAGGCCGACAATCGGCGTTGGAGTCGGGGTGAAGCCCGACCTACAAAGGCGCAGGGTGGGTTGCCCGAAGGTCGGCCTTCAGGCCGACAATCGACGTTGGAGTCGGGCTGAAGCCCGACCTACAAAGGCGCAGGGTGGGTTGCCCGCAGGTCGGCCTTCAGGCCGACAATCGGCGTTGGAGTCGGGGTGAAGCCCGACCTACAAAGGCGCAGGGTGGGTTGCCCGCAGGTCGGCCTTCAGGCCGACAATTGACGTTGGAATCGGGCTGAAGCCCGACCTACAAAGGCGCAGGGTGGGTTGCCCGTAGGTCGGCCTTCAGGCCGACAATCGGCGTTGGAGTCGGGCTAAAGCCCGACCTACAAAGGTAGGATGAATTCCCCAACAGGGTGGGTTAGCGACAGCGTAACCCACCGCTTTCCCGATCAGATCGCCTTGGCCTGCTCAACTGCATTGCCGATGTAGCTGCCGGGGGTCATCTCCCGCAGCCGGGCCTTCGCCTCTTCGGGCATATCCAGGCCATCGACAAATATCCGTAACTGCTCCGGGGTAATGCGCTGTCCGCGGGTCAGCTCTTTGAGCTTCTCATAGGGCTTCTCGATGCCGTAACGGCGCATCACGGTCTGAATGGGCTCGGCGAGTACTTCCCAGTTGTCGTCCAGGTCGGCGGCAAGCCGCTCAGTATTGGCTTCAAGTTTGCCGATACCGCGCATTACCGACTGCAGGGCAATGGTGGTGTAAGCAAAACCCACACCCATGTTGCGCAGCACAGTGGAGTCGGTGAGATCGCGCTGCCAGCGGGATACGGGCAGTTTCATGGCCAGATGATCGAACAGGGCGTTGGCGATACCCAGGTTGCCTTCACCGTTCTCGAAATCGATGGGGTTGACCTTGTGGGGCATGGTGGAGGAGCCCACTTCACCGGCAATGGTCCTCTGCTTGAAGTAGCCGATTGAAATGTAGCTCCAGACGTCGCGGCAGAAGTCGATGACGATATTGTTGAAGCGGGCAACCGCATCGAACAGTTCCGCCATGTAGTCGTGGGGCTCGATCTGGATGGTGTAGGGATTCCAGTCCAGACCCAGGGATTCTACAAACTGCTGCGCGAAGCCCTGCCAGTCCAGCTCGGGGTAGGCTGAGAGGTGGGCGTTGTAATTGCCTACCGCACCGTTGATCTTACCCATGATGCTGACGTTGGCCACCTGGTCGCGCTGGCGCTGCAGGCGATGAACCACGTTGGCCATCTCCTTGCCCAGTGTGGAAGGGGAGGCAGGCTGGCCGTGGGTGCGGGACAGCATGGGCTTGTCGGCATGTTCATGGGCCAACTGCTTGATCGCCTTGATCAGTTCTTCCATCTGGGGGATCAGTACCTGTCCGCGGCCTTCACGCAGCATCAGGGCGTGGGAGAGGTTGTTGATATCTTCAGAGGTGCAGGCGAAGTGGATGAATTCGCTGATCGCTTCCAGCTCTTCGTTGCCCGCGATCTTCTCTTTCAGAAAATACTCAACCGCCTTGACGTCGTGGTTGGTGGTACGTTCGATATTTTTTACGCGCTGGGCGTCTTCGTCGCTGAATTTATCGACAATATTGTTGAGAATATTGTTGGCGTGCACGCTCAGGGGCGGAACCTCATCAATACCACTGTGATTGGAGAGGGCCTGGAGCCAGCGCACCTCAACGAGTACACGGTGGCGTATCAGACCATATTCACTGAAGATGGGACGCAGGTCTTCTGTTTTGCTGCCATATCGTCCATCGACCGGGGAGACGGCGGTAAGGGTCGAGAGTTCCATGTGATTCCTGTGTTTATTGGTTGTCGAACAAAGGGCAGAATTATAGCACTCTGGTGGGTAGTGGTAAGTGGATAGTTGGAAAACTACTCTGAAATCCCCATCTGTGGTCTCAGATAACGGCTTTGCGGCTGTTCTGTCGGGCTGAAGCGAAGCCCGACCTACAGGGTCGGATGGCATAGATCGTAGGTCGGCCTTCAGGCAGACAATCGGCGGTTGAGTCGGGCTAAAGCCCGACCTACAGGGTCGGGTGGCATAGAATGTAGGTCGGCCTTCAGGCCGACAATCGGCGGTGGTGTCGGGCTAAAGCCCGACCTACAGGGTCGGATGGCATAGATCGTAGGTCGGCCTTCAGGCAGACAATCGGCGGTTGAGTCGGGCTAAAGCCCGACCTACAGGGTCGGGTGGCATAGAATGTAGGTCGGCCTTCAGGCCGACAATCGGCGGTGGTGTCGGGCTAAAGCCCGACCTACAGGGTCGGGTGGCATAGATTGTAGGTCGGCCTTCAGGCCGACAATCGGCGGTTGAGTCGGGCTAAAGCCCGACCTACAGGGTCGGGTGGCATCAACCGTAGGTCGGCCTACAGACCGACAATCGGCGTAGGAGTCGAGCAGAAGCCGGACCTATAGAGGCACGGAGAGCCTCAAACCGATGCAGGGTTATCAATAAAATTACTGCTGCAGTGCAGAAAATTTATTGGAATTAGGGTATAACACCCTGGTCAATAAACGCAGTAAATTAAAAGACACTTTTAAAGTTGTTTTTATCTATATGATTTATAACAACTTATAATTATTTGGAGAACGCCCGTGTTAGAAGCCTATCGCAAACACGTAGAAGAACGTGCCTTAGAAGGCATACCACCACTTCCCCTGGATGCAGAACAGGTTGCCCAGCTGGTTGAACTTCTGAAAAGCCCACCAGCCGGAGAAGAGGATTTTCTCCTCGATCTGCTAACCAACAGGGTACCCGCGGGTGTAGACCAGGCGGCCTATGTGAAGGCGGCTTTTCTGGCCGATGTTGCGAAAGGCAGTGCCAGCACACCTCTTATTGATAAGGTCAGGGCTATTGAATTGCTCGGAACCATGCTGGGTGGTTACAACATTGCCCCCATGATCGAGGCGCTGGATGATGCATCACTGGCGCCAGCTGCGGCCAAGGCTCTGTCCCACACGCTTTTGATGTTCGACGCCTTCCATGATGTAAAAGAGAAAGCGGATGCGGGCAATGCCCATGCCCAGGGTGTACTACAGTCCTGGGCCGATGCGGAGTGGTTTACCAGCCGCAATGAACTGCCCGAAAAGATCACTGTCACCGTCTTCAAGGTGAGTGGCGAGACCAATACCGACGATCTCTCCCCTGCACCTGACGCCTGGTCGCGTCCGGACATTCCCCTGCACGCCAACGCCATGCTCAAAATGGAGCGCGAGGGCGTTGTTCCTGATCAGCCTGGAGAACTCGGGCCACTGAAACTGCTTCAGCAGCTCAAGGAGAAAGGGCATCCCGTTGCCTACGTTGGTGATGTTGTGGGCACAGGTTCATCACGAAAGTCGGCCACTAATTCGGTGCTCTGGCATACGGGTGATGATATCCCCTTTATCCCCAACAAGCGGGGAGGAGGGTATGTTCTAGGCGGTAAGATCGCACCCATCTTTTTCAACACCATGGAAGATGCTGGTGCACTGCCCATCGAGTGTGACGTGAGCAGTCTGAACACCGGTGATGTGATCGATATTCATCCCCATGAAGGCGTGGTGAAAAACTCTGATACCGGTGAGGAGATCACCCGCTTCGAACTGAAGACCGATGTTATCCAGGATGAGGTGCGTGCCGGTGGCCGTATTCCATTGATCATTGGCCGTGGTCTGACCGACCGGGCCCGTGAAGCCCTGGATCTGGACCATTCGGATGTATTCAAACGCCCGGCCCCGGCCGAAGAGAGCAGCAGGGGATTCAGCCTGGCCCAGAAGATGGTAGGCCGCGCATGCGGTGTTGAGGGTGTACGCCCCGGCATCTACTGCGAGCCGCGGATGACCACCGTCGGCTCCCAGGACACCACCGGTCCCATGACCCGTGATGAGTTGAAGGATCTGGCCTGCCTTGGTTTTTCATCTGACCTGGTGATGCAGTCTTTCTGCCATACGGCGGCCTATCCCAAGCCTGTGGATATAAATACCCATCACACGCTGCCGGACTTTATCTCGTCCCGCGCAGGTGTCGCCCTGCGTCCCGGTGATGGTGTGATCCACTCCTGGCTCAACCGCATGCTGTTGCCAGATACCGTGGGTACCGGTGGCGATTCCCATACCCGTTTCCCCATCGGTATATCTTTCCCGGCGGGTTCAGGCCTGGTGGCCTTTGCTGCGGCTACAGGCGTCATGCCGCTGGATATGCCTGAATCGGTGCTGGTGCGTTTCAAGGGGGATCTACAGCCCGGTATCACCCTTCGTGATCTGGTCAACGCCATTCCCTTCTATGCCATGAAGCAGGGGCTGCTGACTGTTGCCAAGGCTGGCAAGGTCAATATCTTTTCAGGCCGTATTCTTGAGATCGAGGGGCTGCCTGAACTGAAAGTGGAGCAGGCGTTTGAACTATCGGATGCGTCTGCCGAACGTTCCGCTGCCGGCTGTACCGTGAAACTGGATAAAGAGCCGATCATCGAGTATCTCAACTCCAACATCACACTGTTGAAGTGGATGATTGCCAACGATTACGAAGACAAGCGTACCCTGCAGCGCCGCATCGATGGCATGGAGCAGTGGCTGGAAAATCCGGAACTGCTGGAAGGGGATGCGGATGCCGATTACGCCGCGGTCATTGAGATCGATCTCAACGAGGTGAAAGAGCCCATCCTGGCCTGCCCCAACGACCCGGATGATGTGAAGACCCTTGCGGACGTGGCGGGCACGAAGATCGACGAGGTCTTCATCGGCTCCTGCATGACCAACATCGGACATTTCCGTGCGGCGGGCAAACTGCTCGATGGCATGCACGATCTGCCCACCCGTCTCTGGATGGCGCCACCCACCAAGATGGACGAGCATATCCTTACCGAGGAGGGCTACTACAGCATCTTCGGCAAGGCCGGTGCGCGCATGGAGATGCCGGGTTGCTCCCTCTGCATGGGTAACCAGGCGCGGGTGAAAGACAACTCCACTGTGGTCTCCACCTCTACCCGAAACTTCCCCAACCGACTGGGAACCGGGGCCAATGTCTATCTCTCATCAGCTGAGCTTGCGGCGGTATCCGCCATTGTCGGCAGGATCCCAACCATGGATGAGTACATGAAGTATGCAAAAGAGATCGACACCATGGCTGAGGATGTATACCGCTACATGAACTTCGACCAGATTGAGTCTTACAGGGCTGTGGCGGATAAGGTGATACCTGTTGTAGCCGCCTGACCGGTTAAACAGGCAAAAATGAGATAAACGGGGCAGCCATGGCTGCCCCGTTTCATTTACAGCCCTGAAACAATTTTGTACAACAGACCCCGTTCTGATTTCCCTGCAGGGAAATATTCACTAAATCATTCCTTCTCTCCCGCGTTGCTTCTTAGCATGTTTTTTATTGCTGATTGTTCTGGATGTCACTTTAACGGGCTGAAAAACAGCTTGTACATTGTGCGATACAAAAGCGCTACAAATAAACGTTCTGCATCAATTTAAATCATCATGGTTTGCCTGTATTTTTTACACAGATGCATACCACCAGATGAGTATACAAAGATGCGATGCATGATCTGTGTATGTCACTCCTGGTGATCGTGGAGGACAGAGTCAATGGCTAATGAATATTTAAAGGATTCCCTGAGCAGGCGACTGCTTAAAACAAGGATGGAACTCTCTTTGACACGGATTGAACTGAGCAGGATTTCCGGGACATCAAGGCATGAGATTAAAAATATAGAGGAGGGTGTTTCGCTGCGTCCGGACTCTATCGAAAGCATTGCCGATGCGCTCAAAGTCAATCCTGCATGGCTGCAGTTCGGAGATCTCTGGGCTGGTCGTGACCGAAGGTCAAATTCCAACAACCGATAGTAGTGATCCAACCGGATTGGTATTTTTTAATGGGTATCGTGATATGCCAGACATGAAAGAAGCAATTGGAAAACGGTTGTACAGCGCAAGAAAAGAGCTCGGGTTTTCCAGAACCAAGCTCTCAAGGCAATCAGGGATCAACTGGGCAAGTATCTACAAAATTGAAGCAGGGAACTGTGCACGCCCAAGGTCTATTGAAAAACTGGCCGAAGCAATCAGGGTGAATCCGGCGTGGTTGGAGTTTGGTAATCGCTGGGCCTCAAAGCAATTTGATTTTGATAGTTTGCGTTTGTCAAAAAACACAGCGCCTTCAGGTATACGGCCTGATGATTTGAACGAAATCCTCGCGGACCGCTTGAGGAATGCCCGTAAGAGCCTAGGGCTTTCACAAGCCAAGCTCGGAAAATCAGCCGGTGTTTCATGGTATGTGATTCAAAAGATAGAGGAGGGGAAGACCTTGCAGCCCCGCTGTCTTAAGCAGATTGCCAAAGCACTTGATGTTAATCCGGCATGGCTGCAGTACGGCGGTTTGTGGGCAAGGCGAAGCCGAAAACGTGTGACACATTAAATTAACTGGATCTACGAAAAGTCTCTGAAAATCACAACATAGCCTTAACTGCTGTAGGTCGGCCTTCAGGCCGACAAGGCGGTGGATCGAATGGCTAGGGTGTCGGGCTGAAGCCCGACCTACGCCAGGGGAAAAGCTTGTAGGTCGGCCTTTAGGCCGACATAGCGGCGGATCGAATAGCCAGGGTGTCGGGCTGAAGCCCGACCTACATCCGGGGGGAACTCTTGTAGGTCGGCCTTCAGGCCGACAAAACGGTGGACCGAATAGCCAGGGTGTTGGGCTGAAGCCCGACCTACATCCAGGGGGAACTCTTGTAGGTCGGCCTTCAGGCCGACAAAGCGGTGGACCGAATGGCCAGGGTGTCGGGCTGAAGCCCGACCTACGCCAGGGGGAAAGCTTGTAGGTCGGCCTTCAGGCCGACAAAGCGGTTGATCGAATGACCTGGACGTCGGGCTGAAGCCCGACCTACGCCAGGGGGAATCTTGTAGGTCGGCCTTCAGGCCGACATGTTGGCTGAACACTATGGAAGTACATTGAATGTTTGAAGCTTTTGATATCAACCAGTTGACAACCGGCTACGTCATTCCCTGGGTAATCAATATTGGGTTTGCGCTGGTAATATTCATTTTCGGCCGACTCATCGCCAACGCCTTGGTGAAGTTGCTGGGAAAGCTGCTTGTCAGGGCAGAGATCGATGAGATTCTGATCAAGTTCATCACCTCCATAATAAAAGCGATTCTGCTGCTCTTTATTATCATCGCAGCACTCGATCAGTTGGGTGTCGATACGACCTCTCTCATCGCACTGCTTGGTGCAGCGGGTCTGGCAGTGGGTCTGGCACTGCAAAACTCCCTGCAGAACTTTGCAGCCGGTGTCATGCTGATTGTCTTTCGTCCTTTTAAATCGGGAGATTACATCGAGGCAGGCGGAACAACCGGTGTGGTAGAGGCAATCAGTATTTCCAGCACAATTTTGATTACCGCTGATAATCGTGAAGTGATCATTCCAAACAACTCCATCTATAGCGGATCTATCACCAACTACTCTGCACACGGTATTCGCCGCATAGACATGGTGTTCGGTATTGGTTACGAAGACGATATTAAAATGGCAAAGGAGACCTTGCAGAGGATTCTCAGGGCGGACAAGCGTGTTCTGAATGACCCCGAGCCACTGATTGCCGTTGCAGAACTGGCTGACAGCAGCGTTAATTTCAATGTCCGCCCCTGGGTCAGGAGTGGTGATTATTGGGATGTGAAGTACGAATTAACAGAGAAAATAAAAATCACGTTTGATGAGAGTGGAATATCAATTCCATATCCACAGATGGATCTACACATCGATAAGTGAGACCAGTCTGTGGGCTGTAGGTCGGCCTTCAGGCCGACAAAGCGGTTGATCGAATGCTCAGGGCGTCGGGCTGAAGCCCGACCTACGCCAGGGGAAAAGCTTGTAGGTCGGCCTTCAGGCCGACAAAGCGGCAGATCGAATGGTCAGGGCGTCGGGCTGAAGCCCGACCTACGTCAGGGGAATCTTGTAGGTCGGCCTTCAGGCCGACAGCTTATCGATACGCTTCATTTCTTTAGATCAAGCCAGGGACTCCAATGAGCTATAACGCTCTACGAAAGGGACGCTTTTCTGAAAATGATCGTGAATATTTCATCACCACAGTCACACACAACAGAAAACCTCTTTTTCGATCACTTGAATGTGCTCAAATATGTATAAAGACATTCAGAGACGTAGCAGTTGAAAATAAGAGCCAGTGGCTAGCCTGGGTTCTGATGCCTGATCATTTCCACGGTTTACTCCTTCTTGGTGAAAGTCAGGATATTTCGAAGGTTGTTGGATATGCAAAAGGCAGATCCTCAAAACTCATAAATGGTGTGATAAATCACTCAACCAGGGTGTGGCAACCTGGGTTTTATGATCATGCTTTGAGGAGAGAAGAGGACCGTTTGGTTCTGGCGCGTTATATCATTGCCAATCCTCTTCGAAAGGGTTTGGTTGAAAGGCTAGGTGATTACCCATACTGGGATAGCGTCTGGTTGTAGCGAAACATGCCTCTCGTTTTAACCAATGAATTAGCAGATAGATGGGCCTGATGTCGGGCTGAAGCCCGACCTACATCCGGGGGGAATTTGGTAGGTCGGCCTTCAGGCCGACAAAGCGGTTAAACGCTACTGTTTTACCTCTTTGAGAAATTCATCCACGGCGTGCTGCATGGTGATTTCACCATCCATTACGGCCTGTCGGTAGCGGCGATTCCAATGAGGCATCAAAAGGTCAGCCCGTCTCCACTCTTCAAAAATCACATGGGCCAGGGGGCCTGCCTGGTCCAGAAAGCCACTCTCTTCGCAATCCCTCGCCATACGTTCACGGTCATATGAAAGGCGAATGATCTCTCTGTGCCAGTTGCTATCCCGATATTCCAACTGGGCGTAACTGGAGCGGATATCCTTGTCGAACGGGGATCCAACTGATCCTATATTGAGAATTCGGGTTTCCCGGTAAACTCTTTCATGAACCTTGTGGGTATGGGCTGTGATGAACAGGGCTGTTTCATCCGGGACTTTACCTTCAAGCGCCTCGTCGGAGATGCTCTCTGACACACCGCTTCGATTGCCGACGAGTGTACCGTGACTTACATGGACCCATTGATCGCTTTTCGGTGCATGGAAGTCGAGGTGATCCGCCCAGTCATCGAATTGGTTGACCGCTTCACCCAGTTTACCCGCTGTCCAGTCGGCAAACTGGCGTAGAGCAGCCTCCCGTTGGTTTTCGGGAGCGACCCTGGCGCAGTGAAGGATATAGTCTTCATGATTTCCACGCAGGGCAATACAGTTTCGACTCTTCTGCAGGTTGTTGAAGAGTTCGAGGCTCTCGATATTCATGGGACCGCGATTAACGAGGTCGCCGTTCATGATTACCAGGTCGGGGTCCCAGTGGTCGATGTGTGAGGCCACCTCTTCAAATGCGGGCAGGTTGGCCTGTAC
Organism: Sedimenticolaceae bacterium; assembly: GCA_965224515.1. Lineage (GTDB taxonomy): Bacteria > Pseudomonadota > Gammaproteobacteria > Chromatiales > Chromatiaceae > Sedimenticola_A. Next base: position 3,108,866 of record OZ245051.1, read on the forward strand.
ATCAGAAAAAACAGCGACCTTCATTCAGTTTGTCCTGAGTCAGATCTGTTTGACGTTTGAGGGTTGTTCTGAGGCATTATTATCTTCTGTTGCCTGGTCATATAGTTCTTTGCCAGTCTCCTTGGCTGATTCGTAATACTCTTTTGACTTCTCTTTCGTTTTATTCCAAATCTCTTTTGTGGTGTCCGCTACCGATGTGCCGACCTCGCTGCCTTTCTCTTTGCCGGCCTCGAAGATCTCTTTGGATTTATCTACAGCTGCACCTGTGACATCCTTGGTGGTCTCCCAGGCGTTTTTACCCATGCTCTTTGCTGTGTCTGTAACACTGGGTTCAGCACTGTTTCCGTTGATCGGGGCGGCAGGCGCTTCACTTGTCTGTGGCGGGGTTGCAGCTTGCTCTGCCTGGGAGCTCTCTTCACAGCCAAAAAGCAGTAGCGGGGTTGCAACGATTATGATTTTCAGGTGTTTCATAACTAATCCTTGATGCATTGCTCTATTTAAGGGGCTGATTATTCACTATTGTCGATTCAGAATCTGTGAATTCAATAGTGTTATCTGGCTCTGATGGCCCACTAATGAAGCTCTGCTGCCTTTATTTCGCGGATCAGGTCATCCGCGAGCCGGATCATGCTTTTTCGCGTGAACAACATTCCCATGCGACTCCCCCCACACTGCCGCCAGAGCATGGCAGACCTTATACCGGCCAGGAGAAGAGAGCGGATTTTGTTGACGTTTTCAGGGTTTTGAAGATGCATGGGGTCCCCCTGGATCATGATGCGTGGCTGCAGTGTACTCAGGGTGGCTGCATAGGTTTCTGCCAACTGAGCAAGAATGTTGCCATGCAACATGGGGAAGTGTTCCAGCCTCTCCGTGGCAAGCTCTATATCATCACCTATCCGCTTCAGCATACCCGGCTGTTTTGATAATTTACGTTCAAGGTGGAGCAGGGAGATTACGTAGCGCGTAATTTCTATGTTCCTGCCTTTGCCGCCTTCCAGCTGTTGATGCAGCACATTGAGTCCGAACGATACACCTTTGACGCCGTTATATATGGCATCGACGGAGTCGGCATCGATTTTGAACAGGCTGTTAATGCTGTTCTCCATGGCCGAGGATTCGGTAAGCCCTCTGTGGGCAATCTGTGCTGCCAGGCCGGCTGCCTGGAAGACACCGGCAAGTGCGATGCATCTATCGCGTTCTGTCTTCATTTATGGATATTCTCTTAATACCGTCATGGGAACAGGCGCTAAAAGGCCGATTCGATTATTCCTCCACCCAGGCACTCATCACCCAGGTAGAAGACGATGGATTGTCCGGGAGTTACAGCGCGCTGCTTCTCGTTAAAAACCACATTGCAGCAGTTTTTTGCGTCGGTGTTGAGAGTGCATTGCTGTAATGGCTGGCGATGTCGGATGCGCGCTTTGCATTCTATTGGAAGGTTGGGGGCTTTTCCTGACACCCAGTGCAGCTGGGATGCAATCAGCCCCTCTTTCAGCAGGCGTGGGTGGTCATGGCCCTGTGCAACGATCAACCGGTTTTGTTCAAGATCCTTGTCCACCACGAACCAGGGTGTTTCGCCGGCATCGGCACGGCCGCCAATGCCCAGGCCCTTGCGCTGGCCAAGTGTGTAGTACATCAAACCCTGGTGCTGGCCAATCTCTTCGCCATCGGGTGAAACCATCAGTCCCGGATTGGCAGGCAGGTAGCGGCTGAGAAACTCGGTGAATTTTCGTTCACCTATAAAACAGATACCTGTGCTGTCTTTCTTCTTGTGATTGGGGAATGCGGCCTGCTCGGCGATTCTGCGCACTTCACTTTTATCCAGGTCGCCGAGGGGAAAACGTGCGCGGCTGAGCTGGGCTTGACCGAGCATGTAAAGAAAATAGGTTTGGTCCTTGTTCTCATCTTTCGCCCGCAGCATGTGTACGCTGTTGTTGTACTGTGCTGTTCGTGCATAGTGACCTGTGGCGATTGCTGCAGCTCCCAGGCTCATGGCGTGATCGAGAAAAGCCTTGAACTTGATCTCCCTGTTACAGAGCACGTCCGGGTTGGGAGTCCGCCCGGCCCGGTATTCCGCAAGGAAGTATTCGAAAACATTATCCCAATACTCGGATGAAAAATTGATGGTATGCAGAGGAATTCCCAGCTGGTCAGAGACGGCCTGGGCATCGGTAAGATCTTCGGTTGCTGAACAATAGGCATCGGTGTCATCCTCCTCCCAGTTCTTCATGAACAGGCCTTCGACCTCAAACCCCTGCTCCTTGAGCAACAGGGCTGCCACGGAGGAGTCGACGCCACCTGACATGCCGACTATGATTTTCTCACGCTTGCTCATTCGGGTCTCTTTTCAATCCAGTTCTCTATCTTCTGCACCAGGGGTGGTTTACCGTTTTTGTCGACCCACGAGTCCACGGCGAATTGTTGTCCGCTGCCATGTTCCTGAATGACAGCGGTCCAATGTGTTCCCCATCCGAATAGACCTTCGTCCCGTTGCTGACGCTCCTCTACCAGGTGCCATTGTAGAAGATTGTCCTCTTCAATCAGTCGCAGATATGTCGTGGTGTTCAGGGATTCGGATATGCAGTCCAACTGGCCTGGATGTGAGCCATCGCCCTGGTTTTTTTCCAAGTCGCCACTTGTCCCTGCCTGCTCACCCACAAGTTCTTCAAGCAGCGCGATGGCCTGTCTGATCTGCTCTCTCTCTGTTACTGCATTGCCAACCCCTCTGAATTGCTGGCGTACTTGCTTCCACTGATCCTTCCTTAAGGTGACAGGTTTGAGTATGTCGCAGTGGTAGTCAGTGCATGTTTCAAAAGAAGCTGGTGCACCCCATGCTGAAGGTGCCAAGGCTGCGGTATAGAGGAGAGCAGCTGCGGCCGGTTTTTTCAGTGAAACCAACGGCACGCCGGTACGGAGTTCTTGGGTTGACATGTTAGCCAAGATCATTGAACAGGCTCAGTGGATAGGTGTTCCCTTTTAGGTAGTCGTCGATGCAGCGCAGCACCATGGGGCTGCGAAGCCGGTCCCCCTTGGCTGCCAACTCTTCACGGCTCAACCAGACTGCACGGATGATACCGTCATCAAGGGGCTGATCAGGTTGATGATCACTGCATTTGCCGTGGAAACAGAAGCGCACATAGGTATCTCCGCTAGGTGGGACCTGCCAACGGTATATGCCGACAAGGCCCGCTGGTTCCATAAGCCAGGCGGTCTCCTCCCGTGTCTCGCGGACTACGGCATCAATAAGGCTCTCGCCCTCATCGAGGTGACCTGCGGGTTGGTTGAAAACAACCAGTCCATTTCGCGTTGTCTCCTCGACCGTTAGAAAGCGGCCCTCTCTTTCGATAACTGCTGCGACAGTAGTGCGTGGAAACCAGGTCATGACAGGATTTTACCCTCTAATCGAGGCAATGTCAGACTTGGTGGATAGGCGGATTAGAGTAAATCATGCCTTTCCCGGTCTAACATCGATGACCCGAAATTCACCGGGCTGCAGCTCCCCCAGTCGCCAGCGTCCCACCTCTTTGCGTACCAGGCGCAGGGTGGGGTGGCCAATGGCCGCTGTCATGCGCCGGACCTGGCGGTTTCGCCCCTCGCGTATCTTGATTTCAATCCATTGGGTCGGGATTTTTGCCCGGAAACGCACAGGAGGATCTCTTGGCCATAGTTCTTGCTCAGTGATAAGGCGTGCCTTGGCGGGCAGGGTGGGACCATCCTTGAGCTCAAGCCCTGTGCGCAACCTCTCCAGGGCGGTTTCATCGGGAATGTTCTCTACCTGGACCAGGTATGTTTTCCAGGTTTTGAACCGTGGATTGGCGAGCTGGTGCTGTAATTTCCCATCGTCGGTCAGCAGCAGAAGCCCTTCACTGTCACGATCCAGGCGACCTGCAGGGTAAACCCCTTTCAAAGGTATAAAGTCAGCGAGGGTCTGGCGGCCGCTCTGATCAGTGAACTGGCTGAGAACATCGTAGGGTTTATTGAGCAGGACAATACGGGACATGGCTTGAACGCAATGATTGAATGCGCAGATTATCCTTCACTACCTTCGGATGTTCCAGCAGAACAGGGTTAATACTGGATCAGAACCTCTTCGATACCAATATCATATGCACCGGCAGGGAGACCCCGTGAAATAAAGATATCATTCTCCATCTTTGACAGATCGACCTGGTGTAATGGGGAAACACTCTTTTTTTCGGCATCAAGAAACAACATGATGGAGGGGCGTAGCCGTTGGTTCTTGCTGATGGAGACCACGGCGCCAACTTCCCCCGTACTCAGCTCAACCAAAGAGCCGATGGGGTAGATGCCGATGGTCTGGATAAAGGACTCTATGAGGTCAGGAGGGAATTTTTTTCCGCGCAGTGCGTAGAGCTCTGTGATTGCGGCATGGGGTGACATGGCCCCTGTTTCCACGTAGGGGCGGTGGCTGGTCATTGCGTCGAAGCTGTCTGCTATACCCGCGATTTTTCCATAGAGGGGTATGTCATCATTGTCGAGTTGCTGAGGGTAGCCACTGCCATCTGAGCGCTCATGGTGGGTGGCGATCATCTGCAGCAGTTCCATATGATCACTGTTTCTTGTGGCGGTGGCGGCTTTTGCGAGGACCTTAACCCCGAGGTTTACATGCTCGTCCATCTGTTTCTTCTGTTCTGGACTGAGTTTCCCCCGGTTTTTCAAAAGCTCCACGGGAAGACTGCTTTTTCCCAGGTCCAGGAGCAGGCCGCCGAGAGCCAGTGTTTGAATATGTGTTTTCTCCATACCCAGGTGACGACCGAAGGTGGCACACCATACAGATGTGCTCAGAGCGCGGGTGTAGGTGTAGTCGTCCAGCTTTTTCATCTGGGCCATCCACATCATGGCCGACTGGTTATTGATAATGCTGTTAACCATGTCCGAGATACCGTCTTTTACAACGATAAGATCAAGGTCTTTCTGCTTTTCAAGATCGGTGACTACACGCTCAAGCTCCCTCTGGACTTTTTTGTAGACCCGGTCAGCAGACCTGATCTCCTTTTCGAGAGGCTTTTTGTCTTCGTAGGTCTGTCTGTTGAGTTTTTTTATCTCATGCGGGTCAACGCTGACACTGTAATCCTGGGTCTCAGAGCTCTCTTCAGTGTCGGTAAAAGATGCTGGCTTCTCGGGTGAGATATACATTGGTGAGGGTGCCGGACCCCGGTTGGTATCGATATAGACATACCTGGTGTGCTCTTTCAGGCGCTGAATATCCACCTCGGATTTAATCCGGATTCCCTGGAAAGCAAAGGGTGTCTCAAGCCATGACTGGTCAAGCCTAGAGACATACATGCCAACCCTCAGGCCGGCAATATTCGCCCTGACTTCATTAACCGTTACATCTGTGTCCATTTGGTCGTTCATTACATCCACTATCCTGATTATGGATGGGATATTTACATTTATTTAATCTCCTAGACAACCTTTAATGATAGGAGTGGGAATAAAAGTATTAGCAAGGTGTTTTTTACCGACTTCGCCTGAAATTCACTTGATTAAACAGGAGGATTATGCGGTTTAAATCGACGGTTGATCAGTTATATGGCCTGACCTGGTTTCTGCCCCCATCTTTTGCTGCGTAGAGGGCCTCATCAGCGTGGCGAATCAGCTCTGTAGTATCCTCAACACTGTCATTTGGGAAGGAGGTGTAGCCCGCGCTGATTGTGACATTAACTTTTTGCTCAGCATCCATTATAACCGTCTCTTCTATAAGTCGGCGGATACGTTCAGCACTGGCTGCAGCATCCTCAGTGGATGCGCCGGGAAGAAGAACCAGGAACTCTTCACCACCGTAACGGATCACAATATCCCCTTCACGCAGTGCCGAGCGCGTGGTTTCAGATACTTTGGATAACACCCTGTCACCAACAAGGTGTCCGTAGGTATCGTTGATCGACTTGAAGTGATCAAGATCGAACATAAGTAGCCCCAGTGGGGCGCTGTCACGTATGGCACGTTTGAACTCCTCGCCCAATCGTCCCAGGCCAAACCGCCTGTTGTAACAGTTGGTGAGTGGGTCCAGAGCGGCAGTACGCTGAAGGCGGTCGTGGGTAAGGGCGTTATTGAGCGCAAGACCAAAACCCTGGCGAAACAGTTCGCACAGCTTGAGTGCTTCACTGGTTACTGGATGACTGGAAGCCACGATGACAAGGCCAAGAGTCTGCATCTTGAATGTTGTTGGTATCAGAATGATATCGTGAGGCCGGAAGTCTGTGAGTACACCCTCGACGACTATATTGCCCGGGATCTCCAGGTGTACGATTTCCTGGCCACGCAGGGCGTGTCTCACTTGTGGGCTGTTCAGGACTGCTTCCGGCTGTTTGATGCCCCTGTTTGCAGAAATAGAAAACTCGCCTTCATTATCGGTAAAGACGATACCTGCGATTGTTCCTGTATGTGAGAGAAGCAGGTTCAGGCCGTCTTTTGTCAGGTCTTCCAGTTCAAGTTTGCTTGAGAGGGTTTTGCTGAAATCACTGGCTGCAGACTCCATCTCCTGTGAACGGATAAGCTCGTAGACCAGTGCATTGAATGCATTTGCGCTCTCTCCAATCTCATCGTCGGAATCACAGGCGATGTGGCATTTATCCCCGTCACAGTTAGACCAGTCTGATTTCAAGGTGGCTGCTCGTATGGCCTCCTGGATATTTTTCATGCCATCGACCAGGGTGCGCAGGCGGGGACGGATAACCCAGTTTGCAAGCAAGTAGTTGAACAGGGCGACAAGAATCCCTGCCATTATGGTGGCTGAGAAGAAGTAGCCTTGTAGAACCTCCGATTCAGGCAGGCCGAGTATGAGAAGAAAAAATGGGAAAATAATGCCGGTGATTATGCCGAACGCAATCATCCAGATGGAAAGATCGTAAAATATCTTTCTTGTTATACGTGGCATCCCATCAGCCCATTTTGCTCGTTAGTGGTCAATAATCCAAACATCGGCAGCCGCTGGCAAAGCATTAGATGTACTAATCTTAGTACAATTATCATCTCATCCGGAGAAGAACTGTATGCATATGGGGAAATCGATAATCACCTGTTTGGTTCTGGTTGCTGTTGCTCTTCTTGGGGCCTGTTCAGATCGTTCAGACCATACGGCAGTGTTAAAGCAGTATCCCCTGGATAGCCTTGACAGCATTGGATCGATAGATGGGGTCAGGTTTGACTCTGACATATCAAGCGATGGTCGAGGGGCCCTGCATATCAAGGCCTCAACCGGAACAACAGTAAAACTGTTTGAAACCGGGGACCTGGATGTTGAAAACACGCAGTTGATCTACCAGGCAAAAATCAGAACTGAGGGGGTAAACGGGACGGTATATCTGGAGATGTGGTGCAGTTTCCCGGGAAAGGGGGAGTTTTTCTCACGGGCCCTGCATGGGCCCCTGTCCGGAACAAATGACTGGGTTTCCCAGGCGACACCTTTTTTTCTCAAGCAGGGTGAAAATCCGGACAATGTTAAGCTGAACCTTGTTATCGACGGGACAGGGGATGTCTGGATTGATGATATCAAGCTGCTGACCGCTCCTTTGAAATAGAAATAACAATGGGTGGACAAAAGGTTTTATTCAGAGAGGTCCAGAAGTTCAACCAGGGTTGGTTATGGATTCTTCTTGCTATAGCTGTGTTATCGGTGGTTGTTCCTTTCGGGTATGGCATGGTGACGCAACTTGTTTTTGGATATGCCTGGGGTTCAAGAGCGATGTCGGATACAGCGCTGCTCTTAACCGGGTCTCTGCTGATTGTTTGCGTGCTAGGGCTCTGCTACCTGATCTACGTATTGAGACTGGTCACGGAAGTAGACGACGAGGGAGTGTCGATTCATTTTTATCCCTTGAGCAGAAAGTTCATTCGCTACTCTGAAATCAGCTCGTGCACGGCAAGAGTATATCGTCCGATTCGCGAGTATGGGGGATGGGGTATCAAATACGGCCCTTCAGGCAAGGCTTATAATGTCAGCGGCGACAGGGGAGTTCAGCTTGTGTTGAATACAGGGAAACACCTGCTGATCGGTTCACAGTCCAGTGATCAGCTGGCAGAGACAATCAACAGCAAACTGGCCCAATCCAGGTAAACCACCGCCACAGGATGTAAGATTCGAACAGGCTTTGCCGATCCGGCATGGGGATAGTGCAAAAGTTGAGAAACACCTGTAGGAGCGAACTTGTTCGCGAACAGCCTCAATTGACTCAGATCACGGATAAACCAGTAGACGCGGCTTTTCAGCCAGAATTAGCAGGTAAAAAAGGCTCTGTCCTGGTTAAATATGTTTTTTCAATTCGGGCTCTTGTGCCCGGAGGGTAGAAGCCCGACCTGCAAGGGCTGGATAGGCTACAAATGTTGGTTTCAACACCAAACTGCCAGCTCTGCAGGTAGTAGCTGATTGCAGTCAATTACCGCTCAGCGGATGATAACCTTGTTACGACCACTCTTCTTCGCCTGGTATAGCGCGTCATCAACACGCTTGAATATGATCTTCTGATCATCATCATCCTGCAGGGTGGTAACTCCAAGGCTGGCCGTGATGCGCTGGTCGCTGTTGGGTATATGAGTAACATCCTCGACGGCTATGCGGATTCTTTCTGCAAGCAGGTTGGCGCCTTGTGAACCGGTATTTGTGAGTAGTATAAGGAACTCCTCGCCACCGTATCTGAAAAGCAGGTCACTCTCGCGAATCGTTTTTTCAGCACATTGGGCAATTGAATTCAGCGCCTTGTCACCATGCAGGTGGCCATATGTGTCGTTGATGCCTTTGAAGTGGTCGATATCCAGAAGAATGATTGAGAGGGGAGAGTCATGGCGCCTTGCCAGCTCTATCTCTCTGCGCATGGTGCTGTCCATTGAGGCGCGATTTCGGGCGCCGGTCAAAGGGTCAATCATTGCCGTCTGCTGGGCTTTCTTGTAGAGAAGTGCGTTTCTCAGTGGATAAAGAATACTTACCAGCAGATTTTCGATGCTTTCAAGTTCGTTGTCTGAAAAGCGGGTGGTCCGGATCAGTTCAAGGGTTCCAAGCTCATCGGTTGCAACCAGCAGTTCGTAAGAACATCTGTGTCCGGTCTGAAGTCCATGGGGAATTTCCACCTGCTGCTCTTGCTGTTGATAGAGGATACCGTCGAACTGGATCACCCGGTTGAGCTGCTTGAAAAAGAGTGTGATCAGTTCATCGAGATCCAGGGTGGTCTGCAGCATGCCTGACAGAGCCAGTGCTTTTGAGACGAGATCCTCATCGAGTCCTGTCTGCTCTTCAAATTGCGTGCTGTGCGAGGCTACGAATTTCCTGTTGTCATGGAGACTGAAAATTTGACCACTCATGCCGAATATCCCTTTATTCCTGTTATGTTGGGAATTAAGCGATATTCATGCCAATAGGGTATATCCTATATGAAACAATGAGTTGTATATTTCAGTTCCATCGACGACAGAAATATGACGGAAATTGAGAGCCGATAACCGGCTTCTTTTTGCCGGGGTCAGGCCTGTGACCAATCTTCCAGTGTGAGGGCCTGACCGGTTGTCCCGTTGCTGTCCGGTCCCATGATCCAGAGATAGAAAGGGATCAGCTCTTCCGGGCTTTTATTGATCGCGGGATTCTCTCCCGGGTAGGCAGCAGCACGCAGATTTGTGCTGGTAGGTCCGGGGTCGATGCTGTTGACCCGGATATTGGTGCTTTCTTCTGTCTCTTCGGCGAGCAGTTGCATCAGTCCCTCTACGCCAAACTTGGAAACGGCGTAGGCCCCCCAGTAGGCCTTTGCCTTTCGACCGACGCTGTCCGAGGTGAACACCAACGAGGCATCTTTGGATTTTTTCAACAGCGGCAGGCAGGCCTGGGTGAGCATGAAAGGGCCGTTGAGGTTGACCTGCATCACCTGGAACCAGGTTTCGATGTCGTAATCATCAATGCGACTCATGAGTTTTAGCTGGGCGGCACTGTGCAGCAGTCCGTCCAGGGAGTCGAACTCTTTACCAAGGGTCTCCGCCAACTCGTAGTAGTCGTGGTCGGTGGCGCCTTCGAGATTCAGTGGGTAGATGGCGGGTTGGATTCCACCAGCCTCTTCAATCTCGTCGTAGACTTTTTCAAGCTTTGCCAGGGTGCGGCCCAGCAGTACCACGGTGGCCCCGTGCATCGCATAGGCGATGGATGCAGCTCGACCAATACCGTCACCTGCTCCGGTGACAAGCACAGTTCGCCCTTTGAGCAGGTCTGGAGATGGCTGATAGTTACGCATAAAAAAAGTCCAAAAATCGGTCTAAAACAGTGGTTAGTTTACCTGGAGCTGGAGAAGTGTTCGACCCTTCGGGTTCTGTTTTATTTTCTCAATGCCTGAGAGAGAAAAATTTGTTTTTACCTGTCGGATACTGGCAGGCCCAGCCAGCTGATAATCTCCGTGGGCGTATCCACACTGCCATCGGCTCCCCACTCTCCGGGCTTATCCTCATCACCAATATAGCCGAACAGGGCGGTAAGGGTTGCGGTTCCAGCTACCCGGCCTGCCTCGATATCCCTCTCGGCATCGCCTACATACAGGCATTCGGCTGCACTGCCGCCTGCCAGTTCACAGGCGTGGAGTATAGGTTCTGGATGAGGCTTGCTGTTTGCCGTGGTATCACCACTGACAATGCATGCGGCACGCCTGTCCAGCTGCATGCTCTGCATCAGGGGGTCGGTCAACCATGAGGGTTTGTTGGTGACGATTCCCCATGCGATACCGTTACTCTCCAGGGTGCTCAGTACCTGCTCCATGCCTGGAAACAGGGTGGTCTCCCGGTGAATATTCTCACGGTATATCTCAAGCAGGTCCTGGCGGTAGGTCTCGAAGTCGGGGTGCTCCGGTTCGATCTGAAAACCCGCTTGTATGAGCGCCTTACCACCGTGTGAAACATGGGGCCTGATCTCCTCAAGGGGCAGGGCATCTCTGCCATGGCGCATCAGGGTCTGGTTCAGCGCGTAAGCAAGATCCGGTGCCGTATCAGCAAAGGTGCCATCAAGATCGAACAGTACGACCCGAATCGAGCGGTCGCAGCAGGCGGCTGGTTCAGGCATCGGTATCCTTGCTGCAGCCGACCATGTAGTTGACGTCCACATCTGTGGAATCCAGGCGGTACTTGCCGGTCAGCGGGTTATATACGAGCCCGGTCATGCTGTCTGTGTCGATTCCCGCCTGGCGGATCCAGGTGTCGAGTTCGGAAGGGCGAATGAACTTGGCGTAGTCGTGAGTGCCCTTGGGCAGGAGGTTGAGAATATACTCAGCCCCAATGATCGCGAACAGGTACGATTTGGGATTGCGGTTGAGGGTGGAGAAGAAGATGTGCCCACCCGGTTTTGTCAGGCGTGCGCAGGCCCTGACCACCGAGCTGGGGTCGGGTACATGCTCCAGCATCTCCATGCAGGTTACTACATCGAATGATTCCGGCTGCTCCTCGGCCAGGCGCTCCACCGGTATACGCTCATAGTGGACCTCCAGCTGGGACTCCAGCAGATGGAGTCGTGCAACCTCCAGGGGGGCCTCGCCCATGTCGATGCCGGTGACATCGGCACCTTTCGCGGCCATGCTCTCAGCAAGAATACCGCCGCCACAGCCTACATCCAGCACCTTTTTGCCCTGGAGATGGGCAATATCATCGATATAGCCAAGGCGCAGGGGGTTGATCTCGTGCAGTGGCTTGAACTCGCTGTGGGGGTCCCACCAGCGTGCCGCCAGTTCTTCAAACTTACTGATCTCTGCGTGATCGACGTTGATGGATTCGCTCATACGGGTGCTGCTCTTGGTAAATGGATCGCGGGATTATAGCGTTACGGCTATTCCAATGCTTCCTCTATCACACTCTCAAACAGATCGGTCAGGGCTGCTGTCGCCTCGCCAGCCTCTCCAAGCATGACCGGGCGGCGGTAGGTCACGTAGGTGTTTTCAGGCTCTCCGGCCTTGACATAGATGCCGATGGTCAAAGGACAGATGGATAGGTTGGCCGGATGTGCAGAGGACATCTTGTGGGAGAGCAGCACGCTGCAAAACTCAAGGGACTCGGCTTTCTCGTAGAGCTTGGTGTGACCTGTGTCTTTTGCGGTGCGTTGCAGCATATCGCTGATATGCAGGGTACCGCTGATCAGCATGCCCCTGCCCGTGATGGCCAACTCAATGTTTTCCCTGGTGTCGTCAAAACTGTAGTCGGTTTTGAATATGACAATCGGGGCGTCTGCTGGTGAAATCGCCTCTGCGGCCCAGGCGCTCAGGGTGCTGAAGCTGAGGATCAGGATGAGTAAATAGCGCATTATCGGTATCGCCTTTGGATTGGTTTAATCTATGATTTTGAACTAGGTGAACTCCAGAAGTTCATCTATGTCCGCAATTTTTCTGTTCCATTCGACCGCTTTCAAGAGGATCTCGTTTTGGTCCAGGGTGGTTAATTCACCACTATTCACAACATGGCGCCCGGCGATCCAGACATCGGACACCTTGTCCCTTCCCGTTGCGTAAACCAGGTGTGATACGGGGTGGTATAAGGGTTGGGTCTCCAGGGTACCCAGGTTCACCGCGGTAATATCAGCTGCCTTGCCAATCTCGAGCGAACCGGTCTCATCGGCGATGCCCAGCGCAATTGCCCCGTTCAGGGTGGCCATACGCAGGGCTGTGGCCGCCGGGAGGGAGCTGGCATCACCGGATACGCCCTTGGCAAGCAGTGCAGCAGTACGCATCTCGCTGAACATGTCCAGGTCGTTGTTGCTGGCCGCACCGTCGGTGCCAATGGCCACATTGATGCCTGCGTCAATCAGCTTGCTGACCGGACAGAAACCTGAAGCGAGTTTGAGGTTTGATTCGGGGCAGTGGACCACGCTGGCACCGGTCTCGGCAAAACGTTCGATCTCATCATCCTCGATCTGCGTCATGTGTACGGCTGCCAGGGATGGAGATACCAGGCCAAGGCTGTGTAGCCGTTCCAGGGGGCGGTTGCCGAATTTCTCGATTCCCTGGTTTATCTCGTCGGAAGTTTCATGCACATGCATATGTATAGGAATGTCCAACTCATCTGCCAGGGTGCGCACCCGCTCAAGGGGGGCATTGGAGACAGAGTAGGGTGCATGGGGTGCAAAAGCGGTGGTGATAAGGCTGTTGTTTCGAAACTGATCGTGTACCTCAATCCCGCGATGCAGATACTCGTCCGGGCCGCTGGCCCAGGCAGATGGGAAGTCGATCAGGATCAGGCCGACTACTGCCCGCATGCCGGCAGTTGAACTGACCATGCCGGTCACATCAGGGAAGAAGTACATGTCATTGAAGCAGGTTGTACCGCCACGCAGCATTTCGGCAACTGCCAGTCGGGTGCCGTCCGCAATGAACTCTTCATTTACCCAGCGCCCTTCTGCCGGCCAGATATGGTCATTGAGCCAGGTCATCAGGGGCAGGTCATCGGCTAATCCCCGCAGCAGGCTCATGCTGGCATGGGTATGGGCGTTGATCAGGCCGGGGATAAGGGCGTGGTTTCCGAGTTCATGTTCGTTCTCGGCACGGTATTTTACCCGGGCCTGTTCACTTGGCAGGATCTCCAGAATTCTGCCGTGTTCAACTGCGATGCTGTATCCCTCGAGAACGCGGTTGTCAGGAGCCACCGGAATAACCCAACGGGCGTGGAGGAGGCTCTCGATCTCTGTCTTATCTTCTTCCAAATCTCATCCTCGGATTGAATGGGGTCTGTATTGTATGGGCTGTTGTTTTGTTATCTGGTCCACTGTGTGGTTTTTCTCCCAAATGCCAGACACCATCTGTAGAATATGCCGAATTTGCCACGGGTTTACGAAAGATGGAAGCTTTACCTCTTAATATTCCGGCTGATGCGGATCATGCAATCGTCTGGGCCAATGACCGTCTGTACCTTCTCGATCAGCGTATCCTGCCTGGAGAAGAGCAGTTTCTTGAGCTGCAGAGTGCAGAGCAGACGGCCAATGCCATTCGTGACATGGTGGTGCGCGGGGCTCCGGCCATTGGTATCACTGCGGCCTTTGGGGTGGTACTGGCTGCACGGCGATGCTACAGGGAGTTCAAGGGGGGGTGGAGATCGGCTATTGAGCCTGAACTTGAGACCCTTGCGGCATCCCGTCCAACCGCGGTAAACCTGTTTTGGGCTTTACACCGCATGGAGCAGGTGATGGCCGGCCTGGGCGAGGGCGATCCGGTTCCTGCCTTATTGGCCGAAGCGCGGCTTATCCACGATGAGGACATTGCTGCTAACCGGCATATGGGGGATCTGGGTGCTGCGCTTATAGATGAAACAACCTCGGTTATAACCCATTGCAATGCAGGCGCCCTGGCAACCGGTGGTTACGGCACAGCCCTGGGTGTGATTCGCAGTGCACACTCTGCCGGTAAAATTGAGATGGTCTATGCCGATGAGACCAGGCCCTGGCTACAAGGCTCGCGACTGACCGCCTGGGAACTCTCAAGGGACAATATTCCAGTCACCCTGCTTACTGATGGTGCGGCAGCCAGTCGCATGGCCAGGGGAGGGATCGGCTGGATCATTGTCGGTTCCGACCGTATCGCCGCCAACGGGGATGTCGCAAACAAGATCGGAACATACAGCCTGGCAGTAGCAGCCAGGCACCATGGAGTGAAAGTGATGGTTGCCGCTCCAACCTCAACTATTGATATGGGTGTGGCCAGCGGCGGGGATATTCCCATTGAATCACGGGACCCGTCCGAGGTCCTTTGCTGCGGCGGCCGGCAGGTGGGCGCCAGTGGTGTTTCGGCCTGGAATCCGGTGTTTGACGTCACCCCGGCGGCGCTGGTTGATGCCATCGTGACTGAAAAGGGTGTTGTTCTCTCGCCAGATGCGAAAAAGATGGCAGATTTAATGGCCTGATAAGCTCAGAGCCCCTGAAACGCGATTTCAGGCGGCTTTTTTTTCAGGCAGTACCCTATCCAAATGTGGTATTATCGTCGGCTCATAAAAGCAATTAGCCGAAATCCCTTGGATACGTCGGGATAACAAACGGCACCTTACCAAAAGAGAGCTGCTCCAGGCGGCAGGGATAGATAAGAAAGCTTATGACCGAATTCGCCAAAGAAGTCTTACCGGTCAATCTCGAAGACGAGATGCAACAGTCCTATCTCGATTACGCCATGAGCGTAATCGTTGGACGTGCACTGCCGGATGTGCGTGATGGAATGAAACCGGTCCATCGCCGGGTGCTCTACGCAATGAGCGTGTTGGGCAACGACTGGAACAAGGCCTACAAGAAATCGGCCCGTGTGGTCGGTGACGTTATCGGTAAGTATCACCCCCATGGCGATACGGCGGTGTACGACACCATTGTTCGCATGGCACAGCCGTTTTCCATGCGCTACATGCTGGTGGACGGGCAGGGTAACTTTGGTTCTGTGGACGGCGATTCGCCTGCTGCCATGCGTTATACAGAAGTTCGCATGGCCAAGATCGCACACAGCATGCTGGATGACCTGGACAAGGAGACGGTTGACTTCATCGCCAACTACGATGAATCCGAGTCCGAGCCCGCGGTACTTCCTGCCCGCATTCCCAATCTGCTGGTCAATGGATCTGCCGGTATCGCGGTGGGTATGGCGACCAATATACCGCCTCACAATATTACCGAGGTGATCAACGGCGCTGTGGCGCTGATCGACGATCCTGAAATCTCCATCGATGGATTGATGGAGTACATCCCAGGACCCGATTTTCCGACTGCAGGTTTCATCAATGGCGCCCGGGGCATACACGAGGCTTACCATACAGGTCGTGGCCGCATTTACATGCGTGCCCGCAGCGAGATAGAAACCGACGATTCGAACAACAAGCAGCGCATTATCGTTACCGAGCTTCCTTACCAGGTAAACAAGGCGCGGATGCTTGAAAAGATCGCCGAACTGGTTAAAGAGAAGCGTCTCGAAGGCATCACGGAGCTGCGTGATGAATCCGACAAGGACGGTATGCGGGTGGTTATTGAGCTGCGTCGCGGTGAAGTGGCCGAGGTGGTTCTGAACAATCTCTACCAGCACACCCAGATGCAGACTGTCTTCGGCATCAACATGGTGGCACTGGTGGACAGCCAGCCCCGCCTGCTCAACCTTAAGCAGATTCTGCAGTACTTCCTGCGTCACCGCCGCGAAGTGGTTACCCGGCGCACCCTGTTCGAACTGCGCAAGGCGCGGGAACGGGCCCATGTACTGGAAGGCCTGGCGGTTGCCCTGGCCAATATCGATGAGGTCATTGAGCTGATCAAGGCTGCCCCCAGTCCCGGGGAAGCGAAGAAAGGGCTTCTGGCCCGTCATTGGCAGTCCGGAACGGTCGAGGCGATGCTGGAGCGAGCCGGCGCAGATGCGTCCAAGCCCCAGGACCTGGAGCCGGGATATGGTCTGACTGAAAAAGGTTATCTTCTGACCGAGACCCAGGCGCAGGCGATTCTTGATCTTCGCCTTCACCGTCTTACCGGTCTTGAGCAGGACAAAATACTTAATGAATACAGTGAGATAATAGATAAAATTAAGTTCTTACTTGATATTCTCTCCAGCCCGGACAGGCTGATGACGGTGATCCGCGAAGAGCTGGTTGCCATCCAGGAGCAGTACGGGGATGAGCGTCGCACCGAGATCATCCAGACCCGCCTGGACCTGACACTGGAGGACCTCATCACCGAAGAGGATGTGGTGGTGACTCTCTCCCACGCAGGCTACGCCAAGGCCCAGACTCTGGACACTTACCAGGCACAACGCCGCGGTGGCAAGGGTAAGACTGCGACCAGCACCAAGGATGAGGATTTCGTCGATCAGTTGTTCGTGGCCAATACCCACGACACCATTCTCTGCTTCTCAAGCCGGGGCAGGGTCTACTGGTTGAAGGTCTATGAACTGCCCCAGGCCGGTCGTAACGCCCGTGGCAAGCCCATCGTCAACCTGCTGCCCCTGGAGCAGGATGAGCGCATCAACGCTGTACTGCCTATCCGGGAGTATGACGAGAACAAGTACATCTTCATGGCCACCAGCACCGGTACCGTGAAGAAGACACGCCTCACGGACTTCTCCCGTCCCAGGGCCAGCGGCATCATCGCCGTGGACCTGAGAGATGATGATCAGCTCGTTGGGGTTGCCATTACCGATGGCAGCAAGGATGTGATGCTCTTTACCTCTGCCGGCAAGGCGATACGCTTCGAAGAGTCCAAGGTCCGACCCATGGGCCGTACTGCGTGCGGTGTTCGCGGTGTGCGGTTGGATGAGGGGCAGCAGGTCATCTCGCTGATTATTGCCGAGGAGGACCGCACCGTTCTTACCGTAACCGAAAACGGCTACGGAAAACGCACGCCGGTCGATCAGTTCCCCATAAAGGGACGTGGCGGCATGGGTGTGATATCGGTAAAAACATCCGATCGCAACGGAGCCCAGGTGGGTGCTGTGCTGGTTGAAGAGAGTGATGAGATCATGCTCATCACCAATGGCGGCACCCTGGTGCGTACCCGGGTTGACGATGTCTCCGTGATGGGACGCGGCACCCAGGGTGTGACCATGATCAGACTCTCGAAAAACGAGAAACTGGTGGGTATCGAAAGAATTGAATCCCTCGATGAAGAAGGGGATGAGTCAGAAGAAGAGTCTGTCGAAGCGGACACTGGCGAGGAGTAACGGTTCAGCAGGCCCATAGCTGCCTGCTGAAGAGACCTAAACCAACAACTTGTAAGGCTGGAGAAAGCAGAATGTCCCGAGTGTACAACTTCAGTGCCGGGCCGGCGGCGCTACCCGAAGATGTGTTGAAGCAGGCCCAGGAAGAGCTCCTGGACTGGCACGGCAGTGGTATGTCGGTGATGGAGATGAGCCATCGCGGCAAGGAGTATATGTCTATCGCTGGTGAGGCGGAAAGCGACCTGCGCGAGCTGATGGCAATTCCTGACAACTACAAGGTCATGTTCCTTCAGGGTGGGGCTTCCAGCCAGTTCGCCATGGTGCCGCTGAATCTTTTAAACGGTAAGAAAGGCGCCGACTACATCAATACCGGCTCCTGGTCCAAGAAGGCAATAGCTGAGGCCAAGCGCTACTGCGATGTGAATATCGCCGGTGCGACTCCGGATGGTCAGTTCACGGTTCCCGCGGAAGGCGATCTGAGCCTGAATGCCGACGCCGCCTATGTTCACTACACGCCGAACGAGACCATTCAGGGTATCGAGTTCCCGTATGTGCCTGGTACCGGAGATGTTCCGCTTGTGGCTGATTTCTCATCCACCATCCTCTCCAGGCCTGTGGACGTCTCCAAGTATGGTGTGATCTACGCAGGGGCTCAGAAAAATATTGGTCCCGCCGGTCTGACCGTGGTGATCGTGCGTGAAGACCTGATTGGTAATGCGGCAGATGACGCTCCCACCATGTTCAACTATGCCACCCATTCAGGCGCGGATTCCATGTACAACACGCCGCCCACCTATGGCTGGTACCTGGCAGGGCTGGTCTTCAAGTGGATCAAGGCCAACGGCGGTCTGGACGTTATGGCGGTTGTCAACGAGCGCAAGGCAGAGTCCCTCTACGCGGCGATCGACAACTCGGATTTCTACAACAATCCCGTGGATCCCGCATGCCGCTCCTGGATGAACGTACCGTTCACCCTGGCTGATGCCGAACTGGATGCAACCTTCCTTAGTGAAGCATCAGAGGTCGGTCTCAAGACCCTTAAGGGGCACCGGTCAGTTGGTGGCATGCGCGCCAGCATCTACAACGCGATGCCCGAAGCCGGTGTTCAGGCACTGGTTGATTTCATGGCTGATTTTGAGAAGCGCCACGGTTGAAAATCAATATAATGCGGGGAGTGTCATAGACGCTCCTCGCAATAATAATCATTAGAGAGAGGGTTAAGAGTCATGCATAAAGTATTGACCCTGAATAATATTTCAGTAGCTGGTCTAGATCGTCTTCCACGGGATAATTATGAAGTTGCATCGGAAATCGCACATCCCGACGCGATACTTCTGCGCTCCTACAAAATGCACGACATGGAGATCCCCGAGACGGTGAAAGCCATCGGTCGCGCCGGAGCAGGTGTGAATAATATCCCGGTCGATAAAATGACCGAAATGGGCATCCCGGTATTCAATGCGCCGGGCGCCAACTCCAACGCTGTGAAAGAGCTGGTCTTGGCCGGCATGCTGATGGCGGCCCGAAACATCGGTCAGGCGTGGAACTTCTCCCGCGGTCTGTCGGGCGAGGATGCCGCAATCAACAAAGATGTTGAGAAGGGCAAGAAGAACTACGTGGGTTTTGAGCTGCCCGGGCGTACCCTTGGCGTCGTCGGTCTCGGTGCTATCGGTGTTCGTGTGGCCAATGCGGCTCGTTCGCTGGGCATGAATGTCATCGGTTACGATCCCACCATCACTGTAAAGGCCGCCTGGCAGCTCTCTGCAGATGTGGACCAGGCCCTCAGTGTGGACGACCTGATCTCCAAGTCCGACTTCATCACATTTCATGTGCCGCTGATTGACGCGACAAAGCACATGATCAATGCAGATCGCCTCAAGTTAATGAAGAAGAATGGCGTTTTGCTTAATTTTGCCCGCAACGGCATCATCGATGATGAGGCGGTGGTAGAGGCCCTTGATGATGGTCATCTCTATGCTTATGTCTGTGACTTTCCCAGCAACCTGCTGAAAGACCACCCGCGCTGCATTACGCTGCCCCACCTCGGTGCATCCACCACGGAAGCCGAAGAGAACTGCGCCATCATGGTGGCAGATCAGGTTAGCGACTATCTTGAGAACGGCAACATTCTCAACGCGGTCAACTTCCCTGAAATCAATCTGCCCAGAAATGGCGGGCACCGAATCTGCGTGGTGAATTCCAATGTGCCCAACATGGTGGGACAGATATCCACGGATCTTGCCGAAGGTGGTCTGAACATTATCGACATGCTGAACAAGTCACTGGACGATATTGCTGTGACCCTGCTGGATGTCCACGATGAACCGGACCAGGCCACGCTGGACCGCATCGCCTCTATCGAAGGTGTGCTGTCTGTCAGGTGCCTTGGATGTACGAAGAAAGATTGAGTAGCCTGCTATGAGTGACCAGGACAAACTCCAGGGTATACGTGAGCGTATCGACTCACTGGATACCAAGATCCAGGAGTTGATAAATGATCGTGCGGCGGCAGCCCAGGAGGTTGCGCGAATCAAGTTGAAAGAGGATAAGGATGCTTTCTTCTATCGGCCTGATCGTGAAGCCTCTGTTCTGAAGACGATTCAGAAGCGCAATACCGGCCCCATGGGCAATGAAGAGATGGCACGCCTGTTCCGGGAGATCATGTCGGCATGCCTAGCACTGGAACAGCCGATGAAGATCGCTTTCCTTGGGCCGGAGGGCACATTCACCCAGGCCGCTGCACTGAAACATTTCGGTCACTCGGTTATTACAGCACCCATGGGTTCCATCTCCGATATTTTTCGTGAGGTGGAATCCGGGATTGCCCACTACGGCGTAGTGCCGGTGGAAAATTCAACCGAGGGTGTGATCAATCACACCCTGGATACGTTCATCACCTCACCTCTGCATATCTGCGGCGAAGTGATGTTGCGTATTCATCATCACCTGCTGAGCACAGCGCCGGATCTGAATTCGGTAAAGAAGGTCTATTCCCATCAGCAGTCACTGGCCCAGTGCCGTCTCTGGCTGGATCGCAATCTGCCCCATGCTGAACAGATCACTGTCGGCAGCAACGCGGAAGCGGCAAGACTGGCCAAGGACGAGCCGGACTCCGCGGCCATTGCAGGTGAGATGGCGGCCGAGATCTATCAGCTCAAGGGCCTGGCAAAGAACATCGAGGATGAACCGGACAACACCACGCGTTTTCTGGTGATAGGGCGCCAAAAAGCGCTTCCTACCGGTGAAGACAAGACAACCCTGCTGTGCGCAACCCGCAATGTGGCAGGTGGATTGAGCTCCCTGCTGACTCCCTTGGCGAAACATGGCATCAGCATGTCACGGATCGAATCCCGTCCATCCCGCAAGGGGAACTGGGACTATGTCTTTTTCATTGATATCGACGGCCACCAGGACAATCCAAACATAAAGCAGGCGCTGGAAGATTTCGAAAAAGAGGCTCGTATGCTCAAGGTGTTGGGTTCATATCCCAATGCTGTTTTATGATGACTTCTTGCATAGAGATTTAAAGCGCCAGGCGTTATACCAGTTCGAAATCCCTGCGCCTTGTGTGAATCCGCGGTGAACAGTTAAGGGCATATAAAATGACAGACCAAACAAACAGATTTCTCGGTATCGCGGCCCCCGGTATTGCCAACCTGAAGCCCTATATTCCCGGTAAACCGATATCTGAGCTGGAACGTGAGCTCGGCATCAGCGATTCGGTCAAGCTCGCTTCCAACGAGAATCCGCTGGGCTGCAGTGAGAAGGCCAGGGCTGCCATGCAGGGGGAGCTGCCGGAGGCTGCCCGTTATCCTGATGGCGGTGGATTTGAGCTGTGCAATGCACTGGCTGCAAAACATGGTGTCGATGCCGGCTGCATCACCCTGGGCAACGGATCAAATGACGTACTGGATATGATTGCGCGGGTATTCCTGGCGCCCGGTTACGAGTCGATCTTCTCCCAGCACGCTTTCGCGGTCTATCCCATCAGCAGCCAGTCTGTCGGCGCCACCCTTAAAATGGCACCTGCAGACAATTACGGCCATGATCTGGAAGCCATGCTCAACCTGGTCGGTGAGAATACCCGGGTGGTCTGGGTGGCCAACCCCAACAACCCGACAGGAACCTGGCTAAACGGCGAAGAGCTCGAAAACTTTATTGCTGCGCTCCCCGACAACGTTATCGTCGTGGTGGATGAGGCGTACATAGAGTACGTTGACGAGGATGATTACCCTGACGCCAGTCAGTGGCTCTCCAAGTATCCAAACCTGATCGTGACCCGGACATTCTCCAAGGCCTATGGACTGGCCTCTTTGCGTGTCGGATACGGCCTGTCCCACCCGGACATTGCCAACCTGTTGAACCGGGTTCGCCAGCCCTTCAACGTCAACAGCATGGCCCAGGCAGCGGCCCTGGCTGCACTGGACGACCAGGACTTCATTCAAAACTCCATTGAAATGAACAGTGCCGGCATGGAACAGCTGGTAACCGGTTTTGCAGAAATGGGTCTGCCGTACATCCCCTCTGTCGGCAACTTTATTACCGTCGACGTGGGCCGGCCGGTTGAGGAGGTTGATCAGGCGCTGCTCCGTGAAGGCTGCATCGGACGCCCGGTTGCAAATTACGGTCTCCCCAACCACCTTCGAATCACCGTTGGCCTCGAGGAAGAGAACAGCCGGTTTCTCACCGCCCTGAAGAAGGTGCTGGATAAATGATGATCCGCACCCTTGCGGTTATCGGTGTCGGCCTCATTGGCGGCTCACTGGCACGGGCTTTGCGCCAGGCCGGTGAAGTTGGCGAGGTCGTGGGCTGTGGCCGGGGCAAGGCAAACCTTGAAAAGGCGGTAGAGCTGGGTGTGATTGACCGCTATACCCACGATGTGGGTGAAGCTGTTGCAACTGCCGATATGATATTTCTGGCAGTTCCCCTGGGTGCCATGGAGAGTACGTTTGCCGCCATGAAGGGGCGTCTCGCAGATGATGCGATTATCACCGATGGCGGCAGTGCAAAACGCAGTGTCATCGATGATTGTCGCGCGGGGCTTGGTTACCTGCCAGAGGGATTCATTCCCGGACACCCTATCGCCGGCACCGAGAACAGCGGGGTAGAGGCCTCTTTTTCCGAGCTGTACCAAAACCGGCGCATTATCCTGACGCCGACCTCTGAGAGCTCTCCGGAGGCACTGAAAAAGGTCGAGGCGATGTGGTCTGCATGTGGCGCTGAAGTCACCCGCATGAGCGTGGAACACCACGACGAGGTGTTGGCAGCAACCTCCCATCTTCCCCACATGTTGGCATTCGGCCTTGTAGATACCCTGGCCCGGATGAAAGAGAACGACGAAATTTTCCGCTATGCGGCTGGTGGCTTTCGGGACTTCACCCGTATCGCTTCATCAAACCCCGTGATGTGGCGTGATATCTGTGTCGCAAATCGACACGCACTCGGTGACATCATGGAGCGCTACATAGCCGAGATGAGCGATCTTGCATCGATTATCCGCCAGGGTGACGGTGACAGGCTGCTGGAGATATTCACTAGGGCCAAAGAGGCCCGTGACCGCTACATTGACGGTACCCTGGACTCTCCGGAATAGTACCCCCCCCTGGCCTGAGGCATGCGCCGTTCCCATATAAGTCATTGATTGCCTGTAGGTCGGACTTCAGTCAGACATGCCGGGCTGAAGCCCGAAATACAAGAACCCAAGCAGAATGGAGCCAAGCAGCTCGATCTTTCCTGGTGGACATGGCCCCGGTTTTGGCAGAAACTTGTGCATTACAGCAAATCCGATCAGGGTGGCCAGAATGCAGGCTTCAGCAAGCACGGCACGATACAGCTTCGGGGAGGAGATAGCACACACCATCACCCACGGTATAGGCGCGTTGTTAAGCATCGCGGGTCTTGCGGTACTGGTATCATTTTCAGCGCTCTATGGCGATGCCTGGCACATCACCAGCAGCAGTATCTACGGTGCGACACTGATACTTCTCTATACAGCATCTGCCCTCTACCACGGTATACCGCTGCCCAGTGCCAAGCGGATTCTTCGCCAGATCGATCATGCCGCAATCTTTATTCTGATAGCCGGAACCTATACGCCGTTCACCCTGGTCAATCTACGGGGCAGTTGGGGATGGACCCTGTTTGGGCTGGTCTGGGGGATTGCGATAGCTGGTGTGGTACTGGAACTGGTCATGCGCAAACGTTATCGCCGCCTCTCCATTGGTCTCTACCTGGGGCTGGGCTGGCTGGTGGTGATTGCAATTGAGCCGATGCTGACCAGGGTTGAAACAGGGGGGCTGGTTCTATTGCTGGCCGGTGGTCTCTGCTACTCCCTGGGGGTTGTCTTCTACGTCTGGAGATCCCTGGCCTACCATCACGCGGTGTGGCACCTGTTTGTCCTGGTAGGGAGCATTTTTCACTTTTTTTCGGTTCTCTTTTACGTGATCCCCGAAGGTACCTGATTCAACCTGCCTGATCCGGTGGCGTCAATGGGATGATCAGACTGTCGAGTATGAGGAACAACCTCTCCATCTCTTCGGGCTTGGAGAGCCGGTGGTCGCCGTTCTCCAGCAGAACCAACCCGGTGTTATTGCTATCCAGCCGCTCCAGGGTCATACGGGATATCTCCCAGGGAACATCGCGGTCCTCCATGCCATGCAGCATGCGAACCGGACAGTCGATGGGGATTGAGCCGTCGAGCAGGCAGTGGTCAACGCCCTCATCAATCAGTCTGCGGCCGATGCGATAAGGCTGTTCGTTGTAGTGGGAGGGAAGTTCTGCGACTCCTTTGGACTCAAGGCTCTGAAGCTGCTCTGTCGTCAGGGCAGGGCGGAGCAGCCGTTCGGTAAAGTCCGTTGCGCAGGCAATGGTTACAAGGGCTGCGACGCGGTGGCTGCGCTTCATTGCGAGCAGTAGTGAAATCCAGCCTCCCATGCTCGATCCAACGACGATCTGCGGTCCTCTTGTCACCTTATCCAGGACGCTGATCGCATCTTCAAGCCAATCACCGATGGAGCCGGACTCAAAGGTGCCGGAAGAGGCGCCATGTCCTGAATAGTCGAAGCGTGTGAAAGCGGTTCCCCGCTGGTGACACCAACTTTCGAGGGCGAGGGCCTTGGTGCCCGTCATGTCAGACATGAAACCAGCCAGAAAGATCACACCTGGACGGGAGCCGTCCAGGTGATGGTAAGCGATCTTTCTGTGCTGATCGGTATCAAGATACCGGGGCTGGTCCGGCATCGGTCAGTCAGATTTCTTCTCGTCAGCTGTGACTTCCTCGACCTTATCCACAACCGCATCCTTGGCATCGGAGAGGGTCTGCTTCATCTTGTCCCAATCACCCTCTACGGGTTTGGGCAGTCCGGTGTCCTCTTCGGGTACCTGGTGGCGGTCCTTGTTCATCTCGGTCCATTTATCATTCACTTCCTTGGTGGACCCGGATATGGCTTTCCCGGCGCTCTCTGCTGCTTGCTTGGCGTGCTCGGCAGCGTCCTTCATATCTTCTTTTGCCTCTTCGCTGCAGCCACCCAGGGCAATCGCCGCAGTCACAACAATCCATTTCAGTTTCATTTGCACTTTTCTCATTGAATATTGTTTTTGATTAATGGTCTGCTCCGGCATCGCGGGCTTGTTTTGCGGCCTGTTCTGCCCAGAACAGGTTACTAGCATCCACTGTTTTATGTTCAGAGTAAACCACTGCATTGTACAGATTGATTGCCGCCTATCTTCGCCAGAATGGCTTCATCGCTTCTGCCTCCGCATCAACCCTGCTGAGACCGATATCTTTGAGAATATGATCCTCCAGTTGCCGAAGCAGCTGCCTTTGACGGTAGCGGTTTGACCAGCACCCCAGCAGTTGTGCGAAAGTCCTTATCAGTGAATGTACCCGGTTCTGCGGTTTCATTTGTCAGCTCCAGCTGGTTGATTGCCATGCTGGTAACTTATCGATTAAACTGAAAACGTTACAGATATACTTGGTATGTAATAATACCAGTACAGATGATGTAACTATCTAACTGTACTGATTAATATCTTCACAAACTGTACTGCTGGAAAGGACTTTGTAATGAAAAAATATGAACAGCTGGCAGACAGACTGAAACAACAGATTCAAAAAGGCATCTTTCACACGGGTGAAAAACTGCCTTCGATCCGGCACCTGAGCGGACAATACAAGGTAAGCATCTCCACGGTTCAGGAGGCCTTCTACCTGCTTGAGGCCCAGGGGATCGTCGAGGCAAGACTCAAGTCGGGTCACTATGTAAGAGGGCTTCCTGATGGTCGACCTCCATCACCGCCCAGGGTGCCGGAGTTCAATTTAAAGCCACAGAAAATCAGCAAATGGCTTAAGGTGCTCAATGTCCTGTTCCGGCGGGAAGAGCCGGGTATCACCTATCTCGGACGGGCCACGCCCAATGTCAGGGCAACAACCCTGAAACCGCTGAACCGTTCACTTGCGGCACTTACCCGACGCGGAGACGAACGGGGACTCTCCTATGACTATATGTTCGGTTGCGAAGAGCTGCGCCAGCAGATTGCCCGCATATCCGTCGATTCGGGTTGCGGCCTTTCACCCCATGAAGTCGTTATCACCTCCGGTTGCCTGGAGGCCCTCTCCAGTTGTGTGCGGGCACTGACAAAACCGGGTGACACGGTGATCGTTGACTCTCCCAGTTTTTACGGCTCGCTTCAGGTGATCGAGGCCAATGGCCTGAAGACCATCGAGATGCCGGCTGATCCACAAACAGGGGTGAGTCTCGAAGCGATGGAGCTCGCTCTGGATAAGTGGCCGGTCAAAGTATGCCTGTTGACTCCCACATTCAATAATCCACTTGGCTACTGTATGCCTGATGAACGCAAGGAGGCCCTGCTCAAACTGCTGAAACGCTATGAGGTGCCCCTGATCGAGGATGATATCTTTGGCGACCTGGCTTACGACAAGCCTCGCCCAAGGACGATCAAGTCTTTCGACCGGGAAGGGAGGGTGTTGCTCTGTTCATCCTTCTCCAAGACACTGGCCCCGGGGTTGAGAGTGGGATGGGTTGCTCCGGGCAGGTATCTGCAGGAGGTGATGCATATGAAATATGTATCCAGTATGGGTACGGCAACATTTCCACAATTGGCAGTGGCTGATTTCATTGCCACCGGGGGCTATGATCGACATCTCAAGAGGATTCGTTCGGAGTACCGCCAGGGCAGGGACCGCATGCTGGAGTGGATAAAGACCTATTTCCCGGAAAATACACGTGTCAGCTGCCCCAAAGGTGGGTTTCTGCTGTGGCTTGAACTGCCGGAAAATGTGAACGGTGAGGAATTGACCACTAAAGCGATGGAGGCGGGGATCGGGATCGCTTCGGGCAATCTATTCTCTGCCACGGACAAATTTGACCACCATATCCGCTTAAGCTACGCCAGTGCAGCAACCCATGAAAGAGAGTTGGCAGTCAGGCGGCTCGGAGAACTGATCTGTGAGATGTCTGGATGACAGTTGAAGATCTAAATATTGAGCAGATCAGGGATCTGTTGCTCAGAGGGGCTGACAAGCCCCTTGCAGACCCGTTTCCGGAAAGTTATTTCTCTGAGCCTGCAAAGCCGGCAGCCGTGCTGCTGCCGCTGTTTCGCGACAGGGGCGAGTGGCATCTGCTGTTTATTCGTCGCTCACACAATGATGATGACCGGCACAGTGGACAGGTGGCTTTTCCGGGTGGGCGGATTGACCCTTCTGACGCTGATGAGATCCATGCCGCCCTGAGAGAGAGTCAGGAGGAGATCGGCCTGAAGGCGCGGAATATCAGGGTGCTGGGCCAGCTCAGCAGTTATCGTACAGTCAGCAACTACCAGGTGACCCCGGTTGTTGCTGAAATAGAGTGGCCACTGGAGCTGGTGCCTGACCCGGCAGAGGTGAGCCGTATCTTCTCAATACCCCTGCGTTGGCTTGCAGAACCGCTCAATCGCCGGGTGAACCAGCGTCACTTACATGGTTTTGGTGTCTCCATGCCTGTCCATTACTACGAACGCTATGATGACGAGCTCTTATGGGGGGTAACGGCAAAGATAACCGTCGGTTTTTTAAAGTTGCTGGGTTTGCTCCCCGAAGGGCGCTGAATCACTCGCTTGCTGGGGTAACGGTGGTCAGCCCAAGCATCATCCAGCCCTGCATGCCCATTCTGTACCATTTCAACTTGTGCGCCGGATAACCCAGGGCCAGCAGTGTGCGAATGCTTGTTGGGGACTGACCGCACCAGGGGCCGTTGCAATAGAGCACCAGGGTTTTGGCCTTCTGGAAATTCCACAGGTTTTCAGAGAAGGAGGCGCCCAGTTGGAACTCCAGTATCTCGCTGATCGACTTGGGGGTGGACGTTGTCTCATTCAGGGCCGACCAGGGGATATTCTCGGCACCAGGAATCATGCCCTTTGCAAGCCATTCACCGGTTCTTGAGTCGATTATCATCACAGACTCATCTCCGGAAGAGATACGCTTGATGTAATCGATCAACTCGATTTCCCCAATGGTTTCAACACCATCGGACAGCTTTACCGGTTGGATGCAAAACGGGGGGCAGGCCCTTGAAGTGAGTGCAAAATCGAGGTCCACCATGTTTTCCGTGTCCTGATTCCGCTCAATACGAAGGGGTTTCCCGTCGATTTGAACCTCAACAAAAGGTATCTCTGGCGTGATATTTACAGGATGCTCATCGTCAGCTGCCGATGAAGCTGTAACAAATGTAATAAGGGTTAGAGAAACCAGCCAGCGGTTGATCATCGATCAAATACCTCGAGAAAATAATTCACATGGATCCGGATCTCAAGTGTAGGCTTTTTTTTGCTTTTCAAATACCTTAAAAATACAAGACAATCCTTTTCTGCCCAGCATGGATTGCAACTGATAGAATAGGCCCTCATATGGATTTTGGATCCATCCAGGTATAGAGAGATCAGATGAGCCAGGTTTCGGGTGAAAATCCTGATATAGCAATCGATGACGAACCCATGAGGACTGATTTAAACGATCAGGAGTCAGGCTCCGTCACGCAGATAATAAACGGCACATCGCTTCCCCTGGCACTGAAATGGTCCATCAGTATCGCAGCACTGATCGTTCTCATCATGGGGCTTTTGGGCTGGTTCCTTATCAACCAGGAAGAGTCTGCATTTCAGCGCCAAAGCGCCCTCATGGGCAGGGTGGTCGTCGCACAGATGGCCCGGTCCGCCGGTGAACCGCTGCTGGCAGATGACGATTTGGCCCTGAAAGTACTGGTGAGCCAGCAGGAGAAGACATCTCTGATAGTCGGTATCCAGGTATTCGATCGTGAAGGCAATGTGCGAGTGGGAGCAGGGCTATCACCCTTCGGAGCTGATCGGGTTGCGGTTGGTATTCATCCGGTATTCAGTACAGAGATGCCAAGTGGCATGCCTTGGGTTAGAGGTGGAACCACGGCCGTCTCCTTTGGCAGCGAGGTGCGTTTCAGGGATGTTGTTGCCGGCTATGTGCTTATCAGCCTTGACCGAACACCATTTGAGGAGGACCAGGCGCGACTGGTCAATGCGCTACTTGCCACCACGGTTGGATTGATTCTGCTGGGAGTGATTCTGGCTGTTCCTCTGGCTCACCGGTTATGCCAGCCGATTTACAGGCTGGTGGAAGCGGGTGAGGCACTGCACAGTGGCGATACCACGCAGTTTGCTGCCGAGGAGCAGGGGCGTGGTGATGAAATCGGCCGTGTTCTCGATATATTTCACGACATGGCGGATGGGCTGAAAGAGAAAAAGCTGGTGGAGGATGTCCTCAATCGACACGTATCTCCGAACGTCGCCCAGAAACTGCTGGCCTCTGACGATGAATCCATGCCGTTGGGTGGGATCACAACTACGGGTAGCGTCCTCTTCTGTGATGTTGTCGGGTTTACCGAGATTTCGGAAAAGCTCACACCGGAAGAGCTGATGTCGCTTCTGAATCACTATTTCAGCTTCTTTGCCGTTGCCGGAAGCAGTTGCAATGGAACCGTGGACAAGTTTATCGGTGACTGCGTCATGATCCTGTTCGGAGTACCCGAGCCCGATGAAATGCACGGCCTGCATGCTGCAACCTGTGCGGTCCTTATGCAGGAGATAGCCACCAGGATCAGCCGTCGGCGGGAAGCCGTAGGGCTGCCGACGGTCACATTCCGTATAGGTATCAACAGTGGATCGGTTCTGGCCGGCAACCTGGGCAGTGCGGATCGCATGCAGTTCACGGTTGTCGGTGACGTAGTCAACGTCGCTTCCAGGATTTGCGATCTGTGCGATCCTGGTAAAATACTGGTTACCGAAGAGACAGCGGGACAATCGTCCGTCAATAATACAATGTCTTTTATTCGAAAAGAGAGCGTGACTGTAAAGGGACGCAGCAGAAACGTCGAGTTGTTGGAGATGAAACAGGGCAGCTTCAGGCAGCACAGCCTGATCAAACAGCATCTGGAGGCGATTCTGCCAGAGGACCAGGTACTATGAGGGGAAGACTCGGATGGTGCCTGCTTGTCAGTGTGATTTTTCTGACCGGCTGCCAGCAGCTTCAGATCAAGGGCGAGGATTTGGGCCCAATCGATGCGCCGCAAGCGCTCGATCAATCCCGGCTGTTGGTCAAGCAGGGCCGCTGGGAAGAGGCAATCGTCCTGCTGGAACATGCCAAAAATCTACATCCTGACAATAAAGCCATTGGCGATGCCCTGGTTACATCACGTAACGAGTGGCATGTCAGACAGCGAACTCTCGAAGACCTGATACTGATCTATGAAACCGATGCGCTGTACAGAAAAATCCCCGTCATGGAGAAACTCCTGAAGGCACAACCCAAGAGTTACTTTATCGACTCAAAGTTGCTTATCTGGAAACGGGAATTGAAGGGGAGTGTGGGTGACCTGCTGGCCTGTGGCAGCTTCCATTTGGATGAAAGCCTGAGGATCTCCAAGCTCTGCCTTGAACTGGCAAAAAAGATCGAGCCAGGTTCCCAGACCGAGGCCTTATACGACATGGCCATGCAGCGCGAGGAGCATAAGGTAAAAAAAGAGCAGAAGAGAAAAGCCGATGAGCAGAAGAAAAAACGGGTGGTTGCAGCCGTCTCAAGAGCTGGAACAATTAAGCAGTTGTCGGCCAAGGCGGAGGCTTTGGCAGAATCAGGTAACTACCCGGACGCCATGACGGCGATGAACAGTGCTATCAAGCTAGACCCCAATAACGGCGATCTGAAGCAGAAAAGACAGGCGCTGCAGATTTTGATTGATGAGCAGGTGGTGGAATTGGATGCAGTGGCTGAGCGCCTCTACCGGGAGGAGCACCTGGAAGCAGCGGTGGCCGCCTGGGAAACAGCGTTAAAACTCTCCCCCGGCAGTCACGAGATAACGGCCAAGATAAAACGCGCAAAGACTGTTCTGAAAAAGATCCAGCACTTGGAATCCACCAAGACGGGAGCTAACCGTTAACTCTCCCGAATTCGGTTAAACTCTTACGCCGGTCGGCTGGTAGAGTCGATATTGCCAGCCCAGAATGTGTGTTGAGGGTCTAGAAACTCATCCCAGCGCAGGTAGTGTGAACCGTCACACGAGAAATTCAGCGCAACAAGTCCATTGAATATATTCAGGGAACCGGAACGAAGGTAGACCGTCTCATCGGCAAACCGGAGTT
Source organism: Sedimenticolaceae bacterium (assembly GCA_965224515.1). Classification (GTDB taxonomy): domain Bacteria; phylum Pseudomonadota; class Gammaproteobacteria; order Chromatiales; family Chromatiaceae; genus Sedimenticola_A. The sequence goes on from OZ245051.1 coordinate 3,140,155, forward strand.
TCTTGAAACCCTCGAATATCTCCTTGATCCTGTTCTGGGGAACTACCGCTCTGTCGGGATAGGGGCGCAGGGGATAGGCCAGGCAGATGTCGGGGTCAATCAGGGCCTCCATTTCCAGAATACGGTAACTGTACGGATCTTCTACCAGCCAGAGTGTCGCCCGGCTGCTTGAGAAAAGCAGTTTGCCGTGGAAGACACCCCGCTGGGCATAGAGCTCGGTCAGAATCGAGATTGCCTCGTCTATATGGGTGTCGAGAACACTCTTGACCCGTGTCTGCTGAAACAGCAGGCTTCTGATGGCAGGGTCACCCTTGATCTGCCGCCACTGTCCGGGTTCATCGTAAAGTTTCTGTGTCAGGGGCAGGTCCCGCAGATCGAGATCAGCGCCCAGGTATCCAACCACCCGGCCATCTCTCTTAATGAGTTGAATGGCTGTGATGCTGGGCCTGTCTGAGAGCAGGCTGATATAAGCATCCGAAAGCAAGAGATCCACCGCTGGCAGCACTTTCTTGAGGTAAGGACGCCCCGATCTGTCACGGCCGAAATGCTCTATGAACCGCCCGTTCTTGTTCACGTTGTCACAGATCTGAATGCCATCGGTTCCGAGCACGTAGAGATAGGCGACATAGGGCATCTCTTTGACATGGGACTCCAGGGCCTGGTTCAGAGCTTCCCGTTCAGGCCAGGCATCGCTGCAGTCTGATGCAATGGCGTGGATAATGGGGGCAACCATATCCTCCAGCGCCTTACGCTGGTGATCAATACTCTTTTGTAGTGCGCTGCTCAACATCCTGCTGACCTGTTACTGCTGTTTAATTTGATGTTGCTCTATACGGCAACAATTGTCCCTGAGAGGATCAGGATCGGCTCCTAGGGAATCGCTACACCTTCCTTTTCAAGGAACTGAACCAGCCTGATGAGGGGGAGTCCTATGAGTGAGTTGGGATCATCACCCTCCAGTCGGTCGAACAAGGTGATCCCCAGTGCCTCGGATTTGAAGCTGCCCGCGCAGTTATAGGGCTCTTCGGCATCAAGATAGCGTTCAATCTGGTCTCTTGTGAGCTGTCTGAAATGGACATTGAAGGGCTCACAACTTACTTGGGTACTGTTTGAAACTGTATTCAGAAGGCAGAGACCTGTGTAGAAGGTGACCACCTTTCCCGATGCTGCTTCCAACTGCTTTATCGCGTTTTCACGGTTACCCGGCTTGCCAAGAATATGTCCCTCGTTGCATGCCACCTGGTCGGAGCCGATCACAAGGGAGTCAGGGTGTTCTGATGCCACAGCGCGTGCTTTCTCCACAGCCAGGCGTGTAACCAGGTCCTGGGGCGTCTCCCCGTCGTTTCTGGTTTCGTCTATATCTGGGGATGCTGTTGTAAACCCCATTCCGAGTTTGCTCAAGAGGGATTTGCGAAAGGGTGAGGTGGAGCCCAGTACGAGCCCGGGTGCATTACTGGTCATGTTCTTTAACTTGGCTTATTGTCATTGGGTGGCAGGTTAAATAGTCAGGATGTGGAACCAATGCATTCTAACAGAAAACAGACTCAAAACCGGGCTCACATTGTGCCTGGTTTGCGGTTTTTGGCTGATGTAATTTCGGCCGAAGTAAAAAAGGACGCTAATCCTAAAGAAAACCGGAAACTACCCGTAAAAGCATTGAATAATTCAATACAAAGTATCCGCTGAGGCTATACATGTGTAAATACAAGAGCTTATGAATTTTGCTGTTGTGCCGCAACTTGACAAGAGTAGTCGAAATCCAATAGAAAAAGCTGCCCGGGACAAAACAGCGTTTTATCGCGCTATAAATTATTTAGAATACGATACGTTCCCGGACCAGGAGATAGACTGAATGCCAATAGCTGACCTCCTTAAGGAAGGTGTGAACTTGATGCTTCTCGGAATGGGGAGCGTTTTCATCTTCCTCACTCTTTTGGTCATTACCATGACCGGTATGTCCCGTCTGGCCCAGGCCATAGCGGGCGATGCATCAAACGAGACCCCAACTCCAAACGCTGCCGCACCCAAGGCAAGCAGTGGAGATGACGATCTCATCGCCGTGATCTCGGCGGCCATAAGCCGTTATAGATCAAAATAAGACCTGATCTGTCTGGAGACACCATACTGTCAGGATTTCTGCGCAAACAGCGCACAACACCAAAGAAAGCGAATTTATGAGCGATCGAAAACCACTCGGTATTACAGAACTCGTATTGCGTGACGGCCACCAGTCCCTGCTGGCAACCCGAATGCGGATTGAAGACATGCTGCCTATCGCATCCAAGCTCGACCAGGTTGGCTACTGGTCACTGGAGACCTGGGGCGGAGCTACCTTCGACTCCTGCATCCGCTACTTGGGCGAAGACCCATGGGAGCGTCTGCGCCAGCTCAAGGCCGCAATGCCAAATACCAAACAGCAGATGCTGTTTCGTGCTCAGAACATCCTGGGCTACCGTCATTACGCCGATGATGTAGTCCGCCGTTTCGTGGATCGCGCCACCGAAAACGGTATGGACGTATACCGTATTTTCGACGCGATGAACGACCTGCGTAATTTCAAAACCGCTATCAAGGCGGCAGTGGATTCCGGGGCACACGCTCAGGGCACCATGTCCTACACCGTGAGCCCGGTTCACAATATCGACTACTGGATCGATATGGCCAAGCAGCTGCAAGATATGGGCAGCCACTCTATCTGTATCAAGGATATGGCCGGTCTGCTCAAGCCCTACGTGGCTTTCGAGCTGATCAGTAAACTGAAAGAGGTGATCGAACTTCCAATCGCCCTGCATGCTCACGCCACCACAGGCATGAGTACCGCAACCCATGTGAAGGCGGCAGAGGCTGGTATCGACATGCTCGATACCTCTATCTCCTCCATGTCCCACACCTATGGCCACTCCGCCACGGAATCCGTGGTTGCCATCATGGACGGCACTGAGCGAGATACCGGTCTGGATCTGAACCAGTTGGAAGAGATTGCGGCTTACTTCCGTGACGTGCGTAAGAAATATGCCAAGTTCGAGGGCGCCCTGAAGGGCATCGACTCCCGTATCCTGGTAGCCCAGGTCCCTGGCGGCATGCTGACCAACATGGAGAACCAGCTGCGCGAGCAGGGTGCTTCAGATAAGTTTGATGCTGTACTGGAAGAGATTCCGCGAGTGCGTGAAGATCTTGGCTTTATCCCCTTGGTTACTCCCACTTCGCAGATTGTCGGCACTCAAGCCGTGATCAACGTGCTGATGGGGGATCGTTACAAGAACATCACCAAGGAGACTGCCGGTGTACTCAAGGGTGAGTACGGCGCTGCGCCTGCCCCGGTGAACAAAGAGCTGCAGGAGAAGGTGCTGGAGGGAGCTGATCCTGTTACCTGCCGTCCTGCGGACCTGATCGAAGACGAGATGGATTCCCTGACCGCTGAGTTGGAAGGGCTGGCCAAGGAGAAGGGCATCGAGCTGGCAGACAATGTCGAAGAAGATGTGCTGATCTATGCACTGTTCCCCCAGATCGGACTCAAGTTCATCGAGAACCGTGGCAACCCGGACGCTTTCGAGCCTGCGCCTGGCACTGAGCCAGAGCCCGCACCTGCCGCTGCACCGGCTGCCGCAGCTCCGAGCGCTGGTCCCGAGGCCTACACTGTCAGTGTCAACGGCAAGAGCTACAACGTTACCGTATCTGCCGGTGGAGAAGTACAGCATGTGGCGCCCGCCGCTGCAGCGCCTGCTGCCGCAGCGGCTACCGCCGCCCCAATCGGTGCTGCAGAGGCTGTGCCAGCGCCCCTGGCCGGCAACGTGTTCAAGGTCAAAGTGAGCGAAGGGCAGGTAGTCAACCAGGGTGATGTCATTGTCATAGTAGAGGCTATGAAAATGGAGACCGAGGTGCGTGCGCCAAGCGGTGGTACCGTAGCCTCGATTACCGTTAAAGAGGGCGACGCCGTGCAAGTTGGCGAAACCCTGCTGATGTTGGCCTGATCGCATGGGTGGTATAGAAACGTTATGGCAATCCATGGGGATTGCCAACATGGAATGGGGCCAGCTTCTTATGATGCTGGTGGGCTGCGGGCTGATCTACCTGGCGGTAGCCAAGAAGTTCGAACCGCTGCTTCTGCTACCCATAGGCTTCGGAGCCATTCTCACTAACATCCCGGTGGCCGGTATCGGCGGTCCGGACGGCTTGCTGGGTTACGTTTACAGCGTAGGTATCGAAACCGGCATCTTCCCCCTGCTTATCTTTATGGGTGTGGGTGCTCTGACCGATTTCAGTGCCCTGATCGCAATGCCCAAGACCCTGTTCCTGGGTGCGGCGGCGCAGTTCGGCATCTTTGCCACGCTGCTCGGCGCTCTGGCCCTGAACATGGTTCCCGGTATCGAGTACACCCTGGCGGATGCCTCGGCAATCGCTATCATCGGTGGTGCTGACGGGCCTACGGCGATCTTTCTCGCCTCGCGTCTCGCTCCGGACCTTCTGGGTGCGATCGCTGTTGCGGCCTATTCATACATGGCGCTGGTACCGATTATCCAGCCGCCGATCATGAAGGCCCTGACCACCGAGGAAGAGCGCAAGGTTGTGATGACGCAGCTGCGGACTGTCAGCAAGCTGGAGAAGATATTTTTTCCCTTCAGCGTACTGGTGCTGTGTATCCTGTTCCTGCCTTCAGCGGCGCCCCTGATCGGTATGCTGATGTTCGGTAACCTGCTGAAGGAGGTAGGCGTGGTGGATCGTCTGAGCCGTGCAGCCCAGAACGAGATCATCAACATCGTCACCATCTTTCTCGGCCTGGCAGTGGGCTCCAAGCTCTCGGCAGACAAGTTTCTGACCATCGAGACCCTGGGTATTCTCGGCCTGGGCGCGGTTGCATTCTGCATCGGTACCGCCACTGGCGTACTGATGGGCAAGGCGATGCATCGGCTCTCCGGTGGCAAGGTAAATCCGCTGATCGGTGCTGCTGGCGTATCTGCCGTACCCATGGCGGCCCGCGTGGTCAACAAGGTCGGTCTGGAAGCCAATCATCACAACTTCCTCCTGATGCATGCCATGGGCCCCAATGTAGCGGGGGTGATCGGATCTGCAGTGGCAGCTGGTGTTCTGCTTGCCGTGGTTGGTCCCTGAGGCCTGTAGGAACTAGGTTTTTCCGGGGATCGGGGTAAATTCCGGCCCCGGAAAGACCACATCTCATTTTTCCTCCCTAAGCCTGTGAAAGGGCTCTGTTTTTTTTGACGTTTAGCGCGTGTCGTAATATCATTGCGCGCTTATGTCGTCACGCTTACCTGAATATGTGGATCCGTGGCGTTCTGCCGACCAGAGAAAACACTTTTCCGGTCGAGTGGAACAGGCTGATTTACCGCGTCTTGCCGGGATACTGAAACGTATCGAAGGTGACGTGGAGTTCGAACTGATGTTCGACAGGGACGACAAGCGACGGAGCCGCATCAAAGGATTTGTCAGGTCATCACTGGTACTTGAGTGCCAGCGTTGTCTTGAAAGCATGCAGCTGGATGTTGATTCGGCCCTTAACCTGGGTGTGATCGAAGTCCCGGATGAGGCGGAGCGCCTTCCCGAGGATATGGATCCCGTACAGGTTGAAGATGGCCTGATTCGCTTGCTGGACCTGGTAGAGGATGAGTTGATACTGGCCATTCCCCAGGTGCCCATGCATACGCAACAGGAGTGCAGGATCGAATTGGCGGATAACGTCGATGAGTCCCTCGTGGCTGATGAGCAGGAAAGTGTGACAGAGCATGCCGATAACCCGTTTGCGGTGTTGGCAGGGCTTAAGACGAAAACAGATTCTGAAAATTGAGTAACTAGGTAAACCAGGAGCTAGAACCATGGCGGTCCAGCAGAGCAAAAAAACCCCTTCACGTCGCGGTATGCGTCGTTCCCACGATTCATTGAAAGGGGAGGCGCTTTCTATTGATCCCACTTCCGGTGAAACCCACCTGCGTCACCACGTGAGCCCCGATGGCTTCTACCGTGGCCGTAAAGTGGTCAACGCTAAAGGCGAAGAATAAACTCTTCACCGTGGGCTATAGAGAGCACACAGTTATTCGGCCGTCCCTTATGGGGCGGTCGTACGTTATTGCGCCAAAAATTTCCCAATTGAGACTGAAAGGTGATTTTAATGACTGAAAAAATCACTATTGCTCTGGATGCGATGGGCGGTGATTTTGGCGCCGAAGTTGTTGTCCCTGCGGCACTTGATTTCCTCAAGCGTGACTCTGAAGTTTCACTGATACTTGTTGGAAACCAGGATGTCATCAAACAGCATCTTACGGACAATGAATCCCACCCACGCCTGAGTATCCATCACGCCAGCCAGGTAGTGGAAATGGATGAGCTCCCTTCAAAGGCCCTGCGCGGGAAGAAGGATTCATCAATGCGGGTAGCTATCGACCTGGTCAAGCAGGGCGATGCAAATGCCTGTGTCAGTGCCGGAAACACCGGCGCCTTGATGGCCACTGGACGCTTCGTTCTGAAGATGCTTCCCAATGTGGATAGACCTGCAATCGCCTCTGCGATTCCCTCAATAGACGGCCATACCTGGATGTTGGATCTGGGTGCCAATGTCGATTGTACAGCAGAGCATCTTTTCCAGTTCTCAGTGATGGGCAGCGAACTGGTCGCATCGGTCGATGACGAAATACCCGAGCCGCGCATAGGATTGCTTAACATTGGTCAGGAAGAGATCAAGGGCAACGAGCAGGTCAAAGGGGCCCATGAATTATTGAGCGGCAGCTCTCTCAACTACATCGGTTACGTAGAAGGTGATGACGTCTACAAAGGCGGTGTTGATGTGGTTGTAACAGACGGTTTTATCGGCAACGTCGCACTGAAAAGTGCTGAGGGCGTCGCAAAAATGGTCAGCCATGCCATGAAGGCCGGTTTCAAGCGCAACATATTAACCAAGATGGTTGCACTGCTTGCCATGCCGGTGATGAAAAGCTTCAGACAAAAAATCGATCCCCGTCGCTACAACGGCGCCAGCCTGGTCGGACTGAAGGGTATTGTGATCAAGAGTCATGGCGGTGCGGATATCATGGCATTTGAAAACGCCATCCGGATGGCCAAGAAAGCTGTTCACACCAACGTACCTGAAAGAATCGCCCACGGCGTCGAAGCACAACTAGAAAAAAGGGAAAGCGCGTGACCTATTCCCGCATAGTCGGTACCGGCGGATATCTGCCTGAGAACGTCGTTACCAATAACGACCTGGAAAAGATCGTTGACACCTCGGATGAGTGGATCCGTGAAAGAACAGGCATTGAAAAGCGCCATATCGCTGTCGACGGTGAGACTACCTGTGATCTTGCAGAACAGGCTTCCCTCCGCGCTATGGAAGCGGCCGGCAAAAAGCCGGAAGATATCGACCTGATCGTTCTTGCAACAACCACACCGGACCAGGTTTTTCCCAGTACTGCCTGCCTGTTGCAGAGTCGCCTGGGTATCCACGGTTGTGCCGCTTTTGATGTGCAGGCCGTATGCACCGGTTTTGTCTATGCCATGGGCGTAGCCGACAACTTCATCAAGGCTGGCAGCGCAAAATGTGCCCTGGTGATTGGTGCAGAAACCTTCTCTCGCATACTCAACTGGGAAGACAGAACCACATGTGTACTGTTTGGTGACGGTGCAGGTGCGGTGGTGCTCGAGGCCAGCGATGAACCGGGCATCCTCTCCACACATCTTCATGCAGATGGAGACTACGCCTCTCTGCTTCAGGTGGCCGATGGTGTATCCAACGGCTATGACAAGGTGCGCGATAACGCGGCCTTTGTTGAGATGCGCGGCAATGAAGTATTCAAAATGGCGGTAAACACCCTGGGGCGCATCGTTGATGAGACCCTGGAGAAGAACAATCTTGAGAAATCCGACATCGATTGGCTGATTCCACACCAGGCCAATATCCGGATCATCAAGGCGACTGCACGAAAGCTGCGAATGTCGATGGATAATGTTGTCGTGACAGTGCACGAGCACGGCAATACCTCTGCGGCATCTGTTCCCCTGGCTTTTGATGTGGCAGTGCGCGAAGGAAAAATCAAACGAGGTGAAACCCTGTTGATGGAAGCATTCGGCGGTGGTTTTACCTGGGGCTCTGTACTGGTCAAGTACTGAACCGACGTAGAAACAGAAAACTCGAGCATTGGAGATCATGATGCTGAACAATGAAATTGCACTTGTAACAGGCGCCAGCCGGGGTATTGGCCAGGCAATCGCTCTGGGTCTTGGAGCCCAGGGGGCCACCGTTATAGGTACTGCTACATCCGATGCCGGAGCCGAGGCGATTTCCGACCATTTCAAGGCGGCGAATATCACCGGCCGTGGAATGAAGCTCAATGTGACTGACCAGTCATCCGTGGATGAGGTTCTGAAGACCATCAAAGCTGAATTCGGCTCAGCGCCGGGTATTCTGATAAACAATGCCGGTATTACCCGCGACAATCTCCTGATGCGGATGAAAGACGATGAGTGGGACTCCATCATGGAGACCAATCTCACTTCCATCTACAGGCTCTCCAAGGCTCTGCTCAGAGACATGATGAAGGCGCGCAAAGGACGAATTATCAATATCGCGTCTGTTGTCGGTTCCACCGGAAATCCTGGCCAGACAAACTACTCGGCAGCCAAGGCGGGAATGATCGGTTTTACCAAGTCACTCGCACGCGAAGTCGGTTCAAGAGGAATTACCGTCAATGCCGTGGCACCCGGATTCATTGATACAGATATGACCAAGGAACTGGCAGAAGAGCAGCGCACGGCTCTGCTTGGAAACATTCCTTTGGCCCGTCTTGGTCAGCCTGAAGAGATCGCGAATGCCGTAGTGTTTCTCGCATCAAGCGGTGCCGATTACATCACAGGCGAGACAATTCACGTGAATGGCGGCATGTTTATGGGCTGAATGCAGTCCATATATATTAAGTTATTTATTAAAAAGGTTATTTAACTTATTGTATTTTATGCTTAATATTACAAGAGAATACACTCTTAAATAGCAGGCACAATTTACTTTTAACTTTACGGGTTTGTTAATACAATAGCCCAGCGGCTTCCACTGGAAGCCTTATCTCAATTCGGAGGAAAGGAAAGAAGATGAGCTCTGTTGAAGAACGAGTAAAGAAAATTGTTGTTGAGCAGCTGGGTGTTACTGAAGATGAAGTAACTCTGGAAGCCTCTTTCGTGGACGATCTGGGTGCAGACTCCCTGGACACCGTGGAACTGGTCATGGCTCTCGAAGAAGAGTTCGAAACTGAAATTCCTGATGAAGAAGCAGAAAACATCACGACTGTTCAGCAGGCTGTTAATTACGTTAACGCCCACAGCAGCTGATCTTTTCGCCTGATTCAAGCAAGGCCGCAACCCACTATTACAGGGCGGATTGCGGCCTTTTGCTTTATTTGATCCCAAGAAGAGGGAAGGTTCTACATGACTGAAAGAAGGGTTGTAGTGACCGGGCTCGGCATGGTCGCGCCTGTGGGTCACACCGTAAAAGAGGCCTGGGACAATATTCTTGCTGGCAAGAGTGGTATCCAGCCAATCACCCATTTTGATATCGAGCCTTTCACCACCCGTTTCGGTGGTCCGATTTACGATTTCGATATCACCCAGTACATTCCGAAAAAAGATGCCCGGAAAATGGATAAATTCATCCATTACGGCATGGCAGCGGGTTGTCAGGCGATCGAGGATTCTGGTCTGGAAGTCACAGAAGAGAACTCCCGCAGAATTGGTGTCGCAATCGGTTCCGGTATTGGTGGTATCACCGGTATCGAGAACAGCTATCACACCTACCTGGAAAAAGGGCCTCGCAAGATCTCGCCTTTCTTCGTTCCTGCGAACATTGTCAATATGGTAGCCGGTAACCTGTCGATCAAATACGGTTTGAAAGGCCCCAACTACTCTATTGTCTCGGCCTGCAGTTCCGGTACCCACAACATCGGTGAGGCGGTTCGCATGATCCGTCACGGCTATATCGATGCAATGGTTGCCGGTGGTGCTGAAATGGCAACCTCACCTGTAGGTCTGGGCGGCTTCGCTGCAGCGCGTGCACTCTCCACCCGCAACGATGATCCCCAGGGCGCCAGCCGTCCATGGGACCGTGATCGTGACGGCTTCGTTCTCAGTGACGGCGCCGGTGTGATGGTGCTGGAAGAGTATGAACAGGCCAAGGCCCGTGGCGCCAAGATCTATGCCGAGGTGGCAGGTGTGGGTATGAACTCTGATGCCTACCACATGACCTCTCCCTCCGAAAACGGCGAAGGCGCGTGCGAGTGCATGGAGCTTGCGCTGAGAGATGGCGGAATCAACAAAGAGCAGGTTCACTACATCAATGCTCACGGTACATCCACCCCAGCCGGTGACGTGGCCGAGACCATGGGTGTGAAGCGTGCCTTTGGTGACCATGCATATAAATTGTGTGTCAGCTCCACCAAGTCCATGACCGGCCACATGCTCGGTGCAGCGGGTGGTGCCGAAGCGGTATTCACAGCGTTGGCGATTCATGATCAGGTGGCCCCACCAACCATCAACCTGGAAAACCAGGACCCTGCATGTGATCTGGACTTTGTGCCCAACACTGCAAGGCAGATGCAGATCGATGTAGCCATTTCCAACTCCTTCGGATTCGGGGGAACAAATGGAAGCCTGGTACTGAAGCGACTGCAGGACTGAAGATAAAAAAGGCGGGACTTGTCCCGCCTTTTTTATTACATTTCCCGGTAGATGGAGCAGAACAGGGCACTCTTCGTGCTGATAAATGGAAAACCAGAAAACCGGATCTCAGCCCTTGACCGGGGTCTACACTACGGCGATGGCTTGTTTGAGACCATCAGCGTCATAAATTCCAATCCCTGTCTCTGGCAGAATCATATCAGTCGCCTTCTGCATGGCTGTGCCCGACTCAATATTCCCGCGCCCGATCCCGGCCAACTGCTTGCAGAGTGCAGGTCAGTATCTGAATCAAACGAACGATGCGTGGTAAAAATAATTGTGACGCGTGGTGAAGGGGGCAGTGGCTATCTACCTCCTCAATCCGCCACACCTCAGCGTATTGTTTACAGCATGCCCTGGCCTGAGCGGCCCCACTCCTGGTGGGAGAAGGGCGTAAAAACACGCATCTGTTCCACCCGCTTGGGTTCCATGCCTGCGCTGGCGGGTATGAAGCACCTGAACAGGCTGCCCCATGTGATGGCGCGTGCCGAATGGAGCGATCCCGATATTGCCGAAGGCGTGATGCTGGATGCTCATGACCGGGTAATAGAAGGCACAATGAGCAACATCTTCATGTGCAAGGATGGAAGCCTGTATACCCCTGACCTTAGTGAAAACGGTGTGGCTGGCGTTATGCAGGGCGTGGTTGCAGAAGTGGCCAACGAACTCAACATACCCTTGCATATAACGGATATCACTCCTGATATGCTTCGCCAATCCGATGGGGTGTTCCTGACAAACTCCGTTATCGGTATCTGGCCGGTCAATGAAGTGGCGGGCAGAATGTTTGATCCCCTTGCCATTGACCAGGAACTGGTCGTGCAGGTGATGGAGCGGGGCTTTTCAGGCCATGATCAACAGCTTTAACTTGAATAACGATTGAAAACGATGCTACACCGCCTTATCGGGATTTTAGTCATTCTCGTCAGTTTTGCCGCGGCTTGGCTGATGATGGATTACAGACAGTTCACCAATACGCCACTGGCTCTTCCGTCAGAGGGGGTTGTCTATATCCTTGAACCTGGTTCCACCTTTAAGGGACTGGCCAACGAGTTGGCGCAGAAAGGCTGGCTCAGCAGCCCAGTATACCTGAGGGTCATGGCCCGCTTGGATGGCAGCTCGGCGAAGATCAAGGCCGGTGAATACCGTATCGCCCATGGCACCACACCGTCGGCACTTCTGACGCTGCTGGTTTCAGGAAAAGTAACCCACTACTCCATGACCCTGGTAGAGGGTTGGAGCTTTCGCCAGATGCTGGGCGCCATTCAGAGCAACAAGAACATTAAGCACACCCTTGAAGGCCTTACAGACGCAGAGATAATGAAACGCCTTGGCCACGAGGGGGAGCACCCCGAAGGACGCTTCCTCCCGGATACCTACCACTTCCCCCGGGGAACCACGGATATCGACTTCCTCAAGCGCGCCTACAAGGCGATGGAGAAGACGCTGCAGAAGGAGTGGTCCCAGCGTGAGGAGAATCTGCCACTGAAAAGTGCCTACGAAGCCCTGATTCTCGCCTCGATTATCGAAAAAGAGACCGGCCTGGCGAGCGAGCGGCCTGAAATTGCCGGTGTATTTATCAGGCGTTTGAACAAGGGAATGAAACTGCAGACCGACCCGACAGTGATCTATGGCATGGGCGAGACCTTTGACGGCAATATCAGGCGTCGTGACCTGAGAAAGGACACACCCTATAACACCTATGTGCATAAAGGGCTGACCCCGACACCGATCAGTCTTCCCGGGGCAGATGCCATTCATGCAGCACTGCATCCAGCCAAGGGAAAGAGCCTCTATTTTGTGGCCTCGGGCAATGGCGGGCACAAATTCTCCAATACGCTGAAAGAGCACAACGCAGCGGTTAGAAAGTACCAGCTGAAGAGATAACCAGAAGAAGAACCGATGACTGAAAGACGTGGAATGTTCATAACTGTGGAAGGTGGCGAGGGCGCCGGCAAGAGCACCAATCTCGCCTACATCCAGCAGTTGCTGGAGGAGAGCGGGGTAGAGGTACTGTTCACCCGCGAACCTGGTGGTACTGAACTGGGTGAAGAGGTGCGTGATCTTCTGCTTGGCCACAAACACACAGGCATGGGTGAAGACACCGAACTTCTCCTCATGTTTGGTGCCAGGGCCGAACACCTGAAGAGAAAGATCCTGCCAGCCCTGGAAAAGGGGCAGTGGGTGCTCTGTGATCGCTTCACAGATGCCTCCTACGCCTACCAGGGTGGTGGCCGCGGCATCAGTTGGGAACGCATCTCAGCTCTTGAAAGCTGGGTACAGGGCGAGCTCAGGCCGGATCTGACGCTGCTGCTGGACCTGCCGGTGGACCAGGGCCTGAAACGGGCAGGGGAGCGGTCGGAGCCCGACCGTTTCGAGAGTGAAGCCCAGCACTTTTTCGACAGGGTACGCTCCGCCTACCTGCGAATTGCCGAACAGCAACCCGCCCGTGTTAGAGTTATCGATGCCTCGCTGGAGCTGGATAAGGTGCAGGCGCAGATCAGGTCTGCGGTGGAGGAGTTTCTGAACCGATGAGCGGTATTGAGCTGACTGAAGATGCCGGAATGGTGTTTCCCTGGCACCAGGCAATCTGGGAGCGCCTGCAGGATGCCCACGCCAGGGGCAGACTGCCCCATGCCTTGCTGCTTACCGGGCCAGAAGGTGTCGGCAAGCAACAGTTTGCCAAGCGTCTCGCCAAGTCACTGTTGTGCGGAAACAGAACACCCGATGGGGAGGCCTGTGGCGCCTGCCAGGGCTGCCACCTGATTCAGGCTGGCACTCACCCGGATTTCACCAGAATTGAGCCTGAAGAGGCTGGCAAGGCCATACGCATCGATACGGTACGCGCCTTCACGGACAAAGAGGGCTTCACCTCCCAGGCCGGCGGTTACAAAGTGACCATCATTGAACCCGCGGATGCACTGAACGTGGCTGCGGCCAACAGCCTGCTGAAAACCCTGGAGGAGCCGGTACCCTGGACCGTGATGATGCTGATCACATCCAAGCCGGGGCGCCTGCCTGCCACCATAAGAAGCCGCTGTCAGCAGGTGATGTTTTCCACCCCGGAGAGAAGTTCAGCCCAGCATTGGCTGGATGCCCAGGGAGTAAAAAATTCCCAACTGCTACTGGACCTGGCATCTGGAGCCCCCATCAAGGCACTACAGCTCTCTGATGCCGAGACTCTGGACTCCCGCAGCGCTTTACTGGATGACTTTTTCGGCATTCACGCCAAGAAGCTCGACCCGGTCCTGGTAGCGACCCGTTGGAGCAAGCTGGATATGAGCCAGGTACTTCCCTGGATGTGCGGTTGGGTAATCGATATTCTACGGCTCAAGACAACAGCTTCTCCGCCGAACCTGATAAATTCTGATCAGAAGGAACGCTTGCAAGGTCTGGCTGGGGAGTTAGAATTGAAAATGCTCTACCAGCTTCTTGATGCCGTGTACCAGTCGGTTCGCAGCCTGGGTACACAGCTCAATGCACAGATGATGCTGGAGAAGCTTTTACTTAACTGGGCAGCATGCGCCCGGAAATAAATGGAATCTGAATAACAGATGGCTACACCCGCAGGCAGACAGGGCATCCTGTCGCTGACAATCAAAGACAAGAACGCACTGTATGCGGCCTACATGCAGTTTGTGCACAATGGCGGCCTGTTCATTCCCACCAACAAGAAGTACAAGCTCGGTGACGAGGTCTTCATGTTGCTGACCCTGATGGACGAGACAGAACGCATACCTGTTGCAGGCAAGATCATCTGGATCACCCCCCTGGGTTCCGAAGGGAACAGGGCGGCCGGCATAGGTGTACAGTTCAGCGACCAGGATGGCGGAATGGCACGTAACAAGATCGAGACCTACCTGGCAGGTGCTTTGAAGTCTGAGCGCCCAACCCACACCATGTGATGGGGCCCGGGCTGCCCATGAAAGCAGTACTCATGATCCTGTTGATTTTCATGCTTGCCGGTTGTGGGTCTGCTGTATCGCCACCTTTTTTCAACTACCAGGACTGCAAGAAGCAGATGACCAGCAAGTACCTGGCGAAGGGTGATTCAGAGACCAAGGCAACAATGGAAGCCCGTGCTTACTGCCGCGAGCTTTACAATCAGTAGTCATCAATCCCGGTACTGTTCAACAGAACTCTAATCTCAAGGTTTACCCGTGCTAGTAGATTCACATTGCCACCTGGATCGTCTCGATCTTTCCCACTTCGACAACAGTTTCGATCAGCTGATGGAGAAAACCGCAGAAGCGGGGGTTGATCACATTCTCTGTGTATCCATAGATCTTGAAAGTTATCCGGCGATGCTCCAGTTGGTGGAGTCCTATGCAAACGTTTCAGTATCCGTGGGAGTTCATCCCAACGATTTTGACCGCAGAGAGCCTGAACCGGAAGAGCTGGTTGAACTGGCCAGGCACCCGAAAAACGTTGCCATAGGTGAAACCGGCCTGGATTATTTCAGAAGCGAAGGTGATCTGGAGTGGCAACGCAAGCGCTTCCGCCGCCATATCCAGGCCGCCCGTTTGAGCAACAAACCCCTGATCATCCACACCCGGGCTGCCAGGGAAGATACGATCAGCATCATGCACGAAGAGCAGGCGAGGGAAGCCGGCGGTGTAATGCACTGTTTCACCGAAGACTGGGAGATGGCTAAAAAAGCCCTGGACCTGGGTTTCTATATATCCTTCTCAGGCATCATCACCTTCAAGAATGCCGCTGACCTGCGAGAGGTGGTTCAGAAGGTCCCGGACGACCGCATCCTGATCGAAACAGATGCACCATACCTCGCCCCTGTGCCCCATCGAGGTAAACCCAACCTGCCGGGCTATGTTACCCACGTCGCCGATTGTGTTGCCGAATTAAAGGGGATGGACCGGGACGCCGTGGCAGAGTTGACGGCTAACAACTTCAAATCCCTGTTTTCATCATCGTTATTTGATTAACATCTGTTGATCAGAGGCTCTCCCGGGAGCCCGACCGGGCATTTAACGGTATCGTTCATACCGCTAGTAAAATAATCCGTTGGTTGAGGATTGCAGGGAAGCCCAGACTTGTCATTGGCAGTTATAGCCGTTTTATGTACCGGAGTTGTCTTTTAGCCGAAGTACAAAGGCGGTTCAGTAATGAAAGCAGTCCAGATCCTCCTCCTCTTCTCAGGCTTGGTTGCGATTCTCGTACTTCTGAATATTCAGGAAAACAGTGCCATACTCGGCATCAGCGTTTATGGCGCGATTGCCATCACCTATATCCTGTTCAAGCTTCTCGCATCCACCTGGTATAAACCGTTCACCGGGGAAGCGCCTGCTGGGCTATCAGTGGCTGCAGTAGTGCCGGTACATAATGAAGAACCCGAACTGTTTCGCGCATCTTTGGAAAGTATTCTTACCCAGACCAGGGAGGTTCAAGAGATTTGGGTTGTTGATGACGGCTCTGAATACACAGACTGTTATGAAATAGCCAGGGAACGACTGAATAGTCATCCAGCTGCACATGTTATCCGTTTCACTCAAAACCGGGGCAAACGACACGCACAGGCTGAGGCTTTCCGGCAGTCTACAGCCGATATCTTCTTAACCTGCGATTCCGATACGGTTCTGGACATGGATGCGGTGGCAGAGGGTCTAAAGGCCTTCTCCGATCCTGCAGTAAAGGTCGTTACTGCAAATATCAGGGCATTGAACCGAAATGATAATATCCTCACCAGGCTGATAGATCTCCGCTACCAGAACGCATTTCAACATGAGCGGTCCGCCTATAGCGTATTCGGATCTGTCTTGTGCGCAACCGGTGTGCTGTCGTTCTATCGTGCAGAGGTCATACGGCAGAATTTACACCGCTACCTGAACCAGCGCTTTTTAGGTGTGGAGGTCAAGGCGGGGGACGACAGAAGGCTGACAAACTACTGCCTTGGTCAAGGCAAGTCGGTGATCCAGCTCAGCTCGAAAGCACAGACCGCCGTTCCAAAAACCGTTGGTAAATTCCTGCAACAGCAGATCAGGTGGAACCAGTCTTTTTTCCGGGAATCCCTTTATGTACTCTCTCATTTCAGCTCGAAAAAAGTGGCCTGGTGGCTGACACTCTCCGAAATGGGGCTATGGTTGATCTTC
The DNA here is from genome assembly GCA_965224515.1 of Sedimenticolaceae bacterium. Classification (GTDB taxonomy): domain Bacteria; phylum Pseudomonadota; class Gammaproteobacteria; order Chromatiales; family Chromatiaceae; genus Sedimenticola_A. The sequence goes on from OZ245051.1 coordinate 3,156,966, forward strand.
GGGCTGTTGATTTTGGTGGCACTGGTTATAGCGCCCCTCGCCGGAGGTAAGCTGTTGAGTATCTATTACCTCTCTTACATCTCCCTAATGGCCTATATACGAAATATTCAAACCATAAGGGAGCAAAAGTGGGTGTTTCTGTTAACCCCCGTTTATGCCCTGGTGCACATCATTCTCCTGATACCGCTCAGGTTTTATAGTCTGGCGACCATAAGGAACAACTCCTGGCGGACCAGAAGTGCAACATCTCTTGATAACGCCTGAGCGCCTTCAGATTATCAGTGAACAATCTTGCAAGGCTTGATCAATCCTGATTCTTTTTCTTTGAGTTCTGTTCCGAATCCTGGTTTTCCGTGTTCTTTTTCTTATCCTGTTTCGATCTCTTCTCCAGAATCAGAGAGACCGAGTGGGCAGACTTACAGGGTGAGGGATTGACCGGCCTTTCATCATCCAGCGCCTCGCTGAAGCGCTCGCAGACCGTCTTCAGCACCTCGATGCGGGCAAACGGCTTGTTGTCGCCGGGTATCAGGTACCAGGGGGCATACTCTGTGCTGGTGCGGATCACCATCTCGTTGACGGCGTATTTGTACTCAGCCGACTTTTCGCGGTTCCGCCAGTCTTCATCAGTAATCTTATGCTGCTTGTAGGCGACCTCTTCACGCTCCTTGAAACGACGAAGCTGTTCATCAGGGCTGATATGGAGCCAGAACTTGAGAAGGATGATTCCATTCTCCACCAGCTGTTCTTCGAATTCGTTGATTTCCGAGTATGAGCGTCGCCACTCGTTCTCGGTGGCAAAGCCCTCAACCCGTTCGACGAGTACCCGGCCGTACCAGGAGCGGTCATAGACCGACAACCGGCCACTGCGGGGAATATGGCGCCAGAAACGCCAGAGGTAGTGGTGAGCCTTCTCTTCATCCGTGGGCGCTGCAACCTGAATGGTGCGGTAAAGGCGCGAATCAATGGCGTTGGTGACCCGGCGTATGGCACCGCCCTTGCCACCGGCATCTGCACCTTCAAACACCAGTACGCAGGAGCGCTTCTTCTGATAGGCGCTCCAGGCCAGTTTGTTCAGTTCACCCTGTAGCCTCTCAAGCTCAGCCTTGTAGATCTTTTTCTCCAGGGATTGCGTAAGGTCCACGTGATCGAGAACGGTAACCATGGCCTCCGCATCATTGGGAAGGCTTGGCGCATGGGATACACTGCTGACACTGGAGACGTAGGGGGATTCAAGGCGGCTGCGGATTGACTGGAGCAGGGTACGCCCAACGGTCAGGTCGCGATAGCGCTGGTCAGTGGCCTCGATCAGGTACCAGGGGGCAATACCTGAGTCCGTATGGCGGATAATGCGCTCTGAAATACGTTCGAACTGCTCGTAATGCTCAGAAAACTTCCCCTTCTTCGGGTTCATCTTCCAGCGGCTCTTGTCATCACGTTCAAGACTCTTCAGGCGGCTTTTCTGCTCATTCTTTGGCAGGTGGAACCAGAACTTGATGATCAGGGCCCCATCTTCAGTCAGCATGCGCTCAAAGTCTGCAATGCGGTTGAGCTCGGCGTCCATGTCAGCATCGCTGCAGTTGTTGTTCATGCGGTGCATGATGGGGTCCATGTACCAGGCACCGAAGAGAATGGACATCTCGCCGCGAGGTGCCAGGGAGCGCCAGAATTTCCAGTAGCGCGGTCGTTCATGCTCTTCGTCACTCTGGTCCCAGAAGGCGAAGGTCTGCATGCCGCGGGTATCCAGCCACTCATTAAGGCGGTTTACCACTTCGCCCTTGCCGGCACCCTCAACACCGGAAATTATAATGATTACGGGGGTGTCGCTGCCCTGCAGATCACGTTGTACTTCAAGCAGTTGGGCCCGTAGCTCCGGTACCTGTTCCTTGTACGAGCTCTTACTGACCTTGCGTCCCAGTTTTGCCGCTTCGAACATGGCCTTCCTCCCACCTGATAGTTGTTATATTTGACTCTTTATGGTGACGAATATCCCTATTTTAGCTCAGGTAGCACTCTCGGTTTCGAGTTTTCATCCACCGCCACGTAGGTGATCGACGCCTCGGCAATCAAATGATCAGAGCCTGGGTCACGATCCCGCTGTGCGTAGACCTCAACCTTGGAGCGGATCGAGGTGCGTCCGCGCCGCTCCACCTCCGCATAGCAGGAGACCAGGTCTCCCACGTAGGCCGGGGCAATAAACTGGAACTCGTTCACCGCCACGGTCACCACCCGACCCTGGGCTACCTGAACAGCAATGATGCTGCCCGCCACATCCGCCTGGGACATGATCCAGCCGCCGAAGATATCGCCGGCCGGATTGGTATCCGCAGGCATGGCCAGAACACGAATGGCCAACTGGCGTTCACCGGGATTGGGATTGGGTTTGGAGGAGGGGGTTTCACTCATAATCATTTCCGTTTACATCAATAGGATTGACCTGAGGTTAACGGAAAAGCGCCCCTGCTTGAAGGGCCATAAACTGACAAAATAACAGGTAATCCAGTTCAACATTTGGGGCTAGACCGCGGTTTCTATCAAGCTTTATAAGCACTTAACAGATAGTACAACAGCACTCGTTCCTCGCTCGAACACCCTAGAGTGTGTCTGTTAAACGGGCTTTATGTGTAAAATGGATGGCAGGCAAGAACAAGAGAATTGAAATTGTGTCAAACCCCCTGGATAAACTTCCGCCAATTCTAAAGCATGATCTGGATAGAAACCTGTGTGTCTGCAATGAAGTTGTCAAAATGGACGTCATCAATGCCATTGCGAATGGGGCCACAACCTTGGAGCAGGTCAGGGAAGAGACCTTTGCCACTGATGGCAATGGCTGCTGTAAACGACAGGTGAGCCGCTTAATTGAGTGTATTTACACTCCCAAGGCGGATAAGTAGCCACTTCGCCTCGGTTACTGAATACGAAAAAATAGCCACCAGACCTCGTTCCCCCTGGAATCCGCCGGCATGGCCGGAATACGGATGGCTCGCTGGCGTATACCGGGATCGGGTTTGGAGATGTTGGTTATCCCGGCTTTGTACGAATGGTGGCATAATCTCTCGTCTCAAATTGTTTGTCCCTCAATGCCCAGCATAGAGCTTGGTAATGATGTCACTGTACCGGTTGATCACCTTGTTGCGCTTCAGCTTCATTGTCGGTGTCATCATCTCGTTCTCAATGCTCCAGGGCTCCTGCACCACCGCCACCTTGCGGATTTCGGCGTAGCCGGGGAATGCGTGCAGCAGTCTGCGCATGCGCTCCAGCACTGCGTGATGAAATTCCTTGTTTATGGCGCAGACAGCGGGGTCGTCAGACAGGCCATTCTCGTGACAGAAGTGTGAGAGTTCATCCGGGTTGGGTACCACCAGGGCGGATAGATAGGGTTTGCCTTCGCCAACCACCAGTACCTGTTCAAACAGGCTGTCGAGGGCGATGGCCATCTCCATGTCTGCCGGGGATACCTTCTCACCATTGGCCATGACGATGATCTCCTTGAGCCTGCCTGTAATGAAGATATGTCGATCCTCTATCCTGGCCTGGTCCCCGGTATGCAGCCATCCCTGCTCGTCGATGACACGCTGGGTCTCCTGGGGATTGTTCCAATAGCCGAGCATCAGCGCAGGTCCGCGCACCAACAGTTCGTCCTGTTCCCCTATGGCGGTCTCGACACCGGTCAACGGAGTGCCGACACTGAAGGGCAGATTGTCATCCAGCTTGTTGACGCTGATGACCGGGCTGAACTCCGTCAGGCCGTAACCCTGTTGAATAGGTATGCCCAGGCCGATGAAGAGCCGGGCGATATCCGGGGTGAGTGCCGCACCGCCGCTGATGGCAAAACGCAGGCGCCCGCCAAGCTTGGCCTGTACCTTGGAGGCAACCAGTTTTTTCAGAAGCGGCCAGAACAGTAGTTTCGGTGACCAGGATATACGCCCCTGTTGATATTCAAAGTGGTCCCAGCCGACACTTGTTGCTGTGTTAAACAACAAGCGCACCGGTGCGGGATCGTTCTCCAGCTTTGCCTTGATCTTTGCATAGACGCGCTCGAAGATGCGCGGCACTGATATCAGAATGGTCGGTTTTATCTCCTGCAGGTCTTCACCCAACTGGGGTATGGAGCGGTTGAAGGCGACACATCCCCCAGCCAGGATCATCAGGTAGTACCCCGCGGTACGTTCCAGGGTGTGTGAGAGGGGCAGGAAGGAGAGGGCCAGGTCGTCGGGATAGACATCGATCATGCTGAGACCGGCCGCTGCATCCCAGAGAATGTTTGTGTGGCTAAGCATGACCCCCTTGGGTTGCCCGGTGGTGCCGGAGGTGTAGACGATCGTGGCCAGCTCTTCTGGATCGCCCTCCAGCGCCTGAAGTTCGCAATGTTCATCGGTCAGCCAGTATTCCAGGGCGAGCAGGGGAAGCTCTGTTGACTCTTCGATGTGCTCGAAGGAGACGATGCGCTTGAGATTGTTGAGTTGGGGTTTGATGACATCACAGAGCAGATGCCACTGCTCAGAGCCCTCGATCATCAGCAGGATGACCCCGGCATCCTCCAGGATATAACCCACGTTCTCGGGGCGGTCATTGGTGTAGAGCGGAACAGTGACCAGTCCAAGGCCCAGTGCAGCCTGGTCGAACATGACCCACTCGCTGCTGTTGCCTGCCATGATGGAGACACGATCTCCGGGTTGCAGACCTTCATTGCGCATGGCCGCTTGAAACCGGGCGGTGTTGTCGGCGGTTTGCTGCCAGCTGTAGTGGTTCCAGGAGCTGTGCTTACTGTCGTACTGAATATAGGCCGTGGCATCAGGGGTTCGATGCACCCGTTCACGGAACGCGCCGGGGAGCGTCCTGACCAGATCCAGGGGAATGATGTCTGTTGTTTTGTTCATCTTTATCACCCCCCTTTATTACTTACTGTAACTATAGAAGCCCTGGCCGCTTTTGCGCTCCAGTTCTCCATCGGCGACTTTTTTACCCGAGCTGATCAGGAATAAGATTGCAACAAGTATGATAAAACAATTAATTACGTAATATATACAATATCTTACGCATGTTATTTAATGTTTTATGGAGATGCGTTCAAGGATGCTTCGACGGCTTTTTCCAGTTCATTATTGGTGTTGTAAAAGTGCGGAGAGAAGCGAATTCCACCACCCCTGGCGGCGCAGATAACACTCTTTGACATCAGGTTTTCGTAAATCTTCGTACTGTCGGCATTATTCACTTTGAAGGTGACTATGCCTGATCTGCGTACCATATCGGTATCAGATATCAAGGTCAGCTTCGGCTCGCTCAGAATCAACTCCATAAGATATTGTGTATTGGAAAGCACCAGGGTCTCGATCTCATTAATACCCATCTCTTCAATCAGTCCGAGGCTGGCATTGAGCGCATGAATTGCCAGCATGTTGGGACTGCCGCATTCAAATCGCGTACCGGTTGGTGAAACCTCCCAGTCGGGGGTATCGAAGTGGCCAGGGTTTGCCACCATGTGCCAGCCGTACTGGTTGAGCGTCAATTGATCGCGTATCTCTTCTCGCACGTAGAAGAGTGCGAGTCCTTCGGGGCCCATCATCCATTTGTGGCCGTCCGCCATCACGAAATCGGCATGGCAGGCCTGGGCATCGAAATGCAGGGCGCCAAGGCTCTGTATGGCATCCACACAAAACAGAATATCGTTATCTCTGCAGTAAGAGCCGAGTTTATTCAGGTCGGCTCTGAATCCATCGGCATACTGCACTGAACTGACAGTAACAAGCCGTGTGCGGGCGTCACAGCTTGAAATCAGCGCATCCTCCGGGGACTGAGTACCGTGGATTTCAAGCTCGCGCACCTCTACACCACGTGATTTCAGTGATTCCCAGACAATTCGGTTTGAAGGGAACTCCTGTTTGAAAAGTACGACGTTGTCACCAGCTTTCCACTCAAGACCGTAAGCCACAGTAGAGAGTGCCTCAGAGGTGCTCTTTAAAAGAGAGATCTCATCAGCCGAGCGGGCATTGATCAGAGAGGCGAGTCTCGATCGTAATTGAGATTCTGTTTTCATCCATTGCAGATAATTTTTCGAACCCTGTACCTGGTTCTCATGCGCAAAGGCTTTGACCACATCGGCTGTTTTAACCGGCCAGGGGGACACCGCTGCATGGTTGAGATAGATGACATCTTCGTTGAGTTTGAATTGTGAAGGCATACAGCGGATTCCGTTCTGTGCAGAGTGGTTTCTGTGGTGAAAGGCCATAAAGACCAAGTTGCCACAATATTGCCACATTTTCTCTACTCGATTGGCAGATTTCTTATATCAAATGGTTCCCTAAAGCAGATAGGGAGTATTGAAATGACCGGCGCAGAGATGAAGTCAAAACTGATTCAGAATAATCACCCATTTATACGGATACTTGGAATCATACTGCTTGTTCTCCTGTTGCAGATTCCGATTTTTCAGATCGATGGGCTGGTAAGCGAACGCAGGTATACAAGAGATAATGCGATTGCCGAAGTCACTCGAAAATGGGGCGGAACGCAGGTTCTGCAGGGGCCTCAGATTATCGTACCGTTCCTGGAGGAGGTGGAGCGCAAGGACAATACATCCTGGAAACTTGAACAGAGGAGGGCATACGCTACTTTTCTGCCTGACAATTTGAATGCCGATGTAAAGATTGATAGTGAGATCAGGCATCGGGGTATCTATGGTATTCCCCTGTATCGCGCCCAGATTGATATGAGTGGACATTTCGACACGGAAAAGATGATACAGGCTGCCGGCACCAGGAAACTGTTGTGGGATCAGGCGCAATTCGTGCTGGTTGTATCCGATCCGAAATCTGTAAGCGGCGAATCAACACTGATTCTTGGGGATGAGCCCCGGACCCTGGAAGCGGGAGCCGGTGAGGGGTTGGCAGGGAGAAACGGTTTCCATGTGCCCCTGAGCATGAAATCTGATTCAGTTGGGGGAAAATTCACATACAAACTGAACTTTGAATTAGGCGGAAGTGATGGCTTTTACGTTGCGCCCGTGGGACGCCGCAGCTCAATTCGCATGGAATCTGACTGGGTGGACCCGAGCTTTCAGGGAAACTGGTTGCCCACCCAGCGCGTTATGAATAATGAGGGCTTCAGTGCATCCTGGGAGATTCCGTATCTCGGGCGAAGCTATCCCCAGAGCTGGTTTAAAGGCAACAGCGAACAGCAAAGGAAAATCGATACATCGGGCGTGGGTGTGCGCCTGGCCTTGCCATTGGATACCTACGGAAAAACCGAACGCAGTATCAAGTATGAGCTGATATTTATCGGGCTCACTTTTATCGGGTTCTGGCTGTTTGAAATATTGAGCGGTGTTCGCATCCACCCATTGCAATACCTTCTGGTTGGATCAGCTGTCTGCATGTTCTATCTTTTGTTGCTCTCACTGGCTGAGCATGTTGGCTTCCTTGCAGCCTATTTTACTGCTGCGTCCATGGTTGTGGGGCTTGTAACGGCATATGCGCGAAATGTTTTACGCAAAACCGGGAGAGCCTTGTTGGTAGGTAGTGGCATGGCAGCGCTATACCTTTACCTGTTTGCGCTTTTACAAGAGCAGGAGTACTCACTGCTTGCAGGCTCTATAGGCCTGTTTGTGATACTGGGTGCTGTGATGTTGCTGACACGAAAAGTGAATTGGTATGACTCGTCAAGGCCCGATGCATCTTGTGCAGGAGATAAGTAGGGCTCAAAGGGCTTGGATTTTACGAGAGAGTGAATTCCGTATTCTGGAGATCCGGTGCATATAAAGAGCGCATAATATATATTATGTTAAATATGAAATATACGGAAATGTATGTGTCTTGAATTGAGCTCAGCTATCCAGCAAGCCCCCTATCGGCTCGGCCTTACTCTTTCGATTTGGCCTGATACTCATTTACCCGGTTCTCTGTTAGATTGCCGGTTTGAATTTTCACACCCGGGACAGGTACTCTTCTTTAATGTCAGAAATGCAAAGCTTCATAGAGGGAAATTTTAGCAATCTGCTGGCCGTGTCCTGGTTCCTGCTCTGTTTTGTGGGCTATACCGAATATGCCCGCAGGGTTGCCCGGTCCACTCACAGTCTTTCCAGCGTGATGCACAGGTATCGTGTTGAATGGATGGAACGGATGCTGGTACGTGACGTCCGGATTGCTGACACTACGGTGATATCGACACTGGAGCGTGGTGTGGCATTTTTTGCCTCTACCACCCTGCTCATACTTGCGGGTCTTATCACTGTGCTGGGGTCGACCGAGAAGGCGATTGATATAATCTCTGATATCCCCTTCGCAAGCCAGGCTACAACGGCTGAGTGGGAAATGAAGCTGCTGTTGCTTATTGCTGTGTTTATCTACGCTTTCTTTAAATTCACCTGGGGTTTGCGTCAATATGGCTTCACATCGGTGATGCTGGGCAGCACCCCGATGCCGTCTGAGCAGATGGTGGATTCGGCGCGACAGGCTCACGCTATACGAATCGCCAACATGATGTCGCTGGCAGCCAATAACTTCAATTCAGGCCTGCGAAGCTACTATTTCAGCATGGCTGTGCTGGGGTGGTTTATCAATCCATGGTTGTTCATAGTCCTGAGTACTGGGATTGTCTGGGTGTTGTACCGGCGAGAATTCAAGTCCAGAACCCTGGCTGAGTTGGTTATCAGCCGCTCCGAGTAAGCGCCATCCTTGACGAGCCGCATCAAATTCTGTTCGTCTGCCGTTCGCCCCCCTCCCCCTACTCCACTGTCTCTTCAGATAATGGAGCGTCAGAATACAACGCCACTTCTGGTTCTGTGTCTGCTTGAGTACCTGTGTTATATGGGCAGCACGTTCCATGACTTCCGCTGGGACTGTCACAGTTGCTAGAAATGTGCATGCGCTGTTAGGCGCACTCCATCCTTATCCTGACACAAGACGGGATTATTTATGATTGGTGGTTAGTTCTCAGTCTGTCGGAACATTCGTAGCACACATGTAGTCGATCTATTGCGCGTTTCGCTTCATATCTCAACAGACACGATCCAGCATCGATCATCACTATAGATAAAAGTGTCGACTTTTTCTGATTATCAATAGGCTTTCGTGTCTCGCCTATAGCTCTTGAGCATCTCCGTTTAGTGCTCATTAATTAATCCAGAACAAATTATTCTAATCATAATCAACTTCATAAGGCACGTAACCGATACCATTCTTGTACTCTAAAAATTTAAATTCGGAAACTTGTATGTGATCATCTTTAAAGCACTCCACGGCTTCAACCTTAAACTGACTCTCGTGCTTGTATATAAAAATCAAACCATAAGGCTCTTCATCTAAACATTTCCGGCACACTGAATTATTAGTTTTAATATCACTAAGAGATAAATGACATCTATTTTTACGGCTACAACCAAACAACCCCAGGCTGATCATGAGAAACTCTTCCAATCATCAAACATACATTCGATTGCCATTCATTCGTTAATATCACCATTGATGAAATATGCATTTATTCTTTCCTTCTCGCTCAAGTTTTTAACGCGCAACAACAATAACAACGAGCTCCAGAAGCACTAAGGGTGTGATTAGGGGGTGTCATGAGAGAATTTAAAGACCGCATGCGTTTCATCATGAAGCGTAACAAAATGACTCGTCAGAAAGTGTCATCCATTGTTGATGTCAGCTTGGTTACTGTCCATAAATGGCTAAGCGGTGGCGATATCAAAACACAGCACGCACAACTGATGGCTGAAAAGATTTGGTGCGACTGGCTCTGGATCAAGTACGGCGAGCACCGAATTCCCGAGGAGATCGAAAGCTGCATCCTGGGCCAGCTCAATAAATCTTCCGTCTGGCAGCCGATCAGGGACACCTCAGCTCCCAGCAGAAACTTGTTGAAGCATAACGAAGCGGTCGCCATCAGCGCTGGTAACGACGTCGATCACACGCTTGGACGCACCAGTGACCAGCTGATCGGTAGAAAGATCAAGGACTTCGTTCCAAGCAACGAGGGCATGATCTACACCCAGCAGATTGTCGCAGCCTCTCATGTAGGTGCAAGGCCAATCTGGCACCCCAAATTTGCCGGCGCTCTGGAGCTGAACGGAATCCCAACCCAGAACAGCGCAGCCAAAGGTCATATCCCGCTCTGCTGGGTCGGCAAGGATGGGACGCCACTATTCCTGGTCAGTGATTACGAAGGAGGCACTGCAGGTACTCAAGCCAGAACAGTCAGTTCGTTGTTTTGACAACTCAACAACTAAAGGAAGTTAGGTCGCTTTTCTCTTTTATAGTTGGAACTAATCACTATCGATTATCGTAAATATTTTTGGTGGTCCAGTTATTAACCCTTCAGCTATAGACATAGCGCCCTGCTTCCCTTCAGATCGTAATTCATTCTTTTATTTCACAGTGATTGTGATCTGCTTGGAGTAAAGCGGCGGGTCTTGAGGCTCATGGTCTTCATCACCCAGAAGTAGTTGCAGGGTATGTTCTCCTGGTTTCAACTCCAGAACAGTTTCTGTTTCTCCGCGGTCATAATGAAGATGATGTTCGTCTCTGGGGATTGCCTCCTCCAGGTTTGGCAGAGACGGCAGATCCAACAGAAGATGATGGTGTCCGGCTGTATGGCGTACTTTGCCAACACTACCTGCCGGCGTGATTCCAAAGCCCTGAATCCCAAACTTCACTTTAACGGGGCTCTCTACCACTGCGCCATCTTCGAGACCTATAAAGAAGACTCTTGCCCCCTTTGGCGGCGTATGTGCAGAAACGGCAACTACCATGGTCGAGAGAATAAGGAGTACAGCCAACAGTTTTTTCGTGTTTTTCATCGAATTTCCTCTGGCTTTAGCGGCTTGCATAGATTGATGTTCTGCCATTTTCACTAAAGGTCACAATGTCGTAGTCATCTTTTCGAGAACCTTCCATTCCAGGGGAACCCATTGGCATGCCAGGTACAGCCAATCCTTTGATCTTGGGCTTTTCAACCAGTAGTTTGCTTATCAGGTCTGCAGGCACATGACCTTCGATAACATAATCACCCACTTTGGCTGTGTGACAGGATTGAAGTCTGGCGGGAACGCCAAGCTCTCTTTTAATAGGTGCTACATTCTGCTGATTGTGTACTTCCACTGAAAAGCCATTGTTTTTGAGGTGCTTGACCCACTCTTTACAGCAGCCACAGGTTGGACTTTTATACACAACGATATTGTGATCAGTGCTACTGGAACTCTGTTGTGCTGAAAGCAGGCCCAGGCCTCCAATCAATAAGAGTACGACTAATGCAAGCCCGATAACCATTTGGCTTTTGTTTATATTTGCTGCAGTGGATTGTGATGATCTTTTTTTCATATTGAATTGACTCCATTCTGTGATTTGTACAGTTTGTTTGAATGGCTTTAGATGCCACCCAATATCTCTTGAATGATTTGAGGCTGCTCAATTTCGGCTACTCCCTGACCACTCCATTTTGCATAGATTTCATCGCTCCATAGCGACTGGAACCAGGCGATAACCGAATCTATTTGTTTCGTTGAGAGTTTTTCCTCAAAGGCGGGCATTTTCCCGCCATAGGCCTGCCCTCCTTCTTTGATTGCCCTTCTCAAGATTGGTATTTGATGATGCCAGGCGTGGCCTGTTCCATTGAGCGGTGGGGCCGGATATTTCCCGTCGGGACCAACCTTCTGCCAGTTGGCAGCACCCTCACCTCTCTTTCCATGGCATACGGCGCAGTTCTGCTGAAAGATCCTGGCCCCTTGATCAGCAAGCTGAAACTGATACCAACGCTTGGGTGATTGTTGCTCTGTAACCGAAAACGCCGGCTTTATCTGGGCAGATATTAAAGGTGCTGACTCTGCGGATGAGCATGCAGCAAGAATCAGGGGGAGTAACCCCATAACAGCAATACGGTATTTCAAAATACAATCTCCAACTAAGGCGAAACGCCTATATAAACCACCGCAATAGCACTATTGCGGAGAGCCTATGGTTTCAGGAGATCGTTAGAGGAGGCCTGAGAAAGGAAAAAACAAGAGGGTCAGGCAGTGGAGATGAAGTATGAGAGGAGTAGATTCTTACAGTGGAAGAATCGTGGATTATTTCACTGCTTAAACAGAGTTGAGCACTGAAAGTGGCATCACAGTGATCACTGCAGCATTTGCCATCAACACAACTATTATCGTCAGTATGCTTCTGACACTCTGCGCAATCCATATGTTCACAGTCCATCACCATGGACATATCGTGCATCGCCATGTTGCTGTCATTCATATCGTGAATAGAGATGCTGTAAACAGATGCGAATGGCAATAATGTCACCATTATTACCAGCAGATAACTTATCTGTTTTCTCAGTTCTCTATTCATATCGGGTGACGAATTGGACAGCTATTCCGCTCATGTATAGTCGGGGTTGGAGAGTGTCGAACCATATCCTGTTAGTTGAAACACCCTGCAGAAAGTTCCATTCGATTGTAGCAGAGAAACAACCTGACCGTTCCACATCGAATCAAGAACGTATATCTTATTGTTTATATAGAATATTCCGCCTTGGAACGTCGCCATTTCTGACCCAGGGCCTCTCTGGTAGGGGATATTGTTTGCATTAATGAATATCCCTATCGCCCAAACGCTCTCCAGGGTCATCCACAGGCTGTTCAGATAACGCCCTTTCCACAAGACTTCGTTGCTGATCTGCATGCATTTTACTGTTGCCGCAAGCGGGTGATGCTGAAGGTGAGCGTCCTGAGTAACCCAGCGATACCCCTTTGGGTTTGCTGAACCGCAGATGGTGCTGGATCTGGTACCAGGCGCCCTGGTTACGGGGTTCCTCCTGGCACCACACAACTTCTTTCAAACCCTCGTAATTCTCCAGAAACGCCTTTAGGGTTCTTCTGGGAAACGGATAGAGCTGCTCCACTCTAAGCAGTGCAATATCGTCAATGCCACGCTCCCTGCGCGAGGCGAGCAGGTCAAAGTAGACTTTTCCGCTACACAGCACAACTCGTCTTACACTTTGGCTTGGAATCTCGTCAATTTCCGGGATGATGAGCTGCATTTTTCCCTTGGTGAGCTCTTCAAGCGACGAGGTGGACATGGGATGACGCAGAAGGCTTTTAGGTGTCATCACAACAAGGGGACGTCTGAAATCCCGCTTGTACTGGTCTCTCAGAAGATGGAAAAGCTGAGCTGGCGTGGTTGGGTTCCAAACCCGCATGTTCAGCTCTGCACAGAGTTGCAGGAAGCGCTCAAGGCGGGCAGATGAGTGTTCGGGCCCCTGCCCTTCGAAACCGTGGGGGAGAAACATTGTGAGCTGGCAAATCCGCCCCCATTTCAGGTAACCACTGGAGATGAATTGGTCTATGACCACCTGGGCGCAGTTGGCGAAATCCCCGAACTGGGCTTCCCAGATTACCAGGGTGTTGGGGCTGGATGTTGCATAACCGTACTCGAATGCCAGCACGGCCAACTCTGACAACACAGAGTTGATGACATCGAAGCTATGAGGGTCGTCCGCTATATGCTGCAGCGGTATATGGCGCTCATCATTCTCCTGGTTGTGCAGAACGGCATGACGATGGGCGAATGTCCCGCGGCCGGAGTCCTGGCCCGACAACCTGATATCAGCACCTTCATGAAGCAGGGAGGCATAAGCAAGGGTTTCAGCCATACCCCAGTCCAATGGTTTTCCTTCATCGAGCATGGCGCGGCGATTGTTCATTACCCGTTTCACAACGGTATGGAGCATAAACCCTTCTGGTACTGCCAAGGTTTTGTGACCCAGGCTTTGTATCAAGTCCCCTGGTATAGACGTCTCTGGAGCTATACCAGGGCGCGCTGCAAGAAACCTGTGCCAGTTGGTGGTGCGGTAGCCACTGGAAGAACCCTCCAGAAACTCACTGACCATCACCCGGCCATGCTCCATGAGAACATTGTAGCGATCGGCCATTTCCTCTGCTTCACCGGGTTTGATTACACCTTGCTTGACCAGGCGGCGGGCATAGATGGCGCGGGTGGTTTCAATTTCCCTGATCCGCTTGTACATGCCGGGTTGGGTCACCATTGGTTCGTCCGCCTCGTTATGGCCCTGGCGACGATAGCAGACCAAATCGATCACCACGTCATTGTGAAAGGTGTTGCGATAATCCAGTGCAAGCTGAGTGACAAAGACCACGGCATCGGGGTCGTTGGCATTAACGTGGAAGATCGGCGCCTGGATCAGCTTGGCCACCTCGGTGCAGTAGTGCGTGGAGCGCGCTTCATGGGGATGACTGGTGGTAAAGCCGATCTGGTTGTTAATCACCACATGCAGTGTACCGCCGGTACGGTAGCCGTGGGTTTTGGAGAGATTGAGGGTCTCGGTGGTAACCCCCTGACCGATGAATGCCGCATCGCCATGGATCAGTACCGGTAGCACCTTCTTCCTGCCCTCCTCCCCATATCGGTCCTGGCGTGCCCTTACACCACCCTCCACTACCGGCGAAACGATCTCCAGGTGAGAGGGGTTAAAGGCCAGCGAGAGGTGCACCGGGCCGCCCGGTGTCTGGATATCGGAATAGAACCCCTGGTGGTATTTGACATCACCGGAGCCGGCGTCCGTCTCCTCTTTCAACTCTCCCTCGAACTCGTCAAACAACTCCTGAGGGGCTTTACCCATAAGGTTGACCAGCACATTGAGGCGTCCCCGGTGGGCCATTCCGATGACGATGTCGGTAACGCCTCGCTGCCCGCCGCCCTGAACCACCTCGTCCAGCAGGGGGATGAGTGAATCGCCTCCTTCGAGGGAGAAGCGCTTCTGTCCCACGTAGCGGCGGTGGAGGTAGTGTTCCAGACCTTCGGCTGCGGTCAGATCGGCCAGAATATCCCGCCGCACCTGCTCACTGTGCTGACCATGCCAGTCTCCATGAGTGGACTCGAGTCGCTGCTCCAGCCAGCGGCGATGGTCAGCAGCGGTGATATGCATGTACTCGGTGGCGAGACTGCCGCAATAGACCCGTTTGAGAATGTCGGCAATCTCACCGATGGGGTGCGAATCATTTGGATCGATGGTGACATGGGAGATCGGTGTCTCCAGAGCCGTTTCATCCAAACCATAGTACCCAGGGTCCAGTTCAACAGGCTGCTGTTGCTCATCCATCTGCAGCGGATCGATCTCTGCCCCCAAATGTCCCATCATGCGAAAAGCCGTGATCAGGCGTTCCGCGGCACCGAACGGATCACTCTCGGGGGTGATCACCTTGCTGGTCGATGGAATAGCGGTACCTGGGGACACCTCATCGCCATTGGCATGTTCGAAGCCGTAGAAATAGTGCCGCCACTCCGATGAAACGCTGGAAGGATTACATTTGAATGCTTCGTATAACTGGTCAATGTATTCTGCATTGACTGCGCTTAATCCGGAAAACCGTTGCCTCTTAAGTAGTTCAGCACTCATGAGATAGCTCTGTTAATCATAAAATTGAAGTAGGAACCATAAATAAACTAACGCACCAAGCTTTCATCTACCTGTCATGCGTATCCAATCAACCCTGGTAACCACAAGACGATACTGGGCAGTGAAATCAGTACAGCTATTGTGATGACATCGGCTATGAAAAATGGCGTGCAACCACGAAATACATCCTGCACCGTGCATTCCGGCCGTACACCTGCCACGACAAAGCAGTTGAGTCCAATGGGCGGCGTTATCAGGCAGAGCTCTGCCATCTTCACCACGATAATGCCGAACCAGATTGAACATCCAACATCCGAAACACCGAAGGCAGATTCGGCAGCTGTTACGCCCTCCCCTCCGTTGAGTGCGATAACTGCCGGGTAGACCACGGGGAGTGTAAGCAACAACATGCCGATGGCATCCATGAACATGCCGAGAACAGCGTAGGCACAGAGAATGAACAGCAGGGTCAGCATGGGACTTTGATCCAGGCTGACGATCCAGTCCGAGAAGGCACTGGGCAGATCGGCAAATCCCAGAAAACGTACATATAGGAGAACACCCCAGATAATGGTGAAGATCATCACCGTCAGCTTGGCGGTCTCCATGAGTGATTTTTTCAACGCTTTCCAGCGCATACCCTTATAGACCGCCATGCAGAGTATGACAAAGGCACCCAGCGATCCCGCTTCTGTCGGTGTGCCGACACCACCGTAAATGCAGACAATAATGATGGCGATAACAAAGAAGATAGGCAGCGTCTCCGGCAGGGATTCAAAACGCTGCTTCCAACTGTAACCTGTGATCGGTGGACCAAAATCTTTACGGGTCTTGGCCAGCAGAATAACCAGGCCGCCGTATATCACAGCGGATACCGCGCCTGGCAGGAAACCGGCCATCAGCAGTGCACCCACATCCTGTTCGACGATAATGGCGTAGATAACTAGAATGGCAGAGGGTGGAATCAGCGAGGCCAGTGTGCCACCCGCTGCCACCACACCAGCGGCAAAACGTTTGTCGTAACCCAGCTTTAGCATCTCCGGTACCGCGATGCGGGCAAACACCGCGGAAGTGGCAACAGAGGCACCGGATACAGCGGCAAAGCCGGCAGTTGAAAATACCGTTGCAACCCCCATACCGCCTGGCAACCACCCAAGCCAGCGCTTTGCAGCTTCGAACAGTGCCCTTGTCAGGCCGGCATGATAGGCAAGAAAGCCGATTAGAATGAAGGTGGGAATAAGTGACAGTGCCAGGGTGGATACCTTGGAATGAGGTATGGTGCCTGCCATTTTCATCGCCACCCCAAAACCCTTTTCAAAGCCCAGTTTGGCGGAAAATATCCACAGTAGACCGAGAAACCCTGCCATTGCCGCAGCGAAGGCAACCCTGACACCGATGATGACAAACACCAGCATTGCACCGGTTACCCAAAGTCCGATATGAATGGGTTCCATGCTGCCCATGGTTTCGAAGATACCCATCATTTCGTTTCGTCCTTATTACTGATATCGAGGACAGTCTCAGCTTCTTTGGCAGCGACATCGGCAGCACTCTCGATCAAAGGCACAGCGACAGGTTGGTTTCCACCCTCCTTCACGGCCCGCAGATAACCCCAGATCTGCAATATCAGCCTCAGGGCAAGCACCGTTAATGCAAAAGGGACAACCAGCTTGGCTGGCCATGTGGGCAGGTTTATATCCAGCGATGAATCACCGATGCTATAGGCGCGCCAGAAGTG
Organism: Sedimenticolaceae bacterium; assembly: GCA_965224515.1. Lineage (GTDB taxonomy): Bacteria > Pseudomonadota > Gammaproteobacteria > Chromatiales > Chromatiaceae > Sedimenticola_A. Next base: position 3,174,100 of record OZ245051.1, read on the forward strand.
AAGATAGGATCCATAGACCAGGACGGTGGTTACCATCAGCATCAGGCAGACTGCAATCAACTCCATAGCCCAGAGCACACGACCTCTCAGGTGACTGATCAGAATATCCATTCGGATATGACCACCCAGGCGCTTGGTATAGGCGATACCAAGAAAAGCGAGAAATGCCATGGCCTGTTCCACCCAGTCCACATAGCCATCAATCGGCAGTGAAAACATCCAGCGTCCCAATACATTCGTGGTAGCGAGGAGAACAAGAAGAAAGATGACCAATCCTCCTGCGAGATTGAGGATGGACTCAAACCTGAAAAAGATGCGGTCTGCGAAACTTAACCGTGAATCGTCTTCGATAATGGTTGTTGAACTAGACATGGGGAGCCTCGCTGACGTCTGAACGTTGTCGGTTTACCAATGCATAGCCACTGCCCAGGGGTGAGGTGGGAAGTGGCTATGCTCCCTATTCCGGATTACTTGGTGAACTGCGCAAGGGTGAAGTCAAACAGTGCCTGGGCATCGAAGTCCTTGCTGTTTTTCTTGATCCACTCCTGTCTCACCGATTCAGCCAGTTTATTCAACTCTGCGGTCTGTTCCGGGGAGAAGGTGACCATTGTCAAACCCTGTTCCTTAACCGCCTGTTCATATTTCCCGGTGGTATTGTTGTCGTAATTGCTCACGTAGTAAGCCATTGCTTCCTCGATTGAACCGAGGAGTGCCTCTTTGTGTTCGGATTTGAGGCTATTGAGCGCATCGGTATTCACCACCACGGGGCAATTGGCTGAGCCCAGGTTCAGATTGGTGGTTGCCCAGGAGCCCACCTTATAGGAGTTGGTGGCCAGGTGAGCATGGGGAGCGAATGAGGCTGCATCGATGACACCGGAATCCATGGATTGGCGTACTTCGGAGAACGGTACACCGGTTTTGACCGCCCCAAGTTTTCCAAGCACACCCATAATGCCGCCAGGTCCCCTGACTCGCAGCCCCTTAAGGTCAGCCAGTTCATTAATTGCGTCACCTTTGCTGACGATGTTGTACTGGGGCAGCGGGGTCGGCATCAGCAAGGTGGCATTCCATCTTGCAAGGTCTTTTTGCACTGTTGGGTGCTTGAAGACTTCGCTATAGATCTCGGCAACCCGTGCCAGGGAGACATCACGGGAGAAGGGAAGTTCGGTGACGGTGATTGTCGGGTTCTTGGCCGTGTGGTAGAAGGAGCAGAACTGCGCCATCTCGAAGGCACCGATTGATATGCCATCCAGATTTTCACGTGATTTGGATAGCCCCCCGTAAGAGATGTTCAGCTTGAAGTCTCCATTGGTTTTCGCTTCTACCAATTCTGCAAGCTTCTCGACATTCTCGGTGAAAGCACGGCGTTTGCCCCAGAGTGATACATTCCACTCCGTGGCGGCATAGACCTCACCGGCGGCAAACCCGGTGATCAGCACTGAAGCCATTGCGACTTTGGTTAACCTTTTCATTGACTGTCTCCTCGTTGGTATTCGAACCATTGTTGTGATTGAAGGGATGGACAGGAAAACCATCTGACGTCCCAGCCTGTGAGAACAGATGCAGGCGTGTCCTGATCCCCTCGCTTTGAAAAGTGCTCATCATCCAGGAGCAAGCTCCACGCCAAATTTATTATTTTTGGCTTCTTCTGATATGCAGCAACCCGTAAACACCTTGTTTACAAAGTGATTTATTGCAGGCGGGATGGACGAACATTTGTTCAGATATGATGGTCAGGCTGGGACATAAGCCAAAAATGGCCTATTCTCTGGCTTGGATAGTTCAACTATCGGCCATATTCGGCTTATATGTGTGACCGTAAGCCTGCTACAGCAGCATGTTGTCGTTGGTGTGTAACTTGCTACCTAAAATGGTGGGTGATCTGCCCACTGGTTATCATTTATTACCCCGAGGAAGGGTTCGCGGTCTGCATATGACAGCATTCATCAAAAAGATGCTCATTGGTATCAATCAATTGATCCTGCTGCTTGCGGTGATGGTCGGTTTTCTGATCTCCGTCACGCTGCTTTACCTGACTGAACTGCAGCAGTTCGAAGAGCTGGATCGCCTCGGGAATGAGCGTCTCGAACTCTATGCATCTACGGTGCAGTCGGCTCATAAACGGTTCGATTACCTGCCGTTCATCGTTTCCGATAATAACCTCGTCAAAGCGCTGCTTCAGGGTCAGGAACTGGGTGACCAGGTAAACCGGAAACTTGAAGAGTGGCAGACTGAATCCAATGCCGCAGTGCTTTATTTAATGGATAGGCAAGGTGTTGTCAGGGCATCAAGCAACTGGCGGATGCCGGACAGCTTTATCGGCAACGACTACCATTTCCGGCCCTACTTTCAGGATGCCATCAAGGGTGGTCAGGGGCGCTTTTTTGCGGTGGGCGTCACCACGGGAAGACCGGGATTGTTTCTGTCCGGCCCCGTCATGGCAGAGGGTGAAGTGCAGGGTGTTGCTGTTGTGAAGATCGATATGACGCAACTAGAGATGGACTGGGCATCCGGCGGTGAGAATGTCTGGGTTGCCGACCGGGATGGTGTGATCTTCCTCGCCAGTAATCCGGAATGGAAATACAAAAGTCTGCGTCCTCTCGATGAACTAACCTTTGACCGTCTTAAATCGGAAAAAAAATACAGCACGAATATCATCTCGCCGCTAGCCGTGTTTGATCGAAGTGCAACACCCCAAGGCAAGGAGATCATCACGCTTTCCGGCACTCAGGCTTCCCATGGATTTACGGGTGGAAGTCAGAGTTATATGTTGCACAACCGATCAATCAAAGGACTGGATTGGACTCTCTACTACCTGACAAGTCTTCAGGATCTGTCTGAAAGTAAGCGAAATGTCGTGCTCATTTCCACCCTGGTTGCCATGCTGGTAGCGCTGCTCGGTTTTTTCTTAGCAAGCCGGATACAGAGTCGGCAACTGTTGGAAAAGAGAGTTGAGATGCGAACCCGGGAGCTCAATGAGACCAATCTCAGGTTACGGGACGAAATAAACGAGCGAATAAAAACCGAAGAGCAGCTACGCCAGACCCACGAAGAACTTATCCAGGCAGAAAAGCTCGCCGCCCTGGGCCAGATGTCGGCCGGACTTGTGCATGAAATCAACCAGCCACTCTCGGCAATGCAGACTTTTCTTGCCAGCACCCGGCTTCTGCTGAATCGAGATGATAAGAGTAGTGTCGAGGAGAACCTGGATGATATCGAGGCCATGGTGCGCAGGATGAACAGCATTGTGTCCCATCTCAAGAGTTTCGCCAGCAAGTCCAAAGGACAGACCACCCGGGTGGCTCTTGATGAGGTTGTCGAGAATGCGCTGTTGCTGATGCGTCCGCGACTGAAGCGGGACAGCGTCACACTTGAATGGCAACCACCATCCGATGCGGTCTGTGTCTATGGCGATGAGATCAAGCTGGAGCAGATTATGATCAATCTCATTCGCAATGCACTGGATGCGATGCAGTATCAGGAGCAGGAACGCAAACTAGGTATCAGCGTTCTGACCGAGGATAAGAAAGTGACTGTACAGATTACGGATACTGGGCCGGGAATCATGGACGCCGACCTGCCCCGGGTATTCGATCCATTCTTTACCACCAAGGAACCGGGACAGGGTCTTGGATTGGGGCTATCGGTATCATTCGGTATCGCCAAGGAGTTCGGCGGAAATATTGAGGCGGAAAATCGTACCGAAGGCGGGGCAGTATTCAGGCTGTCATTAGATGCGGCGGAGGCAGCGTGACAACAGATTTTAGTTTAAGTGAAGAGCCTGATGTGCCGGTGCGTGTGCTTCTGGTGGATGATGAGGCTTCTGTACTCAAGGCCAGCATGCAGTGGCTGAAACTGGCCAGTATCGAAGTCGAGGGATTCACCAATGCACAGGATGCGCTGAAGCATATTCAGCGGGATACAAATTGTGTCCTGGTATCCGATATAAAAATGCCTGAAATGGATGGCCTGGAGTTGATGCGCCGGTGCGCGGAAATTGACAGGGATATGCCGGTAATCCTGGTAACAGCCCATGGTGATGTACGCATGGCGGTGGAGGCCATGCGAGACGGCGCTTATGATTTTATCGAGAAACCCTTTGAGCCGGAACTTCTGGTGGATCGCATTCAACGGGCGTGGGAAAAGCAACGCCTGGTGATGGAGAACCGCAAGTTGCGGCGCATCGTAAACCGTGGTGCAAGCCTGGAACAGCGGGTCATTGGGCGGTCCCAGGTCATGCGCGAGCTACGCCGCCAGATTCTGTTACTTGCCGACACCCCTGTGGATGTGGTGATAAATGGCGCAACAGGAACTGGCAAAGAACTGGTCGCACGTTGTCTTCATGAGTGGAGTCCGCGTGGTGAAGCACCCTTTGTGGCTGTGAATTGCGGGGCGATCCCCGAGACACTGTTTGAAAGTGAACTGTTCGGACACGAAGCAGGTGCGTTCACCGGGGCATCAGGCAAACGAATCGGCAAGCTGGAGTACGCCCAGGGCGGCACTCTGTTTCTCGACGAGATCGAAAGCATGCCGATGAGTTTTCAGATCAAGTTGCTGCGTGTTCTGCAGGAGCGAAAACTGGAACGGCTTGGATCTAACAAGGAGATCGATCTGGACCTCTGGGTAATTGCCGCCACCAAGGTGAATCTGCGCGAGGCTGCCGACCGGGGAGAGTTCCGCGAGGATCTCTACTACCGTTTCAACGTTGCCGAACTCAAACTTCCTGATCTTGGTACACGGCGAGACGATATACCCCTGCTGTTTGACTATTTTGCAAGAAAAGCGGCCTACCAGTTCGATCGGGACTATTCGAGACCTTCGGATGAGGAGATCACTGCACTGCTGAGCCATGACTGGCCTGGTAATGTCAGGGAGCTGAAAAATCTTGCTGAGCGCTATCTCCTTGGCATTGGCCAGCAATGCAGTATCAAGGCACTTCTGGGACAGCAGGAGGAGACTCAGTCTACCTGTTCAAATGCGCTCTCAGAACGGGTTCAGTCCTTTGAGCGTGTGCTCATAGATCAGTCACTTCGTCATCATCATGGAAATATCCAGGCGGTGATGGATGAGCTGGACCTGCCAAGACGAACCCTCAATAACAAGATGCTTCAGTACGACCTCAAGAGAAAGGACTACCTCTGATTTCAAGAATATTTTCAAGGTCACTCTGTATATCGAGTCACCTGTACCACAAAAAACTCATACGCAGTCATAGTGAAACCTTTCAAATCTGAAAGTGGATTGAAAGGTTCCAGAGTTACGGTTATCCAGTACAACATTATAAAGCTCACTGGAGGAAAGACTGTGTTTACTCGAAAATCCATTAACAGACGTACGTTTATCACTGCCACCGCATCGCTTGCGGTGGCTACATTCGCCGGCTTGATGGTTGCCCCTTCTGAGAGTGGTGCGGCAAGTTTTGACGGCAAGCGCGTAGAGTGGATCATCCCCTTCAAAGAGGGTGGTGGTTCAGATACCTGGGCTCGTTTCTATGCGCCGCTGCTGTCCGAAAACCTGGCTGGAAAGCCTGTAGTAGCTGTAAAGAACATCCCCGGTGGCGGTTCGACCAAGGGTGCCAACCAGTTCCAGTCCCGCGCCAAGCCCACTGGCCTGACGGTGCTTGGAACCTCCGGTTCAACCCAGTTCCCCTATCTTCTTGGTGACAAACGGGTCAAGTATGAGTACAAGGACTGGCAGGTCGTTCTGGCCACAGCTACCGGGGGCGTCTTCTACATCAAACCCGGATTGGGCGTAAAGTCTGCGGCAGACATCACCAAGCTCCGCGGTCAGGATCTGAAATACGGTAGCCAGGGAGCGACCTCTCTAGATCTTATTCCCCTGCTCGCCCTGGATCTTCTTGATATCGACGTGAAAGCGGTATTCGGCATGAAAGGTCGAGGTGCCGGTCGCCTGGCATTCGAGCGCGGGGAGACCAACATCGACTATCAGACCTCATCCTCCTACCTGAAGAAGGTCACTCCCCTGGTTAAGGAAGGTGGCGCATTACCCATCATGACCTGGGGTGCCCTGGATGCAGATGGTAACCTGGTCAGGGATCCGACCTTTCCCGATCTCCCCCACTTTGCAGAAGTCTACGAGATGGTTCATGGCAAGAAGCCATCCGGCGACGCATTCAATGCCTGGAAAGCATTCTTTACTGCAGGTTTTGCAGCGCAGAAGATGATTTTTCTGCCCAAGGGTACGTCTGACGATGTTGTTGCTGCCTGGCGTAATGCTGCAGCCAAGACAGTGAATGCCCCCGGTTTTGCGGAAAAATCCAGAAAGGTTCTTGGTGTCTATCCCCAGGCTACAGGTGAAGATGCTGTCAAGCGTATGCAACTCGCAGTCGGTATTGAGCAGAGTGCTATTGACTGGGTTCGTAACTGGCTAACCAGCACATACAACGTAAAACTCTAATGCTGTCTCAGGTATGCGGGCATATTGCCCGCATCCTTTTTAATTGGTTAGGTCTATCCCTGCCTGACTAACCAACCTGCTGAGGAGTTCCTGATGATAGAGTCATTATTGGCAGCCTTACAGACAATCCTGACAGGGACGCATCTTCTGTACCTGGTTCTGGGCGTGTTTCTTGGATTGGCCATCGGAATTTTCCCCGGACTGGGTGGTATTGTAGGCTTGTCGCTCCTGCTCCCCTTTCTCTACGGTATGGATACCACTTCTGCCCTGGCAATGCTTATCGGCCTGGTTGCGGTCATCCCCACCTCCGATACATTTACGTCCGTCCTGATGGGTATTCCCGGATCCAGTGCATCCCAGGCAACAGTGCTGGATGGTTTTCCTCTGGCCAAGAAAGGTGAAGCCGCACGGGCCCTGGGGGCCGCTTTCTCCGCATCCTTGGTGGGAGGTTTGATAGGCGCTGTTATTCTTACCATGTTCGTGCTTATTGCCAGGCCAGTGATTCTAGCATTCGGCTCGGCAGAACTGTTCATGCTCACCATTCTCGGTCTGAGTATGGTGGGCGTACTGGCCGGCAAGAGTATGGCCAAGGGTCTTGCGGCTTGCGGCATTGGTCTGCTGCTGGGCAGCGTAGGAGGCGCACCGGCTACCGGCGAGTACCGCATGACCTTCAATGTTGACTATCTGACGGACGGCATTCCCCTGGTAGTGGTCGGCCTCGGAATATTCGCCTTGCCCGAGATTATTGATCTACTGCGGCAGAACCGGGCCATTTCCCAGTCAGCATCCCTTGGAAAGGGTTGGATGGATGGTCTCAAAGACATGATCCGCAACAAGTGGCTTTGTCTTCGCTGCTCTGGCATCGGCTGTATGATTGGTGCCCTTCCAGGACTTGGTGGTAGTGTGGTCGACTGGATTGCCTATGGCCACGCGGTACAGACGACCAAGGACAAGTCAAAGTTCGGTAAAGGTGAAATTCGCGGTGTACTCGCTCCCGAGTCGTCCAACAACGCCAAAGAGGGTGGCGGCCTGATCCCTACCCTGCTGTTCGGCATTCCCGGTTCCGGCAGCATGGCGGTGTTCCTGGGCGGAATGGTATTGATCGGCCTGGAGCCCGGCCCTGCCATGGTGAGTTCTGAACTGGAAACCACCTACACTATTGTCTGGTCTCTTGCCCTTGCCAATGTAATCGGCGCAGGAACCTGCCTGCTGATCTCCAAGCACGTGGCCTACCTGACCACCATTCGCTACTCTTTGATGGCCCCCTTCATGGTCATGGTGATCTGCTTCGCGGCATTCCAAGCCACGCGTGACTTTGGTGACCTCGCTGCGTTGTTCGCAGTAGGCATGCTGGGTGTATTGATGAAGCGCTTCGGTTGGCCACGGCCTGCTTTTCTCATCGGCTTCGTACTTGCCGACGGCATGGAGACCTATCTCTACCAGGCAGTACAGTTTGACGGCTGGGGTTTCCTTGTTAAGCCCGGTGTAATGATCATAGGTGCACTGATTATCGCATCGGTCTACTTCGGTGTTAAATATGGCCATTCAGATGACTCGGAATCTGCCGAGAAATCGGCTTCACGGCACGCGATAAACCTGACACCGCAGGCGGCGTTCGCCGGTCTGGTGGTAGTGGTTTTCGCTTACGGACTGTATGACGCATTCCAGCAGTCCTTTTTGGGTGGTGTATTTACCGGCGGCCTCTGCGCCGTGATGCTCACGTTCTCCAGTCTCGTCTTCTACAAGCTGGCCACCAGACAGATAGATGATGCTGTAAATTTCGACAATGAAGTCGAAGCAGGATATATGGATAACCCTGAGGTCGCCCCCCTGAAAGAGTACATTTTCTGGCTCGCAGGTTTCCTGATCGGCGCCTACTTCCTGGGTTATCTCATAACAATCGTTCTCTTCTTCCTTCTGTTTCTGCGCATCAAGGCAAACACATCGATTGCCAAGACCCTGTTATTGACCACCATAGCAGTTGGATTTCTTACAGCGCTGGCCCATGTCATGGTGCTGGATTTCCCTCGCGGCCTGTTACAGGAAGCAGTCGAACTGCCCTGGCCCATTGGATAACCGCATGAGGAGTATCTATAGATGAACAAACCGAAAATTCTGCTCATGCCACTTGGTATAGGCGGAGAAGTTGAAGAGCGGTTGCATGGCGCATTGTCAGTCGCAAAAAGGCTGGATGCACATCTGCGGATACTTTATACCAGCGTCAGTCCCCAGTCGGTGATTCCGAGTGAGATTGCATTCATGTCCAAGAAGGTTGTTGAGGGACTGCACAACGCATTCGAGCAACATGTAGGCGTGGAAGAGCAACGTCTCAAGGGATTGTTTGTAAAGGCGTGCGAATCGTTCTCAATTCCGGTTGTGGATAATGTGATCGCGGATGGTCCAAGTGCATCATGGCTTGAAGAACGGGGCCTGCGTAGTGGCCTGGTTGCCCAATTCGGCAAGGTTGTGGACATGAACATCCTGGCCCGTCCCTCTTCAGGCAGACCTACTGCTTCATTTGAAGCGGCTGTTCTGGAAACTGGACGGCCGTTACTGCTCATCCCGAGAATACTTAAATCGTTCTCCCTGGATAGGGTCATGGTTTCCTGGAACTGCTCTGCGGAATCGAGCCGCAGTCTCATGCTTTCACTGCCCCTGCTGCAGATGGCCGGACAGGTGATCGTGGTAAGCAAGGGTATCTGTGCTGAACGCAACCCCGGACCACAGGCAATATGTGACTACCTTGCCGCGCACCAGGTTAAAGCATCGGCAAAAGTCCTACCCAGGGGGAAGCAGGTTTACAAGGGAGAAACCCTTCTGGCCTGTGCCAGAGAGTTCAATGCTGACCTTGTGGTGATGGGAGCATATAGTAAAAAACGGGTTCAGGAATCAGTGTTTGGTGGAGTCACCCAGTACATGCTGGCACACGCAGATATGCCGCTGTTTCTATCGCATTAGCTATAAGAGTCAAACAGCAACCAGGTATTTCACGCGCCTTCTGGTGGAGTACCCGTGAATTTATAGATTTCCATCCCAAACGCTGGCAGGAACGAAAACCTGGCCTGAAAAGAGCTTGCGGGTTGTTCTTACAACACCGGCAGAGTTCACATTCACCAACTCACCTCCAGACTCAAGATCAAGGGTGATTGCTATATGGCCACTGGGATGTTCGATTACACACTGGCTCGGCAGATTATCTTCATGTCGTGCCAATTCACCAGCCAAAGACCCTTTCAAAGCTGTGGCCACCGATATACAGATAGCTCCAGTCACCGCATGTGACGGATGACAGGAAGTGGGTACAAAATAGCGTGATGTAATGTTGCCTCCTTTCCTGGGGGAAGAAAGCAGCCCCACTTTTGGTACCACCTTGCCACTTACGTCCCCCATCCCCATTAAACGAGCCGCAGCAAGTCGTATACGTTCAATGTGTTCAAGAAACACTTTGTCCTCGTCGAGTTCCGCTTTGCTCTCATGACCGTTCTTGCCGAGTGAGGTTGCGGCTATAAGCACCATAGGCACGGAGACATCAACGCAACTGACCTCCACACCCTCGACCATATCCTTCAGATTGCCTGTTGGAAGTAGCGCACCGGTCTTGGAACCGACGATCTCCTTGAAATTGAGCAATACAGGTGCGGCCGTACCGGGAATACCATCGATTGAAGTTGAGCCTTCATACTCAACCCGGCTGCCCGGGGTCTGCACAATGGCCTCAATCAGGCTATCGGTGTTTACATTTCGTATGCGCACCAGGGTCTCCCCATCCTGCGCTTCAACCAGGCGGTTCTCGATTGCGAAGGGTCCCACACCAGAGAGAATGTTGCCGCATGAAGGGGCGGTGTCCACAAGCGCCTGTTCGATGGAAACCTGGGCGAAGAGATAGTCGACATCGGCCTGGGGGTGATCCGAGGGGGAAATGATGGCCACCTTGCTGGTGACCGGTGTTGCACCACCTATACCATCGATCTGGCGGATGTCCGGCGAACCCATAACAGAGAGCAATACCTGGTCACGTACAGCCTCATCCGCAGGAAGGTCAGAGGCCAGGAAGTAAGGCCCGCGCGATGTGCCGCCGCGCATCAGGGTACAGGGTATTGCTGTTTGCATGGCAATCATCTCCTCCAGCTTGAAGTATTCTGCCACCCTAGCCTGCCAAGCTATCAATTGCCTTTCAATAGGCTTTTGATGCCTACAGAAAGCCTAATGAAAGGATCATCTAACAAAATGGGATTATTGAAGGTATCTTCGAAATATTTTTAGGTCCGGATAAATGATTGATCTCGATCGTGAATACGACGTTCTCGTAGTGGGTGGGGGCAATGCAGCCATGTGTGCTGCAATCAGTGCCGCCGAAGCGGGTGCTTCAGTGCTGGTTACGGAATCGGCCCCCGAGGCTGAGCGTGGTGGCAATAGCCGCCATGTACGCAACCTTCGGGTAATGCACAACGAGCCCACCCAGCAGCTTACCGACAGTTATTCAGAGGAAGAGTATTGGGATGATCTGTTGCGTGTGACCGGCGGTAACACCGATGAAATGCTGGCTCGCATGGTCATCCGCGAGTCTGAGCGTGCGGCACTCTGGATGAAAAGCCAGGGCGTACGCTTTCAAGCTTCGTTAGGCGGCACACTCAGCCTCTCCCGCACCAACCCGTTTTTCCTCGGGGGCGGCAAGGCCCTGCTCAACACCTGGTACGCCAATGCCGAGCGCCTGGGAGTGACCATTGCATACCACACCGAGATTCTTGAACTAGATATTCAGGATGGCCGCTTCATGGCTGCCCGTGGAAAGAGTCGGGGCGCACCCTGTACCCTGCGCGCCAAGAGCCTGGTACTGGCCAGTGGCGGATTCGAAAGCAATATTGACTGGCTGGAGGAAGCCTGGGGCCCGGCAGCGCGAAACTTCATCATTCGTGGCACAGCTTTCAACCAGGGGAAAGTGCTACGTGAAATCCTCTCCCATGACGCTAATCCCATCGGCGAGCCTGCACAGTACCACGCAGTTGCCATCGATGCACGCGCCCCGAAGTATGATGGCGGTATTGTCAGCCGGGTGGACTGTGTCCCCTTTTCCATCGTTGTGAACCGTAATGCGGAACGCTTCTATGACGAAGGCGAAGACTTCTGGCCCAAACGTTACGCAATCTGGGGGCGTCTTGTGGCCCAGGAGCAGGAACAGTCCGCCTATGCCATCATCGATGCGAAATCCGCCGAGTTGTTCATGCCCACCCTGTTTCCGCCAGAACAAGGGGATACAATCGAAGAGCTTGCCATGAAACTACAGCTGGATCCGGTCAAACTGCGAGAGACTGTAGACAGCTTCAACGCAGCGGTCCAACCCGGCACATTTGACAGCACCGACCTGGATGATTGCACTACAGAGGGCCTGTTCCCACCCAAGACCCACTGGGCACGACCCCTTGATACACCACCCTATTTCGGTTACCCACTGCGTACCGGCATCACCTTCACCTACCTGGGAGTCAAAGTGAACGAGCAGGCTGCCGTCATTCGCAACAATGGCAACACGTTCGACAATATTTTTGCAGCTGGCGAGATCATGGCCGGCAACGTGCTGGGCAAGGGTTACCTGGCCGGCATCGGCATGACCATTGGTACCGTTTTCGGCCGTATCGCCGGCAGCAGCGCTGCCACCAACTCCAGTACTGAGTCCAGCATGCGGGAGGTGGCACATGGCTAAGCTATCTGAAACCCTGGCCACTCCGGCCGTTGAAGAGGCTCGTCGGCAAATTGAGGTGTGTAATGCCTGTCGCTATTGCGAGGGATACTGTGCAGTGTTTCCTGCCATGGAACTGCGCCGGGCTTTCTCGGACGGAGATATTCACTACCTGGCCAATCTCTGCCACAACTGTCGCAGCTGTTACTACGCCTGCCAGTACGCCTCCCCTCATCCGTTTGAGCTCAATCCACCAAAAGCGCTCTCTGAAGTCCGATCCGAATCGTATCAACGCTATGCCTGGCCTTCTGGATTCGCACGTCTCTTATCCAGAAATGGCGTCGTTGTCAGCCTGGTCACCAGCTTGAGTATCGCCTTGGTGTTGATTCTCGCTGTCCTTTTGCAGACACCAGATGCACTATTCGGCACTCACACAGGGCCTGGCGCCTTTTACGCCGTGGCCTCTCACAATGTGATGGTCTACCCGGCCTCTGCTCTCTTTCTCTTTGCCATGGTAGCACTGCTTATCGGTTTTCAGCGCTTCTGGTCTCAGACCAGTGATACTCCGGTTGACCTGCGGAATAGACAGGGCTGGATACAAGCCCTTAAAGACGTGGCCACACTGCGCTACCTGGGTAACGATGGTGCAGGCTGCGCCTACCCCAACGGCGCCTTTTCTAATGCCCGGCGCCGCTTTCACCACATGGTGATGTACGGTTTCCTACTCTGCTTCACCGCTACCTCCGTGGCAACCCTCTACGATTACGTGTTCGGGTGGCTGCCTCCTTATGACTACCTGAGCCTACCTGTCATTCTAGGAACTGTCGGTGGCGTGGGATTGATCGTCGGCTGCACCGGCCTGTTCTGGATCAAGTTCACATCAGACCAGGCACCTGCTGCCAAGAACATGCTGGGTATGGATGTGTCGTTCATCATGCTCCTCTTCTTCGTGTCTCTGACTGGGCTGTTACTGCTCGGCCTGCGCGAAACACCTGCCATGGGCATGCTCTTGATGGTACACCTGGGCTTCGTCCTGGGGCTTTTTCTGCTGCTGCCCTACTGTAAATTCGTACACGGAATCTATCGGCTGGCAGCCCTGATTCGCTATGCCATAGAAGATCGAAACGCCGAACACGATGCACCAGAGTGAGTGCCTGAAGTTAACTCTGTCTTCTAAAGGAGAAAGACCATGTGTTTGATCGCAGTATTGGACGATTATCAGGGGGTGAGCTTTGAACATGGTGACTGGTCCAACCTGAAGTCCGAGCACGAGGTGGTTGCTTACCGCCAGCCCCTGGGCAACGAAGACCAGGTGGCGGATGCTCTGCAAGAGATGGATGTCGTCTGTGCAATGCGTGAGCGCACTCCCTTTCCACGTTCGTTGTTGGAAAGGTTACCGAACCTGAAATTGCTGGTCACCTCTGGAGCAAAGAACGCTGCTATCGATATGGCAGCTGCACGCGAACTGGGTATTACCGTGTGCGGTACCCGGTCACCAGGGCATGCGGCATCAGAACTGGCCTTTGGCCTTGTCCTTGCACTCGCCCGCCAGATCACTGAAGAGGACCGGCAGATGCGAAGCGGCGGTTGGCAGACTACGATTGGATCAGATCTGCGGGGCCAGACTCTCGGCATTCTCGGCCTTGGCCGACATGGATCCAACCTGGCACGCTTTGGACAGGCCTTTGGTATGCGCACAATTGCCTGGAGCCAGAACCTTACCCGTGAACGCTGCGATGAGCTTGGAGTGGAGTATGCAGAGAAGGTACGTTTCTTTCGCGAGTCCGATTTCATCACCATCCACCTCAAAGTTGGCCAGCGTAACCGCGGGTTGGTCGGTAGTGAAGAGTTCTCGCTGATGAAACCGGGCGCCTATATCGTGAACACCTCGAGAGGCCCTATCATTCAGGAAGCAGCGTTGCTGGATGCCTTGGAAAGTGGCGTTATCGCCGGTGCCGGCATCGATGTCTACGACTCTGAACCTCTGCCCCTGGATCATCCGCTACGAAAGGCGCCCGGGACGATCCTGACCTCCCACGTCGGGTACGTCACGCAGCAGACCTATGACGTCTTTTATTCTGAAACCGTGGAGTGCATTGAGGGTTTTTTTGCAGACAAACCTGTACGGGTCTTAAACGGAGAATAATCCAGATGAAACAAGGAATGCTTAGAGCCTCACCCCGTACAGTCTTTTCAGCCAGCCCTTTATCCAATCAATGAGTTCGGGCTCGACCTGGGTACCTCGCCTGAGAAAATCCTTGGCTATTTCTCCCGTTACCTGTGGATAGAGCCCCAGGTGTTTTTTTGCATCGGCGCTGAAGCTCTCTTCATCAAATAGCCTGCGAACAGCCCTTGTATAGGTATCGACAATCTCCTGGGGCGTGCCCTTTGGTAGAAACAGCATCTTTTGGGCAGAAAAACCGGCAACAAAAAAAGCCTTCCATGCCTTCCAGGCATCACCCGAAGGTTCTTTACCCTTGATTCGGGTATAGACCTCCTTGAAGGTGGGCAGATCAGGGAAAGTCGGATCACGGACGATATTACCCCCCTCATCCAATACCCCCCAGCTCATGATTGGCACGGCTCTACCCGCATCCACCAATGGCTTGATTTGAGAAAGAAAGGCTGTGGTGGTCTGATAATCGATATTCACTTCGCCACGTTCAAACATTGTGCGTCCAACGTCACGCCCTTTGATGCCGAATATGGGCTCTACTTTCATACCGATCATTTCAAAGGCCAGCAAAGCTATCAGGTCCAGGCGACCAGGCCCTTGGGAACCGAATACGTAATAGGTGTCAATGACCGACTTTGGGTCGGTATTCCATTTCTCCCCGAGTTCGGCAGGCAGATAGACTACACCGCCGGTTGCCGACGCCAATACCACATGCCAATCCTTATAATTGTATCTGACACGCGGATCATTCAGCAGATAGGGGAATTGCGTGGATCCCGAGGTGCCGAGAATCGTCAGGCCATCAGGTTCCACACCACTCAAGGCGAAATAGTTGGCTCCCTTGATGGAAGCTATTCCTGGCATATTCTTGACTACCACACCGGGTTGCCCGGGTAGAGCGCGGGATAGCCGTGGGGCATAGAATCGTGCGAGCCTGTCAGATCCACCGCCTTCTTTGAAAGGAATAATCCAGGTAACGGTTTTTCCACTGAAATCGACATCCGCCTGCAACGGCAGTGCTGTCAAAAGGAAGACGATGCCGATAGCAGCCGCTCTAAAAAGCTTGCAGACAATAAGACACCTTGAGGAGTTGATGGTAGCTCTCCGCTTTACATTTTCAATCTTGTTCACGGCCAGCCATAATTCAAACCGGTATTGATTGATAGAATATAATAACTATCCGCGAGATATTCAAAAGCTTACTGTAACAGGCCCTAGTTGGTCTTCTTGGGTGATGATTCACTTGAAGCTAACAACAGCGCAGAGAGCGGTGGTGCCACTGTCATTACCAGGATCAAGCGCAGAGCATGATGCAGGGCGATAAACGGGATAGCGACTCCTACGATCAGGCTTATCACACTCATCTCGGCCTGGCCGCCTGGAATATAGGCCAAAACTGTAGCGATCAGGGGAGTGCCTGTCAGAAGATGCACCCCGATCGCCATTCCCATTGCCATGGCCATCAGTACTACGAAGTAGCCCAGAGTAATTGCAACTGCGCGGGTTATTTCCCGCAAGGATATATTCATAAAGGCACATCCGATACTCGTACCCAGTATCAGCTGCGCAACGTTAACAAGTTCATCTGGCACCCGTACTGTAGCCCAGCCCAATGTGTAAACCAGGGCACTGCAGAGCATGGGACCGACAATCGATGCGCCGGGAAGCCTCATCCGGTGCATCAGCCACCAGCCCACCACTGCAGCACTTGCCAGAATCATCCCCTCGTCCAGCGGAAACACGTTCAAGGGTGCGGCCATGCGGGTACGGCCGCTGAGATCGACATCGGTCATATGATGTATCGCAAAGGGAACTGTGTAGACGATCAACAGTACCCTGGTGGTCTGGATGAGTACCACGCGGCGCATATCTGCACCGTAGGATTCACAGATCAGGGCCAATTCGATGAGCCCTCCCGGAAGAGCACAGAAAAATGCAGTCTGGCGTTCAAATCCTGCAATTTTTTGAAAGTAGAGCATGCCGGTCCAGATGATGACCACCAGGAACGGCAGAAGCAGTAAAAGGCTCAGCAGGTACTTGCCAACATCATCCAGCAATGCTGGTGTGAAGGCACTGCCTATTGCCACACCGAGTACGATCCGCACAGGGCTTGCCAGTTTTGTTGGCGAGACGATATGTATGCCAGGCGTATTGGAAGCAATCAGGGCGCCAAGCAGAGAGCCCAGCATCCAGGGCAACGGCATGTGAAGCAGGTAGAAAACAAAGGCACCCACAGCCCCTGATACGATTGCGCTGATATACCCTTGTAAATTTCTCTCAGCGTTCAACTCACCGCCTTATCCCAAATTGAATTCACTATCTAAACAGTCTGATCCTATGGGTCCAAGCTTTCAAAACGCTTTCAACAGGATATTGGGCTACACAATATTGGCTAAGAAACGAAGATTTTCCATATATCGAAAGCATTTAGAAAGCTCTTATCATTATCATAAGTACCGTCAGTTGCTCTCTTACGGCACATAAGGATCAGGTACCATGTTATATACACAGCACGCTGCACCATCCCCCATACCCACTCAGCAGCAGGCATCAGCACCCTCCAATGGATCATCGATGGATAATGGCAGGCCGTCACAACAACAGTCTCTCAGATCTATAACGAATCAATCTGCTACAGATCTTGACCGGGGAATCGAGAAGGTCGCGATACTGGGTTACAACTGAAAATAATTTTGTTGAATAAACAGTGATATAACGCGGCTTACCGTACAGTATCCGCAACAGCTGACGTTGTTATATACTCGAACAGTCATGCGTATATTAGTCGTTGAAGACAACTCTGATTTGGCCAATAGCATTGCCACCTCCATTCGGCAGATGGAACACGCCGTGGATGTTATAGGGGATGGTTTGCACGCAGAATCGATGCTACACACTGAACCCTACGACCTGGTGGTTTTAGACCTAAACCTGCCTGGCAAGGATGGGCTGGAGATACTGAAATCATTAAGAGGCCGCGGCTCTGATCTCCCTGTTTTAATATTGACAGCAAGAGCCGAGACCGAATCTCGCGTCCAGGGACTCGACCTGGGAGCAGACGACTATCTCACCAAACCCTTCCATCTCGCTGAGTTGGACGCCCGGATAAGGGCCCTGCTTCGTCGCAAGCAAGCCTCTGCCAGTCCAGTGCTCAAACTTGGGCCTCTCGAATTCGATACCGTTTCCAGGGAGGCACGTCTGAATGGTGAGGAACTCCCCCTGACCCGTCGGGAACGTGGTGTTCTTGAGGTTTTGATCAGCGCACGGAAGAAAGTGATCTCGAAGGACAAGATTGCAGAACACCTCTTCAGCTTCGACGACGAAGTCAACGTTACGGCAATCGAGCTCTACATACACCGTTTGCGCAAGAAGCTGGACGCACCCGGAATCGGAATCCGTACGGTTCGAGGCCTGGGCTACGTCTTAGAGGTTGATGAATAGTCACGCACCCAATCTTCATCTGCATGTCCTGCGCTGGCTGCTCATACCACTGGCCCTGATGGCTTGTGTCATTTTGATCGAGGTGTTCTACAGCGCGAACCAGTCAACAGAACGGATCCAGGACCAGATGCTGTTTTCTCAAGCCATCGGTATCAAGGAGCATGCAGCCAGTACCAGTGGTGACCTGGTATATCTGGACTTAATTCAGCAAACAAGCAATCGAACAATTTTTTATAAGGTGGAAGGCCCAGACAACGCCTTTGTGACGGGCTATAGTGGTTTACCCCCTGTTCCGGATGAGACTTTTCTGGAAAGAGATAAACCATTATTTTATTACAGTTTCTACCGGGGCAAAGAGATTCGAATGGTATCTCTGAGCACCATGGTGGAAGGGCGCGACCTCAATGGACTGATGACGGTTCTTGTAGGTCAGTATGCTGATGCGCGCAGATCCCTGGTATCTGAGCACATGCTGAATTCAACCATACGTCTCACACTTTTGTTACTGCTTGCTGGATTATTGGGATGGGTGGCTGTGACCCAGGGCCTAAAACCACTGGCCCGTCTTGAACAGGCAATCAGCAGGCGCTCAATCGATGACATGCGTCCCATTGGTGTTGCAGTTCCGCAGGAAGTCAGCAAGGTGGTTAATGCGCTGAACAGCCTGTTTGAACGGCTTCAAGTCAGCGTCGAGCGTAGAAAGCGATTCATAGCCAATGCATCTCATCAGCTCAGAACTCCTGTGGCAAGCTTGATGGCGCAAACAGAATTGGCACTCAGGAAAACCGTTGCTGGTAGCGAGCATGAAGAGTTTTCCACCATCAATGACAAAGCGCACCAGATGTCTCGCCTGATCAAACAACTCCTTAGTCTTGCAAGAGCAGATGCTGAAGAACCGGTTCAGCAGGACCAGGCACCCGTTGATCTGATTGCATTCGCGAAAAAGACGACAATCGACTGGTTGAACGAGCATCATGAACCGAAAATTGACATTGGCTTCGAATCTACCCTGGAGTGCCTTGAGATCAATGCAAACGAAACCCTGCTCACAGAGTTGTTGGTCAATCTTATCGACAACGCAAATAACTACTGCCCCGAGGATACACTGGTGACGGTCCGTGTAGAACAAGCCGATGGCCTCGCCCGGTTGGAAGTCGAAGATGATGGACCAGGTATTCCAGAAGGAGAGCGTGAGCTTGTATTGGAACGCTTCTACCGCTGCCAGGAAGACCGAACAGGTACCGGGTTAGGGCTCGCAATTGCCAAAGAGGTTGTGCACCGGCACCAAGGTGAGCTACATCTTCTGACGCCCCATACTGGACATGGTCTGTTGGTCAGGGTGGAGTTGCCGATACTGCACACCACGCATTCATCTCCCTAGATTCTGACTTGATTAAGAATATCACTTGTATGGGTAGTGAGTAGAACTGCAGTCGAAGGTCCGGATTAAACCGGTAGTTTGCCGCTACGAATACGTGCCGTGCCCTGTAAATTGACTTAGAGCGGGCCCAGGTTGGATCTATTCGTAGAAGGCAGCCAAGTTTCTTCACTATCAAAAACCGGCACGCCGCCGGAGGTCCAGTCACCCTTTTCTGTTCGGGCGAATTCAAGATCCTTGGCAGTTACAGTGTGCAGCACTTTGCTTTCGATCCTGGTCATGACGGGATATTCGACTTTAAACAGTTCGAAGCTTGTGGCCTGGGCCTGGCCAGCCAGGATAATGCATAAGATAGTAAATATTTTTCTCATCTAATTGTCCCTGTGCCAAAAGCAGAACGGGTAATCAATGTCTCTATCCCATAATAATAGTTGTACACCCTCTGTTTTCTGTGATCCCATCCAAGAATCCGGGTGATAATGAAATATGCAGTCACCTATAATCTTCGATAGAAAAGTAAGTTAACCAACTGTAAATATTGTGATTAATACCTCTTTTTGTCATGAATGGTATGGGAGCAACTATTGTCTGCCCTAAAAAAGATAACACCACCAGGATTCATTATTCTTGTGCTGCTTTTTTGGAACGGCTCGCTGTTTGGTTCGAGCCTGTTCCTGTACGGTGTTGTGGCAGAAGATGACTCTCCTGTTCCCGGTGTGGAGGTTATGCTGGCGAATCAGGCTGACGGGGTGATCCTGAATAGAAAGTACACCGACAGTTCAGGGAAATTTCGATTTCCTGTCAGACCAGGCGTCTACAAGGTAGGCGCTTTTAAGGATGACTACTCTGTTGAATGGCGAAAAGATGTGCTGGTGGATAAGGTTGACGTGACTTTGGAAATGGAGCTTCAGCCGGAGGCATTTGCTGAGGAACACACATCTGAGTCGGATGACTGCGACTGATAGGCCTGAGGGCGTGGATATGCAGTTTTTAGGGGGTACTAGTGTGAACTGAGATGATGAACCCCATGGCCTGCAGGTGCCTGCAGGCCAAAGAGTATTTTCCAGGCGTGAGAGGGTATTAGCCCTGGGCTCTCAGCTTGGCGTAGATCTCATCTTTCAGCTTGGCACGCTGAAATTTCATCGCTTCAATGTTCTCGTCAGCGATGGGTGAACCCATCTCTTCGAGTTCGCGGATTTCATCATCCAGCTTGTCGTGCTTTGCGACCTGGGCTGCGAATTCTGCGTCGACGGCTACCAGTGCTGTAAGTTTCTCGTGGTACTCAGGAAATTCGTGGTCGATATCGTGGTGCTCGGAAAGCATTTCCCCTCTCCTTTTTTATTGACTACTTCGTATCAGGATAACCTGATTCTTCTTTGTCGAAAAGTTAGCTTGTGTCTAGTCAGCGTACTTCCCCTGAATGAAGGGAAGTACGCTTTCTAATGATTTAACCCTTACGCTCCAGGACTTCCTTGATCACAGCTTCTGCAACACTGTTGGGGCAGGCGCTGTAATGGGAGAATTCCATGGAGAACTGGCCGCGACCGGAGGTCATGGTACGCAGATCGCCGATGTAGCCGAACATCTCGCTCAGCGGTGCATCAGCCTTGACGCGAACGCCAGTGGTGCCGGCTTCCTGGGATTTGATCATGCCACGACGACGGTTGAGGTCACCGATAACATCACCCACGTGATCTTCGGGGGTGAACACGTCTACCTTCATGATCGGCTCCATCAGCTGGGGAGAAGCCTTTGGAATAGACTGACGATAAGCAGCTTTAGACGCGATCTCGTAGGCCACGGCAGAGGAGTCAACGGGGTGGAAACCACCATCGGTCAGGATGACCTTGACGTCCAGCAGCGGGAAGCCGGCCAGGGTGCCTTCAGCCATGCTGAAAGAAAAGCCCTTCTGTACGGCAGGCCAGAACTCACGGGGCACGTTACCACCGGTAACCTGGGATTCGAATTCGAAGCCGCTGTTCTGCTCACCTGGCTCGATGACGTAGTCGATCTTGGCGAACTGACCGGAACCACCGGTCTGCTTCTTGTGGGTGTAGCTGTCTTCGATGCGCTTGGTGATGGTTTCGCGGTAGGCCACCTGGGGCTTACCAACGTTGACCTCAACGCCGTGGGTACGCTTGAGGATGTCGACCTTGATGTCGAGGTGCAGCTCACCCATACCCTTGATGATGGTCTCGCCGCTCTCTTCGTCGGTTTCGACGCGGAACGAGGGATCTTCCTGCATCATCTTGTTCAGTGCGATACCCAGTTTCTCAGAGCCAGCCTTGTCTTTGGGGGCGATGGCGATGGAGATAACGGGATCGGGGAAGACCATGGGCTCCAGGGTGGCCGGATTCTTCTGATCGCACAGGGTGTGACCGGTCTGGGTGTTTTTCAGACCGACCAGGGCGATGATGTCGCCAGCCTGGGCGGAATCGAGCTCTTCGCGGGAGTCGGCGTGCATCTCAACGATACGGCCGATACGCTCGGTCTTGCCGGTGAAGGTGTTCAGTAGTGTGTCACCCTTCTTCAGCGTACCGGAGTAGATGCGGGTAAAGGTCAGGGCGCCGAAACGGTCATCCATGATCTTGAACGCAAGTGCGCGCAGTGGGCGCTCTGGATCAACGATGGCCAGTTCGCCGGTCTCGTTACCTTCCATGTCCACTTCGGGCTGAGGTTTGACCTCAACCGGGTTGGGCAGGTAGTCAACGACAGCATTCAGCACAGGCTGGATGCCCTTGTTCTTGAAGGCGGAACCGCAGTAGGTGGGGAAGAAGTCCAGCGCGATGGTGCCCTTGCGGATGCAGCGCTTGATATCATCGATGGAGGGCTCTTCACCTTCCAGGTAGGCTTCCATCAGATCGTCGTCCTGCTCTACCGCAGTCTCGATCAGCTTCTCGCGGAACTCTTCAACCTTGTCTGCCATGTCAGCAGGCACGTCCTGCAGTTCATATTTGGAAGGATCACCGGAGTCATCCCATACCCATGCCTTGCGGGTCAGCAGGTCAACTATGCCAACGAAGCCGTCTTCTTCACCGATGGGCAGAACCATTACCAGGGGGTTGGCACCCAGTACATTCTCGACCTGGTCCACTACGCGGTAGAAGTCGGCACCCAGGCGATCCAGCTTGTTGACCAGGATGATACGGGCAACCTCTGATTCGTTCGCATAGCGCCAGTTGGTCTCGGACTGGGGCTCAACACCGCCGGAACCACAGAATACGCCTACGCCGCCATCAAGAACCTTCAGGGAGCGATAAACTTCGATGGTGAAGTCAACGTGTCCCGGGGTGTCGATGATGTTCAGGCGGTGGTCGTCCCATTCACAGGAGGTTGCAGCAGACTGAATGGTAATGCCGCGCTCACGCTCCTGATCCATGAAGTCAGTAGTCGCCTCGCCGTCATGCACCTCACCAATCTTATGGGTCTTACCGGTAAGATTAAGAATACGCTCGGTGGTGGTGGTTTTACCTGCATCAACGTGAGCGAAGATACCGATATTTCGATAACGAGTAAGGTCTGTCATTTCTGTTTCCTAGTTTTCCCAACAGTACCTGGTGGGGGTTGTGACGGTTCCGGCCCGTCCCCAACTCAGGTGACGGCTTTGCGGATGCAGACAGTACCAGCAAAGAGGCTGATGTCAATACCTTATAGTCATCTGATGTGATCTATAGGCACCCTATCTAATAGGTAGATCGTCCACTCAGACCGGTTTTAATGCTGTTTGCATCGCTTTTTGTTTGTTTAATTCACATTAATATTCAAGTGTATTATATTGATTGTAATGATAATTATTAGTTATTTAGTTAACTCTATCCCGCAAGGTAAAGGAGAGAAATAACCCGGAAACTCTTCTGTTATCAAAACAAACAAGAAAGCGGGCCGAAGCCCGCTTTTTTGTAACGTGTTTTCTACCCTACTCAGTTGCTACAGGGGGTGCCTGACGAGGAGCGTAAGGCGAGTAAGGGTAAGGTGCGTATCCGTAAGGGGGAACCGCAGGTGCATAGCCACCATAGGGATATGGCCAGTAGGGAGCACTACGGTATGGTGCTACAGGGCGCACAGGGCGCTGTGGCGCAGCACGTTCTGCGGCTGTGGAGCCGGTATCGTCGCTGCTGGATGCAGATGCCCCGCTACCGAAACGATCAGCGGCGGTCGGACGTGCTGGTGGCTGTGGGCGTTCTGGACGACTGGTCCAGTCAGGACGCTCCGGGCGGCTTCGCTTGGCCCACTCAGGACGCTCTGGCATTGAGCGGCGAGCACCCGGTTTGGCCCATTCAGGACGCTCACGCGCAGTTGCGTAACCTGGTCTCTGGGGAGCAGTGCTGCCAAATGCTGCAGCGGTCGATGTATCCTGAGTGGCAGCTTCAGCAGTTTCAGTTGCTTCTGCAGATTCGGTTGCTGGTGAGGCATTCGAGGCCGGAGCCTCGCTGTCTGATGCCGCCGGTGTTGAGCTATCGGCATGGGTGGCGGTATCAGCTGCAGGCTGCTGTTCTGCTGATTGTGCCGGGGCCGGTTGCTGGATCGCTTCAGCCTCGGCGGCCGGAGCAGTAGCGCTCATTTCAACCACGCTTTCTGCCGGTTCGGATTCTGCAACGCTGGTTTCGACTTCAGCTGTTGCCTCTTCAGCCGCTGCTTGAGGTGCTGATTCAGCAGGTGCAGCGGCAGTCTCTGCGCTCGCCGTTGCATCTGTAGACGGCTCAGCCATTTCAACCGCGGTACCTGATTCGGTCCCGGATTCTGAAGTCTCTTCAGTAACGGCAATCGCAGCCTGCGCTTCAGCGCTCTCTTCCTGCTGTGCAGTGACTTCAACTGCAGCAGCCTCATCGGTAGCTTCAGCAGTCTGAGGTTTCTGGTCTATGGATTTCATATAAAGGTAGGCGGCAGCCACTATGGCCAGAATAAGTATCACTTTGCCCATGATTCCACCCGCGGAGCGTTTTGGTTTCTCCGGAGGGGGGGGTGGCGGAGCGGATTCCGTCTCGGTCGCTGTATTTTCTTCGGAAGCCATAATGCCCATTTCCTCCAATTTTTTCTGAATTTGTGCATTATTTGCACCTTGCTGACCGGCTCCCACACTCTCTTTCACAGACGCCTTTTCCAGAGATTTCGGTTCGGGAGTGGCCGGGGACTCAGCAGATGCAGGTTTTGCTGTCTGGGTAACTGTAGCAGTTTCTGCCGCAGCTGATTTTTTAACAACCTTCTTTTTAACCACTTTCTTTTTAGGGGTAACTTTCTTCTTTGCGACCTTTTTCTTGGCCACTTTTTTCTTTGCTACTTTCTTTTTCGCGACCGGCTTTTTCTTTACGGCAGCTTTCTTTTTCGGAGCGGCGGCAGTTTTTTCGCCTGCATCCTGCGCATCTTCATTTTTGTCGTTGTCGACCATGTCGCAACTCCCCAGTAGGTTATTTATTCAGCGGTAACCTTGGATATTAACATATACTAATGCTTTGTGTTTGAGCTGGATCAAGGCTGCCACTTCCACCGACCGCTCCATCAGACTGTTTGCTTGAGCTGAATAATCGCCTAGCTTTCAAGGTTATGGAGGTAACTTTTCCCGGCAAAGGTTGATAACAATCCACGCACCCTTTCCATTCCGCCAATCAGGTTTTTTTCTATCTCTTCCATGCTTATCGGACCTTCGCTTCGGCCTGCAGCCCAGTTGGCGACCACTGAACAACTTGCGTAGCAAATGTCGAGTTCTCTGGCCAAGGCTGCTTCAGGCATGCCGGTCATACCAACCAGATCGCAGCCATCTCTCTCCATTCGGTCGATCTCTTTAGCTGTTTCAAGCCGGGGGCCTTGGGTTGCTCCATAGGTGCCATTTGTAACCAAAGTGATTCCTGCAGAAGCAGATGCCTCGATAAGGCCGGCCCTGAGCTCACTGCAGTAGGGTTCAGTAAAATCGACGTGGGTTACGTGGGATAGATCTGTTTCAAAGTAGGTGTGTTTGCGGCCGTACGTGTAATCGATGATTTGATCCGGAATAACGATGCAGCCGGGGCCCATGTCCTTGCGTATGCCTCCCACAGCCGCAACACCGATCACTCGCTTTATACCGATGTGTTTAAGGGCCCAGAGGTTGGCGCGATAGTTCACCTTATGTGGAGGGATAGTATGGGCTGAGCCATGTCGTGGGAGGAACACGACCTCCAGGCCATTGAAAATGCCATGGATGACCGGAGACGAGGGTTCTCCAAATGGCGTGTGGATTACTTCACGCCGTACAATTTTCAGCTCCTGCAGCTTGGTGAAACCTGAACCGCCAATTATTGCTAAATCTGACATTGAGTCCCCTACTCCGTGAACCGGATTCTTTGCTTTCGGCTATCTTATCCCAAGGACCTGTCAGGGTTAAGTACATAAAAAAACCGGGCCTCCTTATTGGAGAACCCGGTCTTTAGGATTCTGAGAAACTCCCAGATTCCGTTTACAGCTCGTCTGCGTTATCCGCGAGGTAGGCAGCTACGCCATCGGGGGTTGCATTCATGCCTTTGTCACCGTCTTTCCAGCCTGCTGGGCAGACTTCGCCGTGCTCTTCGGTGAACTGCAGTGCATCGATCATACGCAGCATCTCATCAATGTTACGGCCCAGGGGCAGATCGTTTACAACCTGGTGGCGAACCATGCTGTTCTTGTCGATCAGGAAGGAGCCACGGAAGGCTACAGCACCGTTGGGAGTTTCCACATCGTAGGCTTTACAGATTTCATGGGTCAGATCAGCAATCAGGGGATAACCGACCTGGCCAATGCCACCCTCGTTTACAGGGGTGTTGCGCCATGCGTTATGGGTGAAGTGGGAGTCAATGGAGACACCGATTACTTCAACGCCACGCTTTTTGAACTCTTCCAGGCGGTGATCGAAAGCGATCAGTTCAGAAGGACATACAAAGGTAAAGTCCAGCGGATAGAAAAATATAACAGCGTATTTACCGCTGGTTGACTCTTTGAAGTTGTATGCATCAACAATTTCGCCACTGCCGAGTACGGCAGGAGCGGTAAAATCAGGAGCTTCGCGACCAACTAGTACACCCACTTTAATGTCCTCCAAAAGTTATCGGGTAAAAGAATTAGACTGTGTCTAAATATCTGGGAACATCCTACCCAGATATTTCCTACTAATCAACTGTGGATATAAAAAAACCTCCCTGCCCTGTGGTTTGGGCATGGGAGGTTCTTTTTATAACAGAACCAGTGCTTGAGTTTAAGCACTTGCTCCGGCAAACATACCGCTTTGCTCAAGTTTGGGCAGCAGTACAGAAGACTCTCTGTCGATGCGGGTTTCAATTGCATCGAAGAGCTCCAGGGTTGCATCCATGAAATCCTGGGTGAATTCGAAATTGCAGTCTTTCAGCCAACGCTGGTGGTAGGACTCAAACTGTTTCCGAAGCGGCTTCTGGCCGGAGATAAATCCCCAAGCAAGGGATTTGAGTTTGGGGTCTTCATGGGTCAATAGAGGTGGATATACACCCTTATCTTCCGCTGAGAGGTGGCTTTTCAGACATTTACCCAGGTCGCAAAGCAGTCTGTGGGCTGTCTCTGCAGTGGGTCTGATCTTTAGTTGCTCAGGGGTCATAATTGCCCTGAGGTCGCTGATCATTTGAGAAATTTCTGTCTGTCGGCCACGAAAATCATCCAACACCTTCATGTTTGTATCCTCCATTTCCTACTGGTGTATGCCTCGGTTGGAAGCTGACACGGTTGGTATCCGTCTTATTATTTTGCCTGCCTTGGCAATAGTGTCAGTTATACGCATCCAATCGCGGGTAATAAAATTCACACCTAATAAGCAATTGATAATATATTGTATTTATTGGTTTTTTTGCATTTATCAGGTGAAACTCTTTTTTGTCACAAGAGCTGACAAATATCAAGAAATATTTCGAATGAGTTTAATATCTAATCAGGAATACTATTCCAGATTGAGATCAAGCGAAGGGTTTTCATCGTACTCGGCGACCAGTTCTACACCCCGCTTCCAGCGAGGATCCAGGTGGAGTTCATCGCTATTCATCCGGTTTCTTCCATGCATCCTGAGCAGCCTCATCTGTGATGCAGGATCGCTGTAGCTGCTTAGTTCATCAAGTACCTCTGCAGCGCCTTTCGGATTGTTGCAGACAAGAATCATGTCACAGCCGGCAACCAGGGCCGCATTGGCCCGTTCAGCATACCCTCCGGCTTCGCCAGCGGCAGCCATGGTCAGGTCATCACTGAAAATAACGCCCTGAAAGTTCATTCTCTGTCTCAAGATATCCTGCAGCCAGAATCTGGAAAAACCTGCCAGATCGGGGGATGCCCTTTCGTAGATGACATGGGCGGGCATGACCGCCTCAAGCCCTCCATCTATCAGCCTCTGGAATGGCAAAAGGTCTTCCATCATCACATCTTCGGGCCTTCGCCTGTCGACAGGCAGTGCGAGATGGGAGTCTTCCGTTACTCCGCCGTGACCCGGGAAATGCTTGGCAACGGCAGCCATACCTGCATCATGAGTGCCGTTCATCCAGGCCGATGCAAGATCAGCCACGATGGAGGGCTGGGTATGGAATGCACGGTCTCCGATGACTTCGCTGACTCCCCGGTTGAGATCGAGCACCGGGGCAAAGCTGAAGTCTATGCCCACACTGCGCAGCTCCGAAGCCATCAACCATCCACACAGCTTGGAATACAGGCGTGCCTGTTTCGGATTCCTGTCATGTAGACTGCCGAACCAGGCCGCTGGGGGAAGGCGTGTAAAACCCTCCCTGAATCTCTGTACCCGCCCACCTTCCTGGTCGACAGCGACTATCAGGGACGGCTCCCGAAGACTGTGAATCTCACTGACCAGTGACTCCACCTGCTGTGGCGATTCATAGTTTCGTGCAAACAGGATTACACCGCCGGCAGCGGGATGGCGAAGCATCTCGCGCTCTTCTCCGGTCATGCGGGTTCCCGCAAGATCGAGCATCAGTGGACCATGGCTCATTATGACGACACTCTTTTGGTATTGGTGGACATGAAAAAATTCCAGTTTTTATTGTTATAGACGATAATGTTTGTGACAGCTGCAGATTATATATGGAAGAAGAATATGCGCCTTATCTCACTATTACTACTTTTGAGCTCCCTGGTTATCGGCAATACCGTGCTTGCTGCCGATGAAGAAGAGGCTGAACCCCTGAAGACGGCTTACTATTCATTATCACCCTCCGTGGTTTCCAACCTGCAGGAACACAAGAAGTATATCCGTTGCGACGTTCAGCTCATGACCAAGGGTGATGAAAACGCAGCCAAGATAGAGAAGCATGCTGCCGCACTTCGACATGAAATGCTGTTGCTCCTTGGAGATCAGAAAAGCAGTGACCTGAAAACACCAAAGGGTAAAGAGGGTCTGCGGAAATCGGCCCTGGGCGCACTGCAAAAAGTTATAGAAGAGCTGGAGGGAGACAAGACCATAATCAAGGATCTCTACTTCACCAGCTTTTTTGTGCAGTAGGCTCCTACGGGGTTATCACTCTACGATTTCAACGGCTGTACCGTTTTCAATTTGCTCAAACAGCGCAATCAAATCACTGTTGCGCATGCGGATGCAGCCATGGGAACAGGGTGTGCTCATGGGCTCCGTGTCAGGGCAGCCGTGAATGTAGATGTAGCGCCTCAGGGTATCTACATCCCCACCCCGATTCCTGGTGGATTCTGTCCCAGTCAGCCAGATAATACGGGTCAGAATCCAGTCTCTCTCGGGGTACTGTACGGCAAGTGAGGGAGTGTGTATCTCACCGGTCGGCCGCCTGCCGATAAAAACGGTATTCTCAGGCTCTCCTGCTCCAATTTTGATTTTGACCTTGTGCTTTCCCCTGGGAGTACAACCGCTTCCGGACACCTCCCCTGCCCCGTTTAGTGCAGTGGAAACGGGATAGCTATGGAGTGCCTTGCGCCCATCGAGTACCGTGATGAGCTGTCTGCCAATGTCGACTTTCAGTGAGATGGGCAATTCACTTTCCCCAGCTGGAGAAAGGACTGCTTATAAGGTTGGCATTGTAGTATCTGGCGTCTCCGGAAACCTCCTGGCCGGCCCAGGCTGGCATGTCGAACTGCTCACTCTCATTATCAAGTTCGACCTCGGCCATTATCAGGCCTGAGTTGTCACCCTCAAATACATCAAGGTCCCAGGTGTGTTCGCCACACTGCACTTTGTACCTGGTTTTATCGATGAACGACTGGTCGGCAATCAATTGAAGCATCTCTTCGGCGTCGGAAACCGGTATTTCGTACTCGAATTCGGCACGGCTTATGCCCTTGGTTGTTCCCTTGATGGTCAGAAATGCACTGCCCTTTGCGACACGTATACGAATGGTCGCATTGGGTTGAGTGGCGAGGTAGCCCTGCTTGATTCTTGCCTCAGAAACGATACTGCTGCGCCAGGTTTCGTTCTTAACGAGAAATTTTCTTTCAATTTCAGTAGCCATACTTGCTTTCAGCCTTTTTCAAACAAAGCGATGGATTCAACGTGCGCGGTATGGGGGAACATATCCATAACGCCGGCCGAGACCAGGCGGTAACCGTGCTTATGTACCAGTTCACCTGCATCCCTGGCCAGGGTTCCCGGGTAGCAGGAGACATAAACCAGGCGCTCCACTCCGAGTTTCTGTAGATGTTCCAGGATCTCCAGGGCGCCAGAACGCGGCGGATCAATCAGTGCCTTGGTGAATTTCTCCCGCATCCAGGGCTCTTTCTGTAGTGAGTCATAGAGGTTTGCGGTGAAATAGCGGGTATTTTCAATCCCGTTACTGAGCGCATTCTCCCGGGCACGGCTGACAAGGCCGGCATCACCTTCAACCCCGACCACCTCGGTCGAGTGTTTCGCAAGTGGTAGCGTGAAGTTTCCCAGCCCGCAAAACAGGTCCAGCACACGATCTGTTTCAGCCGGCTTCAGCAGGTCAATGGCATGCTCGATCATCAACCGGTTAAGTTCGCTGTTGACCTGGGTGAAATCGTTGGGCAGAAATTTAACTGTGATTCCATAGTCGGGCAGCTCATATACCAGCTCTATGGGATCCCCTTTCAGAGGCCGTATGGTGTCTGGCCCGCCATCCTGCAGGTAGATGTTGATGCCGTGCGTATGGCCAAAGGTTTCGAGGTTTTCCTGGTCAGATGCGGATAGAGGCTCCAGTATTCTGAATACCAGCACACAGATCTCATCCCCCATCGCAAGCTCAATCTGGGGGACTTTCTCCCGGATGGAGAGGCCTTCGATCAACTCGCCGAGGGGGGTGATCAATTCACCGACTTTCGGATGCAGCACATGACAACGCTCAATGTCGGTTATGAAGCCTGATCCCCGCTCACGAAAACCCACCAGCACCTTCCCTTTTTTAGGGACATACTTGGCGCCCAGGCGGGCTTTACGGCGGTATCCCCAGGAAGACGGCGATACCAGGGGCGGAAGGATTTCACCGGGCTCCACTTTTCCAATGCGCTGGAAGGCGTCCATCAGCGCCTGCTGCTTTGCACCGATCTGGGCCTCTGGGGCCTGGTGCTGCAGGCTGCAGCCTCCGCAGATTCCAAACTGGGCACAGCGGGGTTCAACCCGGTCAGGTGAGGCTTTGATAACCGACTCAACCTGGCCTTCATCATGCTGCTTTGTCTTTCTGGTATAGATGAATTCGACCTCTTCACCCGGAAGTGCACCGTGTATGAATACAGCCTTTCCATCTATGTGGGTAACGCCCCTGCCGTCATGACTCAATGACTCTATCTCGGCCTTGACCGGATCCTTTGGCAACTGCCTGCGTCTGGAACGTGCCATTATCGATTTACACCCAATGGGTGTAAATAATACTTAATCATGCTGTAAAAAGTTCTCATCTTTCAGTTTGCTACTTCTGCTTCCACTGGCCTTTGCTGTTCTGATACCACCACCCTTTGCCTGCTTCCCGGGCCCAGGTTTTGGCAAATACCGCACGCACGTCAGGCTCCCATTCAGGGTGGCCGTTAGCTTCTGCTATAGACTGGTAAAGGGCATTTCTATCCCGGTTCTCAGCGCTGGTCAGTTTTTTAACCTTGTTTCGGTCTTTCAGTGAGATGGCCGAAGCGTTATGGACCGCGACCAGGGCATCACGGGTGAAGCCGATGGCGCCACTTCTGTAATATGGCGAGAGGCTTTTGTGGCGGCTTTTCATGGATGCGCGCAGTTTGCGGATCTTCGGGGTGTTGACGTTGAAGTCCGGCTGGGCTGCATGTGCCTGGGGGATGAAGATATCGACTATGCCCGAAGCGAATTGATACGCTTGACCGGATAATGGCAGATTTGCGCTGTTGTCGTCGCCCTTAGGCGCCTCGTCATTGGGTTGGGCATCGTTGTCCTCGCCCAGAATCTCGTCAACGATTCTTCCTGCCGCCTCTTCAGCCTGGGCTGCAGGGAAATAGATATTGATTGTCACACAGGCCGCAAGTATCAGCAGTGTGGCAAAAGCTGTTGTCAGTTTAATCATCCTCATCCTAGTGCTCCCGGTTACAGGTTATTCGATTACAGGTGCTCCGCCTTCGGAGATCTGCTTAAGTTTACTTATCAGGACATGCCAGTCCGTGCTCTGGTTAAAGCCTACGATATCAATCCGGGGCAGTCCGCCGCCTTTGACAAGATAGTAACCCCGATCGGCAGGTTCGATGCCGCCCATGCGGCAAACACCGTTTTCAAGTCTGCAGCTGATGCCAAGCCTGTCATAACTGAACTCCTCAAAGAACCTGAGGAAGCTGCGGGACAGCGCCCCTGAAACCCCCGCTCCCCCAAGGTTGGAGATGTTATCCACCGCTTTCTGGTTGATGCGGTGGCGGCTGTCGTCGTTATCCGGCGTGGCAAACCGCGCATCGAACGAGATTGGCTGCCAGTCTTCGAGGCGGAGTGATTCCACTCGCCCATCCAATTTTCCTGTGATTTTACCAAAGGAGAAGGTCCGGGTCAGTGCCTCCAGGTCAAGGTTCTTGAGGGTGATATCTGCACTCATGGCGGGTAATGCGCTGAAGATATCCTCCAGGACCAGGTCCTTGATCACAACATCCCCGTCAAACACCTTGAAAAGTGCCATACCATCTACTGCCAGGGTACCTTCTTCAAAGGTTATACCAGGCACCATACCTGAGATCTGTCCTGATAGTATGGGCCAACCGAGGGCCTGGCTGAATGCTTCCAGGGAGATCGGGGTCAAGTATCCCTGAAAAGCCACCTTAGGTCCGGATTCGTTCATTTCCAGACTGAGGAGTTCAGCATTCAGTGCCCCATCGAACAAAGGTATCCTCGATTCCGAAGTTAGCTCTATACCCTTCCCTTGGATTTTCAGGGGCAGAGTGGTCGCTCCAATGGCAATACTGCCCAACATATGCCCACCGTCCCAGGAGATGCTACTTATCTTTGACTGTTCTCCGGCCTGCCAGTTCAAATCTCCATCAAGGTTGTAGAGAGCAAACAGGCCGGGAGACTCGCTGCCGTCGAACTCTTCTGTGCCCTGGTGTTCGACATAGATGTTATTTAGATCTGACTTCACCTGGACCAGGCGGTAATCATCCATTCTGATTTCCAGGTCCATGCTCCCCGCCAATTCAAGGGTCTCAAGCACAGATTCAGACAGAACAGGTTGCAGATAGCGGCTGTATAGCCTGGGAATGTTGATTTCCCGGGATACCAGGCTCAGTGCTTCAACACCACCCCCATCAGGAGTTGCCTGGAGTTGATACTGCGCATCACCGCTAACAGAGAAGGTACCAGGGTCTTCAAGCCTGAATTCAGGCACAAAAACACTCTTCTTTTCATCGTTGTATGCATAGTCCAAGGAGAAGACGACTGGTTTTGTCTCGGGCTCCAGGTAGAAATAGGGTGTGAGAGCAGCACCCGATTTCAGGCTGATTTTCTGTGACCCTTTCCAGCTTTTTCCACGGTTATTTGCCGAACCAGTCCATCTGCCGGTCAGTTGCTCAGCTATATAGAGACCTTCCGAATCACTGAATCCCACCTCCTGGAAATCAGTGCTCCATTTGATTCTTTTCAGGGTTGATGATGTGCCTTGCAACCTGATGTCTGCGGAGACGATGGCTGAAAATTCCATTCCGTCGTTCCAACCCGTTGGCAGTAACCCGGAGACGGTGTTCAGCATCTTCTCCATATCCAGCCGCTTAGTTCGAACTCGAGCTTTCCAATTGGCTCCCCTCAGGGCTGTTTCGATGCTTACCGAGCCAAGTTTCATTGGGATGTTGTGTGAACTGAAGAGAAACTCCCCGGTCTCATCCGACCAGCTGAACCTGACCGGAATCGCCCGTTTTTTCAGCCACTGATGATTTATCTCCAACTGCCCTTTTTGGCAACTGATCTGGTTGGAG
The DNA here is from genome assembly GCA_965224515.1 of Sedimenticolaceae bacterium. GTDB lineage: Bacteria > Pseudomonadota > Gammaproteobacteria > Chromatiales > Chromatiaceae > Sedimenticola_A. The sequence goes on from OZ245051.1 coordinate 3,207,538, forward strand.
CTGAGAGTTCCCTCAGCGCAGGTCAAAACAGGGGATTTCAGTGTAAAAGGCAGGGCCGGGTGTTGAATACTGTCAGAGGATAGCTTGTACTGCACGGCATCCGTATCTGATAGCGCAAGCTGGATTCTGGCATTATCGACTTGCCAGTCTGGCCCGCTCAGGCTGCCCAGGCTGAGTTCAATGTCATCGAGTGCCCGGGCGGTATTCGAGGTGAGTGCCATCAGCAGCCACAATGCAGCTGTTGCATGGATTGTCAGGCGCAGCAGTTTACTCAGCCGGGAATACACCGGTAGAGAGGTATCTGTCACCCCTGTCACAGATGATTGCCACAATGACAGCATTTTCCACTTCTTGAGAGAGTTTCAGGGCGGCTGCGACTGCTCCCCCTGAAGAGATGCCGCAAAATATGCCCTCTTCCCCCGCAAGGCGACGGGTGGTCTCTTCGGCTTCTGGCTGGGTTACGTCCATTTCACGGTCGATCTTTGAACGTTCAAAAATTTTAGGCAGGTACTCTTCTGGCCAGCGGCGGATTCCAGGGATGCTTGCACCCTCTGCAGGCTGAACCCCTATGATCTGGATATCGGGGTTCTGCTCTTTTAAATATCTTGATGTACCCATGATAGTACCGGTGGTACCCATGGCACTGACAAAGTGGGTGATTTTCCCATGGCTGTCACGCCAGATCTCGGGCCCCGTGGACTCGTAGTGAGCCTGGGGGTTATCCATGTTGGAGAACTGATCAAGGACTTTGCCTTTATCCTCCTGCTCCATCTGCAAGGCCAGGTCCCGGGCACCCTCCATTCCTTCAGCCTGGGTTACCAGAATCAACTCGGCCCCATAGGCGCGCATCGAGGAGCGGCGCTCTACACTCAGGTTGTCTGGCATGATCAGCGTCATCTGGTAGCCCTTGATTGCGGCTGCCATGGCAAGGGCTATACCGGTATTTCCGCTGGTGGCTTCAATCAGGGTGTCGCCGGGCTTGATATCCCCCCTGCTCTCGGCCCTTTGAATCATGCTCAGGGCCGGGCGATCTTTAACTGAACCTGCTGGATTATTTCCCTCCAGCTTGACTAGAATGGTATTCGTACCGGGATCGACAAGACGTTGCAGTCTCACCAGGGGGGTATTGCCGACGAAATCTTCGATAGTTGGAAAGTTCATAGGGTGGATTTTACGGCAAGAAGCGATGAAAAACGATGTTAGTATAGGCCAAACATCAGTAATAGTTTCTGAAACTGGTCTGTGCTAAATGGTTGGATTTGGTGATTTTATGGGCAATGGGTTGGGCATGATAAAGACTAAATTGAACAAAGCGTACATAAGAGTGCTCATTGTAGGGGTTATATCCAGTGGATGTAGTCCCGCGGTCTTCGCCCAGGATCTTTCCGAAGATCTGTTTTTCGGTGACATGCCCGTCGTACTTACAGCCACCCGTATTCGCCAGCCTATTAAAAATGCCCCCGCATCAATCACTGTAATTGACAGGGATATGATTGATGCCTCTGGAGCACAGGTCATTCCTGACATTCTTCGCCTGGTTCCAGGCTTTCAAGTCGGTATTGTCACAGGTTCAAAATATACTGCGAGCTATCACGGTATTGCAGATCAGTTTGCACGTGATATGCAGGTGCTTATTGATGGTCGGTCCGTTTATGACCCGGCACATGGTGGTGTCGCCTGGGCGGATCTGCCTCTAACGATTGATGATATTCAGCGCATTGAAGTCATTCGCGGTCCCAATGCGGCAGCCTACGGCTCCAACTCGTTCGCAGGTGTTGTAAACATAATCACCGAACATCCAGCCAGCCAGCAGGGGGTAACTACAAAACTGGTTCTCGGACAGAACAGAACCCGTAACGTTATGGCGCGGTTTGCCGACAAAGTGGATAACCTGGATTATCGCCTCTCTGTCAATTACAAAGATGGCGATGGATATACAAACCTGCATGACAGTTTTGATACCCGCATGATTGATTTCCGCGGCGACTATGCCTTATCCGATAGCGACAATGTTCTGATAAAACTGGGATACACAAATGGTCTGCGTGAAGAGGGAATTGAGGCGGATCCTTTTCAGCCAGTACGCAGTCTCGATTCGGAAATGCATTACCAGCAACTGCGTTGGTCCCGTCAACTGGCCCCTGACAGTGAACTTTCAATTCAGCTCTATCACAACTACCAGTTGAATGGCGACTATTACGAACTGCCATCCCCCTATACCGGTATCTGGATCGGTCTTTCCCACTTTCAATCCCATCGCACAGACCTGGAGATGCAGCATAATCTGACACTTGGCGATGACTGGAAAATTGCGTGGGGCGTAGGCGCTCGGCAGGACAAAGGTAAAAGCCATTGGTTGATGGGGTCAGACGACTGGATCACCCGAAACCAGCTGCGCACCTTTGCCAATATTGAAAAACCGATTACAGAATATTTGACTCTAAACCTGGGTGGTATGGTTGAGAAATTTGAGGATAAAGATAGTCTTTTTTCACCCAGACTGGCCCTCAACTTCCATATCGACGATCACCATACCATCAGGTTTGGTACATCACGGGCCTACCGCATGCCTACATTGGTAGACCAGTATGCAGATGTCAGACTCTATGACAGCAGCATGAACATAGCTGTTGTTGGCGTACCGCTACCCCCCTTTTACCAGACAGTGGATAATCTTGTCCCTCAAAAGATTCAATCATATGAAATCGGTTATATCGGAACTTTCCCCGAGTTCGGGCTCACCCTGGACGGAAAACTGTTCAGGGAAGAGATCTCTGATGTAATTACGGGCGCACAGCTTACCAACCGGATCATTCCGTTCCTGTATGACAATTTCCAGTTCATCAACGGCGGTTACTACAATCTCTCCGGCTACGAGCTTGAGTTTAACTGGAAGCCATCACCCGCTGTGCTTATACACGCCGGTTTCAGCCACATCGATTTTTCCGGCGCTACCCAAGATTTTGTTGAAGGAGGCCTGGTGACGACTCCAAGCTCAGCAGAACCGGTTTCAAAACACATGTTCAACCTACTTGGAAGCTACCGTTTCGACGACGGCTTAAAAGTCAGTGCTGCCTACTATAGAACTGCAGAAATGGAGTGGAACGGAGATGGGGACCCCGTGCCGGATACCACTCGGGCGAATCTGAAATTTTCAAAAGCATTCCGTCTGGACGGATCTGAAGGTGAAGCTAGTGTGACTTTGGAGAGCATCGGTATTGACGAACATGATTTTCGCACACGAAATATTCCTGACACCCGGGTCTATTTACAGGCAAAACTGAACTGGAATTGATTACAACCGTGAGTGTTATTGACAGGGAAATGTCAATGGAGCAGACAACTGACAAACAACTGGCCATGGTCCTCAGGAGTGTATAGATTGCATTCCTGCCATTTAGACTGCTGCGCATCAAAGTTGGCAAATGGCCGTATCTCGAGGCTATGGCCTACTTCGACCCTTGTTTTTCTTCTCCTGGTACTGTTTACCGCAAAGAGCTTGAGCGCAGAAGCGTCTGGCCCTCAAATCATGCTTGTCAAAAGCGGGGCAGCGAATATTTATCAGCAACTTGTACAGAGCTTTGAGCAGGAAATTAAAGAATCATGTCTGAAGAAGCCGGTGGCAGCATGCCGCACCATGGTGCTGAATATCACGGACATCTCGGATAGCGGTCTGGATGAAAAGTTGCATGGCTTTGACAGAGGCGATCTGGTTGTCACTATAGGAAAAAAAGCGGCAGAGTGGCTTCATGACAAACGGATCAGCCATAAGCATAAAGCCAAAGCACTGTATACGCTCATACCAAAATCCACTTTCAAACAGCTCTCGACCTCAGATAGAAAATCGTCGGCTATCTTTCTTGATCAGCCGTTTGAACGCCTGGTTCGGTTTTCAAAGCTGATTACCCCTGGCGACCCCTATATTGGCGCGCTGCTGGGCCCCAGCACGAAACAGTATACGAATGAGCTTGCAAAAACCGCATCCAGACAAAATGTGCCATTGATTCTGGAAACCGTAGAGTCGAGTGAGCAGACGGGAGGGAAACTGCGTAAACTGCTCTCAAAAAGCAATGTGTTGCTTGCGCTACCCGACCCTGAAATCTACAACAGAAAAAGTGTCGTGGGCATTCTTCTGTCCAGCTATCACAGCCAGGTACCGGTTATCGGTTTCTCGTCGGGCTACGTCAAGGCGGGCGCCTTGGCTGCAGTTTATTCGACTCCCGGCGATATCGGTAGGCAAATCAGCGATACAGTCAAAGTGTTTCTGGATACCACTTCCAGAAAGCTGAAGCAACCGGCTCATCCCGTCTACTTCAGAATCTCGGTGAACGAGAACGTCTCCAAATCCATGGGCATCTCCCTGCCGAGTGCTGAGAGCCTTGAGTCTCAACTGCTCAAAGGAGAGGAGAGATGAGGTTCAGGCGCTTTTCACGAATCAGAATGCGGGCGCTTCTGCTTGGTATACTGCCGGCACTGGTAGTGGCCGTAGCTCTCGGCACATACATCATCACCGCCCAGATTGATAACCTGAGAGAGTCTTTCAACGAGAGGGGCGCTGCACTTGCCAAGGAGATTGCAGCAACAAGTGTATACGGCCTTTTCACTGCAAATGAAAATGCCTTGCAACAGAGTCTCTCCCCTATTCTTCTGCGAGCGGACGTTGTAGCTGTCCTGGTCAGGGACAACTCCGGCAACAACGTGACATTCAGTGGAGACTCCGTTGACGCCGAGTACCTATTCCTGCCTGAAAACAGTCAAAGACTCTTCTCCACGAATGTAATTACGGCTATTGCACCGGGTGATCTTGACGACTTTCCAGAATATAGTGCTGATTCCGGAAACACCGAAAGCTCCTTGCAGCTTGGCGAGATCTTTGTACTGCTGAGCATTGACAGGCTGAAAGAGAGCCAACAGCGGATTATCTTCAACAGCTCCCTGATCTCGCTGATCGGCATCCTGATAACAGGTGTCATTGCACTTTTATTGAGCCAGCAGCTTATATTGCCGATCACCAGGCTGACCCAGGCCGTGATACGTATGAAGCATGGTGATTTTTCTATCAAAGTTCCCGAGGTTTCCAAAGGTGAACTAAGAAGCCTTGAAGAGGGCTTCAACTCCATGTCCAGCGATTTGAAAAATTCCAGGGATATATTGGAAGAACAGGTAAGGCAGGCGACGTCTGACCTTGTTCAAACCATGGAAGCACTGGAGATTCAGAATGTCGAACTCGACCTGGCAAGAAAACGAGCATTGAAAGCAAACTATGCCAAGTCTGAATTTCTCGCCAATATGAGCCATGAAATCCGTACGCCGATGAATGGTGTGTTGGGTTTTTCGAGGTTACTGCTTAAATCCGACCTGGGGATTGAGCAGCAGGAGTTGGTTGAGACGATTGAGAAGTCTGCTTCAAGTCTTCTCGCAATTATCAATGACATATTGGATTACTCAAAGCTGGAGTATGGGAAGCTCGAACCGGAGCATGCCCCTTTTGATATATATGACTGCTTTGAAGACCCTATCTCCTTACTGGCGCCTGCAGCCCATGACAAGGGGCTCGAACTGGTTTTACTGATCTATTCCGATGTTCCCGAGTGGTTGATTGGAGATGAAACAAGAATACGCCAGATTGCAGTCAACTTGATTGGCAATGCAATCAAGTTCACTCACGATGGGGAGATCATTGTTCGTGTCATGCTTGAAAGTGAGACAGAAAACCAATGCACCCTGCAATTCTCTGTAACAGACAGTGGAATAGGCATATCTCCCCAACTGCAGCAAAGTCTTTTTACATCGTTCAATCAACTCTCAAGCGATATCAATAAGACATATGGTGGAACGGGACTGGGGCTTAGCATCAGTCGAAAACTGGCTGAAACGATGAAGGGCCGTATCAGTGTTGAAAGTGAAGAGGGCCAAGGGTCCTGCTTCAGGGTTTTTCTAGGCCTGGAGAAAGCACCCCTTTCCATTGAGAAATCAACTGCTGGCAAACATGTGGTCACAAACAAACGATGTTTGGTTGTCGACAGTCATCAACTCTCCCGACTATCCACCGTGCATAAACTGGAAAAGATGGGAATCGAGGTTATTGAAGGAACCATGGAGTCACTTAACTCCCTCGACTTCAGGGGGAATTACGATCTGATCATCTTCGGGGTGAACGGTCTGGAGTCATATGACGGTGTTAAAAACAATATTCAGTATATAAGGGAAAAGAACAGCACATCCATACTGATACTTGCGAGTTCATCCGATCACCTTGTCCTGGATAGATACCATAAACTAGACGGTGTCGTACGGTGTGTCAGTAAACCGCTAAGTAGAAGTACCCTCTTCAGGGTGCTGGATGAGGTGCTTTCCGGTAGCTCCGTGGCTTCTGTCCGAAGTAAATCACTTTCGCAAACACCTGATTTATCCAAATACCGTTTTCTTGTTGCCGATGACAATCCAACCAACCTGCGACTGATAGTTGCACTACTGCAACCAAGTGGGGTTCAGATCGATGCGGTCACTAATGGAAAAGAGGCTGTAGAGAAATTTTCAGAGAACGAATACGACCTGATTATTCTCGATATACATATGCCTGTAATGGACGGAAAGGAAGCAACAAAAGTAATCAGGTCAAGCGAGATGGATGGAACGCATATTCCGATAGTCGCTCTAAGCGCAGATATTGTGCCTGATCACAGGGCAGAGTTTCTTGCAGTCGGACTTGATGAATACCTTTTTAAGCCCATTGACGAAGAAAAACTGTGGAGAGTTGTCTGCAACCTATTGAATCACGAGTGTAGTTTTAGTGCTGGTATCAGCGTGGAACCTGAAGTTAGAGAAGAATCACTTCCGACACGCGATGAAGCCGAGGCGCTGAGAATAGCCGGGGGACGCAAAGAACTGGCTGACGAGATGTTTCAGCGATTGCTTCTGGATATTGAATCTATGGGCCAGGAACTCAAAGAGAATCTTGAAAAGAAAGACTGGGATGAGTTAAAAGAGAGTGCACACCGCCTCCATGGATCAGCAGCAGTGTGTGGGGTGCCTGCACTGAAAAAGCATGTTGCAGAGCTTGAATTTGCCGCAAAACAGAGGGAGCTTGATAAAGCTGTCAACTCGTTGGCCATGGTTGAACAGGAAACAAAGTCGCTGTTCGACCTCAAGCGGGCAATGGACTCTGAAACGGCTTGAGTAACACTCAAGCAGAGAAACAGGCTCTTTATCTGTAGTAATTCAGACTTGATCTGACAGTTACCGACTTTTCAGAAGGTGTCTGTCAGGTCAAATTCAGTTCACGAATTTTTCCTTCCAGATCGTTTTCCCATCAAGGAGCGTTTGCATCGGCGTTCTGCCACAGCACTTTTTACCTTGATGAGTTCGCTCATTATTGTAGACATCAAGCCATTCGTCCAGATCGACTTGTAGCTCTTCGAGCGTGGTATATATTTTCCTGCGTAGTGCTGGCTGATAAAACTCCTGCAGGATGGTCTTGTGGAAGCGCTCACAGATCCCATTGGTTTGCGGGTGCCGTACTTTCGTTCGAGTGTGCTCAATGTCGTTAATAGCCAGATAGAGCTGGTAATCATGCTGCTCTACCTTGCCGCAATACTCAGTTCCTCGGTCGGTAAGAATCCGCAGTACCGGTAGCTCCTGTGAGGTGTAGAACGGCAATACCCGGTCATTGAGTAGGTCTGCGGCCGTGATGGGCGTTTTGGTTGTGTAGAGCTTACAGTGTGCGATCTTTGCATAGGTATCAACATAGGTCTGCTGGTACACCCGGCCAACACCCTTGAAGGTGCCGACATAGAAAGTATCCTGCGAACCCAGGTAGCCAGGGTGGGCTGTATCAATCTCACCACCGGCCTCATCATCGAGCTTCTTGCGCTCCAGGGCCTGTACCTGAGACTCAGTGAGGATAATTCCCTCCGCAGCAACCTTGGCCTCCAGTGCCTTCAGGCGCTGTTTAAAGTTACCAAGATCATGCCGCATCCAGATACTACGTACTCCACTTGGGGAAACGAAGACACCCTTCTTGCGCAGCTCGTTGGAGACCCGGACCTGACCATGGGCGGGCTCATCGGTGGCATATAGGACAACCGCACCCTCGACCTGAGGGTCTACCCGGTTCTTGATGTTGGGGGCTCGGCGGGGCTTCTCCAGTAGTGCATCCACACCACCTTCCTCCACGGCATCCTTATAGCGGTAGAAAGTGTCTCGGGAGACACCCATCATCTTGCACGCCTTGGCTACGTTGCCCAGTTCGTCGGCAAGATTAAGCAGGCCCACCTTGTGTTTGATTATACGATCGTTACTATGAAGCATGAGGGTTACCTCTTATGTGTTTTGATTTCAGGTTTAGGCACCTTCATCAAAACCGGTAACCCTCTCTTTTTCAAGAGGATGTGTCAGATTGGGTCTGAACTAATACACTTTATCCAAGAGCCCTTTTACTCATGGAAATCAGACTTAACTCAGCCGTACTGGATCAGCCTTTTCATATCAGCAACAGCCTTTTCAAGACCTGAGAACAGGGCACGGGAGATTATTGAGTGTCCGATATTCAGTTCCCGGATACCTTCAATTTCAGCTATTGACTGTACGTTATGGTAATCCAATCCATGCCCCGCATTCACTTGCAGGCCGATATCCAGCCCATGGGTGACAGCAGAACGTATTTTTTGCAACTCCTCGGCTCGATCAGCACTGTTCATTGCATCCGCATAGTGACCGGTATGAATTTCCACGACCGGCGCTCCAACTGATACAGCAGCATCGAGTTGTCGATGGTCAGCATCGATAAAGAGTGACACCTTGATCCCTGCTTCGGAAAGAGCAGAACAATAATCTTTCAGATAATCTTTATTTGATGCAACATCAAGACCGCCTTCAGTGGTCAACTCTTCACGTCGTTCCGGAACCAGGCAACAGTCACTTGGGGCAATTCGACTGGCAATTTTCAGCATCTCATCGGTTGCAGCCATCTCAAGGTTCATTCTTGACTGAAGAGCGCCATTTAACACTTCGACATCACGATCCTGGATATGTCGCCTATCCTCGCGAAGATGTATTGTGATCGCATCAGCCCCGGCATGCTCTGCCACAAGCGCAGCCTGAATAGGTTCGGGGTAGCGGGTACCGCGTTGCTGTCGCAACGTGGCAACATGGTCAATATTCACACCTAGTAACATATCTCTTGGCTGCATTATTTACTGTCCGGCTTCAGTTAGCAGAGGTTATGGATTTAAAAAGTTCACGACTTTTCAATGGTTTGTCGCCTATGTAATATGAAATGACACGTCTCAGGAGTCTTTTGGCTTCACGCTTTCCCTCGCGATCAAGTTCTGTATCACCTGAAAGCCCTAACAGTGTTTTCCCTGAAAGAGTGTGCTCTTGTCGAGAATCCGTTCTTACAGGCCCCTTTTCTATCTCGTAGTGATAGATATCAGAAGACTCTATGGCTTCTCCTGTATCTGCATCACATTCAAGATTCAGACCGTATCCGAGTTCTCTCAGCATTGTCAGTTCGAATCGGCGTAGCAGTGAATCAAGATCCCTGCTCACTGCCAATTGGCGTATTGTATCCTGATAGAGTGTAAATAGAATCTCGCTTGGATCATTTCGATGAACCAGTCGCATAAGGAGTTCATTGATATAAAAACCGCAATAGAGCGCTTTTCCATGCAACTGGACAGGTTTATCGCCTGCGTCATGGTTGCGTAGTGTTTTAACATCACCACGCCCGGACCAACTGATCAAAAGCGGCATAAAAGGTTGCAGGCTGTTGCCGGTTTTTTTACCTGAAGCTGAGTTGGCACCTTTTGCAATGATTGGAAACCGGCCCTGGAACGGGGTCAGGCATTCAAGCAGCAGACTACTGTTTGAATAAGGTGCCCGGTGCAGAATAAATGCGGGCTGTAACGCTAGACTCTGACTCTGTTCCACAAGGTATCAATCACCGTAGCCAAGCTTAATCAGGGCGCTGGCATCACTTGACCAGCTCTTTTTGATTTTGACCCAGATGGTCAGGAAAACCTTCTTTCCGAAAAACTTCTCCATCTCGAGTCGGGCCTGTTTGCCAACCTCTTTAAGAGCAGCGCCCTTGCTGCCGATAATGATGTTTTTCTGACCAGGGCGTTCAACCCAGACCAGGGCATTGATACGGTAGAGATTCCCCTCCTCCTCAAATTTCTCAATTTCCACGGTCAAGGCATATGGGATCTCTTTGGCATAGCGTCGTGTCAACTGCTCACGGATCAGTTCAGCTGCAAAAAATCTTTCTGATCTGTCACTGAGTTGGTCATCGGGAAAATAATTGTCTCCGGTCGGAAGCCGGTCAAGAACATTTCTACCGAGGTTATCCGTATTGTCACCATTCTTTGCAGAGAGGGGAATTACTTCCTCAAACGTGTGCATAGCGGAGACTTCACCAAGGAATGGAAGCAGTTTCTCCTTCTCCTTGATGGTATCGACTTTGTTGATTACAAGAATGGCCGGGATATTGTTGCTCTTTATGGTTTGCAGTACAGCGGCATCTTCCTCGGTCCACCTCATGGCCTCTACCACGAAAACAAGAAGATCCACATCGGCCAGGGCAGACTTGGCTGTACGGTTCAGATACTTGTTCATGGCCTGATCACCACGCTGGTGAATGCCTGGCGTATCGACGTAAATGATCTGACCATGCTCAGAGGTTTTGACCCCCAAAATACTGTGTCGTGTCGTCTGGGGCTTCCTGGAAGTAATAGCCAGTTTTTGACCGATCAGGCGGTTCAGTAGCGTTGATTTTCCGACATTCGGTCTGCCAACAATGGCGCAATAACCACAGCGGTTGTTTATGCTTTCAGTCACTAAGAATTATATCCAAAATACGCTTAGCAGCATCCTGCTCAGCTTTTCTTCGGCTGCCACCGATGCCTTCAGCCTCGAGTTTCAGATCTGAAACCGCACAGTTTACGCTGAAGGTCTGCTCGTGCTGTTCTCCCTCAACTTTGGCGATACTATAGGTTGGTAACCGGAGTTTCCGTCCCTGAAGATACTCCTGCAAAAGGGTTTTAGGGTCTTTCTGCTGGGAGTCTGATGTCAATGATGAGAGCTTGTCTTTGAACAGGTCGAGGATGACGCGGCGGGCATTTTCATAACCCTGATCGAGATAGATGGCTGCAAACAGCGCTTCCAGTGCATCAGCAAGAATAGAATTGCGGGAGTGGCCTCCGCTTCTCAACTCTCCTGCACCCAGGCTGAGATAGCTTCCCAGTTCCAGGGACTTGCTGATCTCTGCAAGGGATTCACCTTTGACCAGTTTTGCACGAAGCCGGCTGAGTTGGCCTTCATCGGCATCCGGAAAGCGATGGTAGAGTTCGTCAGCGATGATAAAGCCCAAAATGGCATCACCGAGAAACTCCAAACGCTCGTTGTTGATACTTCCCGCACTTCTGTGAGTCAGGGCTCGTTCTATAAGGCGTTGGTCGGTGAACTGGTAATCGATAATCCGACTCAAACGATCAACGGATTCTCTCAATTAGACACCAACTCAGCTTTATCTGAAAAAGAGACCAGAACATCAATGTTCCCAAACATGTTCTCTTTAACCGTATAAGTAATGTCGACCAGTACAATACCCGGGCTCTTCTTTACGGTAATAGCGTTCTTGTCCATTTTATATACGCCGTTTACTTTCAGACGTTTATGGATCATCTTCTTGATTTGAGAAGAGGTTTTCTTTGTAATCAGCGGCTCCTCTTTCAATGACTCGACGACATTTGCTATCGTGTAGTGCTCAAGATATATCGGTCCGATCTTGATGATCAGTAACGCGAAAAAGCCGATCAGCGCCAATACAGTGAGCCACCCCAGGCCCGTCATACCTTTCTGTTTGTTCAAGGACTTCATAGCCCCTTCCCTCCAATTGTAATTCTAGTTGATCCCTTCACCGATTCGACCCCAGGCTACAGGCAAGGGCGACCAGGATCGGTTACTGTCCCAACTCATCCATATGCCAAATGCTTCACCGACAAGATTCTGTTCCGGGACGAGTCCCCAGCAGCGGCTGTCATTGCTGTTATCCCTGTTATCACCCATAACAAAGTAGTGTCCGGGCGGGACTGTGATAGGACCCCGCATTAAAAACTGGCAGCCATACCCAAAATCCGGTGCCAATGGGTTGACTAGCATGTTGTGTTCCCGGTCACCCAGTGATTCCACACTTTCCATCGATCCAGTCTGGCCGATACCACTCCCGATACCTGAGTAAATTCCAACCTGTTTCTGTTCCTGGGGGGAGCCGTTGACATACAGCACTTTGTGCCGGTAGCCAATATTGTCCCCAGGAACACCTACTACTCTTTTAATATAGTCTACCCTGGGGTTTTGAGGGTACTTAAAGACGACTACATCACCCCTTTCCGGCTCACCTATCTCAATGATTTTCTTATTGATAACCGGAAGTTTAATACCATATGAGAATTTATTCACGAGAATAAAATCCCCAACCAGCAAGGTCGGCATCATCGAGCCGGATGGAATTCTGAATGGCTCAACGATAAACGATCTGAGGACCAATACGGCGAGGATAATTGGAAAAAAGGATTTGGAATACTCTACCAGTAGAGGCTCCCGGACTGCTGGGTTTTCTGAGTCCAGGTTGCCTTGCTGGCGTTTGGATGCGAAAAAAAGCGCATCTATGAGCCAGATTATCCCTGTTAAAAATGTGGCGGCAACGAGGAATGCCGGAAAGTCTAAGTTCATATAATATGCCTGTTTTTCAACTGGTTAGTTATCTTTTCCTACTTTCAGAACAGCCAGAAATGCCTCTTGTGGTATCTCGACGCTGCCGACCTGCTTCATCCGCTTTTTACCGGCTTTCTGCTTTTCAAGCAGTTTACGTTTCCTGGAAACGTCACCACCGTAGCACTTTGCGGTTACATTTTTTCTTAACGCCTTCACATTTGTTCTGGCGAGGATCTTGCTCCCGATGGCCGCCTGGATTGCCACTTCAAACATTTGCCGCGGAATAAGCTCTTTCATTTTTACCGTCAGTTCCCGTCCCCTTGAATCGGCATGATCCCTGTGAACAATGACTGAAAGCGCATCTACTTTTTCGCCATTTATCAGGATATCCAGCTTCACCAGTTGGGCGGCCTGGAAGCGCTTGAATTCATACTCGAAAGAGGCATATCCGCGACTGACCGATTTGAGACGATCGAAGAAATCCAGAACCACCTCATTCATCGGCAGGTCGTATGTGACCTGTACCTGCCCGCCCATGTACTGCATGTTTTTCTGTACGCCACGCTTCTCGATACAGAGATTGATCACGCTGCCGAGATGATCCTGGGGAACCAGAATATGTGCCTCGATGATGGGTTCACGTATCTCGTCAATGTGATTGGGTTCAGGCAGATCTGCCGGATTATCAATTGAGATGACTTCGCCATCGCTTTTGGCAACCTCGTAGATAACCGTTGGCGCGGTTGAGATGAGGTCAAGGTCATACTCCCTCTCGAGCCGTTCCTGAACAATCTCCATGTGCAGCATTCCGAGAAAACCACAGCGGAAACCGAAACCGAGAGCCTGGGATGTCTCTGGTTCATAGTGCAGAGCAGCGTCATTGAGTTTTAGCTTCTGCAGTGCTTCCCTGAAAGACTCATAGTCATCCGAACTGATTGGATAGAGCCCGGAGAATACCCGTGGGCGCATCTCTTCGAAACCAGGCAGTGACGTTTCGGCCTGGTTATCGGTGAGGGTGATAGTGTCACCTACCGGAGCGCCATCGATCTCCTTGATGCCGGCAATAACGAAGCCCACTTCGCCCGGACCAAGCTGTGGCTTGTCTTCTCGCTTGGGACTGAACACGCCGACCTTCTCTGCCTGGAAGCTGCGGCCGCTGGACATTATCGTGATCTTGTTTTTCGGGCGGATTGTTCCGTTCATAACCCTGATCAGCGAGATAACACCAACATAAGAGTCAAACCAGGAGTCGATGATGAGGGCTTGCAGGGGAGCGTCAGCATCTCCCTCCGGAGATGGAATCTTGGCTACCAGATCTTCCAGAAGGTCCGGGATTCCAAGACCTGTCTTGGCACTGACCCGTATAGCCTCTTCAGCCTCAATGCCTATGATCTCCTCGATCTCGGTAATTACCTTATCGGGATCAGCTGCGGGCAGGTCTATCTTGTTGAGTACCGGCAGAACTTCCAGGCCCTGCTCTATCGCAGTGTAGCAGTTAGCAACACTCTGGGCCTCAACACCCTGTGCTGCATCGACAACCAGCAGGGCCCCTTCACAGGCCGCCAGGGAGCGGGATACCTCGTAAGAGAAATCCACATGACCGGGTGTGTCGATAAAGTTGAGCTGATAGGTTTTACCGTCTTTCGCTTTGTAATCAAGGGTAACGCTCTGAGCCTTGATGGTGATCCCGCGCTCTTTCTCCAGATCCATTGAGTCCAGAACCTGTGCTTCCATTTCGCGATCACTAAGACCGCCGCAGATATGAATAAAGCGGTCGGCAATGGTGGATTTTCCATGGTCGATGTGGGCAATGATGGAGAAATTTCGAATGTGTTTGAGATCGGTCATCTGTTGTTGTGTTCTTTTGTGGATCAGTTGTCGATCCACTAGGCAAAGCATCACCTGATATGAATTCGAGTAAGTTTATTTAAATAATTGAAAAAGCGGAACTTTCCTGATGAAAAGTTCCGCTTTCACGGGTAACAGTCACTGGAAATAATCCGATGCCAATAATAACCCAGTTTCGTCTCCCCACAAATAGCGGTGTCACAATCCTGCAGAGTTTATCCACGGTCGAGGATTTCAGCGACGGCAACAGGATCCAGGTAATAGTTGCACACTACCCTATTATCCTGGGTTAAAACCGGAATTAATGTTCCGTAGAGCTTTTCAAGTGAGGGATCGGATGCAATGTCGACCTCATCAAAATCAAAGGCTCTCTCCTGTTGCAGTTGTTGGAGCTGCCACCTCATATCCTCACAGAGGTGGCAGCCCTGTCGTGAAAAGAGCGTAAAGCGGGTTACTTCTGACTCACTCATTCATCAGGAACATGCAGCGCCAGGAAGATTGGTCCTGTACGGCGCAGAACCAGGACGGCAGTTGTTTTTCCCTTTGGAAGAACATTAGCCTGCTCGTTAAACTGTTCAAGTGTCTCGATCCGGGTATTGTTGATCATCTGAATAACGTCACCTTTTCGAATCCCGGCTGCGCTGGCAGGTCCTGGGCGTACTTCGTCAACGATTACACCACGCACATTCTCAAGCTTCAGCTCTTTGCGGGTCTTGACAGTGATATCAGATGCAACGATTCCGAGGGGATTGGAAACGGTTTCCGGCTCTGTGTCGCTCCCTGACATCTGGGATATCTGTTCGTCATCGGGCAGTTCACCGATATTGATCATGATGGTTTTGCGCTTGCCTGCCCTGAGTATCTCGACCTTGGAGGGTTTATCAATACGGCTGGCACCAACCAGAGGGGGCAACATGGAAGAGTTGAAGAGCTTCTTGCCATTGAAAGTCAGGATGACATCCCCCTGTTCCAAACCCGCGGCTTCAGCCGGGCTGTCCGGCAATACCTTGGCAACGATTGCCCCATGGGGGTGTTCCATGCCGAAGGAGTCAGCCAAATCCCGTGTGACGTCCTGGATGAGGACCCCCAGCCAACCACGGCTGACTTTGCCCTTTTCCCGCAGTTGATCAGCAACATTCATCGCCATTTCGATAGGAATGGCGAAAGACAACCCCATGAAACCACCGGTCCGGCTGTAGATCTGGGAGTTCACTCCCACTACCTCGCCGTCCAGGTTGAAAAGCGGCCCACCCGAGTTTCCGGGATTGATGGCTACATCGGTCTGTATGAAAGGAACATAGTTTTCGTTGGGCAGGCTTCTGCCCTTGGCACTGACAATGCCGGCAGTTACCGAGTGATCAAACCCGAAAGGGGAACCTATGGCAAGAACCCACTCGCCAACCTTCAGGTTACTGCCGTTACCGATTTTGACCGTGGGCAGATCATCTGCCTCGATCTTGAGCAGCGCTACATCACTTCGCTTGTCCTTGCCGATGACCTTGGCCGTGAACTCACGATGATCGCTCAGTCTGACCAGCACTTCGTCGGCATCTTCCACCACATGATTGTTGGTCAGCAGGTAACCATCTTCGGAGATGATGAAGCCTGAGCCGAGAGACTTGGTATCAAAATGTTTCTCAAAATCCTTACCGCCCTGCCGTTCATCGAAGAAGTGGCGGAAGAACTCGTTGAAGGGGCTTCCCTCTGGGAGTTCAGGAAGATTGAATTCGCGTTTGAGTCGGTTGTTTACCGATTTATGCTGCTTGGTGCTGATATTCACCACTGCTGGACTGAAGTTCTCAACCAGCTTGGTAAAATCCGGCAGTGAACGCGCATGAAGTTCACTTGCTGCAAAGAGAAACAGGCTAAGGCCTAAAACAAAATACCGGCTCTTCGCTATCAAAGCACTCATATATAGCTCCTGTTGTTTTTCAACGTCATTAATCGGTTACTGTTGGTGTGTGGGAAACACCAGGTTTACATCAGATGTTCTGCGCAAAATAACCGCCTGGTATTGATCCTGCCGGGATGTACTGAGAGAGAAATACCGCACCCAGAGCAAACCGGCTAACAGCCCAAATAGACCGCAAAAGATTGCCATGGGTTCCGTGGATTGGAAATTAATCTGCTGTGCAAGCCATTCACCGCTGACAGCACCGACCATCATTGCAAGTAGCGGTACCAGGTAAAAGACAAACGACGCCTTGGGCAGGGAGGCCTCGGGAACACCGATGATGACACGCTCTCCTGGACGGGCATCAATGGGATTGCGCACATGAAAACTGTTTTTCCGATTACCGAAAACCTTTGCCAATAGTGACGTGCCACAAGTGGATCCCGCCTCACAGCCTCCGCAGGTTGTTTTGCGTTGGGTCTCGACTATGGCGGTCTCCCCTTCACATGCGGTGACAATGGCGGATTCTTCAAGCATCGCTCTAATTGCGCTGGATGGAATTGGCAACCAGCTTTACGGTCTCTGCAGGTACTTCGCCAACCGCGGTCACCTGGTACTCCTGGTGCTGACTGCCGTAGGCATTGATAGCACCCATGTGTGAACTGCCGGAGAGCCCGGATTGGCCGGTAACACTCTCGACATAAACTGACAGTGAAGCCAGCCCATCAGAGAGCACGAAATGATCAAACACATTCCCCTCTTTGCCTGATTTGCGCTGGGTATGGATGCTCAATTTGTAGCCAGTCGGCAGGTTTTTGAACATCCAGCCGGATTGACCCGCTGCTTTTCGGGTTTGGGTGGGATTGCGCTGTTCCCAGCGGTAAAGTTCCTTGCCTTCGAGGGAGGACTCAGCCCTGTCTTTGATCTCATTCGAGATATTGAGCTGAGTGAACATAATTTGGGAAACCGGCTCGCCTGAAGCGTCTAGCATATCGGTTTTCAGAGGCAGGCCGTGTTCATCGTCCAGGTAGATTCGATATCCATAGCGGTATTGATCTTTGGGGAAAATCGCGACAACCGATGTGGGACGATTAGCCACCCGTTCATGGCCAAGCATTTTAAAATCGTACAATCCATCGAGCTCGTTGGTGTCTATGGAAAAGACTGCGCGAAAATTTCTACCAAGGATACGCTTCCCGACAGAGACTGATTTTGCATCCGGTGCTATACAGGTTACCGACGCATTGTCCCTGACAACCTCGCGTGCAGCTCCGTTGAGGGATATCAGGCGTTCCCTTTCTCCATCCTCGCTCAAGGTGTGAATAATCCGCATGGATTCAAGCTGATTGTCGTGCAGATAGACGAAGGTCCCTTCGTAACTAAGACCGTGTACTGACTGCACCATTTTTTCCAACATGGAGTGTACACGATCATTTGCAGAGGCAGACTGTAGCTGCATGAGCAGTGTCGCACCAAAAAAAATCAGACCGGATTTGACCATTCTCTCAGCGTTTCGCGTCATAAGTGACGAAAGATGCATAGGGAAGCACTCCGCTCATACCACCTGACGATGCATACTCACTGTGATCCACCAGGTATCTGTTGAGTTTTGATTCCACTTCGGGTCGATTCAGGTTTTTCCAGCGTGTTCCGTTTTGCCGGGGATAGGAGATCTGGGTCGGCGCTGTGGCCACAATCGTCTCATTCCCGGGTATTATCTGTTCGACCTGCGGAGAAAGCATCACAGCCACAACCGCGACGGATGCAGCCAGTGCGGCACCGGCCGCAGGTTTGACCCAGCGGACCGTCGCCTTTCCAGGTATCTTGCTGTCCTGATTCGGTTTTCTGACAGCCACTATAGCCGGCTCGTCTTCCAGGCTCGTGCGCACAGGGTCAGCCACATCAGCGGTTGAGACCCGCACCGACTCCCCGCGCATGACGTCACCTATAAGATGGTACCTGTCCCAGGCTGCACGCAGTTCATCATTTTCCCGTAACCTGGAGAGTGTGTCCGCAGCCTGCCCTGCTGAGAGTTCATCATCCAGCAACGCTGATAGTTGTTCTCTGTATTTTTCTGACGTTGTCGTATCCGACATGAGTTTTCAACCTGTTTAAGGTGCCAAAAGGGGCCTGAGCCTGGTATCGATGGCTGCTCGCGCCCTGAAAATCCTGGATCTTACCGTGCCAACAGGACAATCCATGGCCCTGGCAATCTCCTCGTAGCTCATACCCTCCAGTTCCCGCAGGGTAATGGCAGTTCTCAGATCCTCCGGCAGATCGTCGATTGCCTGTTTTACAGTTGTCGCAATCTCGTCCTCAAGAAGATGGTTTTCCGGGGTTCCATGCTCCTTGAGTCGAGTGCCGACATCCAACTGCTCGGCAGTCTCAGCATCCACATCACTTCCAGGGGGTCTGCGTCCCTGGGCGACCAGGAAATTCTTTGCCGTATTGATGGCAATCCGGTAGAGCCAGGTGTAAAAGGCACTCTCCCCGCGAAAATTAGGGAGCGCCCGGTAGGCCTTGATAAAGGCCTCCTGGGTAACATCCAGTGTCTCGTGCTGATCCCGAATATAGCGTGATACCAGATTGGCTACTTTCTGCTGGTACTTGAGTACCAGCAGGTCAAAAGCCTTTTTGTCACCGCGTTGTACTCGCGCGACCAGCTCCTGGTCTACCTGTCGCTCGCCCATCCAGGCGTTCCCCCCGATTGTGGCAAGCGCTGTTGCATATTCACTGTAGTTGACAGCCTGTTAACTAATAAGTTCTGAAAGATTTGATTATTTTTCCTGTTCTCGTCGAAACCGAATTAAGATAGGATTTCGCGATACAGACAGACACTCAAAAGTGCTGTATATCTGGCCCGAATTATGAACTGTTGACACGGCTCCGGCAAATCCAGGAAAAGATGCGTAAAGATCACGAATTTGATGTACTGATCATCGGCAGCGGGGCTGCAGGCCTCAGCTTGGCTCTCCGACTGCCGGAACAGCTGAATATTGCAGTCATCGCGAAGCGGGAACTGCATGAAGGCAATACCTACTATGCACAGGGGGGTATTTCAGCGGTTCTGGATAAAGATGACTCTGTTGACTCCCACGCCACAGACACGTTGAATGCAGGCGCCGGGCTGTGCGATGAATCAACTGTCCGCCTGGTGGTTGAGAAAGGACCTGAAAATATACAGTGGCTACTGGACCAGGGAGTTGCCTTTACCGAGGATGAGCCCAGGCGCGGTGGTTTTCATCTGACCCGCGAGGGCGGGCACTCCCACCGCAGGGTGGTTCATGCTGCAGATGCAACAGGCATGGAGATGGAAAACACCCTTGAGGCACGGATCAGGCGAAAATCCAATGTCACCCTGTTCGAGCACCATAACGCGGTGGACCTGATCACCAGTGAAAAGCAGGAGAACCGGTGCCTCGGCTGTTACATCCTGGATATGGAGAGCGGGCATGTGGAGACATTCCTCTCCAAGTTCACCGTGTTGGCCACAGGTGGCGCCAGCAAGGTTTATCTCTACACAAGTAATCCCGATGTCGCCACAGGCGATGGTATTGCCATGGCCTGGCGTGCGGGATGCCGGGTGGCCAACATGGAGTTCATCCAGTTTCACCCCACCTGCCTTTTCCACCCCCATGCCAAGTCGTTTCTGATCACCGAAGCGCTGCGGGGCGAAGGGGCCAGGCTTCTGCTTGAAAACGGTAGACGTTTCATGCCCCAGTTCGATGAACGGGCTGAACTTGCCCCCCGTGATATCGTGGCCCGGGCCATCGATCACGAGATGAAACGTACTGGTGCTGACTGTGTCTACCTTGATATCAGCCACAAACCTGCTGATTTCATCCAGTCTCACTTCCCGACCATCTACAACAAGTGTCTTGAATTCGGCATCGACATCACCAAAGAGCCTATTCCTGTGGTACCCGCCGCCCACTACACCTGCGGCGGCATAATGACTGATCACAACGCCCGTACGGACATTCCCAACCTGTTTGCCATTGGCGAGGCGGCCTATACCGGGCTGCATGGGGCCAACAGAATGGCCAGCAACTCCCTGCTTGAATGCCTGGTCTTCGCTCAACTGGCCAGCAAAGAGATAGCGAACAAGGCAGAATCGACCCCCTACCCCTCCTCCATTGCACTATGGGATGAAAGCAGGGTCACCGATTCAGATGAAGAGGTGGTGGTATCCCATAACTGGGACGAACTACGCCACTTCATGTGGGACTATGTCGGCATCGTGAGGTCAAACAAGCGTCTGGAGCGTGCCAAGCGAAGAGCCAACCTGCTGCGACACGAGATCAGCGAGTATTACTCGAACTTCAGGGTCACCAATGACCTGCTGGAGCTCAGAAACCTGGTTGAAGTTGCGGATCTGATCATTCAATCCGCCCAGCGCCGCCGTGAAAGCCGTGGCCTGCACTATACTCTCGATTTTCCAAGGCGCGATGAGCGTTTTCAGCGTGGACCCACAGTCCTGATTCCCGACAACTACAACCCGGATTATGCCCTGGGTGGTTCTGCCGACTGATCAGTCTCCCTCAACCTGATACGCAGCTTTCTCAGCATCTCCCTAGAAGCGCTGTCCTGTGGCACCAGAATGTGGTGCCTTCTAAAGCCTGAAACCGAGAAATGAAAGATGATCAGCTGAGGCAGCACCAAGGTTGAAGGTAAGAGTCTGGCAGAGACTCCGTGCCCTGAACGACCATACAGGGTCCATTGGTCGTCACCATTGAGTTCAACTCTCTTCCAGTCACGGTTTGATATCTGTTTTTTCCAGCTGACAGAGGCGCTGATCAACAGCACTGCGGTGGCGACGGCCTGAAATATACCTGGAAGATCAAACGCCAACACCAATGCGAATGGCACCAGGTGAACGGTGATGACGAATTGCTCCATCAGCCTCGACCTGCCTGGCTCAACGCTCAGTCTTTCTGCGGATACCGCCATCAACAACTCCCTGTGATGCAGTCTGCGGGTTAACTGCGCTTGGCAATGCGCTCCATCATGGATCTCAGGTCGTCATCAGACGGGACAACATTCCCCATCAGCCAATCCAGCAACAGCTGATCCTCGAAATCCAGCAGGCGGACAAACAGCGCCTGTTCCTGATGCGGAAGCTGCTGATAATGCTGCTCCAGGAAATCCGACAGCGCATAGTCGAGCTCCAGCATGCCCCGCCGGCACTGCCAGCGGAGCTTTTCGATTCCCGGCAGAGCGTCACTAGATGGCATGTTTGAGCATCAGCTCCTTGATCTTGCCTATCGCCTTGGTCGGGTTGAGATGCTTGGGGCAGACATCCACGCAGTTCATGATCGTGTGGCAGCGGAACAGCTTGTAGGGACCCTCAAGTGCATCGAGTCTCTCATCGGTTGCCTGGTCACGGCTGTCGGCCAGAAACCGCCAGGACTGAAGCAGTGCCTGGGGGCCATGAAATTTATCGGGATTCCACCAGAACGAAGGACAGGAGGTGGAGCAACAACCGCACATAATGCACTCGTAGAGTCCATCAAGTTTGTCGCGTTCCTGGGGGGATTGCAGTATCTCCTGTTCAGGCAGCGGATCTTTTCTGATCAGGTAGGGTTTCACCGCACGGTACTGCTGGTAGAACTGGCTCATGTCCACTACAAGGTCTCGTATAACCGGTCTGCCGGGAAGCGGCCGGACGGTTATCGGTTCTTTGAGGTCGCTGACCCGGGTGATACAGCCGAGCAGGTTGGTACCGTTGACGTTGAGTCCGTCGGACCCGCACACCCCCTCGCCACAGGAGTGGCGAAAGGAGAATGACTCGTCCTGACCCTTGATATCGAGCAGAGCATCCCGCAGCATCATGCCGCGGTTCACCTCCACCTCGTACTCCTGCATACGGGGGGTTGCATCCTGGTCGGGGTTGTATCGAAATACGATGAATTTCATTCGCAGGACCTCAGTAGACGCGCTCTTTGGGTGGAAAGGTTTCAACCGACAGGGGCTTGGTGCGTACCGGCTTGTACTCCACACGATCCTCCTCGTAGAAATAGAGGCTGTGCTTCATCCAGTTTTTGTCATCACGATCAGGGTAATCAGGCCGGGAATGAGCGCCGCGGCTCTCCTGGCGTTGCAGTGCAGAGAGCACGATGGACATTCCGATATCGATCAGGTTTTCAAGTTCGAGGGCCTCGACCCGTGCCGTATTGAAGACCGAACTCTGATCCTGAAGCCTCACATCCTTCAGTTTCTCACGAACCGCTTTAACCTTTTCCACTCCTTCGGCCATGATTTCGTCGGTACGGAACACCCCGGCATGATCCTCCATCACCTTGCGGAATTCAGCGCGGAGATCCTGGACCGATATGCCTTCGCCCTCCTCCTCCCAGCGATTGAGTCGGGTCATGACCTTATCTACCGCGGCTTCATTCATAGGCCTGTGGTTTGGATGCTCTTTCAGGAAATCGATAATGTCCTGTCCTGCCGCCCGGCCGAACACCAGGATATCAAGCAGGGAGTTACCACCCAGGCGGTTTGCACCGTGTACCGAGACACAGGCACATTCACCTGCGGCGTAGAGTCCCGGAATCACCTCTTCGGGACCATTCTGTACCGGCACCACGACCCGTCCGTAGCGGTTGGTAGGTATGCCGCCCATTACGTAGTGAGCCGTCGGGAAAACAGGTATGGGTTCCAGAACCGGGTCCACGCCGGCAAAAATCTGTGAACTTTCACGAATGCCTGGAAGGCGTTTACTGACAATGTCCTCACCAAGGTGGTCAACCTTGAGCAGGACATGGTCGGCATCAGGACCACAGCCCCTGCCCTCCTTGACCTCGGTGACAATGGCCCGGGAGACCACGTCGCGGCTGGCCAGGTCCTTTGCGTTTGGCGCATAACGTTCCATGAAACGCTCGCCGTCCTTGTTGACCAGGTACCCACCTTCACCGCGTACACCTTCTGTTATCAGCATACCTTTGCCGGCAATGCCTGTGGGGTGAAACTGGAAGAACTCCATATCCATCAGTGGCACGCCGGCACGCAGCGCCATGGCCATACCGTCACCGGTGTTGATGTGGGCATTGGATGTGGTTCTGAATACCTGGCCGCAGCCACCGGTAGCCAACAGCGTGGTCTTGGATTCGATCAGGAGCGGTTCGCCAGTTTCGATCTCCATAACCATGGCGCCGAGCACCGCACCTTCGTCATCGGCTATGAGATCAACAGCGAAATATTCATCGAAAAAGTGCGTCCTGGCCCTGATATTCTGTTGATAGAGCGTATGCAGAATGGCATGACCGGTGCGGTCGGCAGCTGCGCATGTGCGTGCCGCCTGGGCGCCACCGAAGTTCTGGCTCTGTCCGCCGAAAGCGCGCTGGTAGATTCTGCCATTGTCCAGTCGGGAAAAAGGTACGCCGTTGTGCTCCAGTTCGTAGACCGTAGGAATCGCTTCCCGGCACATAAACTCGATAGCGTCCTGGTCACCAAGGTAGTCCGAACCCTTGACGGTATCGAACATATGCCAGTGCCAGTTATCCGGCATGACATTGGCCAGGGCTGCGTTAACACCACCCTGGGCCGCAACCGTATGGGAACGCGTGGGAAATACCTTGGAGACAACGGCAACCCTCAGGTTGGCGTTGGCCAGTTGGAGTGCCGCATTCAGTCCGGCACCACCTGCGCCGATGATAAGCGCGTCGAAATGTCTTCTGACTAGCGTCATGTGAAAGCTATGCCTCTATCAATCAGGAAGGGAGTCCGGCGAGAAAAATCGCCTTGGCAATACCGAAACTGCTGCCGATCAGACCGATGCCGAACAGTGTCAGCAGTACAACTCTGATCATCATCGGGTGAATATAATCGATGAGTACATCACGGACTCCCACCCAGGCATGGAGAAGAAGGGATGTAAAGAAGAGCAGCATTGCCATGCTGCCCCACGGATCACCGACCCATGATCTCCACGCTTCATAACTCTCCGGGGGAGATATGAGCAGGTAACCAAGAAAATAGACGAGATAAAGTCCAAGGTAGACTGCACTGATTCGTTGCAGTGCCCAGGCACGCAGTCCCGATGCTTGACGGCTCATAGCACTGCTCCTATCAACAGGGTAACCACTGGGGCAGCCAAGGTGACCAGGGTCGCCGATTTTCTGCCTGCTTCACGTTCAACGCCGATATGGAAGTCGATAAGCAGAAAACGGATTCCACTAAGCAGATGATGCACCAGGGCCCAGAGCGCGATAAACCCGATCAGTTTCATCACCCAGTGATCCAGAATTGATAGAACCTGGGAAAAACCTTCAGGGCTTGTAAGTGACAGGTCCAGGAGATAGGCCAGAAATGGCACGGCCAGAACCATGAATACTCCGCTTGCCCTGTGTCCAACCGACATGATGGCAGCAATAGGAAAGCGGTACTTGGTCAGATCCAGAAAGACAGGACGATCGTCTGTCGACATATTGTGATCTCGCTTTATAGGCTTTTGGATTTTTCCAACTGGAATCAGACATCAATCCAGTATGAACGAGATCAATTATAGCTATTTCAACTGTTAATTAAAGATGATTTTTATAAAGCCATTAAATTTTCTTTATGGGTATAGATAAGTAAATATATTTTCAATCTATATCTAATCCCTTGAGATATTGGAATAATTTTCTTTGTGAGGCTGGCGATTTTCCTTGCAGCCTCTCTTTGGTACCTGAGCGAATTAACTGCCTTAGGTGTTGCCTGTCTGCATTAGGACATACATCCAATAATTCTTTCAGGGCACTGTCGCCCTCATCAAGCAGCCTGTCGCGCCATCGTTCAATTCTGTGGAATCGCCGCGTATCCTGAAGATGTTCATTGTCCATTCGCTCAAAAAGCGTTGTTACCTGCTCAGTGTCTTCATCTTTCAGCAGTTTGCCCAGACGGCGTATGTGCCGCCTGATCGCATTGTGGTTTTTAATGCGCTTTGATTCGTTGAGTGCATCCCGCATGGATTCACTGAAGTTGAACTGCTGCCAGATTTCGGGCTTAAGTTTCATAAGGCGCTCACCCAGGTCCTGCAGGGCATGCATCTCTTTTTTCAACTGCGTCCGGCTGACAAGCTCTTCTTCATCCAGGCCTTCACTATTGTGTTCTTCGTTCATAGTCACTCATCTATCAAAGCGGTTCGATCTGTTCGACAATCAACTGGGCCGAACATCTCCCGCGAAATTCATTAACATCGAGTCTGTAAGCGGCGTGTATCGCAGCTCCATCTCCCAAATCAGTATCATCTGCCTGGTTGAAGGCAATGGCATCGATTGTCTCATTTCCCTGCTCAGGCCTGAGCACCATTTTAATATGCTTTTCGCCCACTGTTCTGTGTGAGATCACATCAAAATGTCCATCGAAAACCGGCTCGGGAAACCCCTGTCCCCAGGGTGTTGCCTCTCTTAGCAGATTGGCGAGCTCCAATGTGAACTGATCACTATCGAGAGATCCGTCAGATTGGATGATCCCCTTGAGTGCAGAGTCATTTAGCCTGTTGCGGACCCGGTCATCAAATGCGAGGGAAAAACTCTGTAAATCTTCAGCCTTGAGACTCAACCCGGCAGCCATTGCGTGGCCTCCGAATTTGACCAGCAGTCCGGGGTTGGCGGTGGCAACCTCATCCAGAGCGTCACGCATGTGCAGTCCCGGTATGGATCGGGCCGAGCCTTTTAACAGGCCTTCCTCTTCTGCCTGGGCAAAGGCAATCACCGGCCGGTGCAGGCGTTCTTTAATTCTTGATGCCAGGATACCGATTATCCCCTGGTGCCATTCCTGGCGGTAGAGACAGAGCCCCACTGGCATCTTTTCGGATAGCTCAAGGTTTTCCAGTTCCTTCAATGCCTGCTGTTGCATCTCTCCCTCAATCTCACGACGTTGCCGATTCAGGCCGTCCAGGGTGTTTGCGATATCGAGGGCTGTTGAATAGTCATCGGTCAGCAGGCACTCGATTCCCAGTGACATATCATCCATGCGACCCGCCGCATTCAGGCGCGGACCGACACTGAAACCCATATCACTGGAGACACAGCGCTGGCGGTTTTTCCCCGCCACTTCCATAAGTGCCTGTATGCCCACGCAGCACTTGCCTGCGCGGATTCTCTGCAGTCCATGATGGACCAGGATCCTGTTGTTCTGATCCAGCGCGACAACATCGGCCACTGTCCCGAGAGCGACAAGATCGAGAAAGGTTGCCAGGTTCGGGACAGCGAGATTATTAGCAGTGAACCAACCAGCATCAGAGAGGTGCGCGCGCAGTGCTGCCATCAGGTAGAAGACCACGCCAACGCCAGCCAGATTCTTGCTTGTAAATTGATCACTCTTGCAGTTGGGGTTGACGATCGCATCGGCCCTGGGCAGTTCGGATCCCTGGAGATGGTGGTCGGTAATTACCACCTTCACCCCTGCCGCCCTGGCGGCGTCTACCCCATCGTGACTGGATATCCCGTTATCAACGGTGATGATCATATCCGGCCCGCGTTGCAGTGCCTCCCGCACGATTTCAGGGGTCAGGCCATAGCCATACTCAAAGCGGTTTGGGACCAGGTAACCCACATTTTGTGCACCCATAGCCCTCAGCGCCCTGACGGCCAGTGCGCAGCTCGTGGCCCCATCGGCATCGAAATCGCCAACGATCAGAATGCTGCCATTGTCTGAAAGAACCGCGTGAATCAGGGCAACCGCCTGTTCTATACCCCCCAGCCTGGAGGGTGGCAGCAGCAGGTCAAGCCCCAGCGCTGTCTCCTGGAGTGAAGATATCTTCCTGTTGATAAAGACTCTTTTCAGTACGGGATGGAGATCATCCAGTCCGTCGATCTCTCTTTTGCCGCTATCGAAGCGAATGATCTGCTTCGTCATTCCTGTTCGTTGTCCAGGAGATAAGAGCCCTTGGCCTTGAAGAATGTGAAAAACTGCTCCTCAAAATCGTCTGTCACTGATGTTTTTACAGATTCGCGACCAAGGAGGCTATCGCTCCATTTCTGCAGTTTCGAGGGTAAGATATCCTCCAGATCCGGGCGTTTCCGTTTCAGCATTTCGAAGCGCATGAACATCGGGGCATAGGCCGCGTCTATCAGCGAAAAATCACCGCCCGCGAAATAGGGTCCATTACTCACCTCTCCTGCCAGGCGCGCGAATGAACCGCCCAGAGACTCCTTCTGCTGCTCGTAGGCATCCTCATCTTTTGCAATGATCAGTTTTGCCTGTTCAAAAAGAAGATTGGATCCATATTCGATCCATCCCCGGTGCTTGGCCCTTGTCATTGGATCGCCCGGATGAAGCGCCGGCGGATAGACCTCGTCCAGGTACTCATTGATGATGGCAGACTCGAAGAGCACCTCGTTGTCCACTTTAAGAAGCGGGACCTTACCGAAGGGTGAGATGGTCTTGAACCACTCGGGTGGCTCCTCCACATCGATATAGGTCACTTCAAAGCTTACCCCTTTCTCCCGCAGGGTAATGACAGCACGCTGTACAAATGGGCAAATGACGAAACTGACCAGCTCAAGACTCATGGTATTTTCCTGTTCGATGTTGAAGGGCCATTCTATGACAGTTTGCCGGGTACGTGGAGAGGCAGCGGAGTGTTAGAATCCGCACATGGTTAAAACACCTGATTGGCAATCCACCCATCTTCCCACCACCCCACCTGCAATCGACAGGGGTGATGTGCATGTCTGGTTGCTTGATCTGGCTGAATCTCCAGCTATTGCCACCTCCAGTCTCTCTCTGGATGAGAAGGCCCGTCTGGAAAAACTGGTATCTGGGCAGGCCAAGCGGCGTTTCTCCTCATCCAGGGTGCAAACCAGGGAGATTCTCGCCGCATATAATAACTGTCGGGGTGGTGATATCTCCTTTTCCTACGGTGAAAAAGGGAAACCCTGCATCACCTCTCCGGCGGGTAAAATTGAGTTCAACCTTTCACATTGCGGTGATCTGGCCCTGCTGGCAGTCACTCTCGGCAATCCCGTAGGCATCGACCTGGAGGTCATTGTCCCTAGAAGCAATGCTCGCCGCATTGCGCGAAGGGTGTTCGATAAGGCCACCCTTGAAAAACTTGATCAGCTTGAGGATAAAGAGTTCATGCCGGCTTTTTTTCAGCACTGGACAGCCATGGAAGCCAGGGTAAAGGCCCTGGGTGGCGGGGTTTTCGATTTTCCAGCTGAGGCCTCATCCCTCTCTGTGGACAGTTTCGTGCCCTGTCCTGGCTGGGTTGCGAGTATAGCTGCCTCTGAGCCGCTCTCCCCGCCCGACCAATGGGACCTCTTCTGCGTACAATTTGAACCGGCATAATGCCCCACGGCTAATGGTATTCTTGCCCCAGTTTTCCTAAACAGACAATTACCAATGAACAACAATCCAATTCTTGGCTTCAACTATCTCCTGGAAGGTCTGAAACTTCTGCTAAAACCTGGCCTGAAGAGGTACCTGGTTGCACCGTTGACGATCAATATCCTGGTCTTTTCCCTCATCGGTTGGATCGGCTATACCCAGTTTGAGTCTTTTCTGAACTGGATGCTGCCGGAATCTAGCTGGCTGAACTACCTGCGCTGGCTGCTCTGGCCGCTGTTCGCCCTGGCTGCCCTGTTGATCACTTTCTATACCTTTACCGTTGTAGCCAACATCATCGCAGCGCCTTTCAACAGCCTGCTGGCTGAACGTGTTGAGTTGCTGTTGACCGGGCAGAAGGCTCCCGAGGGAAATGAGAAGCTGTTTGCGGCCATTCTGCCGGCTATCCTCTCCGAACTGCGTAAGCTTGGCTATTTCCTGATACGGGCCATACCCCTGCTCATTCTTTTCATTATTCCAGGTGTCAACGTTATAGCACCGGTATTATGGCTTCTGTTCAGCGCCTGGTTTTTGGCCCTGGAGTATTCGGATTTTCCCATGGGTAACCACGGCCTGACTTTTCCTGACCAGCATCGCCGGATGAAGCGACTGCGCATGACCGCCCTTGGATTCGGTGGCGGGGTCACACTTTTCATGATGATACCGCTGCTCAACTTTGTGGTAATGCCGGCAGCTGTAGCGGGTGCCACTGTGATGTGGTGCAGAAAAAAGGAGCTGCTAGCTAGAGAGCCGTAAGGATATTCCGGTAAACCTCAGAGTTATCCCCTTGGCTCACTCATGATGCTTGGCAATAAACCGGGCGATGCGCCGGATACCCTCTTCCAGCCTGGAGATCTCCGTCGTGTAGGCGAACCTTATATGCTGTTCAGGAGAATTGGATCCGAAATCCTTACCCGGAGTGACTGCTACCCCCTCCTCCTCCAATAGCTTCATGGCAAAGTCATAGCTGTCACGGGTTAACCCGGAGCAGTTGGCGTAGAGATAGAACGCACCTTCGGGCTCAGTGGATATCTGAAAACCCAGGTCCCGCAGGGCCGGCAGCAGAAAATCTCTTCTCTCCCTGAACGCTGCTCTCCGTCTCTCCAGTATCCTTTGGGTCTCTTCACCGAAAGCGGCCAAAGCCGCGTGCTGAGAGAGAGTGGGCGGTGAGAGGAATATATTCTGTGCCAGTTTGTCTATGGATGAAACCATATCCTCCGGAGCCAGCATCCAGCCAAGACGCCAACCGGTCATACCGAAAAACTTTGAGAAGCTGTTTATTATAAAAATATCGTCAGCTAAAGAGGCAGAGGTGAACTCCTCTCCACCATAAACCAGTCCCTGGTAGATCTCGTCAACAATCAATACCCCGCCACGCGTCTTTACCACATCATGAATCTCGACCATGGCCTGGCGGCTGACCAGCGTGCCTGTCGGGTTCGATGGTGTAGCCAGCATTACGGCCTTGGTACGCGGGGTCCAGGCCTTATCAACAAGTTCAGCTGTAAGCTGATACTGACTTTCCGGACCAACCGGTACGGTTAAAGCCTCGCCACCGGCCAGGTAGACAAAATGGCGGTTGCATGGATAGCCCGGATCAGCCATGAGTACTTCGTCACCCGGATTTATCAGCACGCTCATCACAAGCTGTAGCGCACCCGATGAACCCGGGGTAACAACCACCCGTTGAGCAGAAACCTCAAACCCAAAATGCTGCTGATAGAAGCGGGAAATCGCCTCTCTCAACTCGATGATACCCATGGCAGGCGTATAGTGGGTGTGACCATCACGCAGGGCCTGGTGGCCCGCTTCCACTATGGGTTCTGGAGTGGGAAAATCCGGTTCCCCGACTTCCATGTGGATTATCGAACGCCCCTCTTCCTCCAGTTGGCGAGCCCTGGCGAGCAGTTCCATGACATAAAAGGGCCGAATACGCTCCATTCGACCGGCTATCATCGGGCTCTGGTTCATCAGCTTTTCATTATCCTGCGTGGAGTGTGCGGATCAGATCGAGGTTGACATAGGTGTGCCCATGGCTGTTACCGCTTAAAACGGCACAGGGGGCACCGGGCTCACCCAGTTGATCGACAATCAGGCTGGCGTCGGGAAACTCCTCGTTCTCCGTGTAGCCATTCACGGTTATCACCACGGTTGGGATGTCTGCATCATTCACCGAGCGGATGCCGTTGTATGAATCTTCCAGTGCGGCGCACACAGCGGGGGAAACACCCATTTTCTCCATGGCCCATGTGTAGATATCAGGGGCAGGCTTTTTCTGGGGGACAATATCCCCTGCTGCAATTACCTCGAACCAGGACTCCCATCCTTCACCCAGACCTGATCCCAGCAGTGCGGTCACATTTTCAGGCGTTGTGGTGGTTGCTATGGCAAGCCGTATACCGGCTGCCCGCGACTCTTCGAGCAGGCGCCTGATTCCAGGACGAAGTGGAATCTGACCTTCAGCCATCATCCGCGTGTAATGGGCCGTCTTCATCTTGTGCAGACTGGCGATATAAGCATCACCGTCTGAGGGTAGCTGGAATTCAGTATTGAAATTCTGCAGATAGTAGCGGATACGCTCTTTTCCGCCCGTAACAGCAAGCAATTTGCCGTACAGCTCCACACTCCAGTTCCAGTCCAGGCCTGCTTCAGCAAATGCCTCGTTGAAAGCGACGCGATGTCCATCCTTCTCGGTATCCGCAATGGTTCCATCAACGTCAAACAGTAAAACTTCCAAATCTGCCATACTACTTACCCAATTAAATTACATTAAACAAGACGCTAACCTGGCGAATAGCCAGGCTCTCATCACCCTATGGTTAACCCGACTATTTTACATTTTTACGGGCATGTTTCTCCCTAACTGGAGCACGAGACAGGCCGTCAAATCCATCATCAGCGGCCTGCAAGTGGCGAAAAATCATATAACCTTATGATTATATGGACGAATAAGATAAAACCAAGTGATCTGCCATAGCTTTATCATGCGACTATTTTCTTGCCCGAACCATCAAATTCTGGTTAATATACCGCCCTTAACTAGCGTGGTTTGCAGGAGTCATTGAATGACCGCAAAAAAGAAGAAAGAGCGTGACCTGAGCGGTCCGTTCGGCTTTGAGCCCTATAAAGCAAAAAAGGGCGAGGAGTACATGAATGAAAAGCAGGAAGATCACTTTCGTGCCATTCTAGGTGCATGGAAGCAGGAGTTGATGGAAGAGGTGGATCGGACAGTTCATCACATGAAGGATGAGGCTGCCAATTTCCCGGATCCCAATGACCGTGCCACCCAGGAATCTGAATTTAGCCTGGAGCTGCGCACCAGGGATCGTGAAAGAAAGCTGATCAAAAAGATTGAAGAGACCCTGAACCTGATCGACTCCCATGAATACGGCTACTGTGAAGCCTGTGGTGTCGAGATCGGAATCCGGCGTCTCGAAGCACGCCCGACAGCGACACTCTGTATCGACTGCAAAACACTGGACGAGATCCGTGAAAAACAGATGAGCTGAGGCTTGCCAGTCAAGGATCTGAAAAAAGCCGGCATCAGCCGGCTTTTTCAATATGGCAGCTAACAGATTATCCTAATCCACATGGATCTCAATCCGACACAGGACTATGTAGGCAGATTTGCCCCCTCACCCAGTGGACCGTTGCACTTCGGATCCCTGGTCGCTGCTGTTGGCAGCTTCCTCGATGCACGCAAGCATAATGGAGCCTGGCTCATGCGCATGGAGGACATCGATCCTCCTAGGGAGAAACCAGGAGCGGCAGACAACATTCTGTACACCCTGGAAAAATTCGGGTTTGAGTGGGATGGTGAGGTGCTCTACCAGAGCCATCGCCAACAGGCATACCAGGAGGCGATCTTTGAACTGGCATCCAGCAACCACGCATACGGCTGTGACTGCACAAGAAAAGAGGTCGCCGCTGCAGGCCTGAACGGTTTAGAAGGTCCCAGGTATCCCGGCACATGCAGAAGCGGTTCAAAACCGGAGCGTGAAGACCCGGCAATAAGACTGCATACGGGTCATCCAACACCCATAGAGTTTGTAGACCGCAAATGCGGTCATGTCAGGCAGGTTATCGAGGACGATATCGGAGATTTCGTTATTCGGCGCTCGGACGGTCTGTTCGCCTACCAATTGGCCGTTGTGGTTGATGATGCCTTTCAGAAGATCACTCACGTGGTCAGAGGGGCCGACCTTCTGATCTCCACTCCCCGGCAGATACTGATCCAGCATTATCTGGGGTTACCCACGCCTGAATACGCGCACCTGCCTCTGGTGCTGGATGAGAGTGGCCAAAAGCTCAGTAAACAGTACCAGGCGCTGCCGGTTGACAGCAGCCGTCCCCTGCCCGCCCTGCTGGAGGCATACAGGTTTCTTGGGCAGCTGCCTTTTGACCAATCACCTGAAACCCTGGAAGAGTTTTGGAGCCTGGCTGGTTGTAACTGGGATTTCACCCGTGTCCCCTGCAATAAAAGACTGCAGCCTGATTCTGTCAACCAGGATATTGCTCGCTGAAGCGCTTTATAAAGGTCTGGAGTTCATCGATTGGCAGGTGGTTGATCCCAGCCGCACCTTTTCGGCCTCCGCCTGAAGGGAAACTGCTGCACAGCTCATCTGCACCTCTCTTATTGTTCATCGGTGCCCTCACGCTAACCAGGTAGCCACTCTGCCTGTTGTAGCTCAGGATGGCGTGTGCCCGCCCTGGGAATTCATTTGCAAGCTGATTGCCATAAACCCCGCTGATTCGGCGTGACCATGGGGCATCAGGCAGTATGACTACAGCTATGGCGTCATTTTCGAACTCGGGCTTGATCAGCCGGGCACTTGCAAGATCACCCAGGTAGCCATCCCGAAGTTGTTCGAATGCCGACTGGCCGTCCGAAATGAAATCAAAAGGCGACGGGTAACGGATAAGCTCCTTGTAGAGCTCCTGTGGTGCAAAGTGCAGATCATCAATGCAACTGCCGTAACCGTTATAGTTGATACAGACTCCCAGCAGCTTCAGTTTTTCCAGATCATCGGCACTGATATTCAGGGTCTTGGCGCCCTCTTCAGCACTGGAGATCATATTGTCACCAAAAGCGGCCGTTACCGCCCACTCCCGGTATCTGCCCTGAAGCTGTTTATCTACCAGCAGGCTGGTGCATGTGTTGGGATCGGTATCGATAATCGCTGTCAGGTTGGGATGCTCAGGTATATCACCCGGCATGTGGTGATCGACATAATAAACCCTGGCGCCTGCCTGTAATATTCTACTGAGATCATGACTGTTTTTAGCCAACGAAATATCAAGCACGGTTATCTCGTCACCCTGTACAGGATTCACCTGTTCAAGAAGTTTGATGTCACGCTTTATACCTGTGACCAGGGTTGCATCTTTTGGAGTATCCAGTCGCAGTTGAATTAGGGCACAGATGCCGTCAGCATCGCCATTGAAAACGTCAAATACATTCATGTCTGATAGGTAATGGCTTTATGGATTATGAGGAAAGCCATGATCATATACAGGTTGAGTATTCAACTCTACCGCGAATAAGAAGAATAGCCTGGTGTGACAGGAGTGGAGAATAATCACCACCGCTACACCCTGATGTCTAGACACCGTATTTTTTGAAGATCTCCTGCCTGACCGGGCAAGTACAAACCTGTTGTTCGCCAAGACTGGATTTGTAAGGGCAGTAATGACCGTCCTCTTTTTCACATAACAGCGTGCAATACTTTTTATTTGTCTGGCAGAAACCGATGCCACAAAGTTCAAAATCAGGATCAGTCAGACAGGCATGATCCTTAATGCACTTGTCTGCCTCATCAATAATTTCTGAAGAGATTTTATACTGAACAGTCTGTTTCATAACACCTTACCCACCTCCTGACCACCATACATATACGGCTATTCCATTAGCCTTTTAGTTCCCATAAGTCCTTGTGCTTATTAGGATTATTATCACTCCATGATTTCAAATATATGACCGGCTGACAATCATTTTTTATTATCTGCGACTCAAAAAGCGATTGCCCAATCATCCCAGTTCTTTCGTTCCCATAGGTGTTGGACCGGAAGAAACAATACACGGTGAACGTTATACAATATGTAACCTTGCGTCTTGTAGTCTTCCAGCATGTTTCGGTGATCTGTATCTCAAGATAGATGTGATAGTGGTTACGTATCTCAATAATTTGTCTTGATAAAGTGCGGTGCACCATACAAGCTCAATACAGGGCTCTCTTATGCTAAAGATCAGGACAGGTGCAATGGATGACACCTCAGTCTTAAAACCTCCGGATGATCAGCAGATCAGGGACCTGTTTACTGCCGATATCCAGGAGTTACCCCCTGTCCCCGCGGTAGCCATAAAGCTTCTTCAACTGACAGCTGATGAAGATGTAAAAATAACCCAGCTTTCCCGTGTAATTGAAACGGACCCGACACTTGCTGCAAAAATCCTGCGCATGGTCAATTCAGCTGCCTATCAGTTGCCAAAACATATAACTTCTCTTCCCCATGCGGTGACCATACTGGGGTTTTCAAGGATCAGGCAGATAGCACTGGGGATTTCACTCTATCAACACCTGAAACGCCATCTCTCCTCTCCTGATTTCGATCTTTTTCACTACTGGCAACACTGTCTTACGGTTGCAACTCTAGCCAAATCACTGGCCCAAAGCACAGGTTACGCAGAGCCGGATACCGCCTACGTTGCAGGCTTGCTGCACGATATTGGAAAGCTTGTTCTGGAAGCACACGGCAAGATCAGTTACAGCGAGATTATTGCCAGCGTGGGAACCAACCGGGAAGTGTTGATAGATACTGAAAGAAAACTGCTGGGTGCAGGACATGATGACGTAGGATCCTATATTTGCAAAAAATGGGGATTGCCGGATCAAGTAACCACAGTCGTCAGGTTTCATCACCGTAGTTTTAATGAGTCAGGCCTATCCAGCGAGGATGAGAAACTGGTTGCAATAGTTGCCCTGGCCAATTTCATTGCCTGGACTCAAGGCATCGGTTCGGTAAATCTCTGTTGTCCAGTGATCCTGCAACCCGAAGTGGAAGAGCATATTGAGCTTGATAAGCTGGACCTTCCCTCTATGCTTCAGTACCTCGATCGGGAAGTCTCTGAAATCGGAAAATTTTATCAGCTCCAATTTCCGACCAGTGATGAGTTGAGGGTCAACCTGTTACGTGCGACATTGCAGTTAAATCGAATCAATTCCAAATCCTACTTCGATTCGGAAACACCGCCTGCTCCTGCCGGTGAAAGCCTACTCACGCCTCACCATAGCCATGATCCAGACGAAATAATCCAGATGACCCTTGAAGCGATTCACAGGGAGATGAACTTTCAAACCCTGATCTATTTAAAGGCCGACCCAGTCAGCAGAAAACTTGTTTTTAACCATTCACACCCCCCTGAAACAAAGATGATGTACCAAGATTTCCAGGTAGGCCTGACACCTACTTCCGGAGCATTTATTGACTGTCTCCGAACGCGCTCACCTGTAATCGCCAACGGAAAAACACCTGGTGAACAAAAAACATTAGATCTTCTGGGTGCAACACAGTTGGGATTAGCTCCGGTGGCCGGTGGCGGGCGGTTAATGGGCATCGTGGTGGTAATACCTTCCTCTGATAAGCAGCTGTCAAAAATTGCCGATCTGGGTGGTTTAGGCCTTGTGTCGACAGAACTTGGACTTGCCCTCGAACACGCCGAACTCTTTCAAACCATCAAGAACCAGGCAGACCTCGATTCCCTGACCGGCCTATTCAACCGTCGTTCATTTCTAATCCACCTGGAGAGAATTCACGAACAACATAATGAGTTAGCACAATACATCGCGGTCGGCATGGTGGATGTAGACTATTTCAAGAATGTGAACGATCAGTTCGGCCATGCCACGGGAGACAAGGTGCTCAGTATTGTCGCAGACACAATGAGTGCAGTTAATCGAAGCGATGATCTCATTGGCCGCTACGGGGGGGATGAGTTCATATTTGCCCTGACCGGGGTATCTGAAAGCGGTGCCGTACTTTTTGCAGAACGTATACGAAAAGCGATCGAGAACAAGGGCAAGCTGCTAGCCAAACGATTTGATGGTTTACAACTCAGTGTCAGCATCGGCCTGGCAATCCAGGATCGGCCTGAACAGACTGTAATGTCTTTGATAAAGGATGCGGACGATGCCCTCTACAAAGCAAAACATCAAGGAAAAAACAGGGTTATTATCTGAGCACTGTTATTAGTGCATCTTGAGTTTCGCGGCCCTTGTGGGTCGGGTTTTCACACTCCGGGCACAAGAGCCCGACATGTCGGCCTGAAGGCCGACCTACTGGTCGTGTATTTGACCCGGCCTCTCTCTGGGGTGCGGGTGTTTTGTTCGCTATGTTCCGATTACGAGCTGATAAATCGACGCAATTGTTTCTGCAACCCTTGTAGGTCGGGCTTTCACACTCCGGGCACAAGAGCCCGACATGTCGGCCTGAAGGCCGACCTACTGGTCGTGTATTTGCCCCGACCTCTCTCTGGGGTGCGGGTGTTTTGTTCGCTATGTTCCGGTTACGAGCTGATAAATCGACGCAATTGTTTCTGCAACCCTTGTAGGTCGGGCTTCAGTCCGATGTGTCGGCCTGAAGGCCGACCTACTGGTCGGGTGTTTGACCCCGTCGCTCCTGCGCATCCCTCGGCTCTGGCATCCTGCTTCACTCTACCTCCTGCATCTGACCCACAGGGATGCGGGAAATGCAAAAGGATTGCCGGGAGCAATCCTTGCCCTGCAGTCGTGCGCCCGCGGCATACCGTACATCCTGTACATAAAAAAACGGGGCCCGAAGGCCCCGTCTCTTTTGGCGTTACAAAAACAATCAGCCGAAGATATCGTGGGTGATGTTCTTGAACCAGCTGTGGGCGTAAGCCACTTCACGCTTGAACACCTCTGGGCTCGCATCGCCGGGGGTCAGACCACCGGATACCTTGGTGATCTTGGATCCGTCTTCCGCCAGGCGGTAAACCGCGGCAACGGAGAAACCATGATCCTTGGCTGCAATGGAGTAGCAGGTGTTGACGTAAGATGGCGTACCAGGCTCGTGACCGTTGAGCATGGCAACGATTGCCGCTGCGCACACCTTGGCCTGGGAGTTACCCGCGTAACCGGACTTGGGCATGCCGGTGGCAACAGAGGCGTCACCAATGACATGGATGCCGGCGTGAATGGTGGACTCGAAAGTAGCCAGGTCCACAGGACACCAGCCCTTGTCGTTGGCCAGACCAGCCGCGGAGCCAATGGCACCACCGACCTGAGCAGGAATGACGTTGAGCACGTCTGCCTTGATCTCATCACCGAAAGCGGTAGTCACGGAACGCGCACCGGCGTTGACCTTGACCACACCAGCCTCTTCCTGGGCACCGTGCCACTCGATCATGGCATTGTCGGTCTCATAACCGTAGAACTTCTTCCAGGCGCCGGTGAACAGGCCCATCTTGGAGAACTTGGGCTTGGGATCCAGCATGATGATCTTGGACTTGGGCTTGTGCTGCTTCAGATAGTGAGCAATCTGGCTGGCACGCTCATAGGGTCCAGGAGGACAACGGAAAGGATTTGGCGGTGGTGCGATAACCACGGTACCACCGTCTTTCATCGCCTCGAGCTGCTTGCGCAGGGTCACGGTCTGGGGACCGGCCTTCCAGGCGTGGGGGATGTCGTTGGCAACATTTGCATCGTAGCCTTCGATGGTGCCCCACTTGAAGTCGATACCGGGAGCAACCACGCAACGGTCGTAGCCGAAGCTCTTGCCGCCGGCAGTCTTGACGGTGCGGGACTTGGCGTCGATACCGGTGACCTTGTCGTTGACGACTTTGACACCGTGCTTGCCAAGACCGGAGTAACCGAACTTGATGGAATCGATGGAACGGTCACCACCCAGTACCTCGTTACTCATGTAACAGGTGTAGTAGTGTTTGTTCGCCTCGATGAGGGTCACGTCCACTGTGGGATCCGCCATGCGGATGTACTTGGCTGCAGTCGCACCGGCGGTACCACCACCAACAACAACAACCTTCTTGCTTGCGCCCAGAGCAATGTAGGGGACGCCAACCATGCCGGCAGCTGTTGCTGCACCAGCGGTCTGGATAAATCCACGACGAGTAATTTTCATATTGGCTTGCCTCCTACCTTATTTATGACTTGCGTAGTAGTGAGCAAGATCTTCAGCCAGCTGGGCTTTGCTCATCTTCGGATGCTCGGCGATCATTTTATCAACCGCTTTCTTCATCTTCTTCTCAGGATTATTGTGACCGTTCAGATAATCCATGATGGTGTACTTCATGTAAGGCATCCACTGGCCGGCCAGGGGAGTATCCTCCACGGAGGTACCGCCATCTTCATGGCATTTTTCACAATAGTTATCGTGAAGCTTCTTACCCATGGCAGCCTTGTCATCTGCAGCTATCTGAGCGTAGCCGTTATAGGGTTGAGCCGAGAAGAAAGCAGCCATCTGCTCGATCTCTTTATCGCTGTAACCTTTTGCTATGCGGGTCATGATGGTGCTGTGGCGCTCGCCGGACTTGTAGTCCTCCATCACTTCCACAATGTAGTCGGCTTCAAGGCCAGCGATTGTGGGGGTTGCAGGTCCCATGCTGTCGCCGAGGGTGCCGTGGCAGCCTGCACAGGTGTTGGCCAGCATAGCTGCCGGGCCAGATTTGAAAGTTTGCGGTGCAACGGACATCTTTGTTTGCTGAGTGGTACACCCGACAGCAATAGCTGCTGCCAGTGCAGACACCGTTAGAAGACGTATATGCATATTTCCTCCAGAGTGATTGAGTATCCTGGAAGCAGCCCCAGGTTTTACCTGTTGTCACTGCCACCAAGTTTCTTATTATTTTGACCGAAAAAACGATTAGCTAATCATTGTGTACAGTCAATATTTCCAGAACTGTTCGCGAATCAGAACTGAATTTCTAATTTTCAACCAGGTAAATAATAATTTCAATAACAATAAGAACTTAAGTAAAAGCTGATGTGTTTTTGGAATTGAGTTACAGACAGCTAAACCGTATTTAAAACATTGTGCTGAAGGGGTGGGTAAAAGGTAGACACCAGATATTTATCATGCAGATCCGCCGGGAAAGATCGGATCATACACACGGAGAGATAACAGGCCGGCGGCGGTGGGGACAGGGTCAGAAACAGGTTTCCGGTTTGAATGGTGCCCGGGGCCGGACTTGAACCGGCACGATCGCAATGATCGGCGGATTTTAAGTCCGCTGCGTCTACCAATTTCGCCACCCGGGCCGGGTATACATGCTACGGAAAGAAAATGGAGGCTGAGCCCGGAATCGAACCGAGGTCCACGGCTTTGCAGGCCGCTGCATAACCACTCTGCCACTCAGCCATTAACTGTTTCGAGGCGGAAAGTATCCTGTATAAAGGCAGGTTTTTCCAGCCTTATATGGACGAAACCCCGAGCACTGACTCGGGGTTTATCCTGAATTTGGAGCGGGAAACGAGATTCGAACTCGCGACCCCAACCTTGGCAAGGTTGTGCTCTACCAGCTGAGCTATTCCCGCATCACCAGATGCGCGGGCTATTGTAATGTTCCAGTCATTACTGTCAAGAGAAATAATCCGGAAAGCTAATTATTTACCTCTGTTTCCTCGCTTTTCCCAGGTACCGCGCTGAGACTCGGCCATGCAGCCTTGACATACACGATCATGGACCAGAGAGTCAGAATAACCGCGGCATAGAGCAGAACGTAGCCTATGGTATAGATCGGCAGCCCCAACACGGGGTCCCTGTAGATCAGCAGAAAGATGGCCATCATCTGGAATGCCGTTTTGATTTTACCGATGACCGATACGGCAACCTGCGCCCGGGCACCGATCTCTGCCATCCACTCCCTGAGAGCCGAAATTGTAATCTCCCTGCCGATGATCACTGCCACAGGGACGGCCAACATGGGCGTCGGGTCGGCCTCAACGAGCAGAATCAAGGCCGTGGCCACCATCAGTTTATCTGCTACGGGATCGAGAAACGCACCAAGGGGTGAAACCTGTTCGAGCTTTCGCGCCAGGTAACCGTCAAGCCAATCGGTGATGGCGGCCAGGGCAAACACAATTGCACATACCTGGGCAGCCTTCTCCCAGGGCAGGTAGAAGATGACCACGAATACCGGTATCAGGGCGATACGCAGCAAAGTGAGAATGTTAGGTATGTTAAGCAGCATACTCCCGCTTACTCCTCGCCGTGAAAGGCTTCATAAATCTGTGTGGCCAACTGCAGGCTGATGCCGTCCACTTTCGACAGATCTTCAACCCCTGCCCGGCTGATGCCCTGCAGACCGCCAAACTGCTTCAATAGCCTCTGACGACGCTTGGGTCCGATCCCCGGTATCTCTTCCAACAGTGAGGTCTTACGCCGGCGCTCGCGTCTCTGGCGGTGTCCTGTGATGGCAAACCGGTGTGCCTCATCTCTGATCTGTTGAATCAGGTGAAGGGCGGGCGAATCCGCAGGCAGTATAATAGGGGCACCAGAGCCAAACAAGAAAAGCTGCTCCATGCCCGGTTTCCTGGTAACCCCCTTTGCAACCCCCACCAATAACACTCCGCTGACAGCCAGTTCCTCCAGGACCAGGGCAGCAGCGTTCAATTGCCCTTTGCCGCCGTCAATAAAGAGGATATCCGGCAGCTTTCCCTCACCACTCAAAATCCTGGTGTAACGGCGCTTAAGCGCCTGCTCCATCGCGGCATAATCATCACCCGGGGTTATATCTTCAATATTGAAACGCCGGTAATCCGATTTAAGTGCCCCGTTGCGGTCAAACACCACACAGGAGGCAACCGTCAACTCACCCGAGGTGTGGCTGATATCAAAACACTCCATCCGGCCTGGCAACTCATCCATTCTCAACGCCGATTGCAGATTCTCCAGCCTCTGCTCCATGCCTGACTTGCTTGCCAGTCTCGACTCAAGGGCCAACTGGGCATTTTGAACCGCCATTTTCAGCCAGCGCGCCCTCTCCCCTCTTACATTTGAGCGGATCTTAACCTGCCTGCCTGCCTGTTCCCCAAGTACCTCCTCGAGCAACTCACAATCCCCAGGTGTTTGGCTGACAATCACCTGCTGGGGCACCTGCTTACCGATATAGTGCTGGGCCAGGAAAGCCGAGATGATCGATGCCTCTGTGGATTCAGCCGGCGCCCGGGGGAAGAAGACCTTGTTTCCGAGATTTCGGCCAGAGCGGATATAAAACAGCTGAATGCAGTTGACTCCACCGGCGGAACGGCAGGCAACAATATCCAGGTCGCCCTGCTCACCACTGACATACTGACGCTCCTGTATTCGTCTCAGGGCAGCTATCTGGTCGCGATAACGGGCGGCCTGCTCGAATTCGAGATTTTCAGATGCTATTTCCATGCGAGTCACCAGGTCATCAATTACCTCTCCGGCCTTACCCTGCAGAAAAAGTGTCGCATCGCGAACATCCAAGTCGTAGGACTCTTCCGACACCAGGTCGACGCATGGAGCGGTGCAACGCTTGATCTGGTACTGAAGACAGGGCCTGGAGCGATTTCTGTAGAAACTGTCTTCACACTGGCGTACAGGAAAAATCTTCTGCATGATCTGCAGCGTCTCGCGCATAGACCCCGCATTCGGATATGGACCGAAATAACGGCCTTTTGCTTTTTTTGCCCCTCGATGGAAGGCCAGGCGGGGAAACTTCTCGTC
Source organism: Sedimenticolaceae bacterium (assembly GCA_965224515.1). GTDB lineage: Bacteria > Pseudomonadota > Gammaproteobacteria > Chromatiales > Chromatiaceae > Sedimenticola_A. The sequence goes on from OZ245051.1 coordinate 3,250,037, forward strand.
AGATAGAAAGATGTATGGATAGCTCTTGTCATCCCGCAACAAGACGTTATAGCGGGGCTTGAGACTCTTGATCAGGTTGTTTTCCAGAATCAGCGCCTCGGCTTCCGTGTGGGTAACCGTTACCTCGATGGCACTGATCTGTGAAACCATGGATTGAATACGGCGATTCAGTGAGCGTGTAAAGTAACTGCTGACCCGCTTCTTGAGATCCCTCGCCTTCCCCACGTACAGCACGTCATCCTGCAAATTGAGCATGCGGTAGACTCCCGGACGGGTGGTCAGTGTCTTGAGAAAGGCTTTGTGATCAAAGCTCACGCCCGCTATATCCTCTGGCTGCAAGTACGTGGGATTATATCAATACTGGATGATTATGCTTTGTCTGTCGGCGAGTGCCGGTATTCAGAGATATAGGCCATCTACCCGGGATCACGGCAGAAACGCCGGGGCAGATCAAATTTTTGTAACCAGATCCTTTGCCCGGGAAAAAACCGCGTGGAACATCTCACTGGTCAGACGCTTGGTCTGGGTGTTGTAGCGGCTGCAGTGGTAGGAATCGATGAGATGTTGTCCCTGGGGCAGCTCATGCAGCTGATTATGCCCGAATTTATAGGCACTCAACTTCAAACCAAAGGCTTTAAGAACAGCATTATGGGCAATAGAGCCCAGCGCAATGATGACCGGCTCATCAGGCAACGCCTCAAGCTCACCCTTCAGCAGGCTGTTGCACTGATTGATCTCCGAACCCACTGGTTTGTTTTGAGGCGGGAGACACTTGACAGCATTGGTGATACGACAGTTGTTCAGGGTCAACCCATCGTCTGCAGAGAGTGACTCCGGGGCTGAACTGAAGCCGAAACGATAAAGGGTGTCATACAGCAGTATGCCTGCATAGTCACCGGTAAAGGGTCTTCCCGTGGCATTGGCGCCGTGCATTCCAGGGGCCAACCCAACCACGAGCACCCTGGCGTCAGGGTCGCCAAAGGGAGCTACAGGAGCAGCATGATAAGCCGGATAATCCGTCTTAACCTGCACCAGGAAATCTGCCAATCGCGGGCAGAGAGTACAATTCTGATCAAACAATGGTCAGGCCTTGTTGCCGATAAGGTGGAAACGCAGTGCAAGGTGAGTCAATTCAACATCCGTTTCGACATTGAGCTTTTCAAACAGCCGATGGCGATAAGTGCTGACCGTTTTGGGACTGAGACAGAGGGAATCCGAGATATCCTGGGTCTTATGGCCCTGGGTAATCATCAGCAGCACCTGCATCTCACGCTGGGAGAGCTTGCTGAATGGAGAGTCAGGGTCCACCCCGGAGAAGCGGGCCAGGGTCATCTTCTTTGATACATCGCTGGAAATATACGGCCGGCCGGCAGATACGGTTCTGATAGCTTCAAAGAGTTCATCTGCGGGACAACCTTTGGTCAGGTATCCCAAAGCGCCTGCCTCATGTAGCTGTTCCGGGAATGGCGCATCTACATGAACGGTTACCGCAATAACCTGGGTCTCCGGTAGAAGGTGACGTATCTTCCTGGTGGCTTCTATCCCGCCTATACCCGGCATATTGATATCCATCAGAACCAGGCTGGGCTTAAGCTCCCGGGCCTTCTCAACCGCCTCTTCCCCGGTTACCGCCTCACCAACCACAGTTATACCGCTGTCGCCATCGAGAATGCTCCGAAAGCCTGTACGCACAAGCTCGTGATCATCGACGAGTAAAACCTTAATCATAAATTCTCCGAGGTGTACTGGCTGACATTATTACCATTGTTTTTTGCAGCTAGTCCTCAAATCTCTACAGGCAGTCCCGTGCTTGTTTATACAACCCCTGGGTATGACCAAATCCGTTATAAACCCAGGGATCATCGGATTGCCAAGGATAATAGTGATACCCAATAAATTCAATTGGTTAATTGCATGGATTGGATCGAATCAAAAAATACGCCGTTTATTCTAAACACCATCATCTTCATCTTGCTTTCTTTACAATGACTTAAAGTCCCTTTCTACAAAATCACAATTGACTGGCAACATCCAGCAAGTCTGGAGATTCTACGTCCGGGGTATATCTCATAAGGGCCATTCTGCCCTTTTTTTTTCGAACCGAAGGGTTCTCACCAAGGCCTGCTCCCTCCCAAAAACGAGAAAGCCCCGCTGATGCGGGGCTTACAGAGTCACGCTCTATGTATGGAGCAGTGTCGGGGGCAGGGATTGATGACGCACTTCCCTGTGCGTCACCCCTTCGGGGCGCCGCTCATCGCGGCGTCAAAAAGGGCTATCCTGCCCTTTTTTCGAACCGAAGGGTTCTCACCAAGGCCTGCTCCCTCCCAAAAACGAGAAAGCCCCGCTGATGCGGGCTTACAGAGTCACGCTCTATGAGTGGAGCAATGCCAGGGACAGGGATTGATGACGCACTTCCCTGTGCGTCACCCCTTCGGGGCGCCGCTCATCGCGGCGTCAAAAAGGGCTATCCTGCCCTTTTTTCGAACCGAAGGGTTCTCACCAAGGCCTGCTCCCTCCCAAAAACGAGAAAGCCCCGCTGATGCGGGGCTTACAGAGTCACGCTCTATGTATGGAGCAGTGTCGGGGACAGGGATTGATGACGCACTTCCCTGTGCGTCACCCCTTCGGGGCGCCGCTCATCGCGGCGTCAAAAAGGGCTATCCTGCCCTTTTTTCGAACCGAAGGGTTCTCACCAAGGCCTGCTCCCTCCCAAAAACGAGAAAGCCCCGCTGATGCGGGGCTTACAGAGTCACGCTCTATGTATGGAGCAGTGTCGGGGACAGGGATTGATGACGCACTTCCCTGTGCGTCACCCCTTCGGGGCGCCGCTCATCGCGGCGTCAAAAAGGGCTATCCTGCCCTTTTTTCGAACCGAAGGGTTCTCACCAAGGCCTGCTCCCTCCCAAAAACGAGAAAGCCCCGCTGATGCGGGGCTTTCTCGTTTTATGGCGGAGGGACAGGGATTCGAACCCTGGATGGGCTACAAACCCATGCTGGTTTTCAAGACCAGTGCATTCAACCGCTCTGCCATCCCTCCAAATCGAGGCGGAAGAATACCCGATTGATTCGGCCTATTCTAGTCCCCTGGTAAAAAAATCTACATTTTTAAGGGGTAAGCTTGTTTTATTGAAATTCTGGCCCAATTAAGTATGCTGTGGAACCAAACCGACACAACTGAAGTCTCATGTTTCAGATGTCAGTTGGGATCAATAACTAAGGAGTGACTAACCCCATGAATCGTATTGACTATTCTGTAGCCCGCCCGGCAGGCAACGCCCTTGCGGTCAACAAGGTCATCAAAAACACCTACATCCTGCTTTCAGCCACACTGGTATTCAGTGCGTTGACCGCCATGGTTTCCCTGTTTCTCGCAATGCCGATGTGGACCTACACCGCATCTGTCATCGTTGCCATGCTGCTGGGTATGTTTGTCCTTCCCCGCACCGCCAACTCTTCGTCTGGCATCGGTGTAATTTTCCTGATCACCGGCCTGCTCGGTTTCGGGCTTGGCTCGGTTATCTCCCTCTACCTCTCTCTGCCAAACGGTCCCCAGACTGTGGCAACGGCCCTGGGTGGTACAGGTGTGATTTTCCTTGGCCTGTCAGGCTACGCATTGACCAGTCGCCGTGATTTCAGTTTCATGGGCGGTTTTATCTTTGCCGGCATGATGGTGATGCTTGTTGGTGTTCTGGCGAACATCTTCCTGCAGATGCCTGCTCTTCAACTGGCTATCGCCGGTGGCATCATGATGCTGATGAGCGCCTACATCCTGTTTCAGACCAGCCAGATGGTCAATGGCGGTGAAACCAACTACATTAATGCCACCTTCGGCCTCTACATGGCGATATTTAATATCTTCATCAGTCTGCTGCAGATTCTCGGAATCTTCGGCGGCGACGACTGATTGAGAAGGCAATAGTCAAAAAACCCGGCTATTCGGCCGGGTTTTTTGTTTGTGGAGAGTGAGATGGATAATCTTTGGCTACAAATCGGTTCAGCCATCGTCATAGGGTTGATGGTGTTCTTCCTCTACCCTACCGCCAAACACTGGATGCAGAACGGCCCAAAGGCCGAACAGGGGGATTGGGGCGCTGCGATTCTGCCCCTTGCACTGGTGGTCGGCTTCGTGATCCTGCTGATCATGCTGGTGTAATGAGGCTTTTACATCCCTTTAGTTGTAGTCATCTGTCACGAAAAGCGGTTTTTAAGACGCAAATTCCCTCGAAATAGCGGCTTTTGCAATCCACTTCTCAGTTTATACCTGACTCTGCTGGTATGTTTTCACTATCAAAGGAGAGGATAGAGTGATGGATTCATCCAAAGTCGACCTTATCAAGAAGGAGTTGCAGCGCCTGAAGGAGAAACATAAGACCTTCGAAAAGGCGTGGCATGAGACAGGTAACCGGGGGTTGCTCCAGTTCTTTGTGGATATCACCCCTCGCCTTCTGAATACCGAACGCTGCTCCATTTTCATTCTCGACCCAAAAACAGAACGGGTCTGGCTCCAGTGTGGTACCGATCTGAAGGAGCGTTCTGTCAAGGTACCCCAGGCAAAATCCCTGGTGGGCGAAGTCATCTCCACCGGGACATACAAGATCCGTTCAAAGTTGGATTCTGTTACCGGCACTCACGGACAAATTGACAACAAGACAGGTTTCACCACGGAAAGTGTTCTGGGTGTGCCAATCTTCAGAGCACATTCTGAAGAGGTGATCGGGGTTCTGCAGGTCTTGAACAAAAGAGGAAATCTTCATTTCGGTTCCGAGGACATAAAGTTACTGGAACGAATGGCAACCCAGATCCAGATGAATATCGAGAGCATCTATCTCAGGCAGGAGATCATTCGCGTTGCGGAGAAGATGCAGCGTAAAATCAAAAAGCTCCAGCGTGCGCTCATCAAGTACGACCTGAAGAGATCAAAGGATGGTGAAACCACTGGTGAGCTCCTGTTATCTGAAGAACTGCTCGGTTCATCTCTGGTTTCCAACGGCCTAAACTGATTCAGGGAAAATGGAAATTGACAGGCTCTGTCCTGGTTAAGTATGTTTTCAATAAGTCATTGATTTTAAGTAGGTCGGCCTTCAGGCCGACATGTCGGGCTAAAGCCCGACCTACAAGGGCTAGTCAATACTTAACTAGGACAGAGCCTATAAAAAAAGCCCTTGCCGGTCAGGCAAGGGCTTTTTTACTTCAGGCATTCGGCTGGAGTTCTAATCGGGTTGTTATCCCAGTACTTCCATACCGCCCATATAGGGCCGCAACACTTCGGGCACCCGGATTGTGCCGTCTGCCTGCTGGTAGTTTTCCATCACCGCAACCAGCGTGCGTCCGACAGCAAGCCCCGAACCGTTTATGGTATGAACCAGTTCCGGTTTCCCTGTTTCGGGGTTTCGCCAACGGGCCTGGAGTCTCCTGGCCTGGAAATCGCCGAAGTTTGAGCAGGAGGATATTTCACGGTAGGTATCCTGGGCCGGCAGCCACACCTCAAGGTCATAGGTCTTGGTCGCGGAGAAACCCAGGTCGCCTGTACAGAGGGTAACCACCCTGTAAGGCAGGTCAAGTTTCTGCAGGATTGTCTCGGCATGTCCGGTGAGTTGTTCAAGTGCCTGGAATGACTCTTCCGGCCGAACCACCTGCACCATCTCAACCTTCTCGAACTGATGCTGGCGAATCATGCCCCGGGTATCCTTGCCGTATGAGCCCGCCTCGCTTCTGAAACAGGGAGTCTGGGCAACCCAGCGCCTGGGCATATCATCAGCCTCCAGGATCTCATCACGGACCAGGTTGGTTACCGGTACTTCAGCCGTCGGGATCAGGTAGTAGCTGAGTTCGCCGGAGAGCTTGAACAGGTCCTCTTCGAATTTGGGAAGCTGCCCGGTGCCCTGCAGGCTGTCAGCGTTGACCAGAAACGGCACGTAGGTCTCGGTATAGCCATGCTCAGATGTATGGGTATCGAGCATGAACTGGGCAAGTGCCCGTTGCATACGCGCCAGGGGACCCTGCAGGGTCACAAACCGGGAACCGGTCAACTTGGCTGCCGCTTCAAAATTCATCCAGCCGCTGTCGACGCCCAGGTCCACGTGGTCTTTGGGCTCGAAATCGAACGTCGCGGGCTCGCCCCAGCGACGCTCCTCCCTGTTGTCCCCTTCGTCGTTGCCTTCAGGAACACTCTCATGGGGGATATTAGGGATTCCCAGGGTGATCTCCTTCAGCCGGGCCTGAACCGCGCTGAGTTCATCCTGGGCCTGTTTCAGCCTGTCGCCGAGATCAGCCACTTCAGCCAGCAGCGGCTGAATATCCTCTCCCGCAGCCTTTGCCTTGCCAATACCTTTTGAGCGGCTGTTGCGTTCGTTCTGAAGCTCCTGGGCGGAGACCTGCAGCTGTTTGCGTTCTGCCTCAAGGCCGGCAATCAGGGATACATCCAGTTGCACACCACGGCGCGCAAGCTGTTGAGCTGTATCTTCCAGTTCGTTTCTCAGTAAACGAGGGTCGAGCATTGGTTATTCACCCGTATTGACATTGGCGGGCCAGCTTACGACATGGCCCGGTTTAACATAGTTGTTCAGATCTTTAAGCACCTGTTCCACCTTGGTGGGTTCGTCGAAGAACTCCAGTACCAGGGGCAGATCCAGGGAGATATCAAGTAGCGTAGACGAGTGAACCTTTCCGGACTGACCGAACCCGGCGATACCACGATAGGCGGTTACACCCGCTACTTTTTCCTTGTCGTGGAGCAGTTCCATCAACTGCTGGTACTGGTGTTTACCCTCGGTGAGGTAAATGCGCACCATGGTGACTTGCCTGGTAGTCATATCTGTCTCCCGATCACGAACCCCAGCCATGCGGCAAAAAGACAGGCGATAACCGAGATAAGCATGTTCAGTATTGCTTTCATGTAGTCAGCTTGCTCGATCAGGTTCAGCGTTTCGACCGAGAAGGTGGAGAATGTGGTAAATGCTCCAAGAAAGCCAACAAGCAGTGCCGCTCTCAGTTCAGGCCCTGCTGTCATCCGCTCGATGAGCATCACGTAGAGCAGCCCCATCACCAGGGAGCCCAGGACATTCACAGCCAGCGTGCCGTATGGGAAACCACGCCCAAGCAGGCTGTAGATACCGTTTGATACCCAGAAGCGCATAAGCGCACCTGCGGCACCGCCAGCGGCTATTGCTAATACCTGGGACAATCCAGCCCACTCCCGTTGGATTTGAAAAAAAGAAGTTATTTTACACCCTGCACGGGCATCAATGAAAATCAGTCTTTGTTTTTAGCCTCGGCATCGAGCTGTTCAAGTCGGGCGAGTTTCTCTCTGATCTTGATTTCCAGGCCGCGGTCAACCGGATGATAGTAGTGCCGGGGCTCCACCTCTTCGGGAAAATAGTGCTCTCCGGCGGCGTAGGCGTCCGGTTCATCATGGGCATACCGGTAGGCCTTGCCGTAGCCGAGCTCTTTCATCAGTTTAGTGGGGGCGTTTCGCAGGTGAACAGGAACCTCGAGACTGCCCAGTTCACGGACATCCTTCATCGCCGCCTTATAGGCCATATATACCGCGTTGCTCTTTGGCGCACTGGCCAGGTAGAGCACCGCCTGTGCCACAGCGAGCTCCCCCTCGGGACTGCCAAGACGTTCCTGGGTCTCCCAGGCATCCAGGGCCATTGATAGCGCCCTGGGGTCAGCATTGCCAATATCTTCAGATGCCATTCGCACCACCCGGCGCGCTACATAGAGGGGGTCACAACCACCGTCGATCATTCTGCAAAACCAGTAGAGTGCCGCATCGGGAGCTGACCCCCTGACTGATTTATGCAGGGCTGAGATCTGGTCGTAAAAGGCCTCACCGCCTTTGTCAAAGCGGCGCAGATTACCTGTAATAACCTCTTCCACTGCCTGCCGGGTTATCTCCGGGCCGTCTGAAAGGTCCACTGAGATTTCGAGCAGGTTGAGTGCCCGGCGTGCATCCCCGTCTGCAGCCTCTGCAAGCAACGTTCTCAACCCGGGGTCCATCCGGACATTCCTGTCACCCAACCCCCGTACCCTGTCAGCGAGGGCCTGGTCGAGAATCTGCTCCAGATCCTCCTTGGTCAGAGATTTAAGAACATAGGTGCGCGCCCGTGAGAGCAGTGCGTTATTGAGCTCAAACGAGGGGTTCTCAGTGGTTGCGCCAACGAATACCACGGTTCCACTCTCCACGTGAGGGAGGAAGGCGTCCTGCTGGGCCTTGTTGAAGCGGTGTACCTCGTCGATAAAGAGAATCGTTGGGCGGCCTTCCATCTGCCTGGCCTGTTTTGCCTGCTCCACTGCCCCCCTGATCTCCTTGACCCCCGAAAGGACCGCAGAGAGACTGATGAACTGGGCCCCGGAGTGCAGGGCAATCAGGCTTGCCAGGGTGGTCTTTCCGGTTCCCGGAGGGCCCCAGAAAATCATCGAATGGAGTCGGTCAGCTTCGATCGCTTTGCGCAGGGGTTTGTCGGCACCCACGATGTGGGCCTGCCCCATGAATTGGTCAAGATTACGCGGTCGCATCCTGTCCGCCAGGGGGCGCGTACCGGATAGATCGTGTTCTGTGAACAGGTCCTCTCTAGACACCGGACACCTGCTTACTCGCTGCGAAAAATATCAAGACCATCGGGCGGAATATAGCGGAAAAAGCCTTCTTTGAATTCGATATTCTGCTCGACATCGAAAAACTGGAAGCGGGTGATCTGACCAAACTTATCCGCCATCTCCATACGCCTGAGTTCATTGTTGGTGAAGGCAAGAAGTATACGTGTGAACTGACTCTCGGAATCCCGTGGTATCAGCTCCACCCACCCCATTCCCTGGCGGTCACCAATATCGATGATTTCGAAGTGGTGTTTTACCGGATCACCGGTAATCAACAGCATGGCCGGGGTGCCCTTCAGGGCCGTGACCTGATTCTGCACACTGGCCTGTTCAAGCTCAGGATCGTAATGCCAGATCTGCTCTCCATCCGCCACGATCATCTGGTCTTCGGGCTCGTTGTAGTCCCAGCGGAACTGCCCGGGCCGTTTCAGGTAGAACCTGCCCTGTGAGCGCATCGCACTTTCTAGATTCTGTTCAAGAATCGACTGTTCAAATGACGCCTGCAAGGTGGTCACCTCCGTCAGAAAGGCGTTCATTTGATCTACACCGCTGCCCCCATAGGCGACGGAATTCCACAACAGAACCAGTGGAGTGAGAAACTTTATGATACGCATCAGTGGTCTTTTTCTCATACTTCAGGTGGGGGTGGAGCGAGCACTTCCCTGTTACCGTTGGTCTGGGCGGGAGTTACGATACCGGTTCGCTCCATTTCCTCAATCAGCCTCGCTGCCCGGTTATAACCGATCTTGAGGCGACGCTGAACACCGGAGATGGATGCACGACGGGTTTCAGTCACGATACGCACAGCCTCGTCGTAGAGCGGATCGGCGTCCTCGACGCTCTCCTGGTCCCCGGACAGACCGGGAAGTGCCTCTGTGGCCTCCTGGGTGATCTCTTCAAGGTAGTTGGGCTCACCTGTTTTCTTGAGGTGCTCAACAACCCTGTGCACCTCGTTATCGTCGACAAACGCACCGTGTATACGTTGCGGAATACTGCTTCCCGGGGGCATGTAGAGCATGTCGCCATGGCCCAGCAGGTGCTCTGCTCCCATCTGATCGAGAATTGTTCTGGAGTCGATTCTGGATGAGACCTGGAAAGCGACCCGGGTGGGGATGTTTGCCTTGATAAGGCCGGTAATCACGTCCACCGACGGCCGCTGGGTTGCCAGCAGCAGGTGGATGCCCGATGCCCTGGCTTTCTGTGCAAGGCGGGCAATCAGTTCCTCAACCTTTTTGCCCACCACCATCATCATATCGGCCAGTTCATCAATGACCACAACCACGTATGGCAGTGTTGTCAGGTTAGGTATCTGCTGTGCCTCCACCAGGGGATCGGGCTGAAACAGCGGATCAGGGATGGGTTCGCCTCTCTTTTCCGCCTCGGTGATTTTCTTGTTGTAACCGGCAATATTCCTCACACCGAGGGAGGCCATCAGTCGGTAACGGCGCTCCATCTCACCGACGCACCAGCGCAGGGCGTTGGCCGCCTCTTTCATGTCGGTGACCACCGGGGTCAGCAGGTGAGGTATGCCTTCGTATACTGAAAGCTCCAGCATCTTGGGGTCGACCATGATCAACCGGACATCTTCCGGTGAGGCCTTGTAGAGCAGGCTCAGGATCATGGCATTGATGGCAACGGATTTACCTGAACCGGTGGTGCCTGCGATCAGGGCATGGGGCATTTTTGCAAGATCCGCAACCGAGGGATGACCGGCAATGTCCTTGCCCAGGGCCAATGTCAGAGGGGACTTGGCGTGATCGTATGCCTCGGACTTGAGCACTTCGCTGAGATAGACCATCTCGCGGTACTCATTGGGTATCTCAAGCCCTATGACTGACTTGCCTGGTATCACCTCAACCACGCGGACACTGGTGGTGGAGAGCGCTCTTGCCAGGTCTTTCGAAAGGTTGGTGATTTTACTGACCTTGGTTCCAGGGGCCAACTTCAGCTCAAACAGTGTGACAACAGGTCCGGGATGAACCGAGTCCACCTCCACTGCCACTCCGAAATCCTTGAGCTTGATCTCAACCAGTCGAGACATCGCTTCAAGGGCTTCCTTGGAGTAACCCTTGCCGCTGGATTGAGCGGGATCAAGCAGGGCCAATGGTGGAAGCTCACCTGATTCTGGCATGGGTTCGAACAGGGAGGCCTGTTTCTCCTTCTCCACCCTGGCGCTCGCCTTGACCTCTTTTATCACCGGTTCAATACGGGGCGGTTTACGTTTCTGGCTCTTCTCTTTCTCAACCTTGACCGCTTCACTGCGCTTCTTGCGGGCCTCCCTGGCCAGGCGTGAATCATGGTGTCTTGCCTTGAGCATCAGGCTGCGCCTGTAGAGCCAGAGGGTTGCCTCACCGACCTTGTCCATCACGGTCAGCCAGGAGACCCCGGTAAAAAGGGTAAATCCCGCCAGCAGCAGGGCCAGTGAGAGAAGACTTCCCCCTGCAAAACTGAAAACACCCACCAGAAAATCCTGCAGGAAAGAGCCAAGAATACCGCCACTTCCACCATGAGGATGCAGAGCCAGGCTGGGAAAATGCATCGCGGCGAGGGCACTGCCGGCAGCCAGGGTGACCAGGAAACCGAACCAGCGCAGCGCAACCAGGTGCATGTTCACACTGTCATCGGGATTTCTCTCTTTGTATATGAGCCAGCCGCTCCAGCCAACCATCACGGGAAAGAGAAAGGCGAGAAAACCGAACAGGTAGAGAAAGACATCGGAAAACCAGGCACCGACCGGTCCACCGCCATTAATCACCTGCTCTCTTGGGCCGGTATAGGACCAGCCATGATCATCGGGTGAATAGGTGATCAGGGAGAGCATGAAATAAGCGGCAATAGCTACAAGCAGCAGCAATGCCCCCTCTTTCAGGCGCCGCCCGATATGCACACTCACCGTAGATGGCTGCTCTTCTGTTCGACTTGCCTGCCCCACTTATCCCTCGCAAATTTCCTGATAATTTAATCGGTTATGAACACTATTTGGCATTGTACCTGAATTTTGGAATCAGATCTCCAGCAATGCCGGATGCATGATCTCCCCTCCCATCAGGTTGATGCCGGATTTTATCGATGGCTCATCCAGCCCATCTTTTGCCGCTATTTTCAGCGCATAGGGTATCAGACTTGCCGACAACACCTGGGACGCGGTTCTCGGAACGGCTCCAGGCATATTCGTAACAGCAAAATGAGTGATGCCGGAGACTTGGTAGGTCGGGTCATCATAACTTGTCGGCCTGGTGGTTTCGATACATCCACCCTGATCCACGGCGATATCAACCACCACGCTCCCCGCCTGCATGGAGCTTACCTGGTCAGCATTGACCAGCACCGGGGCCTTCGCCCCGGTGATCAGAACCGCCCCTATCACCAGGTCGGCCCGGCGTATCTCTTGATCAACCTTCTCACTGTAAGGATAGAGAGCGGTCACGTTGTCACCAAATTCGCGCATCAGTTCCAGGCGCTGGGGCTTTTTATCAAAGGCGATCACTTCCGCACCGAGGGCTGCCGCCACACGGATGGCGTTTCCACCGGCGTTACCAGCTCCTAGCACAACCACCCGGCCACGTTCAGCTGCAGGCAGGCCGCCCAGCAACAGACCCCTGCCCCCATGGGGGCGGTGCAACAGATTGGAACCGATCTGAACTGAAAGGCGCCCTGCTATATCGCTCATCGGCGTCAGCAGGGGCAGTTGGCCACCCTCCTCGACCGTTTCAAAAGCCACCGCAGTGACGCCCCTCTCCTGCAGACGCTCCATGAGGGGCTTGTTGGCTGCAAAATGGAGGAAAGAGAAGAGCAGCTGATCCTGCCGCAGCATTTCGGGTTCATTTCCAACCGGCTCTTTAACCTTGATTATCAGCTCATTATCGCCGTAGATACTCTCAGCGTCGGGGAGTATTCTTACTCCCAGTTTTTCGTATTCAATATCTGCAAAGCCACTGGAAACCCCCGCATCCTTCTGCAGACAGACAGTATGCCCAGCCCTGATCAGCTCAGCACAGGCTTCGGGAACCAGTCCGACTCGCCCCTCCTGGGTCTTTATTTCAGTTGGTATTCCAATCTGCATCTTGCCTCCTTAATCTGCCGCACGTAGTATCTACAGCCTTTGAACTCTGGACTCTAAATTAAGATCAGAGTTCCTTACAGAGCATACCAGTTAAGGGCTGTTGAAATCGCCCGCTAACGGTACCATATGCTGCACGTCCATCCAGGATAAAGGGTGGCCAATCAAGCCCTAACGGGCAAGATGTATGGAGTTTTTTATGAGTGAAACCAAACACTGCCGCCTTCTGATTCTAGGCTCCGGCCCCGCCGGTTACACTGCAGCAGTCTATGCCGCACGCGCCAACCTAAACCCGGTCATTGTCACCGGCATGCAACAGGGCGGGCAGCTGACCACGACCACAGAAGTTGATAACTGGCCCGGAGACTGGGAAGGTGTTCAGGGGCCGGAGCTGATGGACCGCATGCTCAAACATGCCGAACGGTTCGAGACCGAGGTCATTTTCGACCATATCAACAAGGCGGACCTCACCCAGCGCCCTTTCACCCTGACCGGCGATTCCGCGGTTTACACCTGTGACGCCCTGGTGATTGCCACCGGCGCTTCGGCCCAATACCTGGGCCTGGACTCCGAAGAGGCATTCAAGGGCCGCGGCGTCTCGGCCTGCGCCACATGCGATGGTTTCTTCTACCGCAACCAGAAAGTAGCGGTCATCGGCGGTGGCAACACGGCTGTAGAAGAGGCTCTCTACCTGTCGAACATCGCATCAGAAGTCACCCTGGTGCACCGCAGGGATGCCCTGAGGTCTGAAAAGATCCTCCAGGATCACATCCTTGAAAAGGCTGAAAACGGCAACATCACCATCGAGTGGAACAACGTTCTCGACGAGGTACTGGGTGATGACAGCGGTGTAACCGGCATGCGCATCAAGAACGTGCAGAATGGATCCACCAGGGATATCGATCTGCAGGGCGTCTTTATTGCCATCGGACATAAACCCAATACAGACCTGTTCCAGGGCCAACTCGATATGGAACATGGTTATCTGAAGGTTCAGGGGGGCACCGAGGGAAAAGCCACCATGACCAATGTTGAGGGTGTATTTGCTGCCGGCGACGTAACCGATCACGTCTATCGCCAGGCGATCACCTCGGCAGGAGCCGGCTGTATGGCCGCGCTCGATGCAGAGCGCTTTCTCGACGCACTGGAATCCTGAAATCACGGCACAGGAGCGGCTGTCCGCTCCTGTGCCGCAGGTTCATTCAAAACCGCTCTTTGTCTCAAGGAGATAGCTACCCAGAAGCAATTTCTGGAAGCGGTTCACATGGTGAATCTCAATCCCGCAGACATGGCGCCACTCACCATGCCCCAGTTCACCCCGATAGGTTTTCTCTTTTCTCAGGCTGGCCACAAGATCAAGGGTCTCTTCAACACCGCAAACGTTCAGTTTGAACTGTATCTCAAGCTTGTCACCGAGATCTCCCAGGCTCTCACTGCAAAGCATTTTTGCGCCTGACATACTGAGATCCTGAATCAGCACCGGTTGCCAGCTCTCTTCGGAATCCAGCTGAAGTGTGTTGCGCGCAATCGCCTGGATGTTTGTCTCCACCCTCTCGGAATTTCGTACCGCAATACTCTCCACTTCAGCAGGATAGCCGAGATGCAGGTACGGGTACGGCGCTGATGCCACGTGTATGATCTTCGTCATGAAGCCTTTTATGTGGCTGCCATGGAGCATTCTGACAGCAAGGATCTGTCCCTCCCTCATCAGCAGCACCTTACCCCCAACCTCTGGCACAGTAACCAGGATACTCTTGTCAGGTACATAACCGATGACGGTACATGTATAGCGCTCGTCATGCCCTGTTGCCAGCAGTTGCACCTGGAGTACATCGCCAACCTGAAGATTTGATAAAGTCTCGGTCACTGTATCTTTATACCTGTTATTGTTCTGATACTTGATAGAGTAGATTATATATCCAATATCAGCAGGACGGTTTTAAATGCCACCATGATCTGCTGCTTCCACACTCAGGGCAATGCAGCCGATCCTCCCTGCAACTGATATGATAGCGGGGTTGCAACAAGAATATCCGCCAGCATGCTTCCACTACTTGACCCGACAAGGCCTGACGCTCCATTTCCCGCGGTGGATGAAGCTCTGGATGAACCCGACGGTTTACTTGCGGTGGGCGGTGATCTCAGCACTGAGCGTCTGCTCAACGCCTACCGACAGGGTATTTTTCCGTGGTATTCCGATGGCCAGCCGATTCTATGGTGGTGCCCTGACCCCAGAACAGTCCTTTTCCCTGAAAACCTGAAAGTATCAAGGAGCCTGGCAAAGGTGATCAGAAACAAGGGTTTCAAGGTCTCCGTAGACAGGGACTTCAGTTCGGTGATCAACGCCTGCTCAAAACCCCGCGATGATGGTCTTGGCACCTGGATCACGGCTGAGATGATGTTGGCCTATATCGATATGCACAGGCAGGGGCATGCCCACTCGGTGGAGGTCTGGCATGATGCTGACCTGGTGGGGGGGCTCTACGGCATCGCCATCGGCAAGGTCTTTTTCGGCGAGTCGATGTTCAGCCGCGAAAGGGATGCCTCCAAGGTTGCCCTGGTGCACCTTAGCGCAAGGCTGCAGGAGTGGGGATATCGATTGATTGACTGCCAGGTTTACACATCTCACCTGCTCAGCCTGGGAGCTGAGGAGATTTCCCGGGCTCAGTTTTGCAGCCATCTTGAAGGGCTCTGCAGCGACAACTCCATCAGCTCCACGGCATGGACAGATGCTGACTTGACGAGACCGGAAGTGCCATGACCCGGGATTACCAGGATCATCGCCTGCAGCTCTACCTGACCCCGGACCACCCATGCAGCTACCTGGATGAGCGGTTGGCAAGAACGCTGGTCATTGATCCCGATGCTGACAAGTCCCCCCAACTCTACCAGCAGTTGATCGAGATGGGTTTCAGACGAAGCGGTGAGATGATCTACCGCCCCGATTGCGAGAGCTGCAGTGACTGCATCTCGACACGTATTCCTGTTGCTGAATTCAAACCCAAGCGAAGTCAGCAAAGAGCGTGGAACAGAAACAGAAATAACTTCCGCATAGTTGAGCGTGATGCAGAATTCGATCCAGCGCATTTTGAACTCTTTCGCCGCTATATCGGAACCCGCCACCCCGATGGTGAGATGTCGGATACGTCCGAGGAGGGTTACAGGAGTTTTTTGACTGCACCCTGGTGCGACACCCGTTTTATCGAATTTCACCTGGACGAACAGCTGGTGGCGGTTGCAGTTACCGATCTGCTGCCCCTTGGACTCTCGGCGGTCTATACCTTCTTCGACCCGGATTATTCAGGCATCAGTCCCGGGGTATTCTCCATACTTTGGCAGGTTGAATCAGCAAAACAGCGCGGTCTCCCCTGGCTCTATCTCGGCTACTGGGTGCCGGGTTGCAGGAAAATGGCCTACAAAACGGAATACAGGCCGATTCAGCTCTTCAAGCAGGGAAAATGGCGACCATTTAAGGCAGCGGAGCCATCTTTATGAACAATATCCCCGCTTATCTCGTTTAACCCCTTGCCAATGCCTGATTTTTAACGATAATGGCTGCCTGAATTTATCGGCGGGCTTTGTGTTATACTCCCCGCCGCAAAACGCCGGAAGCTGGGTCTAACAGGAAACCGAATGGCTAAAGAAGATTTCATCGAGATGGAAGGGACAGTTGTTGAAACCCTTCCCAATACTATGTTCAGGGTCGAGCTGGAGAATGGTCACGTTGTGACTGCCCACATCTCCGGCAAGATGCGCAAGCATTACATCCGTATTCTCACCGGTGACAGTGTGACTGTGCAGCTCACCCCGTACGACCTGACCAAAGGCCGTATCACCTACCGCGCCCGCTAGACCAGGTCTGTTTTCCGGCGAATGCCGGAACTACTCAACGCCCTGATTTTTATAACTTGTCGAGAATACCGGCAGGGCGGAGCCGTCAGTGTTCGGCATCCTCATCGATGTCAAAGCTCAGTCCGTCATCCGACACGCCGACTCTCACCGTGCCGCCATCTGAGAGTCTGCCAAACAGCAGCTCTTCCGCCAGGGGTTTCTTGATCTTCTCCTGAATCAGCCTGGCCATCGGCCTGGCTCCCATCTTTTCGTCGTAACCGTGCTCGGCCAGCCACGCCTTTGCCTCTGCGTCGATTATCAGCGAGACCTTTTTCCCCTCCAGCTGCCCTTCAAGCTCGAACAGGAACTTCTCCACGACATGTTTGATCACCTCAGGCGGCAGGCTGTTGAACTGGATAATGCTGTCGAGCCTGTTGCGGAACTCAGGTGAGAAGAACTTGTTGATCGCCTCCATTCCGTCACTGGTGTGATCCTGGTGTGTAAAGCCGATAGACGGACGGCTCATCACATCAGCACCTGCGTTTGTGGTCATCACGATCACAACGTTTCTGAAGTCCGCCTTTCTACCGTTATTGTCTGTCAGGGTCCCATGGTCCATCACCTGCAGCAGCAGGTTGAAGACATCCGGGTGAGCCTTCTCAATCTCGTCCAGCAATAGAACCGAATGGGGATGCTTGGTGACCTGCTCTGTCAGCAAACCGCCCTGGTCAAAACCCACATAGCCAGGAGGTGCGCCGATAAGGCGCGAAACGGTGTGCCGCTCCATGTATTCGGACATATCGAAGCGGATCAGCTCCACACCAAGATTGATCGCCAACTGGCGTGTTACTTCAGTCTTTCCCACGCCGGTCGGGCCGGCAAACAGGAATGAGCCGACGGGTTTCTGGTCACTGCCGAGCCCCGACCTGTTCATCCGGATGGCCGCAGTCAGGGTGCTTATCGCCTCATCCTGCCCGAACACCGAGAGTTTCAAATCACGGTCGAGATTCTTCAGCGATTCGATATCGGTGACGGAGACTTTCTTCGGTGGAATCCGGGCCATTTTGGCCACGATGTTCTCCACGTCAACAACACCCAGTACTTTCTTGCGCTTGCTCACGGGTTTGAGGCGTACACTGGCGCCAGCCTCATCGATCACATCGATCGCCTTGTCCGGAAGATGACGATCATTGATGTAGCGGTCGGCCAGCTCCGCAGCTGCCTTGAGCGCTTTTTGTGAATAGCGTATCTCGTGGTGCTCTTCGAAACGTGTTTTGAGTCCCTTGAGGATCTCGTAGGTCTCTTCAACGGTCGGCTCTGTAACATCGATTTTCTGGAAACGGCGTGCCAGGGCCCTGTCCTTCTCGAAAATACCGCGGAACTCCTGGTAAGTGGTTGAACCGATACAGCGAAGCTCACCCGAGGCGAGTACGGGTTTAATCAGATTGGATGCATCCATCACACCACCTGATGCCGAACCGGCACCTATAATGGTGTGGATCTCATCGATGAAAAGGATAGATTCCGGCTCCTTCTTGAGCTCGGCAAGCACCGCTTTCAAGCGCTTCTCGAAGTCACCCCTGTATTTCGTACCGGCCACCAGGCTGCCAAGATCGAGGGAGTAGATCTTGTTCTCAGCCAGTACATCAGGAACCTGCCCGTCGACGATCATCTTGGCCAAACCTTCAGCAATCGCGGTTTTACCCACGCCGGCCTCACCCACCAGAAGCGGGTTGTTCTTACGACGACGGCACAGGATCTGGATAGTGCGTTCCACCTCGCTGGCGCGCCCGATCAGAGGGTCGATCTTACCCAGCTTGGCCTGCTCATTGAGGTTGCTGGCAAAGGCTTCAAGGGCATTTCCCGAGGCACTCTCCTGACCACCCTCATCATCATCGTGAAAGGGTGATATCTCATCCTCGTCACCAGACTCACCGTTGACCTTGGGAATACCGTGAGAGATGTAGTTCACCAGGTCCAGGCGGGCAATATCCTGAGTGTGCAGAAAATAGACAGCCTGGGACTCCTGCTCACTGAAAATCGCAACCAGAACATTGGCGCCGGTCACTTCATCGTTACCGGAAGACTGTACATGGAACACCGCGCGTTGCAGAACCCGTTGAAATCCGAGTGTCGGTTGGGTTTCCCGTTCGCTGTCGTTGGGCAGCAGTGGAGTGGTCTCTTCAAGGAATTCATCGATATCCTTGCGCAACCTCTCGGTATCGGCACCACAGGCACGCAGTACCTTGGCCGCAGTAGGATTATCCAGCAGGGCCAACAGCAGGTGCTCCACAGACATAAACTCGTGGTGTCGTGCCTGCGCCTGTTTGAAGGCCTGGTTAAGTGTAAATTCCAGCTCTTTACTCAGCATTGATAATATCCATCCGGCTGACAGTACTCACTGCATGTTGGACCATGAAAAAATGAGTATTGCTGCATTAGGTTCAGGTCTCTTCCATCGAGCACAACAGCGGATGCTGATTGCTCCTGGCGTAATCATTGACCAGAGAGACCTTGGTCTCGGCAATGTCTTTTGTGTATACACCACACACACCAACACCACGGGTGTGTACATGCAGCATAATCTGGGTCGCCTTTTCACGGTTCATGCCGAAAAAGGATTCAAGCACCTTCACAACAAACTCCATTGGTGTGTAGTCATCGTTCAACAGAATGACCTTGTACATGGGCGGCCGCTTAAGTTTTGGCTTTGCCTCCTGTACCGCCAGTCCATCATCAAAATCGGATTGCTTCTTGTCTGTCATGGTTATGAATTTTAGCCGATATCGTTCAAGGGATGTATTGCCAGAATATAGGGTTTATACATTAGAAATCAATGTATCATTAATAATCTAATTTACGAACATTCTTACGCAAAGTAGTGATATATATGAAAAATTTGTCCATTAACATTTGACCAAATATTACAGTTGGTTATACTGTGCCCAGTGGGGTTCCGCGCCATAACGGTGCGTGATTTTTTGTCTTTACCCGCAGTTCGGTACCAACATTAATCTCGGCAACAATAATACCTACGCCGTTTTTGACCAATGCTGGCTACCGAGTAGTAGTAACTTTGAAGTATCTGGAGGAGTAAACGCTATGGCAACCGGCACAGTGAAATGGTTCAACAACGCCAAAGGTTATGGCTTTCTAACACCTGATGATGGTGAGCAGGACGTTTTCATACATTTTTCTGCAATTGTCATGGAAGGCTACAAGACCCTCAAAGAGGGTCAGAAGGTTCAATTCGACCTTGAGGAAGGACCCAAAGGGCTTCATGCAGCCAATCTTCAGTCTGCGACTGAAATCTGATCACTGCCGGTAACCCGGCGGTATCAAATATAAAAAAGGGCGCGGTGTTAATACCAACGCGCCCTTTTTTTATATCTTTTTAACAGACCCGGATCACATTGAATCCAGTATGGCATTCAGTGTCGAACTTGGGCGCATGACACGGGATGTCAGCTCCCTGTCCGGGCGGAAATAGCCACCAATCTCCATCGCCTGTCCCTGAACAGATATCAGTTCATCAACAATCTCACTCTCATTTGCAGCAAGTTGCTCTGCGACAGGGGTAAAACTGGCCTGCAGTTCGCTATCCTCGCCCTGGGCGGCCAGGGCCTTGGCCCAGTAAAGGGCAAGATAAAAGTGACTTCCACGGGTATCGAGTTCACCTACCTTGCGTGATGGGGATTTGTCACTGTTGAGGAACTCACCATTGGCTGTGCCGAGTGTGTCAGCCAGTACCTGGGCCTTCTTGTTTCCACACTTCTGGGCCAGGTCCTCAAGGGAGACGGCAAGGGCCAGGAACTCACCCAGGGAATCCCACCTCAGGTGGTTCTCTTCCAGCAGTTGCTGAACATGTTTCGGGGCTGAACCCCCTGCCCCGGTCTCGAACAGACCTCCACCGGCCAGCAGCGGCACGATAGAGAGCATCTTGGCACTGGTGCCAAGCTCAAGAATGGGAAACAGATCAGTCAGGTAGTCACGCAGCACATTGCCGGTGACGGATATGGTGTCTTTACCATCCTTGACCCGCTGCAGGGTGGCACGAATCGCCTCTACAGGTGAGAGGATCTGGATATCCAGCCCACTGGTATCGTGATCCTGCAGGTAGCGCCTGGCCTTTTCAATCAGGTTTCTGTCGTGTGCGCGATTCTCATCAAGCCAGAATATAGCGGTATTTCCGGTAAGTCTTGCACGGTTGACGGCAAGTTTTACCCAATCCCTGATCGGCAGGTCCCGGGTCTGGCACATGCGCCAGATATCCCCCTGCTCCACCTTGTGCTCGAGCAGGGTGTTGCCGGCATGGTCCAGCACGCACACGGTACCATCGGTTGGAATCTGAAAGGTTTTATCGTGAGAGCCGTACTCTTCGGCCTTCTGGGCCATCAGTCCCACGTTGCTGACATTACCCATGGTGGAGACATCAAATGCCCCGTGCTCTTTACAGAAGGTGAACACCTCCTGGTAAATGCCGGCATAGGAACGGTCAGGAATCATCGCCTTGGTATCATGCAGCTTGCCATCAGGACCCCACATCTGGCCGGAAGATCTCAATGCAGCAGGCATGGATGCATCGATAATCACATCGCTTGGAACATGGAGGTTGGTAATACCCTTGTCCGAGTTGACCATGGCCAGCTCCGGGCGGCTCTCATAGACAGCCTGGATATCCGCCTCGACCTCGCTACGCTTATCATCCGGCAGGCCGGATATTTTTGCGTAAACGTCACCCAGGCCGTTGTTTGCATCAACACCCAACTCCTCGAAGAGCGCTGCATGCTTTTCAAACACATCCCTGTAATAGACAGTAACGGCATGGCCGAACATGATTGGATCAGAGACCTTCATCATGGTCGCCTTGAGGTGCAGTGAGAGAAGTACGCCGTTTGCTTTTGCATCGGCAATCTCGCCCTCGAAAAAGGCGCGCAGTGCACCACGGCTCATGACAGCGGCATCGATCACCTCGTCCTGCTGAACGGGAGTCTTCTCCTTCAGGACGGTCTTCTCACCAGCATTTGAAGTGAACTCGATCCTGACGTCCCCAGCTTCACTGATCACTGCAGACTGCTCACTGGAGTAAAAATCACCCTCTGTCATGTGTGCGACATGTGACTTTGAATCCGAACTCCAGACTCCCATGCTGTGTGGATGCTTCCTGGCGTACTCTTTTACCGGTGCGGCCACACGACGGTCCGAGTTGCCCTCGCGCAGTACTGGATTTACGGCGCTACCCAGCACCTTGGCATAACGGGCCTTGATCTCCCTCTCCGCCTCGGTTTTCGGCTCTTCGGGGTATTCGGGAAGGTCGTAGCCCTGAGTCTGAAGCTCCTTGATTGCAGCATTCAGCTGGGGGATTGATGCGCTGATATTGGGCAGTTTGATGATATTCGCTTCTGGCGTCTTGGCCAGTTCACCCAGTTCAGCCAAGGCATCCGCCTGCTTCTGTCCTTCGCTGAGGTTGTCAGGAAAATTGGCGACGATCCTGCCGGCCAGGGAGATATCACGGGTCTCTACAGCAACACCTGCGGCTGCGGTAAACGCCTGGACTATGGGAAGAAGAGAATAAGTTGCCAGTGCTGGCGCTTCATCGGTTTCGGTGTAGATGATCTTTGGTGTTGGACTCGTCATTTTTCTCTCTATTCTCCGGCTAAAAAGCAGGCTGTTAATAGTGAAGCCCGGATTTTAGCAGGTGCAACAAAAAAAGGTAGTGTTTTTATATGGGTATTTAGGATGCTTATACTAAATATTGTAATTCTTGCATTTTTTACTCAAACAGCAATTTTCACATGTTGGGGGCTTGGTGCAGATGTACTTTGCATGCCTCACTATAAGCGCATGATATTCATTGAATATCTCGACTTTCAACCCCAGAGATCCCTGGAATGCGAGACGCAGTTCTTCATAACTCTCGTCACCGGAAATCACGCCAAGCCTTGAAAAAAGCCTTCGCGTATAGGCATCAATTACAAACACCGGCCGCTGATAGGCGTAGAGAAGGATATCATCAGCGGTCTCCGGGCCAACCCCGTTTACAGTAAGTAATTCCCGTCTCAGTGCATCCGTGTCCAGAACATCCAGGGCCTCGACGCCACCCATATCCTGGATAAAGCGGCACAGACTCTTGAGCCGCCGGGTCTTTACATTGAAGTATCCTGAAGGTCTGATCAGATCGGCCAACCGCTCCTCTTCAAGGGTGAGCAGGTGGTTCAGTCCCAATACACCCTCCTGCTTCAGGTTGTCTATCGCCTTCTCAACGTTGATCCATGCGGTGTTCTGGGTCAGAACTGCGCCTACGATTATTTCGAAAGGGGTATCACCCGGCCACCAGTACTGGTGACCATGGTTATCAAGCAGGATTCGGTAGATCGATTGGAGGGTTTCAGATTCAGCGGCCAGGGGTATCCCCATGAGAGCACCCGGGCCGGTTATTTGCGCCAGACAGATTTTGAAGCGCGGCGTCTCTTCTGTTCTTTGGGTTTTGCCTTGCCCCTGGATTTTGCCTTTGGCTTGGCGAATTTACCCTTGGTCATCTCTGGTGTTAAACCGGCATCCTTGAGCAGACCCTGGAGTTCCTCCTCGTCGAGGTCCCTGTATTGCCCGGCTGCCAGACTGCTATCCAGAATAACGGAACCGTAACGAACCCGCTTCAGTCGGCTGACACGCAGATCCACCGCCTCCCAGAGTCGTCGAACCTCACGATTGCGGCCCTCCATGATGACAACGTGGAACCAGGTATTACTGCCCTCGCCGCCTGATGCAACGATATCCTCAAATCGTGCAGGGCCATCTTCAAGATCAACGCCGTTGACCAGCTGTTCAAGCTTCTCGTCAGTCACACCGCCATGTACCCGAACCGCGTATTCACGCTCTATCTGCTGTGACGGATGCATCAGTTTGTTGGCAAGTTCACCATCAGTGGTAAACAGCATCAGGCCACTGGTGTTGATGTCGAGTCGTCCCACGGACACCCAGCGTCCAGGTCTGAGCTTAGGCAGATGGGCAAACACGGTCGGGCGGCCTTCAGGATCTGAACGGGTAACCAGCTCCCCTTCCGGCTTGTTGTAGATAATGACACGGTGCTCCTGCTCTTTGAGACGGAAGCTGCCGACCTTTTTACCCCTGGCGACAATACGGTCGTCAGGTGTCA
The DNA here is from genome assembly GCA_965224515.1 of Sedimenticolaceae bacterium. Classification (GTDB taxonomy): domain Bacteria; phylum Pseudomonadota; class Gammaproteobacteria; order Chromatiales; family Chromatiaceae; genus Sedimenticola_A. The sequence goes on from OZ245051.1 coordinate 3,273,685, forward strand.
CCCGGTCTCCCAGTGAAGCGGTTTTACCATTGACCACCACTTCACCAGCTTCAATCCAGCGCTCAATTTCACGGCGCGAACCGAGTCCGGCGTTGGCCAGGGCTTTCTGCAGACGTACGCCCTCAGGCTGGGGCTTTTTACTCATTGAAAGACTCTTTTTCAGTATTGTCGGATTCTGTCTGTGCACTATCCAGGCCATCACTCTCCTCTTTCGAGGTATCTGGCTCTTCAGCGGCGTCCTGCATCTCCTGGTCTGTAATAGCCCCGGACTCTTCGTCTCCTGTCTCCGTCTCTTCCTGCGCTTCAGGGTCTGCTACAGGCTCTGAATCCACACCTGATTCTTCTGCAACTTCGGCAGAGTCCGTGATCAAGGCCTCTACCGAATCGGCCAGTTCAGCGATGGTGATATCCCCCTCTTCATCCTCAGCCGCTGAATCCCTCCCGGCATCATCAGCCTTGGCGCTTGGCACCGTCGCTTCGAGTTCCAGTTCACGGTTGATGGAGTCGAGGTCGCGGATCTCCTGCAGGGTGGGAAGTTCATCCAGCCCCTTCATCCCGAAGTAGTTGAGAAACTCTTTGGTGGTTGCGTAGATGGAGGGTTTGCCAGGCACATCACGCTGACCGACAACCCGCACCCAGTCACGCTCCATGAGGGTTTTCATAATATTGGTGCTGACACTGACGCCGCGGATATCCTCGATCTCGCCACGGGTGATGGGCTGCCTGTAGGCGATGAGTGCGAGAGTCTCCATCAGGGCCCTGGAGTAGCGAGCCGGACGCTCTTCCCACAGGCGCGAGACCCAGGGCGCGAACTCGGCCCGGACATTGATCCGGAATCCGCCACCGACTTCGACCAGCTCAAAGCCACGATCCTCGTAGTCGATCTGCAACTGCTTGATCGCTTCACGCAAGGCCTTTTTTTCAGGCCGCTCCTCTTCTGCAAAGAGTTCAAGAATGCCGTCAAGGGAGAGCGGCCCGCCGGCGGCAAGCAGCGCCGCCTCGATTATCTGGTTTAATTTCTTATCTGAAGACATATCAGGATGACGACGCCTTAACGTGTATTGGGCCAAAAGCCTCTGCCTGTATCAGCTCGACCAGCGAACCCTTGATCAATTCGAGAATCGCGAGAAAGGTGACAACAACACCCAGCCGCCCCTCGTCAATGTTGAAAAGTGCCGTGAATTCAGTGAAGTTTTCACTGTTGATCTTCTCCAGCACCATGGACATTTTTTCACGCACCGACAGGGGTTCCATGTGCACCTGGTGGTTGCTGAACATGTCTGCCCGGTGCATCACCTCTTTCATGGCGAATAGAATCTCTTTGAGATCCACATCCGGGGGACGTCTTTCGACGGTCTTGTCGGGCACGTCGATCTCTGCCTGGAAGACATCCCTGCCCATGCGGGGCAGCTCATCAATATCCTCTGCGGCCTGCTTGTAGCGTTCGTACTCCTGCAGGCGGCGTATCAGCTCGGCCCGGGGGTCGCCTTCCTCATCCTCGGTCTCGTCCTGCCTAGGCAGCAGCATGCGTGACTTGATCTCGGCCAGCATGGCAGCCATCACCAGGTACTCTGCGGCAAGCTCCAGGCGGAGATCCTTCATCAGGTCAACGTACTCCATGTACTGGGCAGTGATCTGGGCAATGGGGATATCGAGGATATCCAGGTTCTGACGCTTGATCAGGTAGAGCAGAAGGTCCAGCGGGCCTTCGAAAGCGTCCAGGAACACCTCCAGGGCATCAGGCGGAATATAGAGATCCTTGGGCATGGTCGACCAGGCTTCGCCCTGGACCACGGCAAAGGGCATCTCCTCCTGTTCAGGATGAGGGTGTTCCGGCAGACTGATCTCCGTTTCGCTCATGTTCTGGTTGGATTCCCTGTTTTCACCTGAGTGTGAGAGACATGGCGTTGCGGACTTCAGCCATGGTCTCTTGGGCCACATCCCTTGCCTCTTCAGTACCCTCGGCAATAATGTTTCTTACCAGTTCAGGCTGATCCTCGAACTCCCTGGCCCGCTCCTGTATCGGTTTCAGCTCATTGAGCACCGCATCGATAACAGGCTGCTTGCACTCAATACAGCCGATACCGGCGGTTTTGCACCCCTCCTGCACCCAGGCTTTCACATCCTCGCCCGAGTAAACCTCGTGAAACTGCCACACAGGACACCGTGCAGGATCACCGGGATCTTTTCTTCGTACCCGGTTGGTATCGGTGGGCATGGTCCTCAGCTCTTTCTCAACCACCTCGGGGTGGTCACGCAGGGCGATGGTGTTGCCGTAGCTCTTGGACATTTTCTGACCGTCCAGCCCGGGCATTTTGGAGGCCTTGGTCAACATGGGCTGGGGCTCGGGCAGAATAATGCGGCCACCACCTTCGAGGTAGCCGAACAGGCGTTCGCGATCATTGACGGTGATGTTCTGCTGGCTGTCCAGCAGCGCACGAGCGGCTTCCAGGGCCTCCTGGTCACCCTGCTCCTGGTACGCCTTGCGATAGCGCTTGTAGAGTTTCGCACTCTTCTTGCCCATCTTCTTCATGGCGGTTATTGCCAGCTCTTCGAAATTAGGCTCTCTTCCGTAAATATGGTTGAAGCGGCGGGCCACTTCACGGGTAAGTTCAACGTGGGCCACCTGGTCTTCACCGACCGGCACCATGCCGGCCTTGTAGATCAGAATATCCGCCGCCTGCAGCAGCGGGTAGCCTAGAAATCCGTAGGTGGCGAGGTCTTTCTCTTTCAACTTCTCCTGCTGATCCTTGTAGCTGGGAACACGCTCCAGCCAGCCCAGGGGGGTAATCATGGAGAGCAGCAGGTGGAACTCAGCATGCTCAGGCACCTGGGACTGGATGAACAGCTTCGCCTCACCGTGATTGACCCCTGCAGCAAGCCAGTCGATGACCATGTCCCAGATACTCTGGGGAATGATGCTGGGGTCCTCATAGTGGGTGGTCAGCGCATGCCAGTCGGCAACGAAAAAATAACAGTCGTATTCGTGTTGCAGTTCAACCCAGTTTTTCAGTACCCCGTGGTAATGCCCCAGGTGCAGGCGTCCGGTTGGACGCATACCGGAAAGGACGCGGGCGTGCTGTGCAGGAACGGTGTTCAAAGTGACTTCCTTCAATGGTTTTTAATTCTGTGGCCGGGGTTATCCGGCAAGTGCGATATGTTACCAGTTATTAGGGTGCCGGGTTAATCACCTTAGTTGAGTCCCACCAGTGCGGCACTGAGGCTCTGCACCAGGTTGATACCGGGGGTGAGGATGGTTCCGAGCAGGCCGCTGACCAGCAGCCCGATGACGATTACCAGCCCCCAGGGCTCCAGCTTGGCATAACTCATGGCCAGTCTTGGCGGTAGCAGGGAGGTGAGGATCCGACCGCCGTCCAGGGGAAGAATCGGCAGTAAATTCAACACCATAAGAATCGAGTTAATGATAATACCGATAGACCCCATGTAATAAAGGGGCAAGGCGAGCCAGGCCATGCTGCTGTCCAGGGAGACACCGATTTTCAGCATCACCGCCCAGAAGATGGCCATTAAAAGATTGGCCATGGGTCCTGCCAGGGCTACCAGGGCCATATCGCGACGGGGGTTACCCAGATTCCGCCAGTCCACCGGTACTGGCTTGGCCCACCCAAAGAGGAATCCAGAGAAAAAGTACATCAGCAGGGGTACCAGGATAGTGCCTATGGGGTCGATATGTTTCAAGGGATTGAAGGTCACCCGCCCAAGCATGCTGGCGGTGGAATCGCCCAGCCTCTTGGCAACCCAGCCGTGAGCGGCCTCGTGGACGGTAATGGCGAACAGCATTGGCAGTGCCAGTACCGCAATCTGTTGCATGGTGGTTAGATCGTTCAACATTGTTTAATCTCTGCCTTTTTACGCCGAACAGCTTTGGGTGAGCACGGTTCGATTATTCAAATAGGGATGCATCGCCCTTACCGACTCTGACCACCTGGGGCGTCTCATCCTCCATATCCACCACGGTGGTCGGTTCAAATCCGCAATAACCGCCATCGATGATCAGGTCGACCTGGTGGCTCAACAGATCTTTCATTTCGTAGGGATCGGTCAGCGGCATATCCTCACCGGGCATGATCAGGGTTGAGCTCATCAGCGGCTCACCCAGGGTTCCCAGCAACTCCTGGGCAATGGCATTGTCCGGCACGCGGATACCGATGGTTTTACGCCTGGGGTGCTGCAGACGTCGTGGAACCTGCTTGGTGGCCTTGTGAATAAAGGTATAGGGTCCTGGGGTCAGTGTCTTTAGCATGCGGTAATGCTGGTTGCCGACCTTGGCATAGGTCGAGATTTCTGAGAGATCCCGACAGACCAGCGTGAAGTTGTGCTTGTCGTCCAGTTGGCGGATTCTGCGGATGCGCTCCATGGCCGTTTTGTCGCCGATATGGCAGCCCAGTGCGTAGCTGGAGTCGGTCGGATAGATTACGAGACCACCTTTATGGATGATCTCCACCGCACTGGCTATGAGCCGTTTCTGGGGATTGTCAGGATGGATCTGAAGAAACAGGGACATAAAATAATTTACTCGAATGAATCAGGCGGATACGGCGGTCTGGAGCTGTATCCAGCCATCCCATACCGGCCGGACACTGTCCGGCATTGGCTCAAGCCGACCCAGGTCATTCCATTGGTTTTCGGGTCCGTGGTAATCGGAACCACATGAACCTTTCAGGTCAAAGTCCTTGGCATGACGGGCCATGGTGAAATTTTCATCCCTGCTGTGGCTGCCGGATACGACTTCGATCGCCTCGCCACCGGCTGCCTTGAACTCCTTGATCAGGCGGCGAAGCTTTGTTCGGGTCAGCTTATATCGCGCAGGATGTGCCAAAACCGCCTGGCCACCGGCAGCGCGAATCCATGACACAGCTTCACCGAGTTCAGCCCACTGCCCTGGCACATGACCGGGATTTCCCCGGGTGAGGAAACGCTTGAACACCTTGCGGGTATCTGGCGCATAGCCTTTTTCCACCAGGAAGCGGGCGAAGTGTGTGCGGCTGATCAGCCTGCCGTTTGATAAGGCCCTGGCCCCCTCGAAACTTCCTCTGACTCCCTCTTTTTCAAGCCGCCTGCCGATCTCTTCGGCTCTCCAGTCGCGAAACTCCCTGAGTTTTGCCAACCCATCCTGCAACTCCGTGTTTTCCGGGTCAACACCCAGACCGACAAGGTGCACGACCTGCGCATTCCAGGTTACAGACACCTCCACACCAGGCACCAGGCAAACACCGGTTTCAATGGCTGCGAGCTCTGCTTCGGCTAGACCTTCAGTTGTGTCGTGGTCCGTCAGCGCAAGAATATTGACGCCTTTGGATGCAGCAAGCTCAAACAGCTCAGTAGGCGACAAAGTCCCATCAGAAGCGGTTGAGTGTGAATGTAAATCTATTAATAGAGACATCAGGGTATTGTACCTCAAAGGCCGCTAACAAACGCACGGAATTAACCTGTATTAACGGTATCAGAGGTATCCTGAGACTCTCTTCAGAGCTGCTGATACGATAGCAAGGTGAACCAAAAGTTAAGCTGGGATACTATTGATCACCATGACAATCCCACCCCCCGATATCTCCTGGTTTGCGGAAACCTTCAGCCAGGCATCCCTGATCATTATTGAAGCATGGGAAGACACAGGACTGGAGCATTCCACCACCGAACCAAGTCCTGAAATGCTCAGTGGCGCAATGGAACAATTGATTGAGCTGCTTAAGGTCAAGGGTGGTGATACCCCCCCTGCTCCTGCGGCTGATGACGGACCAGGTAGCACCGATATCAGTGAACTGGGTCACTACGGCATTAGCATTCTCGAAGAGTTTGCCCTGATGTCCGATGACCTCGCTCTTTCAGACAGCCACAAAACCTGGGAACTGCTGGCGGTATCCCTAACAAGATGGCTGGCAGCCAACGGGGCCGAGATCACTTCCCTGGACCTGGTCGTGAACGGATTCGCCTTTATCGCCAACCGATCGGCAAGCCGGGAAGAGCTTGAGATACTCTTCATGGCCATGAGTGAGATCACGGAGGCGATGGCACCTGTTGAGTCTCACCCCGGTGACGATAGAGAGGAATTGCCACAGTCGGAAGAGATGCTGCTGCTAAACAGGGGCATTGTAGCCACAAGGACTCACTCCCCAAACCTGATGGAGACAGCATTTTCCGATATCGTCCGCTTGATACCAGAGAAGGCGCCCCGCTTCTTCCAGGAAGGCATGGAGCAGCTAGAGTTGATAAACTACCCGGACCAGGTAAGAGAAGTAATCCAGCGCTATGCCGGAGATTGGCCTGAACAACGGACTTTACACTAGAAATACATATTAATAATCATATAGTTACCGATTATATTTAAATGTTTTTCTAATCTAAGGCTAGACATGAAATTTTTAACAGATTTTTTTCCGGTAGTACTGTTCTTCATCGCTTACCAGATCTACGACATCTATGTCGCTACCCAGGTTGCGATCGCCGCCTCCATGCTACAGGTGGGATTTGAATGGCTGAGGAACCGCACCGTACCCAAGATGCACCTGATAACACTGGGGCTGCTGGTGGTGTTTGGTGGCCTGACGCTAGCCCTGCGTGACCCGCTGTTCATCAAATGGAAACCCACCGTGGTCAACTGGCTGTTTGCAGTTGCCTTTATCGGTAGCCAGTTCATCGGCGAAAAATCACTGATTGAACGAATGATGTCCCATGCAGTGACGCTGCCCGCTCATATATGGCCCCGGCTCAACATGGCCTGGGCCGTGTTCTTTGTGGCCATGGGCGCGATCAATCTCTATGTGGCCTTCAACTACCCGGAAGAGACCTGGGTGAATTTCAAACTTTTCGGCATGATGGGACTGACCTTTCTGTTTGTCATTCTGCAGGCACTCTACATGGCCCGTTTTATGGAAGAGTCAACAGAAGCACCCGAGGAGACCTGAATGTTTTACGCCATCATGGGAACTGACCGTGAGGACAGCCTGGACGCCCGGCTTGCCGCACGCCCTGAACATCTGGAACGCATCAAGGCGCTACAGGAAGAGGGACGTTTGCTGGTTGCAGGCCCCCACCCCGCCATCGACAGTGAAGATCCGGGGCCAGCGGGTTTTACCGGCAGCCTGATAATCGCGGAGTTCGACACTCTTGATGCGGCAAAAGAGTGGGCGGACCAAGACCCCTACACACTCACTGGTGTATTTGCCAACGTCAGCGTAAAGCCCTACAAGAAAGTTTTACCCTAATAGAACCGGTATCAGCCGCCGGTCATGGACATGACACGCACTACCTGGCCCGGGTTGTCGTTGAATTCGTGCTTCTCGGGCTTACGTTCAATCGCTTCCAGAATGGCCTCTTTGAGCTGATCGTCAGTCAGCCCCTGTCGAAGCAGTGGACGAAACTCAAGCTTGTCCTGCTGTCCCAGGCAGAGGTAGAGAGTTCCCTCCGAAGAGAGACGAACCCGGTTACAGTCTTCGCAAAAGTGCTGTGACATGGGGGTGATAAAACCGATCTTCAGGCGACCACCCACCACTTTCAGGTACTTTGCAGGTCCAGCCCCCTTCATTTTCGCCGGTTCCAGCTCGAAACGCTGCTCCAGCTGTTCACGCACCTCGGCCAGACTTACGTAGCGATCCTTGGCATTCTGCCCGGCTTCACCTACCGGCATGGTCTCGATAAAACGCAGTGTAAAACGATTTTCAAGGCAGAAATCCACCATGTCGCCCACTTCGTGGTAATTCAGGTCACGCATCACCACCATGTTGATCTTGATAGGATGAAACCCGGCCTCCCTTGCGGCCATAAGGCCCTCAATCACCTTGCTCAGATCTCCCTGGGTGATCTCCCTGAATACATCGGGGTTGAGGGTGTCGAGGCTGACATTGATGCGACTGACCCCGGCCTCCCGTATGACCCTGGCATGTTTTGCCAGCTGGGAGGCGTTGGTACTCATGGAGAGGTCTTCAATTCCTGGCAGGGCACCGATCTGGGTAACCATCTCCCCGATATCCTGACGCACCAGGGGCTCTCCGCCGGTAAAGCGCACCTTGCTGACCCCCATTTCACTGAAGATACGAACCAGCCTGACAAATTCATCCAGGGTGAGCTGCTCATCCCGATCGGAAAAATCGTTGAATCCCTTGGGAATGCAGTAGAAACAGCGGAAGTCACAGCGGTCCGTAACGGACAACCGAAGATACTCTATTTTACGACCGAAACGATCGATAAGCTCAGACATGTGTCGACTCCAGGGTTGCTTCCACTTGCCGCCAAGGGCATTGTCGACCGTCTGTTATTAAAAGACAATAACCCGGCAGGGGTGTTCCACCGGGTTATTGTCAACGATCAAGGGCGCACAGTATCCACCCGCTAAACATGGTATTACCCTTCTGCAGCTTCCATATCCTCAGCCGGGTCATAGCCTTCAGGAAGACTGTGAGCGATACCCTTGTGACAGTCAATACAGGTCTTGGCGGGTTCCTTTCCATCCACGGCATCCCAGTAGTGTGGGTCGTGGGCATCAGCGCTGCGGGAATCCTGCTTATCCATGTCCATTGACTGGAACTTGTGGCAGTTTCGGCACTCCCGCGAATCGGTTGCCTTCATGGCACGCCAGACATTCTCTGCCAGTTGCAGACGTTTCGCCTCGAACTTCTCTGGCGTATCGATAGTGCCCAACATCTTATGGTAAAGCTCGTTACTGGCCTGTATCTTGCGCACGATCTTGTGAATCCACTCCTTGGGAACGTGGCAGTCCGGGCATGTTGCACGCACACCGGTACGGTTGGTGAAATGTACGGTCTCCTGCAGTTCCTGGTAGACCGTGGCTTCCATCTCGTGGCATGAGATACAGAATGCTTCAGTATTGGTTGCCTCCATGGCGGTATTAAAACCACCCCAGAGGATAATACCCAAAACGATACCTATAATGAGAGTCTTGAAGACCCCGCGTTTTGCCCCGTTGCTCATAATAATTCCCGTCTAACTAACTTATTGACACCTAGTGGTGCTGTTTACATTGCTCTACAACCGCCCCGAATGTGCCCGGTCCAATGACCGGGCACCACCAGGGTTTACTGCTACTTACTTCGCGCCGACAAAGGCGTTACCAACCACGGGCTCTGCATCCAGCTGAAGCGCATGGCACTGGTTGCAGAAGTAACGACGGCTTGAAACCTTATCCAAGGTCTTACCGTCACGGGTCACGTAGTGGCTGTCACCTGCCTTGGGTGCCTTCTTCGCCTTGTAGGTCTTGGCGGAGTGACACTTCATGCAGGTATTCACCTTCAGGTTGATCTCCTCCTTGTCGATCTTGTGAGGAATCATCGGCGGCTGGATCTTGTAGCTGCGATCAAACGCACCTTTCACGATTTCCTGTTTCCTCTTGTCCGGTGCTTTTGACGCGTCGTTTACTGCCTGGTCACCACGCAGAAACTCGACGCCCGAGAAAGCTGCACTGGAGAACATGAACGTCGCCAGAACAACCATTAGGGTAAGTATTGATTTCTTCATCTTTATCTCCATCAAACTCAATGTTTGAAAACTAAAACTCCTGAAAACCTTTTGCCTAGCTGCTGGTACTGTGTTGAGCATGGCCTTTGGCTACAGATGCTTTATCCACCTCGTCTTTAAGGTTACGGTTACCGAATTGAAAAACGTCCACTGCACAGACATCAATGCAGCGACCGCAGTTGGTACAGTTGGAAGAGAGGATCACCGGGCTTAAGCCCTTGTCCGCCCCTTTCAGAGCAGGCTTGATCACCCGTGATTCAGGACAGACGGCGTAACAGTCCATGCAGTCATTGCAGACCTCGCGGTTTACAGCAACCACACGCAGCGGGCTGCGTACGCCAAGCAGGCTGTAGAAGGCACCTACCGGACATAACCGCCCACACCATCCATCCTTGCTCACCAGCAGATCGAACAGGAAGATGCCCAGGATCAGAACCCATGCCATGCCAAGCCCGAACACGATGCCGCGAAACATCATGGAGACCGGGTTGACCAGTTCCCACACGATAGAACCAGTAACCAGGGGCAGGACCAGTGTCAGGCCCAGCATCCAGTAACGGGTGCTGCGTGAGAGATGGGACGGTGAACTGATACCGAGTTTACGGCGCAGCCAGGCGGCGGCATCTGTGACCATGTTGACCGGGCATACCCAGGAACAGTAGACCCGGCCTCCTACCAACAGGTAGAAGGCAATCACAATGATGACACCGATAATGGCTTCCTTGTGTGGCTCAACCCCGGCAAGCACCGCCTGTAGCAGAACATGGGGATCGGTCAGGGGAAGCACGTCCAGCGTCATGCTGGACGCCAGGTTCCCCTTAACAAGCCATGTTTCACGCTCCAGCCGGTCAACCAGGTACGGGCTGACAAGGAATAGCGCCAGAATCGACAACTGGCTGACACGGCGGAGAATCAGCCACATATGGGCATGGAACCAGCCCTTTGCGGCAATGGCGTCTGCACCTACTGCTTTTGCTTGCTTGGCCATTATTTACTCTCCAGTCCACGGTTCAGGGTGTCCAATGGATTGGATGAAAAAGGGCTTTCCTTTTTCCTCTCATCTCCATCAATGATCAACCCCTTGCCTTGCAGGTCGTAGCGCACACCTTCGGGAAGGTTGTATTCGTGCTTTACGTCCGGTGCAACCAGTGACTTTCCTGCTCTCTCCTTCTCTTTCCAGCCGAGTCGATAGTGTTTGCCCAGTTCTCCCTTCGCCAGGTGGGTCGGGAAGATCTTTATTGCCGCCTCCTCGAGGATGCAGGCCTTCTCGCAGAGTCCACAACCTGTACAGGCGTCTGAATGCACCACTGGAATAAACAGTGCATGCTTGCCTGAACGGTCGTTGTGGAGATACTCCAGCGAGATGGCATCACCTCGAATCGGGCAGACGTTGAAGCAAACCTCACAGCGCAATCCGAGGAATGCGATACAGGTCTCCTGGTCCACTACTACAGCCAGTCCCATCCGTGCATCATTGATGTCGGTGAGACTGTGGTCCAGGGCATTGGTCGGACAGACGGGTATGCAGGGGATGTCCTCACACATCTCGCAGGGGCCGGTCCGGGCTGTGAAATACGGTGTACCTGTTGGCACCTCGTCACCCAGTTGACCCAATTTGAGAATATCGTAGGGACAGTCCCGAACACAGAGACCGCAACGGATACATGCGCCGAGGAACTCATCCTCCGGGAGTGCTCCCGGTGGACGAACTGCCATCGCCGGCAGGGAATCGGCCTGTTTCGAATAGAAACCGAGCCCCATACCCATCAGCCCCACACCACATGCAGTCTTGAGCATATTGCCCATGAACTGACGGCGGTTGACGCCTCTCTCTTGACCATTACCTGAATCTGACATCTCTCATACTTCTCTGTTATCGATTCGGTACCCTTTCCAATTACGGAACCCGGCCCGGTACCACCTGGGCCGGAATCCAACCGCTTACGCCTTGACCACCTTGACTGCACACTTTTTGTAATCCGTCTCTTTGGAGAGTGGATCAGTGGCATCGAGTGTCAGCTTGTTCACCAACCTGTTCGCATCGAACCAGGGGATGAAAATCAGACCCTCAGGAGGACGGTTGCGACCACGGGTTTCCACCCTCGCCACCAACTCGCCTCGGCGGGTCTGCAGCTTGGCCATGGCGCCCTGACGCAGGCGACGCTTCTTGGCATCTTTCGGATGCATGAAGACCACCGCATCCGGCACAGCACGATGCAACTCTTCCACACGTTGAGTCATGGAACCTGAGTGCCAGTGCTCGAGTACGCGGCCTGTGCAGAGCCAGAGATCGTACTCTTTGTCCGGGCTCTCTGCGGCTGGCTCATAGGGCCCGAAGATAATTGCGGCCCTGCCATCTGGCTTGCCGTAGAACTTCACACCTTCGCCCTTGGCTACGTGTGGGTCATACCCTTCACGGAACCTCCACAGGGTCTCCTTGCCGTCGATTACCGGCCAACGCATACCGCGCACCTTGTGATATGCATCGAACTCGGCCATCTCGTGGCCTTTTTTGATGATGTCAGGTGCGGAGTTGAAGGTACGGTACTCTTCGAACAGACCCTTCTGGGCATAGAAGCCGAAGTGGGCCATTTCGTCGTTATCGTAGACGTTGCCGTCAGAGTCCTTGACTTCCTGGGTCGGGAACTTGTTGACCTGGCCGTTCTCGTAAAGCACTTCGTACAGGGTCTTGCCCTTGTATTCCGGTGCGGTAGCCAGCAGTTCGGCATCCCAGACGTCGTCCGTCTTCACATACTTGGCAAACTCCATAAGCTGCCAGAGATCTGACTTTGCCTCACCTGGTGCTTTAACCTGCTGACGCCAGAACTGGGTACGACGCTCTGCATTACCGTAGGCGCCCTCCTTCTCAGCCCACATGGCAGTAGGCAGGATCAGGTCAGCCGCCTGGGCCGAAACTGTCGGATAGGGATCGGAGACGGTGATGAAGTTCTCCTCCTTGCGCCAACCCGGCAGAGACTCCTCATTCATGTTCGCCGCAGCCTGCATGTTGTTGTTACACATCACCCAGAAGCAGTTCATCTTGCCGTCTTTGAGGGCACGATGCATGGCAACCGCATGGATCAGGGTCTTGCCCATCTTCGGATCCTTGGCGCGGGGGATGGTACCTGCGGGCAGCTGCCACTTCTTCTCGGCAAATGCGCAGTGTGCATCCTTCGCCACCACAAGATCTGCAGGCAGGCGGTGGGTAAAGGTACCTACCTCACGTGCGGTACCGCATGCGGAGGGCTGACCGGTCAGGGAGAATGGGCTGTTGCCAGGCTCCGAGATCTTACCCGTCAGCAGGTGGATGTTGTAGACCAGGCCGTTCATCCAGACACCACGGGTGTGCTGGTTCATACCCATGGTCCAGTACGAGGTTACCTTCTTGTTGGGATCGGCATAGACCTTGGCCAGGCGCTCCAGGTTCTTCTTGGGCACGCCGGACAGTTCGCTGGCTTTTTCAAGAGTATAGGATGAGACAGCCTTTGCGTACTCTTCGAAGCTGACCTTGTTGAACTTGCCGACATTGGGGTTCTTCGCAGCCTTCTGAGCAGGATGATCACTGCGCAGACCGTAACCAATATCAGTAGTCGTGATATTGAAGTTAACGTGCTTGTCGATAAACGACTGGTCATAGGCCTTGTTCTGAATGATGTAGTTGGCGATGTAGTTGGCTATCGCCAGATCAGTCTGAGGATGGAAAACCATACCGTTGTCTGCAAGCTCGTAGCAGCGATGCTCGTAGGTAGAGAGTACGTGAACTTCGCAGCCCTCTTTAGTGAGGCGGGTATCGGTAAGGCGGGACCAGAGAATCGGGTGCATCTCCGCCATGTTGGCGCCCCAGAGCACAAATACATCAGCATGCTCAAGGTCGTCATAGCAACCCATGGGCTCATCGATACCGAAACCGCGCATGAACGCGCCTACCGCAGAAGCCATACAGTGGCGAGCGTTTGGATCGAGACTATTTGAGCGGAAACCGGCTTTGAGCAGTTTGGCGGCTGCATAGCCTTCCCAAACGGTCCACTGACCGGAGCCGAACATGCCGACACCCTTGGGTCCCTTGGCCTTGCGTGCTGCAACCCATTTTTCGGCCATGATCTTGAACGCCTCGTCCCATGAGATGGGCTCGAAGTTACCGTTCTTGTCATACTTGCCGTTTGTCTTACGAAGCAGAGGCTGGGTCAGGCGGTCCTTTCCGTACATGATTTTGGGCAGGAAGTAGCCCTTGATACAGTTGAGACCCTTGTTCACCGGCGCATCAGGATCACCCTGGCTCGCCATCATTTTGCCATCTTTTACACCGACCAGGACAGAACAGCCGGTACCGCAGAAACGGCAGGCTATCTTGTCCCAGCGCAGATCATCAGCTTCTGCCGCGTTGGCTATCTTGATGCCCGGTAGAGTGACGCCTGCGGCGGCAGCTGCTGCTGCGACCGCATTGCTCTTTACAAAGTCACGCCTTGTTAGTTTCACTGGATTACCTCCTCAATATCGGTATCTTCACCGTTATAGTGATAAATCATGACGGTGCTTATCACACCACTCACATCACTAAATTTCGCCATGATGTCGGCCAGCCTGTCGTCCTCGCTGCCCTCCAAAGTGACAATGAGTTTTCCGACATCCTGTCCGCCATGGACCTCAACGCCGGAAAACTCTTCCAAACTTGCAGAAACCCTTACTGCATTTTCAGGTTTCGCATGTACGATTGCGCTACATACATTCATTTCTACAAAGCCCCCTTTACACGGTTTCAACGTGCGAATAGTTATTGGAAATTTCTACTGCTTTTACTGGACAAACAGAAAGGCATTCGCCACAACCGGTACAACGATCAGGGTCGATCACCGGCTGGGCTTTGCCCCCAACCTGGAGAGAAAAACGGATTGCCCGCTTGTCACATACATCACCGCAGGATCGACACATAACGGCATTGAGTGACAGGCAGGAATCGAGTATTGATGCTTTGATATCCCATGGAGTGGCCTCTTTGCTTGACCTGAAAAGGGCTTCAGGCTCGCAGGCTGCCACACAGTCGCTGCAAAAGTCGCAGCCACCATGGGAGAACTCCATCTGGGGAAAACCGCCTTGCCCTTTGACGATAAGTCCGTCGATACAAGCAGTGATGCACTTGTCACATCGGGTGCACCTGGAAACGAACTCATCATCCTGGACAGCCCAGGGAGGTCTGTTGGGTGTTTTGCGCCCAGACAGGTCACCTCTGAGAAACTGTTTTCGACTGATTGAAGTGTGCACGGCAACTGCTCCTGACATAGGGGAAAATTATCCGCCTACAGGGATCAAAAACCATTGACTTCAATCAAAAACGAAATTCTAACTTACTGATATAACAAGAAAAGACTGGGTATAACGCATTTCAGAACACCCTATTTGTGGGTACCTATATATTGGTATTTTTGCCAGTTTAAAAATGGCGTTTCCACCACTTTTCATAGTGGAATACCACTATATTTAATGCGCTATAGCCGTTTGGCCTTGATATTGATTAGTTATCACTCGATTGTCAGCTTGGCGAGGGAGATACCCACAAAGGAATAGATTTTTCAGCCGACATTAACGGATAGAGATGAATAGTCACGTTATTCTCAATATTGAGATAACAGTTCGTATCTGACTCAGGCTTCAGCAGGGGACTCATCCGCAGAAGCAGGAAATTTTATCCTGACGCTGAGGCCACCCAGAGCGGCTGAGCGGGAAAATGAGATCTCAGCATCATACAGTTTGACGATATCCCCTACGATAGCCAGACCAAGCCCGTGGCCTTCAACCGTTTCGTCAAGCCGGGTGCCCCGGTTGAACAGCCTGGAGATATCCTGATCCTCCAGACCGACTCCGTCATCTTCAATTTCCAGGGTAACAGCTGTCCCGGCGATAACTGTACAGGTGACCCTGGAGGAGGCCCATTTACATGCATTGTCGAGCAGGTTGCCAACCAGTTCCAACAGATCCTCCCGATCACCAAAGGGTGTCACCCCGGGATCGATCCGGTAGCTGAGATCGAGTTCCCTCTCCCGGTAAACCTGTCTCAGCACATTCACCAGATCCGGGATCTCGCTATGGGGATTGAAGCGAACCCCAGACAATCCATTGCCGGCCAAACGTGCCCGTTTAAGCTCTCTCTCCATCAACTGGCGGATCCGACCCACCTGGTTTCGTGCCTGGTCCAGGTCAAAGTCATCGTCGTCAGGGGTGTCCAGGCTGTGGGTAAGAATATTCAGAGGCCCCTTCAGCGCATGTGCCAGATTGCCCATTGCATTGCGTGAGCGCTGGAGTCGCTGATTTAGAAGCCGTAACAGGTGATTGAACTCACTGATGAGCGGAAGAACCTCTGTGGGCACATCTTCCGAAAGACGCACTGTGCGTCCCTCCTCCAGACGACGGACATCATCCCCCACCTTCTCCAGCGATCTGAAAGAGCGACGGATGACGACGCTCTGAATGAGCAGCAGACCGATAAAACCTACCCCGGCCAACAGTGCAAACCACTGTATAAAACGCTCACGCTCCTGCTCCAGGGGCGTCAGATCCTCGGCAACAGCCAGGGTAAACTCACGTCCGGACTTCTTGAACCCCTTCAGCAGGAGCAGCAGACGCTGTCCTGAAGGGCCACTCGCCTGCAACTGCACCGTCTCCCCAGTGGCAACCAGGGGGAACTCCAGGGTGTGATCCCAGAGCGAACGAGAGGATACGAGGCTGTCGTCGGCAAAGCGTATAACGTAGTAATGGCCGGAGAAAGGACGCGTGTATCGCTGGTCGATACGCCGCCACGACAAGGCGGATGTATCCGGATCAACAGTCATCGCACCAAGGAGGCTCTCAGCGTTATGTTCAAGCCTTGATGCGATGAAGTTTTCCGTCAGTGAGCGCAGTGACTGGTTGCCGATAAACCACAGCGTAATGGAAAGGAGAACAAGACTGAGTGCCAGGCCGAACTGAAGTCGGCGCTCAAGAGACCTCATCCTTTCTCACCGACAAACAGGTAGCCCTGGCCACGCCGGGTGAGAATCCTGTCTGCTCCCAACTTCTCTCTAAGGCGACGCACATAAACCTCTATCAGGTTACTGTCACGGTCAAAGTCCTGTTCATAGACATGCTCCGTCAGGCGTGTCTTGGAGAGGATTTTTCCCGGGTGAAGCATAAAATAGCGCAACAGGCGGAACTCAGTGCCTGTCAGTTCAACAGATTCACCGCTAGAGAGGCTGACCAGTTGCCGCTCTTCATCCAGTGTGAGTTCACCGCTTTTGAGCATATCGCCAGGCTTATCATGACTGCGCCTGATGAGGGCCTGTATCCGCACCACCAGTTCCTCCACGTGAAACGGCTTGCCCAGGTAATCATCGGCACCGGCCTTGAAGCCATCCACTCGCTCGTGCCAGGCATCCCTTGCGGTCAAAACAATCACCGGTACGGCATTTCCTTTATCACGCCAATTGCGCAACACCTCCAGTCCGGGACGCCCGGGCAGCCCCAGGTCGAGGACGACCAGGTCATATGGCTCCTGCTCACCCATATATTCAGCATCAACTCCGTTGTCTGCCCTGTCCACGGCAAACCCCTGCTGTTCAAGGTCCTTTTTCAGGGCTTGAGCCGACAGCTCATCATCTTCCACCAGCAACAACCGCACTGATCAATCCTCTTCGTGTGACTCGATAATTTCGCCGGTCCGGGCATTGATCTCCATTTCCCATACCCTGCCATCATCGCCAAGCATCTCTATCTCGTAGATCATAATGCCATCATCACGCTCAAGTTCCACTTCAAGAATAGCCCCAGGGCGCTGACTGGTCACCAGTGACAGTATCTCCTGCAGGGGCTTTATCCTGCCCTCTTCCACAAGGCGTCGAGATTCCAAGTGATCGTCATCATCACCCATCACGACACCTGAAAGGCCGACAATTGAAAGCAGAGCGATAAGATAAAATACCTTATGCATGTCAGGGCCTGTTAACACTAATTCGATTGACCCTGCTGGGTTCTTTTCCAAAAGGCCTTATCAGCCCGGTTTGTGGCGCCAGGACTTTGAGATCAGATGCTTCAATCATCGTCATCGTAATACCGCTCTTTACGTTCTCTTTTATAACCCTTGAGTGAACCGGACTTACTGGTCCTGTTCCTCTTTGATTTCCAAATTCGCTCCGCCTCGTGCTCATCACCGCTGCGATGGCACTCAACGCAGTTTTCGTATTCACGGATACCCTCTTCCAGGTGCTCTCTGCGGACATTCGATTTCGAATGCTCATGGCAACTGTAGCAAGTGTAGTTGGAGTAATCATTTTCAACGTGGCAGCTTTCACAATTTGCATCGTGATGTCGATCAAACCTGAAATACTCGTTGTGATCAAATGTAGCAGGCGTCCACTCTTTCTGAGTATGACACTCCTTGCAGTTACCCTTGATCTTGCGATGCAGGGAATCCCCTGGATTACGATGACAGCTGTCGCACTCCTGCTGCAGTACATCATCAAGAAGATTATGCGAGAACCGGCTGATCGGCCTGAACGACTTCACACCCTTGTGATCACTGTGACAAGCAACACAATCCTCTTCATTGAGCTTCTGATGAAAAGCCACGTTTTTGCTCTCCCTTCCGACAGGAAACCCGGTAGTGGTTTTCAAACCGATCTCTTCGACCTTGTGGCATGCGATACATTTTTCCGGGGTACTGCCTATGAAAGGTGTGTGGCAGGCAAAGCAATCCGTTGTCAGTTCAGCATGTGCGCTGATGAGCGCACCCGGGCTAATCATCAGGTGGGGCATGAATATGGCCAAAAGAACCAGGGCTGCAAGATTGACCGAGACGATAATTGTGACAGGCTTCAGTTTCATTTCCATTGCCAGAAAAGTGTAATACTCAGAATGTGGGCTATCCCAAGAACGGCAAAGGCCAGTGTGATCGGGAGGTGGATAACACGCCATCTCTTCATCAGGTCAAAGGTTGTCGCATCCCAAAACAGCTGTTTCTCAATCTCGCCGTCAGACAATCCCTGTTGAGAATAAAACTGCTTCCTCTCCGCCATGTGGCGGCGTGAACGGTCCAGCAGGTACTTTCCCGTCATTCCACTGATGACATTGATCATCATGGCAATCAGGGCCAGCCAGGGCAGAATCGAGTAGACGTGAATACCCGCGTGCAGCAGCATCATGAGGGCACCTGTCCAGGCCAGGGTCTCATGAAGTGCAAGCAGCGTTTTGGGTCTGCCGAAACTGATCACCTTGCGTTTGCGCATGGAGTAAAAAAAGGAGAGCAGGATCAGAACAGTGCCAGGTATGCCAAGCCAGCGCCCTATCCAGCCCAGACCGAAATGATGCAGCAGGGCATCCGCAATGACGGCAGCCAGTATCAGCGACCCGAACATCACCAGAAACGGGGTGATCTCTTTACGTATGAGTGAACTTTCCATGGAGTACTCCTAGGCGTCCAGAACGAGATTTTGATTCGGCCTGGAAACACACAGCAGACATTGCCCCTGTTGGATATCGGCATCAGGCTCCAGGTTATAATCAACCTCCCCGCTTGTCACTGCGGTCGAGCAGGAACCACAACTGCCTGCCCTGCAACCTGATTCAACCTCGATCCCGTTATCCTCTGCAAACTCGAGCAGCGAGTCGCTGCCGGGGTCCCAGGTCAGGCTTTTCCCCGACCTGGCGAAAGTGACGCTGACAGGTTGCTGCTGCTCATGTTCCGTGACCACTCTCCTGCCCCTGGTCAATGTTGCAGGGCCAAAGGACTCGTAATGGATATCTCCCGCATCAACACCCCACTTCTCCAGGCCGGGCACCATGCTCTCCATCATTGCCCTGGGGCCGCAGATGTAGAACTGGTAGCGCTCAAGCCTGAGGGTTGTGCGCAGGAGTGCCATATCGACATGGCCCTGGTGGTGATAATCGACCCCCTCACGGTCACTGCCATCCGGCGCGCTGTAGCAGATGTGCAGATGGAAGTTCTTATGGCGCCCGGCGAGTGCCTGAAGCTCTTCTTTCATAATCTGCTCGGAGCCGTTACGAACACCATAATAGAGCCAGATCTCGCGCTGCATTCCTGCTTCAAGAACAGTTTTCAAAATGCTCAACATGGGGGTTATGCCGATGCCGCCGCCAACCAGAACCATGGGCAGAGGCTCATCCATAACCAGGTGAAAATGACCGGATGGTGCCCTGACAGAAAGATGGCTGCCCTCGTGCACATGGTCATGAAAATAGCTGGACGAAAATCCGGCAGGGAGTTCCGGGTTGTCCTTAGGCGACGCTACCCTTTTGATCGACACCCTGTAGTATTCGCTTCGGGGTAAATCAGAGAGTGAATAACAGCGGACAACATCTCTTGCCTGCCCGCTCAGGGGATCATCAATAGCCAGCTTGAAAGTCAGAAACTGTCCGGGCCTGAACCCAGGCAATGGTTCCCCGTCTGTAGGCACCAGGTAAAAGGAGCATATCGACCGGCTCTCATCCTCATACTCCTTGCGCTTGACCACAAACTCCCTGTATCCCTCCCAGGCGGATCTCGGTGCTTCCTGGTCAGAGGGCGTGGAGACAGGGTCATCGAACATCCGTCCCTGGGAGGTTTGAATACTCTTTTCGTGCAAGCCGAGGTACTGCTCTCTCCTGCGGTAGAAACCCAGCAGTAGCAAAGCAATGACCTGCGCCAGAATAGCGCCTATTATGATTAGTGCCAGGGACCCGGTAGTCATGGTCTGATCATTTTCCTTTTCAGGATTTGACAGGGCAAGTCAGCACTTCTTTCACTAAGCCAGGCACCCTCAATCATCCCATCTGCCATAGCCCGGTATACGAACATAATCGTCATCGTACAATCCCTGGTCAGCCTTCTGATGGCAGCTGTCGCAGTTACTGAAAGAGTTCACCCCCGGATTCTCCTTGACCATGCGCAGCGGTATTTCACTGTGCTCATACTTGAAGTAACGGGTTTGGGTGATTCTCAGAGAGTTGTCCGTCCCACTTCGATTACCCGTGGCCCTGACTGGTAAAACATTGTCACTCCGGCTTGCCGCGTTTTCCTGCAGGTAATTCAGAATAGCAACCCTCTCATCATCAGCAAGCTCTGCATTCTCATCAAAGTGGCTCTCCAGGTTGGCCATTATCTGCGACCAGGTATTTCCTCCCAGAAGACCGGGTTGGTAAGGGAAATGACAGCTTCCACACTCCTCGGAGTAGAGAGCGGATTTAGGGCTGGGTATATTCTCGTGCTCTTCCCGGAACATTCCGCTGAAAAAACCGTGCTCTCGCTCGTGCCCGGAATCATGATCGTCATCATCCCCCATGGCCATACCAGCGCACAAGAACAGTCCGCCGCATACAAAGACCATGATAAGTGCTGTTTTCCTGTTCATACTCCGATCTCCTCTTACTGTGCACTGATGTACAACAGAAAACTGCCTTTCTCCCTGGGCGTGCACTCCCGGCCCAGGGTCCACTTGCAGTTACGTTTAAACCACTTCTCGATTTTCTTTTCGGTGGTCAGTCTTTTCGTATTGATGCTCAGGGCCATTGGGTCTATCTTCTTGCCGGTTCGGGCGTGCTTGCCCTGCTTGGCGAGGTCACTCCCGTGGCAAGTGGAACAGCTGCGTTGATCCCCGCTTTTTTCGTGGATGAACTGTTGGTTCCATAGCTGCTTGCCCAGTTCAGCACTCAACGCGTCAGCAGTCTCCAAGCGGTACTTCTCAACCAGTGAGTCAGATACCTGGCTTGCCATTGCAGTTGATCCGCATGAAAGTGCCATGGTTAAAAGCCCGATAATTGAATTTTTCATCTCATCACTCCGGATATCTGAAATGCATCAGTCGGTCTGTTTCCGACCGGTCACCATGGCCCGCACCAGGTTTTCACCATGCTGAAGACTGGCAAATGCGACACCCAGCAGGTGCAGGGCAACAAGCAACAGTGTGAAATTGGCACAGAACTCGTGGATCTCTTCGAAAGCCTTGCCCACAAAGTAAGGAAGATTCGCCATCACACCCGCAAGGGGGCCTGACAGCTGCTCAGCACCATAGGCAGCGATACCGGTGACCAGGGTTATAACCAGCATCAGTAACAGCGCAACAACCATGGCGCCACCGGCAGGATTGTGCCCAAGGTGGCGTTTTGCACGAAAAGCGATCACATCCTTCAGGTAGGCAATCACTTCATCGGGTTTTTTAACAAACGATGAGAAACGGGCATGTCTGGTGCCAACGATACCCCAGAGCAGACGAACAAGGATCAGTCCGCAGATAAAGTACCCTGCATAGACATGCAGAGAGAGGAAGTCATCTTCGGTGATGTAGGCGATGCAGAAGGCCAATACCAGGGCCCAGTGAAAGAACCTGACCAGCGGATCCCAGATTTTGACTTCGGTTTCGTTCTCCATTGCGCACTCCTCCTGTTGTTGGAGGAGATATTAGCAAGCCAACCTGAAACCAAGCTGAAAAATGGTCCCGGTCTCTACAACAGCCTCAACAGGCCGTCCAATCCTTTATTATCTGTCCTGCCCCATGAATCGGAGAAGACAAGATCCTTGAGGTCCAGCCTCTCTCTCCAGCCGGCTTTCTGCAATTCAGGTTCAAGGTGGAAATTGTCGACATAACCGATACAGAGATAGGCGACGGGAACCACATGCTCCGGCAAGCCCAGCACTGACTTCAGTTTTTCCCGGTCAAAGATACTCACCCAACCCACACCGACACCTTCAGCCCTGGCTGCAAGCCACAGGTTCTGTACCGCACAGACACTGCTGTAGATATCCATCGCCATGTCATGGGTGCGCCCCAGAACAACGGGCCCTGAGCGGCTGCGGTCGCAGGTAATGCAGAGGTTAACGGGAGACGAGAGGATACCCTCGAGTTTCAGCCTGCTGTAGAGCTCACGCTTTCTACCTTCAAAAAGGTCTTCGGCCTCCCTGTTGGCAGTTTCAAACAGTTTGTGGATCTTCTGCCGGGTTTCATCAGAGCGGATCAGAATGAAATCCCAGGGCTGCATAAAACCGACAGATGGCGCATGGTGGGCGGCTTTCAGAAGCCTGGCCAGTACCTTGTCGGGTACAGGATCGGGTTTGAATTCCCCACGGACATCGCGCCGTTTGAAGATAGCCTTGTAGACGGCTTCACGCTCACGCTCGTTGAAGGCTGATTCAGTCTGATATTGAGCTGTACCGTTTTCCATACGTCAGTCCCCTTGGCTGGAAAACCACAGATACTTGTCCAGGTACCCGTCATACAAGCTTCAGGCCGGTCTTCTGACTCAGGATCGACTTGTCTGAACACCTTCCCGACCTGGCGGTCAGTGGTTTAACGATCAGTCCAGACAATCCCCATTACAGCGTTGGGCACGTTGCGGATTCTCACCGCATTCCCGATTATCCCGGTAGAGCACACTCCCCCGGACACCTGAAAGCGTTTGGACTCACCCAGTTGAGTGAGGTGAATATGGAAATTTAAAGATTCTTCAAAGCCCAGACGGCCGCTTCGACCCTGGAGTGAAGCCCCATCTTTTTCAGCAGGTGCTTCACGTGGACCTTTACCGTCCCATCGGAGATATCGAGTTCACGGGCGATATGCTTGTTACTCATCCCCTTTGAGATCAGGCCGAGAATCTCACGTTCCCGATCAGTAAAGTCGCACTCTGCAGGAGATTTTTTAATCTGCTTGTCCCCTCTCAGCGCCTGGGCAAGCAACTGTGTCAGGCGTTCGCTGATCACCATCTGCCCCTGGGCAGCCTTGGCAAGACACTTCAGGGTATCCTCCGGTTCCATATCCTTGAGCAGGTAACCGTCGGCCCCGACCCTTAGGGCGTGGATCACATCCTCGTCGTTGTCAGAGACGGTGAGCATCAGCACCCTGGAATCCAGATCCAGTTTTTTGATCTCCTCAAGTGTCTCCAGCCCGCTCATGCCCTTCATGTTGATATCCAGCAACACCAGGTCCGGGTTGTGGCTCTTGACCAACTCAAGTCCGTCCCTGCCATTGGCCGCCTCCGCAATCAGGGTCAGGGAGTCGTCCATGTCGATCAGGTCAGACACACCCTTTCTGAACAGGGGGTGATCGTCGATGGCAATAATAGTATGGGTTTCTTGTTCAGGCATGTTGCATTCTTCTTATCAGCTTTTCACTGGACCGGGTCTGATCTGAATCGGAAATGGTAAAGGTCAGCTTAACGCGGGTTCCACCTTCCGGGGATTCGCCTATCTCCAATGAGCCCCCCAGCCACTCCGCCCGCTCTTTCATGATAGGCAGGCCGTAGTGCAGCATCATATCACGCTCGTCATCGATTCCGATGCCGTTATCCTCCACCAGGATGGTCACTAAACCGTCTTTGTCACAATCCAGCTGGACGTTGGCCTGGCTGGCATTTGCATGACGGGTTACGTTGGAGAGCGCCTCACGGATAATCTGCATCACGTGGATCTCTGCATTTGAACTGAACTTGCAGTGTGCCATGCGGTTCTGCAGCGCAATTTCTATACCACTGCGTTCCGTGTACTCTTTCACCGTATCTTCAATGGCGGTATTGAGGCCTGCTTCACTGATTCTCAACCTGAATGTAGCCAACAGTTCGCGCAACTGCCTGTAGGCCCCGTTCAGTCCCTTGCGCAAACCATGGGTGATATTAAGGATCTTCTCTTTTTCATCATCTTCGGTTATGGACTTATCGAGCCTGCTGACCTGTATTTTGAGATAGGAGAGTGATTGTGCCAGTGAGTCATGGAGTTCTCTGGCGATAACGCTGCGCTCCTCAAGCAGCGAGAGCATCCTGTTCTGAGACACTTTTTCCGACATATTGATGGCGATGGCAATTTGGCTGGCAATGGACTCAAGCAGCCGCTTCTGCCACTCCTCCAGTCCGTCCCTGCTCTCCTCCGACAGCTCCACAACGAGGACTCCATACTGCTGATCCTGGTCTTTGACCGGTGTTGAGAACAGCTGTACAAATCCGTTGCCTTCGCTCTTGATCTCAAGAGTATGAGATTCCCCGTTTCCTATGCAGGCCTTGCAATCAATGGTTGTGATGGGTATCCCGGCCTCTTCCAGGGGATGTGTGGTAGCCAGTCGATAGGCCTGCTTGTCACCGGGTGCTCCAAGACATATGGACCCGCCGCGAATACCCACAATCTGCTCCATGTCGTGAATCAGCGCCTTGAGCACATCCACATTAGGCGTATCACTGCTGAGCCGCTTCGAAATGTTATACAGGAGTTCCAGTGACTTGTTGCTGCGTTCCAGGTCGGCTGTCTTCGCCTGTACTCTTTGGGCGAGATCAGCATAGGTTTTGGAGAGATCCTCCGCCATCACATTGAAAGCCGCACCAAGCTGACCCAGTTCATCCTCGCTCAAATGCGCACTGCGCACGGAGAAGTCACCACGCCGGGCCGCTTCCGCGCAATTGAGAAGCTCTTTCAACGGCTTGAGCATGTTTTTCTTGGTCAGGTAAAGGCTCACCCCGGCGACCAGTAACATCAATACCAGGGAGACGATCTGGACCATTCTGAGTTGCTGATTGTTGTACTCTGCATTCAGCTCCAGGGTCTTTACCAAATGGTGTATATCCTGGACGAAATCGTCCACAGTGGAGAGGTAGAAGTCTTTATGCTCCTGGGCGTTTCGCCTGTCTGCTGCACCGATGGTCACACCCATCGCAACATTGAGATAGGCCTCCAGTTGCGGGTGCATTTTCCCGTTCCAGCGATCCTCCACGGCCTGGTAGGCAGAGAGTACAGCCGGGTCTGCTCCCTTGGACAACACGCTATGAATACGTGGACTGAACAGGCGTCCCTCAAACTCATTCACCAACTGCTCT
The DNA here is from genome assembly GCA_965224515.1 of Sedimenticolaceae bacterium. Classification (GTDB taxonomy): domain Bacteria; phylum Pseudomonadota; class Gammaproteobacteria; order Chromatiales; family Chromatiaceae; genus Sedimenticola_A. The sequence continues at coordinate 3,298,987 of OZ245051.1, forward strand.
GTCACCTCACCGCCGTACACGGCCGACGTCAGGGCGTTATGCACCAGGCTGCTGGCTATCCGGTAGGACTGCATGCGCAGGGTCCCCGCCTGGTTGATCGCTGCGGCGAAACCTTCTGAATTTTTGACGATAAACACCGAGCTGAGCATGCTGATCACTGCAAGCAGAATGATCACGCTCATAGCCAATCCCACACGCAGAAGGAGTGATTTGCGTTGCATTTGATACTCCAGTTGTCTCAACAGAGCGGACTATCTCCCCATTACACCTCAGAAAACAGCTGAATATCAATTTCTCCCATTTGTGAATTCCGACAACAGTTTCATCATCATTTGGGTATCTGGCGGGTTCCAGTATCCGGGGCGGCTATGAGAGAATACGCAGCCCGTAGTCCAAAGTACCCCTGAAAACGACCAGAATGACCGATTCAAAGCAGTCCAGCACTGAGTATTCAGCACTCTCCCCCCTAAATCCTCCGCTTCCGGAACAGGCTGGGGAGCGCTTGCAGTGGGGACGCCTATACGGTCTGAGTGATGCCCTTGCCATTGCCGGCGCTGCCAGAAAACATCCTGGCCTGCTGCTGGTGCTGGCCAATGATATGCAGGCCGCGCTGCACCTGGAACACAGCCTGGGGTTTTTCCTCCAGGAGGAGGATATTCCGGTATTCTCCTTTCCCGACTGGGAGACCCTGCCTTATGACGTTTTCTCTCCACTGCCGGAGCTGATCTCCCAGCGCCTGCTGACACTCTATCGCCTCAGCTCCCTGAAGCGCGGGGTGCTCGTTGTACCGGTCAGCACACTGCTGCAGAGACTGCCCCCGAAATCCTACCTGGATGGAAATTCACTGATCATCGGTGTTGGCGAAGAGATGCAGCTGGATACCATGCGGCTGGGCCTGGAAAAGGCCGGATACCAGTGCGTTTCACAGGTCATCGCCCACGGTGAGTTTGCGGTTCGCGGTTCCCTGCTTGATCTGTTCCCAATGGGCAGCAGCACACCCTACCGTATCGACCTGTTCGATGAAGAGATTGAGACCATACGGACCTTTGATCCGGAAACCCAGCGCACAATTGAAAAGGTTGATCGCATCGAAATGCTGCCCGCCAGGGAGTTCCCCCTGGACGAGGACGGCATTACCCGTTTTCGCCAGGCCTTCCGCAACAACTTCGAAGGCGATCCCCAGCGCAGCCTGATCTACAGGGAGGTATCAGAGGGCAATGCCCCCGGGGGACTGGAGTACTACATACCTCTTTTTTTTGAAGAGACAGCGACGCTGTTTGATTACCTCCCTGAAAATCCCCTGATCATCCAGTTCGAGGACGCCAGGGCCGAGGCTGACAACTTCCTCACCCAGGTTGCCAATCGCTATGAACAGCGCCGCCACGACACAGAGCGTCCCCTGCTGCCCCCGGGCCGGCTCTACCTCGACGGCGATGAGATGGCTGCCAGCCTCAACCGCGGCAGCTCCATCAGGGTACAACGCACAGAGATCGAGTCACGTCGCAAGGGATTCAGCGGTTTTCACAACTTCGATACCCGTGCCCTGCCCCCGCTGAGCTTCCAGCCCAGGGCCAGCGACCCCGCAAGTGCGTTGAAGACCTTCCTCGACCAGGCACCTTCAAGGGTGCTGTTCGTGGCGGAGAGCGCCGGGCGGCGGGAACAGATGCGCGATACTCTGGGGGGCTATGGCATACGCCCTCACCTGGTTGAGAACTGGACTGCGTTCAGCCAGTCAGAGCAGCAGATCAACATGGCTGTCGCACCACTGGAGCTGGGACTCTGGCTTGAACAGGACGACCTGGCTGTTATTACTGAAACCCAACTGCTGGGTGAGCGGGTTCGCCAGGAGCGTCGCCGCAAAGCCAAGCACCGCGATGCCGAGCAGGTGGTACGCAACCTTACAGAGCTGCACACCGGTGCACCTGTTGTGCATGAAGACCACGGGGTTGGCCGTTACCTGGGACTGCAGACCCTGGAAGTGGGCGGCATGCAGACGGAGTTCCTGACCCTGGAGTACGCCAAGGGCGACAAGCTCTACGTACCCGTGTCATCCCTGCACCTGATCAGCCGCTATGCAGGCGCCTCCCCTGAAAACGCCCCTCTGCACCGTCTCGGCGGTGACCAGTGGGAAAAGGTCAAACGCAAGGCCGCCGAGCAGGTTCGCGATACCGCGGCCGAACTGCTGGAGATCTATGCCCGCCGGGCCGCGAACCAGGGCTACGCCTTCCCGGCCCAGGGAGAGGAGTACGCCACCTTCTCCTCATCCTTCGAATTCGAAGAGACCCCTGACCAGTTGCAGGCCATCGAGGCGGTGGTTGATGACATGGAGTCCCACCAGCCCATGGACCGCGTGGTCTGCGGCGATGTGGGCTTTGGTAAAACCGAGGTGGCAATGCGGGCCGCCTTTACCGCGGTACAGGGAGGCAGACAGGTCGTTGTACTGGTGCCCACCACCCTGCTGGCCCAGCAACACTACGAAAACTTCACCGATCGCTTCGCCGACTGGCCGGTGCAGGTAGAGAGCCTGTCACGCTTCCGTACCGGAAAACAGCAGCAGAAAGTGCTCGACGGCATGGCTGCCGGTACCGTGGATATCGTGGTCGGCACCCACAAGCTGCTCGGCGACAGCATCAAGTTCAAAAACCTGGGACTGGTCATTATCGATGAAGAGCACCGCTTCGGTGTGCGTCACAAGGAGAAGCTGAAGGCCCTTCGCAGCGAGGTCGACATGCTCACCCTCACGGCAACGCCCATCCCAAGAACACTCAACATGGCCATGTCCGGGATGCGGGACCTCTCCATCATCGCCACACCGCCTGCGGCCCGCCACCCGATCAAAACCTTCATCAACCAGTGGAACGATGCCCTGGTAATAGAGGCCTGCCAGCGTGAGATCAAGCGTGGTGGCCAGATCTACTTTCTGCACAATGAAGTCAGCACCATTGAAAATGCCGCTGCCAAGCTGGAAAAACTGTTACCCGGCGTGCGCGTTCAGGTGGCTCACGGCCAGATGCGCGAACGGGAGCTGGAATCGATCATGCGGGACTTCTATCACCAGCGATTCAACATCCTGGTCTGCACCACCATTGTCGAAAGCGGAATCGATGTACCCAGCGCCAACACCATCATCATCAACCGCGCAGACAAACTCGGTCTGGCCCAGCTCCACCAGTTGCGGGGTCGCGTGGGACGATCACACCACCGGGCCTACGCCTACCTGATAACTCCGCCACTCAAGACACTCACCGCAGACGCCAAAAAACGCCTGGAGGCGATCGAATCCCTGGAGACCCTGGGCGCAGGCTTCACCCTGGCCACCCACGACCTGGAGATTCGCGGTGCCGGCGAACTGCTGGGCGATGAGCAGAGCGGGCAGATTCATGAAATCGGGTTCTCTCTTTATACCGAGATGCTTGAGCGGGCGGTGAAGGCGCTCAAGTCCGGGCAGCAGCCCAACCTCGACCGTCCCCTGGATCATGGCGCGGAGATCGATCTGCAGCTTCCCGCCCTGCTGCCTGAAGACTATCTTCCCGACGTACACACCAGGCTGGTGCAGTACAAGCGTATCGCCAGCGCCTCATCCCACGAGGAGCTGAGGGAGCTGCAGGTGGAGATGATCGACCGCTTCGGTCTGCTGCCCGACCCGGTAAAATCCCTTTTCGGCATCACCGAGCTGAAGCTGAAAGCCAATCCGATGGGGATACGCAAGATCGAAGCGGGACCAGCAGGTGGCCGTATACTCTTCGATGGCCAGCCCAAGATCGACCCGGTGAATATCCTTCGCCTGATTCAGAGCCGCCCCAAGGAGTACAAACTCGATGGAGGCGAAAAGATCAGGTTCTTTCGCAACCTGGAAAACCGGGAGCGCAGAATTGATCAGATCTCCACCATTCTGAAAGAGGTCAGCGGGCAGAACTGACCCTATACTTTTGCGTCTGAGAGACGCAAAATGCACACACTTGAACAAAATATTGCGATAAAACTGTATGAGTCTTACCCGTTTTCTCTCTACCCTGCTTCTCGGGCTGCTTCTGGGCAGCCAGGCCGTTTCAGCCCAGGAGTCGAACTCTGACGAGACGCAGCAGCTCTACGATATTGAACTGGTCGTGTTTGCCCGAAACAGCGCCGATGCCGGCAGCAGCGAAACCTGGCCTGAAGACGCAGGCAGCCCTGACATGAGCAGTGCCGTGGTACTGGGGCGCAAATCAGCCTCCACTTCCCCCGGCGCCACCCTCATCGAGTATCTGCCCAAGAACACCCATCGACTCTCTGCAGAGAAAAACCGTCTGAAACGCAAAGGCGGGCAATACACCCCCCTGGTGCACCTGGCCTGGCGCCAACCCGGTTTCCCGAGAAAGCTTGCCCTGCCAATCTACCTGCGTTCACCCCAGACCACAGATTTTGATCAGCCCCTGCTGGAAGGCACCGCCACCATCAGTCTCGGGCGTTTCCTGCATGCCGATTTCGACCTGCTTCTGCGTCCAAAATACAACGTTATCAACAACAGCGACCCGCTCGCCTCTGCAATCCCCGGGCATCGCTTCCAGAGCCACCGCAAGATGCGCAGCGGCGAACTCCACTACCTTGATCACCCCAAGCTCGGCGTGCTGATACAGATCGAAAAATACGAGGCCCCGGAGCCTGAGCCCGTGGTGGAAGAGGTACCCCTGGAAGCTCCCGTGCCCATACCCACCACCGCAGCCCCTCAGAGTCCTGCACCTGCGGCAGCACCGGCACAGTAACACCCCTTTCCCTGTAGGAGCCCAGTCCCCTGGGCGAAAAGCGCGTTGCAGAAAAATCGCCAGGGGGACCATGCTCCTACGGCCACCCTGACCTGTAGACAGTATCCAGTTGATGCTTTCCCGATTTTCATTCAGTCACCACAATAGGGAAAGGCTATAATTAACCCAATAACAGAATAATCGACCTCACCGCGGAGGCATCATGACTGTTTTCTGGCGCGATCAGCTCAGCCTGGGCAATGAACTCATCGACATCGAGCACCGCTATCTGATCTGCCTGGTCAATACCGTGACCCACTCACTGGCCCATCCCGAAGACAGCCTCGATGACCTGAAGTATGCCGTCGATCAGCTTGTGGACTACACCAAGAAACACTTCGCCCACGAAGAGAAGATTCAGCTGAAGATACAATATGCCGGCTATGCAGATCACAAGGCCTCCCATCAGAAACTGATGGAAAAAATCGCCGAGGTTCAGAAGGAGGTCAAGGCCGTTGAAGAGCCCTCAGACCTGGAGGGGAAAGGTGACGAGATTGCAGAACTGCTGCGTACCTGGCTGCTGGATCATGTCATCAAGGAGGACATGAAACTCAAGCCGCTGCTGGCTCGCTATCCCAAGAACATGATGCCGGATTAAGTCTGATTCGCTGTGCTTAAAGTGTAGAAATTCCAACTTGGTCTGAAAGCCAGTACCAATTCGGTACTTCAGCTGCGCTTATCGTAACGGAAGCCCGAGGTTGATCCAGCTGGCGTCCGCTATTAGCCACAAGCAGACCTCAGATAGCTCTGGTCAGGTGACTGCTGTGCGACCGAAGCTGACATATCAGTATCAAACCCAGAGCAAGCGTCTTTCAGTAATAGCGGACATTATTATTATGCATTGCAATAGACCGAGAACGGCCAAGAGCGGAAGTACGGAGCAACAATGCTGATAGGCCGCTACTACCACTAAGCAGTCAGTCAGCGGGCATTTCCCAATGGCAACTGCGCGACCATAGTAGACCTTTGCATCTATGCTTCCCTGCAAGCCTTGTATCAAAAGGATTCCGGCAACAGATAACCCTTTTCTCGGAAAAGCCTCAGGCAAGCATCGACAACATTGTGGTCATAAATGGTCCCACTTCCCTTTTCGATCTCTGCAAGTGCAGGCTCTATACCTAAACCCGGTCGATAGGGCCGATGAGAAAACATGGCTTCCACCACATCGGCTACTGCCATTATTCTGGCTTCAAGAAGAATTTCATCATTGCTGAGGCCATCGGGATACCCTGAACCATCCATTCTCTCGTGGTGCTGCCTGACCATTTGGGCGATCGGCCATGGAAAATCAATGTCTTTGATAATCTCATAGCCCACCACAGGATGGGTCTTGATTACGTTAAATTCATAGTCAGCGAGCTTACCGGGACGGTTGAGAATTTCAGACGGGACATAGATTTTTCCTAAATCATGTACAGTTCCAGCAAGCCTCAGCGCCTGAACTTTTTCTTCATCAAGGTCCATCTCTCGGGCTATTTCAACCGCGAGTTCGGAGACCCTTTCCTGGTGTCCGGCAGTGTAGGGATCTTTCTTTTCCACCGTACGCGCCATAGCGCTGATGGTCTGTTCGAGATTTCTCTGTAGACGCAACGTACGCTCATCCACAAGAGACTCAAGATGCTCCCGCATCATGTAGAGTTCCAAATGTACGCGAACTCTTGCCGCAACAATGGAAGGCGAAAACGGTTTTCTAATGTAATCTACAGCCCCAATGATCAGGCCTTGTCTTTCATCCTCCACCTCATTCTTTGCGCTTATAAAAATAACTGGTATTGAGCTGGTTTCAGGGTATTCTTTTAGCTGTCTGCAAACTTCATACCCATTCATATCAGGCATCATGATGTCCAGCAGAATCAGATCCGGCATTGGATCACTACGCACCACCTCCAGGGCGGTCTTTCCATCAAGAGCGATCTTCAGATCATAATCCTCTGCTAGTATCTCACGCAGAACATCGATATTTTCAGGCACATCATCAACAAGGAGGAGAGTCTGCTTACCCGATTTCATAGCCTACTCCTATCATTTTCCTGCAACCCAATCCCCAATGACTCGACAATCTGACCAAGAAGTTCCCGCGCCTGCTTAAAACGATACCTGCTCACAAGGTTCCTCAGGTTCTTTATCTGTTCTTCATACTTTTCTTCATTCATCTGCAGATATATCTCGTCGACAAGATCCACCGAATCGCCGTTGAAGTTCTCCAGCAGTTTATCGAGTTCCTTTAGCTGCGGTGATAATTCTGCGAGCCTTTTGTTCCCCTTTTCCTCACCCAATAAGGGTTCTGTTTTCTCAATAAGGCCTCTCAATTCTCCTAGAACCAGGGTCAACGCCGCGAGCACACTTGCCAATCTCGGTTCAATCTCATCTTTGCTATTACGCTCAATGCAAGCGCGTTCCAGATCCTCTGCTACAAGTTGAACGTGGCCTGCACCAATAGCGCCAGACGTGCTCTTGAGATTATGCGCCAGGCGCATGGAAGCCTCTTTGTCCTCGTCATCAAAAGATTCGTTGAATTGCTTTTCGAAATCCCTGTAGTTTTCATAAAATCGCGAGAGAAGCCTGATATAACCGGACTTGCTACCTCTTACCATCCTTAGGCCTCTCTCGGGATCAATGCTTTCAAGACGACCAAGGTCCAGCCCTATCTCACCGGAATTATCAATTGCTGCATCATTGCCTGGAGGTGATCCCATCGGCACTGCAGGTGAAATCCATTTTGCCATGGTTTCAAACAACTCATTCACATTGACAGGTTTCGTAACAAAGTCATTCATGCCTGACGCCATTGCACTTTGGCGATCCTCTTCCATAGCTGCTGCCGTCATAGCGATAACCGGAAGCACTTTAAGCTGCTTACGTTCACGCAGCTTCCGGGTTGCGATAAGACCATCCATCTTAGGCATATGAATATCCATGAGCACACCATCGAATACTTCACTATCCAGAATATCGAGTGCCTCTTGTCCATCATTTGCCACCGTCACCACACACCCTATACCGCTTAAAACATCAAGTGCCAATTCCTGGTTAATTTCATTATCCTCAACCAAAAGAATCCTGGAACCTCTCAGGTGCCTGATCGATTCGATCCTGTCCACCTCATGAGATACATCTGTAAGGGTACTAACCGGCGTATAACCCAAGGCATCGACAATGCTATTCAGTAGAGAAGATGGATTGACTGGCTTGACCAGAATAGCTGACAACTCAAGATCACCCTGCTCACTTCGTAATTCATCTATACCATAAGCTGTCACCATGATGATTGCAGGCGGCATGGATAATCCAGGTTTCTTTTCAATATTCTGTAGCGTCTCCAGTCCATCCATACCGGGCATTTTCCAATCGATTACCAAAAGATCGTATGCCTCGTTCGCCTGCACTGCAGCCTCCAGATACTCCATTGCAGATTCACCTGAAGATACTGATTTAACCTGCATCCCAAAACTTCCGATCAGGTTAACAAGTATCTCTCTGGCAGTAGAATTATCGTCTGCTACCAGAACCCTGGAGTTTTCGATTTTATGCGGGAGCAGTTTGGACACTGAAGCAGGCGCCTTGCCATAACCCTGTTGTACCGTGAAATAAAAACGACTTCCCTCTCCCTGATCGCTTTCGCAACCCATCTCACCCCCCATCATCTCTACCAGTCGCTCTGATATCACCAGACCAAGCCCTGTACCGCCGTAGCGCCTGGAAATCGAACTATCAGCCTGTGTGAACGCGTTAAACAGACGGGCTTTCTGCTCTTCAGTCATACCGATGCCGGTATCTCTCACATCAAACCTCAGGGTAACTCCGTCATGTGAGGACGCTTCAACACGGCAACTGATTATCACCTCCCCCTCATCGGTAAACTTCACTGCATTGCTGCCCAAGTTTGCCAAGACCTGGCCAAGCCTTAACGGGTCACCAATCAGTGCAAGGGGAACATTCGGGTCGATATCAAAGGCAAACTCCAACCCTTTCTCTTCTGCCTTTAATCCCACCAGGTTAGAGAGGTTGTCCAGAACTTTTTCCAAGCGATAATCGATGGTCTCGATTACGATCCTGCCTGCCTCGATTTTGGAAAAATCCAGAATGTCATTAATAATGCCAAGCAGTGTCTCTGCCGAAGTCTCTGCCTTTCTGATGTAATTCTCCTGCTTGGCGTTCAATCCTGACTGCAGTGCCAGACTTGCCATACCGATAATGGCATTCAGCGGCGTTCTTATCTCATGACTCATGGTAGCAAGAAAGGATGACTTGGCACGGTTTGCTGACTCTGCATCCGCCTTCGCCTGCTCAAGTTCAGCCATTATCCGTCTGGTCTCTGTTATATCCTGGACAACACCCAACATGTGCAGTGGTTGACCGCTATCGTCACGTACCACGTCCCCTCGCTCCAACAGCCAGCGTACAGTACCGTCAGGCCAAACGACGCGATGTTCGACATCGTAGACAGCCCCCGTTTCAATACTGGCAGTCACCGCTGACTGGACCATGTCCCGGTCATCAGGGTGGATTGCGCCGATAAAGTTGTCGTATGACGTATCCAACGCCCCTTCTTCATACCCGAACAGGGGGGCGATCTGTCTCGACCAGTGGAGATTCCCGTCCACAATATTGAAGTCCCATGCCCCGATTTCAGAGAATTTCAGTGCACGCTGAAATCGCTCTTCACTCTCCTGAAGTCGCCTTGACCACTCCACGCGTTCACCTATGTCATGAACGTAGGCCATCAACAGTTCACCCTCTTCGTATACCAGTCTATTGGTGCTGATCTCTACATTGATAAGCTCACCTTTCCGATTTCTGATCACAGTCTCGATGCGCATCGAACCACTCTTGTCGATACCCTGCACAAACTCCGGCCAACTCTCCCTGGAGAGACGCTGATCGAAGTCATAAGCGTGCATTCCATTGGTCAACTCTTTGCTGCTATATCCCAATAGCTCGCATGCAGCCGGGTTCACATCGATAAATACCCCTGTCACGGCATCGATAAGAAAAAATCCTTCTGCTGAACTCTCGATAGAACTCTCTGCTATATAGAGCTGCCTCTCTTTCTGCTTGCGCTCTGAAATATCGGTGATGATATCGGCGATGAAGAGTGGGTCACCTTCTGAAGTTTTCACAACGAAATAATTCTCAATTGTCGGGATAGCTCTTCCATCCAGAGATACCAACTCCAACTCGCCTGTCCACTGGCCCTTGTCCATCAGGATCGGCATGATTTCGGTAGCGATTTTTTCCTTTGCCCAAGCGGAGTAGAAACTGGCAAAGCTCATCTCCTTGGTCACATCTTCATCACCAATCCCGCACATCTTCTTGAGCCGTGGGTTCATATACGTAATGATGGAATCCGGCCGCGCCATACCTATTCCCTGCCCAGACTCTTCACTCATCATCTTGAATAGTTTTAACTGATTACCAATTTCCACTGCGGATTGCCGTGCAATTTCCGCATCGGTTATGGCTGCATCAAGGTCCCGCTCCCTCTTTTTCTGAAGGGTTACGTTCTTAACAATCCCTTCTGCACCCACTATCTTCTCTTCCTTGTCATATAGAGAGTGCTCGCTCATCTCCAGGATCTGCTCCTCACCATTTGACGAAAAATACATTTCAAAAACCTGCGGTGTATCTCCGTTCAGGGCAGTAACGAAAGCTTCTGTACCTTTCTTAATAGTCTCATCGTTCCACTCAACCAATTCAGACCAACTCTTTCCGATGATCTCCGCCCGGGTAAGACCCAACTGTAGTGGTCAACAAATCCTGGACAGTGATTTAAGTTTTTTCTCAGTCAGAGCCGGTGGCAGCCCCCCATTGAACTGATGCGGCCGCCCCCAGTTGTAGTAATCCATCAAGTATCGCCCAACATCCACTTCGGCCTCAGCCAGGGACGGATACCCCAAGCTCGGTATCCATTCCGTTTTCAAGCTCCTGAATAACCGTTCCATTGGTGCGTTGTCCCAGCAGTTACCTCGACGGCTCATGCTTTGTTCTATGCGATACCGCCATAATCGCTGTCGGAATAGGCGGCTGGCATACTGGCTTCCCTGGTCCGAGTGAAACATCACACCTTCCGGCTTGCCACGCTGCTCGTAGGCCCGCTCCAGGGCTTTCACCACCAGCGGACCATCCGGATGGTTGGAGATCGCCCAACCCACCACCCGCCGCGCGTACAGGTCCAGGACGACGGCTAAGTAGCGCCACCGGCCACCCGCCCACAAGTAGGTGATGTCGCCACACCAGACAGTATCCGGTTGCTCAGGCGTGAACTCCCGGTTCAGCACGTTCGCTATATCCGGTCGCTCCACCGTGGCCTGACGATACTTGTGCGGCCCCGGCTGTTTGCAGACTAGCTGATGCTCTCGCATCAGCCCTCTGACCTTGTATCGGCCGATCTCGTAGCCACGTTCCCGCATCATACTGACTATTGTTCGACTACCTGCAGAACCGCGACTTTGCGTAAATATCGCGTTGACCTCGGCACCCAACTCCAGCCGCTGCCGATCCACCTTTCGCCGCCGCTGCCGGTAGCCGTAGTAACAAGACCGGGCAATTCCGAAGGCCGAACAGATAACTTCCACGTCTTCCTGCTCTCTCAATCGGTCGATCAGCGCGTATGATCGATCTCGTCGGACATCAAGAGAGCTGTAGCCTTTTTTAATATCGCTTTCTCCCGCTCCAGCCGGTTAATCCGGGCTTCCAACTCCTGGATGCGTTGCTGATCTGGGGTCAGGGCCTTGGTCTTCGGCGTGACGCCATCCCGTTCGCCCCGGAGTTGCTTTACCCACCGTTGCAGCGATGTCTGTCCGACATCCAGCGAACGGCAAGCTTCGGCTATCGAGTACCCCTGATCAAGTACCAGGCAGGCCGCGTCACGCTTGAACTGCGGCGAAAACGATCTTCTTTGTCTTGTCATTGAACACCTCGTCTACGGTGGCAAGATTACCACCTATCTTGGTGTCCAGGTTCATTAGGCCACTACAAACAATGACTCAACGCCTTCATTGATGTAAGTCACCCTGCCTTCCAGATCGAGGCTAAAAAAACCGTACTCATCCTTGACGCTCTCCACCAACCCCCTGTATCGGCCCTCGCTTTCCCGCAACCTCTCTTCTGCCTCTTTTCTTTCAGAAATATCAATATGAGAACCGTAAAGTCTTTCCGGTTTACCCTGCTTATCCAAATCAACACGATAGTCCACAAGGGCATACTGTGTTGAACCATCCCTTCTAACCAGGCGGTATTCAAAGCGATCAGCCTCTTTTACCTCCCCCCTCAAGATGAGGTCCAATCGTTCTACCAGGAGCCCCTTATCACCTTCAGCAACAAACTCATTTATAAAATAGTCGAACTTGATAAGATGACCGCCTTCAGCTTTGGCAGAGGTATTAAGCAGGGCAAAAAATGTATCGCCAAGAAGGAACTCCATGACAACCAAATCAAGTTCCCAATAAGCCAGACCTGCCACATCAGCTGCAGATGCGAGTTGATTTTCACGGTGCAGAACCGCCTCTTCGGCCTCTTTCCGTTGTCGTATCTCAACCGTTAGCCTGCGGTTCCAGTAGAGAATAATTGTCAGCACAAAGAGGAAGAACACAAGTAACTGCCATACCAGGGAATAGTCTCCCTGCTTCTCGAAATGGATCGCCATCCAGCGGTTAAAGATTGTGGTACGTTCACTATTCGGTATTGAATTCAGTGCCTTCTGGAGAATGTTCACCAACACAGGCCAATCATCCCGAACAGCCATAGCCTGTTCATTGGAATAGGGTGTTTCACCTACACTGCGAATATTGTGCAGATGATGCTTACTCAGGTAATAAGCAGCAGTTACCGCATTTCCAACAAAGATGTCCGCATCGCCGTCTGAAACCATAATCAGGCCATCAGCCGGTGATTTTACAGGGATAAGATTGAGTTTCGGATAGTCCTTTCGAAGCCAATCGTGGATCGCGTAATTCTCTGCAACCGCTACACGCATCCCGGAGAGATTTTCCAATTCACCAACATAGGAGATTGTATCGCCGGCATATATATTGATTGGCATTGAGACATAAGGTTGGGTGAATTCCAGATACTCTTCACGCTGCCGGGTTCGGGAAACAGAGGCGAACATATCCGCCTGTTTCGTTTTAACCGCAGCCACCCCTTCCGACCATGTGAGTTCGGAAGCGATCTCTAAACGTACTCCCAGTATTTTCTCGAGCTGCCCCAGGTAATCAACCGATATTCCCTGGTACTCACCATCCTCCTCCCTGTACTCCACTGGCGCCCAGTCTGGATCGAGGACGACCCTAATCACCGGATGCTCATCAAGCCATTGTTGTTCTCTATCGGTAAGCTGAAACAGGGTTGCTTCGGGGCCGCTGACAAACCACTTACCCATGATCGCAGAAAGCTCGTTCTGCTCTATATCATGGATCGCCTTGTTCAACGCAGAGTGAAGGTATGGAGTATCCTCCCTGATCAGGAAGCCGCCATCCAGGGGGATAGGCATAGTGTAAACAGCGCTGATATCCGTCAACTGCGTGGATTTCAGGTGAAAAGATAAGGGACCAGGAAGCTCCAGCATATAGTCCGCCTGCCCATTGATCAGTAGCGCCAACCCCTCCTCGACGCTTCTAACATCCACTATCTTGTTACGTTCTCGCAGGGTGTCTACCAATGCTACCGGCAGTCCAACTCTTACGGCAACTTTCGCACCTTTAAGGGCAGCCGCATCAATCGCTGGTTCATCTTCCCCTTTGGCGTAGAGTGAGACATAGCTGCGAACGACCCTGGCACTTTTCAGGTAGCCACTATCTTTGCGGGCTGCACCAAAACCCAGGAAGCCTGCCACTTGTGTCTTACGATCTTTGATCGCTCCAAAAAACTCCATATTCTCTTGAGGAATCAGTATGACCTTGATGCCGAGGCGCCTCTCAATGGCCACTGCATAATCAGAGATAATTCCACTGATCTCACCACTATCATCTACGTACTGATATGGTGGTGTCTTCGACAGCGTATGAATTTTCAATACTGGATTTGCTTGCAGCCATGCCTTCTCATTACTGGTGATATTCAGCGACTTCTCTGCTCTATGAATGCCGTACCATTTACTGAGAATAGAGGGCAATTCGTTGCGCTCTATATCATCAATCGCCTTGTTCAGCACAGAGTGCAGCGGTGCTGCATCTTCTCTGACCAGAAGTCCTCCATCCATGGGTGAATTAGCGTAGGTATATACCTCCTGAATGCTACTCAAATGGGTACTCTTCAGGTGAAAGTCGACAAACTCACTCAACTCCAGAATATAGTCCACTTTCCCTGAAATCAGGGCTGCAATACACTCTTCAACAGACTGCGCTTCGACAATCCTGTTATGTTCACGCAGCTTCTTTAGTTGCGTGAAGGGCATTCCTCTTCTCACCATGATGGTTGCATCACGCAGGGTGTCTATATCCACTTCCGGTAAACCGGTTCCCTTGGTGAACAGGGAGACATAACCACTCACAACGGGATGACTGCGAAGATACCCCTTATCCGCTCGGCCTTCTCCAAACCCGACAAAGCCGGACAAAACGGATTGCTGTTCTTCTATAAACGAGAAAAACCTACCGTTATCCTGGGGAACCAGGCGAATCTCCACACCAAGTCGTTTCTCCAGGGACTTGGTGTAATCCTGAATAATGCCACTGCCCCGCCCACCTTCATCGACATAGCTAAATGGAGGGGCCGCTTCCAGCATTCTGAGTTCGACAACCGGATGGCGCTTCAACCAGGCTCTCTCCTGGTCTGATATATTGGCTAGAGTGCCTTCAGGTTTGTAAAAAAACTGCTTATCAATCTCAACGCTCTTGGTGAACCCCAACTGGGCGTAAATTTCAGCTAATTTCTGAAAGCGAGAAGATTCAACGCTGCCGAGTTGAATAAACCCGGGGACAATCATCTTCTCTGTTTCCCTGGCCTGATACTGAAGATGATCCGAGGTTAGATTTTTTGTGTTGAATTTATCCAGTATAAGATTTATCACTTCTTCCTGGTTATGAAGCGCGTAACGCCACCCCTTCAGAGTAGCCCTGCGAATACGCTCCACTCGGTCGGGATGCCCCCTGATCTCGTGTTCCGTGGTAAACAGGTTGTCACCATAAAAATCGACACCGTAATCTCTGGGGTCAATGACATTAATTTCTATACCCTGCTCCCGGAACCAGAAAGGTTGGTCAGTGACATAGGCTGAATAGGCGTCAACGGCACCTTCCCAAAGATCCCTCTTTCTGAAACTGGTCTGCTGAGGTTCGACTTTATCTAGACTTCCCAACGTGTTGAGCAACATTGCCAGAAGAGGTGCATCGCTCTGCGCTTTGTAGTCGAACATAACCCGCTTTCCAGCCAGATCGAAAGGCGTTCGAATGCCTGAGTCCTTTAGCGTTGTAAAAACAAGCGGCGAGTGCTGGAACAACTGAGCCAGCAGCACCACCGGTTCCCCTTTTTGGCGTGAAAGGAGCAAACCCGCATCGGCAACACCGTACTCGGCCCTGCCTGCCAGAACTTCATCGATGGGGCTGGTGGCAGGATCACGTTCCCGCAATTCCACATCCAGTCCCTCTTCGGCATAGAAGCCCTTTTCAATCGCAGCGTAATAACCCGCAAACTGGAACTGATGGAACCACTTGAGCTGAATGGTGACTTTTTGAAGGCTTTCTGCACTCAGGGTGGGGGCAAAAGCAATAAAAATAAGGATAACGACTAACTTTGATACGCGTCTAGCTAACATGATGACTTGCCTTTTACTCCATTGCACGACGCGGTGATTTCGTCATAAAAATCAATTGGTATTGGGCTCGTTAGAACTGTCGCTCATATCAGGAAGCATAGACCAGTAGCGCCCGTTAAATGTTATTAGGGCAGTTTGGGATGAATGGCAGTCATTCAGTGAAGTCTTACCCCCTGATGCAGAATGGACCGCGGGGTAGCCTGAATGCCATCAGGCTATATGCATCACAGCGCCTGCTCAGCGACTTCCCAGACACCTTGTGATTCTGCTAAGCCGTATTTTGCAGAGTACCAGTATCCGAGTTATGCTTGAAATTCATTTTTATCATTATCATGATGATTAATACTCATGAACATAGATGTTCGCCACATCCTCCATATTCAATCCCTTGTCCATCACGAAAACTTCACCCGTGCGGCGAAATCCCTCGGGCTGACCCAGTCTGCACTTAGCCGGAGCATTCTATCTCTGGAAAAAGCGCTGGATGTCACTCTGATCAACAGACAGACAGGCAAGATCGGACTCACCCCCTATGGTGAGTTGGTTCTAAAACGGGGGCAGCGGATACTGACAGAGCTATCCGACTTAATGCAGGATATTGAGGAAATGAAGGGAGGCAGCAGGGGATATGTCAACATGGCATTCGAAGCTGCCACGTCTCACATCATTATGGGAGATGTACTGGTAAACCTTCATCGCAATTACCCCAATATCCACGCCAGTTCCACTACCGGGGATCCCAGCTTTCTGCTCCAGGACGTTCTGACCGGTAAATACGACATCCTGGTCGGGCCAACTACTTATTCCAGCAACATCAAAGGCCTTGCCATAGAGGTGCTTCAAACATTCCAGACCCACGTAATTGTGCGAGCTAACCACCCCCTAGCTCTATTGCGGGGAGCCACCCTGAATAACCTGTTTGACTATCCCTATGCGGGGTATCGATTTGCACCAGCTTTATATGAACGCTGGTCTGCTGAACCCGGTATAGGGATACCAGCAAATGCAATCCAAAGTACCCTTGATGTAATCAGCACTGACAACATACCGTCAATATGCAAAGTCCTCTTGGAAACCAATGCCTTCACCTGGGGAATAGCTGGCTTTTTTCCCGAAGAGATTCTTTCCGGGAAGCTTGTCTTTCTAAATCTGCCAAACACACCAATCGACATCGAGTTGGGTATAAGTTACCAGGCAAGTCGACATATGCTGCCTGCTCACCTGGCTGTAAAACAGGAAATAATCAAGCAGTATCGACAAACAGCAGAAAACGAGAAGGCAATATTGCAGAAATTAAGAAAAACACACGATAGTTCGAAGTAAAAGTGAGTTTTCAAACTAGAGAAACCTCAAGAGAATTGTTCGAATCGAAGCTATTCTTGACACAGCCTTCAACAACCGTTCCAGGCCGCCCCCTGCATGTGGACTTTACTTCCTTGCGACCGCTGTTCAGCAATAGCTGCCGCATTGGCCGAAGCAGCCCAACGACCCCTTATGGCTGTTAGGAGCGGTTTACTCCGGGGGTTCTTATGTCCGCTCCTGCCACACAGCAGACTAACTTATTGATGCAGAGTATTTTTCCGCTGTTGGCCGAAAACCGAAGTAAGCTCATAGTCAACCTGGCACATGCTATTAGATCAAGTCTGATTCAAAACGCCTCAAGTCTTCACTGCCAGATGCTCATGCTGCACTTCAATCCGGCGGGTATCTTGTTGTCGGGATTTGGCAGTACAAGTCTTATTCCGAATGTCCCACTGGCAGCATCGATGACCCTGTCCACCACGGACACGCTGGCCTTGTAGGTGCCGCCTATGGGTTCCTCGAGAGTGACGTCCGCTTCCATGTCCGGCTTGATACTGCCAAACAGCTCCTTGGGAAGAACCGCCTCCACGTGAATGGGATTGAGCGAGGCTATTTTGAGGAATGGCAGTTCGTTGACGTATTCACCCGGGTCCATCATTCGATCGATCACCACGCCACTGACAGGGCTGGTGATTCTCTTTTGGGACAGTCTCGTTCTGGCCACGGCAAGTTGAAGCCGAGCCAGTTCGCTTTTCAGCTTGAGTTCGTCGAGCTCCTGGGCGGAAATCAGGTTTTGCCTGTAAAGTTCATGGTTCCGGGTTACGGTCTGCTCGCCGAATTCAACCTCTGCCTTGTTCAGATTAATGATGGCGCGTTCTTCATCTGAACGCAGCTGCACCACCAGTGAGCCTTTTCTTACCCGATCACCCCGATCGACCTTTATGCTTGATATCACGCCTTTAACTGGGCTGCTGAGCTCTACCACGATATGCGGTTCCAAAAGGCAGTCACGTGTCATCCACTCTTCCTGCTCTACTTGCTCGTTGTCACTGAGTTGTTCTTCGTCTGCCATTGCGGCAGCGGAACAGAACAACATGACCACTACAGCGACAGTCAAGGCAATCGCCGACCACACGAGGTTGTACAAGCGTTCCGCCTGCCCCGCAGAAGCAGCATCGTTTGTTACTATGACATCACACCATTGGTCATTCATTTCACTGTCCACTATTCACCACGCCCCGAGATCGACAGCAGATCCTCCTGCTGCTGATCGTACTTCCTTGTAGCCGTGCGTTCTCTGTAGCTCTTACGCTCCCTGCGCTTCTGCTCCATTCTCAGTGCAGCAAGTGCTGCCGCTTTTCCTATTCCCTGCTTTACAACTGACATTATCGCTATACTTGCAAGCCAGCGCGAGAATTTATCTGTAAACTGTGTGTCACGGGGGCATAGAATTGCCTCAAAGCTTCCGGGATCACCCTGACGCGCACAACGACCTGCCAACTGCCTGTCCACCCTTGCTGCGTCAAAACGCTCACTGAGTATCACGTGCAATCCACCTGCCTCTTTGACTTCTTCAGCAAGCTTTATGTCTGTACCCCGCCCTGCCATGCTGGTTGCAATGGTGATTCGGGACGGTTGCCCTGCCTGGGCGATGATCTCCGCCTCTTCCCTGTCCTGCTTCGCATTCAAAAGGTTGAACCCGATCCCCGCTTTCTTAAACCACGCAGCCAGCGCTTCCGAGGCCGCAACCGAACTTGTTCCAATCAGAACTGCACGACCGGCTTCAACGAGAGTTTTGGCACGCTCGGCGATCAGTCGCCACTTGTCATCGGTATCAGCGAGCACCTTGGTGGATTCTGTCTTGCGAATGCAGGGTTTGTTTGGAGGCACCGAGGCAACCGGTAGATGATAAACCTGCCACAGTTCCCGTCTCACCTCATGTGCGGTACCTGTCATGCCTGAAAGATGGAGATAGCGCTGAAAAAAACTCTGATAGCTGATACGTGCCAGGGTTGACTGCTGCTGGCTCATCTCGCACCCCTCCTTGAGTTCGATCAGCTGGTGGAGTCCCCGTTCCCATGAACGCCCCTCGGCAACCCGTCCGCTGAGCTGGTCGATGATCTCAATCTTGCCGTCACGGATCAGGTACTGTTTATCCAGGTGAAACAGGTGCATGGCACTCAAGGCCTGGCTCACTGCCTCTTCCCGTCGGATTTTTCCGGACCAGAGCGGGCCGGAATCCCGGCTGAGCTTCTTGATGTCATCTATGCCCTCCTGCAGCAGTTCGATTCTTCTGTCTGCTTCATTCAGCTTGAAATCGACTCCCTGACTCAACTTCCCTGCGATCTCCAGTGCCTGTTGCAGGAATTGACGTTCATACTGGCCGCCTTCAGGCCCTGAAATGATCAGAGGTGTTCTTGCCTCGTCGATCAATACACTGTCTGCCTCATCGACAATGGCGAAGTGAAGCCCCTGGGTCAGCAGGTGCTTGTGGCAACCTGCCGTGCCGAAGAGTGGCTCAACCTTTTGACGCAGGGATTGCCGACGGTTGCTCAGCACTATGCGGTCTCTCAGGTAATCGAACACTACCTCCTTGCTGGTGCAGTAGACTACGTCTCTTGTATAGGCCCGCTGGCGTTCATCACTCTCCGCGCCATGGACAATCACCCCTACTGAGAGACCCAGAGCCCTGTAGACAGGCCCCATTTCATGTGCATCACGGGCTGTCAGGTAGTCATTCACAGTCAGTACATGAACCGGCAGTCCTGCCATGGCAGCAGTGCCGGCGGTGAGTGTGGCGGTAAGCGTCTTGCCCTCACCCGTTGGCATTTCGGCCACAAGGCCGCGCAGAAGCAGCCAGCCACCGACGATCTGGGTATCGTAGTGCCGTTGCCCCAGTTCCCGTTCGGCAATCTCCCTGATGAGGGCGAAAGCCTGGGCAACCCACTTTGACTTGAGTCCGTGTTTTCGGAGATTGAAGCGGGTATCGGTCACCCGCGCCTGCAGTGCCTCATCGTCGAGAACGGAGAGTGCATCAGCATATCCGCTCACCCGTTTTGTAAAACGACGTGCTTCCGGAGAGGTACCTTCACCGAATCCAGGATTAAACAAGCCGGTAAATACCCTGTATGCACGCTCCAGAAATCCGCTGCGCTCCACCTCCCGTTCTGCACGCAGACCGGTGATTGAAGGCTCGAGTGAGGTGACATCGGGTCCCAGCAGCATGATTCAGATATCCAGCTGTTCCAGAAGAACCCGCCGCGCTTCACGCAGCCAGCGGAACCCGATGGGCTCCGGCGTATGCTCTATTCGAACATAGATACGTTCGCCTACCCGGTAGGCCGGTACTTCAGCAAGGGCGAGTTCGTACTGAAAGAACGCTTCATAGGCCCTGGGCAGATCCTGGGACTCAGGGTCCAGTGCAAACTGGCCGCCGCCCTTCACACTCAACGCCAGGCTCGGTAATTCACGGTGTGCGCCAGGAATCTCCTGCAGCAGATTTGCGGGATAGATCCGGTCCATCTGTTCGGCGAAACGCACGCTGACACCCTGAACATCATTGCGTACCGCGTCGATATCGGACTGGTTGACCAGCACCCTGGCCCTGTAGTCAGCCTCCTCCAGGACATAGCCAAGTTCCACACCACGCCCCAGGTAACGTCCTGGAAGATGATCCGGCAATGAGAAGTGGAAGTTCCCCTCCGTGGGGCTTTTTATCATCAGGGCATTTCGCTGTTCCAACAGCCGGTTCAGCTGCTGCTGCAGACGTTGCACCTCCTCTTCGATCAGCCTGGATTCCGTTTTCTTGCCCTGGGATTGAGCGATCCGGTTTCGGGAGGCCAGTTCACGCATACGTCCCTCGAGAACCAGAATCTCTGTATCAAGTTCATAGTTGGAGCAGATGAGCAGTGGCTGATCGCGCGTCACTGCCGTGCCGTCATCCACCAGCACTTTCTCGACCCTGCCCTCTGCCTCGGTCACGATACGGTTCTGCCCCGGAACCCAGAGTATGCCTTCGGCCAGTGTCATTTTTGGAACCGGCAACCAGAACAGCAGGGCCAGGATCACCATCAAGGCGATTCCCGTAACGCTGTACAGGCGGCCTCGTCTTCTCTTTATCTCTGCATCCATCATCAGATTTTTCGTCATTTTGATAAAAGGGTGGATCAGAAAACCGTAAATAGACCAGAGCGCCAGCAAGCCGCCCACTATAAACAGTTTAGACGCCACGAAGAGGGCGATGGTCAGCATGATGAACATGCGGTAACAAAACGAGGCAATTGAGTAAGCAATCAGCCAGACGCCCTCTCTGAAGGTAAGGGCCGGCGAAGGCTCACTCTTCACACCCAGCAGATAGTGTCGCAACAGATAGCCCAACTGCTTGTTGGATTTAATCCCCAGGTTGGGTATCTCCAGGAAGTCCGACAATACGTAGTAGGCATCGAATCTGAGTAGAGGATTGCCGTTGAAGAGCAGTGTCGAGATGCCAGAGATTATCATCACGTTAAAGGCGATAGCCCGTACAGCCCCGGGTTCTACCAGGGACCATACGATCATTGCCAGGGCAGCGAGGAACATCTCGGTCATAATACCCGCAGCCCCCACCAGCATGCGGTGGAACTTGTTGGCAAAGGCGTAAGATGCTGAGGCCTCGACGTAGGGAACAGGGATAAAGACAAGAAACATAATCCCCATCTCATGTACCTCACCGCCACGTCGTTTGACCGCATAACCGTGGCCAAACTCATGAACCCCCTTGACCACCGGATAGACAAGCCAGAGCAACAGCATGTTCTCCAATGCAAGAACCCGGTCCGCCAGGTTTTCCGTAAGGGGTTCCCAATGCACTGCCGCGAGCAGCAGAGCCGCAGCGGTGATGCCTATCCATACCACCCAGCCAAATGGGCTGAACAGAAGGCGCGCCAGCCAGGCGGTACGATCCAGGAAGCGGTTTGGGTCCCACAGAGGGATCTTCACCGCCAGGGGGGATCTCAGCTTTGCCAGCCACAAGCTGCGTTGCTGTTTTTGATGGCGACGGTGAAGCTCCGTCATGTCCGGCGGCAGATTGGCCTGAATGATATCTGCACGGTGCAGCTGACCCAGCAGGCGGATCACTTCATCCTGAGACGGCATGTCGTCTCCAAGGCGTTCACATGCGGTCTCCCATACCTGGTCCAGTGTCCTGGTGCCATCAAGCATGCCGATGACGGTGTAGGTCTCGGGGGTGAATCGATGGAATCGCCCGGTGATATGATCCTGTATCAGGTACCAGAGCTCTCCGCGGTAACGGTGGTGATGTATCTGGGTATGACTGCGCAGTCGCGGTCTCAGGTTGGCTATGCGGTACCAGGCGGAGCTGAATAGCGGTGTGCTGGACATTGGGTTTCTGCCGAACTAGGGCATCCAGGCCCAGGCCTTGATCTTGAGCCAACGGAGCAGGTCCTGGGTAAGAATGGAGATTAGTCTGCGCTCGTCCACCTCTATCTTTGCAACGCCCTCCATGCCAGGTCTCAGGCGCAGGGATGTCTCTTTGAGCAGGGCCTCAACCCTGAAGTAGTTGCCTCCCTCTCTCTGTTCGGTGATTGGTGTTATGCGGCTCACCTCCAGGGCAAAGCGTTTGTCCGGCATCGCCTTGAGGACCATATGTCCCTGCATGCCGGTGCCAATATCGCTGATCTGATGTTCATCCACCCACATGATCAGACGGTAGGCATCCAGGGGGGCCACCTCAAACAGCACCTCACCCTGCCTTACCGTGCCGCCTATCAACTGACTGAGATCTCCGCTGGTGACCAGGCCGTCGAAAGGAGCTCGCAGCGAGGTGCGATCCAGTTGTCGTTCCACAAGGTCCAGGTTGGCCTGGTTCTGCTCAAGCTGGGCAGCAAGCACCTTGGCCTCGGCGCGTTCGTGCTTGGCCAATGACTCCTCGTACTGCCGCTGCAGTTTGGCCCGCTCACTGACCCAGTTCATACGCTCGAGACGCAGATCCCTGTCATCCAGGCGACTAAGCAACTGATCCTTGCTCACTTCGTCACCAGCCCGGGCGTCAGCCGATTCGATATATCCATCGAACGGCGCAACCACGGCCTGCCTGATGGCCCCTTCGAGCTTGACATCAGCTGCCACGCGATAGGTATCAGTTGCGTAGTAAAAGAACCCTGCAACCAGTGCAATCATAATGATGAACAGTTTACGTCCCAGGTAGCCGGGACCAAGTAACCGCTTGGCATGCCGATAGAGGAACTCGGCGGTTTTCTGGATAAATGGCCTATCGTTTTTCAGCTTCAGCAGCAGAGCCTCATTGCACAGTGCGGTAATCGATCTTGCACTCTCCAGGTCGGCGTGTGAGAAAACCCTGTCCCTGGGTCTTTCAAAGGTTACCGAACCAGTGTATCGCTCGCCCTGAAACAGCGGCAGTGTATAGATGGCACCACAGCCATGCTTGTCTGCCAATAAGGTGTGATCGTGAATCACCAGGCTGTTATCCGGCCCTGCCGGTATAGTGATATCGGAACGCTGGAAAACAGCCTCCTCCATGGCAGATTCCAGCATCTTGACCAGGTTCATCTGCTTGCCGAACTCGGCACTGTGGGAGATCGCCTTCACCTTGATTCTACCGAGGCGCATCAAGCCGTAACTGACCCTCTCGCACTCCAGGGCGGACGCCAACTCGGTAACGAAGGTCATGCAGGATTGATCGAAGGTTTCATCTGCCAACACGGATGCGAGAATCTCTACCGCTGATTTGAGTCTCGGCAGATCACTCTCGAGATTGCTCCGCTGGTGGCGGCGCACCATCAGTTCAATCCAGGAAATTCCCCACTGCAGTTGCTCCATTGCGTAAGCCAGGGCGGAATCGGCCTGGGCCCCGATTGCAACCGAGACCACACCTGCGATTTGTTGATCGACTTTCAACGGGTAGGCAACGCCGTAGAGGCTGACCTGGATATCGCTGATTGTCGCAATATCGTCCAGTTCAGAGACAAGACCGCACTGCTCATCCAGAACCCGCTCAGCCAACTCCAGAATAGCAGGAATCGGTTCATCTCCGTTTGGCCAGTGTCCGATAGCCGAAAAACTTTTAGAGTCGGCCTGGTCCGTACGTAACAGCAATACTGCACTCTGCGCGTAAGGTATACGTGCACACTGCAGGTCGAGCCAGCCCTGGCAATAGCCGACCTGGTTGCCAGACTGGGAGAAGGCTGACCAGAGATCGCTGAACTCAGAGCTTTGACCGGAACTTTGCAACATTCTTGTTCTGTTTGCCTTTTGTATTAGCCGGTAGTGTCATATCTGATTATAGCCGGGCAGCGATAAATCCCGGAAATAAAAAATGGCCTCCGTGGAGGCCATTCTTCAAGTCAAACAGAGGCCTATCCGGTTCAATTGGCCTTCTTTGCAGCTGCGGGTGCCGCTGGCGATTCAGTCTCCAGTGTGATCTCGCCGAATTTATCTTCATACTGCTGTATGACATTATTCAGAAGAAGAGCCACTCGTTTTGCGGCAAAAGGATTCAGCACGATGCGGTCAGAGAGCTCAATAACCAGCTCATTGTTCTCTGCATCCCATTTCTGGTTCATGCCGAAGAGCATGCTCACCTCTTCCCGACTGCTGATAACATTGCAGACATTGGCATAGGTGCTGCTGATGTTACTGTCATCCCACTTGATTTGAGCGTTGGGGGTCGTCTCTTTTTTTTCAGCCATTTATTAAAACTCCCGGTTATTAGTGCAGTTTTTTATATCCGGTGTGCCAAGGCGTCTCTTCCAGGTCGGCCTCGTCATCTACCAGCGTCACAAGCTCTTCATCCCATCTCATGATACGCTTTTTACCCGATTTATCTATTCGGGATCTTCTCGTCATGATACTTCCTGAATCTGATCCTACCTGGCCGATCTTCCAGCCTCCGAGTGCCGCTACCACGGCAAGAAGATCACCGTCCTCGTCAAGCATATTACGCTTGCCATTGTCTGCCGGGTCATCTGCCCCATTATCTGAAGGATCCTGACTATCCGGTGTGCACATGGGCAGATCTGAATCTTCGGGCGAAAGCTGCTGCATAAACTCAGGATTGTTGTACATCTCGGTGGGGATACACTCTTCCCCTGCACCCGGAGCCTGAATCTCACCCTCACAGACCGGCAATTCAGCCTGCTCAGGTGTCAGCTGTTCCATGAATTCCGGGATACCGTAAAGATCTGCAGGGATGCACTCAAGATCATCGATGCCGGCGGCAGTCGGTGGCAGAACATTCACATCGAAAGCCTCGATCATGGCCACGTCATGACTTGTAATCGCAGCCCCTGTGAACTGGATCATATCCTCGAACGTGCCATCCTCTCCATAGAAGGTGAAGAGACCAGGCTCACTGCCGAGTCCATATGCACCAACACGGAATGCCGTTATACCGTAGAGCTGGCTGAATGCGGGCGAATGGTCATCATTGATGCTGAATACCCGCTTGACTATAAAGTTGTCGCCCCTGCGGAGGAGCTCTACGTAACCCTCACCACCGATCAGCAGGTCTTCACTGAAATTACCGAACAATCCATCAAAGTCGGCCCCGCCGATCATGATGTCACTGCCGCGACCACCGACGAGGACATCCATTCCACCCTGACCCAGGAATATAGATCTTGCCAGGTACGGGAAGCCGTTGTTGAACAGGATTCTTCCGCTATCGCCGAAGATGATATCCTGGCCAGCTCCGCCCATTATGAAGTCGTTGCCGCCGGCACCGATAAGGAAGTCCATTCCGTCGCCGCCAAGAATCAGGTCATTGCCACCGGGCTCTGGCGCTGTATTCCACATCTCTGAGACTACGGGTGAATTGGTCTCGATTCTGCCAAAGTCACCGATAATGTAGTCTGTTCCCCTACCGCCTGACAGCTGATCGTCATGCACACTACCGAGTAGGATATCGCTACCGTCGTCACCACTGAACCTGACGGGTATCCCTGAATCCAGTGCATCGAGGTAGTCGTCGCCGGTACCGCCATAGGCTTCGAAGGCGCCCTTGGTCACAGTCGCATGAACCGTTACCCGATCATCGCCCTGGTTGGTTCTTACGATGGTCGTTGCCTCGCCGGAGAGACTGAGGATGTCAAACGTATCGTCACCGCTGCCGCTGATCACCTCGACAGTTCCTGAGAAGCTGTCGCCTTCACCGGAGTAGCGGATATCAACCGGGGACAGACCGCTGATTGCATGTTCGGTGATGGTCACAGTCGAGGGTGCGGTTTCCCCGAGGTCGCTCACGACCATGTGGTTATCGCCGATACCGTCGTAGATATAAATATCGCCTTCGATATTGTTTACGGTACCTGCGTTGACAGGCGCATCAGAGGAGACGTTGAGGTTGTCATCCCCTGCATTACCGGTCACAAAGGTGTCAGAGCCGGCAGTGGTTGAGTGGACATTGATGGTATCGTCACCGTCATTGCCCATGATTCTTGTAGTGACTCCGAAGGCCGTGTTCAACAGCGTGGCGGTATCGTTGGCCGTACCCAGTTCAACATCGAGGTTTTCGATACGCAGGTAGGTCACCGGGGTACCGAGCCCAAATCCTGAAACGGTACTTGCTGTAATCCACCCGGTATTGTCGACTGTATCTGCGGTGTCATCGATGACCAGGCGGTCGCCGATACCGTGACCGTTCCCATCCACAAGCAACGGAGCGTCGATACCTTCAAGCAGGCCATCGTCAGGACTGCCTGAAACCGAGCTGCCCAGGTAGATGATGTCGTTGCCCAGCCCACCGTCAACCAGGCTTGGTGACTGTGCGACGAGATTTATGATTCCGATCAGGTCGTCATCACTGCCGCCGTTGATATTCACTGAATCAGCAGTCAGCGTACCCATGATATCGATTACCGTACCCGTTCCAATATCACTGTCGTTGTAGTCGCCGGTGATGCTGACATTACCCGCAGCCGTGATCGAACCACCGGTTACCAGCATGAAGTTGTCCGGAGTGCGCAGCCTGATATCGCCACTGGTGGAGTTGGCGTTCAGTACGCTCATGCTTCCGACAGCCTCGATAAGATAGATGCTCTGAGCGGCCCGGGCGGTGATCAGGCCGGCAGACAGGGTGTCGACATCCAGGTCATTGGCTGATGTGCCGATGGTACCGGTCCGTGATTCAAGCTCGATGCTGGCAGCATTGATATTGCTGCTGCTATTGTTGTTGGCGTCGAGGATCGATCCATCCGCATGCAGATGGACATGGCCTGGAGCCGTTGCGGTATTGAGATTCAGATTACCGCTCACCTCGTTGAGGTAGATGTCATTGCCTGACACTGCGGTCAGCAGTTGTGAATCGATATCCAGTTCATTCAGCGGCGCTCCGATCGAACTCAGACTGACAAGGTTCAACCTGTTGCCCGATACATCCGCGGCCGGGTCGTCTTCAGCATCGATGATGGAGCCGGTTGCAGAGAGCGTGACATCGTCATCCTGGGACTGGATATTGCCGACTCTCATGTCGCCAAGGGATTCAGTCAATATGATTCGACCATTGGTGTTGATATCGATATGACCGGTTCCCAGGGTATTGGTACTGCCCGTGATATTGATTCTGCTGGCAGCCGGGCCTGGATCAGCAGCCGATACCGAGATGTTGCCACCAGTCTCCATGAGCCCGAAGACATAGGTACTCTCGATCTCCTGGGCACTGCTCATGTCGGCAAATACACCAAGGTTTAGCGCGGGAGACGTACCGGAGTCCGGCCAAAAGTGATTGGCATAAAAGCCGGTACGATAGGACCTATCTTGTGGAGTAGCCACCCAAATCTTGCTGGCAGTGCCGGAACCGGCAAGGGTTGTTTCCCTGACGCCGGCCTGCAGCAGGAGATCGGCATCTCCACCCGCACGAATCGAGTCGACGTTTATGGCGAATCCGGTCACTCCGGGTACGCGCAAGCGACCCCTGAGGTCAAGATAGATATCCTGGCCGGCATCTGCGAACAGGTGTTCTGCAAGGCCGCTGCTCCGGACAATCTCAACCTTGAGCCGGTTACCCTGTTGTCCGATGCTGCCGAGAGTTGCATCCATATCGAGAATATTGGCACGGACAACAGCCTGGGTACCGATGGAGAGGATATCGCCCTGCTCATTGAGCATCCGCACCGTCCCGATCGGATTTTCGATGACACCGTGAATGACAATATCCGATGTTCCGCGATTGCGGATATCGAACAGGCTGGGCGAGACACTCTGGGTTATATCAAACTGGAGCGTAACGAGCGGAGCCAGGAGATTCACTTCAGGCTGCACCGTACTGTTTATAACATCGATGCTGTTGATATTCAGTTGCTTATCGGATTTATTGAGGATAGTTACTGAATCGAAGCTGTTATGAAAATCCCATGTTCCACCGCTACCTGAGATCACGGTTGATCTGAACTCGACATTTCTCGGATCATCATTGGTAAGGTTATTTACAGTAATTGCGTCGGCACCAACGCTAGCGCTGATATTATGCGCCTTCTCTATATTCCCATCCTCGTCGATCACCAGTTCAGGATTTGAACCACCACCCAGAACCACATCCGCATTCCAGGTTATGGAGTTAGCGGCAAAGACATCGAGTGCCGTTGCATCAGCGTTACCGCTGGTGCCGGCTTTGACAGTAACGCCATCATCTGCGACCACGGTTGAGCTACGAGCCCCCTCTTCTCCTGAACTGCCGCCCGGAATACTGATGCCATAGAAGACTGAGTACTTGTGTCCGTTGGTATAGATATCGCTTTGGTTAGCCTTGATATCCACACCCTCGAAACCTTCGATCACCGTATTCGTCGAGGCAGTGCCCTGCATCTCGACCTTGGCGTATGAGTTGGTGGTGACATGTCCGTAGGCATTCGAAGTTCCGCTCAAACCACCCGCCTTCGATTCACCGTAAGCATCTCCCCTGATTCTCGAAACCTTGGCATCGAGAAGAGCGCTTCTGGCGGAGATGCTGGCGTTGTGGCCTACCTCAACAAGACTGCTGTTCGTTATGATGGCATCTGCATCAGCCTTGGCAAAGGCAAGGAACCCTCCACCGTGGGCAATGCTGTCCACATCATTACCGGCCATAACGAAGTCTGAGCTGATCGTGAAGGCGCCTTCAGCCTGGATATGGGCATTAGCACGGACTTCCGACTTGCTGGTATTGATGAATTCGGCTAAGGACCTGGTTTCCCCAACCTTGATGAAACCGCCTGCGGCATTCTTCGCATAGCTCTTGACCTTGCCTGTAGATGAGGTGGTGATATCCACATCGCCGCCGGCATCAATCAACGTGGCCGCAGTGAAAGCATTCACGATGTGAGTGGCCTTCAACTGGGCTGTCGGTACACCAACCTCGATGAATCCGCCGGCACCACCCTGGGCCTTGGCGTAGGACTGACCATCTCCCGGTGGGGGTGAAAGCAGCCGCAGTGAAACACCACCTGAACCAAGGAGTTTTCCACCCTGTGACCAGGAGGTCAGATCGAGGCGCAGTTTATTTGTTCCGCTGGATGCACTCAGGTTGATACCTGCATGTCCGATCTCATGGGTTCCGTACCTGCCTGACTTGCTGAGCGAAAGTACGGTTCCTGCTGAATTGGCAAGCTGGAAACTGTTTCCTGAAACATTTGCCACATAGTAGGTCACACCATCCTGCAGTGAGCCGAATGACGGCGGTACAAGTTTGTGGTTTACCTTAGTGGCACCACTGTCAGTGTCCTTGTCAGGCGTCAGCGAAATCGGAGTGATGGGAATCTCATCCCCTGCAGTGTTGGGATCAGGATCATGTCCTACCGCACGATAGTATGAGGACGCAAGCTGGATATATGAATCGTCACCAGGTATTGCAATAACAAAGTAGGTTTCGCCGCTTACAAGTCCGTCGATTACCGTGCCGTCTGCCTGATAAGTGACCCTGTCTCCAGAGTTGAAACTGTGTCCAGACTGGCCGACATAAATCCGGTTGTTGTTTGTCTCAGTCTTGTTTCCACTAGCATCCACCACCACATCTACGAGGGTACTGTCGAACCCAACTACAGACGGTGCTGAATAGGTCACCGCATCCCCATTTGAAAAACCGTGATTGGTGATGGTGATGGTATTCGAGCTGACGTTGGATGTATTGAAACCGGTCAGCGTTTGCTGGGCGGCAGCCTTGCTGTTGAACAGCTTGATGGTGAACTCATCGAGTGCACGTACATAGTATGTGGACGTTGAGTTGAGTCCGCTGCTGATACTGCCACCTGAGCCGGCAGTATATTTCACGGCATCGCCGGTCTGGAGAAGATGCGGTGCGCGGAATGTAATGATGTCCCTGGCCGAGTCAACGTCAGCACCATCAAAGGCCGCGCCGAACTGCAGCGTATTATCGTTTACCTTGAGAACCAGGAGTTCACGGCCATCCGCAAGTGCTCCTGAAGCGGTATTCAGTGAACCACCCTCTTTACTGTAATACACGATATCGCCACTGATCATGCCATGGCTGTCAAAGGTTACCGTGTCACTACCTGTATTCACGCCTCCTATGGTATCCGGGAGGTTCGGGATATTGCCCTGTGAATCTGCTGTAGCGGTAATCCTTACATCACCACCTGCTGTAATGGTCGTACCACTCTGAACATAACCCTTGACCGTGGGATTTGTGGTCACCTTGGCAAGTGCCGAACCCACATCCACACCGCCACCGCCAATACTCGTTGCAGTGGCATTGCCCTCAGATCTCAGGGAGGTTGCATCGATGGTAACGTCGCCATCGGCGTTGAGGGTTGCGTTATACCCAATGTAGGCATATGTGTTTGGTGTGACTGTCGTTGTGGCCTTGGTTCCCCGAACTGCCACGCCAGCACCTGATCCCACATAAGCGTCTGAAGAGGCGGTATTCGTCGATTCAGACCTCAGCTCAACCGTATTCGCATTGTGAATTACAGCACTGTTATTGATGTGTGCTGCAGTCGTACCACTGATCGTTGCGATGGACTCAAGAATATCAGCAGAGACACCACCGCCGGAGACCACGTCTGTATCTGATGTGGAGCTTGCTCCGGAAAGTGCCTGCAACGAGATATTTCCATTCGATGTCAACTCTGCATTATTATCGACAAATGCATGGACATCTGCCGTAGCTTTGGAGGTCGCCTTGATAACATCAACATTGATGCCGGCACCGCCTGCAGTCTTGACTCTTGTATAAGCTGTGTTCGATGAGACCGTTGAATTGAGGGAAATTCCCTGGTCACCGGTTACATCAGCATATTTCCCAATCCTGGAATCGACATCGGGCGTGGACTCGGCTTTTATGGTCACGACTCCGACATCGATGGCCGCACCACCTGCGCCGGTAACAGTGTTACTTGCACGATTATCGGAGATTGTCGAGAGGGAGACACTTCCCCTGACGTCAACCAGTGCATTGTCATTGATGGAGGCGTTGATGTATGGGTTGACCACCGCTTCTGGTGTATTGACATTGACACCGACAATCGCCCCGCCGTTTGCCGAGGTGGTTGAGGTGGCTACATTATTGGATGTGGACCTTATGATGAGATCGCCACCAGCCGAGAGGATGCCATTGCCACCGGCATCCCTACCGTAAAGCGCCGCATTGGTGACAGCCTTGTCGGTGGCAGAGCGATTGGTGGTCGCATCGGAGATCAGAACACCGACATTGATACCGCCACCACTGTCTCGACTGCTGGCGGCGTTGGCGATATTGGCAGAGAGGGACTCGATGGTCACCGAACCGTTGGTGGCCGTGATTTCAGCACCTGTATTCACCAGGCTGTTCACTTTGGCTGAGGCGACTGCATTGGCAAGAAGCACATCGACCTTGGCCAGCCCGCCACCCGCTGCAATCACATCGGATTTGGCCATGTTGGCACTGATCTGCTGGCCGTTTGCATCGTAGTTGTGTCTTGAGGAGATGACGACATCCTGGCTCGCGGTCACAACCGCATCCCCTATATTGGTCGTGATGTTCGGTGTTACAGCGGCCTTGACATCCACAACCCCCACATCAACGGCTGCACCGCCAGCCCCTCTCACAACATTGCTGGCGTGGCCTTCAGAGCTCGTATAAAGCTCAGCACTGCCACCCATGTTCACCCTGGCATTGTTGCCGATATAGGAACGGATGGTCGGGTCGACAGTGGCAGTGGGTACTATCACATTCACACCCACAATGGCCCCGCCATAGGCCTTGGTATAGGCGTCTGCCTTATAGATACCCTTCGCATCGATCACCAGATCGCCGCCACCACTGATGGTTGCGGTACCACCCGCACTGTTGCCGGTGATATAGGCGCTGGTAACGCCGGTATCATTGGCTGAATTTGCATCATCAGAGACGTCGCCGGCATTGGCTTCGGCAATCAGCACACCCACATTGACCGCACCGCCTGAGTATCGGTTGGCGTTGGCATCGGCGTAGTTGTAATTGAGGCTGTCGAGACTGACACCACCAGCAGTGGTTGTCATCGTGGTATTCGCACCAATCCAGCTGCTTACGTTGGCGATTGCATCAGCCTTCACCACCATTACGCCGACATTGACCAGGCCACCACCCGCCTCGTTGACGGTGGATACCGCATCCTTACCTGACATCTTACTGCCGGATGCATACATGTTATGGCGGGCATCCAGGTTGATTCCGGTGCCGGCAGTAACCGTTGCACCGCTACCCACGTAGGCATCCACATCCGTGCTTATCTCTGCCTTTACATCTACTACATTGACCGCCACAGCGGCGCCACCCGCGCCGTTCGCAGTAACTGTTGCATCACCTTCGGAGAGTGCGCTCAGGTTCGCAGCGCCACCCATATTCACATTGGCGTTGCTACCAATGTAGGACCGAATGGTCGGATCGACCGTGGCCGAAGGCACGCTCACATTCACACCAACAATTGCACCACCAGCGGCATTGGTTGTGGAGTCTGCGCCATAAATACCCTTGGCATCGATAGACAAATCACCACCACCGCCAATAGTAGCGGTTCCACCCGTGCTGTTGCCAGTGATGTAGGCACTGGTTACGCCAGTATCATTGACAGCATCGGTATCGTCTGAGACGTCACCGGCATTTGCTTCTGCGATAAGCACACCTACATTGACAGCACCACCGGTATAGCGGTTGGCATTGGTATCGGCGTAGTTGTAATTGAAGCTATCAAGGCTGACTCCACCCGAGGTGGTTGTCATGGTGGTATCTGCGCCAATCCAGCTGCTCACGTTGGCGATGGCGTCAGCCTTGGTTATCATCACGCCGACGTCGACCAGGCCGCCACCTGCCTCGTTTACAGTACTGAAGGCGCCCATGCCTGCCATTTTGTTGCCGGTAGCATCCATGTTGTGACGTGCTGACAGGCTGATGCCGCTAGCGGCAGTAACCGTGGCATCGCTTCCCACATAGGCATCGACATCGGGGCTCATCTCGGCCTTGATATCCACCACTGTAACTGCCACAAGTGCTCCGCCGGCACCATCGGCAGTCAGATTGGCCTTACCCTCGGAGATGGCAGAAATCGAGACCTGTCCGGTTGCGATCACCGTTGTGCTGTCCCCTATGTAGGCATCGATATCAGGACTGTAGGTGGCGTGTGGCGTGGCGACATCAACTCCCACAATGGCTCCGCCATATGAAGAGGTGTAGGCATCGGCAAAACCGGTCCCCTTCGCCTCGATGGAGAGGTTGTTTGCAGAGAGTGTGACATCCTGCAGGTAGGCGCTGGTTGTGCCTTTCGAATCCGCCTTGGCGACTATGCCGTCAACGGAGACAACAGCACCGGATGCACGGCCTGCATCAGCGTCTGCCTTGTTCTCCGAACGGGCTATCACGCTGGCATCACCCAGTGCTGTGACAGTGGAAGTTGTGTTGATATAAGCGGTGACATCGGCTTCGGCATTGGCAGTGGCAACCGCCCCGTTGACACTGACTACACCACCACCGGTAGCAGTTGATTTGGCAGCAGCGAGGCCACCCGTATGTTCTGACAGCAGGTTGATTTCGCCGTCAGCACTGATTGTTCCACCGTTGATATAGGTGTCGATATCCGGGGTAACCACGGCATCTGAATAGGAGCCGCCCACTGCACCGATAGCAGCAGCAACACCCAGTGCGTCAGCATCGGCGTTTGTCCAGGAGATACTGGAGATATTGATGTCGCCGGAGACATCCACATTACCACCACCCAGGTATGCCGAGATCACCGGTGAGACCGTTGCATCCGCATCGGAACCGGCCACACCCACGCCACCGCCAGCGACTGCAAGGGTATCGGCATCAGCACTGTTGGTCGCCTTGGCGGTGATGGTCAGGTCTGTGCCATCAGTGATATTGCCGTCCACATGACTGGTAACTGTTCCTGAAGCAATGGCCTCGGCAATGCTGCCACCCACCGCAACAACTCCGCCAGCGACACCCAGGCTCTCAGCCAGCGCATCGTTATTGGAGATCGATTCGACGGTGATGTTTCCACCCGCATCCAGTGTTGCGCTGCTGCCTGTATAGGTACTCACCGCTGCGGCTGAATTTGCATTGGCCCAGGCGCCGTTCACGCTTATCAGTGCCCCCGACGGTGAGGTAGCATAAGCATCGGCTCTACCGGCTGCCTCGGTAACGCCATCTTCCTCGAAGTTGTGCAGTGAACGAAGCCTGATATCGCCGCCCGCGCTGAGATTACCGCTACTGATGTAGGTATCAACCGTGGGTGTAATGATGGCGTAGGAGAATGAGAGCCCGACACCGACCGCACCGGCAGCGACACCCAGTGAATCGGATTCGGCGTTGGCAAGAGATTGGGTGGTCAGGGTGATGTCATTGTTGGCAGTTATATCCGCATCACCGATATAAGCTCGAATCACCGGTTTCACAGTTACATGGGCCACACTGCCATTGACCGAAATGGCACCTGCATTGACCGCGTAGGACTTGGCCTTGCTGTCGAGTTCTGCACGGGCTGTGATAGTGACATCACCCACCTGGTCCCCGGTGTCTGTGCCGATCTGCGCGTTGCCGTCGATAAAGGCCAGGGTGTTGCCATCGATGGTACTCACGGCGACCGAACCACCGACCGAGAAGATCAGGCCGGTACCGACATTGATTGTCAGCACATCTGTGGACTGGACGTTGAGTGCCGAGACCGCAAGCGTACCGGCATTTTTCACTACCGAGGCATTGTCGATATGGGCCAGTACGTCGTTTGATATCCAGTTATCCGAAACCGCGCCGCCGACCGAACCGGCAATTGAACCATCCACATTAATCGTGATGGTGGTAACTACACTGTCGTCGGTTGCAGCGACCTCAAGGGTATTTGCAGCGCCTACCGTGGATATACCCGTGGCGGGAGTCGCATCGACCACATCCGATTCACCGATGTAAGCCTCAATCGTGCTGTCGATCTTGCTGACCGTCACGGTACCTGCTGCAGAGAAGAGACCCAGGCCACCGACACCGACACCCAGGGTCGAGATCTTGGCCTTGGAATCGGACCATAGTCTCAGATCGCCGCCGGTTGAAGTGACATTGGCGTCCCTGATACCAGCGACAATGGTGTTCTTGATATGATTTGTCGTGACCGCCGCGCCACCCTGGATCACACCGAGGAAGCTGCCCTTGATGGCCATGGAGAGGATATTTGAGTTCCAGTCGAAGCTGGTATCGTGCTCTGCAGGATCAACGTCGTTGGTATAGTCATCGACCAGAGTGAAATCATCGTCATTCAGAATACCTTCCAGTGAACCCGGTGCCTCGGTCGGCGCCTTGGACTCAGCCGTCAGGTAGATGTCGCCCACCGCGGTGACGGTCGAGCCGGTGATCTCGGATCTGATGGTGTTGCTGATGTCATTGACCGCCACTGCCGCAGCACCTGATGCAATCAGGCCGCCGCTGCCACCGACAGTAACCGCGCGGATGATCGCGGTGGATTCAGCTGCAATCGTCATGTTGCCATCAGCCGTGACGCTGCTGCTGTTGTTGATGTAAGCAGCCACCGTCTGGCCAATCACGTTACGGGCCACTGCACCTGATAGGCCGATACCGGCACCAGCCGATACGTTGACCGAGATACTGAGAATGTCGGAGTTATCATCAGCGGTTATGAAAATATCATTGCCCGCGGAGGCTGTAACCGTATCCAGGTAGGCCTTGGTGGTGGTGACGATATCGTTCCATACGAAACTGAGACCGGCGGCGCCCATGACTCCAAGGGAAACCGAACCGCCTACCACCTGAACAGTGGAGGTGTTATCCGCAGTCAGTTGAATATTGTTGTCTGCATTGGCGCTGGAACCACTGATGTAGGCCAGGGTGTTTCCACGAATTACGTTGACACCCACCGAGCCACCAACTCCGGCATAGACTCCACCCTGCACACCAGCCGTTACATTGTTGATGGCGGTAGTCCGATCAGCGGCAAGAGTGATATCACGGCCCGCGGCCAGTGCACTTCCTGTATCGGCATGTGCATAGACATTACTGTTGATCGTGTTAACAGTGATTGCCGCACCGACTCCTGCGGTCGCGCCGATAGCCACCGATACTCCGATCACACTGATGGTGGAGTTGTCCTCGGCCGTTAATGCAATATCACGTCCCGCATTGACGGCTTGTGATGCACGAATGTAGGCATCGGCACCGGCGGATACCACGTTGACCGCAACGGCTGCGCCTACAGAGACGCCCCCTACCCTGGCGCTAACCGTAATATTGGAGATAGTGGACGCATTGATAGCGCTCAGCTTCACATCCCGCCCGGCATCCAGGGTGGAATTGTTGGCGTAGGCGGTCAGTGTACGGGCAATCACATTCACCGAGACAGCCCCGCCAATAGCCGCTCCGCCGGCCCCGAAGCTGCCGGAGAAGACGAAAGTATATGAGGTATCGTCTGCGTCTATAACGATATCGTTTCCTGCATAGCCGATAGAGTCGGTGATGTACGCAAGGGTATCCCCGGCAATGACGTTGACTGCCACGGCACCACCCACTGCAGCGGCACCAAACTGTGCAATGACGGGTATCGAGTAGATTCTTGAGCTCTTGTCTGCGGAGAGTTCTATGTTGCGCCCGGCATCAAGCACGCTGCTGTCATCGACAAATGCGAACACATCGCCCACATCCACGGTTACCGCAATTGCCGCACCAACCGAGGCGATCAGTGACAGGGGTACCGCACCGGCGACGGCCCACTCCAGTGCATCGTCGCTGGCAGCCAGCGAGATATCATTTGCCGCGATTGCCGTAGTTCCACTGATATAGGCCTGGGTATCCTTGACCACCACGTTGACACCGACCGAACCGGCGATACCAACGATCAGTCCGCCACCGACACCGACGGACACAGTCCCGAGCTCTGAATCATCTTCGGCGCTTACGTTGATGGAGCCGCCGTAGGTCTCAAGATAACGACCATCGGAAGATCCGCTGGCATAAGCCAGGTCGACACCCTGCAGTGAGATGCTGTTGTCAGATTCGACCTGGACACGATACACCTGCCCATCGCGCAGTCCGCTCAGGCTGTCTTCGCCCCTGGCGGTATAGAACAGAATGTCGCCGTCGTTCAGACGATGCGCACTGGCGAAGGTGATGGTGTCAGCTACCACATCGATCTTACCACCGGCAGCAGTGGCATCGAATGCGAGCTCCATGTGCCTGGTCAGTACATGATCGACCGAGTCAACCAGCGGTGCGATAGCCACCGCGGTGCCCGCAGTCGCATTCTGTTCAGTGGTGGCGAGACGCAGCCTGTTGGCGTCCACCAGGATCACATAATAGGTCTGGCCGGCAACCAGTCCGGTGACCGTGCTGCCTGCGATTCCTGTATAAACCACCTCCTCACCCTGGAGGAAGCCGTGAGCTTCACCAAAGACGATGGTGTCGCTTCCATCTTCAACGGTGCTGACATCGAAACTGCGTGACTCGTAACGGGAGAAGAAGGGTTGCTCACGTGTCGCCGGGGTGAGATCAACGGCCGTACCGTCAACCGCATCGGAAGCGCTGGCAGCCAGTTTCAGCACGCTGTCATCTGCAGTGGTGATGACGTAGTAGACCTGGTCCTCGGCCAGCCCGCCTATGGCGTCCACCGTATTGTGATAGACAATGGCATCGCCGGTGGCAAAGCCGTGTGGTGCTGCGAAACCGAGGGTGTCGTTGGTGTAATCGACGCTGCTGGTCAGGAAGTCGACCTGGCGGCTCACGAGTTGCAGTGAGTAGCCTGCTCCTGTGGGTGCATTAACCAGGTTCGTCAAACCACCGGCGATCTCTTCGAGCTGGATAGTTGTATCATCGATCCTGATTACCCGGTACTGGATGCCGTCAACAAGGCCGGTATCTTCTGTCCCACGCTGGCTGTAGAGCACGATGTCGCCGGTCTCAAAGGTATGCGGATGATCGAAAGTAATGGTATCGGCAGCCTGGTCGAGATCACTGGCCGGGTCAAACTGCCAACGCCCTGCCGCAAGTGTACTGTTGTCGGCATAGGCATGGGTTGTCTTCTCAACCACGTTGACCGCGATAGCCAAACCACCTGACCCGAATACCGCCACATTGATGGCACCGCCGACAACCAGGGCGAATGATTCGTCATCTGCGGTAACATCGATATCGCCCCAGGCGTGGATACTGGAGTTACTGACATAGGCCTTGGTGTCGCTGGTGGCCACACTCACGGCAAATGAACCACTGCCATTGCCGAAGATGGTACCCGCGCCGCCCACCGTCACATTGATCTGGAATGCGTTGTTGTCGGCAGCGACAATTGCTCCGCCGCCGGATACCAGGGTGCTATCTTCGACATAGGCATGAATATCGTTGCGTACCACGCTGACCATAGCGGAGACCGCGCCGGATCCGAAGATGGCAAGTGATACCGCACCACCGCCGATGACAAACCAGGAGTTGTCGTCTGCAGAGACCTCGATATCGCCACCGGCATAGACATTGGAACCGGTGATATAGGCCTTGGTATCGGTAATTCCAACATTCGCGCCGAGGGAACCTGCCGCATTACCGAAGATG
Source organism: Sedimenticolaceae bacterium (assembly GCA_965224515.1). Lineage (GTDB taxonomy): Bacteria > Pseudomonadota > Gammaproteobacteria > Chromatiales > Chromatiaceae > Sedimenticola_A. The sequence continues at coordinate 3,337,823 of OZ245051.1, forward strand.
GTGAACGAACCAGCCACCACGATGCTGCCCATAATGGTATGGTTGACCGCGGTTACGCTGATATCGCCACCGGCATCCACAAGGGTACTGTTTTCGATATAGGCCTGTACCGTACCGACAAAGGTGTTGGAACCGAAAGAGACACCCACCGCGCCGTAAACCGCCAGAGAGACAGCACCGACTACCAGTCCCTGTACCGACCATTCGTCCGCAGTGACGAAGATGTCATGACCGGCGGTGACCCTGGAGTTCTTGATGTAAGAGCGGGTCTTGTTCACGCCGACGTTGACACCCGCCGAAGCCGCACCCGCGGCATAGACCGCACCCGATCCGCCAACAGCGACTGCGCCGAGGATCGCCAGGTTATCTGCAGTCAGGCTGACATCACCACCCGCATCGACGGTGCTGTTCTCAATGTAACTGCTGATCGAACTGCCCACAGAGGTGTTCACTGCGACAGCGACACCGAAGGATGCATAGACCGAACCCATGACCGAGCCGGCATTGGCAAACAGCCAGGCCTCGTTGTCTGCATCGAGGATGACACTGCCGCCGGCAGTGACGGTTGAATCGAGGATATAGGTCTCGGTGGTCAGAACCACCGTATTCACAGCAAAGGCCCCGCCAATGGCGCAGTACTGGGCACCGGTACCGGATGCAGCCAGGTTGGCGACAACAGAGAGGTTGTCAGCGGTCAGTGTTACATCGCCACCCGCCTCTACCGTGCTGCCGTTGCGGATATCGGCATAGGTGAAGTCGACCACGGTATTCACTGCCGCGGATGCACCGAAGGCTGCACCACCCCAGGCCACGTAGACACCGCCAGCAATGGAGAATACCCATGATTGCTCGGTGGCCTGCAGAGAGACGTCACCCGCCGCGCTAACCGTGGAGCTGTCCAGGTAGGCCTCGGTGGTATTGACCAGGGTATTGACCGCGATAGAGCCGCCGAGTACGAAGTACTGGCCGAAATTGCCGGCTGCAGAGATAGCGCCCATGACCGCGAGATTTGATGCGGTCAGGCTGATATTGCCAAAGGCGGAACTGAGCGTGACCGGTGAAGGTGCGATGCGTACCAGGTCAATCGGTGTCGGTACCGGCTGGGTGATCTGCCCTGGCGGTGTCTTGGCAAGCTGCACTTCTGTCCCGGATTCACGCAGTACGTAATACTGCTGGTCATCCTGCAGGCCTGCCAGGAGCTTGTCGCCATTGGCGTCATAGGTGACCACATCACCATCACTCAAGTAGTGAGCCAGGTTGAGATCGATGATATCGCTTCCGAAATCCACATCGCTGGCGGCGTTGAAGCTGAACGTTTTTGTACTGAAGAGGGACTGATCGTCGCTCTCAGCCAGCCCGGTGATATCGATTGCGCTGCCGCTCAGTGCTGCGCCTTCAGACTCGGCCAGCTTGATGGTCGTGCCGTCGACAACAATGGCGTAGTAGGTACGGCCATTTCTGAGGTTGTCGATATCATCGCCTTCACTGTTCGAACCGACGACATCTTCCGGTGTATTGGAGTAGACCACCTCATCGCCTGTGGTGAGCAGGTGCGGATTGGCGAAGGTGATGGTGTCGGCCGCGGAGTCGACGTCACTAAAGGCATCGAAATCGTGGAGCCGCATGACCGTCAGGGTTGAGTCTGGTCTGGTAGCTGTTGCGATATCAATGGCCGTGCTGCTGCCACTGGTCTCTGCCAGCTTGATCACCTTGGGATCGGCGGTGGTGATAACGTAATAGGTTTCGCCATCCACCAGGCCGTCGATGGTGTTGTCGCTGTTGCTGTAGATAACCGCCTCACCGTTATACAGCGTGTGGTCATTGGTAAAGGTGATGGTATCAAGGGTGTCATCCACCACCACATCGTCCCCGGCGACGGAGAAACGTTGTGCAACCCTGGCAATAGTGTGTTCATCACTGCCGGCGGACTGGTTCAGCTGAATCACATCACCGGTATCGACATCCTTGAGGGAGATGCTGTCAGCGTCGATCACCTCGACCTCGTAGACCGTACCGTCAACCAGACCGATTGACGGCCCACCGTCGGCATTCCGATAGACAACCTGGTCGCCGCTCTCAAGGTTGTGAGGAAGTGCAAAGGTGATGCTATCTGCTGCATCATCCACCTGGACCTGGTCAAAAGCCATGATTCCAGCAATCAGGGTTGAATCCGTTGCGTGGGCACGGGTCCCGCGTACGATGGTATTTGCCGTGATCGACGCGCCACCGGTACCGCCACCGTGGGCCACCTGGATCAGGCCGGCAATGCCACCGAGTACCGAGAGGTCGTTGGCAGTTAAGCTGATATTCTTCCCGGCACGAACCACGGCACCATCTGATACGGAAGCCACGGTATCGTGAACGATGGCATTGACTGCGATGGAACCACCGATTGCGGCATACTTGCCGACCTGGATACCTGCTGCAATGGCGCCGATACCGGCCTTGTTGTCAGCGGAGAGTGTAACGCTGCCGCCGGCTGTGACCGTACCACCCTCGATGGTGGCGGAAACCAGTTCGACCAGGGTATTGACCGCTACCGCCACGCCACCGACACCACCACCGCCGTAGAGGATGCCGCCCGCGATGGCGCCACCCCAGCTATGATCCGTGGCGGAGAGTGTCACATCACGCCCAGCGGTGACACTGGACTGGCTGATATCCGAGGCCTTGATGCTTGCAGTGACGTTCTTGACCAGAACGTTGACCGCGAAGGAGCCGCCAATACCGACACCCTTATCAGAGGTGGCCACCTGCACACCTGCAGCGACGTTGGCGATAATGGAGAGATTGCTGGCAGTCATCAGCAGGTCACGGCCTGCCGCCACCGTACTGCCCTCGATCAGTGCCGATGTGGTGCTGGTTATGGTGTTGCTGCTCACGGCAACACCGACTGCCACGCCACCGGTTGCCTGCAGTGTTCCTGCGGCGCCTACGATGATGGAGCGGTCAATTGAGCTGAGGGAGATATCGCGGCTGTCGGCGTGTACCGTCGAGTTGCGGATATAGGACTGGTTGGTGGTGACAATCACATTCACTGCGAAGGAGCCGCCGATGGCCCATCCCTGATCACCCAGCGCACCCTGGGCACCCAGTGCAATGCCGGTAATGATCGATTCATTGGTGGCAGAGAGCTTAACGTCCCGCCCACTGGCTCCGCTGCTCAGGGTATTGACCTGGCTGTTGTCGATATAGCTCTCGACCGTGCCGACGATCACGTTGACACCAGCGGCGCCGCCAACAGCAACCGCGGTCTTCTCTTTATCCAGGGCCAGCTGCCCGGAGAGGACGAGTACCGTGGTGATGCCACGGTCTGTCGCCGTAACCAGCAGATCCTGTTCGGCATTGGCCATGGCATCGCGCAGATAAGCTGCGGTATGGAATACAATGGTGTTGACAGATGCCGCTCCGCCGATTGCCACGGCGGTTTTGCCACCTGCACCGGCCGCTGCAACGCCGGTGATGATCGATCCACGGTTGGCGGTCAGAACAATATCTCCACCCGCCTCGAGGGTCTGACTGGTATCGTTACCCAGGACGTAGGCCTGAACCGTATTGACAATGACGTTGGTGGTGAACGATGCGCCCCCTGCAAAGCTGACCTTGCTTCCGCCTGAACCGCCACCGCTTCCTCCGCCACTCCCACCAGCACCGGTAACGACGCTCAGTGAACCCGCTGCCGATGTGGTGATGGTGCGGTCATCGGCCGTCACATTGATGTTACCGTTGGTTGCCTTGACCTTGTCCGTAGTGGCCGGATTGGTGTTGGAAATATAGGCCTTTGTCTCGTTGACGATATTGTTGGACGCCAATGAGAACGGCACAGCGATTCCACCCTTGGAGAATGCGCCGGAGACTGCAATGGCCGTTACGATACCGGCGTTGTCCGCCTTGATACTGACATCACCATCTGCAGTGACGGTGGAGTCTGTAATGTGACTGGTAATCGATTCGACCATCACGTTGACGGCGACAGACGGACCGATCGCCGTGCCGCCGCCGGTGTAGGCGATGCTGCCGGCGCCAGCGGCGTTGACATTGGCGTTTCTGGCGGTAATGGAGATATCGTTACCCGCCGTCACCGTACTGTTCTGTATATAGGCTGACGTGCTGCGAACAATGACGTTGGTTGCTACCGAGATGGCGCCTGCTCCGCCCTTGGCCTGGGTGCCCACACCGCCACTGGCTGCCACTGCAGCGCGGATACCAAGTGTGGAAGCTTTGATGGTGAGATCGTTACCGAGATTGACGAAGGAGTCCTCGATAAAGGCGCGTGTGTGCCCGGTATCAGCATTCAAGCTGAGTGACACACCAACACCAACGGTGGTCTTTTCGCCGCCACCCTGCCCGGATGAGCCCGAACCGGATGAGCCCGAACCGGATGAGCTCTTGTCGCTCCGTCCCTTGGAGGATATCGCCAAGGACCCGGTAATGGTGCCGGCAATCGTATTGTTGTCGGAAGTAATGGATAGGTCGCTGGCGTCGTTGATATTGGCGCGGATGACCGCTGCCTCTGCAGTATCCACCAGGATGTTTGCCGTGGCGCTGCCCGCAATGCTCAGGCCGAACTTGGCGACGTCGCCCTGCTTCTTGTATTCATGTTTGAACTTGTCCGGCTCGGGCTTGGCCTCGGCAGTCGGATCGACTTTCTTCGGGAACAGCTTGTCCAGAATCTTCGCGAAGCCCTTCTTGTTGTGGTCTGCAATGTCCTTCTTGATGGGGATCTTCTGAACGATTGCACCGCCCACCTTATTGGTTAAGTCGGAGATCTCACCGAGTATCGGCTTGGAACCTGCTATGGAGGCCGCGGCACCTACAAGCAGACCACGGTTTTTCGCCTCGATCACGATATTCCCGGCAGAGGTGACTGAACCGGTACCCCGGGTATCTCCCTCATTGCGGTTGCCGATAATGGCGCGGGTATCCCTGACAACGAAGTTGGCGGAGGCCGCAATACCTGTTGCGTTGGTGGCGCCGATTGCCAATGCCCCTGCAGCATGCACAATAAGCGCACTGTCGAGGGCCTGGACCAGCAGGCTGGTTTCTGTATCCTCTATGTATGAAGCACCGGTGGTTACCACGGCGTCACCGTCTATGAGGGCCAGGGTCTTGTTGATCATCCCTACCGCGGACAGGGTGGCGTTGATACTGATCTTGTCGGACTCACCCGAAATGGCGCCGATGGCGACATTCATACCTTCGGTTATTGCGCTGACCGATAGGGTCTCACCATGGACCAGTGCCCCATCCCGTATCTCTGCATTGACCGAGTTGTAGTAGACGCTGCCCAGCAGATTCAGACCGCCGCCCGAGCCTCCGGACTTGGTGCCACTGAGGATAGAGAAGTACATGAAGCTGCCGGGGGGAATGACACCTGACAGGTTAACCGTGCTGACATCGCTGCTGGCGGCCAGGCTGACATGCTGATCAGCAGAGCGATAGGCGAGCCTCTGGTTGACCTTGGCTCCCTCATCGATATACGCGCTGCTGTGATTGATTATCGCCAGCACATTGCTGGCACCCTGCATGGCGAACTTCTGGGCCTGGCCGGAACTCGATGACCAGGTACTGAAAAGACCGCTCTTGGCGCCAAAATAACCATCCAGTTTCTTGCCCAGGCTGCCGGTGAACTTGAGGATGTTGGAGAATCCGAATGGGCCGCTGAAGGCATCCAGATCGATGTATTTCTGTTTCCAGGGCGTACTGGTCTGGGACTGGATAAGTAGCGAGCCATTGACATCAACATCAGAGTTCTTGCCGATATAGGCCTCGGCACTGTTCATGTAGAGGCCGAAGGTCCCCGCCCAACCGGCGGAGGACTTCTTGTCCCCTCCGATGGAGGTGTTTGCCGTATCGGTCTGGATGGATGTAATAAGGCTGCTCGAACTGAGCACGGGTACCGATGAGGTTGTGGCCGTGATTTCGATATCGCCCGACTCAGAGAGCACCGCTGCCGGTCCCTCCTCAGTCGGCGTATCCAGCCGGTCGCCATTGGCGTCGTACTCTTTCAGACCACCGATACGGGCACGGCTGTCGACATCGTGGATCGCTACCGCTACCGGCAGAGTGAGGGTGAAGGCGGTAACAGGTTTCTCTTCTCCCTCTTTGAGCCAGACCTTACCCGTTTGCCAGCTGTCGCTTCCGCTGCTGGCCGAGGCCGAGGTGGAATCACCGCCGTCTGCCTTGATATCCGATGCCACGGTGATGTTGCCGCCAGCCGTCACACTGCCGTGGACGGTGACATCCGAATTGCCATGGTAGTAGGAGACCGGAAATGCAACAGCAAGCACCTCGCCTTTTGCACCGGCCTTCACAGACTGCTTCTTGACCAGGTTGGCCGCTATGCCGATTTTGCCACCAGCATCAAGGGTAGCGCCCTGGGCAATGGTGGTTTGCGCATTGGCCCAGCCGACGCCAATCGCAACCTGGATTCTGGGCAGCTTGGTGTAGAAGTCCTTGGCGCCCAGTTTATCGACAATGGCCCCGATCAGTGCAGCATCCAATCCCAGAAGGCCGGCGCCTGAACTCACATCGACACTGACATTGCTTTCAGCCCGGGAGTTAACGCTGATGCTGTCGGTTGCATTCACCGTTACGCCATCATTGAGGTAGACATTGGCGGTGGGCATGGCAAAACCGAAACCAAACCAGATCGGGATGATACGGGTCACCACGTCCACGCCGGTCAGAGCGGTGGCGTTGATGTCCACCTCGTAGGCGTCGATGGTGGTGGTGGGACTGATGGTGCCCTTCTCGATATTGATCGTTGACGATGCGATAGAGACTGCGGCAGGAAGAATGTCGTAGAACTTCAGGGAAAGACCGAAATTCTTGAAGATATTCAGGAAATCGAGCTTGCCGATGGTGGATAGCGTGTTGCCCAGGAAGGCATCGCTCACTTCACCCCCAAAGCCGCCTAAGAGAGAGGCCTGTCCGGCCAGGGAGTGACTCTTGGTGGCGCCTGAGGCGACGAGATCCACCGGCGGTGGCGTGGTTGCATAAACGGTCAATCCCGAAGCCCACCACTCTGATGAGAGCTTGATGGTCATGGGATCGATCACGGTCACGTAGTAGTTGCCACCATCTTTCAGGCCACCGACCGGATCACCAATGAGATCACCGGTATCGGAATCACGGGCCTGCTTGTAGACCACCCGTTCACCGCTCTCGAACGCATGGGGTGTATCGAAGGTGATGGTGTCGTTATCGATATCCACCCCGGCCGCACCATCGAACTTGGCCTTCTTGTCCTCGAACAGCTCGGAACGGCCGGCATTGGCGATAATATCAACATGGTGTCCCTTCAGCAGGGCGCCGGTGAGCTGGATATCCGCAACCTCCATGTCGAACGGGTTGAAGAACTGCAGGATCGAGAACAGGGGATCGAGGAATTCAGGCAGATCCCCGCTGGAGTAGCCGAACAGGCCGACGGCTTTATCGATCAGCCAGTTGTCAGGGCTGTCTTTGGCATAAACCAGGATATCGCCGGCCTCGAAGGTGGTGGCGCCCTGGTTCACGGCGTGGGCAAGCAGCCGTGCACCATCCTCGATCACGATATCCCGGGCGTTGATGCTGATATCCCCGGAATCGGCGATGGAAGGGTTGTCCAGGAGATTGTCAAAGTTGGCCACTGCACGGGTAGCCAGGGTTACACCGCTCTGGATGACCACCTTGGAGGCGAACAGGTTGATACCACCGGCAGCGAGTATGTCGCCACTGATGGTCAAGGTGTCTTTTTCTGTCAGGGTGATCGAGTCGGCATTGGACCAGTCGAACTGATCATCGCCGGGCCCACCACCGAGCACATCGTTACCGCCGCCACCAACCAGCTGATCATCGCCTTCGCCGCCGTAGATTACATTGTCGTTGGCATCGCCGGTGAGCTTGTCGTTGTAACGGGAGCCGATGAGGTTGGAGATACCGGTCAGGGTATCCAAACCCGCGCCTATGGTGTTCTGGGATCCTGCAATGCCGAGATTGACATCAACGCCGGCACCCGCTTCGGCATAAGAGGCGGTATCCTTGCCGCCACCGCCAACCAGGGTATCGTTGCCCAGCCCACCTTCCAGGATATTGTCATTGGCATCGCCGGTGAGGGTGTCGTTGTGATCTGAACCGATCAGGTTCTCGATACGCACCAGGCTGTCGTTGCCGGCGCCACCCGTGGCCTGGTGTCCGGTGATGGCCAGCGAGACGTCCACCGCTGAAGTAGCATCCCGGTAGGTGGCGGCATCAGAACCGGCCCCACCATCGATAAGGTTGGTGCCTAAGCCACCCTCCAGAAAGTCGTCACCATCCTGGCCGTAGAGGTCATCGTTACCATCACCACCCCTGATGATGTTGGAGCCAGCATCACCGGTAAGGATGTCGCGATGGATTGAACCATCCAGATTTTCGATGCCGGAGAGGGTGTCCCAGCCGGCACCAACGGTATTTTGTGAGGCTGTATCGCCAAGATTCACTGTGACACCAGAGCCGGCGTTGGAGTAATCGGCCACATCATTACCTGCGCCGCCCTCCAGAACATCGTCACCAGCTTCGCCACGCAGCCTGTCGTCACCCATACCGCCACGAAGCGTGTCATCGCCTGCACCACCGACCAGCAGGTCGTTACCGGCGCTGCCGATGAGTACATTGGCGTTGCCGTCGCCGGTGATTGTGTCGTCGAAAGGTGTACCGTAGATATTCTCTACGGTTGAAAGGGTATCTGTATCCTTGTGTCCATCGGTCACACTGCCACTGACGAGAGAGGCGGTAATGAAGTCCGGATCGAACATGTAGGACGCGGTATCCTGACCGGCACCGCCATCTATGGTGTCACTGCCCGCGTTGCCTTCGAGCTGATCGTTGCCTGCACCGCCGTAAATCCAATCCCTCGCCTCACCGCCGACCAGCAGATCGTTACCGGCCAAGCCAGAGATCGTATCCTCTCCTTCACCGCCATATATGGCGTTGGCGTTAGCATCACCGGTCAATGTATCGTTGTGATCAGAACCGATCAGGTTCTCGATGGTGTTCAGGGTGTCCCAACCGGTACTTGTTCCGGTGTTCTGGGAAGCGGTATCGCCAAGGTTCACACTGACCGGGCCGGTGGCTCCCGCATAGGAGACGGTATCGAGGCCATCACCGCCGGTAAGTTCATCGTTACCGGCACCGCCGATCAGTACATCGGCGCCTGCAGCGCCATCAAGGTCGTCATTTCCGGCTGCGCCGTCAAGTACGTTATTGGCATCGTCACCGGTAAGGATGTCGCGATGGGAAGAACCGGTCAGATTCTCGATTTCGGTAAGGGTATCCCAGCCTGCACCCGTGGTGTTCTGCGAGTTTTCATCGGCAAGGGTGACAGTGACACCAGCACTGCTGCCTGCATAGGATGCGGTATCGCTGCCCATGCCGCCGTCGAGGATGTCATCTCCGTCGCCACCGTTCAGCGTGTCATTACCGAATCCGCCCCGGATGGTATTGTTTCCGCTGTCACCGGTCAGGCTGTCATCGTGTACCGAGCCGTCCAGATTCTCGAAGCCGTTGATGGTATCAAGTCCTGCACCCCCGGTATTCTGTTGGGCAGTGTTTGAGATATCCACGGTGACAGCTGCTGCAGCATCCTCGTAGGAGACGGTATCTACACCCCCCGCACCGTTCAGTACATCATTTCCGCCACCGCCCTGGATGACATTGTCGCTGTCATCACCGGTGAGGGTATCGTTATGATCGGAACCTTCCAGGTTCTCGATGCCACCGAGGGTATCCCACCCTGCCCCTACGGTATTCTGTGATGTGGTGAGGGTGAGATTGACGTTCACACCACTCGAGCTGCCGCTGTATGAGGCGCTGTCCTGGCCTGCCCCGCCATCCAGCACATCGTTACCTGCACCACCGTTGAGCGTGTCGTTGCCTTCGCCACCGGTGAGGGTGTTGTTTCCTGCATCACCGGTCAATTCGTCGTCATGGGCAGAACCGTTCAGGTTTTCAAAACCGCTCAACGTATCGCTGCCGGCCCCCAGTGTACTCTGGGCCTCGGTGGTTCCAAGATTCACAGTCACGCCACTTTCAGCATCACTGTAGGAGACGGTATCGATGCCATCTCCACCGGTCAGTACGTCGTGACCGCCGCCGCCCTGGATGGTGTCGTCTCCCTGCCCACCATCGATGATATCGTCGCCGTCACCACCATGGATGACGTTGGCGCCAAGACTACCCGTCAAGGTGTCGGCAAACTCAGAACCGATGAGATTTTCGATACCGGCCAGGGTATCCGTGCCGGCAACCACAGTGTCCTGGGCCGCAGTGTCACTCAGGTCGACTGTCAGTCCCTCTTCGATGACCTCGGCATAGCTGGCGGTATCGGCACCGGCACCGCCATCGAGGGAGTCATCCCCTTCCCCACCGGTCAGGGTGTCATCACCACCCAAGCCCTGCAGATCATCATTACCGATGCCACCGTCAAGAACATTGGCGTTGTCATCTCCGATCAGGGTATCGTCGTATTGTGTGCCGATGAGATTCTCGACACCGGTCAGGGTATCGTTGCCCGATGCCCGGGTGTCCTGAATACCGGTTTCCCGAAGATCGACCTCAACCCCCTGGGATTCATCGTTTTCGATATTGGCATAGGTCACCGTGTCGGTACCGGCACCACCGGTCAGGACATCGCTATCGGCCCCGCCATCCAGGAGATCGTCACCCGCCTCGCCCTCGAGAGTATCGTTGCCGCTGCCGCCGACCAGCTCATCGTCACCTGCGCCACCCTGCAACAGGTCGCTGCCTGCCCCGCCGTCGAGTCGGTTGGCATTGACGTCGCCGATAAGGGTATCGTCGTAGGCTGAACCCTCAAGGTTCTCCATCTCGCTGAGGGTATCGTTTTCATACTGCCCCACTGCTGCGGCACCACTGGCGAGGCTGGCGGTTACGCTGGTGCCTGCACTGGTCCATGTTGCGGTATCGCTTCCCTCGCCCCCGATCAGGGTGTCGTCACCGAACCAGCCATCGATGGTATCGTTCCCTTCGCCACCGTTGATGATATTCGCCAGGTGATCACCGGCAAGGTAATCATCGAATGCCGAACCGGTCAGGTTCTCAAGGTTGCGCAGGGTATCGCTGCCGGCCGCGGAGGTCTCCTGGGCATCCTGGTTGTGCAGTTCCACGGTGACCCGCTCATCGGCGTTGGCATAGCTGACAGTGTCACTGCCCTCACCACCATCGATGAGATCATCTCCGGCATCACCGAAGAGAGTGTCGTCACCGGCTGCACCATCAAGGGTGTCATTGCCGGCACCACCATGAATGATGTTGGCACCTGCGTCGCCGGTAAGGGTGTCATCGAGGTCGGACCCGGTCAGATTCTCAACACTGACAAAGCTGTCTGATCCTGCCCGGCCGGTGTCTGTTCCGCTTGCCCCCAGGTCAACGGTGACACCGCTGGTATTATCGTCATCGGGATCATCGTCAATTATGTCGCTGTAGGATGCGGTATCACTTCCGGCACCACCGTTCAGGGTATCGTCACCGGTACCGCCGATCAGAGTGTCGTCACCACCAAGACCCAGCAGGGTGTCGTCGCCAGCCCCGCCTGACAAGACGTTGTCTTCAGCATTACCGGTAAGGGTGTCGTTGTAATCAGAGCCGGCCAGGTTCTCAATGCCAACCATCTTGTCCATACCGGCATTAAGTGTATCCTGGGCAATTGCGGTATCGATGTCGGTACCGACAAAACCGAGATCGACGCTGACCGCCAGCCCCGCATCCGCATAGGAGGCGGTATCGCTGCCCGTGCCGCCAATCAGTTCGTCATTACCGGCGCCACCGACCAGTACATCATCGCCACCGTAACCGACCAGCCGGTCATCGCCCCCGCCGCCATAAAGTATGTTGTCGTTTTGGTCGCCGACCAGGATATCGTTGTGGGTGGAGCCCTTGACGATCTCAATCTCAGAATAGCTGTCCTCATCACCGAAACCGTCTGTGGCTATACCCATGGGCATGTAGACTTCTACGGCCCCGGGATCAGTGGTGTACTCAACGGTGTCACTGCCTGCACCGCCGATCAGTATGTCGTCACCGGCATGACCAACAAGGGTATCGTCACCCTCGGCGCCATCCAGCAGGTTGCTCTCTGAACTACCGGTCAAGGTATCGTTATAGAAAGACCCGGTCAGATTCTCAATGCCGGTCAGGGTATCATCACCGCCACCCTGGGTGATCTGTTTACCTGTCAGTATCAGGCTGACGCTGACACTCTCCAGGGCATCCTCGTAGCTGACGGTGTCATTGCCGGCACCACCATCAAGGATGTCATCGTCTGTACCGACGTAGTCAGCATCACCATGGGTTCCGTAAAGGGTATCGTCACCTTCACCGCCTTGCAGATCATCATCACCCTGGTCACCGATCAGGTAGTCGTTTCCTGTTCCACCAACCAGGGTATCGTCACCCTCGCTGCCACTGAGCACATCGTTACCGGCAAATCCCTCGAGGGTGTCGTCACCCTGGCCACCGATAAGCACGTTTTCATACTCGTCGCCCCTGAGGGTGTCTCCATAGGTGGACCCCATCAGGTTCGAAATGCTGACCAGGGTATCCTGACCCTCTACGCCAGCCGCCTGTTGCCCGGTAATCCTGAGGTCGATAGTGACACCGGCTGTTGCATCCATATAGGCCGCTGTATCGGAACCCTCTCCACCCTCAAGCAGGTCGTCACCGGTGCCGCCCACCAGCACATCGGACTCCTTGCCGCCATAGAGCTTGTCGTCACCGGCACCGCCCTCGAGAACATTGGCCTCCAGGTCACCGATCAGTACATCATTGAACGCGCTACCGGTCAGGTTCTCGATCTCGGTCAGGGTGTCTTGGCCACCGGCACCTGTATCCTGTGCATTGTGAATATTGAGGTTGACGTTGACACCGACACCGCCGGTGGTGATTTCATCGTAGAAGCGGTGTCTCTGCCGACACCGCCGGTAAGAACATCGTCACCTGCATTACCGTGGAGAGTGTCATCGCCAGCACCGCCATCGAGGATATCGTTGTCGGCCCCGCCGTGAAGGGTGTCAGCACCGTCGTCGCCATAAAGGCTGTCAGCGCCGGCACCACCCTTCAGGGTGTCATCGCCTTCACCACCGAACAGTTGGTCATCCCCTCCGCGACCATGCAGCTCATTGACCTGGTCGTCGCCGGTTATGCTGTCGTTGCCGGAGCCACCGATCACGTTCTGAATGTTGATAACGCCGTTAGTACCGGAGGCCTTTCCAAAACTACCCTCTTCCTCATCAAGGCGGAGATCCACCAGCAGGTCGCTGGTGTAGGCGGTGTAATCAAGGGTATTGGTTCCACCCACACCACCGTCAATAGTGCCTTCGAAAACAGCCCCATCTGCAAAGGAGAAGGTGTTGTTTCCGCTGCCGCCGATAATCGCTTCAACGACAGAGATATTGCTCAGGGTCTGGCTGCCGTCGGTGACCGTGACAGAACCATCCGCGTTGATCGTGAATATGAGGTCGGTGGAGACACCGGAGAAGTCGAGGGTGTCGGTGCTGCCATCATCGTCACTCGGCATCAGGCCGAAGTTGACGGTCAGATCATCGTTGACCTGATCACCGGAAGTCCATCCATCGGAGAAGGCGTAGGTATCGCCCCCCTCCTTGCCATTCAGCTGGTCATCGCCGAGACCGCCGTTGAGTACATTGGCACCCAGGTTACCGAATAGAATATCGGCGTAGTCTGAACCGGTGATATTCTCGATCTCATTAATCGAGTCGACGCCTGCTCCGAGTGTGAATTGTGGGAGCATCAGTCGCAGGTCAACGCGAACACCCGCAGCAGCATGCTCGTAGGAGACAGTATCCGACCCCTCGCCACCTTCCAGGTAGTTCAGTCCAAGGCGGCCTTCGATGACGTCATCTCCGGCACCGCCCTTGATCCAGTTGCTGTTGTCATCGCCACGCAGCACGTCATCGAAACCGGACCCTGTGATGCCGTTGATATCGAACAGCCTGTCGGTTCCGGTGGCATCATTGGTCTGGCCTGCGGATCCCAGCGAAAGATCGATTGTTACGCCAGATTCCGCATGCTCATAGGAGGCGACATCCTTTACCCCTGTGCCACCGTAGAGGTCATCGTCACCTTCGCCGCCTTCCAGAATATCCGACCCTAGACCACCGTTAAGAGTGTCGTTGCCCGCGCCACCCATCAGCACGTTGCTGAGAAAATCTCCGGTGAGGGTATCGTTGTAAGCCGAACCGATGATGCTTGAGATATTGGCCAGTACATCCGACCCGGCTGCACCTGAGGAACTCAGGGTACCCAGGTTGACATTGACACTGCCGGAGGCGGACTCGTAGGAGGCGATGTCCATGTCCCCTGAAAGCAGGGTGCTGATGAACTCATCGAAGGTTCCGCCATTGGCAATATGATCCGCAAGCGGCTCGCCAAAATAATCGAGAAACAACTGAATGTTGGTGGCGAACAGCGCGTTCAGGGCGGTCATCGCGCTCGGTTCCATACCGCCCGAGATGAAGTCGTTGCCCTCTCCGCCCTCGATGGTATCAACGCCATCACGACCGAAAATGGTATCCGCTCCTGCACCGCCGACAATGTGATCATCATCCGCGCTACCCAGCAGATAGTCGTTGCCGGAGCCGCCGATCACCGAATTCACGTTGTAGAGACCACCAACGATAAAGGTTCCGGTATCCAGTTGTTGGGCAAAGGCAGGCAGGTTGAATCCGACAAGCGGAATGGTCATGCCGAGATCCACCTTCACCGGCGTGGTGTAGGCGGAGAAGTCGAGCACGTTGTTGCCGCTGCCCTCGTCCATGCCGAGCAGTGAGAAGAAGAGATCGGTTTCGCCGATCCAGCCATTGAAGGTCGCACCATCTTCAAACACGAAGGTGTCGTCGCCGCTGCCGTCAATCAGTTTTTCGATACTGTTGACTGGACCAAGTGTATTGGTGCCGTCGGTAACTGAGACCGAACCGTCGGTATGTATGGTGAAGGTCAGGTTGCTGGTGACAGCGGAGAAATCGAGGGTATCGAATCCCGCGAAGTCCTGCTCGACAACGGTGTCGATACCCCATCCCTCCTGGAATTTATAGGTATCGTCTCCAGCGTGGCCTTCCATGTAGTCCCCGCCTGCACCTCCGGAGATGACATTGGCCTCGTTATTACCGATCAGCCGATCATTGAAATCGGAACCTTCGATATTCTCGAAGTCACTGATGGTATCCGTGCCGGCCATGGTCTTGGTGAAGATGCCGTTCAGCAGGTCGACCGTGACACTGCCCTGGGCATTCTCGTAGGAGACCGTCTCGCTGCCATCTACGGTGCCGACAAGGTCGTAGTTGCCTTCACCAACCACCACGCCATGTATATTTTTTATGGACTGAACGCCAGTTGCCGTACCAGCTGCGATATTGACCTGAACATCACGATAGGAGTGGGAGTAGTCGAGGCGGCTGTTGGTGCCGGTACCGCCATCGATAGTACCCGCAAAATCCGCACCCTCTTCGAAGATAAAGGTGTTGCTGCCTTCACCACCGATCAGCGCCTTGATATTGGCGACGTGATCCAGGGTGCTGACCGCATCAGGTGCTTCACCCGCATCGCTGGGCAGATTTTCATCCCCCTTCAGGGGATTTTCGCCATCCTGCACCGACACCGTGCCGTCAGCATGCAGGGTGAAAAACAGTTCTGTCGTGACCTGTGAAAAGTCGAGTGTACTGATCGCGCCGTCATCGAGTGCGATAACCACGTCATCCAGCCAGTTATCTTCGAAGACATAGGTATCTGCGCCACCCTTCCCTTCGAGGATATCGTTTCCACTGCCGCCGTTGAGCACGTTGATACCGACATCACCGATCAGGGTGTCGTCATGATCCGAGCCGACAAGGTTCTCAACACCGGTGAGTGTGTCTGTTACGCCGGTGCCGTCAATGGCCTCACCGGTTGTCAAATTGACGGTAACGTCGTGCGGGTCGTTTTCGTAAGTGACGGTATCGATACCGAGCCCACCGTTGAACGTATCCTCTCCGGCACCGCCGTTCAGAAGATCGTCTCCGGCACCACCGATAAGTCGGTTGGCCTGGGCATCGCCGGTCAGTGTATCGTCATGACTGGTGCCTTCCACATCCTCGACATTGGAAAGGAGATCGGTATAGGGAATGCCCTCAATAATGATATAGCCATGAAAGGCATAGAAGTTGTTGAGATCGACTTCGACTGAGATGCTGTCGCCGGCATAGGAGATCATGTCGTGAACGCCGGCACCTCCATCCAGGGTGTTGAAACCGGCGCCGCCGTGAAGGGTATCATTCCCCTCTCCACCCAGCAGGATATCGTCGCCCGAACCGCCCCACAGATAATCGTCACCCAGGGAACCATCCAGACGGTTATTGCCGGCATTGCCATACAGCCGGTCATCGCCCTGTCCGCCACGCACGTTGGTAAAACCGCTGATGGCGGTATCCACGTATGCGCCGGTATCGAGTTGAACAGTGGCACGGCCAACAGGGATATTCACCTCCACATTGGTGGTGTAGTCCTGCAGGTCGAGCATATTGGTGCCACCGCCGGCATCGATGCTGCCACTGACTGTGGCCTGGTCTTCGATCCGAACGAGGTCATCACCGGAGCCACCGATAAGATGCTCAATGCCCGGCACCTTGTTCAAGACCCGCTCGCCACTGACCTCCAGTGTCGAGACACTCACCTCTCCGCCGGCATGAACGGTGAAGTTGATCGCCGTGGAGAGCGCAGACAGATCGAGGGTGTCGCTGCCCTTGCCGTCAAGCTCGCTGATAGTGACGTCCATCCATCCAGGCTGGAACAGGTAGCGGTCATTCCCTGCGCCACCGATTATGTTTTCAATTTCCGTCAGCGTCTTGTTATGGCCCACATTACCGGAAACGGCTACCGATGCCGCACCAACCGTGAATGTGAGATTCTCTGAAATCCCGGAGAGATCCAGTGTATCTGTACCGCCGTTTTCAACAATAGTGTCAGCGTACCAATTGGATGACAGCACGTAGGTATCAGCACCTGAGCCGCCGTCCAGGGTATTGACGCCACCGCCACCGGCAAGCAGGTTATCCGTGTCGTCACCGATCAGGGTGTCACTTGCCGAACCGCCGATAATGTTCTGAATATTGACTACAAAGGACCGCGAATCTGTGGGTGCCAGCCCGGTTCCGACGCCTGTCGCTCTCCCGGAACGAAGATCGACATTGACGCTGCTGTTCCAGGCTGAATAGTCAAGGGTGTTGCTCCTGCCGGCCGTGGCGTCGATAAGACCGGCCAGCGAGGCACCGTTTTCGAATACAAAGCGATTGTCACCCGAACCGCCGATGAGATTCTCGATGTTGGCGACCTGGTTCACCGAGTTGGTTCCGTCTGTGACAGAAACACGCCCACTGGCATGGATGGTGAAAGTGAGATCGGCCGATACCTGGGAGAAATCCAGGGTATCGATACC
Source organism: Sedimenticolaceae bacterium (assembly GCA_965224515.1). Lineage (GTDB taxonomy): Bacteria > Pseudomonadota > Gammaproteobacteria > Chromatiales > Chromatiaceae > Sedimenticola_A. The sequence goes on from OZ245051.1 coordinate 3,355,287, forward strand.
CTCTGCCGGGTTCTCTACGACGGCGTCATTTCCCCAGCCATCCTGGAAGCGGTAAACATCGTCACCGCCCATTCCGACGAGACTGTCATTAGTACCTGCATTGCCGCTCAGGGTATCTGCCGCCCCAGTGCCGTAGACATCGGCCAACAGGTGTGAGTAGCCGGTAAATGCCAGGCTGTCGCTTTCAATGATTCCAGTATTGAACTCAAGCGACCAGTCACCGCCCTGGCCAGGGCTGCCTGTCGCATCGGTGGAGGCGGCAATATCGGCCCCGGTGTGTGCTGCCAGTGTCTCGACGAAACCGATACCCAGTTCACCCTCTGCGAGATTGCAGCCGTAGAGCAGGATGTCGCCATTCTCGCTCAGGGAGTCTCCCCACCCCTTCAACAGTTCGGCATTGTCCTCAACTGATTGGCTGTCCAGCAATTGATCGCCAAAACGCAGTACTCCGTCGTCTGCATGGGAGATGAGATGTACAGCTGAGAGATCCTGGTATTGTGCGAGTATCTCCGAGATCTGCTCCAGACCATCCCGGTCGGCATCAAGCACATAGGTCTTGAGCTCGGCATCTTCACCCCGGTCGGGCATGATGCGATGGAGCAGTGACTCATATTCCGGTACAGCGGAATCAATAATCAGCAGTTCTGTTCTGGAACTCTTCTCCTGGAGTCCGTTGACAGCTTCCTGGTAGGAGCCTGCAAGGCTGGTATCGACCACTGCCTGTGGGTCGAAGTAGGTACTGTCTGCGGGCAGAGTTAGATTGGTGGCTTGGAATTCAGGAGAGATTTCGGTCTGATCAGGAAGTAAAACGTCTTGTTGGGCATCATTCAGAAAGACAAAGTCAGCCGAAAGCAACAACCGCTGCTCCAGTGTCTCGAGCGAAAGTTTACGCCGTGGCAATGCAGCCTTGCGTAGCTTCCTGCTTTTTTTCTTTCTGCTCATTATGTTGCCGTTTACTACCGGTTATACTGCTCTACCCCATCAAACTAACAACTCACGGCTATGTAATATATTTTTATATACTTACCCTATTCTGCACGCTCTTCATTCAACTTGAACGAAAGTGCATAGTCCGACGCTATAGGGTTTTCGGCACTTTCAGAGACAGACGAAATTCCGCCGTCCACAGAGTTTCTGAAAGTGACCGTACTGCCTGGTGTCAGCCAGTTATTTACGTCCACAAGATCATCTTCACTCAAGGTACCCACCACCGCTTTCAGTCTCAGCCCGTTGAGTACGAACTCGTAGCGTGCGCGGGTGTAATCTCTTTTTGCCGAAAACAGGTCCCGTTCGGCGTCCAAAACCGCAAGGTTCGTATAGAGAGCCGCTTCATAACCTGCACGTTTCAGCTTGAGCACCTCGTCCTGGGCCTTGACCTCTTTGTCCAGGGCGTTGATACGTTCGATGGCATTGGTGATATCCAGGAATGTTCTCTGGGCTTCGCGTTTCACTTTCCTCGAGAGCCGAACAAGCTCCTCACGTTGACTCTCGTGATTGAGCGCCGCTTCCCGCTTTTTGGAACTGACGGACCCGCCTTTGTACAGGGGCAGATTGAAGCTGAGCATCATCTCCCGGCTGCGAACCTTGCTGCCGCCACCGAACATGGTTCCGCCCGTATCGTTGATTGAGTCCTGGTACTTGAGATCGAGGGTTGGGTAGTGGCCTGCATTCTGCCGCTTGACCTCTTCCCGGGAGACCACAAGGGCCTGGCGTTGCGCTTCGAGCTCCCAATTCTGCCTGATTGCAGCATCAACCCAATGATCCACATCGAAAGGTGCCGGTGTAGTCAAAGGAAACTCGGCCTTCAACCGGTCCAGCGATGAGGGATACTCGCCTGTCATCTCAGCCAGGGCCTCGTAGGCGTCGCGCTGTTCGACTTCGGCGCCGGTGTAATCTGCAACCACAGATGCCAACCTGGCCTCGGCCTCAAGACTGTCCGACATGCGGCCCAGTTTCGCCTTCTCTCTCCCCTTGGCCAACTGTAGCTGCTTATCAACAGCAGACTGCTCTGCCTTCAGATATTCGAGGTCGTTTTCTGCGATAAGGGCGTTGATGTAGTTTTCTGCTGTGCGCAGCATGAGATCCTGCTCGGCCATTACAAGTTCTGCATCGGCCTGCTTGAGCTCAGACCGTGCCTGGTCTATTCGCAGGTAGTTGTCGTAGCGGAAAACGGGCTGAGTGAGCGACAGAGTAAGAACGGAAGTGGGAAATTGGGTTTCACCTTCAGTAAACAGGGGATTTTCTGTTTCCAGAATCTTTTGTTTAGTTTCACTTTTATCGTAACTCAGATCGATGGAGGGTCTGTAGCCACTCTTGGCCTGGGTCAACAGTTCACGGGAGGCCTGGTGGTCGTAATCCGCAGCCCTGAACTGGGGGTCGGCGTCGCGTGCTACCTTATATATATCGATTAAATCTGCTGCAGAAACCTGTGCGCTGCACAGAGCCAGCAAGGGGGTGGCAAAAATAACGGAACGCAAGGAGCTTGTTGTTATTGACATCTTGATACGTCTCACTGCCCAATCCATAAACCTGTATGAGATGCGTGCGTTCAACGACAATGGAGACTCTTCCATGTAACCTGAACAAACAAATCCAAAACGCAAACACCCCCCACCTGGTAAGGCAGCGGGAGATGATTTTGTAATGCTCATTTCACGTCCAAGCACCCGGTCAATACCACTGAACCCGGCACCGGATGCAGCCACAATCGGAGCCACCCAGCACAACGCCGCATGAACTTTCCACGCCTTCGTGGGTTGAGCATATACCACGAAAATGTGAATTACATCACACTTTTATTTCTCATTAGGACACTTAATTGATACCCCTGCTGGAGCTTGAAAAGCCCCATCCACCCATCATTTTTACTTATAATTAAAGGGGTTATTAAGAAGTGTTTTCCTGTTGCGTATGAGTCGCAGGAGAGACTACTCCATCCCGCTGATGTAGAGCGCCAGGGCGTTGATCTCGAACTCAGTCAGTTTTGAAGCGATGGAGTGCATGATGGCGTTGTCGTTCGTACGGGTCCGCCGGTTGAACTCCTGCAGCTGACTCATTACATAACGTTTATGCTGGCCTGCGAGACGAGGCAGTTGGTCGGTGCCCTTACCATCTTCACCATGGCAGGATTTACAGGCGGCAACTCCTGAGTATTTATTGCCCTTGTGGTAAAGGTAAGAGCCAACAGCTGAGAATGCCTTGTCCCTTACCCGGTGGACCTTTGCCGGCTTGGACGAGAAGAATTCACCCAGGGCCATCATCTCTTCTTCGGACAGATCTGCAGCCATCTCGTTCATGGTGCCCTTGCGGCGTCCGCTTTTAAAATCCCCCAGCTGTTTGGCAATGTAGCCGGCATGCTGACCGGCAAGCCTGGGATATATGGCACTGGAGCCCTCTCCATCCTTGCCATGGCACATGTGGCATTTCTGCTCGACGATCTCCTGTGCACGCTCGCTGTCAGCAGCCACGACACTTCCCGTTAGAAAGAGAAGTGCAATGAAGAGATTGATAGGTTTGTCCATGAGTGACCTCGGGCGATTATCTTTTGCGTAGAGAGTAACCAGGCTATTCCATCACCCGGCCCATTGAGCAGCCTTGATCAATCTCAATTCGACAGCCAGTCACCTGTAATGAAAAACTCTCGAGTCCTGGGACATAAAGCGAAGAAGTATCAGTAACTGAGCAGGGTTTCGATAGGATCCCTCTGCTCATCGACAGGACAGGGTGGAACAGGGCTCGCAGAGGTGTTTCGATAGACCCAGGCGTAACTCTCGTCGCTGGCATCCAGGAGTTTTCTGAACACCTGCTTCAACTGCTGTTCACTGCCCTGTATGTCGGTGCCATTGTGTATAACTACCGCTGGATAAAACGCGTCGGGTCCCTCTTTTCCTGATTCATCTCCATCAGCTTTTACTGCCACCTGGTCGGGACTTATGGAGGCCATTGAGCCAAGAGACGGGGTTATATCAAACTCCAGTTCAGTATAGGCCTGGTAGGCCAGTTCCGAGCATACGATCTTGTCCTTGGTGTAGACGTCGAAAGCAAAATCATAGGACTTCCCCAACTGGCGGATGCTGTTTATCACCGCCTGGCGAAGCTCTTCACGGGTGAAACAGCCGCTCAGGTTGGGATCGTTTGCAGTGTTTTCACTCATGCATCCCCGGGGGCGAATCACTGCCAGGTCGTCGATGTCAATAAAATGCTCAAGACTATTGAGCTGAACACCATCCCTCAGCGCCTCAACAATCCGGAAACCGTCATCCACCAGTTCCTGCAAAGTGGGTGATTCCGGAAAGTTATGGTATTGCACCAACTCCCGGTGCAGATCGGGCAACAGCGCCCAGACACCAAGCTGCTGCAACTCCTTCCGGCTTCCGAGCCATATAGCCACATGGCCATAATGTCCCGGAATAAAGTTGTCTGTCATCCGAAACGGCGTCTTTTCCAACAGAATGTCGCCAGCTTTCATTCTGCTTTCCAATACCGATATTTCGTCTGGCTTTTGCACATAGACCTGATGGAGCAGACCCTGGCGGCACTGGGCCCGACCAAGCGTATTTCCAACAACCGCGCTCACGCTGTGCAGGCTCTCCCTGGCCAGGGATTTAACCAGGTCCAGGTTGCTGTTCCACCACCGCGCCAGGCCGTTGCGGTTCAGCAGCTTACCAGGATTTCTGTGAACATATTGATAAGCAACAGAACTGTGAATATGTCTATCCAGCGCCTCTTCCAGATCCGCGGCAGTTGCACTCAACACCTCAGGCCTGGAGCGCCCCGGCAACTGCCCAGCCATCGAGTCATAGAACCTGATGGCAGCAGCCAGTTCATTTAACAGGGAACCGTCCTCTACGCTCTCCCATATATCCAGCAGCGCCTCACCAATCTCCTGGTCGCTCTTATCCATGTAGCGCAATGCCTTGCGCATCTCGTCATCAAACAGGTATTTACTCAGCACCAGCTCGTAGGTATCAAACAGCTCAATGGCTGCGGCCAATCTCACTTTATAATTGAGAAGATAGAGCCTGCCCAGGAGATCATTGGGATTCCACCTCACGGCCGACTGTCCAAGTCTGGTCGGCTGCTCAGTGTCAGTGGTGATTTGATATCTTCGCCAGACACGAACAACCTGGGCGATATCTGATATGGCTTGCGGTGGCGTTTCAACAAGTGTCGAGCCGAGCAGTTGCAGTAGCGGCTGGCGTATCTCCCTTATGTAAATACCTGCGCCGTCAAGCATCTCCGTCTGCAACTGGTTGCGCATATACGCGGGTAGAAAAGCAGCGGAGAAACAGTCGAACTGAGCGATTCCCAGCAGGTAGTTCTGGCGACACTTGCGCAGCTTCTCAGCCTCCTTTTCACCACGTTCCCTGATGATGGTCCGGTAGTTGGAAAGAGCCTGGTAACGAAACTCCCGGGCTGTTTCACTGAGCAGAAGAAGACCGGCCCCCTGCCCTACGACCTTTTTCTCCAACAGGGTTTCATCAACTTTGGCATATATGGAAGTTGAATGAATTGACACATATAGAAACAGTACCAGCGTCGCAAAATCTCCCCAATATCGAGCCATATCTTCTCTAATCCCGTTCTCTTCGTCACTTCAATGCCTGCTTGGCCACTGAGACCGTCGAGGCACCTGCCTGCATTTGGATCCTATAGGAAAATCCAGGCAAAGAAAAAGCCCGGTCAGCGTGACTGATCGGGCTTTTCTATATGGCGTCCCGTAGGGTGGGCCGAACCGAATGTTCGCTGGACCAACCACTAGCGGGCCATTCATCTCGTGGTTTTCATCAACCCCATTAAGTCGCTTCAACGTGGCCGGCAAAACCTGCACCAGCCTCGGCGTAGATGTTGAACACCGCGGTTGCACCAGCCTTGCGGAGAGCTACCGCCTCATCCGGATAGCGTGCAGTAGCGGCAATACGCCCTGAAAAACCGATCTCGCTCAACTGCTCCAAGGCATCCAGGTTAGCCGTCAGGTTCGGCAGCGCCAACATCACCAACTCGATGCTGTGATCATTGTGCACCTTCTCCCAGAAGTCCCCATCGCTGGGGGTACCGCGCATCACGTTGCGTCCTTCCTTCCGGTGCTGCCTGACCCGCTCGGCATCGAAATCGACCCCCATCACGGTGTCACCATGCAGTTCTTGCATCTTGTCGTAGGCACCGGTTCCCACCCTACCCATGCCGAATATGGCAATGGTAGCGTTTCGGGTATCCAGCAGTTGGTCGTCCGGTAAGCGCTCCTCGCACTGATACCTCAACCAGAAGGGACGGTAGCTGCTGTAGATCTTGTCGTCCCGGCTGCTCAGGGGTGCAGCCACAACGAAAGAGAGGGACAGGGCAATAGCCATGACCACCAGCCACTCCGCCTCCATCCAGCCGTTGGCCACACCGATAGCGACCACAATCAGACCGAACTCACTGTAGTTGCTTAGCTTGAGCGTCGCCAGCAAAGAGGTACGTGCCCGCAGTTTGAAGTATGTCATCAGACGATAAAACAGGGCTGACTTGATAAACACGAAGGGCACCAGGAGCAGGCCGATCACAAGGGCCTCCAGTGAGAGCTGACCAGTCATGCCGATAGAGAGAAAGAAGCCCACTAGAAACAGGTCCTTGAAGTTCAGCATGGTCTTGGCCATTTCTGCAGCCTTGGGGTGTGTGGAGATCAGCAGGCCCATTATCAGTGCGCCCAGATCGTCTTTCACACCGCCCATTTCGAACAACTCGGCCCCGCCCAAGGCTAGCACCAAACCGTACAGGACCAGCAGTTCACCGTGGCCGGTACGTTGTAGCAGCAGATGAAACAGGGGGCGTATGGGAATCAACAGGATCAGCAGCAGGGCCCAGGATGATGGCAGCTTGCCGGTGGAGGCGGCCAGAAACATTACTGCGGCCAAGTCCTGCATCACCAGGATGCTGATTGCGATCCGTCCATGCAGTGACTTCATCTCGCCCTTTTCTTCCAGCACCTTGACCACGAACACAGTGCTGGAGAAGCTGAGGGCGAAGGCCAACATCAAGGCCAGTTTTAAATCCAGGCCCAAAAACAGGGGGGTGCCGATCAAGGCGAGCACGAAGATACCCAGACCAAAGATCGCAATCACCAGGCCAATATGCAGACCGGTCACCGCCCACACCTGTGGACGCAGCAGCATCTTCAGGTTCATCTTGAGTCCGACGGTAAACAGTAAAAGGGTAATGCCCAGGTCAGCTAACTTCTGCAGCACCTCGCCGCTGGCGATGCCCAGATAGTTCAGTACGAAGCCGGTGGCAATAAATCCCACCAGGGGCGGCAGACTGATCAGCCGTGCACCAAAGCCCAGGGCAAAGGCCAGGGAGATCCAGGCGACATCACCAAGCGCTATCGCAACCCATTCAAAATCCATAGACTTAATATCCCGACCTGTTGCCGGCCCCGTATCAACTCATAGCATGGATAGTGTAAGCGAACAATGACGGCTGAAGGAATCCAACTTTCGCCATCAGGCCAAAGGCAGCGAGTCGTGTCCTGGAAGAATGTCTTTTCATAGTCGTCAGCAGCCCATCAAATTAACTGAATTGCGTCTGACACAAATTGGACTCATCTCCCCGGGACAGTATGGCGTCCCGTAGGGTGAATCGAACCGAATGTTCAGTGGACATTCGCAGTCGATGAACAACTGGCCAGGCCGGCACTTTATCCTGAATAATCAGGGCTGACCTGAATGGATGGTATACCTCGGAGGCCTGCCCGGAATGAACCTATTTACCGGACTGTAGGTCGGACTTTAGTCCGACATGTCGGCCTGAAGGCCGACCTACGGGCTGAATAAAAACGAAAAAGCCCGACCAGATTGACTGATCGGGCTTTTCTGTATGGCGTCCCGTAGGGGAGTCGAACCCCTGTTACCGCCGTGAAAGGGCGGTGTCCTAGGCCTCTAGACGAACGGGACAGAACATTTTCTCCGTTTCAATTTTGAACCTTGCGGTTCAGCAAAGAGTTCCTCTCTTAGCTTGTTTGGTGGAGCCAGGCGGGATCGAACCGCCGACCTCGACACTGCCAGTGTAGCGCTCTCCCAGCTGAGCTATGGCCCCAAACGAGGCGCGAATATTAAAGTAGAAGTCCCTGTTTGTCCAGAGCTTTATCCTGAATAATCAGGTGCTGACCTGGCTGGATGGGATAGCTTGCCCGCCGGATCGAGTCCATACCCATGCTGTAGGTTGGACTTTAGTCCGACATGTCGGCCTGAAGGCCGACCTACGGGCTGAATAAAAACGAAAAAGCCCGATCAGAAGGGCTGATCGGGCAAGATGAGATAGCTTGTCCCCCGGTCAAGTCCATACCCATGCTGTAGGTCGGACTTTAGTCCGACATGTCGGGCTGAATAAAAACGAAAAAGCCCGATCAGAAGGGCTGACCTGGCCGGATGGGATAGCTTGTCCGCCAGATCGAGTCCATACCCATGCTGTAGGTCGGACTTTAGTCCGACATGTCGGCCTGAAGGCCGACCTACGGGCTGAATAAAAACGAAAAAGCCCGATCAGAAGGGCTGATCGGGCAGGATGAGATAGCTTGTCCCCCGGTCAAGTCCATACCCATGCTGTAGGTCGGACTTTAGTCCGACATGTCGGGCTGAATAAAAACGAAAAAGCCCGATCAGAAGGGCTGACCTGGCCGGATGGGATAGCTTGTCCGCCAGATCGAGCCCATACCCATGCTGTAGGTCGGACTTTAGTCCGACATGTCGGCCTGAAGGCCGACCTACGGGCTGAAATAAAAAGAAAAAGCCCGACCAGATTGACTGATCGGGCTTTTCTGTATGGCGTCCCGTAGGGGAGTCGAACCCCTGTTACCGCCGTGAAAGGGCGGTGTCCTAGGCCTCTAGACGAACGGGACAGAACATTTTCTCCGTTTCACTTTTGAACCTTGCGGTTCAGCAAAGAGTTCCTCTCTTCGCTTGTTTGGTGGAGCCAGGCGGGATCGAACCGCCGACCTCGACACTGCCAGTGTAGCGCTCTCCCAGCTGAGCTATGGCCCCAAACGAGGCGCGTATATTAGTGGAGCTTACGGCCTTTGTCCATACCCATTTTAAGGCGGTTATTTTTTCGACTGCTGCTCGATTTTTGCCCAGGAGTCACGCAGGGTCACGGTTCGGTTGAACACCAGGCGATCCACCGTGGAGTCCTTGTCCATGGTGAAGTACCCTTCCCTCTCAAACTGGAACCTGTCACCGGGTTTTGCATCCTTCAGGCTGGGTTCGACCATCGCCTGGCTGAGGGTCAGCAGGGAGTCGGGATTGGTGTGCTCCAGGAAGGATTCCACCTCCTTGTCACCATCGGGATTCGGGTGGCTGAACAGGCGATCATAGAGACGGATCTCCGCCGGCAAACCCTCACTGGCTGAAACCCAGTGGATCACGCCGCGCACCTTGCGCCCAACGGGGTTGGCGCCCAGGGTCTCAGGATCGTAGCTGCAGCGTAGTTCAATGATCTCGCCTTGCTCGTCCTTGATCACCTGCTCGGCCTTGATCACGTAGGCGTTGCGCAGACGCACCTCGCCTCCCGACACCAGGCGTTTGTATTTCTTGTTGGCCTCTTCCCGGAAATCCGCCTTGTCGATATAGATTTCACGGGTCAGGGGGACCGTGCGGCTCCCCTTGGACTCATCCTTGGGGTGGTTTGCGGCAGTCAGATGTTCCACCTCGCCCTCGGGATAGTTTTCGATTACCACTTTCAGCGGATTCAGCACTGCGAGAGCCCGGGGTGCATTGCTGTCGAGGTCTTCGCGGATGCAGGCCTCGAGCATGCCGATCTCCACCGAGTTGTCGGACTTGGTGACGCCGATGCGGTCACAGAAGGTGCGGATCGACCCGGGGGTATAGCCCCGGCGCCTGAGTCCGGCGATGGTGGGCATGCGGGGATCATCCCAGCCTGTGACATGCCCCTCATCCACCAGCTGGGTGAGCTTGCGCTTGCTGACCACGGTGTACTCGAGATTGAGCCGGGAGAACTCGATCTGCTGTGGGTGGCAACTGATACTGATATTGTCCAGAGCCCAGTCGTAGAGCGGGCGGTGGTCCTCGAACTCCAGTGTGCAGAGGGAGTGGGTGATCCCCTCCAGGGCATCGGAGATGGGATGGGTGAAGTCGTACATCGGGTAGATGCACCACTCCTCCCCTGTCTGGTGATGAACCACGCCATGGCGGATACGGTAGAGGGTTGGGTCGCGCATGTTCATGTTGGGGGATGCCATGTCGATCCTGGCGCGAAGCACACGGGCACCATCCTCAAACTCGCCTGCCTTCATGCGGGCAAACAGATCCAGGTTCTCTTCCACGGTACGGTCCCGAAAGGGGCTTGGACGGCCCGGTTCGGTCAGGGTTCCACGGTACTCCCGGGTCTCCTCTGCATTGAGATCACACACGTAGGCCTTGCCGTTTTTGATCAGCTCAACGGCAAAATCGTGCAACTGCTGAAAGTAGTCAGAGGCGTAATAGAGCCGGTCATCCCAGTCGAATCCCAGCCAGCGCACATCCTCCTGGATGGCATTGACGTACTCCAGGTTCTCCTTGTGGGGATTGGTGTCGTCGAAACGCAGGTTGCACAGCCCTCCCTCATAATCCCTGGCAATGCCGAAATTGAGGCAGATGGACTTGGCGTGGCCAATATGCAGGAATCCATTGGGCTCGGGCGGGAAGCGGGTGTGGACCTTGCCACCGTGCTTACCGCTCTTCTGGTCTTCATCGATGATTTGGCGGATGAAGTTTGTCGGTGCTGTGTTTTCGTTATTGCTCATGTTCCACTAGTCAGTAAAGTGAAATAAGGAAGAGTGCTGGCTACGCCTTGGCGCGAACCCGGCATTCAATATTCAAATCAGGCCGACGCTTCGCGCCGGGTGATAAACTCCAGGGCCATGTCGATACGCCGCAGGCAGGCTTCTTTGCCTACCAGTTCAAGGGTCACATCGATGCCGGGGGACGCGGCACGACCAACCACGGCCACCCGCAGGGGCTGGGCAACCTTTCCCATCTTCAGCTCCAGCTCTTCGGAGACATCCTGCACCAGCTTGTGCAGCGCCTCACCACTCCACTCATCCTGGGCTTCCAGGGCCGCCCGCATCCGCTCCAGGGGCTCACGGGCCACGGGGCGCAGGTTCTTCTTGGCGGCGGTCTCGTCAAAGGCTTCGAAGTCCCTGTAGAAGAAGGCGCTGATCTCGGCCATCTCAACCAGGGTCTTGGCACGCTCCTGCTGGGCCTTGACCACTTCCACCAGGTCGGGACCTTCAGTGGGATCGATTCCCAAGCGCCCCATGTGTGGGCTCAGCAGGTGGGCAATATGCAGGGGATCGCTCTCCTTGATGTAGTGCTGGTTCAGCCACATCAGTTTCTCGGTATTGAAGCTGGAGGCGCCCTTGTTGACATCTTCCACATCAAAAAGCTGGATCATCTCCTCGGTGCTGAACACCTCCTGGTCACCGTGGGACCAGCCCAGGCGCACCAGGTAGTTGAGCAGGGCCTCGGGAAGGTAACCATCCTCCATGTACTGCATCACGCTCACCGCGCCATGGCGCTTTGAGAGGCGGGCCCCGTCGTCGCCGAGAATCATCGGCAAGTGGGCAAATTTTGGCAGTTCCCAGCCCATGGCCTGGAAAATATTGATCTGGCGGGGGGTGTTGTTGATGTGGTCATCTCCACGCACCACGTGGTTGATGCCCATATCGTGATCGTCAACCACCACGGTCAGGTTGTATGTAGGAGAGCCGTCGGTACGACGGATGATCAGGTCATCCAGCTCTTCATTGTTGAATACCACCCTGCCCCGCACCATGTCGTCCACCACCACGGAGCCGTCGACAGGATTGCTGAAGCGGATCACGTGGGGTTCGTTGGGATCAATCTGCTTTCCGCGGCAGTGGCCGTCATACCTGGGCTTCTGCTTGTTCGCCATGGCGGTCTCGCGCAGGTCATCCAGCCGCTCCTTGGAGCAGTTGCAGCGGTAGGCCAGGCCCTTGTCCATCAACTCGTCGATCACCTCGTTGTAGCGATCAAAACGTTTGGTCTGGTAGAAGGGACCTTCGTCGTACTCCAGTCCAAGCCAGGTCATCCCCTCAAGAATGGCGTTGACCGACTCGGCGGTTGAGCGTTCAAGGTCGGTATCTTCAATACGAAGGACAAACAACCCCCCGTGCTTGCGGGCGAAGAGCCATGAAAAGAGTGCGGTGCGGGCGCCGCCTACGTGAAGGTAGCCGGTGGGGCTGGGTGCAAATCGGGTACGAATGGTCATTTTCTCAGTGTTTGTCTGGTGAACCGGAAAAAACGGCCATTTTAGCAGAAGCGGGCCAAAAGACGCAGAAACATTCCTGCAGTTTCTCTTCGCGGCCAAATAGGCCCGCCTGCATCAATCGCGAGAGCCGGCATCCATCTTTTCAAGCAGGCTACGATGTTAATGACTGAAGCTGGATTACCCCCGGCAACACGATGGAATTAAAAGGTTTTCTCCCAAACCGAAATCCGCACGACTGCTATATTTACCTGAGGAGCCTGATCCAAATCAGCTGATCAATCACTGTGCTTTGGGTAAACAGAACGGACTGACGGGAATATGGGAAACCCAGACAACAACCTGCTCGTATCCCAATCAGAGCAGGAGACCGACTACATCAGATCGGAACAGGCACGCATCATCTATATGCAGGCCCCGATTTCCAATATCACGGTAATTGTCATCTCCACCCTCTTCTACTTCGTGCTCACCTCCAGGGTGGACGACCAAGTCATCGGCTACTGGACCGCGGCCCTGTACATCAGTGCACTGATTCGACTGACCCTGTGGTACCTCCGTACCAAAAGGCCTGAAATGGCCCCCGACACGACCTGGCTCAACCTATACATCACGGCATGCGCCCTGGTCGGCATATCATGGAGCATTATCTACCCGCTCATCTACCAGGCCAATGACCAAGTGGTCACCATCGCCCTCTTCATGCTGGTGTTCGGCATCATCGGGTCGGCAGTGCCAATTCTCAACATCTCAATCCGCGCTTTTTTGGTCTACACCTATCCCCAGGCCCTGATGCTGGGCTTTACCCTGTTTCTATTTGAGGATGAGCTGTACAGATGGCTGATCCTGGCCCTGTTGATCTACCTGGTGATGACCACACTGTTCACCCGCAATGCCAACCGCAACACATTGAGAGCGATTCAGCTTCAATCTGAAAACCAATCCCTGATCGCCAGGTTGAATCAGGAAATAGATCAACGCGAAACACTCATCGAGAAAAGGACAGAACAGCTCAAGGAGAACAACCAGGCACTGGTGTCAGAAATTAAGGAGAGAAAGCAGGTTGAGCTGTTTCAATCACAGGAAAAGATAATTTTAGAGCGTATATCCCGGGGAAAAGCCCAGCTTAAGGAGATTCTGGATGATATCGTTCTATTGGCGGAGAGCCAGACAACAGATCTGATGGGGTCGATTCTTTTACTCGAGGGCAATACGCTCCGTCACGGTTCAGCCCCCAGCCTGCCAGGGGCCTATACCGACTTGATCGACGGCCTGCAGACCGGTCCTGGCATCGGTTCGTGCGGTACAGCAGCCAATAACAACGAACGGGTGATCGTCGAAAATGTGAAAACCGACCCCCTGTGGGCAGATTTCAGTGACCTTGGGGAGAAATATGGTTTCGCTGCCTGCTGGTCCGAGCCCATATTCGACTCGGCAAAAAAGGTCATCGGTACCTTCGTACTCTATCACCACCAGCCATCCAGACCTGATGCCCACGAGGTTATGGTGATCGAGACCATGGCCCAGATAGCCAGTATCGCGATCGAGCGCAGCAGAACAGTGGAGAAGCTGCGCCAGTCGGCGACCATCTTCCAGAGTACCCTGGAGGGAGTGATCATCACCGAGCCCAATGGCGATATCGTGGATGTGAACAACGCTTTTGAGAACATAACCGGTTATTCACGGGAAGATATCATCGGCCAGAACCCCCGGATATTACATTCAGGCAGGCACGATGCAGAGTTCTACAACGAACTCTGGGGCATCCTGAGCAAAACCGGACAATGGAGGGGGGAGATCTGGAACCGCCGCAAGAGTGGTGAAGTCTATCCTGAGTGGCTCAATATCAGCAGCATATCCGACAGCAAGGGCACCATTACCAACTATATCGGCGTCTTCTCGGACATCACATCGATAAAACGCTCGGAAGAGGAGCTTGACCACCTCGCCCACCATGACCCCCTGACCGACCTGCCCAACCGGCTGCTCTTCAACTCCCACCTGGAACAGACAATCAAGCATGCCAAGAGGAACAACTCCGTCTTCGCAGTGCTTTTCATGGACCTGGACCGGTTCAAGAACATCAATGACAGTCTCGGCCACAAGGCTGGAGACCAGCTGCTGGAGCAGTTGGCGGACAGATTGAAGGACACCGTCAGGGTGGATGACATCGTGGCCAGAATCAGCGGTGATGAGTTTGTGATTCTGCTGGAGGATATTGAGAACGCCGAGAATACCGCGATTACCGTTGAGAAGATCATGACCATCTTCAACCATCCGTTCATGTTGGATGAGCATGAGATCCGCATCACGGCCAGTGTGGGTATCAGCCTCTACCCTGCCAATGGAGAGAATGTCGCATCCCTGTTGCGTAATGCGGACGCCGCAATGTATCGCGCAAAGGACGAGGGAAGAAACACCTACCAGTTCTACAACCAGGAGATGACGAGCATCGCTTTCGAGCGGGTAGTCATGGAGACCGCTTTGCGGGTGGCCCTGACCAACCACGAGTTTCACCTGCTCTACCAGCCCCAGGTGGATATACAAAGCGGCAAACTGATCGGCGCCGAGGCGTTGATTCGCTGGAACCACCCGGAAATCGGCGAAGTTCTGCCCAACAAATTCATACCCCTGGCGGAGGAAAACGGCCTGATACTTGAAATCGGCGACTGGGTGCTTGATACCGCCTGCGCCCAGGGCGTCCGCTGGATTACAGCGGGTCTCGACTATGGACGCGTCTCGGTGAATATCGCCCTGCCCCAGCTGCAACAGAGTGATTTCGTGGACAGGGTGAAGGAGACATTGGAGAAAACAGGACTGGCTCCAAGCCGGCTGGAACTTGAAGTAACAGAGAGCTTCATCATGCAGAACACCGAGCATGCGATTCAGCAGCTGGAGGCACTACGCGTACTCGGGGTTCGGATATCCATCGATGATTTCGGTACAGGCTACTCATCCATGAGTTACCTGAAGCTGCTGCCCATCGACAAACTCAAGATCGACCAGTCCTTCGTCCGGGATATCCCCCACGACCCAAATGACATGGCCATTACGGAGGCGGTCATTGCCCTGGGCAAGGCCCTGGATCTGCAGATCATTGCCGAGGGGGTGGAAACTGAAGAGCAGGCCGACTTCCTGAAGCAGAAGGGCTGCCAACAGGCCCAGGGTTACCTCTACAGTCGCCCCATCCATGCAGACAGGTTGGCAGAAGATTATTCAACGGTATCTGAAGAGAGGGCATCCTGACAGAACAGGGGGGCCACAGTACTTTAGGTGCTCTTGCCAAAATCAGGCCCTGTCTGTAAGATTCCGCATCCCTTGAAGAGACCCTCTTCGGGCGGTTAGCTCAGCGGGAGAGCACTGCCTTCACACGGCAGGGGTCACTGGTTCGAACCCAGTACCGCCCACCAATTTAATCAATAAGTTAAAGCCGGCTTTTAACCGGCTCTCTTATTTTCTAACTGTCAGTTCCTGTGGCCTTGTGGGAGCCTGGCGGATTATAGATACCGATGTATTCACCCCTGACCTCGTCGGCATCCAGAAGATGATCACTGCCCTTCTCTTTTGGGGGCGCAAAGCGTTTATTATCCTTTTCGACATCATGGGGATACATCTGGTCACGCAGAGAGCGCATCTCCCCCTTCAGTGCCCAGACCATATCACCGATCTGGTCACGGTTTGTACAGCTGCTTTTGGCCATAAAAAAGAGGCCAAGACCGATTGCATAGCCAAACAGGGAGACGTAAACCGGGACCTTAAAGCTCGAGGTGTCTTCCATAACCTGTTGATGAACAGGGGAGTTCCGGTTATTGGCCCAATCGTCTTCACTGTTGACAAAGTTATGGAACAGGGCGATGGATGAGGCTGCAAGTACAACCCCCCCGAGGGCGCCAAAGAGGCTGGTTTTCAGCTGGCAGGATTTTTTCTTATGGCCCAGGGTGCTGAGTTCAAGGTTGATCTCTTTCAGCCGGTCATAATCAGAAAAACCCGTATTTGCAGCACTACCCATAGATCTACTACTCCAACGTAAAAGGTACAACAAACGTCAATCAGATAACTTTACCCCACAACTGGATCTGCTGAAAATAAAATTTACTCGGGAGAGTGCAACCCGGCTTTATACCTGTGATAGAGGCATCACAGGGGCAGATCGGCTAAACTTAAAAGCATGAAACATTTCATGAAACCCCACTTTCTGGGTGACGAACAGCGCCAGGCGCTGGAACTGCTGATAGACAAGCTCAGGATCGGCGATCTGGAGAGCCGCGAACTCTTCATCCGGGCCCTGGAGTACGAGCTCGCGGAGTACGAAGAGCTTGAAGAAGAGGCCGAGGCCGCTTCTGCACCTGGCATTTCCGGTGATTCTGACATGCTGGCGGTCAGCTCCGCTGTGGACAACCTTCTCACTGCTCTGGACGCCCTCACGGCGGGGAAAAAAGCGCGCATTACAAGGCGCCTCTCCGCCGACGACAACTTCTCACGGGACCACGACGGGCGTTACCTCTCGGCGCTTGAAATTGAACTGGCCCGTCTCTCCAGGGCCTGCGGGAGTGAGAGTGCCAAAACGAAACCCGCCTCCCTGAGCGCCCCTGACCAGAAACTGATCGG
Source organism: Sedimenticolaceae bacterium (assembly GCA_965224515.1). Lineage (GTDB taxonomy): Bacteria > Pseudomonadota > Gammaproteobacteria > Chromatiales > Chromatiaceae > Sedimenticola_A. The sequence goes on from OZ245051.1 coordinate 3,372,153, forward strand.
CATGATGGCCGAGGCCTACGAGGAGTGTTTCGAGAAGACCCCCTCTCCGAAAAAAGGGCAGCCTTTTGCCAGGCTGGTTGCTGGCGTTGTGGATATATGCCAGCTCAAGACCCCGGTGGATGAGGCCGCTCTCTCGCGCATCATCGACCGTTGAAGGTGCAATACGCTTCACTATTGCACCCTACGGACCTGATTCCCCAGACAATTAAGTCTGTGAGCAGGTTATCGCCCAGGGGGACTGGGCTCCTACAGCAGAAAATCAACAATGCAGGGTGTAAACGGTGCAATACGCTCCGCTATTGCACCCTGCCTGTATCAAACGCCCGGAACTTCACGATCAGCAGGGGCAGCAGGGTCAGGTTGGCAATCAGTGCAACCACCATCGCTATGCCGGTAAGAATCCCGAAATTAATCGTGGGAATAAAGTTTGAGAGGACCAGGATCGAGAAACCCAGGGTGATGGTCACCGAGGTGTAGTAGATCGCCCGGCCCACGCTGGCGTGACTGCGGCGAACAGCGGCCCAGTAGTCCCCATCCAGGGCAAATTCATCCCTGAAGCGGTGCACGTAGTGAATGGTGTCATCCACACCGATTCCAATGGTGATGGCCGCAATGGTGATGGTCATCATATCCAGGGATATCCCCAGCCAGCCCATCAGCCCCAGAATCAGCCCGGCGGCGACAATGGTCGGCACCACACCGATCAGGGCGAGCTTGAGAGATCGAAACAGTATCAACAGCATCACCATGATGGCGGCGAAAACCGCACTCAGGGTCAGGATTTGTGATTTGAACAGGCTCTGTAGCACGTTATTGTAGAGCACCAGCATGCCTGAGAGATGGACCTGCTCCTCCTCCAGGCCGAGTTTTTCCACCAGGTCGCTTTTGATCTTTTTCAGCAGAACATCGCGCTTGAGGTTGATATCGGAGTCGATGACACGAATACCGAAGCGCACCTGGTTGCCATCCTCGGACATGTAGGGATCGAACAGCGTGCTTTTAATATCTTCCGGCAGCCGCTTGTGCATCACCGCCAGTGTGATGTTGTCCAGGGGCTGGTCGTTGTTGAGCTGGGTAAGCAGCTGCATGGTGGTGGAGATGGAGAGCACCTTACCGGTCTCCGGCAACTCATCCAGGTAGCGGTGAACCTCGTCCACCGTCTCCAGTTCAAAGACATTGAACCAGAAACTGTCGCCGCTGATACCGCTCTCCGTAGGATCAAGCTGCTCCAGTTCATCTTCCTCGAAGCCCTCTTCAGCGGCAAATGCAGCCTCCTCTTCCAGGTACTCGAAGTACGCCTTGCTGGGTTCGAGCACCACGTCCAGGGGGGTTGTTCCACCAAGCTGGCGGTCGATCAGCACCATGCCCTGGGAGATCTCGGTACTCTCTTTGAAGTAATCGATAAAACGGTTCTCAACCGACAGGCGGGTGATACCGACGACACTCAGGATGACGATCAACAGGTAGACCAGCAGGGTGGCGTTGCTGTTGCGTTGGATGGTATTTGCCATGAATCGCGTGATGGCTGCTGTCGGATCGTGATGACGCAGTACCGGCTCACCGGGTTTCATCGGCACCAGGGAGGCGGGAAAGAGCATAAAGGCCAGCAGGAATGCCACACCGACCCCGACAACCATCATCCATCCGAAGTCCATCACGGGTCGGATACCACTGATCACCAGGGAGCCGAAGGCCACCATGGTGGTCAGGGTGGTATAAAAACTGGGTGCCACCTTGGTGCGCAGTGTCTCCCGCAGCAGCCACCCCTGCTCTCCCTGCCGGTTCTCTGCCAACAGCTCCTGGTGGCGCACAACCAGGTGCACGGTCAGTGACAGGGTAATGATCAACAGCAGGGAGATGAAATTGGAGGAGACCACGGTGACACGCCATTCGAAAAGTCCCAGGTAGCCCACCATGGTGATCACCGCAGTGGTACAGATCAGCATGGGAACCAGAACCCAGCGCACGCGTTTGAAAGCGAAACCGAGCAGTGTAATCAGGAATATCGCCACCCCTACACCGAATATACTGATGTCGCTGCGTACGAAATCGATCATGTCCGAGGCGATCATCGGCACACCGCCCAGGTGAATATCAGCGTTGCCCCGGTAGCCATCGATAATGGATCTGACCGAGGCTATATCGGCCTGGTCCTGGTCCTGGATCTCGACGGTATAGCGCTTGAAATCCAGTGAAACCCGATCCAGTTGTGCCAGCTCATCGGGGCTCAACTCCTCATTCAGCTGCTTTACTCTTAATGTTTCGCGTTGTTCCAGCAGCGACTCGTAGCGTTCATCACGCTTGAAATTGATCAACAGCGCGGTGGTTTTGCCGTCAGGACTCGACAACAGGTTTTTGTAGAGGGGGCTCTCACTGAACTCCCTGCGCGCCAGCTCGCGGTCGGTATCGGGCTGATCGAGGATACGGATCTGCTTCTGCAGCTCAGTAAGGGACATCCTTGGGCTGTCTATCAGGGGTACGTCCAGAATACTGGTCACGGAGTCGACCCGCTCCATGGCGGCCAGCTCGTCCCTCAGACTCTTCAGCTCACCCAGTACAGGGTCGCTGAAGAGATCATCCCTGGGTGAATAGGTGACCACCAGGAAATCATCGGAGCCGTAGCGGGCCCTGATTGAACGGTAGTATCGCAGGTCCTTGTCGTTCTCCAGCACCAGTGAGTCGGCAGAGGCGTCGAGCTGGAAATCCTTGGCGAAATAGACAGACAGACCAAGTACAAGGATCAACAGTAGCCAGACGACCAGGGGTCGGGCCAAAGTCAGCCTGTAATAGAGTTCTGCCAGGGTATTCCTCACTGTACTACTGCTCCATTTTTGATCAATGCAGTCTTTTCTGAATGAACGGAACCAACATGAAGGCCCCGACAATCCAGAGAACCGGCGACCATGAGCCGACCAGTACCATCAACGACTTGGCCCCGGCGAAGGGCAACAGGGCCAGGGCCATCACGCACATCAGTCCCCAGGAGAGACTGAAGGCGGCGATCCCCACCTTGACCCCCCTTGGCATTCTGCTCACCGGCTTGTCGGGATCCACCCGCGAGGTGGCCAGTGACCACAGACCGTAGGCTACCAGCAGGGAGATCAGTACCAGGTAAACCCACCGTTCGGGCATGCCGGAGATGGCATCAGCTCTCAGAAAATAGACGCCACCCACAACCAGTGCGGCGACCAGAGCGAAAAGCAGTTTAGATGACTTCATTGAATATAACTGTGCTTAAGAAAACTCGCTTATTCTACCTTAAATCACCAGGAATACCCGCCTCTAGCCATTATTAACCCGGTATCTGAATATCTTGTATTAATATGTTGCACAGGCATGTGAAAAGGCTTAATTTTTGGCTCTGTTCCGGTCAAATGTGGAATTCCGAGCATGCCATTGGCAGCTGTAGGTCGGCCTTTAGGCCGACATGTCGGGCTGAAGCCCGACCTACATGGGTTAACAATTGCTCCGCTGTGATTTCCACACTTGACCGGAACAGAGCCGTATTTAATGCCCAACCTTTGACTTCCGCCCGGAGTGAACCAGCAACCATGAGCGACAAGTATTACATCACTGCCCAAGAGCTGTTAATGGATTCATTCCGCCTCGGTATCCAGATCTTCCAGGATGGATTCAAGCCGGATTTCATTGTCGGGGTCTGGCGTGGCGGCACCCCTGTGGGTATCGCGGTACAGGAGATGATGGAGATACTCGGCGTCAAGTCAGATCATATCGGCATACGCACCTCCTCCTACACCGGTATCGCCAAGCGCAACAAGGTGGTCAGGGTCCACGGCCTCAGCTACCTGATCCGCAACATGAACCATGACGACTCCCTGCTGATCGTCGACGACGTCTTCGACACCGGTCTCAGTGTCCAGGCCATACTGGAGACCCTGAAGATGAAGGGTCGGCGCAACACACCCGAGAACATCCGCATTGCCACCCCCTGGTTCAAACCGGAGAACAACCAGACCGACCTGGTTCCGGACTACTACATCCACTCCACCGGTCAGTGGCTGGTCTTTCCCCATGAGTTGGACGGCCTCAGCCGGGACGAGATGTTGAACAACAAGCCCGGGCTGCGCCAGTTGTTCGAAGAGATGGGTGTCTAGAATAGAGACCGCTATGGAATTCACGACCCTGATCTCCGCTGAAGAGCTTGAACAGCACCTGGGCAGTCCGTCCCTGGTACTCTTTGACTGCCGCTTCGACCTGGCCGACACCTCCAAGGGAGAAGGCGCCTACGCCGAGGGACACCTACCCGGCGCAATCTACGCACATCTGGACCGGCAACTCTCCAGTCCCATCACAGCAAGCAGTGGACGTCACCCTCTGCCAGAGATTCAGCACCTCGCACAATGGCTTGGCGACTGCGGTGTCAGCAGCGACAGCCAGGTGGTTGTCTACGACGACAGCTTCGGCACCATGGCCACCCGTCTCTGGTGGCTGCTGCGCTGGCTCGGCCACGACCGCGTGGCGCTGCTGGACGGTGGCTGGCAGGCCTGGCGACGCAGAAAGGGCAAGATCGTCACTGAGATCCCCTCCCCCAGGTCAACAGGTTTCAACGCCAGCCCCAGGGACGAGATGCTGCTTGGAACAGATGAGATACTGCAGGACATCGGTGCAGAACAACAGAACTGGCTGCTGATCGATGCCCGCACTGCCGAACGCCACAACGGCGAGGCAGAACCCATCGACCCGGTTGCAGGCAGCATCCCCGGCTCGATCAACCTCCCCCTTCAGCTCAATGTGAATGCCAGGGGACGCTATCTTCCGGCCGAGACCCTTCGACAGCGGTACAGGGAGCTGCTGGGTGATCACCCCAGCGAGCGCTCCGCCTGTTACTGCGGTTCAGGCGTCACCGCCTGCCACAACCTGCTTGCCATGGAGATTGCCGGATTCCGGGGCTCACGTCTCTACGCCGGCTCATGGAGCGAGTGGATACGCGATGCGGCCAGGCCTGTACAGACCAAGCCCTGAATGTCAGGCCGTATTGAGGGGCAGATAACCCGCGGCAAAACCGCCCGCAACCGGCTGCGCCGGGTGGATAATTTTCTGCTCGCCTACGATCCAAAGCTGCTGTGCCGGAACGACGGGGGGTTCGACAAGGCCCTGTGGGTCGACCTGGGATACGGCGCTGAACCCACCACCACCCTGGAGAGCGCTGCACGTTTCAGAAAACAGTGCCCAGGACTCCCTATTCTCGGCGTCGAGATCGACCCCGAGCGTGTCGAGAGGGCCCAGTCCCAGGCCGATGAAATCACCCGGTTCAGGCTTGGCGGATTCAACCTGCCACTTCAGGCCAATGACGATGGCATCCCAGAGCGGGTGCGGGGCATGCGCGCCTTTAACGTGCTGCGTCAGTACGACGAGAGCGCGGTCATCGACGCCTACGACCTCCTCGCTTCCCAGGTGCTGCCCGGTGGGTTGATCTTTGAAGGCACCTCAGACCCCTACGGCAGAACCTGGGTGGCCAATCTCATCCGCTGCCATCCTGAACCCGACGTCAGCTGGAAAATCGAGTCCCTGGTATTCAGCACCAGCTTCAAGCTGGAGTTCGAACCGGCGGATTTCCAGCCCGTGCTGCCCAAGAACCTGATCCACCACATGGTTCCCGGTGACCCCATCTTCCAATTCATGGAGAGCTGGAAACGCGCTGCCCGCGAGACGGTACATCACCGGGTGTGGGGCATGCGCCAGTGGTTCGTTGCCGCCGCCGAGCGACTGGCTGAGATGGGCTACAGTATCGATCTGCAGCGCCGCTGGGTGACCCGGGGCTGGCTTGTGTGGCGTAATCCAGCGCTTTGAATCAATTGTAGGCCGGCCTTCAGGCCGACAAAAGCCCAGCAGGCTGAATTCCGGTGTCGGACTGAAGTCCGACCTACAAAGATCCGTCATCCCGGCGCAGGCCGGGATCCAGGTGCCAAGACATATGGAGATATATCGATGTTTGTTCTTTACACCACAAAAGAACGATATCGGAATGTAGGAGCCCGGTCCTCCGGGCGATAGATACACCGCATGCTTATCGCCCAGGGGACTGGGCTCCTACAGCCCCGTAGGGTGCAATAGCGTAGCGTATTGCACCATCAACCTCCGAATTGGTGGGTTACGCTGGCGCTAACCCACCCTACGAGGATTCATCATCCCGGCAACTGCCGGACTCCAGTAGGTCGGCCTTCAGACCGACAAAAGCCCAGCAGGCTGATTTCCGGTGTCGGACTGAAGTCCGACCTACAAAGATCCCTCATCCCGGCGCAGGCCGGAATCCAGGTGCCAAAGCATATGGAGATATATCGATGTTTGTTCTTTACACCGCAAAAGAACGATACCGGAATGTAGGAGCCCGGTCCTCCGGGCGATAGATACACCGCATGCTTATCGCCCAGGGGACTGGGCTCCTACAGCCCCGTAGGGTGCAATAGCAATCATTAAGACTCGATTGGAAAACCCAACCCCTCACCAGCCTCTACATCCACCGGGTCGAACACCGTATCCCCTTCTCCCGCCTTGTCACCGAGATTGCGAAAATCGAATAGTTCCGTATCAGCCAGGTGTGACGGCACCACGTTCTGCAGCGCCCTGAAGATATTGCCTGTCCGCTCGGGGTAGTCGCGTTGCCAGTCTGCCAGCATCTGCTTGATCTGCTTGCGCTGCAGGTTCTCCTGGGAGCCGCAGAGATTGCAGGGGATGATGGGGAACTCTTTGGCGCGACTGTAGCGGGCTATGTCCGCCTCGGCGCAGTAGGCCAGGGGTCGAATCACGATATGACGGCCATCGTCGGTATGTAGCTTGGGAGGCATGGACTTCATCTTTGCGCCGAAGAACATGTTCAGGAACAGGGTCTCAACGATATCGTCCCGGTGGTGGCCGAGAGCAATCTTGGTGGCCCCGATCTCGCTGGCCACCCGGTAGATAATGCCCCGGCGCAGCCTTGAACAGAGGGAACAGGTGGTCTTGCCCTCGGGGATCTTCTCCTTCACCACGGAGTAGGTATCCTCTTCCACGATCCGGTACTCCACGCCCAGGGAGTCCAGGTAGCCGGGCAGCACATCCTCTGGAAATCCTGGCTGTTTCTGATCCAGGTTCATGGCCACGATGCGAAAATCGATCGGAGCCCTGCTCTTCAGGGTAAGCAGAATATCCAGCAGGGTGTAGGAGTCCTTGCCGCCACTGAGGCAGACCAGCACAACGTCTCCCTCTTCGATCATGTTGAAGTCGCCAATCGCCTTGCCAACCTCCCGCTCGAGGCGCTTTCTGAGCTTGTTGAAATTGGTGGAGGTTCTCGCGGTGGACATGGGGCACCCTGATTCTGAATATGGAAAAGCGCCGCATTATATCAGTATTTACACGGTTTCCTCCCTCCACTGCTTCACCCATCGGTGATACATTGAGGCTGATTTTGAGAAAAAAGGACTGATCATGACAAAAACGGCATTGGTGACGGGAGCGAACAGGGGACTGGGGCTGGAGACGAGCCGACAGCTGGCCCAGCAGGGATTCAGGGTGCTGCTCTCGGCCCGCAACGAGGAGACCGGCTCACAGGCCGCCCAGGCACTTGCAGACGACGGTCTGGACGTGACCTATCTTCCCCTGGATGTTTCATCCGATGCCAGCATCCTCTCCGCCGCCGCAACGCTCAGCGCCCAGGGCACCGGTATAGACGTACTGATCAACAACGCGGGTGTCCTGCTCGATCCCCACACCGGCTGGGGCGATCCCGGCGCCAGCATCCTCAACGTCGACCGCGAGACCATGCGGGAGACCATGGAGGTCAACGTCTACGGCCCTATCCGACTGGTTCAGTCCCTGCTGCCGCTGATGAACAAAGAGGCGCGCATCATCAATATATCCTCGGGCATGGGACAGCTCTCTGAAATGGGCGGCCTGTTCCCGGCCTACCGTATATCAAAGACCGCCCTCAACGCGGTCACCAAGATTCTCACAGAGGAGCTGAAGCCGAAGAACATCAGCATCAACTCTGTCTGTCCCGGCTGGGTGAGAACCGACATGGGTGGCCCCGACGCCTCCCTGAGCATCGCTGAGGGTGTGGAGACAACGGTCTGGCTGGCCACCATAGCCCACAGCCCAAACGGCGGCTTCTACAGGAACAAGCAGGCCCTTGAGTGGTAGTGACGTAGTGTGGGGTTGTCATCTCCCGGCACTATCCCCATACTCCCCAGCTTTCAGACACCGGGCCTGGAACTGTAAGGTGCAATAGCACAGCGTATTGCGCCGATAATGGAACAGATCGGTGGGCTACGCTTTCGCCAACCCACCCTACACAATAGATAACAACACTTATTTGAATTCGGTCTGCAGTCCGAACAATTTGCCAGATTCGTTTATTAGCTGGAGGAGCAAGACCCAGATGGCGTCAGAGATCGAAGACCAACGGCGGGAGTACCTGCACAAAGGCCTGTCCAGAAACGACATGCTCGCCGACCCCTTCGACCAGTTCGACGCCTGGCTGCAGAAGGCTGTCGCATCCGAGCTGATGGACGCCACGGCCATGAGCCTGGCCACTGCCACCCCTGATGGCCACCCCTCCCTACGCACGGTGCTGCTGAAGTATTACGACCACAACGGCTTCATCTTCTACACCAACCTCTCGAGCAAGAAAGCGGCCCAGATGGCTCAGAACCCAAACGTCGCCCTGCTCTTCTACTGGCGGGAGTTCGAACGCCAGGTGAAGGTCACCGGCACTGCCGAGAAGGTCTCCACCCAGCAGTCCCTGAAATATTTCCTCAGCCGTCCCCGGGAGAGCCAACTCGGTGCCTGGGTATCAGACCAGAGCAGCGTCATCTCCTCTCGGGCGATGCTGGAGCAGAAATTCGAAGAGATGAAGAGCAAATTCTCCAACAAGGAGATCCCCCTGCCCTCCTTCTGGGGTGGCTACCGGGTAAAAGTGGAGTCAATCGAATTCTGGCAGGGCCGTGCCAATCGGCTGCACGACCGGTTCATGTACACCCGGGACCAGGAAGAGAAGTGGCAGATCGAACGCCTGGCTCCTTGAATCCAGGTATCTGACCCAACCCTCCCAGGCCTGGAAAATTGGGCTGTCAGATGGTGAAGGGCCAAGACCCTACCGGCATCTGAATGGTGCAATACACTTCGCTATTGCACCCTACGATACTCTACCCTGAGTCCATATACTCTGCCGCCTGTTCAACCAAAGAGAAACGAAACCGCAATGACTGCAGCAATCACACCTGCCAGATCAGCGGTGAGGCCAACCGCCAGGGCATGTCTAATCCGCCGGACCTGGATGGCACCGAAGTAGACCGCCAGCACGTAGAAAGTGGTCTCGGTAGAACCCTGGAGGGTGGAGACCAGGTAGCCGGTGTAGCTGTCGGGACCGACGGCGGGATCGTTGATAATGGAGGCCATCACACCGTAGGCACCTGAACCAGACAGCGGCCGCAGCAGCGCCATCGGCAGGGCCTCTGCAGGCATGCCGAACATCGTGGTAACCGAACCGATCACCGTTACCAGCCACTCCAGGGCGCCACTGGCCCTGAACATGCCCACGGCGACCAGGATAGCCACCAGGTAAGGGATGATCTTGATAGCAACCTGGAAGCCCTCTTTTGCGCCCTCCACGAAGGCCTCGTAGATGCGCACCTTGCGGGCCACACCGAAGAGCAGGAATGCGAGCATCAGCCCGGGGAGAATCCAGGGGGAGATCACGTCACCAAAGAAGATAGTGAGGGGGATTAGGGCGAGAAAGCCACCCAGTACGCTCCAGGAGACCCAGAGGGGATAGCTGCCCTCCTCTTCAGGCATCTCATCCGGCTGTTCTGCCTCTCCCTCATCTTCAGTCACGGCGGCGGCTTCATCGCTGGGCTTTATTGGAAAGAAGCGCCGGTAGGTCAGTGCGGCGAGGATGGCGATAACGGTGGAGCAGGCCGTGGCAAACAGGGTTGTAGGTAGAATACCCGCCGGGTCCATAGAACCCGCCGAGGCGCGCAGGGCGATAACCCCCGTGGGCAGCAGAGTGATGCTGGAGGTGTTGATGGCCAGAAACAGCACCATGGAGTCAGTTGCTGTGCCCTTCACAGGATTGAGCTTGTTGAGCTCCTGCATGGCGCGGATACCGAAGGGCGTGGCGGCATTGCCCAGTCCCAGCAGATTGGCTGACATGTTGAGGATCATGGCACCCATGGCGGGATGCTCGGCTGGTACATCGGGAAACAGCCTGACCATCAGGGGCCGGATCAGCCGTGCCAGGATCTTGAGCAGACCACCCTCTTCTGCGATCTTCATCAGGCCCAGGAAGAGCGCCATCACACCCACCAGACCAATGGCCAGTTCAACCGCCCCACCGGCGGAGTCCACCATCGCCTTTGAGAGGGTGTCCATGGCGGTGACTTCACCGCTCTGTTCACCGAACTGGTTCCAGGCTGCAGTCAGAAAAGCGATCAGTACAAGGCCAAAAAATACCGCGTTCATTATTCTTATCTCGGGCGTTATCGATGTAGTCTACCCTAATCTGTCACGGCCTTGTGCTCAAGTGCCTGGTTGCCTGGGGAATCAGACAATCAAGTCTACGCCTTCCCTGTCGCCCATGGGACTGGGCTCCTACAGATCAATTCGCCATTCCGGTGAATGCCGGAATCCAGGGATCAACAGCTGGACGGTGGGTTACGCTTCGCTAACCCACCCTACAGAGACTTGTCATTCCGGCGCATGCCGGAATCCAGGGAGATGAATCAGGCATTGGGTGGGTAATTATCGGTGCAATACGCTTCACTATTACACCGCACCGTTCTGTGCAGGCCATTGTTGTTTGTAGGTCGGCCTTCAGGCCGACAAAAGCCCAGCAGGCTGATTTCCGCTGTCGGACTGAAGTCCGACATGCAAAGATCCGTCATCCCGGCGCAGGCCGGGATCCAGGTGCCAAGGTATCTGGAGATATATCGATGCTTGTTCTTTACACCGCAAAAGAACGATATCGGAATGTAGGAGCCCGGTCCTCCGGGCGATAGATACACCGCATGCTTATCGCCCAGGGAACTGGGCTCCTACAGCCCCGTAGTGTGCAATAGCGTAGCGTATTGCACCATCAACCTCTGAATTGGTGGGTTACGCTGGCGCTAACCCACCCTACGAGGATTCATCATCCCGGCAACTGCCGGACTCCAGTAGGTCGGCCTTCAGGCCGACAACGGAATTCCGCCTGCTGTGCTGAAGGCCGGCCTACAATCGACCAAGGGTCATAGCTCCGGATTTTGGATATAAAAAAACCCCTCCGCGAGGGAGGGGTCAATTCATGCCAGGGAGGAATGAAAAATCAGCCCTCGCCGGTTACCTGCACCTTTACAAGTTCCTCGCCCTCTTCGTCTGCCAGGTGTACGGCGCAGGCGATGCAGGGGTCGAAGCTGTGGATGGTGCGAAGGATCTCGATGGGCTGCTTGGGATCATGCAGCTGGTGGTTGTCCTGAAGTGCCGCCTCGTAGGCGCCGGCTACACCCTTGGCGTCACGGGGACCGGCATTCCAGGTTGAAGGCACAACCGCCTGGTAGTTGGCGATCTTGCCCTTCTCAATCACAACCCAGTGTCCAAGGGCACCACGAGGCGCTTCCATGTAGCCTGCGCCCTGGCACTTCTCAGGCCATGAGCTGGGTTCCCAGAGCTTCTCGTTGAAGGTGCGGGTATCACCGGCCTTTATGTTGGTAATCAGGTCGTCATACCAACCCTGCATCTGGTCAGCCAGCAGCTTGGTCTCCAGGGTACGGGCCGCGGTACGACCCAGGGTGGAGAACATCGCCTCGATAGGTGCATCGAGCGTCTTCAGTGCATAGGTGGCGAGCTCTTTGGTGGGCTCGTGACCCTTGGCGTAGAGCAGCAGTACGCGAGCCAGGGGACCGACCTCCATGGAGTTGTCACGCCAGCGGGGCGACTTGAGCCAGGAGTATGACTGTTCCACATCCAGGTGTTTGTACGGTGGCTGGGGACCGGTGTAGTTGAGGTTGGTCTCGCCATCGTAGGGATGAAGCCCTGCCTCTTTACCGTCGTCATAGTCATACCATGAGTGAGCCACGTACTCCTGAATCTGTGCCTGGTCATGTACGTCCACCTCGTGCACGGTGCTCAGATCACGGTTCAGGATGGCACCTGCAGGGAAGAAGTAGCTGGAGGGATCACTCATGCTGGTAGCGGGAAGATCGCCGTAGCAGAGGAAGTTGCCCAGACCCTCGCCCCGTGCAAACCAGTCCTTGTAGAAGGAAGCCACGGCCAGGGTGTCCGGCACGTAGACCTGGTCCACGAAAGTACGCATCTGGCTGATCACATCCTGAACCTGGGAGAGTTTCTTCATATTGATCGCTGAATCGGAGTTCAGGTCAATGGGTGAAGCGGTACCGCCCACCAGGAAGTTCGGATGCGGGTTCTTGCCACCGAAGATGGTGTGAAGTTTCACCACGTCGCGCTGCCAGGTAAGGGCTTCGAGGTAGTGTGCGGTGGCCATCAGGTTGGCTTCGGCCGGCAGTTTGTAGGCCGGGTGGCCCCAGTAGGCCTTGGCGAAGATACCCAGCTGCCCCGCCTCGACGAAATTCTTGAGTTTCTTCTGCACATCTGAGAAGTAGCCTGGAGAAGACTTGGGCCAGCTTCCCAGGGACTGGGCCAGCTCCGAGGTAGCCTTGGGATCGGCGTTGAGTGCCGATACAACATCCACCCAGTCCAGTGCGTGCAGGTGGTAGAAGTGCATCACGTGATCGTGGATGTACTGGGCACCGATCATGAGATTGCGAATCAGCTGTGCGTTTTTCGGAATCTCGTAATTCAGCGCATTCTCCACCGCCCTGATGGATGCCATGCCATGCACCAGGGTGCAGACACCGCAGATGCGTTGTGCGTAAGCCCAGGCGTCTCTGGGGTCGCGCCCCTTGAGAATGGTTTCAATACCCCGGACCATGGTTCCCGATGAGTAGGCCTGCCCGATCTTGTCGCCTTCCATCTGCGCTTCGATACGAAGATGCCCCTCGATACGGGTGATAGGATCAACGACTACACGTTCGCTCATAACTGTTTCTCCAGTTATCGCCCTGCGCTTCTACTTCTCTCTTCGGGCGATTTTGCGTGGTTGCTACACCACACCTATTGTTATCAATATTCGTTCAGAACCTATTTACTCTTTACTCATCATCTGTAACCAGGTGATCTGCAATCAACTCGGAAAGACCGAGTACAGGCATATCAACGTTGTGCTCTTCCAGCCCCTCTTCTATCACCAGGCGGCAGTTGGCACAGGCGGTTACCAGGTTATCTGCCTTGGTCTCCGCAAGCTGCTCCTTCTTGCGACTGAACACCTTGATACGAAGCTCGTCGGCATCCTCGTTACTGGATACACCGCCTCCACCACCACAGCACCAAGCCATGGTCCCGTGCTCGTTCATCTCGACGAAATTATCAGTAACCATGCCCATGAGGTTGCGTGGGGATTCGATGACACCACCCTTGCGTACCAGTGAACAGGGGTCGTGAAATGTCATGGTGTCGGTTTCCAGACCCTTGGTCTTTATTCGACCCTCCTGGCGCAGCTGGTCCAGCAGCTCGAGGATATGCACCACCTCGAAGGGGTACTTGCGACCGACCAGGTTGGGACCTTCCCAGCGCACGGCAGTATAAGCGTGGCCGCACTCGGGGCTGATGACGTACTTCACTTTCAGGCGCTCTGCGCCGTCCACGATTCGCTGCACCAGTTCACGTGCGATATCGCTTGAACCGATCTGAATACCCGAATTGGTCGCCTCGAAAGCCGTGGAGCAGAGTGTCCAGCTAACACCGGCCTGCTTGAATATCTTGGCCAGGGCTTCGATGTACTCGGGAAAGTTCATGATCTCCATCGAGGAGAGCAGCGCCAGGTAATCGGCACCTTCCACGTCCATTGGAATCTCTAATCCCGAATCAGCCTCGATATGCCTTATCTGGGCTTCAAGTGCTTTCAGAGTTACACCCATGGGGCTGCCGACCTTCACTGCTCGTGTCGATGCACCCTTTACACCCTCAGGCGCATTACCGGATGCCACCATGCCTTCTCGGGCCTTGCGCACCATGTAGGCGATGTCGTTGCCCACAGGGCAGACCATGGAGCAGCGGGCACACATGGTGCAGCTGTCATAGAGCAGCTCCTGCCACTCCTGCAGCATTTCATCGGTCACAGGTTTGCCCATGCCCAGCATGTGCTTGATCTTGCCGACCAGGGTGTACTCCTGCTCCCAGACCCTGCGCAGGGGCTCCAGTTTATGGATAGGCGTGTACTTGGGATCACCGGTCTCTGTATAGAAAAGACAGGCCTCGGCACACATACCGCAACTGACGCAGCTTGAGAAAAAGGCCGCTACTGGAGCATCCACCTGTTCCCTGAAGGCGTTCAATCCACGTTCAAGTGTCGCTCCACTCATGATTCAACCCCCCTTCTACCGTTCATGGCACCGTTGTACCAACGGGCGATGAACAAGGTGAATGTGTGCATTAATTTGGTAAACGGAAACAGCACCATCAGAATCTCCACCGACAGCACATGCAGACCCAGCGCCAGCGGATAGGGATCGATCATCCGGTGAAACGCCAGGTAGCCGGTAATGATGGGCAGAAAGGTGACCAGCCAGACGACATAGTCTTCAGCGGTGGTAATGGTGCGCATTACCGGGCTCATCAACCTGTGCCAGAGTGCAGCCAGCAGACCGATTATTGTCAGTACTGCAGCCGCATCGACAAACGGTGTCGGCAACCCGGGCCAGCCAAAGCCGAAAGTCTCCTTGAACAGTTCGATATGAGGCACGAACAGCACCAGGGTGATCAGCAGGCCAATGTGGAAGACATAGCCGATGATAATGGTCAGCGGTTGACGTGCAAAAGTGCCCATGTCAGGCAGCGTACGTTTAACAACCGTGCGAACACCCGGACCGAACTCTGTCCCACGGGGTTCAGCCAGGCTGGCCTTGCGCCCCAACGAGAAGATCTCGAACAGGCGCAGGATAACGCCGATAAAGAAGATAGTCGCTGCGATATCGAACGCAGGGCCCCGGACCCATAATAGAAAGTCCATCGATTCACTCATCACGCTTTCTCCAGATCATCTACGGTGACTGTGCCATGGTTCTTGCTCGATTCCGCCTTTGTCTTGCGGTTCAGCACCGCTGCAGCAGCGCCAAGTGCGGCACCTGCAACAATACCGGTTGCCGCTGTCTGGGCGACATCGGTTGTTGGGATGGAGAGTGCATTATAGAAACCCCCGGCATCCCAGAAGTCAGGCTCTGAACAGCCGAGACAGCCATGGCCCGATTCAACCGGCCAGCTTGTACCCTGGTTCCACTTGGCAGTGGCGCAGGCGTTATAGGTCATAGGCCCCTTGCAACCGAGCTTGTAGAGACACCAGCCCTTCTTCGCGCCTTCATCGTCAAAGGTCTCAGCGAAGAGTCCCTTGTCATAAAAGGGTCGGCGGTAGCAGCGGTCATGAATGCTCTGCCCGTAGAAAACCTTGGGCCTGCCGAACTGGTCCAGTTCGGGAATCGAACCGAAAGTGAGGAAGTGGGCCAGCACACCGGTTATCACTACCGGAATCGGGGGACAGCCGGAGACATTGATCACCGGTTTGTCCTTGATGATGTCTGAGACCGACACCGCACCTGTGGGGTTCGGATTGGCCTTTGGCAGCCCACCGAAGGCGGCGCAGCTACCCATGGCTATAACCGCAGCAGCACCTTTAGCCGTCTCTTCGAGCATCTGCAGGTTGCTGATACCGGCAATGGTTGAATAACCAGGATTGTCCAGTGGAATGGAGCCGTCCACGATCAGCAGGTACTCGCCTTCATTTTCATGCATGGCTGCTTCACGTGCCGCCTCGGCGGCATCACCGGCGGCTACCTGGAGTGTGTGGTGATAATCGAGTGAGACGTGGTCGAAGATCAGGTTCTCAACCGTAGGCGCATGACTTCGGGTCAACGACTCGGTACAACCCGTACACTCTTGAAAGGATAACCAAATGACAGATGGCCGTTTGGCCTTCTCCAAAGCCTCTGCAATTGCTGGCACCATGGTGGGTGGCAGCGCCATCAGGGAAGCGGTTGCGGAACAGAACTTCAGGAACCCTCGCCGTGTCACCCCGTGACGCCTGAGGCTCTCGCCCAGGGTCTTTGAGTTAGCCATGTTACCTCCCAAAGGATCATTGGCTTGCGTTTACCAGCTATGACTCTGTTTCCAGTGCCTCGCTGAGTTGTAAAAAACTGTCCTCTAAATCTGCCTGCTGGGTTTTCAGAATCTCGGGGATATCTGTAACCTCGATCTGAAAAGCAATGCGCTCGTTCTCCGGACTGTAGTGGGATACCACCCAGACACCAGGAAAAGAGGTTTCAATAATCTTTGATTCACCAAGAGCATCCACAACGGCCTCAACCTCACCCTGGCCTAGCAGGTTCAACAGGCGCTCTTCGTCGCCGGGGGCAAAGGGTATTGCTCTTAGATCGAATTGGGTTGGTTCGCCGTTCTCTTGAAGGCGCTTGAGCGCGTGGCGTATTTCGTGCAGCAGAGGGAGCGCGTTCTCTGTAACCCCGCCTGGACCGGCAGCGGTTTCGATTGTGATCGGAATGCTCTCTAGAGCGTTCATTTTTTCCCTTTATATTTATTCTTAACGTTAGGGTAAAACTATCGTTGTTCATGTTGCATGACGCAGGTCAGCTATTGTTTCAAACCGATTTTCCTCCTTGAAAAATCACCTGCGGTTCACTCTTAGAACATACTAATAGTCCAAATTTTCGCACTTCTCCAGTTAAATCAAAGATTCTTATGCTTCAAGTGAAGCAGCGAATCCATTCACCTATTCAATACAGGGTAGAAAAAATACCGCTTAACCCCTGTCCCATTTATCAATCAGCTCAGCAGCCATCCGGGCCGCCTTTGGAATTGCCTCCGCCACTACCGGGGATGGTTCTTCACCCCAATCAAGATTTTCAGGCTCTATACCGATCAGGGCCCTCTGCTCAGGATAGTGTCCCTGCAGCATGGCAATATCCAGCAGATCGGTCAGACCGACCTCGTGCACACTCTGGCGATTGCCTGTCAGGTACCGGTCCATCGCATCACCTTCGAAGCATGCCACCTCGCCGGGCTTGCCGCTGATTCGGGCGGCATCCACCACGATCAGGCGCCGATGGCTCTCCAGGTAACCGGCGAGTGTAAAACTCAGTGTCCCGCCATCGAGCAGTGTCACCTCTTCATCTTCACCGAAATCCTGCTCGAGATGGTTGATGACATGAATACCCACCCCTTCGTCAGTCAGCAGCGTGTTGCCAATACCCAGTACCAAAGTGCCCTTTGAATCCAACTTGTTTACTCCGATGTGTGATGAGGCCTGCTTTATAATAAACGTCCAGCCTCTGATAATTAATCTTAGATTGTCATGGGAAAAAGACGCATCATTTATTCAGAATTTGCTTATAAACCCACCTTAAA
Organism: Sedimenticolaceae bacterium; assembly: GCA_965224515.1. Classification (GTDB taxonomy): domain Bacteria; phylum Pseudomonadota; class Gammaproteobacteria; order Chromatiales; family Chromatiaceae; genus Sedimenticola_A. The sequence goes on from OZ245051.1 coordinate 3,389,610, forward strand.
ACTGATCTGGATCAAACCACTTAAACGAGTTTCACACTATTCTTTTTTCCATCGGTGCATGCAGTATCGTTCCGGTCACTAAACGACTATCGACAGAGTGGGAGGTATTGATGATGAATAGAACCAAGCGCTTTCTCGTTGCCGCCATGATTGCCGGTACGGCGGCCATTGCACCCATGAGCGCAGATGCCTGGTGGTGGCCCGGAAGTGGATGGGGCGGTCCATGGGGCGGTGGTCCCTGGGGTGGAGGCCCATGGGGTGGTTACCCCTATTACGGCGGCGGCTACCCCTATTACGGCGGATATCCCGGCTGGGGTGTTCCTGCCTATGGCCTGCCCGGCTACGGATATGGTTATCCCTACGCCACAGTCCCCCAAGCCCCAACAACTACCGAAGACAAAGAATAATTTTAAATGCAGTACCCCTCCAACCCCCGGCCTTCCGGGGGTTTTTTGTTTGTGCAGACAAAATCAACATGAAACACAATATGTTGTGTTTTCGTATTTTTCTTTGAATTTCCGTTACTTACATAATGGGTAAATTTATATCTTATTGTTTTTATTATATTTTATACTTCGCTAATAGACTGTTTTTTCCCTTGACAGGGCAGATACAGCACCCTATCTTTCCACCCCAGAACACAACATATAGTGTTTATCGGTAATAGATTGACGTGGCAGCACCAGATATAGCGGACCAAAGCCGGTCAGCCAATCCACTGCAGAGTCCGGTTTTCTATCACCCCGGGACCCCCCGGAAACCGCCGCAATCAAAACAGACGGTCTCGGGGAATTAAAGGACCACTTCCGACAGCTTTACAGTCACCCAGGCCATGGAAGTGCCTAAATTACTAAAGAAACTAAAATCTAATAATCAGAGATAGGGTCTGCATCACATGAAGAGTGCTCATCTTAAAGCTGTGCCGTCAAACGCCACCGATATACCTTTACAGGAAGCATCCCAGGACATCTGGAACACCAAGTACCGCCTGAAAACCAAGGATGGCACCCCCGTGGATCAGGACATAGAAGGTACCTACCGGCGCGTAGCCAGGGCACTGGCCGAGATCGAAGCCACCCCCGAACTGCAGAAAGAGTGGGAGGAGAAGTTCGTGCAGGCCCTGCGCCAGGGCGCCATCCCCGCCGGTCGTATCACCTCAAACGCCGGCGCCCGTGAACACAAGCCCGCCACCTCGACCATCAACTGCACGGTTTCAGGCACCATCAACGACTCCATGAACGAGATCCTTGGCAAGGTGCACGAGGCTGGCCTGACCCTGAAAGCCGGCTGCGGCATCGGCTATGAATTCTCGACCCTGCGCCCCAAGGGCGCATATGTCAGCGGCGCCGGCGCCTACACCTCGGGTCCCCTCTCCTTTATGGATATCTACGACAAGATGTGTTTTACCGTCTCGTCAGCCGGCGGCCGGCGCGGTGCACAGATGGCCACCTTTGATGTGGGCCACCCCGATGTGATGGACTTCATCCGTGCCAAGCGCGAAGACGGCAGACTGCGCCAGTTCAACCTGTCACTGTTGATCACCTGCGAGTTCATGGAAGCGGTCAAGCACGACCGCAACTGGGACCTGGCATTCCCCCTGACCGAAAAAGAGGTGGAGGCCGATGGCACCGATCTGCGTAACAACGACCAGATAATCTGGCGGGAGTGGCCCCACAAGGACGGTTATATCACCGACGAGACAGGCCACGTGGCCTGCCGCATCTACAAAACAATTCGCGCCCGCCGTCTGTGGGACGTCATCATGGCCTCAACCTATGATTTCGCCGAGCCCGGATTCATTCTCATTGACAAGGTCAACGAGATGAACAACAACTGGTTCTGCGAGAACATCCGCGCCACCAATCCCTGCGGTGAGCAGCCCCTGCCCGCCTACGGCGCCTGCCTGCTGGGCTCCATCAACCTGACCAAGTTCGTACGCAAGCCCTTTACCAGTGACGCCTACTTCGACTGGGATGCGTTCAGGGAGGTGGTTGCCACGTTTACCCGCATGCTGGACAACGTGGTGGAGATCAACGGTCTGCCCCTGCCCGAACAGCGAGACGAAATCATGCGCAAGCGCCGCCACGGCATGGGCTACCTCGGACTGGGTTCTGCCATCACCATGCAGCGCATGAAATACGGCGAGCCTGACTCCCTTGAGTTCACCGAACGGGTAACCAAGGAACTCGCGTTGGTAGGCTGGAATACCGGGCTGGAACTGGCCAAGGAGAAGGGAGCTGCACCGGTAATGGATGAAGAGTTCACCATCACCACAGAGATGCTGGCCCAGCGCCCGGAGATGGCGGTGGACGGCTGGAAACAGGGCGACACCATCACCGGCAAGGTGCTCCACGCCAAGTACAGCCGCTACATGCAGCAGCTGGCCCAGGAGGATCCTGAGCTCGTGAAAGCGCTGGCCGAGACCGGCTGCCGCTTCACCCACCACAGCTCTATCGCCCCCACCGGCACGATCTCTCTCTCCCTGGCCAACAACGCCAGTAACGGCATCGAACCGAGTTTTGCCCACCACTACTCACGCAACATTATCCGCGAGGGTCGCAAAACCAAGGAGAAAGTTGACGTCTTCAGTTTTGAGCTGCTCGCCTACCGCGAGATGGTCAATGCAGATGCCATGCCCTACAGCGAAGAAGAGGAAAACCAGCTTCCGGAGTACTTCATCTCCGCCGATGACATCGCCCCCAAGCAGCACGTGGATGTACAGGCCGCGGCACAGAAGTGGATCGACTCATCCATCTCCAAGACCGCCAATGTCCCCACCGAATACCCCTACGAGGATTTCAAGGACATCTACCTCTACGCCTACGAGCAGGGACTCAAGGGTTGCACCACCTTCCGCTTCAACCCTGAAGCTTTCCAGGGTGTACTTGTCAAAGAAGAGGACCTGGAGAACACCACCTACAAGTTCACCCTTGATGACGGTACCGTAGTTGAAGCCAAGGGTAACGAGGAGATCGAATACGATGGCGAGACCCATAGCGCCGCCAACCTGTTCGATGCGTTGAAAGAGGGTTACTACGGCAAGCTCTGAGGCACCGTAGGGAAAATGATTTCAGCGACTGAACAGATACGCGGTCGCATTTAAAGAGTTCAGAAATATGGCTATCAAAATCGAAAAATCAATCGTCGAATATGGTGTTGTCAAACCCCAGAGCGAGGAAGAGCAGAACCAGGCGGTTGTGGCTTCCAAACCCGAAGACAACATTATCCAGATGCACGAGAAGGTGGCGCGCCCGGAGATGCTCTTCGGCTCCACCTACAAGATCAAGACACCGTTGTCAGAGCACGCGCTCTACGTGACCATTAACGACATCATCCTCAACCAGGGTACCGCCCACGAAGTGCGTCGCCCGTTCGAGGTGTTCATCAACTCCAAGAACATGGACCACTTCCAGTGGATCGTCGCCCTCACCCGAATCATATCTGCCGTATTCCGCAAGGGCGGTGATGTCACCTTCCTGGTGGAAGAGCTGCGCTCGGTATTCGACCCCAGTGGCGGCTATTTCAAGAAGGGCGGCAAGTTCATGCCTTCACTGGTGGCGGAGATCGGCGAGGTGATCCACTGCCACCTGGTGATGATCGGCATGCTCAAGGAGGACGGTCCCGACGAGCACCAGCAGAAGCTGATCGAAGAGAAGCGCGCCCAGTACGAAGACTCCATCAAGATGCAGGACAGCCAGCATGACACCGGCTTTCCTGACGGCGCCCAGCTCTGCAAGAAGTGCAACACCAAGGCGATGATCCAGATGGACGGCTGCCTCACCTGCCTCAACTGCGGTGATTCAAAGTGCGGATAACTGGCTGACGGGTCAGCGCAGACCGGCTCAAAAAGGCGATGGTGGACACTCACCACCGCCTTTTTAACGCCTGATGCATGAGAATATCCACCCCATGGAGAAAGCCCCCTTTAAGAATGGGGCTGATACGCTAATAAAATATCACTACTGATCCGCTTCCTTAACCTGCAGGACCGGATAATAGGTTTCCATTAGAAAGAGGAAAAAATGAAACGTCCTGGAATTTTTGGTTTGATTATATCCATCCTCCTGCCGTCAACCGTCATGGCCGATGACAATGGGGATCAGATCTATCTCTATCGCTCCAACGTGATGGAAATCTCGTCGATGCACCTCAAAGCCTTGCAGGGCTATGTGAAAGGTGAATTGCCGATTAAAAGCCATATCCCGGCCCATGTGGATGCCCTGCTGAACCTCAACGCCATGTACCAGGATCTGTTCCCTGCTGGTGGAGAGCAGCACCCTGAATCAGAAGCCTTACCCATAATCTGGAACGACCCGAAGGGTTTTCAGAGTGCCATAGAGAATAATCGCCGAAAAATCATGGCACTCAAGCAGATTGATCCAAGTGATATCGACACCCTGAAACGGGGCGTAAACAATGTTCGCATGAGTTGTGGCGATTGCCACTCTTACTTCAGGGAACGTTAATCGGGCTCGCCTGTTTCCGTCTCACGGATTGAAAGGAGCGAATGTCCACTGTGAATCGCTGCATCTTCAAATGAATCATCGGTCTCAGAATGCCCAGCCGATGGCCGGGCTTTTTCTGATAAAGGGGCGGACTCATTGAGTCCGCCCCCGTTACGACCGGAAAACCTGATCAACTTGCGGGCTCAGTCGTTCTCGCCCTTGTCATCGTCATAGCCCTTGTCGTCGTCATAGTCCTTGTCGTCATCGTCATCGTCCAGCTCTTCCGCGCTCAGGAACAGGAACTGGCCGCCCTGTACCAGGTTTGCGGAATCAATGATGCCGCCCCCAAGACTATGCGCCTGGGAGTTGAAGAAGAACAGACGCTCGTCATCCGCGTCGAACTCCTCGGTTACGTCAATGATGCCGGAGGTCTCCCAGTCACCAAGGTCCAGCGGATCACCATCGGTCTGCCCGGCGGGCACGGCCATGCGGTCGACCTGACCGATACGGACAGCGACACCGCTTTTCGGATCGAGCGTCCACAAGGAAGCTTCTTCACCACTGGCACCACCGAAGGCCCAGTCCCTGCATTCATCGGGGTCCGCAGCAGCATCACAACCGGCAGGATCCTTGGGCACACGCACGGAGGTTGAGCGGTCTTCCTGGATGTAGATCAAGCCGTCATCTGCCCAGACCAAATTGTCGGGGCTGCGGATGCCAAAGTCCGGGTGAGGGAACTGATTGCCGGCGTCGTCACCGTCATAGAGGATGCTGATGTCAGCCGTGATGTTGTCGTTTTTAATGCGCCCGCGGCTGATCTTTACATCGACCAGGTAGGTCGTGCCCCAGTAGTCGGCGCCCTGGTTGATGGTTGTAACGCGGCCGGTGGATGCCAACACCACTTCGTTGCCCTTGCCTTCACGCGGGTTCGTATGGGCGTCTTCCGGACGCGAGAAATTGAACGCGCCGATGGTGGATTTCTGGTTATCCAGTTCCGCCTGAGTGGCGAAACCCAGGTCGTCAAAGCCCAGTTCGCCCTGGCTGCCGGCACTGCCGGCCTGGTCGTCGTTGTAGTTTTCCACTTCCACAAAACGTCCGCTGCGACGGGTTCCGGTACCGCTCCAGTCCGCCGGACTGAGCTCACCGTTGTCAGCCACCCACATGTACAGCTTGCCGTTCGCCAGGCCGTTGCGCTCGACGAAATTGCCTTTTTTCATTTTCCTGCCCACGTAGAGCAGTAACGGGGCGTCACCGCGGTCATCGCCGATCAGGATGGCTACATGGGTACGGTTGAGGCCCGGAATTTCCAGTGCGGCTACGCTTTCCCAGGCGGCGCGTCCCATCCAAGGCAGTGCCCAGAGTTCGCCGTTGGCAACATCGAGCGCGAATTGCGTGCCGCCACCGGATTCTTCACCGGTCAGAAACACATCGTCGACGAAACCGGCCTGTTCCTTGCTGAAGGAGCCGGCGGAACACAGACGGTTCAGGCCGCCGAACTCGAGATCCGATGAAACTGTCACCGGCTGTCCGGCCCGGTTGTAGATCGTATGGTAGGCAAGGCCGGCATCCATCAGTTCACGGCTGTCCTTGTCAAACGACAGGTAGGATACCCGTGCCCCGGTCAGTTCGGCACCGTTAGCCAGAAAGTAGGGATAACCCTGCGCACTTCTCAGCTCGTGGTTGGAGACGATGACAACCTCGTCATCCCGCTCGAAGGCGCCCATGCCATCGGGGATGCCCGGAGGGGTATAACCGTTGATGCTTTCACCGATGGTGAAAACCGGCGCTGTGGTCCAGGGGCCTATGCCGGCAACCTGGGCCGGCTCGGTGGTTGTCTGTGCCGAGGCATTGGACAACCCAGAGAGGACCAGTGCCACGCTGAGTGCCAAGCGATTATGCGTCAGTTTCATTTTGCGATACTCCTTTCGAATTCAGTGAGTCATTTCAGGAAATGGAGGGGTAATTAGGCACAGGAAGAGTTACAGATGTGTGATAAAACAACGAAGATTGCATGTCATCGCCGGGTCTTCTCAATACATAGTCGAACGTTTGGTGGATAGAGAGGGTTGTGCGGTGGATGCGTGCGTGGTGAATGCCGATGCCAATCGCCGTCGTCAACAGGATGACCTTGGTGTCGGCCGTATTGAAAGGAGCGAATGTCCACTGCGAATCGCTGCATCTTCAAATGAATCATCGGTCTCAGACAGCGATTCCAAGCTGCTGGATGTATAAAACCCGGTGGGGACTTTACTTGGCTGACAGGTAGGCAACAACAGTGGCTGAGCAGTTAAGCAGGGTATTTCCCTTGATTAATGTCATTTGCTCCAGGCTCTTCCCGGACATAGGCTCAACTGCATGAACATTTATCATCATGTCATATCACCGATAGCCCTTGCCCTGTTCCTGCTGCCAGCCACGGCAGGCGAATACCTGGATAACAAGACGGAAGTCGACACCCTGCTGAAGGGAAAACAGCTCAACGGGCTCTATCTGCGCACCCAGTCCTCCTACTCGCTTCAATTCAATGCAGACGGCTCCCTGTCCAATCAGCGCAACGAAAAGGGAAAGTGGTGGGTGAATGAGCAGGGAGAGTACTGTCGCGAGTGGTTGACTGGAAGACTCAAGGGCAACCGGTCTTGTATGAACCTGGCGCAGGAGAGTGGTGAGTTGGTCTTCTATTCAAAGGATAGAAAGGTGGCAACCGGAACCTTATCCTCACAATAACCAACAGCATCGCTTGGTATTGGATAATCATGCGGGACTTTTATTCCTCACCTATTGCGTGGTTTTATTCGTCTAAACTAATATTGGGTAAGAACCCAAAATACCAGTCAGGGTGCAGAATAGAGATAGCCGGCACCCGAAGCTGTTGGTTTGAATAACCTGACAGGGACCGTGAATAATAATCCCGGAAAAACAGTTAGCCCTCATTCAGGGGAACGTGCACGAATTCTGCAATCGGGATGGCTTTTGGCCATTCTGTGGACGATCGCCGTGCTGACCTCTCTCTGCTGGGTACTTTACGAAGAGCACCAGAAATCCCTCGAGATCTCCCTCACCCAGGCCAGGGCCGCTTTTGAGAAGGATATTCTTTTCAGACGCTGGAATGCGGGCCATGGCGGCGTCTATGTGCCTATCACTGACAAAACCCCGCCCAATGAGCACCTGGAGGTGGAGGAGCAGAATATCGAGACCCCATCGGGCAGACGGCTGACACTGGTGAACCCGGCCTACATGACCCGCCAGGTCCATGAACTCCAGAATACGGAATTGGGAGTCAAGGGACATATCACCAGCCTCAACCCCATTCGCCCCGAGAACGCTCCCGATGAGTGGGAACGAAAAGCGCTGGCCGCATTCGAACAGGGCATTCAGGAGGTCAGCTCCGAGGAACAGATGGACGGGATGCCATACATGCGCATGATGCGCCCCCTGGAAGTGGAAGAGGTCTGCCTGAAATGTCATGAAAAACAGGGCTACAAGCTCGGAAACATCCGGGGTGGTATCAGTGTTGCGGTACCCATGACCCCATTGAACCTGCTGGAGCGTGAACACAGACATATAGAGATCACGGCCCACGGCCTGATCTGGCTTCTGGGTATCGTGGGTATCTATCTGGGTCGGCAGCGCATTCTCTCTGGATTGACGACTGAAGAGAAAGCCACCAATGCGCTGGCTGAGAGCGAGTCTGCCTACCGCACTCTCTCCCGCAACATCCCGGGAATCATCTTCCGTACCGATCTGCAGGCAGACGGCAGCATGGTCTTCTTCAACGAGATGCTGGAGCAGATTACCGGATTCACTTCCCAAGAGCTGGAAAGGGGTGAAATCTACGCCCTGGATCCAATGATCCACCCGGATGACAGGGCAAAAGTGATTGAGATCATTCAACAGGCCATAGAACACAATGAGCCCTATGAAGCAGAGTACCGACTGCGTCGAAAAGACGGCATACTGATCCATCTGCTGGAACGTGGAAAACCCTGCCTGGACGAGACAAAGCGGCCCGCCTATATCGACGGCGTAATTCTGGATATCACCGAACGCAAGCAGGCCCAGACCCTCATAGAACACCAGGCCACTTACGACATACTAACCGATCTGCCCAACCGCAGAACCCTGACAGATCGACTGAAGATGGCCCTGGCCCAGAGCCGTCGGCACAAGCATTTTGGCGCCATACTCTTTATGGATATCGACTACTTCAAACAGGTTAATGACACCTACGGCCATGCCATCGGTGACTGCCTGTTGCAAGAGGTGGCCAACCGGTTGGAAAAATCGATTCGCAGGGAGGATACCGCAGCGCGACTCAGTGGCGATGAATTCGTGGTGCTGTTGAGCGAACTGGGTAATCAGCGGCAAAGCCCCCTTGAACAGGCCCAATTCGTGGCCCAGAAGATCGCCCAGTCCATTGCCGAACCCTTCACAGTTGAGGGCAACCGGATCAATAGCAGTGTAAGCATCGGAATCTGTCTCTTTCCAACTGATGGAGAGAGCGAGGAGATGATCCTCAGCTACGCGGACAATGCCATGTACCAGGCCAAAACCGATGGCCGCAACACGGTGCGGGTATTCGCTAAATAAACAGCCGTTCTTAACGCGCCAGGTTCGGCACTGAGCCTATACCCAGGGTATTGGAAAAAGTTGATGCGGCACCAACACCCACCCGCCTGGCGAGCCGGTCAAGCAGATCTTCAGCAGGGGTGAAGTCGACGATATCCTCAGCCCCGATCAACTCCCGGGCAACATAGCTGCTGCTGCCGATACCGTCGGCGAGGCCCAGTTCGACGCTCTCTTCACCGGTCCAGAAAAGGCCGCTGAAGAGCTTCTCGTCATCTTTAAGGCGATCTCCCCGCCCCGCCTTCACAGTGTCTATGAACTGCTGGTGAATCTTATCCAGAAGCAACTGCATATGTTCACGCTCCTCCTCCTTCACCGGTGAGAAGGGATCCATGATCCCCTTGTGCTCGCCTGCGGTCATCAGGCGCCGCTCGACGCCCAGCATCTCCATGCCGTCCACGAAACCGAAGCCGTTCATCAGCACCCCGATTGAACCCACGATGCTCGCCTTGTCGACATAAATCTTGTCTGCTGCGGCAGCAATATAGTAGCCCCCGGATGCGCACATGTCGGTGACAACGGCATAAACCGGGATATCCTCGTGCTTCTCTTTCAGCCGCATGATCTCATCATTGATATAACCGGACTGGACCGCACTGCCACCCGGGGTGTTGATGCGCAGTATCACGCCCTTGGTTTTGTCATCCTCAAATGCCTCACGCAACCCACTGATGACACTGTCGGCACTGGCCTCGGAGTCATCCATGATCACACCTTTGACCTCCACCAGTGCGGTGTGTTTATCGCTGGTTTTGACTGAATCAAAACCAGGAATCTCGTCAGGCATCCAGAGCAGGAGCAGACCGATCAGGTAGCCAAAAAGAATAAACTTGAAGAAGATATTCCAGCGCCGGGTTCTTCGCTGCTCATTGAGCGAAGCAAAGACCAGCTTCTGTACCAGTTCCCTCTCCCACTTTCCCATGGGGCCAGCCTTTGGATTTATGGGTGGTATGTTCTTGTCGTCCGTCATCTTGAAATCTTCTTAGTCGATTATTTCGATTGTTTCAGCCCACTGACTGGCTGTGGCCTGTCGCGGCCTGGTCCAGCCAGGGTACCAGCTCACTGATATCGTCCAGGCAGGCCAGTGGACCGTGCTGCATCAGTCGTGGGACCTCATGTACGCCGTAACTGACCGCCAGGCTGTCGGTTTTGGCGTTATTGGCCATCAGCAGATCATACTCCGAGTCGCCGATAACCAGGGTCTCTTCAGGATCGGCTCCCAGCTCGTTCATGATCTGGAACAGCATTTCAGGATTCGGCTTGGAGAAGGTCTCGTCGGCAGTGCGGGTGGCGTGGAAAAGGCTGTGCAGCCCGGTCTCGTCCAGCACCTTGTCCAGCCCGGCGCGCCCCTTTCCCGTAGCCACTGCCATCAGGTAACCCTGTCCCTGCAGGTGTCTCAGCACCGCCTCCGCACCTTCAAAAAGCTCAGAAGGGGTTTTGTTCTCCTGCAGAAAATGGAAACGGTAGCGATCCACCATGCGGGGAATCACCGACTCATCATAGGAGGGAAAGAGTGCTTCCACCGCCTGGGCAAGACCGAGACCGATGATATTTCGAACGCGGTTGTCATCTGGCACATCGATCTCAAGATCAGCCGCTGCAGCCTGCATGCAGGCTATGATACGCGCTTCAGAATCCATCAGGGTGCCATCCCAGTCGAAGACCAGGAGATTGAATTTACTGCTCATAACTTATAAATCTTCCAAAAGCTTTTCCAACGCCGGTTCCAGCGGTGCCTCTATGACGAGATCCTTTTCATCATCCTGCAACCTGAACCTCAGCTGCCTTGCATGCAGAAACAGACGTTTAAGTCCTCTCTCACGCATATCACGATTGGCCTGCACATCACCATACTTGGTATCCCCAAGGATCGGTGTGCCCAGGTGCGCGGCATGCACACGAATCTGGTGAGTACGCCCGGTCAACAGTTTCGCCTCAACAAGAGTGCAATCCGGGAAGCGCTTGACCACATAAAAATGGGTTTTTGCCTCTTTGCCCTTTGGATCCACCCTGACCACCCTTTCACCACCCTTGAGGGTGTTTTTCAACAGCGGTGCGTCAACCTTGACCTTATCCTGGGGGAACCTGCCCGAAACAAGTGCCAGATAGCGCTTATCGACCCGGTTCTCCCGTAAAAGTTCATGCAACCGGCGCAGCGCGCTACGCTTCTTGGCGATCAGCAGGCAGCCTGATGTATCCCTGTCCAGGCGGTGAACAAGCTCCAGCTGTCTCTCATCAGGCCTGAGAATCCGTAGCGCCTCTATTACGCCGTAGCTGAGTCCACTGCCTCCATGAACAGCCAGGCCTGAGGGTTTATTCAGAACCAGGATCCGCTTGTCCTCAAACAGAACAGCCCCTTCCAGGCGCTCTATGGTACGTTTGTCAGGTTTTCCAGGCTCCTGTCTTTCTGCTATTCGTACAGGTGGAATTCTAATTAAATCACCTTCTTGCAACCGATAGCTCGCCTTGATTCTGCCTTTGTTTACCCGCACTTCACCCTTTCGCAATATCCGGTAGATATAGCTGCGGGGAACACCTTTCAAGACGTTCATGAGGAAATTATCGATTCTCTGTCCATCAAACCCAGGTTCAACGACAACCTGGCGAACGGAGTGGTTTTGAGTCTGTGCTGCTGTCATCGGCGTATGATACCAGTTCATACCTGTTTGATGCGCATGCACAACACCGTTATACTTCCGCGGTGGTGGAAAAAACGACCGTCCATACATTAGGACCGCCCCACCCGATACCAAAGAGTTTTTTGACGCGGTTTAGATAAAGCCAGCGTCTGTCCGGCGAAAGAGTCCAGGCCACGAAATTTTGCCAGATCCTTCCGGACAATACTGAATGACCGTCCAACGACGGCATAACGATTAACAGCGCGCCTTGTCGATTCAGAGATTCGAATGACAATGGCATTGAGGCCCCCGGCAAGGTTCGGGCGGCCTATTGCAGAACAGCAGATTCCGGAGAATCAAATTTCCGGATTATCCTGATTGCGGGCACAGGTGCCCTGCAGTCTGAAACAGCTGCAGAAGTCTGCCGAAGTGCCCTGCCGACAGGAAGCGCGCCCAGGGATTACAAGACAATATGAAACGTATGCTGATTAACGCGACTCAGCCGGAAGAGTTGCGCGTTGCCATTGTGGATGGCCAAAAATTATACAACCTCGACATCGAAAGTCCCGGCCGGGAACAGAAAAAAGCCAATATTTACAAGGGTAGAATCACCCGGGTCGAGCCCAGCCTTGAAGCGGCATTCGTCGACTACGGCTCTGAGCGCCACGGCTTTCTGCCACTGAAAGAGATCTCACGCAGCTACTTCACCAAGGAGTCCCAGGAGTCTGGTGGCCGCGTCAGCATAAAAGATGCCCTCAGAGAGGGTCAGGAGGTTGTGGTCCAGATCGAGAAAGAGGAGCGTGGCAACAAGGGTGCTGCCCTCACCACCTTCATCTCACTGGCTGGACGTTACCTTGTTCTCATGCCGAACAATCCACGTGCAGGCGGTGTATCCCGCCGCATCGAGGGTCAGGACCGCAGCGACCTGCGGGAGGCCATGAGCAGCCTCACCATGCCCGAGGGTATGGGCCTGATTGTTCGCACAGCGGGCATCGGCAAGAGCTCCGAAGACCTGCAGTGGGATCTGAATTACCTGCTTCAGCTCTGGAGCGCCATCGAAAAATCCGCAGAGGATAGAAAGGCCCCTTTCCTGATCTACCAGGAGAGCAATGTCATCATCCGCTCCATACGTGATTACCTGCGTGCTGACATTGGTGAAATCCTTATAGATCACACCGATGTTTTCAACGAAGCCTGCGAGTTCATCGAACAGGTCATGCCCCAGTACCGGCGCAAGATCAAGCATTACGATGACGAAGTACCCCTGTTCAGCCGCTACCAGATCGAGAGCCAGATCGAGTCGGCCTTCCAGCGTGAAGTACGCCTCCCCTCAGGCGGCGCCATTGTCATCGATCACACCGAGGCGCTCACATCCATCGACATCAACTCCGCCAGGGCGACCAAGGGAGCTGACATCGAAGAGACAGCCCTCAACACGAACCTCGAGGCGGCTGACGAAGTCGCCCGCCAGCTGCGACTGCGTGACATGGGAGGACTGTTTGTCATCGACTTCATCGACATGACACCAGCCCGCAACCAGCGAGAAGTTGAGAGCCGTCTGAAAGATGCCATGAAACAGGACCGCGCCAGGGTACAGGTCGGACGGATCTCCCGCTTCGGCCTGCTTGAGATGTCCCGTCAGCGCCTGCGCCCCTCTCTCGGCGAGTCCAGCCAGCACATCTGCCCACGCTGCGACGGCCATGGTTCCATACGTGGCGTTCAGTCCCTGGCCCTGTTCGTGCTCCGCATCATCGAAGAGCATGCGATGAAAGAGAACACCGCTCGCATTGTGGCCCAACTGCCCGTTGATGTAGGCACCTTCCTGCTGAACGAGAAGCGCGAGGCAATCCACGAGATAGAGCAACGCCAGGACGTCAATGTGATCCTGGTGCCCAACATCCACCTCGAAACACCCCACTACGAGATCGAGCGCATCCGCGCCCAGGACGTTCTGGAAGGCGAGGAAGAGGATGCCAGCTACAAGTTGATGGCGGAACCCGAAGCCATCGCCGCGGAGCAGGCAAAAGCCCAGGAGGTCAAGAGCGAACAGCCCGCGGTCAAGCGCATTGCCCATAGCACACCTGCACCACAGCAGCCCCAGGAAGAGACCGCCACCGAAGAGAAACCCGGCCTGCTCAAACGCATTTTCGGCGGTCTGAATATCTTTTCCGCTGAAGAGGAAGCTGAGCAGAAACCCGCCGAGGAGAAGAAGAGCGAAAAGAGAGAAGAGAGACCCAGGCGTGGTGACAGACGCCGGGGCGGTGGACAGGGCAACGGCAGAACTGGCGGTGGTCGCGGAAGAAGACGCGGCTCAGATGACAAAGGCGCTGGAGAAGAGCGCGGCGGACGCAGAGGCGGCCAACAGAAGCGAGGCCAGTCACAAGCGAAGGACCAGCGTTCCGAAACCGGAAAGTCACAGGAGAAGGAAGAGAACATCACTCAATCCCGCCCTGAAGAGGGAAAAGGCGGCGACGAGCAGCAGCCTAAACGCTCCTCCTCCCGCAGGGGACGCAGGGGCGGTCGCAAACGCCGCAGAAACGATGATCAGAGATCCACTGGTGGAGAGAACGCGTCCCAGGTAGAGACCAAGCCTCAGGAAGATGAGGCTGGCAGAAAAGACAACCAGGGTGGCGAGCAGGAGACCAGGGGAAGATCCTCCTCAGGTCGTGGACGCGGACGCGGACGTGGCCGTGGTGGAAGAACTCCCCGTGAGGGCTCCCCAGAGCAGGCTTCCGAGTCCAACGTTTCAGGCGAGAAACAGGCCGATGTGAAGCAGGAGTCACAACCTGCACCCAAGCCCGAGCCGAAGCAGGAATCAAAACCTGAGCCCAAGCCCGAGCCGAAGCAGGAATCAAAACCTGAGCCCAAGCCCGAGCCGAAGCAGGAATCAAAACCTGAGCCCAAGCCCGAGCCGAAGCAGGAATCAAAACCTGAGCCCAAGCCCGAGCCGAAGCAGGAGTTCAAGCTTGAGCCAACGCCCGAGCCGAAACAGGAGTCTAAGCCTGCACCCAAGCCCGAGCCGAAACAGGAGTCTAAACCTGCGTCAACGCCCGAGCCGAAACAGGAGTCTAAACCTGCGCCTAAGCCCGAGCCGAAACAGGAGTCTAAACCTGCCCCAAAGCCCGAGCCGAAACAGGAGTCTAAACCTGCGCCTAAGCCCGAGCCGAAACAGGAGTCTAAACCTGCACCAAAGCCCGAGCCGAAGCAGGAATCAAAACCTGCGCCTAAGCCCGAGCCGAAACAGGAGTCTAAACCTGCACCCAAGCCATTGAGGCAGGTTGTGACCAAAACCGAACGCCCTCCTGAACCAAAACAGGACTGACGGGCAACAAAAAAACGGGGCTCAGCCCCGTTTTTTTATTCCCACTTAAACTCCACGTGTGAACCGTCAGAAAACACCGTAAGTGTGCAATAGCAAAGCGTATTGCACCAATAAGTGGATAAAACCGGATGGAGGCATAATGTCTCATTGGTCGGCCTGAAAGCCGACCTACCAGGAGCCGTTACCCAATCCCCAAGATGCAGGCAATGCCTTAGAGATGATGGGTCCTGATATCCGCCAGCAGCCCCTCTGATGCCGCCTCGACCATGTCGAATACCCGTTCAAAGCCCCCTGCCCCGCCATAATAGGGATCAGGTACATCACGAACGTCCAGGTCAGGTGCAAAATCCAGGAACATCTGTAACTTATCCCCCAATCCCTGTGGGCAGATTGCCTTGAGATTGGAATAGTTATCACTGTCCATGGCGAGTACGTAATCAAACTTCTGGAAATCTGACTGTTCAGCTTTCCTGGCCCGAATATAACTGAGATCAAAGCCCCTGCTGCGGGCGGTGGACTGTGAGCGAGGGTCAGGCTGCTCACCAACGTGGTAGGCATGGGTACCTGCTGAATCCACAGTGATTATATGACTCAATCCCTCACGCTCAACCAGCGCCTCGAAAACACCATGGGCGGTGGGTGATCTGCAAATGTTGCCCATGCAGACGAATAAAACTCGAACCATCTATACTCTCTCTACTCTATTTGTTTACTGTTCCGTCGTCCCAATGTAAGGGGAGAGGAATACAACCAGGGCGCGAATACACCCCCCCTACCCTTTTATACCAACCGGCGCTGAATTCACAAGGTAACAATCACTGATGAATGACGATCAACTCATTGAACGCCTGCGCCAGCTGATTGGCAACCATGTCCGCTACCTGCAGCAGAACTGGACACTTATCGAAATCCTTGCAGACCAAGGAGCCATCGTACTCTCCTCCCTGGACAGTGAGTCCCCGATTCAGGCCGACCAGTACGGACAACCCGCAAGGCGCAGCCCGGAAACTCTGCTGGTGCCGCTTTTTGATGCCAACACCGACAACTACACCGAAGAGGCCATGGAGATATTCTCCAACCTCTCTTCCGGCTAACCTGCCAGTTCTGCTGCCACCCGTTGCAGATCCGCCTGGGTATCGACACCATGCCCCGGCTCCTCTGTTGCCGTACTGACATGGATCTTCTCGCCATGCCAAAGCACCCGCAACTGCTCCAGTGATTCAGCCTGTTCAAGGGGTGCATGGGGCCATTCCACATACCGCTTCAGAAAACCGGCACGGTAGGCATAGAGACCGATATGCCTGTCAAAAGGGGTGGACTCGGGCAACGGCCTGTCAGGGTGCAGAAACTCGTCCCGGTGCCAGGGAATCGGCGCACGGCTAAAATAGAGGGCGTAGCCCTGGGCGTCGGTTACCACCTTGACCACATGGGGATCGAACAGCATCTCCCGTTCCCTGATCGGGGCTGAGAGTGTTGTAATCACCGCATCCGGATGGCTGTCCATATCCCTGGCAACCTGGCTTAACAGTGCCGCCGGCATTGTGGGTTCATCGCCCTGCAGATTGACCACGATGCTATCCTCGGGCCAATTGAGTTGTTCAACCACCTCGGCGATACGGTCAGTACCGCTTCGATGCTGATCAGATGTCATGCAGACCTGGTCACCGAAGCCGGCAGCCCTCTCCGCAATTCGCTCATCGTCCGTTGCAATCACCACCTCTTCGGCGCCGCTGGACTGTGCCCGCTCATAGACATGCTGAATCATCGGCTTGCCGGCTATATCCAGCAACGGCTTTCCTGGCAGGCGGGTGGAGGCGTATCGTGCTGGTATGACGACTTTGAATTTCATGAGTTGTCCCTGTCAGCCTGCCGGAATCTCTTCATCGGCGGGCAGTTCCCGCGCCTCATCCTGCAGCATGACAGGTATGCCGTCACGAATGGGGAATGCCAGGCGGTCCACCCGGCACATCAATTCACCCTGTTTTTTCACATGAACCAGTTTCCCCTTGCAGACCGGGCAGACCAGTATCTCCAGTAGCTTTTTATCCATCTTTCAAACCTCGTAACAAGTGATCGAGACGTTTCACAAACACCTCGTCAGGATCTGCATCGACCTCGACATACCAATGTCGCTCATCTGCGAATCCGATACATTTTACCGCATCTTTTTCTGTCATCAGTACCGGCAGGTCATCGCTGAACTGTATATCGCCTGGAGCGAACCTGTGGTGATCGGGAAAGCCGTGTTCAACAACCTTGACCCCCTGGTTGTGCAAGCTGTCAAAAAAGCGCGCCGGATTACCGATACCGGCAATCCCGTGAACCGAAGCGCCCCGATAATTCGCCAACTCAATCCGGCGTCCTGAATCATTGACGTTGACCACGGCTGTCGGGCGCAATCCCATGGCCACTTCATTCTCGCGGCCTTCACCATTGACCACCACCAGGTCAACACGATCCAGGCGCCAGGCCCGCTCACGAAGGGGACCGGCCGGCAGACAGAAACCGTTACCCAGTCGCCGACTGCCGTCTATCACTGCAATTTCCAAATCACGACCGAGTGCGTAGTGCTGCATACCGTCATCAGAGAGTATGATATCGCACCCGCCTGCCTCGACCAGTGCCCGGGCAGCTTCAACGCGGTCCGGACCGACCCATACGGGACAACCGGTACGTCGTGCTATGAGCACCGGCTCATCACCCACCAGCGCCGGATCACTGTCACGGCTGACCTGCCGGGGCCACTGCTCAGACTCTCCGCCATAGCCACGGGATATGATGCCCGGCCGTAACCCCTGATCTTTCAGGTAGTTTGAAAGCCAGATCACCAGCGGCGTCTTTCCCACGCCACCGACGGAGATATTGCCGATGACAATAACCGGCACCGACACTCTGATGGTTTTGAAAAGACCGAACCGGTAAGCACTCCTGCGCAACCAGGCCAGCAGGCAGAATAGCCAGGAGAGGGGAAGCAGAGCAATGGAGACCGGATTGATACCGTCCCAGTAGCTGTCGATTGATTTCACAGGGCAGGTTCCCGGAAACCGGGCACTATTTATCTACCGGCTGCTTGGCAGCGAACGTCATGTGGACAAAACCGAGCTGGCTTGCCGCATCAAGCACCTTGATAACTGACTGGTGTGCCGCGTTGGCGTCTGCAGTGATGATTACCGGCAGGTCGCGACGCACACCGCTCGCAAGCTCCATGGCGCGCTTCAGGGTGGCAAGTTCGGTATTCACCACCTCTTTCTGATTGACGAAATAGTGCCCCTTGGCATCCACCACGATATCGAGCTGTTTCTCTTCCTTGATCTGCTCATCCTGGGTCGCTGCTTCCGGCAGCTCCACCTTGATCCGGGACTCCCGGTCAAAGGTGGTCGACACCATAAAGAAGATCAACAGCAGAAAAACCACGTCAATCAGTGGCGTGATATTGAGATCGGGAGACTCCTTGCGATGTGGCCTGAGGTTCACCTGGTGCTTACCCCGCGTCGTGCTCGCGTTCACCCTGGATCACCTCAACCAGCTTCAGAGCCTGCTCTTCCATAACCACCACCAGGCGTTCAACCTGGCCGCCGAAATAACGGTGAAACATGAGACTGGGAATAGCCACGGAGAGCCCTGCGGCAGTGGTGATCAAAGCTTCGGAGATACCCCCCGCCAGGACAGTGGGGTTGCCGACACCAGCGGTGGTAATGACCGAGAAAACCTTGATCATACCGATAACCGTCCCAAGCAGCCCGAGCAACGGCGTAATTGAGGCTATGGTGCCCAGGGTGTTCAGGTAGCGTTCCAGTTCGTGGACAACCTGCCGGCCCACCTCCTCGATCGACTCCTTCATCACTTCGCGGGAGTGTTTCTGGTTTACCAGGCCTGCAGCCAGAATACGGCCCAGGGATGAACTCTCCTGTACCGTGGTGATATGGGCGTTGGTCAGGCTGCCCTTGCGGTGCATTTGCCAGATCTGCGCGACCAGGTTTTCAGGGGCAACTTTTTCCCGTCGCAAAGCCCATAGACGCTCTATGATGATGGCCAGTGCAACAATGGAACATGCGATGATAGGCAGCATCAGCCAGCCGCCAGCTTTCACCAATTCATACACCTTGGTATTTCCTCAGAGTCTTCAGCAAATTAGCCTGATGCAGGGCTCTTCCAATGGTATCGGCCCTGCACAATCTGGCTAATGATACTGTATCCCCCAGTTCCCCGAAAGCGCTATGGCACGCCATGCCAGTAGCGCCGGTTTTCACGGCGATACAGAGTGGGCTCCCCTATGCCCCCCTGCTGCCCCAGCAGAAATATGACCGCCCCGGAATCAGCCGTCTGTACCACCTCTGCCCCTGCCGCACGCCACCTGGCAACCACTTCCGGCCTGGGAAAACCATAACGGTTTCGGTACCCCGCTGATGCCAGGGCGTAACCTGGAGAGACGGCCTCGATGAATGCCTCTCCTGACGAGGTGAGGCTTCCGTGATGGGGAATTGTCACCAGGTCTGCACTGAGCTCTCCCCCCTGGGACTCCATCAGACTCTGTTCGGCAGACTGTTCTATATCCCCTGTCAGCAGTAACCGATGACCCGCTGCTTCAACCATCAGCACGCAGGAGGTATCATTGCCCCGCCACTCTCTCTTCCGATCAGGGTGCAGCACCCGGAAGTTCACCCCGTCCCAGTGCCACTCCATCCCTTCCTGGCAAAGCTCCTGCGTGACGTCCTGTGTATCAATGGGTTCACCGCTTAAAACCGAACGGATGGGCAGTTGCGCTGCTACAGCTGAAAAACCGCCCAAGTGATCCTGGTCGCCATTGCTCAGCACCATGCGATCTATGGCCTTGATCCCACGCTGGTGCAGATAGGGCAGCAGTACAGCCGAGCCTGCATTGAATCTCTCCGAGAACTTTGGCCCGGTGTCATAAACCAGCAGATGATGCCTTGTCTCGACCACCACCGACATACCCTGGCCCACATCAAGCAGTGTAAAGCGCGCCTCACCCGGCTTGAGCGGCACACTGCTCCAGAAAAAGGGGATCATGAACAGAACCGCTCCTGGCGCCTTGCCGGGAAATCCCATGGGGGCCATGATCAGCACAACACCAGCCAGTGACAACAGCCATAGTGCCGTCGGAACAACTGCTGGCTTGTAGAGCAGCCATGAGGAGCTTCCGATGCTGTTCAGCAACCGGTGGAATTCACCAAGCAGCAGCTCCGCCAAATCCAGCAGGATGATACCTGCCGGGTTGAACAGGTCAGTCAGTACGACAGCGACCAGTGACAGGGGCACCAGCAGAAAAGAGAAAACCGGCACTGCGACCAGGTTGATAAGCGGCGCAACCAGGGAGACCCCCATCCCCCAGGTAAACAGAAAAGGTGCCAGAATCACCGAGACTGACCACTGCACCTTCAGTGCTCCAGTCAGATAACCGGGCCGCCCAGCCCTGCCGGCCAGGACAAACATGATTGCGCCAACCGCGGCATAGGAGAACCAGAAACCGGCTGAGAGAACAGCCGACGGATCAACTGCCAGAACCGCCGCCAGGGCATAAAGCAGGGTACGCGAGCCAGGTAGCGGCCGTCGCAACAGCACTGCCCCTGTAACAACCGCCAGCATCACCAGGGCACGTTGGGTGGGAATGGAAAAACCTGCCATGGCGGCATAAAACAGCGCTCCTGAAAACGCCAGAATTGCAGCAGCCTGACTTGCAGGCATAAGCTTCAGGCAAAAGAGGGACAAGGCCCAAAGACGCTTTCCGAGAAAAAACAGCAGTCCGGCAATAATTCCGATATGAAGTCCCGAGATGGCAACCAGGTGGTTTGTGCCGGTTCTGCTGAAGAGTTGCCACTCTGCTGAACCAAACCCGCTTCGGTCACCGATTGTCAGGGCAAGCAGCAGACCGCTGCCGTGGGTCTGGCCAAGGTGGCTGATGACCTGTTCTCTTAATCGTTCGCGCCAACGATCAACAGTGTATTCAATACCACCCTCCCCCAGCTTCGAGTTTACCTCCCCGCCGCGGACATAACCTGTTGCGTTGATACCCCTTCGGTATAACCAGCCTTCGTAGTCAAAGCCACCGGGATTGCTGAAACCATGGGGTCTCCTCAATTTGATCTTGAGGCGCCAGCGTTCACCAACCCGCAACTTGGGATAGTTCCTGTACCAGGAGAGCCTCACACGCAGCGGGAGATCATCCCCACCAGATACTCCGTTGATACTGTCGACCATGTATTCAAATCTCAGGCGTCTGCCATCGACCTCTGGCAGCGAGTCCACGACACCTTCTATCGTGATCTCAACGCCATCCAACTCTTTTACAATCCCGGAAGGCAGTTGTCCCTGGGCTGACCAACTCGCCCATAAAAACCCGAAGGCCACTGCCGCGAATATTCTGAAAGATGGAAAACGCCAGGCCAGCCAAAGCAGCGAGGGGAGTGACAGGGTGAGATACCAGGGTGGAAGGCTCGGCTGAAACTGTAGAAGCAGAATGCCTAAAGCAAAACCGATCACCCCTTGAAACATGCCATCTCCATGGAGACTATCCTTATGGGATTTATTATCCTATTTCAAAGGGAGCCTGATTTGAAGAGGTTTAAGTTGCGTTAAGTCATCAATTTGTAGCCAAAGAGTTGATACCGTGCTTGAATACCCTGCGCATACTAAGTCATCGACAGGTTATCGATGCCAAAACATATAATTAAACGCTACACGCCAGATCACGATACCATCCGCAACCACAAGCATCTGCAGGTGTTTGGGAAGCTGCTCCATGATCCCAATCTCTGGCACATGAACCGCCGTTCGGTATCCGGAGCATTTGCAGTCGGCCTCTTCTGGGCATTCATCCCCATACCGTTCCAGATGATTGCGGCGGCAGCCACTGCCATTCCCGCCCGGGTCAACCTTCCGATCTCGGTCGCACTGGTCTGGATTTCCAATCCGTTGACCATGCCGCCGATGTTCTATTTCAACTACATGGTGGGTACGCTCTTTCTTGGCAGGGAAGAGGCCGCAGATTTTCAAATGACCCTTGAATGGTTCAGCGAGAGTATGGGGATTATCTGGCAGCCGCTCTACCTTGGCAGCCTGGTCAGTGCCATTGTCGCGGCAACCCTCGGCTATGGGGCAATGCGCGGGCTATGGCGCCTTCATATCATCACCCACCTGAAAAAGCGGCGTGAACGCAAGCGAACCAAAGCGGGTTGAACTCAGACCTGGAAAGTGCCGTCTTCAAGTTCCAACACCCGCTCCATACGCGCTGCCAGTGACGGGTCGTGGGTCACCACGATAAAACTGGTTCCAACTTCCTGGTTCAGTTCCAGCATCAGTTCGTAGACTCTCTCAGCGGTTTTGCGATCGAGGTTGCCGGTAGGCTCATCGGCCAGAACACACTTTGGATTGTTGACCAGGGCCCTGGCAATTGCGGCCCTTTGGCGCTCACCGCCTGACATCTCACCGGGTTTATGCCTTACGCGTTCACCAAGTCCGACACGTTCAAGCATCGTTGCCGCACGTTCTCTTGCCTCGCTGACTTCACTCCCGCCGAGCAGCAGCGGCATGGCGACATTTTCCAGGGCCGTGAACTCCGGCAGCAGGTGATGAAACTGGTAGACAAAACCCAGGGTGCGGTTTCTCAGCCGTCCACGGGCCTTCTCACCCAGTCCCTCGATATTCTCACCCTCTATCCACACCTCACCGGCCGTTGCCAGGTCGAGCCCGCCGAGACAGTGCAACAGCGTACTCTTGCCCGAACCGGAGCTGCCTACAATGGCCAGCCGCTCACCGGCTGCCACTTTGAGATCGATCCCTTTCAGAACATCCACCTTGAGCTTGCCGTCCTGGAAACTGCGCACCAGTCCGCGACACTCCATTACCGTTGAATCACTCATAGCGCAGCGCCTCCGCGGGTTGAGTGCGTGAGGCACGCCATGCCGGGTAGAGGGTTGCAAACAGGGTGATCACAAACGCCGTGATGCTGACGTAGGTTACATCGCTCCAGTGCAGGTCCGAAGGAAAACGGCTGATGTAATAGACACTGGGGTCAAGGAAATTGACACCCAACTGCTCCTCGATCCACTTCACTATGTGCTCGATGTTGAGTGACAGGGCGATACCACCAACGATCCCGATTATTGTGCCTATAAAACCGATGGTTGCCCCCTGGATGATGAATATACCCATAATGCTGCCAGGGGATGCGCCCAGTGTTCTGAGGATAGCTATATCGCTCTGCTTGTCGGTTACTACCATCACCAGGGTCGATACGATATTGAAGGCGGCAACCGCCACGATCAGAAAAAGAATCAGCGCCATCATCCTCTTTTCGGTCTGCAGCGCGGTAAAGAAATTGCGATGCTGGTAGGTCCAGTCGGTAACCCGGTAGACCCCGGGCAGCTGGGCGGCCAGTTCCCTGGAAACTTTCGGCGCCTTCAGCAGATCAACAAGCTTAAGACGCACCCCGGTTACGTTGTCACCGTAGCGCATCAGTTTTGCGGCATCTTTGATGTGAACCAATGCCACGCCACGGTCATACTCACCCATGCCGACTTCAAAAACACCCTTGACGGTAAAGCGTTTGAGCCTCGGCATCGAGCCAGCGGGAGTCATCCTTACCTGGGGGGTGACCACTGTTACCTTGTCACCGACAGAGACGCCAAGAGTGAAGGCGAGCTCACGACCCAGAATGATGTCGAATTTTCCCGCCTCAAGGCTCTCCAGGCGGCCCGCCACCATGTGTTCACCGACATCGGACACCCTGCTCTCGAAATCCGGCTGTACCCCCCTGAGCATGGTCCCGCTCACCTTCCGACCGTTAACCAGCATGGTCTGAGCCTCAATGAACGGTGCCTGCCCCACCACCTTTGGATGCTCCTGTGAGAGCCGCATCGCCTCTTTCCAGTCTTTCAGCTGGCCGTCAAAGGCCATAATTGATGCGTGAGATGCCATTCCGAGAATGCGTTCACGGACTTCTTTGTGAAACCCGTTCATAACAGAGAGCACGGTAATCAATGCAACCACGCCCAGCATAATGCCCAGCATTGATATCAGGGAGATGAAGGAGATGAAATGGTTACGTCGCTTGGCGCGGGTGTAACGGAGTCCGACAAAAAGTTCCAGGGGTCTAAACATAGGGGCGAATTAAACCATATTTGGATAAAAAACACCCTTGTCTTCCCTATATTTAAGTCAAACTGCTATATTCACAGTTAGAATAACCGGACAGGAGTTCAAATAATGAAGTTGATCGCCCCGCTGTTACTTGCCGCTGCCCTGATTCCCGCAGCATCGGTGGTAACCGCCGACGTACTGTTACTGGATGCCATCTCTGAGAACCCCGTAAACAGTGCTGAAGGAGTGCCACGGCCCGGCGCCGGCCAAACCATGGACCAGGTTCGTTCACGTTTTGGCGAGCCGGCCAATGAAATTCCCTGGATCGGCGATCCACCAATAAGCCGTTGGGTTTACGACGACTTTACCGTCTACTTTGAGCACGACCACGTCATCACGACGGTAATCCACCGTTAGTCGAAGCCCCTCCAACCGGTGCCTTGATAATGAAGGCACCGGTGCGGCTGTCCCTGATCCTCAGAAAAGTTTCCACCAAGGAAACTGCAATCCTGTTGCACATCACAGCATTTGACATGCCATGACTGAAAAATCCGACCCTGAACTGGCTGTCGCCCTGATCCAGCATGACAACGGACCATCGACCGATGCCAATCTTGGACTGATCGAAAGGGAGACCAGGAAGGCAGCAGCAAAGGGGGCCAAGCTGATTCTGCTGCAAGAGCTGCATAACGGCCCCTACTTCTGCCAGTTGGAGGATACAGACAACTTCGACCTGGCAGAACCCGTTCCCGGGCCTACGACCGAGCGACTTGCCGCACTGGCCGGAGAGCTGGGTGTAGTGATCGTAGCCTCGCTGTTTGAAAAACGCTCTGCCGGTCTTTACCACAACACCGCGGTGGTGCTCGACGCAGACGGCACAATCGCCGGCAAGTACCGCAAGATGCACATCCCGGATGACCCCGGGTTCTACGAAAAATTCTACTTCACACCCGGTGACATGGGATTCAAGCCCGTAGACACAGCTGTGGGCCGCCTTGGAGTACTGGTCTGCTGGGATCAGTGGTATCCGGAAGCAGCCCGCCTCATGGCCCTGGCCGGTGCAGAGCTGCTGCTCTACCCCACGGCCATAGGCTGGGACCCACGGGACGACAAGGCTGAGCAGAACCGGCAGCTGGAGGCGTGGATCACCGTGCAGCGTGGCCATGCCATAGCAAACGGTCTGCCTTTGCTGGCCTGCAACCGCTCTGGAGCTGAGGCAGACCCCTCCGGCAGCTCACCCGGCATCAGGTTCTGGGGAAACTCATTCGCCTGCGGTCCCCAGGGTGAACTGCTGGGTCAGACCGATGGAAACCCGCAGACCCTGATCACAACCGTGGACATGGCCCGCTGTGAAGAAGTGCGCCGTATCTGGCCCTTTCTGCGAGACAGGCGTATCGACGCCTACGACAAGCTCAAACTGCGCTTCGATGATTAACCCACCGAGTCTTCAGGGGATTCGTTGACTCATATCAGCAATCTCTTATACTGGATGCTTCGACAGTACCTTTTGTCATGGATCTGCATTCAGATCAGCAGCAAACCAGCCCAGATAACCGAACCCGGATGAAATAACCCCATGAGTGACAACAGCAAAGAGCGCGACGTTATGATGGTCATGCGCAAAGTACTGGCAAGTATCATCAAGGACACCACCCCTCCCCCCGGAACCCGGCACCCGTTGTCAGAGAAGACCATTCAGGATGTGCGCATGTGCCTGGGACTGATCAGTGCCCGTGAACGTGAACTGGCCGATGAGGCCGGCGCCGTCGTGGAGAAGCCCTATTTCGTGGACGAGCAGCCCAGCAGCAACGTGGTCTCCATCAGCAACATCGGCAGGACGGACAAAGAGAGCTCAGACTAGTGGCCCACCAGGCCTGTTAACTTGCTGGTTCTCTGTGTACCCTGTGCAGCATAATCTTTACTGGCTCTGCAAAAGCTACTGTAATTCATCTGCTGTAGGTCGGCTTTCAAGCCGACATGTCGGCCTAAAGGCCGACCTACGTACCATGAATGCCGCCACAGTGGTTTTGTACAGAACCAGTCAATCTTTTACGCACCAAGTGAGACCACTTCATGCAGATCGAAAAATACAGGGTCGTCATCCTCAACTATATCGCCCGTGACGACTCCGGCGAAACCATCGACAGCTCCGACATCGATGGCCCCATCCGTTATATCCATGGCACCGAAGATCTTATCCCGGGCCTGGAAAATGCCCTGGAGGGCCGTGAGCAGGGTGAACGACTGACCGTTGATGTCCCAATGGAAGAGGCCTATGGCCCAAGGGATGAGAATATGGTGGAGGCGGTTCCCCGCGCCAATTTCGAAGGCGTCTCCGAAATCAGCCCCGGGATGAAATTCCAGACCGAGATGGACGACGGCACGCCGATGCTGGTGACCGTTACCGCGGTGGATGACAAGCAGGTCACTGTCGATGGCAATCACCCCCTCGCCGGCAAAAACATGAGCTTCGAGCTGGAGATCGTGGAGGTGAGAGATGCGACATCTGAAGAGATCGAGCATGGCCACGTACACGAAGAGGGTGGCAACTGCAGCCTCCATTGAACTGGAGCATATCCCCTGAGACGCCTGGATATCGCCTTGCTGCTGCAGGTAAGCTCCTGAGCTTAGGAAGAGACCACTACCCCTTCTCAGGTGTCGATTCCAGCACCCTGGCCAGTAACTCCCAGAACCTTGCCACGCTACTGATCTGCACCCGCTCATCAGGCGAGTGGGGATAGCGGATGGTAGGGCCGAAGGAGATCATGTCCCAACGGGGATAGGTCGCACCCAGAATCCCGCACTCAAGCCCGGCATGTATGCCGCCTATCTCAGCCTCGCTGCCAAAACACTCGCGGTATGCTTCCAGTGTCGTCTTCAATACGGGGGAATCCGGGTTCGGCTGCCAACCGGGGTAGTGACCATCAAAGGTGGTCTCCGCCCCCGCCAGACTGAACAGGGACTGGATAGATTCACAGACCATATCCCTTGCCGAGTTTACAGAACTGCGCACCAGGTTGAACACCCTGATAAAACCGTCCTCAGTTTTTACTATGGCCAGGTTGGTTGACGTCTCAACCAGGCCCGGAAAGCTGTCACTCATACGGATGACACCATGGGGACAGGCGCCCACAAGGTCTAACAGCTTCTGCTGGGAAACCGCATCCATGCATTGATTGGGAACCGCCTCGGGCTGCAGGGACAACAATACCCCGGCATCAGTCTGTGACAGTTCATCAGCGTAGACTGCCTGCCACTCCTGCAATAACTGTTTCAGCCGGGATTCGTTCTCCGTTGGTACAAGGATTGTTGCAAAGGCCTCACGCGGGATGGCGTTGCGCAGACTCCCACCGTTGACACCGGCCAATCTCAAGCCACAGGCGTTTTGAACCTGGCCAATGAAACGAAACAGCAGTTTATTGGCATTACCACGACCCCGGTGGATATCGACACCTGAATGACCGCCCTTCAGCCCGGTAACTGACAGTGAAAAAGCAGTCATTCCCTCTTCTGTATGCTCTGCCCTGTATGGAAGCTCACTGTTCACATTGGCACCACCGGCACAGCCGATGCACAACACCCCCTCATCCTCTGAGTCCATGTTGACCAGGATATCGCCCTTCAAAAGACCGGGTGCCAGGCCAAATGCCCCTCCCATGCCATCCTCTTCATTGCTGGTAAAAAGCGCCTCTATCGGTCCGTGCAACAGATCCGTCGACTCCAGGACCGCCATGGCTGCGGCAACACCTATGCCGTTATCAGCCCCCAGGGTGGTCCCTTCTGCATGTACCCAGTCCTCCTCTATCCGGGTCTGAATGGGATCCCTGGTAAAGTCATGGGACGAACCGGTGTTGGCCTGGGGTACCATGTCGAGATGGCCCTGGAGTATCACCCCCTTTCTATCCTCCATCCCTGGTGTGGCGGGTTTTCTTACGATGACATTACCCGGCTCATCCCTCTCGACCTCCAGGCCAAGCCCACTGGCAAAGCCCATGAGCAGTTGTTGTACAGCCTCTTCGTGATGGGATGGCCTGGGAGTACGCGTGAGCAGATGGAAGTTCTTCCAGAGCAGTTCAGGCTCCAGTTTTTCGATCAGTTTTTCGTTCATCAATCAGCGCTTCAGAATAGACAATGGGGTGTGGAATATTAGCAGTTTCCACACCCCGATGGCTGATCAAAAATCAGTCGACTGAAAATACGTCAGTGTCCGGATGGAACGCATACCAGGCAAACCAGAACGACATGATGGCAGGAATCTCGTTGCCACTGTCATCCGTAAGCCAGGCGCTCTTGCTGGTGTCGTTGTAGTGAATCCTGATCTTCTTGCCGGCAACCACATCATCCACCTCTCCCGGTGTCTTGCTCAGCTCGGCAAACGGATAGGCTTTGAAGTGTCCGTCCACTTCCAGGCCCAGAACCCTCTCCTTGGGGTGATACCTGTGATCCCGGTTTTTTACGGGAAACCAGACACCCTTGGTATCCTCGTATCCGGAGTAAGGATCACTGTCGTAATCCCTGCTGAAGCCTGTTTGCCTGGAGAGTACCAGGGTATCCGGATACTGCTCATGCCAGGCCTCCCAGGTTGTTTGCATCATGGGCAGCATCTCAAGTCGCTTTCCAACCATGGGGCCTGCGACTGCCTTTGACAGAATCTGGGACCAGAGAGAGTCACTCTGGCGGTCATAGAGCAGAACATCGCTATTATAGAGCAGCCCGGAGACACCGAAGCTCATATCCTTCCCGTCGATATGGGCATCGTAAGCCACACCGCTACCGCAGAGTGGACAGTAGGTGACAACAACAGCACTTTCGCCGAAACGGTCATTAACGATTTCGTGCCAGTTCATGATGCTGATGGGATAGGCCTTGGCAATCCCGTTGTGGGCAAGACCCAATACGCGATCAGAGGGGTTGAGCGAATCCGGTTCAGCCGGTTGTGTAAAGCGAGGATCATCCAGTGAGGGAATACCGTCCTTGGGGGGACCACCGGAATGGATTTCGCCCAGAGGGATGAGTGCTGTTTTCTCATCCACGTCAAACCCGTTATATTCCTGCGCCCAGCAATAACCTGCGTAGGCAAGCACTCCCACAAGCGCAGTGGACAAGAGTTGTGTTGTTCGCCGCACATCGATCTCCTCTCAGTAACCTGGCCATCGGGCCCTACTAGTGAGACCGCAATGGCGGAGATTTTATTTCACTGGATATCAATGCCGGGGGATGGCTGTTACAAAAGCTCAGGATACGGGAATGACTGCCCTGTCCAACAAGATGGAGGGGATGGACTGACGAAACCCCGTCCAGGGCAGCTGCATCATCAACGATCTATTGATAGTGGAGCCGCGTAGTAGAGCTCTTTCTGCAGGGTCTTGAGTACCTCTTCACTTTCCAGCAACACCCACTGATTGAGTTTGCAATCACGATACTCTGACCTGCCTGTTCTGCGGCATTTCCTGACAAGAATGCCTTTTTTCAGAGAAGTCTCCCACCGGGAGTCTTTGCTGCGCTTGAATAAATTACCAAACATTCCGTTGCCCCTACTGCTTATTTTTATATGTTGCTATATTAGTGACTTGCATCACAACAGCGCCAGCCACAATCATCGATTTCAGAAATTCCCTACAAATCAGATAGAGGTTTATACCCTTCTATCAACGACTTAGTACTCTAATTCTATCGTTTACGTTAACGTAAACTATATATAGTGCATCTCTGCTGAAACTTATCTTACTTCCGGTAGGGTATTTCCAGGAATGACAATAATCATCCTGCACAACAAAAGTTTTTCAAAACACCCATTTCCAGTATCCTATGCGGCTCTATTTTCAAGGATAAGCAGCAGTTTATGAATATCGTCCTGATCGGCATGAGAGGTGCCGGTAAATCCAATATTTCACGCCGCCTTTCGGTTATGACCAAATGGCCTGTATTGTCCACCGATCTTCTGATCGAGTATGAAAACGGCGGTCGAACCATTCCCGAGATCGTTGCTGACAGCGGTGGTGACTGGCGGGGATTCAGGGAGATGGAGTTTGACGTGGTAAGCAAGATCTCGCGCCTCGACAACGTGATCGTGGATTGCGGCGGCGGAGTCATTGTCGACCTTGATGAAAACGGGAACGAGATATTCAGCCGGCGCAAGATCGAGCTGCTCCGACAGAACGGCACCATCGTCTGGCTGAAAGGGGACATTGCGAGACTGGCGGCAAAGGTTCAGGGCGATCCAGGCAGACCGGCACTGGACGCGGTTCGCTCGGCTGAGGAGCTGATGCAGCGCCGTCTCCCCTTCTATGAACAGGCAGCGGACCTGATCATGGACCTGGAGACCAGGAAGCGTAAGAAAATCGCCAGGATGATTGCGAAAACGCTACTGCCGCTGTAATGAAAAACCGGCCACCTGTGATGTCACAGGGGCCGGCTGGTTTGAAGGACTTGATCTAGGCGTACAGGTCGATATTCTGACCGACCCTGGAATCAGACTGGCGGGATTCAGTCGGCTGATCAATTGCCCTGATCAACTGCTGTGCCACCTGCTCCTGATGATCCAGGCTATCCCGTTGGACGCCTACTGCAAAGGCCAACCGTGCAGGATCAGAACTGTTATCCACCTGGGCCAACTGTGTTGTTGAAACACCTGCAATTTGCATATCCACCTCTCACAAGTTGCCTTTCATATCAGTAATCGGCTGCTTGTCGAATTTCTTTAGTCTAATTAAAGCATCAACTGGCAGAAAAATCCCGATTTTCTCTGGCAAAAAAGACTTTATTTCTTTGCGGTTTTTCTACCGTTTTTTTATCAACTTTATCTCTACCCGACGATTGGCCGCCCTCCCCTTGGCGGTGCGGTTGCTCACCCTGGGTCTGCTTTCACCATAGGCCTTTGTGGCCAGTTGTCCGCCGGGAACTCCCTTGCCTGCCAGGTATGCCGCCACACCATTGGCTCGCTTATCAGAGACTTTTCTATTAGAGGAACGACTTCCAATACTATCTGTATGTCCATGAATATTAATAATATATTTTTCAGGTGATGCCATCACAAACTGTGCGATTCGATCCAATGCCATCTTCATCTTCGCACTGGGATTCATCTGCTTCGATTGATACTGAAACACCTTGAAGCGAACATCTTCCAGGGTATATGGAAGGAGTTTCTTGATGCAGGCCTGATAGTCAGAGAACTTTTTCTGGAACTTGACCGGGCTGACCACTCCCCTGATCAGGCCGCCTGCTCTCCCCTCGTCCGGATACTCGACAGCACAACCCCAGCCGCGTTCCAGTGTATCCAGCAGCCACTCGCTTTGATGGGCATCCACCGAGAAGGGTTTTTTACCCTTGGTCAGGGCTATTTCAACGGGTTCTGCAGTCCTGGCACCATGCACCCAGGCCGGCGGCATCTCCTTGAGCTGCGCCATGCCCTCCTGCTTGTTTCGCTTAACCAGTTCGACACTGAAAGAGAGAGGCTTGCCAGCCCGCTGCTGAAACTGTGCCATGCCGAAACCCGGAATTTCGTGTTTGAGGGTGCAGACCATGGGTGTACCTGAAAAGTCCCACTTCGCCTGGTGCAGGTCGGCTGAGAACTCCCTGACCCCCATCTCCACAGCAAACGCTGTCGGGGCTATGAACAACAGAATCCAGCGCCACATAATCAAACCTTTTTCTCCTCCTTATAATTCCATCGTCATTCAGCCGGATTTCTTTACTTTCCGGCCTCTCCACTCCCCGTTTTGAGAAGCATGATCGTTTGACTTGGCAGTGTCCACTAATTACAGTAGCCACTCCTTATCAGGTGTCCTGCTGGTTAGCCAACCGACAGGATGAAACGGGAAGCCGGTGAGCCTTCGAGCGATTCCGGCGCTGCCCCCGCAACGGTAAATGAGTAGAAAGTTGGGCATCAAGCCACTGCACGAGAGTGTGGGAAGGCGCTCAACCAGGGTCACAACCCACTCATAAGCCCGGAGACCGGCCTGTTAAGCAACCAAGGTGCAGCGGCGGGCGGCAACCAGTATTCACTCTCCCCCCTCTTCTGCTCCTTCACCTTTTCCCGCGCGCGGGTGTGCGCACTGAAGGAGCCAAATTTAAATGCGACTTACCCCTCCATTGGTCTCAATGGCCGTCTTATCCGGCCTTGCCACTGTTTCATCTGCTGATCAGCCCGAAATGCTCGCCCCGGTTATCGTTACCGCCGCACGAACCGCAGAAACTGCCGATCAATCCCTCGCCTCGGTCACCGTCATCGGCCGGGGTGAGATCGAACGGAGCCAGGCCGGCAGTGTGGCCGAACTGATATCAGGACTGGCCGGAGTCAACCTTGCAGCCAACGGCGGTGTCGGCAAGAGCAAGAGCCTCTACCTTCGCGGCACCAACAGCTCACATACCCTGCTGCTGATTGACGGAATCCGCGTGGGATCAGCCACCCTTGGCACCCCTGCCTGGGCACTGATACCTGTCGAAAATATCGAGCGTATAGAGATCGTGCGCGGACCGAGGTCCAGCCTTTACGGATCCGATGCGATAGGTGGTGTTATCCAGATTTTCACCCGCAAAAGCAGCAGTGAGGATACAACGACCCTCTCTGCGGGCATCGGCTCCCACAACCGCATCAGGCTCAATGCTGCGCTTGCCCGGGGCTACGACACAGGCAGCTACAACCTTTCGGTGGGTGGCGAAAAGACCGATGGGTACGACACCCATGCAGACAGTGAAACGGATAGTGACGGTTACCACAATCTCAGTGTAAATGGCGGATTCAACCACACCCTGGGAGAGGGACTGGAACTCAGCGGTCACCTGCTGCGCAGCCAGGGCGAGAATGAGTTTGACGGCAGCGGCTATACAGGGAATACCGATGATTTTGTTCAGCAGAGCTTCGGCCTTGCCCTGGCTGCCCGTGTGAACAGTTTGTGGGAGAGCAGGCTCAGGATCGGCCAGAGCCGGGACGAGAGCGATGCAGCCTACAACGGCAGTTTCGTCAGCTCATTCAACACCCGTCGTGACCAACTCAGCTGGGAGAACGACATTGATCTCAGTGACAGCAGTCTGTTGACCGCCGGTTTCGACTACCTGAATGATCACGTGGCAGGCAGCACCGCCTACACGATCACCAAGCGTTCCAACAAGGCACTTTTTGCACAGTACCGCCATTTCGGCGATCGGAGTGATCTCCAGTTCGGCCTGCGCAAAGATGACAACGAACAGTTCGGTCAGCACGCCACCGGCAACATTGCCCTGGGCCTGGAGCTTGACGATAACCTGAGGTTTACCGCTTCGGTGGGCACAGCATTCAAGGCCCCCACATTCAATGACCTCTACTGGCCGGCGACCCCCTGGTCAAGCGGCAATCCGAACCTGCAAGCCGAAAAATCCCTCTCTTATGAACTCGGACTGGAGGGTGATTACGCCACCATCCAATGGAGTATCCGTGGCCACCGGAGCAAAATCGAAAATCTCATCGACTGGGCCTGTACCGCCAACTGCAACGATGCCGATCCCTGGAACGACTTCTATCAGCCCTCCAATGTTGCTGATGCAAAAATAGAGGGGCTCGAGCTGCAGGCTGGTACGGCGCTGTATGGCTGGGATAGTCGTATCACTCTCAACCTGATCGATCCAGTGAATGAATCAACCGGCAATACCCTGCCCAAAAGAACCAGGCGCAGCATTCGTCTCGACCTCGACCGCAATTTCGGATCCTGGAGCCTGGGCGGTACACTGCTTAGTGAAGATGGGCGCTGGAACAACCCTGCCAACACGGTGCGTCTTGGTGGCTACACAACACTGGGGCTGCGAGCCGGTTACCGGATCGACTCAAGCTGGAGAGTCCAGGGGAGCATAGACAATCTGCTTGACCGGGACTACGAAACATCCGACGGTTATCCCATGCCGGGGCGTGAGTTTTTCGTTTCGATCATCTATCAGCCCAAGTGATACCATGATGAGCCACTTCAGGGAACAGCGCTATCAGCTACAGCACGGGATGCTGCTGGCCCTGCTTGGCTCCTGCCTGTTGCATCTCCCACTGATCGGAAACTGGCACCAGGCTGAGAGTGGCACAGAAAGCAGCCAGTTGACACAGCCCCTGCATGTTGCACTGAGCAGGGGTGGTATTGTCCGCCCAAAGCTTTCACCTCCAGTTCATCCTGAAGAGGAAATACCCCTTAAACCCACCCCCCGGGTAACCCAGGCTGCCGAGAGAAAAGTCCACAGCAAACCGGCTGTACCCGCTGTCAAACAGACCCTACCGAGGGTCGCAGCTCAAGAACCGGTTAAGACTCAACCCGCCAGGCCCCGGAAGATCACCCATGATCAACCGGTTGAGCCCAAGGAAAGCGCCCCCTTGAAGAGTCTCGCAGACACCTCACCCGTTGCTGAAAACCCGCTTTCATTCACCAGGCAGATCGAGGCAGTTACCATCTCAACAGCATCCGTTCAAAAGAGCGATGACAACCTCCTGGCACGGAACGAGACCAGGCGCCGTATAAAACTCTGGCTTGAGCAGCAGGTCGCCAAAAGCTTCCGCTATCCCGGTAAAGCCAAACGTCGAAACTGGGAAGGCACCGTCATGCTCTCCCTGGTGGTGGAGAAGGACGGCCGCATCGAAGGGATCGAGATAGTCGACAGTTCAGGTCACGGAATCCTCGACCGCGATGCGCTGGAAACCCTGAAACAGATCAAACAGGTCCGTCTTGAAGCGCCCCTGCTGCTGAGCCAGGCGATGGAGCTGACCATGCCGGTGATCTACCGGCTCGACAGAGGCTGACCAGGCAGACATGAATAAAGAAGACAACCGCCACAAGGCGAGAATGGAACGTAAAAAAGCGCTGATGGATGAGCGCATCGAGCAGAGCAGTGACGAGAAAGGCCTGCTGCTCGTGCACACCGGAAACGGCAAGGGCAAAAGCAGCTCCGCGTTCGGCATGCTGGCCCGGGCACTGGGGCATGGCATGCACGGGGCGGTGGTACAGTTCATCAAGGGCAGGGACTCAACCGGTGAGGAGCGCTTCTTCTCCACCCTGCCCCAGGTAGAGTTTCATGTCACCGGGGATGGATTTACCTGGGATACCCAGAACCGCGAGCAGGATATACTCACCGCCAGAAAGGGATGGGACCTGGCCCTCGGGTTTCTGCATGACGAAAAGATCGACATGCTGATACTGGACGAACTGAACATCGTGCTCAAAGAGCGCTATCTGCCGGCCGAAGAGGTGATACAGGCCCTGGCGGATCGGCCTCCACACCAGCATGTCATCATCACCGGTCGCGGCGCCCCCCAGTCGCTGATCGATGCCGCGGATACAGTCACCGAAATGAAACTGCTGAAGCACGCTTTCAGCGCCGGCATCAAAGCCCAGCCAGGAGTCGAGTTCTGAGATGTACCTGCAACGCTGCATCGTAAAGCTGCTGATGCTGCTGGTTGCCAGCGGCAGTGCTGGCGCCGATACGCCACAACGCGTTGTCTCCACCAATCTCTGCACCGACCAGTTGCTGCTGATGCTGGCAGAGCCGGGGCAGATCGCATCGGTCTCCCACCTGGCTGTGGAGCCCGAGAGCTCCTACATGGCTGCCGAGGCAAGAAACCACCCCCTCAACCATGCCGAGGTTGAAGAGCTGCTGACGCTCAAACCAGACCTGATCCTGGCCGGTGCGTTCACCAGAAAAGCCACTGTCAACATGCTGCGTGACCTGGGCTACCGGGTTGAAGTATTCCCCCTGACCGACAATATCGAAGCGATAAAACAAAACATGGAACGCATGGCACTGCTCCTGGGACAACAGGCGAAAGGCGAAATGCTGATTGACGATATGGAGCGACGCATAGCCTCGGTAAAAACATCGGCCCCCAGCCATAGACTGCCCGCCCTCTTCTACCAGCCAAGAGGCTATACCAGCGGCAGAAACACCCTGCATGACGAAGCATTGAGACTGACCGGCTGGCGTAATGTCGCTAGCGAACATGGAGTTACGGGTTACGGAGTTATCGATCTTGAGAGCGTACTGCTGGCAGAGCCGGCACAGTTGTTCACCTCAAACTACGGCCAGGGATCAGACTCACTAGCCCAGCGCCAGCTTCACCACCCGGCCCTTAGAATGATCACCGGCGGCAGACCTATGATCAACATTGGCTTCCGCTACTGGATATGCGGCGGCCCCATGATCGCTGACGCCATCGAACAGCTTGCGGAGATCCGCAACCGATGAGCACTGTCACAACAAGGAGTACAGCAGAGAAAGCCCAGGGTCCCCTGCTCGCAATGCTTGGAATGCTGGTTGTCAGCCTGCTGATCATCTCCCTCTTCATCGGCAGCAATCCCATACCCGTCATTCAGGCCCTGCAGGAGAGCCTCAACGACACCCCCACGGTGCTCTCCATGATCCTGACTGAAGTGCGCCTGCCCAGGGCGCTGATAGCAGCCTTCGCAGGCGCCGCCCTGGGTCTGTGCGGCGCAGTGATGCAGGGACTGCTGCGAAACCCCCTGGCCAGTCCCGGGCTGATCGGCAGCTCAAGCGGCGCCGCCTTCGGTGCGGTCAGCGTTCTCTACTTCGGACTCGGCGCGACCTTCTGGGCAGCCCTGCCCCTGGGCGGCATGCTCGGTGCGCTGGCAGCGACACTGCTGGTCTATCTGCTCGCCGGCCGTGACGCCTCCATCGTCACCCTGATCCTGGCTGGCGTGGCCATCAACTCACTGGCCCTGGCACTCATTTCGCTGCTCCTTAACCTGGCCCCCAGCCCCTACGCCGTACGTGAAATCGTGCTCTGGATGCTTGGCTCGGTAGCCAGCCACAGCATGAACGAGTTCTGGATCATGCTGCCGGGAATCATTCTCGGCGGACTGCTGGTGACCGGCAACGGCCGCGCCCTGGATGCCCTGACGCTGGGAGAAGATACCGCCCGCTCCATGGGCATCAACATCATCCGGCTGCGCTGGCAGCTCTTTCTGGCCGTGGCCCTGGCAGTGGGCTCGGCCGTTTCCATCACCGGGGCCATCGGCTTCGTCGGCCTGGTCATTCCCCATCTGCTCAGACCTTTGGTGGGATATATGCCCGGACGACTGTTGCCGGCAAGTGCCCTGGGCGGCGCAGCCATGGTACTGGCAGCGGATATCGCGGTGCGGCTCTTTCCCGCCGGCACCGAAATAAAGGTCGGGGTACTGACCGCCCTGGTTGGCGCACCCTTTTTCCTCTACCTGATTCTCAAGACAAGACGGGTGCAGCTATGAGCCTGCTCACCGGAACAGGGCTGAGCTATGAGATCGCCCGGCAGCCTATCCTGCAGCAGACCGATATCCGGCTCGCCCCTGGAGAGCTGCTCGGGCTGATCGGCCCCAACGGCGCCGGCAAGTCGACCCTGCTGAGGGGACTGGCCGGCCTGCTTGAACTGACAGCCGGCGAAATCAACCTGGGTGATAAAAAACTCCAGGACTACCGGCCTGAACTGCTTGCACGAAAGCTCGCCTACCTGGCACAAAACGGCGAGGCTCACTGGCCGATCAGGGTGCGGCGCCTGGTGGAGTTGGGACGCACTCCACACCTCAATGCCTGGCAACGACTTGGTGGCCATGACCAGGAGATCGTCCGCAACGCCATGATGGCCACCGATACATGGGAACTGCGGGAACGCATCTTCAGCACCCTCTCGGGCGGAGAACGGATGCGTGCGTTGATCGCCAGGGCACTGACGGTCGAGCCTGACATCATCCTCGCCGATGAGCCGGTGGCCGCCCTCGACATGGCCCATCAACTTGAAGTGATGGAGCTGCTGCGCAGGCACTGCCAGGGTGGCGGTTCAGCCATCGTGGTACTGCATGACCTGCCCCTGGCTGCCCACTACTGCCATCGCCTGCACCTGCTGCATAACGGACAGACCGTGGCCGTTGGGACACCCCGGGAAGTGCTTACGGATGAGCACCTGAAACAGGTCTACAAGCTGCTGCCCCGCAATCCCGACCAACCCCTGTCAGAGGTGGTCACCCTGCCCTGGACCACCGCCCATGACTAGCCACACCCTGATGATCCAGGGCACCACTTCGGATGCAGGCAAGAGTACCCTGGTAGCCGCACTCTGCAGGGTCTACAAAAGAAAAGGTCTCGATGTAGCCCCGTTCAAACCCCAGAACATGGCTCTCAACAGCGCCGTGACACCGGGTGGTGGCGAGATCGGCCGGGCCCAGGCTGTACAGGCCCAGGCTGCTGGGCTGCCGCCCCACGTGGATATGAACCCGGTGCTGCTCAAGCCAAATACCGACACCGGTTGCCAGGTGATCGTCCAGGGACAGGCGGTTGAAAACAACATGGAGGCCTGGGGATACCACGCCTACAAGTCCACGGTCATGCCCTCTGTGATGGACTCCTATCAACGTCTCGGCAGTCAGTATGAGCACATTCTGGTGGAGGGGGCCGGCAGCCCTGCAGAGATCAACCTGCGGGAAGGGGATGTTGCCAATATGGGCTTTGCCGAGGCCGCCGACTGCCCTGTACTGCTGGTGGCGGACATTGACAAAGGGGGCGTCTTTGCCCACCTCGTCGGCACCCTTGAACTGCTGGAACCATCAGAGCAAAACCGTATCAAGGGATTCATCATCAACCGTTTCCGAGGTGACTTGGGCATCCTGCAGCCCGGACTGGACTGGTTGGAGGAGCGTACCGGCAAGCCTGTACTGGGTGTACTGCCCTACCTTCGCAACCTGCACCTCGAGGCAGAGGACGGACTGGCGAGAGGGGTAGAGACAGAACCCGGAGCAGATGCCCTGAAGGTGGTGGTGCCGGTATTCCCGCGCATCAGCAACCACACCGATCTGGATCCCCTGAAGCTCCATCCCAGGGTCGATCTCTCCTTCGTTGGCGAAGGTCAGCCGCTGCCCGCGGCAGACCTCATCATTCTGCCTGGCTCCAAGAGTGTGCGCCCCGACCTTCAGTGGCTGCGCGAACAGCAGTGGGACGAAGCGATAGAACAGCACCTGCGCTACGGCGGCAAGGTACTGGGTATCTGCGGGGGCTTCCAGATGCTGGGGAAGCTTATCCATGACCCGGACGGCGTTGAAGGCACGGCGGGAAGCAGCAACGGGCTGGGCCACCTGGAGATGGTGACTACCCTGGAAGCAGAGAAACAGCTGGTGCAGGTTACCGGCACCCTGACCCTGGGGGATGCAGCCGTCTCGGGGTACGAGATTCACATGGGAGTAAGCAGAGGCGAAGCCCTGGGCAAATCGCTGGTCAACCTATCCGGTCGAACCGATGGCGCAATCTCGCCTGATGACAAGGTCGCCGGCACCTATCTACATGGTATTTTCGAGTCCCAGGCTGGCTGCGACTCACTCTTGCAGTGGGCAAGCCTGTCCCAGGCCTGCACCCCCGACTACAACGCACTGCGCGAACGGGAGATCGACCGTCTTGCTGATGCTGCACAAGAGCACCTCGACATAGATCGGATAGTGAGCATCAGCCGGTCGCCTGCCTGATCGGGGCAATTGAACACTCTGCCGGTTTTTTGCACATTGGCGAAAAAGAGTCATAATTCATCCAATACGCACTAGATGGGATATTGAAGCAATGCGTCTCCATTTACGGCCCTGGATCACCGCCTGTCCGACACTTGGATTGTTGCTGATGCTTTCATTGCCGGCATCCTCAAATGAGCAAGGCACTCCTGTTCAATTGAAAGAGAAAGCCCCGTTCGAGAGGCTTGTTGACACCCTTGCCACGGCAGATGCAGCACAACGCCAGGACTTTGCCTGGATTGCACTGTCCGAGATTGCCCACGCCTATGAACTGGAGCTTATGGAGAGCAAGCAGGAGACGCTCTCTTCCGAAAAACGGCTGCGAAAACTCATACGCTGGAGAAAAGGTATACGGGGGTTTATCGAACAGCTGCACGCGCTAATCGAACGCCTACCCACCCTGACAGAAATCGAGATACAGCCCGCCGCCGCCGGACCATCAATTCTCTTCATCGGTAACAACCCGGTGGTATTGAGCGGTCCCGAAAACGGCATGGCTAAATTCATGGAGCGGCGCATCATCGACAGTTACTGCTCATTGTATGACTGCAGCGCATTGGATGAGCAACCCGAGCCTCAACCGGATGATGAGCAGCAGTTGGTGGGCAGGGGAAAATGGATATTCGAACACCACCGGCAGGCACGTTACGAAACCCCGGACAACCTGGTCTTTGTATTCAGTGACCTGGCTGAGCGCAGTAAGAAACAGGAAGCCTGCGACAGGATCGCTGAGGAGCTTAGAATGCTCGCTTCGGCCATTCGCCGGGCGAAACGGGCCGGTTATCCAATCGACTGGTCGAGCCTTGTAATTGAACCGCTCAACGGCAACAGCAAGTCCCATGTTCTGTTGAATACGAATGGAGACTATCTGCAGCTTGAGCTCCCCAGCTTGCTGGGTGGCGAACTCCTCGATGAGGAGACTGTGCACTGGACAAGAAAGAAGAGCAATGGGGAGAGCGCACCTGAGACCGTCATCGATATGAAACGGATCCTCAACCTGACCTGAGCAGCCCCTAGAGATTGTACTTTTTGTGAATTGCGTGCCTCACCGGGCAACTGCACACCTGGTGTTGTCCCAGGTCAGAACTGTAGGCGCAACCTACCTTCTCCTTGCAGACAAAGATCCGGGAAACGCCCCTTTCATCTTTCCCCACATCACACAGTGTGTGCCTGCAATCATGGAGACAGGCATAATTGGAGAAACACCTGTCAGCATCGTCGAGAATCTCTTGGGATATCTGGTAATGAGGGCATGCGCCCCCGCCTGTCAGGCTTTCCATTTTCTCTTCTGTCCCTGGTTTAACCGATATTGCCGGACATTATAGAACACAAGTGATTAAATATTCGTGACCTCTCCTTCAGACTGGTTAAAGAAATCGTGTTCAGATACCGACATAGTATTATGAACCCATTCAGATGGCGGGGAGAGCCATGCGCAATATCATAATCGCCCTACTCTTCAGTCTCAGCCTGCCTGCCGCCGGAGCACCACCGGTACCGGCAGAACAGGACCAGGCCGGCGGTGCAGCCTGCGTTATGGCCAAGTGGCAGGGTAATACCCTTGACTACGTGCTGGTCCATGGAAAAAAACACCCTCTGATTGCCCAGGAAGAGGGTGAGAAAATCCTCAGGGAGAAGGGTTATTCCAACTACAAGGCCAACGTTGACATCCTGCATCACCAGGCAACGAGCAACCTGACACACGCCTATGTGATCGTGGTCAAAACCACTTACAAAACCCGCCGTAACAGAGATCGCACCAGTTATGGCTGCGGCTTCAGCTACGCCCACTTCGACCATGCCCTTCAGATGGCCTTATGGGATCTCCAGGCATTCTCGTGGGGCTGGAACAATGAAAAACACGGCTACGAGATCGTTGAGCAGTTGCGTTATTGAGTGGTTGCACCACCGGATAACACCACTCTCGAATTAACCCGGAGCAGGATCGGCCGGCGGTTTGCTTAGCGGTTAACAGTTCACCGGTTTCCGGTTCTACTGCAGGTTCTCCGGCAGCTCAATTAAAAATCGGCTTCCCCTTCCAGGCACTGACTCAACACTGAGACTGCCACCGTGCTCGTCCACCACGATGAAGTAAGATATAGAGAGCCCCAGGCCGGTACCGTCTCCCACATCCTTGGTCGTATAGAAGGGTTCAAATATCCGTTTGCTAACCGCTTCTTCCATACCCGGACCGTTGTCTTCAACCTCTATGCAGATCAGACCATCCCGTTTAAAGGTCCGCACATCTATGACTGGTGATTCGGTTGGAATGTCCGACGCATAGAAAGCATGAGCGGCATTTCTGAACAGGTTCAACAGCACCTGCTGAATTTCAGAAGCGATACATGAAATCCTTGGGATGGATTTATCGTAATCTCTCCTGATCGTGATGTGGTGGAAATCAAACCGCTTTTTCAAACTATAATCGACCTCGGCCAGGGCGAGCGTCTCCTCAACGATATCGTTGACTGACGCAGCCTGTTTTGTCTCATCCGTCTTGCGTGAAAACATCAACATGTTATTCACGATCCTGGCCGCGCGTTCTCCCGAATCGGTTATTCTGCGAAGGAACTCATCTATGCCTCTCTTATCCATGTAAGCCTGAACTTTTTCAAGGTCAACCCCTGTTTCATTGGCAACCCCCTGATTCATCTCCAGGTCGGGGGATAATCGACGCTGTACATTCTGCACACCCTGTAAAACGCCGCCCAGGGGGTTGTTCAGCTCATGGGCCATA
The DNA here is from genome assembly GCA_965224515.1 of Sedimenticolaceae bacterium. Classification (GTDB taxonomy): domain Bacteria; phylum Pseudomonadota; class Gammaproteobacteria; order Chromatiales; family Chromatiaceae; genus Sedimenticola_A. The sequence continues at coordinate 3,431,942 of OZ245051.1, forward strand.
CCGGCAGCCAGACCACCGACAGACATCATCTTTTCGGTCTGCATCATCAATCCCTGCATCCGTTTCCAGTCGGTAATATCGGAGTTGAACCCGACAAAGCGCAAAGGCGTACCGTCATAGTCAAACAACGCTTTTCCCCGTCCGGTAATCCAGCGCCACTCACCCGACTTGGCCCGCATACGGAAGGTGCTCTCGTAAACGCCTTCTCCCTTGGTGGCAAGGTAATCATTGACGTTTTTCATAGCCTGTTCTGCATCATCCGGGTGCAAAAGCCCTGACCAGCACTCGATCGTATCGGGGAGTTCGCCCTCCTCGTAACCCAGCATGGTCTCAAAGCGCGTCGAGTGAATCACTTCGTCTGTCTGCAGGTTCCAATCCCACAGACCGTTATTGGTGCCGTCAATCGCCAGTTGAAAACGCTCCTTTTCCCTTTCCAGTGATTGATGCTGCTCCTCCAGTTCTACTCTCGAATTCCTGATTGCTGAGATCATCTTGTTCATCGTATGTGCAAGGATCGAGATCTCCTTCGGACCTTGCCGTGGAACCGGGTCAATGGGTATACCATCTGCATCGATGTTATTGATGGTGCTGGCGATATCAGACAGGGGCGTGAGAATGAAGAGGCGAATGGTTATAAACAGCGACAGGATGAGCAGCAGGGAGATGGCTATTGTGTTTACCGAGGTGCCGACAATAATTTCATTCAGCTCCTTGTTCATTGCATCGTCGGTGATATAGATACTGACAGTGCCAAGGCTGGTTCCGGATGGGTCGGTTATTTCATGCCTATCCGAGTAAAAACACTGTGCCAGCTGCCTCTTCTGCCCATCGTCATCCGGGTCAAAATCCACTATCCCCCCTTCTGCATCCCGGATTTTCCCACTGACGTAGGCGTCTCTGCCGACAACCTTTCCCATATTGTAATCTTCCACCACAATGGCAAAGTTGTTGCTGTGCTCCATCTCGGTAAAAACAAGATTGTCGTACTCATTGACTGCATATGCCATGATCAGACTGGCAACATTCTTTTCCAATGAGACAATACTCTGCCGCGAGCTGAGCTTCATCTCCTCGATGATTTTCTGCTTTGTAGTGGCATAGGTGAATGCCGAGTGCAGAGACATGATCAAGACAACCGTCGAGACTATTACAATCCCGAGCCAAATGTAGATCGATTGCCTTGAGGTGGGAAAATTCGGCATTCGTATCAGTCTGTCATTCCTCTATGCCCAGAACGTTTCTTTTTATTACCGGCAGCATCTCTTCAATGTTCTCGGTAGAGATTGCAAGAATCGGTAACTGCCTGTCCTTCTCAACCGCCTTGCCATTTAGATGCCTATCCATCGCTATAACGGCTTCCTGTCCCATCAGGTAAGGCTGTTGCATTGCTGAACCCACCAGAACACCTTTGGGAATAAGATCCAGAAACACAGGTTCTGCATCAAAGGTAATCAACAGGACATGATCTTTTTTACCCGCATCGGTAATGGCGTCCAATGCACCCTGGAACCGATCCGATCCCTGCAGCCAGATGGCACGCAGATCAGGGGTACTTTTGATGATCTCGGTGCTCAGGTCGTACGTCTCCTGGTAGGAAAAATCAACCTGCTGCTTTATGCCTGCACCTTTAACACCCGCCTCACGCATCGCCCGCATGAAGCCTGCCGTTCGTGCCTGGCCGTTTGCCCTTTTCTGGGGGATTGCGACGATACCGACCCTGCCGTCATCCCAACCAAGTTCCTGCAGCCTCTTGACCAGGACTTTTCCTATCTTGTATGCGCCGTCCATGTTGTCTGAAGAGATATAGGAGACGTAATCACCACCGTCTGTACCTATGTCAGATATGACCACGGGAATACCTGCCGCCTTGGCCAGCTTGAGGATAGTGACGCAGGCCGATGAGTTGGTGGGAGAGACGATGATTCCCGACACCTTCTCCCTGATCGCCTTTGCGACAAACTCCAACTCGCTTTTAGCACTGTTTTCAGCACTGTAGGTAACTACATCATAGCCCAGGCCTTGGGCTGAGGAGTTGATGCCTCGATGCATGATATCCCAGAAAGGAATTCGCAGGTCCGAAACGATATAGGCCAGCCTCTTGTTGGTTTGCATTTCGGATGTTGCAGATGCTCCGGAACCTTCACCGGCCACACTCACTGTGCCGAGGGTAAAACCGGCCAACAGGGTCGCTACAACCAACAACAGGGTGAAATGTATTTTATGCAGAATGTTCAAGGAGGGAGTAAACATTGTTTCACCTATCTGTATCAGGGCCGCCACTGCCAAAATAATGGCGGCCATCCTATATCACCATTAGTTTAAGTATAGTGACTTTGGGATAAATTACAGATCATCTAACATCATGTATTCACTGATTAATTCACATCTCACATCCAGGATCTGACGGACCGGGAAATTAGAGCGGACCTCTCACTCTCAAGTGAAAACATTCAAGGAATTTCAGGCACAGCCAGGTAAAAACACAAGGCACTGACAGCGGAGCACTAAAACGGGCTGTTTCAGCCTGGTGGAGGATGAGGGAAATAAGGTAAGGCTCAGCCAGCCCACTAGGTTCTGTTGAGTGCCCGCTGCAGGCGATTCCACTGGTTTTCATCCCCGGGCAGACCGAACCTGATTGAAGATAACTCTCTGAATATCCTGGTCAGAACACCCTGGCTGGCGAGGCTGTCGTAGAGCACAGCGGCCCTGGGTGTACGCACCAGTTGAAACAGTTCCGTTCCGCCTGTGGGCTCAAGGCCGTTGCTTGAGAGAAGTTCTATAAGGCGCAGCTGGGCAGCCTCCACTCTTATGCGGGTATCCCGTTGCCACGGCTCATCGGCAAGCGCCAGGGAGGCAACCCGGCGTGCGGGACCGCTCACTGCCCATGGACCAACATATTCCCTCAGCCGATTGAGCAGGACCTGGTCTGCCAGTACAAATCCACAGCGAATTCCGGCCAGTCCGAAGAACTTACCCATGGAACGCAGCACGATCAAACCCTCTCGTGCCGTTTCTGATGCAAGGCTGTTCCCGGGCCGGGCATCGATGAAGGCCTCATCGGCGATCAGCCACCCTCCCCTGGATGCCAGTCTCTGGTGCCACTCCAGGCACCGGGCTTTATCAATCATATGCCCATCAGGGTTGTTCGGCCTGACGATCAACAGCACATCCAGCTGATCCAGTGCCTGTTCGATCTCTCCATAACCGAGTTGCACAACATCATGTCCCTGTGACCAGGCCCGGTAGTGTTCAGAATAGGTGGGGCTCAGGATGCCGACCCGGCTTCTCGCTCTCAGGCCCGGTAGCAGCTGAATCGCCTGTTGAGTGCCGGCGACAGGTAGCAGACTGTTGCAGCGATAGAATGCTTGCGCTGCCTGTTCGAGCCCATCCTGCTCTTCAGGAAGCGTACGCCAGACAGATGCAGGCATGTCGGGTACAGGCCATCCCCAGGGATTGATACCGGTGGACAGATCGAGCCACTCCTCCACCGGTCTCCCGTAAAGCTGGGCCACCTGCCGTATATTTCCACCGTGATCAAGCAAACAACAGGCTCCATGAAAAAGCGATGACAAACCAGAGAAACATGCTTTTGTGAACAAGGTCCAGGGCACGATGGATATCAGAAGCAACAACCCTGTTGCCGCTGCCGAAGAGTGGCTTGTCTACCGCTTCACCGTGATAAACCGCTCTGCCACCGAGTTCAACATCCAGGGCACCGGCACCCGCAGTCATTGCCGGACCACCGTTTGGACTTGCAAACAGGTGGGCCTGATCGCGCCAGCAGTCCATGGCCAGGGCGTGGTTCCCCATCATGGCATAGCTCAGTGCCGCCAGGCGTGCCGGTATCCAGTTGAGCAGGTCGTCAAGCTTTGCTGCGAACCAGCCGAAGGTTTCAAAGCGGTCTGTTCTATAACCCCACATCGCATCCAGGGTATTGACCAGCCTGTACAGCACAACACCTGGCGCCCCGGCAACAAGGAACCAGAACAGCGCACCGAAAACGGCATCGACACCGTTCTCAAGTACTGATTCAACGGTGGCCCTGGTTACAGCAGTTTCATCCATCTCGCCGGATTCACGGCTGACCATCAAGCCGACCCTCTCCCTTGCACCAGGGAGATCTCCCTGCTCAAGCCGGGCAACGACAAGTCGCGCATGCTGGGCAAGACTTCGGGCACCCAGCGCAAAGTAGAGCAGAACAAGGCCCACCAGTGGACCCCACCAGGCCTCGAGAAGCCAGGCCAGCAGCAACATTGGAAGTACGGTAATAGATACAGCAACCACACCCAGGAATCTTGTCGCCTCCGGGGTATTCAGCCTTCTCTCCAGCTTTTCTGCCAGGCGACCAAATCCAACCAGTGGATGCCAGCGCGGAGGCTCGCCCAGCAACTGATCTGCCAGCACGCCGGCAAGCGCTATCAACGCACTCATAACAGCAGGGCCAGGCTCACCAGTGCAGCAGCTTCCAGCAGCTCGCAGATGGCACCGGCTGTATCACCTGTTGTCCCGCCGATCCGGTCCATAGACGCCTGCCTGAGAATGGCAAAACACCCCACAACAATGGCCAGCAGAGCCAGCACGCTCCAACCGGTAAATAGGGCGCAGAAGAGTGCGCAAGCCAGTAAAACGGTCCGCGCCTGATCCCGGGGCAGATGCGAAGAGAGGACACTGCCGAGACCGTCAGGCCTCACGTAGGGCATATAACGCAGTGCTGCCACGAGTCCGGCCCGGCCGATTAAAGGTGCAAGCAGCAGTGCGCTCCAAATGCCCTTGCCAAGCAGCACCTCCAGAGCAGCGAATTTAACCAGCAGCAACAGCACCACGGCGGTAACCGCTATGGGTCCGGCATGAGTGTCCTTCATGATTTCAAGGGTACGTGCGGAATCCCCCTGGCCACCAATCCAGGCATCGGCACTGTCCGCCAGCCCATCGATGTGCAGGGCGCCTGTTATGCCGACCCACAGCGCGAGCAGCAGTACAGCCTGCAAGGTGGATGAAGCGCCTTCCAGCAGAAACCATATTATGCTGAGAATCGCACCAATAATCAGGCCGACCAGCGGGTAGTAGAGCACTGCCCTGCCCTGTACGTTCTCATCCGGCATCTGATCCCCACCCGGCACGGGCAGGCGGGTCAGGAACTGAAGCGCCATCTGGAGTGGCTGCAGGTTCATGCCAGGTCACCACCGCAGTGAAAGACCAGCCTGGGGATGCCCTCACCGATACGCAGCCGGCTGATGCCGGCAAAGGGGATCTCCACCCGGAACAGGTTGCTCAGGGGAATACCCAGTATCTGGGCAATGATCAGGCGATTGACCCCGCCATGGGCAACCACCAGCAGGTGCTCTCCCTGGTGTCCCTTGAGAATATCCTTCCACGCCTCATCCACCCGTGTTTTGAAGGTCTCCAGCGATTCTGCCCCGGGTGGTGTGTGCTTCACGGGATCACGCCAGAAGTTGGAAACCGCTTCAGGGTGCTGCTCGTAAAGCTCTGAAGGCAGCCGCCCCTCCCACTCTCCAAAGCCGATCTCGCGCAGTCGCTCTTCAGTGGAGAGTGTAAGGTCGAGTTTCTCACTCAGCTCCTGTGCAAACCGGAAGCAGCGCGTGAGGGGGGAACTGATGATCCTGTCCCAGGGAGCAGGCTCGCTCACAGCCTCTCTCATCTGGCTCCAGCCGGTCTCGCTGAGGGGATCATCCTGCCAACCCCGTATCAGGGTGCCGCCTTCGGGCTCACCGTGGCGCATCAGATCCACAATAGTCTCTTTTTTCATGTTCACCCCCCGGACACACCGGCATCGGCAAAGGTCGCCATGCCGTTGTGCAGGTCACAGGCCAGTCTCAACAGTGGAACCGCAGTAGCCGCACCGCTGCCCTCACCCAGGCGCATGGAGAGGTCCAGCAGGGGCTCTGCATCAAGATCGTTCAGCATGGCTGAATGGCCCGGTTCAGCCGAGCGGTGCGAAAAGATCAGCCAGTCGCGTAATTCAGGCTGAAAATGGACCGCCACCATGGCCGCAGCCGTGGAGATATAACCATCAACCAGTACCGGCAAACCCTTCTGCCCACAGCTGATATAGGCACCCACGAGTGCGGCAATTTCAAAGCCGCCGACACAGCGCAGTGCCTCCAGTGGCTGCTCATGCAAACCTTCATAGCGTGCCAGCGCCTGCCGGATCACATCCGCTTTATGGGAAACCCCCGCCTTGTCCAGACCGGTGCCCGGCCCCGCAAGCTGCCGGGGATCACATTGCAGAAGTGCACAACCAATGGCTGCGGAGGCCGTCGTATTGGCAATACCCATATCGCCGCCGATATACAGGTCGGCTTCTGATTCCAGTGCGCGCTCAGCCGATGCCCTGCCGGCTTCAAGCGCCTTGACAAGCTGATCACCGGTCATGGCATCCTGCTGCTGCATGTTGGCTGTACCGGGGCCGGCGCGGTGACTTATCACACCCGGCATTTCACCGGGCTCCACTGCGGTCCCCACATCGATCACCTCCAGGGTCGCACCGAGACTTTTGGCCAGCACGCTGATTGCTGCACCACCCGCGGCAAAGTTAGCCACCATCTGCACGGTTACCTCTTGGGGAAAAGCCGATACACCCGCCTTTGCCACACCGTGATCGGCTGCAAACACGGCGATATGAATATGATCGAGTGAGGGCAGCTCCCGTCCCTGGAGGGATCCCAGGCTGATTGCCACCTGTTCGAGCCTGCCCAGGGAACCCGGTGGCTTGGTCAGTTGCAGCTGCCTCTCTGAGGCCACTTTGGCCATTTCGCTGTTCGGTGTCTTAATCGGGCCGTTCAGCCAATCCGGTATCACGTACTCTTCCCCTTCAGGTAGTGCGGCAAACCTGCCACGGTCAATATCACTTGCTCACAACTGGCAGCCATGGCCTGGTTCAGCCACCCGGCTTCATCCTGGAAACGACGGTTCAGTTCACCCATGGGTACGATCCCCATGCCAACCTCGTTGCTGACAAAAATCTGCCTGCCCGGAAGTTGCGCCAGGCAATCAAGCAGCGCCCTGCGCTCTTGTTCATAAAGTCCCGGATCAGAGTGCAGCAGTAGATTGGTGAGCCACAACGTCAGGCAATCCACCAGTAAAAGGCGCTCCTCATCAGCATTGGCCTTTAGTGCTTCGGCCAGGTGCAGTGGCTCCTCTACCAGTTGCCAGGAATCGCACCGCCTCTCGCGATGAATGCGAATTCTCTCGACCATCTCGTTGTCTTCAGCTGTGGCCGTGGCGAGATAGATAACATCAAGGCCGCTCTCCTCGGCAAGGCGCTCTGCCAGTGCGCTTTTACCCGAGCGGGCGCCGCCAATAATAAGCTGTTTCATAACCTCAACTGAATCCGGGATCGCGGTAAAAGAGTGTAATTATGGGGGGGCAGACAGGTAGGGTAAACCCGTTCATCATAGATTTGTTTTTTTAATGTAATTTTGTCACCTATATCTGCCCCTATCCCGGATGCTGTTCCGGAAGCAACCCGTTTTCCGCAGCCACTCTGAATAAACTCAACAACCTGGAGGTTGACTATTTCATAATATTCTTATACTTTAAATCTTTATCTGAAAGTGCAGCAGTATTGACTTTCCAACTAAAACTCTTCTTTTAGTTCCGGAGTAATAATGAACAAAAATACTAACGCTGCTGTCTGCATCGACCTGGGCAAAATCTGAGCCCCCCTTCACAACACCACACAACAGAAAAAGCTCAACAGCGTTTGACCCGCAGTGTGCTTTTCATGTCTGAAGGCTTAGTCGGAGATCGCCTTTTCACCAACTGACCGAGCCTGCAATTGCCCCGGTTTAGTGGCCAGACAGATCCGTTTTTGCCTGCTTCACTGGAGAAGTTAAATGGCTGCTAATAACCCGAAAAACCTGAAAGCCGAACAGGAAAATCCACCAGTCGCGACTGCTGAAAAAGATAAGCTTGTCAAACTGGGACAAGGCAAGGGAAAGAACTCCCCGGCTGTGGATCTGAATTCAAAACTCTCCCGTATTGAGATCAATTTGACGGGACTTACACGACGTCTTGAATCCACAGATACAAGGCTGATGAATCTCCATTTCGAGATGAAATCCCAGAAAAGGATAGAGGGCCGCATCGAGGAGACCCATGCCGAGCTCCAGGAGATGCAACTCGCCTACCAGGAACTGATACGGCAGGCTGCCAGGCTTGGCATAGAAACCAACCATCTGGCCGTGGATCTGAAGACACAATCAGAGCGGCTAACGGAGCAAGACGAAGAGCAGAGCCAGCTGAAACGCAGAACCGAGCTGCTGGAGAGTAAGACAACCCAACTGGGTGAGAGCCTGGATTCAATAGTGACCGGCTTGAATGCGACTGTTCAGACCATGGAAACCCGCTTCAGCGAACAGATCGGAGCTGTCGAAAAGGCATCCCGGGAGCGCGATCAGGAACTGGCTGGACGTATCGATCGCATTGCCAACGGAGCCGCCTCCGCTCTGCACAGCCTCGCTAACAGGGTAACCACCAGAACCGATGAACTGGACGCCGGCCTACGACAGACCAACGAGGATATCACCACCCTTTTTGGCTCCGTCAATGACCTCTCTACCCATACCGACGACCTCCAGCAGCAGGTTGGCGTTTTGGATGTTCGAAGCCAGGTACTGGAAGAGCGCAGCGATGAGCTTGAACACCAGGACGAGCAGCAGCAGAGAGGTATTGCTGCCCTGTTTGATACCACTCGACGCCACTTCCAGTGGGCCACGGCCTCGCTGATTATCTTGCTGCTGATCACCGCAGGATTGGGCTATTACCAATCCAGCCGCTGGGAGCAGGAGGCAGCTGCCAACGCCCAGCTGAATAAACAGCTCGCCGTGCAGAATGAACTCGCACTGAAAAACAGCAATGATCTCGCTGCCATCGAGAACCTCTCGATTATCGACCATGCGGCTCAAGCCGAGGCGACCAAAGCACTGAATACAGAGCTTCAGGCTCAGCAGGAGAAGCTCGCGCAGCTGCAAGAGAAGATTCATACCATTGAGGATAAGAGCGACAGCGCAAATGGCCGCCTGAGCGCAATGGCGCCTCATCGCCAGTTTGGTGACGACAACATCATTCATGGCCCCGCCTGGCTGGCACAGCAGGATCCAAACAGCTATGTGATCCGCCTGACAACGGTCTCTGATAAGAGTGCGCTTTATGAAACCGCCCAACGCTGGAGCCACTATCTGAAAGATACTCTCGCTTATTACGAAACGGGCGGGGACGGCAGCAAGCAGTATGTGCTTGTCTACGGCTCATTCAAGGACATGGCAAGTGCCAGGCAGTCAGCCCGGGGCATGCCGCCTCTTCACCGGGGGGCTCGCCCTCGGGCTGAGCAGTTACAGAAGCTCCAGGAACGGATCTGACGCTTGAACATCGCAGGCCGGTTATCAGGCCAGCCTGCGATGTCCCTGGAACTGGAAATCCCCACAAATCGCGGGCCCACGCGGCCTCTATCTCTCTGCCGGGAGCTGCAGCTTCCCCGGTACCTTTTCAGCTGGTCATTAATATCGGTTATCAGGTTTGAAAAACACTTGATGAGCAGCCTGTCTGAACACTGCATTTACCGTTTTTCGGTCTATTATTACGCATAGACATAGACACAGTTTCTGGCACCGGGAATCGTAATGAGCATCTATGCTTTGTTGCCGCCAGTATTGGGAATCATCGGGCTGATCGTCGCCTTCAGAATCTATAAGCTGGTTATGACCTACTCCAGCGGTAACGAAAAAGTCACCAAGATCGCTGAAGAGATTCACCTGGGCGCCATGGTATTCATGCGGCGCGAATACAGGATGCTGATTATTTTCTCCGCCGTTCTTCTGGTTCTCCTTCTGATTTTCCTGGGTTTTAAAACAGCCCTCTCCTTTGTTGTGGGAGCAGTCGCTTCCGGCAGTGCCGGATTCATCGGCATGTATTCCGCCACCCGTGCAAATGTCCGCACCACGACCGCCGCCCATGAAAGCGGTGCCCCTGAAGCCCTCACCATCGCCTTTTTCGGCGGCTCCATCATGGGACTGTCGGTTGCCTCCCTCGGTCTGCTTGGTCTGGGTACTCTCTACCTCTTTTTCGGCGGCGATCCTGAAACAGCTCACGCCATTCACGGTTTCGGCATGGGTGCCTCCACTGTCGCCCTCTTCTCCCGTGTTGGTGGTGGTATCTATACGAAATCCGCTGACGTGGGGGCCGACCTGGTGGGCAAGCTCGAGGCCAACATCCCCGAGGACGATCCACGCAATCCCGGTGTCATCGCGGACAACGTGGGAGACAACGTGGGTGATGTGGCGGGCATGGGTTCTGATATCTTCGAGTCCTACTGCGGGGCAATGATCGCCACCATCGCCATGGCTTCCACAATGGCAGCTGATGTAATCGATCCACTGGGCCAAAGAGCCGACCTGATGTTTCTGCCCCTCGCCCTTGCCTCAATTGGCCTGCTCTGCTCCATCCTGGGCATTCAGATTGTCAGTATATCTTCAGAAAGAAGCCCGGAAGTGGCTCTTCGTACGGGCACCATCAGTTCCAGTGTGCTGTTTATCATCGCCGCGTTTTTCATCATCAAAATGGTCGACATCAACTGGATGGTCTGGGTAGCGATTCTTTCCGGCGCATTAGGTGGCATCATCATCGGTCTCGTCTCCGAGTATTACACCGCGGGGAAACCCGTACTCAGGATTGCCAAGGCCAGTGAAACCGGCCCGGCCACGGTAATGATCACCGGGTTGGCCATCGGCATGCAGTCTGTCGCCATCCCCTTGCTGACCATCTGCGCCATTATCTATGTCTCCAGCACGCTGGTGGGACTCTACGGTGTCGGTATTGCCGCGGTCGGCATGCTGGCTACCGTGGGCATCACCATGGCCATCGATGCCTACGGGCCTGTTGCGGACAATGCCGGGGGCATTGCGGAGATGGGCGGCCTGGGAGAGGACACCCGCAGGATCACCGACTCCCTTGACGAGTTGGGCAATACCACCGCTGCAATCGGCAAGGGCTTTGCCATTGGCGCTGCAGCCCTTGCCGCGCTGGCTATCATCACCGCCTACGTGGAAACGGTCTCGGCCACCGTTGCAGATTTCAACCTGGATTTAAGTAATCCCACGGTGCTGATCGGGCTGTTTATCGGCGGCATCCTGCCCTTCCTGATCGCCGAGATCACCATGACAGCGGTAGGCGATGCCGCCTTTGAGATGATCCATGAGATTCGTCGCCAGTTCCGTGAGATTCCCGGCCTTCTGGAAGGCACCGCCGACCCGGATGATGCACGCTGCGTGGATATCGCAACCACGGCTGCCCTGAAAAAAATGATTCTGCCGGGCGTCATCGCAACCCTGGCACCGGTGGTTGTGGGCTTTGGCATCGGGCCCGAGGCGCTCGGGGGAATGCTGGGCGGGGCGCTGCTCTCCTGCGTACTGCTGGCCCTGATGATGGCCAATGCGGGGGGTGCCTGGGACAACGCCAAGAAGCATATCGAGAAAGGGAATTTCGGCGGCAAGGGCTCGGAGCAGCACAAGGCTGCCGTGGTCGGCGACACAGTCGGCGACCCCTTCAAGGACACTTCAGGCCCCTCGATGAACATCCTGATCAACGTAATGGCTATCGTAAGCCTGGTGATCGCGCCCCTGTTGATCTGAAAGCCTGGCCCCACAGACTGCGCGGCCACCGACAGAAGCGTGAAGAGGGTCACAAAAAAGAACTAATTTCCTGGTTGAAAATTTCGGTTTGTTTTTTTTCTAATCCCGCTATACTGTGCGGAATTTATGGAAATTACTTCTTATATAAAAATCAATAATGAATGGAGTCGAATATGGAGATATTCCTGCGCAGGCTGCCTGAAAAAGTTTCCCGCCTGGATCTGCTGCGGTTTGTAGCACCCGCTATCCATCAGAACAGTGCTATCCCCGTAACCACTCCCAGGGCCGAGATTTCCAACTGCGAAATCATACAGGTCACCAATCTGAGTACGGGAAAAACCGAGTTTCATGGCCTTGCCAAGATCGAACCCGCTGCAGCTGCACTGACCGCCATTGAGTGCCTTAACGGACATGAGCTCAATGGGGCCAACATAGAGGTTAGGCAATTCTATCGACGCTCCCCCTTCAGGGACCAGCGCCTGGATGTCTCTCATATCCTGCCGCCGGAAATAATGGAAAAGCGCAAGGGTGACCGCAGGCGATCAGGCCTGAAGGTTGAAATCCTTCATGCCGGTTCCTCGCAGTTTGTCGTGAGCAATGATCAACCCATCACCTGATACCCCCTTGTAGAATCACACCCATCATCCCCTGCCTTGCACAGCAAGGCTGCATGGCGTAGAACAATAGACATCAAGGATTGAAACAAAACGCCGATAGCACCCAGTAACAGCCCAGAAATCCGGGAGTTTTTGATGGAGCCGATCAAAAGCGGCATCAACGGCAAAGCGCTTGTTGCCGAAACCGATATCGAAAGCAGTTCAATTCTCACAGCCTACCTTGAAGAGTCGGGATATGAAGTCATCTATACAACCGATGGCTCTGAAACAGTCGAGTCTTTCAAGACCTCAAGCCCTGATATCATTTTTCTGAATATCCACCTGCCGGTTCTGGACGGATTCGAGACTGCGATTAAGATCCGCGAAATCGAAGAGAATCACCTGGTCCCCATCATCTTTCTCTCGCTCTCTGATGACGAGCAGACGCTGTCAACATGCATAGAAGCCGGTGGCGATGACTTTCTCAGCAAGCCGCTTTCAAAAACAATCATCAAATCCAAGATCAAGGCGCTGGAGAGAACCCGCTCCCTGCACCAGGAGATCAGCAATCTCTACAGCCAGATGCGCAAGGATGAAGAGCTGGCCGAGACCCTCTTCAGCGGTGCCGTGGTTGCGGAAAATGTTGCACTGGATCAGATACCGACCCTGCTGCGCCCGGCAGAACTGTTCAGTGGTGATGTCCTGCTGACGGCTTACGCACCATCGGGAGATCTCAACGTGCTGCTGGGCGACTTTACCGGTCACGGCCTGTCAGCTGCGCTGGGCGCCCTGCCCATGTCCGAAGTGTTCAGGGCCATGACAGTGAAAGGCTTCGCACCCCACCAGATACTCTCCGGCATCAACCGAAAACTGCTCTCCCTTCTGCCCACGGGGAAGTTCTTCGCCCTGCAGTTCGTATCCATAAGCAACAAGCTGGACTTCATCACCGTCTGCAACTGCGGCATGCCCGACATACTGTTGCTGGATGGCGAATCGGGAGAGATCAAACAGCGTTTCAGTTCAAACAGCATTCCCCTCGCCATCAGCCCTGATATCGATTTCAAGCAGAGCGTAGTGCACTCTAACGTTGCCGAAGGCGACCGGATCCTGCTTGTCAGTGATGGTGTGTCCGAGGCCCGAAACCCGGAAAACCAGTACTTTGGACAGGCACGCCTGGAACAGGCCATTACGAACAAGCCGGCAGATCAACCCGCCCTGAGCAGCATCGCAAAAGCCCTTGATGAGTTTTGCCAGAAGGCGCCACAGGATGATGACATCAGTCTTGCGGAGATCCCCTGCTCACCATCAATTCTCTCCAACTGGGAGACACTCTCCAGCACATCACTTGATGCAGGACCGGGCGAAAAGGTGGGGGACATTGCCGAGTTCACCCTCAAGCTGACCGGCAGTCGCCTGCAACAGGCTGACCCTGTACCCCTGGTCATAAATCACATCCAGGAGATGGAGGGGCTGCACACCCACAGGCGGCTGCTGTTCACGGTACTCACCGAACTCTACATCAACGCGCTGGATCATGGCGTCCTCAGCATGGACTCCAGGATGAAAAGCTCTCCGGAGGGGTTCACCAAGTACTTCACCGAACGTGAGAACCGGCTTGCCGACCTCGCTTCCGGGTTCGTCAAAATACAGGTCAGAACCCAGCCCATGAACAACGGTGGGCGCATGAGCATTCGCCTGGAGGACAGCGGAAACGGTTTCAATTACTCCGAATACCAGAACAGGACCGGGCAGTCGGAAACCGAACTCTCCGGCCGAGGGATTCTGCTGCTACAGGAGCTTTGCGAATCAGTCTCCTATGAATCGCCCGGAAACAAGGTGGAAGTGGTTTACACCTGGAGCGAAGAGTAAAAACATGGAGCATATTCCAAGAAACGCTTAATTTCCGGGTAAGGCGCTTTTTCACACGACGGTGGATATGAAGCTATATTTAGTGCAGGAATCGGTTGGACACCGAGGCACTGGACAACGCCATGAAAATCCTTCTTATCGAAGGCAGTATGGGTGAGCGGCTTGACCTGGTTAAACAGCTCCAGAAAATGGGGCACGAAGTGGTATGCACCAACAAGGCAGCTGAAAGCTTTCAGCTGATTGAAGCCTCCACACCCCGTCTCATTCTTCTGGACGCCTCCCGCACAGACTTCGACGAAGAGAAACTGACCCAGCAGTTGCACCAGGTTATTGAAGGCCATATTCCCATCATTTTTCTTGTCGACGAGGTAAACCCGGAAAAGATATTGAGCTGCGTTCAGTCAGGAGGAAGCGACTACCTTGTGAAACCGGTCAACGCCTCGTTGCTGAAAGCCAAGATACTGGCCATGCAACGATGTGCCAGCGCCATGGGGAAAACCGATACAACAGCCGAGCCTGAAATCGAGTCCAACGATCTGGATAAAACCACCGGGGTGGCAAACAGAAACGCCATGGACAACTGCCTGCAGCATGAAACGGCGCGCTGTACCCGCTACAACCTGCCCCTTTCAGCCATTATCATTGGCATCGATCACTTCAAAAACTACAACGACAAATACGGTCACCTCTCCGGGGATAAGTGTCTGAGAAAAATAGCGGGGATACTGGAGAAAGAGATCAAACGTCCCACCGACCTTGTGAGCCGTTTACGGGAAGACATGTTCTGCATTCTTCTCTCAGATACAGGCAGCGAGGGAGCAAGATTTGTCGCAGACCGTATCTTCAACAGCATTCGGGAGATGGCCATTCCCCATCGTGAAAACGACGCCAGTGAAATTGTCACTCTCAGCATTGGTGTCGCATCACTGTTCCCGGATCCCTGCACAACCCCGTCAGGCATCATCGACAACGCCCTGGAGGCGATGGAACAAGCCAAATCAGAAGGCCGGAATCGCATCGTGTTCTACCGCAGATAACCAGCGCCGGAACCTGAAATCAGCCATTGGCTCTGCACAAAGTTCCATAGGGTCAGCATAGCAAGGCACCCACCTGCTGTAGGTCGGCTTTCAAGCCGACATGTCGGCCTGAAGGCTGACCTACGTATCATGTAATATCGCCACAGCAACTTTGTGCAGAACCGGCATTATTTTTTACAGGGGGTTTCCTATTCGTTCTATCCGGTCTAGAATAGAACACTAAGAGAACAAATGGATGAGATCGACATGTCCCTTGCACTGACCAGAAGACAGCAGGAAATATACGACTACCTGAAAGAGCATCTTTGGGAGTTCCCTCACCCGCCGACCCTGGACGAACTCTGCACAGCGCTCGGACTGAGCTCAAAAGGCTCCCTGCACAAGCAGATCCAGGCATTGATCGAAGCGGGTCTTGTCGCCCCGATGAATAACCGCAGAAGAGGCATACGGCTCGTAGAAGAGGATATGGAGCTTCCGGATGAGAATGCCCTGCCCCTGATGGGCTATATTGCCGCTGGGCAGCCCATTGAGGCGATTGATCACCAAGAGACCATCCAGGTACCCGACTTCCTGAAGACCACACGGCCCTGCTATGTTCTCCAGGTAAAGGGAGATTCCATGATCGATGAAGGAATCATGGACGGTGACCATATCGTGGTGGAACAGCGCAACAGCGCCCGTAACGGGGAGATTGTAGTCGCCCTGGTGGATGGCAGTGATGCCACGCTGAAACGCATTGAGCAGAAACAGGGCGCGGTTATTCTGCATCCCGCCAATCCAACAATGGAACCTATGACTTTCTCACCGGACCAGGTTCAGATCCAGGGCATTCTGGTAGGACAGATGCGCAGCTATCACTAGACCCTGTGGCCCGGGCGGTTACTGCGGATCTTCACCGTAATTGAAAGTGATCTCCTCGTCGGGACTGATCTTTTTCACTGCGTAGAGATCGTATCCGTCGAACTCCGCATTTCCCTTTGTTGAGTGGTTCAGGTAACGCAGCAGGTTCTTCCCATCGCGACCTTCGGCGTTATCCTCGTCATCATGGTCGTAGACCCAGAGTACATAGGTACCATTTTTGCGGGTCTTGGGGCCGTGATAAGTACCGATATATTCACCCTTCTTGATCTTCCGCTTGGCGAACAGTCCGGTGCCGTGTATGCCTGAGGTTGCCGAATAGACAGCTTCACTCAAATCGCTGTTCTTTTTCTTTCTGGGAAAACTCATAATCCGCCCCTATTTCAATAACAGGCTCTGCATGGCTACGTGCCCTGTCCGCCCTTCTATCTCCGTCCAGCCAACCTGGTGCCTTGGTGGCACTTCTTCAATCGACTGCTGGAGTTGATCCAATGTTTTGAAGTCCCATTGAGAGCCTTTCCACATCACTATCAAACTTTCCAGTGTGGCCAACAGTTCCACGCCTTCACGCTCAGCATTCACACAAAATACTTCGCCGTTCGGCAATACCCGTTGAGACTCCGCAAACAGAAACTCGTGAACATTATCCTCATTAATCGAGGGATTGGCCAATAGTTCGTCAATGGTTGGAAGCGTAGCCGGCACCTGCACACAGTTGGAGTCAACGCCCTGAAGGGTCGGCAGGAAAGCTGATTTTCCCCGGACATCACTGGCGTACTTAAAGCCCAACTCGTCTTCCATTCTCAACAGGTATGGATTGACCTGCCAATCCGTAGCACCGAAATACCGGGGTTGCCTGTTGAACAATTGATTAAAGGCATCGACTGAGCGCGTTATATCCCTGCGGGTAAATGCCTCATCGGCAAACGCGCCCTCGCACCGCCAGTGTTCAGCTGAATAGGGGCCGATACCGATTTCGTGTCCTTCTTCAACAATGGGCTTAAGCTGTTCTGCAGCATCATCGGCGATTGATTTGACAGGTAAACGCGACAACACGAACCAGGGCAGTATCCGCTTCAAAGGGTGGCCTGAATAGTCGGGCCCCGTGCTAATCTGAAAGCTGGCCGTGATGCCATGTTCCCTGAACATTCTGAGCAGCGTGGGAACGCCCTGCTTCGCACCCTTCAGGCTGGTGACTTCTACTTTGATGCAAACACGCAATCTAATCTGTCCTTAATCAAATATCAGATGCTCAACGCTTCAACGCATTGGCAAATGCAGAGGCCATGGTACCACCCGGCTTCTGGTTCTGATCGTTGCGCTTTTTAGCCTGTTTCTTTTCCCTGGAAGGTGCCTGGCGGGAACCCCTGGCTGGTTGCTGACGCTCATCACTTCGATCTGCAAGGCGCATGGTGAGTCCTATACGACGACGCTCCAGATCCACCTCCATAACCTTCACCTTCACCAGGTCTCCCGCTTTTACAACCTCGCGGGGATCCTTGATGAACTTCTCGGACATGGCGGAGATATGCACCAGGCCATCCTGGTGGACACCGACATCCACAAAGGCACCGAAGTTGGTCACATTGGTCACCACCCCTTCCAGAATCATGTCAGCCTTCAAGTCGGAGATCTCCTCAACACCCTCCTGGAAACTGGCGGTCTTGAATTCGCCACGTGGATCACGTCCCGGCTTTTCCAGCTCGGAAATGATATCGGTGACCGTGGGAATACCGAACTTCTCATCGGTAAACTGTGCCGGTTGAAGTTTTCTCAGCAGGGCCTGATCCCCGATCATCTCGGAAACCGGCTTGGCCGCAGCCTCGATGATACGCTCCACCACGGGATAGGCTTCCGGGTGTACCGAAGAGGCGTCCAGTGGATTGTCACCGTTGGTGATACGCAGAAAGCCTGCAGCCTGTTCAAAAGTCTTCTCGCCAAGGCGCTGTACTTTCAGCAGCTGTTTGCGGTTCTTGAACGCACCGTTCTCATTGCGAAACTGCACGATGTTATCAGCCAGCGTCTTGTTCAGCCCGGATACCTGGCCCAGCAGTGCAGGCGAGGCGGTATTCACATCCACGCCCACCGAGTTCACACAGTCTTCAACCACGTTATCCAGGGTACGGGCCAGGCGTGTCTGGTTGACATCGTGCTGATACTGGCCGACACCGATGGATTTCGGGTCGATCTTCACAAGCTCAGCAAGGGGGTCCTGCAGACGCCGTGCAATGGATACAGCACCACGCAGAGAGACATCCATATCAGGCAGCTCCGAAGAGGCCAGTTCCGATGCCGAGTAGACAGATGCGCCCGCTTCACTGACAACCAGCTTCTGAAGCTTCAGTTCGGGGTGGCGCTTGATAAGGTCCAGTGCCAGGCGATCTGTCTCACGGGATGCGGTTCCATTCCCGATACTGACCAGGTTTGGACCGTGCTTCTTGGCCAGTGCCGCCAGCACGGCAATGGACTCATCCCATTTTTTACGCGGCACATGGGGATAGATGGTTGCTGTATCCACCACCTTGCCGGTTGCGTCCACGACGGCAACCTTAACACCGGTACGCAGACCGGGGTCGAGACCGATAATGCCCAGATGACCCGCTGGTGCAGCAAGCAGAAGATCTTGCAGATTGCTGCCGAAGACTCGAATCGCCTCCTCCTCGGCAGACTCCCTGAGACGCATTTTCAATTCGAGGTCCAGGTGAGTAAACACCTTCACCTTCCAGGTCCAGCGTATGGTATCGCGCAGCCAGCTGTCAGCCGGCCGGCCCTTATCCTCCACCCCCACCTGGCGGGCAATGGTCAGCTCACAGGGAGAAGCACCCTGCGCATCCTCATCCACAACCAGCTCGACTGTCAGCAGACCTTCGTTGCGCCCGCGAAACAGGGCCAGCGCACGGTGTGAGGGGATCTTCTGTATCGCCTCGTCGTACTCGAAGTAGTCTGAAAACTTGGCCGCCTCTCTCTCCTTGCCGCTGACCACGGCAGACTTGATCACACCGTTGTCCCAGAGATAGTCACGCAGCTTGCCCAGCAGTTCAGCATCCTCGGCAAACTGCTCCATCAGGATCTGTCGTGCACCATCCAGGGCAGCCTTGGTATCTGCAACCCCTTTGTCTGCATCCACATAGGCCGCAGCTTCACTCTCCGGTTCCAGTTCAGGATCTTCCAGCAAGGCATGGGCCAGGGGCTCCAGGCCGGCTTCACGGGCAATCTGCGCCTTCGTGCGCCGCTTGGGTTTGTATGGCAGGTAGAGATCCTCAAGACGGGTCTTGGTATCTGCACCGAGGATATCGTTCTTCAACTGCTCACTCAGCTTGCCCTGCTCATCAATGCTCTTGAGCACAACTCCGCGCCTGTCTTCAAGTTCCCTCAGGTAGCCCAGGCGATCTTCCAGCGCACGCAGCTGTATGTCATCCAGCCCCCCGGTTTTCTCTTTTCTGTAGCGGGCAATGAACGGCACAGTGGCGCCTTCGTCCAGAAGTTCAACCGCAGCGTTGACCTGCTGGGTGGCTACCGTCAATTCCTGTGCAATTTTGTCGATTATTTTCTGCATAAGCGGGGCTGTTGATCCTTTAAATATACAAAGCGTACGTCACCGGGCACTCCCGTTGACGAAACCTGTTTCAGGTCTTTAGAAAAAATCTGTTCCAGTTAAGTGTTGGAAACCAATGCAGCTGTTTCAACAAACTCTGTAGGTCGGGCTTTAGCCCGACATGTCGGCCTTACATGCCCTGTAGGTAGAAGGCCGATCTACAGGAATCAAACAGGTTACTTGAAATTCCACACGTAACCGGAACAAAACCTTATCAAATGGGTTTGGAAATAATGTAAGGGGGCTGGTGGTCCAAAAAACTTCAGCTGTTTCTTCTTATTCAGATTCTGCAGGAATCACCGTAGACCGACATAATGGTCTTTAATTCATTAAGAACGAGGGATCGCTCCCTCTCAGAGAGATTCCTCACCTCCGGGGGGTTATCTCCCTGCTCCAGAAGCGAGATATCCAGGCGGACCTCCTGGCATCCCTTGTTGCAAATAGCCTCTACACAGGCATCGATCTTGGTGCGTTGCATATGCTCAGTTCGAATCTCAATGTTGGCCGCAGATTATACCCAAGATTGGAGAAAAATAACGCCCCAAAAATTACTTGTTCTCTTTTTGTTCTCGTTCTGCTAGAGTACAGAACATAGAGAGAACTTAACGGACTGAAAACCTGGCCAGGGAGCCGCCGATATGACACAGGAGCGAGATAATGCACACCAATAACTCATACGTCATGAAAGACCAGGTACGTGAACTGATCCCCAACCTCATGCGTTGCGATGTAACCCGTGAGACCAGGCGGGCTGAAACCGAGCTTCACCTGGTCGCGGTCGGCGCAGTAACCGGTCTCTACCTGCTGGTTATGGCTCTGACCTGAAACCCTCTGTTATTTCAGTGGAAAAGGTGGCTTACGCTATCGCTAACCCACCCTACCCTGACAGTAGATCCAGTACGAGGCCTGTTATTTCAGCACGCCCAAAAATGTAGGGTGCAATAGCGCAGCGTATTGCACCGAAAAGATCGTGGAAAAGGTGGGGTACGCTGTCGCTAACCCACCCTACCCTTGCAGCAGATCAAGAACAGCCCTCGCCTTGTCGAAGGTCTCCTGGTACTCGGCTTCACAGTCCGAATCTGCCACGATACCTCCACCAGCCGAATAGGTGACCTGGCCCTTCTGGTGCACCAGGGTTCTGATTGCGATATTGGTATCCATCGAACCATCGAAGCCGATGTAGCCGATAGACCCGCAGTAGACTCCCCGTCTGCTGGGTTCGAGTTCCTCGATGATCTCCATTGCCCTGAGCTTGGGTGCGCCGGTGATTGAACCACCGGGAAAAGCTCCCCTGAGCAGGTCCACACTGGTTTTATCTGCAGTCAACTCACCGGAAATTGTGCTTACCAGGTGATGCACTGTTGCAAACGACTCCACTTCAAAAAGCTTGGGTACATGGATGCTGCCAGGAACGCAGCTCTTTCCAAGGTCATTTCGCAGCAGATCGACGATCATCAGGTTTTCCGCCCTGTCCTTAACACTCTGCTGGAGATCCCGGATCGCCCTGGCGTCGGTCACGGGATTTGTACTGCGTGGGCGGGTCCCCTTGATCGGTTTGGTCTCCACCCTGCCTTCTCTCACCTGCAAAAAACGCTCGGGTGAAGAGCTCAGCACCTGGCCAGCAGGATTGTTGATATAGGCTGAAAAAGGAGCGGGGTTGGTTTTTCGCATGGCTTTGAAGGCTGCCCAGGGGTGCCCATCAAAGCCGGCGCTGAAGCGCTGGGAGAAATTGACCTGGTAGCAGTCACCGTCGCGGATGTAGCGCTGTATTGCATTAAACGCCTCTGTGTACTGCGCCTTTGACAGGTTGGATTCAACAGCCCCCATGCAACTGAATGCCAGGGATTCATTCAGCGCTGGTTCACTACTGAAAATCTCAACCAGCGTATCCCAGTTGGCAGCCGTCCTGTCGTCCCTGCCCTGGCCAACCAGGCAGCTTTTTCTGGAATCATGGTCTACAACCAGTGCCCAGTCATACACTCCCACTGCCATGTCAGGAAGCGCACTCTCCACTGGAGCGGTTGAAGCAAAATCTTCCAGCCTGTGTGCCAGGTCGTAGCCGAAGAAACCAAGAGCGCCACCAACAAAAGGCAGGCATGGGTCTGACGGCACCACTTCACCCAAGGCCTGCTGGACCAGAGAGAAAGGATCCAGGGCTGAGGTTGTTTGGCCATCACGGTAGACGAGTTCCGTATCATTCCCCCTTGTCTCGAGGGTCATGTAGGGATCGAAAGCTATAATATCGAAGCGACCCTGCCGGGAAAAAGGCCTGCCGCTGTCGAGAAAGACAGACCACGGCTTATCGGCAACCGCCTCAAAGATACGGGCACTGTCTTGAAAATATGGGAGGTCCTGAATTAGTGGCATGGCTATGGGAAAGCCTCAGCGTATCTCAACCAATGCAGGAGATGGTGTTGAATCAGTCGACCAGCCCCTGCTGGTGCGAGTGGTATACCCGAAAGATGAAATCTCTACCGGCACACACTTTGATCCGTCGGTTTATTCAGTTATCAACCGGTTATGGGCTTGTCTTCAATAGCAGAGTTAACGCGTTCACGCAGCTCTTTACCAGGTTTGAAATGGGGGACGTATTTTCCGGCAAGTGCAACTGAAGCGCCGGTCTTTGGGTTACGACCCTGTCTGGGTGGACGGTAATGAAGTGAGAAACTGCCAAAACCGCGAATTTCGATTCGATCACCGGTGGCGAGTGCCTGGCTCATATGCTCAAGCATACACTTGACAGCCAGCTCTACATCACGAAAAGCAAGGTGGTTTTGTTCTCTGGCGATAACTTCAATCAGCTCAGATTTTGTCATTATTCTTCTTACCTCGTCTTTAAGAAAACCGGGGCCCCGAGGGACCCCGGCCATCACACGCTTAAGGTGTCTTACCTAAAGGGCTTACTCTTCGTTCTGCCCCATCTGGTCCTTCAGCAGATCGCCCAGCGTAGTAGCGCCGCCGACCGAACCACGAGAGTAGGACTTGATAGCTTCCTGCTCTTCTGCAACATCTTTCGCCTTGATGGAGAGAGAGATGGTGCGGTTCTTACGATCAACGCCCATGAACTTGGCTTCGATCTCTTCACCCTCTTTAAGGTGGGTGCGGGCATCTTCAATACGCTCGCGGGAGATCTCGGAGGCACGCAGGTAACCTTCGATGTTATCGCCGAGAGTGATAACAGCGCCGCGTGCATCAACTTCCTTGATCACACCGGTAACGATGCTGCCCTTGGTATTGGCTGCCAGGTAGCTGGAGAAGGGATCCTGATCCAGCTGCTTGATGCCCAGGGAGATGCGCTCGCGCTCAGGATCGACGGAGAGTACAACGGTCTCCAGTTCCTGACCCTTCTTGAAGTTGCGTACTGCCTCTTCGCCCTGCTCGTCCCAGGAGATATCTGAGAGGTGAACCAGGCCGTCGATGCCGCCGTCCAGGCCGATGAAGATACCGAAGTCAGTGATGGACTTGATCTTACCGGTAACGTGGTCACCCTTGTTATGGCCTTCTGAGAACTCTTCCCAGGGGTTCATGCGGCACTGCTTCATGCCGAGGGAGATACGACGACGCTCTTCGTCGATATCCAGAACCATGACCTCAACCTCGTCGCCCAGCTGAACCAGCTTGGAGGGGTGGATGTTCTTGTTGGTCCAATCCATTTCGGATACGTGAACCAGGCCCTCAACGCCCTCTTCGATCTCAACGAAGCAACCGTAATCGGCGAGGTTGGTAACCTTACCGAACAGGCGGGTGTTTTCAGGATAACGGCGAGCCAGGTTGACCCATGGATCATCGCCCATCTGCTTCAGACCGAGAGATACGCGCTGCTTTTCACGGTCGAACTTGAGAACCTTGACCATGATCTCGTCACCGATCTCAACAACCTCGGAAGGATGCTTGACGCGCTTCCAGGCCATGTCGGTGATGTGCAGCAGGCCGTCGATGCCGCCGAGGTCAACGAATGCACCGTAGTCGGTGAGGTTCTTGACCATACCCTTGACTTCCTGACCCTCGGCCAGGGACTCGAGCAGCTGCTCACGCTCAGCGCTGTACTCGGTCTCGACAACTGCACGGCGGGAAACAACAACGTTGTTGCGACGCTGGTCCAGTTTGATGACCTTGAATTCCAGGTCCTTGCCTTCCAGGTAGGTGGTGTCACGTACAGGACGCACGTCAACCAGTGAGCCGGGCAGGAATGCGCGGATCTCGCCGAGTTCGACAGTGAAGCCGCCCTTGACCTTGCCGTTGATGCGACCAACAACGGTCTCTTCTGCTTCGAAAGCCTTTTCCAGAACACGCCAGGCCTGCTGGCGCTTGGCTTTTTCACGGGACAGGCGGGTAGCACCGAAACCGTCTTCAACGGCATCCAGGGCAACCTCGACCTGATCACCGATGCTGACTTCAACGTCACCATCGATGTTCAAAAACTGGCTTTTGGGGATTACGCCTTCGGACTTGAGTCCGGCGTTCACGATCACCGAGTCGTTGGTGATGTCGAGAACGGTACCAATAACGATTGCGCCGGTGCGCAGCTGGGTATTGGCGATTGATTCTTCAAAAAGTTCTGCAAAGCTTTCGGTCATGTTAAAAATTTCCTGGAACGGCTTGTGCCGGTCCTAATTTATCGGGACAGCAAACAATCACTGTGCCGAAGGTTGTGGTTAAACAAAAATGGTCCCCTGGAGGACCGCCTTAAACAACAAAGTCCGGGAAGGTGCTACGCACTTTTTCCAGGACCATTTCCAGCACCTCGTCAATGCTCAGTGCTGTTGAATCCACCTCCAGCGAACCCTCGGGTGCCATCAGTGGAGCAACGCTTCGATTACGGTCACGGTCATCCCGTTCACGGATCTCTGCGATGAGGTCGGGAAGGTTAGCATCTAAACCTTTTTCTTTCAACTGCTTATAGCGTCTTTCGGCCCTCTCCTCGGCACTCGCATCGAGAAAGATTTTCACGCCTGCTTCGGGGAAGACCACGCTGCCCATATCGCGCCCGTCGGCCACCAGTCCGGGCTCTTTGGCGTACGCCTGCTGCCAGGCCAGCAGCGCGGCACGCACTTCGGGTATTGCAGCCACCTTCGAGGCGTTATTACCCGCCGCCTCGCTACGAATAGCAAGGCTGACGTCCTCACCATCCATCAAAACAGCACGCCCTTTGAATACAACATTCATATTTCTGGCCATATCGGATATTTTAGCTGCACCTTCGAATCCGATACCGGCACGATCAACCGATAACCCTACCAGCCTGTAGAGTGCCCCACTATCCAGACAGTGCCATCCAAGCCGCTCGGCAACCAGTTCAGCGACAGTGCCTTTACCGGAGCCACTGGGTCCGTCAATTGTTACAACCCGCACCATGTCAGCTCTCCTGATCAGACGAAATACCGAGGCCGGCGCCCCGCGCCAGCTCCACAAATCCGGGAAAAGAGGTATTCACGTTGGCGCAGTCGTCAATAATGATCTCCCCATCGGCGCGCAGCGCAGCCATGGAGAAAGACATGGCGATACGGTGATCACCGTGACTGTTCACCCTGCCGCCGCCAATAGAACCACCCTGGATCACGATGCCGTCCGGGGTAGGATCGGCCTTCACACCCAGAATCTGAAGCCCGTCAGCCATCACCTGGATGCGATCGCTCTCTTTCACCCGCAACTCTTCAGCACCGGTCAGCACCGTTTCACCCTCTGCGCAGGCGGCAGCGACGAACAGCGCGGGAAATTCATCAATCGCCAGGGGTACCTGGTCTTCGGGAATTCGGATACCTTTCAGCCTGGCAGAACGCACCCGCAGGTCCGCCACCGGCTCTCCTCCAACGGTTCTGGGGTTAAGCACTTCGATATCGGCCCCCATCAGGCGCAGGATAGTGATCACACCGTCCCGGGTGGGGTTCATTCCCACGTGCTCCAGGGTCAGGTCAGACCCCTCAGCGATACTCGCAGCCACCAGGAAAAAGGCCGCCGATGAGATATCCGCAGGCACTTCGATATCCGTCGCGGTGAGCTTGCCGCCGCCACTCAGGCAGGCCCTGCTGCCCTCGCGGCGCACCTCGTAGCCGAAACCCTGCAGCATGCGCTCGGTGTGGTCACGGGTTGGTGCAGGTTCGGTAACACAGGTTTCGCCATCGGCGTAGAGACCAGCCAGAAGAACACAGGACTTCACCTGGGCACTGGCTACCGGCATGGGGTAATCGATGGCCTTCAGGCTCTCCACCGGGTGAATCACCAGGGGGGCGGTGCCGTCCTCCTCTGTTCGCACATCGGCTGCCATCTCGGCCAGGGGATCGGTCACCCGCTTCATGGGCCGGCTGGAGAGTGAACTGTCACCGGTCAGCGTCAAATTCAGCCCCTGCCCGGCCAACAAACCCGAGAGCAGGCGCATGGAGGTACCGGAGTTACCCAGATCCAGGGGTGCATCCGGCTGTTTGAGCCCTTTCATGCCAACACCGTGAATCACTACCCTGCCCTTGTCCGGCCCCTCGATATCAACTCCCATCTGGCGAAATGCGTTCAGGGTGGCCAGGGCATCATCTCCCTCCAGAAAACCACTGACATGGGTCGTTCCCTCGGCCAGGGAACCCAGCATGATGGAGCGGTGGGAGATGGATTTATCCCCTGCAACGCGCAGGCTGCCGCTTAGCCTGCCGCCGGGATTGACCGAAAAAACGAGGTTGGTGGAAGAACTCAACAGATGCTCCAGAAATGTATGAATAATAAAGCTATAGCCAGGTTAAGCATTGAATAACATGTAAGCCATTGATTTCGTGTAGGTCGGGCTTCAGCCCGACCTACAGGCGTTTCAATGGTTCGCAAAAACAACTGCAACACTTAACCGGGACAACGCAAAATAAAAAGGGGCACAGCTTAGCTGTAACCCCCCCTGATGTAAATAGAAACCAATTTGCAAAACAACAAGTTAGACCGGCTCAAACATGGCTAGTCTGGCTTGTCTGCAGTCGCTTCATCAGCCAGTGGTGGCACAGACACCACCGAAGGCTCAGGCACGCGATAGAGCAGGTAGACAACCCCCAGCCCAAGAAGTGCGAGCCCCAACCTCGCGTGGAGCGGCATCGGCATCAGGAGAGTGGTGGCGGAGAAACTGGCGATGACCAGCAAGATGGCGCGCACCTTGATCCTGCGCTCCATACAGCCCTCCTCCTCCCAGCGGCGTATCACCGGGCCAAAGCGGGGGTTGTTGAGCAGCCATTGGTGCAGACGCTCGGAACTGCGCGAGAAGCACCAGGCTGAGAGCAGCAGAAACGGGGTCGTGGGCAACAGCGGCAGAAACAGGCCGATTCCCCCCGCAGCCAGTGAGATCCAACCAATTCCCAGCAGTAGTGGACGTTTCATCAAATACTCTTGGTTTTGCCCCAGTTAAATGTCCGCGTTGACCTAGATGCTTGTAGGTCGGCCTTCAGGCCGACATGTCGGGCTGAAGCCCGACCTACGGTAAATCGATCGGTTACCTGAAATTTCACACACTGTATGGACAGAACCATACCCTTCATGCTGCCGACTCCCCGTCGACCAGATCACCTCTTCCCTGCTGGTTCACCCACCAGCCGAACGCCGCACCGCTGAAGAACATGATGAGTGAATAGGTCACCGCCGGGATCATCATTGTTGCATTGCCGATCAGGGTGCCGGCAACAACCAGGGCCAGGGTGCCATTCTGAATACCCACTTCAAAGCCAATGGTGATCGATTGGGGATGGGAAAGCCGGGTCCAGTTTGCCAACTGGTAGCCAAGGCCAAGCACCAACAGGTTGAGCACCAGGGTAGCCACACCGGCCTGGGCGAAGAAGCTGAGCATGTTGTCGGCATTCTTCAGCACGATCAGCGCAATGATCAGAAAAAGGAAAAAGGTCGAGAACCACTTCAGCACCCATTCAATCCTGCGGGCGGCATTGGGCCAGCGCGAGAGAGTGAACATACCCAGGGCGACGGGGATAATGGTGATCACCAGCAGTTGCACAATCGTCTTGCCCACGGGCAGCGCAAACTCGGTATTGCTGCCCATGAAGTAGTTCATGCTGATGGCGACAAACAGCGGGATGGTAAATGGCGTGACCAGGCTGACGATCGCGGTCAGGGTTATGGAGAGTGAGACATCACCCCTGGAGAGATAGGTGAACATATTGGACGTCGCCCCACCGGGGGCCAGGGCGATAATGATGAGGCCCACGGCAATTTCAGGCGGCAGCCGGAACAGCAGCGCAAGCCCAAAGGCGATAGCCGGCAGCAGCACCATCTGCCCGAGCACCCCCACCCCAACAGCCCTGGGGGCTTTCAACACGCCCTTGAAATCCGCAACACGCAGAGAGATTCCGATACCGTACATGATCAGAAAAAGAGAGAGGGGCAGAATGACTTTTGTCAGCAGATCAGCTTGCACCTTATCGAACTCCAGATTTTGAAACCGAATGGTGCATTGTGGATCAAGAGAGGATTGAGCTCAATTGCATCTGCCGTAATGACCACAAGAGCGTTTCAAAATCCTACCAGGCAATCAGGCCTCGGTAGGTCGGGCTTCAGCCCGACATGTCGGCCTAAAGGCCGACCTACGGGAATCAATAGGTTACTCAAGACCCTACACTTAACTGAAACAACGCCATAAAAAAATGCCCACACGCCACAATACCGTTTCAAAACCCTGCCAGGTAACCAGGCCTCGGTAGGTCGGGCTTCAGCCCGACATGTCGGCCTAAAAGCCGACCTACGGGAATCAATAGATTACTCAAGACTCTACACTTAACTGAAACAACGCCATATAAAAATGCCCACACGCCACAAGAGCGTTTCAAAACCCTGCCAGGTAACCAGGCCTCGGTAGGTCGGGCTTCAGCCCGACATGTCGGCCTAAAGGCCGACCTACGGGAATCAATAGGTTACTCAAGACTCTACACTTAACTGAAACAACGCCATATAAAAATGCCCACACGCCACAAGACCGTTTCAACACCCTACCAGGTAACCAGGCCTCGGTAGGTCGGGCTTCAGCCCGACATGTCGGCCTAAAAGCCGACCTACGGGAATCAATAGATTACTCAAGACTCTACACTTAACTGAAACAACGCCATATAAAAATGCCCACACGCCACAAGACCGTTTCAAAACCCTGCCAGGTAACCAGGCCTCGGTAGGTCGGGCTTCAGCCCGACATGTCGGCCTAAAAGCCGACCTACGGGAATCAATAGATTACTCAAGACTCTACACTTAACTGAAACAACGCCATATAAAAATGCCCACACGCCACAAGAGCGTTTCAAAACCCTGCCAGGTAACCAGGCCTCGGTAGGTCGGGCTTCAGCCCGACATGTCGGCCTAAAGGCCGACCTACGGGAATCAATAGGTTACTCAAGACTCTACACTTAACTGAAGCAACGCCATAAAAAATGCCCGCTGGCCAAAAGGCTTGCGGGCATTTCACCAAGTCCAGCTAAATTGACATGCGAACAGACACAGGGCCCCTTCAGGCTTTTCCTGGGCAATCAGGCCTCGGCAGTTCTCAGGGCTTTAACAAAATGCATCGCCACCACCAGCACAGCACCGACCACAAGGCCCGCAACCAGGTCTGCAGCCAAAGAGGGCATGATCTCAAGGGCATGGTGAACCGCGTCTATGTTATGTACGAACATGCCGCCACCCACCAGCAGCATGGCAACCGTACCAATCACGCCCAGCAGCCTGATCACGTGGGGCAATGAAGAGATCAGCGACTCACCCATGAACTTCATACCTCGCGCGGCCGACCCTTTCATCCCGGCGGCACGCTCAAGCAGGTAGAACCCTGTATCGTCCATGCGCACCAGCAGTGCAACCAGTCCATATACACCCACGGTTGCCAGCAGGGCGATAAAGCTCACCACCATGACCTGAACTGCCAGGGACTGCTCGATCACCGTCTCCAGGGCGATCACCACAATCTCGATGGAGAGAATGAAATCTGTCCGTACCGCGGCCTTGATCTTGGCCGCCTCGCGCTGGACGATCTCACCGGGATCAGACGACTCCTTGGCCGCGATCTCATGCTTCTCATGGGGTACGAACCACTCGTAAACCTTCTCGGCCCCCTCGAAACTGAGATAGGCACCGCCAATCAGCAAGATAGGCACTATCAGCCAGGGCATGTAAGCACTGAGCAGAAAGGCGATGGGCAGAATGATCAACTTGTTGATGAACGAACCCCTGGTGATGGCCCAGATCACCGGCAGCTCCCGGGAGGCCTGAAAACCCGTGGCCTTTTCGGCATTCACCGCGAGGTCATCACCAAGCAACCCGGCGGTCTTCTTGGCCGCCACCTTGCTCATAACCGCCGCATCGTCCAGCAATACAGCCACATCATCGAGAATCGCAAAAATACCGCTTGCCATAAAACCTGTACTTCCTTCTTGGGGATTTAAATAATCTTATTGACCCTGCATCATACGCGCCTCTTCGAGATAGGCCTGGTAGGCAGGGATCGTAATGGCTGCAAGGATGCCAACAATCATAATGATCGGCAACAGCAGGCCAAGAATCTTCACCCAGAGGGGATTCTCCACCGGCGCCGGTCCATACCTGTTGGTAGCTGTACTTCCAGCGAAAAAAATCAGGTAGATGGCAAACAGCAGATTGATGAACGGTACAAACCAGAGCAGGCAGAACCAACCGCTCCTGTCCAGATCGTTAAGACGACGCACAGTGAATATCACAGCGAAAGCAACGGTGGCGACATAGAAGAGAACCCCCAACAGACCAGCTGCCTGATCCTGACCACCCTCTATGAATGCCGTGCCACCTGAAAGCAGAATCATGAGCAGCATCAGCAGCAGGTTGGTGGCAGTACTGTAGGCCAGGTAGCGTAAGCGCCCAATACGCCCTGCAACTGAAAATATTTTTGGCTGGTACTTCTCATCGTTTGCAGTATCAACGATTGCTTCTGGTGTTGTATAAGGGTTATCTATCGACATCCTTCTCTTTTCCTTCTGCTACTTCACTTCTCAGACTATTTTCTCGATGGTATGCGCCAAGTCAAAATCTCTCTGCGAGATACCTCCGGCTTCATGGGTGGTCAACTCGACCCTGACCTTGTTGTATGCATTAAACCACTCTGGATGGTGGTTTTGCTTCTCGGCATGTATCGCAACTGAACTCATGAAATCGAATGCTTCGGCAAAGTCATTAAAGCAGAATTCTTTGTAGAGTTTTCCATCTTTTATCTCCCACGGGGATTGGGAGATAAGGTTCAACTCAGACAGCGAAGCCTGTATGCCAGCATCATCGAGTTTATCGACCACTAAACCACCCCATTCAATTCCCTAAACCAAGGCCTATTGTTTCATTTATATCGAGTAGAATAACAGAGTCGGTCTGCTTTGAATCATGCACCGGTTCGTGCAGAATACTCAGTATGTATCGTCCTCACTATAAACAGATACTGACAACATACCACCTGGAGCTTCGGCAATGACAAAGATGATCGGCCTGCAACATACCTGGCAATCCTCTATGTACTCTTGACCACCCGCCGATGAGTCAATCAATACATCAATAGCCTCTCCACAATACGGGCAGCTTATAGATTTTTCAGATAATGAATTCATTCGGCATCAGCAACCGGTCGAATCAAATGCTATATCTCTGAGTCAAGGAGTTTACACTCGTTGACCCCCTTCTTTCCCTCTTCCTCTGTTACCTCGTGCAGTTGAGAACGGGCAGACCATAAACCCATTTTAACTTCCTGCCAAACATAATGATTCCTTCCCGTCTCTGTATTGATTGTTATACTGGAAGTATTTTCAGTCAGTGATGTAATTTCATGCTCACCGGGTTCTACAGACCAATAAAAGTAGGTCTGCGGCCCTGTCTTTCCGACAACACGCCCATCAAGAGAAACAGGCATTGCTATCGCCCCTCCAAAGGATTCATTTCTGTAGAGGTAGATATTTGATTTACTGGTATCAACAACAAACTGCTTTGCTTTTTCATCCGCTTCTAGAGAAGCCATCGGGACTGACGCACAACCTGAAACGAATAATGATACAAGGACAACTACGACAAAATAATATTTCTTCACTGCGAACTCCATTGTTTAGGATATGTTGGCAGTAACAATTGTGGTCTGCCCCCTATTAACGCGAAGCAATACAAGTCCTGCGTGCCGTCGCTTGTTAAGCACCGTCAACTGTAATTTAGTAACAACCCATAGCATTGAATCCCATACCCATAATACCAACTACTGCAACTAGCAATACTAATAGTATACCGATTACTACTATAAATAATTTATTCTTTATAGTATTTGATTTTTGGCATGTCTTTATTGATTTGTAAATAATGAAAAGTAAACATAAAAAAGCAGCCAAAATTATAAAAGCTGTAACAGCTGGCTTCCATCCGGATGATAATCCTGGAGGACATTGCGTCCATGCCAGTGCTATGCCAGGTAATAGTAACGCTAATAATAATATGACATATCTATACATGATGTGCTGGTCCTGCCCACAAAAAGTAGACACCCTAACTATGCAGCATCAGCTGCTATCCTTTCAAACTCAGCGGGGCTGACATAGCCGATGGCTGAGTGCCTGCGTAGGCGGTTATAAAACACTTCAATGTATTCAAAGATACCGGATTTGGCCTCGCGGATCGATTCATACTGTTCGGCATAGATAAGCTCCACTTTCAATCGACTAAAAAATGACTCCATCGGTGCATTGTCCCAACAATTGCCTTTACGACTCATGCTTGGCTTGCACCCTTTCCGTTTCATATAGTCAATATACTTCTGAGACCGATACTGAACCCCTCGGTCCGAGTGGATAATCAAGCCAGGCTCAATCTCTCGCCTTTCAAAGGCCATCGATAGTGCGTCCGTTACGAGTTGCTCAGTCATTGAGGTATCCAGAGCCCAACCAACAATACTCCGCGAAAAGAGATCCATCACCGTGGCCAGATAAAGCCATTGCTCCTCTACCCAGATATAGGTGATGTCCGTGGCCCACTTTTCATTTGGTTTGCTGGCTCCAAACTCACGCCACAGCAGATTCTCTGCCACATTATGCTTAGTCAATGCATGGCTGCCGTAATTGAAGGCCTTGCCATTTCTAGCTTTCAATCCCTGATTTTTCAGTATGCCCGCTATATAGTTTGTCGAGCACGGGATATTCAGTGCATTCAGTTCTTCGGCGATACGTGGAGCACCATAGCGTGCTTTAAAGGTTGCGTAGGTCTCGATAACTTGGCGTTCCATCTCTTCACGCCGCAGGGATCGCGCACTCTTGGGGCGATTTAGCCAACGATAATAGCCAGACCGAGATACCTTTAAAGCTCGACACATCATAGTGATTGAATACTGATCCCTGTGTTCTCGTATTAATGCGTACTTCACTCTTGGTTGTTCGCGAAGTACGCAGCTGCCTTTTTTACGAATTCGAGCTCCTTTTCAAGGGCAGCCTTCTCACGCTTGAGCTTTCGAATCTCTTCACTTTCTTTCTTGGAGTAGTCTACGCCATCCATGGTATTAAACTGCTTATCAGAAAGCCGTTTAAACTGACGGCGCCAGTTATATATTTGGCCAGGATGAATACCTAGTTCTCTTGCAACCGATGCAGCAGTGTTGCCTTCCTTGTCTGCGCGTTTAACTGCTTCCCTGCGAAACTCCTCTGTATAGGCTTGTGTCTTCTTGCGTGCCATCTTGAGCACCTCCATATAGGTAAATCTAACTATACAAGGTGTCTACTAGTTGTGGGTAACTCGGGTGCTTAACGCCAATCATAACCGGACGCAGAAAGCGTTTATTTTTGCGTGTGAATTGACCTTGTTACATTTTTCTTCATATTCATTCAAACAACGGACGCATAAACTGCCTTTCAATGCGCTTAGTGCATTTAGTTTTTTCTTTGTGATCATTAGCCACTTTGAAATCCGGATCTGCTGTAACTTTCTCTCGATAGCTTTCATATTCTGCAAAGCTCGGAAAACTGATTAATGCAAAAGCTTCGTAGTTGTTACCTTCGTGGGGTAAATAATAACCATGGTGCTTTCCACCATATCTATTTACTAGAGCTATCCACATTTTTCCATACTCTTCAAACTCAGGGAGTTTGCATAGATCTATTTCATATCTAATATGGCATGTAATCATTATGGATACTTACTTGAGAAATATAACGTTGTGTATAACCTGCTAGGCAACGTGGCGCGGACCGTGCGCAAGCACGGGCCGTAACAGGTTGGCTCATCAGGTTCATACGTTTGTTAGCCGTCAGTCTCCGCGACCTCGCGTAGGGTCTGGAGTAACGAATTAAGTTCCTGGTTCACCCTCGCCTGGGTCTCCTCTATTGAGACACTATCCGCCTCTAAAATCGGACGTTCGCGACCGCTAATGGAAGAGTAGGCCTTTGCGCGAACGTCGAACTTCCATCGGTCGATTGGCGCGCCCATGTTCAGCAGCTTCACTTGAGTCATGACAAAGAGGTTGGCGCCAAGAACTTCGCCGATCGGATCGCAGTACCGTTTGTTAAAGACGTAATAGGGTGGTACGCCCTGTCTAATCAGACGCCCAAGATCATATTGCACGAACGAGCCGGAGTGATGATCGCGCACGAATTCTTCAAGCGGCTCGAGCGCATAGCCGCAACACCCAGAGTGGTCCCAGGCGCCCGGCGTGGCATCCTGCGTTAAAAAGGTGATCTGTGTTCCCGCTGGAAACTCGAACTCGGATTCCTGGGCACCAGCCGCCAGGCAGGCAATCAGTCCGAACAATATTAGAATCGAGCGCCCAATAATTGAATTGCCATCGCGATCACCTTGAAGGACCTTCCAATCACCATCTTTAAACATTTCCGATGTATTATTCTTCTTAAATAAGCCGAACATAAATCCTCCCTTTGACCTAACGGCTAAGAGTTCCTTGTTCATGTCTAATCGTTGTAACCTGTGCATCGGAAAAGACTAGTGTATACGCATACCATACTTGGCACCGCCAGCCATTTGGCTACATTATTATCTGCGTGGCCTACTAGCGGTAACCGGCCTTGAATTCCCCATAAAGATCATACTTAAGCCGAACTGATGCAAATATAATGTTAGCAATAGTTCAATCTCTATTCATAATACTTACTTGGTATTATTCTGGTAGCATATGAGAAACTTACATCTACCCCAAAGTTTTTCTCTTTAAACCTAATAAACGGAAGTATTCCGTCTGACGGTAAACGCTTGTTTTTAAGAGGCGTGCTTTCCAATATAATTTCATTTGTTATTCTAATATCTGCATTTTGTTCAGTAATTCCGATTTCTTGTAGTAATGTTTTATCCAAAACTTTATGGGGCATACTACCAGGATTGTCTAAGTCACGGTGAAGTTGCACCATTTCGCCTGAGTAATTCCCTTCAACATCTGAATACTCAAGGTCCCTAAAGTCGCCTAATAATTTAGAGACTTTTTTCAAGACCTCTATATTTCTCATATATTTACTATTTAACGAATAGACTAATAAACATACAGCAGGTGCGATATCTTCCGTTACTTCTTCCCATAATTGAGGGTGGCATTGAACAACAGATGTGAATAATACATCTGAATCTTTTATGCCTTCTTCCCATTTATCTTTACCAAGTAAACCCCAAAGTAATGGTTTTCCTACTGTATCTTTAATAATTTCACTTTGAGGATTTCTACAATCATTAATCATAGATTCGATTTTTGTTACATTTGTTTTATTAGGAACATATTTTTCATCTATATGATCCATTGTAAACCTAAGAATATTTAAGGTTTCTTCATTCTGAGCTTCTTCTTTCATGATCCGTGCTTCTTCTTTCATGAAGTTTTCTTTGATTTCAGAAACATCACAACCTTGTTCCTCCATTTCAATAATTTGTTCCCAAGTTAAGTTTTCTTGCCAATTGTTCATTCCAAAAGCCATTTAAATCCTCTCTTTATCTAACTGACGCAGAAAAGTGGGTGATGTGTAGGTTCTTCCTACTAATAACTACAGTTAGCAGAAAGACGTTAAGAATCCCTGAGTACCGAGATGGTAGCCTCTGATTACTTAATGGAATTTATTATAAATTCAAAGCCACTGGACATCGAATGATACATTGTATTAATACGTGCTTTAGTTCTATCCAGTTATGGTTTCCCACGAGAGTGGGAATTTGAGTTTCGCTGGTGACAACGGACAAGATGGGTGAAATGAAACGCAATTCACTTAAATCATAATTTAATGTAGCGTGTCTTTAAAACTGGGACTCCCCATTGACCAATGAGTAATGGTCAGTAACGCTTATGAGTTTGCTTGAAAACAGGTGAGGCTTATTCTTTTGCCAATGCTCCATAATAGCGATAATGGCCAGTAATCTGGAATCTAAAAAGCATGTCCTCAAGTTCTGGTCCATTACCAATATTATGGACGATCATATGCCTCGCACTCCCTTTTCTCTTGCGATTGACAACGATACCTATATGAGGACTGCCTGAAATACTCCATGTAACGAGATCTCCAGGGAGATAGTCTTCAGGGTTAGAGGTAACTGAAAGATCTACACCTTTCCTTGCAAAGAAGACTTTTAAATTTGGAACTCGACGATGATCAATATTTTTATCAGATTTATTTAATCCCCATATTCTTTTGCTTGGATAAGCATCAAAATATTCAGCTAAGTCTTCATGTAGATCTTTTTGTATATCTATACCTATAGTTCTGTAGCTTCGAATAACGACATCTGTACATACACCAGTATTTTTATTAACATCTCCATTTGGATAATCTATTTTTTTATAGGACGGATCATATTCTACCTTATAATTTATTCTCTCTAATGCTGATTCTGATAATTTTAGAGAAAAACCATTAGGCTCATTGAGGCGAGGAATAATAGCTGTCTCACCGATATCACCACAGCCTACCAGCAAAAATACGTTGCAAAATAATGCTATACATAATAATCCATTATTCATAGATGCTTTTTCGATTTACTCTTTATTTGCTTATCCTAATAGGTTGGACATTGATAAGGCTTTTGTGGTGTCCGTGAAAGCACTTACTTAACAACACCATTTAAACACATATCTGAAGAAACTAAAATAATGGAATATATAAACAATTATTTTGATGGCCTATTTAACAATATACAAAACCAACCAATAATAGCAGGGTATGTAATTTCGGCTATAGGATTGATAATGCTGATAGCAGTGTTATTAGATGCCGATTGGATGCTTGAAGGTGGCAATGGTTTTTTTAATATAGCCTCTATTAGCAAACACTTTGGGCGAACTTTTGCACGAATATTAATGGGTGTATTATCAATAGTAATTATATTTATAGGTCTTTTAACAAGCTGGTCATATTCATAGAACGAATAAGAATAGTTTGAATACATGTAGTAACGTAGGATTAGATATCTGTTTTACCGGTAAATACTCAGGTTTCGCGCAAGCTTCTTGTCATATGACAAGTACTGTCATTAGCCATTTTAAGTATAAAATTAATAATGTTGGCAACCAAGATAATAGTGCAAATAAATAAGAAAACCATACTGAGTTTCTTGCTTTTACTCCCCATTTAATTTTCTTTTTTCTAATGACAACAAAGTTTGGTGGAGGATACCTGCCTGTTTTCTTTATTCTAAATGCCAAGTATAAATAATAATAACTCATTGAAACTGATATGATGACTGACAATATTAAAAGATTATTCAAAATAACGACTAATAATCCTATAGTATTTTCTATTGCTTCAAACGTTGGTTTCTCTTGAGGCATAATACTATTAATAAAAGGATCTAATAACAATAGAATGCCAACACCAAAAACCAGTAAAACACAAGCGACTACAATCTGAACAAGTTTACTTGGTTTAACGATATCCTCTAGATTAGAGTAATCTGTCATTCTATCTCCAGATCTACGGCAATATTTGAATAGCAATCATCTCAAAACATATCATCTAGCATTTCATACTCAATAACTTAGTATGCATGAGTTTGAAAATAGTGTACTTTCCACTGGCATTTGTCATTAGGGATTACTCTGACTTCAAACGCCAGTTGAATATTGCCTCCTTTGGTGTCTATTCTGTAATCAACGCTATGTTGTTCTGTTGCGCACGCCACACCACGTAATTTACGTCTAAAATAGTTTCCCCATGATTGAAATGGAAACACAGAGAAAATCTCACTTTCTACAAATTCAGCACCATGAATCTCACCTTCTAGCGCTAATATAAATTCTTCTACATTAACTCCTACAAATCCTTTTTTGATAGTTAAAGAATGTGCCTTCATGTAATCCTTGTTTTGCACGGCATCCACAAATGAACTTGCGACATTAATTGCATCCAGATTCTTGTATTGCAGTACCGTCAATGTCCACAAACATAAAGTGAAAAACACCAGGGTTAGCACCATGATAGTAATTGTCCACTTCAATTTCATCTGTATTGTCCTCTAGGTCGATAAACTATCGGGAACTTTTGTTTACTCCATCGCGTACATGGACTGTATTGTTATCAATAACCAGGCAAGATAAGTAGGTTATCAGCAAATCGGTTTATCTTGTCGTGAGTGTTAATCTTGAAGGGAATAAAGAGTTGCTTAGGATTTGGCTCTCAGAGAACTATGCAGGAGAATTATCACTCAACGTGCTCACAGAGCTTCTGAATCGCTGTGTAGTAGATCTCTTTAGGCTGTATTAATTGCCTCAAAATCTATTGATCTATCTATGATATATATACCTTGTTATACACCACTCTCGTCATGCTAATTAGTTAACTCATCCCCCGGATTTAGAAAAAACATTTTCTTCCAACCTTGAGTCGTCGTATCAATTCGCCAGATACGCGGGATAGCTGACACGATTGAATAGTGTAAGTGTGGCGGTGTGCCCTTGGCATTACCACTATCACCAACTTCGCCTAAGTTATCACCTGTTCTAACAAGGCTCATTGAACTTACTGAAATACTATTTAGATGGGCGTAGTAATGTAATTTCCATTTTGGACCCAAAATAAACACAACATTACCGCCCATTGGAATGTCACCCACAAATAGAACAATACCTTGACTAGATGACTTTACTTTTGTGCCTTTAGGGGAAAATATATCGATACCTTTATGAACACCCGACTTACCCCATGGTTCATACCAAAATGAGTTTGAATTCCAATCTGAGCTGGTTGCTTCCTGAACAGGAATCATCAAGCTCTCTGGGATAAGATAACCACTAATTAGAATCAAAACAGTTGAAATTAGCGCTATGTATTTCTTACGGAGTTTCATTTTCATATTAGAGTAGGATCCATAATTCAGCGAGGCCCTTACAGGAGAGCGTAAATCGACCGGCAGTCAGACATTTTTGAGCACGTGAGTCGTAGTAATCGATCTCATCGTGTTGCGCAGCCAGGTCAATGATGATTTTATTGTGCTGAGGGTCCACAATCGAGCACTTCACATAGACTTCTTCTGCGTGGAATCCCCATCATCGTATCCAGAGATCCCACCACTACATTCAAATACGCAACCAATCTGCAATTCACCCGATAAAGGGATGTTATGGATGCAGAATCAGGCATATCCCGGCTCACTTTAAATTTCTGCACAACGCCTCCCTGATACATAACGTTCAAGCTGTGCGGCGCAAACGAAGCACAGCGTAGTTTGCGTCCGAACGAGCGCCTTGTTAGCCTTTTTCTGCGTTTTCATCATAGATGCGCGTGTAGTTCGCGAATTCTGTGCCCTTGAGATTGGCAGCAATCACATTCTTGGCAAGTTCAAAATCAACCACAAAACTGCATACTTCCATTGTGCCGCTTCCGATGCTTCCGCCGTCACATGCTCCTAGGCCTGTCCACCCAAGGGTTTCATTCATTCTGTCTTCAAGCCGGTGGCGTTTTTCAACATCCTCACCGCTACCCATATCATTGACTGTGTATTCAATTAAAAGTGTGACGTGATCTTCTGGATCGATAGGCCTATATCCACTTGAAACCAAGCCATCAATTTCTTTTTGGATAACGTCCGTAGCCTTCTTCAATAGGGACGACTTTACTGTCTTGGATTGACCTTCTGTACCCAACTCACCCCAATGGATGGTATGAGTACCGTCATCATTGTCCCATGTTTCCCAGTAAAGCTTTTCGCTATCTGTAAGTTTGTAGAGTTTTAGCACCTGATTTTCCTTTTTACGGCTAACGATCAAAATCACCGGATGGGTACGCTGGCTGTAGCTTTTCAAGCGGTTGCTCAAACGCCATGCCAGCGTGCACAGTCCTTGTGTATTTACTGGTTAGCTTGTTGATATGAAATAATGTTGAAGTAGTCCATATGCTCGCATCTCTTGTCTTTGGCCATAAATATGGTTTTAAAACCTTCTCTGAACGGTAAAGCCACTCTTTTTACCCTGATGCCACTTTCTTTTGTAGGCTCGTCATCATTGACTATGAATGTGATCTCTTTATGTGGATACCCTTTATGACTTTTAGTTACTTCATACTTAACAAAATATGTGATGCGCCAATAGTTACCTTGGACTAGAGATAAGATTTTCTTTGCTTCAACGAACTTGGCAGTCACAACGACAGTATCCTTTGTGATATCCAGTTTTGGCACTGGCCAGATCGTATGGTCATTCGGCAGTTTGGCTGTAGTCAAATAGGTTTCTTTGACTTCTACGGCTAAGCAGGTGGATGACCACAATAGTGCGAAAATGAATGCAGTATATTTCATGCTTTTCCTTTCAAGCTAACACCACTGGTAAGGTGCGCCGGCGAACCGGTGTCCCGTGCAGGCCCAAAGGGCCGGAGTGAACTTGACCGCCTTGTTAGGCGAATAACCATGCAGAGCCCCAAATTACTAAGCCTACCAATGCGATCTGGTTGATTAGAATGTCGTACCGCCGTTTCGGCAGAATATGTTCTGGATATGTAATAGGCCACTCCTTTGCCTCTGCTGCTTGTAGTAGGAGCATTGGGGTTACAGCAATTCTTTGAACACGAGCGTATGGCGGTTTGAAGAAAAGACCGCCAAGAGACCAGCCTTCTTCGCCATGATGAAAATACCAGCGGTACTTTTCCATATTTACGCCAAACTCCTTTTCAAATTTCTCCATCAATTCTGAGAAATCATCACCATCGATACCGAGATCATCATTCATGTCAGAATCCATCTGCACTTTTGCAGTGGAAATTCCTTCTGACTTGGTTATGAATTCGCAGATGGTTTCCATATCCATTTGTACGCCTAACGACTAGGATGAGCAGCCGAGCGTTAGTGAGATCTGTTCAATCCATTTGTTAGGTGTTTTCCTATCACATATTTGGCGTTGAAACTCTACGGAGTTAACCTTAAGAAACTTCGACTGTCCTGGCATAGTAGTCCCTTTTGGACCACTTGAGACGTTTCCCCAAACCCGCATCGTTTCGGCGATCTCCTCAGGCGAAATGTTGCCGAAACCGGCAGAACGAAAAACCCTTTGAAGTACACTTGGCTTGTCTCGAAAGGTCCATATCAAAAAGCCCGATTCACCACCAACAATCTCATACCTCGCCGATTGCGCTCCATTCCGTCTTAAGCGAATAGGCTTGGCTGAAGAATTGGCAGCAGGACACACCATCGCTGCTCCCTTAAATTCATAACTAAAATCTTGTCCGGCTTTGACGGTGCCAGCTCCTAGAGTCTTGATTACGTATCTCATTTTCGGGGCTTCATACTCAGCCCGTGTGCAAAAGTTGTAGGTTTGGCCACAACCCAGGCACGGCCACGCCGACTGCGGAAATATCGTGATAACTGCTACCGATAAAAGAATAAATAATCGCACCATCGAAGATCTTCGGACACCTAACGCCGCGCTCAGCGGGGAAATCGACCGCAGGGAGATTTTATCCGTTGCAGCGCCTTGTTAGCAGTGACTTGGCTCATGTTAGTAACCAAGGTACTTTTTGTTTGGCATTTCACCTTTAAAGAAACCCTCAAATATTAATTGTAACCGCTCTCTTCGCTGATATAGCTGTTCTTTATTAATGCCTTCTATTTTAAAGCCGTCATTTGAATCAAAATGACAGCCAATAGACTGTGATAAATAACTATGTATTTGCATTACGGAACAAAACACATCTCTTGGAATATTGCTTTGGCCTTTATATTTATCGCACTCCTCGTAGAGATAGTTTTCTAGTTTAAGATACTCTTCATCGTCCCATATTTGTTTCTCGTGAAATATACCTATAAAGGAGTCGTCTGAGTACTCTTTGCTTCCTGTAAAACTACGGTCTATTTCGTTCATTATTATTTTCTGCTAACGCCCCGCATCAGCGGTTTGCTGATCCGACTGCATGCGCTTGTTATGTGGTACGTCGCCATGAATTAAAACGTTCATCGAGGATTGGCTTCAGCAGTTCAAAGTTATCCCACGTATCTGCAACGTGATAAACCGAAGGAAGGTTTTCGCCCAAGATCATGTCATAATCCTCCAGGTATTGCGCGTCATCAGGTTGGTAATAATACTGAGTAAACGCATTTCCTTCTTCATTGAGGTCTTCATCTGTAAACTTTTCGTCGCAAGCTTGTAGAAAGAACTGAGCGGGTGTGACTTCCCGAGATCGGAGCTTCGCTAACTCCTCCGGAAAATCTTCAAGGTGAATAGAACCACCCAACTCAACCAATAGTGCCCACGTTATAAACATTCCAATATGTATTGCGCCAGCTTCGTCTGGCAGATCGTCAGGAAAGTCACCGCCGTAATGCCAAGATGCGTCGTCGTATTTCATTTCAGTGCCTCATAACATCGCCTTGCAGGGGTAACAGGCGCGCCAGCGTCTGTTACCCCTGCAAGGCAGGGTTAGCTGCGTGATCCGAAGTATGTGTAAAGTTTAAGCAAATATTTTTCCCATTTCCCGACCGGCAAAAGGTAAAGAGCTCTCATGCAAACCTTACCATTTCTAACAAAGTTTGGTCCCCATCCCGCAAAAGGATGTGAAGCGTATTCATTCATTACAATATTTTTAAACTTGAACTTACATGCTTCCCAATTAGCTGGATCATTTAGTAATTTTTCAGCTTGATAATCTTTCGGGATAAGCTTGTAAACGTCCCAAAACATATCTTTTCTAACGGGATCAATAAGACGACCGATACATTGGCAATCAAGCTCTACAAACCAACCATAGGTTCGACCTAAATTTGATTTGATGAGTTTTTGAACTCTATTCATCTTATATTTGGTAAAGCAACAAAGCACGCTAACGCCCGCGTCACAGGCTAAATTGGAGTGGAGTATTTTTGGCATATAATGGCGAAGCCATGCCAAAAAGCGCAACGGATATTTAGCCCTTGGTGCACGCGCTTGTTATGAGTATTATTGGTTAGATACATATTCTCTTAGTTGCTTAACTATACTTGGCTGGTATTCAAGATAAAATAGGTTTGCACCAGTTCTTATATCATATAAACAACCATTTTCTATTATATAATCTCGATAAGCCTTATGCCCTTTAAATGGGCCATTATTGATTTCATTCAAAACATTATTATTTTCATTTGAAGCTTTTTCATTAGAGTCAAAACATTTTTTTGAAAGTGAAAATCTTGGGTAATACCCTTTAATTATTTCTATTTTCTTTATGTAGTGGACAGAGTCTACTTTATCCGTTTTGTAACCCCATTTATTTAAGATGTTTTCTGGTATTACATTTGATTCAGCATATGTCATGCATGAAAATGTTATTAAAAGTAGTGTAAGTATTAATTTCATGTTTTACTCATAACGCCCGGCACAGCGGCATTTTTGGAGCGACGAAGGAGCGGAGAAAATGTCCGACTGCTGCCGCTTGTTATACGCTTTAACCCTAGCCAAATATATCATTATTGCCCTGCTGTGCTGAGATTGGCCCAAATACCGCCTCGCCATTTTGCATACTATAAGGAAAGAATACTGTTACGGAATAATCATTAACATTATCTAGATCTATAGCCACAGCATCTATTGGCTCACCGTCTTCTTGTGAGCGAATACGCACATCATATGCTAGTGCGCATGCAATATACTCACCTTCTTTGCCACGCGAGCGAAATGCAGATTTAAGCATATCAATTAGTTCTTGAGATGGTGGGCATTCATCTCCATCGTAGGCAGCCACACTAACGATATCATTCTCTGCATTCATTGCCTGGCCAAATGGAAAAAACTCACCATTTTTATTTAGTAGTGTTTCAGCAAAATCGATTGCTTCATTCATGAGTGCTTCGCATTGTTCCTTTGCTTGGCTCATTTCATCTCTCTCTTTTTCGTATAACGCCCTGCCTCAAAGGAGAGCGAACGCAGTGAGCGATTCCTTTGGAGGCTATTGTTATGCATTTTACCAGTGTATTTTGGTTAGTTCGGGAATGCGGTTTCTATTCTCACTTTCATCGTCAAAGTCCCACTCCTCACCAATTGGTTCACCTGGTCCTGAGGGTTCTTTTCGTGGTATTTCATCTCCGGTTAACTCTTCATAAATTTCTTGAGCCACATAACCAAACAATTCATTTTCTATTTCTATATCTTGTCCAAGGCTTGAAAGTGAATCAGGGTTTTTTAAGGCATTTTCATAAATTTCCCGCCCCTTTGAAATTAAGCCATAACGAAAATCCATAAACCCGTCATCTGAGCAACCACCTCCTATCATGTAAGCTGCTCCCCACAAATTCCACTGATAGGCTTGATCATAGAGGTAATCAAAGTGCTCCTGATAGGATGCTATTTCATCTGGGAGTAATTTTTTTAACTCGTCTGAAACTATTTCTTCCGGCTCTTCAGAATCTTTAGCAGCATCAATTATTTCCCAAAATTTTTCAATATCCAAAGTTTTCTCCTTTTTTATGCATAACAGTGGGTTATCTACCGCGCGCCGATATTGGAATATCTACCATGTGCGGATATTGTAATATCTGACAGACCGTTCCATTTAAGTTCTCTTTTGGCGCATTCATTTGCTTAAATATGAATAAA
The DNA here is from genome assembly GCA_965224515.1 of Sedimenticolaceae bacterium. Classification (GTDB taxonomy): domain Bacteria; phylum Pseudomonadota; class Gammaproteobacteria; order Chromatiales; family Chromatiaceae; genus Sedimenticola_A. The sequence goes on from OZ245051.1 coordinate 3,476,512, forward strand.
GCGGTTTTTTCATTTGTCGTCCCATCCAATTACGCACGTAATTCCGGCGCACGCTGCTGGTTCATGACGCATCAGAAGGGGCCGGTCTGTAGGAAGTTGAACACCGGGGAGCTTGTGGGGTTTGGGTAAACGTACTACTCGGGGTCCATGTTCCTTATGGAGTTGGAGGTTAACAAAAACAATCACGTATAGGAAGTATTATCCTATTCGTGATTCTGTCGATCTTAGCCACAATCAGTTGGCCATCAAGGATATCCCTGAGAGGTAGGGGTGCAGCCAGGCAAAGAGCAGCATCACGATCACCCCGGTGACGGGCACTGTAACTTCGGTCGCCATGGGCATGATCTTTTCCGGTTTCTCCCACTCCCCTTCCCGGCGGTTGATGGTGATCATCGATACCAGGGTCCAGGCTGCCAGGGCACCGAACACCACTACCGAACGGTTGTCGCCGTTAAGCAGCAGGTGGGCCACGGCCCAGAGCAGGACGCCGCTAAGCTGGGGATGACGTAGCCAACGCTTGACCCGGGTGGAGGGGAAGTTGGCGGCGACGATGAGGATGAAGCCCAGCATGATCAGCAGCAGGGCCGGGGCGGTCGCCGCTTCAGGCGGGGTATAGATTTCTGTCGCTTCGCTGCCCCGCCAGCCGAATACAATGCAGGCCAGGCCAAACAGGATGAGCAGCGCAAAGAGACCCTGGTATGGCATCTCGCCAAAACGGGCGATCAGCCTGCTGCGGGTTGCCGGCATGAGCGAGGGAAAGAGGTGGACGCCGATCCAGAAGACCAGGCCGATAACGATGAGCGTCATGGTGCATCTCCCTGAGGTTGGATTCCGTTCCAGGCAAGCATAGCCCAGTTTCGCCGGACTGGCGTGTTGGTACCCAGGATGATGGGTACGGGTCAGAGGTCCAGGTCGGCCTGTTGCGGTGCCTGCTGGAGCAGGGCCTCCAGGCCCGCTTCGTCCACCACCTCGATACCCAGATCCTGGGCCTTGGTGAGCTTGGAGCCGGCTTCGGCTCCGGCCACCACCAGGTCTGTCTTCTTTGAGACACTGCCGGTGACCTTTGCGCCCAGGGCCTGGAGCTGCGTCTTGATCTCGCTTCTGGGACGGCTGAGGCTGCCGGTGAGCACCACGACTTTACCATCCAGGGGTTTTGGGGCTTCCTGGTCGGCAGGTTCAATCTTCTCCCACTCGATGCCGGCACCAAGAAGCTGTTCTATCACTTCGAGATTATGGGGCTGACGAAAGAAGGTGACGATGCGCTCAGCCACGATAGGGCCAACATCGGGCACCTGCTGCAGGCTTTCGCTATCGGCCTGTTCCAGCTTTTCCAGTTCACAGAACCAGTTGGCAAGAGAGAGGGCGGTAGCCTCCCCCACTTCACGGATACCCAGCGAGAAGAGGAAGCGGTTCAGGGTGGTCTTTTTGCTGTTCTCCAGCGCCTCAACAAGGTTTTCGGCAGACTTCTGTCCCATGCGCTCAAGACCGGCAAGGGTTTCAACTTGCAGTTTAAAGAGGTCGGCAGGGGTGCCGATCAGCTCACGCTCAACCAGTTGATCCACCAGTTTGTCGCCGAGACCTTCGATATCCATGGCGCGGCGGGAGGCGAAGTGCTTGATCGCCTCTTTGCGCTGGGCGGGACAGAAGAGCCCGCCGCTGCAGCGGAGCGCCGCTTCGTCCTCATCGCGGACTGCTTCAGAGCCGCACTCGGGACAGACCGAGGGCATCTCGTATTTCAGTGCATCATCGGGACGTCTGTCTGGCACAACCCGCACTACCTGGGGAATGACATCCCCTGCCCTGCGGATGATGACGGTGTCGCCGATGCGGATATCCTTACGACGTATCTCATCTTCGTTGTGCAGGGTGGCGTTGGTGACGGTGACGCCCGCCACGTTGACCGGTTCGAGCCTGGCCACAGGGGTGAGGGCGCCGGTGCGCCCCACTTGAATGTCGATATCCAGCAGGCGGGTCATCTCCTCCTGGGCGGGAAATTTCTGGGCTATGGCCCAACGTGGCGCACGGGAGACGAAACCGAGTTGTTGCTGCTGGCCGAAACTGTCGACCTTGAACACCACGCCGTCGATGTCGTAGTCGAGGCTCTCACGGCGTTCACCGATTGCATGGTAGAACTGAATGCAACCTGCTGCACCGTCGACAGTTTTCATCTCCGGTGAGATACGCAGTCCCCAATCGGTAAGCTTCCGGATGCTCTCGCTGTGGGTTGTTGCCAACGGGCCGCCCTCCACCTCGCCGAAGCCGTAGCAGAACATCGCCAGGGGGCGTTGTGCGGTGATACGCGAGTCGAGCTGGCGCAGACTGCCGGCAGCGGCATTGCGGGGATTGGCGAAGGTCTTCTCACCCGCCTTGCGGGCCTTCTCGTTCATGGCGTTGAAGCCGGCGATGGGCATGTAGATTTCGCCGCGCACCTCCAGCACCCGCGGCCACTCTTCGCCGAGCAGGCGCAGGGGCACGGAGGGGATGGTGCGAACATTCTGGGTCACATCCTCGCCGGTCTGGCCGTCGCCACGGGTGGCCGCCTGTACCAGCACGCCCTCTTCATAACGCAGGCTGATGGCGAGACCATCGAGCTTGGGCTCGGCAACATAGACAATCTGTTCAGCAATGCCCAGGCGGTCGCGTACCCGTTTATCGAAGGCCTCCAGCTCCTCTTCGGAGAACGCATTGCCCAGGGAGAGCATGGGAACACTGTGGCGGATCTCGTTGAAACCCTCCAGGGGCTGGGCTCCGACACGCTGGGTTGGAGAATCAGGTGTAAAAAGCTCAGGGTGCTGCTCTTCCAGGGCCTGGAGTTCACGCAGCAGACGGTCGTACTCGCTGTCAGGGATCTCGGGGTTGTCGAGAACGTAATACTGATGATTATGATAGTTGATGCGGTCGCGCAGCCACTCTGCACGACTCCTGTCCGCCTTGGGTATGCTCATCCCTTGGCTCTCGCCAACTGCAACTGTCTGCGGTATTCAAGAATCTCTTCGCGCATGTGTTCGATGGACTGCCTGGTCAGGTCGCTGTGGGTCTCATCCTGAAGAGAGGCATCCAGCAACGTGCCGAGACGTTCGGCAGTGAACAGCATGTCAGAGAAGACGGCAAGCCCGTCTTTTGGTCCCGGCAGCTGGGAAAACAGTGCCAGGCCAGGGGTGATGAAATCGGCGTTTGACTGATCTGGAAAAGTGCCAGGCTCCACCATGCTGGCCATGCTGAATACGGCAGGGCTGTTTTTACCACCGGCCCGGCGGTGGAAGATTTTCATCTCGCCGTATTCCAGCTCCACTTCACGGGCGCTACGCCATATATCGGCATTGGCAAAACCACCGTTATTGGATTTGAGAACAAGCTGAATGATCTTGGTGGGCAACCCCCGGCGTCGCACCTCGTAGGGGTCGGTTTGGTCCACGGCGGCAAAGGCCAGTTCGGCCTGTTCCGCCTGGGGCTCTGCAAAGTCGGGAAGCGACTCACTCTCTTCGTGAACGATCTCGTCGAGCTGATGAAGTTCGGACTCAAGATCGTTCGGCAGTTCATCAGACTCGATCTCATCCTCGTAAAAGGGTTCGTAGTCTTCAGACTCCTCTTCGAACCGGGGATCGTCTTCGGCAATCTCGTCGGGTTGGGAGAGGATTTCAGGTTCACCCTCCTGCTGTGCCTTGCGTATAGCATGCACCTTGGTGGTGACCTTTTTATGGCGATCCCAGAAATAGATCCCCAAGATCAGGGCAACACCAACCAGGAAGAGAATCAATCGCAGGATATCGGCGTCCATACGGGGGTATCAGGTTATGTTGATTACCTGGTAGGTGTCGCTTTGCACCACCCACCCTTCGTTATTGTTCATGTTACAGCAATACGCTGGCTCCAGGTCGGGTTTGAACCCGACATGTCGGCCTGAAGGCCCATCTACGCTGCCGTACAAATTGTACCACTACATCGCCGCCATCTGGGCGGCCTCTTCCACATCCACAGACACGAGACGCGAAACGCCGGGCTCGTGCATAGTCACACCGGTGAGCTGATTCGAAAGCTCCATGGTGATCTTGTTATGGGTAATGAAAATGAACTGAACACGGTCAGACATCAGCCGCACCATGTCACAGAAACGCCCGACGTTGGCATCGTCCAGGGGGGCGTCCACCTCGTCCAGCATACAGAACGGTGCGGGGTTGAGCTCGAAGATGGCAAATACCAGTGCCACTGCGGTCAGCGCCTTCTCACCACCGGAGAGCAGGTGGATACTTGAGTTGCGCTTGCCGGGGGGCCGGGCCATGACCGTTACGCCGGTATCAAGCAGGTCCTCGCCGGTGAGCTGGAGATAAGCGTGCCCGCCACCGAACAGCTGGGGAAACTTCTCCTGCAGACCGCTGTTGACCTTGTCAAAGGTATCCTTGAAGCGGGAGCGGGTTTCGCGGTCGATCTTGCGGATGGCATTCTCCAGGGTCTCCAGGGACTCTGTGACATCCGCGTGCTGGGCGTCCAGGTAGTGCATGCGCTCGGACTGCTCTTTGAATTCGTCGATCGCCGCCAGGTTGATGGGGCCCAGGCGCCGGATACGCATATCCATACGCTCCACCTCCTGCTGCCATTTTTCGGTGGTGGCGTCGCCGGGGATCTCCATGAACAGCTGCTCACGCTGAAACCCGGTCTCGCTCAACTGCTCTTCCAGGGTCTTGCCGCGAACCAGCACCTCCTGGCGTTGCATCTTGAACTGGTCGAGGGATGAACGCTGGGCCTGAACATCCTGTTCTGCACGGCTGCGATCCTGCTCCAGCCCTCTCAGGCGGGCGTCGATATCTTCCAGGGCCTGGCGTGACTTGGTCAGTTCAGCCTCCACCTCAACGCGGCGGGCGAGCTGCATCTCAAGCTCATCACCCTGCTCCACAAGGGGCGCGGCACTCTCTTCCAGGGCCAGTTTCAGCTCTTCCCTGCGGGTGGCCAGGTGGGACAGCTGGCCCTGCATGCGCTCCAGGCTCTGGCTGAGTGACTCCCTTGAGCTGCGCATGGATTCGATGCGCAGAGCAATTTCATGGGCCTTGCCACGTTGCATCCCGGCTTCGTCGCGTATTTCAGTGAGGCGTTGACGCAGCTCGTCACGACGCTGGATCAGTGCATCGCGCCGTTCACCCAGGGTCTCCATCTCCTCCAGGGAGGCGTGGAGTTTTTCACGGGACATCTCCAGGTCACCACGGCCCTGTTCGAGCTGTTGACTGAGATCTTCCATCTCGCCACGGACATGCTCGATGCGGTTGCGCAGATGTTCGGCGCGCGTGCGCTTGCCGGTGAGGTTGGAGCGGATATCAGAGAGCGCCCGGTTGACTTCGTTCAGCTCTCTCTGGCGGCTTTCACGCTCCTGCTCAGCCTGCTGGACCTGTTCACGCCCCTGCTCCACGGCGGTGCCCAGCTCTTCTGCACGGGCTTCAAGGGTGTTGATCTGCTCAGCAAGTTCGCGGATCTCCTCTTCGCGCTCAAGCACACCACCGGATTCACCGGTTTCACGGCTCAGGCGCATCCAGTTTTTACCCACCCAGACACCATCACGGGTGATGATGGACTGGCCAGGTTGAAGTGCGCCGCGCATGGTCATGGCCTGCTCAACACTATCGGCACTGAGAATACCGCCCAGCACACCATCCAGGGGCCAAGGGGCTTTGATCTTGTCCAGAATCGAACCGGCGGGAGCAACACCCTGGGCATGGCTGCTCGCCATATCGAACAGGCTCAGGCTGCCGCTTTCAAGGGCAGCCAGTTCAGAGCCGAGGGTGCCGAAGCCGTCCACACACACCGCCTGCAGGTGGAAGCCGAGCACGGTTTCAACTGCACGCTGCCAGCCGGACTCCACCTCAATCTTCTCAGCCAGGCGGGAGGCGCGGTCAAGTTCATGCTGCTCCAGCCACTGGGTGGTGGAACTCTCATCCTTACCCAGGGCGGCCTGCTGCAGGGCTTCCAGGGAGGCCTGGCGCCCACTCATGGTCTGCAGGTTGGCCCGCACCTCGTTGAGTTCATTATTGCGGGTGACGTTGTTCTGGCGCAGGCCGGTAATGTTTTCGACCGAAGCTGTCAGCCGCTCCTGGAGCTGGGCAACCTGCTCTTCCCGCGCAGACTCCTGGTTTTCCAGCTCAACGATATCCTGGGCCAGGCGTGGGTCCTCCAGCCGGGTCAGCTCTTCGTTGAACTTCTCGATACGGCGCTGCAGATTCTGGTCCTGCTGCTCGATGTGGTTGATCCGGGTACGCTCAACCTGGGCGGTCTGTGCAGGTTCTGCGGCCTGGCGGTTGAAATTCTCCCACTCGCTCTGCCAGCTCTGCATCGCCTGCTCGGCCTCTGCCAGTCGGTCGGCGGAGACCTTCTCTATCTCGCGCGCCTCTTCGAGCCTGGGCTCCTCTTCGGTAAGCGTCTCGTTGAGCTCGTTGAGGCGGGTTTCATCCTGCACACGATGATCGCTGGACTCCTGCCAGGCCTGTTCGGTCTGGTGCAGGTCATGTTCATTCTGGGCCCGGCTCTCCTTTGAGAACTGGATCGCCTGTTCCAGGCGCGCGATATCGCTGCCTACCGCGTAGAAACGCCCCTGCACTTCGTTGAAGTGGTCATTGGCCACGACATGGGACTCACGGTCGCGCTCGATATCCGCTTCAAGACGGCGCTGCTTGGCAATTGCCGCTTCGAGATCGGTCTCTTTCTCGGTAATGGTGCGATCACGCACCTGGATGTCTTCATCCAATGAACGCCAGCGCAGGGCCAGGAGCTCGGCCTTCAGGCGACGCTCCTGCTCCTTGTACTCTTTATATCTCTCTGCAGTGGTGGCCTGGCGTTGCAGGTGTTGCAGCTGCTTGGAGATCTCTTCGCGCAGATCGTTGAGGCGGTCGAGATTCTCCCGGGTGTGCTTGATACGGTTCTCGGTTTCGCGACGACGCTCCTTGTACTTGGAGATACCGGCCGCCTCTTCCAGAAAGGCGCGGAGATCTTCAGGTCGCGCCTCGATCAGTCGCGAAATCATGCCCTGCTCGATAATGGAGTAGCTGCGTGGGCCAAGGCCGGTACCCAGGAACAGGTCGGTGATGTCACGGCGGCGGCAACGCACACCGTTCATGAAGTAACTGGACTGTCCGTCCCTGGAGATCTGGCGCTTGACCGCAATCTGGTTGTACTGAGCGTACTGGCCACCGGCACCGCCATCGGCATTGTCGAACACCAGTTCGATACTTGCGGTACCCACCGGCTTTCTGCTGTTGGAGCCGTTGAAGATAACATCGGCCATGGATTCGCCGCGCAGCATCTTGGCTGAGCTCTCCCCCATCACCCAGCGCACGGCGTCGATGACATTGGACTTGCCGCAGCCGTTGGGACCAACAATGCCCACCAGGTTACTGGGGAAAGGGACGGTAGTTGGATCAACGAACGATTTGAATCCGGCTAATTTTATTTTTTCTAGGCGCATGGGACGCTAAGATACCCGGAGAGGCTCCCCGTGACAAGGGAAAAACAACCCGAAAATTGAGCTTTAACTATGAGTCGTATCTCATTGTTTTTATTTACTATATTCACCCATTGTCCAATAAATGGTCAGCCTGCTTTGATGCGTACTTCAGGCACTGGGGGAAGTTGCGTATAATCGCCCAATTTTCCACAACCCAGACTCCGGAGCAACCCTATGCCCAGCCAGCCCAGTAAAATGCTGGAAACCTTCGAAAACCCCCAACAGGACCGCGACTTCACCATCCGCATCCGGGTACCCGAATTCACCTGCCTCTGCCCAAAAACCGGTCAGCCGGATTTTGCCGAGCTTTCCCTTGAATATATTGCAGACAAGCTCTGCGTTGAACTGAAGTCCCTGAAGATGTATGTCTGGTCGTTTCGGGATGAAGGCGCATTCCACGAAGCGGTCACCAACCAGATTCTCAACGACCTGGTTGCTGCAACCCAGCCACGCTTCATGCGCCTTACCGCTGACTTCAATGTTCGCGGGGGTGTCTACACCACGGTAGTGGCCGAGCACCGTGCTGACGGCTGGCAGTCTGCTCCTGCCGTCAACCTCCCTTAACTTTAAGTTCCTGCTCTAATCACATGATTAAGCAGGCATTTATCGGCATTGATCTTGGCACCTCAGGGTGCCGGGTCATGGTCATAGACCAGGATGGAGCTCCCCTGCTGGAGCTCGGGTCCGACCTCCCGCCCTCCATACGCACAGCATCCGGCAAATCCAGGCAGACGCCTGCTGACTGGTGGCAGGCGGTACTGGAACTGCTGCGGCAGGTACCCGGAAAGCTGCCAGGATACAAACCCGCCGCACTCGCCGTGGACGGCACCTCTTCGACACTGCTGCTGACCGATGCCGCGGGCAATCCACTGACCCCGGCCCTGATGTACGACGATACGAGTGCACGAGACTACTGTGGCAGGATTGCCCAATCGGCCCCACCGGAGAGCAGTGTGCAATCCGCCGGTTCCAGTCTTGCCAAGCTGCTGTTGCTGGCGGATGAAGCCGGAGCCGAGAGAGCCCGCTATGCCCTTCACCAGGCCGACTGGATCAGTGGCATGCTATGCGGCCGCTTCGGATTCAGCGATGAGAACAACTGTCTGAAACTTGGCTACGATGCCCTCAACAGGCGCTGGCCTGAATGGATGAAGGATTTCGATTTCCCCGGGCGATGGCTGCCCCAGGTGGTTCCGGCAGGTTCGCCGGTAGGCTGCCTTTCACCGGAAATCGCCGGTTATCTCAATTTTCCTGAAGATACCCGCGTCGTGGCGGGCACCACCGACAGTACAGCCGCTGTTCTCGCCTCGGGGATAGATCAACCCGGGCAGGCAGTCACCTCCCTGGGCAGCACGCTGGTGCTGAAGATCCTGTCGGAGAAGCCACTGTTCGCACCAGAACATGGCATCTACAGCCAGCGCCTGGGCGACCTGTGGCTGGTGGGCGGTGCATCCAACAGTGGCGGTGCTGTGCTGAAGCAGTTGTTCGGTGATGATGAGATCCTGCGCCTGAGCAGGCAGATCGACCCGAACCGGAATACCGGGCTGGATTACTACCCGCTGCCAGCCCCGGGGGAGCGCTTTCCGGTCAACGACCCGGGCCTGATGCCCAGGCTGGAGCCCAGGCCGGCAGATGATGCACGTTTCCTCCAGGGTATCCTCGAGGGAATCAGTCAAATCGAGGCGGAGGGGTACCGGTTGCTGCAGAAGCTGGGCGCACCGCAGTTGACCGAGGTCTTCTCAATCGGCGGCGGAGCTGGCAATGAGCCCTGGCGGCTGATCCGGGAACGCAGAATCGGGGTTCCAGTATATCGCTGCGAACAGCAGCAGGCGGCCTACGGCAGTGCCCGCCTGGCCCTCAACGGCTGCAGACCCTGACCCGGCTTTCTCTGCCCCAAGTTGGCTCAATTATTCTGATTCAGCGACCTCACAAACTCCCAACCGCCTTTAAAACCCCACTCTAAGAGTCCAGCAAACATAGGAATTTCGGAATTTCCTGCTAGTCTTGAGGTCAATACTAAAAATAAGAGTGAAAAGCTCTGTAATTCTCTACCCATTGTTTTGATCCGGGTATCAGAGTGCAGATCCAGGAGCCGTTATGTTGCCGGACCAACAGACAAAAAGCCTGGCTGAGCAGTGTCGGGAATTTCGTGAAGCATCAATGCGGAAGGTGCCCGGGGAGACCCTGCAGATACTGCAGGATGCCTCAAGGCGCCTGATGGATTCCGATTTTGGAAATCTGGCCCTGCACAGCGGAAACAGCGCAATCGACTTCACCCTGCCCGAATCCCGGGGTGGCATGGTCAACCTGCATGAGCGTCTATCGAGAGGCCCGGTGGTGCTGAGTTTCTACCGGGGCTCCTGGTGTCCCTACTGCAATCTTGAGATGCGCGCCCTGATCCAGGCCCTGCCCGAGATCGAGGCGACGGGAGCACGGCTTATCGCGATCTCCCCTGAGCTTCCAAACCACATTGAATTCGACCCGGCTGAGCTGGGCACAGGCATTGATCTGCTCTCGGACAAGGGCAATGAAGTATCACGGCAGTATGGACTGGTCATGGAGGTATTCGAATCCCTGAGACCACTCTACAGGGAGTGGAGGTACGATATACCGCTGCACAATGGAGATGAGAGCTGGGAACTACCCATCCCGGCCAGTTACGTGATTGGCCGGGATGGCATCATAAAGGCTCACTACGTGGATAAAAATTACACGGCCCGGATGGAGCCGGATGACATTATCGCCGAATTGAAGGAGATACAGACCGCAGTTGCCCTAATCGATACCTACCCTCCCTAAACGGTCAATCCTCCTCGGCAAGACCACCGAAGATCTCCACCAGGCGCGGTATGAAACGACCGAGCTCCAGGCTCATGAGCGAAAAGTCCACATCGAAACGGGCCGCCTCGTCATCAGTCTCAGCCTCTGCCGCCTCTTCCTGGATCACATCCATGAACTTGAGACGTTTCACGGACATATCTTCCGTCAACACCAGGGCGAGCCTTTCGTGCCACTCAACCGCAAGTCGAACCACCTGCTTGCCTGCATCCAGGTGCACCCTGATCTCCTCGCCCTCCAGGTCCTGTCGCCGGCAGCGGATAATACCGCCCTCTTCCACTGTATCCCTGAGTTCGCACTCATCCTGCACCACGAAATCGGCGGCCGGATCGACTCCACGCAGCCAGGCTGTCATGACCGATGCCGGCGATTGGGCAACCTCCAGCGGTTTGAGAGGCAGGGTGCCGATGGTCTCCCGCAGCAGGGTGATCAGCTCCTCGGCACGCTTGGGGCTGGCAGCGTCCACAACCAGCCAGCCGCCCTTGGTATCTATGTAGGCATAGGTGGCTGAGGATTTGGTGAATGCCCTCGGCATGAGGTCGGTCAGGATCTCGTCCTTGATCTCTTCACGCTCACGGCGGCGCACCTTGCGCGCCTCGGCCTCCTCAATGGCAACCACCTTCTCCATCAGGTGTTCGCGCACCACGGCAGCAGGCAGAACCCGCTCATCACGTCTCGCGCAGACCATGATGCAGCTGCCTACCGCATGGGTGAACAGCTCGGCACTGCGCCCCAGGGGCTGCACCCAGCCCATGGTCGACATCTCCAGGCTGCCGCACTCTCGCGCCTCCTTTGTCTGCAGCTGTTCATGCAGCTCTTCAGGAGAAAGATCGAAAGATTTGCGCAGACGGTAGATCTGGAGGTTCTTGAACCACATGAAGGAGGACTCCGGGGAAAAAGGGGGGATTATCCCGGATGCGGCCTCCCCTTTCCAGGCTTGACATCAAACCTTTTCTCCAGCCTGATTGACGGATTTTCAAAAGCTGGCTGTTAATTGCTGATCCAGAACAATAAATCACCAAAATCCATCTATACGAACTATTCTTAGGATGAGTTTATGCAATACTTTTTCTCTGAAGCATCCCCTCTCAGACCGGAGAGTTTTATATGGCTAATCATGGAATAAGTGCCCCGTTTGGAGTTGCGTGCGCCTTTGCGGTTCTTGGCATACTGCCTGGTCTGGCCCTGGCTGAAGAGATAGTGGTTGCCCAGGCACTTCCCGAGCCCTCTCCCGCACAGATCCAGCAGGCACTTCGCTACGGGGATCAGTTTCAGGCACAGATGCCAAGCCGGGTGCCACGTTACACCACCCCGCCCATGGCTATTCCACCGGAGTACACAAACGTTCCAACCCCGGCTTACTGTGCCCGCTACCCCTACGCCCCCTACTGTATACCGCCGGTTATCATCCCACGCTATTCACCAAGCCCTGTCTGGAAGTGGCCGAGATGGCATTACGATGAAGCAACCGGATGGGAGATCAAATGAGTACTTGTCGCCCTGTTTCAACTGTTTTACTTGCTGCCTGCCTGCTGCTTTGTGCCGGACAGGCCCTCGCCATGTCCCCAAAGCTGATGATTGTTATGCAAGAGAAGGTGATGGGTGTATTCGGCACCACCGGGTTTGAGCAGCCCAACCAGTCTGAAATCGCCCTCATGAACCACTTCCAGAATGAGGGATTCAGGGTCGTCGACCCGGATACCTCCAAGCGCAATATCACCCAGGCCAAGGGTATGCGCATGTTGGAGGGTGACAACAAGGCGGCTGCCGCTGTCGGGCTCCAGTACGGAGCCGACTATACCGTGGTCGGCACTGCCATCAGCAAGCCTGCCGGGGCCAAACTCTACGGAACCCAGATGCAGTCCATCCACGCAACGGTCACCGCCCGGGTGGTGCGCAACAGTGACGCAAGAATAATCGCCTCGGCTTCTGCCAGCGGCAGACAGGCCCATATTGACGAGGTCCAGGGCGGTGTCCTGGCCATCGAGGAGGCGATTGCGCAGCTGGCCGGTAAGCTCAGTTCGAATATCCCCATGGACTCCGGCTCCTCACCCGGCACAGTGGGCGACGAGAAGCTGCTGCACTTCAGCGGACTGGTCTCGTACCGGCACATCGATTACGTGATGAATTTCCTTGAGAGGAAAGTCAAAGGAATGAACCAGGTTGAGCTTGTCAGTTTCAGTCATGGCATCGCCGAAGTGACGGTGGACTATTCAGAATCCATGAACATGCTTGCAAGAAAGCTCTCCAAGGAGAAATTCAAGGGTTTCCGCCTCGAACCCACCCATGTCACACCCAATCGCATGGATGTCAGGGCGGTAGTCCAAAAACGAAAATAACAGTCGGTAGTTATGCCGGGGGAAGTAAGAGATGACACGCGTTAGCCTGGTTCTCATCAAAGCACTCTTTATCCTGTTGATTTCATCCCCGGCCTGGAGCACGCCACTAACCGACCTGGCCGACAGGTATGACCTCTCCGGAGGTATCATAGAGATCGCCCCCGGAACAACGGTCGAGATGCCGGACGGCTTGCTGGTCGCCCGGTTTGAACTCTTGCGCTTTGCCCCCTCCCCCTACGAGATGACCTTGCACCTTGAATACCATGACGGCAGCCTCGGCAAGCCTGCCCTTGCACCAGGCTGGCGACTTGAGGAAATCCCAGCAGACGGGCTGACTGCAGGCTGGAAAATCCACTGGAACAGAAGCGGACAGGTCACCGCACGGAGCGACAAAAACGGCAATCGCATCAACTACACCTACGACGACAAGGGAGAGCTCACAGAGGTTAAAAACCAGGCCGGACAGGGATGGCGCTTTGTCTATGACAACAGTGGACTGATCAGCAGAATAGTAGGCAGCGACCAGCGGGTTTTCGACGTCATACGCAACCCGCAGAATCTCATCTCCGAGGTCACCACACACCTGGGAACATGGCGTGTTGAATACGATGACAGCCTGCGTATCAAGCGACTGCAGGGTCCGGACGGCAAATGGACCGACATCACCCTCGATGAGAAAGGACGGGTGGTCAATGTCTCCGGCCAGCAGCGCATATCCTTCACCTACCGGAGCTCCGACAAGGAGCACCAGGTGGTGATGCGCAGGGGCATCGAGCCGACCCGCACCTTCACGTTCGATCCGGCACACCTATGGGTCAAATCAAAAATAGAGGGTGGCCCGGAAATCACTTCCCGTATGAACAGGAACGGGCAGATCACCGAGATCAGTGATACCAGCGGCAGGTCGGAACGCTTCGAGTACGACAGGCGTCTGCGTCTGACCAGAATCGTAGAGAGTGACGGGGCGGTCACCAGCATCACCAACGGACGCCACGGCGCTGAAAGCATCACCGAACCCGGCGGCCTGGTAACCGAAGTCACCTACGACAAGCGGGGGAAAAAGATCTCCAGCAAGGCCGGAAACAGAGAGACACGGCTCGAGTATGACAACAACGGCAGGCTGAGCCGCAAACAGGCAGCAGACGGAGGCACCGCACAGTACCGCTATTCAGCTGAAGGTCACCTGGTAGAGACCATCGGCACTGACCTGCAGCCTCTGCAAAGCAGCTACGACAAGAAAGGCAGGCAGAACCGCCTGACAAAGGGTGCAGTCAGCACCGAGATCCAACATCGCCCCGATGACCTGCTGGAGTCGGTTACCGTAAACGGCACGACCTTCACAAAATACAGTTACGACCAGACAGGTAAGCTGAAGAGCATCGAAAACGAGGGCATCAGGCGGGACTACAGCTGGGATGATAATCACAGGTTGTCTGAAATTATCGAAGGTCAGAACAGCCAGCTTAAATTCCAGTATGACCAGAGCGGACAGCTCAGCCAGGTTCAACTGGCGGACTCCACACCGATTCAGCTCTGGTACAACCGCCAGGGCCAGCTTGAACTTCAGGATATGGGCGTCACCCAGAAGGCCTTCAGCTACGATTCCCTGGGCCGTATAAGCGAACTGCGCAACGGGCGGGGACAGCAGATCAGGTATGAGTATGACCAGGCAGACCGGATCACCCATGTCGCCTCCAGTGACGGTATTCATGTCGACCTGGGTTATGGCCCAGGCGGCAGGATTGAACACATCACCTCTGAAACCGCAAAACAGAACATCAAGCGGGATGAATTCGGCAACCCTATCGCCCTGAGTGACAGCCGGTTTCCGCTTGCCGTAAATATCGCCTTCAACGCCAGCGACCGGATCAGCGGCATCAGTATCGGTGAGAACAGCATCACCCGTTACCAGCATGAACCCGGCGGCCTGCTGAAATCGGTTCAGCTGCCCTGGGGAGGCAGCATCGGCTTTGAAAATCTCAACGGTAATCGAAGCCTCAGCAAACTGCCCAACGGCGTACAGGTAGAGTACAGCAGGGACAGTGCGGGCCGCCTCGATGGCATAACACTCAAAGGCTCAGATGGCACCACACTGGACCGGATCAGTTACCGTTTCGACAACTATGGCAGGGTCACCGAAGAGCAGGGTAAATGGCAGGTTAGCCGCGACAGCCGAGGGCAGATCAGTCAATTCGCACCAGCTACCGGCAAGTCTGAAAACTACCGCTATGACGAGCGCGGAAATCTTCTGAGTGCCGCAGATGACAGCTTCCAATACGACGCGGTAAACCGCCTGATCAAAAGCTCCCGTGAGAGCTATGCCTACGATGCCGATGGCAACCTGAAACGCCAGGGCGGCGAACGGAAACTGTACTACCGTTGGGATGCGATGAACCGGCTCACAGCCATCAATGGCAGCCCCTTCGGCGATATCGACTACAGCTATGACGCCCTTGGACGGCGTATCAGCAAGAGCATCAACGGCACCCGAACAGGCTATTTCTGGCTTGACGACAAGATACTGTTCCACACAGACGAACATGGGCACCTGACCCGTCAGCTGATCCATGGTCAGCGAGTGGACGAAGTGCTTGCCCTTAATATCGGTGGTGAACCCTACTACCCGGTGCAGGATGGCCTGGGTGACATCCGCTGGCTCATCGATGCATCCGGCAACCTGATCGCCACCTTCCGTTTCAGCCCCTGGGGTGAACTGATCGAAGGCAATCCCGAGTGGCTTTCAAGAGTGGGCCTGGGTTACCGCGGTCGTGACTATGATGTGGAGAGCGGTCTCTATTACATGCGGGCCCGCTACTATGCCCCCACTCAGAAGCGTTTCATCTCAGTCGATCCGGAAGATGGCGAACTGGAGCGCCCCCTCTCCTTCAACCCCTATCTCTATGCTCTCAACGCTCCCCTAGACTTCGTAGATCCCTACGGCACAAGCGCTGAGACCCCCCTGGACTGGGCCGGACGTCAGATCGGTGAAGGCACCTACGCAGTATGGCGTGGGGTGAAGTGGGCAGGAGGCAAGGTCTATGACACCGCCCATGCCGCGGCCCAGCCCCTTGTCGCCATCAAGCAGGGCAAGTTCACCGAGGAGTACATATCCAAGCCGATTAAAAAGTGGCGCGATGGGGCCAGCAAGACAGCGGAAAATGTAGGCAAGGCAGCCGGGGCCTTCACAACCTACCGAGAAGGTATCGAAGACGATTACGAGAGACTCGAGACGTCACAGCAGGATGCCCAGGAGCGGCTGCAACTGCTGCAGGGATATGTTCAGGCAGCGGGTGGGCGCTTCAGCGCGCCGGTCCAGAGCATCTATGAAGCTTCGGTTATCGCCTCAAATCCAAACGAGAAGGAGGCGCTGCAGCAGGCTGCCGCATGGGTTTCAAAGAACACGGAGGCCTTGGCACAGAGCCTGATAAACGTACCTAAAAACGCCACCAAGGCTGAGATCAAGAACGCCATACTGGGCGCTGTTAAAAACAATCCGAACCTCAGGAATCAGCTCGCCAACCTGGGTGACAGGTCGGGCTATGTTGTTGACCAGGCCCTGGACAAGTTTGCAGACAAGATGGCCGACGGGTTGATCAAACATCCAACCAAGCCGATTGAGGATGCTGTCAAGGGACAGAAGACACCCCAGAATGTGCAGCATATGCAGCAAGCCTATGACCAGCTTGATCGTGAGCTGAACATAGTTACCGCCAAGGCGGGCGTCGTTAAAGGCGCCATGGCCAAGATCAAGGCAGCAGCAGATCGTGCACAGGGGTTGGCAGCCAAGGTGACTGCCGACGCAGCAAAGGTCTCAGCCGCAGCAGCACTTCATGGCAAGATGAGCGGGGTCTGCGATGCAGTAAAGGCAGCAATAGACCGCGCCAACACCGCTGCAGACAATGCCGAGCGCTATGAAAAACAGGTACAACGGGGAATCGCAGGTGCCCAGGCAATGGTAGCCACCTGCAAGGATGCCAAGACCGCCAGCAAGATCAGCGAACTCTACAGTCTGTCTGAAAAACTGGCAGCCGGCATCGGCGTTCAGTCTGCCAAGGCAAGCGTTGCCGCTGATACTGCTGCTACCAAGCTGGCGGAGATCCGTGCAGCCAACAGCAAGATTGCGGCTGCAAGGGGGCTGTTGTCCCAGATGGCCAGCGATGCGAAGAGTGCAAATGACGCATCATTGGAAGCAGTTCAGGCTGAAAAAACGGCACAAACTGAGCTCAAGAATTTCAAGACAGCGGCAAATGCCCTGGTCGGAAAAATAGACCGGGTAGCCAAGGGGATACCGGATGACAGAAAAACCCTGAAAAACCGTTTTTCCGGCCTGCTATCACGAGCCCAGGCAATGGCCAACTCAGTCACTGACACCAGTGCCGGAGATCTCTCAGCCGCCCGCAAGGCGACCAACAGTGCGATCACTACCGAGGCAGCGTCCAAAACCAAGATACCCGAGGGTGACATCGACTGTCCGCACAGTGTACCCAACGATGCAGTCTCACGGGCTGATGCTGCCTATACCGGTGCATTGATCAGCGTGGGTGCTGGCGCCGGCCTGCCCCAGGATGCTGCTAACTGTCTCTCCACTGCCCAAGGGGGCGGACAGCAACAATCAGGCAACAACCAGGGCAACGGGGGCCAGCAGAACAACGGGGGCAACCAGGGCCAGGGCAATGGTGGTCAACAGAACAGTGGCGGCAACCAGGGCAATGGCGGTCAGCAAAACAACGGAGGAAACAACGGGGACAGCAGCGGTGGTGACAGTGGAGGAGATGATTTTGATGATTTCGACGCCTCCACAGACCCCGGAATGGGAACCGGCCCATCAGACCAACAGGTAGCCCAGTCGGGCCAGACCGGTGACCAGTTCCAGGTCGGTGTGCCTGGTGACGGAAGCCAGTCGGGTGGACGCCCACAGGGCGGGCAGACCGGACAGCAGATAGGCTCCGGATATACAGACCCTGGAACACCGACCACTGGAACCGGTACCGGTGATTCAAGTAGTGGCGGAACAACCGGAACCACAGGCACCACAACTGCGGGAACCACAGCAACCACCACTCCCGGGCAACAGGCCGGTGATGACTGGGACAACTTCATCACCAGCGGACCCCAGGTCTCCAGCACGGGCGCCACCGGCACGACCGGCGGTACCTCATCAGGAAGCAGCAGCGGTACAGCTTCCACCTCCGGCTCTTCAACAGGTAGCAGCACTGGAGGAAGCGGTGGTCAATATGCAGTGGCCTGTAACCGTGGCGATGGAAAGATCGTGGTCACCAAGAGCTTCAGCAGCAAAAACCATCTATCCATGTCATCCGGTTTTGCATCCGAGCAGGCAGCTATCACATGGGTAACCGGCAACTGTTCAACCTGGCGCTGCAGCAAAAGCACAGGGGCCTGCGACACCAATCCAAGCTCGACCAGTACCGGTGTCGGCACCTACTCGTCTGGCGATGTCACCAGCACCTTCGGTTCGGTCTGGAAACGTGCCGGGTGCAGTCTGGGCGGCCCACACATCTGCTGGGGCTCCGGTGGACGCACCATGGGTGACGGTGACGGGGATGGTCGCACAGATATTCTGCTAAACGGCAGGGTACACTGGAAAAATGTCGGAGGCAGCAACTCGCCGATCACAAAATGATTAACAGCATGTGAAGTTCAAGCTGTTCGGTGGGTTACGCTGACGCTAACCCACCTGCCTTAATCGTTGGCTCTGTTCCAGTTAAGCGTGGAAGCCAGCGTAGTTTTATCTGCAACCCTTGTAGGTCGGGCTTCAGCCCGACATGTCGGCCTGAAGGCCGACCTGCAGAAAATCAACAACATACTTCAACTTCCACACTTAACCGGATCAGAGCCTAATCGTTACCGGCAGAGCTTCAGTTCCGTTTCACTATATCGCCGCGTTTTACATTCGCTCCCCTGGCAGACCGCTCGAGCTTGCCTATGGCGTATTTCTTCTTGACCACGGTAATGACAAGGCTACCGGAAAACTCCTCATCAGAGCCCAGCTCCAGACCTGTTTCCGGGTCGATCAGACTCTCACCCTTTGAATAGATGACAAACCGGTCACCGGTTTTGATATTCGATGTTGCCCCCCGGTTAATATAGATCTGCCCCCCGGAAGCCTTGACAACACTAGCCGTCCACTCGATACCTTTACTCTGATCAATAATGAAAAAGACGGCCTGTCTGATCGCATCACGCGTTGCCACCCCCAAAGGCGTTCTCTCGAAGTTGCCACCTTTCAACTTAAGGGGTGCACCCGCTTTTGAAAGCCCGATATTAAACCCACTGGATTCAGCCTTTGCTGTTGCACGCTCAGATGCAATCACCTGCCCACTGGTTGCATCAATTACCCGGATATCAATACCAACGTGGGCCGTGGTGCTCTTGGAACCAAAGTCCAGGCCCTTATAGCCAATCCCGAGATTGCTACCACCCTGCTTGTACTGAAACTCCGACACCACACCTTTAATCAGCAGTTTTGCACCGGCAAGGCCACCTACTTTTGGAGCACTTCCCCGGCGCACCAGCCCGGTCTGACCCAACTCCTGCTCCCGAAGGATCGCCCCAAGGGCCTGGCGTTCGATCAGGATAAAGCGATTGGTTTGAAGCAGTTCCGTACTGAGCATTTCGGAGAGCCCTTCACCCAACTCGTTGCTGCCAAAAGCACCTTTTGCCTTGTTCTCAAAGCCCAGAATAGCAATTGTGGTCTTGGCACCGGAGTATGGTGGATAGGCAGCAGAAGTATTGACCCGCCTGTTGGAGGGACGGGCCTGGGCATTTGTATTGTTGCGTCTGCCCTGCTCTGGTGCTGCATTGTAGTTGTGAGTCGCGGGGTCGCTATAGGTGGCATCCGGGTCATCATCGCTGTACTTCGATATCCCGGTCTTGTTCTGAAACCAGGGATCGCTCCATGGCGTATCTGAGCCCAGGACCATTCCAGACCAAACCAGGCAACCGGAAAGAAGGGATAAGCAGAGAATTTTCACTGTGGTAGACATAATCACACATCCTGCGGATAAGGGTGATTCATAGAATCAACCCACCTGAAAATCACTTGTTATGATCGACATTTGACACGGCGTGAAGATTATTATCCATGCGTTCGATCAATTAGTTACCCGACATACGCACCGGTAGCCGTTTGGGGCCCCAGGTACCCGGTCCTTCAGAATCGAAAACCCCGGCAATATGGGTACCGCAGCTGCTGCAACTGCCGCTTGCGGTGAGATTCCAGCGCCCCAGTTGATACCAGTCACGCTCAATCAGCAGTTCACCACACCCGGGACACCAAGTGCTGCCACCACGACTGTCGTGAACATTGCCTGTATAAGCGTAGTGCACACCATTACGGACCGCTATATCCCGGGCCAGACTGAGAGTGGATGATGGCGTGGATGGTACATCACGCATCTTCCAGTCCGGGTGAAAGGCGGTGAAATGCATCGGAACGTCAGGCCCCAGGTTTTCCACCACCCAGGCGGTCATCTCGTTCAGCTCTTTCTCTGAGTCATTCTCACCGGGAATCAGAAGGGTTGTGAGTTCAATCCAGACATCGGTCTCATGCTTAAGGTAGACAAGGTTTTCGAGGATCGGTTTAAGATGCCCGCCGGTCAGCTTGTGGTAAAAGCGTTCACTGAACGCCTTGAGGTCCACGTTGGCGGCATCCATGTAGCTGAAGAACTCCTCTCTTGCCCCGGGTGATATATACCCCGCGGTGACTGCAACGGACTTTACCCCCTGTTCACGACAGGCAATGGCTGTGTCGATAGCGTACTCCATGAAGATAACCGGATCGTTGTAGGTATAGGCCACACTGCGACAGCCAAGCTCCCTGGCTGTGCGGGCGATCGCCTCGGGTGAAGCGGCATCTGCCAGGGTGTGCATCTCCCTGGATTTGCTCATGTCCCAGTTCTGGCAGAAACGGCAGGCCAGGTTGCAACCGGCAGTACCGAAGGAGAAAACCGGGGTGCCCGGAAGAAAGTGATTGAGCGGTTTTTTCTCGACAGGATCGACACAGAACCCGCTGGAGAGACCATAGGTGGTCAAAACGATCTCACCCTTTTCACAGGCCCTGACGAAGCACAACCCCTGCTGGCCCTCTTTAAGCTTGCACTCCCGTGGGCAGAGATCGCACTGCACCCTCCCCCCTTCGAGTTTATGCCAGTAGCGGGTCGGGTGGTTGTGTTGCACAGGCTGCACCGGGTTACCTCCAATCTGATAATCCTATTATAGATGGCTATCGCACCTTGATTTTTTACCATTGTGGTTTCATTGTTACCAATGAGGTAGCCGCTTAACCTCCACCCGTGACGGGAGATACCGACATGAAGAAAATTCGCAGACCTGCAGTGGCCGGACTCTTCTACCCGGCAGACCCCGATGAACTGCGCGGTGAGGTACGCCAGTTTCTCAATAACGCCACACCGGGACGCATCAAGGCCCCCAAGGCGCTGGTCGCACCCCACGCCGGCTATGTCTATTCCGGACCTATCGCAGGCAATGCCTACGCCCAGCTCAGCGATGTAAAAGAGAACATCAGGCGGGTAATCCTTTTTGCTCCCTCTCACCGCATGGCTTTCAGAGGCCTGGCCTACAGTGCCGCAGAGTATTTCGAGACCCCCCTGGGAAGCCTGGAGGTGGACACTGAATCACTGGCGGCAATTGACAGCCTGCCCCAGGTCATCAAATCGGATCAGCCATTCGAAAACGAACACGCCCTTGAGGTCCACCTGCCCTTTCTGCAGGAGTGCCTTGGTGACATCCGCATCGTCCCGCTACTGGTAAGCGATGCCACCCCTGAGCAGGTAGAAGAGGTACTTGAGATGCTCTGGGGGGGCGATGAGACCCTGATCGTAATCAGCTCTGACCTGAGCCACTACATGGACTATGAGACAGCGCAGGAGATGGATAACCGGACTACCCGGGCTATCGAGTCCCTTGACCCAGGTGCCCTGGACCACAACGGGGCCTGTGGAAGAACACCCGTCAGCGGGCTACTGCTGGCAGCCAGACATCACCACCTGAAGGTCACCACCCTGGATCTTCGAAACTCGGGTGATACAGCAGGGCCACGCAACCAGGTCGTAGGATACGGTGCCTATGCATTCTCCTGAACAGAGTACAAACAAGCTCTCCCCTGAGACCAGGACACTGCTGCTGGAGCTGGCATCAGCTTCAATCAGCCACGGCCTGGAACATGGCACACCCGCCAGTGTAAATATCGAGGAGTATTCAGAAGAGCTTCAGGCCCACCGCGCCTGTTTCGTCACCTTGAACCGCAATGGAGCACTGCGGGGCTGCATAGGCCATCTTGAAGCGATACAGGCACTGGTCAAGGATGTTTCCGACAACGCCTTTGCGGCCGCTTTCCAGGACCCCCGCTTTCCGCGGCTCAATCCGGCAGAGCTGGATGGCCTTGAAATACATATATCAGTGCTCACCCCGGCAGAACCTCTTGAGTTCACCACCGAACAGGATCTCATTTCGAAGATGCGTCCGGGCATAGACGGCCTGATTCTTGAGGAGGGGATGCACCGGGGCACCTTCCTGCCCTCGGTATGGGCACAACTCCCTGCCCCGGAACAGTTTCTGCAGCACCTTAAGCTCAAGGCGGGGCTCTCGCCGAACCATTGGTCCGACAGGATCAGAATCTACCGCTACGAAACAGAGTCCTTCCCTGCTGAAGAGATCAACGCTTGATGCACTTGCCAACCGAACCTGCAGCGCAGGTTTTTCCATCCATCCAGATGGCGCTGTCGAAACGTGCACCGGTCATTACTGCACCGCCGAGATTGGCACCGCGCAGATCACTGAAGCTGAGATCCGTATTGGACAGGTCAGCATAGGAGAGATCGGCCTTGCGAAGGCCCGCGCCCTTCAGGATGGCACCCTTCATTTCGCTGTAGCTAAGGTCAGAGCCACTGAAGTCCACGTACTGCAGATCTGCATCATTGAGACGGATGCCAGACAGTTTTGCGCCACGCAATACCGCATTGTTCAGCAACGCCCCCTGCATATCCTTACCCTCTGCATTGACACCATCCATGCGGCAGTTCCGCCAGTTGATTCCAGGTGCAGGCGCAGCTGCACAATCAGGGTCAGGCTCACTTTCAGGGGCTTCGATCAAAAAGCCGTAGGAGATGACAGAGATCACCAGCAGTGCAACAACAGCCGCACCGATCAGGGGAAAAGAGCTCTTCTCCCGCTCTTCAATCAATGCTGTTTTTGCAAGGCGGTGCTTTTTAGCAAGCTCAGGTTCGTCATCCCGCCGTTCGCCTTTGCGGCGACCCTTGAACTTGTCATCATCTTCAGCCGAACGCCGCTCGCGGCCGGCACGCTCATCTTCACGCAGTTTGACCGGAAAGAGCTCTTCAAGCCGCCCCTCGGCTGCTGCCTTGCGTACCTCAGGGGGCACCACCTCGGGCACGTCCGAAACCGTCTGCCAGTCAGTTTTGTCTATGCTTACCTGGTCGCTCAGCTGTATACGTCCCAAAGCGACATATCGCCTTACGGTACCACTTGGAAATGGCCCTTTAGGCTGCCCCTTGCGCCGCACATACCAGAGCTTCTGCTTGCCGGTTTCTTCTGTTTCTTCTGTTTTATCTGTCATATCTGTAAGAGACTTTAGCCTATTTCAGCCCGATTCAATAAATAGTTCGGCAGCTCTGCCGATAAACTGTAGAGCGGTGGATTAAATTTAGCGCTATTTTTAATAGAGGGCTCTGTCCTGGTTAAGTATTTTTTCAATAACTCATTGATTTTACGTAGGTCGGCCTTCAGGCCGACATGTCGGGCTAAAGCCCGACCTACAGGGGCTAGACAGGCTGCAGAAGCTGGTTTCAATACTTAGCCAGAACAGAGACCAAGAGCATAACCCTGGTTATTGGATAAACATGCAGATCTCGGACCTGATCAATAATCCGCGTCTTTTCATAGAAGAGACCAAGAGCCGGACACTGGAAAGCCTCAAGCCGGGGCAGACAGTGAGGGCAACGGTGATCATGCCGACCCGGGACAACATCGCCAGGTTGAAAATCGGCAGTATAGAGGTACTGGTACGAACCCCCATTGGCCTGGAGAAGGGCCAGCAGCTGAATATCAATGTGGTGAAAACCGGCAACAATCCTGAACTGAGCCTGTTGAGGGAGTCCGGTATCCAGGAGCTACAGGCCAGGTTATTCCGCGCCGTGGTACCCAGGCAGCAACCCCTTCAGCCTTTTCTTAACAGATTGCGCGCCCTGTTCAACCCGACTGCACTCTTGCAGAGAGACCGGCCATCATCGACTGCTCAACCTGTAATCAAAGGGGCAGAGGTTGTTACAACCTCCTCCCAACCAACCCCTGCGGCAAAGGGTGAGGTCACCAGGGCCATGCCGCCATTTACCCAGGCATGGAGGGGCTTGACCACTCCCGCGGTACTCATCACCACCCTGAAGCAAATGCTGCAAAGCGCACAGCCTCACTCCCCTGCCCCCAAGCAACACACCGACCAGCCCGGCAGGCTACCGGCCAGTGATCGTAATCCCTCAGACGCGCCCAATCAGCTAAAACAACCGCTAAGGACAACAGTTGCCCAGACAAGGGATGTTCCCGTTGCCTACCGCACTGCACTTGGTGCCGCCAGACCGGAGCAACTCTCCAGTGTGGTGAATACAGCCAGGCCATCATCCCCTGAGAGTACGATAAAAACCGGCATTGCCGAGAGCCGAACCACCCCTTCCCAGCAACACCTTTCCACACCCACCAGCCCCGACATCAAAGCGGTAACACCGGGAGTTGAGAGAAGCGTGTCACCTGAACTGTTACAGGCGGTAAAGCGCTTGCTCAGCCACGGCCTGGTTGAAGGTGAACAGATCACCCCGGAACGCCTGAGAAGATCCATCGAGGCATCAGGGCTGTTTCTTGAAGCGGGACTGGCACGCAACAGCGTTCCACCGAACGATTTCAAGGCCAGCCTATTACACCTGCTGCTGCTTTTGAGACCTCCTTCGGCACACTCCCCCGCAACCCGGGGACAACAAAGACAACAAGCCGCTGCCGGGCAACAGCAAGCGGTTGCTGATGGTGCACTGGGCCGGTTTCTGACCGAACTGCTCGGTCAGACCGAGAGCGCCCTGGCACGGGTGCAGATGCACCAGCTTGCTTCTGTCCCGGTAGACGAACAGCCAAAACAGGCCTGGCAGATCGAAGTTCCTGTCAATAATGCAGACAGCACTGACAGCTTTATGCTGCGCATAGCCAGGGAGAGCCGTACAAACGACGGTGAGCAGGAGACCTTGTGGACGGTAAGCCTGAACTTCGATCTTGAGAACCTTGGCCCGGTAAAGGCGTTGCTGACCCTTTCAGACGACGTGATATCCAGCCATTTCCTGGCCAGGGAGCCTGACAGTGCGGTTCGTATCGAACAGGCGCTGCCTAAGCTCGACCAGGCGTTCCAGCGCGCCGGCCTGAAGGTCGGCAGTATCTCCGCACGGCGGGGAGAACCTGACACACAGGATATCGACCTTCCGAATCCAAAACCCCTGCTGGATGAAAAAGCATGAGCGAGACCTATAACCAGCCCCCCGAAGTCGCTGTCGCCCTGCTCTACGATGGAGAGAACGCCCCCCGCGTGACCGCCAAGGGCCAGGGAGATCTTGCAGAGAGAATATTTGAACTGGCCGAGCAGCACGGCATTCCACTGGAAAAAGATCCGGAACTTGCAGCCATACTGGCCCAGATACCCCTGGGTGACGAGATACCCGAGGCACTCTATCGCGCCATTGCAGAGGTTATTGCATTCGCCTACCTGGTCTCTGGCAAGCGGCCACCCGGATTCAGGGAACCGGAGGAGAGAGAACCCTGAACCACAGGGGATTCATATCGACCAGGACGAACCCGGCTCCCATCCGGTTCGCCAGCCTGTGTTTTATAGTATAGCCCCGGTACCAACGGGTCAGCAGAATACTGTGCAGGATGAGGCCAGCACTATTTCATAGTGGTTTCATGAGTTATTTGCCATTTTCCCACCAATCCTCTCGTGGTTATTTTTGGTCTAGACTGGGAGAGTCGACAGTGAAGTTACCGGTATTGATAACTGTTAACTGTGAACAAAGACAATCTGAACACTGATGAGCAGTGCCCATACTAAGGAGCAATAAAATGAGTGATCAAGTGACTGGAAATCTTGGACCACTGGCACCACTGGCTGGGGTATGGGAGAGCGACAAGGGTGTTGATATCTCAAGAATTCACGGCAGTGAAACGACTACAAAATTCCGCGAGAAAATTGTTTTCGAACCACTTGGCCCGGTAAAAAACGGGCCCCAGGAACTCTACGGACTACGCTATTCAACTGTCTGTTGGCGCCTGGATGAAAGTGACCCTTTCCACGAGGAGTTGGGCTATTGGTTGTGGGATGCAAATGAACAACAGGTTCTGCGCTGTTTCATGGTGCCACGTGGTGTACTGGTCAATGCCGGAGGTTACGCTGAAGCAGACAGTAAGAGTTTTCACCTGGAAGCGGAAATCGGTTCAGAGACCTATGGCATATTGTCCAACAGGTATCTGCACGACAGCTACAAGACGAAGCGCTATATTCTGGATGTGACGATCAACGATAACGGTAGCTTCAGTTACAGGGAAGACACCCAGCTCTGGATACCGGTAAAGCAGGAGATCTTTCATCACGTGGATCAAAATACGCTGGTGAAAAACTGAGAAGAGATGCAGACGGGATAGGCACTGGCTGTTGCTGACCGCTTATCTGCGGCGACCGCGCTGACTGTGCTCGTCCTGCTCCTTCTGCTCTCTGCTCTCTTCGGCCTTGAGTTCATCGCTGCGGATACGATCGACCGCCTTGCCGAGAGCCTGGGTGCGCACATGCTTCTGCTGCCACTCCTGCTTGCGTGAAGAGCGCTCGTTCTGGCTCATCTGAACAATCCGAGTCTGCTCCTTGATCGCCAGTTCCAGCTTTTCGAGGAATGCCCTGTACTCTATCAGCTGGGCCGCAGAGATACCGCTCTCTGCAGTCGTCTGGAAGCGGTCGAGATACTCCTGGTGATAGCGTTTCAGCTCTTCCAGTTTGGCCTCCTGCTCATGCATCCGGCGCGTTGAGTCCCCTAGCTTCCGGGCGGCTTTCTGTTCCCGTGACTCGGCAATACGCTTGACCGGCTGCAATCTCTTCGAAGGTGTCATTCTCTATCTGCTCCGGACAATTGATTCATACAGAAACCTCCATCTCTGTCGGCGCCGGGAACAGGGCCATCAGATCAGCAAGGCTCTCTTCCAAAGGTACCCTGGTGTACATATTCTGCCGTAAAAACGCCTCCAGCGCCGGCATGGCATCTATTGCTGCATCTATCCTATCATCAGAACCACGCTCATAGGCACCCACGCTGATCAAGTCCTGATTCTGACGGTATATAGAGTATAGATGTCTGAACGCCCGCGCAGCATCCTGGTGTTCAAATTCGGTGATTTCATTCATTGCCCGGCTGATCGATGCCTCGATGTCTATAGCCGGGTAGTGACCTGCATCAGCAAGCTTTCTTGAAAGCACTATATGGCCATCGAGAATCGCACGGGCTGCATCGGCTATGGGATCGTTCTGGTCATCACCTTCGGTGAGCACAGTATAAAATGCGGTTATCGACCCCCCGGTGTCGCCATTACCCGCACGCTCAACCAGTTGAGGCAGTTTGGCAAATACCGAGGGCGGATAACCCTTGGTCGCCGGTGGTTCATGAATTGCAAGTGCGATCTCACGCTGGGCCTGGGCAAAACGGGTCAGCGAATCCATCAACAGCAGGACCTGTTTTCCCTGGTCGCGAAAATGCTCTGCTATTGCCGTTGCAAGCATGGCACCGTGCATTCTGCGAAGTGGCGTGTTATCCGACGGGACGGCCACAACCACGGCGCGGGCGAGCCCTTCATCACCAAGAATATTTTCGACGAACTCTTTCACCTCTCGACCACGTTCACCGATCAGGCCGACGACTGTCACATCGGCGTTGGTGTAGCGGGTCATCATGCCCAAGAGCACACTCTTTCCGACACCCGAGCCGGCAAACAGTCCAAGGCGTTGCCCCCGACCCACACTGAGCAGAGAGTTGATCGCCCTGACCCCGACATCCAGTGGTTCGATGATCGGTGCCCGGGCCAACGGATTGAATGCCTTGCCGGTGAGAGGACGGCGTTCCACTGTATGTATCGGGCCCTTTCCGTCAAGGGGACGACCGGCACCGTCGATCACGCGCCCCAGAAGGTGGTCGCCAACCAGTGCTTCACAGACCCTGCCTGTGGGCACCACCCGTGAATCCTGTTCCAGGCCCCTGATATCACCGGTAGGCATCAGGTAGAGGCTTTCGCCAGAGAAACCGACCACTTCGGCCTCTATTTTTTCATCGTTACTGCTGATGACGTCGCACTGACCGCCAATGGCCGCCCTGCAACCCACGGCTTCGAGTGTCAGACCGACCATGCGGGTCAGACGCCCCTCCACCACCAGGCCACGGCTGTCATTCATCCGTTCCCTGCACCTGGCCAGTCGATCAGACCAGATTTTGCTGCGCTTGGCCTCTGGAGCAGTCATTGATCAGCCTCCAGATCTGGAGGTGTCGTCGTCCAGGTCACGCTCACCACTGAGAATTGGTGCCACAAGGGCATTCAGGCGGGACTCCAGGGTGGCATCCACCTGGGAGGTGGCAGTCATCACACGGCAGCCACCACGTGCGATCAGCGGATCCTCGACAATTTTCCAGCCCAGTTCCTGCTCACTCACCTCGTAGACTTCCCGCACCATCTGGGCATCATCCGGATTTACCACCAGGCGGACATCCCGTGAAGAGACCGGGAGTATCGCTACCGCATCACGGACCACGCCGACAATCTGACCGGGATCGGCTCGCACTTCACGCCTGACCAGTTGCCGAACCATGCTGATAACCAGTTCAACCAGCTCACTCTCAACCTGCTCATCAAGTTGACGAAGAGGGGTATTGAGGGCTTCCATCAGCTCGTCAAGCTGCTTGATCTGCTCACGCCCTTCGGCAAGAGCCTCTTTGTGCCCAAACTCGAAACCGGCTTTCCTGCCCTGCTCATATCCTTCGTTATAGGCCTGCTTCTGCAGTTGCTGCAGTTGATCAGCGGTCAGGAGCTTGCCCGGTTTACCCGGACTGAAACCGCCCTTGCCTCCCACATCGGGTGGCTGCCACTGGCGCACCTCGGTGGATTCCTGGCCGGAAATTACCTTAGACGAATTCTTCTCCACCTGCGCCTCCGAGCATGATTTCACCGGCGTCAGCCAGACGGCGGGCAACGGTCAGAATCTCTTTCTGTGCAGCTTCCACATCGCTGAGTTTCACAGGTGCTGCGGCTTCCATATCGTCACGCAGCATCTCTGCAGCACGCTTTGACATATTCTTGAATATCTTCTCTTTCAGCATCTCGTCGGCACCGCGCAGGGCTAGTAGCAGCTGTTCGGACGCAACCTCTCTCAACAGGGTCTGGATGCCGCGATCATCCACATCGATCAGGTTGTCGAAGACGAACATATTGTCCTGGAGCTCCTGTGACAGCTCCTCGTCGGCAGTGGTGATCTGTTCAAGTACCTCTTCGGAGCTGTCGAGCAGATTGAGTATGTTGGCCGCTGTTTTGACGCCTCCAAGGGAGGAGGACTTCACATTGCTCGCACCGCTGAACTGCTTCTCAAGTATCAGATCCAGCTCTTGCAAGGCGTTTGGTTGAATACCTTCAAGGGTGGCGATACGCATCAGAATGTCTGAACTCGCCTTTTCGGGCAGTTCGGCCAACACTTGTGCCGCCTGGTCAGGGTCGAGGAAAGAGAGCACGATGGAGATGATCTGGGGATGTTCCAAACGGATCATCTCGGCAATGGCCCGGGCGTCCATCCATTTGAGCTGGTCCAGTCCCTTGCCAGCGCGTCCAAGCAGGATGCGGTCTATGACACCACTTGCCTTGTCCGAACCCAGCGCCTTGGTGAGAACGTTGCGGATATACTTGTCTGAGTCCATACCCAGTGATGTCTGGGTTCTCAGGGATGTAACAAAAGAGCGCATCACCTCCGCCATCTGGTCGGTGGAGACGTTGCTCAGGCCTGTCATTGCTGCACCCAGCTCCTGCACCTCTTTGGGTCCCATGTGGGACAGCAGGGAAGCAGCATCCTTCTCGCCCAGGGCGAGCAGCAGGATCGCGGCACGCTCTACGCCTGTGATATTGCTAGCTGTGGAGTCAAGCTCATCCGGCATCTTCTGCTACCCATTGTTTGACTACTTGCGCCACACGCTTGGGGTCGTCCTGAACCATGCGCCTGGCGGCATCAAGTGTATCCTCATACCGCTCAGGCCCCGGGAGGGAAAGAGACTCCTCATCACCAGCCAGGGCAGCTGTACCTGCTGCGCCACCAGCCCCAACGGCACCCGCGGCGCCACCTTCAGGGTTCTCGGCCATGACCGGAACAGCGGTCAATCTCGTCATGGTCGGTTTCAGCACAAACAGGATCAGTACAAGTACAAGTATGACACCACCTGCATGTTTCGCCACATCCCAGACCCATGCCTGCTCCCAAATGGGTACTTCAGGCAACGGCTCCGGCACCGGAGGAGCCAGGAAAGAGGCGTTTATCACCTGCACACTGTCCCCACGCTGGGTGTTGAAGCCTATAGACTCCTTCACCAGCTGGGTCAACCGGTTGAGCTCTTCCGGCGTGCGCTCTGTCCGGGAGACACTGCCATCCTCGGCAACAGTGGCCTTGTCATCCACCACCACCGCGACAGAGAGTCTGCGCAGGTCACCGGTGGAGAGGCGGGTATGGCTTACGGTCTTGTCGACTTCATAGTTTCGGGTGGCGCGTTTACTGGCATTCAACGGTCCGGCCTGCCCGGCCCCTTCACCTTCCCCGGCCCCAGCGGCTTCGGGGGCTGTGCCGGCGGCAGGGGGCTGATTGCTCAATGCACCTGGCACACCCTGGGCTCCAGCGGATGATCTGCTGGACTGCTCATTGACCTGTTCACTTCGCAGTGCTGCCACATCCGGGTTGAACCGCTCTTCGGTCTGTTCAGTAATCGTGAAATCAAGATCCGCGGTGACCTCCGCCCTGACATTGCCCATGCCCAGAACCGGGGTGAGAATATCTTCGATACGCTGTCGGTAGTGCTGCTCCAGTTGCTTGGTGTACTCGAACTGGGTGGCGCTGAGCATCATCTCGCGGCTGTCGCTCTTGGTACTGAGCAACCTCCCCCTCTGATCAACCACGGTCACCCTTCCGGGGTCCAGGTCAGGCACACTGGAGGCCACCAGGTGGACAATTGAATCCACCTGCCCTTTCTCCAGAGAACGGCCAGAGTAAAGCCCCACGACAACCGATGCACTGGGCTCCTTGCGCTTGCGCACGAATACAGACTGCTTGGGAGTGGCCAGGTGGACCCGTGCCGTCGAAACGCTGTTCAGGGCGCCGATGGTTCGGGCCAGTTCACCTTCAAGGGCACGATGAAAACGTGCCGCTTCCAGGGCGCGGCTGGTGCCGAAACCGGTCTCCTGCTGAAGCAGCTCAAAACCCAAGGAGTTGCTTCGTGGCAATCCCTGTCCGGCAAGTTTCAACCGTGCCTCATCAAGCTTGCCGCTCGCCACCATCACGGCGCCGGTTCCCTGGTCCACCTTGTACTCGATATTTGCCTGCCCCAGGGCAGCCACCACCTCGACAGAATCCTGCTGGGAAAGCCCGCCATAGAGCAGGCTGTAGTTGGGAGTCCAGGACCATAGTGCAATGGTAATGCCCAATGCCACACTGGCGGCAAAACCTATCCAGGCGCCCAGCTGCCTGACGACGGGATTGTTCCCCAATGACTGTGTTTGCACCGGTACTGTGACGTTAGCGTTTGCGATATCTGTTGCCATAACTCCCCAAGCCTCTCTTTGACTGTTTAACTGTTATATATCAGTTAGTTAGATCGGCATATTCATTACGTCCTTGTACGCTTCAACCAGCTTGTTCCTGACCTGAACCATGGCTTCGAACGAGAGACTGGACTTCTGCACAGCCACCATCACCTCCGCCAGGTTGACGTTTTCATCACCCGTTTCAAAGGCTGTTTTCATCCTGCCTGCCTCCAGTTGGGTGTCGTTGACCTTGTCGATACTCTGCTTGAGCAGGTCGCTGAACTCAGCGGAGCCAGACTCCTTGACAGGTTGAGGTGCCCCCGACGCCTGGGCTGCCATCACTCTCATCTGGGCCAAAACCTGATCGATATTCATTGTGCTCATGATCTTCTTACTCTTAAATTTGCAACACTAACGCCTATATATATGCATATTACGCACCAACTGCCCTTTCTTGGGGTCAGCCGGGAATCGCAACCCCGGCCTCTTTCAGCCGTGCAATCTTGTACCTGAGCGTGCGCTGGCTGATTCCAAGCTTTTCGGCAACACTCTTGCGGCTGCCGTTGCTGTCTCTCAGGGCATCCAGAATCATCTGTTCTTCCACGGAACGGAGATCCTCGTTCAGACGCCCCTTGGATTTATCCACAACAGTGACGCTGTCGGACGATATGATTTCCATTTCGAAGGAGAGCTCATCAGGACCTATATCTCCACCACTGGAGAGGATCAGGGCACGTTGAATAACGTTATCCAGCTCACGCACATTACCCGGCCACGCGTGGCTGAGCAGGCGCTGTTCGGCAACAGGGGTGAATTTCGGCGGCTGGATACTCTGCAGTACTGCCTGGCGACTCAGCATGAATCTGGCCAGGGGCAGAATATCGCGGGTACGCTCTCTCAGGGGCGGCAGGTAAATTGGGAATACGTTGAGGCGGTAGAAAAGATCCTCCCGGAAGCGGCCGGCTGACACCTCTTCCCTGAGATTTCGGTTCGATGTAGCCAGCACGCGCACATCCAGTGATATCACCTTGCTGCCACCAAGGCGTTCAACTTCACGCTCCTGCAGAACCCGCAGCAGCTTTGCCTGCAGACCAAGATCCATTTCAGAGATCTCATCCAGCAGCAGGGTTCCACCCTGGGCCTGTTCAAATTTACCCGCAGCACCACTGTAGGCTCCGGTATAGGCACCCTTCTCGTGGCCGAACAGCATCGCCTCAAGCATATTGTCAGGAATGGCAGCACAGTTGATTGCAACGAAGGGGCCATCCCTGTGGGATGAGTTGCGGTGGATATAACGGGCAAACACCTCTTTACCGGTACCGCTTTCGCCACCGATCATGACCGTGGTATCGGTATTGGCCACACGTCCTGCCAGGGCGAGCAGTTCGCGGGTGCGCAGATCGTCAGCCACCACCTCTTCATCGTCTGACTGCCAGTCGACAACCGACTGCTTAACCTTCTCCAGCAGCATTTCAGGTTCAAACGGCTTCGCGAGGTAGTCCACGGCACCATCGCGCATGGCGGTTACCGCCTTCTCGATATTTCCGTATGCAGTCATCAGCAGAACCGGCACAGCGGGATAGCTTGACTTGATCCGGTTCAACAGCTCCTGACCGTTCATCGGGCGCATCTGTACATCGCTGACCACCATGCCCACACTCTGCTGTTCAAGTACCTTGAGCGCTGCTTTCCCGTCACCGGCACTGACCACAGAATAGCCAGCCATATCCAGCGTGTCGCACAACGCTTCACGCAACGTGGGATCATCTTCGACAACAAGGACTGTTGCGTGACTCATAAAGCACTCCTAAGGCTTGCACTGGTGTCAGCGTAGTCATCTTCCAGTTGGGGAAAACTCAATACAAAGCAGGTGCCTCCACCTCCGCGTTCATCCACGCTGATCTCTCCCTGGTGCCCAAGCACCACGGACTGCACAACAGCGAGACCCAGGCCGGTACCATCTGAACGAGTGGTATAAAAGGGGTCGTATATCCGGTTGCGTATCTCAAGGGGAATACCCGGACCGTTATCCTCGAAACGGACCATGACACGGTGATCCTGCTGGTACAGCCTGATCACAAGCCTCACATCCTTCCCACCATGTTCCATGGCATTGATTGCAAGGTTGGCAAATGCTCCGAGAAGCGCATCCTTGTTACCACTGATCCGGGGTACCGACTCAATTTCGATGATCAACTGTGCGTCTGCACTGCGGTGTTCGTAGAGAGGCGCCAGGGTCTGTCTCAGATCCCCAAGAAGCAGCCCAAGATCTACCGGTTCAGGGGTGTAGCACTCACCACGAGCAAAGGAGAGCATGTCATTGATCTGGCGCTCCATATGCATGAGACGGGTACGGCTGCGTTCGGAAAAGCGCTTACGCTGTTCCGGGGTCAGGTCGTCACGGGAGAGATGCGAGTTATAAAGTAATACCGAAGACAGAGGTGTTCTTATCTGGTGGGCAAGTTGTGCCGACATTTCTCCCATGGCGCTCAGGCGCTGCTGGCGTTCAACCCTGTTCTGCAGTTCCCTGGTCTCGGTTACATCCAGCAGCAGGTGAATGCGCCCGGACTCAGGCTGAAGCGAGCGCTCGGTCAGGGTGACAAGGCGTCCGGATTTAAGGCGTACTTCGTCGGTGGGATTGTTTTCAGCAACTGCATCGTCCATCAACTCCTGCCAACCCTGGGAACAGCTGATATCAGGAAACAGCTGTTGTGCTGCGGGGTTGAACTGCTGAACCCGTGCTTCACCATCGGTGACAATGACCGCTGCCGGCATGGTATCAAGCAGTTTTGACAGCTGGTTTGCCAGGCGCTCTTTCTCGGCCAGCTCGACCATTCGCTCACTGCGTGCTGCAGCCAGCTCCTCGCTCAGCCGGGATACCTTCAGTTCAAGCTGTTGATAAGAGTCGACAAGTTGCTCGGAAACCTGGTTGAAAACCTGGAAGGCGTCCTGGAGTTTTTGTCTTTCGGCGGGTATTCCGCTGTTCATCTGCACGTTCCGCTGCGGTTGCTGCACCCGGCGTGGGTGTCTGGCAAGATAGCAGCAGAAAACATGCCAATATACTTATTACCTTTAATTACATGGAGTTATGATATTTCCAACTCTGGAGACGTCAAATTCCCGTCGACTCCTGTCCCCGCTGAAGACCATATTTGCGTAACTTTTCAACCAGCGTGGTCCTGCGCATCTTCAGTCGTTTGGCTGCATGTGCCACAACACCGCCGGATTCATCAAGTGCCTGGCGTATAAGATCGAGCTCCATGGCACTGAGATGGGCTTTCAGATCGATACCGTCCAGGGGCAGTCTTGAGACATTGACAACCGACTGTGGCTCTTCACCAGAGATACTCACCTGGGGCAACTCCTCTGTACTCGTATCCACGGTCTCGACAAAACCAGCCCGGAACTTCTCCGGCAACTCCTTGATATCGACCACGCCATAGGGATAGAGGATGGCAAGCCGTTCAATGAGGTTGGCCAATTCCCTGACGTTACCCGGCCACTTGTACTGGGTCAGCGCCATCACGGCGCCCGGCGTCAGTCTGACCGAGCCCCTGCTCTCGGTTTCGATACGGGAGATCAGATCGTTTACCAGAATGGGGATGTCCTCCACCCGTTCCCGAAGCGGGGGCATCTCTATAGGGAAGACGTTGAGACGGTAGTAGAGATCCTCGCGAAATTTCTCCTGAGCAATATTCTCTTCAAGGTTTCTATGGGTGGCCGCGATAATACGTACGTTGCACTTTATGGTCTTGTTGCTGCCTACCCTTTCAAAGGTTCTCTCCTGCAGCACACGAAGCAGTTTAACCTGCATAGGCATGCTCATATCACCGATCTCATCGAGAAACAGGGTGCCGCCCTCTGCCAGTTCAAAGCGCCCCTGGCGGGAGTTGATGGCGCCGGTAAAGGCCCCCTTTTCATGTCCGAACAGTTCGCTTTCCAGCAGGTCGGCAGGGATGGCGCCACAGTTAACGGGCACAAACGCCTTGCCCCGGCGGGTTGAGTTGTAGTGCAGTTTTCTCGCCACCACCTCTTTACCCGTACCGGATTCGCCAAGCACGAGTACCGTCGCCTCGGTATCGGCAACCTGGTCTATCATTTTGTTGATTTGCTTGGTTGCCCGGCTGTTGCCCGAAAGGCTGCGGAAGAGCTCCAGGGGTCTCAGCCCCCCCCGCTCGGCCATCTGGTGTTCGTGGAAGAGTTGGGCTTTGTGCAAATGGTGGACCAGTAACTCGTAACGGGTCGGCAGTTCGAAAGCACTTATGTACGGACTCCCTGCCGGCTCTTCCTTGATCGCCTCACCTTCGGCGACGATTCGGAACAGGGCGGGCTTGGTATCTGCTTCTTCTATGTGCTGCAACAGGTTGTCGCTGTCTGCCTGGCTGACACCGGGTCCCAGGATGAGCGAAAAGCAGGTCGCTTCATCCATTTTTTTCAGTCTCTTTTTTACATCGGCAAGTTTTTCTGTCGCTTCGAAGCCGAAATCAAGAAAACGGAATATTTTTCCCAGGTAATCAATCCGCTCCCCATCTTCATCCATCAACAGAATACAGCCACTGTGCAACATATGAAATGCCTCGACTTTTGCCTGTGCATCCATTTCGTTTTTTGCCTTATTCCGTCAAGGTTTAATAAAAAAGACCGATTTCACAGTCAGTTAAGCACCATAATAGATGAATGTCAAAATTGCGACACTTCAATATTATTTGACGTAACAGGAAGCTGAATTCTTATCCGGCCGGGATTCACTCGCCCTGCTCCGGATGCCTGGTGGCTTTCATTTTGGCGATCTGGCGCCGGTGATGTCTGAAAATAAACTTTTGCAGCAGGTCGGAAAAACGCTCCCCCTGGTCGATAAAGCCCACAGAAACCAGGCGCCCATCCTTGTGATCTGAAATATCCCGGACCAGCGACGGCAATTTGAGAGCCTGGGGGAGACGGGCATCAACATCCAGAGTGACCCAGACATACTGCCCTGCTCTCAGTTCGGTGTCTTTGACAATCCAGTTCATTCCCTCGCTACCCAGGCGCAACAACACCGGAAGCGCGACCTGATCCTGTTGCTGAACAAGGCCGGAGACCAGTTCAAGCAGCATATCCACCTTGGCCTCCAGCCTCAGCAGTTCCGCTGAATGCTCATCATCCTCATCGGATGTCTCTTTGCGGCGTTCATCCAGGGCAATAAGACACTGCAATAATCGCTCGTTTCGACTGGCAGCGCCTTGCACACCCTGCTCCAAAGTGCTCTCATCCGCGATCTCGCAGTTCAAGGGCAACTTCGATTCGTAAACCAATCCATCTCCCAGGTACTCTTCCATTTTTCCACTTATCTCCCGGCAAGCTGATCTAGGGCCTGTAAACACCAATAAGCAGGCAATTTACCACGCAACTTGACATGGCGCCTGCACAGCCTTAGAAAGGTAGTAGATTTCATAACTGAAGGCTCCGACTTTTGAGCGACATTCCCACAAGTATGCTGTTCGGCATTCTTGCACTGCTGATATTACTCTCCGCATTCTTCTCCGGCTCTGAAACTGCGCTTATGACACTGAACCGCTATAGGCTTCGGCATATGGCGAAAGATGGTCACAAGGGTGCATTGCGGGCAGAAAAGCTGTTGCACCGTCCCGACAGGCTTATCGGCCTAATTCTGCTCGGCAACAACTTTGTAAACATCCTGGCTTCGTCCCTGGCAACCATCATTGCTCTGCGCCTTGGTGGTGAGGGCGCCATAGCCATCGCTGCAGGACTGCTTACCCTGGTTATCCTTATTTTCGCAGAAGTGGCGCCGAAAACCCTGGCGGCCCTGCATCCGGAGCGTCTCGCCTACCCGGCAGCTTTCGTCTACGGCCCCCTGCTTAAACTGCTCTATCCACTGGTCTGGGTTGTCAATGGCATTGCCAACGCCCTGCTTAAAAGGCTTGGTGTCTCCCCCGATGATTCAGAAGGTCATGTGCTCAGCCAGGAGGAGTTGCGTACGGTGGTGATGGAAGCCGGCGCCATGATCCCGAAAAAGCATCAGCGCATGCTTCTCAGCATTCTCGATCTTGAGAAGGCCGAGGTAGAGGACATCATGGTGCCACGCAATGAAGTGGACGGCATTGATCTTGCCGAACCCCTTGAAGATGCCATTCGTGAATTGCAGAACAGCGCCTACACACGACTTCCCGTGTTCGATGACGGCATTGATCATATCGTGGGCATCATCCACCTGCGTAAGGCCATGTATGCCCTGACCCAGGGAGAGTTGACCAAGGAGATCATCCGGGAGATCTGCGATCCACCCTACTTCATCCCTGAGGGCACGCCACTGAACAAGCAGCTGTTGAATTTCCAGCGCAAAAAAGAGCGTGTCGGACTTGTGGTGGATGAATATGGCGACCTTCTCGGGCTGCTGACCCTGGGTGACCTTCTGGAAGAGATTGTCGGAGAGTTCACCACTGACCCATCAGACAGCATCCCTGATGTTCAGCCCCAGGAAGACGGCAGCTACCTGGTCGCTGGAAACGCCAATGTGAAAGAGCTGGTTCGCACCTTTCACTGGGAACTCCCCCTCGACGGACCGAGAACTCTCAATGGACTGATTGTCGAGTACATGGAAGCGATCCCGGAACCGGGAACCAGCCTGCTGCTTGAGGGCTATCCGCTAGAGATCCTGCAGACCCAGGACAATGCAGTGCGTATGATTCGCATAGAGCCGGAAAAACGACGTACCCCGATTCACTCATCTTCAAGTTAGCTCACTGGTAACATTTTCATCTCCCCGGCTTGCATGATTTTTTCATCCAGTTATACTTCTTTCCACAGAAAATATCTTTTAAATTGATATGTTATGGGTGTAACTTAAATTACAGTTTAGGTATTGACTGAATTCTGACGAAACAGAAAATTCCGTCACAAACCTTTTTCATCGCAATGTTTCAGCTGGCAGTAGATTACGGATGACCCAAATGGCCAAATTGACACTTTTCTATAAAAGTCGCGCCATGGATGTTCACCGCCTTGGCGAGGGTGAGACCGTCATTGGACGCAGCAGCGAATGCGATCTCCAGATCGACAGCCCGGCTATCGCCTACGAGCATGCCCTTATCTGGAGTGATGGCCCAAGCTTCAAAGTCCGGCCAGCCCAGAGTGACACTGAAGTTCTGGTCAACAACCACCTGGTTAAAGAGCACACCCTCACCCACGGAGACCTAATCAAGGTAGGGAAGCACGTTCTCGGCTTCTCCAAAAGCGCGATAACTATCGACTTTCCACAATCGCCGGCCCACCCATCCATCAGTCCCCATGAAGAGCTGCCGGCTGATCCTCCGAACCTTGAGCGTATCGTGAACTCCATCGATACCCTGCCTAACGGCTGCATTCAGGTCCTGAACGGTGAACATCTCGGAAAAATACTCCGCCTCCAGCGCTCACTGATGCGCCTGGGAATCAAGGGGGATGAATGCGCAGTCATCGCCCACAGAAGCGATGGCTACTACCTTTCGCACCTGGAAGGTGAAAAGCCGCCCCTGATCAACGGCACTTCCATCGGCGAGCACAGTGTAAAACTTCACGAAGGCTGCGTTATCGAACTGGGTAAAATCACCATGCGTTTTCACGAAAACGCCATCACGCAGGCTGCAGCAAGCTAAAATTTAATCTACACTCTGGTTCCCAACAGGGAATCAATAAACTCAGCGGGGGTTTGAGTGACCAACCGGCAAGAGGAAGAGCGTCGCAATTTTCGCAGGCTGCTGTTCGATGCACCTGTATCCATCTCCGGTTCCCTCGGCACAGCTGAATCAAGGCTTATCGATATCTCGCTGAAGGGTGCGCTGGTAGCAAGGCCTGAAAACTACCCGCTCGCCCCGCCCTCCGAGGTAACACTGGAGGTTACCCTGCCGGACAGCGACATTCGAATCGGCATGACAACCGTTGTTGCACACGCCCAGCAAGAGAGCATAGGGTTGAACTGCACCCACATAGATATGGAGAGCGTCACTCACTTGCGACGGCTGATCGAACTGAACCTTGGAGATACCGACCTGCTGGATCGTGAACTCAGCGCACTGGGCTGATCAGAAGACGTCCAGCACATCAGGAAGCCTGTCCACGGCAATCACCTCAAGCCCCTCTATCTCTTTTTTCGGTGCATTCTTGCGCGGTACCACTGCCCTGCTGAAACCGTGCTTTGCGGCCTCTTTCAGACGGTCCTGGCCATTGGGTACAGGACGGATCTCACCGGCAAGACCCACCTCACCGAATGCAACAAGATCACGGGGAATGGTCCTGTCTCTGAAACTGGAAAGTACGGAGAGCAATACAGTGAGATCAGCAGCGGTCTCTGTAATTCTCACACCACCGACCACATTCACGTAAACATCCTGGTCAAACATCGCAATGCCACAGTGACGATGCATCACAGCAAGCAGCATGGAGAGGCGGTTCTGCTCAAGGCCCAGGGTAACCCGGCGTGGATTGGCAAGGGGACTCTCGTCGACCAGCGCCTGCACCTCCACCAGCATGGGGCGGGTACCTTCACGAGTCACCAGGATACTGCTGCCGGAGACATCCTCTTCACCATGGCGCGAAAGAAATATGGCTGATGGATTGCTGACCTCTTTCAGGCCCTTGTCCGTCATCGCAAAAACACCCAGTTCGTTAACCGCGCCGAAACGATTCTTGATGGTCCTGATCAGGCGGAACTGGGAGCCGGGATCTCCCTCGAAATAGAGCACCGTATCCACCATATGCTCCAGTACCCGCGGTCCGGCAAGGGCGCCCTCCTTGGTCACATGTCCGACCAGGATAACCGCGGTACCTGTCTGCTTGGCGAAGCGGACCAATTGCGCAGCAGACTCCCTGACCTGGGCGACTGAACCCGGCGCCGACTGTAGCTGTTCGGTGTAGATGGTCTGGATAGAGTCGATCACCATCACTGCGGGCCGCTCTTTAGCGGCGACAGAGAGTACCCTTTCGATACAGGTCTCCGAGAGCAGCCTCAGGTTGTCCCGGGGCAGCCCGAGCCTGTATGCGCGCAGGCTGATCTGCTCAGGGGACTCCTCACCACTGACATAGAGGGTGGAT
Organism: Sedimenticolaceae bacterium; assembly: GCA_965224515.1. GTDB lineage: Bacteria > Pseudomonadota > Gammaproteobacteria > Chromatiales > Chromatiaceae > Sedimenticola_A. The sequence goes on from OZ245051.1 coordinate 3,517,120, forward strand.
AACCTGCTGGAGAAATCCGCCAGTGTCTGAATCAACAGCGTGGATTTGCCTATACCGGGATCCCCGCCAATCAACACAACCGAACCGGGCACTAAACCACCACCCAGCACCCGGTCGAGTTCACCCGTCCCCGTGGGTTCGCCGTTCTGCACTTCGGCCTGAACCTCGGAGAGTGTTCTTACCAGGCTCTGGTTGGCATCGCCGGCATAGCCGGCAAATCTGTTGTTTCGACCGGCCGGCTGGGGAGCGGCCATCTCCTCAAGGGTGTTCCACGACTGACAATCGGCACACTGTCCCGCCCACTTGGGAAACTGTCCACCGCAGGCGCTGCATGTGTATACGTTCTTGGCACTCTTAGCCATCTGTTTCGGCACCCTTCTCAATAAAACTTACCCGCTGGGTTACTCCGCAAAAAAGCTCGTAAGCGATAGTACCTGCAGATGCCGCCACCTCATCGGCGGGCAATCCTTCGCCCCAGAGGGTCACTGTATCGCCCACGGCGGCATCCGGCTGACTGCGCAGATCCAGCGTGATCATATCCATGGAGACCCGGCCTACCAGCGGTACCCGACTGCCATTTACCAGCACCGGTGTCCCGGATGGTGCATGCCTGGGATAGCCGTCCCCGTACCCTACAGCAGCCACGCCGACCAACATTGGCTCCGGGCATCTCCAGGTTCCACCGTAACCGATGGGTGAACCTGCCGGCAGGTGTTTGACCGCTATGAGCTGGCTCTCCAGGGTCATAACCGGTCTGAGCCCATCTTCGTCTGCTGAACCGTTGATAAAGGGTGAAGCACCGTAAAGCATGATGCCGGGCCTGACCCAGTCTCCATGGGCATCGGGCCAGCCAAGTGTGCCTGCAGAGTTGGCAATGCTGGTCTCAACGCCCAGTTTCTCCGCCAGAGGCTTAAACCGTTCAAGCTGGGAAACCGTGGTGTTGTCAGAAAGGTCATCCGCATTGGCAAGATGGGTCACCATGCCTACGTCGCCTTCCACCACCGGCAGTCCGGAGAGCTGCTGCCAGGCCTTCTCGACCTCTTCCGGCAGAAAGCCCAGACGATGCATGCCGCTATCGACCTTCAGCCAGCAGCGAACACTGTGGGACCCGTCATGGCGCTCCAGCAGACTCAGCTGAGTTTGATGGTGGACCATCAGTTCAAGCCGGTATTGTGATGCCAGGGCCAGCTCTTCAGCGTCAAGAGCCCCACCCAGAACTAGGATCTGCTTATCTATACCAGTGCGGCGAAGCTCGATGCCCTCACTGACCCTGGCCACGGCAAAAGCGTCAGCAGCGGAAAGACCCCGTGCTGCGCGAAGAACGCCATGGCCATAGCCGTTTGATTTTATTACTGCCATGACACGGCAGCCGGGGGCAGCACGGCGGGCGCGCCGAAGATTATGGGCAAGAGCTGAGAGATCGATAAGGGCGCGGGGACCCATCAATAATCGTCCCTGTAGACATCATCGATATAGTTTTCAAACTTGGTATAGCGGCCGAGGAAAGTCAGTTTAAGACTGCCAATAGGACCATTACGCTGCTTACCGATAATGATTTCGGCCATACCCTTATCCGGACTGTCCTCGTTATAGACCTCGTCACGGTAGATGAAGATAACGATATCGGCATCCTGCTCGATGGCGCCCGATTCACGCAGATCCGACATGATCGGGCGCTTGTTGGTGCGCTGCTCCAGGCTTCGGTTGAGCTGGGAGAGTGCAATCACCGGTACGTTCAACTCCTTGGCCAGGGCCTTGAGCGACCTGGAGATCATCGATATCTCATTGGTGCGGTTTTCAGATAGCCCCGGGACCTGCATCAACTGGAGATAGTCGATCATGATCAGGCCTAGTTCACCGTGCTCCCTCATCAGGCGCCGCGCCCTGGCGCGCACCTCTGTGGGACTCAGAGCTGGAGTATCGTCGATAAAGAGCTTTGCCTCGGCCAGAATACTCACAGCGGAGGTAAGGCGGGGCCACTCATCGTCCTCCAGTTTGCCGGTGCGTATCCGGTGCTGATCAATGCGCCCAAGAGATGACATCATACGCATGGAGAGGGATTCGCCCGGCATCTCCATACTGAACACCGCCACCGGCTTGCCGCTGTTGATGGCGACATTCTCGGCGATATTCATTGAAAAAGTGGTTTTACCCATTGAGGGGCGTCCGGCGACGATAATCAGGTCGGCTTCCTGGAGACCTGAGGTCATGCCGTCGAGGTCTGCAAAACCGGTACTCAGGCCTGTAATGGGTTCATCCTGCTCGAACAGGGTCTCGATCTTGTCCACCGCCTTGGTAAGCAGTGATTTGATCGACTCGAATCCACCCTTGCCCCGGCTGCCCTGCTCTGCAATTTCGAACACCTTGCGTTCAGCTTCATCCAGCAATTCTGGACTCTTTCGCCCTTCAGGCTGAAAACCGCTGTCGGCAATCTCCGTACCTACCGAGATCAACTGGCGCATCACCGAGTGCTCACGAACGATGTCCGCATAGGCCCTGATATTGGCCGCACTGGGGGTATCCTTTGCCAGGCTTCCCAGATAGGCCAGACCGCCGGCATCATTGAGCTGGTTGTGGCGCTCCAGCTCTTCGGAGAGGGTGATCACATCAAAGGGCTGGCTCTGCTCTGCAAGGACTTCAATGGCATGAAACACAAGCCGGTGCTCCCGACGGTAGAAATCGACCTCGGCAACCTTGTCCGCTATCTGGTCCCATGCAGAGTTATCCAGCATGAGCCCACCCAACACCGACTGCTCCGCCTGAATGGAGTGAGGAGGCACGCGCAGGGCATCACTGTTTTGGTTCCCTGGCATCTGGCCAGAGGGAAAGGCCGGTTCTTGCATTGAAGTCCAAATTGGCTGGTGTTTATCCGAAAGGAAAGAATAAATGTAGGGTGGGTTTAATGCAATGAAACCCAACATCTCCAATAGAGCAATTGCGGTGGGTTTCGCCACGCTCTACCCATCCTGCGAATCCATTGCTGCAAGGGGCCGCGTCTAAGAAACCGCAATCCTGAAAAAGAAAACCGCTGGGATCCGGCTCATTAGCCGGTTCCCAGCGGTTTCTTTACGATCGGCAACTTGGTAGCGCCGCTTACTCTTCAGCAGCAGCCACGGTCAGCTTCAGGATCGCATCCACGTCGGTGTGAAGGTGCAGCTGCACTTCGTACTCACCGGTAGTGTGGAAGGGACCGTCGGGCAGGCGCACTTCGCGCTTGGCCAGTTCAACGCCAGCCTCGTTTACCGCATCTGCGATATCGCCGGTGCCGACAGAACCGAACAGGCGACCCTCGTCACCAGCCTTGCGTGCAACGGTAACGCTCAACGCTTCGATTGCGGTCTTGCGTGTTTCAGCGGCAGCCAGTGCCTCTGAAGCCTGCGTCTCGAGTTCTGCGCGACGCGCCTCGAAAGCTTCCAAATTAGCCTTGGTTGCAGCAACAGCTTTGCCGCCGGGAATAAGGAAGTTACGGCCGTAACCCGGCTTTACACTTACCTTGTCGCCCAAGCCACCAAGGTTATCAACTTTTTCCAACAGAATGACATCCATCGTATTTACCCCTGAACAGGTGTTAAATCATCAGCTCGTCTCTCCAGGACCGTTTTTGTCCTGAAGGCGCGCCCTAAAATCAAACCAAGCATCTGCGAATCCTGCCGCTGCCAGTACGGTTACCGCATGTGGCATGGCGAACATCAGCAGAAAATATATACCTACCAGCCATCCGCTGTTTGCGCCCATCCTGCCCAATACACCGTGGGCAAGTGAGAGACCCTGTAGAAACCACGCCGCCATTACGAGCATGGCGAGGTAGTCTGCAAAGACTCCCAGGTCGACAATTCCGGCCTGAAGCAGCAGCACCAGCAGCGTGATAATTGCCAGAATGCGAGGCATCCTGAGCTGGTGAAACTCCGCCTTGAACCCACCGGGGTTGTAAAGCATCGCCTGCCACCAGCGCGCCACGAAAAGCGACGCCATCACCTGCAGGAAAAATCCGGCGGCTACAGCACCAGGCATCCACCTGGCCATAACCTCTATCAGATCCTGCTGTTTGCCCTCCTCTACCACCTGCGCTTCAACCAGCGACTGGGTGAAAGGTTCAAGCAAATTCCGCCATTGCTCTACCGGGTCCTGCCCTTGCAGGTACTGGGCAAGTATGACCAGCAATCCCAGGATCAGCACACCCTGAATTGTTATCCCCAGGGAGCGGCTGAACCGCAACAGCGTTGCCGCAATCCAGATCGGCAACCACATCAGAAGGACAAACCCGACAACGGGCATTACTCCTCCCATGGTCAATAGCGACAGCGCCCCAAAGGCCAAGCCTGAAATGAGTACGACCGATAAGCCGTAACCCGGGCCGTTGCGCAGCGTGACCAGCGCTACTACCGCAGAACTGAGAATGCTCGTTGGTGGCAACAGGAGCGATAGCATGGCCAGAACCGCAGCCAGCATCACCGCCTGAAACCTGCCCTGCATCACCAGTGATGCCAATGCCTGCATCGTGTTCTTCCGGCAGCGTCAAACAGCAGTCAGAGCACAATCATGCGCCCTGACAACAACGACAGATCAATGACCGTCGGTGTAAGGCAGCAGGGCCAGGTAACGGGCCCGCTTGATGGCCGTGGCCAGCTGACGCTGGTATTTAGCCTTGGTGCCCGTGATACGGCTGGGCACGATTTTACCGGTCTCGCTGACATAGGGCTTCAGCAGGTTGAGATCCTTGTAATCGATCTCGGTGATGCCTTCAGCGGTGAAACGGCAATATCTTCTGCGACGAAAATAACGTGACATGTTTATCCCTCAATAAATCTGGATGAGACCGCCGCGGCGGTCCTGAACTTCATCAATGCTTATTCAGCTTTCTCTGCTGGAGTCTCTTCCGCAGCAGCAGGTGCGGCAGCAGGCTCTTCGCTTGCAGCAGGTGCAGGTGCAGGTGCGGCAGCAGGCTCTTCGCTTGCAGCAGCGCGGGGCGACTCTTCTCTGTCGTCCTGCTTGACCAGCGGTGAGGCTTCGGTGACAGCGGCTTTCTGTGCGAGAACCATGTTACGCAGCACTGCATCATTGAAACGGAAAGCATTTTCCAGCTCAGCGAGGGTATCGCTGTCGCACTCGATGTTCATGAGCACGTAGTGTGCCTTGTGCAGTTTCTGGATCGGATAAGCGAGCTGACGACGGCCCCAGTCTTCCAGGCGGTGGATGGTGCCACCGTTACCCTGGATGGTCGAACGATAGCGATCGATCATACCGGGAACCTGCTCACTCTGGTCCGGATGGACCATGAAAACAACTTCGTAATGTCTCATTGTATCCCCTTACGGATTAATACAGCCTCCCACGTAATGTGATGAGGCAAGGGTTCGGCACAGGAGTTCCTCCCATGCCAGGAAGCCGCGCATTCTACATCGCCCTGAAATCCCGTGCAACGGTGGATTTTCTTTTTCGAACTAGAGGGTTAGGCAGTTCGCGTGGGAGGGCTCCGGGAGATATGCCTCCCGCCACCCGGTTTGTTAACCGGTACGGCGCTGACGAACCGCCTCGAACAGGCAGATCCCTGCAGCAACAGAGACGTTGAGGCTCTCGACAGATCCCGCCATGGGCAGTTTTACAAGCTGATCGCAGGCTTCACGGGTCAAACGACGCATCCCTTTCTCTTCAGCTCCCATAACCATTGCCAACGGGCCTTTCAGATCCACCTCGAACAGCTCGGACTCTGCTTCACCGGCCGTACCTACCAGCCAGACGCCAAGCTCCTCACTGAGCCAGCGCAGAACCCTGGCCAGGTTGGTCACCTGTATAAAAGGGACTGTCTCTGCCGCCCCGCAGGCAACCTTGCATGCGGTGGGCGTCAAACCCGCTGAGCGGTCTTTGGGCGCAATCACAGCCTGTATACCTGCGGCATCGGCACTGCGCAGGCATGCCCCCAGGTTATGGGGGTCTTGAACGCCATCGAGAATAAGAAGAAATGCTGGTTTATCTGAATCTTGAAGCAACTTCTTCAAGTCACCCTCACCCAGGGCGGCAGGCACCTCTGTACGTGCCACCACCCCCTGGTGATTGGCTCCGGGCACCAGGGTATCCAGCTCCTCCCTGCTCACCTGTGCAATACGCACACCAGCGGCTTTTGCCAGTCCGATCACCTCTTTGATTCTGCGGTCGCGCCGACGGGCCTCGACCCAGACCTCAAGCACTGAACCGGCGCCATGTTTGAGGGCTGTACGAACACTGTGGACCCCCGCCACCAGTTGACTCTCGCTCATGAAATCACCCCGGCCGTTGTCACTGATATTACTTTCAATACAGCTCTATTTACGGCTCTTGCGGGGACCACGCTTCGCATCCTTATTCTGTTTTCCCTTGTCTTTGCTTTGAGTAGCAGGTTTCTTCGGCTTTTTACGCTTGCGGGGCTTTTTGGAGGCCTTTTCCCCCTCCTTCCGGCTACCCTTCTGCTGGTCTCCACCACGATTCTCAGATCCGGATTCCGGCCTGCGTTTTTTGCCACCACGGGAACGGCTGCGCCTGGGTTTACGCTCTGCGGACTCCCCTTCGCTGCCCTCACCTTCCAGTACGAAATCGATCTTTCTGTCATCGAGATTGACCGCAGCAACCTTGATTCTCACCTGGTCACCAAGACGGTAGACCCTACCGGTCCTCTCACCTGCAAGGCGGTGCCCTACCGGGTCGAAATGGTAGTAATCGTTGTCCAGGGCGGTGATGTGCACCAAACCATCGACATAGATCTCTTCCAGCTCGACGAAGATTCCAAAGGATGTGACGCTGGTGATGATGCCGTTGAACGACTCGCCCAGCTTATCCATCATATATTCACACTTGAGCCACGAGACCACGTCACGGGTCGCCTCATCCGCCCTTCGCTCGGTTGCCGAACAGCTATCGCCCAGCCCCTGGAGTTCAGTCGGTGAGTAGACGAACTCATCGGCTCCCAGCCCGCTTACCTGGTGCTTGATCGCCCGATGCACCACCAGGTCAGGGTAACGCCTGATGGGCGAGGTGAAATGGGAGTACGCGGGAAATGCCAGGCCGAAATGGCCACTGTTTTCAGAGCTGTAGACCGCCTGGGTCATGGAGCGCAGCAGTACGGTCTGGATCAGGTGCCGGTCCGGACGGCCCGAGACCGAATCCAGAAGATCGGCATAGTCCTTGGCTGTGGGCTTGGTCCCTCCACCAAGGCCCAGGCCCAGCTCGCCCAGAAACTCCTTGAGATCGATCAGCTTTTCCGCCTTTGGCCCATCGTGAATGCGATACAGCCCCGGCTGCTTTTTGCGGATCAGCAGACGGGCAGAGGCCACGTTGGCAGCCAGCATGCACTCTTCGATGATCTTGTGGGCATCATTGCGGATCATGGGGACCACCTTGTCCACTTTCTGCTCCTTGTTGAACAAGATGCGTGTCTCGGTGGTATCAAAATCAATAGCCCCGCGCACACTGCGCGAGCCATGCAATATCTGGTAGAGGGCGTAGAGTTCATGCAGGTGTGGCAACAGGTCTGCGTACTGTTCGCAGAGTTCAGGCTCCCCTTCCACCAGCATCTCGGCCACCTGGTCATAGGTAAGCCTCGCATGGGAGCGCATCACCCCCTCGTAAAAGCTGGACCGTGCAATCTTGCCCTCTTTATCTATAAAGAGCTCACACACCATACAGAGGCGGTCCACCTCTGGATTGAGGGAACAGAGCCCATTGGAGAGCACTTCAGGCAGCATGGGTATGACGCGATCAGGGAAGTAGACCGAGTTGCCCCGCAGACGCGCCTCCTGATCCAGTGCACTACCGGGTACAACATAGGCCGAAACATCGGCTATGCAGACCAGCAGCTTCCAGCCTTTGGGTTTGGCCTCACAGTAAACAGCATCATCGAAATCCCGTGCATCAGCTCCATCGATGGTTACCAGGGGCAGTTTACGCAGATCCACCCTGCCCTTTTTGGCAGCTTCAGGCACTTCAGCGCCCAGCCCAGCAATTTCTGCTTCCACCTCTTCGGGCCACTCCACCGGCAGATCGTGGGTACGGATGGCCACGTCGGTCTCCATTCCCGGGGCCATGTGATCACCCAGCACCTCGACCACACGACCGACAGGCTGGCTGCGTTTGGTGGGCTGCTCGACGATCTCGGCCACTACCATCTGACCATGGCCCGCTCCACCCTGCCCGGCTTCCGGCACCACAATGTCCTGGTTGATGCGCTTGTTGTCCGGTACCACAAAACCGACACCGGTCTCTGTATAGAGACGTCCCACTACCTGGCGGTTGGCATGCTCCAGAACCTCGACCACCGCGCCCTCTTTGCGGCCACGATGATCCACGCCCACTACCCGAACCACTGCACGGTCCCCATGCAGCACCTGGCGCATCTGGCGTGGAGTGAGAAACAGGTCGTCACCACCCTCATCAGGCTTGAGAAAACCGAATCCGTCTGCGTGTCCGATCACACGCCCGGCGATGAGATCCTTGGCGTTGACCAGGCATAAAGCTCCGCGGCGGTTTCTCACCAGCTGGCCATCCCGCTCCATGGCGTTTAGCCGACGGCGCAGGGCCTCCAGATCATCATCACTGGTCAGGTTGAGGCTGGCAGCCAGTTCATCCCGCCACATGGGCACACCCTGCTTCTCCAGCACGCCCATGATGAATTCACGGCTGGGAATGGGATTGTCATACTTCTTCGATTCGCGGGTACGATGGGGATCCTGCTCGCGCGCCGATTTACCTTGTTTCCTCTTTGTCACTGACCATTTCCTGATTTGACATATAATTCCCCCATTGTACCGTTGACAAGCAGTAAATGTCGCTGTAAAGTTCGCGACCTCTGAGATTGAACACGCCTACAGGCGTCTGTTTGATCAAGGAAAAGCCGAGGTGGCGGAATTGGTAGACGCGCTAGCTTCAGGTGTTAGTTGGGGAAACCCAGTGGAGGTTCAAGTCCTCTCCTCGGCACCAAATCAAAAAACCATCACAGACTACCAGAAGTGATGGAAGGCCCTGTTTCTACAGGGCTTTTTTTATGCTTATAATTTCATCCCGTTGTCTATCATTGTCTCTGAATGTCCCTTTTGTGGAACGCCAGTGGAACGTGGGTGGAACGTGGGTGGAACGCAGATTGGTTCTTTTTTACCAAAGTGTCTCCACACTCATGATTCATAATTCGTATGCAGTCACATCTCATTAACCGATGAAAGAGGCGTGCGCATGCGTCCGTGCAAAGACTGTCGAACGAACAACACTGAAGCACTCGCATTCGACTCGATGAGCTGCCTAATCTGGTCTGTTACCTCGTCAACTTTATTCAACCTGGCTGCGGCATCCATCGCCCGATCATAGGCATCCACCACATCGCCGCTGGTCACCTCGTAACCCCAGCCCTCACTCAACCAGCGAAGCGCAGCCATAGCGGAACCGAGCGCAAATGCCGGTTCTGTATCTACGTAATCTCTTGCCGCTCTTGTCAGTGTTTTCGGATCACAGGGGGTCCGGTTCGCAAGCTCCAACGCCAGATCATAAAGCTTGAGTTCCTTGGCCGTGGCGAACCACTTGCCCTCTTCTCCCGGCGTGGTGGCGATGAGGTCGGCCAGGATCTCTGACGGGGCCTTCATGGTATAGCGCTTCGCGACTGCGCGAAACCGGGCGATGTAGGAATTACCCACCGCGGCGCTCAATCCATAACGCTGATAAGCTTCCTCGTGCAGGCCGGACGAGATCAGGATCTCCTCGCAAGCCTGGTCGATCACTGAATCCGGCTGGTTCAGTCCCCGCGAGGCCTCGGCATACTGGACAGCCTCCGCCTTCCTGCCCAGGGCCAAAAGCGCCTCGACGCCATAGCGCCGGTAGTGCCAGGACGGATATCGGGCCAATTCCAACAGTTTGAGCAGCTCCTCATGGCGGCTAGCCACCAGCAGACAGGACAGACACGCCGTGGCGCCGTGGAAATAGCGACCTGGATTTGGATCCGACCAACAGGAGCTCAGCGTGGAAACCAGATCATCGGCCCATCGCCCAGCGACTTCCACCGAACCACAGATCTCGCCCCACCTGTCACCGACCGGCCCAAGGTAGTCGACACCATCATCCTCAATCGCCCGCCAGAGCCGGTCGAGCCATTTGTTGCGGATCTTGTCGTCAGCAGGCGCGTTGACGATAATCGGTATCAACGTATCCAGCGTCTTGTTGACAGCCGAGCCCAGGGCGCCGCTGGAGCTATCGACATGCTCCAGCGCCGGCCAGACCTTTTCCATCAGACGGACAGCACCTTCGGCACCAAGAACTGGATCTTTCTTTGTGACCTTTTTGATCTCGGTGACGGCCTCGCGAAGGCGCTGACATGCTAATCTCGACGCCTTCCAGCCATAGGCACCGGCTCGGAAGCGTGCGGGAAAAGTCCATTTGTGTTTTCCGAAAGACATTATCAGGTTCAGCTACCCAGGGGATTCAATTTTATATGAGCACTCCCACTGCCCATTCATCCATTGCATCCAGTATCCGCTGAGCATCTGCATCGTCTACACACTCATCCCGTAACAGTGCAATACACTCTTGATACCCCGCAAGGGTAATACTGCCACCCCCATCCTCATCATGGATTCGATGTCGGCGAAATTGCTCCCAACGTTGTCCCTCCTCGAGCGACAAAGTCTCTGGCCAATTTCGTGCGCGGTAGCGGAACAATAGTTCTGGTAACCGCTTATCTTGAAAATCGAAACGTGTTTGTGCGAGCTCATGCTTCGAGGCGTCACGCACCCTGGCCAGTAGTGGACGATCTGCATCGCTGAGGAAACCATCATACAGCGCGAGATCGACATCTCCGGCAGAGCTGAATTCCCTGCTGCTGTACGCTTGTGCTACTCGCCGCATGAAGCCCTTGTCCGCACTCAATAGTTCACAATGCCGGGCACAGGCATCCAGATCGATTGCGATACGCTCGGCAGTTGATTCATCGAGCGTCTTCCGGGGTGCAAGGGCCGGACACTTATTGATTTTCACGGATTTAACCGGTAGCCGCTCCACACCTTTTGGCAAATCCTCGGCCCGGGTGAACAGACGATCACGGAGACCCTCCTCGTCCAATTCCATAAAAGGCCCTGGATCGTGACGCAAATCGTAGACCAGTACGCTGTTATTGTTACCTGGCTCACCAACCAATGGCATGATCAGGGTTGTGCAACCAGTCTCTGATGAGTACATACGTGAGGTGTGTAAAACGGACTCGTGCCCAACCAGGTCCAACTGTTCAGACGCTCTATGTTTATTGCGAAGCTGAAAGAGCCAATCATAGAGGCGTGGTTGCCGGTCACGTATCAGGCGTGCCAATCCAATGGTTGCACGTACGTCGGATAGCGCATCATGGGCAGACTCGTGGCCGATACCGTTGGCTGCAGCCAGATCTTCGAGTCGAAAACTGGGCCTGCCATCGTCATGTACAGGCCATTCTATTCCGTCCGGTCGCAGGGCGCAGGTCATGCGCACCAGGTCGATAAGGTCCCAACGCGAATTGCCCTGCTGCCACTCGCGGGCGTAGGGATCGTAGAAATTGCGGTAGAGCGTATGACGGGTCACCTCATCGTCAAATCGCAAGGTGTTGTAACCCACACCGCAGGTTCCCGGCTGTGCCAACTCATCGTGAATGCGGGCAATGAACTCTGGCTCCGGAATACCCTGCGCCTCCGCCAGCTGCGGTGTAATACCGGTGAGTAGGCAGGCCTCCGGGTGAGGCAGGACATCCTGCGCCGGTTTACAGTAGATAACCAGCGGCTCACCCACTTCATTGAGCGCCTCGTCGGTGCGTAGCCCAGCAAACTGGGCAGGGCGATCTCGCTTGGGATCGATACCGAAAGTCTCATAGTCGTGCCAGTAAAGAGTCGTAGCCATAAATTTCAATCCATGCTTAGTTCGTAGGAAATGACCACTCTCTCCACCCCCCTAGCAGCGGGAAATACAGCCCTAGTCGAATCTGTCTTTCTTCCATCTTACTCATGATGCTTGCGTAACGTTCCAACTGTTGACGATAGCGTTCCTGCTCTCGATCAAGAAACTCTTCAATACCACCACCGGTGTGTGCACCTGTTTTGTAATCGATGATCCAGCGCGTGCCATGCTTGTCCACGAATGTCCGATCGATAACCATGTGGTCTATGCCGTCGTCTCGTTTGCTACTCAACGCCAGCTCACAGCTCGCTTTTTCGTGCAGTCCACTCAAAATCCACCGGCCCCGCTCATCTTCTAGCGCAGCCTGCAGAGCTGAACCTATCTCTTCAAGTGCAACTTTGAGACGTGCCTCCGGCACTCCCAGGCGTGCCAGCATTTTACGACCAACCTGCTCAAACCGGCGCAAGTCGTCTGCCTCAACATGGTCAATACCCATTGTCCCTATGTGTTGAAGCAATCGATGCACTACAGTACCAACGTGCCGCGCAGTCTCTCCTGCCCAACCGAACTCTATCAACTCGCCTACTACACTCTCCACAGTTGTTTCAGCCACCTGAATGGATTCCGGCGGGGTTGGCAGTGACCAGTCTAGCGCCAACCGTGTTCGCACAGAGGTGTGGACTACCGGTTCAATCGCATAATCCGGTAACTGTGTTTCGACATCGCGCTCGGCAAGAAGAGACTGGAAATCATTTTCTACAACAGACCACAGGCGCGCCAAAAGTGAATCTTTGGGTGGATCCTTTAACTCAAGTTCACCGTCCTTTTCCTGAAGCCCAACATGCCCCAAAAGGTGCAGTCGTTGCTTTGCCCGGGTCGCGGCAACATACAATAAACGACCATCTTCAAAACGTCCCTTCACTTTATCTAATCGCTGCAGGTATGCCGCCATCGGGTTCTTGTCCTCGCCCTGTGCGCTAATTGGTGCAAGAAGAAGGTCACTATCGCCTGACCCACGACCACGCTCTAACCAATGCAACAACTTCTCGTCATCATGCCGCGGGATACGACCAAGTCCAGGCATGATCACCGTATCGAACTCCAGCCCCTTGGCTTTATGAACGGTCATGAGCTGAAGAGAATCGTTCGCTTCCACATCGGGTAAAGCAAAGAGCTGTTCAACCTGTTTGTTCAACTCATGGATATCCGGCACATCCCCTGCACTGCCAAGTTTTTCGAGTAATTGAAAGTACACTTCTCCATCTTCCAGATCGGTTTCGTCAGCCACACAGGCAGGGCCACCGAGCGCGATCCACACCCCTTCCACGCCGCTCCGTAGGGAACACCGTGCCTGTTCTGAAAGCGCCGTATCCAGGACAGGCAACACTCGGGCGATACGGCTTCGGCCATCTTCGCTCAGTTGTTCTATGCGCTGCTCTTGATGAAGCAAATCGATAATTGATCGACTGGAATCGTCTCCTGCCAAGGTGTAAAGATCTTCGAGTGTCAACCCACAACACGGTGCACGAAGCACTGCCAACCACGCGATGCGATCACCGATATGGCTCAATGCCCGCGTCAGCGCCAGCAGATCCTGCACAACAGGCCGGTGTGCTAATCGCTCGATTTCTACGGCCTGAAAACGGAGATTCGCCTTTTGGAGCTGCTCAACAATCGCCACCAGATGAGTGCGGCCCCGAACAAGAATTGCCGTCGTACCGTCCGGGTGCTCTGTCTTTGCCTGCTGGACAATCGAGACGACCTGGCGTGCCTCAGCGATATCATCGCGTTTTAACGATGAATGGACGAGCGATGGATAGATGGTAACGGCATCCGCTGTCAATTGCGGGTGAAAGGCTGTTGACGGTGCATAGGACACGGCACCACCGGTAACGTTGTCATCTGCCGGCAGTACGTCCGGAAAGTGTTGATTGATCCAGTCGACGATCCCCTGTTGCGAGCGGAAATTGACCGCGAGACGGAGAAACTCAAGCGGCACCTGACCAATCCCGTGTTCTCTTGCAGCGAGAAACAACCCCACTTCCGCTTCGCGGAAACGATAAATGGACTGCATGGGATCACCCACCACGAACAAGGTGTGACCATCCTCCGGCTGCCATCCGGCCGTCAATCGCTTGAGCAATTCGTACTGATTGAACGAAGTATCCTGAAACTCGTCCATCAATAAGTGACGAATACGATAGTCCAGAGCCAGTGCAAGGTCCGTTGGCGCTTCGGTTTCACCCAGTGCCTGAATGGCTGCCCGGGCCAAAGCGGGAAAATCCACCTGACCTTGTTCACTGAACACGAGTTCCAGGTGAGCTGCCGCTATGCGCAACAGTTCAACCAGGGCCTGTAAGGTCTCCCATTCACTATCAGTATATTGATGAGGTGGTAACTCTCGCAACAAAGCCAACTGTTCACGAAATACATCGTCACCTTGCAATGACTCCAACAGCGTTCCCATACGCTGCTTCATCTCAGTAAAGCGGGCCTTGTCGTCTTTATTCTTCGTGCTACTCGGCGCAGGGAATCCCTGATTCTTCGTCAGGCTCTTCCGCCAGGTACCCTCCTTGGTCAACAATAATTCCGCAAGTCCTTCCCACTGTGCGCGATCCATCACCTGCAGTCCTGGCAGTCTCTGGAGATCAGCGCAAACGACAATCGGTGAATCCATACCTTCCAGATTACTCGCAGCGAACTGGGCCAACTCGATCAGTTCCGGCCCGCAGGTCTCGGGCACATGCCTTGCCAGTTCACCCAGCGCATCAATAACCAGTCGGGCCATAGCCGCTTCCAGGTTTTCCCGTTCCAGCCCTGGGTGGTCTGGGTCGGCAACGTGACGCAACCATTGATCACGCCGGGCAAGCATGGTCGAAATCAGACCCTGCAATTTATCCAGCCGGTTATCCAGATGCTGTACCAGGTGCGCGATGGCATCCGACCATTCGGCGCCAGATTCCAACTCTGCAATGGTGTTCCTGGCCGCCTCGAGATAGAGGGGTTCGGCATCTTCGGCAATGGCCGGCACCGAACCAAATCGGGAGAGGATAGGCATCTGCCTTGCCAATGTCGTGCAGAGGGAGTCGATGGTCTGGATGCGCAGGCGCGCCGGATTATCCAGCAACTGCCATCCCTGTTCCTTGTCTCGTATCAGTGCTCGCTGGGCAAGCTCCCAGGTATGTCTTTCATGATCCTTCTCTGGCGGCTGATCACTCTTGGCGCGCTCCAATGCCTCCAATATCCGTTGGCGCATCTCACCTGCCGCTTTACGAGTAAACGTAATCGCGACTATCTCTTCCGGCGCGTCGACACCTGTCAGCAGTACGAGAAACCGTTGGGTAAGCAACCCCGTTTTCCCTGAACCCGCCGGCGCCTGAACAATGAACGATGTTGATGGATCGAGCGCGCGTGAGCGTGCTTCTTGATCGGCTATTCTTTTCTGTTCACTCATGCCAATTTACCCATGAGCTTCCTCCGTTTCGGAAGACTCGCCATCCAATACGGTCAATTCATTGATACGACACAATGGTTTGAGCTCACAGTAGGTGCAGGTGACCGGATACTGCTTCGGATCCACCGATGCTTCTCCATTGCGAAAAGTCTCACCCAGACTATCCATCGTTGCCCGCCAATCGTGTAGCACCTCCGACCACGAGTTCGCTTCGCGTGTCTGCTTCAGGCTTTCATAGGACTTCACGCCAGGCGCAAGCCCGTCGTTTTCAGCGACTCCATTGAATGCCATACCACCCGCCTTCACTTGCGCGAATAGTACGCCGGCAATATCACCGTCAACCGCCATGCTGTAGAGCGGCAGTTGTGGCTCGTCGGGTCGTTCCCCAAACCACTGAGCGGGTTTTACCTCGCCGGTTTTGTAATCAATCACAATCTGGCGGCCATCGTCCAGTTCATCGATGCGGTCGATTTTCAGCTGAACACGGACCCCTCCGGCAGTCGCTTCGTGTTTCTCCTCCTTCTCTACAACACGAAACGGCATACGTTGTTTCTCCAACGCCAACCATTCCAGCACGTGCCGACACAGACGATCGGCTTCCATTTCTCGGAAGCGCCCAGTGAATGTTTGTGGATACCTATTGGCTATTTCTTCTATCGCCTCGCCCACCATCGTGTTAACCAAGGCTTCGAGCTGCGTGGCATCCATGGCAACGAGCTGCGCGTGTGAGTCTAATGCGTGCCACACTTTCTCGAGAACACGGTGCATCAATGAACCTCGGGCCATGGCATCCAACCCAATGTCCGCTTGTCTTAGTGCACGCGCGCCCAACCGCAGTTCCACTAAGGCGCGAAATGGACACGCGGCCTGGAGTTTGAAAACCGCGCTGCCGCCACTGACTTCTTCATTCTCCAGGGACGGTGCGGGATCTTCCTCCAACGTGGTTAACCTGGCACTGAGGTGAACGCCATCCCTCCATGTTGGAGCTGTCCACAAATGTAAGGCTTCCGGATCCACGATAGGGAGATCAGCAATAAGAGGACTAGGCCGCAGTTCCTCATCACCACTGCGCTGCGGAAAACTCACAACCACCTCGCCCGCACTGGTCAACATCTGACGAGTCATCGTGCGCGACACGTGTAACTCGCGCTCCTCACTTGAATGCGGTAGTCCGGCGTCCCGCTGCAAAGGCAACGGGATGAACGGATTCGGTCGCGGGGGTGCTGGCCAGGTGCCGTCATGAAGACCCATAATCCAAAGGCAATCAAACTGGAGCCCGCTGGCCTCGAGTATCCCCAGCACCTGTACCGGTACCGCCCCGGTTTGTGGCTGAAACGTTCGTTCCCCGGCCATGCGCCGTAGTTGAGCCATCGCCGTGGATGCATCCATCGACTTCGCTACCGGCTCCAGTGATGCAAAAGTGCCCAAGAGTTCTCGCCATGCCTCCGCGGCCTGGTACTCTTCACTTGACAATGGACGCCCACTCGCCCATCCAATGACTTTTAATAAACCCGCAAATCGCTCTGACCACTGTCCCGGGCTATCAGTACGCGGGCAATCCCGCGCCGCCTTAATCCAGGCATCAAGATTTTCTGCAAGTACCGGGCATGAATATGGCTTATTGGTTTGTGATGCGTGATAGCGTAGCGTCTTCAACGCCACGCTTAGTTCACCTGTTTCCCGCAATCGCCCATCCAGTAATGCACGAGCACTGGCTTCATGTTCCCACCCTGCAATGAAGGGTGAACGAAGCAAACTACCCACATCTTCCAGACTATTCGTCGGCGCCAATAGGCCGAGCAGTTTCAGTGCAGTGCCGATAATAGGATACGCACTCAGCGGCGGACCGAGCGAAATGTTATAGGGACGTGCAACAGATTGACGCCCCGGCTGTAATGCATGCGGGACCAAGACCTCATCAAGCGCATGAATCACGATATCCCGTTGTGATGCAAGTTCCGGAACAACGACGCCGATCTCCACCTCCGGATTCTCGTCGAGCTGCTGCCTAACCCAGCGAGCCATGGTTGCGGCTTCTGCACGCACATCAACGCACCCGATTTTTACTGCCTGACTCTCCTTGCCTGCGAGTTGCATCCAACGTATATCACAGCCTGACTCGGCCAGCGTTTGCAACAACGACTGCTGTTGTGGTGTCAGCTCATCGAACCCGATCAACATCAGTTCCATAGACGTAGCCAAGTCACCCGCCTGAATGCTGCGCTGAAGTTCGTCTGAAAGACGAGCGATGGGCAACCAGCCTTTCTCCGTACACCTGGCCTCGAATCTCGACGCCCATTTCCAAAATGCCGCACTGTCACTGTTGTAACGAAATGCTGCGTTATTCAATGATAAGCGCCACGATTGCATCAACTGCCACGCTTCCTGCGCCCGACGCACCGTCCCAGTCACCTGTTGTAATGGCTGATCCGCCAAGCTCTCAGTAATGATGCCTTCCCATATGCGCTGTTCCTGCTGGGATGTGAGCAAGAGTTCAGGCGCCGGCGCGCCCCCCGAAACCACGGCCTCTTCCCATACCCTCTGCAACCAGGCAGTCCAGGGCAATACGTCCGGGGTTGGCCAGACTTTGAGGCCTTTGTCTATCGCCGCTTGTTCAAAGGCATGGCGAGTGACACCCGCCAAACGTTTGTTTCCGGTAACTACGGTCACACCGCGGTCCAGAGCATTGAGAATATCTACAAAAGAACCTCTCTTCTGACTAATCACATACTGTCTCGTTTAAGCGCGTGTTCATATATCTGTGCTCGACCTTCCATGCTCCTCTCTTTCTGCCCAATCCAGGGTATGAAGGATTTTCACAATTATCCCAGCACATTTTTTATATTTCCTGCCCCAAACCAATCCTCTACCGTTTTAAAGGCTCCGGTAGTGAGTTCTTGGGTAAACAATAGAGCCAGTCGTCTTTTTGGTCTTGAGCATGCAACGTAAAACAAATTCCTGTTCTCCTCAAAGGCAGCGCGATCCTTTTCGTTCAGAGTGTCTCGATTGGGTACGTTTTCGAGCATTTTACCGAAATTATATTTGTTCCAGCCGCGCCCTATGACAACTAGAACATTCTCAAACTCAGCGCCTTTGACTCCGTGTTTGGTCTCGAACGGTGAGTGTCCATCAAGATAGTTCGTTACAGAGATGATCTCTTGATACGGAACCTCATGCAGTTTCTGAAGCTCCCTCAGTGAACGGGATATTTCCTCGCCTGACGCCGGATCAAACGCTTCAAGCCGCAGCTCCAGCTTCTCAGCCGCATCTGAAAGTCGAGGAATCTTGGTTTCGCGTAAATGCGCAACTACATCGGCAATGCTGCTAGTCTCACGCAATTCGATCAGGCGCCGCATAGATTCAGACCAGCGCTTCTTGTCGCCGGCCTTCAAGAGATAACTTTTGTTCGCCCCTAATGCCGCAAACATTTCTCCGTAACGTTTACCGGCAAAAGCACGGCAGGCAGGTTCCAAATGATTGACAAAGAATGCAATATGTGGCTGCTCCTTCTTTGTGAAGGAGTTATTGTCCCGAAACACCGTGGGCAAGCTGCTGTAGCCCTGCTGCTTCCCCAATGCGCGGTGCGTGAGCATCAGGATTTTGGTCTGTCCGGCCGATAAATCCCAATCCGCTTCGGTAAGACGTGCCTTCACTGCGGTCAGCGCATTGTTAGCATCATTGTCTGGCAGATCGCCACCATAGTGCGCCCCCTTCAGGCGCTGTCCTGACCATCCGTTCGTATGAAATACGCGCACCTCGCCATACGCTTCCGGATCGACCACAAATTGCTTCAGCTCGGGCCTCATTCGATTGAGGCAGTCAACGATGGCGGAAACAGATCGAAAATTAGCTTCCTTCCCGATTTCCGTGATTGCCGCATCAACCAGCTCACCGCAACCGTTCCCGTAAATCTTCTGCCAATGATCGCCAAAGAATCCGAACAGCGGCGGCTCATCTTTTCCAATGTAATGTTCCCTTATCGTCGCTATCCAGCCAGCATCAGTGTCCTGATATTCGTCGATCAGAATGATTGGATATCGATAGCGAAATATATTCCTGAACTTCTCATAGCTGAGCAGTTTGATAGTCAGCGGCAGAACATCATTGTGATGGATTGAAATCGCCTCGTCCGTGATCCCTCGATAGCCGAGCGTATATTCAATCGATCGGGTCCCTGTTCCTCCAGCCTCTGCTAATCGATCTGCCCATGGATCATCAGCCCAACCCTCCAACTCAGGCAGGTGAGAACGCAATTGGGCCTGGAAGCCCGAAATTACCGACCAACAGAATGCATGAATCGTGTCGCAATGAATTACGGGGTTACGATCTGTGCGCCCCTCTATTTCATCTCTTGCAACATTGGTAAAAGTAATACACGCGATGCGCTGATTAAGACGGGGAAGGCGGTTACCTTCCCGTTGAATCAGGTATTGAAGGGCTTTTACCAAGGAATAGGTTTTTCCAGCTCCCGCACCTGCCTCCAGCTTGAAGCTTTTCTCCTCCTCAATGGCTTTACGAACTGCAGCGAGTGCGCGTTCGCTGGCTTCCTCGGCAGGCGAAAGTATGACCGGTTCAACCATGCGCAGGAGCCTCCACATCGCCGGGTAAATCGACAGCATCTGCCGGGGCAGTGGGCGCTTTGGCCGGAGGAACGATCCCAGCAGCGAGCCAGTTTAAACCGTCACTAATATAAGTCGGCGTTTCCCAATCCGTATCATCTATTGCGTACCGCAATGCGAAGGCGCTTTTCTTGAAGGACTCAGCTTTCTCTTTAGCATCCGTAGCGAGGGCTTTTGATGTATCGCCGTGCACTCCGAATTTATCTGCATTTGCGAGCAAGAAGGCGTCTTCGAAAGTTCTTCCGCAGGGCCCGCCATCCACTTCCCGACACTGATACGAAAGCCTTACTCGCCCTTTAATACGCTCAGCTTCTGGCTTTTCAATCAAGTCGTTTGGAGCACAGGAACCGCCATTAAACCATGCGTTGATGCAGGCATTGCTGGTTGCCTTGGCCTCATGAACCAGACACTTCATCCCGCCCGGCTCAACGACGGGATCAAGATCGGTAACAACCAGCGCATGCAATTCGAGGAATTTGAGTAGATCGAAGAATTTGTGCGCATAGGCACCGCCAACTTCCATGATGGTCAGGTACTGGCTGCGAAGTTGCGGCCCCGATGTATCTGCCTGGTCGCGTTTATCGATCATGACCGGCAGCATCAACCTTTCGCTGGTGCCTTCGATTAAAATAGCTTTGTCCGCGAAGAACAAATCGCAGCGCGTCAGGGTAAGATATTGGTGCAAAAACTCTTTGTCTTTGGGCGATGTGCCCGACATTCCCTGTCTCAAGTCCTTGATTGTGGTTTTCCAGATAGTCGCTTCGTCGTTAGCCGGTGAAGGCAAAAAATAGCGAATTGCCTCAAAACGAGCTTCGTTCGCGATGTGGGAGGAGTGAGTGGAGACTAGAAACTGTACGGGCCATTTTGGGTCTTTCTCATGCTCCTTATTCAGCTTATCAACGATTGTCCCAATCTGGCGAATGAATACCTCCTGCATCTGAGGATGCAAATGGGCTTCTGGTTCTTCGATAAATACGAGATGGACCCCGATGGAATGTGCCTGCGCACGGAACTCGCGATAGAAGCTGACAACCTGCAGCAGAATGAATATCAAATTACGCATACCGAGCCCGTTGTAGGACTCAGGCAAAAGTACGCCACTATAACCTTCGTATCGGATCTTCGTATGGTTCGTCAGCAAACGGCGCACGTCCAGCGTCGTTTCCGTTGTTAACTCAGAACCGCCCAGTCCGGGGTAACCAAGGGTTTGCAATGTAGGCAGCAATTGTTGCAACTGGCCGCGAAAGTCACCGTCGATACTTTCCTGAATCGTACGTACAGCTGCTTCAAGCTGCTCTGCAATCATGCGCTCCTTTTCGTCCGCCGTTTCCAGTGATGCAGTGCTGAACAGCCCCTCCAGCACTTTGGCAAGGACGTCACTTTCCCGAGTAGTTATGTCGTCAAGGCCACGTTGAGCGTTGATGAAGCCTGTCTTCAACAAGCTCCGGACAGTCGCTTGTGTGCTCTCCTTACAGTTTTCCGCATCGTTTGGATCTACCGCCCAGACCTTAATACCATAGAGATTGGGA
The DNA here is from genome assembly GCA_965224515.1 of Sedimenticolaceae bacterium. Classification (GTDB taxonomy): domain Bacteria; phylum Pseudomonadota; class Gammaproteobacteria; order Chromatiales; family Chromatiaceae; genus Sedimenticola_A. The sequence continues at coordinate 3,538,587 of OZ245051.1, forward strand.
ACACGTGCGGCCATTTCCCGAAAAAACACCGTTCGCGTCTCATCACTAATTTTCTGCTGTGGAAGCCCATCAAACAGTCGGTCGACTGCACCATCTAGGGGTTCGAAACGCATGACCACAAGGGCTTCATCACAGTCCATGTCAAGATCGACGACGAACTCCCCAAGCGGCCCGAGCTGTGGTTGCTTCGGGTCATAGCGAAAATACAAGCTCAATTCGATAAAGGGAGAAGTGCGCGAATATCCGGTTCTTCTTTTCCGTCTATTTTCGCCCCAAACGCCGTGCAAAATTCGTCATAACACTCGATCGAAAAGTCCTGAATCTGGAACGTCGCATTCTTGTCAGAAGTAAACCGCCGAATAACCTCTGAGAAGGATGTCTTTCCACTATTGTTCCGGCCAACAATAACCGTTGTCTTCTCTTCGAGGAAAAACTCGACATCGCGCAATAGGCGGAAATTCTTTATCTTTGCACGGTTGAGCTTCATAGCCTACCCTCAAGGATATCCGGTCTTACACCAGCCGCCTCATCATTCGCTGAAAGCCATTTTGTAGTCATCTTCATGACCGCCTCCCCTTCATCACATCTTTACCTCAGAAAGCGAAGTCACCACATCAAAATCCGCCTCAAGGGTTTCGAAGTGTTTCCGGCCACACAGGATTTTCTGGTTTTCCTTCGTGCGCCGTTCTTCGCTATCCAACGTACTCTTGGTCTCTCGGACGAAGTAGAGTTTTTCGTCACGTTCGGTGACGAACGCCCAGTCCGGGTTGTAGGGACCGATAGGGGTGTCGATCTTGAACCAGCGTGGCAGCTTCACAAACAGGCGGACGTTTTCGTTGTTGTCCAGGTCGCGGGCAAACTGCTTTTCGATCTCGGATTCGTATTCGATGGCGTCGAACAGGGACTTGTCCTTGTTTTGCACTTGGTAGAGATTGCTGAGGTAGCGAACGATGCCTTCTTCGGCCTCTTGCTCAATCCGGCTCATTTCCCAATGTTGGTTGGCGACCTTCTCATACTGGATACCATCCAGCATGAGATCGTGCAGGGCACGTGATATTTCACGGGCTACCGCGCCCATGAACGCCTGCGGGTTGATTTTGAATTCCGCCAAGCGGCCAGACTGTTTCAGTATCTCCGCCAGTGTGTGCCTGGTGAGTTCGGTCTCCTTTTGCAGGAAGGCAAGTATGTCGGGCAGTACCTTCACCAGCGGTGCTTCGCGCGAGCGGGTTTCGAGTTCACGTTCGGCGATAACGCCTGCATCGGTGATATCGATATCCCGTTTTGTCATGGCGATGCGGGCCGGGTGGATCACCTCGATCAGTTTGATGCGGGCCACTGCTTTTGCAATCAGATCGGCGGTTTCAAACTCTACCCGGTAGCGGGTGCGGTGTTTGATCTTGTCCCATAGTTGCTGGAAGTCTTCACTCAGGTGGACTTCCTTGCGGAACCGGAGTTTGTGTTGCTCTCGCGCGTTGACGATGCGATTCTTGAAGACCTTCTTGTTCAATTCATCCACGATCGCGGCGGTCAGGTCGGAGAATTCCGCCGATACCTCCAGCTTGAAATGCGGATTCTTCGGGTCGAACTTGTCGAGAATCTCGCCGGATTTGCTGATGTAGCCATTGACGACCAGCTCACCGAATATCTGACGGGAAGCGTCCTGACCGATCCGGCTTTCCGTGCCATCCTCGGCGATACGTACCAGTCGGGCAAAATCAATCGCCTCCACCTTGCCAAATTTGATACCGAAGTCTTCCTCGAACTCGGTCTGGAGTGTGCGGGCGAAGTCCTCATAAGACTCGTTGGCGATGACGGTCAGACGGTTGACGGTTTCGTCATGCACGCGCTCGCCGTCACGGTTGACCGGCAGACGCAGACCACGGCCGATCTCCTGGCGTTTCTTCTCGACCGCTTGGGACTCGTTCAGCGTGCAGATCTGAAAGACATTCGGATTGTCCCACCCCTCGCGCAGCGCTGAATGGGAAAAGATGAAGCGCAAAGGGACATCGGGATCGAGCAGGCGTTCCTTGTCGCGCATAATGAGGTGATAGGTATCTTCATCAGCGGCGGTATTGCCGCGCGTGTCCTTGGCGTGCCCCTGTTTGTCCTGAGAGAAATAGCCGTTGTGGACTTCGGCGACATCGAAGGGAATCAATCCCTTGTAGATCGGCTTTGCCGTCAGTGCCTGGAAGGCCTCCTCGAACCACTGCCCGATCTTGCCAAGACTCGTGGTGCCATCGTCGTTGTAAATACGATAGTTCGCGACCCGATCGATGAAGAACAGCGATAAGACCTTGATACCCTTGCCTCGCAGTGCGCGTTCCTTCTTGAGGTGCTGTTCCACAGTCTCGTAGACCTGCGCCTTCATCACCTCGTCGCCCAGGCCGCCCGTTTCCTGGCCAAGTTCCAGAAAGCGGCCCTGGTTGAATTCGATGTACTCCGCGCCGGGCGTGCAATCGATGTTCTGAACGATATAGCCTTCGCGGTAAATCTCCCGCTCCCTGGACTTCACAAACAGATCGTCGCCCTGTTTCACCCAGAGCTTGGCCGGCTTCGGGCCATTCGGCCCTTCCTTGTGGATTTCCACCTGGGCCTTGATACCGTTCTTGTTGTCGGTCTTCAGCAGCTTCACATAGCCGTCGTTGAAACTGTCGTCGGAGCGGATGGAGGCCACTTCGATGCGCTTGACCAGCCGCAGGTCATAGGCCCGCACCGGATCGAGCTTGTAGACCAGGTTATAGGGATTGCGATGGGTCGCGCTGTATCGCAGGGTGGCGGCCGGATTCAGGTTGCCGATGGCGCGACGGGACTTTTCGGTGGTATCGACACTCTGGGGTTCGTCGATAATGACGATGGGGCTGGCCGCCTGAATGAACTCGATGGGGCGACGCCCCGACATGCGATCATTCTCCCGGTTGATGACGTTGAGCTTTTTCAGCTCCACGTCTGTCATCTCTGAGAGTTCCTTGTCCGCCACATCCTTCTGGAAGGACTGGATGTTGATAATCATGATCTGGATCTGGTTGCTGGTGGCGAACTGGCGCACCTTTCCCAGGCGCTTCGAGTCGTAGACGAAGTAATCGAAGGGCACGTTGTCATACAGCGTTTTGAAGTGGTCCTTGGTGATCTCGATGCTCTTCAATACCCCCTCGCGGATAGCCACGCTGGGCACGACGATAATGAATTTCTTGAAGCCGTAGGTCCGGCTCAGCTCGAAGATCGTGCGCAGATAGACATAGGTCTTGCCCGTGCCGGTCTCCATTTCAATAGAGAAATCCCGCCCCTGCAATCCACCGACCTTCTCGATATCGTTGGTTTCCTGGATCCAGTTCACATTAGCCAGCAAGGTCTCTTCCGGCAGGGTCAGATGATTGCCGACACCCAGCTCAGATGGACTGACGCCTTCGCCATAGGTATGGCTAAGCTCGAAGCCTGTCTGGGCCATCGGCTGCCCGTTGAACACACCTACGATCGCGCTGACTGCGTGCTGCTGGTATTCGAGTGAGGGGTCGAACTTAAGCTTCATGCTCACCCCCTAAACCGTCTTGAAGACGATTTCGGATTCCTCAGCCTGGGCACGTGCCTTAAAGGTCTGCACCGCGTTGGCCTTCAACTGATCGTTACCCTTGAAAGCGGCGTCCAAACAGATCACCTGTAAGGGTTCAGCGTCGGCCAGGGCGTCGATCAACTCGGGTGTAACTTCCTTTTCCAGGCAGATGAGCAGCGCGCCGTCTTCGATGGAAAAAGCCTGCTTGCCGGCCATCTCAACGGTCTTGACCTTGGTGGTAAGTGGGAAGCCAGCCTTCAGCAGCAATTCGTAGAGTACATCCTCTGCGCTGCTTTCGGGGACCAGGTGCTCGACATGCATTTCAAGCTGCTTGCCCGATTCGTCGAAGGTGTCGGCGTTGCCTTGCCAGGTTTTGAAGTTCGAACGATCGAGCTTGAACGCCATAAACCCAAGGTCAGCTGCCATCTTCTGTTCGAAATCGAGTTGCCCTTCCGCAGCTTTCATCACCTTGCTGATAACACGGCGTATCCGCTCATTCCCAATCTCGGAGATCGTCGAGAATCCGGCCTTAGCGGCATTGGAATCATCCTCTGCTGGCTCAGGCAGTTGAACCAGAATAAATTTACGGCTACCGCCGTCCTCAATGTTGAGCTCGATAGCTGCCTGAGCAGTTACACATGAGCCGGCAAAGAAATCCAGCACGATATCCCCCGGCCCATTGCACGCATGCTCAAGCATTCTGCGAATGAGTCGGACCGGTTTCGGATTATTGAACACCTTTCCGGGAATGAGCGTTTCAAGATCCTTCGTGCCCTCGTCGGTATTTCCCGCGTAGTCGTGAGCCCAGAAGTTGGTTGGGGTAAGACCCCTCGCTTCTGAAAGAAACATTTTTATTGTTGGCACCGAGGCTTTACCATCGGGTCCCCAGTACAGGCGGTTATCAGCAAGAAGTTGCTCGAACGCCTCCCTAGATCGCCGCCAGGCGTTTGTGGTGGGGTGAACGACTTCTCCAGTGTTCGGGTTTCTCAGCGGGTAGCAAAGGTTGGGCCGGTCTTGTGGCGACGCCGGATTCAGGAAAGACGCACCCTTCCAGTTTCCGCGCGGGTCGTTGTCAGGGTTCGAATACCGCGCATCCGCCTCCTCTGTGCGCGGCAACAGGTTAACCTCAAAAGCTTCCGACTTAGCATAGACAAGTAGGTGCTCCACAACAGTGGTGAAATCGACTGTATTGTTGCTTCGGGTATAGCGCTTCTGCCATGCAATATCAGCCTTAAAATTCTCTTCGCCGAATATCTGGTCGCAAATTTCCCTCAAACGACTAAGTTCATTGTCATCTATCGAGATGAAGATAGCTCCGTCCTCGCGCAGCAGGTTGCGGGCAAGGTAAAGCCGAGGGTACATCATATTCAGCCAGTTGGAGTGATACCGACCAACCGTATCTGTATTCGTGGAGAACCTACGCCCTTCGCTGTCGATCTGCCCCGTGTAAGCCAAATAGGTTTCAATGCTCTCGGAGTATTTGTCGGGATATATAAATTCCTGCCCAGTATTGTACGGGGGATCGATGTAGATCATTTTTATCCGTCCGAAATATGCCTTTTGGAGGAGCTTCAAAACTTCAAGGTTATCGCCTTCAATAAGGATGTTCTCCGTGGACTCGAAATTAACTGACCGCTTTCTGTCAGATTTCAGAGTTGCGACACTAGGCTGCTGTATGATCTTCATGCACTGCGCCTTGCCAGGCCAAATGAGCCCAAAGCGCTCGTTGCCTGCCTCTACCCGGTCTCCGAGCACACGCCTCAACGTTTCAAAATCAATTCGATCCTCGGAGAGGCACTCAGGGTAGCTTTGGGCCAGGAAGTTTCTCAGCGTATCGCGCTTTCGCATCGCCACGTCATCTGACAGAACATCTAATCGTGTTCCGTCTTCCTGAAGCGCTTGCTCGCTTGCTCTCAAGCCTTCTAAGGGCGAATGTTTCGTATCGTTCATCGTCAGTACCAACCATAAAGTCTTGTGGGTGTCCGCCCCCATGTGCCGAGCGCGAGCGACCGGTCCACGATGTCGAGCATCTGTGGACCGGGGGGCAGAATTTCGAAATATATGACACCCTGCGTTTCTGTGTATTCGACGTAGGCGACGCCCTGTTTGTGTTCACGCGCCCAATCAACGAGGGGTGTGGAATTCGGAATATTCAAACGAAACATTCCGTTATCTTGGTAATATCTATATTTGAATGTACGCACTTCACCGTCTGCGCAGAGAATGTCGATGGTCTCGTCATGCGAGAGGTTTTCAAATATACGGAGAAGGACGAGACCGGCTTCCTTTGGAAACTCGACCTGCAGGTTGTACGCGCCGGTAAAGGACTGCAAACCGGCCCAGGCCACCGATGCTGCAGCTTCGGAAATTACCTTGTGCTCCGCCTTGGGCGGCGTTACGCCTTTCTTTGGCGCACCGTCGACCTTCTCAGGAAGGTTGTCGGTAATTCCGAGTGCAACCATGTCTTCCGGCTTGCGATGCCGGTTACGGAGCGCGAAATACTTTCCGTAAGCAGCCAGCTTTTCCGCCGTAGCTGGAACACCAGCGTTCCAGCAGTCACTCCATGCCCTGGCGGCTGATTTCCGGCTATGAGGAGCTGCGCTCCAGAATACGCATTCCCCGTTTTTCGTAAAGCCACCATGACTGATATTCGGCGAGCCCGTGATCGCCAGTGAAAGATCGGCCACGCCGCCATCAACGTCGAAACCTGTAGCCCCTACGTACAGCTTCGGATGAAAAGTACCCGCAAGTGTGTCTACAACACGAACATTCCAGCCGCTTTCCACCGCACTATATAAGGCCTTGGGGTGGGTAACACCATCCTTTGTATCTGTGACTAGCCAGACTTCGCCGACGCCACCCTCGTCAAGAATTTTCTTGACGAGACTAAAGCCTGATGCTGAGACATAGGCCACTGCCAATCCGACGACGGGCGGTTTCACTCGCAGTACCTGTTTTCGAAACAGCGTCTTGTATGTGTTGCCGGTCAACCCAGTTGTTGTCAATGCACTCGTCATACAGTTTTCCATGCCTCCACCCAATCACCCATCACCCGCCGCAACTGCTCGAAGTCGATCACGCCCTCTGCAAGCACCTCCGGAAACGCGCTCCCCAGGAAGCGTTTCAGTTCCTCGCGCTTTTCATCGGCGATTTCCGTTGACGCGAGCGCCATTTTTTCCGGTTCAGTCATTGCAATGCCTTCTTTGATCTCTTCTCATATTCATTGCTTTGTTGAAGTCTCTGTGTACCATTTCCTAGGATTCATGGCTCCACTTGTACGCGACCTTCAAATCATTGCAATGCGTCGGCGGCAGCAGCCTTTTATGTTGCAATTGCCCCACCACAATCCCAGGAGCAATACCCACTTCCTGTGCAAATTGGCAGATAGCCGCTTTACTGAACGTCGCTTGCGCAGCGAAATTGTTGAAGGCCTTTCTCGGTAGCAGCTCCTGCTCGGCGAAGAGATTGGCTTGTTCTTCCTTCTCACCATCCATACCATTCGTACCTTCAATAAACAGCTCCTTCTTGCCGTGTAAGAGAATATGTCCAGCCTCATGGAAGAAAGTGAACCAGAGGTGATCGTTGGTTTTGTAGCGCAGGCTGAGCTGGATGATGGTCTTGTCGGAACTAACCCAGCGAGTTGCCCCGCTGACGCCGGTCTTTGGCAGGCAGGGAATAAACACAACGGCGACACCCGCCTGGGCACAACGCTGCTGCAAGGCGGGAACAAAATGCGCGGGATCGGTTTCGGCCGTGAGGGCGCGGATATCATCCAGCGCCTGCCGAAATGCGGGTTTGTCATATGGCTGGCACGCGATGTTTGTGGCTTCCAGTTCACCCTGGCGCAGCCAGGCGGAAACCGCCTCCGGGAAGATTTCGTGCTTGTTGTGCTGACGGTAGGCGACGGCCACGTTGGGCCAGATATCGTCCCACTGTTCCACGCTTGCAATACCGAAGAAGCGCAGCACTTCATCGAGCTGCTGCTTTTTGTCCTTATGCTTTTGCAGCCATCCCATTTTTACCATAGCGTTGACGGGTATACGTTTGAGCCAGCCGAGGTCTTTTTCCAGCTGAACCTCTTCCGCCAACCGCGCGCGGGTCTCCTGGTAGTGGGCCTCCAGATTGAGCCAGTACTCGACTGGCATACCCAATGCACGCTCCAGCTTGATGGCGGTTTCAGGCGTGATAATGACCGTGCCCTTGCCCTTGAGGATGGCAATGATGTGCTTTTCACTTAAGCCCGTGCGCTTAGCCAGCTCGGTTCGACTCATGTTGCGCAGTTCGAGCTCGTAGCCCAGCACCTCGCCGGGAGTGACTGTATAGTCAGGCGTGTAGTGGTTGATAGCTGCGTTATCCATGGGTGTCCTCAATGCCTAATATCTTGATGGCTGTAATACGGTGCCAATCCAGCCCACCTTCCGGCCGCACCGGTAGCGGGTTGTGTAGCGGCTGGACGATCAACCGGTACGGGCCGTCCAGATCCAGGCTAAGCGTGCCTTTGCGCTTGCCCGTCAGTTCGTGGCACCGGTGTGGTGGACTGTAGGGCGGTGCAAATACGCCCAGGTTTGGGGCTGCCCGTAATGCCGTCATCACCACCTTGATTCGCTTTGCGCGCTGCTGCCCGAAGGCCTTGAGCATCGTCTTTTCTTCGTTAAATTGCTTTTGCAGCTTCTTGCTGGCAAAGTCGATATCAATCAATTTTTACTTACCTATTAGGTTAATACATTTTTGTCTATATATCCATTACTACTTTGTCAAATCTGGCGGCACCGCCGGCATGGTTGTCGTCAGCTGAGTTCCGACCAGGATTCTCGTAACATATTGTTATCCTTGATCTAGTTCGCGGACTCCTGGTGCCCCACGACCTCACATTACTCCCTGCCCCACTCAGTTGACCCTGAATCTGATGGTAAACAGTTCTTCTTCGGTCACTTGTTGCCCGAGCCGTGCCTCCACCTGATCCAGAATCCTGTCCTTCTGGATTTCAATCTCTTTGGCGGCAGCGTCGTAGGCCCGCCATGCTTCATCCCGTTTTTGCTCGAGTGGACGCATCTTTTTCTGCAGAGCGAGCTTGTCGGGCAAATTACCTGTCTGCCGAATTTCCTTTTTCAGTGTCTTGATCTGGTCATCCAGCTCTCTCAAATCCGCCTTGAGACCGGCGCGCTTGTCCTCCGCCCAGTTGTCGAGCTTGTCCATTTCGTCGTCGAACCATGCGGCCTGGCGCACGGCCAGTTCATCCAGGATGACCTTGCGTTCGTTTTCAACGATTCTCTTTACAGAAGCAGGCGCGGCCAGATCTGCCTGACTATTCATCTTCGATGGCAATTCAAACAGCCGAATGGCAGCCTTGTGTTTCAATCGCTCGCCGTCGTCGGTGATGGCGGCGATAATGATATGGTCCTGGTCGTCAGCGCCTCTGACAGAGAGCTTTTGTACAGTCATAGTGCCGGACTTACCTATATACGGCTCTACGCTCACCGCTTTCAGGGGCCATGCTGAATAGTCAAAGGTCAATTCTGCGCCGTTTAGTTTGCGGGAGCCTGCAATGCCGAGAACATGCTGGGCGAGCGCGTGACCGATGCGGTACCGGTGACCATCAAGGCTGGTTTTGGACAGGTGATAGCCGCCGATTGGCACAGTGACGCCATCCGGCTGTGTGTTAAGGATGAAGGTCAGGTAGGCGTCATCGAACGTGGCATGCTCAGACAGTTCATGACGTGTCACTGACCAGAGCATGCGCTCATAGCGATTGAGATACTCTTTGCTTTTGCTAAGATTCACTTTGAGACGGTCATGCACTTCCGCGTCGAAATTCTCCAGCAGCTTTTGCCGTGTATCCTCCATGGAAGCGTTGATCTGACTATCCATTTCCGTTTGCAAGCGTTCGAATTCTTCTTCGATCTCCTCGGTGGTTCGACAGTTCTGGTAGATGGCGACAATACGTTTCTCGAACTCGACACCGGACTCAACGGCTCCCAGTACGTCGTCACTGGCCCCGAATACACCGGAAAAGAGCTGGAACTTCTCTGCCAGCAGTTCATATACACGCTGATCGGCTGCGTTATTCTTGTTGAGGAAGTTAACGACTACCACATCGTATTTCTGGCCGTACCGGTGGCAACGGCCGATGCGCTGTTCTATACGCTGTGGATTCCAGGGCAAATCGTAGTTGACCACCATGGAACAGAATTGCAGGTTGATACCTTCCGCTGCGGCTTCGGTGGCGATCATGATAGACGCCTTCTCACGGAAGTAATCCACCAATGCAGCACGTATATCTGCGGTGCGTGAGCCGGTTATTTTGTCGCTGCCTTTGTTGACCTCACGCCAAGTGTTGTAGATCTCTTTTGATTGTGGGTCGTTATTGGAGCCATTGAACAGAACGAGTTTGTCACCATAGCCATTCTCTGAGAGCAAGCGCACCAGGTAGTCCTGTGTGCGGCGGGACTCGGTAAAGATGATGGTCTTTTCCGGACCGCCAAGCTCTGCAGCTTTGGCAAAACCGACGTTCAAAGCGCCAAGCAAGGACTGTCCCTTGGCGTTCTCGGTAATGGTAACGGCGAGGTCACGGAAGGTGCGTAGATCATCGATCTCGTACTTGATCGCTTCTATGTCAGTTTCAGTAAGCAGTTCACGTTCGGCATCCTCATCGGACCACTCATCTGCAACCTCGTCGAATTCTTCGTAGTCTTCAGCGATCTCTTCTTCGAGACGCGACTTCAGGTCTTTGTCTTCCTTAAGCTGCCGTTCGAGCTTTCGCGCCAGCGAATCCAGAGCGCCGGCGATAGCAAAGGTGGACGATGCCAGCAGCTTGCGCATGATAAGCGTCATGAGTGTACGCTGGCCGGACGGCAGGGCTTGCAGGCTGGGACGGCGCAGGTAATCGGATACCATGTCGTAGAGTGCCTGTTCGTCATCGGTTGGGACGAATTCCTGCGTAACGGGTATGCGGTTGGTATAGCGGATGTATTCGAGCACTTGCCGACGCAGTGTGCGCTGGCATACCGGCGCAAGGCGACCTTTCAGTTCGTTGAATAGAGATTCACCGGTAAGACGAGCGTACTGAGTTCGAAAACTCTTGGCATCCCCGAAGGTGTAATCGTCAATAATGCTAACGAGTCCATAAAGCTCCATCAGGGAGTTTTGCAGCGGTGTGGCAGTCAACAGCACCTTGGGGGTGTTGGCGAGCGCCCCCTTGAGCGCTTTGCCAATTTTGTTGTCCGGCCGGTAGACGTTACGAAGCCGGTGAGCTTCATCAATCACCGCCAAATCCCATGGAGTGACCATGAGCTCCTCGGCATGGCGAGCGGCGAACTGGAAGGAGCAGATCACCAGGGATTTTTGCTCGAATGGATGGCGTTTGCCATCTTTGACCATCTTGTTGTAGTTCCTGGCCTCCAGGATCATCGTAGGCAAAAAGAATTTTTCTTCGATTTCCTGTGACCATTGTTTGCGGAGGTTAGCAGGCGTGATAATCAGAATGCGGCGCTTCCGTTCGGTCCATTTTTGCGCCAACACAAGACCGGCCTCAATGGTTTTACCCAAACCAACTTCGTCCGCGAGAATCGCCCCTTTTGACAGAGGCGATTTGAAGGCAAACAGAGCAGCTTCGACCTGATGTGGGTTTAAATCGACTTGAGCATCGAACAACGTACCCGCCAGCTTTTCGGCATCCGCCACGGAATACCGCTTACTTAATTCATGAGCGAAAAGCTTGGCATGGTAATCAGTAATCATTGTTGTCTAGCACTTCCCTGATACTTATTCGTTATTGTTTACCGGAGGCTGCTTCAGTCATGTAGCCTGGCGCCAGCACCAGATTCTGAACGCCGTATAGTGCCTGCCTGTTTCGAAGCCAGAGGTGATACTCTGCCCCTTTCTGGCTGTTGTTTCCCGTCCCCCTTAGGCTATGATCTTCCGTGCAGTCCACGTTCCACCGTCTCAGCACATAACCCGCCACGGCAGCACGCACGTTGACCTTCAGTACACCATCCTGCATGGCATAATCCATTTCGATGGTTTCCGGGTGCGGCAACTTCGGGTGAGCCACCAACTCCATCTCTACGATGCGATTCCACTGGATATCCGCCTCGCGTGTTTCATGCTCTTGTGGTTCGCTGTCGGTAATGACTGGGTCCGTGACACGAGTTATCACAAAATCTATGAAGGCTTCCCGCTTTCGGTCATATGCGCGCACATGCCAGCGCAGGCCATTGTCGACCAGTACAAATGGCACAATTTCACGAGTGCTCAGGCCGGAATCAATTGAACGATACTGAATGCGGACCACCCTCTTGCGATGAATAGCCCGAGTGAGAACGGCAAGGACAGGTAATATAGGTTTGTTCAGTTCGGCCGGCGTCGCGCATGGAATCATCGCCTTGTGACTACCGACGAAATCCTCGCCGAAGCCATGCGAAAGCGCGGCCAGAACCTGTGCGGGCGAGTAATCAAACAGAGGTTTGAACGCCTCGGACTTAACATACGACCTGACTTGTGTGTCGTACTCGAGATTTTTTGGCGCCAGCTCTCTATATAGGGTTATGTCTCTTGTGGCCGCCGCCTCCCCAATGCCAAACCGGGACACAAGGTCGCTTCGACCGATTCCCCCCAGGAAATATGCCCTGAAATCTATATGGGATAACCGCTCTTTTTGTACCTGGCTTATTTCTGACAGAAGCACCGTAAATCATCTCCCAAGCTCCAAATAGTCAAGTATTCTGCCCTAATATGACGACCTGTAGTACTCTTTTTTCTTACTGCGATCATTTATACTGCTTGACATCATCATTATGATGATCGTAGCATACCAACAAGGTAGAGACTTGCTCTACCTGCTCATTAATTTTGCAATGGAGTTCAGCTATGGCCACCAACCCTCCGAAAGGCGATGGACACCGAAATGGCGCCGTCAGACAGCGCTCACAGACCAGAACCCCAGCTGGCAACTGGGTTAAGCGCGATACCGCAACCGGTCAGTTTATGGATGTGAAAACGTCTGATAAGTCCCCGTTCAAGGGCGTAAAGAAAGAAAAGTAGTGGTTTGCTCCCAGTAGTTCCGGGGGCTTGCCAGATTATCGATAACGGAGACTACCTGATGATTAAGCTCCAAGGTGCAGTAATCAAAGAACAAGGCGTGACTTTTGCGATCACGGTTGTGAAAAGACATATTTTGAACTCGCAGATGCAATGCCAGCAGGCAGTTCAATCCTTCCAGCCACTGTTTCCGGGCATGCCAATTGTGCTGATGGGGCAAGACTTTCGCGGAACTCCAACCTACTGGGGGCGGAATGACATCGTGAATTTCTTGAGGAAGGTCCACCCGAGTCGCATTCCCTGGCAAGAATATACGTTCAGTTGAGGGCACCGATATGATTGACATTTCTTTTGAAATAAACGGCAGGAAGGTGTCTCCACGAAATATCGGTGATGCACTCGAGTCAGCCATGCTTCAATCAGTGCAAGACTCGATTACCAAAGCGGTTGGATCCGCACGTTGCCCTGAACATGGTCAGAAACCCAAAATCAAAGTCAAAGGCCGTAATCTCGATTCACTGAAATTCGAGGTTTCTGGATGCTGTGACAGCTTGATTGATGAAGTTAAAAGAAAACTGGAATAATCATAGGAGATCAAATGAACGGTCCTACCCACCAATTTGCGGGCGCTATTGCTGCGCTTGTCATGACCCAGAATGATACTTCAGAGAAATCGTGCGCTCTGCACCACCCTGCTGCTGCTATACCCATTGGTGCATTCTTAGGAAGATTGCCGGACATGATTGAACCCGCCTTGGGGAATCCAAACCACCGGCAGTTCTTCCATAGCCTCGCGGCGCTCGGTTTGCTGGCTGCTGGAATGCACAAAATCTATCATTGGGAACCGCGGGATGAATTCGAAAAAATAATTAGGGGAAGCCTGTTGGTTGGCGGTGCAGCCTATCTGAGCCACTTGACGCTGGACGCGCTAACCAGCCGGTCACTGCCACTCGTAGGGCGACTCTGAGTATCGGCGGAAACCAAGGTTACATTTTCATCAGTTATACTTCCTGTGAGAAGAAGTTGAGATGCACCAGATCATCAATGATCTCCACTTCGGTGTCCAGATACCCATGATCGCTCGCATCTTATATCCAAATAGAGTAACCGATGAACGCTATAAAATGGATTCTTTCGTTTATTAAAGCTGGCGTCACCTTTTTGGCTACGATCGTGGGTGTGCTTTCATCAACTGACGAACCAGAAACGAGCGATCGCCCGCAGGGTGATGGGTCGGATATGTTTGGGGACTACAACTTCCGAACAGGTCGATTTGATGCAGGCACCGATCCGAATGGCTGGTATGAAGAAGACATGTGAGCAAATGTCATCTCTTCACGCCCTTCGACAGCACGGTTTTCCCGATACTACCACCATGCCGTCCCGCATCATCGGCTGGACGAGACAATGGCGCTGTGGCAGACGTAATAGACCGACCAATCTTTACACCGGCCCAAGCCATCATCCCGCTCCATAGCAACGGCAGCCCCAGGTAGAGACTGGTGGTAATCATGTTGAGCAGCATGCGCTTGATGTCGTGCTCGCCGGGGTTGGCGAAGATCTGCAGGAAGACATTCACGTCTGGGTACATGGAAGCGATGAGGTTCTGATCCACCCACATGGCCAGGTACCAGAGTACGCTCCAGAATTTGACGGTGAAGATGGCCATGGCGCCGACGACCATCATGGAGATGGAGTACCGAGAAAGCACGACTACCATGGGAAGCAAGGCGTAGATACCTAGTAGCAGCACGGCCTGGACCATAGGTAGCGCCTGAAGGACTGCGGTCATGGTGACTGAAAACAGGGCCGATGCCGCCAACACGCCGCCCGATGCCAAGCCACCTTTGGCGATATTTTCTACTGTGCTCAACATGCCCGTACTGCCGGTATTATGAGCGACAAGGTCGTTGTTCGACCACGACGGAGGTGAATTCGTCAGCACGGTTTTGGCGACTGCATCGTTTTGCTGTTCACTGGCCAATGCCGGGGCCACCGCAACGACGAGGCCGGAAAAACCCGCCGAGGTCGCGTCAGCCTCGTTAATCAGCTTTTCCCGCATACCAATCGCTCCGTCTTCCCACCATTGTTTGCAGTAGGGCTTACCCCAGCTGGGTGGTGAAGCCGCATCGTATTCAGTATCGCGCGCAGCATTATAGGCCCAGCCGCTAACCTGCGTGGTCGGTCGCAAGGTATCGTAGTAGCCGGGGGTATTGCGATACACCTGCGACCCCATCCAGTCCGGATCATCAGGCCCATAGGTTGTCAGCAAGGCGGTGACTCCGGCTGTAGATGGGCGTTCGGCCTGGTATTTGGAACGCGCAGGGATGTAACACTGGCTGAAAAAGTCACTCACCTCCTGGCGCAGGCGCGGATCGGCAATGGTGGCAAGTCTTGCCTGTTGCTCGTAGGTGCGCATGTCCACCGAACTCGGGAGGCCTTCGACCACCGCATGATTGAATCCGGAGGTCATTGATAACACGGCATACCACCACACTGGAATATTCACCGTTGCCGGCGACCCTGCAAACCCGGTGGATCCATAGGTACTTTGAGGTGCAGCAACCGTCGCCGTTGATGGAGTCGGATCAATCAGCGTCGGCGGAGGTGTGTAGTTGAGTGCAGCCGCATTGAGCGGCGTCAAAGCGGCCGGTTGCCCGGCCAGCACGACCACCAGCAGCGCGATGAAAAGTTCCAGCTCCATGCGCCGTAACGACAGCCCGGTAACGGTTCCAAACTCACCGCCTTCCGCGGGTTCACGCCAGTTATCGATCAAGATGCCGAGGAACGGCAGGAATACGATGCCAGTACCGAGCAGGACATCCCAGAGGATGCCATAGAAGGTCCAGCCGAACAGTGTGGTAAAGAGCTCAAGATAGCTATCGACGCTCATGCCCTACTCCCCTGCAACAAGGCCAGCACCTGGCCGAGCAGGTTCTGTCCCAACACCAGCTCGATCACCACGAGCCAGGTCACGACGCGCCAGCGCAGATTATCCAAAGTCTCTCGCTGACCTTCGTCGATCCGCTCCCAGCGATGGAGAATGCTCGTCAAGAGCGGCCAGGTCATGGCCGCCAAGACGATGAGAAACAGTCGGAATCCGGTAAAGAGCGGCTTTATAGCATCGATGCGGGACTGAATCTCGCTGACAGAGGACGTCTGGACCGAATGCCAGAGGATGCCGCCGGCAATCAACATTAGCGCAAATGCCAGCAGGGTTAGCAGGAGGAAGCAGCGCCGGCGCAAGACGATCCCGCTACGGAACACGACCATTACCCAGCGGACGAGGATCGATCGTGGGCACCCGGGGCGTATTCAGGGAGGATTGCCGTCGGGCCGCGGCACGCTGGAGCAGTGTCGCAATCGTGTCGGAGACCACTTCCTTACGTACCCGGGTCTCGAACAGGAGATTCTCGATTTCCTTGTCCAACTCAGTGATTGAAATATCTGCATGCTCGCGAGCCACTTCGGTGGCATAGACCTCGGGCACCTGCCGGCCGGATAACAGCAGGCGTCGGGCGTACAGCGCCTTTTCCACCGTGCGGGCGGTACTGATCTCCGAGACCAGCCGGCCCATGATAAGACTCTGCTCAGAGGCCGGCATCTCCCGAATCGCCTCGATGACCTGGCGGGTGATGGCCACACCTGGGGCCGTAACATTGTCCAGATTGACCAATGTCAGCGGTGTTGCGCCACTGACCAGGCTCTGGATATCCACAGTAACGGCGGTCGCTTCCTGATTCAGTTTCGGCAATAGGCCAGTGCCGGGAATACTGTCCTTGCGGCAGGTATCACAGGTGGTCACGATATTTTCGCCAACCACATCCACGACCCAGTCCCTCGCATCCGCCGGGGTAGTCCAGATCTCTGTCAGTCGGGTTGCCGACGCCGGCGGTACAGGGCCCACCGTGGTGATAGGCCGGTTCATATTGATGTTGTACCCTGCCTTGACGATGTCACCCGTGAACTCCAGGACGGGCTGGCCAGTTCCCCCCGCTTGGCCACCAACCCAGGGAATACCACTGTCACCGTTCGATGATTCGACGGCATCCTTTGCCGTGACCGCATCATTGCCACCAATCCCCATCTGCACTTTCCAGTCGTTGCCCTTGGAGAGCGTGATGAGATCGGCATAGGGGTTTTTACCCTGCGCGATCTCGGCCTCCATCTGCTCGCAGGATTTGGTGGCCAACTGCATGGTCTCCTCGGCCTGCAGCAGAGCATTCTGGAACATGTCGTAGAGACCGGGATTGGCACGCTGTAGAATCAGCGCCGGAAGCGAGGCAATGGCAGCGCTGGCCGCGGCCGTCATGGCGTTCATCATGTTGTCGACCCCGGCCCCGATATTGTTCAGGGTATTGGTCACGGCCGCCACGGGATCAAACTTGCCACAGCTGTATCCCATCCCCAGTTGGGCGGAACCTCCCAGGGTCACTGACACGACAGACGGATTGGCCGGTACCGAAACCGGCTCTGCGCCACCGATTTCGTAATACCAGAGACTGTCTTCCGTCGGTCCTTTAGTGACGGCATGTGCGTTATGCAAACCGAGTAACCCGATCAACAGCCAGGCGGTAATCCGACGGTGGCGGAGTGTGTATGGAGATTGTTTATTCATGGGGGATAGGCCATCCAGTCCATAGAAAACAGAAACCATTGCCCACGACGCCGACAGCACTTGTAGGGACGCCACAGGTTCCATGCGTAATCACCCGCACTATCGACCCGGCCACCGCCCCACCCGGTGAGGCTGGCGAGATCATTCATCCCGAAGACATTGCAGCTCGACTCAGGTCGCGGGATCAACATCTGCCAGGTTCCGGTCCTGCGATCCTTCTCCACCAGCGGACCCGGTGGCCAAACCTTCCCGAAACTGGACGATCCGGTCACCGGGACATAAACGTGCGGCTGTCCGGTGCGCGTCACGATGTCACCGGCTCGCTGGGCGTTAATGGCTGCGGCCTTGGGCTCTTCGGCCTGTGTGGTCCAGCCGGTCCGTGGATAGACCCCGCCCCAGGTTTGAAGGGGCCAGCTACCCAGCTCACGCAGACCGGGGATGAAACTTGCCGGATAGAAGATCTCCGGAACTTCCTGCCGCCACGACAGGGCATCGAGGCCGGACTGAAAATAGGGGAAGAAGGATGTGGTCTGAGATGGACACAGCAGCCCTACCCCGGCCACAAGGCCGGAGAGTGAACTCAGAGGATGACCGATGGCATCGGTTTCGCGGTAGACGAGATTCTTGTGATCGGTTTCCGAGGTACCTTCCGTCCGGTTACCTGCGCTGTCGATCGGGACCGGAAACAAGGCACCCAGCAAACCCGTCGCGGCAGCTTTCTGGGCGAGACCCAGGGTTGCCCGAATCTCGGCCCAGGGATTTCCACCCAGCTCATTGTAGCTGCTGACCACCAGATCCGGATTGTAGTGTCCAACCTTGATCGAAGTCCTGACGCTGCAGCCGCTCCAGGAACAGCGCAGCCAGAAACACATCCCGATGGGCATCCAGCGCATACAGGAAAGCGCTGCAGCCGTGGTTTTCGCAATAATGCCGGGGGTTGTTATGGTGCCTGTATTTCCAGCTACTGGAAAAAGGAGCGCAGCAGCGAGCAGAAGAGATAAGAAGCGTGCCGCCTTCATGGCTGACTCTCCGTCTGCCATGTCTGGTAATGATCAGCCGCGGCAATCAGATCAGTCAGGCCGTAGACCACTACCGCACCATCAAACACTATGGCGGGATAGCGATCGATTCCGTATTGCATGGCCTTTGCCAATCCGACAGCCGCATTCTGAATGGCCGACATTGCCGACTCATCCAGCTGCTGGATTCGTTGCAGGGCTATCTGTTTGGACTGTTTTGGATCTGTAGGAAGGTTGCTGGATATTTGCGCCTCAGATCGCTGAATGCCATCCAGTTCATAGATTTGAAGATCGATATTCTGATGTGCTGCTTTGATGCCAGCTACAGGTGCCCAATGGAACTTCCAGTCCGTTGTGGTAAAGACCTCCACAAGCATTTTTTCCTGGTGCAAAGAGTCAGCATGCGCCATGTTGATGCTAAATAAGGCCGCAAACGCTGTTGCTATGAATTGGGAGAAGTTCATAGCCGAGGATATTGCCTCGGGCTATTAGGTCTTGATACGGAAAATCAAGTCAAAAGCTGTAGTGGTTTAAGGGAAAGGGATAGGAATTTGCTTTCACCGTATTCGATGCTTTTACATCATCGGCAGAGCCAACAAGCCAACTGTTCATCGATTGACATAACTCTAGTTATCTGTAATTGCCATTCTCCCGTTCATTTTTTGTATTGGGAATCCTCGCCGGGATAATAGTACAGTGTTATACATTTACTAAAAGCTGATTTCAATCAATCGATTACAAGGAACTACTAATGGCACACGGAGCCTTATTTGCCCTTGATATTAACAATGAACTACTTCACAAAGTAGATGACCAGTATGCAGAGTACTGGGAAGGTCCCATTGACTACAAAGATATGAAGTGCCTGATCCAAGCTGATCTTTATTATCAATGTGCACTTATCGATAAAAACAACATAACGTTGTATATTGGGGAGTGGGTGGGTATAGAAAAGTCTACACCACTTTGCGGAAGAATAATTTTTCAAGCGGAAAAATTAGTGATTGACGTCTACTTATGCGAATCCATAAAAAGTGAAATAAACGACACTTATTATTCTTTGTATATAGTAAAACAAAAAATACCTAGTTATTTGGACGATTATGACGAATCAACACTAAAACAAATAATAAAGGGTTACGTCCCATCAAAAAGACGTGTGCTAGAACACATTGATGAAAATAGCCGTTTACGTTTATCCGATAAACGAAAATGCAAATTAGTCAAAAGCAGAACAGATGCCGAAGAAAAGCAAAGAGAGGAAATAGACAGAGCAACTAAATTAGCCCACAAAAAACGAATAGCAGATGAAAAATTCGCTGAACGAGTACAAAAATACTGCGATGATTACAGCAGCTTTTCGGACAAAAAATTGGAAAACGCCTGGAATTCTATTAAGAATAAGGACGATGGTAGGGCGAAAACAATTGCTATTCGCGCATTACTGCGAGAAAGAAAAGGAATAGGCGCAATATCTTCTTATCATGGAGCATGCCCCGACTGCCTAATGGAATTAGGTAGCTGTATATGTAAAAAACAGTCAAATAATAACTAGCATCTAGCCGCAGATTCGATTTTATGTTTTATATGTCGTTTGCAGAGGAAGTTAACCATTTAGGTAGTGTGACTCATCGCAATGCGCTCTGCCACGATGTGGACAGCTTCCAGTTCGGTACACCCTTGCTCCTGCATGATGGTGGCCCGCTCGGCCTTTTCGTGCTTCTCGGTCATCGCAAGTGCAAGGGATAGCGGAGGTGGTACATTTCGAAATAGGGCTTCAAGGTTATCGGATAGCACCACACCCTCGACGTATTTACCCGGCTCCTTCCTGGCTGAGAGCAGCAGGCTCCGCTGCACGTCGGTCAAATCCTTGAAACGCGCAATTTGCTCAACCTCCTCTTTGGGCATCACCAGGCATAACCACCACTCCATCATATTGAGCATCTTACGGCTGGCATCCGGGAAGTCTTCGAGGTTCTGTGTGGCGATCCAGAACCAGGCACCGAGCTTGCGCCACATCTTGGTGATTTTGACGACATAGCGGGCCAGCAGTGGATTGGTTGTAATGATGTGACCCTCGTCGGTCACGACCAGCGTGGGCCTGACATCGTGCTGTTGTCGCTCTACCAGATCGTTGATATGGCTCATCATGGAGATGTAGGCTACCGTAAGCTGGTCCTCGTAACCTTCCCGGGCGAGCATCCCCATCTCAAGAATGGTCACATCCGCCTCCGGCCAGGGGGTACCGGGTCGGTTAAAGAAATGCCCGGCCAAACCGGAGCAAAAGAGCGCCATGCCATCCCCCATCTCGATGGCCCGGTTGCGCCGGTGATCGGGCAGACTGGTATCTTGGCCGATACTCTGGAGCGCTGCCACCACGTCCTGAGTAAGCACCTGGTCCCGGCCAGCATCTTTGACAGTTTTGGCGGCCATAAAGATGGCATTGCGGATGAGCAGCCGGTCGGCCCGGGTCATGCGCGCATCTTCCCGCTCATCGCCCCCGGTGATCATGATTCGGGCAGCGATCTCCATCTCGCCCAAGACATCACGGCCAGTCCCCTCCTCTTCCAATTCCTCATCATCATCGGCCAGTGCATTGGGATCTTGCCGCAAGTGGTGCTGGCGCTCCTTCTGCAACACGCGCAGGGCATCGGCAAACGGTGGCAGGCTCACATCCGTGTTCGGGTTTAGTGTGACCTGATTGACTGCCAACCCATGGGCCTGGAGCTGTTGACCTAGCAGCGAGAAGGAACCGCCAGCCTCGATGATGAAAATGCGCGGGCGGTACATGGCGGTCATTTGTTGTAGCAGGTAGACCAGAGTCGCCGACTTACCGGCACCCGTGGGTCCAAGGATGAGCATGTGAGCATTCTTTTTTCGGTCCGCCCGATGCAGTGGATCGAACACAAGGGGTTCGGCGCCCCGGTTGAAAAAGACCAGGCCCGGGTGGCCAGTGCCTTTCGAGCGGCCATAGAGGGGCAGAAGGTTGGCTGTGTGGCTGGAGAACACCAGCCGTGACCGCCGACTAGACTTGTCCAATGACGAATCATAGGCCATGGGCAGGTTGCGGAGATAACTGTCAAGCGCCAGCAGGTCGGCTTCCTGCAGAATTGGTTGCAGCCCGTTGGGCAACAACAAGGCATTCAGCTGGTTGACGTTGGCACGCAGTGTCTTCAAATCATTGCCACGCACATAGAAGGCGATGCTGAGCGGGTAGAGTTTGTTACCACGCGCCATCTCCCGCTCAACGGCCTCGGCGTCTTCCTTGGTGAGTTCGGCCTCCGCGGAATCACCCACCGCGGCACGTTTAACCTGGGCGATGTGGTTGCGTGTAAAATCCTGGGGTCTTGCCGTCAGGGTCAGCACCATCACAGTGTGCTCTGGGAACCGGTCGAACAGGGAGAAGACGTGATCACCGGCCTGGCGTTCCGCGGTCATATGCCCCACCTCCGGTGCCCTACGCAGTCCCTGGATGGTGACAATAGTATGCGGCAGCTCATCGAACCACCAGGTGGCAGAACCATTTTCCGAACGTGGCATGGTGAGCGTCAGCCGCTCGGCGAGATCATGGCCAAACGGCAGATCTTCGTCGCCTGGATAGGGAGCAATCTCCAGCAACTTGTCGGGATCACCTCCGGCAATCTCCGGTTTCGGATTGAACCACTTGAGTAACCACTCGTAGAGATCCTCTCCGGTGCCGCGTCGTACACAGATGCCGGCCGAGGCCAGTGATGCGACCCACTTGGTCGCCACATCGTTCAGTGCCTCCTCGACCTCTACAGCTGACGGCAGCCGGCCAGTGGGTTTCAGGCGCCGGTACAGGGTGGCTCGTACACGCCGGACCTGGCCTCTCCAACGGGTTCCGGTGACCGCGGTATCCTCAAAGAGACCGCCGGGGCGCGTGATCTGGGAGAGATGGTCGGACAGGGTTTGCTGGAAGTGGCGGGTGTAGGCTGTGTCGCGTGCACTGGCTTGCGTATAATCCGCAACCTCGTTCTGGAAGCTTTGCAGGCTCGGCTCATCCTGGACGTAGACCTGCAATATCCACGGGGAATCATCTTCTTCGGGGATGGCATCGGTCAGCGCGGTCTGAATGGCATCACGCAGTTGCGTCATGAATTTTGGGGTGCGCGCCTCGGTGCCGGCCGGCGTCAGTTCGAACAGGGCACCGACACTGAGTCCATCCTCCAGGAGAAAAGTGCGGCTCGCCGGATTGTATTCCATCCATGGGAGGTGGTCGGTAAAGGACGGCGGGCGCTCGTATATCCGCTTGAACTGTCTAGTGGTAACTGGCGACTCTTCGGACTGATCCTCCTGCTCAGAGGAAAATGACTTCTGCTTGATGAAACTCACCGTTGTTCACCGACAGGCTGGCCCGGGACTTCGCCAGGCAAGGCGTACTCGACTTGCTCATACATTGGGAAGGCCGTCGCGTAGCCAGGTACTGGCGCATGTGACTCACCCGCCAAATGTGGAAACACGTACATCACCAGCGTCGGATTTGGCAGGCGCGGAAAGAGGACATTGATCTCGTTGAAGGCATCCCGAGTGTAACCCTGTAGGGCCTCCTCGCCCGTCAGGATAGGGCGGTTTCCCAACTCCTGGCGAATAATCTGCGGATCGCGTGCATTCATCTCCTGTACATGGCCCTCATAGATGGCCTTCATCGACGGGCCGTCCTGGGGTAATACGGCGTCCTTGGTGCTGGCGCAACCGGCCAGTACCAGACTAATCAAGCCGAGTGCGGAGATAAGGGTCGATGGATGGTTCATGGGTCAGTTTCCTGCCGGTGGTATCGAGATCGATGGGGAGTTCCCGATCGACATGAATTGCGATGCGGGTGCCAGCCGGCACGAAGACCGCATCGAAGCTCTGGGACTGGCGCTCCTGAAGCCATTTAGTAACCTCTTCGCTGCCGCCGGAAATGGTCTTGCCCAGCACGAAGGTCCCGGTATCGCCGGTGACACTGCTGGTCACGCTACCGGCGTCACTCACGATCGAGGTCGTCTCAGCACTTGCTGCCGCCTCCGCGGCGGCCTGGATGGCCATCACGCCAATTCGTTGGGTAAGAAACGCCGGGGCATTGGTCTTTCGCTCACCGGAGATGCAGGGAATGCCCTGTTCGTCGGAGATCCAGCCCAGGGGTTTTTCCGTGCCACCACTTTGGTTGCCCCGGTCATCACCTGAGATGGTGCGGATGGTGCCGTCCTCGAAGACGAAGGTAACCGAGTCAAGACGTCCCGTCACACACGAGAGGGTCCAATCACCGATGGCCGTCCCGCTCCACACCATGCCCTGCACACCAGGCACAGTCAGGCCGTTCGCGGCCAGATTGTCCGCGCCCGTGATTATCTTGAAAGGCATGGGATCACGCACCTGCCCCTGCACTGGTACGCGCCCGACCAGAGCGGTCATGGCGGTCGAGCCGAGGAGTGTGGCGTTACGGGGTACGGTGTATACGGGCCGGACGGTGTTCAACGACTGAGTGAGGCTGCCGGTCTTTTCACGGGCTGATTCCAGTGCGCCACCGGTGGACTGGCCCACACGTTGCAACAGTCCCTTTGTACCCGATGGGGTTGTATCACTGTCGAGGGCATCCAGCGGATCGATCCAGATCAGAGTGTCGGTGGTTGCGGCACCCTCCCCGACACCATCGAGACCTAGTCCCACTGGTATGTCACTACCGCCCTGAGTAGCGCCGTTACGGGAGAGTGATTGTGATAGTGCATCCACACGTGCCGTCAGGGACGAGAGCACTCCGGCATCAATGCGGCTGCGTGCGTCCTGATCTTTATCGCGGGAGAGCAGCTCACGCTTGACCCGGGTCGTGACGTTCTCCTCGATCTGGTGACGATTGGCCAGCAGATCACGATTCTCCTTGCGCAGCTGATCATTGTCCTTGCGTAACGCCTTCACTTCCGAGGTCATGGCGGCTACGTTGGCGGTCAGGGTCTTGATGGTATCGGCGGGGCTGTCTGCGTCTGGTGCAGGTGCCTGGGGCACGGTCTCCATAACGAGCGCATCGTTCTGCTCGCCGGTACAGGACTTCAGGGTGACGAAGGCCAGCATCAGCACCACGGCGCCGGCAAGGAGGGGTAAGAGTCGGTTAGAGGTTGCAATCGCCATGGGAATACCTAGCGGGATACTTCAAACGGCCGGGCCGAGATCAGGTAGACAGCCGTGGTGTCGGCTTCATCGCCTTTTGGTAACAGGCGGTGATGCTGAAAAGTTGCCGTCAGCCAGGCACCTCGCAGGTCACGTGGATCCAGAGTCTGGGCTTGGTTGGTGCGGTTGGTGAGCTTGACTGCCGTGACATAGAGACCGTTGGTGCGCCATGCCACCAGTGGCATTGCTTCTATCGTGCCACCATGGAGCATATCGACCGTATCTCTTGTGACCGGGACTCGGACGATGCCGGGGCGGTCTCTGACCAGACGTGACGGCGCATATAGTTGTTGGGCTGCGAAGCGGGTCAGCTGGATATAGCCCGGCTGACCCTGTCCCGCCTCATTACTGGCAGTGGCATTATCCTTGGCCATTCCATCGTCGCCAGTGACATAGATTTGAATAGGATGGCCTGTACCACCCTCCTCGGCGGCCGTAACATCGAACAGGTAGATGCGGCCGCTATCAAGTTCGCGCACCATGAGGCGATTTGACCCAAAGGGCGCATGCGCCAACAGATAGACCGTCCCATTGACACTCTGCGTACGCAATAGCCCCTGAACGGATGCCGGTAAACCCACCTTCACCGAAGCGGGGAATTCGATCCGCTGTTCCTGACCGACCGCGAGTTCCAGTCGGATCGGCGCTTTCTTCCACTCAATCCGTTCAAGCGTGTCAGTATCGGCATGGACCAGCGACTGCAGCAATAATAGAGTCACACCAAGCCAGGTGGTGATGGTGTGATGGATAGTATTGGTTTCTCGCATACGTTGACCCCTCCTCCTGCTATTTCTCTTGCTCGGCATCTACACCGAGTTCTGACTTGTCCAGCCGACGCGGCCCTTCGCTCGCAAAGCCATCCAACGCCAATCCCCAAGGGTTCGCCTCCGGATCGACAGAGAGACTCACGACCCGAAGGGGATAGCGAATGGCGGTCTTCTTCACGGTCATGCCCTTAACCGACTCCAGCAGATCGAGATCCAGCCAGACCACCCAAACCCCGGGCGCGAGCACGTCGATACGGCGTTCCTCGTAACCGTGCCCGGCGATCTCGTGCACACCGCGCACCCGGTAGGCCAACTCACCCTGCCGCCCTTTCAGTTCCATATCCGCCATGAGTTCCGCACGATATCGCGGTGTCACATACGGAGAGATACGGAAGATGGCCTTGCCATAGTCCTTCGCACCATCATCCGGCCAACGATTGAGCTGCTGGAAGATGTAGAAGGCAAAGGCGTACACATTGGCCGCTGGCACTTCATTGGTCGACAGTGTCGCTCCGGACCGCAGATCCGGGGGCACATGTACGGTCAGTTGCTTCGGTGCCTGACTCCAGCCAAACCAGAGGGCCAGGATCACGATGAACTGGGCGCCAATAACTACCCACAACGAACGCAGGTGGGCGCGGACGTTATCGATCTCGGTACGGTAGCGGCGCATACCGGGTTCTCCCTATATCCCAAGCGCCGGTGCGCCGTATGAACGGCGAGCGGCGCAGACCATGGTCCGACAACCAGATAGCGATTTGTTGCTGGTAGTACCCATCAGGTCGGCCTCGCTTCAAGCGCTGAAATAGGCTTGCCATCACAATGACCGTTCCAACGACACCGACACCGGCTATGCCGAATCCCATGGTGACCGCACCCATAAAACCCGCCAGGAGGAGGCTAACGGGTAACCAGATGAGCGCGGCCACACCCACAATGATGCCCAGTTCCGACGACGAGCAGCCCTTGAAGATTGCCGGCTCTACATTGAGCCGGTCGGCCAGAATGTCGTCTCGGTCGGACATCGGTTAGATGACGCCCGCGGCTTCGGTCAGCAGGTAGCTGGCGAAGATCAGGACAATCGCACCGACAATGCCCAGCACGCCGACTTCGGCCCACTCGGCCTTGCCTTGACGGGCCTCGTTGAACTTGGCAAAGCCGAGATAGGCGATCCACAGGAAGCCGAGCACGGCAATCGCCAGTCCCAGCACCAGCCCGCCATCCTTGATGTAACCCGAAATGAGTGCGATCCAGTCACCGGCCGCGGGGGCGGTACTGGGTGCAACCGGGGTCGGCAATGCCGCCCACACCGATTGACCTGCCGACATCGCCAACAGCCCGACTGCCGTTACGATCCGTTTTGCTGTTTTCTTCAACATTACTTTCTCTCCGAGGTAACGGGGTTGCCCCCTGTTATGAATACCGGGGACGTCCCCGAACCGATGCGGTACCGACCCAGGGCCATTACCGCAGGTAAAAACCCAACACCATGAGTACGATGCTGGCGCGCAGCGTGCTCCAAATCACATCGAACAAAACGACTTGCCCGTTCTGCCAGGCACGGAAGGTGCCCAGCGTTACCCAAATGACCCAGATGAATGCGAGCACCAGGACGACAGATGCGATGCCCGTCAGCAGGGTTGCCGGGGTAAACCCGGAGCCCGCCTGAAATGCTGTGTTCTGTGCTGCCGTCATGATCCGTCATCACCGGCGGTAGTCGCCACGCAGTGGTGGAAAGGTCCGAGGCTCTGAGCGCGGGGTATCGATGTGTTCCTGGATCCCGAGGCGAATGCGATGGAGATCCTCCCGTAGCCAGTCGTACTTAAATCGAATGCGTGCATCTGGGTTGGCTTGCGATTCTGCCTCGGTTGTCAGTGGCTGGATCGCCTGGAGTTCGTGAATGATTCTAACCAGTGCTGCCCGCTCGCCATCCGCATCGGCAAAGGCAAACTGAACCGGCAGCGCAGTGCCAAACAGTCCTAGAATCAGTACTTGGGTAATTCGCATCGATGTCCTCCCCGTATTGCGCATGAGGCGCATGGTGGGGAATTCGGAGAGGACTAGCTATGGAAAATCAATTCAAACTGTTGCTTGGTTTTTAGTCCAACAGCGATTACAAGGTGCCGTTTCCACGCGTACGAATATTGAGGAGAGTGAGGTTTACTAAAAGTTTACCGATTAGCCAAGTAAGCTGGGACACGTATTCTATTCATGCTCGATAGGGGAACGGGCTGCTTGTGTTTCCTGCTCAGATAACCCTTTCCTCGTCTCAAGATAACGCAATAAAATCGCATCTGTGGGCGGATTAATCGGTATTAACCGCTCAATATGCTTAAGATGCTCCTCGCTAAATGGATCCCCACTCTGATATTCCATGTCATGCGGCAGGATAGTTTTCCCTCCTGCCAAACTCTGCAAGGTCTTCAGAATCTGAAAACCATGTGGATCCGAATCCCCCCAGTGATATACAGGTGCCTCAATCCGAGAAAGCAGCGATTGATAAAATCGTTGAAGCCGTCGGGTTGGGTAACCTCCTGTGTAGAGGACAATAGCTTCATCTTCAATGGACGAGGTGTACTCAAGAAAACTCGATAAATTTTCTATTGTAAGAAGGTAGCTGGGAGTTTCGGATAGTAAGAACTCGCCTAATAGATCCCCAGGCACCCCCAAATAAGGCCTGACGGCTGAGTTAATGTCTTGGTTACCCGCATGAAACTTTAGTGGGCCACTAATCAATACAGGATGAACCATTTTTACCAGATTGAGTTCTGCCAGGACATCTTCGTAACTCAGCTCTGGCTTTTCCAGCCTGTCACGATAGATCTGACCAAGAGCAGAAATAATAGGCTGCAGTGCCTTTGAATCACCCAACTGGCGGGCTCCGAACTGCCGGTAATCGAGAATCCTGGACTCAGGTAGAGTCTCAATAGCCTGCACTGCCTCCACCACGGTACTGAGACGAGCTGCTTGATCTATCGTTAGGCCATATTTTCTTTTTCCATGGCGCCACGCATCCAGAATCTGATTTACTACGGCATTCAGCCAATGCCCATCCGGTGGGCGCCGGATATCAACCTCAATCTGGGCTAGTCTGTCCGGAAGGTATGAATAATCGATCAGGCCTGCAACCCCTCTGGCGTCATGGAGACGAATCCTCTCGAGAGACGTTCCGACATAGTGCTTCTCCCACTCCAGTGAAATGAGATATTTTTCTGCAACGGTTGAAAGGTAGGCATGAAAGTCTCGGAGAACATAAGCACTCCGAAACGGATAAGGGTCCTGTGGATCCATTGTGAAATCTTGACGCTTTAATAAGACATCGCGCTTTCGCTCGGGCTGCTTCTCTGCCTTCCTGACAAGTTGTTTCAAGCAGTGGATGGCCTGCTTACTCATTCTGGTTTACTACTCCCGATTAAAGAGTCTGTGACCAGTTTGCGAAGCTTTTCCTTAAGATGTTGTACATCAACAGTTGCCTTAACCCCATCGCGGATAAAAAACAATACCGTATCCACAACAGCAGTCATGCGAGGCTCCGACTCGTCCGGTGCAGCAATGAAGAGTTGCAGACCGATGGATTTTAGGTAGTTAGCTGCCTGCATGGTGTTTTTCAGATCCATACTCTGGAATGCCTCATCGGCCAGGTACAGAGAAAGCCCCCCTTTTAAGGAACCGTCCACTTCTCGATTGATTCGGTAAGCACTTGCCAGGGAAGCTCCCATTGCCACGTAAAATGGTGATCTTTGTTCACCGCCTGAACCGGCGCCCTTCTTGCGAGAAAGCATTTCCTTAATTCCGGCCTCTTCATCTATGATCTCTATGTCGTACCGGTAATAACTACGGTAATCCTTAAGTTCCTCATCATCGTCCGTCTCCAGCATTTGACGTATGACCTCGAACTGCTCCTGATGTGGGTCGAACAAACCACCAAAATCTGCCACATCGTATTCATTAACCCGCTCGACAAAATCAATGAACTCTGTGTACTCAGGCTTTCTATCGAAGCGGAACTGATAGATTTGATTCGACGAAAAGGGACGGCTCTTCAGTTCATCATTGAGCTCCCGGATTCTCCGTTTCATGCTGCTGATCTGATTTCTGAGGCGAATCGCAAGGTCCTGACGAATAACCCTCTCTACCTCTCTCAGTGCATTTGATGCCTCTTCTTCCCGAGTATGCAAACCAAGGTCTTCAAGGTTTTCAAGCGACACCTGAACAGTCTTTAGAATCATATGCAGTGATGGGCTTTCCAGGAATCCGCCTAAATCGACGCTCTCTGCGCCATACTCAGCATTATAAGTAGCTGCCTTCTGTTGCCCACTTGCCATAAAAGTGGATGATTCACTGCTACGCTTTTTGGCATTATCTCGGCAGTGATTAATGACTTTCTGGTAATCTTCCGGGGTGTCCAGCGCATGTTTTTCCTGTTGAGCACCTAGGACTTCCTCGGCCTTAGCCGCATCATAATCTGTTTGTGCAGCCACCTCCTTACGCACCATGTCAAACTGAGGAATCAGACGCTCATCCTTCTTTCGTTGATTACCCCTTTCGCTGAACTTCGTCCTGGCGGTCTGCTTATCCTTCGCGTGCTCACGTTCAAGCCCTGTCAGTTCCAATATTTGTGCATCGAGTCGTCCCAATTCATTGCGCAGCTGCTCGGTATGGCTCAGGTCGATGGCTGAAATCTGCGTTTCTAGCTCATCAACCCGGTTCTGTGCCTCTACAAGACTCTTTATTTGGTTTTTTGTGGAGGGTATCTTCTTAAGATCTGAAAAGAGATCATTTAACTGGCCCAGTGCAATCTGATGTCGTTCCTTGGACTGTTTGAGCGTCAAGCGTTGCTGATCGATCTCAGTAATTTTTTGTTCAAGTAAGGCTATCTGGCGTTGTGAGATGGTTTTACCAATCTTTGGCAGGTCCGGCAGACGAAGGCGTTGAATGCCACCTTGCCGAGCAAACATCCCGTCCGGCGTCAGAGCCCGGTCTGAGCCGACAAGAGCCTTTGTTTCCTCGACAAGGTCGATATTGAGTAGTAATCGCTGCAAATAAGCCACGGCATACGGGTTCTCTCCCTGAATCAAATCAGCCGCAGTACCAGGCCTTACTATATCCTTTCCAACCCAGTGGCGGACCTTTTTAGTATTCACGACCACCGCATTGTAGAGGCCTTGCCTTTTCATGCCACGGTAGATGGAAACGGCCTCCTTTGCCTCCTCAGGATCGACTACAAGTGCTTCGGCATTGTTGCGCAAGAAGGCCTCGATGGCCGGCTGCCAACGCTCATCGGAGATCTCAATCAGCTCACAGACTGGCGTGGCGACGATCCCTCTCTCCTGCAGCGCGCGCATGAGGATGACTGTATCCCGATTAAGGTCGGATTTTCCCTGACGTATATTCTCTAGGCGTTCCTGTCTTGCCTTTCTGTCCTGCTCTGCCTGCTGATGTTCACTTCCGACTTCAAGCAATCGGTTAAATAGTTCACTCTTTTCCTGTTCCAGCGCCTTTCTTGAATCATCCACCAG
Source organism: Sedimenticolaceae bacterium (assembly GCA_965224515.1). Classification (GTDB taxonomy): domain Bacteria; phylum Pseudomonadota; class Gammaproteobacteria; order Chromatiales; family Chromatiaceae; genus Sedimenticola_A. The sequence goes on from OZ245051.1 coordinate 3,569,258, forward strand.
CCTATCAGTGGCGGATGGTTCGAGCGGCCATTGCCCTTCTCCTGCAACAGCATGCCTAGCCATCTGATCCAGAAATGGTGCAAAATCGGAGTTTAAAAGATCTCTATAACGGACAACCTGGGTAGACAGCGCCAGTACACCGCGGATATCCTTCAGCGTTTCCTTGATCCTCTCTATTTCTTTTTGGAAGTTGTTTTTCTTTTCTAGCAGTAACTTACGCTGCGTCTCATTTTCATCGGCTTCAATTAACGCCTTGACCTGATCCCGCTTTTCCCTCACGTCCTTCAGTTGCGTTGCAGCAGCATGCATTGCCGCTGTTTGCTTGCGATAGGTTGCATATAGGTCCCACATTTCTTCCTTGAGTGCTTCAATCTTTCCATCCAGCGCCTCGAATTCGAGTTCAGCCGCGCACCACTCATAGGCTGCCGCATAAGTCGCCTTTGATTTGGCGCTCTTGAAGACGTGTAGAATCTGAGCAAGTTGCTCGATCTGTTTCTTGGTACGTACCACCGCCTCCTTCTTCCGCTTGTAGGATTCGAGGCTGTCGCGCATCTTTGCGATGTCGATGGGTTCCGCATCCAGGATGCTTGTCTTGACAAAATCCGATACAGATCCATCCAAACTTGTCATTGATATGGATTGTTTGAAAGCCCGGCGGTATTTTCTGGTATCTGGTGGAAAATCAGGATGGCACAATGACCGTGTAAGCTGGTCAACATACTTTTCAGGTTCACGGCCAAAAAGAAAGCAACCCTGCTCTGGAGTTCCTTGCTTAAACAAGGCCTTGAGTTGCGTATAAGGCCTTGGAACGAGGTGACCCAGTTCAGTCTTATCCAGAAAGTCATACAGGGTGAATTCAACTCCTTCAAGGATAAAAAACCCCTCTACCTCCTCATGTGCATCATCGCGACGAGCAGAGATCGCTGCCCCTACCGTGGTTGGTTCACCAGTGACGTCATCAGTAAAGACCAAACCAATCCGGCAGAGTGCATCATCTCTTGGCTGATAGACCGAGTTCTCTCCGATCGCATCTTCAGTTTTCACTAAGCCAAGCACGTAACCACGAATATCGCGTTCACTGTGCTTATCCGGCGCTTTTGCATTGGGCTTCCAGTCTCGCCTATTACCACCCAGCATGACGTACTGGATTGCATCAAGGAAGCTGGACTTACCGGCACCATTTGCGCCAATAAGTGCAGTATGCCCCCGAATCTCCCATTCATCAGCTTCGAAGAGGTACCAGTTAACGAATATTATACGAGTCAGTGACTTCATGGCTGCTCCCGTCCTTGTTCTTGTTCTTCCCTTTCCTCTTCTGCCGACTTTTCAACTACTGGAACATCCTCCGCCATGAGATATCCGGCGACCCTTTCAATCATATTTCCACTAAGCAACTCGCTGATTGTTGGATATATTCGAATCCGGACAACACGCGGATCAAGCTCGTCCTGTTCAGTATCAAGTATGCCGTGGTTTGCAAAATCCTTCAGATACTCCCGGAACACTGTTGATGTTTTAGGCATGTCACGTTGTGTAAGCTGCAGATAGCGATCTTCAAAATCCTCAACAGAAACCAGTACGCTGCCATCCTCTTCAAGATTAAATGCATTTAGCTCCTCGTCGTAGATATAACGTAGCGCCAGCAAAATCAACGTCTCCTCGAGCTTCATCCGATATACAAAATCGTCCGGGGTGATACCCACATATCCATGATTCTCGTTGATCACAAGCTGGTGATTGAGTGCATCCATCAGGTTTCTATAATATTTCTGATAGCGCACTACACGATCGTAATGACGGCGGTGCCGAGGCTTGTGCCTAAGCAGAAACTGCCTAGCAAGCAGCATCTGTGCCGTCTGTTTTAGCTCTGCCTCATCGAGTTCTTCATCGGCATCGAGTAGTGTTTTCAAATCCTTGATCATTGAATGCGTCCGGTTCTCTGGATGATGACCTCCGTCATTTCGAGGTACTCAGTATCAACCATTTCATTTGTTGCGGATAAACGGTAGTTTCTCCCTATTAGGGGGTAGTGCGCTTCAGTGGCACCTTGCTTGACCGCTTCCAGCCTGGCGAGGCGATGCAACGCTAGTATGTGGAAATAATCGCGGATCGTATTGATCTGAAAACGAGTCAGCTCTCCAGTGATATTCCTACCGAGCTGTTGCTCAAGAATCTCAACCAGTCCTTCCTCGCTCACTTGGGCTGCCTGGCGAGCCATGCGTTCCTGTCGAATACGCTCAACCATCTCTGGATCCACGGGCTGGGAACGAATGGCTCTTGGCTCAGGCGGCTTTCGGGTACGCTTTGGCTTGAAGAGACGAATCTCACAATGAGATTCACCCGTAATCCAGGGAACTGGCACATCTGTTATCTTTTTCTGATCTGCATGCACAGCAAGTGCTGTGATGATCTGTTGAATCATCCGACCCGTCTGACGGGGTGAACGGCGGGCATAATCAATGACCGCATCAACACGCTGTTCATACCGCACCTTCATACTATCGATGGCATCGAGCTGCGCTTCGATATTGAAAAAGACACTCTCTAGACGGGAGAGGTCCCGTTGTAAATTCAGCTCTGATTCTGACTCAGAATAGATATTACGATACCCGGCGAGTAGCTTCCGGTAATTTTCCTGGTTATATCTGAGCCCAGAGGCTACCTGCTCTAGCAGGAAGTCACGAAGGGTGAGTGGATTGTCGCTCGTCTTTATGGTCGCGTAATCCCGAATAAAAATCTCCCGAAGAAAATCGTCGAAGAAGGTACGGATAACTTCTCTTGCTGGAATCTCTCCTTGAATTCTGTCGTAGAGATCTTTTATCGAGCCTCGGATCCCTTTCAGATGGCGGGAAAATCTTGTGGCGTCTTTAGCCAGTTCAATCAGGGTGTCGGCATGGGCTGCTGGATCCGAGACAACCTCTTGAATGGCTGCGCGTATAGACTTCAGCTTGCCAGTCATCACCAAGGGTCTGCCCTCGGCGATCTCCAGCAATGAAGACATCAACTGGCTGACGTTGTGCGGCATGGAGACAAAGGTATGGTAGCCCCGGCGCTCCTCCTGTAGCCAACCACAGCTGAGCAATCTCGCGTAGGTTTGATTCGCCCGCACGTTGGTGGGTGTGTCCGGCTCTGAGGCCTCCTCATCGTCTGGCAGCCAAAGGTTCGGATAGGATTCGATCACCGACTCAATAACCCGAATCACCTCTTGGCGTGCGTGCCCATATTCCGAAACATCCACATCCTCCTCAAACAACTTGACATGAAGGCGTTCCAGCACACGCCAATAGAGGCGGTTAAGACTGGATCCCAAGGGCTTGAATATTGCCTCTGGTAGTCTTTCGAAAAGATGGCGTGTCTCCATGTCCCCGCGTTCCAAGTGCACTGATGGAAACCATTTATATGTTAAGTTTCTTTACAGGTCAAGTTTCTTTACATATGATAGGCTCATCTCAACCGGCCCCAAGGGCATAACATGAGCAAAATCTCCTGGTACCAAAAGGCTCGCCTACGGGCGATTGAGACCCTTGCCTTCTGGCGGGGCAGGATCAATTCCCGCGATCTGACAGAAACATTCGGAATATCCAGAGTCGTGGCGCTGGGCGATATACATAGGTACATGGAGCAGGCGCCGGGAAATCTTATTTACCGCAGAAGTGATAAAGCCTATTTTGCGACCAGTATTTTTAAGAATCAGTTTACGTCGGGCGTCATCGATGAATGGATGACACTGGACTCAAGTCTTTGTGAATACGTCGAAAAGCCACAATTTGAGATCAAGCCAGAGCTCGCAAGGCCACTGATCCAGGCGATACACAAAGGTACTGGCGTTACCGTTATGTACCGATCTATGGAACACCCTAGTGGAACGGAAAGGTCACTTTTTCCCCATACGCTGGTCTATTCAGGCTTTCGCTGGCATGTACGCGCCTGGTGTTGTGTAAGGAAGGACTTTCGGGACTTCAATCTTTCCCGTATCTCACGTGTAACCCCACTGAGCGAAGCACCTCCCCCAGAGTCCACACCAGACCAGGATGAATTGTGGAACATGATGGTGGATATTCGATTCATGGCAAACCCCGGCATGAGTGAACAAGAGCGCTCGCTCATTGAAGCCGAGTTCAGCATGGTGAAGGGACAGCTAAAGGTTAATACACGTGCAGCTCTAGCTATGTACACCCTGCAGGCCTATCAAGTGGATCCAGACCAAGAACATGACATCTATAAACAACGCCTTGTTTTGGCCAACCCTGATGATATCGCTCCTTTCTTGTGGTGATTATTGATAACAGTTGAATTCACGAACAGGTAGAGCTCAGACAATATGCCGATGCATGCCTTCACTGTGAAGTAACCTACGGATCAAAGATATTTCTTGAAGGTACTGGCTGTTACCGCCACAGTCAGCGCGAACAGTGTCGCAAAAGGCAATACAACAAATGTCGGATGCAGACTGAATGGCAAGGCAAGATAAGTGACCCACGTCAACACAACCAAGGGCAGTGCCGCCTTCTTCGCATAATGGTAGACGAACGAGCTCTCCCGACCCCCACCCCATCGACGCAGATCTCTCTGCACCAGCCCATCGACGAGTGCAACCAGACTGAACAGCAGAAAGATCGGCATGGCCAGGGTGAGGATCGCCAAGCGCACCGAGAACACCTGGGTAACCTGCATCATCGCGATCACGAACTCAGCAATGGGATGGTAGACCTTATGCAGCGTTGGCCTGACCCCCTGCTCATTCGTTGTCGGCTGCGGTGAGACCCAGCGGATGAAGTCCACGAACCGCGTCACCTCGAACAAGTAATGGTAGGTGTTATCGGCAAACCGTTTAGCGAACTGCGCCGGATCGGAGGTGACGACGCTTCGCCTGAAGTCGTTATCAAGATAGCTGATCTCCTTGGCGAGCATGGTACGGCTGTGATCAAGGCCTTCATCCGGCCACCAGAGCACCATGCCAGCCCATTCGATGATGATCGAGAATAAGAGTGAAAACAGCACCCACTGGATGATCTTTGCTATAGCCGTCAGGATTTTCGAGATCAGCCCTTCCTGAACCACCCGGCGGCGGGGGTCGGCAACCGCTTCAGCCATCTGAAGTCTCTATGTCTACAGTAGGCTCGGTGACATCTTCTACGGCGCCCCACCAGGGTTCCTGGACACGATACCAGTGATCATTGGTGATATAGGTACGTTCCATCTCGTTGGCAATCTCTGTGAGATTTTCCGGCATATCGGAGTCTGCTGCCGGCAGTGGCATACGGATCTTCCAGAGCTGCCCACCCTCCAGGAGCGCAAAGGCCTGGCCCTTGGGCAGGGTGATCAGTTCAGCCGGTGTGAGCAATGGCACCTCGGAGACACTGATACGATCCTCGTTGCGTGACTTGAAGTCGACACCAGATCCGGGATCAGAGGAATCGTCTACGCCGGAGACACTCATCAAGGTAAAAACCTCGACCCTCGGGAGTTGCTCCGTGAGCATCTCCGCCGTAGCCAGTTCCTTAACCCGGAGCATGATCAAGGTGTTGAAGTTACCAGCCACTTGGCCGGCTTTGGCCCGGTTTCCGATACGGGCCTCCACGTCGGACCAGGTCTGGGTGTAGGCGGTGACCTGGAACCCAGCCCCACCAGCCTTGTTCAGCAACGGGATGAACTCATCGCCGATCAGCTCGTTGAACTCATCGGCGTGCATGGAGATCGTTGGTGGTGTGTCAGCGGTTTCACCGGACACACCGTGCTTATAGATGTGCCCGGCCACAGAGACCAGGTCCGCAAACATGGAATTGCCGACGGCACTGGCTACAGTAGTATCAGTCAGGGCATCCAGTCCCACGTAGACGATGCCTTTACGGCGGATCACATCCATCCATTCAAAGATAGGCCGTGTGTCGTTCTCATCCAGATAGTCCGGAGAAATGAGTTCAGAAATATTCCCGGTTGTGAGCTTCTCCATCAGGGGACCAACAGAGCTCACGATCTTGTCGAAGTAGGTCTTGTCGTATTTGAAGGCGGACACCAGGCCATCGAGGACCGGATCATAGAGGTCCTGTGCCTGCAGATGTCGCATCAGGGCGATAGCCTCGATATTGCGACCGCGTAGCGCGGCTGGCAGGTTGCGTTCCTTGATGGTGCCCGCGAGTTCATCTACCTGCGCCTTCCAATCCTCCGCACCATGCTGATCCAGGTGGGCGCGGGCATATTCCATGAACAACGGTTCGATGTCATTGATGTAGCGCCGGACCTGTTGATAGTCTGGCCGGCGGTCCAGAGCTACAAGCGCTCTCGCGATGATATTGACAAAGCGCCAGGCAAATTCTTTGAAGGCCGCTGAGTTACCTTCGCTGGGTAGCTGATTGGCGATACGGGTCGCCACTTCCGTAATGCGCGAGAAGTTGCCAATGGCATTGTAGCGGGCCGAGACCTGTGGAAACCCGAGATGGAACATATAGAAGTCCTTGGCTCGACCGGCCCGTTTGGCCTCGGCATACACACGCTGCAACAGACCGGCATCGCCCTTAGGGTCGAAGACGATCACCACATCCCCGCGCCGAATATCCTGGGTAATGAGGATCTCGGCCAGCCGCGTTTTGCCAACTCGTGTGGTGCCCAGTACCAGGGTGTGCCCCACCCGCTCGCCGATGTCCATCCAGACATCCTGTTCGTCTGGCTCGACCGCATGCAGCGCTGGCTTGCCCCCGACCGCGGGTAATGGCGCCAATGGATTCCACCAGGCACGGATTCGAAACAACCGCGCCAGCAGACTCAGAACCGGCACAGATTCCCAGGCGACTTCCTTGCGGCGTGTCCATTGATAGAGTGGGCCGGGTCGCACATAGGACTGAACCTCTGGTCGGATAGTATCGCGCAGGCGCTGGGTGTGCTTTTGAGACCAGCGGAAGCCACGGCCCAGAAAGAGTTTGCGACTGCTGAGCGGGATTTTTTTGGACCGCACTTTGTACGTAGGCAGCCGGCGCATGTTGCGCTGGTAGCGCAGCACCCGCCAAGCCTGCCGTCCCCGGATTAGACCAATCAAAAAGAGCACGGCGCCGGCGCCGTAGGCCACTCCCGGTGGCATCATCAAGGCCCAGGGCGCCAGGATGGCAATCGCCGCGGTGGCAAATGCCACCAACGTCGACCAGAGCTCAACCGGGGGCCGCAGCAGGGCCTCGATGGGATGGGTGCTCACTGTTCGATACTCTGAGCGGAGATCAAAACGGGATAATGCAAGATACTCAAGGCCTGCGCGATATCGCTCCCCGATGCAGGCAGGATGGACAAGCCATCGGCCAGTTCAGCGATGACGCGTAGATCCTCCAGTGTGTCGGCCTGCACCAGCATTCCCACGGCACCGATCTCCTTGAGTCGATCCCGGTGATTCTTGAGCCACTGTCGGGACCGCGCGTCGGAACCGATCAAGAAAAAGGGGCGTGCAAAGGGTCGGTCGTGTGATCGTTCCTGCACAAACCCCGGTGTCAGGCCGGGCGATAGAATAGGTAGCCAAGCTTCAGGATCGGCCGCACCGAGTTGCGGCGTTACTGGGGCGGGGCTTTGCGGCGACATTTCATCGGCCGATTCGAAGACCTCGAGAAACGGTGCGATGGGCTTCGTGTTGCCGCTGTCGTAGATCACGGTGAGTTCGGCCTGGGCCATAACCGGCACCAACACACAAGCTATGACCACACTCAGCCACCATGGAAGATTGCATCGAACCATTGTTCTATCCTTCACTCACGATCCGCTGCCAACGAGAGACAACGCGACGCCGGTACTGGTCGGCCCGATGTGAATTCGTCGGTGCGTGGTAGCATCCGACACTGGCCCACCAGTCCTGCCGGGTGACGTAACAGTCCTGCAAAATCCACGCACCGACACGCAGATTATGGTAAGGATCTAGCGCCTGCCATGGTGTCCCGAGTCGCTCCTGGTGATAGCGCCAGTTGACCTGCATCAGGCCGATATCAATGGAGCGTTTTCCATTCTTTAGATGCTCCATCAATGCCTGCCAGGCCTCCTGGCGGGAATCAAAGAAGTAACCTCTGCCCGCGACGTTCAATGTCCAGGGCCAGGGCCGGTACACATCCGCCGACCTCACTCGTTTACCACTCTCGGTGAGGGCTACGGCGTACAGCACGGTGTGGGGAATGTCACGTTCCGTGGCAATCGCCTGATAACCTGTCGGTACCGAATCCGCTCCCCAGCCCAGGCTAGGCATGACCAAACCGGCAAACACGATCAGCCGGACCTGAAGCCGTCTCAACCTGACCATCGTCTAGAGATCCGATACACGAAGCTGCGACAGCTCCTCGCCCCGACGGCGTAACACATAGGGAGCCTCGCCTTCCTCATTTGTCAGTTTGCCCAGGGCACCTCCATCATGATTGAGGGTTATCCGTCGGCTGCGCACCCATTCGGGATCGATCTGATGAGTCGATGCCCATGCCCGTACTGCCGCATCATCACCTGGCGCTATGTCAGTAAAGTAGATATCGATACCACTGACTTCATCGATCCGTTTCAACAGATTGTTCAACACCAGATCACAAGCAGGACACTCGGGACGCGTGAAAAACAGCACACGATCGGTGGGCTGAAGCGCACTCATCTCTTCCGATTTTCCTGGTAATCGGCTGAGATTGATCAGTTGCTCATTGGGATACAGGCGTTTTGCTGCGGCATCGTAGGCGTGTTGGAAGGCAAGAATGCGGCCGGCGTCCTCGTACATGGCGCGCGCCCATACTTCCGCATAGCGCCGGCGCTCCACCTCATCCCGTGCATGGATACCGAGTACCTCGATGGGCGATATTGTCGATGGGCTGATACTCCCGCGAATCCCTTGCATCAGCTGTTTGTAGCGACGCCATTCCGTCTCCGACAAACCCCAGAGATGGGCGCGCGCCAGGTCCGTTGGCGATAAGGCACTGGCTGCTGTCGACGATGCATCTTGCCCGGTTTCTTTAACCTGCGTATGGGATAGCTCGGCAGCAACTACAGGATACGATGCCACGAGGGCGATAGACAAAATGATCGTTTTCATTCGACTATTCATCCGGGCTCCTGACCTCCAGGGATGGAGGAAATGCAGAAGGATTGTAGGAACAATCCTTGCCTTCGCAGTCACTGATCTCCATCACAGGCCGCTCGATCTGGCCGTGATATGGGACCGTCAGATCCCGGTAAATGACCGCGCCGTCCGAATGACACAGGGTTGGGTCACTCTGGGGCATTGTCGGTGCATGCTGATGCAAATCAGGTACGCTATCCCCATTGGCCATTGCGGATTGAGGCTCATCATTACCCTTATCTGCGGAGATCGATCCCAGGGTGAATCCCCCAAAAAGCAATAAAACAGCAAGTACGATTTCCATGGGTTCTACCTCTGCAACGAAACGGAATGGGCCTGCCCTGCAGGCCCATGTATGTCGACCTGGCCCTTGAGGCGGTCGATGTGAGTAATCGTCCAACCAGACTGCTGTTCACCTGTCTTCAAAAACGCTACGCGCCCGGCCTGGGAGACGGCCACATAGGTCACGTCATCCCATACATCGATGGCATCGATATGAAAGGGTGGAATCTTGACGGGACGTGGCTTTTGCTTGGTCGTAGGTTTGTGCTTGATGACCTTGAGCGCCCGAACATTTTTGGCGAGGGTATCCAGGCGTGTGGCGACCTCACTGATGCGTCGCCCCAATTCCTGGTTACTTTCCTCCAGATTGGCGATTGACGCCTTGATCGTCTGGATACCTTCGGCCATAGTCATGAGATTGCGCTTAACATCCGTACTGTGAGTTTGTTGCGCCTCGAATCCCCGATCGATACGACCGGACATTGACACCAGCCTGCGGTCGATTGCCTCATATTCCTCCTCACTTCGTATGACCTTCGATACTTTCACTTCAGTATCGGCATGAGCCTGAATATCAGGCTCCGTTACCATGGGGACGGTGGCTGGATTTCCTTCCTGGCGAATAACCAACAGCCACAACACACTGATCGCGATGATGCCGATCACGACCGCTGCCAGCACAGTCTTGTAGGGCATCCGGCGAGCTGTTGGCTGCGCCACGGCGTCCTCCTGAATAGCCTCCTCATCTGGAAGGGTGGATTGCTCTGGGTGCGTTTCACTTTGCATCCTGTGTGACCTCCATTTCGATGCTGGTACGGGTAACGCGGGCCGCAGCCCGGTCCATCCCACAACGTTCGAACGTAATCAGCCGATGGACGGGATCTTGGACCAAGTGGAACGCCGGCCCCGCGAGGGTTTCCAATGCGTCTTTCAGCATCATCGGTCCCAGGCTTCGATGGACAGCTGGGAGCGGTAACGCATACAAGGCTGCCGTATCCGGTTCGATGGTTTCGGCCGTGGCCAGTCGATAGCCGCTACGTTGCAGAAGATACGGGACAGCTTCACCTACAGTCTGGATCCGCTCAGGAAAACGTACTGTTATCGTTGTTGCCAACAGCTCGGCCTGGGACTCTGTCGGTGTGGTATTAAGCAAGGAATAGCGGCCTACCTGGATATCGTTCGCCTGTAGGCTCATACTGGCCAGGGTACAGATGCCGGCAACACAGACCGCAATCGGCGCGATCGGGTTTTTGGTGTGGGAAACAAATCTCTTCATGATGAACGCGGCCTCAGGGATTTTTAGCAACCAGGCCGGCATCATTGCGAAGTACTCTCAATCGGGGAACGGAAAATCCTTTCTAGCCACTGCGCCCTTTTTCAAACTGTTTATCAGTTGCCAAGATAAATTCCAACGACCTGGATCCTCTCGTGACCAAGCTCTCCGCTAATGGTTAGGCGAGCCTTACGGTCAATCAGCTTTTGACTCGGCGTTAACGCCTTCACTGTGGGACCACCTGCTGCCGGCGCCGGCCACCCGGTCAGTTCCTGGTAACGCTGCTGGGCATAGGCATGTCTCAATCCATGCATCTTCGATAACCCGGCATTAGCGGTATGGCGTTCATAGATCCGCAGTTGCTGCCGGTAGTTTCGTGAACTGGGGATAAGGGAACCGTTACCGGCGAGTTGTTGAGCACGGCTGAGTACCAATCGCTGCGCCTCGGTCCGCACCGGAATTTCCCGTGGCTTCCCACCCTTGGTCCAGGAAGCCTTGAGCGCGATGTGATCCCCCCGGTCCGCAAAACTCGGCTGGAACTTGATGGCCTCTTCCCGCCGCAGGCCGAAGGCTTGTTGGAGCTCGAGACTCATTCGCACATGCAGATCACGGACTCGTTCCAGATCCTTCATGGTCACCGACTGCGCCTTCGATATATTGGTCACAAACCGCCGATCTGGAATACCATAATGGTCGTTCGATCGAGCGACGACATTCTGCCGGTTGACCTTTTGTGCCCACCAGCGAATAACAGTCAGCCGGTTCTTGATGGCCCCAACCGATATGTCCTCTTTCTGCCAGTGCTGCACCAGCGCCTCGATGTGTTTCGGTTTCAGAGACTGCGCGTTCATTTTGCGGTAGCCCAACGTATGGAGCTGGTTGGCGATCAGGGTCAACTGCCGCTCCCGATCCGTCTGTGTTCTGTAGCTGCCGTCTCGATTCCGCCGGCAGAGTTGTTTGAGTTGGTAGTTCAGTTCTCTCACAGTGTTCTCGCTTTCAGGTTAGTGTTTCTGACCACCCAGAGGCCGTAGCCGTCGGGGTCCGCTTATGCGGAACGATCATGGGACACCACTCCCGTCTGACCTGAATGTGCCTGGTCACAGGCAACGCGGGTTCCCCTTGTTAGGGTTGGTCCGCGTAGACCAACATACCCATGGATGGGCGTTCTTCGATCATGGTTTAACATCACCTCCTTTAAATTGGGCGGAAATCAATTCCGCTGTTCGTGGAAAATAAGCATCGATGACATCCCTATGGGTAGTCGTCTTGGCTCGTCGAGTGGATCAGGCTTGCACCTGGGGGGAAAACAGACCTTGCGGTCCGTTCTGACTGGAAGATGGACCAACGGCGAAAAGCCGTAGCGCGTCAAATGGTCCTGTTGCGCTCAAGTGCCACTGAACCGCAGTGGCGACGGATAAAACTGAGAAAAGCTCAGCAGAGGGCGGCAGTATAGGAACGCATCACGTGCCAGTCACGTTGAAATTCGGTCGCAAGCCCGCACTGTTTCCGGGATTGACGCCCTCGTCACTACCCCGCTTTGCTCACTAGTGACGAGGGCACCTTCGGGTCAGGCAAGCCAAGCGCCAGGCATTCGCCTGTCACATGGCGTGCTTTTTATTTGATTGGTGCGTTCCTTCGGAGCATTGCTACCTGCCCACAGGGGTCCACAGGCGCCGCTGAACGCGGCCCCGCCCTTGGCACGCGAGTTTGATGCTCGCGTTACCGTGACGGGCAAGACCTGGGGACTCTGTGGACAGCTAGATTTCCCAGGGCGAACCCTACCCAGCATTCAATCTGGCCTGAAAATCGCCCACCACTGCCAGGATTTCGTCGAACGTCGGCACATCACCATAGAACATCTCCAGCTGCATACCTTCGTAATCGGCCTGCCAGGCCGGCCTGTCGGCCTCTGCGGGTAGCAACCGCAACTGCCCAGGATTCAGCGTCGAATAATCGACCCACGTATGACGGAAAAAGACCTGACGATGCGCGACAACCCGATGGAACAGATCCACATCCTGGGCAGACTCATCGCCGATGCCAGCCAGTATCAACCGATAGAGGTCATAATAGTGCCGCGCCATGGCATCCCGGCGTCTCTTATTAGCTTCTGGCCGGAAGGTTTCTTCGTGCAAGAGCATGGCCTTCTCCCAGAAGGTGCGTCTCGGCATAACCGCCCTGACATCTGTGCCCGGCCTTGATAGCAGATCCGGGAAGACATCGCTGATATAAGGCCTTATTTCGATGGATTCGGCGGGATCCGTGTCCGATCGTGCACCCATTTCGATCTTCACGGCACGACGAAGATAGGCGGCCTGCTCTGGGAAGGCCGTCGGATAGAACAACAGCAAAGTTTGTCCATCTGAATCGTCGGGGTCAGGCTCAAGCGTCCATTCGAGCGTCTCCGGCAGATCCGAGGAGATCACGTCGATGAGCGCCGGATGAATCCTGTCGCTGACACATTGCTGGCAGGCAGCCCTCAGCGCCTTGAGACGTTTTCGTGTCTGTTTCTTGCTGGGCGCACTTTCCGGGGCATTGTCGCCACCAAAATCCAAGGCACCCCGGTCGATGACGATATCGATATCTTCTGAAAAACGTTCGATGAGATTCCAGCACTTGGACAATGACGTGCCGCCCTTGAACGTCAAGTGTTCACCCCATTCAGGTAGATCGAACAATTTGCGCAGGGTCCAGCAAACCCAGAAGTCCTTTTCGACGGCAATCTCAAACAGGTTCAGCTGCGCGCCGGCCTCCGTACAGACCAACCGACGGCGTTCTTCCGGCATATTGATGAATTCTTTCATACCGTATTGTCCTCTCGGGCCAGGGTGCGAATGATGTCGGCGATCCAGGCCGGAGCATATCGAATATCTTTCATCAATTGCTTACGTGTATCGTCATCGAGACGGCGATCAAGCCGCGCGATGATTTGCTGATCGACGTTTTTCCGGCCCAGGTGGCGCAGGGCCTGGATCACCAACCCACTGCTCTTCCCCGCGGTGGCCATATTGCGGGGTGTGGTGTGCTTCAGGATGATCTGGCGCTTGCCAATCTGGACGGTCCGCGTACGACCGTCCGTTAAATAAACGACCTTCATGGGTACTTGTGTGGAGAGTCCAAGGAGATTGGCCGCGTAGGCCCCGGAGGGTTGCAAACGGGTGGCGTCACGACCTGCCAGGGCGCTTGCGATGTCATCCGTCGATGGCTGTAACCGGCCCAACTGAGGGTCGGTTTTCGGGTAATCGTACAGCCCCCGGGCCAGCTGGCGGATAAGGCCGCTGTCCCGGTGCCGCATCAGCGCTAGATCGACAGCCTGGCGGGTACCGAGATCCGTGAAACTATCGGGTGTAAAGACCCAGCCCCGCTTGCGGGACTGAATCCGCCGGAGGATCTTGCTGTCGGTGCTGTCTGCGTGTTTGCCCATATTTTTGAAAGATAATTGTATGCTTTTTTCTTTCAAAAGAAAAGCTGGATCTGGGGCCGGGTCGGATCTACCAAGGTAGGGGGCGGACAATTCCCGCACACGTTACCGTGGCGTGCAAAAAATCGGGGCTCAATTAAGTTTTGCCCCGCACGAAGCGGGGCATTGAATTGAACTATAGCAATTCTTTCTACATTTCAGATGCCCGGAGCGCAGCCCGGTAGGCCTGATCCAGATCATCCCAGTCGATGCTGCCGCCCCGTGCTTCACCGCGGCGGTTGGCCTCGACCAACAACCTTGATGCCCGGAAAGCCGCATCCCGCTGGCGAAGCGTGAGTACGCTCGCATCCGGTTTAGGCCATGGTTCACCATCCGCCAACTCCTGCTCGACAGTGAAGTGAAGCGGGCTATCGCCCACCTCATCAAAGTCATCGAACAGTAATGGCACCCCTGTAGTATCCTGCCAGATGTCACCCTGGTCGAACAACAACTCGGCCTTGGCGATAGCCTCTTCCGAGCTGCCGGCCTCGATGCCGACCATGACACGATGCTCGTAAGGCAAGGTGTATTGAACAACGTATTTCATGATGGTCTCCTTGTGTTTGGTTAAGCGGAGAGACCATCACCCACCGGGGAGAGAGTCTCCCCAGTGGGTATGGCGTTGTACTCAAGTCATCGACTTGATCGAGTGAAAGATCCGCACTCTAACTGTTTCAGTCTTCATGCGGTAACAGAATAGTGATCACCGGTTCACCGGCATCACCGGGTCCGACAATCAGTTTCAATGTCGTCAGTTCAGCATCCATCGTCTGCCCATCACGGGGCACCCGATAGAGCTGGAACATTATCCGATCACCGGAATCCTTGCTGGTCCGAATAGCATGGGAAGCCATGTAGAGAACATCCCACAGCCTGCCCGATTGATCCTGGAAAGGCTTTTTCCGACTATCATCGTCGGTCCAGGCCACACAATCTTCCCAAACCGCAGAAGTCAGTGCTACCGGCCATTTGAACCCAGCTTCCTGTGCCATGGAACCCGCATCGACCAGTACGCCATCTTCTATGGCCTGGGCACGAGTATAGGTGTATATCACGTCACCGAAAATGGATTCGGCGTCTGTATTGATTGAAGTATTGGACATGGTGTTTCTCCTTTGTTGGATGGCGCCAGGTCACACCTCCTTCCCTGCCGGGGAAGAAGATGCTTCCCCGGCAGGGTTTGTGAAAAGTTGTGGATGTCAAAGCAATCCACGTTCGGCGAAAGAGACACTCTCTCCGGCCGAGACCACGAAATGGTCCAGCACACGCACGTCAACCAGTGCCAGTGCGTCTTTGAGCCGACGGGTAATCGCCTCATCCGCATGACTGGGTTCTGCAACCCCCGATGGATGGTTGTGAAAGAAAACCATGGCAGCCGCATTAGCTTCCAAGGCCTGTTGTACAACGACCCGTGGATGGATCGAGGCCCCATCGATGGTGCCTTGAAACAGCTCACGCAGTGCGATGACCCGATGCCGGTTATCGAGAAACAGGCTACCGAACACTTCGTTCCGGTAATCGCTCAATCGGAGACGCAAGTAATTCCGCGTCTCCTCCGGACTACTCAACAGCCTTCCGGCTCGATACTTTATAGCCAGTACTTTCATCGCCAGTGTGACTACCGATTGCTTCTCCACATCGCTCAGGTCTGATGGTTTCAAACCGGCCAGCCGGTCCTCAACCACGGTCTCTACGAATGAATCCGTATTCTTCATGACTGATCTCCTCAAGATGATGGGGAGACCAGTCCCTCGGGGATGATTCCCCGATGGGTGGAAGATGGCCGGGTAACTGAGTTACCCGGCCAAACGTAGATTTACGCCGCGTCGTCTTGCGCGGTGTAGAACGGTTGACCGTCGACCTTGGCCCACGCAATGCGTAACAGGCGGGACTTCAGGCTGATACCGGTCTCGCCGGCCTTGTCACCGTTCTTGAAAGTGAAGGATTCGGCATACAGATCACTGAGCGTGAAGCCGATCAGTACCTTCAATTTGCCCTCGACGGCCGGCTTGAGCTGATGCACGATTTTCTGTGCCTGCTTGCCGGACACGCGACACTCGAAATGGGTGTACTGGACGTTGTCGACGCTGCCTCTGAGGGCTGCGATGGTGACGCTCAGGAAGGGTGTACCTTCCTTGGGTGTCACCTCCCGGATGTGGTTGAGATAACCGATACCCTGGGTGTGAAGATCGAAATACTTTGTGGTTTCGTTTGTTGACATAGCGCTTTCTCCTTAAGGATTGAAAACCCAGAGCAAGCGCAACCCTGACGGGAATGCTTGCCCGGCAGGGTGGTTGGAATGGAAGCCCGTTCCGTCCCCTTGAAGATGGACCGACGACAATAGATTGAACAAATGCCGCTGTGCACCTGTTGCACGGCCCTGAGGTGCTTCGGTTGCCACTGAACCGCAGTGCCCACGGATAAAACCGGTATTTCTGCCGCACTCAAGCCGCATCGGAGGCCTCACAGACATAGCGTAGATACTTGAGCATGCCGCGGGCGTTGGCGAAGGCTGGATGTTCGGCAATCGCCTGATGCGGGAACCAATTGGCGATGTGATCCGTTAGGGCGACGGTCCCACCTCCCACGAACAGGACTCGATCCAGTTCCACACCGAGACCTAGCTGCCGGCGGGTTTCGGCATGGATACGCTCGACGACCTCACGCTTAGCGGAATCGACCAGCACCGCGACATCATGATCTTTGCCCTGAAGGCGCACGACCTTACTATCGACGGCTTGAGCAACGAGTTGCTCACTCAGGGTTTCCAGATCAAATCGTTCCTGGATGCCATTGGCAACGTGTTGTTTCACGTCCAACATTCCGCACTGGAGAGAACCGGAGGATGCATGCAAGATGCCCTGATTCTTCACCACCACATAGTCAGTGGTACGGCCACCGATATCGACGATGGCTACTGGAACGGACAGTTGCTTTTCATCCAGCACTGCCTTGCCATCCTTTTCGACAATCACATAGTCATACCAAGCGGCTAGCGCCTCGGGGATCACCTCATGGAAGGCAATGCCTGCCGGAAGCACATCCGACAAGGGGTGGACGCTTCGTTTGAGACTCCCCTGCTTCTTGGTAATAGTCTCCTGGCGGCGTTCGCCACTCTTTCGGTAGAAGGCACTGACGGGCAGACCTGAGACTGCATGTACCGTTCGGCCAGCGAGCCCCGCTTCCTGCAAAGCATGCTGCGTGATAACCCGATTCAGACCGGACCATGGATAGCCTTCAAAATGTGTGGGGGCACCATCCACTGCGCCGACCGAGTACTGCGCATCCTCCGTCTCGTATTCGAAAATGCGTTGTTGACCCTGGTGGATCCAGGTCACACCGGCTTGACCTGTCCGTCCACGTGACGGGATAACAATCAGGCGACCATCCGGCAAGGCGACCTTGGTATAGGCGTAGCCATCATCGAGGCCAACCGGGATCGGATTCACGGTTGAAGCATCTGTCATGATTTCTCTTCTCCTTTTATTCGTTAGCCATCGATCAAGAGTCCGTGGCCCCTACCCAATCACCTTGCCTAGTGCGGCAAAGGGTTTGCCGTTGGCTTTGGCCTGTGCTGATCTGGCCTGCAGACTCGGTGGTGCTGCTTTCGACGTAACCGACCTTGGTGATTCTCCCGCCAGCCATTGAGTAAATGCCGTCGCTGAACCAGGTTCTCTTTTTTCCGGCAGGCCCCGGAGCGCCAGGCACTCCGAACGAAACCCTTGCACCAGTAACCCACGTAACCACTCCTGCCGTCGGGTGGTCGGTATGCGTTCGAGTCGGTTCATGATGATCGCCTCCAGCGCAATGCGTAGATCGAGGTGCACTACAACGCGGTATCCAGGTTTCGTCTTAGCCAAGGGCTTGCCGCCATAGCAGACCAAGACTCTGGTCAGGATTATGGGGATGATGGAAAGTCATTCCAGCGAAAACCAAGCCACTATCCATCCTCGTTTATCGTTTCTAACTGGGTCGACTCGGATTTGGAAATGGGGGTCAAGCAGATATGATCGGCGGATTCCTTCGGGAACTGCACGTTACGGGGAACGAGCGGTGCACGCAGCTCACCGCTCATAATGTCTTCTGGTACAACACCCATGCATTTAACCGCCTGAACCGCCTTGCCGGTTCCTTTACGGACAGCCTCCCGGTCGATCCCAAGAAACCGATAATCTTGTGGCAGCGCAAAAGCTCCGCGGATCTTGCGAGTACACAGTTTGAGGAACCCATCCGAGGTTTCCCGATCGAATAAACCAATATGTGTGCCAGTCAGTACGGTGCGCACCAGCGCATCATAATCCGCGATCAGTCGGGCGCCCCGATAGGCGTAAGGATTGGCAAATCTGAGCGGTACGCGATAGGGCCGTGACGATTCTGCGACGACGACGTCCATGGATGTCATTTGATCGAGTGCCGTATCAACTTCCGTCTGCCGTTTTTTGATAAGTTGCCGGGTACGATCCAATGTTTCATGAACCTTGATAAGCCACCAGTCCGCATAGGGGTCGTCGTTTCTCGCGGCCTGCCAGATTACGCGCAACTGATTGGCAAAACCCACCAATCCAGTAATCGCCGGTTTCTCCGGTGTGCCGTTACGACCACGAACGAGTTGCTGCGCCTGCCTTGTCTGGATAGTCAACCACACTTGGCCACGGAGAACGCCGGGCCCACTTTGATCTTCAGCCGAGGTGGAGGCCTGGGTAGAATCAAATTGCTCTGGAATCATTGGATTTGCTATTGATCTATTTTCAGTAAGAGGCTCCTATCTCTCCATGAAATGGATAGACCAGCAAGATTAAATTCAATCCTGTTCCGTTGAGCTTTTTATGCCGGTGCGCCTGTGGATAACATGGCAATAAGGTAGTTCTACAATGCCACTCTTTGGGATGGAACAAAGAGGGTGGGTGCAAATTTTGAAGTATCGATAGAGGGATTGAGTGCTGACAGTGTCAGCACTCGGGGGTCACGATGACTTGTCGGTGCCATTCTCTTGGGTAAGACGAGTTGGCATACCGAGTGACTTCCGCATCTCAGCAAGCGGGCCTTCGCCAGCTACGATCCGATCACGCATTTCCTGGGCATTGGGATTGGGTGTCTGCACCGACCGTTCCGCCCGTTTCCGGCGAGCCTTTTCCCGAGCGCTGCGCTCCTCATGTACCTTGATTCCGAGATTTTCCCTAAACTCTCCATTTTTCATGGCCTTACATAGAGAAAACAGAAAGCTCATCTCATCATAGAGCGGTGCCATGCCTTTTTCTTCCGAGCGGAAACGCCCTTCCAGCTCGTCGAGAATTGGTTGGCGCAAGTCAGCGGAGACGGTAGCGAGATAACGATCCGCCAATTCCCGTTGATTTTCACCCAACCGTTTCGGGTAGATCAGCGGGGCATTATTCTCCCCGGTAACCACGAAATTTTTTCGGTCTGTGCTTTCGGTAGTAGTAGTTTTATTTAAATTACTACTACTACAACTACCCGCCTTTAAATTTTGAGGGTGCAAATTTTGCACCTTCGTATCCACCGCCTTTAAATTTTGGCCTTGGTGATCCGGACTGTTTTGTCTGTCATTATGACTGCGGAGACCTGCCATAACCTTTGCACTGAAGGCGAAGAAACGGCGTGGTGTCCCCTTCTCCGCCAACTCGGTGGCTGCAATTCTTCGGTCCAATACGGATTCGTCGGCACAAACATCCACCCCTGCATCAATATCCTCATCGATTGTATCCAGGACACCTCGAGCCACGGTGCGAACCCGCGCGTGGCGATGTTCCAATGATTCGCGCAGGAATTTCATGTGGCTAACATCTAGATGCAACGCATCGACCAGGGGAAGTGGCTCGTCGTGCAGAGCGAATACGTTGCCCCTAAAACGACCATTGCGCTCACGTATCCGCCCACACAGCGTTAGCCACCGCGTGATACGCAAAATCGCAATAGCCCGGGCGATCGTGGCCGTGGATGATACATTCGCCGTCTTCGCAATATATTCGTAACTGGGGAAGGCAGTAGTGCTTCCGGTTTCTTTAGCCTTTAGCATAATGCTCATCCAAACCAGCTTATCCACCGGTTCGAGTACTGGATCCTGCACCACCAGCGTAGGGAATGACGCATGCCGGTTCCCAAGGAACAACATTGTGTCGACACGCGACTTGTCGCTGTCCCCCTTGCTTCGTTCGATGGTCGCTTCAATCAGCGCATCGAGCGCAAGCGTTTCGGGACGGATCTCCCTTGCCGAATCATCCATCGGTGCCTTCTTGCCCGACGGGTTTTGATCCTTGTACACCACTCAGATCACCATACTGGGACCAGCGCTGTGTCAGGTTCCAAATGGTTCGCATCGAAACACCGGTCTCGGTGTGGAGTTCGAGGTATTCGGCGGCAGGCAGTAGGTCATTCTCTTCACCGTCTACACGTCTGTCCCACGCATACCATAGCCGATGCGTAGTTTCCTCATCGGCTTCCGGGGGACGCCCGATTGACGGATCTACGGAAAGCGTCCGGCGCAGGCGACTATACTCCTTGGCCCCCAGGCCAAAGAGTGTTTGCATCATTTCCAATGGTGCGTCTGCAGCAATCAACGCCTGTTCTGTCTCTTCTGTCTCACGCTGCTGCCGAAGATGATCCATCATGGGCCAATAGACTTCACGATTGAGCGCAATGTTCAGGCAATGTGCCCGTAAGGACTCCACACGGTAGAGGTCAGCGAGCGTCATCTCCCGCAGGGCTTGGATTTCGTGCGGACCGAAGTTCATATTGCGCAACGCAATCTGATCCCCTTCCGCCAGGCAACGCAGTGCATACATCAGGATGGCGGTGACCAGATCAGATTCTTTTGTGCCCTGCATCCCCTACCCCCAGAGCCGGATTCCGGATGATTCGGCCAGATGGTGTATCTGACGATAAGTACTCATCAGATTGAGTAAATCGTTCCAGTCCTGTTCACCGAGCTGGCGCCAGAGCCGATAACCGGTGTGCCCAGGATCGAGTGTCCAGACGCTGTTGAACAACAGACCTGCATCCTGCTGCTCAAGCGCCTGACGGAGGACCGATCCCCCCGGCAACGTGGCGACAATCGCTTCG
The DNA here is from genome assembly GCA_965224515.1 of Sedimenticolaceae bacterium. Taxonomy (GTDB): domain Bacteria; phylum Pseudomonadota; class Gammaproteobacteria; order Chromatiales; family Chromatiaceae; genus Sedimenticola_A. Next base: position 3,590,411 of record OZ245051.1, read on the forward strand.
ACGGGGGCAACGGTCATTTCCGCGCAAGCAGCCAGTTGCCACCAGATCATAGAGACCTGACTCAGGCTGTCATCATCGAGCTGATCGGCCAGGGCCGGATCGGGCACATCGCGTAGAACGAACCCCAGTCCCCGACCGGAAATGGGTTCAACGAGGTCACTGATGCCATTGCGCTGCGCAAGACGTGCCGCCAATGTCCATGCCCGGGCGCGCAGTGATTTGATATCCCCAGGAGCTGACTGCCCGTCATCGAGGAGTTTCTTTATAGAAGGGTCTGGTTCAGGGGCCGAGAGAATGTCCGGCTGTTCTTCTTGTTTCTCGACTGGCAACGCTGTTTTTATGTCGAGGCTATCGGGCTCACTAGAGTTCGACTCGTTGCTCACAGGCTTCGGATTCTGTTCCGAATCAGCAAGCCAATCCTTTTCGTCGTCTTCGGATTCCTCGAAATTGTCGTCATCATATTCTGGAATGGACAGCTCGCGTCCTTCAATCTGGGCATCGAGCTCCATACGAATGGTGTGAACACTGATATCGGCCTGCTCAGCAATCTCAGTTTCGATAGCTGAGCGTAAGAGATCCGTATCCCAATTAGTATCATCGTAACGCTGGCATAACGTTGCGAATACCTGGTTGAATTCTTCCTCTTCACCGAATCCCCGTTGCTCCCAGATTCTGCGTGCCGCTCGATCCAGGGCGCGTATCTTTTGCACCTGTGGCCGGCCAAGTCCCGCATTCAATGCCTGAGGGATAAGTGGCAACAACACCTCAACGGCATACCCCATTCTTGAGATCAACGTATCGCTCACCGAGTAGCCGCCCTCCCTGAGGACAGCCTGGAGTCGCCTTTGGGATAACGGACCGATATCCAGTTCCTCTTCAAGGAGTCGCTTGATATCGAAGATTGCCAACGCCTTGTCGATGAAGGTCAGGCCACCGCGAAGGTCGTTTTCACGAAGATGCGCCAAGAGCACATCAGATTCCCGGTTCCAGGGCTTGAACAAACACTGGACACGAGAGAACCGGTCATCACAAGTTTCTTCGTACAGATCCTTTAGTACGAGTAGACGGGTATTGCCGCCAGAATGAACGATATAGTCACTGCTGCCCGGACGCTGGGTAATTACCAGGGGTTGATCAATACCGCTGGCCCGTACTGAAGCTTTGATTCGGTCGTATTCGGGATTCTCGCTATGACGTGGGTTGCGCTCATAGGGCTTGATGCAGCATACATCCAGTACCACTGCTCCAACCTCATTGACGGCACTATGTGTTTGCCCTGCACTGGATTCATGGGTGGCCATTTGGAGTACCGTAGGTTAGACGTTTTCGGCTTCGCTTCTGCTTTGTATAGCATCCTGAACAGACTGCTTTACGCCTGCCAGCAGTATGATATTCGATGGCCGTACCGCAACTGCGGCAACGATGGTTGAAGTATTCTGTGCAGGCTGGACAGATCGATCCGTCGTTGCCTAATGGACCGATATATGACATGCCGCAGTGATCACAGGTTTGTTCATACCACTCATTTATGTTGACCAGGCGAGGTACAAAGAAAGCGCGTGTCAGGGTCAGAAGGGGCGCGTCTACGATCGCCATATAGGCTTCATAGACATGGATCAGTACATTGGCTGCGCTACGCTCTATTTTTTCCAAATGCTGGAACAGGTGCCACACTACGTTCGCGTGCAACATACGTCGATTGTTTTTCAAGTACCAGGTATCCGTGAACGGCACCTGTCCGGGTGGTGATGGCATTCCGGTAAGCAGGGGATACAGCCCGCTAACGACCTTCTTCGTCAGGCCGGTCAGCTGGCATACCAGTGCGGCCCGGGCACCCAGCTGAACCAAATGAACGGCGTCAAGAGTACTTTGTGCTTGATTTACAGCTTCAATGTCACCAAGAACTCTTGCATCTCTCTCCTGCCCGGCTACGAGAGCAAGCAACTGGTCGGGATCACCAACACTCATCTGAGGGAACCCAGATTCAATCAGGAGAGTACGGCCAGACTGGCGGCTTGGAGTACCGCCTCAACCTCTTCGGGGTTTTCCTCAATCAGCGCCTTGAAAAGCCGATACCACCACACTGCATCACCACGTGCCGCCAATAATGGCACCTTAACCTGTGCGATTTTCGTCAGATACTCGCTGGGTGCTTGTGCCAGAAGGCCAGCAAGTTCCGGTGACATTCCCAGCAAGGGTGCTGCAACATCGGGATCTTCGCGTGCGATGTCACGCACATGAATCAAATATTGTAGGTTGACGCTGGAAAAATCGATTTTCATCACTTTCTCTCCTTGTTGAACTTCTTCCCTGCTCATGTTAGGTGCCTAAACGGAAATGAATTAGCCCGAAAGCACGCCGCTGTGAATGCGCTTTCCTGCTTGATTCCTACCAACTTTGGAGATATGACCTACACTAGTGAACATCGTTCAGTAATTTCCCTTACAAATCATCAGTTTTTGAGAAACATGCACGGTTTATTGATAACTGAACATTGTTCAGTTAGACTTAGACCTAAGAACTTAGCATCATCCGAATGGTCTGCAGCCCTATCGGAAGCCGCCCTACCCGGAGGATCGAGTAATGGCCCGACGTGGCGAACATAGCCGTGAGGAGATCCGTGATATGGCCATGGAGGCTGCCGAACAAATCATTGTGGAACAGGGCCATGACGGGCTAACCGCGCGCAAAGTCGCAAGTGAAATCGGCTACACCGTGGGCACGCTATACCTGAACTTCGAGAACCTCGATGATCTGATCATGCATGTCAACGCACGCACCTTGGATCGGCTCTACCAGGTCATGACTAGCGGTGAAATACAAAACCTGACAGACGAAGAGCGTCTAATCCGGCTCGGTCAGATATACATTCACTTTGCTTATGGTGATCCACACCTCTGGGCGCTCATATTTGAGCACCGTCTCCCGGAGGGTCGGCCCACTCCAGAATGGTACGTCGAAAAAATCATGCAGATTTTCGCTGTCGTCGAAGAGACGCTTATACCGTTTGCGCCCAACCAAAAAGAAAATGAGATTTCGCAAGCGGCCCGCACCCTATGGGCTGGCGTACATGGGATCTGCATATTGGGTGTCACTCAAAAACTTGGTGATGTAGGTGAGGAATCAGTTCAGAGTCTGGCGAGATCGCTGATAGTGAACTATCTCAGTGGCTTCACAAATACCGGAAGAGCTTGATGAACTGGTTTCTGTGGGACCAAACCTGCTTGCGCTTAACCGACGGAAAGAGGATCAATCAAGCTGGAAACATCGACTCTCGGGGCAGGCTTTCGAGCCTGACTTCGAGCAAGGCCTGCTCCAAGATAGCTTGGACCATACTGGCGAATGCCGGACCATGCGGGACCATGCAAGCAGGAGCGATCGAAATAATGAAATGGGTTAAATTACACAAGTACTGTAACATTTCCGGAGATACTGCAAATGCAGTGCACGCAAGACGTAAGAAGGGAATCTGGCTGGACGGCATCCACTGCCAGGTCCGAAACAATAATCTCTGGATCAACACAGAGGCGGTGGAAAAATGGGTAGAGAACGGTCTGTTAAGCTCGCGAAGGGCGTAAGAATCAGGGACTATGCAAGCGGTGTACGATCTATAGAAATCCAATTCCAATATCGTGGAGTGCAATGCAAAGAAACCCTCTCCAGCCTCGATCCAGACAAGAAGGGTGATCAGCGCTACGCCATCAATCTAAAGGCGGAAGTTGAGAACGCCATTGAGCGCCAGACATTCCGCTATGATGAATACTTTCCCGATTCGAAGCGAGCCCGTATTTTTGGTCACGCTGTTTCCAATATCACGATTAAGCAGTTGCTTGAAAACTGGTTGAAAGATATCGAGCGAACACACCCTCATAGCACATACCGTTGTTATAACAAGAGCTGCCAGGCCCATCTGATTCCAGAGTTTGGGGACTATCGTGCCCGTGATCTAAGTCCCCAGGCGATTCGCGAATGGATTCGGAACCGCACGGCTACCTTAAAGAGTATCCGCAATGACCTCACACCCCTTCGCGCCATTCTCGATCAGGCCTTGAACGATGACATCATCGACAGGAACCCGATCGACAAGATCAAAGTCAGCAAGTTGGTCAGTCGCAAGCAGGCAAAAACCGACTATGTGGTCGACCCGTTTACCGATGACGAAATAAAGGCTGTGCTGGCTGTTGCCAAGGAATACGACCCACGTATTCGGAACCTGCTGCAATTCGCATTTTATACCGGATTGCGTACATCTGAACTATTTGGTCTCAAATGGGGTGATATCGATTGGCGCAATGGTACCGCCCGTGTTCAGCGTGCCGTTGTCGAACGAAAACTCAAAGAAACGAAAACGAAGGCCGGCACTCGAGACGTCATTCTTCTTCCGACCGCTCTGGATGCTTTGCAAGATCAAAAACAATACAGCTTTGTAGGAGGCGATTTTGTATTCGTTCGCCTTAGGCAGCGTGGGCCACTCATCGACTATGAGCACCTGGAACGGCCGTGGAAACACATCATTAAACGCGCCAAGGTACGTTATCGTAATCCGTATCAGACCCGGCACACCTACGCCAGCCAGCTCCTCTCAGGCGGTGAAAACCCGCTGTTCGTCGCGCAGCAGATGGGCCACAAAACAACCGAGATGATCATGCGCCACTATGGCCGGTGGGTAGAACAGGCAGAAGAAAAACACCAGCATGTTTTTGTGTCGGAATTTGGCCAATCTGACGAATCAACCAATTTGTAGGGCAGCCATCGCCTACACCAGACCTTACCCATACACTGAAAATCCCACTTACGCGGGGTTCCTTATCGGGGGGCAACAACAAACGGACATTAGAGCAACGCATCAATTGCTTTATACTTGTTCTACAAATATTGCCATTGGCACATAGTCAAGATGACTCCCACTGCCGGAAGTCAAAAGCAATCTTTGCACATTATTATGCACAAAGCCTCCTTTAGGAATAAGGCAATTGATTTTTCCATTAAAGCTATATTGATCTAGATTATTTTCGTCTTCCTTTGATTTTTCGTGTCCAGTCAAAATATCCTTTTTTAACCTTTCAATAAGATTGGCGTCTGGTTCACCTTCATTATTCCTAACAGCAGAAACAATCTCCCTGAGAGCCTTTCTAATATTTCCAGAATTACCATCAAACCTTTGGCGAAAACTTAATTCAGGATTAGAATTTACAACATACTCCAAATTATTAATTAGTGTACTTAAATCATCCCAAGGATAGGATACTACCCCGGCCTCTTTATACTGAGCATTTTTTATTTCTTTCCAACGATATGGGCTATCAGTCAGTAAGATAGATCCAGTTACTTGAGCGATAAAAAACGAAATTTCAAAGTTTGGTACCATACTCATCATCATTAACTGACCACCTTGCTTACTTATCACATCGTTCTGTAACAAAGTGAGTGGATCTTTCTCATTCTGAGTCTCCATGTACTGGAGCATTTGTTCAATTTGCTCAGCTGACAAATCCGGCATGGCGTGGGTAATCTGATTTTTTTGCAGTTCCTTTGGCAACATACGCATGGTACGTGCAAAATCCTCTTCTTGAAGCATTTTTAGCAGTTTACCTTCTTTTTCCTCAATTTTTTGATTCTGTGACCGTTCTTCTGCCATATCCAGCATTTGCCTATGCAAGTGCTGGTCAAAAAAGCATAGGTCAGGAATGAAGTTAACAATCCCAGCTTCAATGAAAGGCATTAAAGTAAGCAGCAGCAGCACATTTTTCAATGTTTGTTGCTTATACTGGTGAGGTGATTGCGTGGGACTAAATTCCGGTTTGACAGAAGCAGGATTAATAAAAGGATGCTGAATTATTATTTCATCAAAATAAGGCGTAAAACCTAGTGCGAACATAGAAATAACTCTAGGATCCACTATCCCTGTATATAACGCTCTTAATACATTATCAGGCGTTGGCAACAAACTGAGTATATCGGTATCAACAGGCCACAAAAACCCATAAAGCTCATGAATCTCTTTTACCTGATCATTACTCAACTCCCGTCTGACATCATCCCATGTTTTACCTTTGTTAAGACCAAGAATGTCATTTACGCCATTATATAAAGTAAGATTCCGCTCACGAATACTCAATACTTCCCATGTAGGTCTTTCGTCTTCGCTCTTATTCATGCAACATTTTTTAAACTTCTTTCCACTACCACAACCGCATGGATCGTTTCTACCCAGCTTCTCCTTTTTTACGGTCTTTTTTAAGTATTTATTTTCAGGAGTGGTGCGACCAAACGCATCCTGATAATAGGTGCTACCATCTTCATAACCAACATACATTTCTCCACCGTAGTGCCACAATTCATCTTCCGGCGGTAGCAATACACTCTTTAATTCTGACCATACCTTTGTTATGTATTTTTCAGGGAATAACCAATCTTTATCAGGAGCAGCAATATATCTTCGCGCCCTCTTTTTCAGTATAAAATTAATTGCACTTACATTTTCATCACTAAGAAAACGAGATCTGATAAATGCATCTGTTCGAACCATGCTATTTCTAACGAAATTCGCATTGGTACGCTTTTCAGTTGGATCTTGTTCATCAGGGCTCTTTGCATATTCATAATTTGTGAGAATCAAACAATGATCCATATCCAAAGGAAAGAGAGTTTGAGTTCCCTTGAAAACTATTGATGGGTCATTAGGATATGCACATTGTTCAATCCCAGGTGGATATGCATAGTTGTATACCGTCACTGGGTGATCGGTTAGAATGAATTTAACAGATGAGTTATTTGCTGAAACAATTTCACGAACACCTTCACTCCAGATCGTGCAATGCAAATTTCTTATCGCTTGCATTTCCATCATTAAATCTACTTGCCCAAGATTTGGATAATGATTATTAATCCAATCGAGTCCTTTCGGCGTTCGAATTTTTTGAGAATCAATATACGAAAAAAAATCTGAAAAATGATGGTGCCATCCAGAAATATCTTCATCAATAAATGCCCGTACCGCCCTAGCACCAGTATCATCAATTTTTCCAAATAGCCTGCGCTCTATTTCATCGTTGATATATTCGCCAAAAATAGTTGTATAAAGATCAGTTTCAAAGAAGCACTGAGATGTTGGTCTCATGCTAGTTTCATTCATCGTAATTACTCTGCCATCAGGAAGTCGTTTCGTGTCAGGAGTAAGATCTAAATAATGAAGCTGATTTGAATAACTTAAGAGAAATCCTCTTTGATACCATTGAGGAACATAGTGGTTATCTCTTGTTTCAGACATCGATTGATATTCTGCATTTAGAAATAATTATTTTCATATTCACTCATATCCGCTTTGTATATGGACTCCTCCTGTTTAGCAAGAAGACCTTATCCAGACATAAGACGCGTATGTATATTCGGTTTTTTAGTGGAGGGGCTACCTCCTAACCCTACATGTATGCGCACCTTGATCTCTCTTTGGGTCGATGGGCTCTAGGGCCTCAAAGCGGAGCAGAATCTATCAAGGTGGATAGCTTTATCTGAAATTGGCTTGCTCGCTGAACCTGGTGACTCCTTTTCCTAAGCCTTCTTTACTCTTTCAATCCAATAAGGGAGTCAATCCCCTCACTGAGTATTGTTTTCTTCACTTCTGCCAAAGCTGCATTATCCGTCTCGAAGGGATCATCCCAGACGGTTGAGTTATTGAACTCATCAACCACTTCTAATATCCAACCACCGTTTTCATGCTCATAGATATCAACTTGGACGGCTTTACCACCACTCGATATTTCTTGGCAAAGTGGCGACATCTTGACTTCAAACTCTTCATTCATGGATAGGCTCTCATTCAATTAACTCACGCAGCCAAAAGCGGCTGACTACCATATTGACGATTATATTCTCCACCCTTGGTTAGCAGCGCCCATGCGGTTCTAACATTCTTATTTGCCAATGCCACTGATGCCTTTCCATAGCCTGCACGAGACACAAGTTCTAACAACCATTTATCTTTTGGCGTTTTGGGCTCTTTAACTCGGTGGATATAGGCTCTGGCTCCCTGTATTAGAACAGATCGTAATCGTTTGTTGGCAATCTTTTTACTTAGGCCAACCATAGTAGTTTTGCCACCACTACTATACTGCTTGGGCGTCAAACCGAGGTACGCTGAAAATTCTCTGCCCGATTGAAACGCTTCGCCTGAACCCAGTGTCGAAAATAGCAATACCGCACTGATGGGGCCAACACCTTCAATCGCCGTCAGCGCATGACAAGCTTGATTCTGTTTAACCAGAGCCTTTATCTGACCATCAAGAAAACTAATGTCTTCACGTAACTGGCAAAGACGATCATGCAGCAGGTTCAGTGTTGGCCGGTACATGTCTGGCAATTCATTCTCTCCATCTTCCAAAATGCGGGGAACATTCTCGTGCAAGGCGCTGAACCCTTGTCGAATAACGATCCCAAATTCCATCAATAATCCACGAAGGTGGTTGGATAGCGCTGTGCGCTCCTGAACCAGAAATTCCCTTGAGCGCTGAACAGATTGCATGCCCTGTTGTTCAACGCTCTTCAATGGTGCTACTTTGATGTTGGGACGAACAGCGCATTCAGCAACTGCTAACGCATCATTTTTATCGGTCTTATGGCCTTGGCGGTAAGGAGTAACTGCCATCGCTGGCAGTATCTTTATCTGATGGCCGAAACCGATTGCCTGTCTTGCCCAGTAATGTGCCGAAGCACAAGCTTCAAACGCCACCAATGAAGGCTTCTGTTTCGCTAGAAAACTCGCAAACTTAGCACGCGAAAAATCCTTGTTCATCCTTTCCTTGTTAGCCGCTGATACCACTGATACGCGAATGACATTTTTTGCTAAATCGACCCCAATAGTTTGTAAAGTACCCATGTATGAATCCCTCTTTATTCATCGTCAGTCCTGGCAACCTACTGCTGTAGGTTGGAGGAGTCCATACATTGGGTTGACATCCCCCGTTAAGTGGTTGTTTATATTAGCGACTACTCGGCTGGATTGGATACCTGCTGTTCACTATCTGACATAGTCAGTCAAACGAAATCCAATTCACTACAATCAATCAAGAGGCAGTCCTCTATGCGCCCGAACATGCTTCACTTTCCATAGTAACTGAGGATGTTGCCTGATTCGCGCTGCCAGATCATCGTCTCCGGTCAAAAGTTCTGGAGCAATGTCACCTTGTTCATTTACTCGCACCAGAAATTCACCCTCATGGTCCTCGAAAGGCAATACTAGCCCTACACGTTCACGGCACTCATGTACCAGTTGCTCAATCCACGCATTCATATCATCCACCGCAGGAACAACATTCCGACTTAAAACGGGCACTAATTGTCGCTGAAGCTCCTTATGATCACAGCCAATATCTTCTGGTGACACGGTTCGCCAGTCTCTTCGGCTACAGGCGCCATACACAACAAAGCCCAATCTCAATTTGTCACGATCCAGATCATCGCGACCAAGTAGTGCATGTGCATCAAAAAGGTCACGGCTGGCATGCCTGGTAAAGAGTGCGCTGAGTTTACCTGCCGCAAGTTCATGGATATCGAGTACGGGTATGTCCCGTGCCATAAATGATCCCACCGGATGGGAATCCCGCACCTGGGTTGGCCACAGCGGAACACGCAAGGTGAATACCACGTCGATCTCAAGATTGGCGTTACGATTAAGGGCGTTCGTATAACCCAATCGCCATTTGCCACCGGCATGTGCATTCGGTACACGCCGGAGCGTGAATCCTTCACGCCTGCAGATCGCAGTTATTGCCTGCTCAACCTTTTCCCGTTCGGCGAGCATCACTTCACGATCCGCGGACCCCACATAGTTCAGATCGATATCGACGGAGAGCCGAGGCAAATTGAACACAAACAGATTCAGAGCTGTGCCCCCTTTCAATACCATGCGATCTTTGAGAAATGGGTGACTGCGAAACGCATTCAGCAATTCGACCAGGCGGATCACCTTGTCCAGGGTTTCCAGTGGAAATCCGGTCGCCGCCGCTTCGGCCTGGAGGTCTTTAAGCGATAGATTCACCTGGCCTCCTCCCATGTATGCTCAAGGACAGCCGGCGGTACAACGAGGTTCCAGGAGGGAACCAGCTTGCCGGCTGTTCGGCGGCTACGTTCCAGATAACAAGGCTGCTTGGGGATGTGCTTACGCAGCAACACCAAATGGGATTCATCCACCATCAGTGCATCACGGTGTTGTTCGAGAAAGAACCCAACCTTTGCCACTGCGGTTGCACTACGCAACTTCAACGTATAGTCGATCACCTGATCCAGATCGAAGTACTCCACTGACTCAAGCGATCGCCAAACCTCCTCCCAACCACCACCCAGATCCGGGCGGACCAGCACATCGACCAGGGTACGCTCCAGAGTGGTCACGCGAACCTCTCCTCCAGCATGCCGTTGATTCGTGACCCCGAACAGTTCGGCCTGCTGGGCTTGCAGCACCTTGGGGAACGGGATGGCAGCGAATTCCTGCCCGCGAAAGACGAAAGGCCGTCGGGCATTCCGGGTGAGATATGTAAACCGATGATGCACAGAATATGCCTTGCCGTGAAACTGCAATGCACTGTGATAGGCCAGGACTGCATCCTCTGCGAGTTGCCCTGCCAACAGGTAGGGATCAACCGGGTAGTCCTCGGGAGTGAAACCTCTGGGAACGACGGCATACAGGCCACGGCGGAGCCGCAGCAGATGCCCTGCCTTGACGTGATAGGCAAGCAGCGCCTCCCGTGTCTTCGTCCGGTGCGAGCCGGTTGATTCCAGGAAGGCCGCGAAGGCCTCATGCCGAAATACCGGATTCTCGCTGAAAAAGTCTTGAACCCTCATGACCACCACACTTAATTGACAATATATGTCGCTACACCTAAATAATTTAGGGGTATAGACTGACTTTGTCAACCAACCCAAGCACTTGTCAATTCATGCTGTTACACCTAACAAATCCTGGGGTTTTGACAAGAATTGTCCAATATCGAAGCGTGGACTTTGGATGAACAACAGTAGCTTAAAAAATAATATTGCATGGATTTTTACTAATATTATTGTCATATATACCGATAGAGGCTACATTTTCTATCGGAGGAAATGGCTATGAAACGTTTAGATCAGCTGAAAAGGCACCTGCGCCCTGGTCGTGTGTACCGGCGCGCGGATCTGGCTCAATGGTCGAAAAGTGTTGACCGGCATCTGCGTGAACTTGTTGATGAGAGTGTGCTGCAGAAGCTTCAGAACGGACTGTATTACTACCCTAAGGCCTCCGTATTTGGTCGGGTACCGGCAGACGAGCGAGAGCTGGTGCGCAGATTCCTGAAAGAGGATGACTTTCTGCTCACCTCACCGAACGCCTACAACACTCTGGGCCTGGGCACCACACAGCTCTATAACAGCCGTGTCGTCTACAACCACAAGCGCCATGGGCACTTCACACTGGGCGGCATCCCCTTCGAATTCCGTCGGAAACCCCGCTTTCCCCGGAAACTTTCGGAAGAGTTCCTGCTTGTGGATCTTTTGAATAATCTGCCTACGCTCGCGGAAGACGCGGAAGCGCTTCGCACGCGTGCACACGCAAAAGCGAAAGAGCTGAACACCCGTAAGCTTCGAATGGCCGCCCGCGACTATGGCAAGGTCGCCACCCGCAAATTCTTCGACCAGGTATTGGCTGATGCCGTCTGACCTCTACCTGCATGAACGATCTGATTTTTCCGATCTGATCCGGCATGCGCCCCTTTCGAGGTCTTCTCTGCGCCGAATCAAACCAAGAAATCCCGGCATATAGATGAATTATAGGTTGGCAGCATGAGACTTTTGCCTATGATATGAGGCTAATATTTATATCGTACGTGATTTATATCTGGTTATTTCCTGGTAAACACAATATTTTTCACGTACAGGACATTTTTGTTGATTCCTGCCAGATTTATTGCTATTTTTTATCGTACGGTATAATTTTTGGACAACAAAGATGGCGAAGAACGACATCTCTTACGGACAGATCAAGACGGCTGAAGACCTCGGCCAGTTGGTGCGCGCCCACCGGAAAGACAAAGGATTAACGCTCGAAACGGTCTCCGGACTCGGTAATCTGAGTACACGGTTTCTATCCGAGTTCGAACGCGGCAAGGAGACCGCCGAAATTGGAAAAATCCTGAAGGCTTTGCGGACCCTGGGTCTGGACGTCATCGTTCAACCAAGGGGAGGGGCAACCCCTTCCTCTCACGCTACGCACCCGACCAAAACCGGGACAGATAAATCATGATCGACCCGGATGCACTCAATGTCTGGTTTGAAGATCACCTGGTGGGATACTTGTGGCGAAATCCAGTGGGCGCCATTGGATTTCGTTATGAGCCCGATTGGATCAATGCCGGTGGTTTCGCCGATGGGAGCGAGGCGAGGGCCGCGCGCCAGGGATGGCGTGGTTGCGGCTTTGCAATCTCACGTACACTTCCACTCATAGCAGAAGACTTTCCCGCCGAAGACAGCGTTGCTCATCGTTTTTTTGCCAACCTGCTACCCGAGGGTGGTGTTCGGGATCACATTGTTCGTGATCTGAAAATCCCCAATACCGATTTTGACTTGTTGCGCGCCATCGGTGGAGAGTGCGCTGGCGCACTCTCTATCTTGTCTGTAGACAGGAATCCGTCAGAAGATCGAAGTTACCGCCCACTCCCGGATAAGGAATTGGCCAGTCTGATCGCCCGGCGCGGCCAAATTTATGCTGCTTGGCCGAAGCATAAACGACCTAGGTTATCACTGGCCGGGGCGCAGGATAAATGTCCCGTGTTGATCCGGGACGGTCACTATTTCCTCCCCGAGGGCGAAGCACCCACCAGTCATATCTTGAAATTCGAGTTGACGGACTATCGTCATCTGCCAGCCTATGAGACATTTACCAGCCATCTGGCCAGACAAATCGGCTTGCCCGTCGTTGATATTGAATTGCATTCCATTGAAAAGCGTTTCTATGCGCAGATTGAGCGCTATGATCGCGTATGGGATGAACGCGGTGAAGTACAACGTCTGCACCAGGAAGACTTCTGCCAGGCCCTGGGGTACGGGCACGAAAAAAAATACCAGGATTCCGGCGGCCCGACCTTTGCTGACTGCTACCAGTTGCTGCAGGATGCCTCGACTGATCCTGCTATTGATACACAAAACCTGCTGCGCTGGCAGATTTTCAATGTCCTGGCTGGCAACTCGGATGGCCATGCCAAGAACCTGTCTCTATTGTATTTACAAAACGGTGGGATTCGTCTCGCTCCCTTCTATGATCTGGTTTGTACACGCGCCATTGAACGCATCGATTACCATCTCGCCTTTGATGTCGGCGGGCAAAGAGACCCTGGGCAAATCACCACAGCACACTGGGATGCGCTGGCCAGACAATGCGACGTGGGCCCACGTTTCCTGGGGCGACTGCTGGAGGAGACTGCGGCCTCGTTACTGGAACAAATCGGTCAAACAAAGGCGTTGTTTGAAGCACAATACGGTGATTATCCGTCACTGCAGCGCATCGAACGTATTGTCACGCAACAATGCCGCCGTGCCGCCAGAATTTAAAGCAGCAAGCGTCCTGCGTACCCTAGAAAGTCAGGATCAGGACGGGCCAGCAGAGCAACGACAAGAATCAACGTGGAACGTGGGTGGAACGCAGCGAAATAATAAATTTGTAACGCGTTGTTTTATATAGACTATTTGCGATTCCAATGGTAGTTCAAGTCCTCTTCTCGGCACCATACATGAAAGGCCCAGAGTGAATGCTCTGGGCCTTTTTTTTGGTTCATCGCAGATTAGCGGGGTATGGAAAAGAAAACGGCCAGGAAGTTATTGTGTAGCTACCAAACAAACACACTAACTAACAGCCGCTTTCCATGTCCCAGCTTACCTTTCCGATAGAGCTGTGGGAAGGCTTTGAGCCGACCCACACTGAACTCGATCAGCAACAGCTGATCATCCACCTGAGTCCCACCACGCAAGGCCGGTGTGCTTGCGGCAATGCGGCCTTGGCCGTTCATGAGGCCCCTATACGCTGTGTGGCCGAGAGAAGTATTCTGGGCTACACAGTGAGCTTACGCCTTCCACGTCGTCGTATCGTCTGCCCCGATTGTGGAGTTGTCACCGAGCATTTGAGTTGGCTAAAGCCCTATGCAAGGCAGACCAGCCGCCTGATTGCCCATATTGAGTCCTTACTGCCCCTGCTGCCGATCAAGCACATCGCCGAACTGGTGGGGCTGCACTGGCATACGATCAAGAAGATCGACAAACGCCGCTTGGCCCGAGAGGTGTGCGAACCTGACTGGTCACGGGTTAGGCGCTTGGTCATGGACGAGTTTGCCCTATTCAAAGGGCATCGCTATGCCACAGTGGTCGCAGACGCTGATACCCATCAAGTCTTGTGGGTTGTGGAGGGGCGCAGCCGCCAGGCGATCCGCCCCTTCTTTGAACAACTGGGCTCGCACTGTGAGCAGATTGAAGCGGTCGCTATGGATATGAACACGGCCTTCGATCTGGAGGTACAGGCCCACTGCCCTAATGCTGAGGTGGTCTATGACCTATTCCACGTTATTGCCAAATATGGACGGGAGGTCATTGACCGAGTGCGAGTTGATCAAGCCAATCAACTGCGTCACGATCAATCGGCACGCCGTAAGGTCAAGCGCGGCCGCTGGGTATTACTCAAAAACCGTCAGAACCTGACTGAAACACAGGCGGGCTACCTTGATGAGCTACTGGAAGCCAATCGCAGTCTGATGGTGGTCTATCTGCTGCGCGAGCAGCTTAAGGAGATGTGGTACTGCCAGAATGCAGAACAGGCGCGTTCCCAGTGGGGGATTTGGTGGGAACAGGTCATCGAAAGTGGGATTAAACCGTTACAGCAGTTCGCACGGAAGCTAAAGAACTACCTCCAGGGGATCGTCGCTTCAGCCAAACACCCCCTCCACACCTGTCGCTTGGAGGGAATGAATAATAAGATCAAACTGATGAAACGCATGGGGTATGGCTATCGAGACACTGAGTACTTCTTCCTGAAGATCAGAGCCGCCTTCCCCGGTAATCTGCGATGAACCTTTTTTTTGCCATAACCCCCACGGTTGCTCGATCGAAAGTAACCATGATCCATGAGTGGTTTTTTGGTGACGCCAAAAAAGATAGTCTCTCAACTCCTCCGTAGGAGCTTGCATGGCCCGATGAAAATATAAAGAACGGGCATCCACCAAATAATATTTACACAGACAATGACGGTCCATAATCAATGAAAAAGATAAAAACTATTCTTGCTGCCAGCGCTGCCCTTGTAGCACTCACGGGTTGCATGGGAGCAAGTGACTTTGATCCGGCGATGACCATGACCCCCGCCGAGATGTACGCCTCTGGCTGCCAGTCCTGCCACGGGGCAATGGGAGAAGGCAAATTCGGTTTCCTGCTGAGCATATCCGGCACCGAGGCATCCATTACCGATATCGCCGAGAAGATCGAAAAAGGCGGCCACGTGATGCCAGGGTTCCCCTATATAGAAGCTCCACAGCGTCTGCTGCTGGCAACCTATATCAAGACCCTGTGATAAGTATCCTGTAGAGCATGAGTATCCCATGCTCTACAGGGGAGAAAGCAGCATGAAACTCTACCTGGTACAGCACGGAGAGGCCTTGTCGAAAGAGGTCGACCCGGATCGGCCCCTGAGTGAACAAGGGAAAAGCGACGTGCAGAGCATTGCCGCCTTTCTCAAGCAGGCCAATATCCGGGTGGAGCAGGTATTTCACAGCGGAAAGAGCCGTGCACTGGAAACCGCAGAGATACTTTCAACAGCGCTCTACTCCTCCGGAGCAGTGAAACGGCTTGAGGGTATAAACCCTAATGATGATATAGCCCCGTTTGCCCAATCAATCACGACCTGGAAAGCGGATTCCCTGGTTGTGGGACACCTTCCCTTCATGTCCAGGGTGGTGAGTACACTCCTGATAGAGAATACGGATCAGGAACTGGTCAGCTACATGCCGGGCAGCCTGGTCTGCCTGGAGCGGAATGAAGCCGGTCAGTGGAGGTTGGCATGGATGATTCGCCCGGAGCTGTTTCGCCACCAGTGACTCAAGACAAGCCCCTTCAAGCCGGGAGCAACGGAACATCACCCTTGTTCTACACGATTACGGCCGGCATTCTTTGCCCTGTAGAGCAATTCGTCAACGCGTTTCAGCAGTAATTCGACAGCTTCATCCGCTCTGTATTGAGTCACTCCACAACTGATGGTTATATCTCCGACATCCTGAAAGCGACTCTCATCCACAGCCTGACGGCAACGCTCTGCAAGATAGACCGCGCCATCGAGCTGGGTACCGGGAAGGACGATAACAAACTCTTCCCCACCCCATCGAGCATGAAGATCTAGATTTCTGAGCCGTTCCCCAACGACCCCGGTAATCTCCTTCAGCATCAAGTCACCGGTATTGTGGCCATACTTGTCGTTGATGGCTTTAAAGTTATCCAGATCATACATGATGACAGAAACCGGATGGCCGTATCGCAGTGCCCGTTTCTGCTCATCCGACAACAGGTCCCGCAACCTCTTTCGACTCAACAGACCGGTCAGATAATCATGACTGGCCTGGTACTCCAACTCGTGCAGCAGTCTCTGTCGTTCGCTGATATCGTCGAAAATCACCGCTATGGCCTCAATGCGATCATTGGACAAAATGGGTGCGGTGATATACTCGGTGGGAAAGCAACTGCCGTCACGCCGCCACAACACTTCGTTTGAAACACGGTGCATATGGCCATCCTGGAACGGAGCCAGCATACGGCACTGAACCACCGGATAGGGATCACCGTTTTGATAGCTGTGATGAATCAGAGGGTGGGTCCTCTTGCCGATAATCTCGGACTCCTTGTATCCCAGCATACGCAGTGCCGCGGGATTGGCGAAAGTTGCCACACCCTCGGCATCTATACCGATAATGCCCTGACCTGCCGCCTCGAGCAGTCTCCTGAACCGTTCCTCGCTCTTGCGCAATGCAGTCTCCATCCGCTTGCGCATGGTGATGTCCTGTACCGTACCGATCATACGTACTGGCACCCCTGACTCATCAAGGGTCACCTCGGCCCGTTCATGAACCATTCGTATCTCACCGTTGGGCAGAACAATACGATGGTCTATTTCATATTTCGCTTTCGCATCCAGCGCTCCCTCCACGGCATCCTTCACAGCCTGAAGATCCTCCGGATGCACGGTTTCCAGAAATGCCTCGTAGTCTGCCCCGAACTCCTGGGGTGGAAGATGGAATATACGGTAGATCTCGTCGGACCATTCGAGGGTATTATCGACAAGATTCCAATCCCAGTGACCCAGGTTTGCGATTCTCTGGGCCTCAGTAAGCAGCAACCTGTTCTGCTGAAGGACCTTCTGGGTCTGTTTGAGGTCGGCCAACGCCTTGTCCCGCATACGGGCAATTCGCTCGGCCTGGGCCAGCGCCTCACTCGCTGCCAGTGACTCACGGGAAGCCCCTGAGAGGGAGGTACTCTGCTCATCTCCGGGGAGTGATTCCGGGCCAGGTGATGAAGCATCCACCGCCCCCCTGCCTGAAGTATCACCCTGTTTTTCCATCCCGGCATAGATCAGGTCTGTACCACACTCCAGGTTCTCCAGGTAATCCAGGGCATCAGGTACAAATTCGGGGCCGATGATCGACCCGTGCTGAGGCAGTATGCCCTCGATTTCATACCCGGCAAGGGAATTCACAAATCCCCTGGCGGCCACATTGGAGGCCATATAATCCTTGTGGAACAGGTCCATCTTTGGACGGTGTTCATCAAAAGAGGAGATCACCAGTTTCCATTCAGTATCCAGCGCCGCCCAGATATCCCCTGAGAAAAGGAGACCCGTTGTGAGGTCGAGAGTGACAACGGCACCGGGAAAATGGAGAAACGGGGCCGGAATGAACTGAAGCTCCCCTCCCGAGGGCAACCTGTAGCGGCCCTGCTGTTCCACATCCACAGGCACTCCGCCATATGCGGGATACCCATAGTGAGGCAACAGCACGTGGCTTCTCGGTGTTGAGAAAAGCTGCATTCCAGGGTTGAGTTTGACCCAGCGGGCTATCGACGCTGAAACGTCGGGATCCTGGTGACTGAGTATCAGTCCAGTGACTTTATCGGGGGGCAGAATCCGGGCAACCAGGGCCTTCATCTTATCGAAGTCCTGGTGGTTGCCAGGGTCCACCAGGATCACTTCCGGGCCGTTCTGAATAAGGTAGGTATTACAGCGGAAAGCGGTATCGACGGGGACACCGAGCCAGTAGATGCTATGCCCATCTCCCTGGTAGAGAGTAACCGGCCCATCAAGGCTGGTGACACCCCGGGTTACTGTCAAAAGGTCTCTGAAAGATGCTGCCATGGCCCTTTCCTGTGCCATATGTGGAAAAGTATATTTCAGCCCCTCTGTAAAAGATTGCTGTTTATATGGTTATCTGTTGATCCAGGTGAATAAAACCGGGGATAAATCCTCGATTGATCTCCCCTGGCACATAAAGAGTTGATGACATTTACCCCGGTCGAAGCTCACCGAACCAGCCCACCGGGCAATTGCTCAACCGCTATAGCTGCCCCGGATCTCTTCAAACAGTGCGGGAATCTCCTCGTTGTGCTGTTTTCGTATCAACTCACCAAGCCGGTTCAGCTTCAACGCCAGCTCCTCATCATGCAACTGGGAGATTACGTGACGCTTAAGAGCCACAGTCGCGTCATCAAACTCTATCCCGACGACCACACCCGGCTTTTCAACATAGGCGTCACCCCTTTTAACAAATGCTTCAAAGGGGTTATAAGCGACTTTCAACGACATTCTCTCTCTCCTGAACGATTCACTGGCCCTTTGTCGGGACAACCGGGCAATAATAAAAGCTGCATCATGAATAGGAAAGCAGACTTTTCGCTGAGAATAACCCTCAAAACTCAGGGTTAATCTTTAAAACCGCCAGATCGGCACTTCAGTATCTTCGAATTATCTTATATACTGCCGCAAAATTTATGGTCAAGGGTAATAGAACCCTTATTCCCACAGCGACTTTTGAGGGTAAGCAGTATGCACAACGGTACAACGATCACTCAGTTCATCATCGAAGAGCAGCGTCACATCGAAGGAGCAACCGGTGATTTCACCTCCCTGCTCAACGACATCGTCACTGCCTGCAAGGTAATCTCCAACATGGTCAACAAGGGTGAGTTGATCGGAGTACTGGGTTCTGCCGGCAGTGAAAATGTTCAGGGTGAAACCCAGAAGAAGCTGGACATCATCACCAACGAAGTTTTTCTCAAGTCCAATGAGTGGGCAGGTCACCTCTCCGCCATGGCCTCCGAGGAGATGGATGAGATCTACGAGATCCCCAGCCAATACCCCCGCGGCAAATACCTGCTGACTTTCGACCCCCTGGACGGCTCCTCGAATACCGACGTCAATGTCTCAGTGGGCACCATCTTCTCAATCCTGCGCTGCCCCGGTGAGCGGGTATGCCCCCACCAGGATGCCTTCATGCAACCCGGTGTACAGCAGGTTGCCGCAGGTTATGCACTCTACGGCCCCTCCACCATGATGGTGCTGACCACCGGCAACGGTGTGAACGGTTTCACCCTGGACCAGGACATCGGCGAGTTCATTCTTACCCACCCCAACATGACTATCCCGGAAGATACCCGGGAGTTCGCCATCAACGCCTCGAACATGCGCCACTGGGAAGCACCCGTTAAGCGCTACGTAGACGAGGCCCTGGCCGGCAAGACCGGGGCACGCGGTGAAGACTTCAACATGCGCTGGATCGCCTCCATGGTGGCAGAGGTGCACCGCATCCTGACCCGTGGTGGCATCTTCATGTACCCCATCGACGCCAAGATGAAAGCCAGCGGCACCGAGGGCAAACTGCGCCTGATGTACGAGGCCAATCCCATGTCCATGGTCGTCGAACAGGCAGGAGGCGCCTCCTCCACCGGTCGCGAGCGGATCATGGAACTCCAGCCCAAGGAGCTGCACCAGCGTGTACCCGTTATCCTCGGTTCCAAAAACGAGGTTGAGCGCGTGGTTGCTTACCACGGCGAAGATGAGAGCAGCGAAAGCGCTGCCTGATACTTGGCAAGTGAAAGAGAAAAGGGGCCAAATGGCCCCTTTTTTATTGGCTCTGTTCCAGTTAAGAGCGGAAAACCACCGTAGTTTTATTTGCAACCCTTGTAGGTCGGGCTTCTACCCTCCGGGCACAAGAGCCCGACATGTCGGCCTGAAGGCCGACCTACAGAAGATCAACAGCTTAGGTCAACCTTCGCTCTTAACTGAAACAGAACCTTTTTACTTGCAGGATCTACAGCTTGTCGATGCAACAGGCTGGCTATTGCACCATGCACTGATCAACCGTAGTGACAAACATAGTGCATGGTCTCCAGAATCTCTATATCGAATGAGCTGTCACCCGGTACGGAGAACTGTTCGCCTCCTGCGTACTCCTGCCAGGCATCTTCACCTGCCATTCGAATCCGGCAAGCACCCTGAACGAGCTCCATGATTTCCGGGGCCCCGGTGCCGAATGTCAGACTGGCGGGAAAAATCACACCCACCGACTTTTTACTACCATCAGCCAGGGTGATCCCATGGCTGACGCACTTTCCATCGAAATAGATGCTGGCCTCGGTCTCTACAGTTACGTTGGTTATCTGCCCCATGGAAAGCTCCTGCCGGTCAAAAAGCCGCGGAGTTTAGCAGAAATGGCCAGGTGCAGTCTGCAGGCATTGCATTGCCCTGCATGACAACAGATCATATAGAAAACGAAAAATCGACCAGGACCCTTTATGAGCGCAGTACCCCGGCGTTATCCCTCAATACTGATCCTTTTTGCGCACCCCTACCCTCACAGGTCGAGGGTCAACAGGCAGCTCATCGAGGCGGTTAACGGGCTTGAAGGCGTAGAGATCAACGATCTCTACGAGAACTACCCCGATTTTCATATCGACATACAGAGGGAGCAGGCGCTGCTCCAGGCTGCAGACCTGGTGATATTCCAACACCCCGTCTACTGGTACAGCGCACCGGCGCTGCTCAAGCAGTGGCAGGACCAGGTCCTGGAGTACGGTTTCGCCTATGGCAAGGAGGGTACCAAACTGCATGGAAAGGGATTGCTCTCGGCCATAACCACCGGTCACAGCCAACAGGCATACTGCCCCCAGGGTGAGGATCGCTATACGGTCAAGGAGATGCTTCGCCCCTTCGAACAGACAGCACATCACTGCGGTATGCATTTTCTGCCGCCATTTGTCATACATGGCGCCCACAAGCTGTCATCGGATGAGCTGGTGACATATGCCGAGAGCTACAGGCAACTGCTGCTGAACCACATCCGGGGTAATGACAATGGCTGATAATTCACTTCTGCTGAACGCCGTCACTTACATGGGCGCCGCCGTGGTCGCGGTCCCCCTAGCCAAGCGGCTCGGCCTCGGCTCCGTACTGGGCTACCTGATTGCGGGGGTCATCATCGGCCCCTGGGGTCTGGGCCTGATCGACAACGTGGAGGATATTCTCCACTTTGCGGAATTCGGCGTGGTGCTGCTTCTGTTTCTGATAGGCCTGGAACTCAACCCGAAACGCCTGTGGGCAATGCGCCGCCCCATTCTCGGCATGGGCGGCATGCAGGTGGGGCTGACTATCCTGGCGCTGTTTGCCATCGGGCGCCTGGCCGGGCTCTCGACCTCCAGCGCACTGATCATCGCCATGGGGCTGTCACTCTCATCCACCGCCATCGCCCTGCAGACCCTGACTGAGAAAAACCTGCTCACCACCCATGCGGGAAACTCTGCCTTCTCAGTCCTGCTGTTTCAGGATATTGCCGTCATTCCCATGCTGGCCATGATCCCCTTTCTCGGCGGAAGCGTCGCAGAACAGGGAGACCCGATCATCGGCTCGCTCAAGGTGGTTGCCGCCATTGGGGGCATCGTGGTGCTCGGCCACTACCTGACCCGGCCGATCTTCCGTTACATTGCAAAGACCGGTATGCGCGAGATATTCACCGCCTTCACCCTGCTGCTGGTTATCGGAATCGCCCTGTTGATGCAGATGGTGGAGCTCTCCATGGCCCTGGGCACCTTCCTCGCAGGTGTGCTGCTGGCCGAATCGGAGTACCGCCATGAACTCGAGGTGGAGATCGAGCCGTTCAAGGGCCTGTTGCTGGGCCTGTTCTTTATCTCCGTGGGTATGTCTGTCGATTTCGGGATACTGTTCAGCAGCCCGGTGATGATCATGGCCCTGGTTGCGGGCCTGGTGGCTGTAAAACTGCTGGTGCTCTGGATCATCGCATCACGCTGCACCGACCCTGTACCCATAAGCCAGCGTCCCATTTTCGCATTTCTGCTCTGCCAGGGAGGCGAGTTCGCATTCGTGCTTTTCTCAGCTGCACGTGGTGCAGGTGCCCTTGAGGATCGGCTTGCTGATCCCCTGGTGGTGGTGGTCGCCCTCTCCATGGTTACCACCCCCCTGTTGATGATCATTTATGAGCGTTTCATCGCGCCAAAATATGTTGAGGTGGGAGAAAACCGCCAGCCCGACAGGGTCGATGAAAGTGACAATACAGTCATCATTGCCGGATTCGGACGGTTCGGCCGCGTCGTGGGACGCCTGCTCCATGCCAACAGGATCCCCACCACCATTCTCGACCACGATCCCGATCATATCGAGCGGGTGCGTGAATTCGGCTACAAGGTCTACTACGGGGATGCCACCCGCAGAGGGGTGCTGCACGCCGCAGGCGCTGACAAGGCGAGACTGCTGGTGCTGGCCATAGATGATCCAGAGGCTGCCCTTCAGGTGGTGGACCAGGTGAACAAGCACTTTCCCGGTCTGAAGATCGTCGCCCGCGCCCGGGACCTGTCTCATGCTTTTGCATTGAAAAACCGAGGTATAGAGGTCTTTCAGCGGGAGGCCCTGGAATCGGGACTGCGCCTGGGAGAGGAGACCCTGCAACAGCTGGGTTTTGGGGCCTACCACGCCAAGCAGGCCGCCCATGCCTTCCGGGATCACGACCTTGAGCTCTTCCACGATCTCTATGAACAGGGGGCATATGAGAAACGCATATCCATGCAGCAGCAGACGAAGAACGAACTGGAGAAGGTACTATCAGCCGATGAAGAGGATATCGAAAACCGGCGTAAACAGGCCTGGGACTGACATCCACGGGTGATCGATCCACACTCAGCACCACACCATCAAAAAAGGGGCCAGCCGGCCCCTTTTTGTTATCAAAGCGAAAGCATCTAGATCTGCTGAATTCCTGCAATGTGCCAGTCGCCCTCTGGATTCTCCCAGGAGTGCTCAACATGCCAGATCTCGCTGAACTCGGTTGTCTGGGCCCCTTCCCCTTCACGGATCAGTCCTGAAAAGTGGACACTGGCAACTACCCGCTCACCCTCGCGCTGAAGTGAAACCAGGTCGGCGTTTAGAGTCACCACTTCTGTGAAATGCCGCTCATCACCACTATTCAGTCGCTCCGACTGGATCTCAGCATAGAGTTCAGGTGTGGTGTACTCGGCTATATCCTTCAGATCCCCCTTGTCCCATGCGGCCTGCAACCGGATAAAGTGAGTCTTGGCGCCCTGGGCAAAAGTCTCCGTATTGAACCAAGGGGGAGCATCGAAAGATACCCCGGCCTCTGAAAGCGTGCCCCCGGCCTCATCCTGAAAACGGGCATCCCGGCCAAAATCCTGATCCGGAGTTGTCCTGAATTGGGAATTCACTCCTGACACACCCGCCCCCTGGGACTGGAGTGCCCTGCGGCCCATGGCTCGCAGCAGCATCATACCGCCGAATATCAGCCCCAGGAACAACAGGATATCCATGGGCTGAATGCCTTCAAAGGCATCACCGAAGAAAAGTGACGCCAGCAGTCCGCCTGCAGCCAATCCCGCAAGAGGTCCCAACCAGCGGCTGGCGCCCGAGGGACGGGCAGCCCCCGCTGTCGAACTGGACGTTGTCTGTTTACTACCCGCTGTTGAGGTGGATTTGCTCGGCTGCTTCATTCTTGATGGGCTGTACTGCTTGCCAAAACTCTTCCCAAACCCGAAACGTTTTGCTTCAGCTTCTTCCAGGGGCATGATGGCCAGAGCTGCAACTGCAAAAACCAGAGAAAAAACACCTAAAATCTTACGCATGTAATAGATCCTGTCAGTTCATTAGGGGGCCTATTATCCATAAATCCGGGGGCTTTAATCAAAAAATGCCAACCGGGTGGTGATCTATTTCCTTTCAGGGCTTCATACCATGCGCCAACCCCTGATATGATGCACTCCCATATCTCCTCACAAAAAACGAATAATTTTATGCACTTAAATGACTATTTTTCCATGGATAACGGAAAGGTCCTGTTTTCCAGGGAACAGGGCAGCAGGTTTGCCAAGAAAGTTGCCGGCGATTTCAATCCCCTGCACAACCCGGAATCCAAACTCTTCTGTGTACCCGGCGACCTGCTCTTTTCAATCGCGCTGTCCAAATATGGCGTCAGCAAGCATATGCGGGTGCTCTTTGCGGGCATGGTCGGTGATGGCATCCACCTTGATTTCCCCGAAGCGAAAAACGGGAATATTGACATTGAGGATGACAGCGGCAAGACCTACCTCAGTATTGAACGGGACGGGGAAGTGTCGACTGACCAACAACTGGTGGAGACACTGGCCTGCAACTATGTGAAATTTTCAGGCACCGCCTTTCCCGACGTCCTTGTGCCACTGATGGATAAGCATGGCGTCATGATCAATCCCGATCGCCCCATGGTGATCTACGAGCGAATGGAGATCCACCTCGATCGCCTGGACATCACAGAGCCCACCCTTGAGCTTTGCGACACCTCACTGGAGTCCACCGGCAGAAAAGGAAATGTCTGCCTGGAGTTCTGCGTAAAGTCCGAGGGCGAACTGGTTGGAAAAGGGGCCAAATACATGGCCCTGAGAGGACTCAGGGATTTCGAAAGGGAAAAAATCCAGGTTCTGGTGGACGACTACGTCGCAACCAAGGCTGCCTACAACGGCTGACCCACCACCCTGTACCGGGCAGGGTGAACCAAATGATCCGCAAGAAGTCCAATCCCGGTCAAACAATAAAAGTGTCACCGGAGGAGTAAACAATGTCTACCACACGTTACCTTGCTATAGCTGCCTTGGCTTTTTTTCTATTGCCCCTGGCTTCCCATAGCGCGACAAACCCTCCCACCCCCGGGAAGATGACAGGCGGAAAACAGACCCAGCACCCTGACTGGTTCAAAGAGAGTTTTCTGGATATAGCGGAGGATGTTGAAGAGGCGAAAGACGCTGAAAAGCATGTCATTCTTTTCATGCATCTCAACAACTGCCCCTACTGCTACAAAATGACCGAAGAGAATTTCAAACATGCGCCTTACACCGATTTCATAAAAGAGAACTTCGATGTCATCGTCATCAATATGAAGGGTGACCGTGAAGTGGCGTTTGATGAAAACACGTCAGTGACAGAAAAAGAGCTCGCCGAGATGCTCAAGGTCATGTACACCCCGACCATTGTCTTTCTGAACCCTGATAACAAAACCGTGGCAAGGGTCAACGGCTACCGCTCCGTACCTGATTTCAAACACATCCTGGACTACGTGCAGGAAAAATCTTATACGAAGACCAGCCTCGCCAACTACCTGGATGAGAAAAAGAAGAGTGACACGTATGTTTTTCGCGATCACCCACAGCTGAAAAAAGCCACCGATCTGCAGGCGTTGGCAGACAAGCCACTCGCCGTACTGTTCGAAGACAGGGCATGCGTCTCCTGCGACCAGTTGCATGACGGCCATTTGAAAAGAGCAGAGATCAGCGAGATCCTGAAAAATTTCACTTTCGTCCGCCTGGATGCACTCTCAACTGATCCGATTACCGATGTTGAAGGCAACAAGACTTCACCCAAGGCCTACGCGGAAAAGCTTGGTCTGAATTATCGCCCGGGAATCGTTCTGTTCGACAAGGGAAAAGAGGTGATACGCATAGAGAGCATGCTCTATACCTATCACTTTCAGGAAGTACTACGTTACGTGGGTGAACGTCATTATGAAAAATACCCGGATGATTTTTATGAGTACCTGGGGACGAGGTCTGAACAGATCTTGAAAAGCGGAACGGATATAGACCTCTCCAGGTAATTCACATACGGAACGAATGTTGATGGCGGGGGCGACCTGTTCGCCCCTGCTAACGCATCCTGAACACCACCACAGCTCCGGCGTAATCCTTATCGGCGATTGGGTGGGCGGAATACTCCACCGCAACCGGCCGGCCCTCGGCATGCCAGAATACCTCTCCTTCTACCCGCGAGCTCTTGCCTTCACGATAAGCATGATAGATGGGGGATTGCTGCTCTGGATATGACATCCCGTCAATCCGTGAATGCTGTATGAGCTCATGCACTCTGCAACCGATTACCTCGTCGCGATCATAACCGAGCAGTTCAAGTGCAGTTGAATTGACGAAGGTGCAACGCCCTACGCCACTCAGGCCGAATATGCCGTCACCCGCAGATTCCAACAGAAGCTGCTGTTGGCGCTGAAGATCGGTAATCTCCTTCTCATTCAGCTTCTGTACAGTCACATCCAGCCCGATGGTACCCAGCATCTTATTGCCGCTTGTGATGTCATCAACAGGAAAGCAGATCAGTCTCCAGAAGCGTTCATCCCAGGGTTGGGATTTAACGGTCTCAATGACTGTTTCCTGGTCAAGCGCCTGCCCCTCTTCAAACTGAAATGGATCCATCTTCCTATCGGGCCAGATCTCCGCCGGCAGTTTTCCGACGACGTTCTTTTCAAGTAGCTGGTTACTCTTTTCCCACGCTGAATTGACAAAGATAAACCGCCCATCTGCATCCTTCATGTAGGCGATACCCGGAAGGTTTTTCATGAAGGCAAGAAAGCGGTCGTTTAGCTCCCGAATCCTGCCGGTCTGACGCTGGACCTGCCGACGCAGAAGCAAAAAGCCAACGCCCAGAAATAGAGCAATAATGAAAATAAACAGGAACAGGCCCAGCACCCAGCCGGGGACCTCGATCGTCTCGTCATTATCGAGCCACTTGTCCTGTAGCATGTAGTAAAGGGAGTTCCGGTCTCCCTTGAGGCGCGTCAAATGGTAATCGAGACGTTGTATGCGTTTTGCATTTTCCAACTGTCCATTACGTGGCGAGAGTGCAATGCGGATTTCCGCGGGATTGAAAATAACAGATGATTTTATGAGCGAATGACTTGATAGAAGAGAGCTGTCCATTGCTCTGCTGACAAGCCCGGCGTCGGCCGGCCCTTCCGCCACCCATGCCAGAACGGCCTCAGCATCATCCACCTCCAGGAAACGCACATCGATATCGAATCGTCGCACCATCTCCTTGAGGTCTGCATAGTGAACATCTTCGGAAAGCACGACAATGGTCATGCCATCCAGGTCAAGGGGGGACTTCACATCGTCCTTCCCTGCCATGACTATCTGCCCCCAGTTCACATAGAGACTTTCCCGGTTGAAATCGTAGCGTCGCGCCCGCCCCTCGCTGACGGAGATGGGCGCCAGCATATCAATTTCACCAAGCCCCATGAGCCCATTGCACTCGTCCCAGCGACAGGAAATCAGTTCAAGATTCCAACCCTCCTGTTCAGCAATATGCTGCATCAGGTCGATTACAAACCCCTTGGGCGCCTGTCCTGGTTCTGAGATGGAGAGTGGAGGATTGTGATAGACACCCAAACGTACGGTACTTTCAGCAGCGGAAAGCTGAAATCCGAGCAGTATCAGCAGGCATCCTGCGAGCCAATGAAGAGGTGGTTTCATGCTAAAGGGTCATGCTCCATCACGTGAGTGGTTATTTATCAGTCGTCCCGAATCCGGCACTGGCCAGATATTGCCGCAGGTGACGTACATCCTGTTTCGGCATTACTGAACTGTGATGAGGCCGATGCAACATGCCCTCCACTCCATTGAGGATTATCCGCAAACGTGCACCTGGCAGTTCATGAAATTCCGCTCCCAGTGATTTTAGCAGGGACTCGATCTCACGCCAGTGAAGATTCCCACTGACCGGTTCATTGAAAATTGCTGCCAGCATCTTTTCGCGCTTGTGACTCATAGCTTCATTGCGTCCTGGTCCACCGGTATTTTTATTATCGTTACCAAAGTATAAAACGCTATTGTGTCTGCGGCCACTTTCACTACACCCAAGTCACCTCATCGACCTGCAGCAGTTACTGACAAGCAGCTGGTCATACTATTCCCGGGGCCAATAATCGGTCTCGATGCCTTCCCCAAGATCAGCCTCGACCAATCGGCTCCTCACCTCCAGCAGCCTTTCAATCAACTGTGGCTCCTGTTTCTCATAGGCCTCGGTATCAGGACTGCGTTTGACCACAACACCAAGCAGTTCAGTAATGGCATTGCCAATAGAGTTCTGGCTGATTGTAACGATCAGCTTTCCCTGGTCATTTCTATAGATCAACTGTTTGAATGCAGGTTGCCAGCGAATCGCATTGGCATACTTTGCATCGGTGATGCAGTGATCCCGTACCTTTTTTGCCGTAGCCATGAAATCATTATTGAACAGCAGGGTGTTCTCGACCTGGTCAGGAAAGTAGACATTCTTCGGAATGGGAGCGTTTCGCGTGGAAACCTGGCTGAAAAAGGTTCGGTAGAAATCTATAAACCCTTTCAGTATCTCATCATACTCCTTCCAGAAGCGGATCTCCTTCAATGCAGCTACACCACCCTGAACTTCCCAGCTTGGCAGACCCTGGGGATATCCTGTCAAACCAATCATGGAGGCGTCACTGCTCACGGGCTTGAGAATCTCAAGATCAAGGGAATCGAAGAACCGCCGGTATGCATCCTTCATGTATGACTGGAAAAGGCTGTGCTGTCCACCATCAGTCAGGTTCGGATTACTGGGATCAGCGAGATCGGCATCCCTAAGCTGCGCTTTGTTGAACACGATAAAATGGTTATGCAGCATTCGAATGCTTGGAACCCCCGGAGAGGTCAGAGGCCAGGTGGCATCCAGACTGGCCTCTCCAGCCAGAATCAAGTGCTCATCAGGATCAGGATACTTCTCGACCATGTAGTCGACGATGATCTGGTTCATCCGGTTCCAGACATGTTTCACATTCTCAGGCACCTGGGTGCGGCGTACCGGCCTGCCCAGTGGGTTGAGAATACACTTGGATGTGTTGTAGATGATTGATGTATCGAACTCGGTGCTGTGGCCCAGTGCCTTTCTGTAAAGCAGCAGGTTCTCAGGATTCATCAGCAGACCATTGTTATGTACCAGGTCGTTGAGATTCTCCGTGCTGTTGAAAAACTCGTTGGGTTTCATCCCCTCGGGCACATCCAGAGGTATGGGACGAAAAGGCGTTACTATTTCCCTAGGGCCCTGCTGCATCACATCACTTCCCGTTATTTTTATGAGCTTATAAGATATTGAAATAATTAAACAATCAATAATTCAGACTGATCATACAAAGTAAATGGATACCCAGGCAAACCCAATAAGCGTCACAGATCACGGGGGGCGTAGTATACCGCCGGACCAAGCGGAGCCCTCTTTTCCATTAATCATTTTTTGACACTACCCACCCTGAATGGATATACCTGTAACCCTATTGAACAAGTGGGACTTTAATTAGATGACCTGGATAATTGTCGGTATCACAACCCTGTTCAGCCTTTTTCTACTGTTTCAGCTAATGGTTGTCTGGCAGGCAAAGAAACTCATTGGTCGCACAGCCCCCGACTCTGCTATGCCTCCTGGTGCAGATGGTGGACGACCCACCCTGCTCTACTTCCATAGTCCCCAATGCAGCCCCTGCCGCGCAATGAGCCCCATTGTGACGGAGATGAGCGAGAGCAACGACAACATTTTCAGCATCGATATCACCCGGGACATGGAAACCGCCCGCTCTTTTAATGTACGGGCCACACCCACTGTGGTGGTTGTACTGGATGGAGTCATCACCAGGGTTGTTGTGGGACAGAAATCCCGTACAGCTCTCCTGAACCTGATTGACCAGGAAAATACCCAGTAAATCACACGGCTTTAATTTTTAAATAAATCCTTATATTCCTAATACTTACAGCTCAAATGGTTATTAAACTTCTACGAAAAAGCCTTTGACTATTTAATTATTTTCTAATATTCTTTTCTCCATTGAGAGCGCAGCAGTACATGGCTTTCAAGTACAACCAAACAAAAAATCGTATTTATGGAGATGATTATCATGAACAAAATTGCTAAGGCTGCTGCTATCGCCGCTATGCTCGCCGCTTCCGCTTCCGCTTCCGCATGGTGGGGTGGTCCTTGGGGTGGTGGTCCCTGGAATGGTCTGGGTGACGGCTGGGGCGACGGTTCCGGCGACTTCAACATGAACTTCAGTGGTCGCAGCTCTGCCTACGGTCGTGGCAACGGCTACGGTTACGGCAACCCCTACTACGGTGGTTACGGCGCACCTTACGGTTACGGTGCTCCTTATGGCGCTCCTTACGGTGCTCCTTACGGATACCCCGCTCCGGTTGCCCCTCAGGCTCCCGCTGCTCCTGCTAAATAAGGTCTGACAAGACTTTACTTAGCCGCCAGGGATGGTCTCGGCACACGGATGTGCCAAAACCCAAACAACGTTTTTTAAAACCAGAGCAGAGACTCTCGGATTTGGATGACCTTTCCCCTGGACTACCCAAATCCGAGAGCCGCAGTACTCTGCCGACAAAGTACACAGGTTCACGGATATGAAAATCATTAAACTGGCTGCTGCTGCAGCACTCGCTACCGCTTCCATGACCGCCAGCGCCTGGTGGGGCGGCCCCTTCAACGGCCTGGGTGACGGCTTCGGAGACGGTACCGGTTCCTTCAACATGAACTTCAATGCCCGTAGCAGCATGTATGGCCGCGGCAACGGTTACGGCTACAACAACCCCTACTACGGTTACGGCGCTCCTTACGGCTACGGCGCACCTGTTGCCATGACCGAAGAGCAGCAGAAAGAGATCACTGCACAGCAGAAGGCTTTCGCTGAACAGCAGGCCAAAGCCATGCAGGACGCTATAGAAGCACAGCGTAAGTTTGCAGAGCAGTTCACTGCTGAGCGCGGCACCATGCCCGCCCCTTTCCAGCACAAGATGCCTGCCTTCGGTGCCAACCGCGAAGATATGCGCAAGCAGATGGAAGAGCGTCGTGCTGAGATGATGAAGCAGATGGAAGAGCGTCGCTCTGCCATGCCCGCACGTCACGCTGCACCTTTCGAGCGCCAGATGCCTGCATTCAGCGCCAATCGCGAAGATATGCGCAAGCAGATGGAAGAGCGTCGTGCTGAAATGATGAAGCAGATGGAAGAGCGTCGCTCTGCCATGCCCGCTCCTCAGGCAGCACCTTTCGACCACAAAATGCCTGAGATGCCTGCTTTCGGCGCCAACCACGAAGATATGCGCAAGCAGATGGAAGAGCGTCGTGCCGAGATGGTAAAAGAGATGGAAGAGCGTCGCGCCCAGCGCAACATCTAAGCTTACATCCAGCTTCTCTTCGAAAAGCCCGCAAGGTTCGCCTTGCGGGCTTTTTTTATGTTCTCAGAACACCATTCTTTGTCACCAGATTGACTACACTTTCAGTAGCTGCGTACGAATTTCCCAGGCATGGTGAATTTGGGGGAAACGTGCTCTGTCTTGATGATTATAGTGACATCGTTTGGAGAGGAATAATTGCACCGGCGGGAATAAGTTTCGCAAGACATAATCCCGAACAGGCAGCGGTTCTGGGCCAGCAAGTGGAGGCTTCGATTTCACCGCCATCAAGCGACTTCTTGAGTAAAGAATATAAATAGTCAGGTACAGTGCCATGGCAACAACTTCAAACATGCTAAGGTCACTCGTATTCTTGTGGGTTCTCACCCTTTTATTTACCCCTATCCTCAGCGGGGCGACAGGGCTCGAAAGTCTCCCGAAATTCGCACGATTTAAACACCTGGGTACCGAACAGGGGCTATCAAATGGGGTGGTTTGGCATCTATCCAGAGACAGTCGGGGTTATGTCTGGGCTGCCACTTTCGATGGTCTCAATCGTTATGACGGATACGGGATCACCGCTTTCAAACAGGATCCCGATGATCCTCATAGTCTGAACTCCAACATGATCAGGCACACATACGAAGACAGCACTGGCGCTATTTGGGTGAGTACGGGCAATGGATTTAATAAGCTCGATCCTGATACCCAAAAATTTACGGGATACCATTTTGATGTGGCCAATGTAAATAAAACAGTGGGCGTTATCTATGAGGATAAAAAAGCGCGTCTGTGGATCGGTAGCTGGCATCGCGTCCTCTATCGGTTTAATCGTGAAACTGAGAAATTGACACCCTATCCGCTACCGTTTGAAGAAAATGTTGATGACCGGATCTTTCGCATTGCAGAAGATGGAAAGGGGCGGTTATGGATTGGTACGGCAACCGGCTTATTCCGTTTCGATCCAGAGACAGAAGAGATCAAACGCTTTTTGCACGAGCCGGACAACCCCAACTCGTTGAGCCATAGCAAGGTCCATGACATCAAAATTGACGCCCAGGGCATCCTTTGGCTGGCAACTGTTGGGGGAGGCATAAACCGCTATGATCCAGAGAGAGGCGAGTTTGTTCATTACAGGCACAAAGCCGATGACCCGCACTCGCTGAGCAGTGACGCAGTCCTCACTCTGGCAGAAGATGAACCGGGCGTTTATTGGGCCGGCACATTTGGCGGCGGGCTTAACAAAATTGATACCCGTAGTGGCAGAGCCGAGAGCTATCGCCCCAATTCGCTGCCACACAGCCTGAGTGATGCCCGCATTCCCACCCTGCTCAAGGATGAAGTTGGCTCCTTGTGGATCGGAACCTTTGGTGGCGGCATGCACATTGCCAACCCCTTCAATTTACAATTCGCCCAACATCAACACATCCCGGGTGACCCTCTAAGTCTGATCCACAATGAGGTGAGCGGGATCGTCATGGATCACAACAACCATATCTGGATCAGCACCTCGGGCGGGCTGGATCAATATGATCCCGAATCAGGCACATTCACCCACTACCGTCATGACAGCCAGAATCCAAACACGCTTAGCTCTAATCAGCTGGACAGTGGATTGCTCATCGACAAGAGAGGCTTCATCTGGGTACCGTCCTGGAAGAGAGGCGTCAATCGTCTCAATCCGGAAGATGGGACCTTCACCCGCTATCTTCCTGACCCGGCAAACCCCAAACCTCTCAGTGAGCTGCAAGCCATCGCCGAAGATGCCGACGGGAATATCTGGCTAGCCTCATTTGGCGGCGGCGTAACGCGATTCAATCCAGATACAGAGACCTTCACCCATTTTGACAGTGATCCGGACGACCCCTCCACCTTGAGCAATCCAGCGGCATTGTCACTACATGTGGATAGTGCCAACACCCTGTGGGTGGGAACCACCAACGGCTTGAATCGCTTCGATGCAAAGACGGAACAGTTTCACCACTTTACGGGGACAGCGCTTGCTGAAGAGTCGATCTACACAATCTATAAAAGCAGCGCTGGAGTATTATGGGTTTCCGGGGCAAAAGGGTTGCACGGATTTGATGAGCAGAGTGGAGAGATCACCACCTATACCACCAAGGATGGTTTACCCGGCACTTCCCCATGGGGCATCCTCGAAGACGCATCGGGAGTACTATGGCTCACGGTCAAGGACAGGATCACACGTTTCGATCCGGTTACAAAATCCATCCACAACTACGGACCTGAATCAGGTGTACAGGGTAAAGGATTTGCCCAGGAAAGCGCCTACCAAGCGCCTGACGGGCGAATGTTTTTCGGCGGTAGAGAAGGCTTGACCATATTCTCGCCTGAATCAATCAGGGAGAATCCACATCCACCTCCGGTTGTTCTGACCGATTTTAAAATCTTCAACTCATCGGTTTCCGTTGGCGAAGAGTCCCTCCTTCAAAAGGTTATTGATGCTACCCAAGAATTGACCCTGTCATACGAAAATAACGTTTTCTCCTTTGAATTTGCAGCCCTGGATTTCACGGCACCCGAGAAAAACCAATACGCCTATATGATGGAGGGGTTTGATAAAGACTGGGTGTTCACTGATGCAAACAACCGAATCGCCAGCTACACGAACCTGGATGCCGACACCTATACCTTCCGTGTGAAAGCCGCCAACAGCGACGGCGTATGGAGCGAAGTCGGCAGATCGGTGGTGATCACCATCATCCCGCCCTGGTGGGAAACCAGCGGGTTCAGGGCTTTGGTAATACTGGCAGTTCTGAGCATCATCATGGCTCTATTCTTCGTACAGAGGAAAAACGCAGAACGGCGCCACCGGGAACTTGAGGCCATGATTGAACTGCGCACCCATGAACTCTCTCTTGAAAAAGAGCGAGCGGAGGCCGCAAACCACGCCAAGAGCCAGTTCCTGGCCAACATGAGCCACGAGCTACGCACTCCCCTCAATGCGGTACTCGGTTTCTCCGAATTGATGAGTGCTGACCATCACCTCAACGACCAGCACAAGGGCAACCTGAGTATCATCCATCGCTCAGGTGAGCATCTTCTACAACTGATCAACGACGTGCTGGACATGTCCAAGATCGAGGCGGGCAAGACCCAGCTTGAGGTGGAGGATATTGACCTTGGGGCCCTGATCCGTGATGTGACCGATATGGTACGCGTACGGGCGGAACAGAAGGGACTGCAGCTGCTGCTGGATCAAACCTCGGACTTCCCCCGCTTTGTACGTGGCGATGGCCCCAAGATTCGCCAGATCCTCATCAACCTGCTGAGTAACTCGGTCAAGTTCACCGACCAGGGCGGCGTGACCCTGCGCCTGGAGGCCAGCAACGTCGATTCAGACAAAATCACCCTGCACGGTGAGGTACAGGATACCGGCAGGGGCATTGAGCCTGAGGATATCGAGCGGATATTCCAGCCCTTTGAGCAACTCGCCAGTGCCGTTGAGCAGAAGGGTACCGGGCTGGGTCTCGCCATTACCCGCCAGTTTGTCAAACTGATGGATGGCGAGATCTCAGCCGCCAGTCAGCCGGGCAAGGGCTCCACCTTCTACTTTTCCATCCGGGTTGAGCCGGGCAGTCCTGATCAGATTGAGGCCATTGAGGAGAAGGTCGTACAAACTCACCGGGTTATCGGCTTGCGGCAGCCCAGCCAGGAGTGGCGCATCCTTATCGCCGAGGATGTGCTGGAAAATCAGATACTGCTACAGCAACTGCTGGAACAGGCCGGTTTTCAGGTGCGTATTGCTGAGGATGGCCTGGAGACCATTAAGCTCTTTGAGGCCTGGCACCCCCACTTCATCTGGATGGATCGACGTATGCCGCATCTGGGTGGGCTGGAGGCAACCCACAAGATTCGTGAACTACCCGGCGGCAAGGACGTCAAGATTGCCGCCCTCACCGCCAGTGTCTTCAAGGAACAGAAAGATGAGTTGATGGCCGCTGGAAGTGACGACTTCGTGCGCAAGCCCTACCGGCCGGAGGAGATCTTCGACTGCATGGCCCGCCACCTGGATCTGGACTATATATATGAAGAGGAGGCAGAGGGGGCCGCCACTGGGGGGGCAGGTGAATCTCCAGCCATCTCCGCTGAGCAGATTGCCGCCCTGCCCCAGGATATCAAAAAGGAATTGGAGAGAGCTGCAACGGTGCTGGATGTGGATGAGATGCGCGAAGTGGTGAAGCGCATCGAGGCCATCGATTCCGACTTGGCTGCCGCCCTGGGGCAGCAGGTGGAGGCGTTCGATTTCACTGCGATCAAACGATTACTTGATTCGAGCCGCGAGTGAGGCATTGCACCATGAAAGGCGATATCAGAATTGCACTGGGAGAGATTAACACCCTGACCGAGCTGCCGGAGTTCCTCCAGCATGAGTCGGAAAAATACCGCACGATCTATGCGTTATTGCGGGATTTGCTTGCCAGCGAGCAGATCACTCAGTTGCTAGGGGACTTTCGAAAAATTGTGGGAATATCATGGGCGGTAATCGACCTGCAGGCAAATGTGCTCGCCTCGTCAAAATGGCAACGCATCTGTACTGAATTCCACCGTGTAAATTCAAGTACCTGCGAACGTTGCATCGAAAGTGATACCGAACTTGCAAATCAGCTGGAGGCTGGCGAGCAGTTCACTATCTATCGCTGCAGGAATGGCCTGACCGACTGTGCCTCGCCGATCGTCATCGATGGCGAGCATGTGGCCAACCTGTTCATGGGCCAGTTTATGCTGCAGCAACCCGATCCGGACTTCTTCCGTCGTCAGGCGGAGGAGTTCGGCTTCGACACCGATGACTATCTTGCGGCACTGACTGAAGTGCCCATCGTCGACGAGTCAAAAATACCCAATATCATGAGTTTCCTGGCGGGTTTTGCCGAATTGATCGCCCGTATCGGACTGGAGAAACTGACCCAGCAGAGTGAAGCGCTAGTACGCCGGCAGTTGGAAAGCCAGGTAGGGGAGCGTACCGCCGAACTGCAACAGGCCAATGCGGTCATCAGTGCCGACAACCAGCGTTTCGAGGCAGTGATGGATGAGATGAATTCCGTGGTCTATGTGGCCGACATGGAAACCTACGAACTCCTCTTCATCAACCAGTTTGGCAAAAAGGTATTCGGCGATGTTGTGGGGCAGACCTGCTGGAAGGTGTTACAGATCGACCAAACCGGACCCTGCCCTTTCTGTACCAACCGACGTCTGCTCGATGATCAGGGCAACCCCACCGGCGCCCTGATCTGGGAGTTTCAGAATTCCATCACCAACAACTGGTACCAGTGCAGTGATCAGGCAATCCGTTGGCCTGATGGGCGGATAGTGCGCATGGAGGTCGCTACCGACATCACCGAGCTAAAGGTGCTGGAAAACTCCCTGTCCAATGCCAAAGAGGCGGCCGAGGCCTCCAACTGGGCCAAGAGTCTGTTTCTGGCCAACATGAGCCATGAGCTGCGCACCCCGCTAAATGCGGTGCTGGGCTTCTCCCAGTTGATGTCCAACGACCAGACCCTGAGTCCGCAGCACAAGAGCAATCTGGAGATCATCAACCGCTCTGGCCACCATCTGCTTCAATTGATCAACGACGTGCTCGACATGTCCAAGATCGAGTCTGGCAAGACCCAGCTAGAACCGGAGGATATCGACCTGAGCACCCTGATCCTCGACGTCACCGACATGATGCAGATACAGGCCGAGGAGAAGGGGCTGCAACTGCTGCTGGATCAGAGTTCCGA
The DNA here is from genome assembly GCA_965224515.1 of Sedimenticolaceae bacterium. Lineage (GTDB taxonomy): Bacteria > Pseudomonadota > Gammaproteobacteria > Chromatiales > Chromatiaceae > Sedimenticola_A. The sequence goes on from OZ245051.1 coordinate 3,627,703, forward strand.
CTTCCCCCGCTACGTGCGCGCCGACGGCCCCAAGATCCGCCAGATCCTCATCAACCTGCTGAGCAACAGCATCAAGTTCACCGACCAGGGCGGTCTCACCCTGCGCTTGGCGGCCAGCAGCAATCAATCCGACAGCATTACCCTAAAATGCGAGGTGCAGGACACCGGGCGAGGCATCAGCCCGGAGGATATCGAACGTATCTTCCAGCCCTTCGAGCAGTTGGTCAGCGCCATCGAACAGAAGGGCACCGGGCTGGGCCTGGCCATCACCCGCCAGTTCGTTGAACTGATGGGTGGCGAGATCTCCGCCGCCAGTCAACCCGGCAAGGGCTCCACCTTCACCTTCTCGATCCAGGTGGAGCCGGGCAATCCGGAGCAGGTTCAGATAATCAATGGAAAAGAGACACGCCGGGTGATCGGCCTGCAGGACACCACACAGGCGTGGCGCATCCTCATTGCCGAGGATCAGCTGGAGAACCAACTGCTGTTACAACAACTGCTGGAGTCGGTAGGTTTCGAAGTGCGGATAGCAGAAGACGGTGAGAAGACCGTGGCGATTTTTAATGAGTGGCATCCCCATTTCATCTGGATGGACCGGCGCATGCCCCGCATGGATGGCCTTACCGCCACCCGCAAGATCCGCGAACTGCCCGGTGGCGATGAGGTGAAGATCGCCGCTCTCACCGCCAGCGTCTTCAAGGAGCAGAAAGACGAGGTGATGGCTGCGGGATCGGACGACTTCGTGCGCAAGCCCTACCGGCCGGATGAGATCTTCGACTGCATGGCCCGGCACCTGGATCTGGACTATATCTATGAAGAGGAGACCAGCGTATCTACCGAGGTGGAAGGAGAACCCCCTGCACTCACTGCAGAGCAGTTGAGTGCCTTGCCTGCCGAACTGCGTGATGCCCTGAACAGTGCAGTAACGCTGCTGGATGTAAATGAGATGCGCGAAGTGGTGAAGCGTATCGAGGCCATCGATTCCGACTTGGCTGGCGCCCTGGCCCAGCGGGTGGAGGCGTTTGATTTTACCGCCATTAAGCAACTGTTTCAGAGTGGACGCGACGCTGATGAATAACGACAGATTAGCGCTTGAGACTGTCGGGGATAAACCTCAATTACCGGGCATCAAAATAGATCGTGTTGTTCAAAAAACGTGGTCTGTCCCCAGTCTCCTCCACCTGTTGCCATGACCGAAGAGCAGCAGAAAGAGATCGCTGCACAGCAGAAGGCTTTCGCTGAACAGCAGGCCAAAGCCATGCAGGATGCTATAGAAGCACAGCGTAAGTTTACAGAGCAGTTCACTGCTGAGCGCGGCACCATGCCTGCCCCTTTCCAGCACAAGATGCCTGCCTTCGGTTCCAACCGCGAAGATATGCGCAAGCAGATGGAAGAACGTCGTGCTGAGATGATGAAGCAGATGGAAGAGCGTCGCTCTGCCATGCCCGCACGTCACGCTGCACCTATCGAGCGCCAGATGCCTGCTTTCAGCGCCAATCGCGAAGATATGCGCAAGCAGATGGAAGAGCGTCGTGCTGAAATGATGAAGCAGATGGAAGAGCGTCGCTCTGCCATGCCCGCTCCTCAGGCAGCACCTTTCGAGCACAAAATGCCTGAGATGCCTGCTTTCGGCGCCAACCACGAAGATATGCGCAAGCAGATGGAAGAGCGTCGTGCCGAGATGGTAAAAGAGATGGAAGAGCGTCGCGCCCAGCGCAACATCTAAGCTTACATCCAGCTTCTCTTCGAAAAGCCCGCAAGGTTCTCCTTGTGGGCTTTTTTTATGTTCTCAGAACACCATTCTTTGTCACTAGATTGACTACACTTTCAGTAGCTGCGTACGAATTTCCCAGGCATGGTGAATTGGGGGGGAACGTGCTCTGTCTTGATAATTATAGTGACGTCGTTTAGAGAGGAATAAGTGCACCGACGGGAATAAGTTTCGTGAGACATGATCCCGAACAGGCAGCGGTTCTGAGCCAGCATGTGGAGGCATTCGATTTTACCGCCATTAAGCGGCTTTTGAGTGGAGGTGTTTACAATGTGTCAAGATCATTCAATGGTATCACTTGGCTTTACAGATGAAAAAGTTCCTGTTGGATCGCATATCTGTCAAATTTATAGTGATGATGAAGAGAGTCTGGATTCACTCCTGAAATATTTATTAAGCGGCCTTCAGTCAGGAGAACGAGCAGTCTGCTTTTCTGAAAAGATCAAGGAAGAAGCGCTTAAAGATTTCTTTTCCGACCACAACATCTCTTATGACGAGCGCAAGGGAAATAGAGCAATTAGCCTTGCCGGAACACGCGACATATATTTTCAGGACAACTCATTTGATCCTGATCGAATGGTGAACACGCTCTCTGATTATTACCAAGAGTCATTAAGTTTGGGTTTTCCTGCTGCCCGTGTGATTGGGGAGATGATCTCTGAGGTTCAGGATGTTCCGGGAGGAGACAGACTGCTCGAGTATGAGTCCAAGATCAGCATGCTTCTCAGGGAGTGCCCGGTCACTGCCGTGTGTCAATACGATGCGAGGGAATTTGATGGCGAGACCATCATGGATGTTCTGAAAGTTCACCCTCAAATGATTGTCAAAGGAACGGTGGTTAATAACCCATTCTTCATTCCGCCGGAGGAGTTTCTAAAGAGCATTTAGCATGAAGGAAACAATCTCGCTTTCATCAGAAGCCTTGGGTCAGATTGCTCTTGTTCAGAGTATGGTTGGCCACCTGCCTGATAAGGAGAATGTTTTTCGTTTTGTTTGTCGAGGCCTGGTAGAGATTCCGGGAGTCGCCGGACTGGATTACTGCATCTACGATGACGCTGATGCCAAAAAAGAGTCGTCTTCTGGAAAAACGCAGGAACTGCAGAAAGATTTCATCATAAAATTAAAGGATCGCAAGCATGGCGCACTGCTGTTTACTGTGTCTGATGCCGATTCTTTTTCACCCTATATCCCCTTCATTGAAAATTTGAGTCATATGTTGGCGGTTATCTTTGAAGAGCGCCGCCAAAGAAGTCTGAATGAACAAATAATGGAAAATCTTGAAAGGCGTACAAAGGAATTGGCTGTAGCTAATGATCGCCTTCAGAATATCCTCGAAAAATCACAGATTGCCATGGCCCTGGTTGATCAGAACGGTGAGATCTATTTTCGCAATGATCGATTTATCGAGCTATTCGGTTACACCCATGAGCAGGTCCCAACCCTCGACGAGTGGTGGCCCACCGCCTACCCGGACCCGCAGTATCGTCAGTGGGTCATAGAGACCTGGAACAACGCCATCGAGCACTCAACCGATACAGGCGGCGGGATCAAGGCCACCGAATACCAGGTCACCTGCCTGGATGGCAGGAAGAGGGATATCGAGATTGGCGGGATAATGTTGGGAAACGAATTTCTGGCCAACTTAATCGATGTCACAGAGCGCAACCGGGCGAAGGAAGAACAGGAGAAGGCCCGAAAGGCAGCCGAGGCCGCCAATCAGGCCAAGAGCCTGTTCCTGGCCAACATGTCCCACGAACTGCGCACTCCGCTCAATGCGGTCTTGGGTTTCTCCCAACTGATGAGTGCGGACAAGGGAATGAACAGACATCAAAAGGCCAACCTGGAGATCATCAACCGCTCTGGCCAGCATCTGTTGCAACTGATCAACGATGTGCTCGACATGTCCAAGATCGAGGCCGGAAAGATCGGACTAGAGCCGGAGGATATCGACCTGGGTGAGCTGATCCGCGACGTTACCGACATGATGCGGGTAAGGGCCGAGGACAAGGGGCTGCAACTGCTGCTGGACCAAACCTCGGACTTCCCCCGCTTTGTACGTGGCGATGGCCCCAAGATTCGCCAGATTCTCATCAACCTGCTGAGTAACTCCGTCAAGTTCACCGACCAGGGCGGCGTGACCCTGCGCCTGGAGGAAAAAAACGGCAACCCCGACGGGATCACCCTGCGGGGTGAGGTACAAGACACTGGCCGAGGCATTGATCCTGAGGATATCGAGCGGATTTTCCAGCCCTTTGAGCAACTCGCCAGTGCCGTTGAACAAAAGGGCACCGGGCTGGGTCTCGCTATTACCCGCCAGTTTGTTGAACTGATGGGCGGTGAGGTCTCTGCCGCCAGCCAGCCGGGCAAGGGCTCCACCTTCTACTTTTCCATCCGGGTTGAGCCGGGCAGCCCCGATCAGATTGAGGCCATTGAGAAGAAGATCGTACAAACTCGCCGGGTGATCGGCTTGCAGCAGCCGAGCCGGGAGTGGCGCATCCTTATCGCCGAGGATCAGCTGGAAAACCAGGTACTGCTGCAGCAACTGCTGGAGCAGGTTGGTTTTCAGGTGCGTATTGCTGAAGATGGTCTGAAGACCATCAAGCTCTTTGAGGCGTGGCATCCCCATTTCATCTGGATGGATCGGCGCATGCCGCGTTTGGGTGGGTTGGAGGCAACAGAACGTATCCGCGAACTACCTGGTGGCAAGGATGTCAAGATCGCCGCCCTCACCGCCAGTGTCTTCAAGGAGCAGAAAGATGAGTTGATGGCCGTAGGCAGCGACGACTTCGTGCGCAAGCCCTACCGGCCCAGTGAGATCTTCGACTGCATGGCCCGGCACCTGGATCTCGACTATATCTATGAAGAGGAGGCAGAAGATTCCACCACCGGGATATCTACTGAATCCACAGCCATCTCGGCCGAGCAGATTACCGCCCTGCCCCAGGAGGTCAGGGAGGCATTGGAGAGTGCCGTGACGGTGCTGGACGTGGAGGAGATACGCCGGGTGGTTGAGCGTATCAAGGCTATAGATGCCGATCTGGCTGTTGCCTTGATGAAGCGGGTGGAGACGTTCGATTTCACCGCCATCAAACAATTGTTGGCTGCAACAGGTAAAAGCACAAATCATGACTAGGTCTCTTGCATACAACCTAAACAAGCGGCTTGCTATTTACCTGGTACTAGCCACCGGTATCCTCACCTTTGCAGGCTTTTCCTATGTCAGCAACCTGCTTAAGGAGGATGTCCTCGCCACCCTGACAAAGTACACGAGGGAGCGGGCGATGAATGAAAGCCGCCTTTTTGTTACTGCGGAAGAAAACTTCAAAATCATGGAAGAAAAATTCTTCCGTTTTCGTGAGAAGCACAAGCGTGAAGGGTTTGATTACGATGCCCGTTTCGAGCAGATATTTCCTCTTAGAGAAGATGGAAAAAGGGGCCCTCACCTGGGGTTTGATCTAGAAGACCTAAATAAAGAGCCTGGTGGAATTATCAGTATTGACCATGAAGTCACTCCTTTCCTAAAAGAGGTACTGGTTGATGCTTTTAATATGATCGAACACCTGGGTTTTGCCTGGACAGGGGATTATGCAGCCACCGGCTTCCTCAATGGTTCTTTCCTCGTCGCTATTCAACCGACTGCGCTCATCATTCAGGAAACCCCCCAATTCAGCTATGCCGAAATGGAACTCATTACAATGGGGCTTCCGGAAAATAATCTGGATAGAAGTCCGCGATGGACGTCGCTCTACGTAGAACCCAATACGGATTACAGCATGATCTCGGGGATCTATCCCCTCTATGTGGATGGTATGCATGTTGGTAATTTCGCTCATGATGTCATGCTTACCGATTTGATATTGCAGCTGGGCAAGGACAAATTGCCCAACACCAGTTTTGCGGTAGTGGGCAACCACGGCAACCTGATTGCCCACTCCGACCTGCTGGAGGAGCTGAAAACCGGCTCAGAGCCCTTTTCTCGCAAGAACATCCAGGATGCTGAGATTCTCAACCTCTACCGGGCAGTGGACGCACTGCAAGGTGACTCCGGCCTGTTCGAAGATATCAGTGAGAAGAACCTGCTGGTCGTTTCAAGGATGAGCGGGCCAGACTGGTCGCTGGTCACCATCTATCCCAAGGAGAACCTCTTCCTTGAAACCCGGAACATTATCTGGCTGTTCGTATCCATGGCCCTGGCGATGTTCGTGATATTACTTCTGGTCGCATCCAGAACTATCCGGGTGATGGTGATCACCCCACTTTCCAATCTAGCCAGGGCTGCCAGCAAGTTCCGAAGCGGTGAAAAAGTGCAACTGGTTGAGATCGAAAGTAGCAATGAGATCGAAACGTTAAGTTGCTCTTTCATCGACATGACAGAGAGGATTAACGATTACTCAGAAAACCTCGAGAACAAGGTAAGCGAACGCACCATCAAACTCGAAGAGGCAAAGGAGAAAGCTGAAGCGGCCAACAAGGCCAAAAGCCTGTTCCTTGCCAACATGTCCCATGAACTGCGCACCCCCCTCAATGCGGTATTGGGCTTCTCTGAGTTGATGAGTGCTGACCATGGCCTCAACGAACAGAACAAGAGCAATCTGAACGTTATCAACCGCTCTGGCCGACACCTGCTGCAATTGATTAACGATGTGCTGGATATGTCCAAGATCGAGGCGGGTAAGACCCAACTTGAGCTAGAGGATATTGACCTGGGGGCACTGATCCATGATGTGACCGATATGGTGCGGGTACGGGCGGAGCAGAAGGGGCTGCAGCTGCTGCTGGACCAGACCTCGGACTTCCCCCGCTTTGTACGTGGCGATGGCCCCAAGATTCGCCAGATTCTCATCAACCTGCTGAGTAACTCCGTCAAGTTCACCGACCAGGGTGGTGTGACCCTGCGTCTGGAAGCAAAAAACGGTAATCCGGATTGGATTACCCTAAAAGGTGAGGTGAAGGATACCGGCAGGGGTATTGAGCCTGAGGATATCGAGCGGATATTCCGGCCCTTTGAGCAACTCGCCAGTGCCGTTGAGCAGAAGGGTACTGGATTGGGTCTGGCCATCACCCGCCAGTTTGTTGAACTGATGGGTGGCGAGATCTCCGCAGCCAGCCAACCGGGCAAGGGCTCTACCTTCTACTTTTCCATCCGGGTTGAGCCGGGCAGTCCTGATCAGATTGAGGCCATTGAGGAGAAGGTCGTACAAACTCACCGGGTTATCGGCTTGCGGCAGCCCGGCCAGGAGTGGCGCATCCTCATCGCCGAAGATGTGCTGGAAAACCAGGTGCTGCTACAGCAACTGCTGGAACAGGCCGGTTTTCAGGTGCGTATTGCGGAAGATGGCCTGGAGACCATCAAACTCTTTGAGGCGTGGCACCCCCACTTCATCTGGATGGATCGGCGCATGCCGCGTTTGGGTGGCCTTGAGGCAACACAGCGCATTCGTGAACTACCCGGTGGCAAGGAGGTCAAGATCGCCGCCCTCACCGCCAGTGTCTTCAAGGAGCAGAGAGATGAGTTGATGGCCGCCGGCAGCGACGACTTTGTGCGCAAACCCTACCGTCCCCATGAGATCTTCGACTGCATGGCCCGCCACCTGGATCTGGCGTACATCTATGAGGAGGAAGTAGAGACAGATGAGACGGAAATCGGCCTGCCATCATCAGTTACCCCGGAAGCTGTGGCCGCACTGCCTCCGGATCTGCTGAAGGAGTTGCGTAGGGCATTCACCATTTTGGATATTGAAGAGATCAGGATGGTGCTGGAACGTGTTGCAGAGGTCGATTCCGATTTGGCGGCTTCCTTGAGTCGGCTGGCTGACAGTTTTAATTTCCAGGCTATCAATAACCTGCTTAATCCATAGACATAGAAGCCCTTCCAGTTCTGCTGGGGAGCTTCTATTTATGCCTGGTAACAAGATGAAAATCTGTTTCCAGATGCATAATTGCGATGTGCAGGACATACGAACAGGAAATTGCTCCTCGGCAACTGCTCCTGCGCTGCCCTGATACCTACACCAATGAAGGCATGCTCTTCAGCCATCCATGGCTTTCGGTAAAATAATAAGATTTGGATAAAACACCGCCTCTGGCTGTGAGAAGTGAAAAAGTTTGAGAAACAGCTGTAGGAGCGAACTTGTTCGCGAACAGCCTCAATTGACTCAGATCGCGGATAAACCCGCTCCTACAGCAAATTAAGCAGGTGCGGCTTCAACCAGAATTAGTACATAAAAAGGGCTCTGTCCCAGTTAAGTATGCTTCTCCAATAAGTCATTGATTCTATGTAGGTCGGCCTTCAGGCCGACATGTCGGGCTCTTGTGCCCGGAGGGTAGAAGGCCGACCTACAAAGGCTGGATAGGCTACAAAAGTCGGTTTCAACACTTAACTGGGGCAGAGCCTAAAAGAGGAGGTAGAGCGAAGCAGGATGCCAGAGCCGGGAAGCGCCCCATATACTTAAAACTCAGAACATTGACCCCGTGGCCCGCCGGGCCGGTGAAATCTTTGCAGTTAAACGGCGCGTCCGTTTACGACGCGCCTCGCCATCAGGCAGCCGCCCGCTCAGGCTGAGCGCACGAACAAAATCCTTTTTTACATGCTCGTGGTACTTAGCCAGTTGTTCAATAGCCTCGGCGTCACCCTGCTCCGCCAGTTTAGACCAGATGATACACGCCCTTTCCCAGTCGCTGTTCCGACGCCATAACCAGGCCAGAACCCTTAACCCGTCCACCGTAAGATCAGCCCTGGACCTCTCCAGCAGTACCCTGGCCTTTCCCTCGTCTCCCACCTTGATCCAGGCCCGGGCGACCGCGGTGATATTCGCACCTGACTCTTCGGGCTCACTGTAGGCCCGGGCAAGGCGAGGCAGCAACGCAAGCAAGCTCAGCAAGTCCCATCGGTTGTGCTTGAGAACACCCCCAAGACGATCCGGGTTGTTGCCGCGGACCCAATCGAACCAGGCGGCTGGCGCCTCTGCCCCGGAAAGATCGTTTACGCGCTGAAACCCGATCAGCTTCTGCTCTGCCGTCGCAAGTCTGCACTCGGGCCACGATGCCCTGTAGGCACGGCGCAGGGGGTGAAGCAGATCAATGTGCTGAAGCTGGCCGAAAACATCTGCTGCCGAGTTCATACGGCTTCGGGCGGTCAGTAGGGGAACATCGAAACTCTTGCCGTTGTAGGTGACCAGCGTCTCATCACCCTTGAGCCAGTCTGCGCAGGAGGCCAGCATAGCCTTCTCACCGGCAAACGAGGTGAGCAGATATTGGCGTATTACCAGTTCATCTCTCTCAATACGAGCCATCCCAAGCATGAATGCAATGGTGCCGCTGCCTCCGGAGAGCCCCGTGGTCTCGGTATCCATAAAGAGCAGCTTTTCTGGTCCGGGCACCTCTATGCCAGGCAGGATACAAGTATGATTCAGCAGGCCATTCAGACACTGGAGACCGTGGGTTTGCTCTAAAGGCAGGTGCTCTTCCACCAGTACCAGGCCTTCTGAGTGGAGCTCTCCACAAAGCTGCCTGGCAAGATCGGCGGCCGAGAGCACGCTACCCGGCGAGATTTCTGCACGGGCGCCCACCTGCATTCGATCCAGGCGCGCCCTGAGATCTGCCTTCGCTTTCAACAGCGGGCCTGCAGAGAGCGCACCACTCTGTTTTCTCAGCAGTTCAAGGCGCCCTTTAAGGCTCATGATCAAACAGCTCCAGAACTTTCATTGCCGCCTGTCTGGGAGAGAATCCCCGATCCTCGTCGGAGGCAAGTATCGGCCCGACACAGGACGGGCATCCATGGCAGCAATCACACTCCCGAATCATCTGCATCGCCTGCTGTACCACCTCGCTGCGGCGATCGAACAGCGGCGCAGAGAGACCCACGCCTCCCGGGTAGTTGTCGTAGAGAAACACCGCCGGTCGAAAGCGTCCCTGGGCATCGGGGCTGAGCTCTTCACCCTCGGTGCCGCGTATCTGACCCCTGCCGTTTGCACCTACCGTTGCAAACCACTTGGCATCACCATCCCCCACGGCACGCCCCAGGTCCCGTGGTTCGGACATCATGCTCAAGGCTGCCACGTGGTGCATGGCGTAGGCGGCACCCAGAAATCCGTCCAGGGCCTGTTGCCGGTTGTCGAAGTGCTCTTCGAGCTCGCCTGGCTTCACCTGCCACCAGGCGGAAGTGGTGTGCATCTCCTGATCCGGCAGGTTGATCTTTCCGAAACCGACATTCTCATGGGTGTAGTAACGGATCTTTTTATAGCCCGCGATGCGGCAGACCAGGTGGACTTCACCATGGGCAGTCTCTGCCCTGCTCCCGCTGGAACGTTCAAAGGCATCCAGTATCTTCAGCCGCGTGTAATCTATGGCGTCTGTGTAGTAGTCCGCCCGGGTCTGGGTGACAAAGGCCTTACGCCCCTCCCAGTCCAGCCTCTCCACCTGGTAGGGCTGGGACTGGATCATGTATATCGCCCCCTCGTAAAGGGTGGTCGGTGCGGCGGTGTAGTCCACCTCTGCGATCACCTGCTGCCCACCTCCGGTGGTATCGATCACCACAAAGTTGCCTTCGGCAACCGAGCGCAGGGAGACGCTGTTGGCCGGGTAGCTGTCGGCTGTCCAGTGCCACTGCTCCGCCTCCCTGTGCAATACCCCCTCCTCCTGCAGGTAGGCGAGCAGTTCATCGAGTATTTCGCGGCCGAATGACTCACCGCTTCTGAACGGCAGCTCAAAGGCGGCACAGCGCACGTGCTCCAGCAGGATCAGGAGCTGATCGGGATCGATCCTTCCATGTTCGGGGGAGGAGCCCATGAAAAATTCAGGATTGCGCACGATGTACTGATCCAGGGGCTGACTGGAGGCCACCAGCACTCCGAGTGATGGCCTGTGACGCCTGCCCGCCCTGCCCAGGCGCTGCCAGGTTCCGGCGATGGTGCCTGGATAACCGTTGAGAATGCAGACATCCAGGGCACCGATATCCACCCCCAGTTCCAGGGCCGAGGTGGAGATGACGCAGTCGATGGAACCGCTGCGCAGCTTGCGTTCGGTGCTGCGCCGCTCCGTGGGCAGGTAACCTCCCCGGTAGGCGGCCACCCGGGGCGGCTTGCGGGGGTCACTGTCGAAGACGTCCTTCAGGTACTTGGTCAGCACCTCGACCATCAGTCGGGACTGGGCGAAAAGGATGCTCTTGAGACCCATCTTTGTGGCCAACCGGGCGATACGGTTGCTCTGGGAACGGTTCGATGCGCGAATTCCCAGGTCAGGGTTGATCACCGGCGGATTCCAGAGCAGAAGTTGCTTTTCACCCTGGGGGGCGCCGCTCTCGGTAATCGCCTCCACCGGATCACCCAGAAGCTGGGTCGCCAGCTCCCCGGGGTTGGCGATGGTGGCGGAACAGAAGATGAACTGGGGCTCGCTGCCATAGAAGCGGCAGATGCGCTTCAGGCGACGGATGACATTGGCCACGTGGGAGCCGAACACACCCCGGTAGCTATGCATCTCGTCGATCACCACGTAGCGCAGGTTCTCGAAAAACTGGGCCCACTTGGTGTGGTGAGGCAGTATGCCCTGGTGCAGCATATCTGGATTGGAGACCACGATATCCCCCCGGGTGCGCACCGCCTTGCGTGCATCACCCGGAGTGTCGCCATCGAAGGTAAATGTGCGAACACCGAGATCCGCCGCCTTGTTCAGTTCGATCAGCTCCGCCACCTGGTCCTGGGCCAGGGCCTTGGTGGGAAAAAGGTAGAGGGCCTTGGTACGGCCCTGGAGCACAGAGTGCAGTACCGGCAGGTTGTAGCAGAGGGTCTTGCCGGAAGCGGTTGGCGTCACCACCACGAAATGTCGGCCGGAGGCGGCTGTTTTCCAGGCCTTTGACTGATGGCTGTAGAGCCTTGAGACCCCACGCTTGCGCAGTGCGGATGCCAACCGCTGGTCCAGGTCCACCGGTAACGGGGCGTAGCTGCCCTCCTTTTCCGGGATAAGCAGCTCACCGGTTATGCGCGAGCGGTACTTCTCTTTCAGACGCCCGGCGAGGGTGCGCACAGGGTCTTCGGCAATGGGTTGGATCTGCTCTGCCTGCAGGCTCATTGTCTAGTTCTCTTTTTGTTCTATATCCGTAGAGTATAGAACAAATCAAGAACTGGCAAGCAGGCAGTGGAACTGCCCGCCCTGTTCTAACGCAGGTTTTCAGGAATCATGCAGACGGGTATGGGCAACATCTTGTGCTGATTGGCCTTATTGAGACGGCGATAGATACCGAGCACCTCTCTCTCGCGATCAGACAGGCCGGACTCATCACCCTCGAACTCCATGGCCCACTCCAGCTCCGGGTAGCTGGCACCGATCTGATCCTCATCCGTACGGTCATCGTTCCACAGGCCGTCTGTGGGAGGGGCTTGAAGGATATCGTCGTTGACTCCCAGTTCACGTCCCAGGGCATAGACCTCGGTCTTGTTGAGATCGGCGATGGGACTCAGGTCGACACCACCGTCGCCGTACTTGGTGTAGAAACCGATACCGAAATCCTCCACCTTGTTGCCGGTCCCAAGTACCAGGTACTCATGAAAGGCTGCGAAGTAATAAAGGGTCGTCATGCGCAGACGGGCACGGGTGTTTACCAGGGCCATATCCTGCCACTCCTCCTGCACCGGTGGCAGTACGCTGACCAGATCGTCAAACGCCTGGGTAAGGGGCACCTCTATGGATTCAACGTTGGGGTAGTTGCGCTTGAGAAACCCGATATGATCCTGGGCCCGGGTCACCTGGTTCTCGCCCTGGTGAATGGGCATCTCGACACAGAGCAGCGGCTTGCCTGTACGGGCACCCAGGGTGGAGGTGACCGCCGAGTCGATTCCCCCCGAGACACCGATCACAAATCCCTTGGTACCGGATGAGTCGGTGTAGCCGGACAGCCAGTCCGTAATATGATCAATAACCTTCGTAACCTGCATCTCTGCCCTCACCTCTTTTTGCTGCAGCTGTATTAGATGTGTAAGCCAGAACCCGCTGTCACTGGACATTCCACTGACAACCCTCTGGCAAAGCACATTTGTATCACACCATAATAGCGCTTCTGAGCAGTTGCCGGGTAGCCAAGGGCCGGAATAACATGCAATCCAGAAAAGAGCAGCATAACAAGCCCCTGATCGGTGTCAGCGCCTGCCTCATTGGGGAGAAGGTGAGGTACGACGGTGGGCACAAACGGGACAGCTTCATCACCGGGTCTTTAAAGAGACATGTGAGGTTCGTTACCGTCTGTCCCGAAACCGCCATTGGCCTGGGGGTACCCCGCCCCACCATCCGGTTGGTAGGAAAGATCACACGCCCCAGGGCACTGGGAGTGAAGGACCCTGAAAGGGATGTCACCGACAGGCTGGAGCTGTTCTCCAACCAACAGATGGAGAGCTATAGAGGGCTCAACGGTTTTATCCTGAAAAAGAACTCTCCGAGCTGCGGGATGAGCAGGGTAAAAATCTACCCACAAGAGATCGGTGGCTGTGCACAGAGAAAAGGCGCCGGCATCTTCGCCCGCATCCTGATGGAGCACTATCCTGACCTGCCGATTGAAGAGGAGGGCCGGCTGAATGACCCCGTGCTACGCGAAAACTTCATCAATCGCGTCTACGTTCATCAACGCTGGGAACAGTTGCTGGAGAGCGGTCTCACCGCAGCCTCGCTAATCGATTTCCACAGCAGGCACAAGTACCTGGTGATGGCCCACTCCCAGGCCGCCTACCAACGGCTGGGCAGACTGCTCTCTGATCTTTCGGGCAACCGAGCGGAAGAGACCGCCCAACGCTACTTCAGAGAATTGATGCAGGCTCTTAAACAGAGGGTAAGCCGCAAGCGCCACGTCAATGTGCTGCAACATATCATGGGTTATCTGAAACGGAACATTGAGCCTGCTGACAAAACCGAGCTGGTGGAGTGTATCGAACGCTACCGCCGGCAGGAGATCCCCCTGGTCGCGGTGCTCACACTCATGAAACACTATTTCCGCCACCACCCTGATCCCTACATGATGGGGCAGATCTACCTGCAACCCCACCCTGAGCAGTTGGGGCTGCGCAATGCGCTTTAATGATGATCGACGTGCTTTTTCAGGTTACGGACAAAATCTGACTCGACTTCGAGTTCAATCTTTTCCCGTTTGCGCCGTTTTTCCCTTTGCCTGTTGATCAGCGGTTTAAGGATAAAGAGATACACCGCCAGCGCGACCACAATGAACAGTGCATAGAGAACCATGCTGTCCATACCAACCTCCTGTAAAATCATCAGGGGACACCGGCACAGGAGTACAATCGATACCCCACCTGCCATCACCCATATGATAGAACTCCGGCTCAACAAATCTCAAGCGAACAGAAGTCATGAACCCACTCGACCAGATCAAGACACACCAGAAGAATCTCAAGGCCTGCCGGAGCTGCCCGGAGATGATTGGCCCGGTGGTAACGGGAGAAGCCGTCTCGTCCCCGGTCATGCTGATCGGCCAGGCACCGGGTGACAAAGAGGGACCGGCGGGCAGGCCCTTTGCCTGGACCGCCGGAAAAACGCTGTTCAAGTGGTTCGACTCCATTGGGCTTGGGGAGGAACAGTTCCGCAGCCGTGTCTACATGGCCGCCGTTTGCCGCTGCTTTCCCGGCAAGAAGGCCAGGGGTGGAGACCGGGTACCGACGACAGAGGAGATCGAAAACTGCGCCCGCTGGATGCATGCCGAGTTCGGGATACTGAAACCCGGGTTGATAATCCCCGTGGGTAAACTCGCCATCTTGCAGTTCATGGAGGTGAAAAAACTCAACGGCATCATCGGTCATAGCCACCAGGTTGAAATTGCCGGCTGCATGACTGATATGATCCCCCTGCCCCACCCCTCCGGGGCCTCAACATGGCACCGCACCGAACCTGGAAAAACGCTTTTGCAGGACGCACTGGCACTGATCGGTGAACACCCCGCATGGAGGTCGCTGCTATGACCACGGGCGAATACCTGCAAGACGGTCCGGATTCGGCCCAGGCCTGGCTGATTCTTGCCCATGGTGCCGGAGCAGGCATGGATTCGGAGTTCATGAATGAGATCGCCCATCAGCTCGGGGAGTCAGGTACAAGGGTCATCCGCTTCAACTTTCCCTACATGGTTCAGCGCGCCCTGAGCGGCAGCAGGCGCCCACCGGACAGGGCGCCCATACTGCTTGATTGCTGGCGCTCGGTGATCAGGGATATCCGTGACATCCACAATGGCCGGCTCTTCATAGGCGGCAAGTCCATGGGGGGACGCATGGCCAGCATGATTGCCGACGAGATGAAAGTCGATGGTTTGATCTGTCTCGGCTACCCGTTCCACCCGCCGGGCAAGCCGGAAAAGCTGCGCACCGAACACCTTCAAACACTGCACACCCCTGCCCTGTTCTGCCAGGGCGAGCGGGATACCCTCGGCAGACGCGATGAAGTGGACCACTACGTACTGTCAGGGCAGATCAGCTTCCACTGGCTTCAGGACGGAGACCACAGCTTCAAGCCCCGCAAGGCCTCCGGGCTCACCGAGACACAGAACCGGCAGGCTGCAGCCGTTTCCATCATTCAATTCATGGACAACATCGCCTGAAACTCTTCTATGCTTTACTGAACCGATTCAACAGGGTGAGAGATTCATGGGACAGGCAATCGAGATAGAGACCGAAGACGGCACACCATTCGATATCTACGTGGCGGGTTCAGACGATGCCCCGAGGGGTGTAATGATCCTGCATGAATGGTGGGGGGTTATGCCCCACAACATCGACTGGGCCAACACCCTGGCGGAACAGATCAACTGCCAGGCCATTGTTGTGGACCTCTATGACACCCGGGTCACAGACGACCCGGAGACCGCTTCTACATGGATGCGGGAGACAGACCAGGCACTGGCGGACAAAAAACTGCTAGCGGCTCTCAGCTGGCTCGAGCAACCCGGAAGAAGGATTGCCAGCTACGGCTGCTCATTCGGTGGCAAGGAGTCGATGCAGGCAACCCTGCTGGCCCCGGACAGGATCAGCTCCACCGCCGTCGCCTACTGCCGCATGGAGACCGACGCCAGTAAACTGGCAAAACTACAGGGCCCGGTGCTGGCCATCTACGCCGAACAGGAAAGGACCATGCCTGAGAAGCGTAACAACTTCGAATCAGCCATGGAGGAAGCCGGCAAAAGAACCGAGGGTGTAGGCTTTGATGCCGCACACGGCTTCACCAATCCCACCAGCCCCCGCTACGACGCCGGGGCAGACCGGCTGGCCTGGAATGCCCTGGTGGCGTTCCTGGAAAAAAGTCTCTGAAGCATCGCGTTGTTTCTTATCTGCACCCCTCTCCTTCAACATGTGCAGGAACCACGTACCCTGAGCCGGTTATTATTGGTGTGCACCTGAAGAGAACCTAGGTTCATCTCGTTCGAACAGATATGAATCAGCTCAAAGGCGAGATTTACTCGCCTTGAGTGGAGCGGCAAAAGCCGACGGTTCATTCTTGAATTGGGTGCTCCCACCTTCAATCGGAGCGGATGCTGATCATAGAAGCGTGTTTTATCCAACCATGAAACAACAGGGTGAAATACTTATCAGTGCTACTTCTCGATCTCGTAGCGTTTCATTTTTTCCCATAAGTTTTTACGGGAGATGCCAAGAGAATCCGCAGCCTGGTTTATTATTCCGCCATTTTCGGCTAATGCTTTATGGATTGCTTTACGCTCTGCTTCTTCAATCGATTGTCTCAATGTTGTCGTACTGATGTCGTGGGTATTGATGTCGAGGGTTGGCAGATCACTTGCTCCGATCCAAGGTCCATCACACAAGGCGACTGCTCTTTCAATCATATTCTTTAATTCGCGGACATTTCCTGGAAATGACATGGATTGAAGCTGCAACTCAGCCTCTTTTGATAAGCCATTAATGGTACTTCCATTATTCCTGGACAGCTCACTGAGGAACAGTCTGGCAAGATAAACAATGTCATCCCTGCGTTCCCGCAATGGAGGAATATCCACGTGAATCACATTGAGTCGCCAATAGAGATCGGATCTGAACTCATTTTTCCGAATGGACTCTTCCAATATCACCTGTGTTGCAGCAATCACCCTTACATCCAGGGATATCGGTTCCGCTCCGCCAACACGCTCAATTTCACGCTCCTGCAGTACACGCAGAAGTTTGACCTGTATGTCTGGTGATACTTCCGCGATCTCATCTAGAAAAATAGTCCCACCCTGGGCCTGCTCAAAACGCCCCAGGCGTTGCTGTGTTGCACCGGTGAACGCCCCTTTTTCATGACCAAAAAGCTCACTTTCAATCAAATTGGAGGGCAAAGCGGCACAGTTGATCTTGATCATAGGTCCCTGGGCTCTGAGGCTGTTGTTGTGAATCAGAGTGGCGACAACCTCTTTACCCACCCCAGACTCTCCTGTGAGTAATACTGAGCTGTCACTTTCTCCCAGTCGCGCCACCAGCCTCTCAATTTTTCGCATTGCCGAACTCTTTCCGAGGCGCCCACTACCTGGCTTGAAACGGTTGTTTTCTCCTGAACTGTCCAGTATTAATCGATTATCAGCTATACAGGAGAGATGGTGCTCTACAAGCTTGATGAATTCATTGATATCAAAGGGTTTGGTCAGATAATCGAGTGCGCCGGCTTTTACCAGGGTAACCGCATCTGATACATCACCGTAAGCAGTCATAAGTATCACCGGTATTCCGGGAAAATGGCTCGACATATCATTGAAAAGTTCAATACCAGTGCCGTCTGGCAGACGAATATCGGTGACAACAAGGTCGATTTCACCTTTCTCAATCTCTTTTCTTGCGCTTGAAATATCATTTACAGCGCGGACTGGAATCTCTTCAAGCCGAAGTCGGTCTTCCAGGGAAAGGCGCATGATTTCATCATCCTCGACCAGGAGTACACAGTAGTCACTGAAATCGATGCTCTCCATTATCTCCTTAAACGTATTTTGCATCAGGCAGCCTTTGTTGTAATTGTGGGTACTGCAACAAGAAATGTTGTACCTTCACCTTCCTCACTCTTTACTTCAATGATCCCCTGCATGCTCTGGACAAGGCGATAAACCACCCAGAGGCCTAATCCTGTGCCATTGGGCTTGGTAGTGAAAAAAGGGTCAAACAATTGATTTCTAATGCTGGATGGTATGCCAGGACCATTATCTCCGACTTCGATGATCAAGTGCGTTCTGTCCTGACGCATATGAAAATTTATCATACCCCCATCGGGAAGTATTTCAGCTGCATTTTTAAGAAGATTACAGACAACCTGCTCCAACTTCCCTGGTATATGAAGATCTTTGTCTGTTTCATTAATCCAGATGATATCTATGTCCCTGTCTGCAATCTCGGCGGCAATCAGGTCATGCAGATTTTCTATGTGTGAGATACTTACTGATTCAGTTCCTTCTTCATTCTTAAGCCCAACAAGGAGGTTGTGGACGATATCTTTGATTCTGTGTAAACCCTGATCGATAACTGGTAAGTAACGATCAATAAGATTTTTGTCATCAGGATGCTTCCGCAGAGTATCAATACAGTTTAAAAGGCCGGCAAGTGGATTGTTTACTTCATGGGCAACGCCTGCCGTGATGCGACCGAGAGCGACCAGTTTTTCACTCATCGCAATCTCTTCTTCAAGCATCTTTTTTTCAGCTAATTCCGACATGATTTGATTGAAGGTGACGCTCAGGCGGCCGATCTCGTCTCTCTCTTTTACAGGAATAGGAGCAAAATCCGTCATCTCTCCCCGGCCGACAGCCTCCAGGCCCTGGGTAACTGCAGTGAGGGGTTTGACCATACGTCTGGACACGATTGTACCAAGAACACTACCGATAATGACGAAACAGAATATCAAAACCAGAACAATGACTGCAGTATCTATGGATTTTTCATATAACTGGGCTACAGAGAGACGAACCCGAACCACACCCAGGTATTTCTGATCGGAGAAGAGAGGAACAACACCTTCCTGAAAGCCTGCCTTGGAAAAACCATCACTACTTAATACAAGTGGTGATCTTGCGCCCATGGCCATCTGAAAAAGTTCATTCTCAGTCATGTTGCTTGGTGAAAAGGGTAGCCCCATTGGATTTTTAGCAGGATCAATATGGGCCTTAACCCTACCTTCAGCATCAAGTATCATCGCAGTTATGACTTCGTGACTTCCCTTTGTTCCAGGCCTTCTTGATGACATATTCTTCAGGCTTAGATAGAGTGACCAGTAATCATTACGCAGCATTGCCTTGGGTGTGGTGATGGCTACGAACTCAGACAGAAGAAGAGCTTTTTCACCCAATTCATCATGGAAACGTTTCCAATCCTGTACAACCATAACTGCACCGATCATGAAACCAACCGTAGTTACAACGGCTGTGATGGTGAGCGATAGCTTTATCGCCAGTGGCCAGGATTTTGGGCTAAATATAGGCATTTGCGCTCTATGACTAATCAGTTGGCAACATTGAGTGTTTCGGCGAGGATTTATTGACAGCATTTGCCATGGTACGGATTTCATCGAATAACGAGTCCGATTGATGACCAAAGCCATCCAGTTTCAAACGGGCAAGCAGTTCTTTGCCTGTCAAATCTTTGTCCATATTTTCCAATGTCACCTTCATCAGGTTGACTGTATCGGTGTTTGTTCCTAGACGGGAAACAATAGGCGGAAATCCAAAACCCGGCGATTTTTTTATGATTCGGGTCTTCTCTGTGATATCCGGCCTGAAAATAGCAAGATATTCCCATATATATGAGTCTACTGCACCGCCATCTGCAAACTGTTCAGATACGGCTTGAATGGTTTCAGCATGATTGAAGGTAAAAAATGTCTGTCGAAAATATGTCTCTGGTTTTTCACCTTTCTCTGCCATCAAGGAAAGGGGGTAGAGGAAACCTGAATTTGAGTCAGGATCAGAGAAGGCAAAACTTTTTCCCTGCAGGTCTCTAAAGCGCTTATAGGGGCTATCATGGTGGACAATGATATATGAATGGTAACGTGGCGCTCCCCGGTAGACAGGCACCGTCAGGAGTTGAAGAGACTCAGGATCTCTTGTCTGGACGTAAGGATAGCCGCATATCCAGGCGAACTCGATTCCACCCGCATCCAGTAGATCCATCACCTCTCGATAGGACTTCCTGAGCACAAACTCCACCTTGCGGTCCATTTTATGCTCCAGGTAATGACTCCACTCGTCCAGAAATCTCAGATTTTCAGTGAGAACTACTGCGGTTAAACCAAAACGGATGGGGGGCTCCGTACTGGCCGAATAAACTGGTGCATTCCAGAAAAGTAATAATAAAAAGATCAGTCGCACTGCTGGCTCCTCATTAAGATAACTTCTCAGGGGTACTGCTAAGTTATGTCACGGCACCTTCATTGCGACAAATATCATCTACTCCCCGTGGTGAACAAAGACTTTTATCATCTGCACTATCCTGTGCATCTACAATCACCATCCCGCAGGGATAGCTGATTCCCTTTGCATACTCTGGATGTTGCTGCATTAATTACGCAAGTACATTACTTCTATCCAGTGCACTTAGTGAACATTAATACTCTTTTTTTCCAAAAGAGTGAAGTGAGCCTTTCATCTATCACACTATCATGTTCGCAGTTTGTTACCTACCGGTAACCTACCTATTCGAGTAAAGCCACTAACTTCAAGTAAATAAAGCAAAATACTGAACAGTTACCGAATATCATGAAACGTTACCATTCGGTAACAAATTCAATCTCATTATTATCAGTTTTATTTTTTATCACTGTTATTTCAGTCAGATACAAACCTGGAACAACTCTTGCCTTGTGTTCTGAGAACTTTTTCATATCAAGAACTAATAACTTAAATCGATCTATCGAGAGAGGAAGAGTTACTGGCAATGAATGATAGCAGTGGAATTGTCTTGAGAGTTACCTGGCGACTGGCAATGCTGGTTCTTGCTGGAACCATTATATTTCTATTAGTAGCCTGGGGTGGTGTTGAGTATTACACCTCTCAGTCCTCGTTTTGTGGTGGCAGCTGTCACACCATGACCGAACAGTATGATGCCTGGAAGTCTAACTATCATCACAAAAGCAATAATCCGGATGGAATGCAAGCTGAGTGTATCGATTGCCATTTTCTTCCAGGTGAGAAGCATTCGCTGAAAGCAAAGTACGAAGGACTACGCCACCTTGCTGCCTACCTTTATGACCCTGATGCACCACTACCCATACGCCCGGTAATAAAGGATGGAGCCTGTCTGCAATCTGGTTGCCATAACCGGGAAAAACTGGCACAGGAAGAGATACAGTTTACAGAGAAGGTCCGTTTCAAACATGAGGTACACTTTAGTGATAAAGCCCTTGATGGCCACCAAATCACCTGTGATACCTGCCACTTCAAAACAACAGAGAAAAAGCACTTCGAGGTGCCTGAGGATATCTGTTTTCTTTGCCATCTGAAACTCGAAAAACCCACACTTGATAAAGCTGAAATGGCCAATGGTGACATTAAGAAAATCACCTTCGTAAATAGACCCGCCATCGATTTTAACCAAGGGGCTTCTCGTTGTGATATCTGCCACACGATTCCGACCAGATCTCTCCAAAGCCAACTTCAGGTAGGAGACCCTGCCAATACCAAGAAACCGATCACACACCAGACGATTCAGGAATCAGGCGTCGCCTGCGAGAGTTGTCACTTCGAGGTTGTGAAAGGTAGTGGGGAGATTGAAACCGGAAATGTAGTTTCAAATGGCTGCCTCACCTGTCACAACCGGAGTCAGACACTCCTGGCAACCGCAGGTGACAAGACACTAATGCATGACAAGCATGTTCCTAACAAGGCTGACTGCTTCGATTGTCACACTGTAGTCGAGCACAAAAACAGGACCGATCATCTAGATTTTGTTCGCCAGGATTGCCAACTCTGTCATGTTGATCAGCATAAATACCAAAAACTGCTGCTTTCCGGATCACCTGTTGACGAAGACATTTCTGGTTCTCCGCATCTTATGTATGAAGTCAATACAAACTGTATGGCCTGCCATCTTAAAAAGACATTGAGTAAAGGGCATGACGTAAGAACCGCATCGGGTGATACCTGTGCTGCGTGCCATACAGAACAACACAGAAACATGCTCAGTGACTGGGAGGAGCAGCTTGAAAAGGAGATCACTGACGCGGAGGAATTGGAGACAGAAGTATTAAATCTTTTGACTGAAGTGAGAGGCGTACTCAGTAAGGAGCAGATAAGCGAGGCAGAGGGAATGATTTCCAAGGGAACTGAGTTACTGAATATTGTACGAGTTGGTAATGGCGTACACAACAAGAAGTATGCAGTCACCATTCTCGATGGTGCATTCGGTAATTTCGAAGACACTATCGATCTACTTGAAAATGCGAGTCAGTAAAAACAATAACCCGAGTAATTACTGTGGAGGATGAGGCGATGAGCAGGAGAAAACGATATGAGTGACAAGAAAACACCAGACATCAGCCGGCGTAAATTTCTAAGTGGCGTTGGGACTGCAGCCGTTGGTGCTGCGTCACTTGCAACACCAGGCGTCAATCTTGAGGCGGCGCAGTCCAAAAAGGCACCTCGTTGGGCGATGGTCATGGACCTTAGGCGGTGTATAGGTTGTCGAGCCTGTACAGTGGCATGTAAATCTGAAAACAATGTCTCACTCGGGCGTTTCAGGGCTGTCATACAAGAGAAGACAACAGGAACATTTCCAAATACCAAGAAGGCATTTCTACCTCTGATGTGCAATCACTGTGAGGGCAATAAAGAGGATGGCGTTCCTCCCTGCGTGAAAGCATGCCCTGAATTCCCAGGAGATCGGGCCAAGTTTAAAACTTCAGATGGCAAGACGATTCGTTACCGTCAAGGTGCCACCTACAAGCGGCCTGACGGAATGATACTTATTGACAAAGAGAAGTGCATCGGCTGTGGCAAGTGTATTGATGCCTGCCCCTACGGTGTTCGTTCATTCGATCCCTTTGTTAAAGCCGGAGGCGATCCGACAAAACAGGCAGCAGATAAATGCGACATGTGCGTTCATCGTGTGGATAACGGTGTTGAGCCTTCCTGTGTCAATACCTGCCAGGGACGTGCCCGTATTTATGGAGACATGAACGACCCGAACAGTGAAGTCTCCAAGCTGGTGAAAGAGCATAATCTGGCAACGCCTGACAATGTACTGCTTCCGGAAGAGGGAACCAAACCGCATGTGTTCTATATCGATCCCGACAACATGTTGAAGACCCTCTATACAAAGCGCAAGAAGGGAAAACTGGACCACTTTGTGGATCAGATCACTTAAACCCTGCCGCTTGTAAGAGAGAGGAATTAATATGAAAAAACTAAATCGTCGTAATTTTATGAAGATAGCTGCGGGCAGTGGTCTTGCCCTGACCGCTGGATTGAGTGGTGGACGGAGTGCATTTTCCGGAACCATTAAATTGCAGGCTGGTGGTCGTGATTTTTCTCCCATCACTAACAAGGAACGACAGGCAATCCCCACTGCTTGCTGGCAGTGTGTGACTCGAGACGCCATGATCGGCTATGTTGAAGATGGCCGCCTGGTTAAACTGGAAGGGCATCCCGATTCTATCCGTACTCTCGGAAAACTCTGCGCCAAGGGACAGGCGGGTATCAATCAGGTCTATTTTCCAGACCGGATCCTCTACCCAATGTTGCGTGTAGGCAAGCGCGGCGAGCATAAGTGGAAGAGAGTCTCCTGGGATGAGGCACTAGATCTCATGGCTTCCAAGCTTAAACCGCTTCTCGATGCAGGAACACCTGAACTGTTCATGTACCAGTATGGTCGCCACAAAGGCAGCCAGTCCTCGATCATGCATGACTTTATGGATGCTTTTGGCTCCCAAACCATTGGCACGCATACGTCGGTATGCGAGGGACCTAAATGGGTCGGCCAGGAGAGCCTGTGGGGTGGAATGTATGACAACTGGGATTACGACCATACCGATTTTGTAGTCAATTTCGGTTCAAACCAGTTCGAGACACATACCAACCACATCCCAACATCGCAGCGTCTGATCAGGGCAATGGTTGAACGCAATGTCCCGCTCTACACCTTCGATGTACGGCTTTCCAATACCGCTGCCAAATCTACCGAGTGGATCCCAATCAAGGTTGGTATGGACGGTTTGGTCATGTTGTCCATGGTGAACGTAATCATGAACGAGGGGCTGTTCCGTAAAGAGCATCTAAAGTATATGCGTGTAACACCCGATCATCACGCTACGGAAGATGAAAAAATCTCTGCGATCAAGAAGAATGTGGCCAAGTTCACGCCGGAGTTTGCCGAGAAAGAGAGTGGAGTCCCTGCCAATAAAATCCGCGAAGTCGCCCGCGGATATGCCAAGGCAAAGTCGGCCTGCCTGATTGGTTATCGTGGCACCGTTATGCATTATCATGGTGCGGATCAGGAACGTGCAGCCATGTTGCTTTCGGCTATTACCAATAACCTTGATCGAAAAGGCGGTCGGGTAATGGGTGTCGGTGCAGGATGGAAACACCCGCATTCACCAAAGTCCAAGATGCAAAAAGGCCTTGATATCGTCAATGGTTTCCCCGGCGAGGCTGCTTTTCCCACTCACCAGTGCAGTCAACAAAACCTGCCCATGATCAAGGACGGTCAAAATGGTCGACCCAAAGTCTATTGGTCGAGCTGCAACAATCAGGCCTATATCAACGGAAACAACAAGGAGGCAGAAGCGATAATGAAAGATGAGAGCCTGATACCCTTCTCAATTTCAACCAATATCGTCTACGACGAATCATCGCAATACGCTGACCTTATTCTGCCGGATGTAACCTATCTGGAACGGTGGGATTATGAAGATATGGTGTCACCAACTGGAGTCGCCGAGTACTACATCCGCCAACCCCTTATCAAGCCGCTTGGTGAGTCAAAGGACCAGGGTGAAGTATTTTATGGTCTGGCAAAACGACTGGGCATTGATCTGGCGTATAAGACCAAGGAAGATTATGTACGCCAATCCTGTGAAATGACGCCAGGTGTCAGGGAAGCCGGTGGCTTTGAGTACATGAAAAAGCATGGGGTCTGGCACGACAAGAATGCCAAGCCCAACTTTGGTTTCTATGAAGCAAAAGTTGATGTTTCCGATGACGGAGTAATTCTCGACGAGAAAACCGGTGTCTACTGGAACCACAAGAAAGCCGGAGTCAGCGAGGCCGAAGCCAAAAGCAAAGGCTACCTCGGAGTCGACGGGGCTAAAAACGCTTATGTCGCCCAGAATATCGACGGCACGCCGCGTAAGGCTTACCCGCCGAACACGTCGTTTACCAAGTCCGGTCTGCTTGACTTCTACTCCGACAACTTTGCCTCAAAGGGATTCCCGGCATTCCCAACCTACACGCCGATCCCTGAACATCAGAAGATGGGCAAGGATGACTTGCATCTGACCACTTATAAGGTTGCCGTTCATACCCATTCACGCACGTCACACTGTAAATGGTTATCCGAAATCAAGCACGACAATCCGGCATGGATAAACAGTAAAACTGCAGCTGAGCGTGGTATCAAGGATGGTGACACCATTAAGGTGGCCAGTGATCTCGGTGAGATAACCACTACAGCACATGTTACAGAAGGGATCATCCCCGGTATTGTTGCCATCTCACACCACATGGGTCGACAGCACTCCGGCATTTACGGGTCAGGTAAGAAATCACCCACTACCGTCGATGCATCAGCGGATCCAGATTCTAAAAACATGAGCTGGAACAAACACGGATCTCATCCCAACTCGATCATTCCTAACAGTTCGGATCCGATTAGTGGTGGTCAACGCTGGATGGATACTGTGGTAAGAGTAGCCAAAGCGTAACTAGAGTGAGTAAACAGAGGAGAGCTGAAATGGGAACTGACTGGAAAGATCTGGCCGATAGTGCCAAGTCACGAAGCGAAATTTATGGACTATTGACCACGGTTTTTCGGGAAGAGCCCACGGAGGCCTTCATTATGGAGCTGAAGGGTCCCCGCTTGTCGGGGGCCTTATCAGGCATGGGAGTGACGTTGGGGGATGAATTTTCTAACGAGTCTGAAGCCCAGTTGACTGAAGCATTGGTGCTGGAGTTTACCCAGTTGTTTATCGGCCCTGATCGTCATATATCGGCACATGAATCTGTTTTCGTGGAAGCAGTTGGTGGGGCCGGAGGATTATGGGGTGAAAAGACAGTTGAGGTGAAGGCGTTTATCGAAACAACCGGACTGGATTATGCGAAGGAGTTTACAGGAGTTCCGGATCACATCAGTGTTGAGCTTGAGTTTATGCAGAAACTGACTGAGTGGGAAGCTGACAAGTGGAATCAGGAAGATCGCGAGAACGCAGAGTATTGCCAGATTGTGCAACGCAAGTTTCTTGAGCGGCATCTGCTGTCCTGGACACCCCAGTTTTGCGATTCAGTTATGAATCAAGCCAAGATGACCTTCTACAGCTCTATGGCTGACTTGACTAAGAATTTTATGGAATTTGAGCGGCAGAGTATTGCAACTGATTCAGCTGCTTAAAGTATAGAAAACACCACCCCATGGAGGCAAACAACACGAGGCCTCCTTTATAGCCCTGAAACCTTCTTCCCAAGGGGGTTTCAGGGTTATTTTTTGGATTCAGCCCGGTTGCGAACTACGGCTTCCTGTTTAGCTTTCATGCCTAATTTCTTACCTTGCTTGATGGCAAAATCAATTGGCGCGCCCAAGTTGATTCGATAAGCAGCCCACATTGTGCCGAGAAGCTCCGAGCTTGGCGAATAGACCAACAGCATGTCATCACTGGCATCAATGACTTGTTGTGTGAAGTAGTTAACCTGTTCCTGACTCGGTACTAAGCCCTTAACGGGAATACTGATATAACGCATACCCAGCGTTTCAGTCTCCTGTCGATGCAAATTGGCAGTTTTCTCAGATGTACCGAGATCGATTACTGTTTCAAAACCAAAAGCTTTTAGCTCTGCTATCCGATTGATCTTATAACCACGGGTTGCCTCTAAATAGGGGATGGCCCTTCCTGGATCAGGTATGGTAATACCATACCCCATTCTCCCGGGTAACTTGGAAGTTTTATAAGAGAGCGTTTGCGGCACTGATTCATCACCAGGGGCGCGAAGCACCATACTGTTATGTCGACTAACCTCCCCGTCACCCCACCAGCCACAGGCATGCACAAAGTTGGGAGACATTCCAGAAAAGCAGATTAAAGCCGTGATTGATACAGATCTTAACCTGAAAGTTCGTTGTGCTTTAATCATGCTATTTTAGTTTCTTTGGTCAAGCCGTCAGTAGCTGGGTTGAGTGGACTTTGGTACCAGCCTACTCTCGCCTGAGAGTTCATGAACATATACTTTGTACAGCAATATAAACCAGTATAGCCCGAGTATAAATTACTGAAAAATGTCCAATACAAAGGTATTCCTGTGGCCTCACCGAAATCCGGATTCAATCTACTGGAAGTTCAGCTGGTGACTTGCACAAAAATGGGACGCATCTTAAATACAGGAATAATCAGGGTTGGATAGCCACGGGCGGACGCCAGTCTGAAGCCTCTATACCAGGCAGCGGCCGACCACCCAGGTCTCCCCGGTAATCGGGTTTGAGGTGTTTCAGCACCAGGCGTTGGGAAAGGTTAAGCCTGGGCAGGATGGCGTGAAATCCTGAAACGCCGAGTATCGCCTGGTCGGATATCTCCCAGAAACCGAAGTCATCGGGGGTTACCGCGATGATCTGCTCCTCATCGAGAAACCTGGGGATCGCACCGTTCAGGGGAACCGTACTGTCACCTGTAAGACGCGATGTCTTGTCCCCTTTCCAGTGATTGACGAACTGATCATTGTTGATCTCGAAGCGTGGCCCCCTCCTGTCACGTCCGACGGTGAGCGAGATGCGGGTTTTCGCGCCCATACCGACAACCGCCATCCAATCATCTTTATTCAATCCGGCGGAAGAGAGATCGAGATTATCGATTCTGCTGCGATGTTTTTTAGCTTGCCTGAGAAACGTTTGGAGCAGTGCTTCTGCCCTGACACCACGGGTCTGGCGATTACCCGGTTCTACAGAGTGGAGACGGATATACTCTTCGAGACTCTCCAGAATACCCGGTTGCCATGCTGAGACCTTGTAGAGGTCTTTTTCTGGTTTTGGATCACCGACGGGGATAATGGACTTGGCAAAAGAGGGTAGCAGTTGATAAACGCTGGCCATTGAACGCGACGCTTCACGCTCACGTTCTCGCGGAGGCGTACCCGACAGGTTCCCCATACCGGTGAGCAGTTTGACAACCGCCTCCACCGCACCCTGAAACGGCGTACCCAAGGTTGCCACCTTTCCTACCCTGCCCCGGCTACCGTACTTGTGCAGGTATTCACCTGTTACCAGCCCGCCCATGGAGTGGCCAACGATATCGACTTTCGGTGCCTCACCATACCCCTTGTAGTGTCGAAGCAGCCGTGTACGCGCAATGACCTCTTCGATGAACTCATGCAGTTGATCGCCGGTGATCTCCAGTTTCTGACGCCAGTCATAGGGGAAAGGAAATACCGGTGTGGGATGGTCACTGCGGCTGGTCAGGTCATAGCGCAACGCCGCCACCAGGTCGGCGTATACCAGGCTGAATATCTGTCCGGGTCTGACCAGGGATGGCTCCACAGCCTCGAACCGCGGATTATCAGGGTGCAGGCTGATCCGCTCATACTCCTTGTTCAAAACCGCGGACCAGAGCTCGTTGGGCTTTACCGGGTAACGGTCATCCATTGAGGTGGCGCTGATACCGGGAATGACAATAACGGGATTCTGCAGATTGGGCATGGTCGACTCCTTTCCATTGCAACCGGGAGTTGCTCGACTCCCCTATTCCATTGAGCTGGATTGTAGAGGCTCCCGACATCTCTTGGGAAGTGGAATCTTTATGCTTAATGAATGGAGCGTGACGCCTTACCGGGTCTCTTCGGCAAACCTCAGTAAAAAAGGTGACAGGTATTTCGTACTCTCTTCAGAGTAGACCCTCTCTTCACGGTAGATGGTCAGCAGCTCGGACCGGAAATCACCCTGCTCTCTGCTGAAGGTCAGGGCAGAGACCTTTGGCATGTTATGGGCATAGCCCCGGTAGTCTGTTCGCCTGACCAGATAGAGGCCTGCGGTGCCTGCTTTTGCACAAAAGTCATCCACCACGTGGAGAGGAATCAGCAGGTAGAAGAGACCCTCCCGGGTCAGCAGTTTTTCCGTTGCTGCGATAAGGTCGGCATAGGGAAGCAGGTCGGTATGCCGGGCAATATTCCTGCCCGTGGCAGGGGACTTGCTGTGGCTGTCGAAGAACGGCGGATTGCTGATAACCAGGTCGTACTTATTGCCGGTGGCTGCTGCGAAGCCCTGAATATCCCGGTGCACCGCCTCAAGTCTGTCGCTCCAGGGAGAGTGGGAGAAGTTATGACGGGCCTCGTCACAGGCCTCTTCGGTCAACTCTACAGCGGTGACCAGTCCTGCTCCCAATTGTGCGGCCATCAAGGCCAGAAGCCCGGTACCGGCTCCAATATCGAGAACCTGCTCACCCCCCTTGACCGGCGCCATGGCGCCGAACAGGGTGGCATCTGTGCAGACCCGCATGGCGGATCGCTCCTGCAGCACGGAGAACTGTTGGAATCTGAATACCGACATTGGCGATCAGGCGCGGATCACTGCTTACCGTGCTCCTGCTCGAAGTGCTCCTGGTACCAGCCGGGCTTGGTGAAGTCGACATCGTAGATAAAAGCGGCAACCGCCTTGCGCTCTTCCGGGGTCAGCACCTGCTGAGGCATCACTCCAAACCTGCGCAGGGCCCCGGGCATCAGTGATTTGGCTGGATCAGGCTTCTCGAGCCATGCAGCCATGTTGCTGACGAACTCATCTTTACCGGGATATACACGGATATAGTGGTCCTTAACGCCGAAGATGGGCGGTGCAACCATGTTGGGGCCGCGATCAAGCTTGTGACATGCCATGCAGAGGGTCTGAAATTTCTCCTGGCCGACATCGGCCTCGGAAGCAAAAGCGGGGATAGCCGCAACCATTGCAGCGGTAATAACCAGGGTATCTCTTATCATTCTTTATCATCCGTAGATTTTCATGCGAGCACGGATGATATCACTCATACGCCAACGATCTCACCGTCTTCGTCGAGATCGATATTGTGGGCCGCCGGTTCCCGGGGCAGCCCGGGCATGGTGACGATATCGCCTGTGAGTGCAAGCAGGTAGCCTGCACCGGCTGCAACCCGCACTGACTCCACCGGGAGTTCAAAACCCTCAGGCTGACAGGAGCCCTCTGGGTCAGTGCTGAGGGAGAGATGGGTCTTGGCAATACAGATCGGCAGCTTGTCGTAACCGAGGCAGCGCACGCGCTCCAGCTCCCTCCTCGCCTGGCGGCTGAAACCCACGCTCCCCGCCCCGTAAATGCTCTTTGCCACGGACTCGATTTTATTCTCCGGCGACTCATCCAGATCGTAGAGATAGCGCACTTCGGGCTGAGGGCAATCCGCTGCCCTGGCCACCGCTTCGGCAAGCTGCACCGCCCCTGCACCACCCTCGCTGAAAGCCGTGGTTCTGGCCACCTGCAGGCCACGCTCTTTGCAGGCGTTCTCGATCAGGCGCATCTCCTCTTCGCTGTCGTCTTCAAAACAGTTGATGGCGATGACCGGCTCAAAACCAAAGGCGCGCACACTCTTCACATGGTGGTCCAGGTGCAACATACCCCGTGAGAGCTCTTCAAGGCCGCCACTGTCCGTGGCTTCGGTGCAGCCGTGGATTCTGAGCGCGCGTACCGTCACCACCAGTACCACCGCACTGGGCCAGAGCCCGGAGCCGCGGCACTTGATATCGAAGAATTTCTCGGCACCCAGGTCGAAGCCGAACCCCGCCTCGGTCACCACGTAATCGCTCAGTGCGGCAGCGGTACGTGTAGCAATCACGCTGTTGCAGCCGTGGGCGATGTTTCCGAAAGGGCCACCATGCACCAGTGCCGGCACCCCTTCAGTAGACTGCACCAGGTTGGGCAGCAGTGCATCCTGCAGAAGCGCTGCCATGGAACCCGTGGCCTGCAGCTTGTCTGCGGTTACCGGGTTGCCTTCACGGTCGAACCCCACAAGAATGCGCCCCAGCCTTGTTTTCAAATCCGGTAGATCTTCAGCCAGGCAAAGAATAGCCATCACCTCGGAAGCGGCGGTGATGTCAAAGCTCGCCTCCCGCGGCACACCGTTGGTACGTCCGCCCAGGCCGATCACCGTCTGGCGCAGGGCACGGTCATTCATGTCCAGCACCCGCCGCCAGAACACCTGGCGATGCTCCAGGTCGAGCCCGCTTCGAAAGTGAACCGCGTTGTCCAGCAGTGCCGCCAGGAGATTATGCGCAGCACCCACAGCGTGGATGTCGCCGGTGAAATGCATGTTGATCCGGGTTGAAGGTTCAAGTTGACAGCGCCCGCCACCGGTCCCTCCGCCCTTCATGCCGAAGATGGGCCCGAGCGAGGGTTCACGAAGGGCAAGGGCAGCCCGCTTGCCGATGCGCTGAAGTCCCTGTGCGAGACCGATGGAGACGGTGGTCTTGCCCTCCCCCGCGCGGGTGGGGTTGATGGCGGATACCAGGACGATTCTGCCGCCGCTATCCCCACTGGACGGCGGCACCTTGCGGCGGATCTTAGCCATCTGGTCGCCGTAGATGAAAAGATCATCTGCATTGAGTTGAAGCGCTTCGGCAATTTCCATGATAGGACGCATTGATCACCTCACCGGTCTGTTTTCACTCTGAACGAAAGCCGTCCCTGATATAGTCCGAAAGACTTTCAATCACGGGCGACTTGCTCTTGTCTGAACGGTGCAGCGTGATGAACGACTCTGGAAGATCGGGAAAGCCTTCCTGTGCCGTCAGCTCACGCATGTTCTCCTTGAGAATACTGCGCACCAGCACCGTCACGCCGAGTCCGGCACCGACAATGGACTCGATACCCGAAATGCTCGGGCTTGAGTAGGCGATGCGGTAGGCCCGGCCTATCCTGTCCAGTGCCTTCAATGCCACGTTGCGTATTTTGCAGCCCTTCTGAAACAGGGTCAGTGGCAGCGGGTCGTGCTCATGGGCCGTGTGGTACTTGGATGTGACCCAGACCGTGCTCTCACGTCGCAGCACTTCACCGGTAACATTACCCGGCATTTCGGTAAACACACCCAGGTCGATCTCTCCCCGTCTCAGGCGGTTGCTGAGCCACTCACTGGGTTCACACAGCACCTCGACCTGGACCTGGGGATAGGCACTGGCGAACTTGGTGAGAATACCCGGTATATAGGTTGCCATGTAATCATCAGGGATGCCGACACAGACACTGCCGATCATGTGGGGCTGACTCACCGTTGAGAGCATCTCGTCATGCAGTTTCAGAATTCGCCGGGCGTAACCCAGAAGCATCTCACCATCAACCGTAAGGGTTGACCCTCTCCCGGCCTTCTCAAAAAGCGGCCGGCCAACCAACTCCTCCAGCTTCTTCATCTGCATGCTGACAGCGGACTGGGAGCGGTGAACCATCTGTGACGCACGGGTGAAACCACCCGCATCGACGATGGCCACCAGGGTGCGTAGAAGATCGGTATCGATGTCGTATTTCATTGATCATATTCTCGAATGAGTCACATCAATTTTATTCGTTTGATAAATCATAGATCAGGTACCACACTTATGCCAGTTACGGAGCGTAACTCATTGATACACCTAATTAAGGGACGAGAAGAGATGAAACAGGTCATCGCTGGATACGAACATATTTCCTCACACAAACCGTTCGATTCACTGGATTGGAAAACCGGTCCAAATGCCCTGATTCGCCTCGTCTGGAATCTGGGTATTCAGATCAGCTACTCCTACCGGCTGGCACGCCAGAGACAGCAGCTCGCCGAGCTCAGTGACGAGATGCTCAAGGATGTCGGCATCAGCCGCACTGAGGCTGTGCGCGAGGCCTCACGGCACTTCTGGGACGAGCCCAGCAACTGATAACCTCCGGTTTGATGCACCCTCCCTTCCCTGCATGGGAAAGGAGGGCTTTTGCGTGGCAAACACGGTTTTGCTTTTGTTGAGAACCCAATAAACTGTCTGCATGAGATCCAAACCCGAATGCGACCAGTGCTTCCTTCGCCAGGCTATCCATGCCGCCAAGCTCTCCAATCTTGATACAGGCTCCACAAAGAGATTGATCTCCGCAGTCAAGGATGAGCTGGCTCACACAGCTGTCGATGTGACACCACCGGTTCGTGCTTCACGGGTTCATGCCGTGGTACGCAGTATCAGCGGAAACCCCGACCCCTACCGGCAGGCGAAGCAGCAGGCCACCAGCCACGCCCTGGAGCTCTACCCACAACTTAAACAACTGCTTGAACAGAGCGATGACCCGCTGGATACGGCAGTAAGGCTGGCCATTGCGGGCAATATCATCGATCTCGGCGTGGCCTCCCATTACGACCTGGAAGGGAGTATCCAACGGGTACTTCAGCAACCCCTGGCAATCGACCATCGCGATGCACTGCGGGAAGCCCTGGACAGGGTCGATTCTGTGCTCTACCTGGCAGACAACGCCGGAGAAACCGTGATGGACAGGCTGTTGATTGAAACCATTGGCAAGCCGGTCACCTACGTGGTCAAGGGCGGCCCGGCGGTAAACGACGCAACAGTTGAAGATGCCAAAGCCGCAGGTCTCGACCAGGTGTGTGATATCACGGACAACGGCGCTGCCATTCTCGGCACCCTGCTGGAGCAGTGTTCACCCCGGTTCAGAGAGCGGTTTGATACAGCCGAACTGATCATTGCCAAGGGTATGGCCAACTACGAAAGTCTTAGCGGGAGCGACAGACCCATATTTTTCCTGCTGCAGGCGAAATGTCCGGTGATATCCGAACACCTGGGGGTAGCTGAGAAATCCATCGTGGTGCTGAAGCAATAGTTCATTCAGACAGGGTGAAAACGGCTCCGGGGACACACAATATTAGATATCAGGAAAGATCCACCAGGCCGTGTTCGATAGCGTACTTTGCCAGGCCGGCGGCGGTATGGATGTCGAGCTTGTTTTTGATATTCAGGCGGTGAGTCTCCACGGTTCTCACCGATATGTTGAGCAGCCGGGCGATGTCCTTGTTGCACTGCCCCTCGGCAATCAGTTTCAGCACGGTGCCTTCTCGCTTGGTCAGTACATCCTCATCTTCTGCTTCTGCCTGTTCTGGTTTTCTGAACAGCGTTTCAGAGGCCCCTGAACTGAAATAGGTATCTCCCTGGTTGATCACCTTGATTGCCCTGATCAGTTCGTCCGACGAGACATCCTTCAGAACGTAACCCGAGGCCCCGGCATGCATCAGCTTGAGTATGTACTCCTGGTTGTCATGCATGCTCAGGATCAGTACGTGTATATCGGGCATCTCCTCCTTGAATAGGGGTGTCGCTTCCAGCCCCCCCATCACCGGCATGGTCACGTCCATCAGCACCACATCCGGCTTCACATCCCGGGCTTTCTCCAGGGCCTCCCGTCCGTTGGTGGCCGTGGCAACCACTTCCAGCCCGGCCTCGCCCTCCAGACGGGCACTGATACCGTCAAGTACCAGTGGGTGATCATCAACCAGCAACAGCCTTATAGGGGGTTGTGAGCTCATCTCTTTCACCTATCGCATCATCTTCTGTTCATTGGGCAGCATCGCCTTGAGGCGGGTACCTTCGCCCGGTTCACTGTGCAGGGTAAACTCGCCGCCGAGCAATTCGACACGTTCCCGCATATTACGCAGACCTATGCCTTCACCCGCAACCGTCTCATCCGGTTCAAAGCCGCACCCTTCGTCCCTGATATCCAGATGCACGAACTCCCCCTGCTGCCAGAGCCTCAGCAGCACATCACAGCGACCGGCATGGCGTTCGATATTGGTCAGCGCCTCCTGTATCACCCGGTAGAAGGTTATCTCAATGTCCTCCGGCAGGCGCCGGCCAGTCAACTCGTGGTTTAGCACCGCATTGATACCTGTCCGCTCCCTGAACTGATCAATCAGGCTGTCCAGGGCCGGATGCAGGCCCATATCATCCAGCAGGCTGGGGCGCAGGTCGTGGGAAATTCTACGCACCTCCTGTATGGCGTCGTTGAGCACGGCACCGCCTTTATCCAGGTCAACCAGGCTATCACCCTGCCCCTTCTGAAGCTTGTTGACTGCAGACTCGATACGAAACTTTACAGATACCATCAACTGGTTGATGCCATCGTGGAGTTCCCGCGCAAAGCGCCGTCTCTCGCTGACCTGAAAACGGATGGATTTATGGGCCAGTTCACGCAGACGGAAATCGGCAAGCCTGCTTTCGTGGATATTGATGGCCAGGCCGATGATCACAATGGTGATGACGGTAAATGCAATGATCAGCAGCACGGTAAAGAAAGTGTTGCGGATATTGATATTGACCTGGCTGCGTATCTTGGCCACATCCTTGGCAATGTCGTCAATATAGAGCCCGGTTCCCAACATCCAACGCCAGCGCGGCAGTTGGACAGCGTAGCTCAGCTTATCCTCATCGGTTCCGGTGGAGGGCTTGTTCCAGAGATAGCGGTGAAAACCTCCACCATCAGCTGCAATCCGCAGTAGGTTGCGTATCACGAAGTTGCCATTGGCATCCTGCAGGTCATATAGATTGCGACCCACGATATCGCCCAGGATTGGATGAACCATGTTGACCCCGTCCCTGTCGTAGACAAAGAAATAGCCATCTTCGCCATAGGTCAGTCCGTTGAGAATCCGCTTGACCTCCTCCTGGGCGGTAAACTCATCAACGCTTTGGTCACGAACAATATGATCTATGGAGGCCAGGGCCAGGCTGATGTAGTTTTTCAGCTCCCGGCGTTTTGAGGCGAGCAGATTCTCCTCAAAAGTTCGAATCTCCTCCTCCGACAGTGTATGGGCCTGGTTGACGCTGATCATGGTGATGGCACTGCCCACCAGCAACAGGGGAAGGATCGCAAGGAGAAGTATTTTGGTTTTAAAGGACATGGCAGGCTGTGATTATATTCCGGCCCTCTATCCTGCCAAAAAACAGTGGAAGTTGAAATCCGCAATAGTACCGGCATCTGCCCCGGGGATATCAATCGGCGTACTGGCTCATGATAACCCGAACCTCAGGGAGGAGAGTGAAGAACTTCGCCACAAGGTCTGGATCAAAGTGTTGCCCTGACTCACTCTTCATCCACTCCACAGCCTTCTCAACAGGCCAGGCATCCTTGTATGGCCGGAGTGAGGTAAGTGCATCAAATACGTCTGCGATGGCCACTATGCGCCCCGCCAGGGGAATATTCTCACCGACCAGGCCATGGGGATAACCCGAACCATTCCACTTCTCATGATGAGTCAATGCAACGGAACGGGCGAGACGCAATAAATCCGAGTCACTGTGCCTGCCGATAATTCTGCCCCCTATGTCACAGTGGGTCTTCATGGTCTCCCACTCCTGGGCGTCCAGTTTCCCGGGTTTGAGCAAAATGCTGTCGGGAATGCCGATTTTACCGATATCGTGCATTGGAGCCGCATTGTATAGAAGCTCGACCCATGTATCGTCCATCCCCGCAGCCCGCGCCAGCAACCTGCTGTAGTTACTCATGCGCATGATGTGCATGCCGGTTTCATTATCCTTGTATTCGGCTGCACGGCCCAGTCGCTGGATAATCTGCAACCGGGTCTGGTTGAGCAGGGCCGTGCGTTCACGCACTTTGTATTCCAGGACCCTGTTCTGGTCATAGAGCGCTATATGAGTTTTCACTCTTGAGAGTACAATCCGCGGCCTGATAGGTTTGGTAATGTAGTCCACGGCACCCAGATCGAATCCAAGCTCTTCGTTTTCAATCTCGTCCTTGGCGGTAATGAAGATGACAGGAATACCTGCTGTCTTGGGGTCCTCCTTAAGCTTGCGACACACATCATAGCCGTCCATGCCCGGCATCATGACATCGAGCAGAATCATATCCGGACGGCTGTCACTGCGAGCGATCTCCAGGGCCTTTTCACCGTTGATCGCGGCCATGACGGTGTAGTTTGGTTTGAGTACCCCTCGCAACACCTCAATATTGTCGGGTATATCGTCCACTACCAGGATCGATTGCCCATATGTGTTTCGACTCATTTAACATCCTTCCCGGCTTTCGATGGCGATACCTGTCTCAGCTTGGTGATAAGCAGATCCATTTGTTGCAGTGCACTGTCGAACTGGTAGCCGACAATAAGCTTTCGGATCCCGGCCAACCGATCGCCGGTCTCTTCTGCAAGAGGTCCCTGGAGAATCTCGTCCACCAGGTCAACTGCATCGGTATTGTTTGCGAACAGCAGTTTTCTAAGTTTTAACATCGATTCATTGAGTGTTTTCAACTCCATTGTAGCTGGCCTGTGGGCTTCAAACACTCCCTGATCTTCCTGAAATCTTTGAATGGAATCCAATACCCTCTTGAGTTCACTGTCTACGAGGTGAAGAGCCTGGTTCACCTCATCCGGGCCCGCCTCTCTCTTGCATGCCAACTCCAGCGCCCTTGCCAATGTCTGCAGCTGCAGCGCGCCGATATTCCCAGCGACCCCCTTCAGACTATGTGCATACCTGATTGCATCCTTGTGGCTGCCCTCTTTATAAGCAGTGTCAAATTGTGTGGTAAAGTCAGCCTGGCCATCATGGAACATTCCCAGCAGTTTCACATAGAGTGACGTATTGCCCTGGGTTGCGTGCAGCCCGGCATCAGTGTCGACGCCTTCAAGCAGTGAGAGCTGACTTTCATCAAGGGATTCTGGAAGTTCAGGCTGTTTCACCAGCGGTATTTCTGCAGGGTACTCGGCAGGCTCTTCGGGGGTGATCCACTCTGCCATGGTCGCAAACATCTCGTTTACATTTACCGGCTTGGCTATGTAGTCATTCATACCCGCCTCAAGGGCCGCCTCACGGTCATCCATCATCGCCTCTGCGGTCATGGCGATGATAGGCAGATCACTGAATCGCTCATCCCTGCGTAACTCCCGCGTAGCCTCAAGACCATCCATCTCCGGCATCTGAACATCCATCAATACACCATCAAAGGTTGCGTTCCCGAGTATTTCCAGGGCTTCCCGGCCATTGTTTGCGATGGTCAGCAGAACTCCTGAGTTTCTCAGCAGCTCCATAACCAGTTCCTGGTTGATCTCGTTGTCTTCCACCAGCAGTACACGCGCCCCGCGCAGGTGGGTTGAGGACTCCAGTTTTCCAGCCACCTCCAGGGCGATTGAATCTCTATCCAGTGTTATGTGTCCGAAAGACCTCAGAATGGTATCGAACAGTGCAGAAGGGCTGATGGGCTTGATCAATATATGATTCAGATCGACATACTCAACTGACCTCTTCAGTTCTTCCGAATCGTGTGCCGTGACCATAATAATCAAAGGTGGTGAGTCGAGCTCCAGCTCTTCATGGATGACGCGTACCAATTCATCACCATTCATACCCGGCATTTTCCAGTCGACCAGCACCAGGTCAAAACCCTGCCCTTCCCTCTCGGACGCCCCAAGTTTTCTCAGGGCAGCTTCACCCGACCCGGCCTGATCAGGTCGCATACCGAAACTCTTGAGGTGGTTTGAGAGTATCTCCCTTGCGCTGCCATTGTCATCAACAACCAGGACATTGAGATCATAGAGATCATCGGGCAGCATCCATGCCACTTCCGGCTCGGCCTTGCCGTAACCAAGATCTATGGTGAAGAAAAAGGTGCTGCCCTCCCCTTCGGCGCTTTCAAAGCCAATCTCTCCCCCCATCAGTTCCACAAGGCGTTCCGAGATAACCAGCCCCAGGCCCGTACCTCCGTATTTCCTTGATATGGAACTGTCTGCCTGGGTGAATGACTGGAAAAGCTGTTCTTGCTGCTTTTCGCTCATACCGATTCCGGTATCCTTCACGGAGAACCTCAGGCAGATCTTTTCACTGTCACTTGAAATGGCCTGGCAGGCGACAATCACTTCGCCCTGGGTAGTGAATTTCACCGCATTGCTTCCCAGGTTGACCAATACCTGTCCAATACGCAGCGGGTCGCCCACCAGGGCCAGGGGGATCTCCGGGTCAATATTGAATATAAACTCCAGGCCTTTCTCCTCTGCCTTCAAGCCGACCAGGTTTGAAAGATTATCAAGGACCTTTTCCAGCCTGAACTCGACCGACTCCAACTCCATCCGCTGGGCCTCGATCTTGGAGTAGTCGAGAATATCGTTGATGATGTTCAACAACATATCCGCCGAGTTGCACACTTTCTGGATGTAATTACGCTGTTTAGGATCCAGGCCGGTCTGCAACGCCAGGTGTGACATGCCGATTATGGCGTTCATGGGTGTGCGGATTTCGTGGCTCATGGTGGCAAGGAAGGTTGATTTGGCCCGACTCGCCTCCTCCGCAACCTCCTTCGCCTCGCGAAGCGCCTTTTGGGATGCCTCAAGCTCTTTCAGGGTCGACTCCGCCCGCTTTTTCTGACTATTTGCATCCTGCATGATATTCAGCGCGGCCTGGCGTGATTTTTCCAGTGCAAGGTTACTGTGTTCCAACTCTTCCGCACGATGAGCGGCTACCTCTTCGGCCATCTTGCGATCAGTGATGTCCTCCTTGATGGCAAGAAAATGGGTGATCTCACCCTCGGTATTCCTCAGCGGGGAG
Source organism: Sedimenticolaceae bacterium (assembly GCA_965224515.1). GTDB lineage: Bacteria > Pseudomonadota > Gammaproteobacteria > Chromatiales > Chromatiaceae > Sedimenticola_A. The sequence goes on from OZ245051.1 coordinate 3,667,173, forward strand.
ACCAAGGCCGATTCCCAGTAAAGTTCGCCCGACTTGGTTTTGTTCAGAAATTCACCATGCCACTCCCTGCCCGCAGTAATCGTATTCCACAGACCATCATACTCATCGCTTGATGTGTGCTCTGACTTGAGTATGCGTGGATTCTGGCCCAGGGCCTCTTCCCGGCTATAGCCGGTTTTTTCGATGAATGCGTTATTCACATATTCAATACTGCCATCCATGTCGGTGATAACCACTGTAGCCGGACTCTGCTCGACCGCACGACTGAGCTTCAACAGTTCGTTCTCTACTTCTTTGCGACGGGTGATGTCATTGATAATGCTGATTGCATTCCAGCTGCCCTGGATATTGACTGCAGAGAGCGCTATCTCTACAGAAAACTCGCGACCGCTCTTATGCAGTGCCTCGACCTCCACGGTCTTGCCGACAAGATCCCCTTCACCGGAGGCCTGAAAAAAGGGGAATGCCTTATCAAACTGCTCAAAGTAACGTTGAGGAACAATCAGCCTATGGGCATTCTGACCCATGGCCTCTTCGGCAGACCAGCCAAATATCTTTTCAGCCATAAGGCTCCAGAACGATATCCTGCCCTGGGGGTCCAGCATAATGATGGCTGAATTGGCCGCATCGGCCATTCTGCGAAACTTCTCCTCGCTCTCCTGCAGTGCCTGATGAACCAGGTTGCTTTCTGAGAGGTCCTGAATCACGGCGGTAAAGATTCGTCTCCCTTCCGAAAAACTCTCACTGATGCCCAGGCGCATGGGAAATGTACTGCCGTCCTTACGCTGCCCATCAACTTCACGGCCTATGCCGATAATCTTCTTTTCACCGGTTTCCAGGTATCTTCCCAGGTAATGATCATGGGCCTCCCGGTGAGGGGATGGAACCAGGATACTGACGTTCTGCCCCAGAACCTCCTCAGATGTATAACCGAACAACTGTTGCGCCGCACGGTTGAACGTCTGAACAATCCCCTGCTCATTGATGGAGACAATGCCATCAACGGCATTCTCCATAACCACGCGCAGATAGGCTTCGGATCGCGCCACACTTTCAGACGCCTTGGTTTGGGTTCTGTAAAGAAGGAGCATGGCTGACAGGCCGAGGAGAAAAATAATAGCCAGTGCCTGCCAGATAATTTTTTTGACATCCCGATAGGTAGACAGGGCTTCTTTCTCATCAATTTCGGTGATAATGCCGATGTTCAGTTTTTCATCCCAGGCCCAGGCACCCAGAACAGTGACTCCCCTGTAATCAGCATAACCCTGTGCACTGACACCTGAACCTTCGCTCAGTACACTCTCTGCAGCGCGGGTCAAAAGCCTGGGGTGCTGCCTCTCCTCCTGAGAGAAGCGTTCCACCTTGAGCCCCAGAATACTGAACCGGTCTTTCGTTATTAGCCCCAGTTTTCTTAAATGATCGGTATACCGGCTCCCGGTAAGCAGGTTCGCTTCCCTGTCGATGAAGTATGTCTCTCCCGTATCACCGACATAACCGGTCTGTGCAATCCGGCTGAAGTTACCATAGGGATTAAGGCGCACACCCAGCGCCGCTATCTGCTCCCCATACTGACCATACACCGGCACCAGAATGAACATGGTCGGATAACCCGGCACCATCACCCCCTCCTTGTCAGGCAGGGGCACATCTGAAGGCATTGGCGGAGCAAGCTGCCACTTACCTTCAAATACCGCCTTTAACCTGGATGGTCTGTGCTTTGCTATCAGGCTGGTCATGCCCAGGTTTGAATCACGCATGGAAGCAATATTCAGATAGTCAGGGGAGATGACGAACATACCCAGGGCATCATGTCGCTGCAGACGTTCGAAAAAAAATTTCCGCAGGTTCTGCAGCTCCTTACTTCCCTTCAATTCAGCCTGGTTACGCTTCTCCAGAAGCAGTGACTCCACATTGCGCACAAAGCCAGGATTCGCTGCCCAGATCACAGCATCCTCGAAAAGTCCGCTAAGCCAGACATCATGTATATTTTCGCGAGAAGCCTTAACTGTAGATTTCAGGCTGTCAACCACCTGCAACCGAAGCTGCCTCTCCACCAGGTCAAGGCCATACCAGACTGTCAGGAAAAGAGCTGTCAGAAAAACCACAATGATGGTGACCAGGCTGCGCTTGGTGACAACCCTGTCAGCGCTGGTATGGAAAGTTCCAGTCTTCATTGATCCCGCCACACCTGGGGATACGGGACTTCACGTCCCAATAGCTTGTTGAGTTCGTTTATCTCTTCTTTAAGCTCGATCATACGTGACTCGCGATCAACCATTGTCTCGTTGAAATCAGCCAACTCCTCGCTCTTGTGCTGAAGCTCATCCTGGGCCAGTTTGCGCTGGGTTATATCCTGCACAACACCCAGCATATGCAGCGGCTCCCCGGCATCATCACGCACCACGTCGCCACGCTCCAGAAGCCACCGAACCGTGCCATCTGGCCATACCACTCTGTGCTCTACCTCAAACTCCTCACGCCCTTCCAGGCAGGCATTAACCGCAGACTGAATACTGCCCCGGTCATCCGGATGTATGGCCTTAATGAAATTTTTATACGTGCTTTCCAGTTCCCCCTCCTGATACCCGAACAGTGGTGCAATCTGATCAGACCAGTGGAGTGAACCGGTCAAAACATCCCAGTCCCAGGTGCCGATATTTGCAAAGTCGAGACTGCGCTGAAACCGCTCTTCACTTTCACGCAGTAGACTTTCATTTTTCTGACGCTCGATTATATCTTTGAAAAATACCACCACCTGGTCCATGTTCTCGTCCTTAAGGTAACTTGCCGAGATTTCGACCGGGAACTGGTAACCCCCTTTCTGGCGGGTAAACGTTTCAAAATGCAGGTTCTGGGCCTTGATGATTTGCGATGCGAGTTCTGGCCATGTTGCCTTATCCAGGTTAACGTCCAGCTCCCATATAGGCATTCCCACCAATTCCGATTTCTGGTAGTTGGTATATATGGTCGCCTGTTTGTTGGCTGATAGAATGAGACCATCCTTCACACCAACAGTCACGAAACCTTCCGCTGTTCGCTCAATGGCTGCCTGGGCCAACAGCAGTTCCCGCTCAGCCACTCTTCTTTCGGTGATATTGATATATGACCCGAGAACCTTGGCTGGGCTCTCCTGCTCACCCATCACAACACGGTAATCGACCATACCGTATTGTCTCTCTCCATCCCTGCCGATGGTCCTGTATTCAAACCGGCCCTGGCTGGGCTGTTCCAGTTTAGCCAAACTTTGAAACCGCTTTAGCAGTCCATGCACATCGTCGGGGTGACAAAACTCGGTTAGATATCTATCCAGGTGCATATCATAACCACCCTCCCGCTCAGGGGTGGTTTTCATCATGGCAAAAAACGAATCACTGAAAGTGAAACACATTGATGGAATATCAAGCTCCCAGTACGTCATGCCGGCAACATCGGCAGCCACAGCCAGTTGCGCCTCGCTGCGACGAATCTGTTCCTCAACCCGCTTGCGCCGGTCCACCTCTCTGGCCAGGCGGCGGTTCCAGTAAAGGAACAGCGCCAGAACCAGCATCACCAGGATCAGAATCTGCCATATGAGGGTGTAGTCAGTCGCGTACTCATACTTTATCGACATCCAGCGATTGAATATGGCACTCCTGTCGCTGTCGGGGATGGCATCCAGGGCCTTCTGGAGAATCCCCGCAAACAGGGGCCAGTCGTCACGCACCGCCATGGACTGGGAATTGGAATAAGGTGTCTCGCCTGATACGCGAACATTTGCAATCTGCATCTTTCCTATATAAAAGCTGGCAACAACCACGTTGCCCACATAGGCATAGATATCGCCTGATGCAACAGCTTCCAGCCCCTCCTGTGGAGAACCCACAGGCTGCAGGTTCAACTCCGGATGATCATTGACCAGCCAATCGTGAATTGCATACCCCTCGACGACGGCTACCCGCTTCCCGCGAAGGTTATCCAGGCTTCCGATATAAGAGACGTCAGTACGGGCGAAGATATTAATTGGCATCGATACATAGGGCCGTGTGAACAGAGAGTACTCTTCACGCTGGGGCGTGCGTGATACAGAGGCAAACATATCCAGGGACTTGTTTTTTACGCCATCCACCACATCCTGCCAGGAGATGCCGGGAGAGGGTTCGAACCGGACTCCTATCAGGGCTTCCAGGCGATTGATATAATCCAGGGACATCCCTTCGAACTCACCCTGCTCATTTACATACTCTATTGGCGCCCAGGCCGGGTCCAGGGCAAGGCGGATCACGGGGTGTTCAGACAGCCACTTATTCTCTTCAGCAGTCAGTGTAAACGTTTTGGATCCTGCCAAATCAAACAGCCATCTGTTCCGCAGTGCCTGCAGTTCCTTGGGGGCAATGGCCTGAAGAGCTTTCTCTACAGCCGAGTGCAACAGGGGACGCTCGCTGCTGATGCCGAACCGCAGTTCCAACAATCCCATGTCATCCGGGGGTAATTCACCGGCGATACCGAGGTCGCTTATCATGTGATCACGCAGGTAGAATCCGGCATGGGTGGCGTTGTCGATGTAATAGTCAGCATCATGGGAGCGTAAAGCCCGGTACGCCTGGTCAATACTGTCAACCAGAAGCAGCGGGAGATGCGGATAGTCCTGCTGGATTTTCCTGGCCTGCTGAAACCCGGAGACAAGCACCAGGCGTTTATCCCTGAAATCAGCAACCGATCTCACGGGAGGTGATCCTGCCCGGCCCACAGCCACGAAGGGAACGGTGATGACCGGTTGGGTGGAGAGAGCGTATCCGCGCTCCTGCCCACTCTCCGAGTAATCGTTGAGAATATCCACCTGACCACTTTGAAGTGCACCCAGGGATTCGCCGTAGCTAAGCCCCTGAACGCTCTGGTATTTGATACCCAGGCTGGCGGCAACCCGCTCGAACAGTTCATTCAGATAGCCCATCGGCTGACCGTCTTTACTGAAAGTAAGCGGTGGTTGGTGTTCGATCAGCGGGACACGAAGAACAGGCAGCCCTTCCAGGTAGGCCCTCTCTTCATCCGTAAGCTGCAATCCGGGAGTACGCTCATCGTATATAAAGGCGGGGTCTAAGTGAGGATGCTCTGTTATACCCAGTTCACCGTATGTTTCCGCTATCTTTTCCAGACGACTGAGATTCACAGAGCCGAGGTTGTGAAACTCGGGGGCGATCATTTTCGATGTCTGTCGTGCCTCGTAGAGCAGGTGGTCACGGCTGAATCCCTGGGTGTTATAACGGTGGAGAATAAGGTCGACCATCTCCTCCTGGTGATAAACGGCATATTGCCAACCCTTGAGAACGGCCCTGATCACCTTCTGCACACGCTGGGGATGTTCCCTGAGCTCACGCTCCGAGGTGAAGAGGTTGTCTCCGTAAAAATCGATGCCGTAATTCCGTGGATCGAGAATATTTACCTCATGCCCATTCTCTCTGAACCAGAAGGGCTGGTCGGTGATATAGGCGACCATCGCATCCACCTTCTTCTCACTGAGGTCTTCCCGACGGTAGCTCTGGGGCACCACCTCGACTTCATCGATACTCCCCATGGCCTCCAGCAGCAGGGCGGTGACCGCGGCATCGCTGTAGCCTTCGGAATTGACCATCACCCGTGCGCCCTTCAGTTGCTGCGGGCTGTCAATGCCGGACTCTTTCAGAGTAAGCAGAACCTGGGGTGAGTGCTGGAATATCTGCTTGAGCAGAACCACAGGTTTTCCCTGCATATGTGAGAGCATAATCCCGGCATCGGCGACACCATACTCTGCTCTCCCCTCGAGGACATCATCGATGTGACTTGTTCTGGGGTTTCGCTCAAGCAGCTCTACCTCCAACCCCTCTTCCGCAAAGTATCCCTGTTCGATGGCAGCGTAATAGCCTGCAAACTGATACTGATGCAACCATTTGAATTGAATACGGATTCTTTCCTGTGAAAGGGCCATACCCGGAAACAGGAACAGAAGGGAAAGGATCAGGAAAAAGAGATTGCCAGTATTACGTCTCATATTGTTCGGTTTATCGGCCAAACCTGCGCCTTCTGAAATACCAAATACTTACCAGAGTTTAGACCACTCCAGGTAGTGTACCGGCAACCTGAACGGGATAAACAACGCCCGCCTGCCTATAGCACCCCGGACAAAGGAATTATTATCACATCTCCACTTTATACTTGTTTTCGGAATCATTACAAACTCGTGATACCGCCTTTCCATTCATACTATCTTGACTACTATTTGGAGTATGCAGGGAGGATTCACCATGACTTACAGATATCTACTGATCGCGCTGCTGAGCACCGTGATTACACTCACCGGCTGCGCACAGAACAGCCAGCGGCAGGATACAGGCATGATCATTGGCGGTATTCTCGGCGGGGCCCTCGGAAACCAGGTCGGTAAGGGCAAGGGTCGTACTGTGGCGATCATTATCGGTACCCTGGCCGGTGCCGCCATCGGAGGCTCCATCGGACGCTCCATGGACGATACCGATCGAAGAAGAACCACCCATACCCTGGAGACGGTGCGCACCGGTGTACCAAGCACCTGGCAGAATCCCGATACAGGCTACAGCTACGAGGTGACACCAACCAATACCTACGACAGCGACAGTGGTCCCTGTCGTGAGTACACCATCGATGCCGCAATCAGCGGCAAACGTGAGAGTATTTACGGCACCGCATGCCGCCAACCCGACGGCAGCTGGAAGACCATGGAATGATGGGCTGAGAATCGTATAATTGAGCCAGGTCAGCATATGCCCACAATCTGCTATGGGCATGCACAATGAAACCCTAATATTGAAACAACGGGTATAAGGACGTGCGCACTCACAGTGGAAACAAGAAAAAGTAGAACATCCTCACCATGGCCGGCCCGGCTCGACCTGCTGCAGAGCATGTCGGGCCTCTTTCTGGCACTGTTCATGTGGCTTCACATGTTCTTCGTCTCCTCGATCCTGCTGGGTAAGGACGCGATGTGGACGGTGGCACGTTTCTTTGAAGGCTACTTCTTTTTCGGGCGTAACCTGCCTCTTCTGGTCTCAGGCTTCGTTGCACTGATCTTCTCCCTTATTCTGCTGCATGCCCTGCTGGCCCTGAGGAAATTTCCGTCCAACTGGCAGCAGTACAGCCGGTTCTGGACCCACATGCGCGGCATGAAACATGGAGACACCACCCTCTGGCTGGTACAGGTGGCAACCGGCTTCATCATGTTTTTTCTCGCCTCCGTACACCTCTACCTGATGTTGACACGTCCTGAGCTGATTGGGCCCTACGCCTCGGCCGACAGGGTCTGGAGCGGGCGCATGTGGCCCCTCTACCTGTTACTGCTGTTCGCCGTGGAGCTCCATGGCGTGGTTGGTCTTTACCGGCTCGCCATCAAGTGGGGATGGTTCGACTCCGGCGATCCGATGCGTACCCGCCAACGCCTGAAACGGGCCAAGATCATGATGAGCGTTTTCTTTATTGTCCTGGGGCTGTTTACCCTGGCTGCCTACATAAAGATCGGGATCGAACATGAGAACCATGCGGGCGAACGCTATACCCCTGCCTGGGTGGAGATGGAGAAATGAAACTGATCTATACCGATGTCCTCGTCATCGGAGGCGGCCTGGCCGGTATGCGCACCGCTATCGGCGTCAAGCGCCGTGGACTGGACACCATTGTGCTGTCGCTGGTACCTGCCAAGCGTTCCCACTCCGCCGCTGCACAGGGAGGCATGCAGGCGAGCCTTGCCAATTGCGTCAAGGGAACAGGTGATGACGAGGATGTACACTTTGAGGACACTGTGCGCGGCAGCGACTGGGGCTGCGACCAGGAGGTGGCCCGGATCTTCACCCACATGGCGCCCAAGGCGGTGAGAGAACTGGCAGCCTGGGGGGTCCCATGGAACCGCGTTAAACATGGCGACCACGACGTTGTGATCGGGGGCCAGCGGATGACCCTCAGCGCCCCTGAACAGGCCCACGGCCTTATCACTGCGCGTGATTTCGGCGGCACCAAGAAATGGCGCACCTGCTACACCTCTGACGGCACAGGTCACGCCATGCTCTACACCCTGAGTGACCAGGCTGTTGCAGAGTCAATCCCCGTACATGAGCGCAAAGAGGCGATGTCGCTGATCCATGATGGCGAGCGCTGCTACGGGGCTATCGTGAGAGATCTCATAACCGGCGAGCTGTGCAGTTACCTGGCCAAGGCAACGGTCATGGCCACCGGTGGTTATGGCAGGATCTACGGTGTCTCCACAAACGCTGTCATCAACGAGGGGATCGGGCAGGCACTTGCACTGGAGACCGGTGTGGCGCGCCTGGCCAACCTGGAGGCTGTTCAGTTTCATCCCACGGCCATCGTACCTGCAGGCATCCTGGTGACAGAGGGGTGCCGTGGTGACGGGGGCCTGTTGCGGGACGTTGACGGCCACCGTTTCATGCCCGACTACGAACCGGAGAAAAAAGAGCTCGCCTCCCGTGACGTGGTCTCCCGTCGCATGGCTGAACATATGAGAAGCGGCAAGGGTGTGAAAAGCCCCTACGGAGATCATCTCTGGCTGGATATCACGGTACTGGGTGCTGAACACATCGACAGAAACCTGCGGGAGGTGAAGGATATCTGCAACTATTTCCTGGGCATTGATCCTGCGAAAGAGTGGATACCTGTTCGCCCGACCCAGCACTATTCAATGGGCGGGATTCGCACGGACCACAGGGGTGAAAGCCCCTGGCTGCAGAGCCTGTTCGCCTGCGGCGAGGTGGCCTGCTGGGATATGCACGGTTTCAACCGCCTTGGCGGCAACTCGGTTGCTGAGACGGTGGTCTCCGGCATGCTGGTATCTGAGCATATTGCAGATTACTGCGAAAAACCCGAAAGTGCCCTCAAAGTCTCAACCGCCCTGGTCAACGACTTCCTCAATGCCGAGCAACAAAAACTGGACTCCCTGTTCAACAACAACGGAAAAGCCTCAGCAGTGGAACTGCGCAAGCGCATGGAAACAGTACTGACCCAGAAAGTGGGGCTGTTCAGAAACGGCACCGATCTTGAACAGGCTGTCACTGAACTGCAGGAGCTTCTTCAACAGAGTAGCCAGATCAAGGTCTCGTCCAACTCACCCGGAGCCAACCCCGAGCTGGTTCTGGCCTACCGTCTGCCCCGCATGCTGAAGATCGCCATTGGCGTAGCCCTCGGCGCCCGTAAGCGGACCGAGAGCCGGGGTGCACACTACCGTGAAGATCACCCGGAACGTAACGATCGGGAGTGGCTCAACCGCACCCTCTTTCACTGGGAGGACGAAACGGCAACCCTGCCCAGTCTCGACTATGAAGCACTGGATGTTATGAAGATGGAGCTGCCGCCGGGCTTTCGCGGCTATGGAGCAAAGAACATCGTTGAACACCCGGACAGCGTGAAACGCCAGGATGCAGTCGACCGCATACAACAGCAGACCAAGAAGAATCCAGGTGAAGAGCTGATGCCCATCAACCACCTGCTGCCGGAGAAGTACCGAGGACCAAATGACAGGCTGGAAGAGGATGAAGCATGAGCAGAACCCTTCACTTCAGCATCTTCCGACACAACCCCGGAGACGCCGAAAGCGCGCCCCGAATGGATTCCTTCAAACTGGAAGAGACAACAGGCATGACCCTGTTCATCGCTCTCAACCAGATCAGGGAAGAGCAGGCCCCGGATCTTGCTTTCGACTTCGTCTGCCGCGCGGGGGTCTGCGGAAGTTGTTCCATGCTGATCAACGGCCGCCCTGGTCTGGCCTGCCGTACCCTCACCGCAAAACTGCCCGAGAGAATCACCCTGATGCCACTGCCCACTTTCGAGTTGATTGCCGACCTGTCGGTCAACAGCGGCAAGTGGATGCGTGAAATGAGCGAGCGCCTAGAGACCTGGGTGCACATGGCCGGGGAACCGGACCTGGACGCTCTTGAGCAGCCAATGGAGCCGGAACTGGCGGAGGCGATTTACGAACTGGACCGCTGCATAGAGTGTGGCTGCTGTGTTGCAGCCTGCGGCACCGCGCAGATGCGGGAGGATTTCGTGGGTGCCGTGGGTATCAACAAGGTTGCCCGTTTCAAGGCCGACCCAAGAGACTGCAGAGACAATAGCGACTATTACGAAGTCGTTGGTGACGATGACGGCGTGTTCGGCTGCATGAGTCTGCTCGGCTGCCAGGACATCTGTCCCAAGGAGTTGTCGTTACAAACCCAGATCGCGTTCATCCGGCGAAAAATGGCCTCTGCCGGTTGGCGCTGAGAGGTTCAGTCTTTACTCAAAGCCCTTGAAATGCACCTGGGTAGTGTCGCCGCTGTTCTTGAATTGCAGCCATGCTCCGGTCTCAAACTGCAGTGTTAGGGTCTCACCATCCGATGTCTCCATGACCTGGCAAGCCGAGATCTTCTGCCCCCTGATGCCGTAGCTCTCCCCAAGATTGACAAGAGGATAGGAGAACACCCCAGAACTATCGGCTTCACGCTGCTGTGGGGCATCGCTCTGCAGGCGCCAGTGCACAACACCGCCATCAAAATAGAGCTGGTGCCACGCCCCCGAAAATTTCAGAAATACCACATCCGCCTCATCATTCAAGCGACCGTTGTGGTGATACTGCTGGCAGATCAGCTCTTCACATTCAATACCGCTGAGATCAGGATGACGACCGTCGATTTTGATCACACCTCCCCCCTTATCCACCGATCAGTGGACTGTTCCGGTGCGGCTGCACGGATCATTTCTCGTAGCAGCTTCCCTCTCTGATCCAGACGCCAAACGCCTCGCAGCGAAGCATTTCGTCGCCACTGCAGACATAATCGCCTATGGCGAACTGCTGATCATTGAAATAGCAGGCACCGCTCTCCAACTCTGCGTCCAGAGAGAGTGATTCCCGGTCACTGTTATCGAAAATGGGCGAATTCCTCATCTCTGGATCAGGTGCGCCAACATGAGGTAAATCATTGAGACCACTCATATCCCCTCCTCCCTAAAGAATCGGGATACAACCCTTTCACTTCCAGTATAGGTGACAGAGAGAGCGCTATTCCCGGAGTTCTCGGACATTTTCGTTTTATTTCAGGAAGCCAGGAACTTCTTCAGTTAATCCCTCTCTCAATAAAAACAGATAAAGGAGAAGAGAATGAAATTCAGAATAATAACCGCCGCCCTGGTACTGCTGCTACCGCTGGGCGCTGCAGCAGAAGATGCCCGCCAACTGGTAAAGATGCCCTCCATGATGCAGGAACATATGCTGGGCAACATGCGTGATCACCTGCTGGCACTGGATGAGATCCTCGCCCACCTCGCCCAGGACAACCTGGACAAGGCGGCGGACATTGCAGAGAACCGCCTGGGCATGAGCTCACTGGATGCCCACGGAGCCGATCACATGGCCGGTTTCATGCCCGAGGGCATGCGCTCCACGGGTACCGGCATGCACAAGGCCGCCAGCCGCTTCGCCCTGAAGGCCCAGGAGGGTGAGTTGCTGCCGGCATACAAGGCGTTGAAAGAGATCACCGCCTCCTGTGTCGCCTGCCACGCTGCATACCGGATCAGGTAGGGACTGGAAAGTGAAACCCGGCGGGATTGAACAGATGCTCAATCCCGCCACGATAAAGCCTAGGGCAGCAACTCCTCGATGATCGCCCGTTCCCCGCGCAGCTCCTTCTCCGACGCAGCGAGTCGCGATCTGCTCAACTCATCCAACTCCAACCCCTGAACGATCTCGTAGTCACCATTGCTGCATGTAACGGGATAAGAGAATACAACCCCCTCTTCAATACCGTAACTGCCGTCCGAAGGTACCGCCATACTGACCCAGTCACCTTCCGGCGTCCCAAGGGCCCAGTTGTGCACGTGATCCACCACCGCGTCGGCAGCAGATGCCGCGGATGAAAGTCCCCTTGCTTCGATAATCTCAGCCCCACGACGCTGAATTCTGGGTATGAAATGATCAATGGCCCAATCCCGGGTGACCAGTTCCAAGGCTGGTGTGCCGTTTACCTGGCAGTTGCTTACATCGGGGTATTGGGTCATCGAGTGATTTCCCCAGATGGTCATGCGGGTGATATCCGCCACCAGGTTGTTGGTCTTGTTGGCCAGCTGACCCAGGGCCCGGTTGTGATCCAGGCGTGTCATGGCGCTGAACTGACTGGGCTTGAGATCCGGCGCATTGGAGAGGGCTATCAGCGCATTGGTGTTTGCCGGATTACCGACCACCAGTACGCGTACATCACCGGAGGCGTTGTCGTTTATTGCCTTGCCCTGGGCGGAGAAGATCTTGGCGTTCTCGGTGATCAGGTCCTTGCGTTCCATGCCTTTGCTTCTGGGCTTGGCACCGATGAGTATGGCGTAATCTGTCTCGCGAAAGGCGATGGCGGGATCGTCGGTAAGAACGATATCGTAGAGCAGCGGAAGAGCGCAGTCCTCCAGTTCCATACCGACACCGCTGAGGGAGGAGAGGGCCTGGGGTATCTCCAGCAGTCTCAGAATCACGGGTTGATCAGGGCCGAACATCTCACCTGAGGCAACCCGGAATGCGAGGGCATAGCCGATGTGTCCGGCAGCGCCGGTAATGCTAACTTTAATGGGGGCTTTCATATCAACGCGATCCTGTTATCAGCTGACTGAATTACCCGATAAGTATAATTATGTCCTAGCCCAATGTCAGGAGGGTTTTACTAATTTTTTGCCATTCAGGGGGAAAGCTGACCAATATCAACCCGGGTCAGTCGCGCTCGGAGTCGATGCTTTCCATCAGTTCAGCCGTGTAGCGGGTCCCTGCCACGCGCTCCTCGTTGATCAGTTGATCCAGTTCCCTGACCACACTCTTATCCAGGCTGATATCGGCCGCCACGGCATTCTCCAGCATGTAGCTCATGTGCTTGGTCCCCGGTATAGGCACCAGGGTTCCATCGGCCTTGGCCAGCAGCCAGGCCAGGGACAACTGGGCCATGGTGCACTCCAGGGCCTCCGCGATCTCTGCAAACGGAACAAGCAGCTTGGAGTTGCGTTCAAAGTTATCGGGTTCGAAGCGTGGTCTTCCGATGGTGGAGCGAAGATCATCCTCGGTCATCCGGGTCACATCGACAGCCTTACCGGTTAGAAAGCCCCGCCCCAGGGGAGAGAACGGCACAAAGGTGACACCAAGTTCCCGGCACGCCTCCAGTATCCTGCGCTCGGGTGTCCTGCTCCAGAGTGAGTACTCAGACTGCAGGGCGGTTACCGGGTGCTCTGCATGAGCCCTGCGCAGGCTGTCGGTGGAGACCTCCGAGAGGCCGATGGTGCGTATTTTCCCCTCGGCAACCAGCTCCGACAACAGACCCACGCTCTCCTCCACCGGCACGTCGGGATCCAGACGATGCAGATAGTAAATGTCGATAACATCCGTCTGGAGCCGCCTCAGGCTCTCCTCGCATGTTCTGCGCAACACCTCGGGGCGGCCGTTAAGTACATTCCCCCCATCTTCGCCTTTGGATACCCCGCACTTGCTGGCCAGCACGAACTCGTTGCGTCTTTTTGCCAAGACCCGCCCGATCAACTCCTCGTTATGGCCCATGCCGTACATCGACGCGGTATCGAGAAAGGTGTAGCCGGCATCAAGCGCCTCCTGCAACAGGCGTTCGGACTCGCTATCGTCAGCAGGCCCGTAACCCATGGACATGTTCATACAGCCGAGGCCGATAGCCGAGACTTCGAAAGGACCTATTTTTCTTGTACGCATGACATGACCTTATTAGAGAGATAGCCGGTTATTGGACATTCCAGTTCAAACCCGGAAGTTTATCAAGTGTGCCAAGTCTGGAAAGTAAACTGGATCGCAGCCAATCCTGCAACTTACCGGTCAATCCTGGATCACCCAAAGCCTTGATATCACCTTTTGTCACCGCACTGTTAAAACTCTCCTGGCAGGTCCACACTGCCGTCATAGCTGCCAGTGAACTTTTAATCAGTACATCGATCTCGTATCCCGGATCTTCAAGGCAGAGATCTATCTCGCCCTCTTCCGGGACCAGCCACCAGTCCCGCGCACCCATGGGGGCATCGAAGAATTCAGACTGGACAATCATTTATCTAATGAGGAAATTTCATCACGGTTTACAGCATCCAATATAACCGCTCTGAAGAATGCGGCAGCGACATTGATTATTACCGGCACTGGTGGCCCTGATGTTTATAAAGGCAAAGATAAAACAGCAGCAATTTAAAACGAATGGACACCCGATTCGTCTCTCCTGCCAGATACCAGCCCCCGTACTAACTGTAGTTATGCAAGTGGGAGTGATGTGGGAGAGTCATTCACCATGCCCTTTTCAGGTGATCCATTGTGCCTGCCAAAGGGTCATGGTGTGACTGCTTGAAACCAGCACCATCAATCAGATGAGACTGTGATGTGTTTGTTATTCACTCGGCCAATTCATGGCCTGATCCTCCCGCCTCCGACGGCAGGTCCTGGAACTTGGGAAGCCCATCTTTCAGACGATGTACGGATTCCTGGTAATGCACGTGAAACCCAGGCTTGAACTCCAGCCCTTCTATCACAACAGCAGGCACATCAATCAAGCCCATGGTTGGATGATCGGTAAACAGATGCCCCCCGCAATCCCTGCACCATTGCCGTTGACTCACGACAGCCTCATCGCCGGTACCGGGATTTTTGTCAAAAGATGAGATCTGCTCCCTACCCCGGGTTATCTTCATGGCTTCCGGTTTCCAAAGGGTGAAAGCACTCACCGGGCTTGCAGACCAGTGGCGGCATGAGTTGCAGTGACAGTAGGCCATCGCCTCCGGATTACCGGCCAATTCGAACTGGACTGAACCACAGAAACAACTGCCTTTATACGCGGTTGAACTTGTCATTGATCTACTCCTGGTTTCTGTTTGGATTTACACAACGGGAAAATCTTTTGTCGGCTATGCGTTGTGAATTTCTCATGAGAATTTCACAGGGCTCTGAGACTCACGGTTCACGTTAAGCTGAAAGATATCCGGGCGGGAGTAGTGTCCCGTGATGTCCAGGGCCCGACGTGAGATACCCGTTTTCGACGAATCTATCTCTGCATACAGAATCCCCTGTTCCTGGCGAAACGGCCCCGCCACCAGTTCACCACCTGGATCTATTACCACCGAGTCACCGGGATTCACCCACTCGTCAGGATCCGGGTAGATTTCAGCAGCCCCATCAATATCCACCTGCATGTCACTGCCCCGAAGAAGGTTCCCGCTGCCCACAACCCAGCACCCGGCCTCCCTTGCGATGTGGCGAAGAGAACTGATCCAGTCGTCGCCACTGTCGTAGGTTGGTGCGAAGTAGATATCGATCCCCTGGGCATAAAGAGCGTAACGTGCCAGCGGCATGTAGTTTTCCCAACAGATCAGGGTGCCAATCCGTCCACAGGGGGTTTCGACCACATTCAATCCCGATGCGTCGCCAAACCCCCACACCATGCGCTCAGGATTGGTTGGCATGAGCTTGCGGTGATGATTCAACAGCTCCCCGGTTGGACCTATGACCACATAGCTGTTGTAGAGGGTGGCACGGCTATGACTGCTGTCCCGCTCATTCATTCCGCACAGTATGGTTATGCCATGACGCCGGGCAGCCTCGCACAGGGGCTGCAGGTCATCGCCGTCCAGGCTTACGGCATTATCGAGCAGGCGCCCATGGAGGGTCTCGCTGAGCCCCCAGTCTCCACCGGGCCTGAGTCTCCAGACCCATGCCGGGTAACCGGAAACATAGGCCTCTGGAAAGACCACCATCTCCGCACCCTGGCTTACTGCTTCATCCACATATTCAACTGCCCTTTGGAGGGTTTTTTCCCGGTCCAGGTATACCGGTGGTGCCTGCACAATAGCCAACTTGCTCATATTGTTTCCTCTGCCTGGCAGCCCACAGACTGCACAATTATTCGAATTGAGTTCAGGTATAGCGGGAAACAGCAGCGGTTTTACGAATGATCGACGAACAAATCACGAAGAAAATATTTTCCGAAGATAATCAATATATTGCAGATCATACCGAGGAATGAGCAGCAGACTGAATCTGCCGATAGAATCTGGGGGGATTATCGCTTATTGAGACCCAGCGGAGAGAGGGTGTTGAGCAGACTTTCCCTCTGCCCCTCATCTGTCATGGGATAGGTCAGAAGCCATCTGCCCAGATTAAAATCCTCTTGAAGCGCAAGGATCTCTTCCGCCTCCCAGGCCGCACCCTCCCGGTCACCAGAGGATTCAAGTACCGCGGCCAGGTAGATATGGGCCTCCAGGCTGGCCGAATTTCGTTCCAGGGCCTGGTGGAGATTGATCAGGGCCTGGTCCCACTCCTGCAGAAAAAAGTAGGCACGGCCGAGCACCATGTAATAGAGATACCCTGCCTCAGGGTTGAGACGCATCGCAGCACGAATCAACTGTGGGGTTTCTTCAGTGCGTCCCATATAGGTGCTGACCCCGCCTTTCAGGGCATAGGCATCGGCAAAAGATCGATCCAGGGATATGGCCTTGTCCAGCAGTTCAATGGCCTTGTCATGCTGTCGCTGCTGGGCACTGACATAAGCAAGAACCCAGTAGACTTCGGGGATTTCAGAATCGATCTGCAATGCAGTGCGGGCCATTGACCGGGCATTTTCCAAGGCCACCCGGGTATCCGGCACCCATTGATTCCTGTAATCCGCCGCAATGCTCAGTGCCAGCCCCGCATAAGCCCTGGCAAAACCGGGATCCTGGTCAATTGCCTGGCGGTAGAGCTGCCGGGCCTTACCGTTTTCCTCTTTCTGTCGCGCCAGCAGCAGAGACTGGGCTCGCAGAAAATACTCGTAGGCCTGCACGTTATTGGTATAGCGACGCGACAGGCGCTGAAGTTCCGCTTCGCTCACCTTGAGAGAGAGGGTCGATGCAATATGCGAACTGATCTCTTCCTGGATCTGAAACAGATTATCGAAGGGCCGATGATAGCGTTCCGACCAGATCTGGCGTCCTGTATCAGAATCGAACAGGTGGACATGAACCCGCAGTTGATCCCCCATTCGCTGCACCTCTCCAGAGGCTTGGTAGCGTGCCGCTGTTTTCCCGGGCTCATCGCTTTTCTGGCCCATGATGGAACGTGATCCAATTACCCATAGGCCCGAGAGCTTTGAAAGATCGGTAATCAGGTCAAAGGTCAGCCCCTGGGCGAGATAGGCCTGGGATTCGTCCCCCCCAAGCAGGACAAAAGGATGCACTGTGAGTGTGGGAACACTCTCTACAGATACCACTTTAACCGGCGCTGGTGTTTCACCGGGTGAAAAGTAGATAACAGAAATGACCAGGAGAAAGAGCGCCAGCCCCAGAAAGGCATACAATCCGCGGGATCCACTGGTGTTGCTACGGGTCTTTCCGGCGGCGCCCTGCCTGAGCCTCACTTCGGTACACAAGCGGTAGCCTCGTTTGGGGACAGTCTGGATATAACGGGCGTTTTTTGCGCTGTCCCCCAGTGCCTTGCGTAACTTGATGACTGCCTGGGTAAGGGTGTCATCGCTGACTACAACACCGGGCCAAAGAGCATCAAACAACTCTTCCCTGCTGACAGTCTTGCCGGCGTTTTCAGCCAGGTAAACCAACAACGCCATGACCTTGGGTTCGAGCTGAACCAGGTCATCTGTGCGGTGTATTTCATTATCCGGCGGGACTACGCGCCACTCACCGACACTGAAAATTTCTGATGAATATTGATTCAATCACTCATCCCTGGTTCGAACCGGTATCTATAATGTAGAACAATCGACAGCGCTCTGAGTATCTCACCAGGTCAGTTTACACCTTGAATGTAAACAAACAGTATTTCCACAGATAGCAAGCGGGTACCAATGATCCCGGCTGCCAGATTCATACCGCGATACATTTCAAGGGAATCAACTGGATTATCAGGCCAATACTGACTAAAGGCGACGTTCCTGGCTTAACCTTAATATCATTGCCGTTGAAGTCGGACGTTGATCTTGTGCGCCGAAACAGTCAGGGAACGGCCAGAAGCGCTCATACACTGCTCAAGAAAAGGACCTGTCCCCTGAATCTCCTGAAATTCAGGCACAGTGCTGCACATGGAATCCGTATTCGTAATATCATGTACAGCACTAAACAAAGAGGAGGCAAAATGAACGAGCAACTGCGCCGGGTGGAGTCAGAACCCTCAAAGACCAAAAGTAACGATACCGACCGAAAACTGTGGGTGGTGGCGACATTGGCGTTTTGGGTCTCGCTGGCGATTACAATAGCGACCTTAGTGGTGACCGGCAAGATCAACCTGGTATTGGCTTCTATCACTCTCGGAACAATGATTCTCGGTATCTGGCTCAAGGCCCGCTATCAGTTGAAACAACGAAAAGACGGTGATCACAGTAATGATTCAACCTGACTGACTGATAAAAAGATCAGCAGCGTTTGCGTGTGGTTCTGTTCAGGGTCGTTTGCGGTCTGTTGCTTTGCAGAACCATAGCGTCTGCTTTCACCTCAAGAAGCAGGGGTATGCCCTGAGATCACCTGATAATGACTGGTCAGATCAGATCTGGATTTTCAATCTCATCTGATCGCCCCGGAACATGAACCTTGCCCCGCCCAAAGACTGTAATATTTTTACAACCGCTCTACTCTTACCTTGATGACAGCACGGGCATCTGCCTCGATCACACTCAAGCGATAACCCTGCTCTTCGATGAAATCGCCTTCAGATGGAATATGGCGTAAGCGACTGACTATAAACCCGCCGATGGTATGAGCCTCCTCCACGGGAAACTGGATATACAGAAGATCATTGACCTCGGAGATGGGCATTCTTCCGCTCATCAAATGGCTGTTTTCACTCTCGTGTTCGATATAGGTCCGTTGCTTGGGATGATACTCATCGAAGTCGTATCCCACATCGATCTCGCCCACCACCTCTTCAAAAACATCTTCCATGGTGAGAATCCCCACGGCAGAGCCAAATTCGTCCACCACCACCGCCATATGATCGTCACGGGCCTGCAGCTTGGGAAGCGCCTGGTCAATGGTCTGCTTTGGAGACAGGTAGAGTACAGAACTTATGTAGTCAGAGGCGGACTTATCAATCACATCAGGATCCATCAAATCCCATGAGCTCAGGGTCAATATACTCTTAATATTGGTAATGTTACCCCTATAGACCGGCAGCCGGTTGAAGCCGTACTTCATCACCAGGCGTACTGCCTCCTTCATGGGACGGGCTTCGTTGAGACCGATAACGTCAGCCAGGGGGATCATCGCCTCACCCACAGTGGTATCTGCAAATCGGATGATCCTGCGAATACGCTTTCGATCGATTGTTGAAGGATTGGCCGCAGAGTCGGATACGTCCAGAAGCACCCGCAACTCCTCCCGGGTAATAAACATGTTCTGGGGAACAGTCCCATCCCCCACGATGCGTGTAATGAAACGCGCTATCCGGCTGAATATAAAAATAACCGGGTAGAACACATATGAGAAAAATCGAAGTGCAAAAATAAGTCTGGTGGAAATTGTATCCGCCTTTTGCTGAAAGATACTCTTGGGGACTACTTCTCCGATAATCAACAGAACCGGGGTAAGCACAACAACTGATACCAGGTCTCCAACTGTGCCGAAAAGATCAATGCATATCAGGGCACCCAGGGTGGATATGATGACAGTCGCCAGGTTGGTTCCTACCAGTGTGGTACCCAGAATAACGTCAGGAGTCCGGAACAGCTTCAGTACCAATGCAGCACCGCGATCACCCACCTTGGCCCTGTGACGCAATTTGAGCTTGTCCGAATTCACCATGGCAATTTCGGATCCGGAGAAAAAACCTTTCAGTAATAGAAAAAAGGCAATAAGTAAAAGCTCTACTGTCCAATCCATCACCGATCCCCCTGTGACCGTTCATCGTCTGGCACATCATCGGATTCTGCTTCAGACATCAACTCCTCTTCGACAGGCTCATTATCAGAACCACGCTCTTCACCTTCATCGACATCCTCATTTTCGATATCAGCGGCCTGGGCATCTGAAGAGGATACCTTCTGAACCTGAAGCTGGCTGATCCTCAATCCACTTCTTTCCTTGACGATAAAGAGAAAACCTTCATGGGTTATCTGGTCACCAGGCTCCGGCAACCGGTCAAACAACCTGAAAGCAACACCACCTATGGTGGTCATCACCGCATCTTCAATATCAAAATTTGTCAGATTGTAAAAATCCGTCAGCCGCATATCACCAGGCACGATATAGCTGTTCTCGTCATCTTCCTTGTAGTGTTCCTGACCCACCATCTTTCCGGAAATTTCACCAAAAATGAATGTCAGCACATCTTTCATGGTGACTATGCCGGACACCTCGCCGTATTCACCAAGAATGATCGCAACACGGGTATTGTGCGCCTGGAAATAGTCGAACATCTCGTCCACCTTCTTGGTGGGTGGCACGTAGTGTGCCGGCTTGAGAATCATGTCCAGGGTAACCTGGGAGAGGTCACTGCCCCCCCTGACCAGTTTCAGGATATCCTCTGAATGTATAAAACCGATCACATTGTCCCAATGCCCCTTGTAGACGGGAACGCGGGGATGGCAATAGCTCCGGAACTGCTCAATCAATTCTGAAACGGGAAGATCAGCATCAAGAAACAGTATGCGGGGACCAGGGGTCATGATGCGTGAGATATCCGTTTCCGACGCCTCAAGCAGATTATCGATCAGAACTCTTTCCGTGGCGTCAATGACGCCACTCTCCTCCCCTTCCTCCAGGAGTGTGCGCAGTTCATCGGGCTGCAGGATGTTCTCCCGGTTAACGGCATCCCCGACCACAAGGGTAGTAATACGATCTGCCAGCACGCGCACCGCCTCGCGCAGTGGTGTTATGAAAATCATCCAGCGAGGGAGAAAGCGCGCAGTGATGCGGGTGCTGAACTTGATGGGATAGCTTACCGCGATGGTTTTGGGAGTCACCTCCCCGATCAACAGCAACAGGGGCACCATGATAAGTATGTTGATCCAGCCCACATCCTGTTCGCCGTAAAGCAGCAGTAGGATCGCGGTCATATTTACTGCCGATGCGATATTCACCAGCTCGTTGCCGCAAAGAATGGAAATAATCAGGCGACGGGGTTCATCAAGCATCGCGTGAATGTTCTCAGAGGTCTTATGCCGTGAGTGCCTGAGTTTCTGCAGATCGATGCGACTGAGGGAAAAGAGCGCTGTCTCCGAGCCTGAGAATACGGCAGATGCAGACAACAGCAATACTTGAAACAGAATACGGAGGTATAGTTCCCAATCATCGAAATTAAGGTTCAGCGTTTCAACAAACGCTTTTATCTCATCCATAACCTGCTCGTTCTTTTTATCATTAGCCCAGTAGGCTATTACAATTCGTGGCCTTGATCATTGACCTGGGTGAATCAAACGTCACTGCGCATAAATCCCGTCATACCGTGTGCTGAATTCCCTCAAACTCCAGATCGGAAATTCATCTGCCCATCCGAATGGGCGAGACATTGTGAATAGCCAGACCGTACAAACAGAGCGGCGGTAGAAAATTTCAAAACCGAGCCGGGTGTAAACACAGCCTCATATATCGAAGGAGATCAGAAATATGATTTCTTTTCCCATTCGACTGTGCCTTGAAAGATACACTGGCTGGAGTATTGCGCTTCCCCTCTATCATTTCCGGCAGGCTCAACCTGCGAAAAAGTATTTATTTTCCTGTTCTGCATCTACCACAATGCAAATAGAGCCTGGTAACCACTGCATTTTCCAGTTCTTCATTTACTAAATTTATCAGTGTTATGAGTCTGTTTTATCATCAACGATATAAGGCAGATTGTTGGTTGATACAAGTCAAAGATGTGTCAGATTTATGACATTTTTATGACATCAGTGGATGCGTCAGCGAACAAGCAGGAGTAATCTAGGTATAAATTTAATTATATTCTATATATGTAAAGGCACAGCTCTAAAAGTGTGAACTTTTGGCTTTAGGAGGGCCAAAGATGGCGGAAGAATTAAACACTGATACAGGGCTTGGCAATCACCCTGAAACAGTAGAGAGGCCGCCGGAATATCCGGAAGATAATTCTTTTCTGCCTATTTTCTCCGATCCCGACAGCACCCAACATACTGAGGAGCTGTTACAAGAGAATCAGCGTTTGCGTGAAAAAGTTGCGCAACTCGAGAAGCGTCAGAAAAAGACATCCCGCAAGTTAAACCAGGTAAAGGAGCTGGCTCCCTACCAGGCTGAGCTGATCCGTCTCCAACAATGCCTTGAAAGACGTGGCAAGAAGATGATTATCGTCTTCGAGGGGCGTGGGGCCGCCGGTAAGGGCGGTACTATCCGGCGTATCACACAGTACATGAATGCCAAGCACTACCGGGTAGTTGCACTGGGCAAGCCCACAGCCGAAGAGCGTTCCCAGTGGTTTTATCAAAGGTATATCCGTGAGTTTCCGCGGGCTGGTGAAATGGTGCTGTTTGATCGAAGTTGGTATACACGAGCCATGATAGAACCGGTTTTCGGGTTCTGCACGGATGAGGAATACGAGAATTTTTTTGAAGGCGTCAGTGGGTTCGAGATGGATCTTGTCAGCCAGGACATCATTCTTATCAAGTTGTACCTGAGTGTGTCACAGGAGGAGCAGACCCGGCGTTTTGAACAACGCAAGGATGACCCGCTTCAGCACTGGAAGCTGAATGAAGTAGACCTGGACGCAGAGGAACGCAGGGCAGAATTCACAGCGGCCAAGTACGAAATGCTTCGCCACACTCATACAGTACACGCCCCCTGGACGATTATTCGTTCAGATATCAAGCACCAGGCGCGTCTCAACGCGATGAAGGTGATCCTGAATGCTGTCGATTACGAGCGGCTGGACCCGACACTTGATATAACCCCGGACACTGCAGTCACAGTCTCTGGCGCTTACGAATTGGAGAGAATGGAGGCGCATCGGCTTAAACATGGCAGTTTTTAGAGCTGCACGCTTGTGTTGCGGTATTTACAATTTCAAAAACAAGGGGTAACCACGCGGGAGCTGAACTTCCAGACAACAATTAACAAGAGAGCCCAATAACCAGGGCTCTACGCATCGCCTTTTTGCATGTGACAGAAGGGAGGAGTGGATCGTATACAGATCGTTACTTTCTCTTCTCGCGCGAGGGCGTTTTGTAACTGATTTTTTAAACTAACCACAACCTATATGGAGACGTCCATGCGGACAACTAATCCTATCGCATCGCTGCTGGGAAGCAGCCCGTTTAAGCCGCTGCAGGCCCATATGCGCATTGTCAACGAGTGCGTTAACGAGGTCCCTGCCCTGTTCGATGCACTGTTAAAGGGAGACAACGCTGTCCTTACCGAGCAAAAGGATAAAATTTTTGCCAAGGAGGGAGAGGCCGACCTGCTCAAGCACGAACTGCGCGCACACATGCCAAAAAGTCTCTTTATGCCGGTTGATCGCAGAGACTTGCTGGAAATGCTGGACCTGCAGGACAGCATCGCCAACATAGCCCAGGACATAGCGGGTTTGATGATGGAAAGAGACATGTCGGTACCAACAGGTATGGGTGAGCAGGTTGAAGCCTTCGTGCAACGCTGTGTCGATACCTGTAACCATGCATCCACCATCATAGAAGAGTTGGATGAGTTGATCGAAACCGGCTTTCGTGGCCGCGAAGCCTCAAAAGTTGAGGAGATGGTCGAAGCGCTGAATAAACTGGAAGACGAGACTGACGAGATGGGGATCGCGCTCACCCGCACCCTGTTTTCAATGGAAGATGACCTTAAGCCTGTCTCGGTGATGTTCTGGTACCAGATGCTGCAATGGATCGGCGAACTGGCCGACAACGCTGAAAAGGTGGGTGACCGTATGAGGTTGCTGATCGCACGATAAGCGAATTATCGCCTTCGGTTTACACCGCAAGGCAATCCATGTTTTTTGTTTAACACGCCCGGCGTGGGGTCTTATACACCCTGAATAAGCCGGAAATTGAGGAATCCAGCAATGGAAATCATCTCTGAATGGGGTTTTGTATTCACTGTCATGGCCGTGGTTTTCGGCCTCTACATGAGTTGGGGTATCGGTGCCAACGATGTCGCCAACGCCATGGGTACGCCAGTAGGCTCCGGGGCAATTACAGTCAAGCAGGCTATTATAATTGCCGCGGTTTTTGAATTCGCAGGCGCCTTTATCGCCGGCGGGAGCGTCACCAAAACAATCCGCAAGGGCATTATCGATCCCAGCAGTATTGCCGGATCTCCGGAACTGCTGGTCTACGGTATGCTGGCGGCCCTGCTGGCTGCAGGTATCTGGCTGATGATCGCCTCCACCAGAGGCTGGCCGGTATCTACGACTCACTCCATCGTCGGTGCCATCGTGGGTTTTGCCATTGCTGGTATCGGCATGGATGCGGTCAACTGGGGCAAGATCGGCAGCATTGTAGCCAGCTGGATAGTATCCCCCATGATTGGCGGCGTAATCGCACTGCTGCTGATGATCAGTATCCGTAAACTGATTCTCAATACCGAGAACCCGTTCGACAAGGCGAAGGTCTGGGCCCCGGTGTATGTTTTTCTGGTAGGCTGGATCGTCTCCCTGGTTACCCTGTTCAAGGGCTTGAAGCACCTGAAACTGGAGTTTTCTGCCATTGAGAGTTTCATTGTCGCCACCATTTTCGGCCTCATTGTCGCTTTCATAGGCAAGCTGATGATCAGCAGGGTCAAGATCGACGCTGATGCGGACAAGGATTATCACTACGCAAGTGTTGAGAAAGTCTTTACCCCCCTGATGATCTTTACCGCCTGTGCCATGGCCTTTGCCCACGGTTCAAACGATGTGGCAAACGGCATCGGCCCAATGGCGGCAGTACTCTCTGTGGTTGAAAGCGGCGGCGATATCGGACAGAAAGCCGGCCTGCCCATCTGGGTACTGGCAATTGGTGGTGCTGGTATCGTGGTCGGTCTGGCTACCATGGGTTACAAGGTGATGCAGACCATCGGCACCAAGATCACCGAGTTGACGCCAACCCGTGGCTATTGCGCCACACTGGCAGCTGCAACCACCGTGGTACTCGCATCGAAGACTGGTCTGCCGGTATCCACCACCCAGATCGCCGTAGGTGCGGTAATGGGTGTGGGACTTGCGCGGGGCGTCGGTGCCATCGACCTGCGGGTTGTAGGCAATATCATCATCTCCTGGCTGATCACCCTGCCCGCAGGCGGTATTCTGGCAGCGGCCTTCTTCTTCCTGTTCGTTGGTATATTCGGCTAGGAAATGACTGAATAGATCCTGCGGCGTGATTTATTGCAGGATCTATTCAAAAGTCGCTATTAATGAGCGTGTTACCGGCAGGGCTCCACTGGAGCCCTGCTTTTCACGTAGAGTCAATGTAAAAGAGATATCTTTCCTGGGAAACGCAGGAATATCATGAAAAATATGCTGTTTAAAACCGCCCCGATAGAAGAGCTTCAGATTATAAAGGGTGTGACCTTCCCGGCACACATAACCTTCAGGCAGTTGCTGTTAACAGGCCCTCCGGGTTCTGGAAAGAGCACCATGGTTTGCAAATTGGGGGGGTGGTCGGAAGAGGGATATATCGATCTGTCACTGAACAAGTGGTGGACGGCCCAAAGCCTCTCCTTGCGTCCCAGGGAGATTCACCTCGGTTTCCCGTTCGTGGGGCATGATGAGGCGCTGGCAGTTTTCGACAAGGAGTGGCTAGAGTCCGATCCAAAACCCGAGATCGATTTCTCACGGATTAAAATACCCCCACTGAAGCACTTTTTCTTCTCTGTAAACTGGCGTAGCCGATACGTCTTTGAATTCATGCTCCCACCCGCTGAGCTCCTTCTGCAGCGAAGACTGGAACGAAGCAGGAAAGGTACCCATCATGTCGATGAGAACCTCGAATTAAAAACCACCCAAGAGCAGATTTCTGTTTACAAGCAGGCTGCTCTTTATCTCTACCAGAACGGGATAAACCTCTATTTACGGGAAGATGTGGACAGCAATCCACTGAAAATCATTACCTCCAGGTGTTAACCAATGGTCAAGCAGGATTCTAAACAGCAAAAGGGATTGCTCAAACGGCTCAAGGAGAGCTTTTCAGGACTGGAACAGTGCGAAGAACTGGATCTAAAACAGGCCTATAAACTGGAAGACAAGAAAGTGCGTCTCCAGTTGGAAAACTATCCGATACAACTCAATGTCGGCCCCGATGGGCAGACACTGCACATCTATCCCGAACGCCCAATCAAAAATTCAAAGAATGGATTTCAGGCAGACAGGTATATCATCTTCGATCCGAAAAATTACTATAAGGGTGTTTCGGGTTTCATCCGCCTCAGCGCAGGAGAGAAACTGATACTGGGAAAAGGGCAAACTGACCAGAAAGACCTGCTCAACCTTCCCCAGAATATTGCAGCGCGCCACCTCAGCATCGTAAACGATAAGGGCAGCCTAGTATTCAAGAAACTCGATGAGAAGTACGGCACATGTGTCTCTCCCCTGCTGAAGGAGAAAGAACTCCATCGCATCAGTAAATGGCGACTGGCCAAGCTGAAGCGGCTTCGCGCTATTTTTGGCGGTCCTATAGAACCCCTTGCCCCTGATGATGCGCTCTCCCTGATAAAGGGTGTCAACAAGGTGATGGAGAAAGAAGCCTTCAGGGAAAACAATGACAAAGGAATGCCGGGTGGTGTTCTCAAACTCCCAGCTGACATGACACCGCTTATCATCGGCGACCTGCATGTCAAGACGAACAATCTGCTGGTCATCCTCAGCCAAACCGGCGTTCTCAAGGCCCTGAAGAAGGGCTATGCATCCCTGGTCATCCTGGGTGATGCTGTGCATTGCGAAGACGAGGGGCACCTTGAAGAGATGGACAGCTCCATGCTGATCATGGATATTATTTTCAAGTTGAAAATGCGTTTCCCCCGGCAGGTCTTCTACCTGCGGGGCAATCACGACAGTTTCTCTGATGAGATCGGAAAACGGGGTGTTCCCCAGGGACTGCTTTGGGAAAAGGCACTGGTTAAGAGAAGAGGCAAGGCGTACAGGGACCAGATGGCCCGCTTCTATGACCTGCTGCCGTATATCGCCTATTCCGACAATTTTCTCGCCTGTCATGCCGGACCGCCAACCAGTTCCACGTCCCGCCAGGAGCTGATCAACATCTGCAACTATCCAAAACTGATGAAGGAAGTGACAAACAACCGTATTCGCCGCCCCAACAAGCCCTCGGGATATTTCAAGCGGGAAATAAAGAAATTCCGCAAATATTTCGATCTGTCACCGGAAACCCCGGTCATCGTGGGTCATACACCCCTTACCAACCACGAGACCCTCTGGGAAAGGGTTGGCGAGATCGACAATCACTACGTGCTCTATGGCAGTGATGAGGAGTGGATCGGCGTCATGGCCCAGGTTGGGGAGCGTCTGCGCCCGTTCCGCTACCCGGTGGAGCACCTGACTCCCCTGATCAACGCTATCAAAACTGACTGAATAGGTATGATTTTGGGGTTATAAGCGACGAAAAAGGTTATACTGACTGCTTTATTACAGTTTTATTACCGTTTTATGACGCACCTCAATGTGATCCTGCGGAAATTGTTGCCTAATAGGGACCGCTTGGATGCAGCTGCACTGCGCGAGGCTTCCGCCTCCTTCGGTGCTCCTGTCTGTCGCTCCGTGTGAAATCTGTTGTGAGTACCCCAATGTGCGTTGTCCGGAAAGCACAGGGCACTCTTTTTAGCTCAAAATTTATAAGGGAAATGGCCTGAATGATCCGTAAAATCCTCTTACCTACGATACTATTGATACTTGCCTACGGGTTCTGGATCAGCCCTAACTTCAAGGAAATTTCTGCAGGTGTTGCCATTTTCCTGTTCGGCATGCTGTTTCTTGAAGAAGGTTTCAAGGCATTTACCGGAGGCCTGCTTGAGCGCCTCCTGCGTAAAACAACCAACAGCACCTGGAAGTCGCTAAGCTTCGGCGTTATCAGCACTACGATAATGCAGTCCAGCTCACTGGTATCAGTGATCACCATCTCCTTCCTCAGCGCAGGCCTGATCGGGCTGGCGGCCGGTATCGGTATCATCTTCGGCGCCAACCTCGGCACTACCACAGGTGCCTGGCTGATTGCCGGTTTTGGCCTGAAGGTCAAATTGTCAGCCTACGCCATGCCGATGCTGGTGTTTGGCATCGTCATGGTGTTCCAGAAATCGAAGAACCTGAAAGGTTTCGGCTATATCCTGGCCGGCCTCGGTTTCCTCTTTCTGGGCATTCATCATATGAAAGAGGGTTTTGAAGCCTTTCGTGACACCATTGATCTGACGGCATTTGCCGTGGCAGGTTACCCCGGCCTCCTCCTGTTCACCCTGATTGGGGTGTTTGCCACTGTAGTCATGCAGTCGAGCCATGCCACCCTGGTCATCATCATCACCGCACTGGCGGCACAACAGATCACCTACGAAAACGCCCTTGCACTGGCAATTGGCGCCAATATCGGTACCACCATCACGGCTATTCTGGGCTCCATGAGTTCAAACGTGCAGGGAAAACAACTTGCCGGCGCCCACCTGATTTTCAACCTGGTCACGGCAATTATCGCAATCGCCTTCATCTACCAG
The DNA here is from genome assembly GCA_965224515.1 of Sedimenticolaceae bacterium. Classification (GTDB taxonomy): domain Bacteria; phylum Pseudomonadota; class Gammaproteobacteria; order Chromatiales; family Chromatiaceae; genus Sedimenticola_A. The sequence continues at coordinate 3,695,781 of OZ245051.1, forward strand.
ATTGCTGATGCCGTGGACTGGATCAGTAAGAATGTCGGCATTGCAGATGACAATTACACCCTTAAACTCGCCGTGTTCCACAGTATCTTCAACAGCATCGGAATTCTGGCAATGCTCCCTTTCATCGGGACACTGGTCAATTTCCTGATGCGCACGATGCCGGAGAAAGAGGTATCTATTGCCGTACCCAAGTACTTGAACGACTCTGCCATCGAGTTGCCGGATACCGCAATCGAGGCTGTACGCAAGGAGACTTTACACCTCTACGACAACGCTTTTGAGATCATCGCTCATGGACTCAGCCTGCACAGGCACGACATTCTCTCGGACAAAAAACTGGAAGAGGTAGCTGCCGAGTCCTCATCGGTCATGCCGATAAATATAGATGACGAGTACGAAAAGAACGTTAAGGGGCTGTACAGCGACATCATCAATTTCATCAGCCGTGCACAGACCACCATGGATCCTGAACAGGCAGACGAACTGTTTGCCCTCCGTGCCGCCGGGCGTGATATTGCCGAGGCGATCAAGGACACCAAGCACATGCATAAAAACATGGCTCAGTACATGGTCTCTGACAACGAACATATCAGCTCTGAATACAACAAGATTCGTATTTATCTTGGTTCGGTCATGCGCCGTCTGGGAGAAGTAAGGCAGGAAGGCAGTGATCCGACCAGCATCCTCTCTCTCGATGTAATGAAACTGGAAATGGAAGAGAACGACTCCACCGTGAATGGAGTTCTCGAAGCGCTTATCCGTGAGGAGAAAATCACACCGTTGATGGCCACATCACTCATGAACGATTCTGCTTATGCCTATGATGTAACCAAAAACCTGGTGCAGATGGGAGAGGTTCTGTTTTCCACCGGCGACCAGGCAATGAAAGATGCAGAGCGTATTATCGCACTTGATGATAAAGACGTTGCCGAAGTTCGGGAGCGTGATCTGCAGCGCGCAGACTAGAGGATAATAATGAAAACACCAAAGCTCATAAAAAGAGTCAACGAGTACCTTGACGCGGACAAGAAAAAGCAACGCGACCAGATGGACTCTATCAAAGAGGTTCTGAAAAAACTCAAGAAGAAGCAGCACAACCTGAAAGGGAAGTTGGATAAAGAGAAAAACACAAAAGATAAGAAAAAGATCCAAAAGGATCTGGATATCATCTTTGTCCAACGGAAAAAGGGTTTAAAAGCACTGAAGAAGCTAAAGAAATCTTAATCAATTACAGTAATTTTCCTAACCTGACTGGCTCCATGCATCTGATTATTCACGCATGGAGCCACCGGGGAGTGCTTTATCGCTCTGCAGACTTGTGAAACCCGATAGTTATCTATACATTCATTGAATGGCTGATTGAGGGGCAAGGAGATGAACAGCAAGAAGAATAATCATCCTATTCTGGTGCCGGTGGATTTCTCATCATGTTCAGAAGCGGCCCTGCTGAAGAGCTGTGAATTGACTGATTGCCTGCAGCAACCTGTGATCGCTCTTCATGTAGTGCATGACCCGGCAGACATGCCCGGCTACTACAGTAAATTCACGAAGAAGAAAGATCTGTTCCGAATCGAGGATAAGGCCCAGGAACTGTTTGATGAGTTTATAAAGGATATTGTCAACAGGTACCCGAGGATCAAGCAGCTGAAGAAGATAGAGACAATGCTGGTTATCGGACTGCCGGCAACAAAGATTCTCCAGGTCGCCGAAATGAAAGATGCATCAATGATCATCATGGGCGGCAAGGGCAATAGAGGATGGAAACGGATGCTGCTCGGTTCAACGGTGGATGAAGTGGCCCGCCTCTGCTCAATCCCTCTCACTATCGTGAAATCCGATAACTGCTCGGTGGAGTAACCACTGTGCATATAAATAATTTAATCTCATCAACAAATCCCCAAGTACGACTTTCACTGATCCTGGTAGCCGGGATTGTTGCAACATTCACTGCCCTTCCCTCTTTTGCCGCCACTGAAAATACCCAGGTGATGGAGTGGGGCGTGATGGGCATGAAGCTGTTTGGCGGACTTGCTCTCTTCCTGTTCGGTATGGAACAGATGGCCGAATCCCTCAAGGCAGTAGCCGGCGACAGGATGAAAAAGATCCTCGCCAAGCTGACGGCAAACCGCATGATGGGGGCGATTACCGGAGCATTTGTTACAGCTATCATCCAGTCATCCTCCGTCACCACGGTACTGGTTGTAGGGTTCATCTCTGCCGGTCTGATGTCCCTCTCCCAATCAGTCGGCATTATCATGGGCGCCAATATCGGCACCACGATCACGGCTCAGATCGTTGCCTTCAAGGTGACCAAGGCAGCTCTGCTGATGATCGGCGTTGGTTTCTCCATGCTGTTCATCTCAAAGAATGACCGTATTAAACAGTACGGCACCATGCTCATGGGCCTGGGACTTGTTTTCTACGGTATGAGTGTAATGAGCGACGCCATGCGCCCGCTACGCAGTTACGAGCCGTTTCTTGACCTGATGGTCCAGATGGAGAACCCTCTTATCGGTATAATGGTGGCGGCAGCCTTCACGGGGTTGATTCAATCCTCATCGGCAACAACCGGTATTGTCATCGTGATGGCGACCCAGGGGCTGATAACCCTGCCTGCCGGTATCGCCCTGGCATTCGGCGCCAACATCGGTACCTGTATAACCGCCCTACTCGCCTCCATTGGTAAATCCCGAGAGGCAATACGGGCCGCCGGCGTCCATGTCCTGTTCAATGTAGCTGGTGTTGTACTCTGGTTCATGTTCATTCCACAACTGGCGGAGATAGTGATATCAATATCACCCACCTACCCGGAATTGACGGGTATGGATCGTGTCGGCGCCGAGACGCCACGACAGATCGCCAACGCGCACACCATTTTCAACATTGCCAACACTCTCATCTTCATCGGGCTGACCACCCAGTTTGCACGTATTGTTGAATGGCTGATTCCAGATAAACCACTGGAAGAAGAGGTATTGGAAGTCAGAGCCAAGTATCTCGACGAGGAGCTTCTCTCCACGCCGTCCCTTGCCCTTGACCGTGTTCGTCTCGAAGTGCTGCACATGGGCGAGATCGTCCAGCGCATGCTGAGCCAGATCATGCCGGCCATCCTGAGCGGCAACAAGGCCACACTGAGGAAAATCCACGCGATGGACGATGAGGTGGATGTCCTCTACGAACAGATCATCGAGTACATGGGACGTATCAGTAAGGGCTCCCTGTCAGATACCCAGACCCAGGAGTTCCTCGACCTGATGGCCGCGGTGAACGAGCTGGAAAACATCGGTGATACGATTGAAACCAACATGGTTGTGCTTGGGAATCAGCGTATCGATACGGGAGTTTCCATCAGCCAGCCCACCAGAAAGGTTCTCACCGATTTTCACCAGGCAATCCAGAAGGCCCTCGGTGCTGCAATACAGGCGGTTTCTCAAATCAACAGGGAAGCTGCCGAGGTGGTCATCAACATGAAACAGGAGATTGCTAACCTGGCTAATTCTGCTGAAGCCCACCAGGCAGAGCGGCTGGTGGCAGAAGAACCAAACAGAATTCCTGCCTATACCATCGAGATCGATATCATCGAAAAGCAGAAACGCATCTATAATTTTTCCCGGCGCATGGCGGAAAAGGCAATTTCAACAGCAGATCAAACAGATAACCCCTGAATATAGATACCGGGGATACACAAACAATCATCAGGGGAGGTAGTAAGAGATGGGCCTGGAGAAGTTGGTAAAAAAAGTAAAGGCATGTCTGACCAAGGATGGAAAGAAAAACAAATCCCATTGTGATGCGTTAAGCAGCTTATTGGAAAAGCTTGAAGAGAAAGAGGTCAAGCTTCAAAAGAAACTGGCCAAAGAGACAGATCCGAAAAAGCGCAAGCACCTAAACCTGGAACTGAAAATCATCAGCGTTCAGTTGTCAAAAGGGCGAAAACGCCTGGATGAAGTGAAATAGTCAAAACAGCTGTTAAGTGCTTCCACTCTGACAACCTGCAGCGAGCTATAAACCGCCTGTATCAATGTACCGTGCAGACCATGTGGGTTTACGGGCCCCAGATAATTTCTTAATTTATCAAATGGTTAAGATCCCCTTCAAGAATTGATGTCCGTAAAAAAAAACGGCCAAATCCAGCCCAATAAAATCAAACACTTATCGCTGGATTCGGATACGCCTGAGTATGCCTAAGCCTGCCCGGTTCAGGTATCTGTGTGGGTCAAATGGTCGTGCATCCTGATGGCTTCCAAGTCGGGGTTTAGGGACACAGCTTTCAGGGTTGAAGACGGACCGAAAAACACCTCAAAGATGAAAGAGTGACTGTACGCGATCTGCCTCACGCTCTTCGACCCCACACTCCTGGGCTATATCATGCCATTGCGCTCCGGCGGCCCGCACCACCTCGGCACAGCGGGCCACCACGGCCTTGGGCAAGCCAAACACTTTTCCCAACCGGGCGGCCTCCGTGGGCCTCGGAGGTAACGGGCTGAACTGAAAGCCGGCTGCATGATAGGCGCCGCGCTCGACAGATGGAATCATGTCGTAGGCCGGTGCAAAGGCAAAACACTCACCGTCATAGAGCAGACTGAAATTTCGCTCATGATCATCCGTATTGTTGATCATGCGATTGAACAGCATCCGTTTCAGAAGCTGTTGCAGATCCGGCTCGATCCGCCCGGAGCGTTGTTGGAGCACGCTGCGGATGTCATCATAGCGAAAAGCGCGCCCCACATCCCGCTGGGAGTGGGGCTCTTTCAAGAGGGCATTGATACTGACAAGATGATTGCGTGTCCCGTCTTCGTTGACATCGAAGCGCTCGACAAGCAGCACCTCCCGGCCATTGATTCCGGTGCGCACCTTCGCCGCCGGCGTGTCAATACCGGCACTGTTGGCCATCACCAGACAGGCCAGCTCAATCCGCGCATTATTGAATGGGTCCTGGCTCAGGCGGTTGAACTTGGCGATATAGTTTCGCCCCGCCTCACACACCAGCGCCTTGGGTCTTGCACCTCCCACGCCGGTGCCATTATTGGCCAGATACAGCAGACTCATCTCATCGACCGACACCTCTCTGAAATCCGTGGCATCAACCTGCTGCGCGGCCGCTTCGGCTTTTTCCAGGCAGGCAATATCGACGCCCGGATCAAAAAAGGGAGACGCCCCCTGCTCGACGATGCAGAGCGCACCAATTCGGCTGTGCCCGATCATGGAGAGTGCGTCGATCACGCTATGGGCGTTGTACTCCTTGCGATCACGATAGAAGGCCAGATGCGCCAGCACCCGCCTCCCCCAGGCATCGGGCAGGTAGTCGTCGATGAGGCCCGGCATGCCACCCCGACAGCTCAATTCAAAGGGGCCTTCACCGAGGGGGAGCTGGGCAGGGTCCAGTGAAAAGGCACCCGGCTGGGCAAGAAACGCTTCCCGATAGCGAAGACCGAAATCGCTCAACACCCCCTTCTCTTCCACCACCACACAATCAGCCGCCTGGACGATGCCCATCCCCTGGATATTCACATAGAGATCATATCGGCCTTTAGTCATCAAACAGACTCTCTTTCATCCGAAACAGGCCGTCAAAGTTCGCTTCCAGACCCAACACCCTGGCTGCTGCAAAGTATTTCCCCAGCCCCACGCTCATATCCCCCTTTTCCATCTTCTGCAGCGTGGCCCTGCTGACGCCGATGCGCAGGGCAAAGCTCTTGAGATCATCGTTGGGAAATCGCCTCTTTCGTGCCGTGCGTAACTGTGAGCCTATCGTTTCCAGATAATCCACATCAACCACCTATTACTATTATATTGGTATATATAACTCATAATCATATTATTTACCATTATTATAGTACTCACTAGGGCTATCTGTCCGCTAATCCGTACGGTCTATGCCAAGAGAAGGTGAATAGTTACCAATTCAGGAAGAATTATGACACAACTTTATTTCTCACTTATTATTCAACAAGTTATGCTAATGGACCGTGCAGACCATGCAGGGATCGAAGGAACGCACAATGTGCTGAACTGAAACCGGGTTTTTCTCCTCTTCCGCCACCGGTGTACCGGTCAGGGCCTGCTCCAGGGCGCCAGGCACCCCTTCTGAATCACGGGGAGAGAAGTTCCAGGTGGTGGGGGCGATGATCTGGTAGTTGAGGATGCGCCCTTTCTTGATCCGCACCCAGTGCCCAAGACTTCCCCTGGCGGCTTCAACCATACCGCTGCCCCGTGCCTCATCGGGGATGGGAGCTTGGTTACAAAAAGGCTCCCTTGGTATTAACTTCCCTGCCCACTGTTCCATTGCAATGGTCACCCTGGCGATCTCCAGCAGCCGTGCAATGACCCGGTTGCGGACATTGCCACCGCTTTGAGCTACAAGGTCGCGAATCAGGGGATGGCCATCTACCACCTGCCTCGCTACTGCACCAACCTCGACAACCTCTCCGTCCAACCTGGGTGCCTTACACCAGCTGTACCCCTCTTCAATCGCCATGTCGGGTTGGGTTACACCATCCCAGGGGTGTTTTGCGCCATCACCGGGCGTCATCCAGCTGTGTGAGACATCCTCGACGATTTTATCCGGATCAAGGCTGGCAGTGGCACCGTGCCAGAGCCCTTTTTGAAACAGATGCCCCTCTGGCTGTTCATAGGCACCGTAACTCATGAAACGATCAGATGCCCTGCCCAGGGTGTCAAGTTGCAAAGCTTCCGCTATGGCGAGAAAGTGGCGAAAATCACTGCTTTCGACTGCGCCCTCATCCCTCCATGAATCAAGCGCCTGTGCAGAATCAAGGGCAGCGATACGCTCAAGCCGATCACCAAACAGGGTCTTTTCAAGAAAGCGGCGAAAGCTGTACAGAATAGTGAGTATGCGATGTTTCTCCTGTACCTCGATGGCCCGTGTGGTACCTCCCGGCTGTATCGCCAGGCTATGGGGCCACTTTCCAGCCAGCAACCCCATCAGGTGAAGAAACTCTGCACGGACCGGAAGCATCTCTGCAGAGGCGGAACCCTTCAGCGCTTTGAAGCGCTGGGCTGTATTGCCGAACCAGGGCTGGTTCCTGTATTCATCTCTGGCGAAATCCGGCATGAAGAACATGTAGAAGTGGGTCAGGTGATCGGCCACGTTCTCATTGGCCAGTACGAGGCTGGTGGCATACTCACCGTTTGGCGGAGGGGCAATACCCTGGGCATCTGCAATGGCTTTTGCGGCAGCAACAGACTGGGATACGGAACAGATGCCGCATATACGCGGGGTATAGACCAGGGCATCCCGGGGATCACGACCATGCAGCATGTTTTCAAAGCCGCGATACATCGGGGAAACAACACGTGCATCCCGGATGCTGCCCTGCTCTATTTCAAGCTGCACCTCAAGGTCACCTTCGACCCTGTTAAATGGTCCAACAACCCTGCGGGTCATCGCTTATCCCCCTTGCGCGTGGTGGGTGAAACCTTGATATGATCCTGCACCGCATTCTCCCGCAGACGGGCGGGAGTTGCAGCCTTTGAGAGTGATGCCAGGGCGACGAACCACGCCTTGGGCATATCCGTTGGCAGGCCGATTGGGATACCGGCAATTTTCGGGGTCTCAACAAAGGTGTGACCCGGCTCTTCAAAGCCCGGTGCCGTGCAGTTGATGCAGGCATAACCACCGCGCAGGCAGGAACCCTCTCCGTTCCACAGCCGGGTATTGCAATCAGCATGGGCCTGGGTGCCCAGGCAGCCCATGTGTTCCATCATGCAGCCCAGGTCCGATGGCTTTCCGGCACTGGCCTTGAATTCATAGTACTCATTGCGTGGGCAGCCGTGGTGCACCAGGTGATCTGCATAGCTTCTGGGCCGCCCCAGGTCATCCATATCGTCCGGGGTGAAATCATTGGCCGCAACCTGGGCCAGGGTTTCCAGAACCCAGTTGGGGTGGGTTGGGCAACCCGCAATATTGATTACCGGAAGACCCGCCCCGGATCTGAAACCGGCGCCGAGCAGTCCTCCCTCTGTCACCCCTTCATACTGCAGGCCGCATGCATCAATGAAGTTGTCACCCCCCGCGGTAATACCGCCATAGGCAGCACAGGTTCCCACGGCAATCACCTGCCTGGCTTTCTGGGCCAGCTCATCAAGCCAGTTCTTCATGCTGCGCCCGGTACCGGCCAGCTGATGGAATCCACCGCTGTTGTTTGGGCCGCGTATGACAGAACCTTCAAGACAGAGCAGGTCCAGGGGTACCTCGTCTTTTCGTATGGATTCCAGCAATTCGAGCAGTTCGTTACCTGACTGCTCAGCGATCGAGGGGTGCCAGAGCAGGTTGATACCCGCACTCTCCAGGGAAGTCAGCATACCTGGAGACTCAGCATTGAACAGCGAAAGGGAACAGCCTCCGCAGCCACCGGATTGCAACCAGAGAAGATTACGGGAGTTACTCACTTCACGGGCTCCATTGGCAGCTTCAGGGTGAACTGTGCACCGCTGTCAGGGTGATTGGCCACCGTGAGCTCTCCGCCGAGATCAGCTGCCAGTCCATAACTGATATAGAGTCCGAGTCCGGTGCCCTCCCCCACGGGTTTGCTGGTAAAGAAGGGATCGAACACCCGGGTTATCGGATCACCTGAAATACCCAGGCCATTATCCCATACGGTAATCAGCGCGTGTTTGTTCTCCTGACTGCAGCCGACCACGATCTTGGCATCCTCCCGGCCCTCCAGCACATCCACCGCATTCTGAACGAGATTGACCAGAATCTGGTGCAGTTGTCCCTTGCAGGTGGTGACTTCGAAATGTCCGGGAAGATCATATTCCACGTTGGGTTTGATGCGTGCGGCCTTGCTTACCCAGTGTACGGCAGTCTCGATCACCCTGGGCAGATCAACCACGCCGGGGAGCTCTTTCTGGGCACCGGAGTAACGGCGCAGATCCTGCACGATATCACTGACCCGTTCAGCTCCCTCCATGGTGCCGTCGATCAGTGACCCGATATCCTTCATCACGGCATCGATCTTCAGCTCCTGGCGCAGCTTCATCAGCTCTTCAGGAGGAATCTTGCTGTCGATTGCACTGATGTAGCGGGTAATGCGCTGGCCGTAACGTTTCAACGCATGCATGTTACCGAAGACAAAACTGATCGGGTTGTTCAATTCATGGGCTACACCGGCCACCAGGCGACCCAGGGAGGCCATCTTCTCGGACTGGACCAACTGCTGCTGGGTCTGCTGAAGTTCCTGGTGGGCCTTGTTGAGCTCATCGTAGGCGCGGCGCAGTTCACCCACGGGGCGACCGATGATGACCATACCCACCAGTCGCCCATCGTGATCGAAACGTGATGAACAGTTCATGGCCAGGGGTGCGGAGACCCCCTCTCCGTCCAGCAGGCTGACCTCGCAATCGACGATGGTGTCGGAACGGATCTTGTCCGGAAACTGTGCCACCAGGGATTGCGATTCATTGCCGAACAGGATGCCGAAGGGTTTGCCCACCAGCTCCTTCTGGGTCTTTCCTGTCAGAACCTCCAGGGCCTTGTTGACCTCTTCAATACGTCCCTGAACATCACAGACGATCAGCACATCAGTCATGGCGGACTGTACGCTCTGGATGAACTTGTGGGCATCCTCCAGGGCCAGGTTCTTCTCTTCAAGCTCCACCTGGTAGTGGACCAGGTCGGCGTAGACCGAGTCCATCTTGTGGATCACCTCGATCCAGGCAGATTCCGTGGTGGAATCCAGGTCAAGGGTATCGGAGGCACCGATCTTGTCGATCAGCCCCCCCCCTTCATGAAGTTTCGCTTCCTTGTTCATACTGCCTCCGCTACTAACCAGACTGATTCTACTCGGTGCCTGTCTGATCGATCTGCTCTACCTTCTCCAGGCCGTAACGCTCCAGCTTGCTGCGCAGGCCGACACGTGACAGCCCCAGCTCCTTGGCCGCCCGGCTTTTATTCCAACGGTGGCGTATCAGGGTCTCTTTAAGGATACGCGCCTCCAGGGACTCGACACGAGCCTTGAGATTACCGTCGAGACCGGTCAACAGTCCCAGCACCGACTCATCCTCTTCCGGCGCTGCATGCAGCACCCGGGCTGAGAGCAGTTCGGCGCCCAGCAGATCCTGCTCGCCCATCACCAGCATATGACTGATCTCGTTCTGCAGTTCACGTACATTACCAGGCCAGTGGTAGGCACCCATGCAGACCAGGGCCTCATGGCTGAATCCCTGGACACGCTTACCCAGATCTTCCATGGCACTGGTCAACAGCGCATTGGCCAGTATCGGGATATCGGTGAGCCGCTCACGCAGGGGGGGCAGACTGACGGTAACCGTTGCCAGGCGGTAGTAGAGATCCTCCCTGAACCGCCCCTCGCGCACCTCTGTCTCCAGGTCGCGGTTGGTGGCGGCGATGATACGCACATCCACCTTGCGGGTCTTGCCGCTGCCCAGGGGGCGGATTTCACCCTCCTGCAGTACACGCAACAGTTTCACCTGGAAAGCCGGAGAGACTTCACCGATCTCATCCAGAAACACGGTACCACCGGTGGCACGTTCAAACAGGCCGGTCCGGTCTTCCACAGCACCGGTGAAGGCACCGCGTTTGTAGCCGAACAGCTCACTCTCCAGCAGTTCATCGGGCAGTGCGCCGCAGTTCTCCACCACGAAGGGTTTGTCCCAGCGCAGGCTGTTGTAGTGCAGCGCCCTGGCTACCAGCTCCTTGCCGGTACCGGACTCACCTGCCAACAGCACCGATACGTCATAGGGAGCAATCTTGCGTACCTTTTCACACACTGCGTTCATGACGCTCTCCGGTGCACGGACTATTCCGTCATCACACTGGTAGCTTTCACGCAGGCCCGCACGCTTCTCCGCCATGCCCGTTTCAAGCTGGCCGGGTACCGCCTTGAGCTCGATGGCCAGCAGTTCATTCTCACGCTGAAGCTGAAACAGCCGGGCTGCATTCTGCAAGGTCAGCATCAGTGAATCCGGATGCCAGGGTTTGCGGATAAAGTGGTAGATGCCCGCCTCGTTCAAGGCCGTGATGATGTCTTCTGAATCCGTATAGCCGGAGATGATCATTCGGATCACGTCCGGCCACTGCACCCGCACCTTTTTCAGGAACTCAACGCCGGTCATCTCAGGCATGCGCTGATCGCACAGGATGATATGCACCCACTCCTCTTCCAGGATCTTTTCGGCTTCAAACACGTTGCTCGCTGTCTTGACGTCGAAGCTCTCATCCAGAATCCGGGTCAGGGTTTCGAGGCTTCGCACCTCGTCATCCACAATCAACACGGTCGGTAAGGTACTCATGAGGCGTTCCTCAATTTGGACACCCGTCGATGTTTTGCGATGGTCAAGGGCGTTCTTGACTTGGGTATCTTGTAGACAAAGTTGTAACGGGCCACGTGATAGCTGGGATCGAAACCGTAGAAGTTGAGATGCATCTTCTCCAGCTCTTCTGCACGGTACTGCTCGAGGGGTTTAACGGCTTCATCCGCATCCCGGCGCTGGCTTTTTTCAAGCAGCATACGCTCCAGTTCGGCAGATGCGGCAAGCCTTTCGGCCCGCTCTTCCACTTCACGGTTGAAACTCGCCTGGTGATCGGCAAAGCGGGCATCGGCCAACCCCAGATCAACCGCTTCACTACTGCCCATGGGCAGACGCCCCTGACTGATACGCAGGGCATGATCCTCTCCGGCGTAACGGGGCATCAGGTAGCTCCAGTACTCCGAGCCGTAGAGATTGCCCATATCCTTGTAGTGCGGATTCAGTATCACCCCGCTCCTGAGCCATACCCGGTCGGCGGCACGGGCAAGAAAGACTCCGCCTGCGCCTGCATTGCCGGCAACGGCACTGACCGTAATGTGGCTGGAGGTATTGATGATCTCTTTCGCCAGGTCATCAATGGCGTTGATATTCTTCCAGGACTCGTCTGCCGCGCTCTCGGCCGCCTCTATCCGGTTCAGGTGCATGCCGTTGGACCAGAAGTCCTCACCACCCATGAGCACAATGACCCGCGTATTCCGCTCTCTCGCTTCGCAGTAGGCAGCACGCAGCCGGTCACACTGTTCACTGCTCATGGCGCCGTTGTAGAAGGGAAATTGCAGGTAGCCGACACCGTTCTGTTCTCGGTACCAGGTCTCCCGGTAGCCGCTGTTCCCGGTAGGCTCGATAACAGGCAGCCCTGCAATCTCATCAGAGAGCAGCTTCACCGCCGGAAGCTTGAACGGGTGTTCGCCAGCGGGGTCTCTCAGGTGTCCGATCCAGACCGCTCCATCGATGGTGGCACGACAGACCGCCGGGCCGCTGACACCGATCAACTCTCCAGGTTCGCCTCTCAGTGAAGGTTCGGGATGTGCATCGTAGAGAAACAGGTCGCGTCCGTTGAGAGAATTTTTTACGCCGGGAAAACCGTCCGCGCAGCGGATCTTGCGCAGTACTGTTCGAGTATCATCCCGGCTCCAGTCGATGGCGCGATCCGATTGTTTCATCAGGGGTCTGAGTTGACCCTGCACCGCCGGACTCTTGTAGTCCAGGGGGGTTGGTGCGTAACCCTCCTGCCCAAAACGTTCCAGGGCCATCAAGACGGCCGCAACTGCTGCCTCTGTCACCTCGTTGCGGTAGATACTGGCCTTGGTGGCATCGCGCATGGGAAATTCCACACTTGCCCATATGTCACCCGCATCCATCTCCGCGTTGGCCTGTAGCACGGTCACACCCCAGCGGCTTTCGCCATTGAGCATGGCCCAGTCCAGGGCCGAGGGCCCGCGATCACCCACAATACCCGGGTGTACCACCAGGCATACATTGTGGCGCCAGACCGTCTCCGGTATGGCGCGTTTCAGAAAGGGGGCAAGAACCAGGTCAGGCTGAAAAAGCGTTACCGCTTCGGTGGTCACTTCGTCGTTGACGTCGAACTCCACCGAGACCTCATGTCCAGCTGCCTGCAACTCAACGAAGAGCCGTTGGGTAAGGCTGTTGAAGCTGTGGCAGAGGAATAGGATACGCATCAGTTTAAGTCTCTATACCTGTGGTGTCTGAACTCCCTCTCCCCATGAGGAGAGGAAGCAGTGGCATGAATTTCGGCTTCCTCTCCCCATGTTAAGAGAGGGAACGATGGCTTAAATTTCGGCTCCCTCTCCCCATGTTAAGAGAGGGAACGATGGCTTAAATTTCGGCTCCCTCTCCCCATGTTAAGAGAGGGAACGATGGCTTAAATTTCGGCTCCCTCTCCCCATGTTAAGAGAGGGAACGATGGCTTAAATTTCGGCTCCCTCTCCCCATGTTAAGAGAGGGAACGATGGCTTAAATTTCGGCTCCCTCTCCCCATGTTAAGAGAGGGAACGATGGCTTAAATTTCGGCTCCCTCTCCCCATGTGGGGAGAGGGTTGGGGTGAGGGGAATATAAAATAACCGATTCACCCTCACCCTAGCCCTCTCCCTCATAGGGAGAGGGAACAATATGGTGCCAATCTCATGCTGACGAATTTATACCCAACTGCCGTGCAATCTCTTCAACTACATCTGGCAATTGATTCAACACCTCGTTGTTCCAAAACCGAATAACCCTGTAACCCTTGCTTTCAAGAAAAGCCGTTCGCTTTTCATCGTAATCCAGCTGCTCTGTATGCTGACCACCATCCAGTTCAACAATCAGATTTTCCGAAAGACATGCAAAGTCCACAATGTACGGATGGACCGGGAACTGTCGTCTGAATTCATACCCATTCAGCTGCCTGCTTTTCAGGCTTCGCCAAAGCAGTTGCTCTGCATCCGTCTGGTTGCGCCTTAACTCCCTGGCACGGTTTGTTAAGTCCATTTAGGCTTCCCTGTATTGGTTCACCCTCACCTTAATCCTCGCCCTCAAAGGGAGAGGAAACAAAACTCAGCAAATCCTCGGCAGCTGTTCACCAGCTATCCAGTCAACCACGCGGCTGCCGCCGAATGCAGTCTCCATCTGCACGAAGTTGTGTTCATCCTCAACCACTTCACCGATTATCGAGGCATCTCCACCCAGGGGGTGACTCTTCATGGCCTTTAATAGAGCCTCGGCATCTTTAGCAGGACAGATACAGATCAGTTTGCCTTCGTTCGCAACATAGAGAGGATCGAGCCCCAGCAATTCGCAGGCCGCGGCCACCTGGGGTTTTACAGGTATATCGGTCTCGCGTAGTCGCATACCGACACCGGACTGCATGGCCAGTTCATTCAGGGTGGTGGCCAGGCCACCCCGGGTCGGGTCACGCAGGCAGCGTATATCAGGGGCCACTTCAACCATCTCTGCCACCAGGGAATGCAGGGATGCGGAGTCAGATTCAATAGTGGTCTCGAACTCCAGGTTCTCACGGCTCGACATGATCGCCACACCGTGATCCCCCATGGTGCCGTTGACCAGGATCACGTCACCCGGTTCTGCCCGGTCACCGGAGATGTTCACCCCCTTGGGGACAACACCCACACCGGTAGTGGTGATGAACACGCCGTCTCCCTTGCCCTTCTCCACCACTTTTGTATCACCGGTCACCACCGGTACACCTGCCTCTTTGGAAGCCCTGGCCATGCTCTCCACAATGCGCTCCAGATCGGCCAGGGGAAAGCCCTCTTCCAGGATAAAACCGGCGGAGAGATAGAGGGGCTTGGCGCCGGACATGGCCACATCGTTGACCGTACCGTGAACCGCTAGACCGCCGATATCGCCCCCGGGAAAGAAGAGCGGTGAAATGACATGGCCATCGGTACTCATCACCATGCGCCCTGCATCAACGTCGAATGCCGCCTGGTCGTTGCTCTGGCGCAACAGATCGTTGTCGAAGTATTTTACAAACAGCGCGTCGATCAACTGGGCCATGGCGCGGCCACCGCTGCCGTGGGTCATGTCGACAGTGCCCTTGCGGGTATCAAGACGCTGGGGAAAACGTTTTACCACGGCACTCATGCGGCAGACTCCTTATTGCTACTCTGCTCAGAATTCTGGTTGCGGAAACGTCCATAGGTCCAGTAGGCGGCACAGGCCCCTTCGGAGGAGACCATGCATGAACCCATCGGGTTTTCAGGGGTACAGACGGTACCGAACAGTTTGCAGTCGGTAGGTTTCTTTGTGCCTCGCAGAATTGCAGGACATTCACACCCTTTCACATCTGTGGCATTACTCTCATGCAGATCAAAGCGACGCTCTGCATCATAGTCGGCATAGGCCTGTTTGATCTTCAGCGCACTGTAGGGCACCAGGCCCAGGCCCCGCCACTCGAATGAACGGCGCAGCTCCAGCACTTCTGCCACCAGTGACTGGGCCTTGAGGTTCCCCTCGCGGGTGACCACCCGGGTATACTCGTTCTCCACCTCGTGCCGGCCCTCGTTAAGCTGACGGATCAGCATCAGGGCGGACTGCATCACATCCAAAGGCTCGAAGCCGGCGATCACCACCGGTCTGCCGAACTCTTCGGCAAAAAACTCGTAGGGACGGCTGCCGATCACCGAGCTGACATGGGAGGGACCGAAGAAACCGTCGATAGAGACACTGCCCAGTTCGCGCACTTCTGGTGATTCCAGAATATTCTGTATCGCCGCCGGTGTGAGCACGTGGTTGCAGAAGACCGAGAAGTTCTGCAGCCCTTCAGCCCTAGCCTGCTTCAGCGCCACCGCGGTGGGTGGTGTTGTGGTCTCGAAACCGATGGCGAAGAAGACTACCTGGCGATCGGGATTTTCACGTGCAATGCGCAGGGCGTCCTGGGTGGAGTAGACCATGCGTACATCGCCGCCATCTGCCTTCACCTTGATCAGGCTCTTGCGTCCACTGGCCGGCACCCGCAGCATGTCGCCGTAGGTGCAGAGAATCACATCGTGGCGCTCCACCAGTTCGATGGCGTTGTCGATGCGGGCGATGGGCAGCACGCAGACCGGGCAGCCGGGGCCGTGTACGAAACGCACATTGTCCGGCATCAGGTCCTGCACGCCGTAGCGGAATATGGCATGGGTGTGACCGCCGCAGAACTCCATCAGGTTGTACTGGCGATCGGGATCGGCCTCTGAAGCAATGGCCTTTGATAGGGTCACTGCCAGTTCGTGCTGGCGGAACTCTTCGATGTACTTCATGACGCCGCGAGCCCCGCCTCGGCGAACAGTTCGAGGGTCTTCTGTGCTTCCTCCTCGCTGATCTTGTTCAGGGCGTAGCCGACATGGATCAGCACATAGTCGTTGATCGAGACATCCTCCACCAGTGCCAGGGAGACCTCTTTGCGCACACCGCCGAGAGAGACCGTCGCCATGTCGGTTGCATCATCAACTTCAACCACCTGTGCGGGCATTGCCAGACACATAGTTCGAACTCCTAGGCGCTTTCGGCCAGTGCGGGGTGACCTGCCAGTGCCATCTGGCGGCTCGCCCTGATCCACTGATACCAGGCGTCCATCCCTTCGCCGGTGGTTGCAGAGGTCTTGATGACCTTGATCTTCGGATTGACCCGCCTGGCATACTCGATACATTTCTCCACATCGAAGTCGAGATACGGTAGCAGGTCGATCTTGTTCAGCAGCATCAGGTCGGCGGCATGAAACATGTCCGGGTACTTGACCGGCTTGTCTTCACCCTCGGTGATGGAGAGGATCGCCACCTTGTGTGCTTCGCCCAGGTCAAAGGCGGCCGGGCAGACCAGGTTGCCGACATTCTCGATGAACAGTACGCCGCCATCTTCCGGCTTCAACGTCTCCAGGGCATGACCCACCATGTGGCCGTCTAGATGACACCCCTTGCCGGTGTTGATCTGCAGCGCCTTGACCCCGGTGGCACGGATGCGGTCTGCGTCGTTTGCTGTCTGCTGGTCACCCTCGATCACGCTCAGCGGGAGCTCTTCCTTCATATCACTGAGCGTTCGGGTCAGCAGCGTGGTCTTACCTGATCCGGGACTGGATACCAGATTCAGGGTATGGATACCGTGGTCGCTGAAGAAGCGCCGGTTACTGTGGGCGTACTCGTTGTTCTTGCCGAGAATGTCCTGCTCGATCTGCACCATCTTGGTCTGGCTGAGACCCGGTGCGTGGGCATGCGCAGGGCCCTGGCCGTAGTCATGGGTGTGCTCACCATGATGATGGTGGTGATCATGACTGTGGTCATGCCCATGATGATGCTCATGGTCGTGGTGGTGATGGCCATGCTCATGTTCATGGTCATGCTCGTGACCCTCTATCCGGGTCTCGCCTTCACCGCATCCGCAGACTGTACACATTGGGTTATCCTCTCAAGCCACTTCGAGCTCTTTAATTCGCATCTCGTCACCCCCGGTCACCTGCAGCTGGTAGCTGCCACAGTCAGGGCACTCGTCGAAGCGCTGTTTTACCACTACGTTCTTTGCACACAGCATGCACCAGGCCTGGCCCGGCAGTCGGATGATCTCAAGCTTCGCGCCATCGGCCAGGGAGTTTCTCATCACCGCATCGAATCCGAAGCGCATCGCCTCGATCTCAACACCGGAGAGCTCTCCGATCTCCAGCCAGACCGTTTTTACCTTGCTGTAGCCCTGCTCTTTTGCATTATCTTCCAGGACCTGGAGTATGCCTTCGCAGAGTGACATCTCATGCATGATTCAACTCGCACTCTAAACTTCTGTTACATCTACTAGATAATATGATCATCTGTTATTCATTGACCGTTGTCACCTAGAAAAGAACCTCTAAGCAGATCCCGGCGGCTTATGGGTTTTTCCATGCGCTCGGTCAGTGTAAGAGGCTCTGCTTCCTCACTGTTGGTGGGGTCATCTGCGCTCTCCGGCTCCTCTTTCCAGGCCCTGGCGATCTCGCCCTCCCTTGTGCTGATGGCATCCCTGTTCTGCTCATCCATCACACCTCTCATCACCGCCTCCGCTGCCGCCACCGCGGTCTCCTGGTCTGCAAAGTCGAACATGGGTGAAAACAGGGAGCAGCTGAGGTAGCGGCCAACACCCTCCTCCTCGCCAAGAACGAACTCGTAGGGACCCGAGGGAAACCGGTGGAGTTGCTTGCTGCCGAGCTGCAGTTCGCCCCACTCATCACCCTCATTGGGCAGCAGCACCAGGTTCATGAACCAGGGCGTGATCAAAACGCCGCAGCAGCGCTCTCCCCAGAGTTGGAAATCCACCGCCTGCACCTCCAGCACCTGGTTGAGCATGGGAATATCCTGCATGCGGGAGTAGCGGATCCGGTTGTAGACCTCTTCCAGGCCGCGGGTCAGATATTCAGGACAGATCACGGGGAGTCCTCCAACACCATGAAGTCATCTTTTTTCCCATCACAGTTTGGACAGCTCCAGTGTCCAGGCAGTTTCGAAAAGGGTGTTCCCGGCGGTACCTGCCAGTACTCGTCACCTTCGGCGGGATCGTAGACATACCAGCAGATCTTGCACTCCAGCAGTGCAGCGTCACTGATCTTGCTGTTGTCACCCCCGTAGGAGCCGCCGAAGAAGGCCCGCATTACCGGTAAACCTCCATGATCTCCGCAAAGCGCTCGGCACTGTCCCGGATATCCTCAGGGGCGGCGCACGCCACCTCGGGAACACCGCCGATCTCCAGGGAGTTGAGAATATTGGCATCCTGGGAGTTGTAGTACTGCACCCACCAGACATTCTCAGTTGCGGTACTGGTGATGCGGCAGTTGCCGTAGCCCCGTGAGAGAATGGTCACCGGTCCCTCACCCAGCAGCCCGGAGAGAAAAGCCAAGTCCTCCTCGGTCTGGGGCAGCAGGGTCAGGTTGATCACGTGGGGTGGTTTGCCGGGCCTGCACTCGGCAACCTTGTCGTTGATCTCTGACACCAGGGGCGGCGCATTCAAAACACCTTCCGGAATTGAGCCATCCTTCAGCATCAGGCGGCCGGCAGCCTCTTTGAATGTCGAACCTGCCACCAGGTTGGGGATGGGCGCCACCTCGATAACATCCCGCACCACGGCTCCATGCTGATCCAGGTATTTGACCCGCCAGATGCCGGCCAGTACCGATTCCTGAATACGCGCCTCGTACGAATTGGAGTAGACCGCACTCACCTCACCCTCGCCCAGCACCTGGTCGATCAACGCCCGGTTTGCATCATCCAGGTCACTGATATCCACCTCCGGACGGGAGCGACCGTAACTGTTAAGCACCTCCTGCAACTGCTCCAGTGCTGCCATGCCGGCGGTCAACCCAACCGTCTCTTCGGGCTCCGGGAGATCCGGCGTGGAGAAGGTCTCCATCTCCGATGGCAACTGCAGAATGTCCAGCTCTGCACCATCTTCCTCGGCCGGTTGGGAACCCGGACCGCTGCTCATTGAAGGGATATGGAACTCAGTCATCAGTCAGTCTCCTGTTAGTGACAGCTGCCGGCGGATTCACTGACAACGGGGATTTTGAAACGGGGCGCAGGTACAGGTTCGGCATTGAGCAGTCGCTCAAACTCCCGAAGATAGACATCCCAGTCCTGCACCCGGCTGACTGCACCCAGGTAGTCTTCACCCCGCAGGAACACCAGGGCCGGCCACTCATTGAAGGGGTAACGTGCACGCAGTGCCTGCTCGGCATTGCGGTCGACGACCGCGACACTCATTCGTTCACTGAACCGTTTCATCAGTTCGGGAAGTATCACTGCCACGTCATTGCTTTCCGGGTGATGCTTCGGGTTCTCTGTAAAGAACAGCACCGTGCATTCACTCTGCTTCAGCAACTGCTCGATGTTGTGCTCATCTGCAACGGGATAGTGGTGCTGCTCAGTTAAATGACGAATTAGGGGTGAAGGCATGTCACTCTCCCGCCTGTTGTTTAGTTGAATCAGTACGCAAGTGTTCGGGCAGTTGCGGCTCACGCTCTGCCAGGTCGGCAAACAGGTGCCCGATATCCGTTTCACCCTGGAGGGTGAGATTAAGTGCCTGCAGGGCATTCCGAATCTTTTCGGCGTTCTCCTCTGTAAGCACTTCACGGGCGCTATTGAGAAAGATCAGCAGCCAGGTACCCAGGGGCTGCTCTCCTACAAGCAGGGTATCCACCAGGCGACGCTCGCCCATCCCCTCGCACCAGGCCTGGCCGGTGCTGCTCTCGACAACCTGCATGGGGATACCGATACACATCAGGAGGAACTCCCGGAGCGGTATTTCTCCAGGTGCTGATCCACATCCACGCTGACCGCGTCACCTTCCAGGGGTATAGGCCGGTAACCGACCTCGAATTCAGATGAATCAAGTACCCGTGCATCGCCATCTCTGCGAACCTCGCTCTCCGGAGGCCGCCCGGTCTCGTAGGCCTCCATGTCGGCTATCGCACCGGCCCTTGAGGTGTCAGCGTTCAGTGGTGTTTCCCGGCCCACGGCATGGATACCGAATCCGGCAAGATACTCCAGGGCCAACGCAATGGAAGGCTCTATCTGGGCTTTCACCTCGGGGCGCAGGCTGCCGCCATAATCCTCAAGCTGGACCGGCTGTACACCGATCAACAGTAGATGATCAGGGTAGTCACCCAGCATATCGGCCATGGCCAGCACCTCCTGGAAACCGGTCTGGTGCAGACTCACTTTCTTGGCACCCAGAAATTTCGGTACCTGGTCGCCCTCTACACGCTTCAGTGTGCCGCCGGGCAGACCGTAATCCACCGCATCGAACACAACCAGTATGTCGGCCTCACGGATGTTCTGAACCAGGTAGACACCCTGGGTCCCGCCATCCAGCAGTGATACGTTTTCAGGGAAGCGATAGTGACGGTTCAGGGTCTCAACGGCACGTACGCCGAATCCTTCATCCGCCCACAGCAGATTTCCGATTCCGAGTATCAGTACCCTGGGTTCAGCAGCCATTTTCCTCTCCACTGGTTCACTCTCTGTCAGTTGTTGAGTTGGATAATCGCAATCACTGTGCCAATGGGAACAGGAAATATAACCTACTGTTTTTATTAGTTATTTAATACAGCCAATTAATGCCTGACTGCAAGGTATGGAATATTTATTTCCAGTATTGCTTACTTATGGAAAGATAGTATTCATCCGAAGTTTGGTCAAATTAAAAATAACATTTAAATCATGGGGTTATCGGAAACCCGAATGACGATATCCATCTATAACCGGCATAACCGATGCCACTCCTCTTCAATATCTGCAGGGTGCAAAAGCGAAGTGTATTGCACTGAAATCAGAGCACAGTGATGGGTTAGGCAACCGCTGCCCCACCCTACCCCAAGGCAAAAAAGGCTCTGTTCCAGTTAAGTGTTGAAAGCCAGCGTAGTTTTATCTGCAACCCTTGTAGGTCGGGCTTTTACCCTCCGGGCACAAGAGCCCGACATGTCGGCCTGAAGGCCGACCTACAGAAAATCAACAACACACTTCATCTTCAACACTTAACTGGAACAGAGCCAAAAAAAAACGCGGCCGAAGCCGCGTAACAAGATGGCGTATAAATTAAGGGGGTACGCCAAGGAGGTAAATCTGATTCTGTCTGTCAGGGTCTATCATCCTTGAACATGCGCCAGCCGCTGATCATGGTGCTGATCAGGCTCTGGCGGGAGACGATATCCTCGCGGATCGCCACGTAGACATGGAGGATGACAAAGACCACGATGATCCACATGCCCCAGTGGTGCCACATGCGAACATCCTGGCTCTGCCCCACCAAAGGGATCAGCCAGCCAAATAGGGTGTCCTGCCAGGTACCGAGCCCGGTCTGCTCTGCGTATAGAGCAAAGCCGGTCAGCACCATGGCGATACCGCCCACGGTGATGATGGCCACCATGAAGAGGTGAGCAAGCGGATTGTGGCCGACATACTTCTTTGGCTCTTTTTCCATGAAGGCGTACCAGCGCACCTCGTGCATCAGCTCTTTCCAGAAACTGAGACGGTAGAAAGGCAGCCTGAACAGTTGGCGTGCATGCTCGTTACCCACGAATGCCCAGTAGAGCCGCCCTATAAAACCCACCGCAAAGATGTAAGCGGCGGCAAAGTGGGCGAAGCGGATATAGCCCATCACGAAGTGGTCGCTGGCCTCTCCCGGCATGGTCGGCAGAGGATTGGCGATAAACCAGCCACTGACGGACAGCACCATGATCGCAAGGGCGTTAATCCAGTGCCATAGCCTTACCGGCGCCTCGTAGACGTAGACTGCCGTGCGTTTGACTTCTGTCTGCATAATTTCACTCCTTGATCGGAAAGCCCGATCTGCGGACGATTGATCAACTGTCCATGGACCGTTTAAGGACAACTGCTGCCGCACCTGCCCCCAACAGCGCCAGCAGATAACCATGATCTGCCAGCATATGCACCAGGCCCTGGAGCAGCCCTTCGGAACCGTGACTACCTACATGAGCCAGGGCCGGACCACTTACCAGGGTGGCAGCGAGACTCGCCATTCGAATAACGTTTTGTTTCATCTCTTTCTCTCCAAAAAAGCTTTCAGTCCCATTAACTCCCTCTCCCCGCCTGGGGAGAGGGTTGGGGTGAGGGGAATCAAGAGGGGCATCAGATCCACTCTATTCACCCTCACCCTGTCCCTCTCCCTCGCAGGGAGAGGGAACCGGAGTTTCAATGGGCCCTGTTAATTCTTCACTCATGATTAATCAGCGCACCTTCACCTCGGCAAGCTCCTCACCCTCCTCGCTCATGACATGGGTCGAGCAGGCGAGGCAGGGATCGAAGCTATGCAGGGTGCGCAGAATCTCCACCGGTTCTTCTGCACGCTCCACCTTGGTGTTCATGAGCGAGGCCTCGAAAGCACCGATGTTGCCCTGCTCATCTCGTGGTGAACCGTTCCAGGTGGTGGGCACCACGCACTGGTAGTTGTCGATGCGGGTCTCCTTGATGCGTATCCAGTGACCCAGGGCGCCACGGGGCGCCTCGGTGAAACCCACACCCTTGGCCTCTTTCGGCCAGGTGGAGGGGTCCCAGTTGTCGACGTTAGCGGTGTTGGAGTCGCCGGCCTTGATGTTGGCCACCAGCTTGTCCATGAAATAGCGCATCTTGTCTCCGGCCCAGTCCGCCTCAAGGCCACGGGCCGCGGTGCGGCCAAGGGTTGAGAAGAGCGCATCCACAGGAACGTCAAGGGTCTTGAGCACGAAGTTGATCTGCTCTGTGATCTCCTTGTCGCCCTTGGCGTAACCGATGATGTAGCGAGCCAGGGGACCCACCTCCATGGCGTGACCCCGCCAGCGTGGCGCCTTGATCCAGGAGTACTTGGCGTCCTCGTCGATCTGTTCGATATTGGTTCGGGTGCCGAGGGCGTTGGGACCCAGCTCGAAGTTGGGCTCGGTGACACCATCCCATGGATGCAGCCCTTTGGACTCATCGGCGTACTTGTACCAGGAGTGGGGAACAAACTCCTGGATCTCGTTGGGATCACGAAGATCCACCTCGTGCACCTCTTTGAGGTTGCCATTGATGATGGCGCCCCGGGGCATCATCAGGTTCTCCGAACTGTAGTCGTTTGCACGGTCCGGGATGTCGCCGTAGGAGAGCACGTTCATGCTGGAGAGACCCCCGCCGTAGAGCCACCCCTTGTAGAACTGGGCCACCGCCAGCAGATCGGGGATGTAGACGTTCTTGATGAACTCCCGGGTCTGGTCGATGAGTGACGAGATCTGGTTCAGGTTGACCATGTTGAGGCCGCCCACGGAACCCACACCATCCACGTTGATGGGACAGGGCACACCGCCTACCAGCCAGTTTGGATGGGGGTCCTTGCCACCGAAGATGGTACGGATCTTCATGATGTCCTTCTGGAAATCCAGGGCTTCCAGGTAGTGGGTCACCGCCATCAGGTCTGCTTCCGGCGGCAGCAGGTAGGCGGGATTGGTCCAGTAACCGTTCTTGAAGGGACCGAGTTGACCACTCTCCACAAACTTCTTCAGTCGGTTCTGGATATCGCGGAAATAACCCGGGGAGGACTTCGGGTGATTGGGCGACACTGTCTGCTGCAGTTCGGAAGTCGCCTTGGGGTCCGCCTTGAGTGCATTGATCGGGTTGACCCAGTCCAGGGCGTGGAGGTGGTAGAAGTGGACCAGGTGGTCATGAGCCTGCAGGGTGAGCTGCATGATGTTGCGAATGGAGTTGGCGTTCTCGGGGATATCGATACCCAGGGCATCCTCCACCGCACGTACCGAAGTCAGCGCGTGGGTACCGGTGCAGACACCGCAGATACGCTGGGTGAAGG
The DNA here is from genome assembly GCA_965224515.1 of Sedimenticolaceae bacterium. GTDB lineage: Bacteria > Pseudomonadota > Gammaproteobacteria > Chromatiales > Chromatiaceae > Sedimenticola_A. The sequence continues at coordinate 3,719,866 of OZ245051.1, forward strand.
CCCAGGCGTCACGGGGGTCGCGTCCCTTGAGGATCACCTCCAACCCGCGCCACATGGTGCCGGAGGAGACTGCGTTTCGAATGATATTGTTTTCGTCCACGTTGACTTCGCAACGCATGTGGCCCTCGATGCGAGTGACCGGGTCCACGACCACGCGCTGCCCGGAATCGTCGAGGTTGAATCCGTTGGGTGTAGTGATAGTGCTCATTATTCCTGGTCTCCCTTCTTCTGGGCGTTCTTGATAGCCGTTACTGCCGCATGGGCTGCCGCTGCGGCGCCGACGATACCGGCGGATGCGAGACCGACCTTGTCGGCATTGGCCTCAACACCGAACTGGTGGGTATCGGTGACGTGCTGGTAGAAAGAGCCCTTGTCCCAGAAGCCGTCTTCAGAACAACCTATACAGGGGTGGCCAGCCTGAATTGGAAACGAGAGACCACCGTTCCAGCGCACCGTGGAGCAGGCGTTGTAAGTGGTTGGCCCCTTGCAGCCCATCTTGTAGAGGCAGTAACCCTTGCGAGCGGACTCATCGTCCCATGCCTCCACGAACTGACCCGCGTCGAAATGGGGACGGCGGTAGCACTTATCGTGGATACGCTGGCTGTAGAACATCTTGGGCCGGCCCTGGCGGTCCAGTTCCGGGAACCTCTCGAAGGTAAGGATGTAGGTGATCACCGCGGTCATCACCTCCGCAATGGGAGGACAGCCCGGCACCTTGATGATCGGCTTGTCGGCAATGCCCGGCACCTTGTGCACAGGTGTCGCCCGTGTCGGGTTGGGTCGAGCCGCCTGCACGCATCCCCAGGAGGCGCAGGAACCCCAGGAGATGATCGCCTTGCAGTGATCAGCCGCGTGTTTCAGCTGTTCCAGAAACGGCTTGCCGCCGATGATGCAGGACATGCCGTCCTGGTTGAGTGGCGGATTGCCCTCCACCGCCAGTATGTAGTTGCCGTCATACTTCTCGATGGTCTCGGCAATGATCGCCTCGGCCTCGTGGCCGGCAGCAGCCATGATGGTGTCGTCGTAATCCAGTGAGATCATCGACAGCACCACGTCCTTGGCCAGGGGGTGGGCCGACCGGATGAAAGACTCGGAGCAGCAGGTGCACTCCAGTCCGTGCAGCCAGAGCACCGGGATGCGCGGCTTGGTCTCCATCGCCTCGGCGATTCGGGGCACCATCGCCGGCCCGAGCCCAAGGGCCGAAGCCGTCAGGCTGCAGAATTTAAGAAAGCTGCGCCGGGTTATCCCCTGGCGCCGCATGACGTCGTAAAAGGTTTCGGTCATAACCGCACTCCTCCAGTTCGGAAACATGGATGCGCTCTTTACTGAGTCTTGTTCGCATCTGGAACTGGGATTGCAACAGCCGTGCCATGTTTATTTATTTAATTCTTTCAATACCTTATGTAGCTTCCCCTTTGACGCAACACATGGCCGCCCGAAAAGTGTTATTCGTATACGACGGGCTTAGCGGAAAGGGCTATTCCACTTTATAACTGTGCTAATTAACAAACAGAAGGACGATTCAGGTAGCAACAACGATGAAAAGTCAGCTATACCCGTATCAATACACGGGGCTATTTTCCGGGGCGGGGTATGTTGAAAATAAACTCAGCCACAAAGCATCGGGATCATGTACCACAAAAGGTCTGGTAACCAACGTCCGCAAAGTCGGGGACAACCTGGAACTCCTTCGTCCCCGCGGCCTGGGTGTATGGAGAGGAGAGGATTTCGAGAAACTCCATAGCAGCATCCGGTTCACCAGTTTCGACACAGGCCTGAATCACCCTCTCCATGTGATGATTCCTGGGTATCACCACGGGATTGGCCTGTCTCATTATGATTCCGGCTTCTTCAGCACTATCCTGTTGATCAGCCAAGCGTTGCTCCCATTGATCAAACCAGGTTCCATACTTATCGCGAACACGGTCTTTGACAAGCGTTGATGAAAGCGATTCAGTAAGCTGGTCAAAGCTGTTTGTGTAATCCAGCTTTTTCTCATGCATCAGGTTCAACAGATCGGTAATCAGCCCATGGTCGGAAGGCAGCAACCGGGTCAAACCCAGTTTACGGGCCATCATGCTCATATAGCGTTGTTTGAACTTGCCGGTAAAATCATCGATTCTGGAAACGGCAAGATCAACCGCCTGCTGTTTATCTTTATCGATCAACGGCAGCAGTGTCTCTGCAAATCGCGCCATGTTCCACTGTACAATCGAGGGCTGGTTGCCAAAAGCGTACCGACCATTCCGGTCAATTGAGCTGAACACGGTCTCAGGGTTATAGACCCCCATCATGGCGCAGGGGCCGAAATCGATTGTCTCGCCCGAGATCGCGGTATTATCGGTATTCATGACACCGTGTATAAAGCCCACCCGCAACCATTCGACCACCAGTTGTATCTGTTGATCCATTACGCGCTCGAGGAGCAGGATAAAACGCTCATCACCCGCCCCCTGCAGTTCGGGATAGTGTCGACTGATGGCGTAGTCACACAGCGATTCAACAGCCTGGTAGTTGCTCCTGGCGGCAAAATATTCAAATGTGCCGACGCGCAGATGGCTCGATGCAATACGGGTCACAACCGCCCCCGGCTGGGGCGATTCGCGGTAGACCGTTTCACCGGTGGTTATGACCGCCAGGCTGCGTGTCGTGGGAACACCCAGGGCATGCATCGCCTCGCCCATGATGAACTCCCTGACGGCAGGCCCCAGGGCACAACGCCCGTCCCCATTACGCGAGAAGAATGTCCGCCCAGACCCCTTTAGCTGGATATCTTTTCTCAGGCCGGACCGGTCGAATGTTTCGCCAAGGAGATGCGCCCTGCCGTCACCAAGCTGTGGAACGAAGTTACCGAACTGATGTCCGGCATAGGCCAGCGCGATGGGTTCAGAGCCAGGCAGGAGGCTATTACCTGCGAACACCCGGGCCCGGCCCGGTTCACTCAGGTCGAGTTTTCCGAACAGCGACAGATCCTCTGCCAGGCTTTGGTTCCAGAGAAAAGTCTGTGGGGATTTGACCGGCTGGGGAAGGATACTTTCATAGAAGAGATCCCCAAGAGGCGCATAGCTGTTTGAGAATGCCATGCTCCAAAATTAGCACAAGTGCCACACCGCTTATCCATGCAGGATTCGTGGTATGGCAGCACCGGAGTAGCACTGACAACCGTACTACTCCTGATCTGAAGCGAAGAGCCCTCTCAAAAGATCACGGCGGCTGACAGGCTGTTGCAGTTTTTCATCCAACCCTGTTGTTTCCTCTGTAGGCTCCTCTTCCCTGCTCATCTCCTCGCCCTGAAGAAAACGCTGTAACCGCTCCCCCTCGGGGTCGGCTTCGACCTGCATCTCTTCATCCATCAGGTCACGCAGGAACTGTCCCGCGGTATCCACGGCACTTGGGTGATCCGGAAAACCGTTCATGGGTGAGTGAATGGCACTGCTCATGCAGCGCCCTATCCCCTCGAACTCTGTCAGCACGAACGTCAGCTTGCGCGCCGGAAAGTCGAATTCACGTTTTGAATCCAGGGGCAGATCAATCCACTCATCCCCCTCCATCGGCAACATCACCAGGTTCATAAACCACGGTGTAATCAGCACGCCCACATCATGGCCGTTCCACAGTTGAAAGCCGACAGCTTCAACTTCCAGCTGGTCGTTGACAATAGGCAGGTCCTTCATGCGCTGGTCGTAGATTGTCCTGAAACAGGATTCAAGACTGGTGGTGATATAGTCTGGATGAATCATGAAATTCTCTATGCTTGAGTAATATGTCGGTTAATTGTCTTGCTCCCCTGTAGATGCGAACTTGTTCGCGAAGAGCGACTGGAAATCATTCGAAGCCGATCGCGAACAAGTTCGCTCCTACAAGCGTTATGAATGTCATCGTTTTTTTACTCCCTCTCCCCCAACGGGGAGAGGGTTGGGGTGAGGGAGATATATCGATCTTACTTCATTTAAGTTCACCCTCACCCTAGCCCTCTCCCTCATAGGGAGAGGGAACCAGCGAACGGCGATTCACGATATCTCAATGCCGATCGCGAACAAGTTCGCTCCTACAAGCGTTATGAACGCCATCGTCTTTTTACTCTCTCTCCCCCAACGGGGAGAGGGTTGGGGTGAGGGGGATTTATCGATCTTACTTCATTTAAGTTCACCCTCACCCTAGCCCTCTCCCTCATAGGGAGAGGGAACCAGCGAGCGGCGAATCACGATATCTCAATGCCGATCGCGAACAAGTTCGCTCCTACAAGCGTTATGAACGTCATCGTCTTTTTACTCCCTCTCCCCCAACGGGGAGAGGGTTGGGGTGAGGGGCAGTTCGCTCCTACTTGTTGTCTACCCCTCATTTCAACCTACTCCCCTTGAAGGGGGGAAGGAGTTAAATTGGCAGTAACACCTAACCATTCACCAAGTCTGGAAAGTAAGAATCGACATTCACGTTTTCATCCCCGCTCATCACGGCGGAGAGCGCGTCCAGTGCACTGCTGATCTTTTCAGCATCCTCCTCACTCAGCACCTCCCGGGCAGAGCCGAGAAAATTGAGCAGCCAGGTCCCTTCAGGCTGGGGACCGATCAACATCATGTTGACCTCCTCCTCGCCATTTCGTCCGCTACACAGGGCCATGAAGCCCCGTGACTCGATAACCTGGACAGGGGCTCCTATGCACATACGGTACTCTCCAGCCTGCCCTGCTCATCCCAGAAACAACGCAGGGGTTCACGGCGTGGCTGCAGTTCAATTCCGGCCACGGCAAGTTCATCCACCAGCATCTGCACCATCTCTTCCAGGCGTGCCGTGGACTCTTCGCTCAGTCCCAGCTTGTTCTCCATGCAGTAGGGCACCATGCCGATGATGGTGACATGTTCCGGCGATTCACCGGTAACCGTGAGCACCGCCAACAGGTCTGATATACCGAGTTGGTGGTTTGATATCTTGGTCTGAAAGAAGGCCGGTATCTCATCATCAGTGAGTCGCACCAGGGTTCCCGGGGGAGCACCGGTATTCACGCAGTCGGCGATGATCAGGCGTTGCTTGCCCCGCATGGGTTCGAGCAGTTCCGTACCGGCGGTACCACCGTCGAGAAATTCGACATGCTCCGGCACCTGGAAACGGCTCTCAAGCAGCTCCACTGCGCGCACCCCTGCACCTTCGTCCTGCATCAGCACGTTGCCCACGCCAATGACCAGGGTAGTGATCTCTTCGCCGTTCATGACAACAGCGCCAAGGCAAGGCCGGTGGATGCAGTTGCGGCACCCAGCAGCTTGTAGAGAGGCGCGGGCATGCCCTGCAGCCAACGGCCTATGCCTATGCCGGCCAGGTGCAGCAGTATCGTACTCAGGGCAAAGCCCAGCATATAACTCCCGGCAGAGGCCTGTGCAGCATGCTCCATGCCATGAGCATGTCCGTGAAACAGACCGAAAATTGCTGTCAGCGTGCATATCAGCAGCACCGGAAGCCTGAACCCCATCGCAATCAGAACGCCGAAGGAGATCAGCGACAGCTGAATGGTTGATTCAACCATGGGCAGGCCGATACCGGAGAAGGCAAACACACCCCCGACCAACATCATGCCAACGAAGGCCAGCGGCAATAACCAGAGAGAGCGGCCACCCGCCTGGGCCGCGATAACACCCACCGCCAGCATCGCCAGCAGGTGATCTATGCCGCCAACCGGGTGAGCAAGGCCATAGAGCAGGCCCGAGGTCACGTCATGTCCCGGATGTGCCACGGCCAGGGTGGGCAATAACAGCACCAGGGCAACAAAGAGTTTTCTATGCATCATATTCATAGCCTGTATTGGGTGAGGCACCACACCTTGTTTTGGATAAGATGCGGCACCTCGATTTACAGTTATTGATCCGACATCAAGTTCCAGTGTGTAGGTCGGCCTTCAGGCCGACATGTCGGGCTAAAGCCCGACCTACATGCATGCCGGTTCAACAGTCGCGTTACAGCGCCTTAACCTTAACGATCTCCTGCTGCTCGGTATCCACCATGTGAATGGCGCAGGCGATACAGGGATCGAAGGAGTGAACGGTACGCAACACCTCCAGGGGCTTTTCGGGATCGGCCACCGGGTTGTCCATCAGAGACGCCTCGTAGGGACCGATCTCGTCGTTCTGATCCCGGGGACCCGAGTTCCAGGTACTGGGTACCACCGCCTGGTAGTTCTTGATCTTGCCATCCTCGATCACCACCCAGTGAGATAGCGCACCGCGGGGTGCCTCGTGAAAGCCGAAGCCCCTCACCTCCCCTTTGGGAAATACAGGAGGGTTGAAGGTATCGGTATCGCCTGTAGCGATGTTGTCGATCAACTTCTGCCACTGCTGTTTCAGGGTGTCCATCATCACTCCGCAACGAACCGCCCGTGCGGCGTGACGGCCGATGGTGGAGTGCAGTGCCTCAACCGGGATGTCAGGGTTGGCTGCAACGGTGCGCAGGGTACCCATGGCACCATCCAGGTACTTCTTGGCCCCTTCATGACCGGAAGCGACCATGACGAAGACGTTGGCCAGGGGACCCACCTGGGCGCGCTTGCCATAGAAGGTGGGCGCCTTGACCCAGGAGTACTGTCCCTCGTCCTGGAAGTCGGTGTACTGGGGTTCAGTGGTACCGTCGTAGGGATGCAGCGCCTCGTCACCCTCGTACCAGGCGTGCTTGGAGCTCTCGGTAACACCGTCGCGGAAATAGGGATCGCCGTGACTGGTGATGGGCTTGAAGGTGCTCAGATCACCGTTCTCGATGTAACCACCGGGCAGATCGAACACCGTGCCCTTGCTATCCGTTGGACAATCGGGCACCGACAGGTAGTTGGTGACGCCCTTGCCGTAACCGGCCCAATCCAGGTAGAAGGCACCGATGGCGGGGACATCGGTCATGTAGGTGGACTTGACGAAATGATCCAGCTTGTCGATCCAGCCCTTGATCATCATCAACCGCTCCATGTTCAGCACCGACTGGCTGTCCATGTTGATGGAGTTGGCGATACCGCCAACCGCCAGGTTCTGAATGTGGGGCGACTTGCCACCCAGAATGGCGACGATCTTGTTGGCATAGTTTTGAACTTCGAGTGCCTGCAGGTAGTGGGCCACCGCCAGCAGGTTGACCTCGGGCGGCAGCTTCATGGCCGGATGTCCCCAGTAGCCTGAAGCGAAGGGACCAAGCTGGCCGCTACTGACAAACGCTTTCAAACGATCCTGCACCGCCTTCATCTCATGGGGACCGTTGAGGTGCCAGTCAGAAAGGCTTTCTGCAAGCTGCGCGGCCTTCTTGGGATCGGCATCCAGGGCCGAGACCACGTCCACCCAGTCCACCGCGGAGAGGTGGTAGAAGTGAACGATATGGTCCTGAATGGCGTGGGCGGTCTGAATGATGTTGCGCACCAGCTGGGCGTTGACCGGCACCTCCATGTCCAGGGCATTCTCCACCGCACGTACCGAGGTGATGGCGTGCACCGTGGTGCAGACACCGCAGAAGCGCTGGGTGAAGAGCCAGGCCTCGCGGGGATCACGGCCCACCAGGATTTTTTCAATACCACGCCACATCTGCCCCGATGACCAGGCCTTGGTTACCCTGCCCTCATCCACTTCAACATCGATGCGCAGGTGTCCTTCGATTCGGGTGACCGGATCTACTGTAATACGAGTCGTCACAATAAGTTCTCCTCAAATGTTCTCTTGATCTCAGGCGTGCTCTGCGCGATGCAGCACGGGAAATGATTTAACCAGTACGATGTAGGCCATGATCTCGAAGGCCACCACACCCAGGGTCACCATGATCTCCGGCACCGACGGGAAGTAGCTGTAGCCTGGGCCGGGATCGAAGGTGAAAAGAAAGGCGTTGAAACGGTAGAGCGCACCAGCCAGCAGCATGCTGATGGCGGCCATCAGCAGCATCGGACCGCTGGAACGTCTCGATGGCGACATCAGAATCACCAACGGGATGATGAACAGCGCGGTCTCCAGCAGGAACATCAGGGATGAAAAATCACCCGTAAAAACCAATCCCAGCTTGCCGCCGATGATGATCTCGGCAAAACGCACAACCAGGTAGACCAGGATCAGCCCCACGATACCCTTGCCCAGCCCTTTCAGTAGTGGTGTCTCTGACTGGCGGCCAAAGCCGACAGCAGCAAATGAACCCTCGAACACCACAATGGAGAAGCCCATGGTCACAGCAGTGAGAATTGCCAGCAGCGGTTGCATCTGCAGTGACTGCCAGAGCGGATCGACCTTGTAGCCCATGGCGATAAGCAGGGAACCCAGGGATGACTGGTGCATGGTGGGCAGCAGTACGCCCAGGGCGATAAAGAAGAACAACATCTTGTTGAGCAGTTTCAGCAGCTTTTCGGCTCCGAATCGCTCCAACACCGCCGGCGCGAACTCCAGTACCAGAACGATAATGTAGGTGGCCACACAGAGGCCCACCTCCAGCATCACTGAGTTGAAGTTCCAGTTCCAGGGCAGCAGGATGTTATAGAACTGCCACCAGCGGCCCATGTCGAATATGGCACCGAAGCCGCCCAGGGCATAGCCCAGCAGGCTGGCCAGGATGGCGGGCCGTATCAGAGGGTGATACTTGCCCTTGTTAAGCACGTAGACGGTGATCGCCAGTGCATAGCCGCCGCAGGCGAAGGCTGTGCCGATGACAACGTCGTAGACCACCCAGATGCCCCAGGCGAAACCGCCGTTGAGATTACTCACGGCGCCCATACCATCCACAAAACGTGTCGCCATGAAGTAGAGGCCGATGAGAAAAATCACACCCAGCGCGATAAAGGCCGGAGTGAAAATACGACCAGAGAGTCTTTCATGTCCACTCATGACTCACCTCCATCATGATCATCGTCAGAGGTATTGCGTCGAACCATGTAGGTGAGCCCGGCAAGGGCCACCGCCGGTAGCGCGAAGAAGTTGTAGAGGGTGTGCTGTACTCCCTCGGAGATCGAAGCGTAGGAGCGCTCCTGCAGTGGCGGCATCCCCATCTTGTCGAAGGGGATGGCCGAGATGTGCAGTACGTTGGTGCCCCCCGCCTCCTTCTCACCCCAGATATGCTGCTGGTATTCGGGTACGGCTTTCTCATGACTGCTGTAGGGATTGCTCAGGTCACCCCGGGGATAGTTGTAGATCTCGCCGGGCTTGAGCGTCATACGCCGCTTGGCCTCCTCCATCAGCGCATCCCGGGTACCGAACAGTGTGGCCCCGGTGGGACAGACCTCGGCACAGCCGGTCATCTGCCCGTTGTCGATGCGCTCCACACCGGCCTGGTTACACATCTGGCACTTCTGTATCTGGCCGAAGGGGTTGTCGTATTCAAACTGGGGCACGTTGTAGGGACAGCCCATGGTGCAGTTGCGGCAGCCGATACAGGCATCGGCGTGGTAGGTGACAATGCCGGTGATGGGATCGTGGCGCATTGCGGTCACGGGACAGACAGAGACGCAACCGGGGTCGACGCAGTGCATGCAGCTGCGCTTTTCGAAGGCGAAGCCATCAACAACACTGTCTTTCACCTTCGCCGAGCCATCACTGTAGATCTTGATCACATTCAGGGTTTCAGGTGAGAGGTCACTTGCCGAGTCGTACTGGAGCTGACCGTCCATCACCGTCGGCGGCATCTCGTTGACCTCCTTGCACTTGCTGACACAGGCCTTACAGCCCACACAGAGCGTGGAGTCGAACAGCATGCCTACTGCCTTGGGTGCCGGTTGCAGGTTTTCCCTGGCCTGGACACCGCCTGCGCTACAGAGGGCCGCTGTACCCCCCACCGCGGCTTTCAAAAAATCTCTTCGTTTCATGGCAGCCCCCTTAGCCTTGATCGCTGTCGGTGCTGTTCTTCTCTCCATCACCCAGCTTCTTTGCCGCCATGGCACCTGCACCGACCACCGCACCAGCTACCGCACCGGCCAATGCAGAGGCGCCACCAGATGCCGTTGGTGCCTGTTCACGCAGTTCGATACCGGGGAAAGCGTTGGGTGGTGTATGGGTCTTCACGTCCGCCAGGCTGAACAGGGGCTTGGTGAAGCCGACACCATCCTCGGCACAACCGAAGCATGGATGGCCAATTCCGACGGGCCAGGTGCCACCGCCAATATCGTTGAACTCGACAGCGGGACAGTTGGCATAGGTCTCGGGCCCCTTGCAGCCCAGCTTGTAGAGACACCACCCCTTGGCGTGTCCATCGTCACCGAACTCTTCGGCGAAGCGGCCGGCGTCAAAGTGAGGTCGGCGCTCACAGTTCTCATGGATCAGTCGGCCGTAGGCGAACTTGGGACGGTTCTGTTTATCCAGTTCTGGCAGTTTGCCGAAGGTGACGAAGTGGAGCACCGTGGCCAGGAAGTTGTAGGGATTTGGAGGACAGCCAGGCAGGTTGAGTACCGTCTTGCCCGGCAGCACCTCGTAGGCGCCCTTGGCCTCGGTGGGATTGATGCCGGTGGACTGTACCCCGCCCCAGGACGCACAGGAGCCGAAGGCGACAATGGCCGCCGCATGCTCGGCCGCCTCCTGGGTATGCTGCAGCATGGTCTTGTCGGCGATCTTGCAGTAGATGCCGCCATCTTTGGTGGGAATGGAGCCCTCGATCACCAGCAGGTACTTGCCCTTGTTGGCCGCCATGGAGGCGTCCTTGGCGTGCTCGACATCGTGGCCGGCACCGGCGTCCAGGGTCTGGTGGTAATCCAGGGAGATCATCTCCAGGATCAGGCGCTCAAGGGTCGGATGTTCACCCCGCAGCAGGGATTCGGTGGGGCCGGTGCACTCCTGGCCGTGAAGCCAGATCACCACCGGTCGCTTGGCAGCTCCCTCCACAGCCTCGGCCATGGCCAGGGCATCCTTGGTGGTGAGCCCCATGGTGGCCGCCAGGCCGGTACAGAACTTGAGAAAATCCCTGCGGGATACTCCAAGCCGCTGTTCGAGTTGGTCGTTGTTGCGTATTGCCATCCGAAACCCTCCACGTGTTCAAGGCATAGCCAGAAAAAGCAGCGTTCTGAGTGCTGATTAAGGGGGAGATATGGCAATGAATGTGCCAGAAATAGAATCTTTATATTTATCTTGCATTTATTATGGTTTTTAAACCGAGTCCAAAGGAGAGAATGGAAACCTCAGGAAAAGAATGGAATAAGAAGTGGAAAGAACCCTTCCACTGTCCTGACCCTTGGATTACGCACTCTATCGGGCTCTATTGCGCAACCAGGCCTCGAACTCATCTTTGGGCATTGGACGGAAAAAGAGGTAGGAGCGGATTTATCCGCGATCTGAGCCAATTGAGGCTGTTCGCGAACAAGTTCGCTCCTACAGGTGTGTCTCAGACTCTTACACAATCCGCACGCAAGATCTGCAAAACCTATTCGAGACTCACCGTCGAAGGCGATGATTTACCTGATATGAATTAAGCCGTTTATCGGGCTCTATTGCGCATCCAGGTTTCGAACTGATCTTTGGGCATTGGACGGGAAAAGAGGTATCCCTGGGCAAGGTCACACTGCTCATCAAGCAGGAAATCACGCTGGGCCTCGGTCTCCACACCTTCCGCGATCACCGTGTAACCCAGGCTTCTCCCCAATGCAATTACTGCCCGCGCGATGGCAGCATCATCCGGATCATCAGGCAGGTCGCGTACGAAACCCTGGTCGATTTTCAGGGTATCGACAGGCAGGCGTTTCAGGTAGCTCAGGGATGAATATCCGGTACCGAAATCGTCGATGGATGTTGTCACGCCAAGACCTTTCAACGACTGAAGTGTTGATAGCGCCTCCTCGGCATTGTGCATGATGAAGCTCTCGGTGATCTCCAGTTCCAGGGCCGATGCCGGCAGCCCCGTCTCCTCGAGTATCCGTGTTACGGTCTCCCCTATATTCCCCCGCTCCATCTGGGGCCCGGCGATATTGACCGCCACCCTGCCGGAAAATAGGCCTGATTTGCGCCAGGCCATGGCCTGCTCACAGGCAGCACGCAATACAAACTCACCCAGGGGAATGATCAGACCTGTCTCCTCGGCCAGGGGAATGAACTCGACTGGCGAGACCAAACCGCGTGCCGGGTGATTCCATCTCACCAGGGCTTCTGCACCTATCAATTGGTTACTGCCCAACCTCACCTGGGGCTGATACCAGACCTCCAGTTGCCCCTTCTCAATCGCCTTGCGCAGCGCCCCCTCCATGGTCAGGCGATCACGGGCCTCGAGGGTCATCTGCTTACTGTAGTAACGATAGGTGTTTCGCCCGCCATCCTTTGCCACGTAAAGGGCGGCATCAGCATTGCGCAGCAGCTTGCTGGCATTGTGGCCATCATCCGGATAGAGAGCGATACCTATGCTGGCGGTAATGAAGGTCTCCCTACCCTTGAGGTTAAAGGGCCTGGTCAATGATGTGATGAGTTTATCTGCAACCTTGGCCACATCATCAGCACTATTTACCTCCTCGATAAGCACCGCGAACTCGTCACCACCAAAACGGGATACGGTATCCTCTTCGCGCACATCCTGAACCAGGCGGGCCGCCACAAGCTTCAGCAATAGATCACCCACAGGATGACCAAAGCTGTCGTTTATGTTCTTAAAACGGTCCAGGTCGAGAAAAAGTACCGCAACCATGTGTTTTTCACGGCGGGCCCGCTCAAAGGCATGTATCAGCCGTGCGTTGAACAACAGCCGGTTTGGCAGATCAGTCAGCGGATCATGATGGGCCAGATACTCCAGCTCTTCCTGTGAGCGCTTTATGGTGGTGATGTCGGCAAACACACCCACGTAGTTGAGTAGCTTGCCATGCTCGTCATTGACCGAACTGATGGTCAGCCACTCGGGATAGACCTCACCGTTTTTACGCCTGTTCCAGATCTCGCCCTGCCAACGACCGGCTTCATTCATCTTGCGCCACATGAGCTGGTAGAACTCTTCACCCTGGCGCCCGGAGCTGAGAACCTTGGGTGTGTTGCCGATGACATCCGACTCGGAGTAACCGGTGATCTCGGTAAATGCCCTGTTCACCGAGAGAATACTCTTCTCGGCATCGGTGATCATCACCCCTTCTGCCGTGTTCTCAAACGCAACCGCCGCCTGTCTCAGGCGCCGCTCAGCCTGCACCCTGTCGGTGACATCGTGCACGATACTGTAGAGAACCGTCCGTTCCTGGAGTTCGATCGGGCCCGAATGGACCTCTACATCACGCACTTCACCGCTTTTCAGGCGATGCCTTAAGAAGAAGTGATCCCGGCTCTCGGCCCTGGCCTGATCCATTTCACGCTTCATCTCCTCCGGTTCAAGCGTGTTTATGTCAGACATATTCTTATGCAGCAGTTCATCCCGGCTGTAGCCGTAGTAAACAGCGGCAGCACCGTTGGCATCGATGATGCTCCCGTCTTCGGGATCGATCAGCAGTTCAACCGCCTTGTTCTGGGTGAACAGCTGCCGGTAGCGTGTTTCGCGCTGGTGCAGTGCACGTTCTATGGCCTTTCGCTGACTGATATCCTGGTCCGTTCCGAATACCCGGAGCGGCCGGCCATCACTGTCCCGCTCGATGGTTGCCCGTGTCAGCATCTCCCTGGTCATCCCGCTCCTGGTGAGAATCCGATACTCGTGATTGAATATCAGGTGATCTGAAGCCAGGGCCTGACTGAAGGCACTGTCATGGCCGTCACGATCATCAGGATGCACGCATTCCAGGTGCTCCTGGTAGCTGAGAGAGTCGCAAACCGGAATGCCGTGCAGGCGGTATTCGTTGTCAGACATCCATCCGGTACCTGCCTCGACATCGAATTCCCAGGAACCGATTTTCCCCAGCCTTTCCGCTTCATTGAGCCTGGCCAGTGTATTGTGCAGGGAGGCTTCAGCCGACTTCTGCTCGGAGATACCCTTGGCCACGATGATGTGGTAATCGGGGACCTCATCCTCTGTCCACATAGGAGAGGCGGTGAGACTGACCCAGACCTCTGTGCCATCCGGTCTGAGCCAGCGCTGCTCCTGGGTGAAGTCTCTTATCTCACCCGACTTGAGTTTCTCCAGGTTGTCATGTTGAAGGGACAGGTCGTCCGGGTGGGTCAGCCCGCTGGATTCAATAGACAGAACCTCTGCAGGAGTTCGACCGAGGATGTCACAGATCTTGTCATTGACCCTTATAAAATGCCCTGTTGATGTCTCCACCTGGGCCACACCAACCGCAGCCTGCTCGAACAATGCGCTAAACCGCTCTTCGCTCGCCTTGGCTGCCAACTCTGCCTTGATGTGATCGGTTACGTCGGTACCTGATGAGAGCGCACCCGTGATATTTCCGTTCTCATCACGAACGACACTGTTGTACCAATCGATGATACGCTCACCACCCCCCTTGCAGAGCACAGGATTCCGATGAGTGGCAACCAGCTCCATGTCGCCATCAAGGACCTGCCTAAACACCCCTTTGGTCTCATCGCGTATCCGCTCCGGCAGAAAGTTGTCAAACCAGTCCAGGCCAACGATCTCCTCTTTCGGATACCCCATAACCTCGCAGCCCTTGGGGTTGATCAGTTCCACCACGCCATCCTGGTTGAGCCCCAGAATAATCACTCCGGCCACCTCCAGGTACAGGCTGGACCTGGCGTGCTCCGCTTCCAGTGCGTCCCTCGTACGTTTCTGCTCGGTGATGTTGGTCATCACCCCCTGTAGCATGAGAGTCTGCCCTTGAAGACCGAGCACGGGGGCTGCTTCGTCCCGGATCCATATCGTCTCTCCACTGCGGGAGATCATGCGGTACTCTGTTTTCAGTACGGCGCTGTTTTTGTGGGAGAGCGTGACTTCGTCGATTACCCGGTCCCTGTCATCCGGATGGATACTGTTCACCCAGAGATCGGGGTCCTTGATCACCTCTTCAGCGCTATAGCCAATGAAGTCCTTGATCTGGGGGCTGATGTAGAGAGTTGTTGACGCCTCATCCGAGGCCGCGGCATAGACCACAACCGGCATCTGCTCCACCAGCGTCCTGAACCGTGCCTCTGTCTCTGTAAATACCGAACTGCTCGCCTCGGAGCCCGGCTTTGACTGGCTGGCAAGGGCCGACCCTGCCAGGCCTCTCTTCTGGGCAAACTCCTCGATGCTCTCTCTTGAAAAACGGCGATGACCGCCTGGTGTAATAGCGCTGACAGGCAGAGCCCCTCTCTCCGCCCACAGGCGTACTGTCGCTGTTGAAACCTTCAGCAGGTCGGCAACCTGCCTGGTGGTGAGATAGCCGCTGGTCTTGTTCATGGGTAGAAGATCATGGGTACTTCCCTACCCCAAGCCTAGCCCATTATTTGATGAATTAGATGCTTTAATGGTTTCTTCTGTTTTAAGCGATTTCATCCCCTCGCTGTTTTTTTGTGACCAGCTCGAGTCCGGCACCCTGGTAAGTTTGATATATCAAAACTCAGGTATTACTTATTGGATTTTCTGGCAAGTCGTCTCTAATGACTTTAATGCTTATTTTCCTGTAATATGATTGTTTATCAATTGCTTTCAAAAGTTTCCCTTTGCCAGAAGTAATCCCAGTTGTTTCTGAATGAAATCCATTTAAAATCATCACAAGGGATTCATAGGGATACCGACAAGCAACACACGGAAATCGAAGATGGGATTTCCACTACACGAAGAAAAAACTACAACCACTGAAATAAGGACTTAGAAGAATGGCTGGTAAATTCGAGATCTATAAAGACAAGGCTGGTGAATTCCGTTTTCGACTGAAGGCAAGCAACGGTCAGAACATTCTTGCCAGTGAAGGCTACAAGGGTAAATCAGGCTGCACCAATGGCATCGAGTCTGTCATGAAGAATGCCCCTGACGACGGTCGCTATGAGAGAAAAGAGACCAAGTCTGGTAAACATATGTTTAACCTGAAAGCGGGCAACAACCAGGTCATCGGTACCAGCGAATCCTACGAGTCTGTCGCCTCACGGGACAACGGAATCGAATCTGTGAAGAAGAACGCTCCCGGTGCAAAGGTTGAAGATCTCACCGCCTGATCATCAACCATTCACCCGCCACTGAAAAACCCACTTCGGTGGGTTTTTTAGTGCCTTCAACCACCAGTTTCAGATAATCAGGTGGTAAGCCTGCGGTAGATATCCGACACCTTCAGCGGCAGTGAGCCTACATCGCTCAGCACGGTATAGGCGGCCGGGCCGTAGAGGTGGGGAAGATAATCTTTCGCCTCGTCATCGATGGTAATGCAGTAGGGGTGAACACCGTCCCGGCGCGCCTCGATCAGGGCACGGCGGGTATCCTCAATGCCATAGACACCACGGTAGTTGTCGTAGTCATCCGGCTTGCCGTCAGAGAGGGTGATGAGCATGCGGGTGCGGGCATCCACATCCTTCAGCAGGGCTGTAAGGTGGCGTATGGCAAAACCCATGCGGGTGTAGTCCTTGGGTTCAATACCACTGATGCGCGCCTTCACCTCGTCGTTATATGGGTCTTCGAAGCGCTTGATGCGGTAAAGCTCGCAACGCTTGCGGGTGATGCTTGAGAAGCCGTAGATAGCGTACCGGTCACCCAGGGTCTCCAGGGCCTCGCAGAGCAGGATCAGCGCTTCACGCTCCGCATCGTTGATCCACCCTTTCGTTGAACCACTCATATCCACCATGAACACCACGGCGATATTGCGCTCGGTACGGTGCATGCGGGTAAACAGGCGGTCAGTCATCTCCCGCCCAAGTTTCTGGTCCGCCAGGGCTTCGACCAGGGCATCGATATCCACACCGTCACCATGGGGCTGGCGTTTGAGCAGACGGTCTTCATCACGCATCGCCTCGAAGGTCTTGCGCAGATGCTTCACCAGGCCAGAGTACTTGCCCATGGTCTGCCTGTAGAAGTCGTCGTAGAGGGGCTTGATATTGATTTCGCGCATGGCACACCAGTTCTTGCGATAGTGCTTGCGCTGGTAATCCCACTCGGCATAGATGAATGCACCCTCTTCATGATAGGTGCCACTCCAGACACTTTCACCCTCCTCCTCATCCTCCTCCTTGATGAAGTTGGGATCATATTCACCGGGACCCGCCGGGTGCAGGTACTCTTCTGGCAGCTCGCTCAGATCCTGGATAATGGAGCTGAGTGTATTTTCCACATCCGGCGGCAGGGCCAGGGGCTGATCATCCAACAGGATCTCTATCTCAAACCCTTCGGGAACCGTCTCCTCCTCCACCAGGCGCTGACTGAACTGTCTCGGCTCTTCGCGCTCGGCTTCAGCCGTCTTCTCATCAAGCTCCTGGATAATTTTATCCAGAGAGATGCGGAACTTTGCCTTCTCACGCTCTATCCGTGCGTCCATGGTGGCGGCAACTGCTTCACGGTTGAATCCGCCATGATAGATACGCCGGGGGTAGAGAGCGAGTTTGCCATGGTAAGCCCTTGTCAGGATCAGCACGTCCTCGGCAGTGGCTTTTGGATCTGCAAGCTGTCGGGCGACTACAGCCCACTCTGCCGGCAGTTCAGGCTCCTCCAGCATCGTCTTGATGCGTTCCACTTCACGATAGAGACCGGGCAGTTCCCTGGAGATGATCGACTCCAGACGCAGTGACTCCATCTGGTAGAAGAGCTGCAGCAGTTCGTCCGGAGTCTCCTGCTGAAACAGGTCGTGCCGACGCAGGGTTGAGAAGGCTCCATAACGTGTCTGGGCCCAGAGAAAAGCACTGCACGCCTTGTAGAGCCGGAAGTTCTCCATCTCATCGGGCAGTACGCCCCAAAGCGCGGGGAGAAAGACCTTTTCCGAATCGGTATAGACCTGCTCGGATTCTGACAGTCGAAGGGCCCGGCCTGAGAGGCCGTTCAGAAAGCCCTGGAGCACCCCTTCGTGCTCTTGAAGCACGGCTCCCTGTATACGTTGCTGCTGTTCATGGGCGAAATCAGACAACCCCTCGATAACGCGCATGGCAGGCTGCAGCCCGGAGCGATCATAGGTATCCATGGTGTGCAGCGCCCAGGCTTCGATCATGTGCCTGTCCAGGCCCTGCAGTGCCTCAACCCCGCGGCAGGCCACCTGGTAACCCAATTCAAGGTTGGTGCTGGCCACCCGCTTGATCCAGTCAAGCATGAACAGCTGCTCCTCCTGCTCCAGCCCGGCGAGGGACTCGGCAGGCTCTGCAGTAAGGCGGAAGGTAAACTCCACCTCCAGCAGTTCATCAAGGAAGGCTTCGATCTCTTCCTTGGAGTGGTGCCGGTTCAGCTCCATCTCAGAACAGTGACGAGGAGAGCTCGTTGACAGCAGCCAGCATTTCAGGATCGTCTGTCAGCGCCTGAGCAATGGCACCGCGGCAGGCGGATACAGGATTGACGCCGGATGCAATCAACTTGGCGGCATGCACCAGGAGACGGGTACTGGCCCCCTCCTCCAGGCCACTGCCCTTGAGGTTGCGGGTCATACCTGCAAACTTCACCAGCCGTGCGGCCATCTCCCGGTCCAGGCCGGATTCGGCGGCCACGATGCCCGCCTCCAGCTCCGGGGCCGGGTAGTCGAACTCCAGCGCCACGAAGCGCTGGCGGGTACTCTGCTTCAGATCCTTGAGTACGCTCTGGTAACCGGGGTTGTAGGAGATGGAGAGGCAGAACTCAGGTGTGGACTCGATCAGCGTACCCAGCTTTTCTATGGGCAGAACGCGCCTGTCATCGGCCAGGGGGTGGATCACCACCATGGTGTCCTTGCGCGCCTCAACGATCTCATCCAGGTAGCAGATGCCCCCGGCGCGCACGGCCTGGGTCAGGGGACCGTCGATCCAGACCGTTTCGCCACCCTTTACCAGGTAGCGCCCGACCAGGTCCGATGCAGTGAGGTCGTCATGACAGGAGACAGTGATCAGCGGCCGTTTCAACCGCCAGGCCATGTACTCCATGAAGCGGGTCTTACCGCAACCCGTGGGGCCCTTGAGCAGAACCGGCAGCTTATTGCTGTAAGCCGCTTCGAAGATGGCGATCTCGTCGCCGGTGGCCTCGTAAAAGGGCTCATGCTCAATCATGAATTCATTGAGCTGTAGTGTCTTGGCTTCCACGGATACTCCTGAACTGCGGTCTGAGACTGGTTGAAAGATATTTCCCAGTAATTTTGTCAATTATATAAAAAAGCCACAGCAACAATAAACTTTAATTCACTCCGGAAATGCGGGATTGATAATTGATGGCCCGACTGGACCACGGTATGGCCCTGCCTCAGAGTCGTGAGCTCTCCAATCCATGTCATGGCCCACTCTTACAAACCCGGGGACTAATCTGATCAGGCTATTCTATCGGCAGACAAACCGTAAACGTCGTTCCCTTCCCGGGCTGTGAATCGACACTTATCCTGCCATTGTGCTCCTGGGTAACGATGAAGTAAGAGACTGACAGGCCAAGCCCCGTCCCTTCACCGACCGGCCGGGTCGTAAAGAAGGGATCAAATGCCTTTTTCCTCGTCTCTTCCTCCATTCCGGGACCATTGTCTTCAACCTGGATGCAGACCATCTCGCTTTTCTTCATGACCCGGAGCTTAAGTCGCGATGTCTCAGCTTTTTCCTCTGCCATATGCATCGCCTGTGCCGCGTTTCTGAAGATATTCAACAACACCTGCTGAATCTCTGATGCAATGCAATTAACCTGTGGCAGCTCCGAATCGTACTCCCTTGTGATTTCGACCTTACGGAAGTCGTACTTTTTCTTCAGATCGTAGTCCACTGCAGCCAGTTCCAGAGCCTGGTCGACCAGTTGATCCAGGTTCTCCGGGTGTAGAGTTGACTCGGCCTTGCGGGAAAACTGGAGCATGTTAGCCACGATGAGCGCTGCACGCTCACCGGATTCACGAATTCCCCGAATGAATTTCTTAATTTCCCGTTGATCAAAGTATGCGTCAGTTTTACTCAGGTCCAATCCCAGTTCCTGTGCAACTTGCCGGTTCTTTTCAAGATCAGGTAATAGCCGACGCTCTACATTCTGCAGCCCCTGCAGGATACCGCCCAGTGGATTGTTCAGTTCATGAGCCATACCTGCGGCCAGGCCACCCACCGACATCATCTTCTCCGTCTGTACCATCACGCTATGCATACGCTTGCGTTCAGTGGTGTCCTGAATAATGGCCACGAAAACAGGGGGTGTCTCATCGTGCATCAACTGCAAGTGCACCTCAACATCATAGAGAGAACCATCCTTTCGCTGGTGCACTGTTTCGAAAATGATTACCTCCTTCTCACTCCCGCGAAGGGGAGCTATAGCTTGTTCGAAGCTCTCAAGGGTGAACTCCGGCTTAATGTCGATGGGCGTCAGACTCCGAAGCTCTTCCATGCTATAGCCCAGGTTTGTGCGTGCGCCGTGATTAACCTCGGTAAATTTCAATGATGTCGAATCGAACACAAAAACCTCGTTCAGGGAACGTTCAACGATTCGTCCAAGCCGTGTCACCCTCTCCTCGGCCAGTTTCCGTCCGGTAATGTCCTGGAACATCCCCCTCAGTTTGACAGCCTTGCCTTCGATAACTGTCGGTGCACAGTTTGTGCGTATCCATAGCTGTCTGCCTTTGGCTGTTACAAACCGGACCTCCATATCGTATGGAATACCTTTATCCATCGCCTGCTGTACGGCATTGGCAAGTTTGCCGCGATCGTCAGGATGGTAGAAGTTGATCGCATCATCAAGGGATGGCTTATAGTCTTCCGGCACTTCGTGAATGTGATAGGTCTCACTGGTCCAGCGGACATCCTTGGTCGCCACATCGATCTCCCAGCCACCCATCTTGGCCACCCGGCCGGTTTCATTGAGCAACACCTCACTCTCACGAAGCCTCCTGGTGCGATCTTCAACCTTATCCTCAAGCTCCCTGTGAGCAGCCGAGAGCTTCTGCGTCATCGCATTGATCACATCACCGACCTGGTCAAACTCGTCCTCTTTGTTCAATGCAGGGGGAGCCTTCCGCTTAAACGGCGGCAGAGACTCCTTTTCCAGATCCAGGGCGCCAAGATAGTCGCTGATGTGACCCAGAGGCTGACTGACCAGGAAGTGGAAAAACAGCAACAGCAGCCCCGCCACCAGGAAAATCTCGATGGCATTGGTCAGCAGGATCTTCCCGGCGCTTTGCCAGGAGCGCTGATAAAGCGCGTCCAGGCCGGCGGTCACCTTCAACTCACCCAGCAACTTCTCCTGGCCACGATAACTGCGCAGCAGTGGAAATGAAGTGCTCAGAACATCCTCAGAGGTCCGTTCACCGGCCTGCCATGTCACCTTGCCATCAATCAGTATCACCAGGTATTCGATATCAGGAAGGTTGACCAGCCCCTCGAGTTGAAGCTGTATCTGTTTACGGTTAATAACCCAGACACTCTCCACCAGGCTCCCAAGCGCGTCAGTACCTATAAAGTCGAAGTTGCTCTCGATCTGCTCGACAGATGAGACATAGTCATTGCGAAGTTGTAGCGCTGTGGTCACCAGGGTGACGATGAAGCTGGCCACAAGCACAATCATGACCAGCTTGCTGGCGATAGAACTCTTGATGATATGCATTGCCATTTATTTGATTGGTTATTATGGATTCATCAATGGCCCAAGGGTCCTGTCCTCAATGCGCTGATAACTTCCGTCAATCTTCATCTGCTCCAGTGCGTGCGCCAGTTCAGGGACCAGGGTCTCATGCCGCTTGTTTACGTAAAGGAAGACCTCCTTGGTAATCAGCGGAGGTTCCAGGGCAATGATTCCCTTCAAACCAAGCTTGCGAATCAACTCCAATCCCTGCCACTTTTCATAGATGACCAGTTGGGTTCGATCCCGGTCAAGCAGCAGGAACAGCTGATCAGATGTACTGACCCTGGTGATGGTGCGTGCCTTTATATTTTTTTCAAGAATCTTCCAGCCGGTCACAAAGGCCACGTCATAATTCTGCAGGCTCTCCCAATCGTCAATCACAACATCCGGGTTCTTGGAGAACACCTGGAAGTTGAAGTCCATCACCTTGCCGGGTACCTGGCGGATGTTCGGATAGATCCGTTCAAGCCCGGCCACCCTGGGCAGGTTGCCATCATCCAATCCCTGGTCCAGGGCACGCAGCCCCCGCTCTTCGTGGGCAAATTCAAAGTCGGGCATATACCCTACGCGATGCAACATCTCCGTCACGACCAGATCGAGAAAACCTTGCCGATCCTGGGTGCCGAGAGGCGCGGTCAGGGTGATGTTGAGCTTGAAGGGGGCATTCTCCCCTGCAATATTGAAACCCGGGGACAGCAGCAGTAAAAACAGAATCAGAACGATTGTTCGTTTCATGTAATGCTCCTCTTAATTTGGACTGGGATCTCCACCCTAATCGATGCCATGTTCTCTCATGATCTCCTGGTACCGACCGCTTCTCTGCAGCATGTACATCCCCTCGTTGTAGTCCTGCAGCCTGAGCAGGTTATCCGGGTTTTTCTTTGAGAATGCCATATGGACAAACTGCCGTTGCAGGGGCTCGCCTACGGTCTTGATTTTGTCACGGCCTCCAAGCTTTCCTGCCTCGTAATACGCAACAGACTTTGCACTGACAAAGAAGTCGATTCTGTTGTTCAGCAACAGTTCTATGCCGTTCAGGTAACCGTCCGTTTCCTGCTTGTTCAGGTAGTCCGCGGCATCGAACTCCCTGGATAGCGACCCGGCCCGGTTATGGCCGATGGTGTGCCCAACAAGATCGCGCAGTGAGCTGTAACTGTTTACAGGGTTGGAGACCAATCCGATCATGTAAACTTCGTGAACCCCATAGGGCGCACCATACCAATAAAATTCGAGCCTCGGTTTGTTAAAATATATCTCGGTGATCGCATCACACTCCTTACCCTCTTTCGCGAATGACTGCGCACGCGCCCAAGGCAAAAACATCTTGCTCACCTTGTAACCTCTCGGTTCGAATATCTCTCGTATTATCTGGGCAGTGTAGCCTTCATTGACGAGTGTGGTTCCATGATGCGGGGGCCATTCATAACTGCAGATGGTTATCGTCTTGTCTTGGGCGTAAGCCGGTGACGTCACAATGAGAAGTAAAAGAATCAGAATACTCTTTTTCATGACATGTCCCTTTGTTCCATCCGAAGTATGGACTTCAGATCCTGACTGCCTTCCCACGGCACCAACCGTCTCCGTTGAACAAGGTCGATATCCACTCTTCTCATCCCCTTTAAACCTTAGTTGATAAGGTAAATATAGATCCTGAAGTGCTTTTTTGCCTGATGTTCACCTGCCCACGCGCTGAATTACGACCTTGTAAGCCGCTAGAAAGATGGCGATCTCTTCGCCCGCGGTCTCGTATTAGGACCCGTGCTCAATCATGATTTAATTGAGCTGTAGTGTCTTGGCTTCCACGGATACTCCTGAACTGCCTCAGAAACTGGGAAAATGCTATTTCTCAGTAATTTTGTCGATTATAGTGAAAAGCTGCGGAAACAGTGTTGACGGGCCCTAGGGATTGCCCCCGGCGCCATCCCTCTCCACCTGAACCCTTTCGGTAATATCCTGCACTGTGCCCATTGACCTGATGGTCTCGCCGGCTTTGTCCCGTATCTCTTTTGAGAGCTCATGAACATACCTAACCGCCCCATCACTTTTACGGATTATGCGATGGACGATGTCGTAGGGCCTGCCACTCTCAACTGAATAGCCATAGGCTTCATCTACCATCTCCCGGTCATCAGGGTAAATGGCATCGAGAAAGGCATCGTAGGATGCCTCGAACTTCTCAGGATCGATACCAAAAATCTCATAGATCTGCCTGGACCAGAACAGCTTGTCATTTATCAGGTCATACTCCCAGTTGCCGATTTTTCCCAGATGCTGAGCCTCCTCCAGGCGTTTGTTGCTGGCCCGCAATGCCTCGAGCGTCTCAGTCATCGCCTTGTCAGAAGCCTTGCGCTCTGTGATGTCATGAGCAATGACATCAATCGATAACAGCTTACCTGCCTGGTCGATAGACGGTGTTGCCCTTGCCTCAAGCCAACAGCAGTGGCCACTCTTGCAAATAATCTCCAACTCATAGGACAGCGAATGCCCACTATCCAGATCCGACTCCAACCGTTTCAGAGCAGACGTATTGATCTCATTATCGGTGAGATAGTCTCTGAAATGTGCTGTCAGCTCTTCCCGGGTATATCCAAGTACCCGTTCAACAGATGGGCTCACATAGTCTATCTCTCCATCTGGCCTGCAAGAGTAAAAGAGATATTCATCATTCACTCCATCCACCAGTCGTTGGCAGAAAGCAAGAGTGTTGCTCATTGAGTTTATCCTCTGTGGTCTTAATTCCATGTTCCTGGCTGGAAAAGTGGAGATCAATTCCCTGGCAGGCTTTTTATTAACTCTATTCAACCTAAGTCTAGACGGTTTATTAACAAGTAATAGTCCTCCCGATTGTTGCGATAAACCAGAGCAGTTACATCGATGCCTCCACACATTTCATCACAAACCCTGAAAATACTGTGAACAACCCTTGCCTAACCGAATGGGAATTATTATCCTATTTTCTTACCTCATCATCAGGAGACCAGATATGCCCGGTACATTTGAACTATACAAAGATGCAGGCGGAGAATTCCGCTTCCGATTCAATGCCAGCAACGGCCAGACCATTCTTTCAAGTGAGGGTTACAAGCAGCGTTCGAATGCCGAGAACGGCATCAATTCGGTGAAGAAGAACGCGGCTGAAGATGCCCGCTATGAACCCAAGGAGACCAATGACGGCCGCTTCATGTTCAACCTCAAAGCCAGTAATGGCCAGGTTGTGGGCAGCAGCCGGATCTATAAAACAGCATCTGAAAGAGACCAGGGCATCAGCATGACGAAAAGCGATGCACCTGGTGCAGAGACAGATGACCTGACATGAAACAGTACTTCAACGGGATGCCTCGATCAGCCCTGCACTAGTGGACCATAAGAGAGGCATAAAAAATCCCCCGGGACCGGATGGCCGCGGGGGATTTTCCATTTGGCGCCAAACGCTGGTTTAACTTCCGAAGGGGTGACGCAGAACCAGTGTTTCAGAACGGTCCGGACCGGTTGAGATGACGTCGATAGGCGTAGCGGTCAGCTCTTCGATCTTCTTCAGGTAAGCCTGGGCATTGGCCGGCAGTGCATCGTAGCTTTTGATGCCGACAGTGGATTCGCTCCAACCCGGCATCTCGATATAAACCGGCTCGCACTTTTCAAAACCATCTGCACCGACAGGGGGAACATCAATGCTCTCACCATCCATGTTGTAGGTGGTACAGATCTTCAGGGTCTCCATGCCGTCCAGTACGTCCAGCTTGGTAATGCACATACCGGAAACACTGTTGACCTCAAGGGAGCGCTTCAGGGC
This sequence comes from Sedimenticolaceae bacterium, assembly GCA_965224515.1. GTDB lineage: Bacteria > Pseudomonadota > Gammaproteobacteria > Chromatiales > Chromatiaceae > Sedimenticola_A. Next base: position 3,745,130 of record OZ245051.1, read on the forward strand.
CACGGCATCGAGCCAGCCACAGCGACGCTGACGACCGGTGGTGGCACCGAACTCATTGCCCTTCTCACCCAGACGCTGTCCAACATCATCGAACAGTTCGGTGGGGAACGGACCGGCACCCACACGGGTGGTATAAGCCTTGACGATTCCCAGGATGTAGTCGAGATAACGTGGACCCACACCACTGCCAGCGGCAGCACCTCCAGCGGTGGTATTGGAGGAGGTCACGTAGGGATAGGTGCCGTGATCAATATCCAGCAGTGCACCCTGTGCGCCTTCGAACATCACGTTCTGGCCCTCGGCACGCATGCGGTGCAGGGTTCCGGTGACGTCTTCAACCATGGGACGCATGCGCTCGGCCTGCTCCAGGGCTTCATCCAGCACTTTCTGGTAGTCAACGGTTTCAAACTTGAAGTAGTGTTCGAGAGCGAAGTTGTGATACTCCATCACTTCACGCAGACGCTCGGTAAAGTGTGCTGTATCCAGCATCTCGCCAAAGCGTATGCCACGACGGGAGACCTTGTCTTCGTAAGCCGGACCGATACCGCGACCGGTGGTGCCGATGGCCTTTTTGCCACGGGCCGCTTCACGGGCCTGGTCCAGGGCTATGTGGTATGGCAGGATCAAAGGACAGGATTCGCTTATACCGAGCCTGGAACTGGCAGGTATGCCGCCCTTCTCCAGCATGTCGATCTCTTCCAGCAGGGCGCTGGGAGAGAGCACCACGCCGTTACCGATCAGGCAGCGTACGTTCTCACGCAGAATGCCTGACGGAATCAGGTGCAGCACGGTCTTCACACCGTCAATGACCAGCGTATGACCGGCATTATGCCCACCCTGAAAGCGCACAACGGCTTCAGCACGGTCGGTCAGCAGGTCAACAATCTTCCCCTTGCCCTCGTCACCCCACTGGGTGCCTATCACAACAACATTCTTACCCATCTTCGGTTCTCTATATATGTAGATAGTTGGTTATATCCGGTTGTCAGGACAGTGCCACAACAACCCAATCCTCACCCTGTTTATGCAGGGTCTCCCCACAGCCCATAGTCTGGGCATCACCAGATTGTCCCGGAAGCGCACATACAACCCGGCGCCCCTGGGCTCGCAATTCTTTTATTTTCTGCAGCAGGGCCGGCTCATCGGATGCCGGGGCGTAAATGCCACACGTCTCCCCCTGCCCGCCTGCACTGCCCAGGCGGTAGAGCATCTTCAGGTCGGCACTGAAACCCCTTGCGGGTCGTGCCCGGCCGAACACCTTGCCGATCTCGTCGTAGCGCCCGCCTCTGGCCAGCTCCTGACCGAGCCCGGGGGCAAAGGCCGCAAACACCACACCAGTGTGGTAATGGTAACCACGAAGTTCGCTCAAGTCGTAGTGTACAGGAACCTCGGGGCGTCGTGCTGCCAGTTTTTCGGCCAACTGCTCAAGCTCTTCGATTGCGTTCTGTACCGATTCAGAAGCCCCTGCCAGGCGGACTCGCGCCTGTTCCAGTGCATCATCGCCACTCAGCTCCGCCAGGGCTCGGAGCATTCCGGCCATTTCAGCGTCAACACCGAAATTCTGCACCAGGGATTCAATCTCGGCGACTGCCTTTCGCTGCAGGGCGTCAAACAGAGCATGCTCCTGGTCAGTATCAAGACCGGCCTGTTCAGCGAGGCCCCTGAAGATACCTACATGGCCAAGGTCCAGGTAAACATCATCCACTCCCGCCTGTTCCATGGTCTCCAGCATCAGGCAGAGAATCTCAAGATCGCTCTCCGTACCCGCATGGCCGTAGAGTTCGGCACCTATCTGCAGTGGTGAGCGGGAACCCGCAAAGCCATCGGGGCGGGTATTGAGAACCGTGCCCAGGTAGCAGAGCCGGGTGGGACAGTCGCGACGCAGCTGGTGCGCATCGATACGGGCCACCTGGGGTGTGATATCCGCGCGGATACCCATGGTCCGGCCTGTAATCTGGTCGGTGAGCTTGAAGGTCTGGATATCCAGATCGCCACCGGTTCCGGTGAGCAGTGACTCCAGGTACTCGATAAAGGGGGGGAAGACCAACTCGTATCCCCAACTGCTATACAGATCCAGCAGGTTTCTACGCAGCTGCTCCAATGCATTGGCATTGGGCGGCAGGAGTTCATCGATGCCTTCAGGCAGCAGCCAGTGCTTGTTATCCATCATTTAATTCAGTCAGTTCACAATGTAGAGCATGATCACACCGAGGATCATGCTGATCAGTCCGCTTATTCGCAGGGCACGGTCATCCATCTCCGAGGCCGCTTTCATTATCTTGCGCATGGCGCCGGGATTCAAAAACGGCAGTAAACCTTCCACCACCATCACCAGGGCCATGGCAATCAGTAATTCATGCCACATATTGCTGTCCAGAAAAAAGGCCGGGTTGTACACCCAGCCGCTTTGAAATTGTCAGGACAGACCGCCTATTTTCCCAAACTGAAAAGGGATTGTCCATTTCGGGGACAATCCCTTTTTTCAGAACGAAATCAGGGCTGGCCCTTCTGAGCTTTGAAATACTGGAAGAACTCGGAATTCGGATCCAGAATCATCATGTCGTCACCGCTCTGGAATACGCCCCGGTAGGCCGACAGGCTACGGTAGAAGGCGTAGAACTCCCGATTCTGATCGTAGGCATTGGCATAGGTCTCCGCCGCCTTGGCGTCCCCCTCACCCCGAAGTTCCTCAGCCTGCTTGAAGGCATCAGCCAGAATGACCGTCTGCTGACGATCGGCGTCTGCGCGGATACGCTCAGCGGCTTCAGCACCCTGGGCTCGCAGGTCGCGGGCCACCCGCTCACGCTCAGCACGCATACGATCATAGACCGACTCGCTCACTTCAGGTGGCAGGTCAATCTGCTTCACCCGCACATCGATGATCTCGACACCCAGCTCAGCTGCTTTCTCGTCAGAGTCCTTGGTCAGCAGGGCCATGATCTCGGCACGCTCACCGGATACAACCTCTTTAATGGTGCGCTTACCGAACTCGTCACGCAGACTGGTATTGATCCGCTCTGACAGCAGTCGCGCCGTCTTGGCCGGATTACCGCCAGTGGAACGGAAATACTGCGCCACGTTGGCAATACGCCACTTGGCGAAGGAGTCCACGATCACGTCTTTCTTCTCGACGGTGAGAAAACGCTCGGGGCGTGAATCCAGGGTCTGGATACGGCCGTCAAATTTCGTTACATCGTGAATAACCGGTATACGCCAGTGAAGACCCGGCTCGTAATCGGCATCGACAATCTCACCCAGACGCAGTTTCAGGGCCAGTTCCCACTGGTTGACCACAAACGCCGATGAGTAAATGACACCGGCAGCAATCGCCAGAATAACCGCAACAAATCCAAATTTACCGCTTTGCATCAGCGAGTCCTCCTGCCACGATTAACATCACGCCCACTCGACTCCGCCCTTAGTTTCGACTGCTCTTCCAGGGTTTGGGGTCTACTGACCGGCGCTTCCCCTGAAGATTGAATGAGCTTGTCCAGGGGCAGGTACATCAGGCTGTTGCCACCCTCTGCATCCAGCAACACCTTACGTGAGTTACCCATCACCTCTTCCACGGTATCCAGGTAGAGACGCTGGCGGGTCACCTCGGGGGCCTTTTCATACTCACCGAGCACGGCCGTGAAACGTGAAGCCTCACCTTCGGCCTCGGCAATCACCTTCTCCTTGTAGGCCTTGGCATCCTCGACACGGCGTGCAGCGGCACCACGAGCCTTGGGAACCACCTCGTTGGCATAAGCTTCAGCCTGGTTCTCCTGGCGTGCCTTATCCTCACGGGCCTTGATGGCGTCATCGAAGGCACTCTTTACAGCCTCAGGTGGCTTGGCCGGTTGTGTGTTCACACTGGTCACATCCAGACCGGTGCGATACTCCACCAGCAGTTCCTGAATACGCGATTTGATGCTGTCTGCAATAGAACTACGACCTTCGGTCAGGATGAAATCGAGATCGCTCTTACCGATGGTTTCACGCACCGCTGTTTCGGTGGCGTCACGGATTGTCTTTTCAGGATTCTGATCCTGGAACAGGTAGTCCGCAGCATCCAGGATCTTGGACTGCACCGTCAGCTCGATATCGACGATATTCTCATCCCGGGTCAGCATGGTTGCGTTGTGCCGGAAAGAGGAGATCTGGTCGACGTTGACCTTGATCACTTCGTCTATAACAGGTAGCAGGAAATGGGGACCCGGCTGGGTAATCTCCTTGTATTCACCAAAACGCAATATTACGCCACGTTCGGCGGGTTCTACCGTGTAGAAGCTCTTGAAGGCGAGAAACAGCACAAGTCCGACCGCGATAAGGGCACCCATGCCCTTGAAACCGCTGCTTCCGGGACCGGGTACAGGCGAGCCGGGACCACCACGGTCACCACTGCCTTTGCCGCCAAACAGGCCGCCCAGTTTGTCCTGCATTTTCTTTACGACTTCATCAAGGTCTGGTGGACCCTGATCGCCGCCCTTGCCACTCCAGGGATCTTTATTATCACCACCCGGTTCATTCCAGGCCATCGATTACTCCAATTTTCTCAGGTTTGGTTCAGGCCCGTCTTATACAGGCCGAATGTTGGATTCTAGTCTTAGCCAAGCCGTCAAGCAATGAGGCGGCTCTCAAATTCGCTCTCCTGCTGCAGCAGTCGTTCATATTCGCGGCGGGGCATCTGCACCTCCAGCTCCCAGCCACCGTCATCGGTAACCTGTTCCGAGAGCACTTTTCCATGCTGAAACAGGCGCGCCCTGAGGCGGCCGTCAGCGGGTTGCAGCTGTAATACCTTGTGGACATGCTCCTGGTGGAAAAATTCCGCCAGGGCCTCCAGTAACAACCCGACACCTTCACCGGTTTTAGCAGACAGCCAGACCCTTTTGACCAGGCCGTCCTCACCCCGCTCAACCCTTGCCGGCTGATCTTCCATCAGGTCGATCTTGTTGTAAACCTCGATCTGGGTCACCTCGTTGGCTCCGATCTGAACCAGCACTTCGTTGACCTCATGGATACAGACAGCCCTCTGGTGACTTGAGGCGTCGATGACATGCAGCAGCAGGGTTGCCTCTGTGGTCTCCTGCAGGGTCGACTTGAATGCTGCAACCAGTTCATGGGGAAGATTGGAGATGAAGCCCACGGTATCTGCCAGCACCATGCTCCCCTCCCCTTCCAGGTCCACGCGACGCAGCGTCGGATCCAGGGTGGCGAACAGCTGGTCTTCGGCATAGACACCGGAATCAGTGATGTAGTTGAACAGGGTGGACTTACCGGCATTGGTATAGCCAACCAGGGAGACGGTGGGTACCTCGGCCTTGTTGCGTGACTTTCTACCCTGCTCGCGCTGGCTGTCCACTTTCTCCAGGCGTCGCCTGAGCTGGGCTATACGGTTATTGAGCAGCCGGCGGTCGGTCTCAAGCTGTGTCTCGCCCGGACCGCGCAGGCCGATACCGCCCTTTTGGCGCTCAAGGTGAGTCCAGCCCCGCACCAGCCGCGTGGACATGTGGCGCAGCTGGGCCAGCTCTACCTGTAATTTACCTTCGAAAGAGCGTGCCCGCTGGGCAAAGATATCGAGAATAAGTCCTGTTCTGTCCACCACCCTGCATTCGAACTCCCGTTCCAGGTTGCGTTCCTGGCTGGGACTGAGAGGATGATTGAATATCACAAGCTCGGCATCCTCTACAGCGATAAGCTCCTTGATCTCATCCACCTTGCCCCGGCCTATGTAGAGGCGGGGATCCGGTGACTTGCGACTGCCCATGACCAGCGCAATGGGCTGGGCGCCAGCCGAAGCAGACAGCTCCTGAAACTCTTCAAGTTCATCAGGATCGGGCTTGACACCGATATCAACGTGCACGAGCACGGCCCGTTCACCGGTCTTGGGGCGCTCAAACAATGCGCTCTCCCAACAGGGGGCTGGTGAAGAGATACCCGTAACGGGCATGAATGGATGTAGGAAATATCATTTGATTATCAGCAGACAATAAAGCAACGCCACCGGCCATGCGGTGTCTGTCGCATACTTCATAGCAGCTCTTGATTTGCTCTATTTTCCGCACTCAGCCTCTTAAACCGAGGCCGTAGAATCCGGCCCGGTTGATCAGAAATTTCCAGGCTCAGACTGTCCCTCACGTTCAGTAGTCGGCAGGCGCACATTTCTCGCCGGTACCACCGTTGAGATGGCGTGTTTATACACCATCTGGTTAACCGAGTTCTTCAGCAATACCACGAATTGATCAAAAGATTCGATCTGTCCTTGCAACTTGATTCCATTCACCAGAAAAATCGATACCGGGATACGCTCTTTGCGCAGGGTATTGAGAAAAGGGTCTTGTAAACTTTGCCCCTTGGACATGAGGTTCTCCTTATTGTTGGATCCATTTTTGCGGGTATCCGGGTAAAACAGAACCCAAGATTAAAAATCCCCCACAAAAGGCAATTATAGCATACCGGGTGTATTCGAATGCTGCACTGCTTATATCAGGCCAGCTTTAATTATTTTCAAGGCCTGTCCGGGTACATCGCCGGCTTCCTCATCCAGCCAATGGGCCTCAGAATCGGCCCTGAGCCAGGTAAATTGCCGCTTGGCGAGCTGGCGGGTGGCGATTATCCCCTTCTCGATCATGGTCTCCCTGTCCCATTCGCCCAGCAGGTATTTGAGCATCTGCCGGTAACCCACCGAGCGCATTGAAGGCATATCGGGCACCAGGTTGCCTCTCTCCAGCAAGCCCCTGACCTCCTGCTCAAACCCCATCTCCAGCATTTTGTGAAAACGTGCTGCGATCCGCTGATGCAGCACTTCCCTGTTCTTTGGCGCCCTGACCAGCTTAACCACCCTGTATGGCAGCTTCTGCTCACCGTCCCGGTCCTGGAGTTCGGTCAGAGTCCTGCCGGTGATCTCGTACACCTCCAGCGCCCTCTGTATTCTCTGAGGATCATTTTCATGTATACGGGCGGCAGCGGCGGGATCGACCTCTGCCAGTCGCCTGTGCATCGCCTGCCATCCCTGCAACGCTGCATCCTGCTCCAACCGCGCCCTTATACCCGGGTTCGCGGCAGGAAGCTCGGACAGACCGTATTGAAGAGCACGAAAATAGAGCATGGTGCCACCGACCAGAAGGGGAATACGCCCCGCGGCGGTGATCTCCGCCATCTCCCTCAGGGCATCCTCCCGAAACCGGGCAGCAGAGTAGGCTTCTGAGGGGTCACAGATATCGATCAGGCGGTGGGGCGCCTGCGCCAGCTCTTCAGCGCTGGGCTTGGCAGTCCCTATATCCATGCCCCGGTAGACCAGCGCCGAGTCGACACTGATGATATCGCACGGCATCTGCTTGACCAGTTCAATGGCCAGGTCGGTCTTGCCAGAGGCGGTAGGACCCATGATGAATATGGCTGGCGGCAGGCCGTTTTCAGTTGGGTTGTTCATCTACTGTCCACGCATAAAGAGCTTGTCCAGCTCACCCAGCTCCAACTGAACCCAGGTCGGTCTGCCATGGTTGCACTGGTCGCTGCGCTCGGTGCGCTCCATATCACGTAACAGCCCGTTCATCTCTCCCAGGGTAAGGCTGCGATTGGCCCTGACCGAACCGTGGCAGGCCATGGTCGCCAGCACGTTGTTGATCTCCTCCCTGATCCGGTCGCTGCTGCCGTAAACCACGATATCCGCCAGCACGTCACGCAGCAGTTTTTCGCCGTCTGCTCCATGCAGCAAGACAGGAATTGATCGCACCACCAGGGTCTCCCTGCCAAGTCTGCCGATCTCCATACCCAGGCTTTCAAACAGTGCCGACTGCTCTTCAGCCAGGTCTGCCTCACGACAGCTGACCGCAACCGAGACCGGCACCAGCAGGGGCTGACTGGCGATACCCTCACCTTCCAGCAGCTGCTTGAACCGTTCGTAGGTCACCCGTTCGTGGGCAGCGTGCATATCCACCAGCACCATGCCTTGACTGTTCTCCGCAAGGATGTAGATACCTTTCAGCTGGGCCAGGGCATAACCCAGCGGTGGTACCTCCCCTGCTGTCTCATCAGGCAGCACCGGCGCCTCGGGAGCCGGCCGCTGCATATCGAAACCGGCTGCATAGGTTGCCGGGCGCTCCTGGACCTTAAAGCTGAAAGGCTGCTGATAGGATGGCTGGACAGGCTGACCTGCAGCACCACTGCCCATCTCGTACACAGGGGGCTGCTCCAGTATCTCGCCGGTCTCGGTATCGACGGTCTCGCCGCCCGGGCGTGTCTCTGACAACACCTTGTGCAGTGTGCGGAAGAGGTAATCATGAACCAGCCGGCCATCCCTGAATCTCACCTCGTGCTTGGTGGGGTGAACATTGACATCCACCAGCATGGGGTCGAGCTCCAGGTAGAGGACATAGGCCGGGTGGCGACCGTGGTAGAGCACGTCCTGAAACGACTGGCGCACCGCATGGGTCACCAGCTTGTCCCTCACCATGCGACCGTTGACATAGAAGTACTGCATGTCGGCCTGGCTGCGTGAAAATGCCGGTCGCGCAACCCAACCGGTCAGGCGCAACCCCAGTTTCTCCTGGTCGATGAACAGCGCCTGCTCCAGAAAGGCGGGCCCCAGCAGGTCGCTAAGCCGTCTCTCCTGTTCTGCCCGCTCAGTGGCCGCAGGCAGACGGATTATCTCCCGGCGGTTGTGCTGCAGGCTGAAGGCCACATCGAAACGTCCCATGGCAAGGCGCTTGATCAGTGTCTCGATGTGGTTGAATTCGGTCTTCTCGGTACGCAGAAACTTGCGCCTGGCCGGAGTGTTGTAGAACAGGTCCCGGACCTCGATAGAGGTACCCACGGGGTGGGCCGCCGGCACAGGGGTATCAACCTGTTCACTGCCGTCGCCACTTACCTGCCAGCCACTCTCGGATTCAACTTCCCTGGACTGCAGGGTCATACGGGAGACCGAGGCGATACTGGGCAGCGCCTCCCCCCTGAAGCCCATGCTGGAGACCCGTTCAAGATCCTCCAGGTTGCCGATCTTGCTGGTGGCATGACGCGACAGAGCCAGGGCCAGGTCATCGTGATGTATACCGCAACCGTTATCCCGCACGCGGATCAGCCTCACCCCACCCTGCTCAACTTCCACATCCACACGCCGCGCCCCGGCATCAAGGCTGTTTTCAACCAGCTCCTTGATCACTGAAGCGGGACGCTCAACCACCTCGCCGGCGGCGATCTGGTTAATGAGTTGAGGGGGTAAGGCGTGAATTCTCATATTATCGATGCGGCTGTTTGATTCGGTACTCTGTGAAATAAAAACGACGCCTGTGGCGCCTGTTTGAGTGTGCAGGTTCAATACTGTAACCGGTAACGGTTCAGCGTCTCCTGATTTTGCCCTAGTTCAAGGCCTTTACGCACGGAAAAAGTGAACAGACGAAGAATATATGTCGATCAGAGTAAAAAAAACAACGCAGAAACAGAACGAGGCAGGGATCACCCGGATGATAAGAAAAGCCTGTCAGGTACCCGGTATGCTCAATACCTGGCCAATGCGAATGCGGTCACCGGAGAGCTTGTTGACGGAGCGCAACCGGTTCAGACTGATCTGGTACTGTTCTGCAATACCTGAAAGTGTGTCACCGCGCTCTATGGTGTGTTTCTTGGGCGCAGTCTGGGCGAGCAAGGTTCCGGGGGGGGGTGTCCTGGAGAAATAGTTGCGGATGCCACTCATCATCGCCCCGGCCAGGCGCCGCTGGTGGGCCGGATCATTCAGATTGCGCTCTTCTGTCGGGTTGGAGATAAAGGCGGTCTCCACAAGCACCGATGGGACATCAGGTGACTTGAGCACCATGAAGCCGGCCTTCTGCACCGAGTTTTTATGGGTTTTACCCTGCCGCTTCAACTGGCCAAACACTTCATGTGCAACCTGGTGGCTAGCCTGCTGTGTGGCTGTCTGGGATAGGTCCAACAGCACCGATGCCAGCACCTCATCCTTGTCCTCCAGGGTCACGCCACCAACAAGGTCGGCACTGTTCTCACGCTTTGCCAGCCAGCGTGCAGCCTCGGAGGACGCCCCCCTGCGGGACAGGGTGTAGACCGAAGAACCCCGTACACGGGAATCCCTGAAGGCATCTGCATGAATGGAGATAAACAGATCGGCACGGCTGTCCCGGGCAAGTTTCATGCGCTTGCGAAGCCCCAGGTAGTAATCCCCCGTGCGGATCATTACCGGCTTCATCCCTGGCTCTTTTTTCACCAGCGCAGACAGCTTTCGGGCAATGGCCAGTACAACATTTTTTTCGTAGGTGCCACGCTTTCCCCTGGCGCCCGGGTCTTCACCACCGTGCCCGGCATCAATAGCGATCACGATATCCCTGGGGCCGTTGTCATTGACCGACTTGACGATTTTTTTGGCCGCTTTTTTTCCTTTCGCGGCAGAGGGAAAAAGATCCACCACCAAGCGGTGCCCATACTGCCTGTTGGGCTTGAGCACGAAGCTTTTGGGTTTCACCTTTGATTTCAGATCGAGCACCACCCGCAGGTCTCTCTTCTCCCGCGTGGCGCTGCGCATTTTTTTGATGACAGGGTCGCTGCCGGTATCAGGCAGCTTGCCTTTGAGCTTTGCGTTCTTGAGATCAATGACCAGCCTGCTGGGGTTCTCAAGACTGAAAAGGGTGTGTTCCACGGGAGCGCTGGTGTCCAGCACCAGGCGGGTGTGATCCGGCGCGGCCCAGAGACGCATGTTGTCTACCTGGATCGGCTTAGCGAGTGCAGGCAGGGTGATCAACAACAATAAGAGTGCAGTGATGCTCTTCATTACTTTCAGATTTATCGTCGGTTTTCATCCTGATACTGATTGAAAAATAGCATGACCAAAGAGGAAATTCCAGGTTTTTCCATTAGATAGGCTACTTTCCTAGATATTCGCTTTAAGTTTCAGCCCAGCTGCCCTTCTATTTTCAGAACAATATCCCTGCCCACGGCGGTTTCCGGGGTCAGTTCCAGCCGGCGTCCTCTTCCCTGGTAGTGGATATGCACCCACAGATCAGCCGGTGGCAACTCGCCCGCCCCTCTCTCCGGCCACTCGATCAGCAGTACCGCATTTGCCTGCAGCAGATCCCGTATGCCGAGATACTCAAGCTCTTCGGGGTCAGCCAGGCGATAGAGGTCGAAATGATAACACTCCCTGTTTTCCAGCTCATAAGGTTCAAGCAGGGTGTAGGTCGGGCTTTTTACCGAACCTTTATAGCCCAGTGCCCTGAGAAATCCCCTCACCAGCGTGGTTTTCCCCGCTCCAAGGTTCCCCTCCAGGTAGATGATGCAGGCATCAGGACAGGCCCTGGCCAGCATGCCACCCAGTCCCTCCTGCTGTTCAGCAGAATCGGCCTTGAGTTCCATTAACGGTCCACCTCCGGGTTTACCAGTTTTCTCAGCTGCGGGATCAGGTCTGTTGCCAGCATGCCCCGCTCCCCCACCAGGGCCACTCGGTCCCCGGCAGCCCCATGCAGGCAGGCCCCCGCTGCTGCTGCATCTGCAGGATCAAAGCCCTGTGCAATCAGGCCGCCGATTATTCCTGTGAGCACATCCCCGGTACCACCTGTAGCCATGCCGGGATTTCCGTTGGTACAGACAAGGGGCTGTTCAGTTCCGGAATGGATAAGAGTCCCTGCACCCTTCAGCAACACACACCCCGCGTACTTTTCCTGCAGCCTGCTGACTGCTGCAAACCGGTCAGACTGAACCTCTGAAGTGGAGATACCCAACAGCCGGCCCGCCTCTCCGGGATGGGGGGTAAGAACCCAGTTATCACGCACGGCAGGATCTGCAGCCAGCAGGTTAAGGGCATCGGCATCAAGCACCATTGGCAGCTTCTGCTCCAGAACCCTTCCCAGCAGCGACAGTCCCCAGGGTCCCTGGCCCAGCCCCGGTCCGATGGCAACCACGCTCGCCCTCTCGAGCAGGGGGGCAAGCTGCTCGGGACTCTCAACACCACGACACATCAACTCGGGACGGGCCGTCGCAATCACCGCCGCGTGAGCCTCCCGGGTAGCCACCGAGACCAGTCCCGCACCTACCCTCGCTGCAGCCTCAGCCGCCATTCGCACCGCACCGGCATAGCCGTGATCACCACCAATCACAAGCAGGTGCCCGAAATCACCCTTGTGTGCCGAGCGTTGCCGTGGCTTGAGCTGACGTCTCTGTTGCGCCCAGTTGATACGCCACGCTGCAGGCCTAACCCCTTGGTATATCTCTGCTGGAACACCCAGGTCGTTAAATGCAATGGAGCCGCAAGAGTCCGGTCCCCTGCCGGTAAACAGCCCCTGCTTGAGGCCGATAAAGCTGATCGTTGCCGCTGCATCAGCGGCGATGCCAAGAATCTCTCCGCTGTCTGAATGCAGTCCGGATGGAATATCAAGTGCGAGCAGAGGTGCGGGATGGGTATTCATCGCTTCAACAGCATCCTTCCACTCACCCTCCACGGCCCGTTCCAGGCCGGTACCGAAGACGCCATCCACAATCAGCTGGACACTGTCCGGTATTGGGCCAAAAGGCTCCACCTCACCACCGCAAGCCCTGTAGGCCTCGACACATGAGAGTGCATCGCCACCGATCCTCGAGGCATCCCCCAGCTGATAGAGATGACAGGTCAGTCCCGCCTCCCGCGCCAGTCTCGCCAGCACATAGCCGTCACCACCGTTGTTGCCGATGCCGCAGACAACCGCAATCTCCTTCAGACCCGGCCAGGTCTTCTCCATCAGCTCATAGCCGGCCTCACCCGCACGTTCCATGAGGGTATGCCCGGGTATGGCGTGATCTTCAATCGCGATCCGGTCAAGCTCTCTGACCTGTTCGGCCCTGTAGAGCGCCGCCGGGAGAGGGCCTGTCTGCTGAATTTTTCTGATCATGAGCCCAACTTTATGAAAAGGGATAAACTGAAAACGTTATACCGGAAGCACAGATCAAATTGAATCTATTACTGTGTGGACCTTCCGATTGGGCTGAATGTTATAGTGCGGCGATGAACGGCAGCTCAACAACCGCTTTCCATGCCACTCTGGCCGAAGATATCAAACGCTGGGGTGTGGAACTGGGTTTTCAGCAGGTGGGTATCTGCGATACCGACCTGACCCTTGCTGAGGTGCGGTTCGGGGAATGGTCGGCGCAACAGCGCCACGGCGAGATGAACTACATGGTTAGCCATGGCAGCAAGCGCAGCCGCCCCCAAGAGCTGGTACCCGGCACCACCCGTATCATCTCTGTTCGCATGGATTACCTGCCGGCTGACGATAACCCCATGACTGTTCTTGAAAACCCTGCACTGGGTTATATCTCCCGCTATGCCCTGGGGCGCGATTACCACAAGATGATGAGAAACCGCCTGCAAAAACTTGCCCGGCGTATTGAACAGGCCTGCGGTGAATTCGGCTACAGGGCTTTTGTCGACTCAGCCCCGGTGCTTGAAAAACCCCTGGCGCAAAAGGCGGGGCTCGGCTGGCAGGGAAAACACAGTAACCTGGTCAACCGCCATGCCGGTGGTTGGTTTTTTCTCGGTGAACTCTACACCGACCTACCCCTGCCGACAGACGCCCCAGAAAAGGATCACTGTGGCCGCTGCAGCGCCTGTATCGACATCTGCCCCACCCAGGCCATCGTTGCACCTTACGAGGTGGATGCACGACGCTGTATCTCCTACCTGACCATTGAGCTGCATGGTGCGATTCCCCTGGAACTGCGCTCACTTGTAGGCAATCGCATCTACGGCTGCGATGACTGCCTCCTGGTATGCCCCTGGAACCGATTTGCCCAGCCCACAGCCGAGCAGGACTTTATGCCACGACAGGGCCTGGATAGCTCACAACTGGTGGAGCTCTTTGCATGGAGTGAAGATGAATTCCTGAAGCGTATGGAGGGTTCACCAATCCGGCGTATCGGACACCAGCGATGGCTGCGTAACATCGCCGTGGCACTGGGTAATGCAGATACCACCCCGGAGGTTATTCAGGCCCTGGCAGAGAAACGGGGACACCCATCAGAACTGGTTGCCGAACATGTCGACTGGGCGCTGGCCAGGCATGACACCGGGTAAGAGAGTCACCACTCCCCCCATCGATCAACCTGCCCGGTTAACACGATCCGGATACCAGAGCTCAGCCCTGGGCCTCTGGCAACCTGAGAAAATGTTCACGGTAGTGAATGAGTTCGTCGATGGAGTCCTTGATGTCATCCATGGCCAGGTGCGCTCCTTTCTTGACCAGGCTTCGAGCCACCTCGGGTGCCCAGCGATTGGCAAGCTCCTTGATGGTGCTGACATCGAGATTGCGATAGTGGAAAAAGGCTTCCAACTCGGGCATGCAACGTGCCATGAAACGCCGGTCCTGGCAGATACTGTTACCACACATTGGTGAGGCACCCTTGGGCACGAAGTGACTGAGGAAGTCGATGGTCATGCGCTGGGCATCCTCTTCGCTGTGTGTGCTCTGGCGAACCCGCTCGGTCAACCCGGAGCCACCATGCTGGTTGGTATTCCACTCGTCCATGGCATCCAGTACCTCATCCGGCTGATGGATCGCGATCACGGGACCTTCAGCCAGGATGTTCAGATTGCCATCCGTTACGATGGTCGCGATCTCGATGACCTGATCATTGAAAGGATCAAGGCCTGTCATCTCCAAATCGATCCAGATCAGATTCCGGGGGTCCTGCACCATGGTTGCTCCTGGGTTTTATATGCTATCCGGCCCATTCTATCAGAGGCTGATATATCATGGGCCATGAAACGTGATATCCCTGAATCTTACCTTGTTTACCCTGTGGCCCACTAACCTGTATCCTTACGCGATGCATTTATTTTCAATCGTTTTTCTGGCCGCCCTGACACTGGGTATGCTGGTAGAGCTCTGGCTGATCCGGAGACACCAACGCCACATCACGTCCAACAAGGCCCGGGTACCGGAAGCCTTCTCTGACAAAATCACCCTTGAAGAGCACCAGAAGGCTGCTGACTACTCCTGCGCAAAGCTGGCCCTGGGACGTATCGAACTGATCTTCGGCGCCTTGATACTGATCGCGTGGACATTGGGTGGCGGAATCAACCTGCTCAATACGCTCTGGCTCAATTCACCCTGGGGCACTGTGCTCACGGGCATAGGCCTGATCCTCAGCTTCACCCTGGTCAACGGGTTTATAGATCTTCCTTTCAGTGTCTACAGGACATTTGTGCTCGAGGCGCGGTTTGGCTTCAACCGCACCACCCCAAAACGCTTCGTCCTGGACATGCTGCTGCAGACCCTGGTCGGACTGGCTCTCGGTATACCCTTGCTGTGGGCCGTGTTGTGGCTGATGCAGGAAGCGGGCAACTACTGGTGGTTTGCCGCCTGGCTGGTATGGATCTCTTTCATGCTGATGGTCACATGGCTCTACCCTACCGTGATCGCCCCCCTGTTCAACAAGTTCACACCGCTGCAGGAAGGTTCCCTGAGGGAACGTATTGATTCGCTGCTCGAGCGGTGCGGCTTTGCAAGCAAGGGGATCTTCATCATGGACGGCTCCAGGCGCTCGGGCCATGGCAACGCCTACTTCACAGGCTTCGGACGCAACAAGCGCATCGTCTTCTTCGATACCCTGATCGAAACCCTGGAGGATCCCGAGACCGAGGCGGTGCTGGCCCACGAACTGGGCCATTTCAAAAGACACCATGTTCTTAAACACCTTGCAGTTGCCATGGTATTCACCCTGATCGGTCTCTGGCTGCTGGGTTGGCTCTCCACCCAGGGGTGGTTTTACCAGGGGCTTGGTGTTGAGCACACATCAAATGCCCTGGCACTGTTGCTATTCATGCTCAGCGTTCCCATATTCACACAGTTCATGCAGCCCGTAGGCAATTGGCTCTCCAGGCGGCATGAGTTCGAAGCCGATGACTTCGCCCATGAAAATACCGGCGCTGAACATCTGATCAGCGCGCTGGTCAAACTCTACAAAGAGAATGCCAATACCCTGACCCCGGACCCGCTATACTCGGCATATCACGACAGCCATCCGCCGGCGCCGGTGCGTATTGCACATCTCTCTTCCAAAACTGATACCCCATAGGGTCAAGGAGAACCGAACATATGAGAGCACTTATATTTTCAGGCATACTGCTTGCCGCCACGACCTCCGGCGTTCTTGCTGATCCCGAGGTAGGAAAGGAGCTGGTCAACGAAAACTGCTATGGCTGCCATGGCAACGATATCTACACCCGCACAGACCGCATGGTTTCAAGCCGTGCAGGACTATCAAAGCAGGTGCATCGCTGTGAACTCGCCCTTGGTCTCCAGTGGTTCGAAGAAGATGTGGAGAACTCCGCAGAATATCTGAACAACCAGTTCTACCACTTCAAGAAATAATACACGCCTATCACGGATGGCAAAGCGCAGACTCTCACAGCGTCAGAAAGAGCGTATCAAGGCAATACAGGATCGCCGCCGCCAGCGCATGGAGACACGCGCTGAAGCGGCTCTCCATGAGTCAGACATAAATGAACCCCGACCCGGCCGGGTTATTACACGGCACGGACAGAACCTGGTTGTAGAAGACGAACAGGGTGAACTGATCCACTGCCTGTTCAGGCAGAATATCGGCCACGTGGTGTGCGGTGATCGCATCGTCTGGCAGCCAACAACTGAAGGCGATGGCGTGGTGACGGCTATCCTCGAGCGGGAGAGCGCACTGATCCGCCCAAACTTCAGTGGCGAAGAGAAACCCCTTGCAGCCAACATCACCCAGTTGGTGATCGTCATGGCTCCCGAACCACCCCCCAGCCAGTACCTGGTTGATCAGTACCTGGTTGCCGCAGAAAACATCGGGGTAAAAGCACTTGTCGCTCTCAACAAGAGTGATCTGCTGGATAACAAAACAAGCGCTGAGTTTGAGCAGGGTTTTGGCCACTACGCAACCATCGGTTACCCGGTGATCCGTATCAGCGCGAAATACGAGCATGGCCTGGATCCACTGCTCGATCTCCTGAAAGATGAGGCAAGCATCCTTGTCGGGCAGTCGGGTGTCGGCAAGTCATCCCTGGTTAACGCGCTGCTGCCTGACCTCAACATCCAGGTTGGAAAACTCTCCCACGCAACCGGGCTTGGCAAACATACCACCTCCACCACAACGTTTTACACGCTCCCCCACGGTGGAAACCTGATCGATTCTCCCGGAGTACGGAGTTTCCGTCTCGGAGACATTGAAAGGCAGCAGCTGGAACGGGGGTTCACTGAATTTTCCGACTATCTTGGATCTTGCAGGTTCAGCAACTGCCGCCACGACAAGGAACCTGGATGCGCGCTGCAGGAGGCGGTAAAACAAGGGAACATCCATCCACTGCGCCTGAAGAACTTTCAACATATGCTGCAGAACCTCTCATCCAGCCACTGACAAC
This sequence comes from Sedimenticolaceae bacterium, assembly GCA_965224515.1. GTDB lineage: Bacteria > Pseudomonadota > Gammaproteobacteria > Chromatiales > Chromatiaceae > Sedimenticola_A. The sequence continues at coordinate 3,762,486 of OZ245051.1, forward strand.
AGCCGAAGGTTCTCTCCCTGTTCCATTGAAATTCCGCCAGCTTCGACAATACTGAGATGCAGGGCCGTCTCTTGGTGGCCCAAATGCCGCCCAGAGAGTCGGATCAACCCGGTCTCCCTGGGCGGTGTTTCATTTAACGCCCCATACTGAACCAGCCTCAATTGATAAGCAGCCCTGTTTGCGTACTCTTTATTCCTAAATTTCTGAGAGATAGTTGATCCAGGGCAAAAACAGTCGGCAACTTAGAACCGTTCTCTCCTGGTTCCATTGATCATTGGATCAACGTGTGGATACTGAAATCAGAGCCCTCTCTTGGGGGCTCAAATGCCGCCCAGGGAATCGGATCAACACTGCCTCCCTGGGCGGCGTTTCATTCCCCCACTGTTTATTTAACCGTCTATTAATCAGGGATATCATTTCCTGGCTTTGGGTATAATCTGCACCAGAGTAAAACCGACCTGTTAAAGGAACCCCTGAATGAACTACTGGCTGATGAAGTCCGAGCCTGATGTCTTCGGCATTGATCATTTGAAGTCACGCCCAAAAAAGACCGAGCCTTGGGATGGTGTCAGAAACTACCAGGCACGCAACATGATGCGGGACGAGATGAAAAAGGGGGACCTCTGTTTCTTCTACCATTCCAACTGTGATGTACCGGGCATCGTCGGCATCATGGAAGTGGTCAGGGAGGGTTATCCGGATCACACCGCATTTGATCCGGAAGAGCACTATTATGACCCGAAAAGTGACCCTGAGAAGCCGCGCTGGTACATGGTGGATGTGAAGTACAAGCGCCAGCTCAAGCGCAACATATCACTCAAAGAGCTGAAAGAGTTTGCCGACACCACGCTCGCAGACTGCCCCCTGGTACGCAAGGGCAACAGGCTCTCCATCATGCCCATCAGCCATCAGCAGTGGGAATTCATTCTCTCCCTTGAGTAACGACCGCTCCATCATCATCCACCAACATATTCAGCAGGCGTTGCGCCCATGAGCAGTCACCCGATTCCTGTCGATATCAGGTTGCACCATAAATCCAGGGTACTGGAGGTACGCTTTGATGACGACGCAGTGTTTGAACTGCCCTGTGAATACCTGCGGGTCTTCTCCCCCTCAGGAGAAGTCCGGGCCAGGCGCGGCAACGACAGCATCCTGGTCTCGGGAAAAAAAGCTGTGGCTATAGATGATGTGAAACTTATCGGTCAGTACGCGGTGAAACTGTTCTTCGATGACGGTCACAACTCAGGCCTGTATGACTGGCGCTATCTCTATGAACTCGGCACAAAGCAGGAACAATACTGGCAGACGTACCTGAAATGCCTTGAGGATGCCGGGGCATCCCGTTAAACCCTATACAGGTGATTCTCAAAACTCTATGATCGGCAAAAATAATAACCCCATACAACATAAGGCCATATGAAGACCCCGGTATTATTCCTTCTTTTTAACAGACCCGAACAGACAAGCCGTGTGTTTGAAGCCATTCGGGCAGCCAAGCCGCCCAGGCTCTATGTGGCGGCGGACGGCCCAAGACCAGGCAACCATATTGATCTGGATAAGTGCAGTGAAGTCAGAAATATAATCGATTGTGTCGACTGGAATTGCGAGGTTTTCACATTATTCAGAGATCAGAACCTGGGATGCAAGGTCTCTGTAAGCTCAGCCATAAGCTGGTTTTTCGCTCATGAGGAAGCGGGAATAATCCTGGAAGATGACTGCTTACCAAGTAGCAGTTGGTTTAATTTTGCTGAAGAAATGCTTGAACTGCATAAAGACAATAGCCAAGTCATGTGCATATCCGGGACCTATTTCCGCAGAGAAAGCAAAAACAGCCAGTATAGTTATTACTACAGTATTTACCCCCACTGCTGGGGGTGGGCGACCTGGAGGCGGGCATGGGATTGTTACGATGAAAACATGACTGCATGGAACTCACTGAAAAACACGAAATGGCTGAAAGAGATAGGCAATCGAAGCTGGCAGTTCCATGCATACTGGACAGAACTGTTTAACCAAACACACGAGGGGAATATAGATACGTGGGATTACCAGTGGGTATACTCATGTTGGTTAAAAAAAGGCCTGACAGTGATACCAAGGAAGAACCTCGTGAGAAACATCGGGTTCGGGCCTGACGCAACACATACAAGAGATGGAAACAGCACTGTCAGCAACCTGCCCTTGCTTGAAATCGAATTCCCATTACGACACCCAAGTTCAATAACCCAGGACATTGATACCGACAAGTGGGATAACAGGTACAGATATGAAATAACGACCTGGAATTACACCAAGCACCTATTGAAAAAAATCCCCCTGCTTAAGAAATCCGTTCAGTTGATAAAAGTATTATTGAACATGTCATCCGTCGGTAGAAAAACCCTGAAGGATGACTTTGCAGGTTTATAGAATCAAGCATCCAGCCATCATCAAAAGTATTACTATTTTTCAGATTCAGCATAGATTGATTCAAAATCCCTGAATTCCAAATCAAGGTCCGGATCAAAGCCCCTTAACCGGACGCTCCTGAACCCCTTCGATTCTAATAAGTAAATCAGATTATCTTCATCAAACATGTACTTATGGTGACCATCCATATAGGCCGTATAGTTTACGTAGTCTATCAACGTTGTTTGATTGTATGCCGGGCCGTATTGAAAATAATCTTTATCAAGAGAAGTCGAATTTAAATAGGCCTCAATGTACATCCTTGAATTTGGGACGCAAACTGAAAACGCCCCACCTGGCAAAAGCACTCTAAAACACTCATCTAAAAACTTTTGCCCCTCCTTGAAAGTAAGGTGCTCAAGAAAATGAGATGAGTATATCTTTGAGATGCTTTCATCCGGGAAGGGCAACCCTTTATTCAGATCCCAATAGATATCACAGTTATCTGTGAGATCTATTGTTGTCCACCCATCCCTCCCTTTCTTATCCCCCGCACCAACATCTAAGTAAATATTGTTATTGGCTTGAAGCAAGTGCTTTATCTTGCTTTTTGAAATGTGGGATTTAATGATATGTGATACAAATCTTGCAAAATCTACAGATACAGGGAATTTTTCTTTCAATATATTTTTAATTTCATAAACCACGCATCCCTCCCCGGTATATATAGCAACTTATAGCTCATACTGATTACCGTTTAGTTACTGCACAAGCATTTCATACCAGACAACCAACCCAAACCAAAGCCTTCCTGAACCCTTGACCACAAAGACAGTAAAAAAGAACCGTTTGCCTGGCTAGCGCATGGTCACCAGTTCTTCAGACGCAGTGGGGTGAATGGCGATGGTGTCGTCCAGGTCCTGCTTGGTGGCACCCATGCGGATCGCCACGGCAAAACCCTGCAGCATCTCGTCACATCCCATGCCGATAATATGGCAACCAACCACCTTCTCCCGTGCGCCCACACAGACCAGCTTCATGGCAACCTTGCTCTCATGCCTGGTGAGTGAGTGGTACATCGGGGTGAAACGGGTTTGGTAGACTTTCACTGCCTCGCCGTGACCTTCACGCGCCTCCCCCTCTGTCAGGCCAACCGTACCTATCGGCGGATGGGAGAAGACCACGGTTGGAACCAGTCCGTAATCGAGCTTGCGGTCTTTCATGCCGCCGAACAGACGGTCTGATAGACGACGGGCGGCTGCGATTGCCACCGGGGTCAGTTGGGGGGCCGGCGTCACGTCCCCCATGGCATAAATTCCGGGCACATTGGTATTCTGGTACTCATCCACCAGAATAAAGCCTTCATCGTCTGTCTCCACCCCGGCCATCTCGAGGTCAAGGCCAGCCGAGGACGGTGTACGCCCGATGGCCCAGATCAGCTTGTCGAAACCGCTGTGTACCTGTTGGTTTGCACAGTGGATCTCCAGGGAGCCGTCTTCTGTCTTGACCACCTTTTCCAGCTGGGCAGAGGAGATGATATTGACGCCATCATTGATCATCTCCTCGGTCAGGGTCTCGCGAAGCATGGCATCGAATTTGCGCAGCAGGTGTTCGCGGCGCAAAAACATGGTCACCTCGGAGCCCATAGCATTCAGGACACCGGCAATCTCCACTGCGATATAACCGCTGCCCACAATGGCCACACGCTGGGGTTGTTCCTCGAAGGCGAAGAAACCGTCCGATGTCACACCATGTTCTGCACCGTCAATATGGGGGACAACGGCATGGGAACCCGGAGCCACAACAATGTGATCGGCGGTGTAACGTTTACCATCAACTTCCAGGGTGTTCTTGTCCACGAACCGGGCAAACCCCTGAATCTCGTCTATGTTGGAGTCTGACAGGTAGGTGTGATACCAGCTGTTGATGTTACCCACGTAGTTGTCACGCTTGGCCTTAAGTGCACTCCAGTCAAAGCCGTTGTACTGAATATCAAAACCGTAGTCGGGAGCATCGCGCAGTGTCTGCGCAATCATGCCGCCGTACCACATCACTTTCTTTGGAACACAACCCAGGTTGACACAGGTGCCACCCAGCTTGCCCGCTTCGATAACGGCGCACTTGGCACCATATTTAGCCGCACGCTCTGCGGCTGAAAGGCCACCACTGCCACCGCCGATGGCGATCAGATCATAATGTAATGTCATTGACGATTTCACTCCCACTCCTGCCGCCCGAGACATGGCAATGATGCAGCCAACTCGAGAATCAGGCAGAATTGTTGTTCTAAACGGATTTCTTAATTATGACACAACCAGCGCCTGAACAGGCTGCTGATGACCCTGACAATTACCTGGATATCTCTTGTGGACCTGACATCACTATTCGAGCAACTCAAGGAGAGGCTGCAAAAGCTCCTTAATCTCTACCACCCTGAGACCCTGCGCGAGAAAGGCTGGCTATGGAGCATCGGCATAGGCGGAATAACCCTGACCCTGGTGCTTTTCTTCATCGGGGTGCTATGGAGCTCAGAGCCCGGATTTTTCGATGTCAGGGAGAACACAACCCGGCAGATGGAGGATAATGGTTACACACCTGTCACCGGCTCTCACACCACCGCGGCCCTGATCAACGCGATGGAGACCCTGCTCGACAAACCCGGCGGATACCTGAGCAACGACATTCTTCCCCCCAGCGTGTTTCTGGACAACATCCCCAACTGGGAGTTTGGCGTTCTGGTCCAGAGCCGGGACCTGGCCCGATCCCTGCGCAACGACATGAGCCGCTCCCAGTCCCAGTCCCTGGAAAACAAGGACCTGGCCATAGCCGAACCCCAGTTCAACTTCAGCAACGACTCCTGGATATTTCCAACCACCGAGGGTGAATACCGCACCGGGGTGAAAGCGCTGAATCGTTACCTTGCCGATCTTTCGACCCAGGGCGAAAAGAGTACGCAGTTCTTCGCCCGGGCTGACAATCTACGGGACTGGCTGGCAGTGGTGGAGAAGCGTCTTGGCAGTCTGTCCCAGCGCCTTAGCGCCAGTGTTGGCCAGCAACGAATCAATACAGACCTGGCAGGTGATCCTGACGCGACCCAATCCACATCAACCCCTGGCCAGGTTGAAGTCCAAACCCCCTGGATGGAGATCGATGACGTCTTCTACGAAGCCAGGGGTTCTACCTGGGCGCTGGTCCACTTCCTGCAGGCCGTGGAGCTCGACTTCCAGGAGATCCTGAGAAAGAAGAATGCCCTGATCAGCCTGCGCCAGATCATCCGGGAGCTGGAAGCGACCCAGCAGTCCACAAGCAGCCCGGTGATACTCAACGGAGGCGGTTTCGGCGTCTTTGCCAACTACTCCCTGGTGATGGCCTCTTACATCTCACGGGCCAACGCGGCGGTTATCGATCTGCGTAACCTTTTGAGCCAGGGATAGAATTAAACGCATCGGTATTGCCAACCCAGTCACATTTTCAGGAGTCACTCAAAGCAGCATCTAAAGTCCCTGGTCAATACGCCGACTACAGGTAAGAGCATATGGAAACGCAGAACCCGATCCCAGACGGTTCCAGCATTTCAAGGAGTCCCCCATGGCCAGAAAAAAATTCTTCGGAGAATATCTCATCGATCGCAGGCTGATCAGTGAACAGGACGTCATCGATGCCCTGGCCCTGCAGCGTGAAGAGACTCCCCCATTTGAGAAAATGGCCTGCAAGATAGGCGCCATGGAGATGAGCCAGGTATTCAGAACCATGACCCTTCAGGCCGAAACCGACCTGAGCTTCATGGACGTTGCCCTGAAACATGGCTTCATAGACGATGCCCAGGCAGAAACTGTTCTGGACTGCATCCAGTCGAACAAACCGGCCATAGGCGAGGCCCTGATCAAGCTCGGCCGCCTGGACCGCGAAACCATGGAACGTGAACTGGATAAATTCCAGCAATCTGTCCAGGCCTATGAAGATATACATGGCTTGCTGCTAGACATATCACTGTTTGAAAACCTAGACGATGTAGCCTTGCGCTCGCTGGCAAACATCACCACGGTAAGAGACTTCTCGTCAGATGAGTACGTGCTCAAGGAGGGTGATCCGGCCAGCGCGCTTTATGCCGTGGCATCCGGTTCCCTGATGATCACCAAGGAGAACCCGGCTGATCACCTGGATGCGATCTACATGGGTACCCTCAACGAGGGGGAAGTATTCGGTGAATCCGCAATCCTCGAAGGTGGGTTCCGCACGGCGAACGTACTCTGCTGCAGCGACACCACCCTGCTGGAGATAAAGCGCACTCCGTTTCAGCATTTCCTGGCCAACTATCCCAGCAAGTCACAACCGGTGCTGACCTACCTGATCAATCAACTGATAGCCAAGCTCAATACGACCAACAACGATCTCTCCCTTGCCCGCAACCAACTCTATGCAATACAGGACCGTGAGGCGCAGGCTGAGCAACTGCAGTCAGAGCTTGTCATGGCCTGAGTCTAGGGCGGCGGTATGATCACGGTTATCTTTGCGCCGGACATATCAGAAGCGTCGATCTCCAGGCGGCCGTCATAGAGCCTGACAATCTCGTGGGCAACACTCAAGCCTATACCCTGACCAGGCATCTGCTGGTCAGCCCTGTTGCCCCACCCCAGGACCCGCTGCCGTTCATTTTCCGCAATTCCGGGACCATCGTCTTCGATCACCAGGCGCATTCCGGCACCAGCGCTTTCTGAACCGGACAGGGGATCTACGGTGATATGCACACGGGTGTTGCTGTACTTGAAGGCGTTTTCCAACAGGTTTCCCGCCAGTTCGAACAGATCCCCCTCGTCACCGTAAAAGCGAGCTGCTGAATCGATCTGCGTAGTGCAGGCGAGCGCCTTACCCACGTAAACCTTCTGCAGGCTTTTAATCAGCCGCCCCACAATGGAGCCGACATCCACCGGCCCCGACAGGCCTCCACCGCCTGATGCAGCCGCACGTTTGAGCTGATGCTGGACAATGTCGTTCATCCTCGGCACCTGCTCGTGAACAGCCTCCCTGAGCTTTTCATCTCCGGCGCTCTCTGCCGCTCCCAGAAGAACGGCCAGGGGTGTCTTCAGGCTATGGGCCAGATCCCCAAGGCTGTTCCTGTAACGGTCCCGGCTGGCACGCCCGGTACGGATCATTGAATTGATGCTGCCGGTCAGGCCGGTCAGCTCACGTGGATAGTCTCCCTTGAGAGAGTCTGCCTCCCCCGTCTCTATCTCACCCAGGTCCTGGGCCACATCACGCAGGGGTCTCAACCCCCAGCGCAGCATGGCACCCTGCACCAGCAACAGCAGCAGCGACGCACCACCGAGCCAGAACAGCAGTGAACGCCTGAAAGCATCCACCTGGGCCTGCACCGGCGAAGCATCCTCAGCGACCGAGAAGGTGTAGGCGATTTCGGTATCATTGTCATCCACCCACATCACACCGAAATTGAGTACGTTGAAGCGGGTGGAGTTCATCTGCTGCCCCTTGAACACCTTGTTGCCTGGAGGCGTCTCGCTCAGAAATTCGAATGAACGCCCGATCAGCGATGGAGAGCGCCAGCCAAACCGGCCCGAAGCCCCGGCAACCCTGGCATAGAGCCCTGAATCAGGATTTGAAAAGCGTGGATCAGGCAGTGCTGCCGGCAGCCGCATACGCCCCCGGTCATCCTCCTGGGCTGCGGCAAGCAGCGCATAGACATAACCGAGCAGACGCTCCCGGGTTGCCGTCTCGGCACTCTCTGTAAAGGCCCGGTCCAGGGCGTAGCCCCCAAGACCGAAAAAGGCGGCAAGCACCAGGCTCGCCGCCAACAGCAGGCGTAGATGGATCGAGGCCGGCCTGGGCCCCGATACGGACACACCGGGCTGTGAGCTATCCGGCATTGTACCTGTAGCCCCTGCCCCTCAGGGTCTCGATGGGTTTCAGCTCTCCGTCGGGGTCGATCTTGCGTCTCAAGCGCCTTATGAATACCTCCAGCACATTGCTGTCGCGGTCGAAATCCTGGTCGTAGATATGCTCGGTGAGCTCGGTCTTAGAGATCACTTTTCCCTGGTTCAGCATCAGGTACTCCAGCACCTTGTACTCGAATGCGGTGAGATCGATTCCATCGCCGTGACATGAGACCGACTGGGTCGTCGTATCGAGGCTCACCGGACCGATCTCTATGCATGGAGTGGAGTGACCAGACGAGCGGCGCAGGAGGGCATTGAGGCGTGCCAGCAGCTCCTCTACGTGGAATGGTTTGACCAGGTAGTCATCGGCCCCTGCTTCCAGCCCCTCCACCTTGTCCTGCCAGTTGCCACGGGCAGTGAGAATCAACACGGGGTAACTGATGTCCATAGCGCGCAGCTGTTGTATCAGCTCTATTCCTGAGAGCTTGGGCAGGCCGATATCGATGATCGCCAGGTCATAGGGATACTCGCGTCCATAGAAGAGTCCCTCCTCCCCGTCGGCTGCTGCATCCACACTGTAACCCTTATCCCTCAACTGACCACTCAACTGCTCACGCAGTGCAAGTTCGTCTTCCACAAGCAGGAGTCTCATCGCGGTGACACCTCAGCGCCTTGGTGCAGGCGAGGCTTTGATGCGCAGCCGTTTCACCCGACCATCCTCTGTCAGAACGCGGATCACGTGCACAGGCTCGCCGTCGATACGCCGCGTCTCTGCCGACAGGACACGGGCACCGGTCTCGCTTCTGACCCGTTCCACTTCCCGGTCCAGGGAGCGACTGCGCTGGGGGGCCTCGCTATTGCGCCCCTGAACGCGTTCCTTGAAAGGTGAGAAGCGCTGCGCCAGGGCCTGCTGTGACAACAGCAGGCCACTGATCAGAAATACTGTAATTATCAGGGTGGCACGGTTCACGCTTGCACTCCTCGTTCAAACACTCACTGCCTGTCCGGCTAGTAGCGACGGTAGGCGGGTGATACGGATACACTGACATCCAACCACTTTCCGGGGTGATTATCGGTGCGGGTCCAGAATGTCTTCCCATTGTACTTGTATTTGACCTTGTAGCCGACCAGCTCTTCCTGCTCGGTATACCGGTCCACCACCTCACACCTGCGCTCAGTGGTAGCATAGCCCCTGCGGTGGCCTTTTTTACTGATGTCGTTACCAACAGAGGCACCCAGGGCCGCACCGGCCACGGTCATGATTTTTTTACCGGTACCCTTGCCGAACTGGTTACCAATGGCGCCACCGATAATCGCACCTGCAATGGAAGGTGTGTACGATTTGCTGCGTCGCTCACCCCGGTGATAGACCTGCTCACTCCAGCACTGCTCCTCTGGCTGGCTGACCTGAACAGTCTCGTAGATCGGCTTGGCCTTCAATACCCTGGCGCGATCACTGAAGCTGTTGTCCGCATAGCCGGTGATGGAAACACTCATCAGTCCTATTGTGATCAAGGCGGCTGTTTTTTTCATCATCTTATCCTCAACTGTATGCCTTTGTGGCAGGGCCTCTCCCTACCCTCTGCCTACAGGTTAGTCACCCCAGCCTTAACCTAAACTGAACAAGGTTGACCCGGCTGGAGACAGGGTCTAAGTTGTCAGTTCCCATGGGTCTCCCCACTCGCTGCACGTAGGGAAATAACCCGCATAAATCACCAGTAAAGCCGGTTAATGGACAACCTTTACATGAATAGAGCCCCGCTATTGAGCTGCCTGCTCCTGGTACCCGGAATAATTCTGGCTGCTGACAAACCGGACCCGGCACCAACCCAGGTGGTTGTAGCCACGGTTGAGGAGCGGGAGATCACCGAAACCAGCCGCCTTGTGGGTATTCTGGATTTCGACCGTGTCTCCGAAGTATCCGGTGAAATCAGCGGTCTGATCACCGAACAGAGGGCTATCGAAGGGGCATTGGTCAAACAGGGCGACACCCTGGTCACCCTGAATACCGACCTGCTGCGCAAGGATATGGACATCAAGCGACGGGAACGCGCCCAGGTCAGCGCGGACCTGGAGAAGACGAGCCGTACGGTCAAGCGCCTGGAGAGCCTGCTGAAAAAGAACTCTGCCAGCCGCCAGGCGTACGACGATGCCCGCTTCGACTACCGGGCACTGCAACAGAAGAGCGAGACCCTTGAGCAGGAGCTACAGCGCCTCACCCTGCAGATCGAAAAGAGCACTGTGCGCGCACCGTTTACCGGTATCGTGCTTGAGAAACTGAAGGAACAGGGTGAATGGCTGGCACCGGGAAATCCGGTCTGCAGACTCGCCTCCACGGATGGTGTGATAGCCAAAATAGCCATCTCCGAGAACCTCGTCCGCTACCAGCAACAGGGACAGCAGGTTACTCTCACCATTGGCGCCCTGGGCAAGGAGTTGCAGGGAGAGATCGCCGGTTTTGTCCCCGAGGTTGACCTGCGCAGCAAGAGCGCACTGCTGAAGCTCGCCCTGCCCTACCAGCCCGGCATGCTTCAGAACATGTCAGTCTTGGCCGAGATCAGCTCCAGTGACAAACGCCTGCTGCGTCTCATACCCCGTGACGCCCTGGTCCGGATGAAGGGCAAGGATTTTGTCTACACCGTGAAGGATGACAAGGCCAAGCTCCTACCGATAGACATCATCGCTCGCACCACCGGCAAACTCGGAGTATCGGACTCCCCGGTCACTACGGGCATGTCTGTGATCATTGACGGCAACGACCGCCTGCGGCCAGACCAGTCTGTAACGACCATAAAGCGCTAGGGCCGGAACAATGGATTTTGTCAAACTCTCTATCCACCAGCCGGTCTCCACCTTTGCGGCCGTCATCCTGGTTATGCTGTTCGGGGTGATCGGTCTCAGCCGCCTCCCTATCCAGCTGACACCCGACGTGGAAGCACCCAAGATCAATGTCCAAACCAACTGGTTCGGAGCCAGCCCCTACGAGATCGAAAAAGAGATCGTGGAGAAACAGGAGGAGGTGCTGAAGAGCGTTAGCGGTCTCACCGTAATGGAGAGCTCCAGCTACAACAACTACGGCACCGTGAATCTCACCTTCAAGGTCGGCACTGATCTGAATGACGCCATGGTGAGGGTAACCAACAAGCTGAACGAGGTAACCCGTTACCCGGAGAACGCCGACAAGCCCGTGGTCAGCACATCCAGCGCTGAAAACTCGCCCATTATCTGGCTCATGCTGAAAACCCTTGCCGGTGACCCTGAGCAGATTAAAACCTACCGCACCTTCTTTGAAGACGAGGTGCGCCACTCCCTGGAGCGGGTTCCCGGCGTGGGCTCACTGTTCGTCTTCGGCGGCACCGAGAAACGCCTTGAGATCACCGTTGCACCTGAACGTCTCGCTGACCATCGCATTACCCTGGGCAAGGTGATCGAACGTGTGCGAAGTGCCAACAGCAATGTCTCAGCCGGCACCCTGGGGGTTTCCAAGCGCAACTACAGAATCCGCACAACCAGCCAGTTCCAGTCACCGGAGGATGCCAGCCAGCTGCTGCTCACTGACGACGGACTGCGTCGCATCTACCTCAGCGACGTGGCCACGGTGGAGTTCGGCTATGCCGCCAATCCACCCGCGGTGCTGCATAACGGCCAGCCGATGATCGTGGTCGGGGTCAGGAAAGAGGCCGGGGCCAATGTACTGGAGCTCACTGCAGAGATGCACAAGGTGATCGATAGGCTCAATGATGGTCTGCTCGGTGAGAACGGCCTCTTCTTCGACTGGGTCTACGACCAGACACCCTACATCAACACCGCCATCAGTACTGTTCAGAAGAACCTGTTGATCGGGGGCACCCTGGCCATCACGGTTCTGCTGCTCTTTCTGCGCTCGGTCAGCTCCACCCTCACGGTTGCAATCGCCATTCCCATCTCGGTGATGGGCACTTTCTTCTTCATGTACCTGTTCGGGCGCAACATCAATGTCATCAGCCTGGCGGGGATCACGTTTGCCGTGGGTATGCTGGTGGACAACTCCATCGTGGTGCTGGAGAACATCGACCGCCACCGGCGCATGGGCAAATCACCATTCAAGGCTTCCTACGATGGCGCGCGGGAAGTGTGGGGTGCGGTTCTCGCCTCCACCGTAACCACTGTTGCGGTCTTTCTGCCGGTGATTTTCATCGAGGAGGAGGCTGGCCAACTGTTTCGCGACATCGCCATTGCCATCACCTTCTCGATCCTGATCAGCCTGTTTGTCTCGGTCTCGGTAATCCCCGCGGTTACCAACAAGTTTTACAGCATCTCCAAGCGCAAGGTTAAACCCCGGACAGCCACCGAGCATGACGGCAACACCTTCGTCCGGATCATCATGACCCTCTCGCGGTTGACCCGGAAGAACACCCTCACCCGACTGGCCACGGTCGGCGGGTTTACCGCAATGGCCCTGCTGGTGGTGGCTGTACTGATTCCGAAGGCGGAATACCTGCCCCAGGGCAATCGCAACCTGATCCTCAACATCCTGGTACCCCCGCCCGGGTACTCTGAAACCAAGCGCCAGGAGATCGGCAACTACATATACGACGAGATAGCGCCCCACCTTGAGGAAGACGGCAAAGATGGCGTGCCCCGCATAGACAACATCTTCTATGTCGCCTCCGATGCGGTCACCCTGTTCGGCGGAACCAGCGTACATCCTGACCAGGCTCGCCAGATGATGCCCCTGTTCACCCGGGTCATGAACTCGATTCCCGATATGTTCGGGGTCAGTATTCAGCGCGGTATTTTTGAATCGGGCATCGGCCAGGGAAGAACCGTTGATGTCAATCTCTCGGGCAACGACAACAGCCAGATCGTGGCATCGGCACGCGCACTGTTCGGCTCGCTGAAACAGGCCATGCCCAAGGCCCAGGTCCGCCCGGTACCCTCCCTGGAGATCAGCTACCCTGAGGCCAACCTGGTACCTGACCGCTCCCGGGTGGTGGCCAACGGCCTGACCGAGAACGAACTGGGCACCTATGTGGACGTACTGATGGATGGTCGCCGGATCGGTGAGTTCAAGCCCGATGGCACCAAGGTGATGGACATGGTGGTGAAGAGCAGCGCCCAGTCCGTTGAGACGCCTGAGGACCTGATGGGCAGTGTCATCGCCAGTCCCTACGGCAGCCTGGTCCGGGTCGGCGACCTGGGTGAGCTCACCTACAGCCATGGTATGACCCAGATCGACCACCTGGAGCGCAAGAGAAACATCCGCCTGGAGGTGACCCCACCTGATACCCTCGCCCTGCAGTCGGCCATGGAACTGATCGCCGACAAGCTGGTACCTGAACTGGATAAAGCGGGAAAACTGGAGAATACACAGGTCACCATCGGCGGCAACGCGGACAAGCTGACCGAGACCCGCCAGGCCCTGCAGTGGAACTTCCTGCTCGCCATCGTCATCACCTACCTGTTGATGTCGGCGCTCTTCGGCAACTACATCTACCCCCTGATCATCATGTTCTCTGTGCCCCTGGCCGCAGCCGGCGGATTCATCGGGCTGGCCCTGGTGGACCGGCTTCTCGCCTCCCAGCCGTTCGATATCCTGGTCATGCTGGGTTTCATCATCCTGGTGGGTACCGTGGTCAACAACGCCATCCTCATTGTTCACCAGTCGCTCAACAACCTGAGAAACGAAGGGATGGATGGAATGAGCGCGATCACCCACTCGGTCCGCACCCGTATCCGCCCCATCTTCATGAGCACAACCACCAGCCTCTTCGGCCTGCTGCCCCTGGTGCTGGCCCAGGGCTCAGGCACAGAGCTCTATCGCGGCCTGGGCAGTGTTATTCTGGGAGGACTCGCCCTCTCAACCCTGTTGACCCTGTTTGTGATACCGGCATTGCTGAGTTTCCTTATCGGTTATGAAAAGATCAAACCTGAAACAACAGATTGATAAATGCTATTGAAATCGGCGTGTCACACGCCCATATTGAACACTTTTCGGGGCAGGCCCCAGAAAACTGATTGCCCTGCTCACTAAAACGACTGAATTGACCTTTTTCGGGAGCATACATGCCGTACTTCATCTACCGAATTGAAGCTGACAAAACACTTGAACGGGTTGAAAGCTTCCCAAAATACAGGGATGCCAAGACTGAGGCGAGAGAGCTCAGAGCCGCCCAGACAGGGGGTGACACAGCCACCATCAAAATCATCTTTGCCCAGAACCCAACCGAGGCCGAACGCCTGTTGCTGACCCCCCGTGAAGCGCCCGTGGAGGGCGACGACTAGGATTGACCCTCAACTACCACCCTAGCCAGGGAAATCGGAATTTCTCCCCGGTTCAGGAGCTTGACTATAATCAGTTTAGAATAACCAGGGATCCGGCAGGGAGGGGGTTCCTGTTCCTTGATCAAAAGGGGAATGTATTTCTGTTAGCCAAGAGTTAGAATGCATTTTCAATTGAAATAAAGGAAATTCATGGAGTGGACCATAACCTTATTTCCATGAAGATATTTCGCAGCAATACATGAAGGACTTTATATGGCTAGTTCGCCGACCAATAGAACTGTCGGCTCCAAGCAGACGGGCACCAACACCCGCCTGGTGAGTGAGTGCAGAGATGTCGCGCTTGTCTACCTGAACACCCAGATGACCGAGATGTTCGAGCAGATGGAAACGGCCATGCTCGACTTTGCCGAAATGGCGGAGACCAACCAGAGCCAGCTGCGCTTTGTCGAAGCGATCAACCTCATAAAGGCGCACCGCGAGACGGTCGAACACCGCTTTCGTGAAGAGATCGTCCGCGGTTTCAAAGAGTTTCTCCAGGGCAAACCCATCAGCTACCCCATCGACGTAGTTGAAGGCTCATCACCTGAAGCCCTCGACATTGTCGAGTACGATGATCTGGAGCAACGCATAGCCATTCAGAATATTGTCTCCAAGGCCCACAGCAAGTGGTTCCAGGAGCTCTATGCCCTGCGCCAGCGCCTCTCCATGCTTCGTGGGGGCAAGAAGATACAGGAGCAGGACGTGCCGGCCAGCCCTGCCCATATCGCTTCATCCTTTCAGATTGCCGCGGAAGCCTTCGACCTGGAACAGGACAAACTGCTTGTTCTATACGCCCTGTTCAACAAATTTGTCCTGACAGAATCCGGGACCATATTCGAGGGCATCAACTCAAGGCTTATCGATGCCGGAATCTTCCCCAATCTCAAGATTGATATCGAGAAGAAACCACACAAGGGGAAGGCCGGAAAAAAAGCCAAATCCAGCGGCTATAAGTCCACTGCAAAACCGGGGGCAGACGCTGCAACGGGTAAAGGTGGCACTGGAGAAGGCGGAAGCACCCAGAGCCTGGGGGATGAACTGTTTGACGACATCCGATCCATGCTGACCACCAAGCGCAAACAGGATCCCCGCTACAAGGACCACCCGGAGTTCAATCCCGCCGCCGGCAATGTGCAGATGATAGAAACCCCTGCACTGACCAATGCGATCACCCAGGTACAGCCCCAGAAAGGGGCCGCCTACCTGCCTGAAGCCAACAGCGAGGGCGAACTGCCCCAGAACGTCGAGCTCGACCAGAATCTCATCCAGGAGGTTCGCCAGACCCTGGTCGCCGAGCGGGAAAAACTCTTTGCCAATGTCGACAGGAACAAGATCCCCACCGCAGACCTGGATACCATCGAGATGGTGGGTATGCTGTTTGAGCAGGTACTCAACGAAAAGCTGCTGCCCAACATCGCCAAGGCCCTGATCAGTCACCTGCACACACCTATGCTGAAGGTGGCCATCATCGATCACAAGTTCCTGATCGACCAGAATCACATCTCAAGGCAACTGCTCAACCGTATGGTCGATGGGGGTTGCAACTGGATCGACGAAGAGGACCTCAGAAAGGGCATCTACTACCCGATGCAGGACCTGACCAAAAAGATCCTGTCAGAGTTCAAGGAAGATGAACTGGAGCTGTTCGACGAGGCATACGAAAGTCTCGACAAGCGCATCAGTGACCTGGAACAGAAAGCGCGCATGGTAGAGACAAGAACCCAGGAGGCCGCGCGGGGACGTGAACGCCTGGAGAGCGCAAGGTCCCGTGCCCATCATGCGATCGATGACAAACTGGGAAGCCGCTCCATACCCCATGCAATGGACCGTTTTCTCTACCACGCCTGGCTAGACAAGCTGATTCTCATGCTGCTGCGTGATCCGGATGTGGAGCAGACCCGCGAATGGTCCGATGCCATGGTCGTGGTAGACAAGGTTATCTGGTGTTTCGATGCCTGCACCGATCCCCAGACCCACGGCCAGCTCAGCAATGCCATAGGCGAATTGAGGAAACTGGTGGATGAGGGTCTCTCCACTCTCGGCGAATATCACCAGCCAGACAGCGATGAGCTGTTCAACCTGCTTCAGACCTATGCCGACACTCCCCCGGAAGAGGCTGCACCCAGTCTTCGCAAGGAAGTAAAAGCCGAGGCAAATAGAAAAGCAGCGCCCCGCAAGAAACAGAAACCGCTTAACGCCAAAGAGCAAGAGACCCTTGATCAGCTCAAGGAGGTGCAGTTCGGGACCTGGTTCGAGCTGGACGATACCAGTGGCAACAGCTACCGGGTCAAGCTCTCATGGCTCAGCCCGGTTACCAGAAAATGCATGTTCGTAGACCGCTCCGGTGTTCAGTCATCGGTTATACCTCTTGATAACCTGGCACGTAAAATGTGCAGCGGGCAGGCCCGGATTATTGAATTATCCACTATCCCGTTTGTCGACCGCGCCCTGGAAAAAATCAAAAACCTCCTCGGCAGAGCCCTTGGAATGGAGCAGGCCACGGCATGAATGAACAATACTCAGAACACCGCGCCAGTCAACGCAAGGCGGTTCAGGAACGGATCACCGTCATTGACATCAACTCGGGGGAGGAGATCGGTCACCTTGCCAACATCTCCCTGGGTGGATTTCTTTTGATTACCGACCAGCACCTCTCGCTCAACAACCTGTTCCAGCTTCGACTTTTGCTGCCCAGTGCAATAAACGGCATCGACAGTATTGACCTGGGTGCCGAGAGCCTCTGGTGCCAGGCAACCACAGTCGCCGACACCAACTGGGTGGGGTTTCATATCATCGACATATCCGATGAAAACATGCAGATTATCGAGGAGCTGATCGACTCCTGGAAAGCCTGAGACACTCCTCTGCTGCAGTACCGGTTTCAAGGGCATTCAGGACTCGACCGGCAAACCCTGGCTGAAGCCGCACCTACATGAGTTGAACCACACCGCCTGTAAGAGCGGATTTATCCGCGATCTGAGTCAATTGAGACTGTTCGCGAACAAGTTCGCTCATACATGTATTTCTCAAACTTATACACTATCCGCACGCCGCACCGACTTTCAGCATGTCTATTGATTGCGGAGCTATCAACCAGCTCACATGCTTTGATAAACTGCGCCGATGCCGCAGATCTCTGTTCTACTCCCCTTCCGCAATACAGAAGAGACCCTCGACGAGTGTCTTGACTCGATACGAGATCAAACCCTTGGTGATTACGAACTGCTGGCGGTGAACGATCACTCGACAGATGGTTCAAGACAGCGTGTTGCGGCACGTGCTGATGGCGACACGCGTATCAGGCTGATCGACAACCGGGGCAAGGGGCTGGTGGACGCCCTGAACAGTGGACTCCACATGGCAAAGGCCCCCCTGGTGGCCAGAATGGACGCCGACGACATCATGCACCCCGAGCGTCTGCAGCGACAGCACACACACATGGCAAGACATCCGGAACTGGCGCTGCTAGGGTGTGCCACCCGGCTGTTTCCAGAGCACCTCATACTCAACGGCTACCGTGAATACGTGCGCTGGCAGAACAGCTGCAATACGCCTGAGCAGATCGCTGACGAGATCTACATCGAATCCCCCTTCGCACACCCCGGCGTGGTCTTCAGAAAGCGAATCGTAGATCTCGTGGGAGGCTACCGTGACGGTCCCTTTCCCGAAGACTACGAACTCTGGCTGCGCCTGCACCGGGCGGGACACGCGATGGCCAAGCTGCCCGAGGTGCTGCTGGATTGGCGAGAGTACCCCAGCCGCACATCAAGGGTCGACAACCGCTACAGCCGCGAGGCCTTCGACCAGCTGCGGGCCGAGTACCTGGCCCAGGAACCCAGGCTGTTGAAGCGACGGAATCTCGCCATATGGGGCGCCGGAAGAAAGACCAGGAAACGCTGCAAGCCACTGCTTAGGAAGGATTTCAAACCTGTAGCCTGGATCGATATCGATCCGAAGAAGATAGGCAACAGGCTGGGAGGTGTTCCGGTGGTCTCCCCGGAGTGGTTGGAGCAGGCCGCTCCCAAGCCCTTTGTCCTGGTCTACGTGGCCAACCACGGCGCACGGGAACTGATCGCACGAGACCTGCACAGGTATGGCTTCAAGCGAGGAAATGACTACCTGATGGTGGGATAATCCTGGGCCGCAGCGCGGTTGTCGCGGTAGAACGAGAGCACCTTGGTGACATAGTTCTGGGTCTCGGGATATGGCGGTATTTTCCTGCCATACTTGATCACCGCATTCTCCCCTGCGTTGTAACCGGCCAGAGCCAGTCGCAGGTCGTCGTCGAACATCTTCAGCAGGTCGCTCAGGTAGCGGGCCCCGCCATCCACGTTGGACTCGGGATCCCAACTGTCCTTCACACCGTAGCGCTTGGCGGTCTCTGGCATCAGTTGCATCAGCCCAATGGCCCCGGTACGGGAGACCGCCTTGGGGTCGTAGGCCGATTCGGCCCGAATAACCGCATGAAGCAGCTCGGCTTTCATATTGGTACGCCGCGCCACGACCATGATCATCGGTGTGAAGCGCTTGCGGTTCTGCGCCATTTTCGATGCATCCATGCGTGCCTGGGTGCGGGGCTTGCGGTCAGGGCCCGAGCGCCAGAGCAGCTTGTAGTTTCCGCCACGCATGGGGCGATCGGTGAAGTAGAGATTCCCTGCCCTGTCCTCGTACTTGTAGACCTCGGCCAGCACCGGCTGGCACAGTAAAACCAAGCTGCCGAGCAGCAACCATCCGATGCGCTTTACTGTTGAGATTTCAGACACAGAGTACTCCACGGGATATATCAGGCCCCATACAGGGAATAATAGACCCGAAACCGGTTAATTTTAACGCCCACAGCACTTCTTGTACTTTTTTCCGCTGCCACAGGGACAGGGTTCGTTACGCCCCACCTTGGGGCCTTGATGAACCTCGGTGGCGGGCAGCACCATCTGGCCATCGACAAAATACCAACGGTCCTGGTCTCTCTTGAAGCTGCTCATCTCGTGGTGCTTGCGAACCATGCCCTTCTCTTTGAATGTGGCGATGAACTCCACCTTGCCCTCTTCATCCCCTTCACCGCCAGCCTCGGTAGAGACTATCTCAAGCCCCAGCCAATCAGACTTCTCGGCCCA
Source organism: Sedimenticolaceae bacterium (assembly GCA_965224515.1). Lineage (GTDB taxonomy): Bacteria > Pseudomonadota > Gammaproteobacteria > Chromatiales > Chromatiaceae > Sedimenticola_A. The sequence goes on from OZ245051.1 coordinate 3,782,182, forward strand.
GCGGCGGGTAGCCTCCGCATCGTGATCATGACGGTGTGCTGGGTGCAGGCTCTCGGTCAGAAACTCCACTGCACCGGTGGCAAACGCACAGTAACGCGAGCGCATCAGAATCTCGGGGGTGGCAGCGATCTCCTTGCCTGAGAGCACAGGACCACAGCAGGCATCGAATTCCTTACCGGAACCGCAGGGACATTGGGACATATAACAAACCTCTCATTCTAAACCCGTTCAGCGGGATTAAACCGAAAACCGGGCAGACCTTAGCACGTCAAGAGGCAATTTGACTACGTCGGTCCGGCCACCGCACCGCCCCTTCCCGGTAGTTTAAAGGAGAGCAGAAACGCGAGTGAGAGGAAGATCACAGAACCCAGCAGGCAACCCTGGAGCCCCCAGAGCTGGTAGATGCCGCCCGACAGCACGGTGCCCACCAATCTACCACCGGCGTTGGCCATGTAGTAAAAGCCCACGTTCATGGCCACCTTGTCGTGATCCGAGTAGGCGAGAATGAGGAAGGAGTGGACCGCGGAATTGATGGCGAAAACCGCGCCAAACAGCGCCAGGCCGATGATCAGCAGCAGTTCGGTCTCAATACCGGTATAGAGACCGGCGGTGATGAGGGCCGTCACCAGCACCAGCGCCCCGACCGAGAGCCTGGCCGTGACTCCGCTTGGCCCCTGGTCGTGATGACTGTGACGCAGAAGCTTCGGCGCCAGGGCCTGTATGAATCCGTAACCGATAATCCATAACGCCAGGTAACCGCCCACGGCAGTGTGTCCCCAGCCCAGCTCCGATACGAAAAACACCGGCAGTCCGACCACGAACCAGATATCACGGGCTCCGAAGAGGAAGAAGCGGGCGGCGGAAAGCCAGTTGATCTCGCTGGTCTTGGAGAGAATCTGGGTGAACTTTGCCTTGGATTTCGAGCGCCCAATCTCACCTGGCAGCAGCAGCATGGTGAGCAGCATCAGGGCAAACAGGCTGCCCGCCAGCACCATCAGCGCAGCCTGGAAGCCAATCAGGGCGAGCAGAAAACCGCCGAGAAAATAGCCGGCGCCCTTGAGGGAGTTTTTCGATCCTGTGAGCACGGCCACCCACTTGAAGAGCCGCCCCTGGGCATCCGCAGGCAGCATCAGCTTGACGCTGGCCTTGGCGCTCATCTTGTTCAGATCCTTGGCGATACCCGACAGGGCCTGGGCAAACATCACGTACCCCACCGACAGCCAGGCAGGGTCGACAGCAAGCATTGACAGGGCCAGTACCTGCAGGCCCATACCGGCATAGAGGGTGAAATTGAGCCCCACCCTGCTGCCGATCCAGCCGCCCACCAGGTTGGTGACCACGCCGAAGAACTCGTAGAAGAGGAACAGGAATGCGATATCCAGCGGGCTGTAGCCAAGCTGGTGAAAGTAGAGCACCACCAGCATCCGGATAGCACCGTCGGTGACTGTAAAACCCCAGTAGGCGCCTGTCACCACCAGGTAGTTTCTTATGGATACCACTGTCTCTGTCATGGGACCTTCACTTCAGAAAAATATTGTTGGCTTTATCCGGGCATGGTGTGTCGACCTGAGGGTCGACCTACGGCAAGTGTCGATTTCTGGCACTCATGCACACAATGAATGCAGGGGCAGATCCGTTGCCACAACGGCCACCCTGTCTACATGAATGCGGCAACTTTTCTTGCCAGCTCCATCATCCGGTTAGCGTAACCCATCTCGTTATCGTACCAGAGCAGTACCTTGACCTGGGTTCCATCCACCACCATTGTCGAGAGTGCATCGACAATGGAGGAACGGGTATCGCTGCGGTAGTCCACGGATACCAGGGGGCGCTCCTCGTAACCGAGTATGCCCTTCAACTCCCCTTCCGCAGCCTCCTTGAAGTAACCGTTGACTTCCTCAACGCTGGTCTCGCGCTGGGCTTCGATCACCAGGTCGGTGATAGAGGCGTTGAGCAGGGGGACGCGTACCGCGAGGCCGTTGAGCTTGCCTTCGAGCTCGGGAAATATCTTGATCACCGCCTTGGCCGAACCGGTACTGGTTGGAATCAGCGACTGGCTGGATGAGCGGGCGCGGCGCAGGTCCTTGTGGCCCTTGTCGATCACCACCTGGGTATTGGTGATGTCATGGATGGTGGTCATGGTACCGTGGCGGATACCCAGTTTCTCCTGCAACACCTTGATCGCCGGAGCCAGGCAGTTGGTGGTGCAGGATGCGGCGGTCACCAGGTCATGCTGTTCAGGATCGTAAAGATGATCATTGATACCCATGACGATGTTCAGGGCGTCCTCCTGCACGGGGGCAGCGACCACGACTTTCTTTACACCCTGGTCAAAATAGGCCTGGAGCTTTTCCCGGGTGCGGAAGGCACCGGAAGATTCGATTACCAGGTCCACCCCCATGCCCTTCCAGTCCACCTCGCCAGGGGTACTGTATCGGCTGTAGCTGATGCGCTTGCCGTCGACACTGAAGGAGGTCTCATCCGAGGTTATCTCCCTGTCCCAGCGTCCGTGAATGGAATCGAACTCCGCCAGGTGGGCGGCACAGGCAGCGTTGCCGCTGATCTCGTTGATGTGAACGAACTCCAGCTCTTCGCAGCCCCAGGCCGCACGAAAACCAAGCCGTCCCATACGCCCAAAACCATTGATTCCAACCCGAACACTCATCGCTTGACCCCTCCAGGGATATAACTGTTTAAAGACAACCGGTGGATTGTCCAGGCTTCATATTACAACATGGTTACAGGCCAAGCTCTTTCCAGCGCTTCTCCAGGCGTTTGAGTGAGATGGGATAGGCGGTTTTGAGCTCCTGGGCGAAGCAGGAGACACGCAACTCCTCGAATGCCCAGCGCAGCTCTTCAATGCGCTCATCTGCTTTGGCATTCTTGCGGCACTTCTCGTCCCACTGCTGCCACTGCTGGTAGAGCTTCTGGAATTCCCGAAGCTGTTGCTGATCCCTGGCAGCGGCATGGCCCAGCTTCTCCAGGCGCCGGTCCAGGGCCTTGAGGTAGCGTGGAAGGTGCTTCAACTGGGTATAGGGGGTGTGCTGCAGAAAGCCCTGAAACACCAGCCGGTCCAACTGGGTCTTCATGTCTGCAATGGAGTTCATCCAGTTGATCTGGGTAGCGCCGGAGAGTGCTTTTCTCAGTTTCTGATAGTGATCCAGTATCTCGCCGCAGATTTTCACCGCTTCATTGGCGTGTCCCATTATCCCGCCCTTGCACTCTTCGATGCGTCGGTTGAATGACTCCGCATCCCGCACCGGGGGCTTGTTTTCGAGAAACGTGAGATCAACGACCAGGGCCACAAGCTCCCGCTCCAGGTCAGGCTTGCCCTTTCCGCCAAAACCTTCCGGTGCCGGCGCAGCCTTGGAATACTGCAGTCGCATCCGCTCCAGCCCGGGCAGGTTGCGACGCAGGTAGCGCATATCCGCAGAGAGCCTGAGCATGAGCAGGCGGCGCAGTCCATCATGCATTGCCCTGTGCGCATTCTGCTCAGAGTCCAGCACCCGGACCGCCACGCAGTCCCCCTGGTCCACCAGGGCAGGAAAACCTTTCAGCGTGATACCCCCGCGCTTCATCTCGACGCTTTCGGGCAGGGGGCCGAAATCCCAGTCGGTAACCCCCTCGCGCTCCAGCCCGGTATCCGGCAGTTTGTGAAAGCTCTCCTCTCCCTTACCGCCATACTCTCTTTTGAGAGAAGCGAGATCACGATCAGCGGCCACCCGCCTGCCCTCTTCATCCAGCACGTGGAAGTTCATGCGCAGGTGCCCGGGTACCGCATCCTCCTGCCAGGCATCTTCCGGCACATGCACCCCGGTCATCGACTTGAGCTGTTCCGACAACACCCGTATCAGCGGCCTGTCCGAAGGCTCCATCTCCTTGATACATCTGTCCGCGTAATCGGGGATGGGTACGAATGACTTGCGCAGGTTCTTGGGCAGACCACGCAGCAGCGCCACCACCCGCTCACGTAACAGCCCCGGCACCAGCCACTGGCAACGCTCCTCGGAGATCTGGTTGAGAATCGGCCTGGGGATCTTCAGGGTCACACCATCGGCCTTGTGTCCCGGGTCAAAATGGTAGGCCAGCGGTAACCGCATGCCGTTGACATCCAGGGTATCGGGGAAATGCTCCAGTGAGACCTGCTCCTGGCGGTGCATCAGGTCTTCCTGGCGCATATGCAACAGCTTCGGCTCTGACTGCGTAGCCTTTCGCAACCACTTCTCGAACTGGGGCGTGCTGTAGATACCCTCGGGTATGCGCTTGTCGTAGTACTCGTAGAGGGTCTGCTCATCCACCAGCAGATCACGGCGACGCGACTTGTGTTCGAGATCCTCGATATAGCTGATCAGTTCCTGGTTGTGGCGCCAGAATGGGGCGCGGGTGTGGAAATCCTGCTCCACCAGAGCAGAACGGATGAAGATCTCCCGGGACTCTTCAGGATTGATCGGCCCGTAGTTCACCTTGCGCCTGGGCACGATAGCCAGGCCGAACAGGGTCTGCTTCTCGTAGGCGGCCACCTGCCCGCGCCGCTTCTCCCAGTGGGGTTCACTGTAGCTTCGCTTCACCAGGTGCCCCGCCACCGACTCGATCCATTCGGGTTTCACACTGCCCACGGTACGGGCGTAGAGCCGGGTGGTCTCCACCAGTTCTGCTGCAACCACCCACTTGGGTTGCTTCTTGAACAACCCGGAACCGGGAAAGATCATGAAGCGGCTGTTTCGTCCTCCAAGGTAGTCGCGATCCTTGCCACTGCCCTTCAAACCGATATTACTCAACAGGCCAGTCAGGACCGAGGTGTGAATCTCATCGTAGCTGCCCTCGGCCTGGTTCTCCTTGTATCCCATCTCGTGAAGCTGTCCGCGCAACTGGTGATGGATATCGTGCCACTCCTGGACCCTGGTCCAGGAGATGAACCGGCTTCGACAGTAGGTTCTGAACTTGCGCTTGCTGAGGTGGCGGCGCTGCTCTTCCAGGTGATTCCACAGGTTGAGGTAGCCGATAAAATCGGACTCCTCGCTGCGAAATTCAGCATGGGCCTCATCTGCCGCCTGCTGCTTGTCCATGGGGCGGTCCCTGGGGTCCTGCACACTCAGGGCTGCGGCGATCACCAGCACCTCGGAGAGACAGTTGGCATGCATGGCGGCAAACAGCATGCGGCCGATTCGCGGATCCACCGGAAGCCGCGCAAGCTGCTTGCCTATGCGGGTTACCCTGCGTTGGCCATCCACTGCACCGATCTCTTCGAGCACCCGGTAGCCGTCCTTGATCAGGCGGTTGTCAGGTGGATCAACAAAAGGGAACGTCTCGATCTCGCCAAAGCCGAGGATCTTCATCTGCAGAATCACCGAAGCCAGGTTTGTGCGTTGAATCTCCGGTTCGGTGAACTCCGGCCTGGACTCGAAATCCTCCTCGGAAAAGAGCCTGATACAGATACCGGCAGCCACGCGCCCACAACGCCCCTTGCGCTGGTTGGCGCTGGCCTGTGAGATACGCTCCACCGGCAGGCGCTGCACCTTGCTGCGATGACTGTAACGGCTGATGCGGGCGTATCCCGCATCGATTACGTAACGGATACCTGGCACCGTCAAAGAGGTCTCGGCAACATTGGTCGCCAGCACAATGCGCCTCGCCCCGCCGGGCTTGAAGATGCTCGCCTGTTCCGCCGGTCCCAAGCGTGCATACAGCGGCAGCACCTCGGTCAACTGCAGTTTATGCTTGCGCAGGGCTTCCGCGGTTTCACGGATCTCGCGCTCGCCGCTCAGAAACACCAGGATATCACCCCGGTCCACCCGGCTCAGCTCATCTATGGCATCCACCAGGGCCTGCTGCATGGGCTCATCACGCTCTCCGCCACCCTCCTCCCCGGGAGGACGGTAACGCATCTCCACGGGATAGGTGCGACCGGAGACATTGATGATCGGCGCACCATCAAATTGCCCGGCAAAGCGTTCCGGATCGATGGTGGCCGATGTGATGATCACCTTCAGGTCACGGCGTTTGGGCAACAGCTCTTTCAGGTAGCCCAGGAGGAAATCAATATTGAGGCTGCGCTCATGTGCCTCGTCGATAATCAGGGTGTCGTATTCATTCAGAAACCGGTCCTGCTGAACCTCGGCCAGCAGCATACCGTCGGTCATCAGCTTTATGTGGGTCTCCGGTCTCACGTGATCGTGGAAGCGCACTTTGTAACCCACCGATGTCCCCAACTCGCAATCAAGCTCGCTGGATATACGCGCGGCCAGAGAACGGGCGGCGATGCGCCGGGGCTGGGTATGGCCGATACGGCCGAAAACACCCCGTCCAAGGGCCAGGCAGATCTTGGGCAGCTGGGTAGACTTGCCAGAACCGGTTTCTCCGCAGAGCACGATCACCTGGTTGTCACGGATCAGTTCTGCAATCTCCTCCCACTTGCCGCTGATGGGCAGTTCCATGGGAAAGGATGGTTCAGGGAGTGTCTCCCGGCGCAGCTTGACCAGGGTCTTCGACCCATCGATCTGCTGCTGCAACCGCTCCTGTCCCTGGTCGAAGGATTTACCCTCTTTCTGCCGTTTCTGCAGACCGGACAGGCGGCGGCGAAAGCCATGCCTGTCCCTCAGCATGCAGCCGTCTATATCTTCTGAGTTGGGGAGTGTTTGGGAAACCACTGACATTACCATCGAACAAAGAGGCGCTATTTTACAGATTCCTCGAGATCAATGCCTCATGACAAAACAGCCGGACAATAATATATAACGCCGGGAAAAGAGCCAAAGAAGCGGCTAAATTAAATTAGAAACTTTCTCTTAATACCATCGCAACACTATGAATATAAATGCTTTTCAATACAATTATCGTAATTGTGGCAATCTACTAATTTGAGTCGTATTATTGCTGGTGTCTGGAGGCTAAATTTGCCACCTGCTGTCGGAATAATTCGTGCGTTTGGTTATTCGGCAGTTTTTTCTCTACAGCGCACAACGAGAAGAGACTTAAGATTGATGAATATCTACGTTGGAAATCTGTCTTACGACATGACAGATGATGAGTTAAGGGATGCATTCGCCGAGTTCGGTGCTGTCGACAGTGCGAAGATCATCATGGATCGCGACACAGGCCGTTCAAAGGGATTCGGTTTTGTAGAGATGCCTAATCAGTCCGAAGGTGAAGAAGCTGTCAAAGCGCTCAATGAGAAAGAGATGGGTGGCAGAAACCTGCGTGTCAACGAAGCGCGCCCCAGAGAGGACCGTCCCCGCCGTCCTCGCTACTAAAAACCGAGATACCTCCCCCTTCCCGGGGGGAGGTGTGAAAACCAGGTAAACCGCGGCCTCGCTGATTTCTACAGCTATTCCCTCACCTTTCTGTTATAGTGCCGCGCATCCGGCGCACTTTCGGTCTGCGCCATCGTCGTAAAGAGAGCAATCCGCCCTCCATTCGATCCCAAAACGAATTCCGCCTGGACCGTAACAGGGCTTAATGCCGTGTCGGGCCGGATTCAGGAGTAATACCCAAACATGTCTTTTGAAACTCTCGGCCTGTCGGCCGATATTTTGCGTGCTGTAAAAGAACAGGGCTACAGCGAACCCACCCCCATTCAGCGTCAGGCCATTCCCGTCGTGCTTCAGGGCAAGGATATCCTTGCCGGAGCCCAGACCGGTACCGGCAAGACCGCAGGCTTCACCCTGCCGTTGCTGGAACTGCTGCACGAACACGCCCAGGGCAAGGGCAACCGCCCCATACGTGCACTGGTAATCACCCCCACACGGGAACTAGCCGCCCAGGTGGGCGAGAGCGTGGAGACCTACGGCAAGCACCTCCCCCTGCGCTCCACCGTCATTTTCGGCGGCGTGAAGATCAACCCCCAGATAGAGAAGCTGCGCCACGGCGTGGACATCCTGGTCGCCACCCCTGGCCGCCTGCTCGATCACGCCCAGCAGAAAACCCTGGACCTGTCCCATGTTGAGATACTGGTACTGGACGAAGCAGACCGCATGCTCGACATGGGTTTCATTCACGACATCAAACGGGTGCTTAAACTGCTACCCAGACAACGCCAGAACCTGCTTTTCTCCGCCACCTACTCTAACGAGATCAAGCAACTGGCCAATGAACTGCTCAACAAGCCTGAGCTGATCGAGGTGGCCCGCCGCAACACCGCGGCAGAGACTGTTGCCCAGACCGTCTACCCGGTGGACAAGGGACGCAAGCGAGAGATGCTCTCCCACATGATCGGTGCCAACAACTGGCAGCAGGTACTTGTATTCACCCGCACCAAGCACGGTGCCAACCGCCTTGCCCAGCAGCTGGAACGGGACGGCCTGAGCGCCGCCGCCATCCACGGCAACAAAAGCCAGGGGGCCCGCACCCGGGCGCTGGCCGGTTTCAAATCAAACGACATACGTGTGCTGGTAGCCACCGATATCGCCGCCCGCGGGCTCGATATCGACCAACTGCCACACGTGGTCAACTTCGAGCTACCCAATGTGCCTGAAGACTACGTTCACCGCATCGGCCGCACCGGTCGTGCCGGCAACGAGGGTGAAGCGATATCCCTGGTCTGTGTGGATGAGCTAAAACTGCTGCGCGACATTGAGCGCCTGCTCAAGCGCGACATCTCCAAGGAGATCATCCCCGGCTACGAGGTTGATCCCTCCATCAAGGCGGAGCCGATTCAGAATGGTCGTGGCGGTCGCCAGCAACAGGGCCGGGGCAACCGTTCCGGTGGCGGACATCGCGAGACCGAGCACAAGCGTCCAAGAAGGGCTTCCAACAAGAAGCGCAGTCACAACCAGGGCAACCAGGCGGACGAGAACCGAGGTAAAGGAAACAGCGCCTCCGGTAATCAGCGCTCCCAGGGCAACCAGGCGAAATCGGGCAACAAGGCAGCCAAACCTGCAGCCCGGGCGAACTCCGGCAATCGCCGCTCAGGAAGGACCGGCGAGCGCCCTTCGTTGCTGGGTGGACGTTAGATTAAACAACAGATTGCAGTGGCCCAGTCCCCTGGGCGAAAAGATGGACCACCAGCTGCAGGGTGCAATAGCCAAGCGTATTGCACCGGCAATCAATAACCGGTGGGTTGCGCTGTCGCCAACCCACCCTACGGCTGCATCCAGACATAAAAAAAGCGGGCATTGCCCGCTTTTTTTATGTCTATGTAGGTCGGGCTTTAGCCCGACATGTCGGCCTGAAGGCCGACCTACGGAAAATTAGTGGCTAATCGAAAAATTAACTATTAGCTGTGACACAGCCTTAATTATTAACTGAAAGGCCGCTTAGTGCCCCCCACCCTTCAGCGCGGTGACCATGCCTTCGATGGTGTCCTTGGCATCGCCGAACACCAGTGAGGTGTTGTCCTGGTAGAAGAGCAGGTTGTCGACACCGGAGTAACCGGGGTTCATGGAACGCTTCAGGAAGTAGACCTGGCGCGCCTTTGCCGCATCAAGAATCGGCATACCGTAGATGGGGCTTGAGGTATCGGTCTTGGCCGCCGGGTTGACCACGTCGTTGGCTCCCACAACCAGCGCCACGTCGGCAGTTGGGAACTCCGGATTGACCTCGTCGATCTCCACTACGTGATCGTAGGGAATATCCGCCTCGGCCAGCAGTACGTTCATATGACCGGGCATACGACCGGCAACGGGATGGATGGCGAACTTCACCTCCACGCCACGCGCCTCCAACAGCTCCATCATCTCTTTCAGGGCATGCTGTGCCTGGGCCACGGCCATACCGTAACCGGGGATGACAATGACCTTGTTGGCATCTTCCATCCAGTAGATGGCATCCTCCACCGCGGCTGACTTGACGCCCTTCTCAGCTGCCTGGGCACCGGCAGAGTCACCTGTGCCGGCATCGGAACCGAAACCACCGAACACCACGTTGATGATGGAACGGTTCATCGCTTTACACATGATGAAAGAGAGAATGGCGCCGGAGAAACCGACAATGGCACCCACGATGATCAACAGGTTGTTACCCAGGGTAAAACCGGTGGCTGCTGCCGCCCAGCCCGAGTAGCTGTTGAGCATGGAGATGATCACCGGCATATCGGCGCCGCCAATGGGAATGATCAGGGTCACGCCGATGACAAACGCCAGCAGCGTCATCAAGGCCAGCGAGACCATGCTGCCGGTCATGGCAAAGTGAACACCCAGTGCGATGGTAACCAGAGCGATCAGGGCGTTCAGGGCATGCTGTCCCTTGAACTTGACCGGCGCCCCTGAGAGCAGCCCCTGCAACTTGCCGAAGGCGATCACGGAACCGGTAAAGGTGATGGCACCGATGATGATACCCACCGAGAGCTCGGTCATGAGCACCGCGTTGAGCAGACCTGCATCGGCCTTGTTCAGAAAAGTACCAATGGCGACCAGTACGGCAGCCATACCCACGAAGCTGTGCAGTGCGGCAACCAGCTGGGGCATTGCGGTCATCTGCACCCGGGAGGCGAGAATGGTACCCACCACGGCACCCGCGGTCACGCCCGCAATAATGAAGCCGTAAGACTGCACCTCGCTGCCCAGCAGGGTGGCGGTGATGGCAATCACCATACCGGCTATACCGTAGAAGTTACCGTTACGTGCAGAGGCGGGATGGGTCAGCCCCTTCAGCGCCAGGATGAACAATACGGCGGATATAAGATACGCAATCGCCTGTGCGTTGGCAGAAATCTCCATCGATCAGGCCCTCACTTCTTTTTATCTTTTTTAAACATGGAGAGCATCCGGTGTGTCACCAGGAAGCCGCCAAATACGTTGATGGATGCAAGGAACACCGCAAAGAAACCCATGATTTCTGCGGTGGTACCTGCTGAGTCCAGGCCGGTGACCAGCAGTGCGCCGACGACCACGATACCGGAGATGGCGTTGGTCAACGCCACCAGCGGTGTGTGCAGTGCCGGGGTAACACCCCAGATCACCCAGTATCCGATAAAGCAGGAGAGCACAAATATATAAAGTGCTACTAGTGTTTCAGGCATTGGGAATGCTCCCTTAATTCAAAATCCATTGGACCGGGGGTCCAGATAATCATTCAGCTCGAACCAGTGCGGCGTTGGTGATCTCGTCTTCGTCGAGATCCTTCAGCACCAGGCCGTCATCACCCTGGTCAACCATGATGTTGAGCAGGTTGGCAATGTTATTGGCATAGAAAGAACTGGCATCAGACGCCACCATGGCCGGGTAGTTGGTGTGACCCACCAGGGTCACGCCGTGTTTGACCACCACCTGGTCCTTTTCAGTCAGGGGACAGTTGCCACCATTGGCCGCGGCCAGGTCGACAATGACCGAACCCTGGCGCATTCGCTTGACCACATCTTCGGTAACCAGTACCGGTGCAGGTCGGCAGGGGATCAACGCCGTGGTGATAATCACGTGGGCCTTGGCCAGTTCATCGGCAAGCATCTCCTGCTGTTTCGCCTTGGCCTCGTCTGAGAGCTCCTTGGCGTAACCGCCCTCGCCCGATCCGCTCTCGCCCAAGTCCAGCTCGATTGCCTTGGCGCCAAGGGACTCGATCTGCTCCTTGGTCTCGGGGCGTACATCGTAGGCGTAGACATCGGCACCCAGGCGGCGCGCGGTGGCAATGGCCTGCAGTCCGGCAACACCGACACCGAGAATAATCACCCGGGCAGGCTTTGCAGAACCGGCTGAGGTCATCATCAGCGGCAGGAAACGACCATAGTGGGCAGATGCCTCGATCACTGCCCGGTAACCGCCGATGTTGGCCTGGGAAGAGAGTACATCCATTGACTGGGCGCGGGAGATACGGGGCACGCGCTCCAACGCGATGGGTCGCACGTTACCGGCATGCAGTGCTGCCAGGGTACCGTCGTCCTCACAGGTCTCGATCATGCTGAGCAGTATGGCGCCACTGGACATGGCAGCCACTTCGTCCTGGCTCGGTTTGCGCACCTTGGCCACGATCCCGGCAGAGAGCGCGGTCTTGGCATCCACCAGGGTGGCGCCGGCAGCCTCGTAATCCTCATCGGTAAAACGTGAATCGAGACCGGCTCCTCTCTCAACCAGGAACTCGAACCCCTTACCAGACAGCTTTTTTACTACATCTGGAGTGGTCGCAACGCGGGTTTCGCCCGCAACCGACTCCTTGGGAACTCCGATTTTCATATTTATTTATCCAGGTATCCCGTAACGGATGGATTTGCCAATAAAAACGGGGAATTATCTTGGGATAGTACACCCGGCTCAAGCGGGTATTCTTATGGGAACCCAAGAAATTACTTATTCTGTTATTAATCGAACAGGAAAAAGTTTAGAGCAAAGGCCTATCCTTTGCACATTTAACTGGATAAACGGCTGGCATGGCCAAATCATTCCAGGCCTTTAGCCAATATGTGAACGGCGTCTCATCAGCAACCGATCTGTTTCATGATCCTCGAGGAGATCTCCTCAATGGAGTGGGTAGTGGTATCCAGCACCCGAAGTTTCAGCGTGCGGAAAAACTGTTGGGCCATTCGCACCTCGCTCTGGCAGCGGGGCAGCGAGGCATAGCCGCTGCGGGGTCTGCGCTCCTCACGGATGCGGTTCAGACGATGAGGGTCGATGGTCAGCCCGATCAGCTTGCTCTTGTTTCGGGTCAGCGCCTCTGGAAGTTTGTTCTTCTCGAAATCCTCTTCCGTAAGGGGGTAGTTGGCCGCCTTGATACCGAAATGCATCGCCAGGTAGAGACAGGTGGGTGTCTTTCCCGAGCGGGAGACGCCGGTCAGTATCACGTCGGCCTGGTCGTACTTGTCCAGCCGGGCACCGTCGTCATTGGTCATGGCGAAGTTGATGATGCTCATCCGGTCTTCGTAGCTCTCACCGTTCACGATACCGTGGCTCAGGCCCTTCTTTCCCGAGGGATCGACCCCCAGCTCCACGCTCAACGGACTGATAAAGGTATCGAACAGCTCGATATAAAGGCAGTTCGCCTCCTTGAGAATCGCCCTCACCTCCGGCTCGGCCATGGTGGCAAAAACAATCGGCCTGCTCCCCTCCTTCTCTACCAGCTCATCGAACTGCATCGCCAGGGTATGGGCCTTCTCAGGAGAGTTTACATAGGGCATGTAGACGGTCCTGAAATCGACCAGCTGGCCGAACTGGGAGATCAGACTCTGCCCCAGGGTCTCAGCTGTAATACCGGTACTCTCGGAAACGAAATAAGCCGTCCTCTTCAACATACCCATGCTCTCTCTGTCTGTTCATTGGACCGCGCAATTGCTGCACCTGCACATTCAGAAGCCATTCTATATAAAAAAACCGGGGAAGAGCAGAATAATTTTCCGTGAATAAAAGATCGGACTCTGAATACGCGAGTCGCGCCCAGGGTACCCTGATGTGCGCCATTTCAATATATAATCCAGTTATTGAAGCTTCCCGCTCGCCACTGGTCACCTTTTTCAGCTCCAGGGAATATCTATGACGGTTTACAGCATCCTTGGCCTTTCGGTCGCTATGTTCCTGTTGGCCATTACACCAGGACCAGGGGTATTTGCGACTATTTCCAAGGCCTTGGCCTCAGGTTTCAGAAACACCTTACCGGTCATCATGGGAATCGTTACCGGCGACCTGGTTTTTCTTCTGCTCGCCATATACGGCCTTTCGGCCATCGCGGAGACATTTGCCACACTGTTTACCATGATCAAATACCTTGGCGCTGCCTACCTGGTTTGGCTGGGCATCAGGCTGTGGCGGGCACAACCGGCATTGACCGGAATAACTGAACCGGGAAAGCACCCCGAGAGATACAGCTTTCTTGGTGGACTCTCCATCACACTGGGCAACCCGAAAGTGATCCTTTTCTACCTGGGCTTTTTACCCACTTTTGTTGATCTTGATAACTTATCGAATCCTGATGTTGTCATCGTCGCCTTTGTCGTTTCATTTGTTCTCGGTGCTGTCATGCTGTTTTATGCTTACACGGCATCTCGCGCAAGGGAGATGTTCAGGAGCAAGTCTGCCCAGAGAAAGATGAACAGGGTGGCTGGAAGCGCAATGATCGGCACTGGTGCTATTTTGTTGACCAAAGCCTGACGTCAACGGCACATGACAACTCTGGAGTGGAGGTGATTTTATGGATTCAGGCGACTGGCTGTTATTTGCATCGATCGCATTCATAGCGACTATCTCACCCGGTCCGGCGATCCTGCTTGTCTCATCCCATAGCTTTGCCTACGGGCTGAAACGGTCAACAGCAACCATGCTGGGCAATATCACAGGGCTGTTCGTGATGTCCGCGCTTTCAGTTGCCGGCCTGAGCGCCATCATTCTCCACTCGACGACTGTTTTCACCCTGATCAAGCTAATCGGCGCCGCCTACCTGGTTTATCTTGGCATCAAACTGATTAGCAATGGCTTCGCTCCCAGGCCGTTTAATTCCACTGCAGGGAGAGCATATGTTGAGGCACCATCCTTCAGAGGACTCTTCGTCCATGGCCTGGTGGTCGCCCTCAGCAACCCCAAGGCGATAGCTTTTACCACCGCGCTGTTTCCTCAATTCATTGATAACTCATTGCCGATACTGCCACAGTTTTCGATTCTTATAGCCACATTCATGAGCCTCTCCTTTGCCTGCCTTTTTGGCTATGCCTACCTTTCTGCGGGCGCACAGCGCACTGCTGGGCGAATCGGTATGTCCAGTCTGTTCAGTAAACTGTTCGGAGTGATATTCATCATATCCGGTGGCTTGCTGGCAGGTACTACACAGAAGCAGATTTAGGATGATACGGCCCGGGCTGCTGGCGGCTCTCGCTCTCCTCCTTGCAGGAAGCACAAACACTACGGCTGAGACCGCTGTATTTGCCGGGGGGTGCTTCTGGTGCATGGAAGCTGATTTTGAAGAACTGGAAGGCGTATCTGAAGTGATTTCCGGGTTTACCGGAGGCAAAACTGAAAACCCGACATACGAGGGCGACCATACCGGGCATTACGAATCGATAATGGTCAACTATGATCCACAACTGGTCAGCTATGAAATACTGCTCGATTACTTCTGGCTGAATATCGATCCGTTTGATAAATACGGTCAGTTTTGTGACAAGGGAGAGAGTTATCTGAGTGCAATTTTCGTTGCCAGTGCAGAAGAGAGAAGAATGGCTGAAGCCTCTCGACAAAAGGTTGTTGAACAGTTTCCGGAAAAGACCGTCATCACCCCGATACTGGAGCGATCCACATTTTACCCAATCAAGGGGGATGAGGAGCACCACCAGGATTACTACAAAAAGAGCCCCTTCGAATACAAGTACTACCGTTGGCGCTGTGGTCGCGACAAACGCCTGATCGACATCTGGGGCTGGTAGTCCACCTTTTCCTGGAGATCACATTCTGACCTGGCTCAACAGGTAGAGATCTATCGCAACAGACTCGACGAAAAAGAAAAGTGCTATCCCTGTCATCTGCATGGATGCCAACTGCCCCTGCTCCCTGCTCTTTCTTACCAACAGAACGATCTCTGCAACAATCCAACCCAGGTTGATAACGGGTACCGAAAAAAACAGAAACACCAGGCTGGCGAAACCGGCATCTGTCTGGTTGAACCCCAACAGCAGGTCCCTCGAGCCGGCAATGAAAAGAATCATCGGCAGCTGGGTCAAAAGAATTGAAGTGGCCCTTAAGATGTTCAGTTTCGGCTCCTGCTGGATAATCCAATGGCATCTTGCCATGGGCTGTATTGGGTTTGCATCAGTCACTCAAATAAATATTTAACTTACTGATTACTATACATTAATAGAGAGAATAATACCGCCACAAATAATTTCGCAGTAAATTAGTGGTTTTTTATTTGTAGAAGCTGGCTATAGTTAACCACATGAATTAGATTACTTGGGCTGAATTCTACCCCCCAACCCCCGGAGTAACTCAGCGCTTCTCGATCAGAGCCCCTGCCCAATGACCGAAGAGACCTTGAACAAAGGCGGTAACAGTTTGACAGCTATCATATGGCAAACCCCTTTTCTCAAGGGGGTGCTTATGCTGGTTCTTGCAAGCGCAGTGCTGCTCCCCGCTTATGACCTGTTCTATGTCTACCCCTCGTTTGAAAAACTGCTGATCAAATCCATGGAGAATGACGCCAAGCGCACAGCGAAGCACATCCTGCATATGATCAACGACCAAGAGAGCGAAGACAGTATATTTACCTCCGATGGAATGACCCCTCAATTGCAAGAGCAGCTGAGTGATGTGGCTTCGGACTTCTCTCTCTGGAAGGCGCGGGTATTTTCAACGAAGGGAAAAATACTGTTCTCAACCACCACCAATGAGACCGACACTTATAATGAAAGTCCGTATTTCCATCAGTCGGTGGCAAAGGGAAGGATATTTTCAAAAGTAGAACATAAATCAGGAAAAAGTATGGAAGGCGAGGTGATTCCGGTGGACATTGTAGAGATCTATGTCCCTGTCATGAATGGCAAGCAGTTCAAGGGCGCCTTCGAGATCTACTACGATATATCTGAGGAGTGGACACTGCTTCAAACCCTGTTGAGAAATACCGGGGCCCTGCTGCTTCTATTGATGTTGGGTTTTCTGTTTGTCGCGGTGACACTGGTGATCAAGTCAGCGCGTGAGCACCGCTTACTGACCATAACAAGAAGCGAATTGAACCGCCAGGAACGGCTCTTTCATGACGTGATCCAGGCGGCCCAGGATGCGATTATCGTGACTGATTACCAACAGCGCATCCTGCTTGCCAACCCCGCGTTCACCGAACTGACAGGCTTCAGTCAGAATGAAGTGCTGGGCAAGACACCAGCCATTATGAAATCAGGACGCCACAATAATGCATTCTACCGAGAGATGTGGCAGACCCTGGTGGAGGAGAAACACTGGCGTGGCGAGATCTGGAACCGGCGCAAGGATGGCAGTGTATTTCCAGGTCTTCTCAGTATCTCAACCATCGATGATAACTCTGAAGAAGGCGTGCAGCATGTCGGTATCTATATCGACATATCGAAGCAGAAGGTGCAGGAGGAGCGCTACCAGAAGATGGCGTTCCATGACCCACTCACCAGCCTGCCCAACCGGGTGCTGTTCATGGACAGGCTGGAAAAATCGATGCAGGCAGCCTTGAGAACTGATGAAAACGTGGGACTTTTCTTTATAGACCTGGATGGATTCAAACAGGTCAATGATATGGCAGGGCATCTTGCGGGAGATGCCCTGCTATTGGAGATTGCACAACGCCTGACCGGCCTGATCCGCAAGGAGGACACTGCTGCCCGCCTGGGTGGTGATGAATTCACCCTGGTGATTCACGGTGCAAAAGAGAGAGAGACCTTCGAGCGAATAGCCACGAATGTGGTCGAGTCACTCCGCCAACCCATCATTTTAGACCAGGTCCCAAAACCTGTTTACATTAGCGCCAGTGTTGGTATTGCCATCTATCAACAGGACAGCGAGGTGATAGAAGAACTTGTAAGCTACGCCGACAAGGCGATGTACGTAGCAAAGAGAACCGGCAAGAACCGCTATGTATTTTACGCTGATACATAGAACTGGCCTGATATTGCAACGGAGTTGTTGCAACACCCCCCTGACAGTTATCCCTCTCATGGCTTTGGGGTACAATGACCGCCACTCCCAGAAACCCTCACTGACGGATAAATAAACACATTACCATGAGTGATCTTCCCAACTGCCCTGAGTGCAATTCCGAATACACCTACGTTGACGGCAACATGTACATCTGCCCTGAATGCGCACACGAATGGTCAATGGATGCTGAATCCGAAAGCGACGACAGCGCCCGCGTCATCAAGGACTCCAATGGAAACGTGCTGGAGGATGGCGATACGGTTACCGTGATCAAGGACCTGAAGGTCAAGGGTTCATCTTCCGTGGTAAAGGTTGGAACCAAGGTGAAAAATATCCGGCTGGTGGATGGAGATCATGACATCGACTGCAAAATTGACGGCATTGGCGCAATGAAGCTGAAGTCGGAGTTTGTAAAGAAGTCGTGACCAGGCACTGCCCTGTAAGCGTCAAGCCGGTCTTTGGGCCGGCTTTTCTGTTTCCGGCTGGTGATTCTGCCCTGGCTGTATGTAACTACAGATTCGAGCATCCACCTGGGTGGCGGGTTCGTGGTCAGGGTTAATGCAGGAGCCCAGCCCCCTGGGCGATAACAGCAAACGATTTGCTATCGCCGTCAGGAGACGGCTCCTGCAGCGTTGATCTATTCTGAGAAGAACGCCTGCTCAGCCTCTTCCGGGATGCCCACGCCTGTAACGTGAGCTTTTCTCAGCAGCTCCCAGAAGTAACGATAGGTAGCCCGGTCGTGGAGTTCACCTGCGTATTGAATGGGCCCCCAGTCCGCTTTCTGGGCCGCCAGGAGAATGTTGGCGGCGTCCTGCACTTCAGAGTACTCAGGCTTCATGGCATCCACGATAGGCTGGATCTGGGTCGGATAGATACTCCACATGCGCAGAAAACCGAATTCATTGCGTGCCCGGGATGCGTCAGAGTAGGTTGAATAGGTGTTCTTCAGATCAAGGCTGACGTTGTGGCCAGGTACCACGCCGTTGGCCAGGGCAGCTGCCACCACTTCAGATTTGGCACGGGCCAGCAGTTTGTGTTCGAACTGACCCGGGCTGCGCATGGCCGAAGCGGGTATGGCACCGTGATGGCCACTGACAAAATCCATCAGACCGAAATCCAGCACCTGCACCCAATCCACCCTGGCAATCTCCCAAATGTCACGCAGTGCACCGTGGGTCTCGATCAGAATATGCAGAGGAATCTCGCGCTGTATATTGTTGGTAGCGGCAACCGTCTTGATGTAGTTCACCATCTCCTGAAGATGTTCCACGTCGGTGGTCTTGGGGATGGTGATGTAGGCGGTAATATCCCCCAGGCCCTTGACCACAATATCCACATCATCGCGCCAGTGTTCATGACTGTAGTCGTGAATCCTGACACCGGCCATACGGTGCTTGTTGGCATCGCTGCTCAGCACACGAACGATCATCTCAGCGTGTTCACGCTCCTTGCCAGCCGGTGCACCGTCTTCACAATCACAGGTGATATCGAAGATGGGGCCGAGTTTGTCCTGGAACTCCAGGGCCTTGCCGATCAGTTTCTCGCTACCGGCAAAGTGCTCACAGGTAGGCACAATCGGGAATGGTTTTTCACCACTGAAAAGGGCATCGTTTGGATGAACTGCTTGAGTCATTCGTTCTCTCTCCTGTTGCGTTTCACGAGCCAGCTCAGGCTCTCTTTTCATTTAATCCTCTATTACAGGGATCAAAATTGTTTATCTAAATTTTTCAATACGAATTATTGAGATTCTTGATACTAGGTTGTGAATTTATTAAAAGAAACCCATTACGCATTGTTTTTATTAATATTTTTATCATCAATTTTCTCAATGTTTTTCGTATTTCTTCGCTATTTCACCTTTCAGTAATATTGTTGCGCTGCACAATTTTGTTGACTAGTATTGTCAACAATTCCTGCATTTGCAAGTCATTCTCATTTTCAACTGAATCTGTAGGTGAATTGCAAACAGCGAAAAAAGCAGAAAAGCAAAACAACCGAGGAGAGGTATTTGATGTATCAGACGGCCTATTTGACCGATGTCACCGACGAGGCAGTATTGGGTGATCTCTGGCCCGGTATCGAGCTCTACTACCCACCCGTCAAATACTCCCCCGCCCAGGGTGTATACGAAGACCTGGACACCGCTTCCGAGCGGATGAAGAAACACGCCTACAACACCAATGCACATACCCTGCTGTTCGACCTCGAGGATGGTTGCCGCCAGAAAGAGCTGAGCCGGGAGTTGCTGCGCAAGGAGTTGCCCAACTTTCCCAGGGACGACGTACAGATTGCGGTGCGGATCAATCCCTTCCGTACCGAGGAGTATGAGAAAGACCTGGCCATGGTGCGCGACATTGCCGAGCACATCGACGTCATCTGCCTGGCCAAGGCCGGGGAGATGTACGGTGCTGCAGAGATACGCGACCTCTCGGCCTGGCTGGCCGGCGTAAATGGACGGATCACCATTCAGCCAATCATCGAACACCCGAAATCACTGAAACTGGCACCGGAGCTGATGGCCTTCTCCTCGGTAAAACACGTGGTATTCGGTATCCACGACTTCTCCAAGGCGATGGCCATCCACATTACGCCCCAGGGTTGGATCGACGAACTTCGCACTTACCTCAAGATGCTGCTGTTCGAAGCGCGTATCCAGGGTAAGGGGGTGATTGGCGGTGTCGAGGTGCTGATCAATGAACAGTCCATGCCCGTGGATTTCCAGGAGGAGGACGACGTACGCCGCTGGCTCGACCTGCACGGTGACGATGAATCTCACACCGTCTACTCCCACGCCTGCGAAGAGGCAGCCCTGGGACTCACCGGCAAGCAGGTGATACACCCCAACCACATTCATCTCTGCAGGGTGGCATTCACCCCCTCCCCCAGCAATATCCAGCGCAATATCGCCATCCTTAAGGCAGCCGTAGATGCTGATGCACTGATGGGTGGCGCCATCAAGTTCGAGGGCGAGATGCTCGACCCCCCGATGTTCGGCAAGGCCTTGCAGGCCCTGTTGCGTGCAAGGGCCCTGGACGCACTCTCAGCTCAAGACACGGATTTTGCCCTGGAGATTCTGAAAAAACTGCCCGTACGGGTAATACGTGAAAACTGGCCTTATGGAACGGTGCTCTGAATATGACTGATACAACGAACAAAGAAACCTGGAACTGGGAAACACCCGAGTATTTCAACATCGGTGTCGCCTGTACCGATGCCCACCTCAACACGCCGGTTGCATCACGCACCGCCATGATCGTGGAAGACCATGACCTGGGTACCAGCACCGCCACCTTCATCGAGATGGCAGCGGAAACCAGCCGCTTTGCCCAGTTGCTGCGCAACCTGGATCTTGAACTGGGTGAGCGTGTGTTGATCCGCCTGCCAAACAGTCTTGAATATCCCACCGCTTTCCTTGGCACCATGAAGCGCGGAGCCATCGCTGTACCAACCTCTACCCTTCTGGTGGCGGAAGAGGTGCGTTACCTGGCCGAGGACTCCGGGGCCAGTGTACTGGTCACTCACAAGGACATGTGGCCCGATCTGAGGATTGAACTGGAGCAGGTGGAGAGTCTGAAACATGTACTACTCACCGGTCCTGGCGAACTGCCCGAAGAGTCCGGCCATCTGCAGCTGCACGACCTGTCGGCAGAGCTGGCAACCATCGACAGCAGCCATGCCCCACACCCGACCAAGGCGGACGATCCCGCATACCTGGTCTATACCTCGGGCACCACCGGACACCCCAAGGGCGTGCTGCACGCTCACCGTGCCATGCTGGGCCGCGCCCCTGCCAGCACCCACTGGTTCGACTTCAAGGATGGCGACCGGATCATGCACTCGGGCAAGTTCAACTGGACCTACGTATTGGGCTCCGGGCTGATGGATCCTCTTTACCAGGGCAAAACGGTTATCGTGCACGAAGGACCCAACGACGCATCGCTCTGGCCCCAACTGATTGCCAAGCACAGATGCACCATCTTCATCGGTGTGCCCACCATCTACCGGCAGATCATTCAGAAGACAGCTTTCAGGGCTGCTGACGTGCCCAGTTTGCGCCACTGCATGAGTGCCGGCGAACACCTCTCCGACGAGATGCTCAGCGCCTGGCACGACCGCTTCGGCATGGAGGTTTACGAGGCCATCGGCATGTCAGAGCTTTCGTACTACATATCCCAGAACATATTCCACCCCATACGCCCCGGCTCTGCGGGATTCCCCCAGCCTGGCCATGATGTGCGCCTGCTCGATGCCGACCTGAACGAGGTGGCACATGGTGAAGAGGGAATGATCTCTATCCCCGACAGTGATCCAGGGCTCTTCCTGCGTTACTGGAACCTGCCGGAAGAGACAGCCAAGGTGCGCCGGGACGGCTGGTTCCTGACCGGCGACTTTGCCCGCAGGGATGAGGATGGCTACATCTGGTTCCTGGGCCGCAGGGACGACATCATCAACACCTTCGGTTACCGGGTATCCCCCCACGAGATCGAACGTGTCATGAAGACTCACCCCAACATTGCCGACTGTGTTGCCATCGGCCAGGACATCGCCAGGGACAAGACCCTGGTTGCCGCCTGCGTGATACTGAAAGCCGGCTCTGATCTCGATGAGAGCGAGCTGCTGCAGTATGGAGAACAGCACCTGGCCGGCTACAAGCGACCCAAGGTGGTCCATATTCTTGAGGACTACCCCCGGACCAAGAACGGCAAGGTAATCCGAAGCCAGTTGAAAAAGAGTATCGAGGCAGCTGCCTGAGGCATACCCATGAATGATGTAATCAATAAATCCAGAATGCGGCCACGGCGCACCATGCTCTATGTTTCCGCTGATATCGACCGGCACATGGAGAAGTCCCGGAATCTGCCCACAGACACCATTATCTTCGATCTGCATGAATCCATTGCGCCGGAGTTCAAGCAGAGTGGCCGGGAGAAGCTCCGAAAACTCCTGAAAGAGTCAAAGTTCCGGGGCCAGGAACTGGTACTGAGAATCAACCCGGTCAACTCACCCTGGTTCGATGATGACCTGAAGCTGGCAGCGGAACTGCCCGTGGACGCTCTGCTCTTTACCGGCATCACCAGCGCCGAGGATCTCAAGCAGGCAGAGTGGAAACTCGACGTGGCCGGTGGCGATCAACTGCCCCTGATGAGCATGATCGAAACCCCCATGGCGGTACTCAATGCCCAGGAGATTGCCGGGTCAAGCGAGCGGTTGACCTGCATTGTTCTGAGCAATGCCAACCTGATCACCAGCATGCGACTGCCTCCGAGCGCAGAGCGCACCGGGCTCTTCAGCAGTCTATCCATGGTGGTGCTGGCGGCCCGCGCACACGGCCTGAGCGCCATTGACGGGGCTCACCTGGATATCACCGAACCCCACGCCTGCGAGTACGCCTGCCGCCAGAGCCGTGACTTCGGATTCAACGGCAAGGCAGTGATACACCCGGTTCAGCTGGCCTATACCAATGACGCCTTCACCCCAAAGCCGAAAGAGATCGAAAAGAAACGCGCCATCATAAAACTGATGGAAGAGGCTCAGGAACAGGGCCGCTCCTACGCCATGATGGACAACCGCCTGCTGCAACCATCCGAGCTTGATGCGGCCCGAGACTGTGTGGCCTATCACGAGGCCATCGAATCCAGAACTGATGTATTTGAACAGGAGAGTGAGCCCCATGTCCAAGCAGTATCCCGGTAACTTCTTCGAGGATTTCAAGCTGGACCAGCTGATGGTTCACGGCACACCGCGCACGATCACCGAGGGCGACATGTCACTCTATATCGCGCTCACCGGCAGCCGCTATCCCCTGCACTGTGCAAGACCCTTTGCAAAGGAACTGGGCCTGCAGCGTGAAAGCGTGGACGACCTGCTGGCCTTTCACATCGCCTTCGGCAAGACAGTCAGCGATGTCTCGTTCAATGCCGTGGCCAACCTGGGTTATGCCGATGTGCGCTTTCTCAAGCCGGTCTATCCCGGCGATACCCTGCGCTCCCAGAGCCGGGTGATCGGACTCAAGGAGAACTCCAGCGGAAAAAACGGCAATGTCTATGTCCGCTCCACCACATACAACCAGGATGGCGACGCCATCATGACCTGGGCGCGCTGGGTGATGGTACACAAGAGAGATCACGGATCTGCCGCCCCCGAAGTGGTGATCCCCGATCTGCCCGATCACGTGGCTGTGGAGGATCTGCCCCTGCCTCCGGGGCTGGATGCCAGTGGCTACGACACTGCCATCACCGGCTCACCCCACCTATGGGACGACTACAGCGCAGGTGAACGCATCGACCATGTCAACGGCATGACCGTGGACAACAGCGACCATACCCTTGCCACCAAGCTCTACCAGAACAATGCCCGACTCCACTTCGAAGAGCACATGATGAAGCCATCACGTTTTGGCGAGCGCCTGATGTATGGCGGCCACGTGATCTCCCTCTGCCGCGCCCTCTCCTTCAACGGACTGGCCAACGCCATCGGCATCGCAGCCATCAACAGCGGCGCCCACTGCAACCCCGCCTTCGCCGGCGACACCTTCTACGCCTACAGCGAGGTGCTGGATAAGTGGCAACTGCCTGGCCGCACAGATCTTGGGGCATTGAGACTGCGCACCCTGGGTATAAAGAACATGGAGAGCGAAAAGATCGAGTCACCGAAAATCGACGTGGATGGCAGACAACGCTATCACGAGAACCTGGTACTGGACCTGGATTACACGGTGCTGATGCCGCGCAGAATCAGCTGAACCCTTTACCCCCTTGCCGTGAGAATCGGCAACCTCCCCTTGGCTCCCCTCGCGGGAGCTTTTTTTAATCTACGACTCTTAAATGTAGGTCGGCCTTCAGGCCGACATGTCGGGCTCAAGCCCGACCTACATATGCTTGTATTATTTGCTGAAGAGATATCGGACTCTCCCTTAAGCCATAAGAACCAGAAATGTCAGCCTTTAATTGACTGTGTAGGTCGGTCTTCAGGCCGACATGTCGGGCTCAAGCCCGACCTACATATGCTTGTATTATTTTCTGAAGAGATGAATGAAAGCGTCATTAATACTGACCGGAGTGATAAGCTTGCATGCACCATATGGAAGAAACACAAGATGACCGAGTTCGCTGATCTGATCCTCCAATCCGGACGTGCCGCCGTTGAACTGGCGCTGTTTGTCCTGTTGCCGGTAATGGTGGTCATGCTCAGCCTCATGCGCCTTCTGGAAGCCAAGGGCATTCTGGACTGGATCGTCGACCGGCTGGCACCGCTTCTCAGGCCCCTGGGCATCCCCGGGCTGGGCGTATTCGCACTGCTGCAGGTTCTGCTGGTCAGCTTCGCCGCACCCCTTGCCACCCTCACCATGATGGACAAGGGCGGTACCTCAAAACGCCATATCGCGGCTACCCTGGCCCTGGTGTTCGGCGCTGCCCAGGCCAATGTCACATTCCCCATGTCCGCTATCGGGCTGCATGGACCGATGACCATACTGATATCCGCCATTGCCGGGATCGCGGGGGCCTCGGCCACCTACTACCTGTTCGCCCGGAACCTGCCGGAAGACAAGGAGCCCGAGTTAAAACCAAATCATCGCCAGGCCAGGGACGCCAAGGGGGTATTGAATGTCATCAACCATGCCGGTGGAGAGGCCTTTGGTATCACTGTCGGTGCTTTGCCCATGCTGATCCTCGCGCTGCTGCTGGTGAACTCCCTGCGTTCAGCCGGCGCGGTGGAGGGGCTGGAGTCACTGCTTGCCCCGCTGTTCACTGCCATTGGCCTCTCCCCGGCCATGGTGCTGCCCATCATCACCAAGTACATCGCGGGGGGCACGGCGATGATGGGGGTGATGGTGGATTTTCTGAACGATGGTCTCGCCTCGCTGGAAGACCTGAACCGGATGGCGGGCTTTCTGATTCACCCTTTCGATGTGGCTGGCATCGCCATATTGATGTCCGCAGGCCCCCGTGTCGCCTCGATCATCCGCCCGGCGATATACGGCGCCCTGGTTGCTATCACCCTGCGCAGTCTGCTGCACCTGATGCTCTACTGAACACCCACTATAATAATACTCATTGACAATCGCGGTCAGTCGTTTCAATCTCGCAGTATCAGGAACCGGATTTCACATAGATATGGATGTCGAACCGATAATCTAACCATGTGCACGCTCTTATGGAATTATCCGAAGTAAAAACCAGTATCGATGGCCTGACCATCGGGATGTTTGTCTCAAGGCTCGATCGGCCCTGGATCAAGACCCCCTTCTCCCTGCAGGGGGTGAAAATCGAGACCAAGGAGGACATTGACAAGCTCAGATCTTACTGCAGCTACGTCTACGTGGATGTTGAGAAAGGCACCGCCCCAAACCCGCGCTACTGGATTCTCAGCAGCAAGCCGAACACGGCAGCCACAATGTTCGATCCCGAACAACAGAAATCCAAACCCGCTCCAAAGGACAACGAATACACCAAACTGCGCAAAACGACCTACCAGGTCACCAGCAACATGAACGACGAGATCAAGAGCGCAAAGGAGGCCTGCGATAAGATGGGCGAGGGCTTCTCTGATCTGCTCGGTGATCTCAGCAAAGGGAGAGATATCGATCTTGAAGCGGTCACCAGCGGCATCACCGACATGGTGGATAGCATCGTTCGAAACCCATCGGCGCTCTCCTGGATCGTACACCTGAAAAAACACGACGAGTACACCTACTCCCGGGCCCTGGGCACCTCGGTCTGGTGCGCCACCTTCGGACGTCACCTGGGCCTTGAGAAAAACACCATCACTGAACTTGCCCTGGGCGGTCTGCTGCTCGACATAGGAAAGACCAAAATCCCCAGAGAGCTTATCTACAAGCTCGGTTTGCTGGATGACGACGAAGAGAAACAGATGCACAGCCATGTGGATCTGGGAATTAAAATTCTGGCACGCGCCTCGGCCAACTCACCCTTCGCCAAGCTTCCGCTCAACGTACTTCAAATGGTCGCGACCCATCATGAGCGTTTCGACAGCAGTGGATACCCCCAGCAGTTATCCAATGAGGAGATACCCCTGTATGGAAAAATGGCCGGACTGGTGGACAGCTACGATGCCATGACCAGTGAACGCCCTTACGCCGACAAGGGCCCCAGGCCGCCCCACGAGGCGATTGGCGAACTCTACGGTTTGCGGAACGTCAAATTCCAGGGGGAACTGGTTGAGCAGTTCATCCAGGCTGTGGGTCTCTACCCTACCGGGTCACTGGTGGAACTGAACACGGGAGAGGTCGGCGCTGTGATCTCTGTCAACGGACTCCGGCGTCTGCGCCCCATCGTGATGCTGCTGCTCGACGAAGAGAAAAAGCCGGTTTCGCAATTCAGGCACATCAACCTTTCCAGGATGGACGATATAACAGTGGTCAAGGGTGTCAGCCCGGATGACTTCGGCATCAATATGAAAGAGCTGTTCCTATAAGGCACTCCCCTGCAGCATGCACGACAAACTGACTCATCTCCTGGACCGGCAGCACTTCATCCCGATACTTGATGAGGAGGTAGCAGAATCGGTTGAGTACAAGGTACTGATCGCACTGTTGATCATCGACATCAGCCGCTTCAATCGAATCAACACCTATTACGGACAACATGCCGGGGACCAGGTATTGAGCGCTGTCGCCCGGATCCTGTCGGAAGTCCGGAGAGAGGGGGACCACATTGCGCGCCTCGGCGGCGACCAGTTTGCAATGCTGCTATCTCCCATATCCAACCCGGGGCATGCCGAACTGGCAGCCCATAAAATATTGCGCCTGCTCGACGTGCCCATCCAGCTGGAAGAGAAACAGATCAGGTGCAGTGCGAAGATAGGTATATCGACCTGTCCACTGAATGCCACTGAAGCAGATCAACTGTTTCAAACTGCTGAAAAGGCACTGAAACTTGCAAAACAGTCTGATGAGCCCATTGGCATCATAGAGGCAAAAGAGCAGGATGAAGTATCTGAAAACTGGGATATTGAACTGGAGCTTGAGGGAGCCATAGAACGATCAGAACTGATGATCTATTTCCAGCCGAAAATATCCATCAAGACGGGACAGCCGGTTGGCGCGGAAGCACTTATCAGGTGGAACAACCGTTCACGGGGCATTATCCCGCCGGCTGAGTTTCTCCCGGTTGCCGAAGAGCTGGGGTTGATAAAAACCTTCACCGTCTGGATGGTGAACAGTGCCCTTCGGCACTCAGCTGAATGGACGGATAGATTCGGCCAGCTTCATGTATCTGTGAATATTCCCACGGGTTTGCTGGCCCAGCCGGATTTTCCCGACCTCATAGAGAGCGCCGAACAGTTATGGAAAGCCGGAAACGTCTCTCTGTGTATCGAAGTGCTTGAAGAGTCAATCATCAAGGATACTGCATATACCTTCAGCATGCTCAAAGAGCTCCGCTCAAACGGGATAAAGGTCGCTATAGATGATTTCGGTACCGGTTACTCAAGCCTCTCCTACTTCCGCGACATCCCCACCGATGAACTGAAGATTGACCAATCATTCATCCAGGGACTTTTGACCGACGAGGCCAACAGCCACATTGTCCAGGTAATCATTGATCTTGCCCATCGCTTCGGACTGAGTGTTGTTGCTGAAGGCGTGGAAGAAGAATCCACTCTTGAGCGGCTGAAACTGCTTGATTGCGATATCGTTCAGGGTAACTACTACTCTAAGCCAATGCCCGCCAGGGAATTTCAACAATGGATCGAAAGGTTCTGAGTGCTGCCAAGGCTCACCCAGCAATCAACCCTGCTTACGGTGCAATACGCTGCGCTATTGCACCCTACGACACGCAGGCATGCCAATTCACTTCTCTGAATGCCAACTTTGTAGGGTGGGTTAGCGATAGCGTAACCCACCGATCGACCTAACAGTTGGCTGATCAAGACAAAGGTACTATCCTCACTTAAAACCAAACAGGAGAATGCCATGAAGCACTACCAGGGAAGCTGTCATTGCGGTGGAGTAAAATTCTCGTACGAAGGCGAAGAGATTGAAAAAGGCCTTCGCTGTAACTGTTCAATCTGCTCCCGCAAGGGGGCCATGATGACAACTGAAGTCATACCGGTTGATCGACTGAACATCGAGGCCGACGATGATGCACTGGGTCTTTACCAGTTCGGAGCAAAAACGGCCAAACACCATTTCTGTAAGCGCTGCGGTATCTACACCTTTCACGAAACAGCACGTTTCCCCGGGCACTACAGGGTAAACCTCGGCTGTATCGACGACGTTGACGCACTGGAGCTCAAGGCGGATATTTTCGACGGCAAGCACCTGCTTTGATCGAGAGATTTGCCGCCGACCTTGTACTGCTGCTCCATTTCGGATTTATTCTTTTCGTTGTCCTGGGTGGATTGTCAGTACTGCGCTGGCCGAAAATGGCCTGGCTGCATGTCCCCTGCCTGGCCTGGGGTGTGATTGTCGACACCATGGGCTGGATATGTCCACTGACACCACTGGAGAACCGGCTGAGACTGGCCGGCGGCGAAAGTGGCTACACGGGGGGATTCATAGAACACTACCTCATGCCCCTGGTCTATCCCATGGGACTCACCCGGGGCGAACAGATCGGCCTGGCCGTGGCCGCACTGCTGCTGAATATTGGCATCTACCTGTATATCCTGAAGAGAAACAGCAACTGAAATTCAAAGTCACATCAGGCAGCCGGCTTTTTCAGCGGATAAAGGCTGGTTAGGATCTCTGTTGCCTGTCCCTCCTTCAATGGCATATCGATATAATAGCCTTGGGCGTAGTCGCAGCCTCTCTGCATCAGGTAGTCCAGTTGATTGGCCCGTTCCACACCCTCTGCAATCACCTTGATATCCAGCTCCCTGGCCATCAGGATCAGGGTATTCACAAGCCGCTCTTCACGCTCTCCGGCATCAATTTTCGATACGAAGGATTTATCTATCTTGATGGCACTGATGGGGAAGCTGTTCAGATAGCTCAGGGACGAATAACCGGTACCGAAATCGTCAAGGTGAATGCTTATACAGCCGTCCTTCAACTGGGTCAGGGAATCGAGAACGGCAAACTTGTCCCTGAAGATGGCAGTCTCCGTCAGCTCCACTGCGATATGGCCTGCATCAACCTGGTACTGGGAAACCAGCTGTTTCATGAACTCCACCAGGCCGGGGTCGGTGAACTGCTTGGGAGAGATATTGACCGCGACCTTGAAATCAGGAGGCAGTTCGAACTGCTCCTCCCAGCGTTTGATCTGCCTGACCACCTGGCCGAAGATCCAATGACCCAGGGGGTGTATGAGATTACTCTCTTCCGCCAGCGGGATAAAAATATCAGGCGATACCCCTTTAGTGGGGTGATTCCAGCGGATCAGGCTTTCGAATCCGATGGTTTTCTCTGTTTTCAGACAATAGATCGGCTGGAAATACATCTCCAGGTGCTTCTCCTCCAGAGCCTTGACCAGGTCCTTCTCCATGGATGTCCGCTGCAACAGGATTTCGCGCATCTCGTTATCGAAGATCTCGTATCGGCCCTTGCCCATGGACTTGGCGCGGTACATTGCCGTATCGGCATCACGCAGTATCTCCTCGGCATTGTCGTAGCCCGTTTTAGCGAAAGCCACCCCGATACTGGCGTGTGACTTGTACTCGTGATGATAAAGGAGATAGGGCTCAGAGATGGTCTCAACCAGGCGGTCAACTACCTGCAGGGCATCAGAAGTTCTGATATCGGGCAGCAGCACGATAAACTCGTCGCCGCCAAGACGCCCCAGGGAATCACCCGGCCTTATGCACTGCTCAATGCGCTTGGAGACCTCGATCAGCAACAGGTCACCGTAGCTGTGACCCAGGGTATCGTTCAGCTGTTTGAAATCGTCGAGGTCGAGAAACAGTACCGCAAACTCTTTTTCAGGATGGGCCCTGTACTCAACAAGCTCGCGGTTGATGCGTTTCAGCATCCATTGTCGATTATAGAGCCCGGTCAGGGGATCGTGGGATGCATCGTGACGCAGTCTTCCCTCGATCTCCTTCTGCATGCTGACATCCTGAATCGAACCAGCCATGCGCATGACTCTGCCCTTCTTATCCCGAATTGCCTGGCAGTTGTTGCTGACATGGACAAAAGTACCGTCAGGCCTGTCAATGCGATGCTCGACGTTGATGAAGTTTTTCCTGGAGTGTAGGAACTCTTTGAAACGTCTCTTGATATAAGGGCGGTCATCGGGGTAGATAATACGATAAAAATTGATCATCGAAGCTGTCAGTTCACCTGGCTTGTAGCCGGCAATCTCCCTGAACCGGTCGGAGAAATAGACAGTTTTCGTTTTTCGATTAAGGTCCCATATCCCTTCATTGGTAGCACGGGAGACCAGTTCGTAACGCTCTTCGCTGAGACGCAGAGCCTCTTCAGATTCATAGCGTTTACGCAGCTCATCGAGAAACTGGTTGAACCACTGGGCCAACTGGGAAATCTCATCCGTTCCCGGTACCGGCAGCGCTTTTACATCGGTGTCTCCACTTTTAAGGCGTTTGAAACTATCGGTTATATACTTGATCGGAGAGACCAGGGAGTTTGAAAAGTAGTAGGCGACAAAAACAACGAAAATCAACGCTACGGTAAATACAGCCAGCGTTGTATTGCGAATCAGGTCCACCTGGGCCAACAGGGTCGATTGGGGGACCTCTGAAAGCAGCATCCAGTTGCTGCGCTCAATGGGTTGATATGTCTGGTAAACCCCTCCTCCGGGTGTATCTACCAGCACATGCCGTTCGGTGGCTCTCAATACCCCCTGCCTGTGGTCTCCCACGCTCTGCCCTATACGTGCCGGATCCGGATGAAAGATATAGCGGTTATTCTGGTCGATCAGGTAAAAACGTGCCGAGTCATCAGCCTCTTCGAACAGCCTGGAGAGGTAACTGGTGCTGTAGTTGACAATGAGGGTCCCGATCGGCTTGCGCTCAAAACTGGTTCTGTCAGTGAAGTACAGGGTCTGTGCAGCGGCCAGTACATAATCCTGGTTTGACTTGGCGTTAATATTCTCCGTTACGCCTACCCAGTGCACCAGTGACCGGGAACGCCTTGAATCCAGTTTTATCTGATCACTGACTGTCTCCTTGGTCTGTTTTTCAAGGGTATCGCCAACCTGAAAATGAGCACCCTGCTCACCGATAACATGGATGGAGACAAGCCCCTTGATATTGAGGTAGCCATTCAGGATATAACCGACCTGGACCTCGGTCGAAAGCTGTTCATAGGTGGTGACATCCTTGCGGGGCCGAAGCAGTTCATTTGTAATCGTCTCAACACTCAAAATATTGGCAATCAGGCTCTCCACCTGTTCCTGAACAAGGACCAGGTTATCCCTGTAGCCCTCCAGGATATGCTCCTGCTCCCTCAGGGCGCCATCAACCTGTGAATCCTTTGCTGTCTGGTAGGCCACAAGACCTGCAGTCAGCAAAGGAAGCACACCTATAAGTACCAGGAAGATGGCAAATTTATAGGTAATACTCAGCCGCTTGAGCAAACTGGACATTACAGGCTGTCTATATTGTCCGCAGTAATCAGCAAGGTATCGATCAGGGTAACCCCTGGAAGGGTTTCACCCTTGAGGGCCTTCAGCGCATATTGAATACCCACATAGCCCTGCTCTGCGGGAAGCTGGTCCACTGTGGCCTGCAGAGTGCCATCACGGATTGCCTGCTTTGCCTGGTCCAACGCATCGTAGGAGGCGACCATCACGCTGCTCTTTCCTGCCTCTTTCAATGCATCGATTACCCCGAAAGCCATCATGTCATTGGCGGCGAATACCAGGCTTACATCCGGGTGTTTTTCCAACCAGGTCAGCATCAGGCGCTTACCCTCATCGATCTTCCAGTTTGCGCTGCCCATCTCCACCACGCTGATATTGTCGTTCTCGGAGAAGGCCTTGGCCGCACCGTTCTTCCGCTGCTGGGCATTGATGGCACTCTGAATCCCCTCCATCAGGAAGGCCTTGGAGGGCTCGGTGACCTTGTCAGCAATATACTTGGCGCTCTGGTAGGCGGACGACTCGTTATCCACGCTGATAAACGGGACACTGACCAGGTTGTTTTTCTTTGAAAAGACGGGATCGAGCTGGTTATCGATATTGATAACCTTGATTCCGGCATCCTGGGCCTTCTTCAACACCGGGATCAGTTCCACGGAGTCACCGGGGGCGATGACAATTGCATCAACCTTTTCCCGCACCAGGTCGTCAACGATGGCAATCTGCTGCTGGATTGAGGTCTCCTGGGCTGCAGTCTTCACCACCAGCTGGATACCGAACTCTTTTTCGGCCCTTCTCGCCCCCTTCTCCATGGAGACGAAAAAAGGATTGGTGAGGGTTTTCATCACCAGGGCGACAGTTACCTTCTTCTCCGTTGCGGGTGCAACCGGCTTCGGCGGTGTCTGGCTGGTTGTCGGGGCGTTATCACAGGCCACCAGAAAACCGACAATTACCAGTAATATCAATTGAATAGCTGTTTTATAGAGTATTCTCATCACCCTTCCCCATTCGTTTCCACGTCGTGCAGCCAGATAGAAAAGCCCGCTCCATGGTGCCTGGGGCGTCAAGCTGCCAGTCGCCAAATTGACCTAAGATTTTTACTACTTTTATAACGCCCTTAATAGATAAAGATAGACCAAAATCATTGGGAAATAGAGTTTTTTTATCCGGCTCAAATGAATAGAATGGTCCCTGCAATTAACAATTAAAACAGTCGATTGCCTGACATAGACACATCCTTCAGAATAGAAATGTCAGGCAAGGAAACATAGGGATATTCAGAACGTGGATGAGAAACAACTGATCGAGTACCTGCAGCCGGTGATCGGCTATTTCGGTGACAACCCCTATATCAAGGCACTGCTTGTCTTCCTGATATCCCTGGCGGTTGCCAACCTGGTTGCGGCCATCATCACCCGGCTCGTCAAACGGCTTACCCACAAAACCAGCACCAGCCTGGATGACAAGTTCATCACCCTGCTCCACCGGCCACTGTTCTGGACAGTGATCATTGTTGGCTCCCTGGCCGCGATCTCCCTGCTGGCTCTGCCAGACGGCTTGACCTCGTCCCTGCGCTCGGCTGCCAATACCCTGCTGATCATCATGTGGTCACTGTTTCTGCTGAGATTTATGCGCACGCTGCTCAAGACCATGAGCCTTCGCGCAAAACCCCAGGCGGTGGTGCGCGAGCAGACACTCCCCCTGTTTGACAACCTGGTTATCGTGATTGTCCTGGCCCTTTCGATCTACTTCATCTTCAGTGCCTGGCATATCGACATGACCGCCTGGCTCGCCTCTGCGGGTATCGCCGGTATCGCCATCGGTTTTGCCGCCAAGGACACCCTGGCCAATCTCTTCTCCGGTGTATTCATCCTGGCGGACTCACCCTACAAGATCGGTGACTACGTGGTACTGGAGAGCGGAGAGCGCGGTAAAGTGACCCATATCGGTATCCGCAGTACCCGCATACTGACCCGGGACGACGTGGAGGTGACGGTACCCAACGCCACCATGGGCAACACCCGGATCGTCAATGAGTCCGGTGGTCCCCATGAGAAGTACCGCATTCGGGTACAGGTCGGGGTGGCTTACGGCTCGGACATAGACCAGGTACGTGATGTGCTGATGGATGTTGCCACCCATACAGACCAGATATGCAGGGATCCGGAACCCAGGGTCCGGTTCAGAACGTTCGGTGCCTCGGCGCTGGATTTCGAACTGCTCTGCTGGGTGGACAACCCGGAGCTGAGAGGCAGGGTGCTGGATGTACTCAACTGCACGGTCTACAAACGGTTCATCAGCGAGAGCATCGAAATCCCCTATGCCAAGCAGGACCTCTACATCAAGGAGTTTCCCGGCCAGGGAGTGGAGAAATAACCCGGAAACAGGATCGTTCCCGGGCTGCTCTCAGCGAAGCTCTATTCGGCGCCCAGGGTCTCGGCAATGGTGTCGGCCACATCCTCTGAATAGAGGTCGAGGAAGAAATGCCCCGCTCCTTCCACGATGACCAGTTGCACCCGTTCCCCATCCGCAATGGGCTCGATCTTTTCGACCAGGCCTGAAACCACCTTGTCCTCACTGCCGACAATGACCATGACCGGTGACTTGATCCTGGAGATCAGGGTCGGTGTATCTCCATTCGCTTCGGGCTCATAGTTGCTGATAAAGGCGGCAGCCGTGGCGCTGGCCTCCTTGCAGTAGATGAAATCCACCTTCTGCAGCATCTCATCCCCCTTGCCAGCAGCAACCATCTCCCGGGCTTTTTCCATGATCGGCAGCAGCTCCTTGCCGTAACGTCTCTTGTAGTCCTTCTCTCCATAGCCCTGGTTTCTGAGTGATGGCGCCAACAGAAAGACCGTCTCGACAGGGAAGGCATCATTGGCAGCGGCAAAACGGGCCGTCTTGTTTCCACCCCGGGAGTGGCCCAGCAGCGAAACATTCCCGGCCCCCTGCCCCTTCAGCCATGCCATCCAGGCACCGACCTCCTCCTCTGCGTCGTTGTACTTGTGACGATGGGGCGTCTCGCAGGGATACATGGCGGCTTCGCGATCATCCAGTCCCAGGCTGAGGTTTATGGAGAGGGAACTGACGCCACGGTCCAGCAACATCTCCTGCAGGCCGGCCATGATCTCCATGCGGCTGTGGGCCAGGGTGCCGTGGGTCATGAGTACAACTGGTCCGGAATGCCAGTTATCTCCTGTTTTTTCCAGGTTGGCGTTGAGGGTGATACCACCGTGCGGGAGTTTTACCTCTTCGGCCAGGGTCGTGCCACCTAGCGCCAGTCCAAGTGCAAGCAGTACAGATTTCAGATACACGGCAACCTCCAGACAGTTTCAATCATCAGCCAGGGAAAGCGCTATGGGCGCTTTCAACAGGCACAATAAAAACACAGACCCTGGGGCTTGAGATATTGTGGTTTGTGCCAATACCGGCAGGAGACTAATCAGCGTCGTTGTCACTCCAACTGCGCCGGTTGATGACATAGCTGCTGATTTTTCCCTTGAACGGCAGCATAAGCATGCCCGGCAGGCGGTCGACCTCGGCCGGGTCACGGTACTTGCGAATGCCGATAGTCATCCCCAACTGCCCGCCCCGGGGCTGTTCAGTGTAGGTACCGAACATCCGATCCCATATTGAAAGGTTGAAACCGAAGTTGGAGTTGCACTCGTCATCTTCCACCGAGTGATGCACCCGGTGCATGTCCGGTGTCACCAGCAGCGTGCGCATTACCCTGTCCAGGGTTTCGGGAAGGCGGATGTTGCCGTGATTGAACATCGCCATGGAATTGAGGATCACCTCGAAGGCCACCACCGCCACCACTGGCGGACCGAGCAGCAGGATCACGGCGAACTTGATCAGCATGGAGAGGATGATCTCAATGGGGTGAAACCGTGCCCCGGTGGTGACGTCGTAGTCGAGATCGGCATGGTGCACCCTGTGCAGACGCCAAAGCAGCGGAATGGCGTGCACCACAACGTGCTGCAGCCAGATCATGAAGTCCAGGAGAGTCACCGATACGATCACGGCAACCCAGAGTGGCGCCTGGACGTAGTTGAACAATCCCCATCCATGTTGATCGGCAAAAAAGGCTACTCCGACTGCTGCGACAGGAAACAGCAGGCGAAGTATCAAGGTATTGAGTGCCACGATACCCAGGTTGGAAATCCAACGATCCGCCTTGGAGACCGACAGTTCCCTTCTGGGCGCAACCAGCTCCCAACCCGCAATTACGGCAAAAACGCCAAAGAAAAAGCCCAGTCTTACAACTTCTTCAGTACTGAGTGCAAACTGCTCCACGACAACTCCAGATGGGTCTAATCAGCAAAGGCATACCATACCCCACTTCCACTACGGGTTTAATCATTTTCCCGCCATTGCCGTATCCAAAAAAAAGTCCGCGGGGAGCGGACTTGAAGACAACGCTAAGCCTGGGCTTGCGTCGTTCACTCTGTCTGGAGGTAGCAGACAGAAGAAATCTTTAAGGCATCAGGGTTTTATGTAGGTATAGCCCTGTGCCTGGAGATGTGCGAGATGGGCAACACCGCTGGGGACCACCGCACCCTGGTCGACGTTGTAAAGATCATTATCCAGGCTGATCTTTTTCCCCTTCAGGGTATTGGCACAGACATGGAACGCAACGCCCTGGTCTTTCAGTCCATCGACCTTCGCCTGCATCTGGTCGGTCGCATTGGCATTTTTCAGCTTGGTCTTGTCCAGTGAGTCGGGATAGACCAGCATGGAGAGCCCGTTGCCGTGGAGAACCACTTTCAGCTCCAGGTTATCGGCACCAACCGCATTGATATGGTTCTGTATGTTGCGCAGGGCACCCGCCTGCTGCTTGGGATTGTCATAATTGACGTGGTAAACCACCTTCTGCTTGCCGTAACTGCTGGCCAGGGCATTGCCGGCCATCATTGGAATGGCAATCAAAAGGGTTATCAGGGGTAGAATCAGTCGTCTCATTTTCACTCTCCTCGGGTAGATGATATTCAGCATTTCCGGTCTCTGCCGGTTGGCTGAATCTTCATGTTCTCAATGAACACTGCTTAAGGAGACGCAGAGAGTCCAGAATTTATTCCAATCTTTTAAATCCTCACGACCAGACAGGAAGGCTCATCACAACACCCGGCCAACTGAGCTTCTGTATCACGTGGTGGACTCCAGGTCCGACATCCTGAAGCCTTTATCCCTGAACAGCTTCATACAGGCATCCACAACACGCTCATCGTAAAGCGTGCCGCGATTGGCCTCGATCTCCTCCAGAGCCGATTCCAGGGGAAGTGCCGGCCGGTAGGGTCGATGGGAGGCCATGGCCTCCAGAACGTCGGCTACCGCAAGAATCCTGGCCTCGATACAGATCTCATCCCCCTGAATACCATCCGGATAGCCGCTGCCGTCAATGCGCTCATGGTGCTGCCTGATCATCTGTTTGACCGGCCAGGGAAATGTCACCTCTTTCAGGATTTCCCAACCCACCTGGGGATGGGTTTTGATAATGCTGAATTCAAGATCGTTCAGACGCCCCGGGCGGTTCAGTATTTCTGAAGGGATGTAGATCTTGCCGATATCGTGGATAAGTCCGCCGAAATAGAGTCCCTCCTGGAAGGTTTCATCCATATCCATCCCGCGGCTGATCTCCACCGCCAGCTTGGCAACCCGCTGCTGGTGACCCGCGGTATAGGGGTCCCGTTTCTCCACTGTCAGGGAGACGGAATAGATGGTATCGACAAGGGACTGCTTGATACTCCGGGCATACTCCTGGCGCAACTCCTCCAGGCGAATATCCTCAGTCACATCGCGAATGATATGCACACCCAACAGCGAAACACCTGTCTCGCCCGGAATCAGGTAGGCGTGTGAAATGTATGTCCGGTTATTCTGCTCGAAGCTTTCATCCTCCTCCAGCGCTCCTTCTTTACCTGAGGCCATCATGTCCAGGCAACTGTTGAGGGGCCTCTCCATTCTTGGGAAAATTTCGAAGTAAGGCTTGCCCAGCAGTTCGTCTATGGGCTTTTCAGCAATGGAGGAGTAGGCCTTGTTGACCCTTACAATCCGGAACTGATCATCATGAACAAAAATCGGATCGGTGACTGCATCGAAAGAGGCTGTCCACTCTTTTCGTGACTGCTCGATCTCCAGCCGCTGACTTTCAAGGTCAACCAGGGTCGACTGCATCTCTTTCTGCTGCGCTTCACGCTCCACCAGCAGGATTGAGATATGCCGGTCCCTGAGGATCATACTCAAGAGGTAAGATGCCAGGAGCAGCGACACCAGGCTTCCCGCAATCCGTATATAAATTCCAAACTGATCAATCTGGAAGAATCCTTCCGCGGATGTAAAGGTCACCTGCCAGAGGCGCCCTCCGAAGTCGATCTGATACCGGATCCGGAGACTACCGTCATCCCCCCCCGAGACGGACTCCCCTGCCCCTGTTGCCGGAAAGAGATCGTCGGAGTGGTAATGGAGAAACCTCTCATCCCCCGGCGCGCTGAGATCCTCCAGCAGAATATTCACCCCCTTGGATACAGGATCATCCACAGCGTGATGCAGTAGATCTCCCAGCCTGAACACCCCCAGTGTAAAGCCCAACAAATCCTTATCTGTGGCCGGCGCCCCGACAGAATGGCGATGCACAGGGTAGAAAGCGAGCACCCCGTACTGTGCTCCCGTCTCCTGTACAAGAGTGATTCGCCCGCTAACGGAAAACTCCCCGCTTTCGGCCGACTTCTGCAACGCTCGCTTTCGGGTTGCCTGGGATGCAAGATCGAACCCCAGGGCGGCCTCGTTACCGGCCAGTGGCTCTACAAGGTAGACAGGGAAGTACTCGGGGCGCGGCTTGGCGGCCACCATGGCCCCCTGCTCCATACGCTCCGTAATTCTATAGCCCGGGTAGAAGGCCTGCGCCTCCAGTTCGAAAGAGGCCCGCTGTTCATGGGTCACCCTTGGAATCCACTCAACGGCTTTAAAGCGGTGTTCGAAGTCGGAGAGGCCTCTCAGGTAGTGTTGAAAGCTGGATGGACTGAATTCGAGTGAGAGTTCGTAGATCAGACCAAGCTGCTTGATCACCTCGCCGTTGTGTTGAAGCGTATGCTCGATGTTGTGCAGTTGGCTTTCGGTTGTACGCAGAAACTCCTGCTCCAAGCGCAGATACTCTTCCCTCTCGTACCAGTTGCCGGCCAGTAAGGAGATGCCTGTTCCGCACAGCAGGATAAGGAGGGCAATGGGATAGGTTCGGCATCCGTACCAGAATGTTCTGATTCTGCGGCCGATATCCAGCGAGCCAGGTGCAGCCAGTGGCATGCCAAACTCCAGGTTATTACATGATGCCGATCTATACGGCTTTGGCATCCACAATATATGGAAAAGTATAGATGCACCGTATGTTTTGTGTGGATTTCCTACACTTCAGAGATTAATTCGCTATTTCCAAAAAAAAGCCGCTGCACTAATGCAGCGGCCTATGGTCATCAAACCAGTTTTTTATCAGCTGTAGAGCAGTTCGGACCATCGCCCCTCTGTGACCAGCTTCTGCTTGAACTCGCTCCATGCGGCTTCGGAACCGGCTTTCTTTGACATCACCTTGTCAGTGGCTGCCGTGGTTTTCTTCAGGCCTGCCAGAAATACATGGGTATTCTCGTCCTGCAACAGATTCCACGCTTCATCAAGGTGGTCTTCGATAGTACGCTCCAGGGCCTGGCCGTCATCTGAGAGCAGACGGCTGGAGACCGCGTTGAACGCTTTGAAGGTCTCCTCATCGTAGTAGTTGGAGATATCGTTGCTGTGATCGTTCATGTAGATGGATTCCATGCCGTTTCTGGCGCCGTAAAAGAGCCTCACCTGGCCCTTCCACTCTCCCCGCTCGTGGTAGATCTGTTTCACGAATGCACGGAACGGGGCTATACCGGTACCGGTGCCGATCATCAGGATGTTGGTACTGCTGTCTTTCGGTATCCCGAACGCAGTCCGGTAGGGACCAGAGAGCTGCAGACGCTCACCGATCTCTGCATCACACAGGTAGTTTGAAGCGATACCGGGATACTGCTCCCCGTTCACCTCGTCGAGATAGAAGCAGCGGCGAACCAGGATGGTCAGCTCCACGCACTCACCGCGGCCACCGATGCGGGATTCGGCTATCGAGTAACGGCGGGTGTGGTACTTGTTACCGAACTCGTGGGGACCGGGCACCATGACACCGATACTCTGCCCCTCTTCGAAGCGGAACATCGGTTGATTGATCTTGAGCACAATCTGGCGCACTTCATCACCTGATGAGGGTGTGAGGCGAGTACTCTCTTTGACCACCGCTTCACAGCACGGGCTCTCTACAAAATCTTCTGCTGCTGTACTCACGTTACCGCTCCTTTATTGAAAAGTGTTTATCGGCCTGGCTACAGGCCCCATACAAACTCAGGCCAAAAATAATCACACTGTAGGAGCGAACTCGTTCGCGATCGGTATTGATTGATTACCGGATGGTCTTCGCGAACAAGTTTGCTCCTATAAAAGTCGTTCTCTATGCCAAATATATCAACGTTTCTTGCAGTTGCCACCGTTGCCGCAACTGCAGTTTCCACCACAACCCACCTTCTCGCGGTAGGGTCCCCACTCGGGGTGCCTGCGGGCGAAATCCCGGGCG
This sequence comes from Sedimenticolaceae bacterium, assembly GCA_965224515.1. GTDB lineage: Bacteria > Pseudomonadota > Gammaproteobacteria > Chromatiales > Chromatiaceae > Sedimenticola_A. The sequence goes on from OZ245051.1 coordinate 3,822,816, forward strand.
AACTGCTGTACCAGCACCCAACCGAGCATCACCACCATGATCACCCCACTGGCGAGCAGGAACTTAAGCATGGGAGCCTCCAAGACCTGCAAAGCCCATGAAGGCAAGGGACAACAGGCCGGCCAGCATCAGGCTCATTGCGGCACCCTGGCTGACGCTGGGCACCTTGGCCAGTTCAAGTTTTTCACGCAGACCCGCCATCATCATCAACGCAATGGTGAAACCGACACCTGCACCCACGCAGAAAGCGAGGCTCTGCAGAAAATCGTACTCGCGGAAGGTCTGGAACAGGGCCAGGCCGAGAATCGCACAGTTGGTGGTGATCAGGGGCAGGAAAATACCCAGCGCCCGGAACAGGCTGGGGCTGAACTTCTTCACCGTCATCTCCACCAGCTGAACCGCCGATGCGATAACCGCGATGTAGCAGATCAGGCGCAGAAACTCGATCTCGAGTTCTGTCAGCAACCAGTTGATACCGTAGGCAGAGACCGAGCTCACCAGCATAACGAACATGGTGGCCAGCCCCATGTTCCAGGCGGTCTCCTTTTTGGCGGACACGCCCAGAAAAGGACAGAGCCCGAGAAACAGCGCCAGTACGAAGTTATTGATCAACGCCGCGTTGAGAAAGATGAATATCAGGCTGTTAGGATCCATTGGCGGTCGCCCCCTCTTCGCTCAACAGTTTCTGTTCTTTACGCTGCTTCAGGTACTCGAACAACAGCAGCCAGGCGCCCAGCACAAAGAAGCCCCCCGGTGGCAGGATCATCACAACCCAGGGTTCAAAGTTGGCGCTGAAGATCTGAACACCGAGAATGGTACCCGCACCCAACAGTTCGCGCACCGTGCCCAGGCAGAGCAGCGCGATGGTGAAACCGGCGCCCATGCCCAGGGCATTGACCACCGAGGCCCCCAGGCGCTGCTTTGAGGCGTAGGCTTCGGCGCGACCCAGGATCACGCAGTTGGCCACGATCAGCTGAATGAACGCGCCCAGTGCGTTGTAGAGATCGAGACTGATGGCCTGGATCACGTAATCCACTATGGTTACAAAGGTGGCGATGATAATGATATAGGTGGCGATGCGCACCTGCTTGGGAATCACCTTGCGAAGCAGCGATACCAACGTACTTGAAGCAACCAGCACGAAGGTGGTGGCAAGACCCATGGCGATGGCGTTCATGGTTGAGTTGGTCACCGCCAGCACCGGGCAGAGACCCAGCAGCATGACGAATACCGGGTTCTCCTCCCACAGTCCGCGCAGGAAAGTATCCAGTGTTATTGTCTCTTGTTGATTGGGTAGTGCTGTCATTGATCAGCTCCACTCTGTGTGGGCGCAGCCTGCTGCACCGCCTCACCTTCGGCCTTGAGGCGCTCCAGGTGCTGGGCAATCAGTGGGTACATCTTGTTACCGCTCTTGTTGATCATGCGTGCAATAGCCACGGACGAGATGGTGGCGCCGGAGATTGAGTCCACCTGCCAGGGCTCTGTCTTGCTACCATGCTTCACTGCCACGATCTCGTTCTCGAGCCCACTGCTGTCGGCATTCAGCCGGGCATCAAGTGCCTCGAAGTTTTTCAGAAACTCGGGGGCGAAGGCGATCTTGTCGCCAAGCCCCGGTGTCTCCGCCATCTTCAGCACCTTGATACCGGTTACACACTCGCAGCCGGGGTTGTAGCCGTAGAGGATACGAATCACATCTGCGTATCCGGTGGCTGCCGCTTCAAGGGCGATACCTTTGAGAGCGCCCTGTTCATCGTAAGCGGCGTAGATGGTCTCACCCTGCCCTGACTCTGCTTCAGCCGCGGGGAAGAGTCCGCCCTCTCCCAGCACGAAGTCCTTACGGGAAGCTGCACCCGGAACCACCCGGAATACCGCTTTCTCAATGGCAATGCGCTTGTTCTCCGCGATGATCGGCTTGGTCCACTGGTAGACCATTACCACCAGGAAGCCCGCCAGCATGGCGACACCACCCAGGGTGCGCAGCATGGCGAAGCTGGGTGTCTGGTGCGGTTGCGCCTCTGGCGGCATGGTGTTCTCTTCTGCGCTGCTCATGACTCGGCCTCCTGCTTGCGCTCACCGTAGACACGCGGCTGGGTCATTGAGTCGATCATGGGGGCCAGTGCGTTGGCCACCAGGATGGCGTACATCACGCCTTCGTTGAGTCCACCGAAGATTCGGATGGTCACGGTCAGCATGCCGATCACCGCCCCGTAGAGCCAGATACCCCTGGGTGTAAGTGGAGAACCCACCATATCCGAGGCCATGAACATGGCGCCCAGCATCAGGCCGCCGGAGAGCAGCATGAACTGGGGCGAGGGATAGATCTCAGGGTTGTAGAGATAGAGCGGCAGTGAAATCAGCACGGCACCGGCGAACACGCCTGTAGGAATACGCCAGTCCATCATTTTTCGGAAGGCCAGGTAGAGGCCGCAGATAAAAATAATGATGGCCGAGGTCTCGCCTGCGGAACCGGCCACGCTGCCGGTGAGCAGATCAAGTGTGTCTGCTGTTACATGCTCGAACTTCTGTAACGCCAACGGGGTAGCGCCGGTAAAGCCGTCTATGGCCCGCTCTTTCACCCAGTCACTGGTATCCACCGGCGACATGAAAGGCATTGCCAGGCTGGAGGGGATGAACTCAAAAAACCGGCCCGCTGTAAACGAGGGTGTCCAGGTGGTGATGGCCACGGGAAATGCCGCCTGAACGAAGGCCCGCCCGATCAGGGCCGGATTCATGACATTGAAACCGAGGCCGCCAAACAGGGACTTGCCCAGGGCGATGGCGATGAAACCGGCCACGGCTGCCATCCAGAGCGGAAAACCCGGCGGCAGTGTCAGGGCCAGCAGCATGCCGGTGATGACCACGCTGAAGTCTTTCACCGAGTTGGGGCGACCGGACATCCAGCAGAAAAAAGACTCTGTCAGGATACAGCTGAGAGTGGTCACCAGGATAAGCGCCAGGGCACTGACCCCGAACTGGTAGACCGACCATGCGCAGATCGGCAGCATGGCGTAGACCACGTTGCGCATGATCTGCTCGACACTCAGCGCCTTCTTCAAGTGCGGAGAGGTGCGAATCTCTATGGGTGCTTTTTTAAGCATATATTCTGTACTTGTTCATTAAATAAGTGTTCGCAAAGTTTGGTCAGACCGGCTTATATATCTAGGCTGTAGGTCGGCCTTCAGGCCGACATGTCGGGCTGAAGCCCGACCTACCCCGCTTCCCCAGCTCTGCAAACAAACAGTAGGAGCGAACAAGTTCGCTCCTACCTGATTTCTTCCCGGAAAGAGACACTTTCAATCTTTGCACTCTCTGGGTCTGCTCTGCGCTCTTTGCGTAATAAACGATCAAAATCAATCCACCTTGGCCTCGCGATTAACCGCCTTGGCGATCCTAAAATACTGGGTCAACGGAATATTGGAGGGGCATACGTAACTGCAGCAGCCGCACTCGAAACAGTCGTTGAGGTGGTAGTCGCCCTCCATCTCCTCGTAACGACGCACACCGGCCAGCTGTCCCAGCATGGCAGGATTGAGATGGAGTGGACAGGCATCGAGACAGGCGCTGCACTTGATGCAGGGATAGACCTGTCGCTGTGCCAGGTCAGTGTCGGGTTTCCGGAATACCACAACACCGGAGACCCCCTTGGTGATAGCGACATCCAGTGAGGCTGTGGACATACCCATCATCGGCCCGCCCATCACCACCTCGGTGGATTCCAGGTTGGCCCCGGCCTGCTCCAGCAGAAAACGCAGGGGGGTTCCGATGGGCACCAGGTAGTTGCCCGGCTTCTCCACGTTGTGCCCCGAAACGGTAACCACGCGCTCAATCAACCCCCTGCTCTGGGGTACCAGATCACCCATCTGGGCCAGGGTGCCGACATTGTAGACTGCCACACCGATATCCGCGGGTATGCCGCCTGAGGGTACTTCCATACCCAGCAGGCTGGTGATCAGCATCTTCTCGGCACCCTGTGGGTACTTGGTCTCCACCGCTTCACAGCTGATACCGCTCTCTTCGGGGAGCATGGAGCGGATATGCTCCACTGCATCCAGCTTGTTGTCTTCAACGCCGATGATGGCACACAGTGCGCCGGTGGCCTTCATCACCATTCTTATGCCGGATATCAGCTTGTCGGTCTGCTCCAGCATCACCCGGTGATCGCAAGTGAGATAGGGCTCGCATTCGCAGCCGTTGATCACCAGGGTCTCGATCTTTTTGCCCTTGGGGGGAAGCAGTTTGACGTGACTGGGGAACGCTGCACCACCCAGGCCCACCATACCGCTGTCCTGCACCGCCTGGGCCAGCTCCTGGGGAGTCATGGTATTGAGGTCACGTGGGTTGTCGTAAAGCACCTGCTGGGTGGCAGCCTCGTAGGTATGGATGATGATGGCCGGTGTCTTCGGCCCCTCAGCAGTGGGTACCAGTTCATCAATGGACTTGACCACGCCGGTCACCGGAGCATGCATGGGAACGGAGACAAAACCACCCGCCTCGGCTATGGGTTCGCCACGAACCACCTCCTGACCCGGCTTGACCAGCGCTACCGCCGGTGCACCACGATGCTGGGCCAGGGGAATGATCATGGTCGGTGCAAACCGGATTCTGCGAATCGGTTTGTCCGCCGTGATCTCCTTGTGCTCAGCGGGATGGATGCCGTGAGAGAAGGTCTTATGTTTTGAAAAAATGTTCATAAAACCTGATTGCATGCTTCTCATGGTTAATGCCTATGCTCTCTTCTTGCTCCCTCTCCCTCGAGGGAGAGGATTGAGGTGAAAGTGAGTAATTGGAATTCCCTTCACCCCTGCCCTCTCCACAATCGGGGAGAGGGTGAGATACTTTCAAGTCTCAACCTCTGCTTCGCAGCCTATTCTCACTGGTACTTCTCGGCCCGCTTCATAAGCTTTTCCAGGTCCTTCTCATTTGAATTCCACGGAGTCCCCGGATGCAGGCAGCCGGCTGTGCACTTCTCTGCTGCCTTGACGATATCCTTGAAAGATGAGCCCTTGGGATCCACCACAACGGCCAGCTTTTCATCGTTGTACTGGAAGGTCTTGGGTGCGATATCGGTACACTCATCACAGGCTGTGCACTCCGGTGTCTCGATCCATACAGGCTCATAGTCTCCTGGGGCCGCAGCTCCGTTGCCACCGCTGCCGTTACCGCCGTTTGCCGGAACCGCCATGTCGGTCAGGGCGGACATGTCACCGCCTCCGGCCATGGCCAGCAGGCTGGTGGTCAGCTTCTGGGCCATGTCGGCCTTGGCCTGGTTGGCAATGGCTTCCAGATCAACCACCTGGTCTACACCTGCCAGGGACTTCAACTGGTGCCAGAAGTCACGACGCTCTTCACATGAGAGTACGATCTCCTGGGCCACCAGAACACGCATCAGGCGGTTCTTGGCGTCCACGCTCCAGATATAGGGGAACTTGCCGTCACGATCGTCCTCATCCAGGTTCAGGAACTCGTGGAGCGGGACCATATCGTCGTTCCAGGCCTCCTGGGGCGCCTTGCGGAAGTGCTTGCGGAAACGGCCCTCTGTGAGTGCGAAATCGGCAAAGGTCATGGGGACCTCCAGCTTCGCCTCTTTACCCTTGTCGTCGACATAGTCGATCTTGTACATGGGCCAGTCGTCATCAATTGCGGGGTTGCCCTCAAGATCGCAGCAGTCCTGGAAGGTGACGCCGTCATCGGGGTTGTAACGGAACATCGGGTAAGCGCGGGACTCCAGGGCAAGCTTGGCCTGGTGCTCAGACATGTCATCCCCAACGCCGTGCTCGGGCTGGCAGGTGGTGTAGAGATTGAACAGTGCCGGGCGACGGCTGTTCAGGCCATCGATGAATCCCTCCAGCATGTGAGTGACATTGGCCACCGAGCTCTGCAACACGAAGCTGGTGCGGTGAGCCATGCCGATGATGCCCATCTCCTTGCGGATCTCGGTCTTGCCCTTCCACGCCTTGCCGTAGGGGCTCATATCCGCCACCTGGCCGACGAAGCCCGAGGTACAGGCCTGGCCTCCGGTGTTGGAGTAGACCTGGGTGTCGAGTACCAGCACTTTCACCGGTACGCCGGAGGCCAGCGCGCGGGAGAGGTTCTGGAAACCGATGTCGTACATGGCACCGTCACCACCCACCGATACCACCGGCGGACAGAGCAGCCACTCTTCATCGCTGAACTCTTTCCAGTTGAAGTAGGTGAAAAAAGAGGCGTGCTCTTCTCTACTGTACTTTCCTTCCAACTCCAACCTGGCCTGGCGAACAACTTTGAAGCCTTCGGCCATCTTGGCCATGTGGCCCTCGAACAATCCCAGCGCAACCGATGGACTGTCCTGGAACAGGTGACTGGTCCAGGGGAAGGGGTACGGGTTGTAGGGGAAGGTAGAACCCCAGACCGAGGTACAGCCAGTCGCATTGACTATACCCATACTGGCACGCCCCTGGTTGGTCTTGCCATCGGTGTAGAGCCACTTCTGATAACGCAGTTTTTCCAGCAGCTGGGTGACCCACTTCAGCCACTTGGGATCAACCGGCTGTGTCTCATCATTCAGCGTTGCGGAGAGATCGGTCAGGGTCAGATCACTGTCCTGGTGGCTCTCAACCGCATCGTTGACTGCAGAGATGTTGGAGAGATCCATACCTTCAGCCAGTTTCAGGCGGATATGGGTCTCCAGGCGGTTAATAAGATCATCAATCTCGGCAAGATGTTTCTTAACCCGCGGCTGCATCAGCGCGGTCACGGTGCCGGTGAAGAGGTGGATGGCGGTCTTCTCGCCGCAACCCAGGCAGGCGCCATCACCGGAGACCAGGGACTGGTAGTTCTCCTTGTTCAGCAGCAGGGTCTCCAGGGCACCGATCTTCTCATCCAGATCATCGATTCGGATGAAGTCGGAATCGGTGGTGGGCAGGTCCAGCCAGAACGCCCAGTCCTTCTGCATCTTGTCGATGGCATCCTGGGTCTGCACCTCGGCCACCAGCGCACCGTCGTCACACACCTCGATACACTCCATGCAGCCCTTGCAGGTGTATGGGTTGATAGTGATGGAGAAGAGACCGCCGGAGCTGGGGTTCTTCTTCTCGCGGTTGCTCCAATAGGGCTTGGTGATGGAGAACTCGAAACCGCCCAGGGCCTCGACGAACAGGCCGAACTCTTTCTCCAGGTTGGCCTTGGCGTCGGCATCCAGATCGGAGTCTGCCAGCACTTCAAGTACCGCCTGGTCCATCAGGGTGGAGATAATGGCACTCTCGCCTTCAGCCTCGATCAGGGCACGCAGTCTCTTCTCCACGTTGCGGCTTTCGCGACGCAGGTAAACAGTCGGGGTACCCTTGGTCTCGATCTTCTCAATAGCGGTGTTGAACACATCGGAGATGGTGTTGACCAAGCCGGGGATGGCGCTGTCAGGACAGACCGTGTAGCAGTCACCGCAGGCGGTGCAGTTCTCGGTCACGAACTTCGGATACTCGAAGCGGATCTGGGTCATGTCGCGGTAGACACAGGTGGCCGCCGGAATCAGGCTGGTGGCCATGTAGGGGTCGGCCAGGTTGTCCGAGCCCTTGCCGCCGATATAGAAGGAGCCGGTCTGTTCCCAGAAACGATGCACGTCTGATACCTTGCCGTCACCCTCGGGGAGCTGCTGCAGCATGACGGGCAGGCCCATCTCCTTTCTCAGGTTTTGCTGGGTGAGGCCCACCTGCTTGTCGGTGATCTCGACGCACTCGTCAAACCCACGTCGTACAACCCGCAGGTTGTCGGTCACGACCCGCTCACCCTTGCCACCGAACTTCTCACGCAGCTGGTTCTCAATCGCCTCGAACAGCCCCTCTTCGGTCAGGCTGGCCCGCTCCATCAGCGGAGAGGCTGCAAAGAAGGCACCCTGGAAGGCGTTGCCCTGCATACGGAACTGCAGCTCGGCGTTGGAGGCCTCCTCTTTTGCGATCTTGAAACCGTCTACATAGAAGATGTGGATATCGTTGTCGACAATGAACTTCTGCCCCTGAATCGGGATCTGGGCCCAAACCTCTTCAGCTGTCTCCAGGTTGCTCTGGATGATGAAGGTACCGCCCTTCTTCAGTCCGTAGAGCGGGTTGGAGTGACCGAACACATTGGGATCGGGGGAGAGCACCACGTCAACATGGTGGTATTCACAGTTCAGGCGGATCGGTTCAGGCGCCGCCGACAGGTAGTAAGTCGTAGGCTGACCCTTCTTCTCGGAGCCGTACTTGGGGTTGGCGCGGATATCGAAACCCAGCAGTTCATACAGGGTCATCGCAAGGTTCTTACCGGTGGTGATGGCACCCCAGCCACCCACCGAGTGCATACGTGCAGTGATTGCGCCTTCCGGCAGCAGGTCTGGATTCTCACTGCCACGCAGTGCCATGTCGGCGATGTGGGGATAGGCCTCCAGCAGCTCCTGCTGGCGCAGCTCCGCCTTGGGATCTTCAGGGGTACGTACAAAGTCGACCCCCAGGTAGAAGAATTTCTTCTTCTTGCCGTCATCCAGCATGTTCTCGATGGCTGCCACCAGACCCTCGGGCTGCAGGTCGCGGGAACCCAGGCCATAGGAGCCGGAGTAAAGAGCCGGAGCATCACCGGGCTTGTAGGACTCGTAACCGGCGTAAGGGCTATCGCCACTGGTGGCACCGTTCTCGATGCACTTGGTCAGTGCAGCACGCACTTCACGCATCAGGGGCAGATCTTCCGCCAGGGGCTGATCGGTGCGTTCCAGTACCACAACGCCCTTGCGCCCTTTCAGCGCCTTGCCGATCAGGTCACCGGGGAATGGCCGGTACATGGTGACATTGAGTACGCCAACCTTCAGCTTGCGGGTCTCGCGCAGGTAGTCGGCAACGGCCTGGGCCTGGATGATCATGGAGCCCTGTCCGGCGATCACATAATCGGCATCATCCATCAGGTACTCACTGACGCGGTTGTAACGGCGGCCGGTCAGTTCGTAATACTCGTCCATCACACCGTCAGCGATGCCCGAGATGTGCTCAAAGAAGTAGGGACGCTGGGCGGCCACTGCCTGCATGTAGGCGTCCTGGTTCTGTACCGAGCCGGAGAGCATGGGGTTGTCCACGTCCCACACCTCGGGAACACGGCGGCGTTTCTCGCCGTAGATCATCTTCTGGGCAGGTGTCGGGCAGTCGATGATGTCGTCGGGACGGCCGCAGAACTCCTCGATCAGGTCACGCTCGGGAACCATCAGGGGCTCGATCAAGTGGGTGGTGAGGAAGCCGTCCTGGCCGACAGCGGCCGGGGTCAGGCTCAGCTCAGCGATCTTGCGGCCGATGAGGTTGAGGTCTGCCGCCTCCTGGGCGTTGTTGCCGAAGATCTGGAAGAAACCCGTGTCGTCTATACAGTGGTAGTCGTCATGACCGCAGTGTACGTTCAGCGATGCCTTGGTGATGGCGCGGGTACCGATGTTCAGCACGTAGGGAAGACGCTTGCCAACCGCCGCGTAGAGCGATTCGTGCATGAACGCCACGCCCTGTGCGGATGAGAAGTTGGTCGCGCGCAGGCCGGTCATGGACATGCCCGCGGTCACCGCGGCAGCGGCATGTTCCGACTCTGGCTCTACGAAGATCAGGGGCTTGCCGGAGATATTGATGTGGCCCTTGGCCACCTCTTCCGCCCAGAACTCGCCCATCTGGGTTGAGGGGGTGATGGGGTAAGCGCCGGCAGCATCGGATGCCTCGCGTTCACACATAATAACGGCAGTGTTGCCGTCCATCGCCATGCGGATACCGGGGTACTTGAACTGCTTTTGCTCTTTCTTACCAAACATAGCCATCTATCTCTCAATGATTATCTGAATGTCGGTGCAGGGCACCACGTTCACTTAAAAACCGTATAGTTCATTGCTGCTGCCGCTCAGCCGACAGGCAGCGCCTCCTTGCGGATCACCTTCTTGGCATCCTTGCCCACCTGGTAGTTGCCTTTCTTATCGAACCAGACAATGGCGCCGGTGGGACAGCGCTCGATGGCAACCCTGGAGGAGAGCCTGTTCTTGGTGTAGTCGATCACCGCCAGGTTCCCCGCTATCCCGATCAGCCCTTCAGGGGAGTCCATGGCACAACGTTCGCAGGCGGTGCAGATCACTTCGCACTCGGCCTCTGCCTCGTCGCCCTTCTCCAGGTTTTTACAGGCCACGAACAGCTGGTGGCTTACAGGGTGGATCTCGAACAGATTCTTGGGGCAGACATCGACACAATCACCGCAAGCGGTGCAGATCTCTTCATCAACCACCGGCAGGCCATGCTTATTCATGGAGATAGCGTCGAATTCACACACCACCTCGCAGTCGGCCATGCCCAGGCAGCCCCAGGTGCAGCCCTTGCCACCACCGGAGACCAGGGTGGCGCCGCGGCAGCTGTCCAGGCCATCGTAGCTGGCACGGATGTAGGCGACATGTTTGCCACCGGCACAGGCCAGCCGGGCCACCCGTTTATCCTGGTTGCCAAGATCCACGCCCAGGTAGTCGGCGATGATCTTGTTCATGTCCTTGGAGTTGACGGTGCACTGGGCAGGCTCGTAACTGCCGTCGATCAGGCCTTCAGCGAAGGGACGGCAACCGGGGGAACCGCAGGCGCCGCAGTTGGCACTTGGCAGGAGGTCTTCGACTTCATCGATGCGGGGGTCTTCATATACAAAGAGACGCTTGTTTGCGAGAACCAGGACAGTTGCCAGCAATAGACCAAGGCCGGCCATAAAGCCGACGGAGATCGCTATGCTCGTCAGTTCTGTCATCAATCCTGGCTCCTGTTGCGTCTCGGCTTTTTAGCCGTACATCTGCCGGGTATGCCTTCTCGACTTCCGCACCCCAGCTTGTTATTTTGCGTTGCAACAAAACACTGCTGTAGAAATATTTCCTTAGTTTTCTGGTAGGTAGATCCCTCTTGCGCAAAGAACCAGCCCTGTTTTTCGCAATTGCAGCAAAAGTGTAATTTTTAAGTGGGTATTTGACACGTCAATTATTTCAATGCTTACTATTAGACCTATCAATATTAAAAACACAGAGGTTTAGATGGCTTCGCCCACTCCCGTCTACTACAAACAGAACCGCCTGAAGCAGCTCAGGGCCTTCTGTCATGCCGCCCAGACAGGCAGTATCAGTGAGGCGGCAGAGAAGATTTTCCTCAGCCAGCCGACGGTTTCCCTGCAGATTCAGGCCCTCGAAAGAGAACTGGAGACGGTGCTTTTCGAGCGTCGGGGCCCAAAGATTCGCCTCACTCCAGAGGGTGAGATCCTGTTCAAGCTCTCCCAGCCACTGGTGGAGGGGATGGACAAGCTCCATGAGACCTTCGCTGCCCAGCAGGGGCTGCTGGAGTCGGGCGAGCTGAATATCGCGGCGGGTGAATCGACCATTCTCTATGTTCTCCCCTCCCCCCTTAAGCACTTCATGGCCCAGCACCCCAAGATCAGGGTCAAGATGCACAATGTGACCGGCGGCCGGGACGGCCTGTCACGACTGCGGGCAGACGAGGCGGATTTCGCCGTCGGCTCCATGATCGACGTGCCTGACGACATCGTCTACAAGCCCCTGGTCACCTACAGCCCTGCCCTGATCGTACCCCAGGATCATCCTCTGGCGGACAAGCAGAGAATCACCCTTGAAGATATAAGCCCCTTCGGACTGATTCTGCCGCCACCCAGCCTCACCACCTGGCGCATGGTGGACCTGGTATTCAGGCAGCATGATGTGAAGTTCAAGACCGCACTGCAGGCCGGCGGCTGGGAGGTGATCAAGCGATACGTGGAACTGGGACTGGGTATCTCCATCGTCACCGATGTCTGCCTGACCGGTGAAGAGAAACTTGTGAAATTCCCCCTGGACGAATACTTCCCCACCCGCTCTTACGGTATCGTACTGCGCAGGGGCAAGTACCTGTCCCCCCAAGCCAAGCGCTTTATCGATACCCTTGAGCAGTTCTATGAAGGGGCGAATGAAGACCAGGGGCCTGAAGCCCAAGGCTGAACGTCTTTTTTAAAGGTGAATAAAGGGGGGGCTAACGCCCCCCAAGTAGTTTACTCTTTCTCAATCTCTTCGTAGCCTGTGAGCATAGATTTCAGGTAGTGGGTTAAGGGTTTCGCCGTAAAAATCATGTAGACATGGGCGATAAAGAAAAACAGCATCATGAAAGCACCTATCAGGTGCAGTGCTGCAACCACGCCCAGGCTCAATCCCTCCAGCCCCACAACAGACCAGTCGTTATAGAACATGTAGAGCAGACCGGTAATCCAGATCAGGGGGTTGATACAGAGCTTCAAAAAGAGATAGGCAAGTCTCTGCAGGGGATTGTGCTTGGAGAGACGGCTCTTCTTGAATGGGTGCTGTACAGCCGGGTGATAGATACCCAGGGTGTAGTACTTCACCACCGCAACCAGTTTTTCCGTGGTTGGCAGGTACTGACGCCACTCACCGGTAGTGAAATGCCAGAATATGGCAAACACCCAGAGACCGATCAAAAGCCAGGCAAGGATACGGTGATACTCCACCGCCTCTGCATACCCGAACAGAGCATAGCTCCCGTTAACTTCAAAACCGGTCGTCATCAGTGCAACAATGAGAACAGCCTGGCTCCAGTGCCAGAAACGTTCGAAACGTGTAAATACCAATTCGCGTGACATGACGGTTACCTCTCCCGAATCCAGAATATGACACGCAACAGGGCATGTCCCATGACACCCAGCAGGGTGAGCAAAACAACACCCCATCCGATGGTCGAGATCATTGGAAAGTCACCGCGACCCGGCAGGTAGAAACCATTCAGGTTTTCCAGCCGTCCCTCTCTTGCGTGGCAACCCTCACACGCCATGGCATCCTCTTTTGGCGCCACCATGTGACTGATGGGCCAGAAGTACTCTGTCTCAACAAAATCGTAGCTGCCGCTGAATTCAACGCCCCGGGCCTGAAGACCGGATTTCAGCGCCTTGCCCCAGTCGAAGCTTTTCCAGAATGCCGCTTGATCCTTGCCGAACAGGTGGGGAATGCCCAGCAGACTCTGCTTGGTGTCGTAGGGCTGACGGCCCCGCATCACCTTGAATGGCCAGATACGGGAGTCGCTGTCTGAAGCATTGCCGGTAAAACTGTTGATTGGTACGACACCACTGGGATCGATCTTGTCATTTAGCAGTGTGTACTTGATCTTGCCGTCGAACCAGTAATACTCGGGCGTGACATTGGACTCCCACTTGAAGTCGCCTTTCTTGAAGTTGTAGAGATCGTAGCCGTCGGCATCCTTCTTGACGATCCCCTTGCCCTGATCATTCTTAAGACCAGCAGTTGACCAGTCCCACCAGGTCTTGGTTTTGCGCCCACCCCTGGCAAACTCGGGAATATGGCAGGTTGGGCAGGCAACACGATCCGTATGCTGGTTGAGCTTGTCATTCTCCTCGTGAGGCGACATGCCATGACAGGACTCACAGGTTGCACGACTGCCGTCGGTGCGCCCGGGAATATCGATCCCTTCGCGGTCGACAGCGGTTGGTTCGTAGCGACTGCCACTCACCTGGTGACTGCCTGAAGAGTGACAGGTTGAACAGCTGAAATTAAGACCGGATGCATCCATGTGCACATCCAGGGCCTTATCAGGCTTGGCCATGGAGGAGTCCAGGTCACCATGTTTCACACCATTGCCGCCACCTCCGTAGAAATGGCATGCCCCACAGGTGTTGCGACTGGTCTTGCCGATGTTCTGGGCCACCTTGGTGAGATCGACCTTCTTGAACAATTTCCCCTTCTTCGCCTTGGGGGGAAACATCTTGTCCTCGTAAGCAGGATGGCCGGAACCTGCCGGGTACTTCTTGTAGGTACCCGTTGTGTCGTGACACACCAGGCAATCCACTGCCGTCTCCTGGGTCAGATCAAACGTGTTGTCCTTCCAGCCATACCCGATATGGCAACTGGTGCAACGTGGCCAGTTTGTGGCCGTGGCAACACAGAAGTTATTGACCACATTCTTCTTGCCCAGCTCCTGGCCTGTGACCTCGTTTCTATAGGCCCAGGTCCAGTGGTTGGTCTTGTGTAACTGAGATGATGCCTCGGTGTGGCAGGTCAGGCAGGCCTTGGTAACCTCGGGGCCTGTTTTGAAATCAGCTTGAAGTGCCTCGAACTTGGTGTGATCGGCAGTCGAGTCCTTGGTGGCTGCGTTTAGTGATAATCCGGGAATCAGAACCAAAACCGCAAGCGCTGTCCCCAGAACCCCTTTATTTTTTGCGGTGAACATAAACACCTCATTTAGGAGAGTACTGGGATAATGCAAGACAAATATTAAGCTTTATCCTTCCATTGGAAATTGCGGTAAATCAAAAGATAGATCATTTCTTATTAACATGATTTAAAAAAGAAATTGAACATCAACCGGCTCCCTTAAATGTTCTGACAAATTGGTTAGCTTTCCCCTATCTGTCCAACCAATTTGGACGCTTTACCCATTAAAATACAGAGTAATCCATCATCCTGTGAAGATAAAAATTTCGATAAAATGGACATCCATTGATTATTCTCAATGAAACAGCACTGTTATTCATTTTCAATAGTGAAAATAAAAAAATCGCTTGAGCGGTTGTTTCCTCAGATTGAAGCTTCAAGCGAATCGGCTACTAAATAATAATAATCAGCATGTAGCCATTAGTACTCTCCATGTTCAGAACAAGTAGAGCCCGTCGTACTCAGAAACAGGGCCTTCTGACGGAGAAAAAGCCGAAGCGGCAGCGCAGTATGCGCCCTTCCCTTTTATGTCACATGAAATTTTGTACCTCTGCAAAAAATGCAGGGGATCGACCGTATTGTAGTGATAAGGAGCCGGGATGCGTTACGCATTGCAATAGCGTATCTCGAATATCAATTGTGACGGAGGAAGAAAAAAGTGAGAATAAGAACAACTGGATTTGCTGTTTCAATACTAATGGCTGCAGGGCTCTTCGGAGGGAAAGCAGTTGCTGCAGATGAGCCGATTCACCATGTATCAGCCGAGACCTGCAAGGCGTGCCACAAGGAGATCTACAAGCAGTGGAGCGGCTCCATGCACGGCAACAGCACGGCATTCAAAGATCCGATCCACGCTACCTTCTATAAAAAAGTGGTTGGAGATCCGGGCAAGGAGGGCGTACTCGCTGGAGGGAAATATCCTGTCTGCCTGCAGTGCCATGCCCCAAATGCCGCCCGCGACAAAAGCACCAAGCTGGACGCGAAACCTGCCTACACCGAAGGGGTCAACTGCGTAGCCTGCCACACTTTGAAGAAATACAACGGCATTAAAGGCGAGGACGGTAAGCTACGACTCGGCCTGCAAGCCTATGATATTTCGGACAAAGTGCAAGGACCCGGACGCCACTCCAACCGCGGACTGGCCAAACTGCAGGCCTCCGGCGATATGTTCGGCAGCACCGACGACGAGTCGAAACCCAATCCTCACCTTGGTGAGGCGGTAACCATGGATGGAAAGGAGATCCCCTCCCTGCCCATGGAGAGCAACCCGGTGCAGCTGAAAACGTCCGATGCATGCATGGGCTGCCATGACCAGCGCAACAACTCCCATGGCGTACCACTCTGCCAGACCGGCAACGAGTACTCCATGAGCAACAGCCAGGTCGACTGCCTCTCCTGCCACATGCCTGTTAACGACGGTATTGCCGACCATAGCATGGGTGGAG
Source organism: Sedimenticolaceae bacterium (assembly GCA_965224515.1). Classification (GTDB taxonomy): domain Bacteria; phylum Pseudomonadota; class Gammaproteobacteria; order Chromatiales; family Chromatiaceae; genus Sedimenticola_A. The sequence goes on from OZ245051.1 coordinate 3,838,467, forward strand.
GACACGACACCGCAATGCTCCAGCGCTCAGTGGTATTTGACGTGCAGGCCAAGGTCAACGGCGAAAAACTGATGACCACGGTTCTGATGAAAAATCAGCAGCCCCACAGCCTTCCTACCGGTGCCCCCTTCCGCAATATCCATATGCTGCTTACTGCATATGACAGCGAGGGCAACGCGGTTTGGAAAAACACCGAGGGACACCCCGCCAAGGGCGATCCACAGGCCTATCTCGTCTATGCATTGGCAAATGACGAAGGCAAACCCGCATCCCCACCCAAGGCTACCAAGCTGGGCAAGGATACCCGCCTGAAGCCCTATGAAGAGCGCACCCTCAGCTACGAGATCCCCGCCAAAGGCGTTGTTCTCGTGCGTGGAGAGCTTTACTACAGCCTGCTCTGGCCTGGCCTGGTCAAGCAGTTCAAGCATCTGCCTGAAGACCTGACCGCAGCCAAGTTGATCGGGGCGGCAGAAGTCTCACTGTAAGCAGTAGCGGAGCACTGCGCCGTTTTGGGCACAGGCCGGGGTCTTCATGACCCGGCCTGCCCGGCGTCCTGGGGAGAGCGTAATTCACTGCACAGTAATGTGCCCCCCTTTTCCCGTTAATTCCCACGGAACGATTTGTTGTTCCAGGGCTTCGCTTTATTAAAAACAAACAGCGTAACCCTGATCAGGGTTACGAAAAGGAGAGCGGTTTAACCATGAGCAAACTGTTCCTGTTTCGGATACTCCGCATATCATGCCTTGGCCTGGCCCTGGCACTCTTCAGCACAGTATCCCCTGCAGCAAAGGTGACACTGGAGCCTTCAAACTGGGGGCTGAAAGAGGGTCAGGCATGTATCGATTGCCACAAGAAATCCTCTGCTGGACTGACCATGCAGTGGCAGAGCAGCGCTCATCAGGAGGCCGGGGTCAACTGCCTGGACTGCCACAAGGCAGAGCCGTCAGATGACGATGCCAAAGAGCATGAGGGTGAAATCATTGCCACCATCGTGTCACCCAAAGATTGTGGGCGCTGCCACAACGTGGAGTTCAAGCAGCAGCAGGGCTCTGTACACGCCAATGCAGTCGCGCTGATTGCTGATCGCCTGCCGGCCATGGTGGAGAACATCAGCGGTCCGGCGGTTCTCGCTGCAGGCTGCGCCCAGTGCCACGGCTCCGAGGTAAAGGTAAAGGGAGACGGCAGCCTGGACCCCGACACCTGGCCCAACACCGGTATCGGGAGAATCAACCCGGATGGTTCCAAGGGCTCATGCTCTGCCTGTCACGGGCGTCACAGCTTCTCAAAAGCTCAGGCCCGGGAACCCAGCGCCTGCGCCAAGTGCCACTCTGGCCCTGACTCTCCTGACAAAGAGGTGTTCGAGGCCTCCAAGCACGGTATGGCCTTTGAGGCCCATTACGATGAAATGAACCTGAAGAGTGACAAGTGGGTGGCCGGAAAGGACTACACCGCGGCACCGACATGCGTCACCTGCCACATGGGTGAGGCACCCGGCCTCAAACCCTCACACGACGTGGGTATGCGCGGAGCCTGGAGTCTCAACAGTCCGGTTTCCGAAAAGCAGTACCTGGTGGTACTGCAGGATGGTGACACCCTGGAGATTCCCGACAGCCAGGATGCACCCCGTCGCGGCAGCGAGGTGACCAAGCCGGACGGCACCCTCGGCAAGGTCAAGGTTGTGGCCAGCCCCAAGCGGCGTCGCCAGGCCATGAGCAAGGTCTGCCTGGAGTGTCACGGCAAGGATTTCGTGAAGGGCTCCATGCGCCAGTTCGACAACGTCGTCAAGCTCTATAACGACAAGTTCGGCAGGCCGGCCCAGGCGATCATGTTGGAACTGTATGACAAGGGCCTACTGACCCCAACCCCATTCGACGAGCCCCTGGAATATACCTACTGGGAACTCTGGCATGACGAGGGAGCCCGGGCCCGCCACGGCGCGGCCATGTTCAGCCCCAACCACACCTGGTGGGAGGGGATGTACCAGGTGGGCCGCAACTTCTACAGCCGTTTCCTGCCCCAGGTTCGACAGGTGGCCGGCGACCAGGCCGATGCACTGATCGAGAGTCACCTCGCTGAAAGCACTGGCCATGAATGGCTGCGTTCGCCGGAGAGAGGCAATCCCATACTGGGCTACGGTACGGGAGCGAAGAACGATGAGTAGGCTGTTCGAGTACATAACCCGCCATGTGCTCTATGCGCTGGTGCTGGGCGGTCTCTGCGGTATCGGGTTCGTGCTGTTTCTGATCGAGTTCGATCACTTCACCAGCAGCGAGGAGTTCTGCACAACCTGCCACTCAATGGAACTGGTGGCAGAGCCTTACCGGCAGTCATCACACTACCTGCCGGCCTCAGGGGTTCGTGCAAGCTGTGGCCACTGCCATGTATCCGAGGGGGTACTATCGGCAACCTGGGACCACTTCCTTGGCACCGAGGATCTGCTTAAACAGCTTTTTGGCGAAGATTACGACGACCCGGTAATCAATGCACTGCATCTGCCCGACGCCGCCTTCAAGGCAAGACGCTGGTTCAAGAAGAGGGATTCGGACACCTGCAAACGCTGCCATCTGCAGGAGGCAATCATCGGACAGCGCCCGGACACGCTGCAAATCCACCTGCAGGACGCCAAGGGCAAGAGCTGTATCGACTGCCATTACAACCTGGTACACAGAAAAGTGCCTTCGGAAAAGACCTTCAAACGGGCTGCATGGAACCGCATGATCGAGGAAGAGTTCCAGCTGGAACCCGGCCGTGCCGATGCGCTTCTTTCGAAATAGGGAGAATAGAAAATGAAACTGTTGATACTGGGATGCAAGACCATGCGGGAGGGGGTGCTGGCCTCCTTCGTCTTCTTCTTCAGCGGGATTTTACTGGTACTTGCCGCTCAGCACGTAATACCCAACATCTGGAACATGCAGCATATCACCATGTTCTTCGGCTTTATCATGATCCTGCTTTCGCCGCTGATCCTGCTCTCCACCTTCCTGCTGACCATTCTTGCCCGGCGCAAGGAAGAGGAGGAGAACTGCGAACACTGACAAAGTCTGCTCAGTGCTGGCAATGCTCCAGGTTTGCATTGGGGATCAGGCTGATAAGAACAGCCAGAAACAGCACCAGTGGACTGCAGAGAACCAGGAAAAGAGCTGAAGAGACCAGAAGACTCGACAGGAGGGTGCTTTGGATAACAGGAAGAGTCGCCAACAACTGCAGGGTGATTCCCCCGACAAACGCCAACGCTGAACCGACAACTGCTGCACGCAGAACTTTACAATCCATAAGTGCCATAGGAATACCTCCTAACTACAGACCCAGACAATATTAGTATTGTATTAATTACTGACCTTGTCAATCATCCCGGTTTCCGGGGGTGCCCCCCAGCAGCACTGCGAGCGCCACCAGGTCACGGCAGGATCGAAGTACCACAAACAAAAAAAGGGGAGCAGATCGCTCCCCTTTCTCTATAACCACCTCAAACTAGCGCCGACGCAGCGGACACTGGGTACGATCATAGCTATCGCCAAGAGAGTCCCAGCAGAAGTCGATTGCAAGCTGGATACGGGAGAAGAAACGCTCCTCACCCATCCTCTCCAGCAGACCGGTGCGGCGTACCGACTGCATAAACTGGCGCTTCATGCGTGCAACGATCAGGGTGACATCGTTCTCTTTAAGACGATCGGTGACCTGGTGCAGTACCTCTTCCCCGGAAGAGTCGATCTGGTTGATACCCTCGGCATCAAGAATGATGTACTCCACCGCCGGGCGAGTTGCCATCACTTCGAGCACCTTGTCCTCGAAGTAACTTGCGTTGGCAAAGAACAGCGAACCGTCGAAGCGCACCAGGGCGATCTTCTCACTGGTAGCCAGGTCAGGGAATATCGAGATATCGCGCATGGTGCCGTCATCATGACGGGACAGCTCTGCAACACGCGGACGCATGAAGCGAATCACGAAAAGCAGAATGGAGAGCACAACGCCCACCAGGATGCCGTACTCGATATGCGGTGCAATGTAGAGGGTCAAACCAAAAGTGATCACGGCGACAATGCCGTCATGCTTCTCTGCCTTCCAGGCGTGAATGATGGGTTCGATCTTAACCAAGTTCACAACCGCCAGGATGATCACCGAGGCCAGGGTCGCCTGGGGCAGGTGATAGAGCAGCGGGGTCAGGAACAGCAGGGTGATACCAACCACCAGGCCAGTCACAACGGATGAGAACCCGGTGATGGCGCCAGAATTGATGTTCACAGCTGAACGGGAGAAGGAGCCGGAAACCGGATAACCGGAGAAGAAACCGGAAACAACGTTTGAGAGGCCCTGGCCCACCAGTTCCTGGTTTGCGTCAAGGCGCTGCTTGGTCTTGGTAGCCATCGCCTTTGCGATGGCAATCGCCTCCATGAAACCGACCAGGGAGATAATGATTGCATTGACTGCCAGCTCGGAAATGATCTGAAGATCGAACCCGGGAATGGTGAATGCAGGCAAGCCCTGGGGAATATCACCGACCACACCACCGCCGTTTTCGCTGAAATCGGTCATCCAGGCCAGAATGGTGGTGACAACTACGGCAATCAGCACACCCGGCGCCTTCGGCATGTATTTTTTCAGCCCCATCATGATGCCGATGGCAAGTACAGCCATATAAAGAGTCGGCATGTGGGTGTGGTCAAGGGCGGATATGACGATGTTGTAGACCGTCTCATAGTGGTGCTCACCACTGATCTTCTCCACACCGAACACTTTATTCAGCTGGGAGGTACCAATGATAATCGCACCGGCATTGGTGAATCCGACAACCACCGGGTGAGAGAGCAGATCAACCAGCACACCGAGGCGCAGCAGGCCAAGGACGATCTGGAACAGTCCGACCATCACCGCCAGCAGCAGTGCATAGGCGAAGAATTCGGATGAACCCTGGGCGGCAACCGCGCCCAGTGCAGTGGCGGTCATCAGGGAGACCATGGCCACCGGACCGGTAGCCAGCTGTCGTGACGAACCGAAAATGGCAGCGATCATTGGCGGCAGAAACGAGGCGTATAGACCGTAGTAGGCTGGCAGTCCCGCCAGCTGGGCATAAGCCATGGACTGAGGCACCAGTACCAGCGCCACCGTAATACCTGCGACTATATCCGCCCGCAGGACATCGCCCTTCTTCAGCTCACCCATCCAACCGAGAAACGGAAGGAAGCAGCTTTTTAAATAATCTATGACACCCGTTCCAGAAAGCACTTAATTCCCCTCGTCTATAAGATTCTTAATATATTGCAGTAATCTAAAGTCAATCCTTCTTATGATATGTGTGCAAGCATTTTGCTGCAAGATGTGGTAATTATTTTAGTCTTTGACAGGCAGTGGCAATAAAAGTAACTTAAGCAACTAAACCTATAATAATTAACGATAATTTTTTCTTATAGAGAATAAAACCATGTACAGAGCGACCAATTATGGGGGAGGAGTAATCGGTGGATTTGCTCTTGAAAATAAAATGCTGCGATACAGCATCTTTGTCCCCAAGCTTTATAACCTGTGCAAGAGCCTTGGCTTTAAACCGGGCAAGATCATGCCCTCAAGGGCTTTCTGCTCAGATGAGAACCAGGGTTTCCCCATCATCCTGCTCACCAAGCACTTCGGCACTTTCCCGTTCAACCACGGCCGGGTTGGTGGTGTGGTCGCCACGGACAGGCACGGCCCCCACGCCCACCACGGCAGTGACGTTGTGATCGTCCAGGCCAGTCACGTGGGATACGATCTGGAAGTAAAAGAGTTTGGTAGCTACGTCAGGCTGCAGACCGAAGATCATGAGAAGACACCGACCTGCGGAAAGATCTGCGGTGTCTCCTCCTGGTACCAGGAGGAGTATCGCGTTGCTTGTCGATCCATCCACCTGGGAATGGACTCGGGGCGTCACACCATCACCATCGACAATCAACTGCTTTATGAAGGGCGTACCGAAGGGCTGATGCTGAACCTGGAGAAGATGCTCAAAAGTGAAGATGGAAAGTATGTCCCCATCCACGCCTACAGTACATCAAAATGCTTTGAGGCCAACGATGATTTCATTGCCAGGATAGATGCAGATGCCTGGAGTAATGGTGGCAGGAGCAAGCCGATCGGGGATGCCCTGGCACCCGACCTGTTCATCTTCAAGAGAGAGATCGAGGGGGCAGTCGAGGGCCAACAGCACCTTGAGAAAAATCTCCAGCCCCTTATGCCCATCGTGGTGACCTCGAAGCAGCCCGCCCTGGTCGCGGCCATGATCAACACCCAGGTGGAGTTTGACCGTACCTATCGAACGCTCACCCGTGAGAAGGCCTACAGGGGAAAACGCCTGTTTTTCGTTTCCGGACTTCATATCGACATATCGCCCAACCCGGGTCAACTTTTCCCCCTGACAAAATTCGTTCCCTGGGCCGCCTGTTACCAGGATGAACAAGGCAACATGGAGGTATGGGAGCAGGAAGAACTGTTCCAGCGCCTAAGTGAGCAAACTGATGAAAATCCCGAGCAGATCAGCCTCGACGAGGCAATCTCAGCGATGCAGGCCCTGAACGAAGTACGGGTAGCCCTGTAGCATGTGTTGCAATGAATCCTGAGCTCTGGGTGGTCTACGCGGGGGCAACGATCCTGCTCTCTCTCACGCCCGGACCGAACAGCCTGCTATCCCTCACCCATGGAGGACTGTACGGCGCCCGCAGAACAATGTTCACTGCCCTGGGCAGTGTTTGCGGTTTCACCCTGGTGATCGGTCTATCCATGTCAGGGTTCAGTGCTGTGCTGGCCGCTTCAGAACAGCTCTTCACGACAATAAAGTGGTTGGGGGCGGCCTACCTGGTATACCTCGGGATCAAAACCTGGAGAGCACCTGCGACAGGATTGAAGATAACAGAACAGACTGATGCCACAGGCAAGCCCGGACAAAAAATGTTTGCCGAGGGCTTCATCGTTGCTGTTTCCAACCCGAAGGTGATCCTGTTCTTTGCGGCCTTCCTGCCGCAGTTCATCGACCCTGCAATCCCCCTCTTCAACCAGTTCCTGGTGATGACCGGCACATTCATCTGCATTGAATTTGCATTCGAAGTCTTTCTGGCTTCCTGCTCGCAACGTGCCATTCCATGGCTGAACCGTTCTGATAACACCCGTTGGTTTCAGCGTGTCACCGGCCTCACATTCATCGGGGCGGGCACACTGCTGACCACCCTTGAGAAATAGCCAGGACCCATAGAGCCCGGTAATCAGAGAACCTGGAAAAGCTGGTGCATAGTGTTGTTGGCCTCGTTGGCCTCGGGAACAGTGTTTGGCATATCCACAACCGTTTCCGCTTTCCACTGCCCGCGGGTTGCATTGTTCATCGTGATAACAAACTGTGCCACTTTGGCCCTGTTCGGCTCTATCGATGCAAGGGGTGCTGCAGCGGTAAAAACCGGCGGCGTCTGCCCCTGGGGTGGATAGGTTGCCATCATCTTCAATGACACTACCGTTGCCGGAGAGATTTTCTGCCCGACATTCCACACCGTTACAGAGACGGTCACCGTATCGCCCGGCACAGGCTTGCCGGGAGAAAATGTAATGCTGTTCGGTTTGAGGTCAGGCCGAGAAGCTGGAACAACCAGGGGCACAAGTTTCTTTGTCTGGGTTGAGAACTTTGGTGCCATTTTCTGAACAGGTGCCGTTCTGCCGTAATCCACTGCGGAGGATGTTGAAACAGCGCCAAAAGATAATATCAGCGATACAGAGAGTGCCTTCCAGATGCCTTGTAGTCTTTTCATAACCCTGCCCCCTTCTCCTGTGTTGAGTAATCCATCGCATTTAATTCTAACCTGATAGAAAATTGCATGGTGATTATTATCTCCCTGTCCCAACCACCGCCGCAAATAACTGGACATTACCTGGATCAGCTATCCACCCCTCAAGGGGGTCTGCATCTAAAGGGATGCCGTAGTTTTGATCACGTTTCCGCCACGCCCATGACGCCTGCACGGCACACAGAAGCGCATCAAGACGATCCCCGGTTGGGTCATCCACCAGGAGATCCCAATCCACGCCATCGACCATCACCCCGTAACGCTCTGTCATTCTGGACGAGGCAAGACCGTAGCAGATCTTTCGCCTGGCGTTTCGATGCTCCGACGTCTGCTTCTTCTTTTGATCACTCTTGTAGGGAGCACCATCTGCCAGGTAACGTGCCGGTAACGCAGGATATACCTCCAGCGCGATCCGCTTATCACCATTATCAAGCAAGGGAGGCACTGCAACCCCGGCCTGGATCAATCGTGGTACACCCTGGAAGAACATCCTGCCAACAGGAACGCCGTACATCATCATCGGGCTGCACGCATCCGCCACTGCATCTGCCCTGCGCAGGTGCTGTTTGTCACCCGCAGGCCGGGCATCCCTGTAGTTTTTAAGGAGCAGTTCCCACTCCTTTATGGTCAGTTCAGATACCCTGGAGATCATGGTCTGCCACTGGGTGGGCCAGCCAAGGTTTTCGATCAATTTTCTCGGTTGGGAGAAGGGGAAGTCCATACCGGCAACCCATGGGCCGGGTTGCTGCAGCCACTCTTCAAATGCCGGGAAAGAGACCAGCTCTTCAATCTGCTCAAACTGCAGCAGATCTCCCTGCAGGCTGCAGGTGACAACGGTGATCGGTTTTGCCTTGCGTGGAGCACTGGTGAAATCGACACCAAGAATACGCGTTGAGCTGGGAGCATCCGACACTATGACCTCTGGTACCTGCCCATCAGTTCCGTCATGCCGAGTACATGGCCACTCATCGCTTGCTCCAGTTGCCCTTTGTTGGGTTTTCCCATATCAGGCAGCAGCAGGTCCAGGGCATAGAGTTTGAAATAGTAGCGGTGATTCCCGACGGGCGGACAGGGACCACCATAACCCGTACGTCCCCAATCATTCTTACCCTCAAGGCTGCCCCCAGGCAGCTGCCCGGCCCCTTCAGCAAGCCCGCCCAGTGAGGTGGGCAGGTTATAGAGAATCCAGTGGACCCAGGTCATCTTGGGGGCCGTGGGGTCCGGGGCATCAGGGTCGTCCACGATCAGTACCAGGCTGGCAGCCCCATCTGGCAGCCCACTCCATTCAAGTGGCGGTGACAGGTCGCTGCTGTCACAGGTATAGATCCTGGGAATATCACCCTGGTTGATGAAGGCTGATGAGCTAATCTCAAAACTCATGGTCCCTACCTGTCAATGCATTCCCACTAAGCATGGTAGGTTATTCAGCTTTCGGCAAGGGTCCCCGATCTACTCCCCGAGGGGGAATTCCAGCTCCAGTTGCTCCTCACCCCGCAGAAACAGTTTACGCAACACCTTGACCGACACCCTTTCCCCCGGTTTCTTCTCCACCAGGAGCCCCTTGATATCCCCTGCGGTTTTCACCGGCTCCCCATATAGACCGAGGATTATGTCATCCTTCTCCAGCCCCGCTTTGTGAGCTGCGCTCTCTCCAATCACCCCGGCTATGCGTACGCCCTCTTCCACATCTTCCAGCAGTACACCCATGATGCCGCTCTTCGGCAAACTGGCCACGGCCGGATAGATCATAAAATCTGCAACTCCTGGAGAGACAGGTCTACTGTCACCGGGCAGAATGATGGCCGATGTCACCCCTACCCTGCGGTCGACCCTGTTGGGGATACCCGAGCCATACATCAGGTGACCGCCACCGACCAGAACCACCAGTTTCTTCTCAGAATGCTCCTGCAAAAATCGGGCTGACCGTTCTGCCATGCTCTCATCCCATAACAGCTGGACTTCGACAAAACGCTGAAAGTCACGGTTTCCACGTGCCATGTGCTCCAGAAACACCTGCTTCAGCCTGGCCTCATACTCCTTGTCAGACTTATCGATCTGGGCTGGAATTGCAGCTCTCTCTTCCTCGTTGAGACCATCGATACCCACCTTTGAAACCCGGCCTTTGAGTTCAGCGGATATATTCAGTGCGACCAGCGGGATACCCTGCTCCCTTGCAAAATCGAGGACCGGCTTGTAGAGCCTGTAGTCATAGCGCCAGCGGTCATACCACTGGGTTTTGCGTAGCATCTCCTGTTGATCAATGCTGCCCGCGATGAAGGCATCCAGATGCTGTTGGTAAGGCTGCTGAAACATCTCCAGGCCGATCGCAATCCCGGGGTTCCTCTTGTGCAGTCCCTTGATGATCTCAAGCTGTGCCAGGTGATGACCGTAGTTGTCATGAACCTCACCGAGATAAATCACCCGTGTCTCGTCAAGTTGTGAAACGACAGCTTCCAGGTCAAGGTTGTTGCGCAGATCCACGGCTCTCAGGGGAGCCTGTTGCTGCCCGTTGTCGTTCATTGTCGGTTTATGTCCATGAGAAGCCATCCCTCCATGCTTTGGAACATGGTGCTGCATTGCAGTACTACCACATGCGCTCAACAGTGCTACTGCACAACAAAGAAAAACGGCACTAATACTACGATTTATTGTCATCAGATTATCCAACTGTTGGTATATATTCTTCAGTTAAGGACCATTAATCACGGCAATGATTCCCTGGGAAGTCAATTGCCACAATCCTGATATGGAATTGACAATTTCCAAATACATGACAGGCAAAGAGAGCTATGCTCAACCGTTAAGGGTTACCACAAGAGTATCCGGGCAACAGAATAATTTTTCGAGCACTTTCTTATGAAGCAGAACCTATTTCTGATCGTTATTATCCTGGTTGCGGCTGTCAGCACCCAGGCCTGGGCAGACGAGACCACCATTCATCACCGCCTGGACGTTTCAATCGATCCCGACAAGGGTGTCCTGCAGGTTAAGGATCATCTGACCCTGCCAGGCAAGACCACCAAGGTCGAGTTTCTTTTGAATGCGGACCTGAAGGTGACACCAATCACCGACGATGTACGCATCAGGACAGTTGCGGAGATCCAGTCGAGCGTCCGTTTGAAACGCTATCAAGCGGTGTTTTCCAAGCCAGGCAACCAGCTGGCTCTGACTTATCACGGCACGATTCGCCAGCAACTGAAAAACCGGGGCCAGGGCTATGCCGATGGAAGAGAAGGCACTACGGGGCTGATTTCCGGTAAAGGGGTGTTCCTGGGTCTCTCCAGCTTCTGGTATCCGGCCATTGATCACCACCCTGTGAGCTTCAACCTGAGCGCCAAACTGCCGGAGGGCTGGAGCAGCGTAAGCCAGGGCATACGGACAGAGACCGGTGACTGGCAGGAGCTCTCTCCCCAGGATGGAATCTACCTGATTGCCGGGCGTTATCACAGCTACACCCGGAAGGGTAAATATGCCCAGGCCCAGGTCTATCTCTCTACCCCGGATTCAGAGCTGGCTGATAAGTACCTGAAGGCAACCAATGGGTATATCTCTCTGTACCAACAGCTTCTGGGGCCCTATCCCTATAAGAAGTTCGCCCTGGTAGAGAACTTCTGGGAGAGTGGCTACGGCATGCCCTCGTTTACCCTGTTAGGCCCCAGGGTGATCCGCCTGCCCTTTATTATCCTCACCTCATATCCCCACGAGATTCTTCACAACTGGTGGGGCAACGGTGTATTCGTGGACTACGAAACAGGCAACTGGAGCGAGGGGCTCACATCCTACCTGGCCGATCACCTGATGAAGGAACAGCTCGGAAAGGGGGCCGACTACCGCAGGGACACCCTTCGCAGCTATGCAGACTACGTAGCTGAAAAGGATGATTTTCCGCTCAGTGAATTCCGTGGCAATCACGGCCAGGTCAGCCAGGCGGTGGGATACGGCAAAACATTGATGCTGTTCCACATGTTGCGCCAGAAACTGGGTGACAGGGTATTTGTCGATGGACTGCGCCGTTTCTACAACGGCAACCTGTTCAAGGTGGCCGGATTCAACGATATACGCAAGGCTTTCGAAACGGCCAGTGGAGAGCAGCTCGAACACGACTTCAAACAGTGGACAGGACGCACCGGCGCACCATCCCTTGCCCTGGATGAGGTGAAGGTCAGTCAGGGTGGCAAGGGTTACATCGTATCCGGCCGACTGACCCAGACACAGAAAGAGAAACCATATCGTCTGCGGGTACCGCTGTTCACACAGGTTGAAGGGCGTGACCTGGCGCTTAAACGGGTAATAGATTCAACTGCCCGCACAACGACCTTCAAGATGGAGTTCAAAAAACGTCCCCTGCGCCTCAGCGTCGACCCCCGCTTCGATATATTCCGCAAACTCCACGACAGCGAAATACCCAGTAGCCTGGGACAGCTGTTTGGGGCCGAGAGGCTTGCCTTCATACTGCCCTCCGACGCCTCCAGAACAATGCGTCGCTCCTATGAGCAGATGGCAGAGCAGTGGGCAGATGGCAATGACCGGATAGAGATCCTCTGGGACGCAGACCTGGAAGAGCTGCCGGTTGACCGTGCGGTTTGGCTGCTGGGGGCAGAAAACAGCTTCTCCACTCTTTTCAAAGAGCAGATCGGGGATGACATCCTGACGCTGGAGAGTGAACAGTACATCCTCAATAACTTCAGTGCCGCCCTGACCCGCCGTCACCCGGGAAACAGCGCTCTCACCCTGGGGCTGATCTCCCTGCACGACCGTGATGCCCTGTCGGGGTTTGCCCGCAAGTTGCCACACTACGGCAAGTACAGCTACGTGGTCTTCGACGGAGACGAACTGATCAACAGGGTAAAGGGGCACTGGGTACTTTCGGAATCCGCCCTGAGCCTGAAACTGGATAAAACCGGCAAGCTGCCTGAAATCAGCATCCCCCCTCACAAACCCATTACCGATATACTGGAGTACGGGAACGAGGAGGAGGATGACGGGGAGGATGACGAGGAGTGCTAGCATCCTCCCCATGCTTTAAAAGACGACTGTTCAAAACTATGCTTGAAGAGAGCGAGGTCACGTCTTAAAGAAGCACTGGATCTGCCTGAAACAAATCATTCGATCAAAAAAGGGATTTGATGTTGCCACACACCAACGCCTCAACCCAATCAGGACTGCGCATATCCAGGGTGCAGTTTTGGGTGCTGTTGGTGCTCTGGACGGTGGTCGCAGGTGCCTCTCTCGCCTGGAATATCCAGAATGAGCGGCGACAGGCCCTGAACCTGGCCCAAAAGGAAGCCAGGGCCAATTTCGACAAGGACCAGGCATTCCGCCTCTGGGGAACCCGACATGGCGGTGTCTATGTCCCGACCAATACCCGAACACCACCCAACCCCCACCTTGCACACATTGAAGAGCGGGACCTGGTCACCCCCTCTGGAAAAGAGCTGACCCTGATGAATCCCGCTTACATGTTGCGGCAGATGATGACCGAGTTTGGCAGTCTCTACGGCGTCAAGGGACGCATCACCAGCCTGAAGCCCCTGAACCCGAACAATGCGCCGGATGCCTGGGAAACCGGTGCACTCAAATCTTTTGAACAAGGGACTGAAGAGGCGTTCGAAACCTCTCAAATCAATAATCAGCCCTATTTACGACTGATGCGGCCCATGGTGACCAAGCAAGGCTGTCTCAAATGTCACGGGTTCCAGGGCTACCAGGTCGGTGAAATCCGGGGCGGCGTGGGCGTCATGGTCCCCCTCCAACCCTATTACCTGGAGCAGCAGCGAGCAATAAGCACCCTTCTGCTCAGTCATGGCGGCTTCTGGCTGCTGGGCCTGATCGGTATCGGTTATATCAGGCATCAAAGCAACCGCTGGGCAGAAGAGGAGCATTCGATTCAGGCTGCACTGCGTGAAAGCGAAGCGGGTTTCCGCACACTGATGGAGAACGCTGTCGATGCCTTTTTCCTGCTCGATACAAACGGAAGGTTCATTGATGTAAACACCTGGGCCTGTAAAAGCCTGGGGTACAACCGCGAGGAGTTGCTTGGCCTTTCAGTACCGGATATCGACACCTCTTTCCCCGTTGATAAACTGAAAGCCTTGCTGGAGCCCCTTCAGCCAGGAGAGGTCAAAACCATTGAGGGAGTGCACAAACGCAAGTACGGTGGCGAGTTTCCGGTGGAGATACGGGTAGGCCTGATCAAGGTGCATGGCCAACAATGTGTAATGGCCCTGGCCAGGGACATTACCCAGAGAAAACAGGAAGAGGAGCAGCGAAAGCGTGATGCTGAGCGACTCTCTGCCCAGTACCAGCTTGCCATACATCCAGCCGAGACCGAACGTGAAATTGCCGAATACGCCATAGAGGAGATTGTGCGCCTGACCCACAGTGAAGGGGCCTACCTCCACTTTTTCCACCCCGATTCCAGCGAGATCGAACTCTACATCTGGTCCCAGGATGTGCTAAAGATCTGCACCGCGGTTGAAGACAAGCACTACCCCCTCGAGATGGCAGGCATCTGGGCCGACTGCCTGCGTCAGCGCAAACCTGTCATCCACAATGACTATCAAGCCGCCCCTGATAAAAAGGGTCTGCCCGAAGGTCACTTCCCGGTCAAACGCCACATGAGCGTACCCATCATGGAGGGCGACGAGGTGGTTGGCATCGCCGGCGTAGGCAACAAAGAGGCACCCTACGACGAACAGGATGCTCAGCTTCTCAGTCTCTACATGAACAGCATGTGGCGCATGATCAAAGGAAAACGGATTCAATCCGAGTTGGATGAGGTACGCCACTACCTTCAGAACGTGATCGACTCCATGCCCTCCGCACTGGTTGCCGTTGACACCGATGGAAAGATCATCCACCTGAACACAGAGGCCGCCCGGTTGAGCGGCTTGAGTATGAAAGAGGCCTCGGGCCGCATGGTCGATCACGTGCTGCCCCAATTGTCCCTGCAGATGGAGCACATCAGGGAGGCGTTGCAGAACCGTGAACCCAGGCGGCTGATGCGACAACCCCAGCAAGTGGAGAGCGAAACCCGTTTTGCCGATGTAATGGTCTATCCCCTCATTGCGAATAATGTCACCGGCGCCGTAATCCGCCTTGACGATGTTACCGAGCGGGTACGCATGGAAGAGATGATGGTACAGACCGAGAAGATGATGTCGGTGGGTGGACTGGCTGCCGGCATGGCCCACGAGATCAACAATCCCCTGGGCGGCATTCTCCAGGGATTGCAGAACATCAGGCGCAGGCTCTCACCGGCGTTGGAGAAAAACAAGGAATCAGCAAAACGCCTGGGTGTGGACCTTGAGAAAGTGCAGGACTACCTGGCAGAACGGGAGATTCTGCACTTCATTGAAGGGATGAGCGAGGCCGGACAGCGGGCCAGTGAGATCGTATCCAACATGCTCCAGTTCAGCCGACGCGCAGACACCAAACGGGAAGCCGAAGACATCAAGGCATTGATCGAGCGCACCCTGGAGCTTGCCACCGTCGACTATGACCTGAAGAAAAAGTACGACTTCCGCAATATAGAGATCCAGAAGGAGTATGGCGATGACCTCTCCCTGGTTCCCTGCATCCCTTCAGAAATACAGCAGGTGCTGCTCAACCTTCTGCGCAATGCAGCCCAGGCACTCTACGAGCAGGAGGATCGGGCTGAACCGGCACGCATCACAATACGCACCCGGAGAGAGAATGGCATGGCCAGAATAGATGTAATGGACAATGGCCCCGGCATGGAACAGATAACAAGCAAGCGGATATTCGAACCCTTCTTCACCACCCGCCCCCCAGGCACTGGAACGGGGCTTGGACTCTCTGTCTCCTACTTTATCATCTGCGAACAGCATGGCGGGAAGATGGGAGTTGAATCCACACCCGGCCACGGAACCGTGATCACTATTTCACTGCCCCTGGAAGCTTAACAGCCTTTCATTCGCCCCGTTCGCGCCTTGCGGTGACCACTTCACCACCGATACCCCAGTTATCTGTCTCCACCTCATCGATAACCACGACAGTTGTTGCAGGGTTCTTCCCGAGAACCTCGGCAAGCAGGTCTGTCGCACCTTTAATCAGCGCGGCTTTCTGCTCGGGAGTTACCCCTTCCCTGGTCACCTTGATATTCACATATGGCATAGCGGCTCCTTGGGTTGTCAAATAATGGAACAGGCCTGGTCGAACTCCAGACGGGGACCTCGTGGATAGAGCCCTGTGTCATCGCCATAGCCAAGGTTGGCAATGAAATTGGATTTGTAACGGCCATCAGGGAAAAACTCGGCATCGAGCTTTTCGTTATCGAAGCCCGACATGGGGCCCACATCCAATCCAAGGGCACGGGCAGCCAGAATCATGTATCCGCCCTGCAGGGTACCGTTACGGGTAGCCGCTTCCATCGCCTTGTCCGGATTGGCCTCGTACATGGGCTTTGCATCATATGCAGGAAAGAGCTCAGGCAGATGCTCATAGAACCGGGTATCAATAGCCACAATCACCGTAACCGGTGCAACCATGGTCTTCTCAAGATTCCCTTCAGAAAGGGATGGACGAAGCCTCTCCTTTGCCTCGGGAGATTTAACGAAGACCAGGCGCGCCGGCAGACCATTCATTGCGGTGGGTCCCATCTTCACCAGGTCGTAGAGCTGGTGCAGCTGCTCTTCGGTCACTTCACGGTCCTGCCAGGCGTTATGAGTCCGCGCATCATTAAACAGGGTATCCAACGCTTCGTTACCGAGGGGGGTTGCCATAACTGCTCTCCAGATTTATGCCTATCGACTGGTTTTAGTCGAAAGTGCAGCAAATTACCAAAATATATGTTGAAATAATTTCAACGCTTGGCCATATAGTAGATGTGGCTTTCTGCGAATAAAACACAAAAGATCTAAACCATTTATTCAAAGTGTTTGAATATGAAACTGACCCTTGATGCCCTGCTGGTTCTCGATGCCATTGATCGCAAAGGCAGTTTTGCCGCGGCAGCAGAGGAGCTGCACAGGGTTCCCTCCGCCATCACCTATACCGTACGCAAGCTGGAGCAGGACCTGGACCTGCACCTGTTCGACCGCTCGGGACACCGGGCAAGACTGACCGGGGCGGGAGAGAAACTGCTTGAGGATGGCCGCGCCCTGCTCAGGGCCGCCGGAGAGTTGGAGTCGTCGGTAAAGCGAAGCGCCACCGGCTGGGAGAGTGAACTGCGAATTGCCCTGACCGATATACTGCCCATGGAGAGCCTGTTCGAACTGGTGGACGGGTTTTACAGTGAACACAACGGCACCCAGATCAGGATCAGCAGCGAAGTGCTGCAGGGCAACTGGGATGCCCTGGTCACGGGTCGTGCGGATATCACTATCGGTGCACCGGGAATGGCACCCCCGGGCGGTGGCTACCACTGTGAAAAGATGGGAAGTCTCGGTTTCATATTTGTAGTGCCTGCCAATCACCCGCTGACAGAGCTGGATGAGCCCCTTAAAGAGTCCGATATACTCAACTACCGGGCAGTGGCAGCCGCGGACAGTTCCCGCAATCTTCCTCCCCTGACCACCTCACTGCTGACCGGCCAGCAAGTCCTGACCACGCCAGACATGAAATCCAAGATTGAAGCCCATCGTAAAGGACTGGGCGTCGGTTATGTACCAGCGTACCTGGTCACAGAGGATCTGAGGGAGGGACGGCTTATCAGCCGCGAGGTGGCATCATCACCACCTCCGGCTGAACTCTACATGGCATGGAAAACAGATGAGAAAGGCAACGCACTGAAGTGGTTCACCCGGCGACTCCTGTCTGAAAACCCATGGCAGGACCTATTCATGGCACCCTGAATCAGTCAAACACTCATTCACGAATGCCTTCAATAAATACCGCCAGTTCAAATCCATCTGACTTGGGCCCCAGGTTGTGGTCCATACCGAAATCACTCCGTTTCAGATCAAGCGTGCCTTTGAACCCTGCACGGTAACCGCCCCAGGGGTCCTTGCCTTCGCCGATCTTCACAACCGCCATGCTCACTGACCGGGTGACGCCATGAATGGTCAGATCACCCTGCAACATGGCGCCATCACCGTCAGGCTTGAAACCGGTACTTTTGAAGCTTGCCATTGAGTGGGTTTTTACTTCGAGGAAATCCTTGCTGCGGAGATGCTTGTCGCGCTCGGCATGGTTTGTGTCGACACTGGCGGTCTCCACTTCCACCTGAATACTTGAAGAGCCTGGGTTGGCACTGTCATATTCGAACCCGCCGCTGAGCTTATTGAATCGCCCCTTCATCACACTGTATCCAAGATGCAGAATACTGAACTCGATAAACGAATGACCGGGATCAATCTTGTACTTCGCCGCCACCGCGTTACTGGACAGAGAACCAATGGCCAGTAGCAATCCTGCAGCAGCAACTCCTTTCACTATGTTTTGATTTTTCATATCGTCTCCTTTGGTAATCACTCTTTGATCTTTCCGATCATGCGGCCAAGAATATCGACCCTGTCGATCAGATTGTGTTTAAAGGCGGCTCCCGCATGCATCAGCACAACCCAGCTACCGCCAAATGCCAGAAAATAGTGCACCTGTCCCGCTATCTCCTCCCTGCTCTCCCCAGCCGGCAGCAGTGCAGGTATCTCAAACAATCCAAACATGCTGATACCGTGCCCCTGGGCAGTGGAGATCAGGTAGCCCGATACCGGGATTGTGATCATCAGCAGGTAGAGTACGCCATGCACTGCATTGGCCGCACTCTTCTCCCAGGGTTTCAGCGCCGTGGGATAAGCAGGCTTGGTATCGATCACTGCCCGCCCGATACGCACCAGAATCACAATGGCAGTCACAACACCCAGTGCCTTATGCAGATCAATGGATTTGTGATACCAGGGGTCATAATAGGTCAGCCCGGTCATATACCAACCCAGCCCAAAGAGACCGGCCAGCATCAGGGCCAGCACCCAGTGGAGCAACCTTGCAATCAATCCATATTGATGTTCACGGTTTTTCAACATGCCAAAAGCGGTCCTGGTTCGGATGAATGGTTGGTACACAAATAACTGAGAGAAATACTAGGCAATAAACAGGCGTGCTGAAAGTGCAACTTTTTGACAAAGTCGTACAGTTTTATTGAATAGTTGTTTCAGGGAGAACCCAGAGACTTCCCTGGCATCCGGAACCAGGCGAAAAAAGGACCACCAACGGTGGCCGGACATGACCC
This sequence comes from Sedimenticolaceae bacterium, assembly GCA_965224515.1. Classification (GTDB taxonomy): domain Bacteria; phylum Pseudomonadota; class Gammaproteobacteria; order Chromatiales; family Chromatiaceae; genus Sedimenticola_A. The sequence goes on from OZ245051.1 coordinate 3,857,451, forward strand.
ACCCTCCAGACCGCCCTCTTACCTCCATCTCACCCAATCTCCGTACCATCCACCGGAATCTGTTCAAAAACATGAACTATTTCAATTTTTCTTCAGGAGCAGGGATGAAAACAGGCACTTGGTACGTTAAACCCATAAATCAGTCATAGAAATAATTAAGATTATGGACATAATTTACCGCTGGCCTGCTGTTTTGTCGGCACTGCTCCTCCTGTCGGGTTGCAACAGCTTCCCCTTCTCGCAGGGCCCGGCCAAAAGCCCCGATCTTGCACCGGCAAGCCTGCCCGAATACATCCCGGGTGAATATTTTGTTTTCAATAACAAGACTGTGCATACCGTCAGCGAGAGAGAAAAAGAGCTGGTGGTATGGAAAACCAACACAGGACTGACGAAAACTGCCTTGACCAATTTCCTGATACCCGACCTGGAGTGGCAGAGCAAAAGCCGGTCAAGCAAGGGCAGTACCACGGCCCCCCACAATGCCCTCTGGCCCCTGAAAACAGGTAACAGGGCCTCTGTCCCCTTCCAACAGACCATCACCAAGAGTGACGGTAGCGCCCCTACAGAGATCACCCGTAATTGGCAGTGTGAGGTTGAAGGTACCGAACGCACCAGTGTCCAGGCGGGGACTTTTGATGCCTACCGTATATCCTGCCTCCGAAACTCTCCGTCCAGCGGCAGGTTCAGGGCAAGGAAAACCTTCTACTACGCACCTTCAGTGGGCCATTACATTCTGGTCGAAGAGCAGCATAAGTACCGTGGCAACAAGCGAAAAGAGCTCTCTGCATACGGCTTCAACACCACCTATTTATCCAGTAGAGACGAGAGGGACCTGAAGAGACTTTTACAGAAAACGCTGGATAAAAATCCGGATGGAAAAGCCGGCAGTTGGACCAGCAGAAACGGGTTGGTCACGGCAATGCTGGTTCCGGTATCCAGTTACAGATCGCCAACCGGACAGTCGTGCAGGAAGTACCGCAGTATCTACAGCGTGGGCGGAAGGATCGGACACAAACATGAACGCAATCTTTGTAAAGATCGCAATAAAGGGCTCTGGGTTGCGTTACTGAGTCAGTAACACACCCAGACCAAACTCAATGGAGCAAGACATGAAAAAAGTAAATAAAACTGGTCAACCCGTAGACCTTGAGCGAAGAGCGGCACTGGCCAAGCTTGGCATCGGCACACTGATTGCCTATACCGCACCAGCATTCATGGCCCTGAGCGAGGCCCATGCCAGTGGCGGTTCAGGCGGTGGTGGTGACAGCGGTGGCTCCGGTGGTGGTTCCGATAGTGGAGGTAGTTCATCCTCATCGAGCGCATCTTCAGCCTCTTCGGCCTCTTCGGCCTCTTCGGCCTCTTCGGCCTCTTCGGCATCAAGTGCATCGTCCTCTTCCGGCCCATCCCATGCCTATGATACCTCGACTGATGATGGCAGCACCGATCCCGCAACATCTGCCACTGATCCCGCCGGTCCCACTGATCCCGCACCTGGCAGCGTCTGAGCCTTAAGTCGACCTGGTGGAAATAGTGACCTGCCTCCGGGCAGGTCACTTTCTTTGGACCACAGTTTGAATAAACAACCGACACTTTTTCGTTTCCCCGGCCTTCCGGGGCCAGTCCAGCTCAAGAACTGCGAGGCCCTGCTGCCAATCGTCAGGGATGTTCTGCGCCACTGGAATATAGAAGAGGCCCCTGAGCCAAACCCGCAAACCCCTATAATCGAACTTGAATCCACCGCGCATGGCTTCATTCGACGTTCCCAGTGGCTCGACAAGCCATCCCGTTTTCAGGACCCCGTGGATGCTGCATGTGACTTGATAGTGGACCTGATCCACGCCTACCTTGCAGAGAAGCCTGACCTGCTCTGCCTGCACTGTGCTGCAGTGCAACTGCCCCAGGGTCTCGTGCTCTTCCCAAACACTTACCGCTCGGGTAAAAGCACACTCTCCATGAAACTGGCCAGCGAAGGGTTGCGCCTGTTCAGTGACGATGTCCTTCCCCTCTCGATTTCAGACCGAAAAGGTATGGCACTTGGGATTCTCCCGCGAATACGTCTGCCCCTTCCCGAATCAGCTGACGCCGGGTTCAGAACTTTTGTGGATCAGCACAGGGGCCCGGCCAACAAGCGGTACCTGTATGGCAATCTGCCGGAAACCACCCTGGCGCCGCTGGGTGAAACCTCACCGATCAAGTGCATTATTGTATTGGAGCGCACTGCCGACGCCCCACCTTCCATTGATGTTGCAAATAAAGGAGACATTCTGAAAAACGTAATTCTCCGCAACTTCGCCCGACAGGGAACAGCCCTGAACATTCTTGATACACTCTATGCCCTGGTTGAAGAGAGCGAGTGCTACACGCTTCGCTACAACACCCTTCAGGAAGCCACGGATCTTCTACTCAGCCGGTTCGGCAGTGTCAGCGAATCGAACTGCGCAGGATTTGGAAGTTAAAGTTCAGGATACAGAATCAGATGGAAAACACTGAATTGGACAATTGCCGGTATGCACGGAACTCAAATATTGTGCTTCGTAAAATGGACGATGCAGGGTTTCTGGCCGACCAGAACAACGATGCCGTTTACCACCTGAACGAAACAGCCACTGCGATCTGGAATCTGGTAGAGCAGCCCACCAGCATATCGGAGACCATTGCCACCATGCAGGCAGCCTTCCCTGATATCCCGGGCTCACAGATAGAACAGGACGTACGCGGTACTTTCAACACTCTCATCGAAAGAAACCTTGTTGTTCAAGCGCAATGAGCAGGTGGTGAGGATGCACGCCCATTCAGTGCTGAGAAGGTAATTCAGGCAGCCTCCCCAGGTTCGACTTCCCCATGGCCCACTAGGCCTGCCTGTAGGGTGAACTCTGCTGCATGCTCGACTTGTAGTCTGCAATCATCCGCTCTTCACGTTGCAGAAACTCTTCAACAGCCGCACTGAAAGAACGATCCGCAATCCAGTGGGATGAGTAGGTGGTGGTGGGCAGAAAGCCCCGCCAGATCTTGTGCTCACCCTGGGCACCGGGTTCGAACCGTTGCAGGCGATGTTCAATACAGTACTCGATGCCCTGGTAGTAACAGAGCTCGAAGTGAAGGTTGTCGTGGTCCTGCTCGCAGCCCCAGTGGCGGCCGTAGAGGGTATGATCACTGCGAAACATCAATGCACCGGCCACACAGACTTCATCCTCATAGGCCAATACCAGTATCACCCTGTCCCCCAGGGTTCTGCCAATCTCACTGAAAAACCCGAAATTGAGTGTCGGCATGCTGTAACGCTCTTCGAAAGTCTTGGCATAGAAACGGCTGAATATCCGCCACTGCTCCTCGGTTACCTCCCCACCATGCAAAAGCCTGGTTTCAAATCCATGCCCTGCCGCCAGCCGACGCTCGCGGCGGATATTCTTGCGTCGCTTGCTGTTGAGTTGGCCAAGAAAGCTTTCAAAGTCGGGATAATCCCGATTGCCCCAGTGAAACTGTACAGCCTTGCGGGTCATCCACCCCTGCTCATGCAGCGCACGTTCTTCGCGTTCTTCAACAAACAGCCAGTGCATGGATGAGCAACCCTCCTCCATGGCCAGCGTCTTCACTGCGGCGGATACCTTCGACCAGGTCTCAGGATTGTCCCACCCATCGGCCAGAAGCAGGCGCTGGCCGGTAGCCGGCGTATAAGGTATGGAGGAGACGAGCTTGGGATAGTAGGCCAGTCCGTTTCGCTGGTAGGCGTCGGCCCATGCGTGGTCGAAGACAAACTCGCCGTAGGAGTTCTCTTTCAGGTAGAGGGGAACACCGCCCACCAACCTGCCTTCGGCACGCAGCAGCAGGTGGCGCGGCTGCCAGCCATACAGTGGACTGGCGCACTGGTGGCGTTCCAGGGCGACCAGGAAGGCATGGCTGAGAAAAGGGTTGTGATCCCTTACCAGTGCATCCCACTCCCCGGGATCGACCTCATCCAGGTTATTGCAGATAACAGTTTCAATAACTGCAGACATGGCTCTACTCTTTCTTTACACCCAAGGTCAGCTTGTTCCTGCCGAACTTGTCGGCCACCTCGTCTAGTGTAGAGTAAAGACGCTTCTCCTTTTCCCGGTTTATCCTGGGTGAAAAGAGGTCATCCATCAGCGGACTGTCACCACCGTCCCAGCCTGAGATACCCACCCCGATCAGGCGTACCGGTCGTTCACCGAAACCGCCCTCTTCAAACAGCGCCCAGGCTGTCTTGAAGATCTCGCTGTCGATATCCACCGCATCGCCAAGCCGGCGCTGACGGGTATGGGTCTCGAATCCTGTGAGACGAACCTTGAGCGTAACGACATGACCGCTCAACCCTTCCTGCCGCGCGGTACGCCCCACCTCCGATGCCAGCTGGCGCAGACGGTCCCGCAGCAGGCGCAGATCAGAAACATCCTGGTTGAACGTGGTCTCCTTGGATATCGACTGTCGCTGGTACTCGGTGGCGATCCTGTCAGAAGCGATGCCCCTCGCCTGGTTGTAGAGGTGCTGACCTCCACGCTCCCCGAAGTGGAGTTGCAGATGTTCCAGTGAGTAACCGCGCAGCTGGGCCACGGTTCCAATCCCCAGGCGGGTAACGGTTTTCAGCGTCTGCTTGCCCACACCACGCAGGTTGGATACCGGCATGGGGTCGAGAAATGCCCGGTTCTGATCCGGCATCACCACTGTCAGGCCGTCGGGTTTTCGATAATCCGAGGCCAGTTTTGCGATCAGCCGGTTACAGCCGATACCGACGGAGCAGGTAAGATCAACCGCCTCCTGCACTTTCCGCCTTGTCAGTTCGCCGATCTCGCGTGGTGTTCCGAACAGGCGCTCCAGCCCGGTAATGTCCAGGTAAGCCTCGTCGACGGAGACCTGCTCCACCAGCGGGGAGATCTCGCCCAGCACCGCCATCACCCGCTTGGAGGCTTCACTGTAACGCTTCATATCCGGCCTCACATAGACCGCATCAGGGCAGCGTCGGTAGGCCTCGGAAATCGGCATGGCGGAGCGGATACCGAAGGTTCTCGCTTCGTATGAGCAGGTGGCCACAACACCCCGACCGCCCGGCCGGGCACCAACCACCACCGGACGCCCCTGGTACTCGGGGTTGTCGCGCTGCTCTACGGACGCAAAGAAAGCGTCCATATCCAGGTGCATGATCAGTCTGTTTTTATCTTCAGGCATAACTCGGGATTCAATCTATCCGCTATATTGAAACTATACCGGACATGAAGCGGAAACCTTCTAAATCATATCAGCTACGGGTACACTCAAATACATTGACAACAGGGGAATTTAAATGAGCGCAGTGCTCCCGATCAAATCACTGATGACCGCATCACCCACTACAATCGATGGGTCTGAACCGATTGAAAACGCTCAGAAAATAATGTCTGACAAGCATATCAGGCACCTGCCGGTCACCAGCAACGGCAAGGCAATAGGTGTCCTCACCGACCGTGATATCAACCTGGCACTGCTGGCCAACCGCGGACTCTCGGGAGAAGATGACCTGACCGTTGAGGATGTCTGCACCCTGCACACCTACACGGTTGAGATAGACGCCCCCCTGGACGAGGTCGCGCTGCACATGGCAGATGAGCACATCGGGTCGGTTCTCATCACCGAAGAGGGCCAATTGGTGGGCATCTTCACCGCCACCGATGCCTGTCGTTACCTGGGCGAGTGCCTGAGAAATAAACTTGTCAGTGAAGGATAAAGTTCTCAAAGCTCATGAAGAGTCCAGTCAACTGCTGGGAGTTTTTTAAATGTGGCCGTGAGCCAGGTGGCGACAACGCCCGCTCCCTTGGTATCTGCCCAACTGCCACACAGCAGCAGAGTGACGGCATCAACAAGGGCAAGGCAGCAGGACGTGTCTGCTGGTCAGTAAACCACTCTCACTGTATTCAAAGCATCGGTGAAAAGTTCACAAAGTGTCTGCAGTGCCCCTTCTTCCACAAGGTCCAGGATGAGGAGGGACGAAACTTCAGGCTTGAGCTCGGCATCGATAAGGATTAACTCATCCCCCAACAATCAGACACAGACAGGAAGTGGCCAATGGATGATCCCATCTGGAAACCAGGGAGTGGAAATATCGAACAGGCGAACCTCACTGCGTTCAGCAGGAGCGTCGCAAACAAGCATAACATTGAACTGTCGGACTACCCGGCCCTCTACCGCTGGTCTCTCAGCAATCCCGGAGAGTTCTGGACCGAGGTATGGGACGATGCAGAGGTAATTGCCGAAACCAGGGGCGGGCGCCTGCTGGAAAATGCACGGCAGATGCCTGGTGCCAGGTGGTTCCCCGAAGCACGACTCAATTTTGCGGAAAACCTGCTGCGCAGTCCCGACGACCGGGATGCCATTGTCTTCCGGGGCGAAGACATGGTGGAGCGGCGCCTCAGCCGGTGCGATCTGTATGACCAGGTCTCCCGTTTCGCCCAGGCCATGAGAGCCATGGGGGTAGAGAAAGGCGACCGGGTAGCGGGTTACATGCCCAACATGCCAGAGACGGTGATTGCAATGCTGGCCGCTTCAAGCATCGGCGCCATCTGGTCATCCTGCTCACCTGACTTTGGTGTAAATGGCGTGGTGGACCGTTTCGGCCAGATAGAGCCGAAGCTGCTGTTCGCTGCAGAGGGGTACTTCTACAACGGCAAAGCCTTCGACAGGCTGGAGAATATCGCCAGGGTGGAAGAGGCCATACCGGGGCTTCAGAAAGTGGTCCTGGTGCCCTACACCCGGGAGCAGTTCCCGGCCGGCAACCTGAAGAAAGCAGTAACACTTGAGGCATTTCTCGATGGTTTCAACCCATCCGAAATCGACTTTACCCAGCTCCCCTTCGATCACCCGCTCTACATCATGTTCTCATCCGGAACCACCGGCGTACCCAAATGTATCGTTCACGGTGCGGGGGGCACCCTGCTGCAGCACCTCAAGGAGCTGCGCCTGCACAGCGATGTGAAACCGGGAGACCGCATCTTCTACTTCACCACCTGCGGATGGATGATGTGGAACTGGCTGGTATCGGCGCTGGCCGCCGAGGCCACCCTGCTGCTCTACGACGGCTCGCCCTTTTATCCCGATGGCAACGTACTATTCGACTACGCCGATGCAGAGAAGATGACTCTTTTCGGCACCTCGGCAAAATATATCGACGCTCTCAACAAGGCGAACATTGAACCCCGCAAGAGCCATCGACTGCACAGCCTGCGCACTCTCTGCTCCACCGGCTCACCCCTGGTCCCTGAAGCCTTCGACTATGTCTACGGCAAAATCAAGGCCGACATCTGCCTCTCTTCCATCTCCGGCGGCACCGACATCATCTCCTGCTTTGCCCTCGGCAATCCGGTATTGCCGGTTTACCGGGGAGAGCTGCAGTGCCGTGGACTGGGTATGGCGGTTGAGGTGTGGAACGACGAGGGTGAACCGGTCAGGGGTGAAAAGGGGGAGCTGGTCTGCACCGCCCCCTTCCCCTCCATGCCGGTGGGATTCTGGAACGACCCTGATGGCAGCAAGTACCACAACGCCTATTTCAATCGCTTCCCAAATACCTGGTGCCACGGCGATTACGTCGAGCTGACGGCCCACGATGGAGTGGTCATCTATGGCCGTTCGGATGCCGTTTTGAATCCTGGTGGCGTACGCATCGGTACAGCAGAGATATACCGCCAGGTGGAGCAGCTGGACGAAGTGGTGGAAGGCCTGGTCATCGGCCAGGAGTGGCAAGGTGACGTGCGGGTGGTACTGTTCGTTCGACTCAGAGAAGGGATTGCGCTGGACCAGCCGCTCACCGACCGGATCAAAACCCGCATCAGGTCCAACACCACGCCCCGTCATGTACCTGCGGTGGTGGCACAGGTGGGCGACATACCCCGCACCAAGAGCGGCAAGATCGTGGAGCTTGCAGTACGGGAAGTGGTTCATGGAAGACCGGTGAAAAACATCGAGGCCCTGGCCAACCCCCAAGCCCTGGAGCAGTTCAGCAACCGCGAAGAACTGGTCTGCGATTGATTATATCGCCGTGAGGACACGGCTCCTACCGGGAAAAAATTCTGTAGGAGCCCGGTCCCCCGGGCGATCTCCAACCAGCGCAAATTATTTAATCAGAAGCGCTTACCCTGCATACGACCACCGCGCCCCATGGGACCCATCTCGTCGGCGATCTTCTGCTGCTCAGGAGTCAGGCTTCCATAGAGCTTATCGATAGCATCAGCCATTGCGTTCATCTGGGTGGCGCGTTCACGCATGGACTCAACCCGCTCATTCATTGGCAGCTGAGCCTTGCTTCCACGCTGCGCAAACTTCTCGACACGGTTACCGAATTTCTCCAGCATGGTGGCTTCAAAAGCCTGCCAGGCGGGTTCCTGATCTTCGGTGATCTTCAGCTTGAATTTCAGGTAATCGATACGCTCCTGGTGGCGCTCGATAGTGGGGCCCTGCATACCAGCCCGGTTAAACTGCCCCTTGGGGCCCTGACCACGAAATCCCTGGCCATATTGTGCTCCATCCTGCTGGCAGTTGCCGCCCCAGCGGCCGCCGGCGGAAACCATGGAGAGTGAACCTGCGGTGATGCCGATCACGGCAACGGTGGTGATAATGATTTTGCTTGAACGTTTCATCCTGATCTCCTTGTTGATCATTCGGGGTTCATCCCCCTGCAGGATCTATAAGACCAGCTAAATGTAAGCGTAGGATTTCAGAAAAACCGGGGTTTTGTAAGCCAATGTAACAGGGAGCCGATTTTTACACTGACTTACAAAAAAGCCGGGAGGCGCAACAAAGGTTGGGGTATAAATAGAGCCATGGAGAGACAACAACACCTTCTCGTTGTAGATGATGACCGGGAGATACGAAAGCTGCTGCAGACCTACCTGGAGCAGAACGGCTACCGTGTCTCCACCGTGGGTGACGGCAAGGGGATGTGGGGTGCCCTTGAGCAGTCCCGTATCGACCTGATCGTGCTGGACCTGATGCTCCCCGGCACAGACGGCCTGGAGCTGTGCCGCACCCTGCGGGTCAAATCCCAGGTGCCGGTGATTATGCTCACCGCCCGTGGCGACGAAATGGACCGCATACTGGGCCTGGAGATGGGTGCTGACGACTATCTGCCAAAACCCTTCAATCCAAGAGAACTGCTTGCGCGCATCAAGGTCGTCCTGCGCCGCTTCCACAACCTGGCGCCACAGCAGGAAAACGGTGTCGATACACCGCTCTTCTTCGCCGGCTGGAAACTGGACCAGGTGGCACGACATCTTGAGAAAAACGGCGTGGTATCCCCCCTGAGCGGGGCCGAGTATCGCCTGTTGAAAGTGTTCCTGGACCACCCCAACCGCATCCTGAGCCGCGACCAGCTGCTGGACCTGACCCAGGGCCGGGAGGCGGACCCTTTCGACCGAAGCATCGATGTACTGGTGAGCAGGCTGCGCAAACGCCTGGGCGACGGCCCCAAGGAACCGACCATCATCAAGACTGTTCGCGGCGAAGGGTATGTGCTTTCGGCCAGGATCGGTCATGGGGGGCTCCCTGAATGAGACTGCTGCCCCGCTCCCTGTTCGGCCGCCTGATGATGATCCTGATCATCGGCCTGATTCTGATCCAGGTGATCAGCGCCACCCTCTTTATAAGGGACCGCTACCAGGTACTGCGCGACAACTTCGGATTCAACCTGATGCACCGCATTGCCTCCCTGGTGAACCTGGTGGAGAGCATGCCGCCCCAGAGTCGCGAGCAGATCATCACCGTCATGAGATCGCCGACCCTGCGCATCAGCCTCAACGACGACTCGTTGCCCCTGCGCCCCCAGGCCAGGCGATCAGAGAACCTTGAGTCCCGGCTCAAGAAACACCTCAGGGACCACTCCCGGATCCTGGTCTCCATAGAGACCATACCGATGGATAAGTGGCGCGAGCGCCGGGGCATGGAACACCGTCCCCCACCCCGCATGGCAATGCCCCGTCACATGCGACCCACCGGCTTCCAGGTCCAGGTGCAGCTCGCAGACGGCAAGTGGCTGAGCATCCTGAGACCCCTGCCGGAAGACATACAGACTTGGCCTGCACGCATGCTGGCCACCTTGATCGCGGTGCTGCTGGCCATTGTTGCCATCTCACTGTTTGCCGTTCGACAACTGACCCGCCCTCTCAATACACTGGCCGAGGCGGCCGACGAACTGGGCCGTGATATCAACCACACGCCCCTGCCGGAGACCGGTACCAAAGAGGTAGTCCAGGCAAGCCGCGCATTCAACAACATGCAGGAGCGGCTGAAGCGATACATAACAGACCGCAGCCGTATGCTGGCGGCGGTCTCCCACGACCTCAAGACCCCCATCACCCGCCTGCGGCTGCGTACAGAGATGCTGGAGGACAGTAAGCTTAAAAAGCAGTTTGAAAACGACCTCTCCGAGATGGAGCAGATGGTGCTTGCCACCCTGGACTACATGCGTGGGACAGACAGCAGCGAAACCCCGGTTGATCTCGATCTCATGGCGTTGATCGAGGCGCTACAGGACGACATGACCGAACTGGGCTGGAAGGTGACTGTCGATGAGTCCAGCGTCAAACCCTACAGAGGACGTCCACTGATACTCAAACGCTGCCTGGCCAATCTCATAGAGAATGCTGTGCGCTATGGTGACGAGGCCATGATCAGGGTCGAAGACAGTTCGCAAGAGGTCAGCATCGTGATTCAGGACCGGGGTCCGGGGATTGACGAAGTGGATCTGGAAAACCTCTTCAAACCATTCTTCCGTGGCGAGAAGTCCCGCAACCGGGAGACCGGGGGATCAGGACTGGGGCTGGGAATTGCACGCAACATCGCTCGCGCCCATGGCGGGGATGTGAGTCTGCAAAGGGGAAAAGACGGGGGACTGGAAGCCCGGGTCACCCTGCCGCGCTAGGGCCTGGTGGGCCATGCGGACATAAGGTCAGGCTCAGCCAGTCCACTAGTGAAGTGGCACACCCACTTCGACAACATAACCGGTCTGGTGATTGCGGCGCCACTCCAGGCGCTTCTTCATCACCTCGCAGTGACTCGCCTCTTTCACCATGAAATGACCGCCGGCGGCGACAAAGCCCAGGTGCTCATAGAAACGCTTGATCTTGCGTATCTGCTCCTTGGGTTTCCGCTTGCCGATCTCATCATCCAACGGGTAAGCCTTCAGGCCGATAATGCAGTTCTCAAGGTCTATCATCTGGCCGATTCGGGCCAGCAGCGATGTGCCGATATTTCGCCCACGGTAGGCTGGCTCCACCACAACTTCGTTGATCCAGACCAGGCCGTCATACTCCTGGGTACGGATAGAACCGTCGGCCAGGCGGTGAAGATAGTGGCAGCCTGACTCTTCAAACACGGTTTCGGAGAATTCGGCGATCTCGGGACAGACCGAGTCGAGCAGAATATTCTGATCCAGGCCGTCCATGGTGGCAGACGCCAGGTCCAGCCGGTAACCCCGGAGTTCAGCGACAACCTTTTCGCACCCGTCCCGGTCGTCCCAGAGAAGGGCCTTGCCCCTGAAACCGATCACGTACGGGCTCAGGCTTGGGTCGGAGTCGGGCCTCAAAGTGAACTCGAACTCCAGGTCGTCGATTGATACTTCCATACTGCTTTATCCGTTACATCAAGGATTTTATGGAATATTAGTATATAAGTAATTGGATTCCACTATTCATAAAACACTGTATTTATGACAAATCTCACAATCTGGCACATAATCTCCCTGAATCGCCAAATCCACTGGGTTTAAGAAACCCGGAAACCGGGCCGATATAAGAATTAGGACGCTGTCCTGGTCAAATGTTGATTTTCTGTAGGTCGGCCTTCAGGCCGACATGTCGGGCTGAAGCCCGACCAACAAGGGCTAAATAGACACCCATGATTCATTTCAACACTTAACCGGAACATTGCCAAAGACAACCACCATAGATACTACGAGGGTAAGTTGATTCTCCGTAGGTCGGCCTTCAGGCCGACATGTCGGGCTCTTGTACCCGGAGGGTGGAAGCCCGACCTACAAGGGCTAAATAGACACCCATGATTCGTTTCAACACTTAACCGGAACATTGCCAAAGACAACCACCATAGATACTGCGAGGGTAAGTTGAATTTCCGTAGGTCGGCCTTCAGGCCGACATGTCGGGCAGAAGCCCGACCAACAAAAGCCAGATAGACGCTTCAACCCTTAACCAGGAAAGCGCCAATAACAACCACCCTGAACACAGCGAGGGGAAGAACATGAGCCTGAAAAAACACCTGAAAAACGCCCTGCTGCCGGCCCTCGTCTGCCTGATCCCTACAGCCCAGGCATTTGATCTCTACCGCCAACCCCACGTTCCGTACCCGGACCAGATGGACAGCGCCAAGAGCTGCATCGAGCTCGAACAGGAAATGGTCGCACTGCAGCCCCGGACCTACAGCTACCAGCCCGGTTTCTATGAGGACCCCTATACCGGCGCCAGCGTCATGGTGGGCACCACCATCCTCTGGCCGGCCTACGCCGCCCTCGGCTACATCGGCTATGTCGATTACCAGGAGAAGGGCCGCATCATCTCCGCCGAAAACCGGATACAGGAGCTGAGATACTTGAAGGCGCAGAAGCGCTGCTTTGAGAGTTAGGTGACGATGAGAGTGGCATCAAAGACACCAACTCACCCAGTAACTGATGCAACCTGCCTTTAGGCGTTTTAGTTAGTAAATTCGGTTGCTCCTGTTGTTTCTGTTCTGTCATATCACTCCTCTCTAAAAGCCCTGTAGGTCGCATCCACTATGGGTGAGAGCAGGTAATCAGCCAGGGTCCGTTCGCCAGCCAGAAAGAACACCTGCGCCGGCATACCGGGGTAGAGGTCGATGTCGTTCTTCAGTTTATTGAAAATGGAGTCGTCCACCACCACCCGCGCCAGGAAATAGCGCTCACCACTGACTACATCGGTCAGGATGTCCCCTGATACGCTAATCACCTCGCCATCTATCTTCGGTACCTTCTTGGCTTTGTAGGCAGTTAGCATCACCTTGGCCTTGGTGCCTGCAGTAACGATGTCGATATCGTTGGGATTGAGCCGTGCCTCCAGGATCAAACGGTCATCCATGGGCACCACATCGAGGATACGCTGCCCGGGCGCCACCACGGCGCCTATGGTGTGCACCTGCAGGTCCATCACTATGCCCCGCACCGGGGCCTTGACAACGGTGCGTTCCAGGGCATCGGTGATCACGCGAAACTGATGACTCAACTCCTGGATGGCCAACTCATTAGCCTGCAGTTCTGCAAGTACCTCTTTCTGGCGCTCCTGCTTCAAGTCGATGATCTCGATATCCGAGGCGACAATGCCCTGTCTAAGCTCGGCGATGTTAGCAGTCAGGGCGCCGATGCGCCCCTCCAGGTCGACGATGGTCTTTTCCATCTCCAGCTTTTGGGTAAGAGTAACCATGCCCTTGTCATAGAGGCTGTTGATACCCTGGAACTCCTGACGGGTCATGGCCAGTTGCTTGTGTATGGAGGTAAGCTGAAAGTTGAGCCCATCCACCTCTTTTCCAGCTTGCTTCTTTCGGGCCTTGATCAGTTCTATCTTGGTGGTGAGGGAGGCTTTGCGGGTCTGAAACAGACTCTGCTGGCTTGTGCGCAGGCTCTCCAGCATCTCGCCGCTCAGATCGAGTCTTAGGCCGATCCCGCTAAAGTCGGGAACTTGGGCATTGTCCCTTTCAGCAATCAGCCGTGCATTAAGGGCCCTGGCGTTGGCCAGTTGGTCCTTGAGGGTATCGATCTGTGTGCGCTGGCTGATGTCGCGGATGATGAGCACCGGTTCGCCCTTTTCCACCACTTGGGCCTCCTGTACCAGGATGGATTCGACGATACCCCCCTCAAGATGCTGAACGCTCTTTCTGTCCTCATTGAGTACTACTTCGGCATTGGCGATGGCCGCTGCGTTGAGGGGGGCGAGCACCGCCCAGAGGCCGAACATGATCAGTAGCGGTACCAGCACCGCGAAGCCCCAGAAGACCGGACCGCGCCCGGCGCTCTCGAACCGGTATCTGAAGAGACTAAAGCCTCCGGTGTTGGATACGGGCGGTTGTTCACTCGCCATGCCCAGCCTCCGTTCTTGCAGGCGGCCTCAGAGGCTGTACCTTGTTACCTCCCGTAGCGAGTTGAGCCATGACCTCTTCGGTTGGGCCAAACAGTTTGGCCTCTCCATGTTGAAGCACCAGGATCTTGTCCACGTTCTGCAGCACCGAGGGACGATGAGCAATGGTTACTGTGGTGATGCCCTGGCGCTTGGCGTTGACTAGGCATTGTGAGAGCGCCAGTTCACCCTCGCTGTCGAGGTTGGCATTCGGTTCGTCCAGCACCACCAGCTTGGGTCCACCATAGAAGCAGCGGGCAAGACCGATACGCTGGCGCTGGCCGGCGGAGAGCAGTGCGCCGTTGGTGCCGATATCGGTCTGATAGCCGCTGGGTAATTGAAGGATCGCCTCGTGTACTACGGCAGTCTTGGCCGCTTCGATCACGGCGTCGTCTTCGGCCTCCTGGTCGAGCCGGGCGATGTTCTCAGCGATGGTGCCGCTGAAGAGTTCGACACCTTGGGGCAGGTAGCCAATGAGGCCACCAAGTTGCTCATGATCCCACTGGTGCAAAGCGGCACCGTCGAGACGCGCAGCGCCGGAGGTGGGATTTAACACACCTACCAATAAGCGGGCCAGAGTGGTCTTGCCTGCGCCACTGGGGCCGATGATACCGATGGCCTCACCGGGGTGGGCACTGAAGTTGATACCGCGCAGAATCCAGTGACCAGAGGTTTTGTCCTGGTAAGTGAGTTTTTCCACTGACAAACTACCCTGAGGTTCGGGCAGGCGAGTGGTCTCCCAATGGTCAGGCACCGCTTGGTCCAGATCGACCAGCCGCCCATAGGCCTTTTTGACGCCGATCCAGCTTTGGTAGATGGATACAGCGGCATCAAAAGGTGCCAGGGCCTTGCCCGAGAGGATGGAGACAGCGATGATGCCACCAGCAGACATCTCGCCTGCAAGCACGTAGTAGCCGCCCAACCCAGTGAGCAACACCTGCAGCCCCATGCGCAGGGTACGGGTGGAGTGGGTGATCACGGTATTGATGTTGGACGCTGAAAACCCAGAGCCGAGGGCTTTCTGATTGTGCCTCTGCCAGCGTGCGGCGGCGTTGTCGAGCAGCCCCATGGAGCGCACCACTTCTGCATTACGGATTACCGAATCCAGGGCCTGCATGGACTTGATCTGTTCGTCGTTGGCTGCGGCACTGAGTTTGGCAGGCATCCTCTCGGCCAGCAGCGCAACCACCAGTAGAATGCAGGCACCCAGTACCACGGCGATGCCCAAGTCGACATGGATCATGAAGATGACCACGAAGTAGATCACAGCCCAGGGGGCGTCGAAGGCGCTGCTCATGGCCGGCGAGATGACGAATCTCTTGATGGTGGCCAGGTCACGTATCGGCTGGGTGCCGATATTGGGCCGTTGTACTGCCACCACAGCGCTCTTGCGCACCAGATCCATGGAGAGCCTGTCGTCCAGCCAGCGACCAATATGACTGAAGACCAGGGCTCTGAAACCCTGGAGCAATCCCATAAAGAGCAGCAAGATAGCGGTGATCAAGGAGAGCATCAGCAGAGTGTCGGTGGAGCCGGATGAGAGCACCCGGTCGAGCACCTGCAGTGAATAGAGGGGCACAGCAAGCATCAGTACATTGATGAACAGGCCGAACCAGAAAGCACCAAGGAAGAGCGGGCGGCTCTCGCCGAGAGCCGCCTTGATCCGATTACAAGTATCCAACATACGACTTGTTTAGAAAACAAACTGATCTTCTGTCACATCACCATGGTTTCCACTTAAACGAATAGCGAAACCTGAATCTATCAGCTCAATATCGGTAAAATCTCCACTCTCCGTTATAGAGAGATCCGAGTATGTGGTACTTAGTGCCTGCAGATCTATGACATCCACGTTTTTCTGAAAATCAACAATAATATCCACAGCACCTAAAGTGCTATCCGACAATGCCTGGTATTGAAAAACATCTTCACCAAAACCGCCACGGAGAACATCTGCACCCGCACCACCAGTCAATAAATCCTTTCCTCCATCACCGCATAGATGATCAGATCCACTACCACCAATGAGAGTATCATCGCCATAATCACCATACATTCGGTCATCACCACCCAGCCCATAGATCACATCAGCTTTACTATCTGAACCGTACAAAATATCTCCTGCAGCTGAACCCTCAGTAGCTGCAGAAGCTTCAATATCCGATTTATCCAGCAAAGAACCATCATTAAGCATAATATTTTCTACTTGATGATGGCTTCTGAAATACCAGTTTTTCAGGGTTAGGGTCTCCTTAATCCCGCTATCGGCTGTGAGTGAGGCTTTTAAATCTCTGCCACTAAGAGACCAGGATATATCCTCCACATCAATGCCTTCGCCAAATCTCAGAGTATCCGAATGCGTATGATCTCTGCGGTCGGCAAAGTCATAATCAACAATCGTGTCGTTACCTGATCCTCGCCCCCACATGTAGGTGTCGCTTCCAGCGCCACCCTCCAGATGATCATCTCCAGCACCGCCATTGAGAATATCGTTTCCACTGTCGCCATACAGATAATCGTTACCGCCCAGTCCGTTAATCGAATCACCCTGTCCGTTCATTCCATACAGTTTGTCATCTGAGTCCGTTGCAACGATTTGGATGGATGCCTCGATATCCCCCTTTTTCAATAAGGTGCCATCATGAAGCTCAATTTTTTCCACCTGGTAGCGCTCCCCAATAAACCAGTCCTTCAGCGTCAGTTTCTCATTTGCTCCATTCTGGTTCTGTAGGGATGCAATCAAATCAGAGCCCAGGCGCGACCAGATGATATCTCCAGCAACAATTCCTTCACCAAACTGAAGCGTATCAGCATGCGAAAGCTTCCTGCGATCAACATAATTGTCGTCAACAATAGTATCGCTACCAGCCCCCCTCCCCCACTTATAGATATCGTCACCGGCACCACCGTCCAGGTGATCATCGCCTATTCCACCATCCAGAGTATCGTTCCCACTTTCACCATAAAGGTAGTCATCTCCTCCCAGTCCATCGAGTAAATCGTTAGCTGCCGAACCATATAACCAGTCATTGGTCTCCGTACTCTGCATCACGATTGATGCTTCTATAGTCTCCTTACTCAGCATTAAGCCATCATGCATTCTGATCTGCTCCACCTGGTGATAACCTGCGAGGTACCAGTCTTTGATAGTCAGCGCTTCACTGCCACCCTCCTGATCGATCACTGTAGCCTTCAGGTCATTCCCAACACGGGACCAAACAATATCCTCAGCATCTACGCCTTCACCAAATTGAAGGGTATCGATATGGTTCGAATTTCTATAATCTGAGTAATCGTAATCACGTATGGTGTCGTTTCCTGAACCTCGACCCCAGAGATATATATCGTTCCCAGCCCCACCAACAAGTTGGTCATCTCCAGAACCGCCATCCAGTGAGTCGTCACCACTCTCACCATCAAGGTAATCATTCCCCCCCAAGCCGTACATCAGGTCATCCTTATCAGTCAAACCATAGAGCCTGTCGTCATACTCTGTATTACGGATCATGATGGATGATTCAATTACCGACTTGTCCAGCAAGGATCCGTCATTGAGCCTGATCTCCTCCACCTGGTTATGACTCACGACAAACCAGCCTTTCAATGTCAACGACTCCTCTTCACCATCGCTATTTGTGAGCGCAGCAACCAGATTATCGTCCTGCCGCGACCATGCAATGTCTTCGGCACTGACACCCTCACCAAACACCAGGGTATCCACATGAGTGCTATCCCTCCTGTCAGCCGCATCATAATCATGGATAGTGTCGCTACCTGACCCTCTACCCCAGAGATAGACATCATTTCCAGCACCACCTGTGAGAGAATCATCACCCGATCCACCATCCAGAGTATCATTGCCCCCATTGCCATAGAGGCTATCATCTCCACCAAAGCCATTGATCAAGTCATCCCTCTGATCTACCCCATACAAAGCGTCGTCAGACTCAGAACCTGGAATAACCAGGATCGATTCGATATTGTTCATGTCCAGCATCGTACCGTCATGCAACTTGATTTCATCAACCTTGTGATTTTTCCTGGAAAACCAGTTTTGAATAGTCAACGTCTCTTTTCCATGCGCCTGACTGCTAATGGTGGCCATCAAGTTAGCTTCCGATCGCCACCAAGTAATGTCGCCAGCATCTACTCCTTCCATAAACTGAAGCGAATCAACCTCATAGAACTTTTTATTTCTAACTTTACCAACGCCACTTATGACATCATCATCCAGTCCATAACCCCAATGGAAAATTTTGTGCAACGGATTAACCGTCAGGGTAAAGTCAGCAGCAGCCGTATCACGGCCATCAGACGCCAATACGCGTAGTGCAATATCCCCATTGAATTCCTGTGGCGGAGTACCGCTAAAAGTGATCGAGTGGGAATCGAAAAGCATCCATTCCGGCAAGGGGTCACCACCACCAAGCTCTGCACTGAACTGCAGCGAATCTCCATCAGCATCCCAAAAGGTGTCGTCGGGTAGTTCGTAATGCCAGGAATTGCCACTGGAAACTTCCTGATCCTCGGTAGCCTTTGCCACAACGGGCGCATCATTAACGTCCATCACTTTCGATGTCGACAGAGCAACCACACTTTCATGGTTTCCTCGACCATCGATATAGGAAGCAACAACACGCATGTAATTACCTACATGCTCATTGGCCAGAAACAGATCCACCGACTGGGCACCCTCAACATCTGTCCAAAAGGCACCATCATCACTTATCTGCCACTGATATGAGATATCGCCAATCCCATCCGCATCGTCAATGGTGTTTACCGCTTTCAGAACCTTTCCCTCTTCTGACTCACCAGCAATATAAACATACCCGCTGGACTCGGTATTAACTCCACTGCCATCGGCCCGCACATGCCACAGCGTTCCATCGAAAAAAAGCACCCTTTCAACCGTACCATCTGCGCTATCTTTGATACGCACACTGTTCTGATCATCGATCACCAATACCAGATCAGCACCATCTATCGTTACCACCACATTATCTGGCAGAATCCCTTCGCCAAACATCAGAGTATCGGTTCCATCTTCATCTTCAACCGTATCGTGACCATCACCAAGATTGAATCGATACACGTCATCGCCAGTGCCGCCTGACAACTTGTCGTCGCCATGGCCACCCACCAGAATATCGCCTCCCGCTTCACCATACAGCTCATCGGCCCCAGCCATTCCTGTAAGTACGTTGCTACCACGATTTCCGACTATTGAGTTGTCTTTATTATTACCGGAACCATCAATATCCTCATCCCAAAGCCTGACTGGATCGAGGGTATGTATTGCGTATGCACTGGGTACATCAGCTGCATTGCGAAAGCTCTCTATATCCACAAAACGCGTCATATCGCCAACCTTACCGCGCCCTGAATCGGCCAGATAGAAACCCAGCAGTTCACCGCTATCGGCATTATGAACAGCACCGGTCAATGTCACCGCATGATTGACTGCACCACTCCCGATATAGTTCGTGTCGCTCCAGAGTTTCCCGGCATTGACTGCAAGAATGACAGCGCGCCCTCCACGCAGAAGATTTGCTATCCCTGCTTCGTTATAACCGAATACCACATCATTGCTGATACCGTAGCTGTCGAGTATGGCCTGTTGTCCGAACACATTGGAACCACCGAGCTTGTAGGCCGGCAGGTCTGGGTCATTTACAGCCCAGTTATTGTCAATTGCCACATTGACCACATCGCTCTCGGTGGTCGGCTGACCAGTCAACGTCAGAAGGTTTGCAATGGAAGTCAGTCCACAGGTGCCTTGATACCCTTCTACGGCATCGCCCTGCATATAGTCGAGTTCATTACGCTTAGGATAGCCGAACACAAGAACATCCTGTCCATCCACAAGACCCTTTTCCGGCTTTGAATAATCCAGCAAAACAAGGTGTTCAACATTATCGCCCAGGGTAATATCGATACTCGACTGGACTGTATCCATACCTTGGCCATTAGATTCCTCAACCACATCACCAGCATCGTCAACATAGTATATGTCGTCACCGAATCCACCGATCATGGTATCCGCACCGGTTACTCCATCTAAAATATTAGCGGAACTATTGCCGATAATGAGATTATCTTGGGCATTACCTGTACCGTGAATATCAAAACCCTCCAGCAGACGGAGTTCTTCAATATTTGCATTGAGCAGGTAGTTGGTATTGGCAACCACCCGGTCATAACCCTCATTTGATGTCTCATAGATGGTATCGTTGACGCTGTTTACCACATAGACATCATCGCCTTCTCCACCTGCCATGACATCGCTGCCAGCCCCACCGTCCAGGTAGTCGTCACCAAAACCACCCACCAGAACATCGCTTCCGCCACCGCCGTAGAGGTGATCATTATCGCTTTCCCAAAATCCCAACCACTGCTTTGTCTCATTGCTTGCAGTAAATCCCCCCAGAAAGTCGTTGCCTTCCCCTCCATAAAGCACATCATCTCCAACCTGGCCGAACAAATTGTCATCGCCCTCCTCACCATAGAGCTTGTCGTCTCCCACGCCACCCTGCAGTTCATCCCTGCCGGTACCGCCGTACAGATCATCCTGGCCAAGACCACCCAAAAGGGCGTCACTGCCACCACCGCCGTAGAGAATATCATCATCCGTCTCTCCGGCATTCAGGCTCTGCTTCGTCTCATTGTTGGCGGTAAAACCCATCAGAAAATCATTGCCATCACCACCCCAGATGGTATCGTCACCCACCTGACCGAACAGATTGTCTTGTCCTGTACCACCGCTTAGTCGGTCATTACCGGTGTTGCCCTGTATTTCATCGTCACCTTCGGCACCCCAGAGATGATCATCGCCATCCTCACCCAATAAAATATCGTTACCGTTACCGCCATCGATCAGGTCATTGCCGTATCCACCGTAGATATTGTCATTGCCATCCTCACCATAGAGAAGGTCATTATCGACTTCACCATCCCCAAGGGACTGTTTTGCATCATTGCTAGCGGTAAACCCGACTAGAATGTCATCACCATTCCCACCCAGCAGAGTATCATTGCCTACCTGGCCGAACAGCTTGTCGTTATCGTTCTCACCATGCAGCCGGTCATCCCCTTCGTTGCCTTGCAACTCGTCTACACCGCCGCCACCGAACAGGGTATCGTTGCCGGAGCCTGCTATGAGGATGTCGTCATCCGTGCCGCCATCCAACATGTCTGCGCCATCACCACCCTGCAACTGGTCCTGGCCATCACCACCCCAGAGATGGTCATCACCGGCGCTTCCGTCCACTAGGTCGTTGCCAGTACCGCCAACCAACTTGTCATTACCCAGTCCGCCCCAGAGTTTATCGTTACCGCCTTCGCCATAGAGCACATCGTTATCGCTTTCGCCTGCAGAAAGAGTCTGCTTGGTTTCATTCGTTGCTGTGAAACCGTTCAGAATATCGTTTCCTTCTCCACCCCATAACGTATCGTCACCCACCTGGCCGAACAGTTTGTCATCTCCCGACTCCCCAAGCAGCCGGTCATTGCCCGACTGCCCCTGAAGCTGGTCGTTTCCTGTACCGCCATGCAGCAGATCGTTGCCTGCACCACCATCAAGCTCGTCGTTACCCAATCCTCCGTCCAGATAATCGGTACCCAGTCCGCCATGCAACTGATCATCACCATCACCGCCGTATAGGTGATCATCATCTCTCTCACCAGGACCGAGAGTTTGCTTTGCCTCGTTGGTTGCTGTGAACCCCATCAAGATGTCATTGCCTGCACCGCCATGCAGCGTGTCGTTCCCCACCTGTCCAAACAGGGTGTCATTCTCACTACCACCGTCGAGATAGTCATTGCCCGCCTGGCCCTGTAACTGGTCTGCACCCTGCTCACCGTAAACCTTGTCATCTCCGGCATACCCACGCAGGTCATCATTCCCTATGCCGCCCCACAGTCGGTCACTACGGCTGCTGCCGCCCATCAGGTCGTTACCGTTACCGGCCAGATAATTAACCAAAAGATTACTGTTGAAATACTGGGGATAATTGGCGTAGTAACTGCCATCGAAGGTATCGTCACCATCCGTGCCAATCAGATAGCCCTTGTTGTTGTAGTTGATCTTTATCTGATCCGGCATCCATTCTAGGAAACCGTTGGGGAGGATATACAGATGATCCGAGTCGCGTAGCGAACGGTAGTTGCTACCGGGCACAGATTGAATAAGGTTGACCTTACCAGGCCGGGAGGTAACAGGCGCATGGATATGAGGCGATACTGTTATGCTGGTACTTACTGGCTCATTTTGGAATTCCGGCCCAACCTGCCCATTGCCCTGTGTATAGAAGCCGTAGTCCCTTTGCGGGACAGATTGTGATACTTCAACCAGTTCACCTTCATCCAAATGCCCGTCTTCATTGATATCCTGCCAGTAAGAGAGACCCGCGCTCTCGGTAGTACTCAGTTGGCCGTCACCGTCTGTATCCAGAACCTGAAGCTGTTGATCGGTGATTGATATATTCTGTGCATTGAGCAACACGCCGGTATGGTGGGCAATGGAGGGAGCATTGTCATAGTCAGTGCTCTGGCTGTCGTAGAAAGCGCCGATTGGACTGAAACCGAAATCATCTGGAATTGGCGTCCAGATACTTCCGTAGTAGGGTTCGCCCACGGAATAATCCAGCACATAATCCTGGAAGGCAGTGTACTCTTCGTAAGTAACCCAGCCCTCATTATAATCTTGAAGCATACGTTCTTCTGCATCGAACAGGTCGCCTATATCCTGAAATGGTGTAGTGGGCTGATTAACTGTAACAAACCCAGAATTCTGATAATTAAAGATTGAGCTATTCTTCCAGGGGCTATAGGAAGGGATATTGGTTGCTAGCGATTGATAATTATTCGCCTGGTGTGCTTTAAAGTGCGCGATACCGTCATTATGATCTATCAGCATATCTCTGATTTCATTTAGCTCTGCCGCCTTTTGATCAGATGCCCTGCCACTCCAATCAAATTGACCTATTTCGGGATTCGGCTTTGAGTTATACCAACCGCTATACGTTCCTCCAACATAATGCCAACCGTCTACAACGTTTATATCCTGCTGTGTCAGAAAATAATCGGTACTGTGCTCTTTTGAATGCTGGAACAGAAAATGATTTATCAAACCTTCTGCCAAGGTTCCTGAATCAGACAATAAAGTTTCAACTAACAGAGATTCACCAGCTGCCTGGTTAACTTCATGCTCATAGCCAATAAAATGGAAATTTCCTGGGGGAAGTGCACTAATCACGCTTCCTTTTTCAGTATAGTTAACGAAGCCATTCGGTACGCCCTTTGGCGTAAGATTGTATTGTACAAGTTGGTTGATATATCCAAATTTATATAGCATTAGACTGGCTTTAGGCGCATCCCAGGAATATCCTTCCCATCCATAGGTATGCGAAAACATCTGTGCGTGGGCACCACCCAATGAGTGACCGACCGTGACTACCTCGTAATCCTTATATTGCGGATCATTCTTAACCAGTTGGTTAATCTCATTCGCATATTCCAAGCCATCATGAAACTGCTCGTGATACCATTCACGGATCCCTAAACTGAGATCAGCAGCGGCATCACCATCGCCATTAGTCCCTGCAGAAGCAAGAACAATGGTTTTTGTTCCTGTATTGACATAGGCTTGACCCTGATAGCCGCTTGGAAGGTCTCGACCATCACCAAGCAGTTTAAATCCTATTTTATCAATATCACTACCAGCACGATCCAGCTTCCCTTTATATGAATCCCGCATCAGCAGGCTAAGTGTCACGTTGTCTGCCATCACCTTTCTCCTTGAAACTATTCAGCTAATTACTGCTGGAATTATTGTGATAACCACCGAACGATCTTCGACCAGAATCCAGGTCTGTTTTCTTCTTCTGTATTTCGTGTGGTGTTTACTTTCGCAAGGTTATTCTGCACCTCACTCTGCAGACTCCGATAATGGCGCTGTGATTTATCATGTTCACGCAACTTATCCATGTATTCATCAGGTAGAACTACTTTGTGTGGCGGAGCACCAGAACCCCATAGGTCATATCGCTTCTGTTTTTCTAATTCATATTTACGCCTATTAATGCTTCCGTCTGGGAATCGGTATATCGGCTCGTCTGTATCTGGAAGTGGATCAAGAAAATAGATACGCGCGGGTTTCATTACATTGGGCAGCATGCAACTTCTTAGTTCGATCAGATCCAGACCCTTAAAAAAATCCCGGCGATACTCACGCACATACATCGGACCCTGACCTGAAAATACCTGCGTGCGTCCGTGTTTTTCTGTGGGTGGACCTTCGACGAACACTACTGACCGAAGGCCCACAGAACCAAGACGCACATAGCGCCGATCATTTAACTCATCAAACCAATACCAATGATCCTCTTCTATCTGGGCTGAAAGAAAACCCATCGAACTATCCCAGTCCTGCCACTCTGAAGGCTTTTGTGATTCCCATGGCAGCTTGCGACCATCTTCATCTTTCAAGTACACATCAAAGATACAGTAGATATTCGGCCTACACTGCTCTTCATCTCCAAAATAACCACAGGTTTCTGTATTGGAACTCTCTATTCTAAAAGCAACAGCTTCTGCACCTTTAAGAGAATCATCTATCCACTTTTCAGGCATTCCAAAG
The DNA here is from genome assembly GCA_965224515.1 of Sedimenticolaceae bacterium. GTDB lineage: Bacteria > Pseudomonadota > Gammaproteobacteria > Chromatiales > Chromatiaceae > Sedimenticola_A. The sequence goes on from OZ245051.1 coordinate 3,882,204, forward strand.
CGTTCTGCAAATGAACTTGTATAAACCCATACATTTGGGTCTTTAAGATAAGTATCACTACCTTTTCTTGGCTTTATATTGATCTCATAATCATAGGGTTCAAATTTGTAACCATACGGCACATAGTTTTCTGCTCTTGCAGTACCCACAGTGCAAGCAAACATCAGATATCCTATAAGCACTAATCCATATTTCTTCATCGATTAACCTTTCCACCAACAGCAATATATTTATGTAATAACGATTACCATAGTTTTTTTATGTTCCATTAAGCCCTTGAAAAATATTTATGGGCCGCTATGATCCTTCTGCTCCTCGATCAATAAAAGTGAATCGATATACTAATTGAGCTGATATTCTATCTGCAGGCGCAGCATTTTGGCTTGGGCGTAGGCGTCAACTTTCTCAACCTCTTCGCCTGCATAAGAATCTACGAAGCTGTCCATCGCTGCTTTGAGGTTGAGCCTATCGGCCCTTAATGAGTCATACTGGTCTTGCCACTGTTGGGCTTTGTCAAATGGTGTAGTCATGGTTTACATTCCTTGTATTCAGTTCAAAGGCTGTTCAGGTCCGGACGGCTGTTCACACCAACTGTCTGGATCGTAGGGAGTAAAGGAGGTAATACCTTTTTTCTTGGCCATCTGTGTCTGATCTTTCATATCGACCCGATAGGTAATTGATCGGCCAGTGTCGTATTCTGGACGTTGGGCAATGGCGTACCAGCAGAGAGCCTTTCCAAGGTCAAGAGGGTATGCTCCTCGGCCCGATGCATAGCCACTCGTAAGTTGAAGTTGCGATGTGTGATTACCCAGTTTGGCGGCAACAATTTCTAGACTGATAGCATCAGCATACCGCTTCTCTCGGTGGGCCTTTGTCGCATAATGTCGGGCACACCCAGGAAAGTGCTGAGACGCTGAGCGTTCTCGATATACCGCTCTTTTACGTGAACTGAGCTTGTCCCACTTAGCTCCTGCCCATACATATAAACACTGTGCTGCGGCGTCACCCTGATCGGCCAGCACCTTCAGGTGGCCCCATGCCTCGCGGTCGAAAGGCATATTCCAGTCTATACCCCGGATATTGAGGAGCCTGATCGTAAGCTCAGCTATCTCATAACCGTCGTCGGCCATTTGTTTAATCAAGTTGTAACGCATTTCTTGACTACGCCCCTCCCAACCACTGTTACGAACAGCAATCTCGTTGAACAAACGCAGATCAACCTTGACACGCTGTTCTTCGGTAAAGGGATTACGCAAAGGCGATTCGTCTTGGGAACTAGCCGGAGAGCATGCTGACAGAAAAGTCAGAATAAACAGGGTAGTATATAAGAGTACCCAGTTATTTATGGTGATATTTTTCATCTTTTCTTTGTTATCCATAATCTGGCATGCAATAGAAAGCCTATGTCTATACGGTGACACTGGTCGATTTCAATTGATCGGGAATGAGTGACCGACCGTGACTACCTCGTAGTCATTATATTGCGGATCATTCTTAACCAGTTGGTTAATCTCATTCGCATATTCCAAGCCATCATGAAACTGCTCGTGATACCATTCTCGGATCCCTAAACTGAGATCAGCAGCGGCATCACCATCGCCATTAGTCCCTGCAGAAGCAAGAACAATGGTTTTTGTTCCTGTATTGACATAAGTTTGACCCTGATAGCCGCTGGGCATGTCACGACCCTTGTCTAGCTTAGTAAACCCTAGCTTCTTAATCTCACGATCACCCCGCTCATGCTCACTATTGTAAGAATCTCTCATTAACAAACTGAGCGTCACATTATTAGTCATTATTCCATATCCTTATTGAATTTCTCATACTGAACAGTCAGTTTTATTCTGACATCCACTGTTCAAATCTTTCCCAAAGGCTTAGCTTGTTATGTTTTCGGATAACCTATTTATTCTTCTCTGTCATATATCGTTCCAAAGCCTTTTTAGCCAGACTTCGGTGATACCGATTCGCCTTATCATGATCACGAACCCTATACATGTAGGCATCTGGTAAATTCACTTTGTGGGGAGGTGTTCCATCATCCATATTTTCATTTTGAATCCTCTCATCCGCCTCAAGTGCTATATAATCAATCTCTCCATTAAACCCTCTGTATTTTGGCTCATACATATCAGGCAATGGATCAAGAAAATAGATACGCGCGGGTTTCATTACATTGGGCAGCATGCAACTTCTTAGTTCGATCAGATCCAGACCCTTAAAAAAATCCCGGCGATACTCACGCACATACATCGGACCCTGACCTGAAAATACCTGCGTGCGTCCGTGTTTTTCTGTGGGTGGACCTTCGACGAACACTACTGACCGAAGGCCCACAGAACCAAGACGCACATAGCGCCGATCATTTAACTCATCAAACCAATACCAATGATCCTCTTCTATCTGGGCTGAAAGAAAACCCATCGAACTATCCCAGTCCTGCCACTCTGAAGGCTTTTGTGATTCCCATGGCAGCTTGCGACCATCTTCATCTTTCAAGTACACATCAAAGATACAGTAGATATTCGGCCTACACTGCTCTTCATCTCCAAAATAACCACAGGTTTCTGTATTGGAACTCTCTATTCTAAAAGCAACAGCTTCTGCACCTTTAAGAGAATCATCTATCCACTTTTCAGGCATTCCAAAGCGTTCTGCAAATGAACTTGTATAAACCCATACATTTGGGTCTTTAAGATAAGTATCACTACCTTTTCTTGGCTTTATATTGATCTCATAACCATAGGGTTCAAATTTGTAACCATACGGCACATAGTTTTCTGCTCTTGCAGTACCCACAGTGCAAGCAAACATCAGATACCCTATAAGCACTAATCCATATTTCTTCATCGATTAACCTTTCCACCAACAGCAATATATTTATGTAATAACGATTACCATAGTTTTTTCTGTTCCATTAAGCCCTTGGAAAATATTTATGGGCCGCTATGATCCTTCTGCTCCTCGAGCAATAAAAGTGAATCGATATTGTTATTCAGTTTTTGAAGTAATGTGGGTGGCGGTGGGACGTAGTCTCGAAAGTGGTCTTTTTTACCGCCTGGTTTTACTCTTGAGTCATAGATATACATACTGATATCATCATTCACCAGGACATCCACATTGAAGTTCTGCGATTCGATCTTATCTGTGCCGTGATCACCATCGCCTCCCAAAGGGATGCAGGTGAAGCTCGCCCTATTAGTGCTCACATAGAAATCCGTATGGCACTCAATACGACTGCCACGGGCTAGGCGGTAGTAGTGTTTGCCTGTCTTTGGGTAGGTAAATCCCGAATGAAGTCGTCCTCCACCTATACCAGTTCTAGTACCTGTATATACGTCAAGGGGAATTTTATGTGTTCCTAACAGGGTTATATCCGCATACCGATCATCCCTATAATCTCGTTGAATGCGTATAACTGTATCTACATACTCATATCCACATTTGTTTTTTTTCACATAATCAATAGGCAGAGACACTCTGAAGTGATTACTTTCATCTGGCACAATATTCTCAAACTCCCAATCCAGTAAGCCTTTGCGACTGGCAGTATTGAAATCTGATCGTGTGCATTCCGCTCGCCTTTTACCTGAATACTCTGTCGGTCTGTATGTTGTTCTAACCCAGGCCGACAATCTCGGATCAATAGTGCCGGTAACGGTGATGGTGCGCACATCCGGCCCATATTCCACAGGCCGGGTACGACTGGATTCTGAAGGTGTTTTGTCTGAGTCACAGCCGCTAATTGCAACCAGAATGAGACAACACAAAATCAATGTAGTGACCTTGTGTGTTCCTGTTGATGACTTTGCGGTTTTGTAGAGGTTGAGCATTAATGGTCATCCATTGCCATGTTGCTTTGTTTTGGGTACTTCCATACCAATAATAGGAAGTGTATTCCTATTTTCGAGCGGCAGTCAAACACCCTTGAACGGTCTTACCATATAACTAAACCGTTAAAGTACTATTCAGTCAGGTTCTGCTATCTCGAATACTGGAATGTATTATCCGCAGCGGGTGGTCGTTCATAATTAACGCTGTCACTTTCAATAATCACAATGTATGCCAGCAATTTTTTCGTCTGCATCGGATCATCCAGTCCTGTGTAACGTCCGATAGCCAACTCTCGCATCGGGATGGTTATCCTCATTACAGGGTCAGGCTCTGTTCCCTACTCGGCTACATCGGCTACGTCGATTACCAGGAGAAGGGCCGCATCATCTCCGCCGAAAACCGGATACAGGAGCTGAGATACTTGAAGGCGCAGAAGCGCTGCTTTGAGAGTTGACGAGCGCGCTCACTTACCCTCTTCACTGAAAAAGAGGGTCGACACCAACCGGTCCACGGGGACATAGTCGTCGCTCAGCAGGGGGAGTTCGGACAAGGGGGTCCCTGTGCTCACCACCGGCTTGGTCATCCGCACCCAGGCCCGTTCGAAACCCCGCCTGGATTCGATCACTTCGGGTGGTTCCCTGGCATCGCTTGCCGAGATCACGTAGGTCATACGGGTGGACTCTTCGGGCAGGTTATCAATCCAGACATGGACATGCTCGAAGACCGAGCCCAGGGTCTTCACCATGCTCTTGACCAGTTTTGGATCAGGAAAAATATCCACCAGGTTCAGGGTATAGAGACCGTCCTCTTTCAGGTGGCCCTTGACCAGTTGGGCATACTCTTTGGTGACAAGGTGGTAAGGCACCGCGATGTCATGGAATACATCGGTCACCACTACGTCAAACCTTTCATCCTGCATCTGCTGTAACACCACCCGTGCATCGGCGTGGTGGACATTCATGCCGCTGTCATCCAGGTAGAGCTGCTCGCGGGCCACCTCGGTAACATTGGGGTCCAGCTCTGCCACGGTTATCTCCGCATCGGTATACAGCGACTGAACCGCCCTGGGCTGGGTATATGCGCCACCACCGGCATAGAAGAAGCTCATCCCCTGGGGGGGGTGTCCGTTCCAGTGCTCCAGCACCAGTTCGTCCATCAACTGCACGTAGGGGGCGAGCAGCAGCCCAGGCTCCTGCTTGTGATTGGTACCGTGGAGCAGGTGATCGAGAATCATCGACCGGGCCTCCCCAAAGGGTACCTCGGGTGTACTGTCCACCACCCTGATGCAGAAGTAGCTGCTTTCACGGTAGCAGGGGTTTGCAAAACCATCCTGCACCCAGATGGCCCCGCTGAGCAGGGCGGCAACCACCAGCGCAGCCAGGGGAGCAGCCGGGCGTGTCCGCCTCAACAGGGGAAGGGCCAGCAGGAACAGGCCGATCGAGGTGGCTATGATGATGCTGCGCGTGCCGATGTACTGCACCAGCCAGTAGCCGGTGACAAAAGTGCCCAGGATACTGCCCAGGGCAGCCAGGGCATGCATCAGGCCGACGATGTGGCCGGTGCGTTGATCGAGTTTCAGGGCCAGGGTGGTGAGTAGCGGCGTGACTATTCCCAACAGTACGGCGGGAAGAAAAAAGAGACTCAGCACCATGAGAAAGCTGATACTGAGCAGGCTCAGCTCGCTCTCCTGCAGCAGGGGCGCAACCAGTGTCAGTATCAACAGCACCGCCAGGCTGGCCAGTGCACTGCCCACCAGCACCAATCCTGCACTTCTATCGCTACCGCCCCTGTCGGCCCAGACGCCGCCGATCCAGTTCCCCAGGGAGAGTCCCGCCAGGATCACGCCGATGATGGATGTCCAGGTGTAGAGAGAGACACCGACATATGGAGCTATGAGACGGCCAGCCACCATTTCCAGAACCAGAAGAAAAGCAGAGCTCAGAAATATGGTCAGCGCGTAGCCGTAGACATGCATCCTGGTTGACATCGATTACCTCCCCTTGAACCAACCACTGATGGTAAAGGAAGCCTAACCTGGAGTGGTATTGTTACTTTCCGCTATGTTGCGGGCCGCAGCAATTGCCGCTTGGCCCAGGGAGATTCCACCATCGTTGGCGGGGGTCTGTGTGGGGATCAACACCTCAAGGCCATTGGCCTGCAGCTCTCTCTCCACAGCCTCCAGCAACAGCCTGTTCTGGAAGACCCCGCCGGAGAGCACAACCTGTTCAAGCCGATGTGCTCTGCAGAGATTGATGGCAGTCTCTGCCACGGCGTTTGCCACACCGGCGTGAAAGCGTGCGGCCATGATGCCTGGGGACACAGATGCCGCAAGGTCCGTCAGCACTGCCTGCCAGAGTGGCTTCCAGCTCAGGAGCCATAGCCCACCCTCCTCTCTCTGTTCATAACCGTAGGCACCCGCCTGCGGTTCAGCAGTATCCACCAGGGCTTCCATCTCGATGGCGGCCTGCCCCTCGTGGCTGGCCTGCTCCCGGCAGATGCCTATGGCCGCGGCCATGGCATCGAACAGGCGTCCGGCGGAGGATGCCAGGGGGCTGTTGAGGCCGCGCCGCATCATGGTCTGCATGTTTGAAACAGGCTTCTGCTGAAGAAACTGCACCAACGCCAGTTGACCGAACTCATCCAGCACAGCCTCCCAGCCCAGGGCATGCTCAAGGTGGGCAAAGGTGTTGCGCCAGGGCTCGTACATCGCCTTGGCCCCGCCCAGCATATGTACGGGCTCGAAGCAGGCGAGACGTTCGAATCCGAGATAGTCTGCTTTCAGAAACTCACCGCCCCAGATGGTGCCGTCTTCACCGAACCCCAGGCCATCCAGGGCGATACCGAGCACAGCATCGCAGTCGTGGGCTATCCCCTTTTCCGCTAGGCAGGCTGCGATATGGGCATGGTGATGCTGGACCACTTCCAGCCTTATACCCTGCTCTGCCGCCCGCTCCCTGCCCAACTGGGTGGAGAGGTAGTTGGGGTGCTCATCCACAGCGATGATGGCGGGGTCATGCTCGAACAGCTCCTGGTACAGGGCCAGGTTGTGGCGATAGTCCTGGTGGGTGGCGGCATCTTCAAGATCCCCCATGTGCTGGGAGACGATGGCCCTGCCACCCTGGAGCAGACAGAAGGTGTTCTTCAGCTCAGCCCCCATGGCCAGGATGGGTGACCCGCCCTCAAACCCGGGGGGAAGCTTGATGGGGGCAGGTGCGTAACCCCGGGCCCTGCGCAGCATGCGGGGAGCCCCTGCAGCCATGCGTACTACCGAGTCGTCCAGGCGGTTGACGATCTCACGGTTGTGGAGCAGCCAGTAGTCGGCGATGCTGCCCAGCCGCTGCCGCGACTCGTCGTTATGGGTGCACTGGGGCTCATCAGAGCTGTTGCCCGAGGTCAGCACGATGGGACGCTGCATGCCAAGCATCAGCAGATGGTGCAGCGGTGTATAGGGGAGCATGAAGCCCAGGGTGTTCTGACCAGGGGCAACGCCGGGGGCAAGCTGCTCTCCCCCCTGGCTGGTAAGAACTACGATGGGTGCGGCAGGCGAACCCAGCAACGCCTCCTCTTCACTCTCCAACCGGGCATAGTTTCGAATCATGTCGGGGCTGGAGGCCATCAGAGCAAACGCCTTGTGATAACGACGCTTGCGCTGGCGAAGCCGGTCCACCGCTTCGCTGTTGTCCGCATCACAGGCCAGGTGCACACCACCTATGCCCTTGATGGCCACTATCGCCCCCTGTCTGATCAGTTCAGCGGCATGGGCAACTGCATCCTGGTCAGTTCCGGATTCAACCCGCCTGCCCTCATGATCCTCGATCCAGACTTGTGGTCCGCACTCGCCACAGGCGTTAGGCTGGGCATGAAAACGCCGGTCTGCCGGGTCTACATACTCCGCCTGGCAGGCCGGACACTGGGGGAAGACCGACATGCTGGTGGTGGCCCGATCATAGGGAATGGAGCGAACGATGGAGAGTCGCGGACCGCAGTGGGTGCAGTTGGTAAAGGGATAACGATAACGCCTGTTTGCCGGGTCCAGCACATCCTGCAGGCAGGCATCACAGGTGGCGGCATCCGGAACGATGCCGGTTCTGACCTCACCCTGGCGGCTCTCGACTATAGAGAAGTCATCCGGAGCTTCACCCGTTGTCAGTGGCGTGCGTTCAAGACCCTCTATTCTGGACAGCGGCGGAGGTTCCTTCTGCAGGCGCGCAACAAAGTGCTCGACTTGATCAGCATCGCCCCAGGCGTGGATTAGCACACCCTGGGCATCGTTCCAGACCTCTCCGACCAGCCCGCACTCATTGGCCAGGTGCCATACGGTAGGCCTGAAACCCACGCCCTGAACCAGGCCTCTCACCCTGATCTCAACACCCTCTAGCCTATTCGTCATAAGTACCTGGCAATAAAACTGTCCCGCCCGATTTATCAGGCAATGTCATCAGTTAGCTATAGATCGGACTTCCACCCTGCAGGTAGAGACCCGACCTACAAGCGATCCCGTTATTTGCGGAAATTACTTCAACACTTAACCAGGGCAGCGCCCCTCTTTATGACAGGGAGCATACCACCCTTTGATCAACTGATAGCCGTTTGTCAATTCTTACATTTGTGTTTTCGATCGTTATAATCCCCGCCTTCTAAAACGGCAGTATCAAAATAATATCGTGATTGTATTTACCCTGACCAACAGAGTCACAGGCGAAATTTACGTCGGTTCCACACGCAGCGTTCCGGAAGAGCGGTGGGAACAGCTGATCAACCAGGCAGCCGATGGTGCTGAGGGAAAACTGCCGGATGATATACGTGCCCACGGAGAGGCGGCCTTCAGAATCGAAGAGTGGGGTATGGCGGAGAGTCCGGCCGGCGTCAAGGAGCTGATAAGGGAAGCCGAAGAGCAGCTCGATGCACACCCCATCCGTACCAAGGGTCACACCCACCGGGAGAGCACCGGTAAAAGCGAACCCTCCCTGGGCGATATAAAGCGCATGCTGGATGAGATCAGGGAGAGCGATCCGGTCTGGGAGGATGATCCTGCCCCACCCGCCAAACCCGGGGCATCAACCGGCAGCAGACCTCAACCGAAGGAATCTGCAAAGCCGTCCAGGGAAAAAACCCCGGCACTGAAGCTGGCCAGCGGACGCGCCAGTTTCGCTGAGAAAGAGAAGCGGGTAAAAGAGGCGTTGCTGAAACAGCGCGAGGAGCGTGAACAGACACGCCAGATACACTCCACCAGGGAGACGGATGAGATGCGCGAGGTGATCATGCGCATCGAGGCCCGGCGTGCGAGCCAGAAAAAGAGTGCCGCTCCGAGAAAACGCGCCGCCAGAAAACCCGCAGCTGCAAAGAGTAAGCCTACCCAGCAAGTGAACACCCCCTCCCGGAAGCAGCCGGCCTCTGACAGGCTGGCCACGGGAAAGGCTTCATCTGCTGAAAAAGAGCAGCGCATCAAGGAAGCCCTGCAGAAAGCGAAAGAGGAGCGCCAGGCACAACGCCAGGCCCAGGTGGCTGCAGAGGCGGATGAGATGGCGGAAATCCTTGCCAAGATCGACTCGCGATCCAAGACCATTTCATCCAAAAGGCGCAAGCGGTCATAAGCCGCTGAAAAAGCTCCTATTCTCTAAAGAATCCACAACCAGCAGCCGATACCATCAATTAGCACTGCATAGTGACAGGGATCAATTATTCCCCGATCTCTGTCGTCCGACTAACAGTTGGCAGTTTAGACTATCGATAATGGCTTTCTGGAGAATTATTGCGCCTTTTTTCCTGTTTCTTCACCTTTTCACGGTGAGCGGAGCGGTGTTCGCCGATGAGATCCGCATCGGTGTTCTGGCCAAGCGTGGCGAGGAGAGAGCCCTGGCCCGGTGGTCCCCCATGGCGCACTATCTTCAGCAACGCATGCCCCGGCACCGGTTCCGCATCATTCCAATGCAGTTCGACGAGATTCCGGGGCTGGTGGATAACAACCTGGTCCAGTTCGTTATCGTCAACTCCGCCATCTATGTCGACCTGACGGTACGCTACGGCGTCCGCCGGATCCTTACCCTGGAGAACCGTAACGCCAAGGGCCTCTCCCTGACACACTTCGGCAGCACCCTTGTGGCCCGTGCAGATACCCCGAAGCCAAAGCACCTGGACGAGATGGCGGGCGAGCGGGTTGCCGCGGTTCACGCCACCTCCCTTGGTGGTTGGCTGATGATCAAGGATGAGTTTGAGTCAAAGGGTATCGGTGAGCACGATCTCAAGGAGGTTCTATTCACCAACACCCATGATGCAGTGATCGAAGCAGTTATATCGGGACGGGTCGACGCAGGAGTCGTCCGCTCGGACACCCTGGAGCGAATGATCAATGAGGAGAAGGTCGGCCCGAATGCAATCCGGGTCATCGACGACAAATCAGATGAAGAGTTTCCATTCAAGGTGACCAGCCGACTCTATCCTGAATGGCCCATTGCAAAAACACGTGCAACACCTTCTCCCATTGCCAAGGAGGTGGCAAACCACCTGCTGGCCCTCTCTTCTGATCAGCCGGCAGCGGTTGCCGCAAAAATCAGCGGATGGACCATCCCGGAAGAGTACCAGCCGGTTCATGAACTGCTGCGCAGGCTCAGGGTATCCCCCTACGAAACTTACGGCACTACCTCCCTCAAGTCCCTGGCCCGCGACTACTGGGCCTGGCTGCTGGTCATCCTGGCTGCATTGTTGATTTCAACTGTTCTCCTGCAGAGATTCTCCCTGTTGAACAGGCGCCTTAAACAGAGAAGCCGGCAGTTGGAGAAGAGCCAGGAGGCCTTTCGTGCCACCTTTGAGCAGGCTGCCGTGGGGTTTGCGAACCTCTCCTCCTCGGGTGAGTTTCTGAGAGCGAACCAGATGCTTTGCAGCCTGACCCGGTTTTCAGAATCTGAACTGAGGCAAAAGAACTTTATCGACATCGTATTCCCGGAGGATTCCCACCTGTTGATCAACGGACTGGAGCAGTTGAGACGCCAGTCGAGCAAGCAGGTTACCGCCGAGGTGCGCATTCTGGACAGAGATAACGGGAAGCGCTGGGCCGCGATATCCCTGGCCCCAAGCTGGAGCAGCGATGAACGCATCAAGCACATTATTGCGGTAATCGATGACATCGATGAGCTGAAACAGCTTCATCTGCGCCTGGACAGAGAGGGTCAACAGAAAGAGCTGATCCTGAATATGGCAGGTGACGGCATCCTCGGCCTCAATCCAGACGGTACTCACTCCTTCTGCAATCCCGCTGCCGCTCGTATGCTGGGCTATGAAATAGCGGAGCTCATCGGTCAGGAGAGTCACACACTCTGGCACCATACCAGAGAGAACGGCTCACCCTACCCCGCCAGCGAATGCCCCATTACCAGCGTACTCGAGGAGGGGATCACCCATCGTGGACAAAATGAACTGTTCTGGCGCAAGGACGGCAGCTCATTCCCGGTAGAGTTCATCAGCACCCCGATCATTGAAAACAGTGACATTACCGGTGCCGTGGTCCTGTTCCACCCCGAGGGTGAAACCGGCCAGAACAGGATTAATGGGCAAGGTGATGGCTGATGCGAATCAGAAAGTTCATCCTGCTGCTCACCCTGGCCACCCTGCTGTTTGTCTCCATCTACAGCGCAATCACCTACAACCAGTTGGAGACCATCAGGCAACAGCTTGCCCTGGAGTCACAGCTGATGGCAGATCAACAGGCGGCGTCCCTGCGCGGTGACATCAGGGATGTCATTTCCGATCTGCAGTTCCTGGGCAAGCAGCACACCCTGCACGCCTTTCTGAATGAGATCTCGGCTGCCAGGCAGTACCTGGCAGACGACCTGGTTGCTTTCAGCCGTGAAAAGGGCCGCTATGACCAGATACGCTTCCTGGACCAGGAAGGGATGGAGCAGGTTCGCGTCAACTACAACAACGGCACTCCCAGTGTCACGCCTGAGAACGGCCTCCAATCCAAAAAGCACAGGTACTATTTTGCCGAGGCGGCCGATCTTGATCCCGGAAAGCTCTATGTCTCTCCCTTGGATCTGAATATCGAGCATCGCCAGATCGAGGTTCCGTTAAAACCGATGATCCGCTTCTCATTGCCTGTTTTCTCCAAAGACGGACAGCGAAAAGGGGTTTTCATACTCAACTACCTGGGCCAGAAGATACTCGACCATTTCCGCTCAAGCACCACTGCGTTCCCGGGCCATGCCCTGCTGCTCAATCAAGAGAGCTATTACCTTGCAGGGTACTCCAGTGACACCGAGTGGGGATTTATGTTTCCGGGAAAAAAAGAGGTCAACTTCAAGAACGACCACCCTGAAGTATGGGAAGCCACCAAGGGTTATCAAACGGGGCAGCTACAGAATGCAGACGGTATATTTACCTACGCCCATCTGAAACCTGAGCAGCCCGAAGCTGTAAAGTGCGAAAGCTGTCAGTGGCTGATCATGCTGCATGTACCACAATCCACAGTCATGGCACGGCTTGAGGAGCAGCAGGAGGGCCTTGCTTCCACATTCACCATCTTCTGGCTGATCACAGCAGCGGGTTTGTGGATCGTCTTTTCGAACCGGCATAAACGCATTGTGGTGGAACAGCGTGTGCAGGCGCTCAATCAATCAATCCACAACGAGCGTGATCTGTTTGTAAGCGGCCCCACGGTGGTGGTAAAGCGCCGGGATGCCTTCGGCTGGCCCCTGGAGTATGTCTCTGAAAACATCCACCCGGAGCTGGGCTATAAGCCGGAACAGTTCACATCAAGAGAGCTGACCTATGCCAGTATCGTGGCACCGGAATATATCGAACAGGTCACCAACATGCTGAACCGGATGCGCAAGGGTGAAGCCTCAGATACCGCATCGGGGCAGTACCAGATCGTCGATGCCGAAGGGCAGCGCCGCTGGGTACAGGAGCACGCCACGCTCCTGAAAGACGAAAAGGGCGAGGTGTTTTTTTACGGCTATATCAATGATATCTCATCCCTGAAAGAGGCCGAGGAGGCCCTGGAACAGGCAAGGGACGGCCTGCAGACCGTGGTGGATACCATTGCCGACCCCACCCTGGTTATCGACGCCGAGAACTACCAGCTCATCATGGCCAACGACTCTGCGTTGAAAACATACCTCAAGGCCGGCGATCAGAGCCGTCTTACGACCTGCCATGAGCTCTCTCACAAAAGCCCCACACCCTGTGAAGGCTCAGATGACCCCTGCCCTATACGGGAGATCCGTGAAACAGGTATAGCAGCGAGCGTGGTACACCGTCATTTCGACGGGGACGGCAATGAGCTCTACTTTGAAGTAAGCGCCACACCGGTAAAGGACAAGGATGGAAACATCCTGCAGATTATCGAGTCCCATCGTGACATCACCTCCAGGCTGAGGAAGGAGCGCCGACTGCATGCGCTTGCCACCACCGACCACCTTACAAAAATCCACAACCGGCTTAGCTTTGATGAACTGCTGGACAGGATTATCAGCAAACACAATGCCGATGAGATGGGCGTTGGCCTGATCATGTTCGATATTGATCACTTCAAGAGGATCAATGACACTTTCGGACATGATGTCGGTGACCGTGTACTCCAGGAACTTGTGGCCGTCACCCAGGAGGCAACCCGTCGTGATGATGTACTGGCACGCTGGGGCGGCGAGGAGTTCATGCTGATGGTCTCTAGTATCAATGCGCAGGGCATTAAAAGAATGGCTGACCAGCTTCGGCAGCGCATCTCGCAACACACATTCACCACTGCAGGAAAAGTGACAGTGAGTTGCGGAGTCACCCTGTTGACCGCCAAGGACAGCAAGGAGAGCCTGCTCAAGCGGGTGGACCAGGCGCTCTACCACTCCAAGGAGAATGGAAGAAACCTCACAACACTGCTTCACGACGAGTTAACAGATGGTTGATAATCCGAGGCTCACGCTCATCCGTGGTGGAAAAATGCAGCCTTTCACCCTGGGCAACACCAAGATTGTGCCGAGTCCCCCGTCACAGCCACCATTCAGCGTAACAGCCACGCTCTTCGAAGAGGATACCTGGCGTGTGCTCAGCGCAGACCCGACTGCGCGCCCGGAAACAACTCATCCGGTGAGGGTGATGACGGATATGCTCTTCGACAGGGAAGCTGAACCAGGCTCCGTGGTTGTACAGGGCAACCGGTGGCTGGCCATTATCCACGATCTGGACCGTGACCCTTCCTGCAAGGAGCTGTGGATCAGGCAGGCCCTGGAGAGGGTGATGCAGATCGCTGCAGATCGCGCCTGCCAGACGCTCGCCCTCCCGCTTCTTGGCAGCGTTCATGGCTGTCTGAACTGGCAAGCCAGTCTGAAGCTTATATCGGAGTGCCTGACCAGTGGGGTGGCTTACACAATGCCTGAAAGAGTCTGGTTGCAGGTCCCCCCCGAACACCTCGGGGACGTGGTGGGTTTTCTGGGGACAATCAAGTAGAGAGTGTCTCCAGCCGTTTCGTTAAATCAGCGCACAACAAGCTCGTAGGCAACGCAGGGATCAATGGCATTAATCAGCATTGCGGCCTGGGTTCTCATCACCTGTTCCGACCCGGCATGCATACCCGCAAGCCCCTGGGCCAGTACACCACCAGGGTGGAAATTCCATTCGGTAGGGGCAAGGATCCGGTAGCTGACCACGTTCTCCTGGTCGAGTTCTACCCTGTGAATCAGCCGCCCCCTTGCTGCTTCGATCTGGGCAATTCCCCTGCCCTGTTCAAGTTCAACAACATCCGTCGATTCACAGCCGGAGTGGTTTGCAAGGCAATCAACACCCCGCCGGATATCTCCTGGAATAGAGGCAAGTTCCACCAGTCGCGCTACTGCCCTCACCAATAGACCATGGCCGTACTGACGCCTTAGCGCAACAAGCAATGGGTGATCAGCCACCCGGGTCATTGGACCGGTTTCATAGGTCTCACCTTCCCAGGTCGGCTGTGCAATGAGCGCATCCGCACCTTCGGACATCAACAGACTGTCCAGCGTCAAGGCATCGAGAACCGGCAGAGCATGGTATGGCGCCTCTCCTATAGAGACCTGGTCACTGGCTACCAGCTGACTGATGAAACGTGCTGCAACGCTGTGGGCCTCAGATGCCCATGCCAACAGACCCTCAGGGGAGTCAATCCCAAGCCATGAATCCAGGGGTATGGTATAAACACTCGCCTGTAGTGTCTGTTCAAGCTCCGCCTGCAGGGCATCCAGACGGGCAGGATCAGTAACCCCGGGTTGAACACCGGGCATGAAAGGTTTCAGTTCAGGATAGATAACGTCACGAAAGCTGCCCATCAGCGCCATCAAGCGCGCTACAGCATCAGCTGACTCACCCTCACCAACCATCCTGGCCCAGTCGTAACTTATGCGCCAGACATGCTCCTTGGCGGTTTCCAGAAGAACCAGAATTGCCCTACCCTGGCTGCGAACAGGGTCCTGGCAAATCCCCATGGCCTGCTCACATGCCGTCACCGCAGCGCAGGCCTGGGCTGTACCGCATACGCTATAGAGCAGAGGGAGAGTGTCGAGCAGGTAGTTAACGCTCTTACCGGTAAATATCCTCGGCATCTGCAGGGGACGGCTGGAGGCAATGGAGACCGCCGTGACGTACTCGCCGTCCCAATCCAGGGTGATCGTCAACTGTCCTTCAACGCCGCCTGCCTGTTGCATTCCCAAACGCCTCAATCAAATCAGATGACCAATCTTACCCTGTACGACCGGGGAACCGTATAGCGAAAAGCTATCTGCCCAACCCTCGCAGGTCGGCCTTCAGGCCGACTTGTCGGGCTCTTGTGCCCTGTGGGTAGAAGCCCGACCCACGCGCATCAACGGGTTGAAAGATCATCGGCACTCATTGTCACAGAGCCAATAAACAACCTCCCAAAACAGGCACCTTGCCACACCTGTAGGTCGGCCTTTAGGCCGACATTTCGGGCTCTTGTGCCCTGTGGGTAGAAGCCCGACCCACGCGCATCAACGGGTTGAAAGATCATCGGCACTCATTGCCACAGAGCCAATAAACAACCTCCCAAAACAGGCGCCTTGCCACACCTGTAGGTCGGCCTTCAGGCCGACATGTCGGGCTCTTGTGCCCTGTGGGTAGAAGCCCGACCTACGGCAGATGAGTAGCACTCCGCAGGGTCAAAGAAACTTATAACCGGGAAGCCTTCACATCCATAAAAAGAAACACCCGCACAAGGCGGGTGTTTCATGATCCATCAGTAAAAAAGATTCAACCTGCTTATTGCTTCTTGATCTTCTTGTCGCTCTTTACCGCCTTCTTTCCCTTGGGACGTGCCTTACAGTGCGCGGACACATTTCTCCCATCGCTGCGCTTATAGCCATCGACCCAGCTGCATCCACTCTCTGCCGCACACTGTTTGTCGGACAGACCCTTGCACGCGGATGCCTGGACAGATCCTCCAATCAACAGCAAGAACAGAAATACAACAACCATTGTGAACGGTGCATGTGATTTGTAACGAAACATCTCTTTTCCTCCTGAAAATATATTGATACCTAGTGTCCCTCGTTCATGTCGACACCAGCCCGACAACTCCTCCAGTGCCGATAGCAGAAGAGACTACCATGGGAATTTTCTTCCTTCCACGGTTTTTTTATGGATAATCGCCAGATGGGCTGCTGTTTTCCACAACAGGACTCCCGTTTTCCTCAATTTCTTGGAACATCCCAAGGGATTAGGATTCCAGGGCGACGTGGCCTGCAGCGGGCCAGGGTGAAATTTTCACCCACAGGGAGCAGTAGACAGCAGGATTCACTGAAATCAATTTATCGAGGGATGCCATGAAAAGTACACTGCTCAAATTGCTACCGTTTCTATTGATCTCCTACTCGGTCAACTCAACCGCCCTGACACTCTCCTGGGTGGGTTGCGGTATCACCAAAAAGGCATTCATGGCCGAACTGGCCAGTGCATACAAGATTAAAACAGGCACCGATATAACACTTGAGGGTGGAGGTGCCACCAAGGGCATCCGCTCTGTCACAGATAAAACAGCGGATATTGGTGGATCCTGCCGCTACCGGATCAAGGGAGAAACACCTGAGGCAACCGTTCGTTTCAGCCCGGTTGCATGGGATGCCCTGGTGGTTGCGGTACACAAGAGCAACCCTATTGACTCCATCTCACTGGATCAGCTGCGCCAGGTCTACCTGGGCAAAATCTCCAATTGGAAAGAGCTGGGTGGTGAAGACCGCCCCCTGGAGCTGTTGACGCGCAAGGGAAAAATCTCGGGCGTGGGGCTTACCATACGTCAACTGGTTTTTGGCGATGATCAGATGACATTCCCTGACCGCTATGTCTATAAATCATCCGGTCCACTGGAGCAGGCGATTGAACAAAACCCGAATGCCATTGGCATGAGCGGAATAAGCAGCGCACGGAAACGTGACTTCAAGATAATCAAGCTGGACGGTAAATCCCCCAGTTTCGAAAACATCAAGTCGGGCGAATACCTGCTCTACCGGCCGCTCTACATCATCACCGATCGTCAGAACGAAAACACCAAAGAGCTTGATAAATTCATTGGCTTTGCCCACAGCAAGGAGGGACGGAGCATTATCAGGAGAAACGGCGTGGTGCCCTATCTCGAAGCGGTGCGTCTCTCAATGAAACAGCGGGAACAGTGGCAGCGGGCCAGACAACTGAAACCGGTAAAACCAGAAGACGCCGGTTAGCCGCATCAGGCCAGGTGACGATAGGGTTCAGATTCTCTGTCGCCTGGTCTGCGCTTTCCCCGGCTCATATTGCCCCATGGAGTAGAGGCGTATCTTGTTGCTGCGAGGAAACTCCCGCTTCACCAGCACCTTGAGACTCTTTTTCAGCCCTGCCCCATCGACCACGAAGTCGCTCTGCTCAAAACCGGTTTCCACGATACGGAAGCTATCATGGTCCACTTTTATCAGGTGCAGATAGCGGTCCCTCTTGTAGCTGCGGACATCCAGGTAGTCCCCCACCGGCAACGCGCGCAGACGTTTCAGCAAGGTGGGTATGAGGGTGGCCATGTCGATCATGGCTAAGAATTATCACACAGGGAGCACTGCTTATCAGCCGGCACCATCAGATTCAATAAGATGCAGCTGAAAAACCTTTAATCACGAAACCGGGTAACGACTATCAGCAACAGGCCTTACAGCAGTGGCACCAGGTGGGGCCAGACGTTATCAAGCATCTTCGGTTGCCCCTCTGCCGTGGGGTGCAGGCCATCCTGCTGCATCAGTTCAGGCCTGTCAGCCACACCATCAAGAAAAAAGGGTACCAGGGGGACAGATTCCGTCTCGGCGAGATCCTTGTAAAGGCCGAGGAACCTTTCGGTGAAAGCCTTGCCGAAATTAGGAGGCATCATCATGCCCAGAAGCAGAACACGGCTGCCTGAAGCACGGCTCAATCCGATCATCTTGGAGAGATTGTCTCTTGTCTGGTTGAAATTGAAACCACGCAACCCGTCGTTGCCGCCAAGCTCTATCAACACAAGACTCGGTGTTGAGCGTTCGATTGCGGCAGGCAGACGGTTAAGACCGCCGTAGGTGGTATCACCCGAAATGCTGGCATTGACCACCTGGTGAGGATAGCCTTGTTCCAACAGGCGCTTCTGCAGCAGGCTGATCCAGCCGGCATCCTGTTCGATGCCATAGGCGGCGCTCAGACTGTCCCCTATCACCAGGATTACAGGGGAGTTGGCCTGACCAACAGATGTGAATATAAGCAGAGCTAAAAGGATTACAGACTTCATGATAGAGAATTCTAGCCCAAGAGAGGCTCTCATATCTGCACAAAAAGTCGGCAAACAGGTGATCACCCCGACCGGGGGCAACCTGACGATTCTGGAGGATATCGACCTCACACTGCACAGCGGGGAGGCCTCGGCCATCCTTGGCAGTTCAGGTTCGGGCAAGTCCACCCTGCTTGGCCTGCTGGCGGGTCTTGATGAAGCCAGCAGTGGCAATATCAGCCTCTTCGGCCAGTCACTGGCGTCCATGAGCGAAGATGCCAGGGCGGAACTGCGAGCAGGACGGGTAGGTTTTGTCTTCCAGTCATTCCAGCTTCTGCCAGGCATGACCGCACTGGAGAACATCATGCTGCCACTGGAGCTCGCCCATCACAGCGACCCCAAAGGCGGTGCGATGGAGACACTGGAGAAGGTAGGTCTCACCCAGCGCATGCACCACTATCCAAGCCAGCTATCCGGCGGCGAGCAGCAGCGTGTGGCCATAGCGCGCGCCTTTGCCGCGCACCCCAGGTTGCTGTTTGCGGATGAGCCCACAGGCAGTCTCGACGCTGCAACAGGCAACCATATATCTGAACTGCTGTTCGACCTGCGTGAGAACACCGGCACGGCCCTGTTGCTGGTGACCCATGATGAGCAACTGGCCGAACGTTGCGACAAACGGTTGCGCATTGAGGCGGGTCGCCTGGAGTCGGTCACATGAAAGCAGCCCTGTTTGCGCTCCGGCTGTTTCGTCGTGACTGGCGTAGCGGAGAGTTGCGACTGCTCACCCTGGCCCTGGTCCTGGCAGTGGCTGCGGTCACCGCGGTGGGTTTCTTCACCAACCGCGTTGAACGTGCAATGGAGCTGCAGGCGGCCGAGATGCTTGCGGCCGACCTTGTGGTATCAAGCAACAATCCGATACCGGAAACATTCTCGGACCATGCAGCAAAAACTGGTATGCAGAGCGCACGTACCCTGAGTTTCCGCAGCGTCATTCTGCGTGATGACCAGACCCAGCTGGTAGAGGTAAAAGCGGTCAGCCCCGAGTACCCACTCAGAGGTGAGCTGCGAACACGCCTCTCTGTCAATGCCCCTGAACAGGCCGCCCTGGAAACACCACAGCCCGGTAGCCTGTGGGTCGGTGCCCGCCTCCTCGCAGCCCTGGGTATGGAAACCGGGCAGGCGCTCTCACTGGGCGAAACCAGCTTCCAGGTATCACGTGTCATCAGCCGTGACAGTGGAGATGGAGGCAACCTCTTCAACCTTGGCCCCAGGGTGCTTATGCCCATGGCCGACATACCGGGCACCGGCCTGGTAACCCCTGCCAGCCGCGTACGCCACCGCCTGCTGGTGGCCGGCGAGAGGAGCGCGGTCGAAGAGTACAGGGCATGGGTTAAAAACAGGCTGCCCGCCGGAGCCCGACTGGAGCACATGGAGAATGCCAGGCCTGAACTGCGCAATGCCCTGGACAGGGGCAGACGGTTCCTGGCCCTGGCGGCCCTTGCCGCGGTTCTGGTGGCCGGTGCAGCAGTCGCCCTCTCAACCCACCGCTTCGTTGAAAGCCAGTCAGACAGCAGCGCCATAATGCGCTGCCTCGGCGCAACACAGGCATTCATCCGGAAAGTGCTGCTTATGCGCCTGCTACTGCTGGGCTGTATGACCGGCCTGGTTGGATCCCTTGGGGGTTACCTGGCCCAGTTTTCACTTGCCGCGCTGGTGGGAGACTGGTTCAGTGCCGAACTGCCAGCACCTGATCTCTACCCCCTCTTTCTCGGCCTCGGCACCGGCCTGATCACCCTGGCCGGATTTACCCTCGCCCCCCTCTCCCGTCTCAGCAGCGTCCCGCCCCTGAGGGTGTTGCGCCGGGACCTCGGCGCAACACCACCGGCTTTCTGGATTGTCGGCCTCAGCGCATTTCTGGCCATGGGCCTGTTGATGCTATGGGCTGCAGACAACGCTAAGCTGGCCTCGATGGTGATGGGGGGTGCCATCGGCACCCTTGTGCTGCTGATCCTGACCGCCCGCCTGCTGGTGCTGCTGTTATCGCCCCTGCGACACAGGGGCAGTGCCATCTGGCGATACGGACTTGCCGGGCTGGCCAGAAACCCGGCAATGACCGCCATTCAGCTCACCGGCTTCGGCCTGGGCATCCTCGCTCTGCTGTTGCTGGCAATCGTCAGGGTCGACCTGATATCCACTTGGGAGCGCACCATTCCCCCGGAGACCCCAAACCAGTTTCTGATCAACATTCAGCCCGAAGATGTTCCTGCACTCGAGACCTTCTTCAATGACAACCAGGTCAGGCACAAGGGGATCTACCCGATGCTCAGGGCCCGCCTGGTGAAGATCAACCAGGATAGCGTGTCGGCCGACAGCTACAAGGATGATCGCGCCCAGCGCCTGGTCACCCGGGAGTTCAACCTCTCCTGGGCAAAAGACCTGCAGAGTGACAACGCTGTTGTCTCGGGTAGATGGTGGACAGAGGGGCAACTGGATGAAGCTCTCTTCTCGGTGGAAGAGGGCATAGCCCAGACCCTTGGCATCCAGATGAATGACCGGCTCACCTTCAACCTGGCCGGCATACCCATCGAGGCAAAGGTCTCCAATCTGCGAAGTGTGCAGTGGGACAACTTCCAACCCAACTTTTTCGTCACCGGTACTCCCGGGCTGCTGAAACAGCATCCGTCCACCTCTATCACGAGCTTTTACCTGCCACCCGGCGGGGAGAAAACCCTGAGCAGTCTCATCAGGCAGTTTCCATCGGTCACCGCCATAGACGTGAGCGCCATCATGGGTCATGTTCGGGAGATCATGGAGCGTGGATCCCTGGCGGTGGAGTATGTCTTCTTCTTCACCCTGGCAGCCGGACTGCTGGTGCTCTACGCGGGCGTCCAGGCCAGCCGCGAGAGCCGCCGCCAGGAGTCTGCAATACTGCGCACCATCGGCCTGAAGCAGGGCCAGCTGCTGCAGGCCGTGGGGATAGAGTTTTTTGTGCTGGGACTGCTTGCGGGGCTTCTGGGAAGTCTCTGTGCCAGTCTCACAGGCTGGTTCGTATCCACCGAAATACTGGGGCTGGGTTACCAGTTCAATCCCTGGGTCTGGCTGGTGGGCATAGCGGGAGGATCACTGGGAATAGGCAGTGCCGGAGTTATTGCCACCTTCCCGATGGTGATTCGCCCCCCTCTGCACACCCTGCGGCAGACATAAATCATAGATGCGATCTAAAAAAACAGTGGCGATTCCATCAGAATAGCCTAATATATAGCACCTATAAATATAATTAACCCATAAGAGAGATATTTTTATGAGTGAGGATCCCCTGATCGCCCAAAAAACGCCCTATGCGGCTGAAGTTGAGAAGGGCAAGGATTACTACTGGTGCGCCTGTGGGCGCAGCAAAAAACAGCCCTTCTGCGACGGCAGCCACCATGAAACCGAGATCTGCACCCCGGTTGCATTCGTGGCAAACAAAACCGGCACCATCTACCTGTGTGGCTGCAAGCACAGCAAGAACAAACCCTACTGCGACGGCAGCCACAACGACTTGTGAATCGCTGACAGGACAGTCACTGAATAACTGAAGACCCGGTGCAAGCCGGGTTCTCTTTTTAATGCCGCCCTAGTTGAGTGTGGATTCCTCGTAACTCATTGATTTTAAGCAGGTCGGTCTTCAGGCTGACATGTCGGGCTCTTGTGCCCGGAGGGTAAAAGCCCGACCTACATGTAACGATGTAGCGGCATCCGGAATTTTCGACACTAAACCAGGACAGAGCTTTCTTTATTGAATCTCTGGCAGAATACTCCCCATGCAGCAGTTCACGGGTTTTCTTCTCACGCGCCAGTGGCGGGATACAGCCAATGGCCTCGAACTGGTCTACTGGCTCTCCTCAGGTGACGGTCCATTGCGCCTGGTGTTCACGAATCAGCAGGCTGTCTGTTTCATCGACCACGAAACAGGGCTGGATTCCGCTCCAGCCTCCCGCATCCAGGCAACGCGAAAACCGGTAGACCTGGTCTCCCTGAACGGCGGGAAGGTGGATGCACTCTATTTTCGCCAGCAGCGGGATCTGCTGCGCTTCTCTGATCTTGCCGAAGAACAGGGCATCCTTCTCTACGAGTCAGACATCAAGGCCAACGACCGCTTTCTCATGGAGCGTTTTGTCACTGCCCCACTGGCGGTGCAGGGTGATGCCAGAAGACGCAACGGCTTTACCGAGCTGATCAACCCCCGCGTCAAACCGGTTGATTACAATCCCGCCCTCTCCTACCTGAGCCTGGATATTGAGACTGACGGCATCGACGGCGAGATTCTCTCTATCGCCTTCAGCGGCCAGGGCCATGAAGAGATCCTGATGCAGGGTGATGCAGAACTGTGGCAGACAGATCTGCCCATCACCTGGCTTGGCGATGAAAAGCTGCTTCTGCAGCGCTTTCTTCAACGCTTTGCTGAACTTGACCCTGACCTGATTCTTGGCTGGAACCTGGTCAACTTCGACCTGGACTACCTGGAACGGCGCTGCAGACACCACCGCGTGGCCTACACCCTGGGCCGTGGGGGTGAAACCGCACGCATACTTCAACCCCAGAATCCAGGACAGCCCCGCATCGCCAGCATACCCGGCAGGGTGGCCCTGGATGGCATAGACAACCTGCGTGCCGCCTTCTGGTCCTTTGAGAGTTTCGCCCTGGGACACGTTGCCCATGAACTTCTCGGACGTAAAAAGCTGATCGAATCCACCGATCAGAAAATAGACGAGATCCGCCGCCTCTATCGTGAAGACCGCCCTGCCCTTGCCGCCTACAACCTGGAAGATTGCCGGCTGGTGGAGGGGATATTCGAAAAAACCGACCTGCTCAACTTCATTATCCAGCGCTCGGTGATGACCGGCCTCTCCCTTGGCCGGCAGGGTGGCTCAGTGGCTGCCTTCGACAACCTCTACCTGCCCCGCCTGCACCGGGCCGGTGCAGTCGCATTCGACACAGGCTCCCAGCGGCACAACATCTCCAGCCCCGGTGGTTACGTGATGGACTCCCTGCCGGGTCTTTACGAAAATGTGCTGGTCCTGGACTTCAAGAGTCTCTACCCCAGTATCATCCGCACCTTTCGCATCGACCCGCTTGGGATGGCACGCCCGGGGGATGACCCGGTACCCGGCTTCCTGGACGCCAGCTTCTCCCGCAGCGAAAGCATCCTGCCGGAGATCATCTCCGAGCTATGGAGACTGCGCGAGCAGGCCAAGCAGGAGAGTGACGCATCGCTCTCCCAGGCAATAAAGATCATCATGAACAGCTTTTACGGGGTACTGGGTTCCAGCGGCTGTCGCTTTTATGACCCCCGCCTGGCAAGCAGCATCACACGCAGGGGCCACCAGATCATCCTGAGAAGCAAGGAGTGGCTTGAGCAGAGAGGATACAGCGTCATCTATGGCGACACTGACTCGGTATTCGTGCTTCTTGGTCCAGGCTACAGTGAAGAGCGTGCAAAGCAGACAGGCAACGAACTGGCCCAGGGGTTGAACCTCTGGTGGCAGGAGATCCTGGCCGGCGAGTTCAAACTGAAGTCAGCTCTTGAGATCGAGTTCGAAACCCATTTCATCCGCTTCGTGATGCCCACCATCCGCGGCACCGACACCGGCAGTAAAAAACGCTACGCGGGTTACATACGCAACCGGGATCATGAATTTCAACTGGTGTTCAAAGGACTGGAGAGTGTGCGCAGTGACTGGACCCCCCTGGCACAGGGTTTTCAGCGTGAGCTCTATAGACGCATATTTTTCAATGAGCCCTACCGTGACTATATACGGGAGACGGTACTGAGCCTGAAAAACGGTGAACTCGACAGTGAACTGCTCTATCGCAAGCGGCTGCGGCGCGCGGTAAACGAGTATCAACGCAACATCCCCCCACATGTTCAGGCAGCAAAAAAACTGGGCAAACAAGTGCGATGGATAAGTTACACCATTACATTGAACGGACCAGAGCCCCAGGAACTTCAAACCGCGCCCATTGATTACGACCACTACATACAGCGCCAGCTGGAGCCTGTTGCCGACGGCATTCTTTACTTTGTCGATGACTCTTTTGAACAGATAACCGGAGACCAGATGAAGTTATTTTGAGACAGGTTTTTTTACTACAGGTTTTTTCTTACAGAAATATCGTTTTCATGCCTTGCGTTATAGCTATTTTCAACCAAACTAATATACTAACTAAAAGGTTTGGTATGGATGCATTAACCAAATAATAAACGATGGAAGAGACGGTAATCACCGACCTTGATGATGGTATGACATTTGCCCAGGATGTTGTTGATTCCCAGGGTCGTATTCTCATCGCCAAGGGAACCCCTGTTCAGCAGAAACACATCCGCATCCTCAAGTCCTGGGGGATAGAGCGTGTGCGTATCATCCCCCCCGGACCATCCATAAAAACGCAAACAGTTGGCAGTGATAGCCAATCCCAATTCCAGAGAGAGCTGCAGCAGATGCTGGACCGGCGTTTCATGCTGACCAATCGCGAGCATCCGGCAATCCAGGCCGTCTATGATATCTGCCTGGAGCATGCCCTGAAACGCTTAGGGAGCAAGCGCAATGGCTCCAGATGATTTGCTGAGCAAGGCCCCTGACCTTCCCTCCCTGCCCGATGTCTATTACCGGGTGGAAGAGGTACTCGATGATCCCGAGTTTTCACTGGAACAGCTGGCCGATGCGATTCAAAGCGACCCATCGATTTCCGCACGCCTCCTGAAGCTGGCCAACAGCGCCTATTACGGGTTTCCAGCTAAAATAGATACCATTCACCGGGCCGCCACCATCATCGGAACCCAGGAGATTCGCGAGCTGGTATTGGCCACCGCAGTACTCTCCATATTCCAGGGCATGCCGGTTGGCGCTGTCTCCATGCGCTCATTCTGGGAACACAGTATCGCCTGCGGCCTTGCAGCCCGGGCCATTGCAGACTGCCGCGGCGAGGCAAATGTCGAGAAATTCTACGTTGCCGGCCTGCTGCATGACATAGGACGCATGGTGCTCTTTCTTGACCAGTCCCAGCAGATGAGCGAACTGCTGCCGAAACAGGAAGAGCACAACAAATCACTGGTACAGCTCGAGCTGGAGACCTTTGGAACCTGTCACGGTGCAATAGGTGGCGCTCTGCTGCGGCAGTGGAATCTGCCGCCAAACCTCTGCCAGGCGGTGGAACTGCACCACATGCACGAACCTGACAACGGCAAACACCTGGAAGCCGCCACGGTACATCTTGCAGATCTCATGGTAAATGCCATGCGCATGGGCAACAGCGGCAATCACTTTGTTCCAAAACTGGACGAAGCAGCCTGGAAAACGGTTGGTCTGGCCGTCTCTGATCTTGATGACATAGTCATTCAGACAGAAGAGCGGCTGGCTGACGTCATTACTGTATTTATCGAGGGCTAGGGATGAGCAGGAAGCTGCCGGCTGACAGCCCGAAACAGAGCAGGCGCGACAAAGCCCTGGAGAAACAGAACCGGCGCTACGCAGGCCTGCTCGACTCCATACTCTTTTTTGATCAGAAGCTTAAGGCTGCAGGCTCCCTTGAAGAACTCACCGAGGTGCTGCGCGAGCAGGTTGAACTTGTCGCACCCTACCGGATTTTCGCCTTGCTGCTGGTACAGGAAGACGCCTCGTTTGCACTGCAGGCTACTGACTGCAACCAGGAGGCCGACACAGACCTCCTCGAACAGCTGCTGGATAAACTGATTGATGACGGTATTTTCGCCCGTGCAGTGAGAGTGCGTCGTCCCCTGCTTGCAAGAGGTGCCAGTGTTGAAACACTGCTATCAGCTGTTGTTGTTGATGATGAAGTCAAGGGTATGCTGCTGTTGCATGGCAATCTCGGCCCCGATACCCGCACGATGAGGGTGCTGCAACATGTCATTGAGCGCTCTGCTACCGCACTGGCCCGGTTACACAACCCCAACATTCCGACTGAAGCGGAAGAGCGCATCTACAACAGGGCCTCTTTTGATACCCTGACAGGCCTGCTCAGCCGCCAGGAGTGGATGTCCCGGGTGTCCCGGATACTGGATCAGAAACATGGAAGCCGGTACTTTGCCGCCGGCGTGCTGATCAACCTGGACGGATTCTGGCGGTTGAATCAGCATTTCGGCGACCGGCTTGGCAGCGGGATTGTTAAATTTGTTGCGACCCGGCTGCGTAATGCCCTCCACTCTCAACAGGTATATGACTGGCTGGGAGTCGATGAGCCCAGCATATCCATCGCCCGCACAGGGCGGGATGAATTCGCCATATTCATATCCCGCATCGATCGAACCGGGGGCATCGACCAGGCCATCAGCTACCTTCGAAAACACCTCTCCGAGGGGTTTGTCTTCGACAACAACTCCATCTACATCACCGCCAGCATAGGTATCAGCCTATACCCCATGGATGCTGCAGACGCCTCGACGCTGATACGTCACGCGGATATTGCTCTTAAGCATGCCAAGCAGACCGGCCGGGACAAGTACGTCTACTACTCGGAAGAGATGCAGCAGATCAACGTTATCGGTCTCGGTCTGGAACAGGCCCTTCATCGCTCCCTGAGAGAGGGCCTTTTCTTCTTTCACTACCAGCCCCAGGTGGATGTGGCCAACGGGCATATATGTGCCACGGAAGCTCTTATGCGAATGAAGGGTGATGACGGAGGTCTGATCAGCCCGGCAGTCTTCATACCCCTGGCCGAGCACATCGGACTGGCCCACAAGATCGGTGAATGGGGTCTCAGGGTTGTCT
Source organism: Sedimenticolaceae bacterium (assembly GCA_965224515.1). GTDB lineage: Bacteria > Pseudomonadota > Gammaproteobacteria > Chromatiales > Chromatiaceae > Sedimenticola_A. Next base: position 3,909,528 of record OZ245051.1, read on the forward strand.
GTAGACAGATCAAGGCCTGGCAACAGGAGGGGTACAGAACCGTGCCCGTGGCAGTGAACGTATCGGCCCAGCAACTCAACCACCCCAAACTGGTTGAAACCTATACAGGCATTATCATTGAAGAGGGCATATCCCCGGACAACATTGAGCTGGAGATAACCGAGACCGCCATCTCCCATGACAAGGAGCAGGCGGTGAAGAACATCAAGGCACTCCATAATGCGGGCTTCCGGCTTGTACTGGATGACTTCGGGGCCGGCTATTCAACCCTCGCATTTCTCAGCCAGTTTCCCGTGGATGGCATCAAAATCGACAAGATATTCATTGACGACATGTCAACCAGCAGGCGCTGTTCAGGTATCATCATCTCCCTGATCGATATGGCCAGCCGCCTAGGCATCAGCATCATTGCCGAGGGCGTGGAAGAGGCAGAGCAGCTGCAGTGGCTTGATAATGTGGGCTGTCCCCTGGCCCAGGGTTACCTGATTGCCAGACCCATGCCAGCCGCAGAACTGGCCAGGAATTTTTTAAAAAAATAGCCCTGTCACGCCAACAATACCAACATTAAGAAACTTTCATTACATATTGTATTAATTGAATATTTAACAACAGATCAATACTACTGTTGACCCAGACACCAGCAAGCACCTAAAATTGACGATTCGTCACTGACGGATCGTCAATTTTACTATGTGCCCAAGAATCGTTGATAAAGAAAGCCTGGCTTCCAGGGAACTGGAACTCATGGCCGCCGCCCTCTCCATTATTGAGAGCAGGGGGGTGGCAGGCCTAAATATGGATCGACTGGTGGCCCAGGTACCCTACTCCAAGGGCACTGTATACAGCCACTTCAGCAGCAAGGAGGACCTGCTCACCAGTCTCTGTATCCAGGGTATGGATATTCTGGCAGGACTGTTTCGAAAGGCTGCCAACTACAGCGGCAGCACAAGAGAGCGCGGCCTGGGTATTCATCTCGCCTACCTGCTCTATGCACTGCTTTACCCTAACCGTTTTCTTCTGGTTATTTCAGCCATGTCTCCGACACTTTTCGAACGAACTTCAGAGCAGCGAAAGCAGGCATTTCAGGAGGTGGAGACGGCTCTCTTCGGAGCCGTGGTGGAGATTGTCGACGATGCAATCACCGCTGGAGATTTCAAGCTCCCTGACCACATGACCAAGCAACAGGTGGCCTTCTCCAACTGGTCCATGGGTTTTGGCACCATTGCCCTTCTTGCAGGAGAGTTCAACGATTGCGAGTGCCGACGGGGCCTCAACCTGGAACATGAGATGTTCAACAACGTCAATCTCCTGCTAGACGGCATGGGCTGGAAACCCCTCAGCAACAGTCAGAGCCACACCGATGCCCTTCAGCGCATTGCCGAGGAGGCATTCAGCGACGAGATGTCACAGCTTGCCGAACGAGGCATACGCCTGGATTTCACCCGCCCACCAGTCCCGGTCGGCGCCACAGGCGACCTGTTTGGATAACCCACCTCTCAAGGAAGAGTTGAAAAGGATTCCCGATGAAACAACGACTGTTTAAATTTGTGGTGGGTCACCCCCTCTGGGTGATACTGATCTCCGTGATCCTGGTAATGGCTGCAGCAGCCGGCGCCCAGAAACTGGTATTCAAGAGCGACTACCGGGTCTTCTTCGGAGAGGAGAACCCCCAACTCACCGCCTACGAGGCGATGCAGAAGATCTACAGCAAGAGCGACAATGTCGCCTTCATCCTGGCACCTAAGGATGGAAACATCTTCAGCAGAGAGCACCTGGAGGCGATTCGCCAGCTCAGCGAGGCCTCATGGCAGATCCCCTACTCCACCCGCGTCGACTCAATCACCAACTACCAGTACAGCTACGCGGAAGGCGATGACCTGATTGTCGAAGACCTGGCCCTTGATCCCCTGGCCCTGGACCAGGACGGCGTGGAGCGGGTCAGAAAGATTGCCACCTCTGAGCTGATGCTGCTCAACAAGCTGATTTCACCCGAGGGTGATGTATCGGTGGTCAACGCCACCATACAGTTGCCAGGCATCAACCCGGTTGAAGAGATTCCCGAGGTGGCAATTAAAGTACGTGCCATCAGGGATGCTTTCCTGGAGCAGAATCCCGACTTCGATGTAATGCTCTCAGGCATGGTGATGATGAACAACACCTTTGCCGAATCCTCGCTGAACGACAACGCAACCCTGGTCCCGATCATGTTCGGCGTGGTCCTGGTCACCCTGATCCTTCTGCTTCGCACCTTTACCGGCACCATCTCCACGGTGACCGTGATCTTGTTCAGCATTGCCGCCACCATGGGTCTTGCTGGCTGGACGGGCTTTTATCTCACAGGTCCATCTGCCGGCACACCGATCATGATCCTCACACTGGCGGTTGCAGACTGTGTACACGTCATGACCACCATGCTCTACGAAATGCGCCATGGCGTGGAGAAACGCAAGGCGATCATCGACAGCCTGAAGATCAACTTTCAGCCCATATTTCTGACCAGTGCCACCACGGCCATCGGCTTCCTGAGCATGAATTTTTCCGACTCACCACCGTTCCGCGACCTGGGCAACATGGTGGCTGCAGGGGTCATGCTGGCCTTTGTTTTCTCCGTTACCGTCTTCCCGGCCATGCTCTCTCTGCTGCCCCTGAAGGTGAAACAGCTGCACGAGGAGAAATCAGACCCCATGAAGGGCCTGGCCCACTTCGTCATCAGAAACCGAAAACTGCTGCTGCCCACCACGGCAACAGTCATGGCCATCATGGTGGTGTTCGTTCCTTTCAACGAAACCAACGACGACTTCGTGAAGTACTTCGATGAGCGCGTGCCCTTTCGCCAGGCCACCGACTTCATGCAGGAGCATCTCTCCGGCATGACCACCATCGAAGTATCCATTGACAGCGAACGATCCAGCGGCATCAACGAGCCCGGGTTTCTGAATGCCCTGGAAGGCTTCAGCAACTGGCTCAGGGCGCAGCCTGAGACCAATCATGTCAGCACACTGACCGACACCATCAAGCGGTTGAACCGCAATCTTCATGAAGATGATCCATCCTGGTACCGGCTACCCGACAGCCAGGAGATGGCGGCCCAGTACCTGTTGCTCTACGAGATGTCCCTGCCCTATGGCCTGGATCTGAACAACCAGCTCAACGTGGACAAATCCTCGACCCGGGTCGTCGGCACTTTCGACAACATGACCAGCATCGAGCAGATCGAACTGGAGCGGCGTATTCTCAACTGGTTTTCGGCCAATGCCCCCCAGTACAAGGTACAGGTGGCGAGCCCCGCCCTGATGTTCGCACACATCGGTCAACGCAATATCCAGAGCATGCTTTGGGGTGTTGGCCTGGCACTGGTGCTCATCTCCATTCTGCTTGGCTTCGCCCTGCGATCACTCAAGATGGGATTGATCAGCCTGCTGCCCAATCTCACCCCGGCAGCCATAGGCTTCGGCCTCTGGTACCTGATCGATGGCCAGGTGGGCCTGGCCCTCTCCGTGGTCGCCGGGATGACTCTCGGTATCGTGGTGGATGATACGGTGCACTTTCTGAGCAAGTATCTTCATGCCCGCCGACACCGCAATGCCGATACCGAGATGGCGGTGGAGTACGCCTTTGGAAGCGTCGGCAAGGCCCTCTGGATAACAACCCTGGTGCTGGTGTGCGGTTTCATGGTGCTGGCACAATCCACCTTCAAGGTGAATGCGGACATGGGCCTGTTGACAGCCCTGACCATCATGATCGCTCTGGCAGTAGATTTCCTCTTTCTGCCGCCACTGCTGATGAAACTGGACAAAAACCCGGCGGAAGCCCCCGCCGACCTAATGCAAGGAGCCGACATCAATGAACCGGTTAACGAAACCACTTAGCCTTTTTGCCATCACCTGCCTGCTCTCACTCGGCGCACCCATCGCAATAGCGGAAAGCCCCGAGGAGAAGGGGTTGGCGATCGCCAAGGAGTCAAAACAGCGAGATCTCGGCTGGGGTGATATGCAGTCAGAGATGACCATGGTCCTGCGCAACAGCCAGGGCGAGGAGAGCATTCGGGAGATCCGCAACAAATCCCTTGAAGTGGCCAACGACGGTGACAAGGGCCTGACCATTTTCGACCGGCCCAGGGATGTCAAAGGCACCGCCTTTCTCAGCTTCTCCCATCCGGTTGAAGCCGATGAACAGTGGCTCTACCTCCCTGCACTCAAGCGGGTCAAGCGCATCTCCTCGCGCAACAAATCCGGTCCCTTCATGGGCTCTGAGTTTGCTTACGAAGACCTCACCTCCTTCGAGGTGGAGAAGTACAGCTACAAATATCTCGCTGATGAAACCGTCAATGGCATGGACTGCTTCAAGGTGGAGCAGCGTCCGGTGGACAAGTTTTCCGGTTATACCCGTCGCATCACCTGGACCGACAAACAGGAGTACCGCATCCAGAAGGTGGAGTTCTACGACCGCAAAAACTCTCTACTGAAGACCCTCACCTTTGAGGGTTACCAGAAGTACCTGGACAAGTACTGGCGTGCCGACCAACTCAATATGGTCAACCACCAGACCGGCAAGAGCACCGACCTGCAGTGGAAAAACTACCGCTTTCGCACCGGCCTGAGCGACAAGGATTTCAACAAGAACAGCCTCAAACGTGCCAGATGAGAAACCTGCTCACCATACCCCTGCTCTTCCTTAGCCTGGCTGCAGCAGCAGAAGAGCCATTTGAACTCAGCGGAAGAGTGGGTGCTGAACTGCGCCTCTTTCCCCACAGCGCCGCTTATACAGGGCAGTACGGGTCCAGCAACCTCTCCCTGTTCGCCGAGCCGGAGATCTACCACGAGTGGAACGACGGCAACGACAGCCTGACCTTCGTGCCCTGGCTCAGAGTCGATCAACACGACAGTTCACGCAGCCATGCCGACATCAGGGAACTGATCTGGACCCATGTAAGTGACGACTGGGAAATCCACGCAGGCATCGGAAAGGTCTTCTGGGGAGTCACTGAATTCCAGCACCTGGTGGATGTGATAAACCAGAGTGACGGTGTCGAGGATATCGACAGCGAAGACAAACTGGGCCAACCCATGATCAACCTCTCCATGGTGCGTGACTGGGGCATCCTTGACCTCTACCTCCTTCCCGGATTCCGTGAGCGCACCTTTCCAGGCAGTTCAGGCCGTCTCAGAACCGCTCTTGCAGTGGACACCGGGCAGACCGGCTATGAGTCATCCGCCGGTAACCGGCACACCGACATCGCACTGCGCTGGAGTCACAGCCTCGGTGATTACGACATAGGCCTGCACTGGTTCCACGGTACCAACCGCGATCCCGGCTTCTCCACAGGAACAGACCCGGGGGGCAACCCGGTGCTGATCCCCTTTTATTACCAGATGGATCAGCTGGGTCTCGACCTGCAGGCAACCCTGGAGAGCTGGTTGTGGAAATTCGAAATGATCTGGCGCGACAGCGGCACCAGTGAACACTGGGCTGCCCAGGGTGGTTTCGAGTACACCTTCGTGGGCGTCAGCGACAGCTCCGCCGATCTCGGCGTACTGATGGAGTACGGCTGGGACGAAAGGGGCACAGCGGCCAGCTCCCCCATGCAGAACGATCTATTCTTCGGCGCACGACTGGCACTGAACGACGCTGCCAGCAGCGAGCTCCTGGCCGGGTTCGGCTACGACTTCGACTACCACACCAATGTGTTCCAGATGGAGGCGAGCCGCCGCCTGGGTGATGCCTGGAAAGCAAGTCTCGATCTGCGGCTGATTTCATCAGGCAATCCAGGTGACACCTCCTACACCATCCGCGATGACGACCATATCCAGTTGACCCTGGAGCGATATTTTTAGCCCCTCCCAGCTCTTTTTTCCGCTAAAAATAAAGTGTGTCGCAGTTCACATTTCGGCTTTTTTATAAAACACTTTTATGAGAGGTCAGTCGCAAAAAACAGCGACATCCCGCCCCTTTTTCCATCCCGGCCTGAAAACCATGACATAACGCACAAACAGGGCGGTAATCATTAGGTATAAGTAATTATGCAATGAGAACTGACATGGCAGTCAAATAGCTCATGGAGAGATAATTGAATGATTAGTTTTAAATCACGAGGCCTATAAATGAGCGTTATTACCCGTATCTTTGCCCTGCTGCCCGTTCTCTTTTCATTCAATGTCCTCGCTGCTGACATTGATCCACTGACAGCTGTTCCCGACATGATCTACCTCGACCAGGCAGATGGCTTTGTCACCAATGTTCCCGTCACCGGCACAAACGACCTGCTGGGTAAAGTTCAGCACCTGAAGAGTGAACTTCAGGAGCATAAGATGCAGGCCGCCATTCAAGTGGAGACCAGCAAGTTCAGCGGACAGGATGCCCTTATTACTGTGCTGATGCCCGGCGGTATCATCTACGCTGCCAACAAAAAGCAGCGTCACCAGGATGCCCAGGCACAGCTGGCTGATGTTACGCAGCAGCTCGATAACCTCGAGAGCGATCTCACCATGCTCAAGTCTGCCACCAGCAAGCAGACCCTCGCCATGCTGTACTGATCCCCCCCAATCGAATACCCCGGGTAGATGGCTCACTGCAGCCATCTACCCTCTCCAATCCACCACCCAACTCCGTAACACCCTTCACTCATAGCCAGGCAGCCTGGTTGTCGTCTCGCCGCCCGCGCGTGGTTTTACACTCCATAGGCTTTCTGCCTGTAGAGCTTCTCATGCACATTTAGCATGATATTTTCCACTCGCATCTGGTCTGTTGAAAAAGCAAGTACAGGGAATTTTTTTCCTTGCCAGCGCTGCTACAATAACCCGCGCTGGGAATGCTATGATTGACTATAGATTTTCACGGCCATTGAACAACGATGCCGGCAACAAACTCGCTCTGACATAATGGCAGTCATCAGAGTGGAGTCTTTGTAAAAACAGGGAAGATTCAGGAGGTCACAATGCAGGTTTCTCTGCATCGCTTCAATGCAGAAACGGGATGGGATAATCCTCTGAATGGAGAGATGGACTCCTCCCAAACCCTCGTCATCGTCTTCTCAGACCCTCGCCCCAATACAGCGCTGAAAACCGAACTCTCCGGGCTTCATCGGAAATATCCCGAATCCATCCTGATCGGCTGTTCATCCTCTGGTGAGATCTATGGCGAGGACCTGAGTGATGAGAGCCTCGTGGTCGGGGTGCTGAGATTCCAGGATACCCACCTCAAACTGGCCCATGTCCCGATTAACGACGCGGATGAGTCTGAAGCTGTCGGACAGATGCTTGCTGAGCAGTTGGCCGCAGATGATCTCACGGCGGTTTTCACCCTGACTGACGGCCTGCTGGTTAACGGCTCTGCCTATATCCAGTCTCTTGACAGCGCACTTCCCAAGGGGGTGATAGTCACCGGTGGTCTTGCGGGTGACGGTGATCGTTTCGAGAAGACTTGGCTGCTATACGATGGTGAGACGTTGACAGGCCAGGTAGCGGCGGTAGGTCTCTACGGCAACAGTGTGCATGTTGCACACGGTTCCCGTGGTGGCTGGGACCTGCTTGGCCCGGAACGCGAGGTGACACGGGCCGAGGGTAACGTTCTCTATTCGCTGGACGGCCAACCGGCCCTGCAGGTGTATAAAAAATACCTGGGGGATCGTGCCGATGGTTTACCTGCCACGGGTCTGCTGTTCCCCCTCGCCATCCGCAATGAAGAGGGCACAGATGGGCTGACAGTACGCACCATTCTGGCGGTGAATGAACAGAAACAATCCATCACCTTTGCAGGAGATGTACCCGAGGGCTGTTTCGTCAAACTGATGCGGGCCAATTTCGACCGCCTGGTGGACGGTGCTGCCCACGCGGCAGAGAGCATTACCCTGGATGATTATCAAAACAGCCCTGCCCTGTGCATCGCCATCAGCTGCGTGGGGCGACGACTGGTCCTCGGGCCACGGGTTGAAGAAGAGATTGAAGCGGTCCGCGAAAGTCTTCCGCCAGAGGCCGGCCTGATCGGCTACTACTCCTACGGAGAGATCTCCCCCCTGGCCAGCGGTCGCTGCGACCTGCACAACCAGACCATGACCCTGACCCTGATCTGGGAGAACTGCTGATGCATCGGCTGCTCTCACGCCAGCTGCGTAAACTCAGCCTGGATGGTTCATCCAGGCCGGATCAGCAGCAGTGGGAGACACTGGTCAATAAAATATCCGGTACCTACCAGCAGGCCGATGACGACCGCTACCTGTTGGAGCGCTCCCTTCAGATCTCATCGGATGAGATGCAGGAGCTGTTTCAGCGCCATAAAGCCACCGCTGAAGGCCGGCTGCAAGCCCTGGTCAATGCACTCCCCGACCTGGTCTTTATGCTTGACGAGGATGGACGCTACGTTGAGGTGATTGCTGGCGAAGAGGGCCGCCTCTACCTGCCATCCAGTGATCTCAAGGGCTGCCTGCTGTCCGAGATCATGCCTGATGATAATGCCACTTTTTTCATGGCCGCCATCCATCAGGCTCTACGCAGCAACAACCTGCACATTGTGGAATACCAACTTGAAGTACCCGCGGGCAATCGCGTATTTGAAGGCCGCATCATGCCCACAGGCATGAAGGTAGACGACCGTCAGACCGTGGTGTTTCTCGCCCGCGATGTGACCGAGCTGGCCCGCTCGCGGGATGAGCTGGAACATATGGCCACCCACGACGGCCTCACCGGACTGCCCAACCGCTCCCTGCTTGGGGAGCGCCTGGCACAAGCCGTTTCCAGGGCCAAGCGTCTGGGCAGCCAAGGTGCCCTTCTGGTAATGGACCTGGATCGATTCAAACAGATCAATGACAGTCTTGGTCACCCGGTTGGCGACAGTGTATTGAAAGAGGTCGCCGATCGTCTGCTCACGGTATGCCGAATGGAAGACACGGTAGCCCGCTTCGGGGGTGACGAGTTCATACTGATCCTGGAGGATCTGCAGAACACGGCACACTGCGGCAGCATTGCAAACAATATCCTCGACGCCTTTGCCAAACCCATCAAGCCCGGGAGCTTTGAGCTCGACGTAACGGCCAGTATCGGCATCGCCGTATTCCCAGATGACAGTGACGACAGCAATACGCTGCTCAAGCAGGCTGACAGCGCTATGTACGTAGCCAAGGAGGCCGGGCGCAATCAGTACAGTTTCTACACCGAGGATCTCGGTAACAATGCCATGGCCTACCTGGCGTTGGAATCACGTCTGCGCAAGGCCATCATTTCCCAGGAGCTGGCCCTGGTGTACCAGCCCCAGTTCCGGCTCAGTGACGGCATAATGGTGGGTGTGGAGGCACTGGTACGTTGGCCTACAGCCGACCCCGAGCACCGCAGCCCGGAACAGTTCATACCGGTGGCAGAGATGTCCGGTCTGATCGAGCCACTGGGACTCTGGGTGATGGACGAAGCCTGCCGACAGGCGGCATACTGGCTAGGTACTGAATTCGCATTCGGGCGCATGGCGATCAACCTCTCAAGCCGCCAGTTGAACAACCCCCACCTGGTGGAACAGGTAGAGAAGATTCTGGACAAGCATCAACTCACCGGTGACGCCCTTGAGTTCGAAATCACCGAAAGCATGGTGGTGCAGGAAGGGGGGATCGCACACAGCAACCTTGAGACCTTCGGTGCCATGGGAATCAGCTTGGCCATCGATGACTTTGGAACCGGGCACTCATCCCTGGTGAACCTGAAGCGCTTTCCCCTGAACCACCTCAAGATCGATCGATCTTTCATTGATGGCGTGGGTATTGATCCCAACGACGAGGCCATTGCAGGGGCGACCATCGCCCTTGCCAGGCAACTCGGCATGAAGGTGATTGCCGAAGGCGTTGAGACCAGGGAGCAGGCCAGTTTTCTCAAAGGCCACCAGTGCGATACCGTACAGGGCTATCTCTATGCCAGGCCCATGCCGGCAAGCAAAATAACAGAGCGTTTCGGGGGGGGGGAAACCAGCCCAGAACCAGGATTTCGCAACTATCTGACAGCGATCTGCCACTTTTAACGGCAACTCACTTAAGTTGATTGGAATCAGCTTATTCCATTGCTAAATGAGCCTTTTCAGCCCCCTCAACCGGAGATATATCCTAGACTTACAGGAGGAATGAACTATTCAGGGAGTTAGCTCCCTTTCCCAGATTAACCGGACATGGTGGATAACACCCCATCCGCTTAATTATCGAGGGCTGAATAATGAAAAAATTACTCTTGGTTACCGGCCTGGGCATTCTTCTTGTTCTCCTTTTTTTCCCCTCGCAAGGTCCGAGGCAGACTACCGACGCCCCGCTACCCCCTGCAGAGGACACGCCAAAGCCACTCTACAACTTGCGCTTTGGCCATAACATTCCCGTCTCCAGCGCATTGCACCTGGCTTCTGTGCGTTTTGCCGAGGCGGTGGAGGAAAAAACCGGGGGCGAGGTCCGCATAACCGTCTACCCGGCCCAGCAACTTGGTAACGACCACCAGATGGTAGAGATGGCCAGGGCCGGAGAGCTGGACATTATCCTAACTCCCACGGCCAAGATGAGCGTACCTGTACCCGCCATTCAGTATGCGGACCTGCCCTTCTACTTTCCCACACCGGACGACCTCTACGAGATGCTTGATGGTGAGCCTGGCCAGATGCTGCTGAACAAGCTCAGGAGTATCGGACTGATCGGCGTCGCCTTTTGGGAAAACGGCTTCAAGCACTTCACCGGCAACAAGCCGCTGCAAACGCCCGAAGATTTCGAAGACCTGAAGATCCGCACCATGAAAAGCCGCATCATCATGGAGCAGTTCAAATCCTTCGGTGCCCACCCCATTCCCATTGATTTCCACGCGACCCGCAAGGCACTGGCAGACGGCGTGGTAGATGGACAGGAAAATCCATTGATCGCCATCGTCAGCATGGGTTTTCATGAAGTTCAGTCCGACCTCACTATCAGCAATCATGCCTATCTTGGCTATGTCTTCTCGATCAGTGAAAAGGTTTTCCGGGAACTACCCGGCGACATTCAGGAGATACTCATATCAACGGCCAAGGAGCTGACCACCTGGGAACGGCAGGAGACCCACCGCAAGGAGGAGGATCTTCTTGAGACAATACGACAGGCCGGTGTGCGGATCCACACCCTTGATGCGGCAGCACACCAGCGGTTTGCGGCAAAGACAAATTACATACCATCGATGTTCGAAGAGGTCATCGGTGCTGATGTATTGTCAAAGACCGAAGAGCTGTTGATGGAAAAACACCTGGCAACCGCCAGTGGCAAGCAACCCGTTATCATCGGCCTCGATACCGATCTCTCACAGGATACAAAGACCGCCGGCCTGGCACTCAAGCGTGGGGCCCAGCTTGCAATCGAGGAGATCAACAGAAAAGGCGGCATATTGGGCAGAAAGCTCGCCCTTATTGCCCTGGATCACCATGGCATGCCGAGCCAGGGGGTGAGAAATATCGCCAAGTTCATCGACAATCCCGATGTGGTGGGAATCATCGGTGGTCAGCACAGCTCAGTCATAATAGCCGAGAAGGATACAATCCAGAACGGAGGCGTACCCTTTCTGGCATCCTGGTCGTCTGCTTCGGAGGTGGTGGAAACAAACCGTGAACCCAACTTTGTATTCAGGGCTTCGGCCAACGACAGCCAGGCTGGACCGTTTTTGGTCGACTACCTGCTGAGCAAGTATAAGCGCCCGGCAATCATGCTTGAAAACTCTGTCTGGGGACGGGGCAACCTCCATCACATGAGCAAGCGGATCGGGGAGAGAGGCGGTAGCTTCGTTCAGGTAGAGAAATTCAACCGTGGCGATACAGATTTTGCCCCCCTCCTCGACCGTATAACAGCTTCTGGTGCAGACAGCATCATGCTGGTGGCCAAACCAATCGAGGGCCAATACATCGTCAAAACCCTGGCCAGGAGTTACACCCCTCTGCCCCTCGTTTCCCACTGGGGAATCACCGGCAACGATTTCTGGAAAATGAACAGAAACGCATTGGATAAAGTGAGCCTGAGCTTTCTTCAGACTGTCTCCCTGCTTGATAAAAAGAACGAGCGCGCCAGAGACCTGGCTCAACAGTATACGGAACGATTTGGAGTCAGCTCTCCACGCCAGATCAAGGCGCCCAGCGCAGTTGCACAGGCCTATGATCTTGTGAACCTCATTGCACTGGCTATCGAACAGGCCGGTACCACTGAGCGCAGCGCCGTACGCACCGCCATGGAAAACCTGAATCCCCATGAAGGCGTGGTTAAACGTTATGCCCCGGCATTCACGGCAACTCGCCATGACGCCCTCACATTGGAAAATTACCATATGGCCAGGTTTGACCCAAATGGTGCAATAGTCCCCGTAACTGAAGATTCGAATTAACCGGGTAGAAAAGAGTGACAGCCACTTCGAGAAATACCTGATGGAGCATAAATCCAGCAACACGCCTCAACAGCGCAGTCTGAAACTGAGACTGGTACTCCATGTTTCTGGATTTGTCGCCATCGCCATGACTCTTGTCACTGTTCTGGCAGCGGCGCTTTTCAGTGGCGGCTTGAACAACCAGGTGAATGAGTTGCTAAAAAATGCCACCCGTTCATCACAGATGCTACTGGAACAGCGCATCGCCTACCTGCTTGAAAATACCGAAAAGATGACGGAAAACCCCTTCGTCATAAACGGACTTGTCGACCCGGAAGGCCGTCAGACCTACCTCCCCAAGTTGGCGCAATATTTTTCTGCAGGGCGTGATGTAGTCTCCTTCTCGCTGGTTGATTTTGATGGTGGCCCTGTATTCCAGACCACCGAAACGATCCCCGACTATAACCGCTCATCCCAGCTTCGCACCGCCCTTGCCAGGGGTCAGCGTACCCTTTATATCCAAGAACCCGAACACCAGATGATCATCGTTGCCCCCATCGAGTACTACAACACCACCCAGGGTGCGGTCGTGGTGGCATTCGATCTGGAAGCAGTCTCCAAGCGCAACCGCCCCCGTGATCCCGAGGCCTCCTACAAACTGTTCATGCATGGCCAGGAAATTGTCAGCCATAACCAAAATGCCGAGACCAGGTACATCAAGCATCGACTGACCAGCAGCGAAGAGGCACCGCTGCTACAGACCCTGGGCCTCGAACTGGAAATCGGCCTGCCTGAGAGCAGCTACCTTGCTCCTGTCTGGGAGGCCATCATACGCCTTCTGGCGATGGGTGCCCTGCTGACCATAGCAGCTGTCTTTATCTCGGCCTGGATCGGCAACAGCATTGCCAAACCCATACTCACACTCTACCAGCGGATAAAACAATCCGATCAACTCGGCCTATCCCACTGCAGCCCACTGGGTACTGACGACGAACTGGAGACTCTCGCCCTCGCCTTTGATCAGCGTACTGCTGAAATCCAGAAAACCGTTGAAGCACTGCAGGAGCGGGAACTCCAGCTTCGTGATGCACAGATGATGGCGAAACTTGGAAACTGGTCACTGGATATCCAGACCGGGGAACTCTTCTGGTCGGATGAGATCTACGAAATTTTCGGCATGGACGCCGGGCAGTTTGAACCAAGCTACGAGGCATTCATTGAAACAATACACCCTGAAGACCGCGATATGGTTGAGCATGCCTACACCGAGTCTGTGAAAAACAACATGCCTTACGAGATTACCCACCGAATCATACGCAAGAGCGACAACGCCGTGCGTTATGTGCATGAGCTCTCCGAAGAGATCAAGGATAAAAATGGAGTGACCTACAAATCCGTAGGCATGGTTCAGGATGTGACCGACAGGATCGTGGCCCAGAAAGAGACCGAAACGATCAGGCACTACCTGCAGAACGTTTTCGACTCGATGCCTTCCATACTGGTCGGGGTTGACCTGGCCGGGTGTATCACAAACTGGAACAGTGAAGCTCAACGCTTCAGCGGCATAGAACCGGACAAAGCCCTCGGCAGCGAACTGGGCCAGGTCTTTCCCATGTTCTCTGCCCAGATCCCCGCCATTCTCAAGGCCACCGGCAATCAGAAACGGACAAAGATCGCCCAGCAGATCTACTGGGCATCGGGTAGACAGCATTTCGCCGACATCATGATCTACCCCCTGGTTGCCGACATCGCCAGCGGCGCCGTGATCCGTATCGACGATGTCACCGAGCGGGTGCGTATGGAAGAGATGATGATGCAGACCGAGAAGATGATGTCAGTGGGCGGCCTGGCCGCAGGGATGGCCCACGAGATCAACAACCCCCTCGGCGGTATGCTGCAGGGACTGCAGAATATAGGTCGGCGTCTGTCACCTGAACTGGCTAAGAACCGGGAGCTGGCCGACGCCCTGGGCATAGATCTGGAGAAGCTGCAGATCTACCTGAAACAGCGCGATATCTTTCACTTCATGGAAGGTATGGAAGATGCCGGAAAACGGGCTAGCGAGATCGTCGCCAACATGCTGCGATTCAGCCGCAAACCGGTGATGGAACTTGAAGCTGTTGATATGCATGAATTGATTGACCGCACCCTTGAGCTCGCCTCGGTGGATTACGACCTGAAGAAGAAGTACGACTACAGAAATATTAAACTGGTCAGGGAGTACGACCCACAGCTGCAGCCGGTTTACTGCATCTCATCCGAGATTCAACAGGTACTGCTGAACCTGCTGCGCAATGCTGCCCAGGCCCTCTATAGAAACATCGACTCAGGCTCTCCCTCCCCTTCCATCACCATAAGAACAGCCCATGAAGGCAACATGGTCCGCATCGAGGTGGAGGACAACGGGCCAGGTATTACAGAGCAGACCCGTAAACGGGTATTCGAGCCCTTCTTCACAACACGCCCCACCGGTGAAGGGACCGGCCTTGGACTGTCAGTCTCCTACTTCATCATCCATGAAGAGCATCACGGTACGATGGACGTAACATCGGAACCGGACAAGGGGGCCTGTTTCATCATCAGGCTGCCACTTGAAAGGGCTTCTGCACCTTCAAGTGACTGAATTTCCATGGACTTAAATCCAAGCCCCTGGCTGACAGCGCTGCAGTCAACAGCGTGCCAACCGGCGCAAAAGGCCACTATCCGGCCAGGTGTTTATGGAGAAACGTCATGGTGCGCTCCCAGGAGAGCTTGGCATCGTCTTCGTCGTAGCGTGCCCCGGTAGGATTGGCGAAGGCGTGATTTGCCTCGTACCAGTGAACGGTCAGATCTGACTTGCCGGCCTCGGTCATGGCCTTTTCAAAACCGTCCACCATCTCGGCGTTGATCCACTTGTCCTGGGTGCCGAAATGCCCCAGCAGGGGACTTTGCAGGCTGGCGAGATCACCTGCACTTTTCTTCACATTGCCGTAATAGACAACCGTGGCGTCCACGGGTGTGGCCAGTGAAGCGTTGAGAGACCAGCCGCCACCGAAACACCAACCCAGGGTACCAACCTTGCCATTGCCCTTGTCATGCTTGCGCAGCCAATCCACCCAGCCCACCAGCGCCTCGGTGGCCCACTTGGAGTCCATGCCCTTACGATAGGCCTGGGCCTCTTCCCTGGAGGTGGCAACCTTACCGTTGTAGAGATCCACGGCAAGTGCGATAAAACCCTGTTGGGCAAACTCCCGGGTCACCGCCTTGATCTGGTCGTTGAGCCCCCACCATTCGTGGATCAGCAGCACGGTAGGTGCTGAAGCAACCCCTTCCGGCAGAGCCACAACAGCACGGGCTGTTTTTCCGCTGGCGAGGGTAATGCTCACCTCTTCCACCGACTCACCCGCCGCCTGGGCCAACAGGGGATCAGCCAGGATCACCGCCAGGGGCAGAGTCGCCAAACCCTGCAGAAAGGCCCTGCGTTCATCCAGTGAAACGGTTGGAAGCGGTCGCTGGGAACTGCTCTCAGAGCCGCAAGAGTACAAATCACACATGGGTTTCTCCTCCAATCCATTAGATATTATTTTTTACCAGGCCAGTCTTGATGACCCTGGTATCTGCTGGAGTATAGACAAAGAATCTTGCAACGGCAGTCGTGGAAAACCACCATGTTTTAGTGGCCTTTTTGACGCTAGGATTGGGCAATCCAAATAGAGACCCACCAGGCGAACCATGAAACAGACCCTACTTGCACTCCTGTTGCTTTCCGTAATCTCCTCCATTCAGGCCTTCGAGCGGGTGAAGGTCGACGATAATGTTTACGCCCTGGTAGGCGAACTGACCCAGCGCTCGCCCCAGAATCTTGGACTCAACCTGACCATCGGTTTCATAGTCACCGAGGAGGGAGTGGTACTCATCGATTCAGGAGGTAGCCGGCTTGGCGCCGAGGCGATTCACAAGGCGATCAGAGAGGTCACCGATAAACCGGTAAAGTGGGTCGTCAACAGCGGTGGACAGGATCACAAGTGGCTGGGCAACGAGTACTTCACCGGGCAGGGTGCCATCACCATCGCCTCCGCCAACGGGAAGCAGGACATCATCAACCGTGGCGACTCCCAGGCAGCCATGTCTGAAAAGTACCTGAAAGAGAAGTATGCCGGCACCAATCCCATGCCGCCCCAGGAGACCTTCGACAAGCACCAACAACTTCCCCTGGATGACATCAGGATTGAATTATTCGACCTTGGCGGTGGACATACCCCTGGCGATATCGTGGTCTGGCTGCCTGAGAGATCCATCCTCTTTGCTGGCGACACCATCTTCACCCAACGTCTTCTCGGGGTGCAGCCCGGCACTGGTCTGCAGTGGATTAAAAGCCTCGAGTATATTCGTGACACACTCAAGCCACGCATCGTAGTACCGGGTCATGGTCACGTAACCGACCTGGATGAAGGGTTACGGGATACCTACGACTACCTGGTGATGCTGAGAGATCATGCGCTCAAACAGTTCGACGAAGGGGCCTTCGATCCGGTTGAAGCATCAGAGGGACTGGACCAGTCCCGTTTCTCCTACCTGGAAAACTATTCAGACCTGTTTTTCCGCAGTCGCAACGCGTTGAACATGGCGACAGAGGTTTATGATAACCAGTAGCATCAGGACACTGGCAGCAGGCGCGGCCCAAATCACGAACAGGCCCGCACCTGCAGACCTGTGCTTAACCGATAACAAGCTCTCTGGTCAGCGCCTGTTTTTGATCGACTGCACTGCCGGTCAATGCATAGCCCAGCAGTTCACCAGTGCTTGATACGAACCTGGCCTTGACACCATCTTCCCGCTGCTCAACCTGCCATTCCCCCTCCCTGCTTCCCGGCGGGGATACAACCACCGGGTGGAGAGTGGTCTTGATGACCACCGACATAGCAGGATAATCAACTTCTGTTGGATCCCCGACGAGTGTTCTGGCCAATGTCTTCGCACCCAGCATCAGGGGCATGACAAAGGGAAGATTTCGCCCTTCGACCTCGGCACAATCTCCCAGTGCGTAGATACCGTCCACGCTGCTCTTCAGCATGGCATCGGTGACGATCCCACGATTCACGGCCAGCCCAGCGGCCTCGGCCAATGAGATATCCGGGCGCAGGCCCACTGCCGAAAGCACCAGGTCGGTCTCCACCGTTTCCCCGTTATCAAGAGTGATGCTGTAACCGCTGCCAGACCTGTCGATGGTTCCCGTCACTGTCTGCAACTGCCACTCCACCCCCCTTGCCTGGAGCGCACTCTGCAGTGCCCTGCCAGCCTGTTCGGGCAACAGGGTACTGATGGGATAGGGATCGGGGCCGATCACGGTCACCTGTTTGTCTGCACTCAACAGGTCATTGGCAAATTCACAACCGATCAGCCCGGGACCGATGATCGCCACCCGCCGGGCATTAACCGCAAGCCGGCGAAACTCAGCATAGTCCTGCAGATTGTTCACAGAGAGTACATCTGCAGCCCCCGTGCCTTTCAGAGGCAGCCGGATCGGTTGTGCACCCACTGCAAGAACCAGGTCGCGGTAGTCTATTGCCCTGCCATCCACGATTACCTGGCGCACTTGAGCGTGGATACTTTCAACACGTGTATGAGTCAGAATCTCTGCATCAAGGTTTTCACTCATGGTTTCGGCACTGGCCAGGGCAAGATCGTCCGCCTCCTTAGCCTGTTGATAGGCACTGGAGAGCATCGGCTTGGGGTAGCTGCGCCCATCATCTCCGGTGATCATCAACAGTGGCGTCTCCTTGTCCAGCTGCCTGAATTCGCGGGCCAGGCTGTAGCCGGCCATTCCTGTTCCGATAATTACTACGGGTTTCATCACATACCCCTGTTTAGAAAGAGGCGGCCTGCTCACTGAGCAAGCCGCTCACAGTTCAGGCTTCGATCATTTCAAAATCAGCCTTGGCCACACCACAGTCCGGGCAGGCCCAGTTTTCAGGGATATCATCCCAGCGGGTACCCGGTGCCAAACCCTCTTCCGGCAACCCCTTTGCCTCGTCATACACAAAACCGCACACAATACACTTCCAGGTTTTCATCATCTGTTCCTCTGTCATCTCGTATAAATATCGTTTACTGACTGTATTAACCTTTCACGCTCTGCAGGGCATCGCGGTACTTGTTGGCGTGGCGCTCTTCAACGTTGGCCAGGGCTGCAAACCGTTTCGCCGCCTTCTCCAACACGGCGCTGAACATCTCTGCGTGCTCCCGGGACTCATCGATCTGCTCATCGATCTCTTTCACAGCCGCCTCGTTTTTCTCTTCCAGGGCGGTATGACGGAACGCCGGGTACATCTCGGTGTATTCGTAAGTCTCACCCTCGATGGCCATCTCCAGCATCTTCTCTACCGTCAGGGTTGATGTCGGATAGAGCAGTTCCAGGTGGCCGAATGCATGGGCAGTCTCCTGGCGGGCTGTCTCTTCGAATACCTCCGCAACATCCTCTGCGCCCAGTTCACGGCAGCGGCGTGCAAAGTAGAGATACTTGCGGTTGGCCATGGATTCACCGGCAAAGGCGGCCTCAAGGTTCTTAACGGTTGCGGAAACGTTGTTGTCTGACATTGCGCTCTCCTGTTTCATTGCTTATCAAGTTGGACATCAAATGCGATGGAAAAAGGTTACCGATAGTGCTATTTTCGATCCAGCAACTTTTTTATCAGTTATTTATCGATTTTATCGATTATGAATCTACCCACTATCCGCCAGCTTCAATACCTGGTTGCCGTTGTTGAGCTGAGACACTTCGGACAGGCTGCCGAGCGCTGTTTTGTCACTCAATCGACCCTGAGTGCCGGCATCCAGGAGCTGGAGAACCTGCTGGGAGCCAGCCTGATCGAGCGCAGCAAGCGCAAGGTACTGCCAACCCCTCTTGGCCTGGAGATTGCTGACAAGGCTTTACAGCTGCTTGGGCTGGCCGGGGAGATATCAGAGATGGCGCGTCACCAGGGCGAATCCATGACCGGCACACTGCGCCTCGGGGTCATTCCGACCATCGGGCCTTTTCTGCTGCCCAGGGTGCTGCCCGGAATTCGCAGGGCATTTCCCGGGCTTGAGCTGAAACTGGTTGAGGATCAGTCACCACGGCTTCTGCAGCGGCTGGAGAAAGGCACCCTGGATACCGCGATACTGGCATTTCCCTACCCCACGGGGGAGTTGGAGCGCAGGGTCTTCTGGAAGGAGAACTTTCTTGTTGCCCTGCCCTGCGACCATTCGCTGGCGAAGAGAGACCAGCTGGCCACATGCGACCTGCCCAATGAAGAACTGCTGCTGTTGGAAGAGGGCCACTGCCTGACAGACCATGCCCTGACGGCCTGTCACCTGGAAGGCCTCAAGTCCAGGGCTGCTTTCGAAGGAACCAGCCTATATACCCTGCTGCAAATGGTGGCGGGTGGACAGGGCATCACCTTTCTTCCGCAAATGGCGGCAACATCTGAACTGCTGCCACCGGACGAGATCAAGCTCGTCCCGCTGTCGGAACCCGGTCCTCACCGGCAGATCGGGCTGGTATGGCGCAAGACCTTCTTCCGCAAGAACGACCTGCAGATTCTGTCGGAGACGATGGGGAATCTCCTGGAGAAAAACTGAACGATTTGGCAGATAGTGGAAACCTGCCCTATTCTCTATAACAACAAGAACGAAGTACGGGGATCGACAATGCTCGAAAGAGACGGCATAGACCGGCGCAACCCGCTGCGCAGGCGTGCGCACGAGATCATATTCGAAGCGGACACACCCATGGGCAAGCTGTTCGATGCCCTTCTGCTGGTCACCATCCTTGTCTCCATCCTGGCGGTCATGCTCGAAAGCGTCCCTGCCTACCAGGCTTCTCACGGTACACTGCTGCGGACCGTGGAATGGGTGCTGACCATTGTATTCACTGCTGAGTACATCCTGAGACTCTGGTGTGTCAGGCGTCCCACGCACTATGCCAAGAGCTTCTTCGGTGTAGTCGATATGCTGGCCATCCTGCCCACCTACCTGAGCCTGCTGATTCCCGGTGCCCAGTCGCTGATGGTGATCCGCTCCATCCGGCTGCTGCGGGTGTTTCGTATATTCAAGCTGGCCCGCTACCTCAGCGAGGTACTCTCCCTGATGCACGCCCTCAGGGCGACCCGGCACAAGATTACCGTGTTCCTTTTTATCGTAGTAGCGATGGCGCTGATCCTCGGTACCCTGATGTACATGATAGAGGGTGAGCAGGGTGGCTTTACCAGCATCCCTGCCGGCTTCTACTGGGCCATTGTGACCCTGACCACCGTCGGCTATGGCGACCTGGCGCCCCATACAGTGCCGGGACAGATAATCGCTTCTGTGGGTATGCTGCTGGGTTACAGCATGATCATCATACCCATCGGCATCTTCGCGGTTGAGATCGTTAAGCGCCACGGCAAGGAGCCCACCACCCACTCATGCCCCAACTGCATGCGCGAGGGTCACGACACCGACGCCATTCACTGCAAGTTCTGCGGCTCGCCGCTGCATTGAATATGCGGTGTGGCCTGGTGCGATGGCCAAGTGTATTTGGAAGCGATGGCGCATTGATGGTGGGTTGCGCTTTCGCTAACCCACCCTACAACGCTAGCCTGGTTTAATGTTGAATTTTTTGTGGGTCGGGCTTCAGCCCGACATAACGGTCACCTGCAACCGAAATTCAAATGTAGGAGCCCAGTCCTCAGAATCCAAACATCTTGTTGTACAGCATTCTTTCACTTTCAGCTTCCAAGATGTCTACAGGCTTAAACCTCACAACAGACCTTGGAGCCCTTTGTGATAATTTTGCCGCGTCAATCGAGGTGACACATCCAATTTTTGGATACCCCCCAATTGTTTGCCTATCTCTGAGTAATACAATGGGTTGTCCATCCTTTGGAATCTGAACAGCACCATATGAAATCCCTTCGGAAATTATCCCATCTAAATCACAGTGAATGGCTGTACCGGACAAACGATAGCCCATTCGATCAATGTTCTGGGTAATTTCATAATCAGACGAAAAGAAACGATTCACCTCCATCTTTAAAAAGTGGTCCTTTTGGTATCCAAGGATCACTCCAAGTTCGAGCGGTTCATCATAGTCAGGAATAAAGTTATCAGGGACATATTCCAGACACGGCCCTGTTGATGGAAATAATTCTAAAATATCACCTTGTTTGAGCTGCGCACCATCTCTATCAACACCACCAAGTCCATCTCTTGCCACGGTTGTGCTGCTGCCCAATATCTTTGCGACTTTGAAGCCACCCTTAACTGCTAAATAGGCCCGCAATCCCTTCTTAGGCATATGAAATGCAATTAAATCACCTGCATCAACACTATATGTTTGCCATGGTTTGACAGGCTGTCCGTTTATATCTGCCTCTAAATCAGCACCAGCAATCGCCACTATTGTGGGTTGCTGAATTTGGCACTCAAACAGTCCGTAAGTGACTTCAATAACTGAGGCAGCATAGTGATTTCCTAGTAATTTGTTGGACCATAAGTAGGCGAATTCATCCATTGGCCCGCCCACACTAACACCTAGATGCTGATAACCGGCACGACCAAAATCTACAACCATAGACATTACACCAGGGCTAATCACCTTCAAACCCATCAGATCACTCCCCCCATGGCCAAAAACTCACTCTTTGAAATAGGCACAAACCTCACCTTGTCTCCCATTTGGAAGGGTGTCAGGGTATCTAACGTATAATTGATAAGACTGACTGGTGTTCGACCTAATATTCGCCAACCGCCAGGTGATTCAGAGGGGTAAATTGCTGTCTGTGTATCTGCTATTCCCAAACTACCTGCTGGCACCTTGGTCCTAGGCGTTGCCTTTCTTGGTATTTCAATACTCTTATCTGTATTACCCAAATAGGCAAATCCAGGGCAGAATCCAATAGCATACACTGTATACAGCTTGCCAGAATGAATTGAGATAACCTCTTCAGGGCTCAACTTAACCTCATCTGCAACTTCTTTAAGGTCCAGCGCTACTTCACCCCCATAATAAACAGGGAGTTCAATAATATTTGAATTTAGATCTGAATAAATGTTTGAAGAGATGTTCGAAAGACAGCGAGTAATATCTGATTTGAACTGAAAATAATTGGTTTTCGAAAGATCGTATGTCACATGAACTGATGTATAGGAGGGAATAATATCAATTACAATCGATCTCAACTCCTCCAAAATAAGATCTTTCGCCTTCCTAACCTTATGTGACGTTTCCTCATCAATGGTATTACCAAAATAGATAATTAGAGTATTTTCTGTAAGTGAACTGACTTCATAACACTTGTCATCACCGTTATCTGTACCAGGGATGTTGACCATATGTAAACCCGAATAAAGTACCGCCTTCCGTGCCTGATTGAACCTATCGGATATATCCAGAATGAATCAGGCGCAGAACAAGACGAATCCTTAACTGATACAAAATATATTATGTTTTCGTTGGCGTTTTGTCAACGTTATGCCTTCATTGCCATTTAGATATTAATGCACTCTAATTAAGCAATACCCGCATACTTAATAGGCTTAATAGTGTTGTAGTTTCATAGTCCTATCGATATCTAAAAAAATTATACATAAGCAAAATATCAATAATCCACACGTTTTCACACTCATTTCGTCAACGATTAATCGATGATATACTGACTAGTAATGTATTTAATCGACACTCACAACGATCAATTTGGGCGACTTTTATGAACAAAAAAACAAAGAGCAGTAAAGAAATTAAGCAGAAATCCTCCTCACCAATTGTTTCATCAGTCCATCTAGCCACCGAAGAAGGCTGGGAGCTGAGTGAATTCGAATACGGCCTTATTGTTGCTTTTAATGCATTCAGTCGCTGGATGACCCGGTGTATGGGTGCTGTTGGTTACCAAGATTTCAATCCTCTAGATATCCTGGTTCTGCATAACGTCAATCATCGGGATAAAGAGAAACGTCTTGTTGACGTTGCATTCGTTCTTAATGTTGAAGACCTCCACACCATCAACTACTCACTTAAAAAGCTTATGAAAGCGAGCCTTGTGAAGAGCGAAAAACGTGGCAAGGAAATGTTTTACTCTACAACCACTGAAGGCCAAAATATCTGCAACGAGTATAAGAAAGTCAGGGATCTCTGCCTCGTAGAACCTGCCCATGCCACTGAGCAGGATCTTTCTGATCTAAGCCGCATTGGCAAAGTGCTTCGCGGTACATCCGGTCTATATGATCAGGCTTCTAGAGCTGCCGCTTCATTGTAAACCTGTTTATGCTACATGAAGCTTTTTGCATGATGCGCCAATTATACTTCTGCCATTGACGCCATAAATATTCTCTTGTTGTTAATGGGACATAAGCAGAGGTATCTTTGAATGAGCGAGGACATGCCGTGTAACACCTCCAAGCACCATTTCCCGAAACCGGGAATGCCCATAAGCACCCAGAACCACAAGATCAGCCCTCAGTTTTGAAGCCTGCTCCAGGAGTAATTGGCCTGAATAGGACCCTTTGGCTTTGATAGCAATAGATTCCGTTCTTATTCCTTGTTCAGACAAATAAAGAGCAAGTTCCTTAGGCGTATGCTTTGAAGTAGGTCTCCGATCATCCTTTTTAACAATTGTTAAAATTGATACCTCGTCCGCCCGTTTCATCAGGGGAAGTGAGTCAGTGATTGCCCTCACGGCCTCTCGGCTGCCATCCCATGCTAAGACAACTCTTTTTGGATCAAACTGATCACTGTAGCCTTCAGGTATAAGGACTACTGGTCTACCTGAACCTATTGCTATGTTTTCCACTATGCCTTGTTCACCATAGATTCTTTCAGATGCATTACGTGTAACACCTACAAAGACAACGTCGAAAAATCGAGCTGCCCGGCGTATAACTGTTTCAGCATCACCAAAACATGACCGCCAGTTTACATCCAGTTCAAAAGTCTTAACTGTTTTATTAAACCGGCTCCTGATTTTAGCACTACGCTCATCTTCTAGTACCTGTTGAGTCGAACTCAACATTTTTGAAATGTCAGCAGTAATGTAGTTCCGGTCAACTACTTCAGGTTCTACATGAATGCCTGTAAGAGAAGCATCCCACTGCTTTGCAAATCCAGCTGCTGCCTGTGTCCATTGACTGCATTGAGGAGAATCGTTCAGAACCGTCATAATTCTTTTGTAGGTATATGGCACGATTATTCCCTTTACATATTGTTTGGTAGATAGGTAACGATGTCCGGTACCAGGACAATGATCGAAAGGGCAACAAGCATAAGCAGAAAGAACGGTAATGCTGCCTTTGCAATCACCAGAATATTACGACCTGTCAATGATTGGAGTACAAAAAGATTGAACCCGACCGGCGGTGTGATCTGCGACATCTCCACAACAATTACAATGAATATGCCAAACCAGAGTGGATCAATACCAGCCTGAACAACCATCGGCATAATCACAGAAGTAGTGAGTACAACGACAGAAATCCCGTCTAAAAAGCAACCCATAACGATGAAAAATATAGTCAAAGCAGCAAGTAACGCATAAGTAGAAAGCTCAAGGGAGCCAATCCATACTGCTAATAACTTGGGAATCCCTGTAAAACCCATTGCTACAGTTAGAAAGGCAGCACCAGCAAGGATGAATGCGATCATGCATGATGTCTTTGTTGCACCCATCAAGCCGTCGATGAATGTATTTCTGGTCAATGATCCTGACTGCCAAGACAGAACAAGTGCTAAAACCACGCCAACCGCTGCAGCATCTGTGGGGGAAGCAATTCCCGAATAAATTGAACCGATAATTCCGCCAATCAGAAGAACGACAGGAATAAGTCGGCGTGAACGAAATAGTTTCTGTCTAAAAGTAAATTTCTCCTGATCTTCTGGCAGCTTCTCATGGTTTATCTTTGACCAAATTGCCACAAAACCCACAAATAGAGTGACCAGTAACAAACCAGGCAAGACACCCGCAACAAACAAACGGGCAATTGACTGCTCTGTCGCTACGCCATATACGATCAGAATGATGGAAGGGGGTATCAGCAATCCCAGTGTTGCAGAACCTGCAAGCGTACCTATTATCACCTGCTCGGGGTAGCCACGTTTTGATAATTCAGGAATTGAAAGTTTACCGACTGTTGCAGCAGTTGCTGCAGATGAGCCAGAGACTGCGGCAAAGATGCCACATCCAAAAATATTTACATGGAGCAGCCGGCCGGGAAGACGCTCCATCCATGGTGAAAGACCAACAAATAGATCATCTGAGAGCTTAGATCTAAAAAGTATTTCACCCATCCAGATAAACAGGGGAAGTGCAGCCAATGCCCAGGAATTGCTATGCCCCCACGCTGTAGACGCGATGATCTGACCTATCGGTGCCTCTGTAAACAAGAACATTCCGACCATACCGACAGCCATCAGTGAAAAAGCGACCCACACGCCTGAGCCAAGCAGTGTGAACAGAACAATGAGCAACAAGCCGGTTAATGCAATCTCTGACATTATTCGCTTCCCTCATTATCGAGAAGACCTTCCCCTTTAGAGGCAAAGGATGCCTGTTTTCCTGTCAACAGGCAGAAAAGCTCATCTACCAATGCAATAGCCAATACAACCAATCCAAAAGCTACTGCTGATTGTGGTATCCATATCGGAACGGCAACCATACCAGAGGAGAGATCCCCATAAACGTATGACTCATGCGTTAGTGCAACTGCATACCAGGCTATAAAGATGGTCATTGCCATAGCTATACCAACACTCCAGATTTCAAAGAATCTTTGTGATCGGTCAGAGATCATTCCGATAAACAGGGTAACCCTGATATGTCCACCAGAGCGAAGGGTATAGGCAAGGGCAAGGAAAGAAGCTGCAGCGAGAAAAAAGCCCGTAAAATCTGAATACGATGGAATCGTAAGACCAATTGCCTCACCAAACAGCCAACTGGCTATTCGATCAGCCAAGTTGAGCAGGACCTGGCCCATAACAATTGCGCATATTCCCGCAATAAATGCGGCCGCAAGACCACCGCTCAGAGAATACAGGGCATTTAACAATCGTCTCATGCTTATCCTCTCGTTAGATTGTGCATAGAATAAAGAGTGGCGGTTTCCCGCCACGTCTCTATCAAGTTTTACTTCTGGTATGTGTTTAGGATACTGCTCCCGGCTTCACCGGCATCAGCTTTCCAATCATCCAGCATGTTACTTCCAATGGCGCGAAGTCCATCCATCAGTTCTGCTGAGGGTTGAACAATAATGACGCCATTTTCCTTAAGAATAGCCACTTTCTTTGCAGTCTCATCTTTACTCATTTGCCACCCACGCGTCTCAGCCTTGGCAGCAGCTTCAAGAACAGCATTTTGAGTATTCTTGTCCAGCTTACGGAATGCGCGTTTGTTAACGACAACGATATTTTTGGGGATCCATGCCTGAATATCAGTGTAGTGGCTTAAGAAGTCCCAAGCCTTTGAGTTGGCACCAGTGGAGGGTGAGGTGACCATTGCTTCAACACGGCCAGTAGAAAATGCCTGAGGAATATCCGGTACTTCTACCTGGGTAGGAGCAGCACCGGCAAGATTTGCAAATTTTTCAAGCGTTGCATTATAGGTACGGAATTTCAGGCCCTTCAGATCATCAACTGATTTAATCTCCTTCTTTGTGTAGAGCCCTTGGGGTGGCCAGGGCACAGAAAAGAGCGCCATCATCCCTTGCTTATCAAGAAGCTTCTGGATCACAGGCTTTTGTGCGTCCCAGAGTCGCTTTGCATCATCATAGTTAGTGGCAAGAAACGGGAGAGAATCCGCACCGAAAGCCGGATTTTCGTTATTCAGCAGCGAAAGAAAGAATTCCCCAGCCGGAACTTGTCTACTACGGACTGCCTTGCTGATATCAGGATGTTTGAATAGAGAACCTGCAGAATGAACCTTGATCTTAAGAGAACCACCAGTGGTGTCAGAAACATCTTCAGCAAATTGAGAGATGTTAGCCGTATGGAACGTCGCATCAGGATATGGGGTAGGCATATCCCAAGAAGCCGCGTTGGCCTGCATGGTAAAACCCAAAAGCGCAGTGCCTATACCAGTAATGAGTTTGAGATAGCTCATAACTCTCCTCCTTAACTTATTAGATTAATCGATGAGTCTAGACAGTATTTAATTATCGACGTTTTGTCAACGTTTTGTAGTTTCTTGATGATTATTAACCTTAACCAAATGTTTTTAAAGATAATTTATAAAAAAAAGGCGCCAATGGCGCCTAAAAGTTCATCGATTAATCTATTATTTTTGTTATATCTTTAGCTAAGACGGCTTAATACTAGACAGATATGTTAATGAATTCGAACCACTTAGATTCTATGACGTGAACACGAAATCCGGTAACCAAGTCGCCAATTCAGGTGATAAGAGCAAGATTACTATCATCAGGAACATCGCAATCACGAACGGAATAACACCAATGATCACATCCTTCACCTGGCCCCCTCCAGGGCGTACCCCTTGAACCACATAGAGGTTGAGCCCGATGGGAGGGGTGATCAGGGCTGTTTCGAGCAGCACCATCAACAGGATACCAAACCAGACCGGATCGAATCCCATCTGAATAATGATGGGAGCAACAATCGGAATAGTGGTGATCATCATCGATAGGGTCTCCATAAAGAAACCCAGCACCAGATAGAATAGGACCACCGCCAGCATTGTCTGCATCGGTGTCCACCCCAACCCCTGTATCAAACCGTTGAGCTGATCGGTGAGTCCGATTCCGGAGAGAATGAAATTGAGGAAGTAGGCAGCAATAATGATCAACATCACCATCGCTGTGGTCTGCATGGTGCCCTCCATCGCCTCGCGCAACATATGCAGATTGAGGCGTCCGTTGAACTTCGCGATGACCAGCGCACCGACCACGCCCAGAGCAGCTGCCTCGGTAGGAGTGGCGATACCGGCGTAGATCGCTCCTACCACCACGACGAAGATGATCAACGGCGGTATCAGATCCTTCAGACTAGCGAACTTCTCTCCCCAGCTGTACTCAGTGCGCACTCCGCCAAAAGCCGGATTATATCGGCACATAAAAATGATCAGCAGCATAAATATACTGGCCAACACGATACCCGGAATAATCCCGGCGAGATAGAGCTTAGGCACCGAGGTATCGGTCAACACCCCATAGATGATCATATTGATAGAGGGTGGGATCAGGATACCCAAAGTACCACCGGCAGCTAATGTACCGAGAAACAGCCGCTCATTGTAGCCTTGCTTCTTGACCTGAGGCAGTGCAACGGTGCCAATGGTGGCAGCGGTGGCGACACTAGAACCGGAAGTGGCAGCAAATAGCGCACATGCCCCCACATTGGAGTGCATAAGACCACCAGGTAGCCAGCCCACCCACTTGCAGAGCGATGCATACATGCGATCGGCCATACCAGCGCGCAGCATGATCTCCCCCAGCATGATAAAAAGTGGTATTGCTACCAAAAGAAAATCAGTGGATGAAGACCAGGCGATCTCACCAGCCGCCTTATATAGGGGCAGCATGGAGTAGAGATTGTCTAGGCTGATGGCCAAAGTTCCGAGAACCGCGGCAATGGGTATACTGAGAGCGATCAGCACCAGCAGTATTAGTAATGTAACTATAAGCATATCAACTACCTTTCCTGATGAATGACGTCACGGATCTCATCTGAGACCTCTTCATCAATCTCTTCACTGATTGACTTGACTCCGCACAGCCGTTGCACGCCATCTAGATCCCCACGAATGAAGGCGGCGATACTGGTAACTAGATAAACAAGCAGGACTGCGAGAAACACCACGAAACCTGCAAACCAAAGACCCTGGGGTATCACCAGAGGTGTCTGCAGTGGAGTATTGGCTGTAGAACCGAAGGAAATCGTTTCACTCAAGGTGGTGAAGGCGAAGCGTGCCACCACTGCGACGAATGCCCCAAGAAACAACAGGGATAAGATATCCAGCAAAGCACCCACCCGCTTTGGAAACAGGTGATAGAGGGCATCAATCCTGACGTTAGCACGATGTACCAAGGCGAAAGATAGCGCCCAAGTCACACTGATACCAAGGGCGTAGCCCGACAGTTCATCCGCGCCGCCGATAGAAAAATTAAACAGTTTTCGCAGTATCACATCGACGAAGATAATCAGAGATGACAACAGGATCATCACCCCGCCGACCCAAGCCATCCAGCGGCTCACCTTTTCTACCACCCCTGTCAGTTTCATCAATAAAGCCATAACTAGCCCTTCAAACGATCGAAATAGGAGCAGCCCCTTATAACAATGATCGGCAGCGGGCCGTAATGGCCGACCCGATACCGGTCAGGGGCAGCAAGGATCAGTTGATTTTTTTCTGTACTACGGCACCGATGGTTCTGTTCCACTCACCAACGCAACCATCACCGCAACGCTCACCCCACGCCTTGAGCACCACATCGTCGAGGATCTTCGACAACTGCTCCCGATCTTTATCAGAAACCTCAACCAGAGTCATACCAGCAGACTTGCCAGACTTGCACTCACCGGCACCTGTATTGCAATTGATACCTTCTACAGTTTCAGTAGCTGCAGCTTCCCAGATACGGTTTTCCAGTGCCTCAATCTCAGCACTGATAAATCTCTGCACATCAGCTGGCAGGCGCTTCCACGCCTTCAGGCTGACCGCATGCATCACCTGACTCCAGCCCACTGGCAGGGCATAAAGGTGGGTGGAGACCTCATGCCATTTGGCAGAGTAGCCGGACATTGAGCCAGTGATAGCGCAGTCCACCACGCCCTTCTGCAGACCCTGCACAACCTCACCAAAAGACATGGTCACACCGGTACCACCCAAGGCGCCAACAAACTCCGCAAGAGTACGGTTGGCGGTACGTACCTTCTTGCCCTTAAGGTCAGCTAGACCGGTGATCGGAGCATTGCAGAACAAGACCTGTGCGGAGTAAGGCCAAATGCCCAGCAGTTTGATACCGTACTTCTCTTCATACAGCTTGGCCAAAGACTCTTTGTAGGAGTCGGTAACCTTACGTGCGGTCTCGATATCAGGACTCAATCCGGCCAGATCGATCGCCTCGTTCATCGGATGGTCCGCAGCAAGGTAGCCCAACACGGTGGAGCCAAAATCGAGCACCCCCTGCTTCATGAGGCGCACCACCTCGTTGCCCTTGAGTCCCATCTCATTGAAACCCTTCACATCAGCCGTGATAGAACCACCGCTCTTTTCGGTGATCTCCTCACTCCAGAACGGTTTCTCGAACTGCTTATATTGAGGCAACATACTCCAGGTGCCTACTACTGAGACTTTGGTTTTTGGCAATGCCGCTTGTACGGCCGGTAGAGCAATCGCTACTGCCAAGGCACTTGTCAATACGATCTTCGTCAACGTCTTCATTTCGCTTAATCCTCCTATTATGGATATTAGTTTGGGTAGTGCAGATGCGAAACCTATAAACACTTCCCGACTCAAAGTACCGAGAGTTCTGAGTTCAATTTGTCTGTGATCAGCATCTTTCCTGGCACATGGGTAATGCACAGCGGCGGTCGTGCGTTGTGAATCGCTAATTGAGGGGTCACGCCACAGGCCCAAAATACCGGCAGTTCATCCTCGTTCATCTCCACGGAGTCGCCGAAATCTGGCCTAGAGAGATCAACAATACCGATCTGTGCCGGGCTGCCGATATGCACTGGGGCGCCATGGGCGCCCGGAAAACGACTGGTCACCTGGATGGCGCGAATGGCGCTAGTGGCGCTGAAGGGGCGCATGCTGACCACCATCTTGCCGGTGAAGCGACCGGCCTGCCTGGTGTCGATGTTGGACTTGTACATGGAGACATTGAGACCCATGTCGATATTTCTGACCCCCAGGCCGTTCTGGATCAACGCCTCCTCGAAGGAGAAGGAGCAGCCGAGCACGAAAGAGACCAGGTCGTCTTGCCACAGCGGACCCAGATCTGTTACCTGCTCAACCAGTTCTCCATTCCGAAAGATGTTGTATTCGGGGATATCAGTGCGGATATCGAGATCTTGCCCTAAACCGGGAAGCAGAGGGCACCCCGGGTCGGAGAGTGCAATCAGGGGGCAAGGCTTGGGATTATTCTGGCAAAATTGGAGAAAATCATAGGCCCAGTCCCGAGGCAGGATAACCAGGTTTCCCTGGACATAGCCTGGGCTGATGCCACTGGTACAGCCAGTGAAGCCACCAGAACGAATAGCACTTCTTGCATCCTCTGGGGTATTGAATGAACAAGTATCGTGGTTATTGTTGTAGTTGGTTTTTGAATCCAGCATCTGCAATACCGTCAAATCGCACCGCTCTCTGCAGCGCCTTGGTATTACAGCCTAATGAATCTACTGATAAAGTCTAATTGTCGTTTTTGTTCATTTCTGATAATTATTTCTTATCATAGAATTTTTATACTTCTGCTGCCTCAATCGCAATCTCGGTTGCCCGCTCCACAATTGGATTATGAGGAACAGAAGGATGTGACGCTGTGAATCGCAGGTCAGATGGTACCCATGAGGCATCCAACTCAATAAGCTTTTGTTCTTTAAGTTCTTTTTTAATTACATCTCTAGGAAGAGTTCCCAATCCATAACCATCGAGTGTCATTCTGATGCTTGCTGCCAGGGAACTTGATGAGAATATCCGTGCTGGTGGTGTTTCCAGCTCTCTAAGCTTCATACTGATTTCGCTGTACGGTTTAGTATTTCGCGCATAAGTAAGGACTGGCCATTTTATTAATTCCTCTAGAGCAACTCTTCTACACGGAACGCTTAGTTTTGGGCTGGCTGCCCAAACCAATGGGAAAACACATAGATCATGGTTAACAATAGAGTATTCAGAGACTGGCCCCATCAGAAAAGCAAGATCTATTGAACGATCAAGCAATTCCTTACGTAGATTGGCCGTTACATCAACAGTGAGTTCTACATCCAGATTGGGTAATTGCTCATATAAGCGTCTTAGAAACTGCGGAAGCCAAGTGTGAACAATTGTTTCAGATACACCGAGTCTGAGGAGTCCAGAAAGAGAAACTGATTCATCTGCTTTCTTACGCAGCTGTCCGGATAGAAATACAATTTTTTCTGCGTACGGAAGTAGCTCCTGCCCTTTTGTGGTCAAGACGATTCCACCCCTATCACGATCGAAAAGTTTTACATTTAACTCCTCTTCGAGTGCTGCTATTCGGGTGGAGATAGCGGGTTGGGTTGTATGGAGCCGTTTAGCAGCTTTATGAAAGCTGCCTAGTGTTGCTACCCACAAAAATGTTTCAAGCCGTTTGAAGTTCATTCACTAATCAGCCCCATGGGTTGTTCATTGAAAAGCTGAACTTCATTCTATGCTAAAAACTAAAGGGCTCCAACGGAGCCCTTTATTATTTCAGATATGCAATGCCATCCTGTCGGCATTTAAAGCAGCTTCCCTTACTGCCTCAAATACCCCTGGATGAGCATGGCATATTCTTTGAATATCTTCAGTGGTTCCATCAAACTCCATTGCAGCCACGATTTCCTGTATCAGTTCACCTGCATTTGGTCCGATGATATGGGCGCCAAGAATCCTGTCAGATTCTTTATCGGAAAGGATCTTCACAAACCCTTTCGTATCACCGTTGCACCTAGCTCTTGAATTCGCCATGAAAGGAAATCTTCCCATCTTATATTGTTTACCAGCATCCTTAAGAGACTGTTCTGTCTCTCCTACACCAGCTAGTTCAGGGTGCGTATATACAACACTCGGGATAGTTTTGTAGTTAACATGGCTATATTTACCAGCGAGATAGTCAACGACAGCAATGCCCTCCTCTTCTGCCTTGTGTGCCAACATCTGACCACCTATGACATCTCCAATGGCATAAACTCCAGGAATACTGGTTTGATAATCGCTATCAACCTTTACGAAGCCCCATTGATCGACGTCTATTGAAATATCGTTACCCAATTCTGGTATAACAGGTGATCTTCCGATTGCTATCAACACTTTTTCTGCTTTTAATTCTTCCTTATCTGCTCCATCTAATGGTTCGACAGTGAGTGAGACTGTGTTTTTTGTCTTTTTTAAGGCGACAGCCTTTACTTTCAACCTAAATTGGATTCCCTGCTCTTCGAGGGCTAGTCTAAGATTCTTTGCTGCATCGGTATCTGTACCTGGAAGCACTTCATCCATTGCTTCAATCACTGTTATCTGTGCCCCAAGTCGGTTCCATACCGTCCCCAACTCTAAGCCGATTACTCCACCACCAATAACGATCATGGATTTTGGAATCTTGTCTAAAGACAATGCACCTGTAGAAGAAATTACCTTGTCATCATCAATGTCAATATCGGGTAAATTTGTAGAAGTAGACCCTGTTGCAATCAGGATATTTTTAGCTCTCAACACCCTTTCACTGCCATCGTTTTTCGAAACTGTGACTTCAGTATGAGACGTGATTCTTCCAAACCCTGTCACCCGATCAACACTATGTTTTTGAAATAGGTAGTCGATGCCATTAGCAAGATCTCCAACAACCTTTTCTTTTCTCGACATCATCACTGAAACGTCAAAGTCCAATTTACTGTGATTGATACCATGTACAGCGCCTTCATTGCGTATCATTTCGTAGAGATGCGTTGATTGGAGAAGAGTTTTTGATGGTATGCATCACACATTAAGACATGTTCCACCAAGAGTATCTCTCTTCTCGACACAGGCTACTTTAAATCCATTTTGTGCAGCCCTAATAGAGGCCACATATCCACCTGGTCCACCACCAATAACCACAAGATCATAGTCATACATATTCATCTACCCTACCAAGTACTACTAAGCGTCAAGCATTATTCTAGAAGGTTGCTCCAGGCACTCTTTCACACGCACAAGGAAAGATACCGCTTCGCGCCCATCAATGATCCGGTGGTCATAACTCAGCGCAATATAGGTCATTGGCCGAACAACGATAGAATCATCCGGCAACACTATTGGACGTTTTTGTGTTTTGTGAATTCCAAGGATTCCGGATTGGGGAGGATTAAGGATAGGGGTTGACATAAGTGAACCATAAACTCCACCATTCGATATGGTAAAGGTTCCACCTGTAAGCTCATCGAGTCCTAGTTTTCCTTCTCTGGCCCTTGAGCCATAATTTGAGATGGTCTTCTCTATTTCCGCAAAGCTCAGCTTATCGGCATCACGAACCACAGGTACTACCAGACCCTCCTTGGTACCTACTGCCACACCAATGTCGTAGTGATTCTTATAAACGATTTCATCCCCATCTATTTCTGCATTAACAGCCGGAAATTCCTTTAATGCCACAATACAGGCCTTAGTGAAAAAGGACATCAAACCTAGCTTAACATCATGTTTATTCTGAAATTGCTCTTTCAATGAAGAACGCAGCACCATGACGCCACTCATATCGACTTCATTGAAAGTAGTTAGCATTGCAGCAGTATCCTGAGCTTCTTTTAGACGCTCAGCGATGCGCTTACGTAAACGTGTCATTTTTACACGCCTTTGCTTTGCATCATTCTGATGTACTGTAACAGCCTGAGACAGCTGATCTTCTACGTTCTTTTTACTTGTAGCCGAGGATGCACTACTACCATTAACACTTCGCATTGACTCAGCATATTCAATGGCGGCATCTTTTGTAATTCTCCCTCTTTCATTCAGAGGCACTTCAGAAGGATTGATCGTATTTTCCGCAAGAATTCTTCTGACTGATGGCGATTGCGCAGGAGGTGTATCTTTTTGTTGGACATTATTTTCTTCAATATCTGGTTGTTTCGCTATCTTTGGCAAATCCAGTTTTTCCTTTTCAGAAGACTCCTGCCTGCCCCTATGTTCATTTACATTTTGAGTAGCTGGTTTAGCGTTTTGATCAATAATACCTAGTAATGCACCCACCTCAACATCTGTAGATTCTTCAGCATGTATTTCCTTCAACACACCAGAAGATGAAGCGGGAACATCAAGAGTAACCTTATCAGTTTCAAGAGATACGAGTGATTCATCCTCTTCTACATACTCACCTACTCTCTTGAACCATTTCACAACTGTTGCCTCAGAGACAGACTCCCCAAGATCAGGGACGACAAATTCATTCGCCATCTAATTTACCTTTCGCAATGTAATAATATTCAAACCACGACCCGTTCAAATGGTCTTGGAAGACTATCCAATGGATCATTCAATGCCTGTTCAACCAATTTCTTTTGCTCTGCTATATGCTTGCGCATAAAACCAGTTGCAGGTGATGAAGCAGCAGACCTTCCCGCATAACCAGGATAAGATTGTTTGCTCTTTATCTCTTCTAGAATCAAAAGAAGACGTGGAAATACAAATGACCACGGCCCCATGTTTGCAGGCTCTTCCTGACACCATACAATTTCTGCATTTGGATAACGCTCGAGTTCCTGTTTAACTCCATATTTAGGCCATGGATAAAGCTGTTCCACACGCACCAGCGCAACATCTTCTATACCTTTTTCTCCCCTGTTAGAAACAAGGTCGAAGTATACTTTTCCACTACAGATCACTACTCGACGAACTTTCTTATCAGGATGTATATTCTCCTGCTCTGGAATTACACGCATGAAATGGCTGCCTAGACCAAAGTCTTCAATCGGACTTACGCACTTTTTATGCCTGAGTAATGATTTTGGTGTGAACACAATCAATGGCTTTCTGAAGTTACGCCTAACCTGTCTTCGCAGAAGATGGAAATAATTCGCAGGTGAAGTGCAGTTTGCCACTTGAATGTTCTCTTCAGCACAAAGTTGCAGATAGCGTTCTACTCGTGCTGATGAGTGCTCAGGGCCTTGACCTTCGTAACCATGAGGGAGGAGCATTACCAGGCCAGACATTCTGTGCCACTTTGAT
Organism: Sedimenticolaceae bacterium; assembly: GCA_965224515.1. GTDB lineage: Bacteria > Pseudomonadota > Gammaproteobacteria > Chromatiales > Chromatiaceae > Sedimenticola_A. The sequence continues at coordinate 3,945,709 of OZ245051.1, forward strand.
TCGCCGCCAGTTATAAATTGATCGATTATGACTTGAGCGCCATTTGCAAAATCGCCAAATTGCGCTTCCCATAATACAAGTGCGTTGGGTTCTGTCAGAGAGTAACCATATTCATAACCAAGCACAGACATTTCTGACAGTGGACTGTCGATCACATCATATCTGGATTGACCTTTTTCAAGGTGATTCAAAGGAAGATATTTAAGTTCACTTTCTTGATCAACCAATACTGAATGCCGCTGGGAGAATGTTCCTCTACCAGAATCCTGACCAGAGAGGCGTACCGCTGTTCCTTCAATAAGCAGTGTCCCAAATGCAAGGGCTTCCGCCATAGACCAGTCGATACCTTCCCCACTCTCTATCATCTTGCGTCTGCTGGATAACTGACGAGATACCTTACGGTTGATAAATAATTCATCTGGAGTTTCAGAGATTGAATACCCAACCAGTTCCAGCTTATCAATAGGCACTCCTTCCAAATCAGGAAGCATCTCTTCATCGCCTCGAAAAGCATTAAAGCCACTCCAGTGATGTGTTAACCAGTTTACATTTGTGAAGTGATCAAGGGACTCCTCATAAGCGCTCTCTAGTGCCTTTTCAATCCTTCCATCTATATCAGCTATATCAGCCTTGCCAAGGACACCATCCTGAACAAGCTTTTGAGCATAGGTTGTTTTAGTGGTCTCCTTTTCCTTGATTGCACGATACATAATCGGCTGAGTAAAGGACGGTTCATCAACCTCGTTATGCCCCTGTCGTCTATAACAAACGATGTCAACAACAACATCTCGGCCAAACTTGTGTCGATATGTGACCGCCAGGTTGATTGCATGAATTACCGCTTCTGGATCATCCCCATTCACATGAAATATCGGAGATTGGACCATTTTTGCCACATCTGACGGATACTCAGACGAACGCGAATAGCATGGGCTTGTGGTAAAACCTATTTGGTTATTGGCTATAAGATGGATTGTTCCGCCTGTTCTGTAACCGCTCAATCTAGATAAGGTTAATGTCTCTGAGACAATTCCCTGGCCGGCAAATGCTGCGTCGCCATGGATCACAATACCCATGACTTTTTTATGGTCTTCATCATCTCGTTGCCACTGCTTGGCACGGACCCTTCCCATTACCACAGGACCAACCATTTCGAGATGCGAGGGATTGGGTGTTAGCGAAACACGAATAGTTTTTCCATTAAATGAGCGGTCCGATGAGGCACCAAGGTGATATTTGACATCACCTGATCCTTGAACATCATCGTTATAGGCAGTACCGCCTCTGAATTCTTTGAAAAGAGTACGATATGGTTTACGTACATTGTTGGTTAGGACATTCAAACGTCCACGGTGGGCCATTCCAAGAACAGCTTCCTCTACCCCCAAAGACACTGATTCAGACAAAATTTGCTCAATAGCGGGAATAAGCGATTCACCACCTTCCAGGCCAAATCGCTTAGTTCCCGTATATTTACGGTCCAGAAACTTCTCAAGGCTCTCAGCTTCAGTTAGCTTCTCTAGTATTTGATACCGTTGATCTGCAGAGAGTTTTGGATCTGAGCGCAAGCGCTCTACTGTCTCCTGAATCCAAAACTTCTCTTCAGGCTCTTGCATGTGCATGAATTCAACGCCGATAGAGCCGCAATATATCTGTCTAAGCAGCTCAAGAACCTTTCCTACCGTTGCCGTTTTTAGCCCAAGATGTCCCCCTAAGTAGACCTCTCGACTCATGTCTTCAGAGGAAAGCCCATATGTCGTCGGGTCGAGCTCTTGGTGCTTCTCATTACCTTCCAGTCCCAGGGGATCAAATTTTGCAATCAGATGGCCTCTCGCCCTGTAAGCCCTGATCATGGCCAGCGTTCTTACCGATGCAGAAAGATATTCCTTAAATGACGCATCCAGGCTACGAAACTCCCGACCTTCATCATCAGTATCAGAAGACCGCAAGGTATAGCTCAAACCATCCCAGATTGGGTTATTCGCAGAGTGATGGGGTGTCTCAGTATCCGATTCAAATTCACTAAAAATGGATACCCAAGACTCATCAATATTTGTATCTCCGCTTAGGTACCTTTCCAACAAGGTATCCAAATATTGACCACTTGCAACACAACTACCTATTTTGTCGAATATTTTTACGTCCACGTTATACCTCCAGACAACACAGCCATCACTTTTTCAGCCTGTAAGGATGCCTACCAGCCCGGCTTTCCAATCAAGTAGGTGACGACTGCGCTATTTCTTAATGCAGCTTTTCCTAGAAATAACATACTTGAACTAATGATTGCTTTTCGTTGGCGTTTTGTCAACGTTTTATTCTTTAAGTGGAGCCAAACCAGTCCTCTACAAGCAAGTAGTCAAAGAAATTTGAATGGAACGACTATTACGACAAAGTACAGTGCAAAAAAACCACGCTGTAGATCTACGGCGTGGTCAGAAATGAGTCATGAAGACTCGAGGGTGGAGAAAATAATGAATAGATACGTTAGAGACAACACTTTTGAAGACTTCTAACCGCTGTCATCAACTCAGTGGTTAACACTGAAAAAATAGTTAGGTCTGGCTTGGTAATAAATTCAGTCTCTGCAATCAACTCTTGGGTGCGGCGTTCTATCCTTCCTAAATCCTTCATATTACGCATATCAGCACTTTTAGGATTCTGCGCTGCATCCATAACGACTTCAGCAAGCCCTCTCTGACAGGTATACAGTTGCTCATTGAGGCTTGATACAGCACGTAGATGCCACGGAGTTTCCGGTGAAATCTTCCTTGCAGAGCTTCTGATTAGATCCAACGTAAACAGATTTCCGACCTCAAAGTAGGCCCTAGCTGCATACTCCATACTTTCACCTCTGCTTCTAGCAATAAAGGCTACATCACCTGCAGAAGCCAGTAGGGGAAGGATTGCAATTCTTTTTGCGATTTCTGCAGGTACGGATCTTTTTTCAAGAGAAACTACCTCGTTCTTATATCCATGGAAGAGATTGTCTGCAATTACATTCTGTAGATTCAGATTTATATACTGAGCACCAATCTCAAGAGTATTAGACAACTCTTTAACATTGATACTATTTGGAGAAGCATTTAGAACCCACTCGACTGTAATATGCGCAAAACGGCTGACAAGCCTCCTGAGATCATTCTGAATAGCACAGCTAACGTTTCCACTTAGATTATCAATTGCCTCCCAGAGCGCACTAAGATCAAATGCCTTTCTAACAACAATAAATGCAGCAACAACTTCATGTGCAGAGCGCGCTGTTCTTTCAGTCAGATATGCAACAAAAGTAGCGCCCAAACGATTGACTACAGAGTTAACTACCGATGTTGAAATAATCTCTCTCTTCAATGGATGGTGTAAGATTTCTTCATGGTATTCCTTCTGAAGTCTGCCAGGGAAATATCGAGTCAGATCTTCTTCTAACCTTTCATCATCAGGAAGTTCACTGCTTATCACTTCATCAAAGAGCCAATTCTTTCCATGGCTCATCATTACAGAAATCTCTGCTCTCGTTAATCCAGCGCCTATTTTTCTACGTTCTGTAAGTACTTCATCGGTTGGAAGATGCTCTACTTCACGATTCAATCTCTCAAGCTTTTCAAGTCGCCTAACAAGCCTGACATAGCGGTCAAATCCTTCAATTCCAAAACTTTCTGCAAAACTTATCGCGTGTGACTGAAGATAGTTGTCACACAACACATCCTCTGTAATTTCCTGCGTCATGCTCTCTAACAATGAATTCCTTTCATCAAGCATCAAACGCCCACTTGCAATGGCATCATCCAGTAGAATCTTGATATTAACTTCATGATCAGAGCAGTCCACTCCACCTGAGTTGTCGATGTAATCGGCATTACAACGCCCCCCTGAAAGCCCATACTCAATCCTACCCAGCTGAGTAATTCCAAGATTTGCACCTTCACCTATAACTTTGCATCTGAGCTTTGAAGCTGTAATACGAACTGAGTCATTCATGCAGTCACCTACTGCATGGTCTGATTCGCCGGATGATCTAACGTATGTACCAATTCCACCAAACCATAAGAGATCGACATCAGCTTTCAATATTGCATATATCAAAGTATTAGGTGCGACTCTGTCCTGGTTAATCCCAAACAGTTTTTTCATTTCACGACTAACAGGGATTGACTTTAAGCTTCTTGAGAAAACACCTCCGCCCGGTGAGATGAGCTGCTGATTATAGCTTTCCCAACCTGTTGCAGCGTTGAATAGCCGCTCCCTCTCCTTGAATGAGATTCCAGAATCTGGTGTTGGATCAATAAATATATGTTTGTGATTGAATGCGGCGATTAGACAGATTTTCCTTGATAGCAACATGCCATTGCCAAATACGTCACCTGACATATCACCGATACCCACCACCGTGAATTCTTGGGCATCTATATCATGATTCATCCCGAGAAAATGGTGCCTTACTGACTCCCATGCACCTCGAGCAGTAATGCCGATAGCTTTGTGGTCATAACCGTATGATCCACCGGATGCAAAGGCATCTCCCAACCAAAATCCATACTCTTTAGCAACACCATTAGCAATATCTGAAAAAGTTGCTGTTCCTTTATCAGCCGCAACAACCAAATATGGATCATCCCCATCACGCCTGACTACAGAGTCGGGCGCTATAACTTCTGAATTTACAAGATTGTCAGTGACATCCAGAAGGCCACGTATAAATATTTTGTAACACTCTATACCTTCAGCAATCTGATCGTCTCGGCTTGCGAAATCATGCAAGCGCTTGGATACAAAACCACCTTTTGAACCAACAGGGACAATGATTGAATTTTTCACCATCTGAGCCTTAACAAGACCCAGTATTTCCGTGCGAAAGTCCTCAATACGATCTGACCAACGAAGCCCCCCTCTTGCAACAGGTCCACCGCGAAGATGTATTCCCTCTATTCGCGGGCTATAGACAAATATCTCTCTCCAGGGATGGGGAAGCGGAAGACCATCAACGAGTTTACTGTCAAACTTAAAGCTCAAATATGATCTTGGATTCCCTTCCTTATCAACCTGGTAGTAATTGGTACGAAGTGTCGAGTCAATCAGATTAAGAAAACGCCTCAGAATTCTGTCATCATCTGCATTGACAACAGCATCCAACATGTAATCAATACGCTCTCTAAGACTATCTATTTCTTCATCAGATGACTTACTTTCATTCGCGGGCTCAAACAAACACTCAAAGAGCGCCAGAAATATTTTTACAATATCAGAGTTTCTGAGGAGTGCCTCTGCTACATACATCGGGGTGAACGGCATACCTATCTGGTGCAAGTAATGGGCAAATGCTCTAATAACCTGCACTTCGCGCCATGGAATTCCTGCACTAGTTACCAGACCATTAAATCTTCCATTCTCTAAATCACCATTCCAGACCTTTAAGAATGCCTCAAGGAAGTTGCACTCGACGTCTGCATTACTTAGTGCACTTACTGAATGATTTAGTAATTTGAAATCATTAAGCCACAACTCTTTATCAGGGTTCACAACCCCTATGGGAGTCAGCGGGAGCGCTTCGCTTTCCAATACCTCAATACCGAACTTTTCAAAGACTGGATAGATATCCATCAGCCTCAAGGGATTCCCTTTATTAAAGGCCCTCAGGTGAATACTCTCTCCTCTTTCTCCTTTTGTTCGAAAGATGGATACAGAGATATTTTCACCATTCAAGACTTTCCCTATATATTCGATATCCTTTAATGCCAATTGAGGATCATACTTATCACGGTACGCTGGAGGAAAAATCGTTGAGTAAGCAGTGTAAAGTCCGCCACCATCATCTGCACCATGTTTTGCATGAAGCGCTGCTTTAAACTCCTTATTCCAGCTATCTTGAGCTGCCTTTTTAAATGAATCCCTTAAACGCTCTAATTCACTTTGTGAACTTTCTTTCTTGTTCTGTGAATTTACATCAGAACGATTCTGTTCTGTGGTATTCATGACAGCCGATTCCTCAATCATGGTTTCTTCCATGATGCTTATTCTGGTTTACTTAAGGTATAAGGGTAAATAATGCGGTGATCTACTGACTTGTGTTTTTGATCAACCATTCAGCACATCTGCTAACGCAGGTTTTGAATCCACAACCTGCGGTAGTGTTCTTACTGCAACTCCATCAGATAAGAGTTTGTTTAGAATTGCTTGAGCTACATTTACACTCATGGGTGAGTCTCCATGAACACAGATGCTATGTATTTCTGTCGGAATTATTTTGCCAAATTTCGTAATTATCGCAGCTTCATTGAGGAATTTATCCACCTGGTCGACACAGGTTTGGACATCGTGATAAACAGAACCAGGCTGTGACCTAGGAAGCAAATTTCCGTCCTCACCATAAGCCCTATCCGCAAATATCTCTTCAGCAACACAAAGTCCTGCTTCTCGACCAGCCCTGGAAAGGAATGAACATGCAGGAGAAAGTAATATCAATCCAGGATCAACATCTCGAATCGCTCTGGCTACTACAGATGCAATACCTAAATTTTCTGCCGCCATGTTATTCAGTGCACCGTGCGGTTTTACATGGCTTACCGCTCCGCCTACTGACTTCGCAACACCTATTAGAGCTCCTATCTGATAGCTAATAATTGACTCAAGCTCCTCATTAGTGAGACTCATCGACCGGCGCCCAAATCCTTGAAGGTCAGGAAACGATGGATGTGCACCAATACTTACTTCATTAGCGCAGGCCATCTGGACTGTTCGCCTGATCACCAACGGATCACCACCGTGAAAGCCGCATGCGATATTGGCTGATTTGATAATATCCATCATCGCTTCATCATTACCGATGGAATATGCACCGTATCCTTCGCCTAAATCAGCATTTAGATTAACTGCTCGAATCATAGTTAAATCTCATAAGCCACAGAATTTAATGATTATCAAACTGCATTAAAACGAATACTTATTTATTGATCGATTTGGGAAATTACAAACGAAGCCAGGGAGTTAAGTGAAGTTAATAATTCACCGGCCAACCAATAACTCGATATAAACAACAGGAATCAGAATTAATAATTGCATTTCGCTGACGAATTGTCAACGTTATATTGCTATATAAATTGATACAAATCTTAATAATTGGGTGATGATTTCCGTATTTTAAGCAGAAGACCTTCTATTGAAACCAAACCTTAGGTCAGCGCTTGCCAAACAAACTGATTTGTCTGCGTGAGTATTGTGTTGATCAGTTGTGCTCAGTCTTGCTTCGTGATGCAATTTCGGCAAGGAGCCCACCACCCACGCATGCCCCAACTGCATGCGCGAGGGTCACGACACCGACGCCATTCACTGCAAATTCTGCGGCTCGCCGCTGCATTGAATATGCCGGGTGGCCTGGTGCGATGGCCAAGTGTATTTGGAAGCGATGGCGCATTGATGGTGGGTTACGCTTTCGCTAACCCACCCTACAACGCCACCCTGGTTTAAACTCGATGGTGGGTTGCGCTTTCGCTAACCCACCCTACAACGCTACCCTGGTTTAAAGTTGAATTTTTTGTAGGTCGGGCTTCAGCCCGACATAACAGTCACCTGCAACCGAAATTCAAATGTAGGAGCCCAGTCCTCTGGGCGATTGAGTTAGCTGTCTGTTTATCGCCCGGAGGACCGGGCTCCTACAAAACTGATCATCACAAGCACCCACGAGCTCTGTGAGCGAAGTTTAAGCCGTCTCTGCAGCAGATTTCCCTGCAGCTTTATCACTTGCCCTGAACCATCCCAACTCCTCGAAGATCACGAAGCAGGAGGGGATAAGAAACAGTGAGAGCAAGGTCGCGGTGAGCAGGCCAAAAGCGAGACTGGCCACCAGGGGAATCAGGAACTGGGCCTGGGTGCTGGTCTCCGTCAACAGGGGCAGAAGGCCGACAATGGTGGTCAGGGAAGTGAGGATCACTGCTTTGAAACGATCACGTGCGGCAAGCCGCACCGCGTCTGTCATTGCCAATCCCCCGCTTCGCTGCTCCTTGATAAAGCTCACCAGCAGGATGCTGTCGTTGACCACGATACCGGTCAATGTCGCCAGCCCCACCAGGCTGGGCATGGAGAGATCGAGCCCCATCAGCAAGTGCCCCCAGACCACACCGATCAACCCGGTGGGTATCGCCAGCAGCACAGCCAGGGGCTGGAGATAACTCCTGAACTGGAAGGAGAGAATGATGAAGACGCCGATCAGGCCGATCATGATATTGGTCTGGAGTGAAGCGCCTGTAGCCGCACTCTCCTTGCCCTGCCCCACGAAGGAGACCCGTATGCCCGGGTACTTCTTCTTCAGTTCGGGCAGGAACATCTTCTTGGTGATACCCATCAGCTCCTTGGCGTTTGCAATATTGGTATCCAGAGCTCCCTGTACGGTGACCGTGCGCTGGCCGTTTACCCGGTGAATGCGGGAGAAGCCACGAACCGCCTTGATCTCTGCAACCGCGGAGAGGGAGATCAGCTGTCCCCCCTGGGTGCGGATGGGCAGGTAGTTGAGATCCTCTACACTGGCCAGGTCACGGCCATCGAGTCTCACCACTACATCATACTCATTACCCCCCATCTGGACATCCAGGCTGGTACCGCCGTGGATAGAGGATCGCACCTCGTCCGCAATATCCCTGGCCGTGACGCCAAGGGAGCCGGCCATGTCACGCAGCTGAATTCGGTACTCCGGCTTGCCCGGGCGCAGGTCGTCGGAGAGATCCAGCACCCCCTTGAAACCTGCCAGCCACTGCTGTACATCCAAAGAGGCCTTTTTCAGCATCTCCAGCTTGCTGCCGTGGATACGGATATCTATGGCCTTGCCTGCCACACCCCGCTCCTTGTCAGTAAACTTCAGGGCCAGGACATCAGGCAGCTCTCCCACCCTGCCCCGCCAGTCGGTGAGCATCTCCTGGATGCGGCCCACCCGCTCTTCTGCACGCAGCAGATCGGCGCTGACCGTAGCCAGGTGGGGACCGCTCTCCTTGGCGTCCACGTTGGTGTTGTAGAGTACGGAAATGTTCCTCACCAGGCGCTGTTCTCCCTTCTGACGGGCGGAGAACGCCTCATCCAGATCCTTCAGTGAGCTGACCAGCTGCCCCACAACCTCTTCGGTACGTGCCAGTGGGGTACCCTGGGGGAGCAGCACCCGGGCCTGGATCACATCGCTCTCCAACACCGGCAGTGCACGGTACTTGAGCACCCCGGCAGGGATCATGGTAAATGAGAAGATCACCAGCGCCAGCAGCAGGCCGACGGTCAAAAAGGGCTGATTCACAGTACGGCCCAGCAGAGGGGCAAAGCGGTTGTCGCGAAAACGGTCGAACAGCTCATCGAAGCGACGGTGGAATTTCGAACGCTCTCCCCTGGCCATGGGGCCCATGGAATGAGCAAGGTGGGCAGGCAGGATCAGGAACGCCTCGATCAGACTCACAGCCAGGGCGATCACCAGCACGGCAGGGATATACTTGAGAACAGCCCCCATCTTTCCCGCCATAAAGGCCAGGGGTCCGACGATCATGATGGTGGTCAGAAACGAGGAGAGAACACCTGGCAGTACCTGCTTGGTGCCTTCAACCGCGCCCTCCAAGGCACTGCGCCCTTTGCGGATTTTGGCGGCAATGTTCTCCGAGATAACGATGGCGTCGTCCATCAGCAGTCCGATAGCCACCAGCAGGGCCACCATGGTCATCATGTTTATGGTGTAACCGAAGAGCTGCATGAAGAAGATTGCGCCCAGGAAAGAGACCGGCAGCCCCATGCTGACCCAGAAGCTGTAGCGCAGGCTGAAGAAGGCCCACATGGTGAGAAACACCAGCACCAGGCCCTGGGCCCCGTTCTCAAGCAGGATGCGCAGGCGGTCGCTGATATTGCTGGTGACATCCTGGCTGATCTCAAGGCTGACACCTTTGGGGGCCATCTCCAGCTCGCGTTTCAGATTCTCCCTGATCGCCTCCATTACACGCAGGGAATCCTCGGTATAGGTCTTGGATATCTCCAGCTGAGCGGCCCGTTTGCCGTTGAAAAATATACGCTCCTCCGGCTTGTCGAACCGGGTACGGATTGATGCAATATCTCCCAGCCGCACCGAGCCCCCGGTTTTGGCCGAGATAACAATCAGGTCTTCAAACTCCGTGGGCTTTCTGCGCTGCTCGGTAAAGCGCACAACCAGGTCGCCATCTTCCGTCTGCATGGTGCCGGCGGGCATGTCGATGCTCTGGCGCTCTATGGCCGCCTTGATATCCGAGACACCCAACCCGTAGCGCTGCTGTACCTCCACGGGTATCTCGATGGCGATATCCTGGTCTGAGAAACCGGCGACCCTGACCTGGGCGATCCGCCGGTCGCGCTTGATGCGTGCTTTCACCTTCTCGGCATAGGCCTTCAGGTCGGCGGGAGACATATCAGAGGTAATCATCACCCCGGCCACCACGGCCACCCGCTCCATGATCTCAATAGCGGGGGTTTCGACCTTGTCGGGAAAGGTTGAGATGGATTCGACCTGGGCTTTGAGGTCGTTGTAGAAGGCCCCCATATCGGAGCCCTCTTTCATCTGGGCGGTGACGATGGCCAGGTTCTCCCGGGCGTCGCAGCGCACCTCCTTCAGCTCGGTGAGGGTATCCAGGGCATCTTCACTGCGCTGGCATACAGCATCCTCTATCTCCGCAGGTGTGGCTCCGGCATAAGGGATACGCACCTCAACCTCGGTAGGGGGAATGATAGGGAACGTGTCCCGCTGCAGCTTGGGCAGCGTCACCAACCCGAGAATCATCAACGCCACCATCAACAGGTTGGCAGCGGTGGGGTGCCGGGCGAAATAGTCGATCATCTCTTTGACCCCTTGTTGCCGGTAGCCTCCATTTTCAGGCGCTTCATCGCCTTCTCATCCTGCATGGGTTCGAGCAACATCCCCTCCTGGGCGGTCAGCTCTGAGACCACCAGCCACTCACCGGCCTCCAGCCCCTTGGCTATAACCGCGGCCCCGCCCTGCTTGAAGGCGGTCTTGACCTGGCGGATCTCCAGGCGGTTCTCGCTGTTGGCGATATAGACCTTGCCGTTGTGGATGGCAGAAACCGGAATCACCAGGGGCCTGCCCTTGGGCTTCTTGCGCAGCTCCACCTCTACGAAGGTGTTTCTCACCAGGGCGGGACGCTGCCCGGGACGGGCCTTGGCATAGGGCTCATCCACCACCACGACCACCCCAAGGGTTTGGGTCTGGGGGTCCACCACCCCGGAAACCCTATCCACTCTCGCCTCCCACTCCACTGTGTGTGTGGCGGTTTTCAGGCGAACCACGGCATCCAGTTTGAGAGCGCCCGGAGTGCGCTCCACCGCGGCCACATCCTCGCCTTCAGCGCTCTTCTTGCCGGCTATCAGCGGACGCAGTTTACCGATTGGAAAACGGGCCTCGATCTCCACCGAATCAGTGGCGTCGGCAGAGAACAAAAGCTGTCCCCTGTTGGCATACTGTGCCTGCCCCACCTTAACCTCGGTGATACGGGCATCGAAGGGGGCTACCAGGCGGGTGCGCTCCAGGTCGAGCCGGGCATTGGCCACCTGGGTCTTCAGCACTTCCCGTTCGGCTGCATTCAGAGCCAGTGTGTTCTTCAACCCCTGAACCGTTGACTCACCCTTGAGCTTTGATCGCTCAGCCTCTTCAAAAACCGACGAGGAGATCGCACCCTGCTTTCTGAGTTTAAGCTTGCGGGCGATATCCTTCTCAAGCAGGGCCTGGCTCTTCTCTTCCAGGGCCAGCGATGAACGGGTGGTGCGCTCCTTCACCGCCAGGGCCTGCAGCTGTGTCTCGGCCTGGGTCAGTGCCAGTTGGTAGCTGGCATCATTGATCTGCAGCAGTTCGCTGCCTGCCTGAACGATTTTTCCGCTCTTCAGCTCATCAGAAAGCCAGCTCACCTGGCCGGCAACTTCAGCCACTGCTTCCCAGCTTCTGGCCGGCATGGTGGTACCGTAACCCACGGCACGGGGCAACACGGCGATATTGGGCACCTTTATGGCCCGTACCTTGGCCGCCCGCTCCTTGACCTCGGCCTTCTCCGGGGGGCGTTTCAATTTCGGCGCGATCACCAGCACCGCCAGGGCAATAACGATCGGCAGAATGAACAGAGACCGGCGAATCCATTTTTTTTCCATTTTTATTTCCCAGAAACCGCCTGTGAGCAGGCCAATAATTATTATTCAGGCGCGAGAGGAGTTCTTCTTATCCACTCCCCTGTTCAGCGCGTATCTATCGCGAAAGAGCCTGTACTGAAGCGCACTATTGTTAAAGACTTAAAGATATTTAATAACCGGGCAGCCAACAACCTGTTTGTTCAGGGGCTTTCATAATAATTATTCAACGTATGACCATCTCCTTAATATCCAGGCAGGGTTGATTTTCGCTCCCTTCTGGTGCCAGATCGGTCTATCCTGAGAGTAGGACAGTAAACATGCAGTCAACCCAACCAGACAAAATATGATTGAACCCGAACAACCCGGTACTGAACAGGAGAACGCCGTTGTTACGGCGAAGGAGCTGCTTACCCTCATCCGGAACCTGGCCTGCGAACTCCACCCCAACCGTCAGTATCGGGACATCAACCTGGACAACTCTATCGACCGGGACCTGGGATTCGACAGCCTGGGGCGGGTGGAACTGCTGGTACGCATAGAGAAACGGTTTGAATGCAGCCTGCTTGAAAAGGCCTTCATAGAGGCAGAGACACCCAGGGACCTGTTGGGACTCATACTCACAGCAGCACCGGCAACGACCATACTGGAACTCAGCCCTCTTCCCGGTCTGGATACCCATGGTGCGGACCCAGAGCCGATCAGGGCAACGACCCTGAACGAAATGCTGGAGTGGCATGCCGAGGTCCATGGCGACAGACCCCATGTCATTCTCTATGGTGATGAGGAGGAGCCAGAGACTCTCACCTACATGGACCTGCTCACAGGCGCCAAAACAATAGCCGCGGGACTGCAAGGCAGAGGCGTGGCGCCAGGGCAGACGGTGTCAATCATGCTGCCGACCAGCCGTGAATACCTCTATAGTTTCTTCGGCATCCTGCTGTGCGGTGCCGTTCCCGTTCCGATCTACCCCCCGGCCAGGCTCTCACAGGTTGAAGACCATCTGCGCCGCCACGCCCGTATCCTGGACAACGCACAGAGCGTACTGATGATCACCGTGGCCGAGGCAAAAACCCTTGCCCGCCTGCTGCAGTCCCAAGTCGGTACGCTCAAGGATATCGTCACCCCGGACGACCTTGGAAAAACAGCTGTCGGCGTACTTGCTGCACCCAGGGTGACGCCCGACGATATCGCCTTTCTGCAATACACCTCCGGCAGTACAGGCAACCCCAAGGGAGTCACACTGACCCACGCCAACCTGATGGCCAACATCCGCGCCATGGGTCAGGCCACGGGTGCCTGCGCAGATGATGTTTTCGTCAGCTGGCTCCCCCTCTACCACGATATGGGCCTGATCGGCGCATGGCTCGGCAGCCTCTATTTCGCCGCCCCCCTGGTGCTGATGTCGCCACTGCGATTCCTGGTGCGCCCCGTTCGTTGGCTGCAGGCGATACACCGCCACCGGGGTACCCTCTCGGCCTCACCAAACTTCGGCTTTGAGCTCTGCCTCAACAAGATCGACGACACACAACTCCAGGGGCTGGATCTCAGCTCCTGGCGCATGGCGTTCAACGGTGCCGAGCCGGTCAGTGCCAACACTATCCAGCGCTTCAACAAACGCTTTGCACGATACGGTTTCCGGCCAGAAGCCATGTCCCCGGTCTATGGGCTTGCCGAATCATCCGTGGGCCTTGCCTTCCCCCCCCTGGACCGGGGTCCCCTGATCGACAGAATCGAAAAGGACACCCTCGCCAGCACAGGCAGTGCAGTGCCCGCCGTGGAGCAGGAGGATGCCTCCGAGATCGTCGCCTGCGGCCAGGTGTTGCAGGGACACCGGATCCGCATCGTTGACCACAATGGCAATGAACTGCCCGATCGCCGGGAAGGACACCTGCAGTTTCGCGGACCCTCGACCACCCAGGGCTATTTCCGCAATCCCGTACAGACAGAGCAGCTCTTCAAGGATGGCTGGCTGGACAGCGGCGATCTCGCCTACACGGTAGAGGACGACATCTATATTACCAGCCGGGTCAAGGACCTGATCATCCGCGGCGGCCGTAATATCTACCCCTACGAAGTGGAAGAGGAGATCGGCAACACCCCCGGGGTGCGAAAAGGGTGCGTGGCAGTGTTCGGCAGTGAAGACCGGAGAACCGGTACCGAGCGGATCATCGTCCTGGTCGAGACCCGTGAAACCCGTGAGTCGCAGCTGGCACAACTCAAGGAGCGTCTCTTCACCAGGGCCACGGACCTTCTGGACATGCCACCGGATGAAGTGGTTCTCGCCCCTCCCCACACCGTGCTGAAGACATCCAGCGGCAAGATCCGCCGCTCGGCCTGTCGGGAGCTCTACGACAATGGAATGGCAACAGGGGGCCGACGTGCCGTCTGGCAGCAGTTCGGCCGCCTGGCGTGGAGCGGGTTGCCTGCACTGCTAAAACGGGGCTGGCAGAGTACAACCAGGACACTCTTTGCCGCCTATGTATGGGGCCTGCTCTTCACCCTCGCCCCACCGGTCTGGCTGTTGACGGCTCTTCTGCCAGGTATCCGCCGGCGCTGGAAGCTTAACCGACAGGCCGCCAGTCTCTATCGCCGCATGCTTGGGATATCCCTCGAGGTGGAGGGGCTTGAAAACCTGCCCGAGGATGGTCCCTGTGTGCTTGTGGCCAATCACGCCAGCTACATTGACGGCATGGTCATCGTCTCGGCCCTGCCCCGTCGTTTTCGGTTCGTAGCCAAGGCAGAGCTTCTGGAGCAGTTCGTTCCCCGTATCTTTCTGCAGCGCATCGGAAGTGAGTTCGTTGAACGCTTCGACCGCCAGGCCAGTGCCGACGATGCAAAGCGCTTGAGCGGACTTGCCGAAACAAGCGACCCCCTGCTCTTCTTCCCTGAAGGCACTTTCCAGAGACCCCGCGGTCTGCTGTCGTTTCGCCTGGGCGCCTTTGTGGCCGCAGCCCAGTCAGGGCTCACCGTGGTACCGATCACCCTCAAGGGCAGCCGGGAGATACTCCCCGCAAACACCTGGTTCCCCCGTCACGGTCATCTCAAAGTCACTGTCAACCCGCCCATCATGCCCGGGGGCAGCGACTGGCAGGCCGCGGTGAAGCTGCGTGACGAGGCACGCCAGGCCATTCTCTCGACATCTGGTGAAGGTGACTTGCAACGGGGGTGAGTGCAAAAGGTATTACAATCTCTTTCAGGTGGGAGCGAACAGGTTAGCCTCTGCAATCACCGTGGCTGGTGTACCCGCACATTGGATAGACCTGCCGTCATTAGCGGCCTGGAAATTGAACTCAATGTTCGATCACGTAGCCTTTCTCATTGAACAGGCGCAGGCAGGCATCCACAACATCCGGGTCATAAAGGGTTGTGCGGTTATCTGTAATCTCACCCAGGGCTACATCCATACCCAGACCGGGGCGATAGGGGCGGTGTGAAGAGATCGCTTCAACCACATCGGCCACCGCCATGATGCGGGCTTCCAGGATAATCTCATCACCCGTGATGCCATTGGGATAGCCTGAGCCGTCCATGCGTTCGTGGTGCTGCAGGATCATCTCGGCAACCGGCCAGGCAAAGTCGATGTCCCTGACGATATCGTAGCCCACCTGGGCATGGGTTTTGATAATGGAGAACTCATCGGTGCTGAGTTTACCCGGGCGGTTGAGAAATTCACCCGGCACGTAGACCTTGCCTATGTCGTGGATCATGGCACCCATTCGGATACCTTCCACCTGCTCATCATTCAGCCCCAACTCAATTGCAATTGCAGATGCCAGATCGGAGACACGCTCCTGGTGACCCGCGGTGTAGGGATCTCGCTTTTCAACAGTCAGGGCAATCGCCTGGATGGTCTTGACCAGCACGCCATGCAGCCGTTCTATATTTTTCCGCCGCTCCTCCTCCGCATGTTTCCGTTCAGTGAAGTCGGTGAAGATCGCCTGGATATAGGGGTTGCCACCCAGGGTGATCTTCCTGGCGGTGACCTGGACATCCCTCAGCTCACCATCCTTGGTGCGGTGTTTTGTCTCGAACACGTCGCTGCCGGTCTGCAGAATCTTTTCGAAGTGCCTCTGTACCTCTTCGACCGATTCTGTCACTTCGAAATCAGGGACCTTCAGGTTGGCAAACTCCACCTTTGAATAGCCAAGATTACTGTAGGTCTGCTCGTTGAAGTCGAGAATCTCACCGTTTCTGGGATCCACAAGCACGATCGAGTCACCACCCTGTTCGAAGATCAGGCGATAGCGCTCCTCGCTGGAGCGCAGTGCCTCCTGGGCCCACTTGCGCTCGGTGATGTCCTGCAGGATATGGACCGAGTGCTTGTAGTGCTTGTCGTCACCCAGCACCACGAATGAGCGGGAGAGGAAGACCTCACCTGCATCGGTGGTGATCTCTGAAGCCTTGGAGGCCCGCTTGGTCTCCAGGGACTCAACACAGCCCTCCAGCGGACCATCCCACTTCGGAAAGAGCTCCCAGTAAACCCTGCCCAGAGCTTCATCACGGGAGAGGCCGGTGCGCTCAAAATAGGCATGGTTGGCATTGACGATGCGGAAGTGCTCGTCATGGATGAATAGGGGGTCCTGCACAGCATTGAAGGCATCGTCCCAATCCCTGGCAGCCTGCTGGATCTTCTGGCGGCTCTGCTCCAGTTCAACGTTTCTGTTCGCCAGCTCCTCTGTTCTGATGCTCACCTCTTCTTCAAGATGCTCGCTGTAACGCTTGTTCTCTTCGATCAGCTTCGCACGCTCCAGTGCCCGCTTCACCGAGTGCTCAAGAAACGCCAGGTCGTGCACCGGCTTGGTAATGAAGTCCCAGGCTCCCAGGCGCAGAGCTTCGATGGCGTCATCCAGGGTCCCCATGCCGGAGACAATGATCACCGGAGTATCGGGTCTCGCCTCCACCAGAAGGGGCAGGGCCTCAATACCATCCATCACCGGCATGCGCAGGTCCAACAGGGCAAGATCAGGAGAGAGGGTTGTGAACTGCTCCAGTCCTTCACGTCCATTGGTGGCCTGAATCACATTGAAGTTGCTGTCTTCCAGGTAGGCTGCAACGCTCTCCCGCAGTACAGGATCGTCATCCACGACCAATATTGTGCTGTTGTATGATTCGCCCATCGAATCAGTTACCCCTTTTGATACACAAGCCCTATCATCCTGCCAGCAGGTCGGCTATAGCCTTGGTGAAGATCGCCATATCCGAGACCGGTTTTTTAAATACGTTCTTTTCGGTTAAGCCGATACGTTCCAGTTCAGGCGGCACCGAGTAATCCGCCGAGCCGGTATGCACGAGAAATTTCATCTTGGGGTGGGCTTCATAGGCCCGGCTGATCAGTTCATTGCCATCCATACCCGGCAGGCGCATATCCATAATGCCAAGATCGGGTTTGCGTTCACCTATCAGTTGGAGCGCCTCTTCACCGTTGGCCGCTGAAATGACGTCATACCCCTCGTCCTCGATATAGGCTACAAGGTTGAGCAGGACGGATTCTTCATCATCAACCACGAGTATGAGGGACATGGAGATAACCTCGTTTCTGTTTTTTCAATTCTCTTCCCATCGGTATCGTTTACATCATATTCTCTTAACCTAAGGGTAGGCCAATTATGAACTTGCTGCCTTGCCCTGGAACAGATTCCACCTCCATCCGGCCACCGTGTTCATCACAGATGATGAAGTAAGAGACAGACAACCCCAGCCCTGTCCCCTCTCCCGGCTCACGGGTGGTAAAGAAGGGTTCGAATACATGCCGGCGTATTGTCTCATCCATGCCAGGGCCGTTATCCTCCAGCTCAACATGCAACATTCCGCTCTCTGTGTGCACACGCAGAACCAGCCGCGGGTCGAAACCCTCCCTTGGATTTTCACTGAATGACTGAGCCGCATTTCGCAGCAGATTAAGAAGTACCTGCTGAATTTCCGAGGGGATGCACTGCACTGCAGGGATACCAGGCTCAATCTCCCTGACTATTTCGATATTTCTGAAGTCGAAGCGCTTTTTCAGATTGTAGTCCACCTCGGCCAGTTCCAGGGTCTGCTCTACCAGCTGAACGATATCCACGGCCTGCTTCTTTATCTCGGCCTTGCGGCTGAACTGCAGCATATTGCGCACAATGGCACTGGCCCGTTCACCGGCCTCATGCATACCGAGAATGAAACTGTCAATCTGGCGCTGCTTCGTATAATCCCGAACCAGTTCCAGGTCCAGGCCCAGTTGAGAGGCTATCTCACGGTTTTTCTCCAGATCGGGGGAGAGTCTGCGCCGGATATTCTGCAATCCCTGTAACATACCACCGAGAGGATTGTTCAGTTCGTGGGCCATTCCAGCTGCCAGGCCACCCACAGACATCATCTTCTCGGTCTGAACCATGGTGGACTCCATACGCTTACGCTCGGTTACGTCATGCACCACACCAAGCATGCGCACAGGCTTGCCTGACTCATCCCGACTTACTTCGCCCTGCTCCTGGACATAACGCAATTCACCATCAGGCCGAACCACCCTGTGTTCGACCATGTATGGTGCGTGATCATTCAAAGCGCTCTCCACGGACTGGACCACCTTCTCACGGTCATCCGGGTGGATCGTCTCAAGGAATGCTCCATAGGAGGCATCAAACTCACCTGGGACAAGGCCGAATATACGGTAGATTTCCTCAGACCAGGTGAGTGCGCCGCCCTCTATATCCCACTCCCAGTTGCCGAGATTGGCTATTCGTTGGGCTTTGGCCAGGCTCTTCTCACTCTGGCGCAAACGCTGCTCGGTCTGCTTGCGCTCATGGATCTCACGTTGAAGTTCAGAGGTGCGCTGGTCGACCCGCGACTCCAGTTCGAGATTCAGCTGCTGCAGCGCCTTTTGAGCCTGGTCCCGCTCCTTCACACTATCCTTGAGGTCCCTGTAGAGAACAACCGTGGTACGGTAGCGCCAGTAGGTCATACTGATAATTATCAGAACCAGCAGCAGGGCACCGCCACCTCCACCCACCCACAGCACACGCTGCACCGTCCAGTAGGGTTCAGGGGCACCGAACCAGCGGCTGTAGATCTCACCATAGGCGGGGCTGCCGACAAACTCCCTCACCCCCTTGTTCATTCGGGCCAGCAGCGCGTTATCGCCCTTGCGTACAGCTATAGCCCTTTTGATCTCTTTCAGGGGCGTTCCCACCTGTTTGATCAATCCGTCGATCCCAGCATCCCTGGCGCTCTTCCAGGCCACAGGAATGGGGTAGGCAAAGGCTTCCACCTCGCCCGCCAGCAGATCGAACAGGGCGTGCTCCTGGGCATCGTAGGTGACCACCTCGATATTGCCCGCGGCCTTGAGCAGCCTGAGGCCGACGTTTCGCTCAACCCCTGCAGCACGCTTGCCTGCCAGATCTTTGAGTCCCTTGATCTCCTGGTTGGTATCACGCACGAAGAGACCGATGGCGAATGTCTCCACCGGGTCTGTGAAAGCGGCAAACTCGGTCCGCTGGAGGGTGATGCCCATGTTGGGTATCAGATCAGCCTCACCACTTCGAAGCGCCTCCTGGGTGGAAGCCCAGTCATCGAACACACGGTATTCCAGCTGAACACCGACAATGCCGGCAATCTCGTTGAGCACTTCCACTGCAAAACCGTCCGGCTGCTGGTTCTCATCAACCAGGTAGTGGGGCGGAAAATCACTGGGCATGGATACCACCAGGCGCTCCGCCTGTTGTCCGTAAGCCTCCAAGCCTGCCACGGCAAGAAACGCCAGCACCAGTAATTTGCCATATCGACCTGTCATCTGTTCACCCCGGACATCAGACAGCACCCCGCTGTTCATTGTCATTCCACAGGGGCAGCTTGATGATGAACCTGGCACCCTGCCCCGGACTGGATTCAACAGACATATCCCCGCCGTGCTCATCGCAGATAATAAAGTAGGATACCGAGAGTCCGAGCCCGGTGCCTTCCCCCGGCTCGCGGGTGGTATAGAAGGGCTCGAAGACCCGTCTCCGAACCGTCTCACTCATTCCGCAGCCGTTGTCCTCCACCTCGATCCGCACCCCGGCATTCTCTCGATGAAGGCCCAGTCTTATCCGCACAGGATGCCCCTCCTCCAGATGGAGAAAGAGCGCCTGGGCGGCGTTGCGCAGCAGGTTGAGCAACACCTGTTGTATCTCTGAAACAACACACCTCACGGGCGGCAAACCGGGTTCGTAATCCCGTTCAATCTCGATCTGTCGAAAGTCATACCTCTTCTTCAGATCATAGTCCACCGATGCCAGCTCGAGGGTCTTGTCCATCACCAACGCCATGTCGGCCGCACTGAAGCCCGGCTCGGTCTTACGGCTGAAACTCAGCATATTCTCAACAATGCCGCTGGCACGTCGCCCGGCCTCTGCAATCCCTTCCATGAGATGGTAGATCTCGCGCTGATCGAGGTATTTCTGTACCAGGTCAAGATCGAGTCCCAGTGATTGGGCCACCTCGCGATTCTTTTCAAGATCTGCAGTAAGACGCCTGCGCACATTCTGCATACCCTGCAACATGCCACCCAGGGGGTTATTGATCTCGTGGGCCATGCCTGCGGCCAATCCGCCTACCGACATCATCTTCTCGGTCTGCATCATCATCTCTTCCATGCGCACCCTTTCGGTCACGTCATCGAGACGGATCACAGCCCCGGTTGCCGCATTGGCGACCAGGGGAAATATGGTGATATCCGCATAGCGGTGCTCACCCTCAACTTCATGGATCTGCCGTTCCACCGACTGGGACTGCTTTTGTCGAATCGCCTCCCGCACCCGTTCCATCTGCTCTGAAAGCTGGGGCATCACCTGGTCCAGGCTGCGCCCGGAGGCCTCGTGCCTGGTCACACCACTGTAGCTCTCAGCCTCATGATTCCAGTGGGTGATAACACCCTCTTCATCCACACCAACCAACACTGACGGCATGGAGTCGATGACGTTTTGCAGGTAATGATGCAGCCTTTCAAGTTCGTCCTCGGCCTGCTGACGCTGTTTTCGGCTCTCGGCTTCAGCAAGTTCCCGCTCGATGGTCGGCACCAGGAAGGCCAGCTTCTGCTTGGAGATATAGTCATGGGCACCACTGCGCATGATCTCAACAGCACGTTCCTCATCCACCTGGCCAGAGACCACGATAAAAGGGGCTTCAAGCATCAGGGAGTGGTAAACCCTCAGCGCCTCAGGTGCACTGAAATGGGGGAGCAGATAGTCCACCAGCAGCAGATCCCAGGCTTGTTCTTCAATGGCTGCGCGCATTTCGAACTCACTCTCCACCCGTCGGATATGAGGTTCAAAGGCGCCCTGGAGAAGGGCGTCCTCAACCAGCAGTGCCTCATCCTCGGAATCTTCGACCATCAGTATGTTGATGCGCTTACCCATACAACTCCAATCTCACCTGTACCTGCCTATCTCACTCTTCGTCCGGCGCTTGATTCAGCTCCAGCCAGAACAGCTGCATACTCTTCACCGCCTGGACAAAGGCCTCGTAGCTGACCGGCTTGCGCACGTAGGCGTTGGCTCCCAGGTCGTAGCTGGCCAGCCGGTCCTCCTCCTGGGTGGAAGAGGTCAGTACCACCACGGGCAGCAACCTCGTGCTCTCACGCTGTCGCAACCGCTCGAGAACCTGGAGCCCATCCAGCTTGGGCAGGTTGAGATCCAGAAGAATCAAGGCTGGACTGAAAGCACCCTTTACAGCATATCCACCTTCCCCAAACAGGCAGTCCAGGGCCTCCTGTCCGTCGCGCACAACCTCTACCTGTCCATCCATTTCATGAAGCCTGAATGCGTCAAGGGTCAGCTCCAGGTCATCCGGGTTGTCTTCTACCAACAGGATGTATTTCTTTACCTTTTCAAGCATAGCTGTTCCTGCCTGGGTCAGAGTGTGAAATAAAATGCGGCACCCTCTCCCGGCTTGCCTTCAGCCCACAGTTTGCCTCCGTGGCGCTGAATGATCCTTTGCACCGTCGCCAGGCCAACGCCGGTACCCTGAAACTCTTCTTCGGTGTGCAGACGCTGAAAGGGCCTGAAGAGCTTGTCTGCATAGGCCATGTCAAAACCCGCGCCGTTGTCCCGGACATAGAAGGCGAGCTCACCTTCAAACTCCGTCGAACCGAATTCGATTACTGCCCCGGGGGTCTTGCCGGTGTACTTGAAGGCGTTGCCCAGCAGGTTATCGAGAACGATCTTCAGCATCCCGGCATCACACTGGGCAGTGAGCCCATCGGCAATGGAAAACTCCACTTCCCGCTCACCCGCGTTCTGTTTCAGATCAGCAGCAAGTTCGGATGCAATCTGGCTGAGATCCACCTGGGTCAGGGTCAGTTCACCCCGGGTCAGGCGGGAGAGGCGCAGCATGTCGTCGATCAACTGCCCCATGCGTTCTGCATTGGCCCGAACCCGTCCCAACAGGTGCTGGCCACGCTCATCCATCTTTTCGGGGTAATCCCGCAGCAACATCTGACTGAAACCGTCAAGACTGCGAAGTGGAGCCCTCAGGTCATGGGAGACCGAATAGGTGAAGGCCTCCAGCTCCTTGTTGAGGGCGTTGACGGCAATCAGTTTCTGCTTCAGCTGCTGGTTGAGTCCTTTTACCCGCTCCTCAGCGGCCAGCTGTTTCTGATAGGTGCGGGCATTGCTCAGGGCCAGGGCGATCACCGGGGTGATGCTTAGGGATAGATTGAGGTAGTGCTGGCGGTACTTGGGGAAGGCGATACCCTTTACCGATACCACGCCGTAGCGAACACCCTGGCGCTCGATAATCAGGGTAAAGCCACTTCCCTCTTCATCCAGTTCATAACGTGCCGTGAAACCGGCAAGCCACCCTGCCATGCCGTCTGCCACCTCACTGAACGGCGGCGTAAAAGCCATCTCCCCTGGCCCCTGGTCGAACAGCGGGAGGTAGAGAACCTGGCCAGGGCCACAGAACATGGTGAACAGTTCCAGCACACGATCTATCACTGAACTCTCGTCGGTGAGAGCAGTGATGCCGCTCATCAGGTCGTTGACCATGGCGTAGTCCGCCAGTTGCCGCTCTCTCTCCTGGAGCAGTCCGGCCTCATCTTTTTGATGCTGCTCTGTCCGCCACTCTGCCACCAGGGCCCGAATGAAGAGCCTCACCCCATCGAGCCCCACGTTGACCGTCTCCCAGGAGAGTCCGGTCTTGGCGGCAAAAGCCCCCAGCTTCTCTACCCCGTCAGGATCGATTCCGGTGTCCAGCAGTAGCAGCCGACTGGTGGATTCAATGAAGAACGCCTTGGCGTCATCATCATTAAAAGCCCACTTTGCATACTGCCCCTGCCAGTTACCGAGCATTCCCGGAGTCAACAGGTGCACCCCCTGTTTAAGGTAAGCGTTCAACTGCTCAGGCCCAAGAAACAGCTCGAAGCACTGTTCCATGGGGTGAAACCGTGCATCATCCGGCAGTGCCTGCTGGTTGAATTCGCACAGGCAGTGCCCACCCAGAATGCAGACCGAACCTGCTGCCTCACCCAGCTCCGACAGGGAGCGCTCAAGGCTTTCGGCAACAGCATCCGGATGATCACAATCCGCGCTGTAGGCGACCACGTCCACATCGCTGAAGGCCTCCTCTTCCACGACGCGCACCACCTCCTTTTGGAAATAGTCACAAACCAGCAGCGTCAGCCTTCCAGACATGTCAATCAGCCCAATCGATGGGATAACAGCCCCATTTATGCACGGCATCGGAGATGGCCATCAGCACATCGTCTGAAACCTGCCAGGGTATCTCCCCGTGGTTGTCGGAGAGTATGAAGCCCCCGCCCCTGCCGGCACTGGCAATGGCCTGCTTGACCTGCTCTTCAGCCTCCTGGGCACTCCAGCGGCGCATGGTCACACCGTTGAGATTACCCAGCAGGGTCACCTTGCCGTCGGCAATCATCTTCAGCTCGGCCAGGTCCTCGTCGGTACTGGTGCCCACCACGCCGGTGCCGGTCTCGATCAGGTCCGGCAGTATGCCCTTGCAGCGCCCCGACGCCATGTGGGTTGCTATGGGCCCGTTGATCTGGGGCAGGGTATCCCTGGCCACCTTGAAACCGGTCTCCAGGTAGAGCTCCCTTGGTATCACAGTGGTGGATGAAACCGGGTCGAAGTAGCAGATGGCATGTGCCCCGGCTGCAAGTTGGGCATTGGCCCACTCGATGGTGAACTGCTTGTTCAGTTCCATCAGGCGCCAGAACCTCTCTCTGTCTGCGTGCATGAGATTGAGATAACCCTCGAATCCCATCTGCATCACCGGCAGCGAGAAAGGAGACATCACCACACCGATGATCAGTGCCTCGTCCCCCGCCTCGGCCTTGAGCAGCTGTTGGGTTTTCAGCACACGCTGCAGCCCCTCTGCACCGGCCACCGATGGAGCCTCCAGGGTGTCGATCTGCTTCGCGTCGCTAATGGGAGGCAGGCCGGCATTGGGTGGACCGTCGTCATAAAAGATACTCTCACCACCCCAGGCCTCTACCTCGATGGCGGCGTAGTAGAAGCTGTAGTAGCAGTCATGACGGAACTTTTCGCGCATGCGAAGCTGTGCCTTGGCCACAATCTCCGGATCGTTGAAGTAGTCCCGGATACTCATCCCCATCTCCCTCGCCCCGGTCAGGGAGAGGAGAAGGAAGAATGGCACCCTGTCAGCCTCTTTCTGCTGCAGGGCATTCAATACACGTTCCATTGAGCTCATCTGGTTTGCGTTCATGACATCTCTCCCATAATCGAACGAATTACGGGTAGTGCCTCGGTGGCGGTATTAGCGGTTGCATCGGCACCCACCTCCTGCCAGAGGTTATCATCGAAGCGAAATGGCGCTCCCCCGACCACGACTGTTACCTCCCTGTCCCGCAGTTTGAGCTGTTCGGTCAGATAGCCGACCCGCAAGGCAGAGCGCAGCATTAGGGTTGAAATCAGCAGTATTTCGATCTCATCGGCCACGACGCGCTCAAGCAGGGTTTCAGCATCCTGCTGGCCCAGATCCTCCACCTGCAGGCCCGATGCCCGAAGCACCGAGTAGACAATACGCTTGCCCAACAGGTGAAAATCCTCCAGAACGACGATCGCCGTTTTCGGCTGATCCTGATACAGATCCCCCCCCTTACTTGAGACACTGGCCGTGACAAGATCTTCACAGATGCGACTGCTCATGTAGATCTGTGACAGTGCAACATCCCCCTGTTCCCATCCGCTGCCGATCCGTTCCATCGCAGGGGCAACCACATGTTCCACCACCTCGACAAGGGGGGTCGATTCCTGGCACTCTGAGATCGTTGCCTCTGCCTTGATCCGATCAAGGGAGAGCAGTGCCTGTTCCAGGTTTAATGACAGGTCATTCAGATCACTCATGATGCTCACTCTCCTTCTGCAATCTTCATCCAAATCGGCAACCGGTTCGCTGGCAAGTTCATCTGCAATAAATCAATTGCCTGCTGGTAGAAGTATAGAAAAAATTGTGCCCTTGCCCGGTGTTGAGCGGACACTCATCTTCCCGTTGTGTTCATCGCTGATAATGAAATAGGAGACCGACAGCCCCAGCCCGGTCCCCTGCCCTGGCGGACGGGTGGTAAAAAAGGGTTCAAACACACGTTGAACAGTCGTCTCATCCATACCAGGCCCGTTATCCTCAACCTCGATCAGAATCATGTTCTTCTCGCGCGCCGTTCGCAGCACGAGCCTGGGCTGTTCATCACGGTTTTCCTGGATGCTGATGGCCTGGGCCGCGTTACGCAGCAGGTTCAGCAACACCTGCTGGAGCTCCGAGGCGACACATAAGACCGGCGGAAGATCCAGGTCATAATCGCGCTCTATATGAATATTGCGGAAATCGAACTTCTTCTTCAGATCGTAATCCACCGACGCCAGTTCCAGGGTTCGCTCAATCAACGGGGCAATCTCCTCAGACTGCATCACCGCCTCGGCCTTGCGACTGAACTGCAACATGTTTTTGACAATTTCACTGGCTCGCCTGCCCGCCTCTCCTATGCCCTCAAGAAAATAGAGCACCTGTCGCTGCTTCATGTACTCCTGCACTTTCCCAAGATCCAGGTCCATCTCCCCGGCAAGCTCCTGATTTTTATCAAGCTCGGGAGAGAGTCTGCGCTGCACATTCTGCAGTCCCTGGAGCACACCCCCCAGGGGGTTGTTCAGTTCATGGGCCATTCCTGCAGCCAGGCCACCCACCGACATCATCTTTTCCGTCTGTACCATGGTGGACTCCATGCGCACCCTTTCAGTCACATCATCAATCCGCAGTACAGCCCCCTGTCGCCCCTCCCCGGTCAAGGGGTATAGCACCAGGTCAAGGTAACGCTGTTCACCTTTTATCTGCTTGGGAACACGCAGTAATTTGATGGCAATGCCCTGAATAATGGCACGCTTTATCTCCTTCATCTGGGGGGTGAACTGGGGCAGCAGACTCTCCATCGACTGGCCTACAGCACTGGTTGATGGAACTGAACTCAATGCTGCAGCCTCGGGGTTCCAGTGGGTGACATGGCCATCGGTATCCAGCCCGATAAGTACAGAGGGCATTGAGTCGACCACGTTATGCAGATACTGGCGGGTCTCTTCCAGTTCCGCCTCCATCTGTTTTCGTTCAGTGATATCCCAGAACACACCCAGTATGCCGATAACATGGCCCCACTCATCCCGCACCGGCGCCTTCACCGTATGCACGGAAAACTCCTTACCATCCTTTACATAGGTTTCATCCAGCTCCACAACATGCCCTTCCTGCATGATCCTCTGATCATCTCCTCGGTATTTCTCGGCGAATGCGTCTTCGTGGAAGGCGAAGTCATCCTTGCCGACAAAGTCCTCCGGCTGCAAGCCAAAATCCCCCGCATAACTTGGATTGACCGCCAGGTAAACCGAGTCATTATTTTTGTAGAAGACCTTCTGGGGGATGTTCTCAAGCAGATTTCTGTACTTGGCCTCACTTTCACGCAGGGCTTTCTCTGCTTCCCAGCGCTGGGTAATGTCGTGCAGGGTACCAATCATGTGCGCGGTCCCGTTTGATTGGTCAACAACCAGCTCACCTTCAACCTGCATAACCCGTACAGAGCCATCACGACGTACCATGCGGAACTCATGAACGCCTGTTCCGCCAACCCTGTTTGCCGCCTCTTTCATCCACCCTTCAACATCCTGACGGTCATCGTGGTGCACGAAACTCAGCATTTCACTGAAACCAATCTCTTCTGTTTGGGGCTGAATACCGATAGCGGCAAAAACCTCTTCCGAACAGATGACCCGATCGTTATCGATATCCCAATCCCAGCTGCCAAGATGCGCGATATGTTCCGCGTGCATCAGGCGTGTTTGACTCTCCATCAGCGCCTTTTCATTACGTTTTCTTTCATCGACTTCATCATTCAACTGGTCACGGGATGCCAGGGTGGCCTGCAGGCGTGAGGTCATACGGTCAAACGCGAGTCCCAGGTCGCCAAGTTCATCGTTGGAGATACGCCCAACCCTGTAACTGAGAATACCTTCACCGATAACCTCAGTACCCTCCTTCAACTTGTTCAGGGGCAGGATGATCTGCCTGCCCATGACAATTCCGAAAAAACTCAACAACACGATAAGCAGCAGGGTGAAGAGAATCACCAGACGGTCCTGAAGATCCCTGACGCTTATCACCTGGTCTGCACTGAGGTTACCCAGTGTCAGCGCATCCGATATCATGTTCTGTGTAACCATGAAAAGCTGATCGGCAATACGCTGCTGCTGTTCCGTCAGGTCGGATTGGTTCGGGCTGGACTTTTGAGCAACAAAGAAACGCCTGTGCAACTCCCAGAGACCGGCATGGGACTGTTGCAACCTGTTCATAAGTTCACTCGCATCCGGCTGGACGGTATCCGCCTGGGACATCAGGCTGGCAAGGGCCTTGTGTTTATGTAACCACTGTTTCTTTGCCCTGCTCTCCTTGGGGTAACGGACAAATTCTGCCGAAAGGTGATAGAGAGATGAGGTGTTCTGGGTGATCTCGGTAATCAGCCGGTCATAGGCGAGTGCGGAGTCCACCCGTACGGCCATCCACTGCTGAAGTACCGTTACACTGACCCCGAATAGAACCGGAATCACAATGATCGCCAATACCCTGGTTCTGATTTTCATAGTTTCGGTTTGATCTCTCTCATTCGCCTGGGGTCATGGTTCTGATGCTGTCACCGAAAAATGGTTATTGCTTCAGGGTGCACCTCATCAAGCCCCCTGAAATCGATATACTCCATGACATCCGGCATCTCGGTTGCATCGGTCAACCCGTTTCTGATCGCCCATCGCGCCTCGCTCTCCAGCAACAGCAGGTGGAACTGCTCAAGGGAGATACGCAGTTTCAGGCTCGGCCATATGGCCCTGATCTTCTCAACCTCCACCCCTATTCGTTCAGCCACTATGGCTATCGCCTTCTCCTTCTGCTGATCGGAAAACACCTCTGCCTTGTAGAACGCGCGCAGCAGTTTGGCAGCCACGCCCGGGTTGGCTGTGAGCATTTCGTCTGAGATCAGCAGCATGTCAATCTGCCGATAGAGCCCGGGGGCTGAAAACACCACCGCCCTGTCACCCAGCAGCGACTTGGCCTGGCTGATGTAGGGTTCGCGCATGGAGAATGCATCTATACGTCCCTCGGCCAGTGCCTGGGGCAGTTTTTCCGCTTTCATATAGCTCAGGGTGAGTTGCTCATCGGTCAAACCGTGCTCACCCATGAAGAGCTCCAGAAAAAAGTGCACGGCAGAGGCGCGCTGGGTGGCCACCCGCTTTCCAGCCAGGTCAGCAGGGGTCTGGATATCATGATCTGAACGGGCGATGACCCGGTTGATATTTCCGGCATTGAAAGTGGCTGCCAAAATCCGAAACCGCTTTTTCTCAAGGACGGCCATGGTGACGGGAACATCCGCTGACACCGCAACATCCACGTTTTTCTGAAACAGACCATCCCGCAGGGCACGCTTTCCGCTGGGGTACTCCGAAACCACAGCCTTGATATTCTCATCCTCAAAATACCCCTGATGGGCGGCTATGATCCCAAGGGAGCTCGTGGGCTGCATGGCAAGCCCTATACGGACCTTCACCGGTTCCCCGGCTGATATCCTCTCCTCATCACGCTGAGTACTCAGGGGCAGCAGAAAAAAACTCAGGCCAAGCAGGAGGAGAAAAAAAACCAGCCAGTAGTGACCCTGTCTCAACGGTGGAAAGCTCTTCTTTTTATCTCTGCCCATATTGAATGGCTCCTGGAGTGACCGGATCCCAGCCAGGGTCAAGTTCAGCGAGAATGGCCGACTCCCGTCCACAAGGGGGTTCGCACTGCTTCCTGAAAGCAATACTCCCCTCTCCAAAGCATAGTTTCAGTTGGCGAGTTTGTAAGGGAACAGGCTTGTTCCAAGAGATAAATCAGAGGCTGAATGACTCAAATACACCACCATTCAGAGATTTGTTCCCAGGGTGGGCTTCGAGATGGAACTGAAAAGGGAAAAAGCAGCGAAAACCGTCTGTGCCATGCTTACAGCGGCAGAATCGCAGATGGAAATTCAGGCCCTGGAGATGAATTTCCCGGTGGTGGTGTTGATCTTGATCTCTTCCCCTGGTTCCAGGTATTCAGGCACCTGGACCTCAAGGCCGGTGTTCAGCGTTGCAGGCTTGGTACGGCCGGTTGCGGTCGAACCCTTTATACCCGGGGCGGTATCCACAATGGTCAGGCTGACGGACTGGGGCAGTTCGATACCGCGTATCCGGTCTTCCACCAGCAGCGCCGTAATCCCCTCCATTCCCTCCAGCAGGTAGTCTGCCTGTTCGTCCAGCTCATCCCGTCCCAATCCATACTGGCTGAAATCCTCCATGTTCATGAAGATGAAGCTATCACCGTCCAGGTAAGAGTACTGAACCTGCACCCTCATGCAGTCAGCCTCCTTGAGGAAGTCATCACCCTTGAATGATTCATCAAGTTTCTGACCGGTCTCCAGGTTGGTAAAGCGCACCTTGTAGAGTGTGGAAGCGCCACGTGATGAGGGGCTCTTGGCCTCTAACTTTTTTACCGCGTGGGGTGCGCCGTTGATCTCCACAACGGCTCCACGTTTCAGTTCTGATGCCTTGGGCACGTTTAACTCCAGGATGAATATGAAATTGGCCGGGATTATATCGCACTTTGGAGCGATATATTTTCATTGTCGCGTCACACCACTCTATAATCCACCCACTTTGGATAGCGTAAAAGAGCGATGTTTGAAAAACAGGATCTTGTAAAGCTGGCCAGGATGCAGATGCCCTTTGGAAAGTACAAGGGTCGCATCCTGATCGATCTGCCCGAGCCTTACCTGCTGTGGTTTGCCAACAAGGGCTTTCCCGGCGGCGACCTGGGAAGATTGATGAAGCTGGCCCTGGAGATCCGCATCAACGGTCTTGAAAATCTGATCAACCCCCTGAAGAAAACATGACTATAGATCAACTGCACCATCTGCTTGAAACCGCCCTGCAATCCATCGAGTTCGATGATGTCATGCAGGTCATATCAAACAACTACCTGTACACCCCCAGCGGGTTCAGCAATGGACTGGGAGAGGACATGGTAACCAACGCCGCGGGCACCAACGAAGGCTCGTGCAAGATATTCGCCTTCGCCCGGCTCAGCGGGCTCAACGAGCAGCAGACCCTGGCCTGCTTCGGGCGCTATTACCGGGAGGATGTGCAGCTCAATCCCGATGGCGAGGATCATGCCAACATCCGTACCTTCATGCGTCACGGGTGGCCGGGGATAAAGTTCAGTGGTACTGCGCTGACCCCAAAGCAGCTCTAATAGAGCAAGGCGGAAAAGATATAGCGCCCCATCAGGTCGCCAAACCCCCAGACCAGGGTACCGAGAGTCAACAGGTAGAAGCCGTGGGCCTCCTTGTGCCATAGCACCTCGTTGCTGTAGCGCCGGTCCAGGAGACCACGTTTGTCTACGTCGATAGCCCAATCGTGGGTCGAGCGGTGTGCCTGGTCATTGATTTTCCCCATCTGCTGACGACGCAGATAGTCGAGATGCTGGAAGATCTGCTGGGAGGTGAGAATCAGGCCGAGCACAACAATCACTGATCCGGCACGGGAGACCCAGTACCAGTCATCCGTTGCATACCCCAGCCAAACCCCGAGCAGTAGCAACATGCAGGAGAGCGCGTAAGCCATCACGGTCTGGCCCATGATGCGGCCACCGGTTCTGAACAGCCTGGCAGCTGGCGAAAGCTGTGACATTGCCTCCGTTCCCTGGTCTTGCCTCACTCTCTATCTTAGTCCGCATTTGAGTCCGGGGTGCGGTGAATTGGGTGTCAGCCAAGCTCCTGGTGGCGAAAACAATCCACCGTGTGATCGTTGACCAGGCCCATGGCCTGCATGTAAGCGTAGCAGATGGTGCTGCCGACAAACTTGAAACCCCGTCGCTTCAGCTCCTTCGACAGTGCATCGGACTCTGGCGTAGAGGCCGGGACATCATCCAGGGTCTGCCAGCTGTTCTGTATCGGTGCGCCATCAACGAAGCCCCATAGGTAATCGGAAAAGCTGCCGTACTCCTGCTGGATATCAAGGTAGGCCCGTGCATTGCCAACGGCAGAGGTGACCTTGAGACGATTGCGAACAATACCGGGGTCCTTCAGCAGGGATTCAATTTTACGGCTGTTGTAGCGGGCGATCTTCTCCACGTCGAAATCATCGAACAGGCGGCGGTAGTTCTCCCGCTTGCGCAGTATGGTGATCCAGGAGAGACCGGCCTGGGCACCTTCCAACATCAGAAACTCGAACAGGGTCCTGTCGTCGTGACAGGGTACTCCCCACTCGCGGTCGTGGTAGTCGATATAGAGCGGGTCATCTCCTGCCCAGCCGCATCGGGGGGTATCGCACATGGTCACTCTCCCTGTTTACGGGCGGCGTGGGTACTTGGAAAAGTCCGGGGACCGTTTCTCCAGAAACGCCTGCTTGCCCTCGTTGGCTTCCGGTGTCATGTAGTACAGGCCTGTGGCATTGCCGGCCAGCTCCTGGATACCCGCCAGGCCATCGGTATCGGCGTTGAACCCGGCCTTGAGCATGCGCAGTGCGGTTGGGGAGTGCTCCAGCATCTGGCGGCACCAGCTGATGGTTTCAGCCTCCAGTTGATCCAGGGGCACCACCTGGTTGACCAGCCCCATATCCAGGGCTTGCGCTGCGTCATACTGGCGACAGAGAAACCAGATCTCCTTGGCCTTTTTCAGACCCACTGTTCGGGCCATGATGCCCGCACCCAGCCCGGCGTCGAAGCTGCCGACCTTGGGGCCGGTCTGGCCAAAGCGGGCATTCTCTGCAGCAATGGTGAGATCACAAACAAGGTGCAGCACGTGCCCGCCACCAATGGCGTAGCCGGCGACCATGGCGATAACCGGTTTGGGCAGACGCCGGATCTGCATCTGCAGATCAAGAACATTGAGATGCTGAACACCGCCCTCATCCCGATAGCCACCTTCTGCGCCACGGATCTTCTGGTCACCACCGGAACAGAAGGCATGGGGTCCTTCACCGGTAAGGATGATGACACCGATTTCCGGGGCATAATGAGCGTGATGAAAGGCGTTTATCAGTTCATTCACCGTCTCGGGGCGGAATGCGTTGCGCACCTGTGGGCGGTCTATGGTGATTTTTGCAATGCCCTCGGCATGCTCATACCTGATGTCGGTATATGAAGTCCCGCTGACTCTCTGCCACTCCATCTTATATCCTCTGATTTTTTCCGGACCAGGACAGCATATTACTGTACAACGCGGAGAGGTTCTTGATGACAATCAAAGCAGAAGTTCGATCGCCCTTGTCATGCGTTCTGAATCCCATTCACGTCCACCCTGAACACGATAGACAAGGCGTCCGTTTTTATCTGCCAGGTAGGTGGTTGGCAGGCCCTGGACATTGAACGCGGCAGAAACCTTGCCATCGGCATCGGGCAACAGGGGGAAGGGTTGCGGGTGTTTATCGGCAAACTGCTGAACCTGCTTATGTTTCTGGCTCATTGCCACTGCAAGCAGCGATATGGGGCTCCCTTTGAAGTTCTCAAGCATGCGCCCCATTGAGGGCATCTCGGCCCTGCAAGGCGGACACCAGGTGGCCCAGAAGTTGATGATCAGCACGCGCCCCTGAAAGTCCCCGGGCCTGTGCTCGTTTCCCTGCAGGTCGGACAACACAAAATCTGGCACCATTCCACCGTTTTTCAACGGCTCCAGGGGCCCGCTATTGCGGTGTCCGGCCAGGATATTGTTCCAGGGAACAAGCCCCATGGCCAAAAGGAAGTCTCGTCTCAGCATCAGCGCTCCAGATAAATCTCTTTATTCAAACGGTTCTAAAGTCATAATATGACTATATAAATGACCCACAATTCAATGAATTTGTTTCACCTGACCAATAAACCTTTTTCGCCCTGTGAGCTGGTGAACGAGACCGGGGGACTGGTTCCCCTCCTTCGTCAGCAGGGTATAGATGACGGTTTGGTTCTCTCAGTTCAGAGCAGCGACCCTGCCTGTTGGGTCACTACCTGGGCCCTGGCCCGCAGTGCAGGACACCCCTTCATGCCCCTGGCACCGGAGCTGGCACCGGGACAAAGGAAGAGGCTCATGGAGAAGGCCGGCTCTGCGGTTCTGATCAATATCAGGAGCACCACTGCCCTCCACCAGGCACTCTCCATTGACTCACACAGGACTGCCTCAACACCTGCAGCAGATACTCCGGTCCGCCTGATTATTCACACCAGCGGCAGCGAGGGGCTGCCCAGGGGGGTGATGCATACCCAGGCCGGCCTGGATGCTGCGAGCCGCGCTGCCTGTGGGCGGTTGGCATTCGGAAAGGATGATCTCTGGCTCGCCTGCCTTGCACCCTGGCATATCGGCGGCATCGCCATTCTGGAGCGGGCGCACTACTGCCGTGCACGAGTCCTGGTGCATCCGGAGTTTTCCGCCGGACAGGTCTGGAGGGCGCTGCATGAGCAACCGGTCACCCACATCTCGCTGGTCCCTGCCATGCTGGACCGCCTGCTGGAGGAGGCGGCGAATGAAGTACCGCCCCCCCACCTGAGGAGAGTACTCGTCGGTGGTGGACCACTATCAGAGACCCTGTTTCAGAAAGCAGCCGCCAGGGGTTGGCCGCTATGTGTCAGTTACGGCCTCAGCGAAGCGGGCTCTCAGGCCGCCACCCTCTGCACTGATCGCGGCCACTGGACCCCTGGTGATGCGGGCCCGGCACTGGATGGGATGGAGATCCGGATCAGGGACCCGATAGGTGGCGTGGGTCCTATTCAACTGCGTGGTCCGATGATGATGTACGGCTACCTTAACCCTGTCCTGGAGGGGGGAGAGGGCCTGTCAGACGATGGCTGGTTTCAGACCAGTGATATCGGCCGCCTGGATAGGCGCGGACATCTGCATCTGCTGGGCCGGAACGATGACCTCATCGTCAGTGGCGGAGTCAATATCCACCCAACCAGCGTAGAGCGGGTACTGCATGCTCATCCCGATGTTGTGGATGCAGCCGTGGTCGGCACAGGTGACCCTGTTTTCGGGGAGCGGGTTACCGCCCTGTTCGTGGGCGATACTGACGAAGCGTCACTTATTAGCTGGTGCCGGGAAAGACTCCCCTCTGCCCAACGCCCGAGGAGGTTCATACAGCTGGATGCGTTGCCGCTTCGCGGCATAGGAAAAGTCGATCGCAAGCGGTTGAAGATGATTGCAGATCAGGCCTGAGTCAGCAGGTTGGCCAACGCCCAGGGCAGGCTGCGCTTGCCCCCGGCCTCCACAGCCACGTGAACCGACTTGGCCGATGCCGCCAGTTCCTCCTGCTTCATGAAGCGGTAACCCAGGGTAAAGCTGCTCTCCCCCAGGCGCTCAAGAGAGAGGGAGACCGTAATCTCGTCACCCAACTCTATAGGCAGATGAAAGTCACTCTCCATGTGGACTATAGGCAGCGCCCACTCCTCATCCAGGATGCGACGCGCTGACCAGCCGTGTTGAGCCAGAAAGGCTTCGTAGACTGAATGGCTGATCTCCATCAGTCGCGGGGCGTAGATCACGCCGGCACCATCCACCTGCCCCATTTCGATTTTCAGTTTCTGTTCAAACAAGGTCGTCCACTCCAATTCCGTTTCCTTCAACAATTGCCATGGTACCCGCTGATGCCCTCTGAGCCGTAGCCACATCGGATTCAAGCCAATCACCGGTAGCCAATCCATGCACAGCATCATGCTCAAGTGCTGCAGCGACCTGTGACGCCATGGCCACTCCCACTGCCGACTCGAGTACACTTGTGATCACTACCTCTGCACCAACTGCATAGGCCTTCTCGGCCCAGGCTATTGTAAGCAGGGGACCACCCAGCACGCTGGGTTTCAATACGACACGTTTAACCGGCAAAGACGGCATGAACAGCCAGCTGCTGTCTGTGCCCAGTGATTCATCCAGGGCCAGGGGGAAAGGGGCAAGGCCCTGTAGGGTTTCGAGCCGGGAGCTGACGGGATCCGCCAGGGGCTCCTCCAGGGACTCAACCGGAAGCCCCTTCACAGCCTGAATGAAATCCCGGGCCTGTTGCATGTTCCATGCGCCGTTGGCATCCAGCCGAAACCGGACGCCACTGACGGTCTGTTCTACCAATCTCGACAGGTATTGAACTTCCTGCTCCGGGGACGAGAGTCCCACCTTGAGCTTGACCACATCATAACCACGTTCCACCGATTCTGTTACACAAGCGGCAGATGAATCGTTCAGCTGGCCGCATGCGGCATTGACCCTCAGGATGCTGCGCCGCTGTTTTGAGATGAAGTCAGCCAGGGAGATCCCCTGCTCCCGTGCCTGCAGATCAAGCAGCGCCGTCTCCACACCACTACGTGCTGCCGGTGTCAGTCTCTCAACGCCCTCGAGCAGTTTTGTCGCTTCATGCTGGCGCATGCGGGGAACAAAATCCAACAACACCTGTTCACACTGATCATGATTCTCGCTGCCCGCCTCAGGCAATGGTGCGCAATCACCCCAGCCGGCGGCACCGGACTCACCTCGCACACAGACCAACCACCCTTCACGGTGATCGATAGATCCTCTGGCAGTCACCCAGGGCTGTTTCAGTTTCAGCCTATAGGGGAACAGGGTTGCGTCCATGATGCGCATCAAGTTGCCATCCCGGTTACACTGGTATAAGTGCCTGAGGGTAGCTGAACCATATCAAGTAACAACCCTGTTTAAATTGAGTTATGACCGACATTCATCAGATCGAACAAGAGATCCGGCAATTGCTGCAACAGGCACCGATGCAGCAGGATCGACTGGTCAGTGTAACACTGCCACTGACAGGTATTTGTCTGGACAGTCTGCCGCAAATCTCCGATCAGCGCTATTTCTGGATGCGACCGGATAAAGGACAGCAGTGGCTGGGACTGGGCAGTGCCTGGTCAACAGAGGAGCACAGCGGTCAACACCTGGGCACTCTCGCCGACAGCGCGTCAGATATCAGTTCCAGAATAGATCACATTAATCCCGAAGGGTGCGCCATCCCTCCCAGGCTCAGCCTGCTCTCCAAGGTCGACAGCGGTCAACTGACACTGCCGCTGATTCAGCTGGGCTGCTCCCCCCAGGGACAGCAGATCACGGTCACCCCCGATCCCCTTGAACCCGACAGCTGGTCCCAGGTCCTGCCCCGCCTGCAGCATGCACTGGAGAACACACCGGAGCCCCCACCGGGACCACCTGAACTCACCCTCCACCAACAGGCCCCTGAGGCCCCGGTATGGATGCACCTGGCGGAACAGGCTGTGAGGGATCTGAGCAACGGTCATCTCAGTAAACTGGTCCTTGGCCGTCGTGTCACCCTCAACGCACAACGCTCACTCTCTGCCGAACACCTGGTCAAGGCCCTTGGTGTACAACACACCCAGAGCACGCTCTTCGCTGCCGATACCGGGAGTGGCTGTTGGGTCGGCGCCTCACCGGAGGTGCTGCTCGATATCGAAGGACTTCATTACTACACCGAGGCGGTCGCAGGCACGGTTCGCAGAGACCCATACGAAACAGTGGACACGGAGCTTGGGGAGTGGCTGATGCGCGACAGGAAGAACCGTTACGAGCACAAACTGGTAGTGGATTCACTGTACAGCGCGCTGCAACCCATCAGTCATACCCTGGAGATGGAGGAGCAACCGAGGCTGCTTAAACTGCGTGGCCTGCAGCATCTGCATACACCCCTCAGGGGGGAACTGAAGACCCAAATACATCCATTGCAGATTGCCCATGAGCTCCACCCCACCCCGGCCGTTGGCGGAACACCCAAGCAGGACGCCCAGGAGTGGCTGCGTTTAAACGAGCCCCTGGACCGCTCATGGTTCACGGGACTTACAGGCTGGATAGACACCCTTGGGGACGCCTCGTTGAACGTGGTTCTGCGTTGCGCATACCTTGAACAGAACCGGGTCGACCTTTATGCCGGCGCGGGACTGGTGGCTGACTCCGACTCTCTCAGCGAGTGGGAGGAGACAGAGCTCAAACTCGGCAACATGATCAAGGCGCTTCAGGACGCATAGGTATGGACACAATGCCCGTGTTGATTGCATGCTGTGCCAATGACTGACACTGCGGAACTGAACTTCACCTGGGCCTGGGCGATCTTCGATGGCCTGGTTGCCAACGGAGTCAAACGGGTCTTTATCTCACCCGGTTCACGCTCCACCCCCCTGGCCTTGGCCGCATCCAGACATCCGGACATCGAGACACGGATTGTGCTGGATGAGCGGACCGCTGCCTTCATGGCCCTTGGTGCGGCTCGTTGTGAACGACAGCCTGCAGCCCTGGTCGCAACCTCCGGAACCGCAGTGAGCCAATGGCTGCCCGCCGTGACCGAGGCCGATCTCTCCAGGACACCGCTGATTCTTCTCTCTGCTGACCGCCCACCTGAACTGCACCAGTGCGGGGCCAACCAGACCATCCAGCAGCGTGACCTGTTTGGTCAAAGGGTTCGCTTCTCCATGGAGCTTCCAGTGCCAGGCGCGGATCTGCTGCAGACCGCCTGCCGCTTCGCTGCACAGGCAGCGGCCACTGCACGCTGGCCGCTTCAGGGCCCGGTACATCTCAATATCCCCTTTCGCGAACCCCTGGTGCCCACAAGCTTCAACAAACCCCAGGGGCTTGCCTTGCCATCGGTATCCCGCCCGGTTCTGGATGTGGACCAGGAGCGGATGGATCAACTGGCACGCTCCATGAGTGCGAGAGAGGGCATCATCATCTGCGGCCCCGAAGCCGGCAACCCACTGCCGGCTGAAGAGATCACGGCCCTGGCATCCAGGCTTAAGGCCCCTGTACTTGCCGACCCCCTATCCAACCTGCGCTGGGGATCACACCAGAAAGGGCAGATCATCAGCCACTATGACGCCTGCCTGAGACAGCCCGGATTCAGGGAACAGGTCAAACCGGCATGGGTGCTGCGGTTCGGGGCCATGCCCGTTTCCAAGGTGCTGATGGAATTTCTACAGGGCCTGGATGAATGCAGCCACATCCTGGTCGATCCGGACGGACGCTGGCCCGACTCCCTCCACCACACAACAGAGCTGATCCAGGCAGATCCTGCCCGGACTGCATCTGCCCTTGCGGACAAGGTAAAACCGGCTTCGGGAAAGTACCTGGGTTACTGGCAACAACGTGAACAGGAGTCTATGGAGATACTGGCCGGGAATCAGCCCATGGAGGCGGATATCATCGGTTCAATCACGGGACGCCTTCCCGCGCACTGCAGCCTGTTCTGTGGCAACTCCCTCCCGGTGCGGCAGCTCGACTGGTTCTCAGGCACCCGAGAGGCGCCGCTGAGGATCGTCTGCAACCGCGGTGCTTCGGGCATCGACGGCAATATCGCCAGCCTGCTGGGCATGGCCGTCAGCACACGACCGGTGGTTGGCCTGGTGGGGGATCTCAGCCTGATACACGACATCGGGGCACTCACCGAAACAGAAGGCCTCAACGCCACCATACTGGTATTGGACAACGGGGGCGGTGCCATTTTCGATCACCTGCCCCAATCCCGCCTGGATGAGCACGAGACGCTATTCACCACCCCCCGGAGCATCGACCTGCAAGCCGCAGCCAGGGCGTTCGGCCTGGGGTACCGGAAGCTGCAGCCCCTTGAGCTGGATGAAGCTCTGGATGAGGCGCTCGGAGAGCAGGGAGTGCGACTGCTGCATGTCATGCTGGACAGAGAGCGCAGCCTGAAAGAACACCGGGCGTTGTGGAGACTGCTCTCTGAATAGAAAGATGGCGCTTCATGGGGAGAGACCCAATATCCCGCCCGGCAACCAACCGACATAAAATGTGCGTCAACTCACACTTTTGAAACTGAAAAACCATAATAGTATTCATTCTAATTTCCACCCACCGATAGCAGAATAATCTTCATGAAAATCAGGAGCATCTAAATGACAGCCATCACCTGGAGCAGAGATCTTGAAACCGGTATCGAGGTCATCGATGAGCAACATCGACGAATCGTCGATTACATCAATGAATTGGAAGCTGCATCCAGGGAGGATGACCGGGAATCCATCGGCGGCGTGATCAAATATCTGGTCAACTACACAGTCTCCCACTTCTCTTTCGAAGAGAGCCTGATGGAAGACGCCAACTACCAGTTCATTGATCCCCACAAGAAGATACACGCCCTCTTCATCAGGAGAGTGAATGAGTTTGTTAACCGCTTTAACCAGGGTGAGGATGTGGCGACCGAGTTGAGCGAGATGCTGCAGAACTGGCTCATCAGCCATATCCAGAAAGAGGACTTCGACTACGTTGAGGCAGCTGGAGAACAGATGCAGAAAAAGGTATCCGGGGGCTGGCTCTCCTCTTCGCTGAAGCGGTTCTTTGGTTGAAAACCCGTACCGGTCTCTCCCGGCACAGCAACACGACCTGCTGACAGCACCAGCCAGAACACCCTCTGCCTTCAGTATCGAAAAAAGGCCCCGCTCCAGTTAAGTAGACAAAGCCACCGCTATTGTATCAACAACCCTTAGCAGGTCGGGCTTACAGCCTCCGGGTACAAGAGTCCGACATGTCGGCCTGAAGGCCGACCTACGGAAAATTAACAACCCACCTGAAATGCCACACATAACAGCAGC
The DNA here is from genome assembly GCA_965224515.1 of Sedimenticolaceae bacterium. Taxonomy (GTDB): domain Bacteria; phylum Pseudomonadota; class Gammaproteobacteria; order Chromatiales; family Chromatiaceae; genus Sedimenticola_A. The sequence continues at coordinate 3,985,930 of OZ245051.1, forward strand.
ACCAATAAAAAAAGGTTCATCGAAGATGTCCGGGGAACGCAGCCCGGATTTTGAGGAAGAAGTAAGCCTCGTCGCGAAATCCGTAAGCCATCCGCTTGATGACCTTTATGCGATTGTTGATCCCCTCTAGCACGCTGGTGTGCAAGGGATGTCGACAGTGAGCCAGAATGCCATTGAGATAGGGCTTCAGACGATTGGCGAACTGGATTAAGGGAGCGATGCCACTCTCTATCGCGCGCTGATACCAGCCTTCCCACAGTCGCTTGGCATAGCCACTGTGGTGGTAGCGACAAAGCCGCTTGAGATCCTCTTTGAGGACGTACACGGTCATCAATGACTGATTAGCCGCCAGCAGCTCATCCAGACGAACAGCCTGTTCCCGGCCTTTTAGGTTCTCCCGGTTGCGCAATAGCAGCCAGCGGGACGACTTGATCACCTTTCTGGCCTTGCGATCCTGTCTGACCCGGTTAGCTTCATCAACACGCACTCGGTCAATCACTTCACGACCATACTTGGCGATTACGTGGAACAGGTCGTAAACCACCTCGGCATTCGGACAATGCGCCTGAACCTCCAGGTCAAAGGCCGTATTCATGTCCATGACCACCGCCTTGATCCGTTCTCGGGCCGGCTCATCCAGACTTTCGAAGAAGGGGCGGATCGCTTCGCGACTGCGCCCCTGGCCAACCCACAGCACCTGGCGCCGGAACGGCTCAATGATCACCGTGGCGTAGCGGTGGCCCTTGTGCAGGGCAAACTCATCCATGCCCAGATATTCGATGGTGCTCCAATCCGGTTCTTTGACCTGGCGTTGCAGCAGCGCTAAATCAATCGCTTTAACCGTGTGCCAACCCACCCCGTAAAACGCGGCAACCTGCTTCAGTGGCATCACTTGGCTCAGTCGCCCAATGGCCTCTTCGAGGCGTCGTGTGACTCGGCGATGAGGTGACAACCAGTCCAACTCTTCAAGATGCGGGCCGCCACAATGCTCACACCACAGACGCCGACGTGGCACGATCAGGACCACATCCCAATCCAAGATGGGGAGATCGCGAACCCGCCGGAGTGTCGTGTCGTGAACCGACTGGCTGCGCCCACCACAGCGGGAGCAGCGCAGTGCGCGCATAAAAGAGGTTTATGAAGGAGGTGACGCTGCAGGTAAATCACGTGCGGAACTTGCGGAATTGATTGGTGTAACAACTACTATGATCGGCTTCTATCTTAATGGAACTAAAAGCCCCTCATATAAAAAGTTATTACTGATTTGCCACGTGTGTGGCGCCAATCCTGGCTATGTAATTGATGGAGAGGAACCAAAATATAAGGGTACGATCAACGAGAACACATTGACCAAGCAAGAAAGCGTTATGGTAAAAATGATGAGAATGCTAGATGATAAACCTAAAGTTCATCTTATTAATCTGGTTTTGAGTATGGTCGCAATATCTTCACATACAAAAAAATAAAAAGATTAAGGTTAGAATGATATTTGCCAATATCATTCTTGTTAATCATCATAATGGATTTTATTTTCAGATGAGACTCTTCCCCATTTCATCTGTCCCCTTCCCTTTTGCTCTTTCACACCAGCTTTCGCTTAACTCTCCGTGGCTGGAAGAATCAGCTGAAGATCAATGTTCCCTGGATATCTTTCGCTAAGATGGATCTTCAGTTTACGCCCTTCATCAAACTCAATTATTAATGGTTTGCTACCCTGAATCTTCTTACCACCTATACTTTTGATGAGTTGATTATCGAATATCATTGTAGGCTCTTGTCCTACGAATATTTTAAGAGGGCATTTATCCGTCACCTCTTGTCTAGGCGGATGGTTTAACGTTGATGGTTCCGGTATAGGAGCTTCTTCCAACTTATAGACATTAAGGTAAAATTCATCAACATCGCCCTTGGTAGATGATGCAGATATTTCAGTCCATACTTTCTCGCGTTCAATCCATATCCCATAAGCAGAATAAATATTATCTTGCGATGGTCTTTGAAAATCCCCCCCCTGTAGAACAATTTTATCCCATTTGCCTTTAAGCAAGTCTTCCACATCAATATCTCTGTTTGTGCTCATATATTAATATCCGTTATGGATTATTCTTTAGTGTGTATGGTTTGACCATTTTTCTTTGTACCTCTATCGAAACTATCCAAACGAGCAGAACCGTCCGGATAGTTTCGAATTTGCAGCTTTCCATCATCTGTTATTTTCCTAATAGAACAATCTCCATTTTTATTTACATATTGCGTATACTTTTTATTTTTTGTTTGATGACGCCATATAGCGGTTACTGCTTGTTTAGTGCTGTATTCACCTAAATCAGAATTAACCCGAGTACATCCGTCTCTATGATTAGTACCCAAAAGTGGCTTCCTTTGCTTATTGAGTAATGCACTTATTCCTCTACCCACCCTCCCAACAGCGTTTGCTGTAGATATCTTTTCTTTAATGCCTGTATCCTCATCCAGGAAACCACCCTGATTTTTTAAAGCAGGATTATTCCCATGTATTTTCTTCTTTTGCTCAACTCCAGCTGCATTTGCAGATAGGGACAAAGCAATCAATACAATGAAGAGGGCCAGAATATGCACCGATCTATACTTTGATTTATTTAGCGCAATCATTTTCTGCTTTTATTTCCCATATTGGTTTGATTTTTCAAAGCGATCAATGCAGATTCATTTAAGTAATTGTTTCTAATAATGAATGTTAATTATTTCTAAACATAATAAAAATTTCTGATTGAATGAAATTAAACTTTTAGTTGAATTTCAGTAATTCATGCCCAGCAGATCCTATATCCCATCTTCACGCTTCACATGTAGATCCTCAACTGGAGATTGCCTGTAAGTACCATATTTTTTATCCATGCATACGCTTAACTTTTGGTACTTACCCATAGTTTATTGCTAGCTACTATTGGTTATTGACTTGAAGTAACCAATGGTTTTAACCTTTGTCTCTAATAGTTACTTCTGGTTGTAACTGAGATTAAAAAGAACAAGGGGAAACCGCATGGAATCACCAGCAATAGAACAGCAAAAAGGAACAATGGAGGCAAACCTTTCCTTTCAGGAATATTTGAAAGAAGACGCTATTTCTAAACATGGATTGGACCAACTACATCAAAGTCCTTCTCATTTCCTGTACAAAAAATCCAATCCTTCAGCACCTAATAGTTCGCAAGCATTGGGTGTCGCTGTTCATGCGCTTGTGCTGGAGCCTGATTCGTTCTCTTCGCAGTTCGCCATTGCTCCGGATGTTAACAAGAGGACAAAAGTGGGCAAGGCACAATGGACAGAATTCGAAGAAGATAACCAGGGTAAGACCATCATTTCACAGGATGATTATGAGACTGCCAGGTCAATGTCTACCAATGTGCTTAATCATTCAAGAGCGCGAATACTGTTAGCAAGTGGAATTCCGGAGGTTTCACTTCTTTGGAAGGATGAGGAGACGGAAGTTAACTGCAAAGGTCGTGTTGACTGGATTTGTGAAAAACGTAATGTTCTGGTTGATTTGAAAACCACCAGAAATGCATCCCCAAAAGAGTTTGCACGTGATTGCGGAAAGTATCGCTATCATTGCCAGGATGCGTTTTATACAGCTGGTGTTCAAGCATCTGGATTAGATAAGCCTGATTTTGTATTTATATGCGTTGAAAACACCCCACCCTTTGATGTTGCTGTTGACCTGCCCCCAGTATTACTACCACTCTCTTCCTAGTTCAGCCTGCATAATTGGTTAAGTTCGTAACTGTTGTGCCACTTCAGCCGGCGTCTTGTAGCCAAGCATGGAGTGGGGACGATATTCATTATAATCTGTTCGCCATTGCTTGATTATCACCCTGGCATGACTGAGCGTATGAAACCAGTGCTCATTCAGGCATTCATCCCGAAATTTCCCATTAAAACTCTCTATAAATGCATTCTGCGTCGGTTTTCCGGGTTGTATCAATTTCAATTGCACTCCATGCTCATAAGCCCACTGATCAAGTGCTTTGCCTGTAAACTCTGGCCCCTGATCAGTACGGATAGCCTTGGGGTATCCCCGAAAACGGGCAGCCTGATCCAGAATCCGCGTGACGTATTGACCAGATATGCCAAAGTCGACTACCAGATCAATCGCTTCCTTTGTGCAATCATCAACAATAGTCAGTATCTTTATGCGCCTGCCATTAGCCAGGCTATCCATTACAAAATCCATCGACCAGACTTCATTGCGCTGTGTCGGTAATGACAAGGGCTCACGTGGGACCATCACTCCTTTGCGTCTTTTACGTCGTTTCACAGCCAGGTTGGCATCACTGTAGAGCCGATAGACTCGCTTGTGGTTGACCTCATGACCCTCACGGCGCAGCAAGGCGTGGATGCGCCGGTAACCAAATCGGCGTCGCTCCTGTGCCAACTCAACAATACGTGAGCGCAGGGCTACAGCCTCTGCCCTCTGTTTCGACTCATATCTCAAGGTACTGCGGTATATCCCCACCAGTTCACAGGCGCGCCGTTCGGAAATGGGTGTCTCAGAGCGCATCTCATCCACGGCATCCCTTCGTGTTTGTGGGGTCAATACTTTTTTCGCAGTGCTACCTCCAATGCCTCCTTGTCTAGCATCGTTTCGGCCAGCAACTTCTTCAGGCGGGCATTTTCTTGCTCCAGTGCCTTCAAGCGCTTGGCCTCGGAGACATCCATCACTCCAAACTTGGCCCGCCAGGTGTAAAACGAGGCATCACTGAAGTCATGTTTACGACATAGCTCTTTAACAGGTACGCCAGCCTCCGCCTCCTTCAGAAACCCGATAATCTGTGCTTCGGTAAACCGCTTTTTCATGTCTACTTTCTCCTCTGAAAGCAGACTTTACTAAGTTTAGCCTGGTAGTGAAATCGGGGAGCAGGTCAATGCATCCCAAAGGGGTTTTTTGGTGCAGATGTTGCCCAAAATGCTGCCAAAAAATGTTTACAGAAAATTTACAAGCCACTTAAGAAAATAAAAAGGGTTACGCCGAATGACGTAACCCTTTGATTATATTGGTCGGGGCGAGAGGATTCGAACCTCCGACCCCCACAACCCCATTGTGGTGCGCTACCAGGCTGCGCTACGCCCCGACACGAAAACTACCGATGCTTGTTTGCAGCGGTTCCTTAAAGACATTGCGAGGGTCGTGCAGTGCCTCAGGAGAGCGCGCATATTAGGCACTCTGCCCACTGATGTCAATCTGAGTTTTGCTCAGTGCTTGAGGATCTGAAGAACTTCTTCCAGTTCGGTAACCAACTGCTTGATTACCTCCTGACTCTGGCCGGATTCTTCCTTGATGCCTTCGCCGGAGAGTTGCTGGCGGGCACCACCGATGGTGAAGCCCTGTTCGTAAAGAAGGCTGCGGATCTGGCGGATCATCTCAACGTCGTGACGCTGGTAGTAGCGACGGTTGCCACGTCGTTTCACCGGCTTGAGCTGGGGGAACTCCTGCTCCCAGTACCGAAGCACGTGGGGCTTGACGCCGCACAGCTCGCTCACCTCACCGATGGTGAAGTAGCGTTTGCCGGGAATCGGCGGTAGATCTACGGTACTACTGCTCGCTTCCAGCATATGCTTCCACCCTTGCCTTCAATTTCTGACCGGGACGAAATGTAACAACGCGCCGTGCAGTAATCGGGATCTCTTCACCGGTCTTGGGATTGCGCCCAGGACGCTCTTTCTTTTCGCGCAGATCGAAATTACCAAACCCTGACAGCTTAACCTGGGCACCATCTTCCAATCCTGTACGGATCTTTTCAAAAAACATCTCGACCATCTCTTTCGCCTCACGTTTGTTGAGGCCAAGTTCGTCGAAAAGCCTTTCGGCCATTTCTGCCTTGGTCAAAGCCATCGTCAATCTCTCAGTTGCGCATTTAAATCATTTGATAACGCCGTGAGCACGCGCTTCATAACGTCATCCACTTCCTCGTCCGTAAGAGTGTGCGAAGTTTCCTGTAAAATCAAGCCCAAAGCGAGACTTTTTCGCCCTGAATCTACCTTTTCACCAGTATAGACGTCAAAAACCAATATGTCTTTGAGGGTTTTCGGGGATGCCTGCTTAACACACTGTTTAACGGAACTAAATTCTACACCTTCATCCACCACTACGGCAATATCCCTTCTTATGGAGGGGAATTTCGAGAGTGGGCGGTATGCAGGCAGTGTGCCCTCAAGCTTGTCATCCAGGCGGATCTCGAACAGGTAGGTGTTGCCTGAGAGGCCTAGCTTCTTCTCGATCTCGGGATGAAGCATGCCGATCCAACCGACAATCTCCCCCTCTCGCAGCACCTGGGCGCACTGCCCGGGGTGCAGCGAGGGGTGCTCGGCAGAGGCAAAGCTGTATACCTCGGGGCAACCGGTCAGTGCCAGCACAGCCTCCAGGTCCGCCTTGAGATCGTAGAAATCGACATTCCGGGCTTCATCGTTCCACTGTTCCCCCACAGCAGGCCCGGTCACCAGGGCGGCCAGCATGGGATCCTGGGTGATCTGATCCCCCTCCTGTACGAAGCGCAGGCCGGATTCAAACACCCGCACCCTGCCCTGCTGACGGGACTGGTTATAGACGGCAGTCTGCAGCAGCCCCGGCCAGAGACTGGTGCGCATGATGGACATATCCGCAGAGATGGGATTGGCCAGTTCCACGGTACCGTGTCCCGGATCGAGCAGGTCGTGCATCTCGGGGCTGATAAAGCTATAGGTGATCGCCTCCTGAAAGTCGCGATCCACCAGGGTCTGCTTGGCCCGGTGCAGGTTGAACCGAACCTCGGGCTCGCCCTCCATCACGGTGGCCGCAGCGGTGCGTTTCAGGGGGATCTCGGTGTACCCATAGATACGCCCGATCTCTTCGATCAGATCCTCTTCGATACTGATATCGAAACGGCAGCTTGGGGCCGTCACCTTCCAGCCGGCTTCCACGTTCTCCACCTGCATCTCCAGGCGGGTAAGGATGTCGACAATGGTCTCGTCATCGATCTTGACGCCAAGAATCCTCGCCACCCGGTCGCGACGCAGGAGAATCTCAGGACGCTGCTCGATATGGGACTCTGAGGCCTCCTCGACGATGGGGCCTGCTTCACCACCGGCAATCTCCAGCAGCAGCTGTGTGGCCCGCTCCAGGGCAGTGATCTGCAGCTGAGGGTCCACACCACGCTCGAAACGGTGGGAGGAGTCTGTATGCAGGCCGTAGCTGCGGGACTTGCCGATAATGGTGGTGGGGGTGAAGAAAGCGCTCTCAAACAGGATATCGACGGTATCGTCGGCTACACCGGAGTGTTCGCCACCCATGATGCCTGCCATGGCTACCGGCCTGGAGGCGTCGGCGATCACCAGGGTGTCGTCCCGCAGCTCAATCTCGGTGCCATCCAGCAGGGTCAGTTTCTCATTCTTTCCGGCCATACGTACACGGATCTCGCTATCCAGCTCGCGCAGATCGAAACCGTGCATGGGCTGTCCCAGCTCCAGCATCACGTAGTTGGTGATATCGACAACCGGGTGGATGGGGCGCAGATCGCTGCGACGCAGGCGCTCCTGCATCCAGAGCGGGGTCTGGGCAGCGGGATTGATGTTGCGCACGATGCGACAGGTGTAGCGGGGGCAGGCCTGGGGGGCCTCCAGTTTCACCGGAAACGTGACATCGTGAGCAATCTCTGCAGCACTAATCACTGGCGGTGTCACGGGACTGCGGTTGATCACACCCACCTCGCGGGCGATGCCGGACATACCCAGGCAGTCGCCACGGTCGGGGGTCAGGTCCACCTCGATGGTCTGGTCGTTCAGCGACAGGTACTCCCGAATGTCTGTGCCCACAGGCGCATCCGCCGGCAGCTCAAGAATACCGTCGGAGGACTCGGCCATTCCCAGTTCGGATTCGGAGCAGATCATACCCCTGGATTCAACGCCTCGCAGCTTCGCCTTTTTAATTTTGAAACCGCCCGGCAGCCTGGCCCCCACCACGGCGACGGGCACCTTCAGTCCGGCGGCCACGTTCTTGGCACCGCAGACAATCTGCAGGGTCTCGTCCTGGCCCGCGTTGACGGTACAGAGACTCAGCTTGTCGGCATCGGGATGCTGCTCACGGGTCAGTACCTCACCCACGAAAACCCCCTCGAATTCGGCCGCTGCCGATCCGATGGAATCCACTTCCAAACCGGCCATGCTGAGCTGGTCTGCCAGCTCTTCGGTGGTGACTTTAGGGTTAACCCATTCACGCAACCAGGCTTCACTGAATTTCATTTTTATATTCCGCTTAAGCTATCAATACTCTTTCGCTTATTATTTACTTTCAATAAGTTACAAGCGAAAGTTAATGTATACATCCGGAGTAAACCGAGATCAGGCAAACTGCTTCAAAAATCTCAGATCATTCTCAAAAAAGAGTCGTAAGTCATTGACTCCATAGCGCAACATGGTCAGACGCTCCACGCCCATACCGAATGCGTAGCCGGTGTACTTTTCACTGTCGATCCCCACGTGCCGGAACACCTCAGGGTGGATCATTCCACAGCCCAGCACCTCCAGCCATCCTGTGTGACTGCAGACACGACACCCTTCGCCACCGCACATGACGCATTCAATGTCTGCTTCGGCAGAGGGCTCTGTGAAGGGGAAGTAGGAGGGACGGAAACGCACCTTCAGATCTCTCTCGAAGAAGTTCTGCAGGAAGTCGTAGAGCACCCCTTTCAGGTCGGCGAACGAGACATTCTCGTCAACCAGGAAACCCTCCACCTGGTGGAACATGGGGGTGTGGGTCAGGTCTGAATCACAACGGTATACCCGCCCGGGTGCGATGATCTTCAGAGGCGGCTCGGCATCCTTCATCACCCGCACCTGCACCGGCGAGGTGTGGGTACGCAGCAGAAGGTGCTCATCGAAATAGAAGGTGTCGTGCATGGCACGTGCCGGATGGTGAGCCGGGATATTCAGCGCCTCGAAGTTGTGGAAGTCATCCTCGATCTCGGGACCTTCAGCCACCTTGAAGCCGGAGTTGGCGAACAGACGCTCTATACGCTCCATGGTACGGGTGACAGGGTGCAATCCACCGTGGTCACGGCCGCGACCCGGCAGGGTGACATCGATTCGCTCGGAGGCGAGGCGTGCACTCAGTGCGGCCTCTTCCAGCCCGGCCTTTCGCTGCTCGATCTTCTGCTGCAGGGCCTGCTTGGCCTTGTTGATGGCCTGGCCGGCAGCGGGACGCTCCTCTTTGGGCAACTTACCGAGCTGCTTCAGCTGGGCTGTCAGTTCACCACTCTTACCGAGAAAGCGCACCCGGACATCGTCCAGGGCCGGAAGGCCATCGGCCCCCTCGATCAGTGCTACCGCTTCCTGAACAAGTGTTTCGATTTCGAGGTTGGATTCACCATCCATCAGTTCGATCCTCTGTCGGGCCAGCAGGCCCGTTTCAAACAAAAAAGGGGAAAGACCATAAGGCCTTCCCCCTTGTCGATGTCATATTGTATCCGCCGCACCCTGCGCGGCCGGCGGTATGACAAGCTATCAGCTGGAGAGACTGGCCTTGGCCTGTTCTGCCAAGGCGCTAAACGCCGGCTTGTCGAAGATGGCCAGGTCGGCCAGCATCTTGCGATCGATTTCGATATTCGCCTTCTTCAGGCCGTTGATCATACGGCTGTAGGAGATACCGTTGGCACGCGCACCGGCGTTGATACGGGCAATCCACAGCTGACGGAACTGGCGCTTCTTCTGGCGACGGTCACGGTAAGCGTACTGGCCGGCCTTGATGACCGCCTGCTTGGCAACACGATAAATCTTGCGACGGGCTCCATAATAACCCTTCGCCGCTTTCAACACTTTTTTATGACGGGCGTGTGCTGTTACACCACGTTTTACTCGAGGCATTTCTCAGTCTCCAATTAGGCGTAGGGAATCATACGACGTGCGGATGCAACGTCGGAACCGTGCAGCTGTGAAGGACAACGCAGCTGACGCTTACGCTTGGTGCTCTTTTTCGTCAGAATATGACGACGGTGAGACTGTCCGCGCTTGAAGCCGGAAGCGGTCTTTTTGAACCGCTTGGCAGCGCCTCGGTTAGTTTTGATCTTAGGCATATCTATTTAACTCGCATTCTAAGGTTGATTACTTTTTGGGACGTAGCACCATGACCATCTGGCGACCTTCCATCGCAGGCTTCTGCTCAACCTCACCCAATTCGGCAAGATCGCGCTCTACCCGCTCCAGCATCTCCAGGCCCAACTCCCTGTGGGCGTGCTCACGACCGCGGAACCGCATGGTTACCTTGGTCTTGTCCCCATCTTCAAGGAAACGTATCAGGTTGCGCAGTTTCACCTGATAATCCCCTTCTCCCGTCCCTGGACGGAATTTCACTTCTTTAATGTGAACTTGCTTCTGCTTCTTCTTCGCAGCAGATTTCTGCTTCTTCTGCTCGAAAACGAATTTACCAAAATCCATCACTCTGCAGACAGGAGGCTCAGCGTTGGGCTGTATCTCTACCAGATCAAGTCCAACTCCACCGGCAACATCCATTGCCTCGTTGATTGAAACGATTCCTACCTGCTCCCCGTCAGCTCCAATAAGACGGACTTCCGGGGCAGTGATTTCACCATTAAGGCGATTCTTTTTTGGCGCAGCGATAACAAGTTCTCCTAAAGAATAAAGCCCGCCAAACGTGAAAGCACCAGCGGCACCGGTGCTTTCATCAGAGGCAAGCCCTTAATTCGAGCGACGTGCAACCTCGTCTCCCATCCGTTGTGAAAACTCATCCAGGCTGATACTGCCCAGGTCTTCACCGGTCCGGGTACGAACGGCCACAGTCCCATTTTCCATCTCGCGATCGCCCACCACTAACTGGTAAGGCACTCTCGCCAGAGTGTGCTCGCGAATTTTAAAGCCGATTTTCTCGTTTCTCAAGTCCATTTCGGCCCTAAATCCCTGTTTATTTAAGCTTTGGACCACTTTTTTCACATATTCGGCCTGTCGATCGGTAATATTCATCACCACAACCTGCACCGGGGCCAGCCAGAGAGGCAAGGCTCCGGCGTACTCCTCGATCAGAATTCCGATGAAACGCTCCAGGGATCCGAGGATCGCACGGTGCAGCATAACGGGAATCTGCTTACTATTATCGTCAGCGATATAGCTCGCATCCAGGCGTCCCGGCATGGAGAAATCGACCTGGATGGTACCGCACTGCCAGATTCGTCCCAGGCAGTCGCAGAGAGAGAAGTCGATCTTGGGGCCGTAGAAGGCACCCTCCCCCGGCTGGATGGTCCAGTCCAGATCCTTTGCGTTGAGGGCATCTTCCAGTGCCTTCTCAGCCTTGTCCCAAACCTCGTCTGAGCCGACCCGTTTTTCGGGGCGGGTGGAGAGGGCCACACGGACATCGGTAAAGCCGAAATCCTTGTACATGTCGAACAGCAGATCCACAAAATCCGCCACTTCACTCTGAATCTGATCCTCGGTACAGAAGATGTGGGCATCATCCTGTACAAAATTGCGCACCCGCATCAGCCCGTGCAGGGTGCCTGAAGCCTCGTTGCGGTGACAGGAGCCGAACTCGGAGAGCCGCAGCGGCAGATCCCGGTAACTCTTCAGGCCCTGGTTGAACACCTGCACGTGACAGGGGCAGTTCATGGGCTTGATGGCGTAGTCCCGGTCTTCGGACTGGGTGGTGAACATGTCGGCTCGGTACTTGTCCCAATGCCCGGATTTCTCCCACAGGCTGCGATCCACGATCTGTGGCGTGCGGATCTCCTGGTATCCAGCCAGGGTAATTTTGTCTCGGACGTACTGCTCCAGGGTGCGATAGATGGTCCAACCCTTGGGGTGCCAGAAGACCATGCCCGGGGCCTCTTCCTGGGTATGGAACAGGTCCTGAACCTTGGCGATCTTGCGATGATCGCGTTTCTCGGCCTCTTCCAGGCGCTTGAGATAGGCCTTGAGCTCTTTCTTGTCCTTCCAGGCGGTGCCGTAGATACGCTGCAGCATCTCGTTGTCGGAGTTGCCGCGCCAGTAGGCGCCCGCAACCTTCATCAGCTTGAAGGCCTTGAGCTTGCCGGTGCTGGGCACGTGGGGACCGCGGCAGAGGTCTGTGAACTCACCCTGGTTGTAGAGGGAGAGATCCTCGTTTGCGGGAATCGACTCGATGATCTCGGCCTTGTACGCCTCTCCCATATCGCTGAAGAACTTCACTGCGTCATCCCGGGACATCACGCTGCGGGTCACCTGCAGGTCGGCCTTGACCAACTCCTTCATCTTCTCCTCGATCGCCTTCAGGTCTTCCGGAGTGAAGGGGCGCTCATAGGAGAAGTCGTAGTAGAAACCGTCGTCCACGGTAGGACCGATGGTCACCTGGGCCGAAGGAAAGAGCTGCTTCACCGCCTGGGCCAGCAGGTGGGCGGTTGAGTGGCGGATGATCTCCAGGCCGTCCTCATCACGATCGGTGATGATGGCCAACTCCGCATCGGAGCCCATTACATGGGAGGTATCAACCAGATTGCCGTCAACGCGCCCCGCCAGGGAGGCCTTGGCCAGACCGGGACCGATGGAGGCAGCTACGTCATATACGGAAACTGGGTTGTCGAAGCTCCGCTGGGAGCCGTCAGGAAGGGTAATTACAGGCATTTGAGGCCACATCCTTTTCAGTGGTGGTCCATACGAGAGACCACATGAATAAAAAACCGGGCTCACTGAGCCCGGCCATAAACTTGGTTTGATCCGCCGATTTTAACTTTGGCCCGGGTCCCGGTCAATTACCCAACCTGCCATGCCAGTGAAAGATTTCGCCCTCACCCCGGGTCTTCAAGATGGAGATATCACCCGATATATTATATAGGTATGCAAACCCGGCCCCCGGCAGGACAGAGAAGACCATGAAGAAAACCTTACTGATAACCACCTGGCTGATTCTGTCACTCTGTGCGGGCAACGCCCTCGCATTCGACCACCAGCACACCCAGTGGAATTCGCTCCTCGGCAAGCATGTGCATTGGACAGAGAGTGGCAACGCATCCCGGGTTGATTATGCCGGGGTGAAAAAAGAGAAAACGCGGTTCGACACTTACCTGGGCAGCCTCTCGGCTGTGACACGACAAGAGTACGACAGCTGGAGCAAACCACAGAAGCTCGCCTTCCTGATCAATGCCTACAACGCCTTTACCATCGACCTGGTCCTGACCCGCTACCCCGACCTTGAATCCGTCAAGGATCTTGGGTCATTTCTGAGCACACCCTGGAAAAAACGTTTCTTCACCCTGCTGGGAGAAGAGCGGAACCTGGACGAGATCGAACACGGCATGATCCGCAAACGCGGCCGGTTCGATGACCCGCGCATCCATTTCGCGGTTGTCTGCGCATCCATCGGCTGCCCTGCCCTGCGCAACGAGGCCTTTACCGCGGAGCAACTGGACAGCCAACTGGAAGACGGCCTGGTCCGTTTTCTCTCAGACAAGAGCCGCAACCACTACAACAGCCAATCAGATAAGCTGGAGGTCTCCAAGATATTCGACTGGTACAGTGAGGACTTCGAACAGGGACATCGGGGTTTTGAATCCCTGGAAGATTTCTTCGCAAACTACGCCAACCTGCTGTCAGACAATCAAGCAGGGAGAGAGAAGATAACACGAAGAAAGGCCGCCATTAGTTACCTCAACTACGACTGGCGCTTAAATGACCTGGGGCGGTAAGAAGAAAAGCCGCACCATGCCGTGCAGGCGCAGCCCTCTCATTATCCAGACACACAGAAGCAGCCAACGCTGATCCCAGATGTGCTTTTTATTTCACAAACACACGTTCCCATGCAGGGTTTTCCCTGTTTAAAATCTGAATCGATTTCACCAGGGCCAGTTACCACTTTTCAAATGGCCCGCGATTTAATGCAGCGCCGTTATGGAACTGGAACCAATATCCACGTGATAATGTTATGTTATAACATCTATAAAACAGGAGATCAGAACACCATGATCAAGACAAAAAAAGGGATTTTATTCCTATCCATCTCCCTGCTACTTGCCGGCTCAACCCAACTCAGTGCATCTGAGGCTGAGCATGAACACCATGAGGCCCATGTCCATGGTGAGGCGCAATTATTGATTGCCCTGGAGGGTAATACCCTCGAAATCGAATTTAGCAGTCCGGCAATGAACATTGTGGGTTTTGAGCACCAGCCGGTGGATGAGGCTCAATTGCACGCGGTCAAATCAGCGATTGGCACCCTGAAGCAACCCGATCTGCTGTTCAGCATTACCTCCGCTGCCAAATGCGATCCGATGGCCAGTGAAGTGGAATCTCCCCTTGCCGACCATAGCGAACACGATCATAAAGAAGAGACCCATAGTGACTTCACCGGACATTACCATTTCCAATGTGCAGAAATGTCCCGGTTGGAGACAATTGAAATCGAACTCTTTGAACAGTTCCCAGGCATTGAGGTCATCGAGGCACAGAGCATTTCAAAACGTGGACAACAGAAGATAGACTTGACGCCAGGACACAGCACCCTGGATTTGTAGGGTCTGCTGAAACTGTACGGATAACCTGGGACCTGTTAACACTAATGCCACAAACATCTGCGATACGGGTCAACAATCTTCGATTTGGATGGCGCAAAGACCTTCCGGAGGTGTTGCACATTCCGAAGCTTGAGGTGGAGCGTGGCGAGCGCATCTTTATTCGCGGCGCCAGTGGCAGTGGCAAGAGTACGCTGCTGGCACTGCTCGCCGGTGTCAACCTGCCAACCGGAGGGGAAGTTGAGATCCTTGGAGAGAAGATTGACCGTCTCTCCGGTGCAAAACGGGACCATTTCCGGTCCGATCATGTGGGTTTCGTCTTCCAACTGTTCAATCTTATCCCCTATCTTTCAGTTCTGGAAAACGTCACCCTGCCCTGCCGCTTCTCGAACCTGCGCAGAAAGAAAGCCACTGGAGCGGGAAACAGTCTCCATGAAGAAGCCATGCGTCTGCTGACACACCTGGGTATGGGGCATGAAGATCTTATCCATCGACCCGTAACGGAGCTGAGTGTTGGGCAGCAGCAACGGGTGGCGACTGCCCGGGCGCTGATCGGCGCACCCGAGATCATCATCGCTGATGAACCTACCTCTGCCCTCGACAGCGACATGCGACAGGCATTCCTCAAACTGCTGTTTCAGGAGTGTGAAGAGACGGGCTCGACCCTGCTCTTCGTCAGCCACGACCGACAGCTAGAATCGCTGTTCGAACGCCACATCACCCTGGACAAGATCAACCAGGTACAGCAGGGAGAGCGATGATGGCGATTATCTCCCTTGCCTTGAAGAGCCTGTTGAACCGACGCTTTACGGCGATCCTGATCCTGGTGAGCATCGCCCTGAGTGTCTCGCTACTGTTGGGAGTCGAGCGTTTGCGGGTGGAGTCGCGCAACAGCTTTGCCAACACCATATCAGGCACCGACCTGGTGGTCGGCGCCCGCAGCGGCTCCATCAACCTGTTGCTCTACTCTGTATTCCGGATTGGTGATGCAACCAATAACATTTCATGGAAGAGTTACAAAAAGTTTGCCGAACACTCCATGGTGAAGTGGACAATCCCCATCTCGCTGGGTGATTCACACATGGGCTACCGCGTGATGGGAACAAACCGGGACTACTTCCGCCACTACAGGTTTGGTCAAAAACGACATCTGACCTTCGACCAGGGTCAGCCTTTCGAGCAGGTCTATCAAACTGTACTGGGGCATGAGGTGGCTGAGAAACTCAACTACCGGATTGGCCAGAAGATCGTCATCGCACATGGTGCAGGCAAGACCAGCTTTAGCCTGCACGACGACAAGCCGTTTCAGGTGGTGGGCATACTAAAACCCACTGGTACACCTGTCGATCGTACCGTACACGTTCCCCTGGAGGGTATCGAGGCGATCCACAAGGACTGGGTTGGCGGCAGACAGGTGGCCGGAATGAAGATCAGCGCTGACGAGGCCCTTGAAAAGAACCTGACACCCAAGGCGATCACCGCATTCATGGTGGGTCTAAAGAGTAAAATCGCTACCTTCAGGGTTCAGCGCGAGGTCAACGACTACCGCAAGGAAGCCCTGCTTGCCATTCTCCCCGGGGTAGCGCTGCAACAGCTCTGGGACCTGATGAGCGTGGCTGAGAATGCCCTGCTGGTTGTCACTGCCCTGGTGGTAGCCGTAGGCCTGATCGGCATGTTGACCGTTATTCTCGCCGGTCTTAATGAACGGCGACGAGAGATGGCGATACTGCGTTCGGTGGGGGCACGGCCGGGGCACATCCTGCTGCTGATCACCGGAGAGAGCCTGCTGCTAAGCCTGGTTGGAATCGCATTCGGCCTGTTGCTGCTGTATGCCGGGCTGTTTCTTGCCCAACCCTATATCGAGAGCCACTACGGCCTGCACCTGCCAATCGGCCTTCCCTCGTTCCGGGAGTGGCTGATCCTGGGGCTGGTTGGAACTTCCGGTCTGATCATTGGCCTAATACCCGGTTATCGCGCTTATCGATACTCCCTTGCCGATGGCATGAGCATACGTATCTAGAGGTCTATATATGAAATTCTGGCTAGCTGTACCACTGTTTCTATCGGTCGTACTTTCCCTCAACGCAGTATGTGCAGAACCGGCACAAGAGCTGGATTGGGATAGGATGATTCCCGAAGATTTTCGACCTGACAAGATTATGGAGCAATTTGGCGATATCAACGAGCTTGATGACGATGACCCCAGGGCAAAGAAAGTACTGGAAGAGCTCGAGGCGGCCTGGAACGCGGCACCGGTAGTGGAGAGCCTGGATGGCAAGAGGGTAAAGCTGCCTGGCTTCGTGGTCCCACTTGAAGGAGACGGCAACAAGCTGTCCGAGTTTCTGTTGGTTCCTTACTACGGTGCCTGCATCCATGTGCCTCCGCCACCTGCCAATCAGACCGTCTATGTAACGGTACCCAAGGGCGATGCCAAGATACGTAATGCATTCGATACGGTCTGGGTTACAGGCACTCTGAGTGCGAAGTCCTTTAGCAGTGACCTTGCAACCGCTGGTTACCACATCCAGGCGGAAGAGGTGATACCTTACGAATGAATACTGCCTCGCATTCACTCGCTTGTGCAGCAGTTCTTTGCGGTGTTCTTTGCAGTCATGTCCAGGCCGGGGCGGTATCGTGCCACCTCCACGCACCAGATGACTACACACCTTTCAGCAGACAGCCCCTTGTCATACCAAAGGTCGGTAACCGGGAAGAATGCAAACAGATGAACGTGCAACGCTTCAGTTCAAGGGGAAGATGCCACTGCACTGAAGACACAATCAGCCGCGATATAACCGGCCCGTTGGATTTTTCATCACCAATAGAGCGAGAAGAGCAGCTACCCTGAAGAGAGTGGATGCCCCCGTCGGGCTGCAGCCCAAGAGATGGTGTGTGTAGATAGCCTGGGAGTTGCTCTTCGACGGCTGACTTTGCCCAGTCGTTTACCCCATGCAATAAAAAAGGGCCTACGAATTAACGTAAGCCCTTTTTCAAATTGGTAGGCGCGATCGGATTCGAACCAACGACCCCCACCATGTCAAGGTGGTGCTCTAACCAACTGAGCTACGCGCCTGTAAAGGAGGCGCAATAATACAGACAACCCTGCATTCGTGCAAGCCTCTGCAATGGCCTTGATCGCAATGATTCTCTACTCCTCATATCAGGCAAATTCCCAGGCAGGGTATACACTTATGAATGAGGATCTCAGCTAACCAAGGAAATAAGATGATCCGTCGTCACAGTCGCCTGCTCATCTCACTGCTGGTGCTGGCTGCAGCTGCGGCCGGCATCTGGTACCTCAACCGCCCCAAGCCAATTGAACTGACCGTGGAATCAGCTTCACCCGGCCTGGTGGAGGAGACCGTCTCCAATACGCGGGCTGGTACGGTCAAGGCATGCCGGCGGGCCCGGCTCTCACCGGGAATCGGAGGCCAGATCGCAGTACTTGAGATCAAGGAGGGGGATCAGGTCAAGGCAGGCACTCTTCTGCTCTCCCTCTGGAATAAGGATCTGATGGCAGAGATCGGCCTCAACCAGGCTGAAGCCTCTGCTGCCGAAGCCAGTGCCCGCAGTGCCTGCCTGCAGGCCCAGGTGGCCCGGCGCGAGGCAAACCGTGTGGGCAGACTGCGTGGCAGTGGCGCAGTTTCCGTAGACACCGTGGACAAGGCCGAAACAGAGGCACAGGCCATGCAGGCCAGCTGCGAGTCGGCAAACGCCACGGCCCGGGTCGCCTCGGCACGGGTTGAAGTGATCCGTTCGCAACTGGAACGCACCCAGTTGATCGCTCCCTTCGACGGTATCGTGGCCGAGCTCAATGGCGAGTTGAACGAGTACGTCACCCCCTCTCCTCCCGGTATTGCGACACGACCGGCGGTGGACCTGATCGACAACACCTGCTTCTATGTTGCTGCCCCCATCGACGAGGTGGACGCGCCAAAAATCGAAGTGGGCCAGACCGCCCGGGTAAGCCTCGACGCCTTTGATGAGCGGCGCTTTCCCGGCACCGTGCGACGCATCGCCCCCTACGTTCTGGACCTTGAGAAACAGGCCCGTACCGTGGATGTCGAGGTGGAGTTCACCAACCCGGAGGATATAAAGGAGCTGCTGGCCGGCTATTCCGCCGATGTGGAGGTCATTCTCGATCTGCATAAAGAAGCTCTGCGTATCCCTACTGAAGCGGTGCTTGACGACGACCAGGTCTATCTCTTGCTGGAGGACGAAGGTGTACTGGAGAAGCGCAAGATCAAGACCGGCATGTCCAACTGGGACCACACCGAGGTTTTGGAGGGGCTGAAAGCGGGTGACCTGGTAGTGACCTCCGTCGACAGGGACGGGGTTGAGGACGGCGCCCTGGCCAAACGGGAAAAAGACGAAAAACCATGATTCGGCTTCAAGGCATCAACCGGCAGTTCCTGGTGGGGGACGAAACAGTGCACGCACTGCGGGAGGTTGACCTGGATGCTGAAGATGGCGCGTACCTCTCCATCATGGGTCCATCGGGATCGGGCAAATCCACCCTGCTGCACATTCTTGGCCTGCTCGATCGACCGGACAGCGGCAGCTACCACCTGCAGGAGACTGACACCACCACCCTCAGTGAAGAGCAGCGTGCGATTGAAAGAAGGGAACGCATCGGTTTTGTGTTCCAGGCCTTTCACCTGGTCCCAAGACTCACCGCGGCACAAAACGTCGAACTGCCCCTGACCCTTGCCGGTGTCGAACCTGATCAGCGCCGAGAGCGGGTTGCCGGGGCGCTTGAAGCACTTGGCCTCAGCGATCGCGCAGATCACCGTCCCGACCAGCTCTCCGGTGGACAGCGCCAGCGCGTAGCCATCGCCCGTGCCACCATCATGCGCCCCGCCATTCTGCTGGCCGATGAACCCACCGGCAACCTGGACAAGGCATCCGGTGATGACGTGATCGACACCCTGGAGGCCCTCAACCAAAAAGGTATCACCTTGATCGTGGTGACCCACGACCCTGAGATCGGCGAGCGCGCACAACGGCGTATTCACATGGTGGATGGCGCCATTGTGGATGACAAGATCCGGTGACCCGCCCCTGAACGGAGCCTGAGCCATGTTGGCGGAAGACATCCTGAAATTCGGCAGCAACGCACTGACAGGTGCCCGCACTCGCACCTGGCTCATGCTGCTGGCCATGGCCATCGGTATTGGCTCGGTGGTGGTGCTCACCGCCCTGGGAGAAGGCGCCAGGCGTTACGTCAGCAACGAGTTTTCAAACCTTGGCACCAACCTGGTCGTGGTGCTTCCAGGCCGGACAGAAACCACCGGGGGCGCCCCTCCCATCATTGGTGGAACACCTGAAGAGCTGACCCTGAATGATGCCCTGGCACTGTTGAGAAGCAGCAGCATCCGCAGAATTGCCCCTATCATCATCGGCTCCGCCCCGGCATCACACCAGCAGTTGGAACGTGAAGTTACGATTGTGGGCTCCACCCACGAACTGCTTGAAGTGCGCAATATGAAAATGGCCATGGGGGATTTTCTGCCCCCTGGCGATCCCACCCGCGGCGGCGCGGTGACCGTAATCGGCATCAAGCTGAAGCAGGAGCTGTTCGGCAACAAGCGTGCTCTTGGCAAATGGATTCGTATCCACGACAGCCGCTTCAGGGTGATCGGTGTGCTACAGCCTATGGGTGAGTCTCTCGGCATGGATGTCGGGGACCTGGCGGTTATACCCGTCTCCCGCGCCCAGAGCCTGTTCAACACCGAGTCGCTGTTCCGCATCCTGGTCCAGGCCAATGGACGTGATGCCATCTCCAAGGCCCAGCAGGCGGTAAAGGATATTCTGCGGGAACGCCATAACGGTGAAGAAGATGTCACTGTCATCACCCAGGACGCCCTGCTCTCAACCTTCGACGAGATATTCCAGGCACTCACTGCAACGGTTGCAGGTATTGCCGCCATCAGCCTCGGCGTTGCCGGCATACTGATCATGAACGTGATGCTGGTAGCGGTATCCCAGCGAACATCAGAGATCGGACTGCTCAAGGCACTGGGCGGATCAGAGCAGCAGATACTGAAGCTGTTCCTGGTCGAGGCCGCCCTGCTCTCCACTCTTGGCGCCGCAATCGGGGTGGTTATTGCGTATGGCGGCGTCTGGGGTCTGAACCAGGTGTTCCCTGACTTTCCGCTGTATGTACCGCTCTGGGCATTGGCAGCCGCCCTGGCCGTGGCCCTGGTCACCGGCCTGCTGTTTGGTGTTATGCCTGCCAGGCGGGCTGCACGGATGGATCCGGTTCAGGCGCTGTCGGGACGCTGATCATGCTGATAGACGACTTCATCAAACTCTCTCTCGGATCGGTCATCGCCCACCGCATGCGCAGCTTTCTGACCGCCCTGGGTATCGCCGTGGGTATCGCCGCCGTTGTCCTGCTCACCTCGATCGGCGAAGGGGTGCACAAGTTCGTGCTCGGCGAGTTCACCCAGTTCGGCACCCACCTGATCGCCATCACCCCGGGCAAGGCGAGCACCTTCGGCATGTCCGGGGCGGTGATCAATAACGTTCGCCCCCTGAGCCTGGATGATGCCGAGGCCCTGGGCCGCCTGCCCCGAATCAAGGCCGTGGTGCCCATGGTCCAGGGCAATGCCTCTGTTGAATATGGCAAACACACCCGGCGCACCATGATTTTCGGTACCGGTTCCGAAGTACCCAGCGTGTGGAGCATGAAACCCACCCTCGGCCGTTTCCTGCCAAATGACGACACCACCCACGCCCGCCCCTTCGCGGTGCTGGGCAGCAAGGTGCGCAAGGAGCTGCTCGGAGATATCAATCCGCTGGGAGAGCGGGTACGCATCGGCGGTGAAAGCTACCGCGTGATCGGTGTCATGGAGTCCAAGGGCACCCTGCTCGGCTTCGACCTGGACGACGCCGTCTACATTCCGACCCAGAAGGCGATGGCGATGTTCAACCAGGAGAGCCTGATGGAGGTGGACCTGCTCTACACCCCCGGTAGCGACAGCGAAGCTCTTGCCGAACGCATAAAGAAATTGCTGAAGCAGCGCCACGGCAGTGAAGACTTCACCATCATTACCCAGGACCAGATGCTGGAGACCCTGGGTGATGTGCTCAACATCCTCACCCTGGCAGTTGGCGCACTGGGCGGCATATCACTGCTGGTGGGTGGTGTGGGCATCCTCACCATCATGACCATAGCAGTTACCGAGCGCACATCAGAGATCGGCCTGCTGCGCGCCCTGGGAGCAGGCAAACGCCAGATACTCTGGCTTTTCATCGGTGAGGCGGTGGTGCTCGCAGCCCTGGGTGGACTGGCGGGCCTCACCATAGGTGCCGGCGGCGCCTGGCTGCTGGGTATCGCCGTACCGGCCCTGCCCACCCATACGCCCTGGAGCTATGTATTGCTGGCTGAAGGTGTGTCGGTAGTGATCGGACTGACCGCCGGGGTTGTCCCTGCCTGGCGTGCTGCGGGCCTTGACCCCATTGAGGCCCTGCGCTCTGAATAGACCCTACCTACGGTTGGCAGCCAGTTGCCATCCAAGCAGATATAATGACGCTTATTACCTTGTTACAGTTGACTTCCCATGTGGATTAACGCTACAAACCATGGGTTTTCGATCTGACCGGAATTCCTGACAGGAGCACTGCGTGTCGCCCCACCTTAAAACATGGCACCCCCTGGCATTTTTTGTCTGCAACATCGCTGCAATTCTACTCTACAGCTCCTGGCTGTATGAGCCTACCCGCGCCCTCTGGGACGGACTGGACAACGGGTTGTTTTACATCCTCAACGGATCTCTTCAGATAGGGGAGACCTGGCAGACGATCTGGGCACTGGCAAATCACCGGACTGTCGATGTCGTGGTGGGGATTGTGATGATCATCTTCTTCTGGCACTTCATCCTCACCGGTGGGCGGCGCCTGATCATGGAGCGCATGGTGCTGTTCGGCCTGATGGCGGCGATGATGCTGGCCACCCAGGAGGGGTTGATCGATCTCTACCAGCAGATCATCGATGTCACCCGCAAGAGCCCGTCACTGGTTCTGGAGCCGGTCTACCGGCTGAGTGAACTGGTACCCGACATCAAGGCAAAAGACGCTTCAGGCAGCAGTTTTCCCGGGGATCACGGCACGGTGGTTTTTATCTGGCTCGGTTTCATCTTCACCTTCGCCAGCAGGAAACATGGCATCGCCGCTGTACTGCTGTGCATACTGATATTACTGCCACGCCTGGTTTCAGGCGCCCACTGGATCACCGATAACCTGGTGGGCTCAGGCACCCTGGTGCTGCTGATGATGGCCTGGATCGTATTCAGCCCGGCAGGATACCTGCTGCGCTTGGTCGGCGAAAAGATTCTGAGCTTCATCCTGCCCAAAAGCTGGCAGCGGGTGCCGAAATTCTAGACAGGTTTTTTGTTAAGACGCTGTTCCAGTTAAATAGTGATATACCAATCAATCGTTGATTTACCGTAGGTCGGCCTTCAGGCCGACATGTCGGGCTCTTGTGCCCTGGGGGTAGAAGCCCGTAGGAGCGAACTTGTTCGCGATCAGCGATGGGATAACGTCCTGCACCTATCGCGAACAAGTTCGCTCCTACGGACAACCGGTCAGGCCACCATCCCTTTGCCCTTTAGGGCCTCGATCTGGTCGCGCACCCTGGCTGCGTCCTCGAACTCAAGGTCCCTGGCGTGCTGGTACATCTTCTTCTCCAGGTCGGCAATGCGCCGGGCCATCTGCTTGGGTGTGAGGGCGGCGTACTCCGCCTCCTCCTCGGCCACCCTGGCGTACTGCTTGGCAGGCATGGGCGCACCGGCGTGAGCACCTTCCATGATATCGGCAATGGCCTTGCGGACAGTCTGCGGGGTAATTCCGTGCTCTTCGTTATAGGCCACCTGCTTGGTACGCCGCCGGTCGGTCTCATCGATGGCGCGTCGCATGGAGCCGGTAATCTTGTCGGCGTAGAGAATCGCCTTGCCGTTGACATTGCGGGCAGCACGCCCGATGGTCTGGATCAGCGCCCCCTCTGATCGCAGAAAGCCCTCCTTGTCGGCATCCAGTATGGCCACCAGGGAGACTTCGGGCATATCCAGCCCTTCCCGCAGCAGGTTGATTCCTACCAGGACATCGAACTCGCCGAGGCGCAAATCACGTATGATCTCCACCCGTTCCACGGTATCGATGTCGGAGTGGAGATAACGCACCCGTATGCCGTGCTCGGTGAGGTAGTCGGTCAGGTCCTCGGCCATGCGCTTGGTCAGGGTGGTGACCAGCACGCGCTCCTCCTTCTCCAGCCGCAGGTGTATCTCGGACAGCAGGTCATCCACCTGGCTGGTTGCGGGACGAACCTCCAGCTCCGGGTCCACCAGGCCGGTGGGGCGCACCACCTGCTCTACCACTGCCCCCGAGCGCTCCAGCTCGTAATCCCGGGGGGTTGCCGAAACGTAGATGGTCTGGGGGGTGCGCTGCTCGAACTCCTCGAAACGCAGGGGGCGGTTATCCAGGGCTGACGGGAGTCGGAAGCCGTACTCCACCAGGGTCTCCTTGCGCGAGCGGTCGCCCTTGAACATACCTCCCACCTGGGGAATGGAGACATGGCTCTCATCGGCCACGAACAAGGCGCTTTCCGGGAGGTAATCCAGCAGCGTGGGGGGCGCCTCGCCGGACTGGCGGTTGGAGAGGTAGCGGGAGTAGTTCTCGATACCCGAGCAGTAGCCCAGCTCCAGGATCATTTCGATGTCGTAGCGAGTGCGCTGCTCAAGTCGCTGCGCCTCAACCAGCTTGTCGTTGTTGCGCAACTGCTCCAGGCGCTCCTTGAGCTCGACCTTGATATGCTCCACCGCCTCCAGCAGGGTCTCCCGGGGGGTTACGTAGTGGGATTTGGGATAGATGGTGAAGCGCGGCACCTTGCGCAGCACCTCACCTGTGAGTGGGTCGAACAGGGAGATCTGTTCAATCTCGTCGTCGAACATCTCGATGCGCACCGCTTCGCTGTCCGACTCAGCCGGAAAGATATCGATCACCTCGCCCCGCACCCGGTAGGTGGCCCGGTGCAGCTCCACATCGTTGCGGGTGTACTGCAGCTCTGCAAGCCGCCGCAGAATGGCCCGCTGATCCATTATCTCCCCCCTGGAGAGGTGCAGCACCATGCTCAGGTAAGAGCGCGGATCACCCAGGCCGTAGATGCAGGATACAGTGGCGACGATGATGGTATCCGAGCGTTCAAGCAGCGCCTTGGTGGCCGACAGGCGCATCTGCTCGATATGCTCATTGACCGAGGCATCCTTGTCGATAAAGGTATCCGACGAGGGAACATAGGCCTCTGGCTGGTAATAGTCGTAGTAGGAGACGAAGTACTCCACCGCGTTATTGGGGAAAAACTCCTTCATCTCGCCGTAGAGCTGGGCTGCCAGGGTCTTGTTGTGGGCCAGAATGATGGTCGGACGCTGAACCTGCTGGATCACGTTGGCGATAGTGAAGGTCTTGCCCGAACCGGTGACACCCAGCAAAGTCATGCCCGCCTCGCCGTCGTTGAGCCCCTCGACCAGGCTGCGTATGGCCTCGGGCTGGTCACCGGAGGGCTCGAATTCGGAAACCAGTTGAAATTCTTTCGACATTGGGGATTCTGCTAACTCACGAGATTGGATATTATTGACCCGGCGCCATAATATGTCATTTTATGCCGTTGTGTGTGATAAACACAGCTGCAAACATCAGGAACCCAGGTTCCTTAAGCAATAACAAACACATTCGAGTCCGCTAAAGATGAGTACCAAGCTTTCCGCACGCGTCCAGGCCGTCAAACCCTCCCCCACTCTGGCTGTCACGGCTCGAGCCGCAGAGATGCGAGCTGCCGGCAAAGACGTCATCGGCCTTGGTGCCGGTGAGCCAGATTTCGATACACCCGATCACATCAAGGATGCCGCCATCAAGGCGATCAACGACGGTTTCACCAAGTACACCGCGGTGGACGGAACGGCCGGCCTGAAGCAGGCGATCATTGATAAGTTCAAGCGCGACAACGAATTCGACTACGCGCCGGATGAGATCCTGGTCTCCTGCGGCGGCAAGCAGAGCTTCTACAATCTGGCCCAGGCGATCCTCGATCCGGGTGACGAGGTGATCATCCCCGTCCCCTACTGGGTCTCCTACCCTGACATGACCATTCTGGCCGGTGGCGAACCGGTCCTGGTCAGCGCAGGCGCCGAGCAGAACTTCAAGATCACCCCGGCCCAGCTCAAGGGTGCGATCACCGAGAAGACCCGACTGCTGGTGATCAACAGCCCGTCAAATCCTACCGGTATAGCCTACAGTTACGAAGAGCTGGCAGCACTGGGCGAGGTGCTGCTGGAGCACCCCAGGGTGGTGGTTGCCACAGACGACATGTACGAGCACATCCGCTGGAATACGGATGAACCCTTCGTCAACATCCTCAACGCCTGCCCGGCACTGCGCGACCGCTGCATGGTGCTCAACGGCGTATCCAAGGCCTACTCCATGACCGGCTGGCGTATCGGCTATGCCGCAGGTCCGGCCACCATCATCAAGGCGATGAAGAAGATCCAGTCACAGAGCACCTCCAACCCGACCTCCATCTCCCAGGTGGCAGCCCAGGCTGCCCTGGAGGGCCCCCAGGAGTGCATCGGTGAAATGCTGGTAGCTTTCAAGGAGCGCCACGACTACGTGCTGAACCGTCTGAATGCCATGCCTGGTGTAGAGTGCCTCCCCTCAGACGGTACCTTCTACCTGTTTCCCAAGGTGGAGGATGCCATTGCGAAAATCGACGGGGTAAAAACCGACGTGGAGCTCTCCGAGCACCTGATCGAGCACGCCGGCGTGGCCCTGGTACCCGGCTCCGCTTTCGGCCTGGGTGGGCATGTCCGTATCTCCATCGCCACCAGCATGGAGAATCTCTCCAACGCCATGGACCGCCTGGAGGGTGTACTGGGCAGCTGATCCCAGGGCTCTCATCGAACTAAAGAGGGGCGATAGCCTGTTGCCAGGCATCGCCCCTTCTTTTACTATCGGCCAGGAATATTATTCCTAATACATACTGGGAGCGGAACCATGCCCCTGACCACACGGCCCAGTGTCCCATTGTGTGAAGGCGTCACACTGATTGAGCTGATAGTCACCCTGAGCGTCGCCATCATACTGGTCTCGATTGCTGTGCCAGGCTTCAAAACACTCACCGCAAAAAACCGGATAAACAGCGCAGTGAATGGCCTTGTATCGGGCCTTCACCTGGCAAGAAGCGAGGCTGTAAATCGTGCAAAAAGGGTCACCCTCTGCCCCAGTAGTGACGGTACAAGCTGCCTGGATAACATCGAATGGCAAGGGGGTTACGTGATTTTCGTGGATGAAGACGAAGATAGGGAATTTGATGCGGATGAACAGCCGATCCGATATATCCAGAAACTGCACAGTACGCTTCTGATACGCAGCGCATCAAGCCAAAATGGCAGACGAAAAATCAGCTATTTCCCGACAGGTATCAGCGGAGGACAAATGTCCACATTCACCTTCTGCGACCGGCAAAACAATGCCGATCCGCTGGCAGTAATCATCTCCAATACCGGGCGGCCTCGCCTCTCCACAACACGCTCTGGAGGAGAGGCAATCGACTGTTCCTCAAATTGAAAAAACTGCCGCCAAACTATTGACCTGAGAGGGAGAGGTGATTAGTATACGCGCCTCAACTGATCCCCTGTAGCTCAGTTGGTAGAGCAACGGACTGTTAATCCGTTTGTCACTGGTTCGAGCCCAGTCGGGGGAGCCATATTTATAAAAGGGCCTGTAACTTCATGGTTACAGGCCCTTTTTATTTTTAGATGTGACACACCATGAGCAGCCTTACCATAGCAACACACAACGGTATCTTTCACGCAGATGATGTATTCAGCATCGCTGCACTGAAAAAAGTGTTCCCCTATTTCAATCTGGTTCGTACACGCGATGCAGATACAATTGCGAACGCAAATATTGTTGTCGACGTGGGTGGAGAGTATGACGCTGACAAGGATCGCTTCGACCACCATCAACGCGATGGCGCCGGCGAGCGTGAAAATGGTATCCCTTACTCATCGTTTGGTCTTATCTGGAAGAAATACGGCCTCCAGATTTGTGATGGTGACCAGGCAATAGCCAATGCCGTAGATTCCGGACTGGTATCTACTATCGATGCGATCGATTGCGGTCATGTCGAAGGCGTAGCGGAAGGTATTAGTCTTAGCCAGACCATTTCCATGTTCAACCCTACCTGGGAAGAGGACAACGACATCGATAGGTGCTTCAATGAAGCCGTTGTTTTCGCCTCTCGCCTCCTGGAGAGATTTATTGCCTCAGCCACAGGCGGTGTTAAAGCAAAAGAGATCGTTGCAAAGGCCATAGAAAAGGCAGAAGACCCGAGAGTCATCGTGCTGGAAAAGTTCACACCATGGAAAAGAACAGTTCATGCCTTATCAGAGGATGCTTTGTATATGGTTTACCCATCCCAAACTGGCCAGTGGCGAATTCAAACCGTACCAGTGGAACCTGGTTCATTCGAGAATAAAAAATCACTTCCAGCGTCCTGGGGAGGACTCTCCGATAATGACCTTAGAGATAGAACTGGTATTGATGACGCCATGTTTTGCCATAATGGTTTATTTATCGCTGGTGCCGAGTCATTTGAAAGTGTGATGAAAATGGCGAGCCTTGCGCTAAGTGATTAGCGATTAGCAGGCCCGATTACGCACTCTCTCTGGCCCAAAGCGCATAGCCGTTTATCCGTTTGTCACTGGTTCGAGCCCAGCCGGGGGAGCCAACAAGTGGCTGAAAAGACAGGAAAAAAAGCCCAGCCTTTCGGCTGGGCTTTTTTTATTCCTGAAGACCCTGCCGAGGGTTTCCCAATCAGAATGTCCCTGTTGTAGCAAATTTCAGCGGCTGGCTGTTGTCCGGCGGATGGTTGGGATCACTGGTAGGCAAAATCCAGGCACCGTTTGTTTTGAAATTCAGGCCACAACGGTATGAACGTCCCGAGCTTGGGTCTTTCCCAGAATACGCCGTCAATGCCAAGGTTATGGTGCTGTTGAACTCGCCTGCAGCGATAGAGTGCTGACCTGAGAGTCCCGAAGCAATTTTCACAAACGGGTTATTGGTCCATGTAGGGGTGCTGGTGACATTACAGTACACTCTCACATGGGTGGTATCCGGATGAATGTTATGCAGCTCAACCGGCACATTGAAGGTGAAATCGGCAGCCTGGGCCTCGGCTAAAAAAACAGCCAGCATGAAGCTCACAAGGGACCGACCAAGTACTTTTCCTCTATAGCTCATATCAGCCTCCTGTAAATTCCAGCTTGTCTGTATTTATTACCTTGGGCACGAAGGGCTCCGGTGGCGGCTGATTCTCTGTGGGTTCAGCCGGTGGTTGCTGAGAGGGGTCGCCACCGGTAAAAGTCAGTGTCTCCGTCACTATCACACCCGGAGGAGCTCCCGCGGGCTGACCGCTGCCCTGATCGCCTGTACCGTCCTGTTGCTGGGGTTCCGTTTCCTGCTCAGCCTTTGGCGCCGCCAACATAGCGCCTCTTTGAAAACCCGGCCGCCTGACCATGGGGCTTGTGGAACGCGGAGGCATTGGCTCAACACCCGCTCTGGCTGGGGGAACTCTCCGCATTGGAGCCTTGGGGGCGGGTTTTGAACTGACGCTGCGGCAACTGAGCTTGTCCGACGCCTTGTTATTACCTTCGTTCTTCTCCCTGATCTTGCGCTTGTCATCGATCACGGCAGTAATCTTTGAAGAGCCCCTTATCTGCAGCTTGCTTGTATAGGCTACCGTGCCTCCCGGACGACTGAGAGCCTTTCGTGGATCGAACTTCCAGGTCGCTGCCCCACCCCAGGGTTTACCGTCCCTGTAGATAAAGATTCCACTGCTGCCTGGACCTCTGGCTGTCCACACGCCAGCAGGAACCGAACCAGGCCCCAGGTTGCGTACCTTTACCGTCACCCGGCACCTCTTATCCAGTCCAATTCCAACCACAGTGAGGTCCGGCAGCTTTGCAACGGGCCGGGCTTTTAGCATACGCAGGTCCGCGGCTTCCAGTCCGGCTGCAATAAGCAGTAACACCAAAAAGCCAAACCATGATCTCTTCATATCGTTTACCTCTACCAGCGAGAGATTCCCATGCCACACCCTTGACCAGTGGCGGATGAAATGCCTGGTCGAACTGAAACCTCACCGCTTGAAAACAATGCTATGCTCCTTGGAGTATAGACCCTGAATATTATGTGTGATTTATTGAGAACAATTCTTGAAAAGAACCAGCAGGTAACCCTCTGGACCGACTAACAGTGGATAGTGCAGCCAAGGAAGTATCACGATGGCCTGGATTCGGCGTTTCATAGTTACCTCTCTTCTGCTCTCGTCTCTCGGCACAGCGACCTCGATCCGCGCAGACACCCTCGACACCATCATCGATGTAGTGCTCTACGCCGTAGAGCCGAGCCTGGTACAGGCCAAGCCGATGGTGAAGTGCCTTGTACAAGGCAGCTCTGTCAGCAGCTGCACAGAGCAGTTCGCCGCCCAGCAGGCGGACGATGCGCTTGCAGACGCCATGGCCAGCGATCCGAAAATCACGCTCATAGTAGACATCGTGAAGTCTGCACAAGGTGGGGAATGGATCACTGTACTTGAACTGACCGGAACGGATCTTCTGGTACAGATCGCCTGCTCAACGGGTATGCCAGGGGGTGGGCCGGTCAAGAGTTTCATCTGCTCGGAACTGTTCAGCCAGGTCGCTGGACTGGCCAAACCGGTGGTGAGCGAGATTCTGACAGCGATCAAACACAAGGACTGGATGAAGCTGGTCGGCCTCGCCGGACCTGGCCTTGCCTGTGAAATCATTCCCTCTGATGACCCGGTCAGCGGAACGGTCTGTACCGTGTTGGGTAAAGTGATCGGTGCCGTGGGTGGTGCACTGGCGGATGCAGCAGGAGCCATTATCGATAAGGTCGGTGACCTGGTCGAAGATGAAAGCCCCCACATCTCCTACGATGAATATTATGCGCGTAAATTCAGCCTCCTTCCCTATAAGCGAGCGCTTCAACGTATCATGCATAACCGTCAGGGGCTTGGCCTGGACCCGGCAGAATGGAACCCCTGTGTCGACTACTTCGACAGCCACCAACAGGCCCGGGATACCGCGGAGAAGACCTGCAACGACCTGGGACGGCGTCTGCATAACGAGTCAGAGGTGCTGACAGCGTACGTGTTAACCCTCCCACAGACCCACTTTGACGCCTATATCAAGCCGACAGTCAAAGACCGTGCAGCCGACCTGATGATGTCCGATGCTATTGAGGCCTACAAGGGGTTTGTCGACCAGCTTCCCCCTGAGAACTGGAACCGCATCGCCTTTCTGACCGGGAAACCTCAGTTCTTCGATTACAAAAAAGGTGAGAGCATCCTCTTCGATGTCTACAAGGACTGCTCCTACCGCATGGATGACATGATCTACGGCCAGGGTCAGGGGACTATCACCTATCCAGGCCAGGCACCGGAGTCACTGCTCGACTGGGCCTGCTACCAGGCCGCTGGACACCTCTATGCGGAGGCACTGATCATGGAACGACTGCGCCTGATGGTCAGCGTACAGCCCAAACTGGTGGATGCAGGCTGTGACCCCAGGTCTGCCAGTTTCGAGGGATCGGTAGTCTTCAAATGCAGCAACTATACTGGTCACACCCTCTGTACTGAGGAGTTCAAGGGCTATCAACACTCCCACTGCAGCATTGATGTCATTGCCGCCACCAGGGCAATGGGTGAACAGATCGCACAAATGCTGGGAGACAAACGCTGTACTTATCTGGACGAGACGAAGTACGAGACATTCGACCCCAGGGTGGTCTGCAGACGGCCCTGGAAAAAGGAGCAGTGTGATCAACTGCTGGCCCAGCAGCTTCAGCAGTCCGCACTCCAGGTAAGCAAACTGGATTGCAAGTACTTCAAAAGCAACGAATACAAACAGGCGCTGGAGCAGACAAAGAACATTCTGCAGGCCCTTAACACCCCTGATTCCCCGGAAGCTGACGGGGACGATCAGACTACCGGAGCACTGCAACTCAGTTCAACGGCAAAACGCCTCAAGAGAACCGACAAGCAGTTCAAGAGACTCCCTCCCGACAACTGCACATCAACCTGGGATCCATTGACCCTGCACTGCAAGGACCCGAAGGTGCTTTATTCCCTCTCGGACAGGCTGCCAGGTGTTACGTTGCCAACTTGTGCACCGGACCTGAACCAGGATGGTGCTGACCTGCCCTGCTACGGCGGTGCCTACGCCATTGACCCGGTACGTGAAAGCAAAACCGACATCAGTAGTGCAGGCCTGGGAAAGATAAGACTGCCCGGGGCAGTTGACGCTAAAAATCCTGTCACCTCCCGCGGACCGATACGGGATTCCTCATCCGTCCCCACAGGACCTGGTAGAGGCTTTGCCCCCATACCCATTGCGGGCCGCGGGCTCGCAGCAACAGTCGATAAGCCAGCTGTCGAACTGCAGCAACTCCCGGACCAGGTGGCATCACCAGGGTTCACCCTCGGGGGTAAATCTGCCCGCTGGGGCATCAATACCACGCTCAATGCAACCGGCCTGGAACCCCGTGCCGGCGGATGCCAGGTCCCGGTCAAGTACGGCATTACAAACAAAGGCCCGGTGATGAATCCCGCTGCATCGAATGCCCGTTGGAGCATCACCGGTCATCCACCCGCCATCTCTATCCCGACGGGGCGCATCAAACCGGGAGAGACCGTCAGGAGAGATGTCTCGCTGACGCTCTATCCCGGCGATAACCGGATAGAGCTGGCACTTGATCCTGAAAACAGGGTCACGGAGACAAACGAGAGCAACAACCTCTCTCTGGTAACGGTGAGATTGACAGGACAGTGCGCATCCCAGTCAAGACATACGTCTCCCGGACCTGCGAAACCCTTGGGTAAAAGCAGCCCAGGTGGAAATCTGCAGCGATTCCAACCACTCCGGTAAACAGCGGACAACTGCTTATGACCATGTGAACAGGAATGGTTCGCTATACTTGAAACATGCAGTGAAACTCATGAGGCACCACCGATGAAAAAGATAACTGCGCTGTTGTTACTGGTACTTCCAGTATCTGCCGTATCCGCCAACAATCTTAATGTAACAGCACCTCATGCCAGTACCGAGTGGTGCGCGAGTGGAAACCCGCCGGGTCGCATGATCGTGCACTGGACCCACACGGGGCAGATGCATCAACAGGTGACCATCTCCCTGCACCCGGCAAACAACACTCAATCTGTTGTCCCGGGCTTCCCGAAAGTGGTACCGAACAACGGCACCTACACACACAGCGGGACACTGTCACCAGGCAACTACATCGTCCGGGTTTCCGGGTTTGGCGGGCCAAACCTGATGACACCGATGAAGGACTTCTCACCCGCCTTCCCTGTCACCGACTGTCGCTGGAGCGACCTGATTCCCCGTCATACCAGCCTCAGCCCGCCAGCCAGCTCCAGGGCTATCGGCAAGACCATTACCTGGAAGGGAAAGATCAGAAACGGTGGAACAAAGGCCGCTGTACCCACGGTTGCCCGACTGGAGATCAAGGGTCCCGATGCACAGCAGACCACCTTTCACATCCCTCAACTTGCACCGGGTGCCGAGCACAACATCAAGTTCAACTACAAGGTGAAAAAGCACGGCAACTACATGAATGTGCTGATTGCCGACACTTCGAATTTCGCCGCTGAACGACGTGAAGACAATAACCGCGTCAAATCGAAAAAGTATGAGATCAAGGGGCCCGACCTTGTGGCATGTATCTATAACCCGCGCAGTATCCGCATCCACCGCAAGGTGAACATCCCCCTGGAGATACGCAACAAGGGCAACGGAAAATCAGCCGCCACCCGCGCCTGCATGTCCATTGAGAAGAAGGGCAAGAAGTGTTTCAACGTGCCCCCTCTGAATCCCGGCGCAAAAAAGAAGTTCGGCCGCAAGGAGCGCTGGACTGCATCGGGCTGGCGTAACTATTCAGCGGTTGTGGACCCGGACAATACCGTCAGGGAGAGTCGCGAAAACAACAACAGCGTGAGCGCCAGAATACACAAAGCGACGAAATACACCTTGCAGAATCCGCCGCTTAAGTGCTCAGGTCAGTAAGTCTTTACGCTCTCCGGCGACAGCCGGAGAGCAATGCAACTGTCACTGGCTGCCGAAACAGCGACCGGATGATTGTATAAGCCCCCAACCGTAGACAGGATCCCGTGATGCAGCCCCGAGATCACTGGCCTGGCGCGCCAGTTGATCATAGAGGGTCGAATCCCATTTTCCATAGCGCAACATGGCATCAGCGATCACGGCGGTCACGAAAGGGGTGGCGTAGGAGGTTCCTGAACGGTACACCGGGCGACCATTCACAGAGGAGACCCGGAGATCAACCCCAGGCGCGGAAAAATCCATATACTCACCCCGGGCCGCATTGGCATGGTTTTTCAGATTTCTGTCAACGGCCGTAACCGCAATCACGCCCTGTTGGGCAGCGGGATAACCCGCTTCGTCATT
Source organism: Sedimenticolaceae bacterium (assembly GCA_965224515.1). Classification (GTDB taxonomy): domain Bacteria; phylum Pseudomonadota; class Gammaproteobacteria; order Chromatiales; family Chromatiaceae; genus Sedimenticola_A. Next base: position 4,019,987 of record OZ245051.1, read on the forward strand.
CCGGTCGTTTCCGGCTGCTGCGACCACGACCACCCCTTGCACGGCTGCCTGCTCAAGGGCTCTTTCAAGTAACAGGTTTCTGGGGCCGGCAAGACTCATGTTAATGACCATCACCCCTTCGCCGAGGAGCCATTCAACTCCCTTCACCAGCGATTCAGCGGTGGTATCCGGTTCCCCCCCATGTGATCTGAACACCTCGGCTACGCGCAGCTCCGCCTGTGGCAACAGGCCGGGGGTTGCTGAGTCAGACATTCCCGCCAGCAGCACCGCAATAGCCGTACCGTGATCGGCAGGTGCAGGTGTTATTCCCCTGGAGAGAAAAGAGCGGCTGACCACCCTGCCCCCGCCCAGAGAGGGATGACCGGCGGCCACCTGTGTATCGATCAGCCCGATAACCGCACCCTTGCCGCATGCGGGGTCCGCAGTCCAGCCAATAAGCCGATGCGCGACCCTCTCCCCGTCCCTGTTCGACGACTGCAGGCGATAGCGGTGATTGGGCGCGACCCATAGATCAGGGTGCTCTGCTTTCAGCTGTTGAACCTGGTCACCCACACCACTCTCAGGGCGCAGTCGAAAGGTGCTGATGACAAATCCAAGATTGGGAAGTGCAGTACGTCGCTTGACCCCCATCCCCATACCGGACAACTGTTGTGACAGTGCCTGCGCCTCATCCATCGAGGCACTGGCAACGACTATTTCACCGGGTTCTACATTTTGCTCATCACCCTTGGAGAGCACGGGCATCTGGGGTGGTGACGGCAACCCCTCTCCAAGCAGCGACCCACCTGAGCTCGGCACAAATGGACCGGAATCCACTGTGGGGTATTCATAATCGGCTGGGTCCTCGTATGCCTCTTCGTTCCCGAAGCTGGTCTCATTGTCTACGGTAGACGGTGCGAATCCACCACCAGGACGGGGGGCAAACCCTTTGGGCTTCTTACGGATTGCTGCTGGAGGCGCTGGTTGAACAAGCTTTCCCCCGAGAACCCTCCCTCCTTGAGGCGTCTCAGCAGACGCAGCAGGGATAACACCCAGAAGGGAAAGGGTGAACAGTCCCGATTTAAGGAGCTGACCAATCACTTGCTGCATGCTATGAACCCTCTTATCACGACCGGGGATAAGGATAGCGGACTCGATTATGCGTTCAGGGAAGCCTTATCTCGCGCAACGGGCTTTGTGATATCGGGGCCCCGTCATCACCGATTGCCAGAACGCGCCACCAGTAAACATGTCCGGCCTCCAGGTGTCTTTGAGAGATAGCCGAGAGTTTGACCCCAGTTTTTTCCCCTGGAATCACTGCGCCGGACACCGGAGATTCATTCAGCGTCCCCGGATGCTTACCAGAATCGAACTCCCGGGCTTCCAGCATCCCCCTGGGAAAGGCAGCTGCGGCATCCTTCTGAAACAACTCCAGCCGATAGCTTTTGGCATTTGCCACGGCTTGCCAGCTGAACCATGTATCCGGATGAAGATAGGCACCATGGCGCGGAGTGCTCAGTTCAAGGGTAACGGGCGAGGCTTTGTTGATGGCTGTGTTGACGCCAACAAAGTAATCGATAACCAGGTCATCAAAACCGGTAACCGGGTCTTCAATACGAAACCTGACCTTGTAGAGGCCCTGCTGCCCTGTCTCCAGTGAGGGGCTGCGCAGTTTTGTTCGTCCGCCAGCACCAAGAAACTGCCGCACTGACTTTAACCGCCGGTAGACAGGCTCTCCGGAAGTGGTGGCGGGAGTCGCCAGTTCCCACACACCTTTGATCAGTCCGGTGCCACTGTATCGCAGTTCACTCACTGCACTCAGCGGTTCATCCTGCAGCAGGTTTCGCAGGGTGGATCCATCATCAAAATAGAGCGCCTGGCGGTTGATATTGAATCCAAGGGTACCACCGCTGGTGATAGTGAAAGTTGCTGCACTTGATTGACTCACCCCGGGATTATAGCCATCCGAAAAACGCCGCAGCAGCACAAAGCTTGTGAGGCTGTTTTTATACGCCTTGTAGGTAACGCTTGCCGGTATAACCAGCGTGTCTGTGAAGTTCACAGAATAGGTAGCGCCAGCAACAGTGGCAGCCAGTGATTTTGATGTGCTGCCCAGTATGACTGTGGGCGCATCTTCCGTATCCTGGAAACTCCCCCCTGTTGAGCGCACGGTAGTCGGCGGCGCGGCTGCGACAACCGGACCGGTTCCCGTCACCGTCCACCGAACCGTCACGGTAGTCGGCGCGCCCAGCGCTGCCCGGCTGGGAGAGACAGAGTTGACGGTAACACCTGTGACGGCTGCCATGGCATCAACTGAGCAGAGCCCCAAAGAACCGATCAGAATGGCCAGGAGATACCGGTATGTGATGTAAGATTGTTTCATAAAACTCTCCACGCCGGCCCCCTCAGTGGGATGCAGACCATCCAATCAACGCCTTCAGAAACACCTGGTAGCTATCGGTATCGTTACTGCCGCTTATTGAATCGCTGTAGTCGTTGTAATCACCTGTCAGCATCCAGGTAACGCCTGGCCTGTTCTGATTTGCCTCTAGCGCAATCCAGGTCAGGCTCAGACCCAGGTGCCGGGTCTTGTTGTCTGCAGAAGCATCGGTGACCCATGAGTGGTTTTCATCGTAATTGAGCTGGCCACTGAGCTCACCCGGAATGAATGCAGCGTCAATACTCAACCCCCACAGTACACCTTTATCGGTATACCCAAAGTCGTAGTACTTCGTCTGATCCCAGGAGATGCGAGGCGATACGGTGTAGTTATCCGACAGGGTGAAACTTGCATTCAGGCCGGTAGACATGTTGCGTGTTTCATTGGTAGTGGGCGTACCCGTTGCCAGGGAGTCGTCGTAAAAGCGCGTCCAGGTATGATTCAATCCCCAGCTCCAGTCACTGTAGCTGAAGCTGGCATTGAGTCCGGCAATACGGGTCTGGGTATCGACGAAATCCCCCGGATCAGGTGTTGCTACCCGTTGTGTCTTCTGGGTCTGGATATTCCCGTAAACCGCGTAGCTGGGCTGTCCCAGCCAGCCTGTTATGGGCTCACCCTGATCATCGTATTCAGGGGTTGGGGTATAGTTGGCACTCAGCGCACCATGCTGGGTTCGGATTTGCGGCAGGATCAGTAGGTCATCGACATTATCGCTCTCACGGGCGAGGGTCGCCTGAACACCCCACTCCCCCCAGGTGAGATCGGTGAAGAGTCTTGCCATCTTTCGGCCGGATGTTGCACCCGGGTTGGCCGGACTGCGGAAAAACGTGCCGAGGTGTCTGTACTCCAGACCCAGGTTCCAGTCGATATAGGAACCATCCACCTGCTTATCCAGCCAGGGCTTGAAGGTTGCCAGAAAAGAGTAGCCATGATCCCGCTCGGCGCTTTCGCCTCCGCTGCCATCGAAGTCGTACCGGGTACGGGCATACTCCCCTCTAAGCCTTAAACGGTTATCGAGCATCAGGCCGTCGGCCCTGGCACTCCAGGCGTCACCTCCGGTAGAAACATCATCCCCTGCGACTCCGGCACCCGCCTCCGGTGCTTGTCCGGAAAGATATACAGCAGACAACTCCAGGGAGTTACCACCACCCTGAAGTGGGTAGAGGCTCACCACGCCACCCTCGATCCGGTTCTGGCTGTCATTCAGACCCAGGCCATCCTGAAAGCCGTTGACCTGGTTACCACGCATGGCAAAACCGGTAACCGAGGCGCCATTGACAGGGGAAGTATAGGTAGCTGAAACACCCCGGCGGCTGAATCCCGACATAACCATGCTCTCTGGAACGATCGGGTGATGGCCGAGTTTGGCCTGTAGAGAGCGCCTTTCCCAGTCGAGGAGAAAATCGCCTGCGTCCAGCTTTCTATTATTGTTGAGGGAGTTGTAGATCAGCGGAAGTGTGATTTCACTGCGCCACTCCTCATCCGCAAGCCGGCCTTGGATCGTCATTGACCCGGTAGCCTGGGTCCGTCCGGGGGGCATGCTCAAATTGTTATCTGCAACACGCTGGCTAACCTCCAGGGAAGCATTGACATCGAGGCCTGATTCCCTGAAAGCTGCCGATTTCCTCACCTCGATGGTCCAGAATCCACGCTCGATAATGCTGCCATCCCCGGCGTATTCAACCAGCCTCAGACGATGCATTCCCCAGTCGAGGGGCTGGTCCGGTGTATAAACAGCATGATCACCATCACGGGTAATCATGGCCGTCACATCGATATCATCGACTTCAAGACTTAGACGTTGCAGGGTTTCAATAGGTACATCGGGTGGGATATAGAGCCTGATGGCATCCTGGGGCTTATGGAAAGCCCCCGCTTCTGAGGGTACGAGTTCAGGTTGCCACCCGGTGTCACCCATTGCAGGGGCGGCAATCATTAGGGTTAGCGCTATCAGGGCAACAGGTCCTGTTGCAAACCATCCATTCTTATTCTGATTCATAACTACTCAACCTTACTCCTCCCTGGCCTGCGCAAAAAGGTCAGAGCTGCTCAGATTTCATCAGAAAACACTAATAACGTCAATTATTTACTTTGAAAGTTACAAAGAAACAGCAACGAGAGAAAATCCAATTTTTATATTTATTCCCATCCATCGCGACTTAACGGGTTGCGCTTTGCTCACAACAGGCGCAATGCGCCGTTGCTCAGCCCTGACCGGGTCAGAAAAGCAGTTTTTCAGCCCATGGGGTCGGGTGGTGGTCCCGGCTCATTGGCAGGCTCGGGCCAGATTTTGTTGTTCATCATCACAGCTCACACTCCGTAAACAATCAGTGCCTCGATACAACAGCATTTACATCAAAAAATGCATATTCCGTACCATTTTCCCGGCCTGAAGCTAACCAGCCGAAAAAGATAAGGCTCCGTCCCAATTAAGTGTTGAAACTATTTCCTGGTTCCTATCTAACCCTTGTAGGTCTGGCTTTAGCCCGACACGTCGGCCTGAAGGCAAACCTACGGAAAATCAATGTTTTGCTGAATAATCAACACTTAACCGGGATAGAGCCAAAGATAAATACACACCACTCCCCATCAGGTCTATATTTCCATAGTGCCCAGCTTCAAAATCCGGGGCTTAAAATCCAGGAGGGAAAAATGCGGAAAAAAGAGATACGAGCTATTGCAACCAACCACGGCATCAAAGGATCGAAATTGCGCAAATGGGAGATAATCCGCGCCATTCAGCGTGCCGAGGGCAATCTTGACTGTTTCAGAACATTTGTAGCCGATAACTGTGACCAGACAGCCTGCCTCTGGCGGGATGGCTGCATCGGCAAGAAGAAAAAAGGCGCCTGATACGGCATGAGTGATCCCTATCCGGCGACAGGTCGATGACGCTTCGCCAGCAATCCGTGCCTGCTCAACCAGACACGCTTGGCATCAAGAGAAGATTTGACGGGCGCAGTGTGAAAATAACATGGAATTTATGCTGATTTATTTGTGCTCTGGCATTACAATTTTTAACCCATCGGGCCCAGGACCTGCCGGCAGGTCCTAATACCAACTGTTGATGAATTGCAATGAAAGATACGCCTAGTAACGGCACCATCCAGAATTTCGATGGAAAAGACTGCATCTATTACGATGGTTACTGGATCAGGAACTACGACATACCTGAGGACACCCTTGCCAATCGCAAGCGACTGATTGACAGCCTTACCCGCCGCACTTTTCATCACACAGAAGCGGGCATCAACACCCCGGGAGACAAGCTTGAATCTGCCAGGGAAGCTTTCGAGAGCGAGTCTGACCCGGCAAAGAAAAGGGTCAATGGTGCGATGCTCGCGGGCGCCCTGTTCAACCGGGCAACGGACATCTTTACCGCCATCGTTGATCTGGAGGAGAAAGGGGTAAGGATCAGCCGAAGTAACGAGCTGATGCGTCAATGCGCTGACTGTTTCAAACAGGCACTTGAGCTGGGCAAGCAGGTCAAGCACTACAGTGGTCAGGAAGGTATTGATGAACTCTGGGGTGAACCGCTGAAGGCTTTCAGCCAACCCCTCGCCACACTGTTTGAATCCCGCTATCGCAAAATCGCTGCAAGCATGCGGGACATCGAGAGCATCTCCGACACACTCAAGGAAACACTCTGTGGAGACGCACTGTTTTCTGACGTCCGCGGTTTGATTGAAGATTATGCAACCTCAGCCAAGCGCCAGATTGAGACGATGAAGAGCGACACCAATTTCTTCAAGGTCTGGCCTGAATTCATAGCCGCCAGGGAAGCCCTGGAGCGCTTCCGACCGGCATCCACGGAATCTGCGACCTCCGAGCTGCATAACAGAATAGAACAGGGCACCAAGTTAATTGCCTCGGGCGCTGCTCTTATCACCTATCTCTCAGAGGCCCGGGTACCCATGCCAAAGAGCTCCGAACAGTTTCTGATGCAGTGTGAATCGTACAAGCGATTACCTGTTTCGATCGACAAGGGATAAGCACCATCGAACAGCTGAACCGCACCACAATCGGCAAATTCCAGATTCAGAAACTGATCGGGGAAGGGGCCACCGCATCGGTGTATCTTGCCCACGATGCATTCAATGGCGATAAGGTTGCCATCAAGATCGCCAACCAGGGTGTATTCGAGGATCCCGTTCACGGACAACGCTTCAGAAAAATGTTCATGAACGAGGCGAGCCTGGCGGGCAAACTGCGTCATCCCCATATCGCCACCGTACTGGATGCAGGCTCTGAGAACAGTTACCAGTACATCGTCATGGAGTATGTGCCGGGCGACACCCTGAAGGCCCACTGCAAACCCGAAACCCTGTTGCCGGTTGATGACATACTGGAGATCATATTCAAGTGCTGCAATGCGCTGGATTACGCACACCAGCAGGGACTTATCCACCGCGACATCAAGCCGGCCAACCTGCTCTTCACCGAAGGTACAGACGTTAAAATAAGTGACTTTGGGACAGCCTTGATGATGGATTCTGACCTGACCCAGATCATGGATGTGGTCGGCACTCCCAACTACATGCCTCCAGAGCAGGTCAACGGCGGCAAGGTCACCATACAATCCGACATCTACTCCCTCGGAGTGGTCATGTACCAGTTGCTGAGCGGGAAACTGCCGTTCCAGGCAAACAACCAGTTCGACCTGATCCATAAAATCACCAGTGAAGCCCCCCCCGCTCTTGATTCTGTCCGCTCAGGACTTCCCCCGGAGGTAGCGCAGATCGTCAGCCGGTGTCTTGAAAAGAATCCGTCAGAGCGTTACATCACATGCTCTGATCTTGCCACTGACATCGCACGGGTGCATGAAAAACTGCTGCCTGCCCAATCCAGCGCCAGCGACAGTCAGAAATTCAACACGCTGAAGACCTTGAGGTTCTTCAACAGTTTTACGGATACAGAGCTGTGGGAGATCATCCGTATCAGCAAATGGCACCGCTTCAGCGCCGGCACGATACTGCTCAACGAGGGAAAGATCGGTGGTTCGCTGTTTATCCTCGCCTCGGGCGAGGCACGCATTATGAAGAACGATAAGTTTCTTGGCCTGGTTGAAACCGGCCACTGTTTCGGTGAGATGGCCTATATCAGCGGACAGAAGAAGCCACGCAGCGCCAGTGTTATCAGTGATACCAAGGTTACTGTCCTGAAGATCAAGAACGAGGCACTGCAGAAGGCATCAGACCCTCTGCAGACAAAATTCAACAAGGAGCTCCTCCACACCATGGCCCAGCGCCTGGAGAAGACCTCGCTGATGGCCACCGTGCTATGACAGGCCGCGCCATAGGGTTATCCCTATGAATCCGGAATGCCGGCTAAACCATGCCTCCCCCTTGAAACGCCTGGCGGCAACCGCTATCGACCTCGGTATTCTGACGGTGATTCTGATCCCGTTACTGATCGCCATATCACAAGGTGGGATGGAGAGTCCCTGGCCTTACATCCTGAACGCCTTGCCTGCCTGGCTGCTTGTTGCAGGGGGCAACCTCTACATCCTGGACAGCAGCGGGCAGACCTTCGGAAAACGTTTGATGAAAATCAGAATCGTCGCTCTTGACGGTTCACGGGCGCCATTTTTTAAACTGCTGTTGATCCGCTACCTCCCCTTCGCCCTGACGCTGTCGATACCCTATATAGGCCCGCTGGTGATGGCTGCGCTGGCGGTCACCGTTTTCAGGAATGGGCAGCAGGGGTTTCACGATCGCCTTGCAGGTACGTACGTCATCAGGACATGAACAACCCATTACACAAGGCAGCATCTGATCAGGTGGATCGCCTGCTGAACAAGGCACGGGATCACTACGACCACCCCATGCCCCTGGTGGAGATCCGCTTCGACCTAAAAGGGACCACCGCAGGCCAGGCCAGGATGTGGCCATGTACCAGCCCCCTCATCCGTTTTAACAGTCAGTTGCTGGAGGCCAACCCCGAGACCTTTCTGGAAAGAACCGTACCCCATGAAGTGGCCCACCTGGTGACCTGTACCCTCCACGGTAACCGGATCAAACCTCATGGTGAAGAGTGGAAGGCGGTGATGTCCCTGTTCGGTGCCGAGGCGTCACGCTGTCACAGTTATGACACAAGTCAAACACAACAACGACGGCTGCAACGCTTCGATTACCGCTGCGACTGCCGCAGCCATGAACTGACCAGTATCCGTCACAATAGGGTCCAACAGGGTCAACGCTACTACTGCAAATCGTGCAGGCAGATCCTGGTACCCGGCTGACAGTAAATCAATCGTAGACCGGTACCCGGAAATCATTAAAACTACAGGTCATCGCGACCCAGCACATCAAACAGAGCCTCTCCACGTGCCTAAGATAATCCTCTCAACCCTGAATGCGCGCTACAGTCACAGCGCCCTTGGTCTTCGCTACCTGCTGGTCAATATGGGCGCGTTAGAGCAGGAGACGGCGATCCGTGAATTCACACTGGAGAAATGGGCAACCGATATCGCCGAACAGCTCCTTGCCGAGTCACCCGAGATTATCGGGTTCGGTGTCTATATCTGGAATATCCAGGAGACCACCCGGCTGGTGGGTGTGCTTAAATCAGTGGCACCGGGGGTAAAGATCGTTCTGGGCGGGCCCGAGGTGAGCTACGAATGGGATAAACAGCCCATCGTTGAAATGGCCGACTACGTGATTACAGGCCAGGCAGATCACGCTTTCAGGGAGCTCTGTGTAGAACTTCTGGATCGCAATACCCCGGACGAAAAGATCCTTCAGCCCCCACCACCGGACCTTAAAACCCTCACCCTTCCCTATCGCGCCTACAGTGATGATGACATCGCCAACCGGGTGATCTACGTGGAGGCGTCCAGGGGCTGCCCCTTCAAATGCGAGTTCTGCCTGTCGGCCCTGGACAAGACCAGCTGGCCGTTTCATCTGCCCTCTTTTCTGGAGCAGATGGAGAACCTCTACAACCGTGGAGTGCGCCATTTCAAATTCGTGGACCGCACCTTCAACCTGGACGTGAAGAGCAGCAATGCAATCCTGGAGTTTTTTCTCCAGCGCATGGACGACAAGCTGTTCCTCCATTTCGAGGTGATACCCGACCGTCTGCCCGAAGCACTCAAGTCCACGCTCCAGCGTTTCCCCCCGGGTTCACTGCAACTGGAGATCGGCATTCAGAGTTTCAATCCGGATGTACAGCAGTTGATCAGCCGCAGACAGAACGATGAAAAAAGCGGTGAGAATCTTCGCTGGCTGAGGCAGCACAGCCCCGCCCACCTACATGCCGATCTCATCATCGGCCTGCCAGGAGAGGATATGGCGAGCTTTGCCGAGGGCTTTGACAGGCTCTATGCCATGAATCCCCACGAAATACAGGTGGGCATACTGAAGCGCCTGCGGGGCGCTCCGATCCATTGCCACAGCAAAACACATCAGCTCTGCTTCAAGCCCGACCCACCCTACGATATTCTGAGTACCGACTGCATCGACTTCGCCACCATGCAGCGGCTCAACCGGTTTGCACGATACTGGGATATGGTTGCCAATTCCGGGCGCTTCAGAAGCAGCCTTCCCCATATCCTGGGAGAGTCGCCCTTCGAGAGATTTCTCTCCCTCAGCGATTGGCAGTTCGAGCACACCGGACAGGTGCATCGCTTTGCCCTGAAGCGACTGTTTGATCTCTTGTATGAAGGCATGACAGGCGTGTTGGGAACCGACCCGGAGGTGGCTGAAAACGCTTTGAGAGAGGATTACCAGAAAGCATCCCTGAAAGGCCTCCCTGCTTTTATGCTGAAACCGGGAGTCAAGCTGAACGAAAGCAGCAACAATGAAACACCACTCTGCGGCCCGACCAGGCAATCACGGCACAGAGAATAGACTGAATATCAAGGCGCTGGTTGAACACTGAATCAGATGCGGGCCATTGATTCTATGTAGGTCGGGCTTCAGTCCGACACGCCGGGCTCTTGTGCCCGGAGGGTAGAAGCCCGACCTACAGGTGTTTTGAACGTTTTCAGAACCAGCCTCAACACACAAACAGGGCTAAAAACGATTACCGGGTGGATCTATCTCAATCTTTAAGCTCTTTGAGTGACTTCCTGGCCTCTTTCTCCAGCCCCTTCATCTCGTCCAATACCACTTCGATATCCTGCATCTGCTGCTCCAGCATGGCCCGGTGTTCACTGATCTTCTCAAGCAGATACTGCAGCTGTCCCTTCTTGCCCGGGTCGGTATCGTAGAGTTCGAACAGCTCCTTGATCTCCGACAGGGAGAAACCGAGGCGTTTGCCACGAAGAATCAATTTAAGGCGAACGCGGTCACGATCCGAATAGATCCTGCTGCGCCCCTTTCGTTTGGGGGCAATCAGGTCCTGGTCTTCATAAAACCGTATGGCACGTGGAGTAATATCGTACTCTTTTGCCAATTCAGAGATGGTGTAGGTTGTTTCTTTCATTGCATCGTCAACGAGGCCGGATCAGGGCCCATAAAATACCGGGGGTAGTGCATCCCTACAAGTGGTTTTGACTTCAAGAAGAGACGTCTGTGCTCAGGCGTAGCCGTCAAAGCCCAGGATTCTGCTCAGTTGTTCCCGCTCCTCGGACTCTTCCAGGGCGCGGTATGCACGCAGAGCCATCCTGCTGCGCGCGCTGTCACCTTCTGCACCATGCATCCGGTTCTGGAGTAGCTCGGCCCGGGTTTCAATGCCGGCCCTGGCGTTGGGATCGATGGTAAGCGGTACCTGCTGCTGCCGGGTCGGTTGGTTCTTGCCGTCGTTGGTCTGGGTTGACTGGTTGACCGGCACCAGCGCCTGGGATGCCGAGGCGGCAACAAACGTACTGGTAATCTGGTCAATCGATCCCATAACCTGAGCCTGTCAGCTTGAGAGCGGATCAGCTCTGCTCCAACCCTAGCCCGGAGGCCATTTCATCTGCCGGCCGCCAATCAGGTGCAGGTGCAGGTGAAACACCTCCTGTCCACCGTCACGGTTGCAGTTGAACACGGTACGGTATCCCGTCCCTGCAATCCCCTCCTGTCTCGCCACGTCCGTTGCTGCCAGGTAGAGTTTGCCGATCAGGCCGGCATCAACACGACCGATATCGTTCAGGGTGGCAATATGGCGCTTGGGTATAATGACCACGTGCACCGGAGCCTGGGGATTGATATCCCGGAAGGCCAGCACCTCTTCATCCTCAAAAACCACCTCCGGAACAATCTCGCCGGAGGCCATCTTACAGAACAGACACTCTTCCATTATGGTCACCTGATTATGTGTTTTTTCCTGTCTATTCCACAAGAATAGCTCAAAAATCCTGCCTTCCGGAAAAGGCGTGTGACAGGGTACCCCCGTCCACGTACTCAAGGTCCCCCCCCAGGGGCACCCCGTGGGCAATTCGGGTCACGCGTATGTCCCGCTCCCTGGCCATCTCCCCGATATAGTGGGCAGTGGCCTCTCCCTCCACGGTTGGGTTCGTGGCCAGGATCAGCTCCTTGACCATCCGCTCGGCCATCACCTCAGACAGACGATCCAGACCGATCTCCCGCGGCCCGATACCATCCAGGGGTGAGAGGTGTCCGCCCAGCACGAAGTAACGCCCCCGGTAGTCGGTAGCCTGTTCGATGGCAACAACCTCGGCCGGTGTCTCGACCACGCAGAGTTGGGAGTCATCCCTGCGCGGGTTGGTACAGAGGTTGCAGATCTCCGTCTCGCTGAAGGTGCGGCAACGCTTGCAATGGCCAATGTTGTCCATCGCCTCGGCAAGTACCCCCGCAAGATGACGGCCGCCATCGCGGTCCCGCTCAAGCAGGTAAAAAGCCATCCGTTGTGCAGACTTTGGCCCCACCCCGGGCAGGCAGCGCAGAGCTTCCATCAACTGATCGAGCAGGGGCAATCTCGACATAGGTCAGAACGGCATCTTGAAGCCTGGAGGCAGTCCCATGCCCGAGGTCAGTCCGGACATGCTCTCCTGGGTCTTTTCGGCCACCCGCTGAACTGCAGAGTTCACCGCGGCGGCAACCAGGTCCTCCAGCATCTCCTTGTCGTCGCCCATCAGGCTGTCGTCAATCTCGATGCGGCGCACCTCGTGCTTGCCGTTGAGGGTCACCTTGACCAAGCCACCGCCTGCTTCTCCGGTCACCTCTTCCTGGGCAAGACGCTCCTGCGCCTTCTGCATTTCGGCCTGCATCTTCTGGGCCTGTTTCATCATGTTGCCTAATCCACCTTTCATAGGGGGTACCTCTTCTTTGAATTCATCAATAACAGCTTTATAAAAATCATTCGTCTACCGGTCGAATAGACTCGGGGATCAATTTACCCCCCAACTGCTCCTCCATGGCACGAACCAGGGGATCGTCCGCCATAACAGCCTCCGCATCACGCTGGCGGTCAGCCTTGGCCTTGGCCTGAAGCTGGGCCGGCGTGGCCGAATCGGGCATTGCCACATCAATGGAGAGCTTAACCGGGGTATTCAGAAAATCACTCAGTGCTTTTATCAGTCGTTGCTCGGAGGTGCCCACTTTCAAATGCTGATGGGTAGGGTCGAGTTTCAACTTCAGGTTAGTGCCGTCCCAGCTGTCAAAGATGCAGTTGTTGGCCAACTGCTTTGCAATGCCTCCCAGGGGCATCGCATCGACAACGTTTATCCAGTCGCTGAGATCAACTTTTTCATTGCTGACTGCGGGGGGTGTTTTCGCCGTGGGCGCAGAGGCAGGGGCCGGACTGGCCGCCTGTGCCTGCACCGCGGGCGATGCTTTGGGGGCTGCTGCAGGCCGGCTTTTTGGAGCTGCCGGCCTGGCGGGCTCAGCTTTTGCCCGGGGCTTTGGGCGCGATGATTCAGCAACCGCCCCTCCCCCGTCCGCCGGGCGGAATGCAAGCATGCGCAGCAGTACCATCTCGAATCCCGCCCTGGGATCCGGTGCCAGTGGCAGGTCACGCTGCCCCATCAGCCCTATCTGGTAATAGAGCTGCACATCTTCAGCCGAGAGCTTACCGGCCAGGTCACGCACCTGCTCCTCGTCTCCCGCATTATTATCCACCGCATCAGGAACAACCTGGGCCAGGGCCACACGGTGCAACAGCGCAAGCAGATCCTGCAGGGCACCGCTGAAATCGGGCACCATTTCGGCAAGATCATGCACAAGGGTCATGACGCGATCCGCGTCGAAATCGGCCAGGGCGTATAAAACATCATGAATCCGGTCCTGGGCCACGGAACCCAGCATGGTGCGCACCTCGGACTCCATTACCTGTCCACCGCCAAATGCGATTGACTGATCCATAAGACTCAGGGCGTCACGCATACTGCCATCGGCCCCCCGTGCCAACAGCACCAGTGCAGGGAGTTCGTGCTCAATACCCTCTTTTTCAAGAATATTCTGCAGATGCCCCTGTATCTGCTCCAGGGGCAGCCGTTTGAGATTGAACTGGAGACAACGCGATAGTACCGTCATTGGCACTTTCTGGGGATCGGTGGTCGCCAGCAGGAACTTGACGTGTGGTGGCGGCTCTTCGAGGGTCTTCAGCAGCGCATTGAAGCTGCTGTCGGAGAACATGTGCACCTCATCGATGAGGTAGACCTTGTAGCGTCCGCGTACAGGCGCATAGGGAACGTTTTCGAGCAGCTCCCGGGTCTGGTCCACCTTGGTACGGGATGCCGCGTCCACCTCCAGCAGGTCCACGAAGCGTCCCTCGTCGATCTCTTTGCATGTGGAACACTGGCCGCAGGGGATGGAGCCGACACCGTGCTCACAGTTGAGCGACTTGGCGAAGATACGCGCCAGGGTGGTCTTGCCCACACCCCGGGTACCGGTAAAAAGGTAGGCATGGTGCAGCCGGTCATTGTCCAGGGCATTGCTCAACGCCCGCACGACATGCTCCTGCCCCACCATTTCACTGAAAATCCGTGGGCGCCACTTACGTGCCAGAACCTGGTATGACATAGGCTGTATCGAATCGCTTTAAATAGAAGAAAGAGGGAGAGAGTTTACCCCAACACCGCCGCCGTTTCACGGTGCAGAAACACCCCAATTTGCCGGCTTTGTGAAAAGCGTGGAATGAAAATCAGGGGCCCAAACGGGTGGCGGCCCGCACCAGCCACACCCCGGCACACGAATCGACCGCTGCGGCTGCTCCCTTCCAGGCCTGACCGGGTTCACGGTTTATCGTTGCGAGGGGACCGATGCAGGCCACCATAAACAACATGCCCCGGGATGACCGGGGCTAAAGCAGGGGGAATTATCCCGGTATGGCCTGAACGGGTCAACAACCGATCCGCAGAAAGCTTGCTGAAGCGGCCGGAACCGGGACCTTACCGCCCCACCAGCACGCCGATCATCAAGAAAGCCGGTTCTTGAAATCCTCGTAACCGAACCGCCGCACCAGCTTCAGTTCGTCATCAGCCGTCCAGATCGCCAGTGACGGAAGGTTTACGCCATTGAAAGTGGTGCTCTTGACGAAGGTGTAGTGAATCATATCCTCAAACACCACCCTGTCACCCACTCGCAGGGGCCCATCGAAAGAGTAATCGCCTATTACATCCCCGGCCAGGCAGGTGTTGCCTCCCAGACGATAGGTATGGGCCTTCTCCCCCGGCTCACCGGCACCACGCACCTCGGGCCGGTAGGGCATCTCCAGTATGTCGGGCATGTGAGCAGCAGCAGAGGTGTCGAGTATGGCGATATCCATGTTATTGCGCACGATATCCAGCACGCTGGCCACCAGCGGACCGGTGCGCCAGCCCACTGCGCCACCGGGTTCCAGGTAGACTTGCGTGCCGTAGCGGGCACGAAAATCCCGTACCAGGCGAATCAGCAGGTCAAGATCGTAACCCTCTCGGGTCATCAGGTGACCACCGCCGAAGTTGATCCACTTCATCTGTGGAATCCACTGGCCGAAGCGCGTTTCAAACGCTTCCAGTGTCCGCTCCAGGCTGTCGGCACCACACTCGCAAAGGGCATGAAAGTGCAGCCCTTCGATACCATCCAGCTCATCCGGGCAGAACTCCTCCGGGGTAACACCGAGTCGTGAAGTGGTACCACAGGGGTTATACATATCAGTCTCCACCTCATCCACCTGGGGATTGACACGGATACCGCAGGAGAGTCCGGCAGCCAACGCCTGCTCTTTGAAGCGGCGCCACTGGGAGAAGGAGTTGAAGCTGAGGTGATCCGCCAGTTCCAGGATGCGGGGCATCTCGGTATCGGTATAAGCCGGGGCATAGACGTGAACCTCGCGCCCGAACTCTTCGCTGGCCAGCAGTGCCTCGTTGAGGGAGCTGGCAGTGCAGCCCCTCAGCACCTCCCTCAGCATGGGGAAAGAGCTCCACATGGCGTAACCCTTGAGGGCCAGGATGATCCTGCCCCCGGACTCCCGCTGCACGCGCTCCATGAGTGCAAGATTGGCCTGAAGTCTGGCCTCTTCCAGCACGTAGCAGGGTGTCGGAACCTTTGAAACATCCATTGCCATACCCTGCTTACTCAGGGAGAGAGTCGATATCGATATCTGTTTCGATATCGGTCCATGGCAGACCGTGCTCGTTCAGCGCCGTCATGAAGGGGTCAGGATCGAACTCCTCCATGTTCCAGACACCGGGGCGCATCCACTCACCGTTCATCATCAGCATGGCGCCGATCATGGCCGGAACGCCGGTGGTATAGGAGACCGCCTGGGCATTGGTCTCCTGGTAGCAGGCCTGGTGATCACAGATGTTGTAGACATAGCGGCTGACCGGCTGACCATCCTTGCTGCCCCTGGCAATGACGCCGATATTGGTCTTGCCCACGGTACGGGGACCCAGGCTCGCCGGATCAGGCAGCAGCGCCCTGAGGAACTGGATCGGGACAATCTCCCGTCCCTCGAACAGGATGGGTTCGATGGAGTCGAGACCGATGTTGCGGAACACCTCCAGGTGCTTCAGGTAGGCATCGCCAAAGGTCATCCAGAAACGCATGCGCTTTACCCCGGGGATGTTCCTGGTGAGAGACTCCATCTCTTCGTGATACAGCAGGTACATCTTCTTCTCACCCACCTGGTCGAAATTGAAGGTGTGGTGAATCTCCATGGGCCTGGTCTCAACCCAGTCGCCGTTCTCATAGTAGCGACCGTTTGCTGTCACCTCCCGGATGTTGATCTCGGGATTGAAGTTGGTGGCAAAGGCGTAGCCGTGATCGCCGCCGTTGCAGTCGAGAATGTCCACGTAGTCGATCTGGTCGAAGTGGTGCTTCTGCATGTGGGCGGTGAAGACGTTGGTCACACCCGGATCGAATCCTGAGCCGAGCAACGCCATCAGGCCCGCCTGTTCAAACCGCTCGCGATAGGCCCACTGCCACTTGTACTCGAACTTGGCCTCGTCCAGGGGTTCGTAGTTTGCGGTATCCAGGTAGTGCACCCCTGTTTCGAGACAGGCGTCCATGATGGTGAGGTCCTGGTAGGGCAGCGCCACGTTGATCACCATCTTAGGTTTTACCTGGTTGATCAGCGCTACCAGTTCGGGAACATTGTCGGCATCTACCCGGGCAGTGGAGACTTGGCGACCGGTCTTCTCCTGTATCTCGCCGGCAATCTGCTCGCACTTTGACCTGGTCCGGCTGGCCAGGCAGATCTGGGAGAAAACCTCTGGAACCTGGGCGCATTTATGGGTCACAACACGGCCGACACCGCCGGCACCTATTATCAAAACACTGCTCATTACGAAAATGTTCCTGTACAGGGAGGGTGACGCTGCTACCGGGGAGAGTGACCGAAAAGCCGGGACTGTCCGACCCAGAACCGGAGCGCAATTCAATGCGCGGAATTATAGATTGAAATAACCCGTCTGCAATAGAAAAAACGGGGGCAATCCCCCCGTATATTCTACAATCATGAAGCCCGAGAACCGCCTTTGAGATCCATCCGTACCAAGAAACAGCCTCTAAAAGTTACTCCTTATCCTTTAGCATGGATGCCAGGTCGGCAAATGGGTTGTGGGTTGTTGTGCCCTTCTGATCTTTCACCGGCGTTTCGCCATACTCAGAATCGATAAGACGGGAGTGCTCATTGTCGTGGCAATAGAGACACAGCAGCTCCCAGTTACTGCCATCCAGCGGATTATTGTCGTGATTGTGATCCCGGTGATGCACAGTGAGCTCACGAAGATTTTCACGGGTGAACTCACGGCTGCAACGACCACAGACCCAGGGGTACATTTTCAGTGCCCTCTCGCGGTAACCCTTTTCGCGCTCGTCCCGGTTGCGTCGGGCGTCCTCAACGATCTTGTCCAGTTTGTCAGATGGCATGGTTGGGTCACTCCCGGTTAAGCAATGATCAGTAGCGCCAGGTAAGGTACAAGGTTAAACACCAGGAACAGAATTTTGAACAGGCCGATAAAGCAGTAGATGGCCAGGTCGAACCTCTCCCGGGAGATGGAAAACCACAGGCTCTGGGTACGATAGACCAGGTCCGGCGCCAGGATAACAGCCAGGGTCCAGGTGAGCAGCAGGCCGCCATTGATGATGGTGCACCACATGAAGAGTGCTGTAAGTGAGTTCATATCCATAACCGACTTCTCCTTTAGCGATCAGACCAAACGGCAAGCTCGTTTCCACTGGGCTCGGTGAAGTGGAAGCGTCGTCCACCCGGAAAAGAGAATATCGGTTTTACAATGACGCCACCAGCGTGCTCGACCTTGGCCTGGGTAGCTTTAAGGTCCTGGCTGTAGAGCACGATCAACGCACCGCCGTTGTCTGCGGATGAGGCGAGGTCAGCCCTGTAAAAACCGCCATCCAGACCCTTGCTGGAAAAGGCCGCGTATTCAGGCCCGTAATCCTGAAAGACCCAGCCAAAAGCAGCCGTGAAGAACGCCTTTGTCTGCGGCAGATCCCTCGCAGGAAACTCAACGTAATTTATCTGTTCATGTTCATTCATGGAACTCATGGCACCTCCTCATCGGGGCAAACACTTATGGCAGGAAGTATTGCCTGTAGAGCTCATCGTACCGACCTGAGTGCTTCAGTTGATCCAGGGCAGACTGCCATCCACTGATCACTTCATCAGGCGTTCCCACTGAGAATGCGATATACCCTCCAGATTCCACTACAACCACCGGGGTCTGGTTGATATCTTCGCTGCGTATACCGGCCTTCTGCAGTTTATGGGCAACGGTACTGCTCGCTGAAGGAGTCAGGTCAATGCGACCCTTTTTGAGCAGTTCAAAACAGCCGACGTAGGTGTTCTTGGGATACAGGTTGGTAAATCCCATTTTTGTCAGCGTCGAGTGATGCACTCCACCATTGAGCACACAGATATGATCCACACCCTTCGCCTCTTGCAGGGACTTAACACCGGTGGGAGAACCCTTCAATTCATACAGATAATCGGTTTCGACCTGCAGAGGCCCAACCCATTTTACGGTCTGCTCCCGCGCAGGTGTTCTGCTGACATTGAATAAGGCATGATGCGGACGGTTCTGAACAAGCTTCAAGCCCCTGGCGAAGGGAACCTCAGAAATTTCCTGGGAATGCCCCTGGATCATCATCATCTCTCTTACCAGTTCCAGGTTGAATGATCGCTTACCACTGTGGGGCTTACCCCTCAGTTCACCATGCTCATCGTTGTAGGCCTGTTCCTGCAGGTTGTGGGTGAGAAAGCTGATATCTGAAGCTTGCGCACTGAACGTAACGGCCAAAACAAAGAACAATGTAAGCTTTCCTGCTCTCACGCCGCCACACCCTCTATAGATAAACACCTAACCGAAAGTTTAACCTAAAGGCAGGAGAGTACCACTTTGCATCTGTTTAAACTGCGCAAGCGCCATCGACAGCCCTGGAAACCGGAGCATACTGCTGCAGCAATTCATCCAGGCGGGAAGCATCAACGGGCTTGATAAGAAACTCATCCATCCCGGCAGACAGGCACTCACGCTCCATCTCCCGTGTAGCATTGGCCGTCAACGCGATGATCGGCAGACGACGGCCCATCTTCTCCTGGCTTCGGTACGCCCTGGTGAACTCGATCCCATCCATGTTCGGCATGCGAATATCGACCAGTACCAGGTCAAATTCTCCCGCCAGAGCAGAGTCAAGGGCTCGTTGCCCATCAATGACACGCGTCACTTCATGACCAGCCTTGGTAAGCAGGGTCTGTATCAGCAGCGCATTTATGTTGTCATCCTCGGCTACCAGAACCCGGCAGGTGTGTTCAGAATCAGCCCGACTCAACATGCCAGTGGTTTGTGCCTCTGCACTGTAAGGATGTTCAGCATCGGAACCCAGCAAAACCGCCATGCAGCGCCACAGATCCGCAGGGTTGAATGGCTTGTTGATAGACAGGGCACTGTCATCAACGGCAACAGGACGACTGGGATAGGCCAGGGAGATCAGGCCATGGGCCCCGGTAAAGCAGCTGCGCATCAACACACACCTTTGCTGCAGATCATCCTGCTCCAGTGAATCCGCAACCAACAGCAGATCAACCTTGTTGCCGTTAATCAGAGAGTGAGCGTCATTTAACTGCTGGGTCTCGCCACCATCCATAATCAGCACCTGCATACCCGCCTGGCTGCAGGCCTCGACCAGCGCTGACCTGCTCTCCTCATGGGGCTCCGAGATAGCGACCGTTCTGCCTGCCAGTCCAGACAGAGGGGTAAGCGGGGTCATGACCTTTTCCGGACCACAGGGGATTCTGATCCAGAAATGAGTGCCCTCCCCCTCTTTGCTCTCGAAACCGATGCTGCCACCCATTAACTGAACCAGATCCCTGGAGATGGAAGTGCCCAGCCCGGTACCACCGTGTTTTCGTGTGCGTGAAGAGTCCGCCTGCCAGAAACTCTTGAAGACCTCTGCCTGCTTCTCAGCTGGAATCCCGATTCCGGTATCCTGCACGTTAATTTCCAACTGCGTGCCCTCTCCTTCATGTGCTTCCTGCCTGAGCATCTTCACATGAATTGTCACCTGTCCCGAATGCGTAAACTTAATGGCGTTACCGATGAGGTTGTAGAGCACCTGCCTTATACGCAGTTCATCCAGGTAGACTTTCTCCGGCACATCCTGTCCAAAACTGCAGACCAGTTCTATCCCCTTGTCAGTGGCCGAGGCACTCATGCCGCGGCAGGTATCCACCACGCACCGGCGCAGGCCAAACACCTTGGGGTTGAGCTCAAGCTTGTTTGCGTCAATTTTGCTGAAATCAAGCACATCGCCGACAAGGGCCTCAAGAACATTGCCTGCAGAGGTAATCGAATCCACATACTCCCGCTGCTCCCGGTCAAGGGTTGTGGTGCCCAATAGCCTCGACAGGCCGATAACGCCGGAGAGTGGTGTACGCAACTCGTGGGTCATCGACGCCAGGAAGTTTCCTCGCGCCTGGTTGGCTTCTTCAGCGCTCTTCCGGGACTCGTGCAGCTTGCGAAGCAACATCACCTGGTACAGCGGGAGAACTATCAGGCCGAGGATTAGGAAATTGATGTAAAAGGCGTTGCTTTGCCAGCCATCCATGATCACAGCAGTGGTTGTGTATCCGATAATGCTGGCTATACACGCAAAGACCAGGTTTTGAATACCGAAACGGGTCCCCTGGGAGATGAATGACCAGATGTAGATCAGGAAAAACGGACTGACCGGATTACCGCTCAGATAGATACAGAAAGAGGTACCACTGACATCGGACAAGGCACCGATGTATTGGCGGTACCTGTTAGGTTCTGGTTTCCAGATCACATGGACCAGCAGTCCTGTAAACCAGACAAAATGGGCGCCGAAATAGAGTGTGAACTGATCCCAGGTAAAGGGAAAAAAGCCACTGCTTCCACCAAGCCCTATAAAACCGACCATCACCCCCCAGGCAATCAACCGCAGCATGGAGGATTGAAATTCGTGATTACCACGCAACGGACCCACGGAATGCCCGCCGTTATGTTTAGACATTATGACCAACCGTCTCAGGACTAAAAGATACTTTAATCGAAGTATTCTTATTCTTATTGCCCGATTTATAATCGGGAAATTATAACACGCTGGAGAATCCGCAGCATTCCGGTAATCCATGAGAGATTCTGCGGGGATATTACCTGTCCGTATATCCTTACAAAAAAAACGGCAGACATTGAGTCTGCCGTAACCGAATTACAATAAGGTTCAAAGGAGGAGGATTAACTGACTCATAAAGCACGCTTAACAAGTCACCGGATGAACACCTGCCATCTGCTGAAGCCAGGGTTCTTTTCTGAAGCGCCGCAGCAGTGACTTTGCAACACCGGCGGGTATTTCAGAAACCGTTGGATGAGATAATAGATAGGCAATACCCCCTTCACAAACGATCTTTTCTCACGATATAGTTGAATATTATTCATCTATTGGAGAGCCGGCATCAGACGTCTTCCACCATTGAACGCTTTGCGCAGTTTTGAAGCATCAGCCAGACTGGGCAGCTTTAACAAGGCAGCGCAGGAGCTGTTTGTTACCCCGTCAGCTATCAGTCACCAGGTAAAAACACTTGAAGAATTTTTGGGGATGCCACTTTTCCGAAGAGAGAACCGAAAAACCGTTCTGACCATTGCCGGTGAAAAATATGTGGCTGCCATTGGACAGGCCCTGGACGAGATCGATATCGCCACCCGGCGCCTTGTTGCCTCACCGAATACCAGCGCCGTCAACATCAGTGTCGTACCCGCCTTCCTAACCCGCTGGCTGGTTCCTCGTATTCGGGAATTCCAGGAACAGCATCCAGACGTTGAACTGCGCCTGAGCGCCTCTACAGGCCTTATCGACTTTGCCCATACCGATACCGACATGGCCATCTACTTCGGCCATGGCGAGTGGGAGAATGTTGAAGCACACTACCTCATGAGCGTAACAATGGTTCCGGTGTGCAGCCCCAGGCTGCTGAAGGAGAACCCCCCTCTCCGTTCAGCAGAGGATCTGCTGCGTCACACACTGCTCCAGGTTGCCAACCGTGAAGACGAGTGGACCCGCATTCTCAGCCAGGCAGGGCTGACCCAATCACAAGAGACAAAGAACATTACCTTCTCAAGCACATCCCTGACCATGAATGCAGCGATGGAAGGAGCAGGCATAGCCCTGGCAGATCTCAGCCTTGTTGAGAGAGAGGTTGAGTACGGCCAGTTGGAGATTCCTCTTGACCTGCAGCTGGAAACCAAGAGGGCATTCTATCTTGTCTATCCGCAGAACAGACCGCTTACATACCCCATGCAGGTCTTTTACGATTGGGTCGTGGAGCAGATGAAAACGTAGAGCAATTGCCTCCTGCAATTTTTATCGAACCTAAGGGTTCTCACCAAGACCTCCCACCCCCAAAAACAAAAAAGCCGCCATATAGGAAGGGGTTTACTTAACCTGTTGCACTTTTCTGTAAACAACGCTGCAGAAAACCGGTAAACCATCGTCATTCCGGCGCAGGCCGGAATCCATAAGCTTTGAAAATACTGGACCCCGGCCTTCGCCGGGGTGACGAATGTTGGGTTGCGAGTGTTTGTGTCTACTGACAATCAGCGATGCAAATTAACAGGGCAGGTATTGATGGAGTCTTCCCTTAACGGGGCGCCGCTTGTCGCGGCGTCAAAATTGCCTCCTGCAATTTTTATCGAACCTAAGGGTTCTCACCAAGACCTCCCCCACCCCAAAAACAAAAACCCGCCATAAGGCGGGTTCTTTTGTTTTGGCGGAGAGGGAGGGATTCGAACCCTCGGAACCCAGAGGGTTCACCTGATTTCGAGTCAGGCCCGTTCGGCCAGCTCCGGCACCTCTCCTGTAACCGTGGATAATAAACTTACTGGGCAAAACCTTCCACGGTAACAGCCGGACATAGTAAAACCGGCAGGCACCGAATCCCGGCTCCTGACAATAAAGCACGACAATTTCAGGCTAGTGAAGTGTGTCTTGGGCCCCGTGATCGATAAAGGACCTGAGCATCTCCCGGCTATCCATCAGCCTGTCACAGAGCTCATCTCCATACTGCTGACGAACTTTCTGCCACTCCTCGTCTGACAGCTCTACGGGTGGTATGACAGTCAACTCAACCCCCTCCTCCAGTTGACTGAGCATATTCTCGACCTGTTCCCTGATCTTCTTCAGTTTGTCCATTGCTGCCCTCCCATGGCCATGCAATATCCATGAACTAACTACTTTAAGTAATAGCAGGATTTCTCCATTTATCTATAGTGACTCGAGATTATTCTAGTCTGGCCCGGTTTTAATGACTGCGGGTTAAATCGATTCAGGCAGAAATAAGGCCGGTGAAACTCACCGGCCTTATCTACACTGGATCAGACAAGGCTCAGTCTGCCTCAAACAGCTTTGTTAAAACGTATCAGCTGCGTTTCGCCATTGGAGTCATCGACGCCATCATTGTTGTTGACCACCACTGCATCGCCATCCTCATTGATCGACACTACCGGGGTTTGTGGAAATCCGACTGTACTGCTGTTACCAAATTGGGCCTTGAATCACCGCCAGTGCGAAATGCATTCACCTGATCTACAATAGCTGATGATTTCCCCATCAACCGGGCGTAGGGACTGGCCCTTTTTTGTATATATAGACAAGGGTTTAATTCCAAAAAAGTATGCGTTGGTTCCTGGCCTTTATCATTACCGCCCTGCTTGCAGGCTGCAGCATTCCCAAGCCCCTGATCGAACAGATCAAGGATGAGGGTACGCTGCTCGTGATCACGCGTAACAGCCCAACCACTTACTACGAAGGCCCCCAGGGACTAAAAGGGTTCGAATACGAACTGGTGGAACAGTTCGCGAAAGAGCTGGGTGTTGATGTCAAGTACGTCATCCCGGACAGCTTCTCAGAGATCATGCCAATGGTTGCCCGCGGTGAGGCCCATCTTGCCGCTGCCGGACTTACCGTGACCCCAAAGCGAGAAACCACGGTGCGTTTCTCCCCCAGCTACCAGGAGATCACCCAGCAGGTGATCTACCGCAGCGGACGCAAGCGTCCAAAGAAAATTACCGATACCATCGCCGGAACCCTGGAAGTGATTGCAGGAAGCAGTCATGAAGAGGAGCTGGAACGCCTCAAGGAGAAGCACCCTGAACTGAAGTGGGTATCTCAAAAGGAGCTGGAGAGTGAAGAACTGCTCTACCTGGTTAAAGAGCAGGTGATCGACTACACCATAGCAGACTCCAACGAGGCAGCCCTGAGCCTTCAGCTCTATCCAGAGCTGAAAGTCGCCTTCGATCTGACCAAGCCCCAACCCCTGGCCTGGGCATTCCAGCACGCCGAAGATACCAGCCTGTATGATGCTGCCAAGCAGTTTCTGGAAGAGCAGAAAAAGAGCGGTGCACTAAAACAGCTTATTGAACGTTACTATGGCCACGTCAAGCGTCTCGGTTTTGTGGACAAAACCACAT
The DNA here is from genome assembly GCA_965224515.1 of Sedimenticolaceae bacterium. Lineage (GTDB taxonomy): Bacteria > Pseudomonadota > Gammaproteobacteria > Chromatiales > Chromatiaceae > Sedimenticola_A. Next base: position 4,044,721 of record OZ245051.1, read on the forward strand.
TCACCCGCCATATCGCCAAACGTCTTCCCGAGTTTACCCCCATGTTCAAGGCCGCCGCAGAGAAAGCAGATCTGGATTGGCAACTGCTGGCCGCCATCGGCTACCAGGAATCCCACTGGAACCCCAAGGCTGTCTCCCCCACAGGGGTCAAGGGCATCATGATGCTCACCACTGGTACGGCCAGGCAACTGGGCATTGAAGACCGTGAAGATCCCGCCCAGAGCATTATGGGTGGCGCGCGCTACCTTCGCCTGGTAGAGAAGAAGTTACCAAAGCGGATCGAAAACCCGGACAGGTTGTGGTTTGCACTTGCAGGATACAATGTGGGATACGGTCACCTGGAAGACGCCAGGATTCTGACCCAGCGCGGCAATGGTAATCCGGACAAATGGGCCGATGTAAAGCAGTACCTTCCCCTGCTCTCCCAGGAAAAACACTTCAAGACCGTTAAACATGGATATGCAAGGGGTCGGGAGCCGGTTACCTACGTGGATAACATACGCAACTACTACGAGCTGCTGCTCTGGCACAACGAAAACCAGGCACCTGTGGAAGAGAAACCCAAATCCCCCCTTACGATCACCACACCCGAGATGCTATAGGGAGTTCAGCTCTCTGTCCGTTTCTTTCGCCTTGACTGGAAGAAATCACGCAGTCTCTGACCACACTCTTCTGCCATCACCCCACCTTCTGCTTCTGTGCGGTGATTGAAGCGCTGGTCTGACGGCAGCAGGTCGAAGACACTGCCTGCCGCTCCGCCCTTGGGGTCCTGGGCACCGAAGACCACTCGCTTGACCCTCGAGTGCACAATGGCTCCTGCACACATTGGGCAGGGTTCCAGGGTGACATAGAGGGTGGCCTCGGGAAGGCGGTAGTTCTCAACACGCCGGCCCGCATCCCGCAGGGCCATCACCTCGGCGTGTGCAGTGGGATCGTTACTGGCAATGGGGCGATTCCAGCCCTCACCGATGATCTCTCCTTCCAGCACCACGACCGCTCCAATAGGCACCTCACCCTCCGCCTCAGCCTTGTCGGCCAGTTCGAGGGCGTGCCGCATGAAACTGCGGTCTTCATCAGAGGTTGCGGTCATCTGAGCACCCGATCAACTTACCCGTCATCCCGGCGAATGCCGGGATCCATTGTTCCAGCATGACGGCACTTCCCTGGATTCCGGCATTCGCCGGAATGACGATATGAGAACAATGCCGTCTGCATACGCTCCTGATCTCCTGGCGATCACTCCCACTCAATGGTGGCAGGGGGCTTGCTGGAGATGTCGTAGGCCACCCTGGAGATACCACCAACTTCGTTGATGATGCGCCGGGAGACCACCTCGAGGAACTCGAACGGCAGGTGGGCAAAGCGGGCTGTCATGAAATCCACCGTCTCCACCGCACGCAGGGAAACAACGTACTCGTAGCGGCGGGCATCACCCACCACGCCCACCGACTTGACCGGCAGGAAGACGGTGAAGGCCTGGCTCACCTGGTCGTAGAGGTCGTGGTTGCGCAGCTCTTCGATATAGATATGATCGGCCTGGCGCAGGATATCAGCATACTCTTTTTTCACTTCGCCAAGAATACGTACACCCAAGCCTGGTCCCGGGAAGGGGTGGCGATAGATCATCTCGTAAGGAAGGCCCAGTTCAACACCGATCTTGCGCACCTCATCCTTGAAAAGCTCGCGCAGTGGCTCCACCAGCTTCAACTTCATGTAGTCGGGCAGCCCGCCCACGTTGTGGTGTGACTTGATCACATGGGCCTTGCCGGACTTGGCGCCGGCAGATTCGATCACATCGGGGTAGATGGTGCCCTGGGCAAGGAAGTCCACGCCCTGCAGTTTGTTGGCTTCCTCTTCAAAGATGTCGATAAAGAGGTTACCGATAATCTTGCGTTTCTTCTCCGGATCAGCCTCACCCTTCAGGGCATCCAGGAAACGATCCTCTGCATCGACACGGATCACCTTGACGCCCATATGTTCAGCAAAAGTGGCCATCACCTGGTCACCCTCGTGCAGGCGCAACAGGCCGTTGTCCACGAAGATACAGGTCAGGCGATCACCGATGGCCCGGTGCAGCAGACCGGCCACTACGGAGGAGTCGACACCACCGGAGAGACCAAGCACCACCTGGCCCTCCTCACCCACCATCTCTTTGACGTGGTCGATGCTGTCCTCGATGATACTGGAGGGGTTCCACAGGGGTTCACAGTCACAGATCTGGAACAGGAAGTGCTCCAGGATGCGCCCACCCTGGCGGGTATGGGTCACCTCCGGGTGGAACTGGATACCGTAAAAGCCGCGCTCCTCGTCAGCCATACCGGCCAGGGGGGCGTTATCGGTCTCAGCTATCAGGTGAAAGCCCTCAGGCATTTCAATGACACGGTCACCGTGGCTCATCCAGACGTCCAGCAGGCCGTATCCTTCAGGGCTGGTGTGGTCCTCGATATCCTTCAGCAGCTTGGAGTGGCCGCGGGCACGTACCTGGGCGTAGCCATACTCGTGCTTGTCAGAAGACTCCACCTTGCCACCCAGCTGCGATGCCATGGTCTGCATGCCGTAGCAGATACCCAGCACAGGCACACCCAGCTCAAACACCTTCTGGGGAGCGCGCGGCGTATCGTCTGAGGTCACTGTCTCGGGACCACCAGAGAGAATGATGCCCGCCGGCTTATGCTCATCGATTACGTCTTCACAGTTATCGTAGGGCCAGATCTCGCAGTAGACGCCCGCCTCACGTACCCGGCGTGCAATCAACTGGGTGTACTGTGAACCGAAATCGAGGATCAGGATGCGATGGGCGTGAATGTCCTGGTGTGTCATGGTTTGAATTCCAATCTCTTATAAATGAAACAACCGCAGCACCGGTTACGGCACTGCGGTTTGTTTTGGTCAGACTACCGTCATCAACTCTGACGGTAGTTTGGAGCCTCTTTGGTGATGGTTACGTCATGGACGTGAGACTCACGCATACCGGCATTGGTTACCCGCACAAATTCGGGCTTGGTGCGCATCTCTTCAATAGAAGCGCAGCCGGTGTAACCCATGCTGGCCCGGATACCACCGGTCAACTGGGTGATGACATTCAGCAGGGGGCCCTTGTATGGTACACGACCCTCGATACCCTCAGGTACCAGCTTGTCTGAATCCTTGGTGTCTTCCTGGAAGTAACGGTCGCTGGAACCGGACTTGCCGGACATTGCACCCAGGGAACCCATGCCGCGGTAGGACTTGTAAGAGCGACCCTGGAAGATCTCCACTTCACCGGGCGACTCGTCGGTACCACCCAGCAGACCACCCAGCATGACCGAGTGGGCGCCTGCCACCAGCACCTTGGCAATATCACCGGAGTAGCGCAGACCACCATCGCCGATCAGCGGGATATTGGTGTCTCTCAGCGCCTCGGCCACGTTTGCAACCGCGGTGACCTGGGGCACACCCACACCGGCAACAATACGCGTGGTACAGATGGAGCCTGGACCTATACCCACTTTAACCGCATCTGCACCGGCCTCGGCCAATGCAACGGCAGCAGCGCCTGTGGCGATGTTGCCACCGATAATCTGTACATCAGGGAAGTTCTGCTTGACCCAGGTTACGCGATCCAGCACGCCCTGGGAGTGACCGTGAGCAGTATCCACTACCACCACGTCCACACCTGCGTTCACCAGCGCCTCTACACGCTCATCGGTACCCTCACCCACACCCACTGCGGCACCGACACGCAGTCTCTCCTGGCTGTCACGGCAGGCGCTGGGGTAATCCTTGGCCTTCTGTATGTCTTTTACAGTAATCATGCCGCGCAGTTGGAAATCATCATTGATCACCAGCAGCTTCTCAATGCGATTCTCACGCAGTTTGCCAAGCACCTCGGTCCTGCTGGCTCCCTCTTTCGCTGTGATCAGGCGATCCTTGGGGGTCATGACCGAAGAGACCGGTTCATCCATGCGCTCTTCAAAGCGTATGTCGCGGTTGGTGACGATACCAACCAGGTTTTCACCATCCACCACCGGCATGCCTGAGAAACCGTGGGCTTCGGTCAGGGCAACCAGTTCACCGATGGGTGTATTGGGGCTTACGGTGATCGGATCGGCAACGATGCCGCTCTCGTAGCGTTTGACCTTTCGAACTTCCGCCGCCTGCTCTTCAGGCGTCATGTTCTTGTGAACAATACCGATTCCGCCCTCCAGCGCCATGGCAATGGCGAGCCGGGATTCAGTCACTGTATCCATGGCGGCAGAGACGAGGGGAATGTTCAGTGTAATTTCACGGGTCAGGCGTGTACTGAGATCGACGTCCTTAGGCAGCACACTGGAGTGTGCGGGCAGGAGGAGTACGTCATCAAAAGTCAGGGCTTCCTGGGCAAGGCGCATAGTCGATTTATCCCCAATCTGAAAGGTATTCGATAAAACAGAGTATTATAAAATTTCCTTGTTTCAAGGTAAACTCAATTGTTCACTTAAATCCCAAGAAATTAGATTCATAGCCTAGCTTATTTGGAGTGAATTACACCCTGATGTCCGCTCAAGCACCAGATTCAGCCTTTGAAAAGGATATCTACACCGTCTCCCGGCTCAACAGCGAGGTACGAGCGGTACTGGAGGGCAGTTTTCCCCTGCTCTGGGTCGAGGGCGAGATCTCCAACCTGGCCCGCCCGGCATCCGGACATATCTACTTCTCCCTGAAAGACCCCCATGCCCAGGTCCGATGCGCCATGTTCCGCATGAAACGCCAGCGCCTGCGCTTCAACCCGGAAAACGGTATGCAGGTGCTGATCCGCGCCCGGGTCGGCCTCTACGAGGGACGGGGTGAATTTCAACTGATCGCCGAGCACATGGAGCCCTCCGGGGAAGGCGCCCTGCGCCAGGCCTTTGAAATGCTGAAGCAGAAACTGGCAGGCGAAGGCCTGTTCGATACTGAAATTAAGAAGGAGATCCCGGCATTTCCCAGCAGAATCGGCATAATTACCTCCCCCTCGGGAGCAGCAGTTCGTGATGTACTGACAGTGCTCAAGAGACGTTTTCCGGCCATCGAAGTGATCATCTACCCGGTTCCCGTCCAGGGTGACGACGCCCCGGCCAGAATTTCAGAGATGATCAGGCTGGCTGACAGCCGCAATGAGTGTGACACCCTGATTCTGACCCGTGGCGGCGGCTCCCTGGAGGACCTGATGGCCTTCAATGACGAGCAGCTCGCCCGCACCATCTCTGCCACTCGCATCCCGGTAATCTCCGCCGTGGGCCATGAGATCGATTTCACCATTGCCGATTTTGTCGCTGATCATCGCGCCCCGACCCCATCTGCAGCGGCTGAACTCGCCAGCCCCGACAGGGAGCAGATGCTGCACAAACTCGAGGTACAGATTCGCCGGCTCACTCATCAGGCTCAACAGAGAAGCACTCTTGCAGGTCAGAAGCTGAAAAGTACAGAAAAGCGCCTGCAACTGCTGCACCCCGGGCAGCGTCTGATACAGCGCCAACAGCGTACCGACGAACTGGAACAGCGTCTCTCCTTCGGAATATCAAACCGAATCGCCCGTCCCAGGCACCGACTGGAAACCATCACCGCACGCCTGCAGAGCCATACTCCCGCCCACCGCCTCTCACAAATTTCATCCCGCATGGAACAGATGAGACGCCGGCTCGAGCGTGCTGTAAACACACGCCGCCAGCAAAGAGAGCTGCAATTCTCCACCCTGGTGGGCAAACTCGACACCCTGAGCCCCCTGGCAACCCTGCAGCGGGGCTACTCCATCACCCGCACCCACCCAGAGCAGGCAGTGCTGCTTGATGCCGGCACTGTCTCCCCTGGAGATAAAATTGAAACACTGCTGGCCAATGGCAGGCTGGTCAGTACTGTTGTGGAGAGCGATTCTTCATCTGAATAGGGTGTGGTTTTGTCATATACGCCAGTGGATTGGGAATCCGTTGTCGTATGGATGCTTATTTTAGTAAGGGCCTGGTAACAAATTTCGTGACCTAAAAAGGTGTTTACCCTGTAGTGACTGTTTTCTCACGGTCACGAGTCACTTTTCGTCAGCGCGAAAAGTAACCAAAAGCGCATCTTCCCGGGATTTGCCCTCACTCCGTTCGGGTCCCCTGCGCTTCTCACAATTTCAGGGGGTTCACAGACAGCACGTCCCTGTGCTGACTGTGAACGCGCCGCTTCCCTGCGGCGCCCCTTTGGGCCTTTCCTGAAATTGCTCCGATGCTCGGCTGCATCAAGGGAAACTGTCACAGTCTCAACGACCTGGAAATGCGTCGGAGAAGTATGGCTTCAATGGTGCGTTTCGCTACGTTCAACGACACCCTACATATCCAAACAATGCGAGGTAGCCTGCTAATGGGAAAGGGGCCCCTTTGTTCCGACGAGCATCGCAGGCTTCACTGAAAAAGGCCCGAAGGGGACCGGCAGGGATGGGGGTCGTTGTCAGTCGCGACAGGGATGTACAAGTGTCGCGAGAGGGCAGGATGCCCGTAGCGACCGTCGCGTCTGACAACCCCCAGTGAAGGCGAGAGCGTTTATGCCCGGAGGGTGCAGTGAACCCACCATAGCGGACGGGACACCGGGGAGAAGAGTTTTGGCTATTTATGCCCTGCGGGTGCTTTTGCCTCTCTGCAAAAGTAGCTCGTAGCCGTGGCAGGGAATCAGCTACAGAGTGAACCCCTTCTGGGCTACGAAACTGTTTACCAAGCCCTCCATTCTATCGATACGGACATCTCGATCAGGCCAATGGATTCCCAATCCATTCCCCTCCTACAAAAACACAATTGCCTTTTGCACTGCACCACTCGACAATGACCCATGCTCTCACCCAAATCCATCTTCACCACCTCGCTGATCGCTGCACTGGTGGCGCTGGGTCCGCTATCAACAGACATGTACCTGCCGGCATTCCCCGAACTGGTGCGGGTTTTTTCAAGCGACATAGATGGAATCCAGGGCACCTTAAGCGCTTTTCTGATCGGCTTCGCTCTTGCGCAACTGGTCTATGGCCCCCTTTCGGACCGCTACGGACGCAAACCGGTTCTGCTGGTTGGCCTGATCCTGTTTCTGCTCAGCAGTTTGGCCATAACATATGCCGAATCAATCGAATCACTGACCCTGCTGCGTGTGCTGCAAGCCCTTGGTGGCAGTGCAGGTCCTGTACTGGGCCGTGCCATGGTACGAGATATTCATGGTCCGCGGGATTCGGCAAGACTGCTCTCCTACATCGGCACGGCAATGGCCCTTGCACCGGCAGTAGCACCCATCATTGGGGGTTACATGACTGTGGGGCTCGGTTGGGAGTCAATATTTCTGTTTCTTGCCGCTTACGCCCTGCTGGGTATTGTTGCCCTTATTTACCAGATACCTGAAACCATCCCCGAGGAGAGGCACCGTCATCTCTCCTTCAGCACCCTGCGTGACAATTACAGCCAGTTGCTGCGCCACCCAAGCTGGCGCTGGTACACCCTGGCCTGCAGCTTTGTCTTTGGCGGGCTATTCTCCTTTCTCTCCGGTTCCGCGTTTGTGATTATCGACTTTCTGGGCTACACCGAAGAGCAGTACGGACTCTTCTTCGCCCTTATCGTGGCCGGTTTCATGATCGGTACCCTGGTAGCCGGCAAACTGGCCCGCCGCACCGGCATAGACCGGCTGATTGGCGCCGGCGCTCTGGTCGCAGCCACGGGAGGATGCATCATGGCGCTACTGGCAATCCTGAAGATCAATCATGTGGCCGCCATCATCATTCCTCACATGATCTATATGGTTGGCGTCGGAATCGTCATGCCCCAGGCAATGGCAGGTGCTCTCGCCCCCTTTCCCCGTATTGCCGGCACCTCTTCAGCACTGCTCGGCTTCATTCAAATGACCTTTGCTGCAGCCGTAGGCATCCTGGTAGGCCACTTCCACGATGGCAGCCCTCGATCCATGGCGCTCTCCATTGCCGCCATGGGTCTTTTGACCCTCATCAGTTTCATTTTCCTGAAACGTGCTAATACTTTAAGTAGCAGCGAAGAAGAGCCGACAACCGACAGCCTGTCCACCGAGGGAGACGCATCATGACAGCACCCAACCGCCATGCCAGGGGCCTCGCTTTCCGAAAGAGCGTTGATCGCATGGTTGACCAGGCCATTCATGTCATGGAGCTCGATGACCATATCGCCAGCGCCATCAAGGCCTGCACCTCGGTCCTCCAGGTAACTTTTCCGGTAAAAATCGATGGCAACGTGGAGATGTTCACCGGTTGGCGGGCAGTACACAGTGTTCACCGTCTCCCCTCAAAAGGCGGTATACGCTACGACACCGAAGTGAGCCAGATGGAGGTGGAAGCCCTGGCCGCGCTGATGACTTATAAATGCGCAATCGTGGATGTTCCCTTTGGCGGCTCCAAAGGCGGATTGCATATAGATCCCTCAAAATACAGCCGCGACCAGTTGCAACGAGTCACCAGGCGCTTTGCCCGTGAATTGGCAGAGAAGGGGTTCCTCGGGCCTTCCACCAATGTACCCGCCCCCGATGTCGGCACCGGGCAACGCGAGATGGCCTGGATCGCTGATACTTACAAACACATGCACCCGGAAGATATAGACTACATCGCCTGCGTCACGGGAAAACCTGTGGCCCATGGCGGTATCAGAGGCAGAACCGATGCCACAGGCCGCGGTGTGATGTATGCCCTCGAGGAGTTCTTCCGCCACCCGGCAGAGGTCAAGGCAGCTGGTCTGGAAGGCAGCCTGGAAGGCAAGAAAATCATCATCCAGGGCCTGGGCAATGTGGGTTACCACGCGGCAAGACTGCTTTCTGAAGAGAGCCGCTGCAAAATCATCGCTGTCATAGAGAGAGATGGCGCCCTGCTCAACGAAGATGGACTGGACATTGAACAGATCCATGAATACCTGACCGCAAACCAGGGCATCACAAACTGCCCCGGCGGTGAGTACCGTGAAAACGGCGACAGCATCCTGGAGATGCCGTGCGACATTCTCATACCTGCGGCCCTTGAGGGTGTTATCCACATCGACAACGCCCCCAATATTCAAGCAAACCTGATTGCCGAAGCCGCCAACGGTCCGGTGACCTTTGAAGCAGACCAGATTCTCAGAAATCGGGGCATCACCATTCTGCCGGATTGCTATGTAAACGCCGGGGGCGTGGTGGTCTCCTATTTCGAATGGATCAGAAACATCTCCCATATCCGTTTCGGAAGAATCGAGCGGCGTTTTGACGAGACACGCGGCAGCGGTATCGTGCGTGCCCTTGAGAGCGTAACCGGAAGCACTGTACCTGCACCTATCCAGCAGGAACTCGCACGGGGTGCCGATGAACTCGACCTGGTCTATTCGGGGCTTGATGACAGCATGCGCCTTGCACTGCAGGAGATCATCGCCATCAAGAATCGCAGTGACGTCATAGTAGACTACCGCACCGCCGCCTACGTTATCGCCCTGGAGAAGATCTCAAGGTCCTATCTCGACATCGGGGTCTACTGACGTTTAGCCTAATGCGACCCATTTTTTGCGACGAAGGAGCGAAAGATAGGTCGCATTGAGGCGCTTGTTAAATCATTTTTAATAATGATAGCGACAGGAAATAATCGTAAGTTGATTGTCGTCAACTACATATACCAACCGATTACTTTCATCAATACGACGGGACCAAAAACCGGATAAATTCTCTTTTAAAGGCTCTGGCTTACCGATGCCCTCAAAGGGGGTTCTTTGAGTATCAGAGATTAGCTTATTGATACGCTTGAGCGTCTTCCTATCCTGACCTTGCCAATAAACGTAGTCGCCCCAGGCTTCTTTTGTCCATGCTAGTACTTCATTCATCAACTAGCCCATGTTCCTCGACTTTTCCTGAACGGTATTGTGCGATTGACTTAGCCAGATGTGCTGCATTGGCTGGACTCTTTAATAGATGCACCGTTTCCATTAATCCATTGAAGCAATCTAGAGACATAACAACTGCATCTTCTGCATCTCTGCGTGAAATGACAGTGTAATCTGAATCTTCAACTACTTGATCTAATACACTTTTCAGCCTGTTCCTGGCATCTGAAAAATTAACAACTCTCATAGAATTCCCCTGTATTTGTACCATATATTGAACAAGTATAACTTGTCCGCTTAATTGTGCAAGTCCAGGGTATGGTCTTTTTTGATTTAACGCCCATGCTTTGAGGCGCACGGCGAAGCCGCGCGTCCCGGTGAGGGACAAAGTGACGATGATCTTCCCCCGATAAAACGGACACATTAAATTTCATGCGGCCATTCTCTCGAGTACTGCCGGGGGCACATAGCCAATTCCAGAGTGCATCCGCTGAGAATTGTAAAATTGATTAATGTAGCTTCCCAGTGCTTTGCGCAATTCATCCTCACCATATAACGCCTCCCAATACGCACCGTTCAGGAGTTATTGGGCCATGCTGACGTATCAACCACCATGATCTATACCCATATCCTCGGCAGAGGGGGACAGGGTATGAAAACTCCTTTGGACCGTCTGTAATAACGAAGTGGGGTCTAGCGCGGCTGGTTTTACTTCTTGCGTTTGACGAACTTCTTGAGCCGTTGACGCTTCTGCACCTGCCGTTTGGTGAGTTTGTTCTTGCGCCCCTCGTAAGGATTCTCACCGGAGCGAAACTCTATGCGAATGGGGGTGCCATCCAGCTTCAGGGCCTGGCGGAAGCGGTTGACCAGGTAGCGTTTGTAGGGTGCAGGTACGGCATCAGTCTGGTTGCCGTGAATAACGATGATCGGTGGATTCTGGCCACCCTGGTGGGCATAACGCATCTTGATACGACGCCCATGTGCCATGGGTGGCTGATGCTCCTGCACTGCCCATTCGAGGATGCGGGTGAGTTCCGGTGTGGAGAGTTTTCGAACAGCATTTGCATAGGCCGAATCGATAGATTCATAGAGGGTTCCAACCCCTGAGCCATGCAGTGCCGATATAAATTTTTGAGTGGCGAAGTCCAGAAACGGTAGCTTGCGTTCCAACTCTTCCTTGATGGTGTCGCGCTGATCCGTGTCCAATCCATCCCACTTGTTGATACAGATTACCAGTGCCCTGCCGCTTTCCAGGATGTGTCCGGCAAGTGTTGCATCCTGCTCGCTCACGCCCTGGTGAGCATCCAGCACCAGCAGCACGACATTGGCTTCTTCAATAGCCTGCAGGGTTTTGATAACACTGAATTTCTCGATAGCCTCGTTGACCTTTGCACGGCGGCGTACACCCGCGGTATCGATCAAGGTATAGGCCTTATCGTCATGGGTGAAGGAGATAAAGATACTGTCGCGTGTAGTACCCGGCTGGTCGAAGGCGATAACACGCTCTTCACCCAGCATTCTGTTGACCAGGGTCGACTTGCCCACATTGGGGCGGCCTACCACGGCAATCTGCGTTCCGACTTCCTCTTCGGTATGCTCTTCGAGGGGTTCGGGTACAGTCTTCAGAACCTCGTTGATCAGTGGCTTAACGCCCTTGCCGTGGGCAGCAGAGATAGGCATCGGCTCACCCAGCCCCAGGCCATAGAAGTCCACACCCGCCATCTCTCGGTCAAGATTCTCGCTTTTATTGATCACCAGGGTGATGGTCTTGCCGGTACGCCGCAGCTGCTCGGCGATAGTCTCGTCACCGCCGGTTGCACCGGCCTTGGCATCCAGCAGAAACAGTATATGGTCTGCCTCTCCTATTGCCGCCTGAACCTGCTGCTCCATGACGGCGTCAACACCCTCGGCTTCACCGCTGATACCTCCGGTATCAACCACCACGTAAGGCCTGTTACCGAGCTTTCCGACCCCGTATTTGCGGTCACGGGTCAGCCCCGGTTGATCTGCCACGAGAGCATCACGGGTACGGGTGAGCCGGTTGAATAGAGTCGATTTGCCGACATTGGGACGGCCAACCAGGGCGATTACTGGCAGCATGGTTCAGCCTTGAGTAGTAGAGAGAGAATCAAGGCTTTGCCGCACCAGTAACAGCCGCCAGCGCACCACCATCGCCATAGATGTAGACCACGCCGTTGTCCACGACCGGGGCCGTGGTTATGGGGTCTTCACCCACACGTGTGCGTCCCAGCAAACGACCATCTTCTGTAGAGAGCCAGTGAAGATAGCCCTGGTAGTCTCCTACAACAACATAGTCGCCAAGTACCGCAGGCGCAGAGAGGCGACGTGCCTTCAGTTTTTCGTTTTTCCAGAGGGCAGAACCGTTTCTTGGATCCACCGCCCAGACAAAATCGTTATCGTCAGAAACATATAGCTGACGATAGTCCACACTCAGACCGGTGTAGGAAGAGAGTTTGCGCCGCCACAGGACGACACCGGTATCCTGGGAAACCGCTGCCATATCACCCTGGTAAGTCGCCACGTAGATAACGCCATCCACTACCAGTGGATCTCCATCGATATCAACCATACGTTCCAGTTCAGAACGTCCCCTTGGGGCAGTGACACTTACTTCCCAGATCGGGTTACCGGTCTCCAGTTCAACGGATACCAGCTTGCCATTGGCGAAACCGCATATGGCGGCGTTACCGCTGATTACAGGAGAACTGCTGCCGTGCAGTGTCAATACCGGCGCTGTACGGTCATATATCCAGGTCTGTTTGCCTGATGCCGCATCGAACCCGAACAGCTTGCCGTCAATGGTGTGTACCACGGCCATACCCCTGGATACCTTGGGCACGGAGAGCACTTCACTGCTGACCCTGGTACGCCAGCGCTCAGCACCACTGCTGCTATCGAGGGCCACAAGCTCAGCATTACTGGTACCAATCAGTACAAGGCCCTCGCCCGCACCGGGACCACCGGATATTTCCAGTTCTGTCTCAACGCTCCACTGGGTACGGCCACTTGCTGCATCCAGGGCTTTTACCGTACCGCTGCTATCGGCGGCGTAGATCCGGTTATCCACTACATAGGGAACCAATTTGACCCGCTGATCATCAGCACCTGAGCCTACTGAAGTTGACCAGAGGGTGCGCACGGGAACCGATCCTGTCAGTTCAACCAGTTCCGCCGGCTTTACTGAGCTCTCTTCAGAGCCGAACCAATCAATCGGATTCATGGAATCCATGGAGCCGCAGCCGCTTAACAACAGGGCTGCACTCATTGCGGTGATATAACGCATCATATCGATCAAACCTCAGGAATCGCTGGCAACAGCGGACAGGTCATTGAGCTTGATGCGAACCAGCGCTGAGCTACCGACCTGGTTGTCGAGAGCTTGCTGGTAGGCCTCGCGGGCCCCGTTCACGTCACCCTTGGCCAAGGCAATGTCACCACTCAGTTCGGCAATCTCACCCTGGAATTCATCCTTCGAGGCTTGAGCAATTACTCCTGCCGCGGCATCAGCATCACCTTCGCTCAACATGACCCGTGCCAGGCGCAGACGGGAAATCTGCTTCAACGAGGGATCAGACGTGTTATCCATGGCCCACTGCAGCTGTCCCCTGGCACCAGTGCTGTCACCCTGCTGAAGTTTGAGCTTGGCGGCTTCCAGTGCAGCAAAGACCGCGTAGTTGCTGTCCTGAAAATTCGCAATCAATCCCTCTGCCTGCTTAACGGCAGACTCTCCAAGGCCTGCTGCCACTGAAGCGTTGAGTATCTCAAACTGGTATGAGGCCTGTTCGGCGAGATCATCCTGGTGCTTGTTCCAGTACTGCCAGCCGAACACGCCACCCAGTCCAATGACAACACCGGCTGCAACCGATATGCCGTTCTCTTTCCACCACTTTTTAAGGGCTTCTACCTGTTCTTCTTCGGACAGATGTATATCCACAACGTTATCCTCTCGGCACCTCTACTTGGTGCTTAAAGCTCTCTATTGAAAAAATCGGCCAGTTGGTCGATAGGCAGCTGCTGCTGCTCTGTGTTATCACGCAACGGCTTGACGCCGACAACTCCACGAGACAGTTCGTCCTCGCCGAGCACCAATGCAAAACGCGCACCGCTACGGTCCGCCTTTTTGAACTGGCTTTTAAAACTCCCGCCACCGCAGTTGGTGATCAACTGCAGCCGGGGTACCTGGTCACGCAGCTTCTCGGCAAGCAGCATACCCTGGCGCTGGGCTGCTTCGCCCATAAGCACAAGGTAGGCATCAGCCTGCTTGAGCTCAAGCTTGTCCTGCTCCTCTTCCAGCAGTGCGATCAAACGTTCCACACCCATTGCAAAACCGATTGCGGGAGTGGGTTTACCGCCAAGCTGTTCTACCAGGCCATCATATCGGCCACCGGCGCAAACAGTGCCCTGGGCACCGAGGCGATCCGTAACCCACTCAAATACTGTTCTGGCATAGTAGTCGAGGCCCCTGACAAGACGGGGATTAACCACGTACTCCACACCTGCATCATCGAGACCGCTGCACAGTATATCGAAATGTTCGCGGGACTCTTCACCAAGGTAGTCCATCAGGGATGGTGCCTCGGCAATCAGCTGTTTCATATTGGGATTCTTGGAATCCAGAATACGTAAGGGGTTGCTGTCCAGGCGGCGCAAGCTGTCTTCATCCAACACCTCTTTGTGGGCGCTGAGATACTCCACCAGCACTTCACGGTAGGCTTTGCGCTCCTCGGAAGTTCCCAGGGTATTTATCTGCAGTTCCACTCCATCCAGCCCCAGAAGCTGCCAGAACCGGCGACTCAACAGAATCATCTCCAGGTCGATATCCGGGCCGGCCAGACCGTAGGCCTCGGCCCCGATCTGGTGAAACTGGCGATAGCGCCCTTTCTGGGGACGTTCGTGCCTGAACATGGGGCCGCGATACCAAATACGCTGTACCTGGTTATAGAGCAGGCCGTGTTCGATTCCCGCACGCACACAGCTTGCAGTTCCCTCAGGACGCAGTGTGAGACTGTCACCGTTACGGTCTTCGAAGGTATACATCTCCTTCTCGACAATATCGGTCACCTCGCCAATGGACCGTTTGAATAGGTCGGTCGTTTCCAGAATCGGTGTCCTGATCTCTCGATAGCCGTAGCCATCAAGTACCTGACGTACCCTGTCTTCCAGAAAATGCCAGAGCGGCGACTGCTCGGGCCGAACATCATGCATGCCACGGATGGCTTGTATATTTTTCGCCATTAAACTGTTCTATCTACTTCAATAAACAAGCGGCGTGTCTAAAGACACGCCGGGAAACACCGACAAGCTGCTTGCTGCCGGCATTGATTCTATCTGTTCGGATCAAGTGTGAACCGAGCCACGTTACCCTTTACATAAGGTGCAAGATCATGGTCTGCGCCATTCACACTGATGCGGATATTGGAGGCATTGCCCAGCACCATCCGGTAAGGGGCCTGACCGGCAAGAACCCGACTTGTCCCCTTGGTGATAAGACCAACAATCTTGAACCCGCCACTGGAATCCCTGATATCCACCCAGCAGTCATCGTTGAAATCCACCACGATCCCGTTTTCAGCCGTTACCGGGGCTGCTTCAGCAGCCGTATCAACCGGGCTGGATGTCTCGGGCTCTTCTGTGGCATCAACTGCTGCGGCTACAGGCTCGATCTGCTCCACGACCTCAGTCTCACTCACCACGGGCATCTCGGCCTCAGGCGGCTCAACGGTTTCGGCGACCGTATCAGGGACAGTGTTCTCTTCTAACAGGGGCGCCTCTATTGAAGGGCTCTCACCCATCTCTGGAGAAGATTCCGGCCGGGGTACAAACGGTACCAGTGAAGGGGCCTGCTGGGGGTCGAACTCAGGTTCTGCACTCTGCTCGACCGCATCCGGGGCAGTTTCATTCCCGATTCCTGACATGGGCCATTCGAGGTAACCACGCCACCAGGTCAGTACCAATATCAGCAAACCGATGACGATCAACCAGGTGATCATGCGAACGCCGGTGTGGCTGCTGCGCAGTTCGTTTCTGACCTGGGCGACATTCAGGTTTGGCTGGTGATCCCGATCCGGCTGCATCTGTTGAAAAGCATCCAGTACCGGCTTTTCATCAGTATTCAGCAGGCGGGCATAATTTCGCAGATACCCCTGCACAAACACGGGACCCGGCAGTGAAGAGTATTCGTCTGCCTCTATCGCCTCCACCACAGATTCATTCAGATGCAGAGCCGCGGCAACCCGAGGCAGGTCCAGCCCCTGGGCTTCCCTGATGGCCTTAAGCTTCTCTCCAGCTCCCTGCTGAGTGGGCTCGGTTAATTCTTCGTCTGTAACCAGCGCGTTCATTTTTTCTCCGACTCAATCAGGAGCTGGGCTTCACGGGAATCCGGAAATGCGTTTTTCAACAGCAACGAATAACTGGCTACTGCGTCCCTGTCACCCAGTACACGCTCAGTCTGTATACCGGTCCACAGGGTTCCAGCTGTGTGCTTAGACACCTCCAGGTAACGCTGCAGATACCCCCTGGAAGAGAGGTGCTCTCCATTCTGCAGACTGATCTGGGCCATCTGGCCAAGGGCTGCTGCAAATCTCGGATTACGTTCAAGAGCCTTGCGAAGGTAAGATTCCGCCTGGTCCATATCGGGGATGCGCCTGGCACATATCCCGGCATTGGTCAGTGCGACTTCCGGTGTTTTATACAGTGGGTTGGCCAGGGCCTTGGTAAACTGCTGATTGGCATCGTCAAAGCGTTCTTGCGCGCAGAGAAAGGTACCGTAGGCATTGAGCAGGTACGAATTGCGCGGGGACAAAGCCAATCCCTTCTGAAAATGGTGTTCTGCCAGTCCTTTCTCACCCAGCCGGTCATATAGCAAAGCGATGACATTGTGGCCTGTTGTATTGCTTGGCTCCACTGCCAGCCCCTGCCTGGCCTTGGAGAGTGCCACGTCGAGCTGCCCCTTGTTCATGTAGGCAATGGCCAACTGAACATAAACCTCGCCGGCACCTGTCTGGCGATTGGTCTGGGAATAGCCACCGGTGTTGTCTTCCATGTCGATGTTACTGGATCGTGGCGGTGTGCTCTGACAACCGGACAACAGCAACGCCACCATGCTGAAACCTAAAAATCCTGTTGTTACATTGAACTTCAAAGCGAGGTTCCTCCGGAACGCTTTCTGGCCTGCCGCAGCTCTCTACGACTGCGATCTTTAACCTTACCTACCAGTTGGCCACAGGCCGCATCGATATCGTCACCACGTGTTTTACGGGTAATCGAGATAATGCCTGATTTCATCAGTTTCTGCCGGAACGCCTCTATACGCTCCGGCGGTGAACAGCGGTACTTTGTGCCTGGAAAAGGGTTGAACGGGATCAGGTTCATCTTGGACGGCGTACCTTCCAGTAACCTGATCAGCTGTTTCGCATGTTTATCGCTGTCATTAACCCCGTCGAGCATAACGTATTCCCAGGTAACTTTCCGCCGTTTGTCGTTTTTCACAAACTCACGGCAGGCGGGAATCAGCTCTTCGAGGGGATATTTTTTGTTGATGGGCACCAGTTCATCACGCAGCTCGTTGTTTGGCGCGTGAAGTGAAACCGCAAGACTCACATCACTGACCTCGTTCAAACGATAGATTGCAGGAACGATGCCCGATGTGCTTATGGTCACCCGGTATTTCGAAAGCATGTAGGTGAGATCGTCCTGCATGATATCCATGGCGCTCACTACCGGTTCGAAGTTGGCAAGGGGTTCTCCCATGCCCATCAACACAACGTTGGTGACCGGTTTGCCGGTGCCATGCACCGCAACCCAGACCTGCCCGATGATCTCGGCCACGCTCAGGTTGCGGTTGAAACCCTGCTGGGCTGTTGAACAGAAAGTACAATCCAGTGAACACCCGACCTGGGATGAGACGCACAACGTGGCACGATCTCCGTCAGGAATGTAGACCGCTTCGATCCTGTTGTTGCAATCCAGCTGCAGCACCCACTTGTGAGTGCCATCCCTGGAGGGCTGGTCGAACACAATCTCTGGCACCCTGACCTCTGCGGTCTCCGCAAGCTGGGCGCGCAGTTTCTTCGGCACATCGGTCATGGAGTCGAAATCCGTCACGCCGTGTTTGTGTATCCACTTCAACACATTACGGCCGTGAAACGCCTTGGAGCCCAGTTCGACGAAGAAGGCCTCCATGGCCTTGCGGTCAAAGTTCAGCAGGTTGATTTTCTGTTCGCTGGCCAAGTCAACCTCAACGGGTACGTTTGCAGACGCCTTCCGGGAAGAAGAAGTCGATTTCAACTTTGGCGGTATCCGGGCCGTCGGAGCCATGGACCGCATTCTCATCAACGGTCTGGGCGTGATCGGCGCGAATGGTACCGGTAGCCGCTTCCTGTGGGTTGGTGGCACCCATCAGTTCACGGTTCTTGGCGATGGCCTCTTCACCTTCCAGTACCTGCACCATAACAGGACCGGAGGTCATGAAGTCGATCAGCTCACCATAGAAGGGACGCTCCTTGTGCACCGCGTAGAACTCGCCTGCCTGCTCTTGGGAGAGATGCAGCATCTTTGCGGCAATCACCTGCAGACCGCCCTTTTCGAAACGGTTGTAGATATCGCCAATCACATTTTTGGCAACTGCATCAGGCTTGATTATGGAAATGGTGCGTTCGATCGCCATCAAAAAAACTCCAATAATTTCAAACAATAAAAGAACATTGCGCAACCTTCGGCTGCACAACAATCCAACAACTCACATGATTTCGAAAACCGTGATCAATAAATGATCAGCCACCGGACTCATGACACTGAATGTCATATGCGGGACCCTTCACAAGGCACCCCGGGTTTTCTACTTACAAAACCGGAGCTTAGTTTACCTTGTGAGGACCTGCCCAGGCAATTTGGAATCACCCGAAAAGTGAAATCGGACAGAATCAGACCTGCCGGCGTACATCCAGTACATCCGGTAGCTGGGAAACCTTCTCCAAAATCCGGCTTAGCTGCCTCATATCACTGATTTCTATGGTAAATTTCATTGTTGCCCGATCATTTTTTCGATCGGACTGGGTATTCACACCCTGCACATCCACCTCTCCATTGGTCAGAATGGATGAGATGTCACGCAGCAATCCCTTTCTGTCGCTTGCAAATACACGGATATCCACCGGGTATGTGCTGTCGGATGGCTGATCTGCCCAGACCACCCGAACAAGGCGCTCCTCGTCGGAATCGTCCAGCTTTTTGATCACCTTGCAGTCTTTTCGATGAACCGTCACGCCGCGACCCCGGGTGATAAAACCGGTGATTCCATCGTAGGGTACGGGTTTGCAGCAGCGCGCCATGTGGGTCATCAGGTCATCGACACCCTCCACGATCACCTCACCCCGGCCCTTGCGGTGCTTTTTCTTTGTGCTGCGCTTGCGAACCGGGATCTCTTCCTCGATATCTGGCTCGGAGGCCGGCGTCTGACGTTCACCCATTCCTGCCACCTGAACCGGGGAGACCTCCCCGCGCCCGATGGCGGCAAGCAGGTCATCACCGCGTTTCATATTGAAACGCTGGGCAACCTTACCCAGATCCGGTTTACTGACGCCAAGGCGTGTGATTTCCCGCTCCAGGCTGGTCCGACCGAGATGCAGGTGCTCTTCATAATCCTGCTGCTTGAACCAGTGCCGGATACGATTGCGGGCCTTGCTGGTTTTAAGGTATCCCAGG
Organism: Sedimenticolaceae bacterium; assembly: GCA_965224515.1. GTDB lineage: Bacteria > Pseudomonadota > Gammaproteobacteria > Chromatiales > Chromatiaceae > Sedimenticola_A. The sequence goes on from OZ245051.1 coordinate 4,064,256, forward strand.
TGGGGACTGAGCCAGTCGCGACTCGGACCACCCTCCTTCACCGTGATCACTTCCACCGTCTGGCCACTTTCAAGGGGCTGGGTCAGTGGTGCAATACGCCCGTTGATTCGCGCCCCACGACATCGGTTACCTACGTCGGAATGAATGGCATAGGCGAAATCCACCGCCGTGGCACCCTTGGGCAGCTCCATCACCTTACCCTGGGGGGTGAGCACATAGATCTGCTGGGCCTCGAACTCTGTCTTGATGTTATCAACAAAGTCCTCTGATTCGCTCGGTTCATCCTTGAGTTCGAGCCAGTTGCGCATCAAGACAATACGACGCTGAAAGGCGGGATCCTCCTTACCACCGCTTTCCTTGTAGCGCCAGTGAGCCGCCACGCCTAACTCGGCGTGATCGTGCATGTCGTGGGTGCGTATCTGAATCTCCAGGGGCTTGTCTTCAGGCCCGATCACCGCGGTATGAATGGAGCGATACATATTTGCTTTTGGGGTAGCGATATAGTCGTCGAACTCCCCTGGGATATGCCGCCAGAGGCCGTGCACAACACCCAGCGCTGCGTAGCACTCAGCCACAGAATCCACCAGCACCCGCACCGCACGAAGATCGAAAATCTGCTCGAAAGGCACCGATTTCCGGTTCATCTTCTTCCAGATACTGTAGATGTGCTTTGGTCTGCCGTAGACCTGTGATTTTATGCCGATATCTGAAAATTTCTGTCCAAGCAGCTCGATCACTGACTGGATGAACTCTTCCCGCTCTGCCCTGCGCCCATCAAGCATTCCCGCCAGCTCTTTGTAACTCTCCGGTTCCAGGTAACGCAGACAGAGGTCTTCCAGCTCCCACTTGATCTGCCAGATACCAAGACGGTTTGCCAGGGGTGCATAGATCTCCTGGCTCTCCCTGGCTTCCCGAGCACGCACCTCTTCAGGAAAGCTCTTCAGAATACGCATTTCATGCAGGCGTTCAGCAAGAACGATCAGTACAACCCGTATATCGTCTGCGATGCTGAGCAGCATGCGCCTGAGGTTTTCGGTATGTTCGGCCTCGCTCTGATGCTGCCCCTTGAGCTGTGTTTCGGTCAAGCTGCCGATTCGGGCCATATCCTCGACCATGCGCACAACAGAGGAGCTGAACATGCGTTCAAGCTCAGCACTGTCGATATGATCACCGGGCAGGACATCGTGCAGAATAGCGGCGACGAGGGTCTCCCAGTCGAGGTCCATATCTGCCAGGATCTCTGCCACCGACAAGGCGTGGCGTAGCGTGGATTCCCCGGAATACTCCCGATCCTCTTTATGGATCTCAACTGCCAGGTCACAGGCTCTTTTCAGATAGCCCATCTCCTCGCTGCTCCAGGTCTCAGAGATGTGTTCAAGCCAGGCATGTATATCCCTCTCATCCAGGGAGTCGCCGGCTGGCAGTTTGGTGGTAGTGCTGACCATATGGGTGTGTGCAGTTCCTTAAGCGCCCTCTCTCAATATTCTAGAGGACAGGCAAAAATCTTCCATTTCGAATCTCCTGAATATTGGGGCGACCCTTGATAAAACAATCGCGGGAGTTTAGCGCATACATGCATCCCGGGAATATAGACCTGGATCAAAAAAGGGCGCAGGTTAAATACCGTGCGCCCTTTTTACTGTCGATGCTGGCGGGGTGCTTATTCTGTCACCTCGCGAATGATCTTCCATTCACCACTCTCAAGACTCAGATCCAGCCGTTTATTGACCACGTCGCTGTAGTTTGCAGAATTGTAGTGCTGGGTAAAGCGTACGGTTGCGGATTCTCCATCCACCCTGGAGCTTATATTCTCAAGGCGAATATCGATCTCCCGGGCGTTGGCAATGATGCTGCGGCGCTTCTCAGCCCAAGGCGCTTTAGGTGCCCCCCACGCTGAACGGAAGCCGTCGGAATATCGGGCCAGGTAAGTCTCAACATCCTTTCCCTGCCATGCATTCCGCCAGCCCTCGAGCATCGATTCAATGCCAGGGTTGCCGGGCTTAACAGCAGGAGCAGGAGCCTCTTCCATAGCCTCTTCTTCAATGAAGCCATGCTCTGGCCGGGACTCAAAAGTTGCCGGGGCAATAGCCTGGGGTGCCAGCTCTGCATAGGCCTGCAACATCTCATCACCGGCGCCCTCGCCACGGGGCGGTTTCAGGTCAAAGCTGCCGAGCAGCTGACCTACACTTGCCAGAATCCTGTACTCGGCAAACAGGGCGTCGTACTCCGCCTCTTTATAGGCCCGCTTGGCCTGAAACACCTCGTTCTCGGTATTGAGCAGATCGAGCAGGGTGCGCTTGCCAATATTGAACTGTTGTACATAGGCATCACGGGTGTTCTGACTCGACACCAGGTGCTGTTTGAGGGGAGCCAGCTGAGCCCTGGTGGCCTGGTAGGCGGTCCAGGAGAGGCGAAGACTCTCAACAACCTGGCGGTATGTCCGGTTGCGTACCTCCTTGGCCTCATTGATCAGGTGCGCGGTCTGGCGCTTGCGCGCCTTGTCCTTGCCGCCGGAGTAGAGGTTGAAGTTCATGCGGATCATGGCGGTGAGGTCATCTTCCTCTCCTACGGCGCCGTTTTGATCCTCGCCCCAGGTGCTGCCCAGCTCCAGGTTGAACTTGGGATAATAGTTATGCCCCGCGGCCGCATGCTGGGCCAGGGTAGCCTCCACGTCTGCCTTTGCAGAGAGCAGGGTCGGGTGCTCTTCCAGCGCGATCTGCATCGCCCGCTTCAGGTTTGGAGGCAGTGAAGCACCAACCGATGGCGCCGCTTCAAGTTCAGAGGGCAAAGCGCCAACCACGTGCAGATAACTGGATTCGGCATCTTTTAGGTTGGCCACTTCAGAAAGGCGACTGGCATTGGCAGAGGCCCTGCGGCCACGCACCTGCTCGAGGTCTGAGCTTCGACCGATTCCGGCTTGATTGCGCAAATCAACCTGCTCATACACCCGGTCATGGGATGCCAGATTCTCTTCGGTGAGTGAGAGCAGTTCACGATACCGGAGCACATTGAGATAGGACTCGACGGCATCCAGCGCACGATTCTGGCTGACGCCTTCAATACGGTACAGGGTGGACTGGACCCTGGCACTCTGACGCTCCACTTCACTGCGGGTGGCAAAGCCATCGAACAGCATCTGGGTCAGGGTGATACCGGCTTCCTTGCGGGTGAGTTCACGACTTGAGAGACCCAGACCACGGGTGGTGGCGTTATCGCTACGCTCGTAGCCATAGCCTGCTGTGAGGTCTACCTGGGGATAAAAACCTGATTTAGCCTGCTCGATCTCCTGCTCCCGCGACAGCAGTTCATTGGTCTCGATCCGCACATCCGGATTGGTCTCAATAGCCTGCCGAACGGCATCATTCAATGTCGCTGCAGATACGGGTGCGCAAATGACCAAAGCAGCCACTCCGGCACCCAATAATCTTCTGCCAACCATGCAGATCCCCTATAGGTATGAACTACGTCACAAAAAATTTTGAGAATTTTAACACTTACCTCTTGTGACAGTAAACAATCTCCAGGGATTTTTTCCTTTTTTGCCAACCAGTTGTCAGACATTCTTCTCTTTTAAGCTGAGATTAAGGAGTAGTCTGGATTCTTGTCTGCCAAGTTATAAGACTTTTATCTTTCACCCAATCCGGCACCGGTTACTCCTCTGTTATCAAGAAAAAAGGGCCCACCAGGGCCCTTTTCTCATACCAAGCTATAAGCTGGTATCAACTGACGGTGATCGTATCCTCTATCAGCAGTGTCACGCTGCCAGCAGCATCCTGGTACTCTGCAAAAGAGTGGCCATCGTCAGAAACCACTGTATTGCCTGTTGCCGTCCAGTCACCCGCAATCAGGCCAACCGTATCTGTTGCATCACCAAGTATTTCAAGCAACTGGTTACTGTCGGTCATGTTGATCACATCATCCACGCTGAGATTGGTCACCGCATGATCGCCTACCGAGAGATCCAGCCTTTCGACATTTGAGATATTATCGATACCGCTGAAGTCCAGGGCATCATTGGAGGGGACAATCAGCGTATCGAAACCAGTGGTGCCATCAACCGGTGCATTCGCATCGTAATTGAGGGTCACACCATCATGCAGACCATCTGTCTGGTTGACAAAGAAGGCAACCGACGCGACAGCAGTATCTCCATCTGCATCTTGATAGAGCGCTTTCACAACTTCCTTGAAATCATTGCCGCTGTTGTTGTCTGCGGATGCAAGGTAGCTGTACTCCCCTGTCTGCATATTCACCTGGAGAATAGCCCCCCGGCCAGTTGTAACGGTTAACAGATCATTGGATACCTCAGGACTGTTGGTGTCATAAGTGACGGTATCAAGCAGTGCATCGGTATCGTAATCCCTGTGCTCAATGGAGATTTCAAGCACCTGGCCCGGAAGATCTGCGCCGGGAGTAAAGGAGTTCAGTCCAAAGCCCCCTACGTTGATCTGACCACCAGCCACCTGGGGCACTGTATCCAGAAGCATCTCAACCAACTGGGATTCATCGGGAATGATGATGGTGTTCTCGCTGCCATCCGGATTCTCCGACGCCACCAGGTCCAGGTAAGTATTGGTGGCACCACTGCCAATGCCGATACTGAAAACCTTATCGTAGGTTGTATCTGACCAACTTCTCCAGGCGTTTTCATAGGCAATTATCTCTGCCCTGTCAGAGCTGGTATTCGGGTTTCCGTCAGACATGAAGTAGGCAAATGTCTGGTCTGCAACGAAAGCTGCGGGCGCACTATAGCCTGCTTCCAGGCTGATCAGGGGATCGTCATAGTCTGTACCACCTCCTGCCGCGTACAGGTCGATATGCGCCATGGCATCCGCTGCATTATCGAACCAGGCACTTACACCGTTTGCATTGGTATTGCCGTCTATCTCTGTTGACGAATCGAACATCACGATATTGACACGCACCTGCCCCATGGCATCGTAGGTTTCAACAAGCTCACCAACAGCCCGTTTCGCAAGCTCGTAGCGAGAAATCGGGTTGCCATCAGCATCCAGCACGGTAGAACCCATACTGCCTGACTTATCAAACACGATTGACAGCTCAGTATTGATCGGTACCGGGCGAATAACTGCTGGCTCCAGATCTCCGCTGACAGGTGCATCATCAACAATGGCCACCTGGAGAGCTGAAGATGAGGACTGACCATCCACATCCTCTACCGTGTAACTGATCACATCGGTCACCGCGCCGGCGGAGTGGTCTGCCGGATTCTCCAGTGTATAGGTGTAATCACCGGTCAGAACATTGACTACGGCGCTACCCAGTGCAGTGGAAATGGTGATTTCATCGCCAACTATCGTACTTGAACCACCAAAGGTGGTGATCGCGGCGCCGTCTTCGAGACCGGTATCATTGGCGAACAGGTTGCCGGATATGGCTTCAGATGCAGCAGCATCAGAACCCGTGGGCAAAGCGCTTTCACTAACAGTCGCTGTATCCGTTACTGCCACGGGGGTATGATCCTTGGTCTCAATAGTCAACACAGCAGTAGACGAATCCCCGTCTTCATCCGTCAGCGTATAGGTGAATTGATCTTCGAAAACCTGTGTAGTGGGCACACCGTAATTGAGGCTTCTCACCTCTATGTCATCGCCTGCGCGCGGCTGGATTGCGATGTACTGGATCAACTGTGTCGAATCGATGTTTGCAGTTACATCCAACACATCATTGCTGTTACCACGCATGGACCCGCTTCCAATCAGGCTGCCATCTTCAGCAAAAGCGTACCAGTCGGCCCAATCGTTGTTTCCAAAATCAGTAAGGCCAACAGACACTGTTGACGCCAGTCCCTCGAGATCGAACACAATGTATTCATCCGCATCAATATCAACATCACTGTTGTTATCTGCATCTACACCCAGATCACCCCCATTGAAAACCACGTCGTCTGACCGGCCCTGGGTCAGCAATGCAGCATCCAGACCTGTTCCAGCTGTAGCACCAATGAAAGGCAATTCATTGTTATCAAAAGCGTAGTAGCCGACATCCGCCCACAGGGACTCATTATTTCCACTACCGGTAATACTACCGGCCACTATTTTTGATTGATAAGTATATGCGCCGTCTGCATCAATGGTGAGAGTGCCATAGGTCCCATCCAGAACCAGGCTGCCCCCACTGAAGAGTTGGCCATCGACACCACTCAACCAAGCATCGCCAGTAGGCGTATCCACCGCATTAACCTGGTCTTGCCCGGTACCGTCGCCGCCCGCACCGGTAACGACATTTCCTGTAATCACACCCTCAACACCGACACTATCATTATCATCAACAGCTACTGGCGCTGTATCTGAAACCGTTATGACAAGTGGCAACGTAGTCTGCGCAGTATCCCCGTTAGCTGTCTCCTCTGAGGTAGCAGTTACAGTAAGCGTGTAGCTGTCACTGACTGCACCACTATCCGCATCTCCAACGAATGTGAGATTATCGAGATTCCATGCAGTCACATCGACCGATGTATTTCCCAGGGTCGCTGTAAATGTATTTCCGCCACCATCAGACAGGACCGCCCCCTCGGGTATGTCGGATATTACAATGCTAGCAAGGGTTTCTGATCCGTCCACATCAACCAAAGCTGCATCGATGGCTGTCAGCTTGATGGGCGCGCCTTCAACACCCTCGTTTAGGGCAATCGGGTAATATCCGCCGTCACCTGCGATGAGATTGAAGTCTGAATGCTGGCCGTCTGCAGCATCTACACTCGCGATATCTGGATACATTGTGAAATTTGCCGTATTGAAAGGTGTTGGTGCACCATTCAAAGTCGCATTCACTGACAAGTCACCAGGACCGGAGTGATTGTAGATATACATCTCAAAGGTGTAGTAGCCTGTCACAGGCGCTGAAAACACCCCTGCTTCTGTCACTGACATACCTGCACCACCACCCGTTGCATTCCTGGTGCCAACTTGACTGGTGTCGTAATCACCCCAGGCATCACCAGTGGTATGGATAAGCACATTGCCACCAACATCAATGAGTAGAGCGTCATCGTTATAACCATCGAATGAGAGCTGATCTCCTGCCGTTAGATAGATAATTCCCGTCGTCACCTGAATACTATCCTCATCGATATTATTTGGCCCATTACCACCATCCCTGTAAGGCTGCGCAACAATATTGCTGACGCCCCCGGCCAAACTGTCTGTAACACCTTCAAGATCAACACTATCTAATCGATTAGGAGACTGCCCGGTATTGCTGTAGACAGTCTGAATCAAGCCCACAGTAGTCGGGATGGTCACCTGGTCAAGCAAGCTGGTCCCACCTGCATCCACAGTGCCATCGACGGTCAGCGTCGGCGCATCGGCTACTGGCTCAATATCGATCGTCATAGTTGCACTGTTACCGGCATTGACACCGTCAGAAGCCTGGTAGGTGAAGGTGGCAAAGTCCTCTTGCTGATCCCCTACACCCGGGGTTCCGTCATTAAAGGCATTTGTACCAGACTCATGTGGATCAGCAGAACCATCAGATGCCACATGGGGCATGAAACGCAGGCTTCCTGAATCAATTTCAGCCTTGGTGATGGTTTGATTAGGTGTTACTGCGGCCCAACCTGAAACACCGTTGTACTCAAGCCGCCCTTCGACGGTCTGAGAGGTAATAACAATCTGCTGCGCAGGACCACCATCGGTATCTGTGTAGTTGAAATCGGTCCAGTCAAAGATGTACGGCGTATCTTCTGTTCCAGATACTGCGCTGTCGATTACAAATGGCACAGTATCATTATCGGTAATCGTCGTGTTCTGTGTCCCCGTCGCGCTCACCGTCGTGCC